>NZ_CP083692.1:0-2400000 GCF_020096995.1 Leucobacter sp. Psy1
CCTGTGGATAGCAGTTGGGGATAACCTTCCCGCACGACGGGATCAGATCGGACCGGATGGGCACGTGACAGAGGACGACGTTCAACAGATTTGGGCCACCGTGACGCACGCGGTCATGGCGGATCCCGAGGTCGGCCCCGCGGTAGGCGCGCAGCTCGCGCTCGCCGTCCCCCGTGGCGTGGGCGGCGGCACCCTGTACCTCGCAGTGCAGCACGACTTCACGTTGAAACTCCTCGAGAATCGTTTGCGACAGGCGATCATGCACGCCATGTCAGGGGTGCCCGAGGCCCAGGAGATCGAGAACTTCATCGTGCTCGTCGACCCCGAGGCGCAGCCGGCCATCGATCCGGATCCGGGTGACGTGCGCCCTGAGCGGCAGACACCTGCGCACGCCGCCCCCGCGCACGCCGCTGCGGGGCAGACCGACGCCTCTCACCGCGATACGGTCATCGACTCGGTCCGGTCGATGCACGAATCGTTCGCTCGTCCGAGTTCTCACGAGCAAGTCGACAGTCGCCTCAACGACAAGTACCGATTCGACAGCTTCGTCATCGGCCAGTCCAACCGTTTCGCTCACGCTGCTGCTGTTGCAGTGGCGGAGGCCCCGGCCCGCGCGTACAACCCGCTCTTCATCTACGGCGATTCCGGGCTCGGCAAGACTCACTTGCTTCATGCCATCGGGCACTACGCCCGCGAACTCTTCCCCGAGGTCCGCGTCCGCTACGTCAGTTCGGAAGACTTCACCAACGACTTCATCAACTCGATCGCCAACAACCAGGGGGCAGCCTTCCACAGCCGGTATCGCAGTGTGGATCTCCTCCTCGTTGACGACATCCAGTTCCTCGAGGGCAAGGCCGAGACGCAGGAAGCGTTCTTCCACACCTTCAACACGCTGCACGACCACAACAAGCAGGTGGTGATCACGAGCGATGTGCAGCCGAAGCAGCTCCGCGGCTTCGAGGAGCGGATGCTGTCGCGCTTCGAGTGGGGACTGCTCACGGATATTCAGGTTCCCGACCTCGAGACCCGCATCGCGATCTTGCGCAAGAAAGCGCAGAGAGAGAATCTCGAGATCGACGACAGCATCCTCGAGTTCATCGCTGCGAAGTTCACCTCCAACATTCGAGAGCTCGAGGGGACCCTCATCCGCGTCACGGCGTTTGCGAGCCTCAACCAGCAGCGAATCGACATGCCTCTCGTCCAGACCGTGCTGAAGGATCTCATCTCTCTTGATGAGGACAATGAAGTCCAGCCATCGGACATCATCGGCAAGACAGCCGAATACTTTGATCTCTCCGTAGATGACCTGTATGGCCCTTCGCGAGCGCAGCAGATGGCGACTGCTCGACAGATCGCCATGTATCTCTGTCGGGAGCTCACCCCTCTGTCCCTGCCGAAGATCGGCCAGCTCTTCGGAGGTCGGGATCACACCACCGTTATGTATGCGCACAAGAAGATCAGCCAGCTCATCGCCGAACGACGATCGATCTACAACCAGGTCACTGAGTTGACGACGCGAATCAAGCAGGGGAGCCGCTGATTCGAGTTATCCACAGTTTTCTCCGCTCTTGTGGATTGCTGGGGGCAACGCCGGTCAAAATGTGGATGAATTCGTTTCGCCTGTGAGTGGGAGTCGGAATGACAACATTGGCGTTTTCACTGGGCTCGAATCTCTCCACCCCCGCCGCACAACTCACAATCTTGTAGTTCCGTGGCGACAGCTTGAATGTCCGGGGTTATCCACAGAATCCACAGCTGTTAACACCGTTAACACCTCTCATTCATTTTTCGGGCATTCGATCACGCTCTCCGGCTGATGTCGCCCGAGTGTCGGGATCACAAGTGTGCGAAGATGGTGAGCCTCAGTGCTGTAGTCTCGTTATCCACGCGAGTCCGCGGCGCGGTTCAGTGCGCCTGTCGAAGGATCGAGGAGTCTCTATGCGTTTCACCGTCAACCGTGACGTGTTCAGTGATGCCGTCTCCTTTGCGGTGAAGCTTCTTCCTCAGCGTCCAACGCAGCCGCTGCTCAGCGGGGCCCTGCTGGAAGCCGAAGACGGCGCTTTGACGATCTCGTCGTTCGATTACGAAGTGTCGTCGCGCACCTCGATCACGGCAGAGGTTGCAGATGCGGGTCGTGCTCTGGTCTCAGGCCGGTTGCTCGGTGAGATCGCGCAGCGTCTTCCGCACTCGGACGTCGAGATCTCTCTTGCGGAGAGCCGCGTCCAGGTTCGCTGTGGGTCGGCGAACTTCTCGCTGCCCGCGATGCCGGTGGAGGAGTACCCTCAGGTTCCCCAGGTGGACAGCGTTACCGGTGCCGTGCCCGCAGACGCATTCGCCGAAGCCGTCGGCCAGGTGGCGACTGCGGCATCCAAGGATGACGTGACTCCGGTGATCACCGGTGTGCAGTTCGAGGTCAGTGACAACAGTCTGACGTTGACGGCCACCGATCGCTACCGTGTGGCGACCCGGGGTATCGACTGGGAGAACACTGCCGGTGTCGAGTCAGCAACCGCGCTTGTTCCCTCGAAGATCGTGACGGAGGTCGGTAAGACCTTCTCGAGCGCCGGTCAAGTCCAGGTAGCCATTGTCAAAGAAGACGACCGGGAACTCATCGCGTTCACGGGTGGCGATAAGACCGTGACGTCCCTGCTGATTAAGGGCAACTATCCCCCGGTTGGTCGTCTGTTTCCGACGGAGGTAGATAACTATGCGGTAGTGAGCTCGGCAGAGCTCGCCGAAGCGGTTGGCCGAGTTGGACTGGTGCTCGAGCGCGAAGCTGCGCTCAGGTTCACCTTCTCCGAGGGGAGCGTGACCCTCGAGGCCGCTGGATCCGAGGCTGCTCAGGCGGTTGAGACCGTCGATGCTCATCTGGTCGGCGACGAGATGGTCGTCTCGCTGAAGCCCCAGTTCCTCCTGGATGGCCTGCGTTCGACTCACTCGGAGTTCGCTCGTATCGCATTCACCCGGACGGACAACCCGGGCAAGCCCGGCCCCGTGTTAATCACGAGTCAGCGCAGCAAGGACGACACCGACGAATCCGAGTTCCGGTACCTGCTGCAGCCAAACCTGCTCCTGCGGTAACGGGTGCTTCATGCGGGTGGCACATCTCTCGCTCGCGGATTTTCGCAACTATCACCACGCTGAATTGCCGCTCGCTCCGGGCGCGAATCTGATCGTCGGGCGGAACGGACAGGGCAAGACGAATCTCGTCGAGGCGATCGGATACTTCTCTGGGCTGCGATCCCACAGAGTCTCCCAAGACGCTCCGATGATCAGAGCAGGTGCCGATGCTGCGATATCCCGGATGCGTGTCGCCGTGGGGGAGCGGGAAGTGCTGCTCGAGCTGCAGTTGAACCGGGATCGGCCGAATCGTGGTCAAGTGAACCGTGGGAGCGTTCCCCCTCGTGAGGTCACGCGATGGTTCTCATCGGTCCTCTTCGCGCCCGAAGACCTCTGGATCGTTCGTGGGGATCCGTCGACTCGTCGTCGCTTCCTCGATGAAGCGGTCGCAGCGTACCGTCCAGCGATGAGTGGGGTTCTTGCGGACTATGAACGCGTCCTTCGTCAGCGCACTACTCTCCTGAAGTCTGCTCGAGGTGGTGGATCGAGGCGGTCCGCGGCCGAAGCGACAATTGGTGTCTGGGATGAGCAGCTCGTCGAGTTCGGCTCTCGCATTATCATCGCGCGGCGGGAGCTTCTCGCTCGGCTGTCTGGGCCCGGGCGCGACGCCTATCACGCACTGGTCAATGCGGATCACGGCTTCGCTCTGGCGATGAAGGAGACGGTCGCGGCACCCTCCGTTTCACGTGAAACAGTGGCTGCAGAGTCCACCACCAGTACGTCGACTGTTTCACGTGAAACAGTCGCGCAGGAGTTCTGGAATTCCCTACAGAGCGCGCGGGACCAGGAGTTCGAACGCGGACTCACGTTGGTTGGCCCGCACCGGGACGATCTCCTGCTCTCACTGAATGATCTCCCAGTGAAAGGTTTCGCTAGTCACGGCGAGACATGGTCATTCGTGCTGGCCCTCAGGCTCGCGATCGCACAAGTGCTGCGGGAGGACGACCCGGCGGGGGATCCCGTTATTATTCTCGACGATGTCTTCGCAGAACTCGATTCAGCGCGGCGCGCTCGGCTGATGGCGGCGGTACAGGACTTCGAACAGGTGATCGTCACTGCTGCGGTTCGGGATGACGTGCCCGAGCATGCTGGCTGGCGTATCGCTGAGATCTCCGGTGGCCAGATTATCGAGGGGACCGATCCTTCCGAACCGGAGAATGCGTTTGAGCGAACGATTTCCGAAGGTTCGATCGCGGAGTCGCCGGGTCGCAGCACGGAGGACCGTAATGACTGACGGTGTGCTTTCCTTCACGTCGGAGTCGTACTTGCACGCGAAATCCGTCTGGAAAGGTGTTCCGATCAGGCGGACCGGCCGGCGAACCGTTGAACAGACCGGTGAGAGTGTGCCGTTCGGAAAGGGACGCGAGCCGAAGCCATTGGAGAGCGTTCTTCAGTTGACCGCACGGCAGATGGGTTGGATAGAGGAACTCTCTCAAGCGCAGATCATCACCGACTGGAGCACGTTTGTCGGTGACCGTCTCGCCGGACACACCGAGATTGTTGGCATCCAGCATGGCATCCTCCAGGTCCAGTGCGATTCGACCTCCTGGGCGACCGAACTGAGGAGACTCAGGGGCGAGATCTTGACGCGTATGATGGAGGAGTATCCCGACGCGGCGATCAGTGACATTCGATTTCTCGCGCCGGGAGCGCCAACATGGCGGCACGGACCGCGTTCGGTCAGGGGCCGGGGGCCTCGGGACACTTACGGGTAGGCCCAGCCGAGTTCCGGTTCTCGAAGACCGGAGGCGCAGATTTTCGAAGCAGGGTCGCTCCCAGGGGACGACCCAAGGACGCAATCTCGCCTGAACGCCCTTATCGGCCCGTTTCCCGGGCGAACATTGATAGACTGGGGTCCGGAGAACCAGGCGTGGAATTTGCGCGCTCTGAGACGGCGACAGAGAGATTAATGAGGGCATGAGTTCAGACACTTCCGCAAGTACAGACGAGTACGGTGCAGGAGCGATTCAGGTCCTCGAGGGACTCGAAGCCGTGCGCAAACGACCGGGTATGTACATCGGCTCTACCGGTCCCCGAGGTCTGCATCATCTCGTATCCGAGATCGTGGATAACTCAGTCGACGAGGCTCTGGCGGGATACTGCGACACGATCGACGTGACGATCCTGGCGGACGGGGGTGTGCGCGTTATCGATAACGGGCGAGGCATCCCCGTTGACATGCATCCGATCGAGGGGAAGTCGACGGTCGAGGTGGTGCTCACGGTGCTCCACGCCGGCGGCAAGTTCGGCGGTGGTGGATACGCAGTTTCCGGCGGTTTGCACGGTGTCGGGTCTTCGGTAGTGAACGCGCT
This sequence comes from Leucobacter sp. Psy1, assembly GCF_020096995.1. Lineage (NCBI taxonomy): Bacteria > Bacillati > Actinomycetota > Actinomycetes > Micrococcales > Microbacteriaceae > Leucobacter > Leucobacter sp. Psy1. The sequence continues at coordinate 5,433 of NZ_CP083692.1, forward strand.
TTCCACGCGGTTCGAGGTCTCGGTGAGCCGACAGGGTTTCACGTGGAACATGTCGTTCACGAACAGTGTTCCCGACGCTCCGTTGTCGCAGGGCGAGCCTACCGATGCGACGGGGACGACGATCACTTTCTGGCCGAGTCCCGAGATCTTCGAGACCGTCGACTTCGACTATGCGACCTTGCGCACGCGGTTCCAGCAAATGGCGTTCCTGAACAAGGGGCTCCGCATCAAGATCACCGACGAGCGCCCGCAGACCCCCGTCGAGGACGAAGGGGGGGAGGACGTCACCCCCGCCGTACTGCACGACGAATTCTTCTACGAGCGCGGCATCGAAGACTACGTGGAACACCTGAACTCGACGAAGCGCGCTGAGCTGGTACACGATGACATCATCGCTATCGAGGCGGAGGACACGTCTCGAAAGATTGCGGTAGAGATGGCACTTCAGTGGACGACCGCGTTCTCGGAGAGCGTCCACACCTACGCGAACACCATTAACACGCACGAGGGCGGGACCCATGAAGAGGGATTCCGAGCCGCGCTCACCTCGCTCGTCAATCGGTACGCCCGCGACAAGAACCTGTTGCGCGAGAAGGACGACAATCTGTCCGGCGACGATGTTCGTGAGGGCCTGACCGCCGTCATTTCCGTGAAGCTCGGAGAACCGCAGTTCGAGGGGCAGACGAAGACCAAGCTCGGCAACACCGAGGCGAAGGCGTTCGTGCAGAAGGTCGTCGGCGAGCAGTTGGGCGACTGGTTCGAGCGAAATCCGAACTCGGCGAAGGACGTGATCCGTAAGGCGATCCAGGCCGCAACTGCTCGACTCGCGGCGCGGAAGGCACGTGAGACGGCACGTCGTAAAGGACTCCTCGAATCCGGGGGAATGCCGGGCAAGCTCTCCGACTGCACGAGCAAGGATCCGACCATCTCTGAGATCTTCATCGTCGAGGGCGACTCGGCAGGCGGGTCCGCGAAGACAGGCCGTGATCCGTTCACACAGGCGATCCTGCCGCTGCGCGGCAAGATCCTGAATGTGGAGAAGGCGCGACTGGATCGTGCGCTGAACAACGCCGAGGTCCAGGCGATGATCACGGCATTCGGTGCCGGCATCGGAGAGGACTTCGATCCGGAGAAGGCGCGGTACCACAAGATCGTGCTCATGGCCGACGCTGACGTCGACGGTCAGCACATCACGACGCTCTTGCTGACGCTCCTGTTCCGCTACATGCGTCCGCTTATCGACCTGGGGTACGTCTACCTTGCGCAGCCGCCGCTGTACCGCATCAAGTGGGCGAACGCCGAAGACGAGTACGTCTTCAGCGATGCTGAACGGGACATCCGCCTCGCGGCAGGCACGAGTAACGGTCGCCGGCTCGTGAAGGAGAGCGGCGTGCAGCGATACAAGGGCCTCGGCGAGATGAACCACGAGGAACTGTGGGAGACCACGATGAACCCCACCACTCGCACCCTCCTCCAGGTCACTATGGAGGACGCCGCCATCGCCGACGAGATCTTCGCGACCCTCATGGGCGAAGACGTCGAAGCCCGCCGTAATTTCATCCAGCAGAACGCGAAGGACGTGCGTTTCCTTGACATCTGAAAACGATCTTCCGGAAGAGCAGATCATCGAACCCGAACAGGTCGACGGCCACGGGCGGATCGATCAGGTCGATCTGCAGCTCGAGATGCAGCGGTCGTACCTCGACTATGCGATGAGCGTGATCGTTGGGCGTGCCCTGCCCGACGTACGTGACGGCCTGAAGCCGGTGCACCGCCGCGTGATCTACACGATGTACGACGGCGGATACCGGCCGGACAAGGCGTTCTCGAAGTGCACTCGCGTCATCGGCGACGTGATGGGCCAGTTCCACCCGCACGGTGACAGCGCAGTCTACGACTCGCTGGTCCGCCTCGTACAGCCCTGGTCGATGCGCTACCCGCTGGCACTGGGGCAGGGGAACTTCGGATCACCCGGTAACGACGGCGCCGCGGCTCACCGGTACACGGAGACCAAGATGTCCCCGCTCGCCATGGAGATGGTGCGGGACATCGACGAGGACACCGTCGACTTCCACGACAACTACGATGGCCGTACGCAGGAGCCCAGCGTTCTGACGAGCCGCTTCCCCAACCTCCTCGTGAACGGGTCGGTTGGCATCGCTGTCGGTATGGCGACGAACATCCCGCCGCACAACCTGCGGGAGGTCGCAGAGGGTGCTCGTTGGCACCTCGACCACCCGGAGGCAACGCGCGAGGAGCTACAGGACGCGCTTATCGAGCGGATCAAGGGACCCGACTTTCCGACGGGAGCTCAGATTCTGGGAACGCGCGGCATCCGCGACGCGTACCGCACGGGGCGCGGGTCGATCACGATGCGCGCGGTCGTCGATATCGAGGAGATCCACGGCCGGAACTGCCTGGTCATCACCGAACTGCCGTACCAGGTGAACCCGGACAACCTCGCCGTCAAGATCGCCGACCTGGTCAAGGAGAACAAGGTCCAGGGCATCGCCGACATCCGCGACGAGTCGAGCGGCCGCACAGGTCAGCGCCTCGTCGTCGTGCTGAAGCGCGACGCCATTCCGAAGGTCGTGCTCAACAACCTGTACAAGCACACGCAGCTGCAGGAGAACTTCGGCGCGAATATGCTGGCGATCGTCGACGGCGTGCCGCGCACGCTTTCGATCGACGGCTTCATTCTCGCCTGGGTGAAGTTCCAGGTCGAGATCATTGTGCGCCGCACGGAGTACCGCCTGAAGAAGGCTGAGGCCGAAGCGCACATTCAGCGTGGCTATCTCAAGGCGCTCGACGCGCTCGACGAGGTCATCGCACTGATTCGCCGGTCGCCCACCGTCGACGAAGCGCGCGAGGGGCTGATGGGGCTGCTCGATGTGGATCAGATCCAGGCGGATGCGATCCTCGGCCTGCAGCTGCGTCGTCTGGCCGCTCTCGAGCGCCAGAAGATCCTCGACCTGGCTGCCAAGCTCGAAGCTCAGATCGCCGAGTACCACCAGATCCTCGCATCGCCCTCGCAGCAGCGCGAGATCGTCGGCGAGGAACTCGACGAGATCGTGCAGAAGTTCGGTGACGAGCGGCGCACCGAGATCATGCACGGGTTCGACGGCGACATGTCGATGGAAGACCTCATTCCGGAAGAGGAGATGGTCGTCACCGTCACGCGCGGCGGGTACGTCAAGCGCACGCGGATCGACAACTACCGAACCCAGCACCGCGGAGGCAAGGGCGTGCGCGGTGCGCAATTGCGCGCAGACGACATCGTCGAGCACTTCTTCGTCACCACGACGCACCACTGGCTCCTGTTCTTCACGAACACGGGGCGCGTCTATCGGGCGAAGACGTATGAGATCCCGGAGGGCGGTCGCGACTCGAAGGGTCAGCACCTCGCCAACCTGCTCGCGCTCGCGCCCGAGGAGACCGTGACGCAGATTCTCGACCTCCGAGAGTTCCACAGCGGATTCCTCGTCCTCGCCACGCGCGAGGGACTCGTCAAGAAGACGGTTCTCGAGGAGTACGACACGAATCGTACGGGGGGCATTATCGCCATTCGCCTCCGCGAGGGCGACGAACTCGTCTCGGCATTCATCGCCGATGCGGACAACGATGTGCTCCTGATCTCCCGACAGGGGATGTCGGTGCGCTTCACCGCCTCCGACCAGGCACTCCGCCCCATGGGCCGCTCGACGAGCGGCGTGCGCGGAATGAAGTTCCGCGAGGGCGACGCCCTGCTGACGGCGCGCCGAATCGACGATGACGGGTACGTCTTCGTCGTCACCGAGGGCGGTTACGCGAAGCGGACGGCTGTGGACGAGTACCGCGTGCAGGGTCGTGGCGGGTATGGCATCAAGGTCGCGAAGCTCGATGAGAACCGTGGGAACCTCGTGGGCGGACTCATCGTCGGCGAGACGGACGAGGTGCTCGTTGTTCTGGCAACCGGCAAGGTTGTACGGTCGAATGTGGCAGAAGTTCCGGCGAAGGGCAGGAACACCATGGGGGTCGTGTTTGCGCGATTCCCAGAGGGTGATCGTATTATTGGCATCGCGCGGAATTCCGAGCGCGGGCTCGAGAGCGACGATACCGAGCCGGAGAACGAGATCGCTGAGAGCAAGGAAGACGTGAATGAGTAACACTGTCGCCGACAAACTGGCGCGGAAGACCCGCAAGAAGGCGCCGTCCAAGCAGGTGCGCCTGAAGCTGGTCTACATCGACTTCTGGTCTGCGGTGAAGTTCTCGTGTCTCCTCTCGGTGTGCATCGCCGTGGTGAGCGTCGTGTCCACCATCCTCATCTACGTGGTGCTCGTACAGACGGGCGTCATGGATCAGGCGGATTCGCTCTTCATGGACATCGTCGGTGAAGAGAACAGCCTGCTCAATATCCTGGGCTTCCCCCAGGTGGCCGGGTTCGCCATCGTCGTGGGGATCCTGAACGTCATCGTCGGCACCGCGCTCGGAGCGATCGCGGCGCTGGTGTACAACCTGCTGGTGCGCGTGCTGGGCGGCTTCCAGCTCGGGTTCACGAGCAACTAAGGCGTGGCTCGCCGGTGCGCGGTCCGGATTTCATTTTCGGCCGCGCATCCGGTAGAGTCATTTCTTGGTCACGGGGCTATAGCTCAGGCGGTTAGAGCGCTTCACTGATAATGAAGAGGTCCCAGGTTCAAGTCCTGGTAGCCCCACCAACACTGAAGAGGCAAGCGGTTCACCCGCTTGCCTCTTCTCGTTTCTTCCTTCGCTGGCGTCAGCCGTCGGTGCGGCGCTGCCGCCGTGTCGCGGCGAGGTCGAAGGCGCCGACCACCGCAGCGAGAGCGACCACGACGAGGATCGCCGCGAAGCCGACGGCGAGTGCGACGTCCCACCCCGAGCTGACGGCCACGCCGAACGCGAGACTCGTGATGACCGCGATACCGATCGAGGTACCGATGCGCTGGCCCGTCTGCAGCACGCCTCCGGCGCTGCCGGCGTAGCGAAGCGGCACTTCCGAGAGTGTGAGCGTCTGGTTGGGGGAGACTACGAGGCCCTGGCCGATACCGGTCAGCATGAGCGTGCCGAGCAGCCACCACTCATTGACGCCGGCCTCGCCATGCAGGAGGGCGACCCCGGCGCTGAGCACGAGACCGAGAGCGCCGATCCCGAGGCCCCACAGAACGATGACGCGACCGACGCGTACGACGTAGCGGCCGGCGATCGGAGCGGTGATCGCCCCCGCGAGTGCGGCCGGGAGGCCGATGAGGCCCGCCGTGAGAGCGTCATGGCCGAGCCCGATCTGCATGTACTGGGCGACGAGCAACCAGATGCTCGTGAAACCGACGAAATAGAGGCCGATGAGCAGGGCGCCGTTCGCGAAGGAACGGGTGCGGAAGAGGTCCATGTCGACCATCGGCGTGCGGCCTCGATCGCGATAGGCCAGCTCCCACCGCACCCAGCACACGACGAGGCCGATCCCGAGCACCAGTCCGCCCCAGACCCACCACCCGAGCTTGGCCTCCATGAACGCGACCATGGTGAACAGGGTGCCGAGGGCGAGCAGCAGCATTCCGACCGGGTCGAAGTCGACCTTCGCGCGTCGCTTCTGCGCGCCGCTGACCACCGGAATGTTCGCCGTGGTCGAGCTCGGGTCGTCCTGGGGGACCGGATGCCACGCCGAGGCGGGCAGGAACGTACGGGCGGCCACGATGGCCGCGATCGCGATCGGTACGTTTACGAGGAAGGACGCCCGCCAGCCCCACTCCTCGCCGAGGAGTGCGATCAGGCCCCCTCCGAGGATCGGGCCGATCGCCACCGATACTCCGACGATTCCGCCGAACGCGCCGAACGCTCTGCCGCGGAGCTCGCCCTGGAAGAACTGCTGGATGATGCCGGTGACCTGCGGGTTGAGCAATCCGGAGCCGATGCCCATGACCACGCGGGCGAGGTTGAGCACGAGAATGCTCGGAGCGAGCCCGGAAAGCAGCGAGCCGAGGGCGAAGCAGGCCAGTCCGATGAGGAAGAGTCTGCCGCGCCCCCAAACGTCGCCCGCTCGTCCGGCAGCGACGAGCAGCACGCCGAAGACGAGGGCGTACCCCGAGACGATCCACTGCAGTCCCGAGGTGCCCGCGTCGAGCGAGTCATCGATGGCGGGAAGCGTCACATTGACGATGGAGACGCTGAGCAACGACATGAACGCCGGGACGAGGATCGTCGGCAGCACACGCCGCTGCTCCGCACTGAATCCGCTCGACGTTCGCGCCATACCCGTGCCTCCTGTGGTGTTGTCTCGACGCGCACGCGATTCTGCGGGACACTTCTCGTCCTGACATCACGTGCAGCACTGACAGGCTACGCCTGCTCGGGTGAGCGCGGGCAGGACACGCCTGCGGCGGCGGCTCGTTTTGCGCTGCAGACCGCGGGCCGGTAACATGATTCCGGTACACGGGTCCTTAGCTCAGTTGGTAGAGCGCCTGCTTTGCAAGCAGGATGTCGGGAGTTCGAATCTCCCAGGATCCACCATTGTTGTCCAGTACATCGCGGGGTTTCTTCGCGTGTGTGCTTTTCGTCGGTCTTGTGACGTTCTCCTCCGCTGTTCTCCTCGGGATTGAGGCTCAGCTCGATGGGCCGGGCGGGAAAGATCCAGCTGAACGTCGATCCCGCGCGGAGCGTGAGCCGCTACGGTGGCGCCCAACACCTGCGCCGGCGTGCGGGTCAGCTCCTGACCTGCAGCGCCTCGACGAGGTCGGCGAGTTCGGGGACCTCGGCGGCCGACTCGAGCGCCTCGTGCAGCGCCCGGTCGTGCGTGGGCGTGGATGCTTCGAGCAGTGCCACGCCGGCCGGGGTGAGTTCCGTGTAGATCCCGCGTCGATCGTCAGCGCAGAGGATGCGCGTGAGCAGCCCCCTGTCCTCAAGACGCGTCACGAGACGGGTGGTCGCGCTGCTGGAGAGGGCCGCAGCGCGGGCGAGCTGCTGCATGCGCATGTGCCAGCCGTCCTGGCGGCTCAGTGCATCGAGAACGGTGTACTCCACGACGGACAGCTCGTGCTCGGCCTCGAGGGCTCGCCCGAGTTGCGCTTCGATCATGCCGTGCAGCGCCGCCAGGGTGCGCCACCCCTGCGCACGCACGAGTACGGCGTCGTCGCTGATGCCCATGTCGGACCTCCTCTGTCTGCCTCCCAGCTTAACAGCTTGCGCGGATAGCCCGCGCGTGCAACCATTGTCGCTGCGCCTGCAATCATTGCAAGCGCGGGTCTTTGCTGTTGCACTGACATGCACGGACTTGTACGGGCCTGCACGGGTTCACCGTGCCACGTCATGAAAGGTGGGGGAGATGCCGATAGCGCTCTACGCGTTGGCACTCGGAGGTTTCGGGATCGGGCTGACGGAGTTCGTGATCATGGGGTTGTTGCCCGACGTGGCGCGCGACTTCGGCGTGACCGAGACTGCGGCCGGATATCTCATTTCGGGGTATGCGCTGTCGGTTGCCCTGGGGGGAGTGCTGTTCACGGCGCTGCTCGGGCGATTGGATCGGAAGCGCGCGCTGCTCGGCCTCCTGATCCTGTTCATCGCGGGCAACCTCCTCTCGGCGATCGCGCCCACCTACGGGCTGATGCTCACCGGCAGGATCATCGCAGCGCTGTGCCACGGAGCGTTCTTCGGGATCGGAGCCGTCGTCGCCACCGATCTGGTGCCTGCCGGGCGGAAGGCCGCAGCGATCTCCGTCATGTTCGCGGGGCTCACGATCGCCAATGTGGCGGGCGTGCCCTTCGGAACGTTCCTCGGGCAGGCCGCTGGTTGGCGCGCGACCTTCTGGGCCATCACGATCATCGGCGTGATTGCGTTCTTCGGCATCCTCATGCTCGTGCCCGCTACTCCTGCTGAGCCGAGTCAGGGCGTGCTGGGCGAGTTCCGTATCTTCGGCCGTCCTCAGGTCTGGCTGTCGATGCTCGTGACGGTGCTCGGGTACGGCGGCATGTTCGGAGGCTTCACCTACATCGCCTTCACGCTCACGGGTGTCGGAGGGTTCGCGCCCTCCACCATTCCGTGGCTGCTCGTGCTCTTCGGTACGGGGCTGTTCGTCGGCAACATCGTCGGCGGACGGTTCGCGGATCGGAACCTGTACCGCACCCTGCTCACCCTGCTCGTCGCGCTGGTGATCATTCTCGCGATCTTCGCGGGCTTCGCGTCATCGCAGGTGGTGACGATCTTTGCGCTGGTGCTCATGGGCGGGTTCGGTTTCGCGACGGTGCCCGGTCTGCAGATGCGGATCATGTCGTATGCGGACGATGCACCCACCCTGGCGTCGGGTGCGAACATCGCCGCGTTCAACATCGGCAACGCCTTCGGCGCCTGGCTCGGCGGCCTCACGATCGCGGCGGGGTGGGGATACACCTCGCCCCTCTGGGCCGGCGCCGCCGTCACACTCGCGGGCCTCGCGGTGTATCTCTTCGCCGCTCGCGTGAGCGGGGGAGAGCGGCGGCCCGTCTCGGCTGCAGCTGACCACAGTACTCATTCACACACTCGATAGGAGCAGACACCATGTCACCCACACCTACCATTGCGCTCAACAACGGCCAGCAGATGCCGCAGCTCGGGTTCGGCGTCTTCCAGGTGCCCGAGGATCAGGCGCAGCGCGCGGTCGAAACCGCGCTGGAAACCGGCTACCGGAGCATCGACACCGCAGCGATCTACGGCAATGAAACCGGAGTCGGACGCGCACTGGCCGCAACCGGGGTGCCGCGCGAGGAGGTCTTCGTCACTACGAAGCTCTGGATCGATCATCTGGGGCGGGACGCCGCGCGACGGGGACTCGAGGAGAGCCTTGAGCGGCTGGCGCTGGATCGCGTCGATCTCTTCCTCCTCCACTGGCCGGCCCCCGCTACCGACGCCTACCTCGAGGCGTGGCAGGGCCTGGAGGACGCCGTCGAAGCGGGACTCACCAGCGGTATCGGTGTCTCGAATTTCCTCCCGGAACACCTTGAGCGGCTTCAGAAGCTCGGCGGGACGCTGCCCGCGGTGAACCAGATCGAACTGCACCCGGCGCTGCAGAACCGGGAGACGGTCGCGGCGAACGCGCGGCTCGGAGTCGCGACCGAGGCATGGAGCCCCCTTGCTCAGGGCGCAGTGCTCCAGGAACCGGCGATACTCGAGGCGGCTGCGGCACACGATGTTTCACCGGCGCAGGCCGTACTCCGGTGGCACCTGCAGCGCGGGAACATCGTAATTCCGAAGTCGGTGACGCCGACCCGCATCGCGGAGAATTTCGCCATCTTCGGGTTTGAGCTCTCCGACGCTGAAGTGGCGGCGATCGACGCACTCGAGCGGGACGGCCGGACCGGCCCCCACCCGGCCGACTTCAACGGCTGAGTAGGCGCCTCATCGGACGTGATCCGGAGGGCCAGCCTGGCCGGACCGAATCTGACCGTGCGCTGTTCCACGTGAAACAGCGCACGGTCAGAGTTCGATCCAGCCGGTGGCGAGCATGACGCCCAGGGACGTAGCGGTGACGAGGAACCAGAGAACGGCACCGAGGATCAGCGGACGCCACCCCGCCTTGCGCATGGCGCCGACATCGGTGGAGAGACCGATCGCTGCCAGAGCGGTAGCGATCAAGAACACGCTCGCCTGAACGAGGACCTCGTGCAGGCCCTCAGGGATCGCACCCGCGGAGTTGAGCAGAGCGACCGCGATGAATCCGACCAGGAACCACGGCACGAACGAGGCGACGCGACCCGCCGTGAGCGGTGTGCCCCGCGTGGAGCGCTTCGCCTCGATCACGGAGAGGCCGATGCTGATCGGGATGATCATGAGGGTGCGCACCAGCTTCACCACGACGGCGAAGCCGAGCGCCGCGGTGCTGAACACGCTCGCCGCGGCGACGACCGAGCTCGTGTCGTTCACCGCCGTGCCGGCGAGGAGTCCGAACGTGTGCGGATCCAGGGAGAGCGCGTGGCCGAGCAGCGGGAAGAGCGCCACCGCGAGGATGTTGAACAGGAAGATCACGGAGACTGCGTAGGCCACTTCGCCGGCGAGTGCGCCGATGATCGGTGAGACCGCGGCGATCGCGGACGCCCCGCAGATGCCGGTGCCGACGCCGATGAGCGTGCGCAGTCGGCGGTGGACCCCGAGCATCCGGCCGATCCACCATGCGCCGATGAGGCAGACGACGAGGGATGCGAGCATCACCGGGAGCGACTCGACGCCGACGACGAGGATGCTGCTCAGTGAAAGCTGCGCCCCGAGCAGGACGACGGCGCACTGCAGGAGGAACTTCGAAGAGTACGTCACGCCGGGCTGCAAGCGCGGCCCTGGTCGACGCAGGAGACCGAGGACGACGCCGAAGACGATGGCGGGCAGCGCTGATCCGACAATGGGAAACGCGGTGCCGACGAGTGTCGCGAACACGGCGAGTGCCGCTGACAGGAGAACGCCCGGCCACACCACCGCACCACGCTCGCGCAGGCGGCGGGGGAGGGTGCTGACGGGCGTGAACTGCACGATCCCAGCATCCTCCTGCGGGGCAGGGGAGGCAAGTCGGCGGCGCTTGGACCAGGATGAGTGTCATGACCGTTCATGCCCCGCTCGAAGATCTCGCTCTGATCAACCCGAACACCAATGGTCGAACTACGCGGCAGATGACGGAGCTCGCCAGGGAATTCTGGACCGCCGGCGGGGCAGCGGTCCATGGATTCACGGCGAATCAAGGCCCGAGCATGATCATCGATCCGGAGGCGCTCGCCGCGGCGGTCGACCCGGTACGCGAAGCTGCTCGAGAAGCACGTGCCTCGATCAAGCCCGCCGCGATCATCATCGCGGCGATCGGCGACCCTGGCCGCCGGGAGGTCGAAGCGGAATCCGACGTTCCGGTTGTGGGGATCGGGGAGGCGGCGATCCTTGCCGCGGCGCACCGAGGTGCGCGCTTCGGCATGGCGACCACGACGGATCAGCTCGTCGGGTCGTTGGAGGACCTGGTCGCGTCATATGAGTGCGGGGCCGGATTCACGGGAGTCGAGTTGACCGAGGACGGGCCTCTCGAACTCGCTGCCGATCCCGAAGAGCAGTACCGTCAGCTCCTCGATGCGGTCCGACGGGGCATCGACCGGGGCGCGGAGGCCATGATCATCGCCGGGGGCCCGTTGAGCGAAACGGCGCGACGGCTGCGGTCGGCGGTGCCGGCGCGAATCGTCGAGCCGATCCCCGAAGCATGCAAGCGGGTCGAGCAGGCGCTGCGCGCCGAGAGATGATCAGACGGAAGATCGACCCCGGTCCTCGTCACACGGAGTGGGCGGGGGCCAGTTCCTCGACGAGTGCTGCGAGGAACGCGTCGACGTCGGACTCTGCGGTGTCGAAGCTGCAGACCCAGCGCACCTCGCCCTGGGCGGCATCCCAGTCGTAGAAGCGGAAACGCTCGCGCAGGCGGTCGGCGACTCCTGCGGGGAGGGTCGCGAAGACGGCGTTGGACTGCGTCTGCTGGGTGAAGGAGACTCCCGAGAGGGCTCCGGATGCGATGCTCTCCTCGATGCCGGCGCGCAGGCGCTGCGCCATGGCGTTCGCGTGGCGTGCGTTGCGGAGGAAGAGGTCTCCCTCGAGCAGGGCGAGCAGCTGGGCCGAGACGAAGCGCATCTTCGATGCGAGTTGCATCTGGTGCTTCCGCAGGAATACGAGTCCGTCTGCGGCTTCCTCGTTCAGCACGACGACCGCCTCGGCGCCCATGGCACCGTTCTTGGTGCCGCCGAACGCCAGTGCGTCAACCCCGGCATCGGTGGTGAACGCGCGGAGCGGCAGGTCGAGCGACGCCGCCGCGTTCGCGAGGCGAGCGCCGTCCATGAAGACGCGCATGCCGTGCTCGTGCGCGTAGTCGGTGATCGCGCGGACCTCTTCCGGCGTATACACCGTACCGAGTTCGGTCGACTGGGTGATGTAGATGACGAGCGGCTGCGCGCGGTGCTCATCTCCCCACCCCCACGCCTCCTGGGCGATGAGCTCCGGAGTGAGTTTGCCGTCCGGCGTCGCGACCGGGAGCAGCTTGATGCCGGCCGACTTCTCAGGGGCACCGCCCTCGTCGGCGTGGATGTGCGCGGTGTCGGCGCAGATGACGGCGCCCCACCGCGGGAGCATCGCGAGCATGCCGAGCACGTTGGCTCCGGTGCCGTTGAAGACGGGCCACACCGAGACGCCCTCCCCGAAGTGCTCGGCGAAGACGGTCTGCAGACGCGTCGTGTAGTCGTCCGCGCCGTATGCGGGTTGGTGCCCACCGTTCGCCTCACCGATCGCCGCGAGCACCTCGGGGTGGATTCCCGAGTAGTTGTCGGACGCGAATCCCCGGATCTCGGGGTCGTGGATGGTGGGCATGAGACTCCTTCGTGCGATCGAACGTGAATGTACGTGCGAATGGGCGAACGTGGTGCCGCGAGATCGGTCAGGACTCGCGCGGTGCGATCTCGAGCATCGTATCGTTCACGGCTGAGGCATCTTCGCTCCAGAGGGCGAGGTATGCGTCAGCGACGCGCTGCTCGAGCCCGGCGAGGGCCTTCACACGGAACACGGTCGCGGCGGCGCGCAACGGGGATTCCGAGTCACGAGCAGCCTTCGCGAAGCCGTGCGCGACGGCTCGCATCCAGGCTTCGCTCGCCGCCTTCACGGCTGCGTAGTTCGCGCCGCCGGCGAGGGGGCGGGCTACGGCGGTCGACGAGATCATGGCCACTCGCGCGCCAGGCGAGGCGCGCAGAGCTGCGTCGAACGCCCGCGTGGCGTATCGCAGGGCGGTAAGAGAGGTCTCGAGCGCTCGGTAGTCCGCCTCGGTCTGACCGGCGAGCCCGCCGCCGCCGCGCCACCCGCCGACGAGGTGGAGCAGGCCGTCGATGGGCCCCTCGCTCAGTACGCGATCCGCGAGCTCATCGACCGCGCCCTCGCTCGTGAGATCCACGACTTCGGTGCGCGCACCGAGGCTCGCGAGGGGTGCAAGCTTCGCGGTATCGCGGCCCGTGACGATCACCTCGGCTCCCGCAGCGAGGAGCGTGCGGGTGGCCGCGTCGCCCGCGGCGCTCGTCGCACCGGCGATGACGACACGGCGACCGGTGAGGTCGATGGGAGCCGCTGCCGAGTCAGTCATCGGAGGCCCGGATTCCGGCAGTGGACGCGATGACGTCGGCCATCTTCTTGTTGAGCGCTTCGAAGAACATGGAGAGCGGGAACTCGTCGTCCATCACGAGGTCGGTGTATCCCTTCGGCGGCCCGGCGAGCACCTCGCGGGGCAGGCCCTCGGCCCAGACAGATGCGGGGTTCGGGGTGACGACCGACGACACGAGCCGGTAGGCCTCGAGCCAATGCACCGTCTTCGGTCGGTCGATGGACTTCCAATACAGGTCGTCGATTGCATCGCCGAGCTCGACGACGGCGTCGGCGACGCGATCCCAGTCGAAACTGAGCTCGACGTCGCGCCACTCGATCACGTGACGCTGGTGGAGCCAGGCGAAGAGCAGCTGCCCCCCGAGCCCGTCGTAGTTGCGCACCCGGGTGCCGGTGATGGCGAAGCGGAAGATGCGATCGAAGATCACGGCGTACTGCACGAGCTTGGCGGTGACGAGGGTCTGCCGCTCGACATCGTTCAGGTCTTCGCCTGCCGCATCGCGAGCGGCGAGGCCGCGCTCGATCTTCACGGACTCGCGAAATGCGGTGAGGTCGCACCGCATCTCCTCGAGCGAGTAGAGGAAGAACGGCATGCGCTGCTTGATCATGAAGGGGTCGAAGGGCAGATCGCCGCGCATGTGGGTGCGGTCGTGGATGATGTCCCACATCACGAACGTCTGCTCGGCGAGCTGCTGATCCGCGAGCATGGCTGCGGCGTCGTCGGGCAGGTCGAGCTTCGTGATCTCGGCGGCGGCCTGGACGACGCGGCGGTAGCGGGCGGCCTCCCGATCCTGGAAGATCGCGCCCCAGGTGAACGTCGGAATCTCGCGCATCGCGACCGTCTCCGGGAACAGGACGGCGGAGTTGGTGTCGTATCCGGACGTGAAGTCGATCAGGCGGAGCGAGACGAACAGTCGGTTGCCGTAGTCGCCGGCTTCCAGCGCCGCGACGAATTCGGGCCAGATGGTTTCTACGATGAGCGCTTCGACGCGGCGATCGGGGGAGCCGTTCTGCGTATACATGGGGAAGACGACGAGGTGTCGGATCCCGTCGACCCGATGCTCCTGCGGCTGGAACGCCACGAGCGAGTCCAGGAAGTCGGGAACACCGAGCCCGCCGTCGACCCAGCGGGCGAAGTCGCGCGGGAGTGCCTCGAGGTAGGCGGCGTCGTGGGGGAAGAGCGGGGCTAGGCCCCGGATTGCGGCCACGATCGTCTCGATATGCGTCGTCGCGGCAGCGTGGTCGGCGGGATCCGGGACGGACCCGTCCTTCGCCTGCAGCGCCTGCATTGCCGTCACTGCCGCCTTGAGCTCGTGCCAGAGGGCACTCTCCTCGACAGTCCGCACGTCGAGTGCGGAGTCCTCGACGGCTGCGCCGGCTCCGATGAGTGCGGCTGTTGCGGCGGCGGAAGCGGACATGAGCATCTCCGATCATGAGTGATTCAGTAAAAAATCCGGCGATAGCGGATGTATGCAGAACATTTTACTCCGAGGAATGCCCGAGTCAAGGAGAGTCAGCGCTGCTGGTACGATCCCAACATGGATGATCCCGTCGACGCGCGCCTTGCGGCAGCGGTGTCGAACGACCCGCGGGCGACGCTCGCGCAGCTCTCCGAGCGGATCGGGCTCTCGTCTTCCGCGGTTCAGGCCCGTTTGAAGCGGCTGGAGCATTCCGGGGTCATCTCGGGGTACCGCGCCGTGCTCGACCCCGAGGCCGTCGGCAAGCCCCTTTCAGCGTTCATCGAAATCACCCCGCTCGATCCGGCGCAGCCCGACAACGCGCCCGAGCTCCTCGAGCACCTCACGGCGATCGAAGCGTGCCACTCGATCGCCGGAGAGGCGAGCTACATGCTGTTCGTCCGAGTCGGGTCTCCACGCGAGCTCGAAGGGCTCATCCGCGACATCCGGCACGCCGCCTCCGTCAATACGCGAACGACCGTCGTGCTCCAGACCTTCTACGAGCACCGTCCGATCCTTCCGCCGCCGGTATGAGCGAGTGGCAGCCGGACGTGCTCGGCGCCGGGTTCGAGCAGTTCACGATCGACCTCGGTGCGGACGACGAGGGTCCGCTCGTCGCCACCCTCGTCCGCTCGCTGCCGCGTCATCGCTCGGTAGGAGCCCGGCTCTTCCTCCGCCCGCTCCCGCTCGAGAACGTGGACGTCCTCTACATCCACGGTTGGTCCGACTACTTCTTCCAGCGGAGGCTGGCGCGTTTCTGGACGGATCGCGGAGCCCGCTTCTTCGCGCTCGACCTCCGGAAGTACGGCAGAAGCCTCCGACCCAATCAGACCGCAGGTTATGTGGAGCACCTCGAAGATTACGACGCCGAGATCGGCGAAGCGCTCGCACTCATCCGCAAGAGCGGCGTGGGCGAACGCAGGCTCGTGCTCATGGGGCACTCGACGGGAGGGCTGATCCTGAGCCTCTGGAGCTCTCGGAACCCGGGTGTCGCCGATGCGCTGGTACTCAACAGTCCCTGGCTCGAATTCCAGCTGAGCTCGCGCATCCGACAGCTGATCGCACCGTTCGTCGATCTGCGCGCCCGGCTGCAACCCATGAAGGAGGCGCCGCAGCTCGATGCGGGGTTCTATTCGCGGGCAGTGCGCGAGGCCGCGGATCCGGACGATCCGATGGACATCGATACCGCCTGGCGTCCCGACCGCTCGCACGCCGTCACACCGGGCTGGTTGCGTGCCGTGCTCGCCGGTCACGCCGAGGTCGGCGCGGGCCTCGTGGTGAACACGCCCATCTGCGTACTGCTCTCCGCGCGCTCGGAAGCTCCGCTGCGGTGGTCGGAGAATCTGACGCGGGCAGATACCGTACTCGATGTCGACGAGGTCGCGCGGGCATCCCTGAAACTCGGGCCATCGGTCACGATCGAGCGCATCGACGGCGCGCTGCACGACATCTTCCTGTCCAGGCGGGAGGCGCGCAACGAGGCGTACGCGAGGCTCGACCGGTGGGTCGTGGGCTGGCAGGCCGTCCCGTACCCCTACCGTTCACCGGCAAGCTAGGCTCGGGGGTATGGATCTCCGAGTAGCCGCATATGCGGTCGTCGAACGCCGGGGGAAGATTCTGCTCACCCACTGGCGTCGCGGTCACATGCACGGATGGACGCTGCCCGGAGGCGGGCTTGAGGCGGGCGAGCACCCGAAGGACGCCGTTGTGCGCGAGGTGCTCGAGGAGACGGGGCTCGAAGCACGCGTGGGCAAGCTCCTCGGGGTGGACTCGCGGGTCATGGTCCGCGAAGAGGTCACCGACGGTCGAGACCCCGAACTGCACACGATCCGCATTATCTACCGTGCCTCGGTGAAGGACGGCCCGCTGCGTCACGAGGTGGGCGGGTCGTCGGACGAGGCGCGCTGGGTCCCGCTCAAGGAGGTGCGCGGGCTTCGCACACTCTCACTCGTGCAGACGGGGATGCGCATGGCCGGACTCGGACGGAGAAGCCCGAACACGCGTCCGCGCAAGTAGTCCGGCAGTTGGAAAACGACGAACGGCGCGACCCCGGTATGTCGGGATCGCGCCGTTCGTCGGTCGACGTCAGTTCTCGGGCGACACCCAGAGCTCGTCGTCGGAACGGAACGCCTGCCAGAGCGCGTATCCCACGCCCACGGCCGCGACTGCGCCGAGGATGATGCCGATGACGCCGCCGGCGCGGCGAGCCTTCGACTTCTTGAGGTAGCCGGTGCGCTCGCCGAACTTGCGCACCTGCTTCGCGGCGTCGGGGTTCTCGAGCTTGTCGAGCGCCCGCACGGTGCTCACCAGAGCGGCGGCCACCACGGGGGCGGTGGCGCGACGCGCACGGCCCGCGGCGCGGCGTGCGGAATCGACGCCGGTTTCAACGTAGGGCCGCAGGTTCTCTGCGGCGGCATCGACGCGAGGAGCGAGGTGCTCATCGCTGAGGTGGCGGGCCTGAGAACCGGCCTCGCCGAGAACGTCGCCCGCCCGACCGAGCACTACGCGCTGGGCGTCGAGCAAGTCGTTAGCGTGACTCCGGAGTTTGCGCAGTTCGCGACGGCGCTTGCGTGAAAGTGCCACAGAATCCTCCATACGGTGTGAAGCGGGTCGCCTTCGTTCGGCTCACGTATCCCCAACGCTACACCGAAGCGACAGTCGATGCGCGATCTGATCCGCATTCCCAGCGGGATCGACGGGTCGCGTCGGTGCTCGCAACTAGACTGAGGCCCATGAGCAACCACACTTCTGTAGCCACCGTCAAGACCAATCACGGCGACATCGTGCTGAACCTCTTCGGCAATCACGCGCCGAAAACGGTGAAGAACTTCGTCGACCTCGCCGAGAAGGGCTTCTACGACGGGGTCATCTTCCACCGCATCATCCCGAACTTCATGATCCAGGGCGGCGACCCCACGGGCACCGGCACGGGCGGCCCCGGTTACACCTTCGATGACGAGATCCACCCCGAGCTCGTCTTCGACCAGCCCTACCAGCTCGCCATGGCGAACGCCGGCAAGCGCCCCGACCTGACCGGTCGTCTCGCGGGCACCAACGGGTCGCAGTTCTTCATCACGACGACGGCTCCCGACTGGCTGAACGGCAAGCACACCATCTTCGGCGTCGTCGCCGACGATGCATCGAAGGCAGTCGTCGACGCCATCTCCGCGGTGCAGACCGGTGCGCAGGATCGTCCCGTCGACGACGTGGTGATCGAGAGCGTCACCGTCACCGAGGCGTAAGACCGTTGAGTTCGGGCGGATCGACCCCGCAGTTCGGTGAACGCGCCGAGTACGGCGCTGAGGACGTGTGCTACCGGCACCCCGGTGTGCCGAGCTTCACGCTGTGCCAACGCTGCGGGAGGACGATCTGCTCGGACTGCCAGACCGCGTCAGCGGTCGGCGTGCTGTGCCCGGAGTGCGTGCGAGCCACGCGCCCGGGCGCAGCAGAGCGCGTGGGGCGATCCGCCCGGGTGATGAGCCGGAGGGCGTCGAGTACCGATGCTCCCGTCGTCACGTACGGGATCATGATCCTCTGCGCGCTCGTGTTCGTCGGGCAGCTGCTGAGCGACACCGTGACGCAGACCCTCTGGTACGCACCGCTCTACTCGCTGCCGTCCGATCTCGCGGGTGCCGGAAGCACGAGCTTCGAGCCGTGGCGCATGCTCACCGTGATGTTCACGCATTCGCCGAGCTTCTTCTTCCACATCCTGCTCAACATGTACGCTCTCTGGCTGTTCGGGCGGAACCTCGAGCAGATGATCGGTCGCGTCCAGTTCGCCGTGCTCTATGTCTTCGCCGGGTTTGGCGGGGCGCTCGGAGTGATGTTTTGGGCGTACGTCGACCCGAACTCGCTCATGACCCCCACGGTCGGAGCATCGGGCGCGATCTTCGGAGTGTTGGCCGCCACGCTCGTCGCCTTCAGGGCCGCCCGGGCGAATATCACCTCGCTCGCCGTGCTCATCGCGATCAACTTTGCGATCGGGCTCATACCTGGCAGCTCGATCTCGTGGCAGGCGCACCTGGGCGGCATGATCGTCGGTGCCCTCACCATGCAGGTGATGGTCGTGCTGCGCGGACCCCGCAAACGCGGTGTGCGGATCGCGGCGCTCGTCGGCATGGCCGTCGTATTGGCGGCGCTGGCCTGCGCCTACTTCGTCGCCCTGCCGTTACCCATCGCCTGAACCCCCGACGAATTCGGGTTACTCAGGGGAGTTATCCACAGGGTTACTCCCAGCTGGGGAAGAATTACACCGGTGTGATTCAGTGCGCGGAGGGGGCTACTTCCACCAGGGCGTCATGAGGAAGCCCACGAGGATCAGGCCGAAGCCGATGAAGATATTGGCCTGACCGAGCTGCGGGATCGGCAGCGGCATGGCGGACGCGCTGGTGATGTAGTACACCACGATCCAGATCAGGCCGAGCAGCATGAACCCGAACATCACCGGCTTGAACCACACGGGGTTCGGGGTGTCCTTCCGGGCCGCCGAGAGCTCGGCCTTGCTGCGCTCGGTCTCCGCGGACTTGCGCTTGCTCACGTCTTTACCAGCTGCTGCCATGACATCGAGTCTACCGGCATCTCCGATCCATCTCAGAGAGCGGACCTAGAATGATCGGTATGACTGAGTCTGCGCGGCCTGCACGGCATGGCCGTCGACGCGTGCGCCGGCGCGCACGACTGAGCCCGCTGACGGTGTTCGGTGAACTCCTGCTGCTCGGAGGGCTCGGTGTGCTCGGCTACATGATCTGGCAGCCCTGGTACACCGGCTTCGTCGTGCAGGGCCAGCAGAACGACCTGGCCGCGGAGGAGTCCGATCGTTGGCGGCAGGCCGCTGAATCCGAGGAGCAGCCCTCGATCGACGGGATTCCCGTGGTGGACAGGCCGGAGCCCGGCGACGTGTTCGCCAACCTGTACGTTCCGGCTTTTGGCGAGACGTTCTCGAACCGCATCACGTATTCGACCGAGCAGTACATCATCGACTCGGGCGACCACGGCATCGGCCAGTACGACGTCACGCAGATGCCGGGCGAACCGGGCAACTTCGCGATCGCCGCCCACCGGAACGGGCCGATTATCGCCCCGTTCCGCGAGGTGATGAATCTCAGGATCGGCGACGGCATGTTCATCGAGACGCCGAAGGGTTGGTACACCTACCGGTTCCGCGACCTCGAGTACGTCTGGCCCGACGAGTTCGACGTCACGAACCCGTTCCCCCGACTCGACGGTACGCCGGGCGAGGACCAGATCCTGACCCTCACGACCTGCCACCCGAAGTGGGCGGGCAGCGAGGAACGGGCGATCGCCTACGCCGTGCTCGAAGACTTCCAGCCGCTGAGCGAGGGTCCACCCGCTGAGCTCGCGGAGCAGAACCCCAACGTGGAAGGAGCGTAGACGGAGTGTTCTCCCTGCTGTGGCGATTCTTCCCCGGACCCGCATGGGTGCGGGTGATCGTGCTGCTCGTCGCCCTCGCCGCGCTCGTGTATGCGATGATCTTCTATATCTATCCGTGGGTGTCTCAACTGCTGCCCGAACCCGAGGTGACGATCAACCAATGACGCGCATTCTGGTCATCGACAACTACGACAGCTTCGTCTACACGCTGAATGGCTATCTGCAGCAGCTCGGCGCGGAGACGCGAGTGATCCGCAACGACGCCGTCAGCGTCGGCGAACTCGAGGCCCTCGCCCGCGAGTTCGATGGCGTGCTGCTGTCGCCAGGGCCGGGTGCTCCCGTCGACGCCGGTGTTTCGATACCGATGGTGGAGATCGCGCTCCGCACCGGCATCCCGCTGCTCGGGGTGTGCCTGGGGCACCAGGCCATCGCCGAGACCCTCGGCGGCACCGTCACGCACGCCGAGGAGCTCATGCACGGCAAGACGTCGGTGGTCACCCATCACCACGACCTGCTCTTCCGCGGGGTTGCCGAGCAGTTCACCGCCACGCGGTACCACTCGCTGGCGGTCGTGCGGAGCACGGTGCCCGAGGTACTGGAGATCACAGCGGAGACCGACGGCGGTGTCGTCATGGGCCTGCGGCATCGGGAGCTGCCCATCTACGGGGTGCAGTACCACCCTGAGTCGGTACTGACCGAGGGCGGGTACGTGCAGCTCGGCAACTGGCTCGGAGTGGCGGGTTCGCCGAACGCGGCTGAGATCGCGGCGACGCTCTCACCGCTGCTCACGCGCAACGTCGACTGAGCGGACGGCCGGCTCAGCCCGAGCAGTACGTGAGCGAGACCTCGGTGCCCTGCGGCTGATCCCCCACGGCGCTCTGCTCGACGATGGGCAGGTTGTTGACCTGGTCGCAGTCGTCGTTCGGCACGATCTTCAGCGACAGTGAGAGGCTCTCGAGCTGCGACTGCGCCGCGGTAAGCGACTGGCCCTTCACATCCGGCACCTGAACATTGCCGCTCGAGACCGTGAGCGTCACGACGGTGTTGGATTCCACAGAGGTGCCGACCTCGGGCGAGACGCCCATCACACGTCCTTTCGGGGCGACGGGATCGTTCTCGGTGTTCACCTGCCCGACGACGAGACCGAGTCCCTCGATCTCACTCGTGTAATCCTCGACAGACATGTTCTCCGTCTCCGGGATCTCTGCCGTGGCGGGGCCGGTCGAGACGTAGATGGTGATCGTGTCGCCCTCGGAGAGGTTCGCCCCCACTTCGGGGTCCGTCGAGATGACATGTTCCGCAGCGACGTCCTCGTCGGCGCGCTCGACGGGAATCGGGACGAGGCCCATGCCCTCGAGTGTCTCGGTCGCGGCCTCTCGTTCGATGCCGGCGAGATCGGGCACCTCGCGCGATTCTTCGGGGAACACCTGGTACGGGGACAGCGTCACGAGCCAGAAGACCACCGCGACGATGACGGCGCCGATCGTCAGGATCGCCGCCCACGTCCACATGACGGGCGGACGGCTCTGGGTGCGCGATCCGCCACCGCTCTCGGCGAGCTGACGCAGCGCGAGATCGGACTCCGACACCTCTTCGCCGCCTGAAAAGAGGACGGTGTCGCTGTCGCCGCCGTGATCGGAGGCGAGCTTGGGCATGGTGCCCTCGGCCGCGAGGCGCAGCGCATCGCGGAACTCGGAGGCGGACTGGAAGCGTCGTGCGCGATCCTTCTGCATGGCGTGCAGCACGACGCGGTCGAGCTCGGCCGTGACGTCTGAGTCGCGTTCGCTCGGCGGCGTCGGTCGCTCGCTCACGTGCTGATAGGCCACGGAGACGGCGGTGTCGCCCTGGAAGGGGACGGCGCCGGTCAGCAGCTCGTAGAGGAGCACGCCGGTCGAGTACAGGTCGGTCCGGGCGTCGACGGTGTCGCCCTTCGCCTGCTCGGGCGAGAAATAGGCGGCGGTGCCGAGGACGGCGGTCGTCTGCTGCAGCGTCGACGAGGTCTCGGAGACGGCTCGGGCGATGCCGAAGTCCATCACCTTGACCTGGCCGTCGGTCGTGATCATGATGTTCGCGGGCTTGATGTCGCGGTGCACGATGCCGGCACGATGCGAGTACTCGAGCGCAGTGAGCACGGAATCGGTGATGCGCGACGCCTCGCTCTGCGAGATTCGGCGTTCCGAGGCGAGCTGCCTGAGGTTGGTGCCCTCCACGTACTCCATCACGATGAACGGGAGCCGCTGAGGGCCGTCCGCCGTCTGGATGAGGTCGTCACCGGCATCGAACACCCGGACGATCGTGGGGTGCGCCATACGGGAGGCGGACTGCGCCTCCTGGCGGAACCGTTCGCGGAAGTCGGCGTCGTCCGCCAGGTTGGCCTTCATGACCTTGATGGCGACCTGGCGTCCCAGCTTCGTGTCCGTGCCCCGGTACACCGTCGCCATGCCGCCCTGGCCGACGAACTCACCAATCGCGTAGCGACCAGCGAGGATTCGCTGCTCACCAGCTTCCGTGGGCTCTGGCATGTTCACCTCAATCTGTGCATGGGCTGGACCTAGTTTACGGGCTCGCAACATGCGAACCTTGCCCCGGTCCAAGTATTCCGTGACTCCGTGACCGTTCCGTTAGTTACCGTCGTTGTTGTCTCCGGGGGGTGTCGGCGACGGCTCGGGCCGCGACGGAGCCTTGACGGTGATCTTCGTCTCCGGCGATGACGGGGATTCCATACTGGCACCACTGCCGCTGCACTGGACGACATACGTGACGGTGATGGTGCCATCGCTCGCGCCCGGCTCGAGGGTCTTCGCCTTGATATTCGCTGAGGATCCGGACTGGTTGCTGAGCGACCCGTCGCCCGAAACCTGGACACGGTATCCCTCGACGTTCAACCCGGTCGGGCAGACGCTCGAATCGAGCGAGAGGGAGGTGGACTCACCCGACTCGATCTCCGTCGAGCCGCTCGGGGCCGCGGGCTGCTCGGGATCCCCGAATCCGACGGCGTAGGTGAGGGTGATCGGCTCGTTGAGCCCCACCTGCTGGCCGGTCGGATTGACCTGCGTCACGAGGCCGGCGCCGTCGGCTGACGGCGATCCTTCCTGGACACGGACGTCGGTGAAGCCGCGCCCCTCCAGGATGCCGACCGCCTGCTCGTAGGGGATGCCGACGAGTTCGCCCTCATCGACGACTCCGGTCGTCGCTTCGGTCTCCGTCGGGGTCGGCGTCGTGGTTTCGGTCGTCCGAGTTTCGCTGGGCTCGGGATCGTCGTTGCCGTTTGCCCATAGAGCGAAGGCGGTGCCGCCTCCGATGAGGAGCAGCAGGATGAGGAGCGTGATGAGCGGCCAGGTCCAGGGACTCTTCTTCTTTTTCTTCTTGCCGTCCTCGCCCTCGGCGGGTCCCTCCTCGATGGGATTGCCGTCCTCGTCGAGGAGCGGCTGCCCGTCCTGCTCGTTCAGCGCCTGAGTGCGCGGCAGAGCCGTGGTGGCGGCGTCCCCCATGGTGGTCGCCGGCATCACCGTGGTGGCGGCATCGCCCGAGCCGAGAATCTGCGGCACGAACCCGGCAGCTGCGCGCACGTCGTCGCGGTGCAGCGCCGATGCGGCCTGCGCCAGCTTCGTCGCGCTCTGCGGGCGACCGTCCGCGTCCTTCGCGAGGCAGGCCATGACGAGGTTCCGCACGGGTGCGGGCACGTCGTTCGGCAGGTCGGGCGGGGTGTCGTTGATCTGCGCCATCGCGATGGCGACCTGCGACTCGCCCGTGAAGGGACGCTTGCCCGCGAGGCACTCGTAGGCGACGACGCCGAGCGAGTAGATATCCGTCGCCGGAGTCGCGATGTGACCGCTCGCCTGCTCGGGCGCGAGGTACTGCACCGTCCCCATGACCTGGCCGGTAGCGGTGAGCGGAACCTGATCGGCGATGCGCGCGATACCGAAGTCGGTGATCTTGACGCGGCCCTCTGGCGTGATGAGCAGGTTGCCCGGCTTGATGTCGCGGTGCACGAGTCCCGCGTCGTGGGCGGCCTGCAGCGATGTGGCGGTCTGAGCGACGATGCCGAGCACCTGGTCGGTGGGAAGCCGACCCTCGCGCTCGATGATGGCGGAGAGCGGCTCACCCGGCACGAGCTCCATGACGATGTATGCGGAGCCCTGCTCCTCGCCGTAGTCGAAGACGTTCGCGATGCCCTCGTGGTTCACGAGAGCAGCGTGACGCGCCTCCGCGCGGAAACGCTCGAGGAAGCCGGGGTCGCCCATGTACTCGTCTTTGAGGATCTTGATCGCGACGGTACGACCGATGATGCTGTCCGTTGCCTTCCAGACCTCACCCATACCGCCGACGGCGATCCTCGAGCTGAGCTCGTAGCGCCCGCCGAACGTGACTCCTGACGTTGGTTTCATTCGCTCAACACCGCTTCCATGACTTGTTTCCCAATCTGCGTGGGGAGTTCGTACGTACTCCCCTCGTATCCATACGCTTCTCCGCCACCGTCGGCGATGACGACCGCGACTGCGACCTCCGGATCGTCCGCTGGGGCGAATCCGGTGAACCAGAGCGTGTAGGGCAGATCCTCGCCCGCCTCGTCCTTGCCGTTCTCCGCCGTGCCGGTCTTACCCGCAACGTCGACACCGTCGATCGCGGCGAGGTGACCGGTGCCGTCGGACTCTGAGACGACCTTGGTCATCATATCCGTGAGTGTATTCGCGGTGCCCTCGGAGATGGGGCGGCTGAACTGCTCGGCCGAGAAGTCCCGCTCGACCCGCAGGTCTGGGGTGATCACCTGGTTCACCAGCTGCGGCTTCATGACCTGGCCATCGTTCGCGATTCCGGCGGAAACCATCGCCATCTGCAGCGGTGTGGCCCGCACGTCGAGCTGCCCGATCGAGGAGAGGGCGACCTGCGCCTGGCCGTCGGGCTCGGGCGCGTCGCTCGGTGTCACACTCATCGGAATCTCGATGTCCTGCCCGAAACCGAAGTCGCGCGCCATCGCCGGGACGTCGCCGGAGTCCATGCTCATCGCGAGCTCGGCGAACGGGATGTTGCACGAGAGCACGAGGGCGCGTTCCATCGACACCTTCGATCCGGAATCGCAGGTCTCGCGCGTCGAGTTCTGCATCTCCGCGGAGGACTGCGGGAGTTGCAGCGTGCGCGGGTTCGCGAATTCGGTGCTGGGCTTCGCGTCGCCGTTCTCGAGGGCTGCGGCCGCCGTGAGGAGTTTGTAGGTGGAACCGGGATGGTAGAGGTCGCCGCCGATCGCGCGGTTCGTGAGGGGCCGCGCAGGATCCTCTTCGTACTGCCGGTAGTTCGTGATGATCTCGGCGTCGTTGTTCGAGGACAGCAGATTCGGATCGAAGCTCGGCGTCGACACGAGCGCGAGCACCTTGCCGGTCTTCGGCTCGAGTGCCACGACAGCGCCCTCGAGGCCGTCCATCCCCTCGGCCGCCGCGGCCTGCGCCGCCGGGTCGATCGTGAGCTCGACCGAGCTGCCCTGCGGCTCGATGCCGGAGACCGTGTTCATGAATCGCGAGAAGAACTGGGCGTCGCCGATGCCGGCGAGATCCTGGTTCATGGACGACTCGATGCCGGTGAGGCCCTGGGTGTGCGAGAAGTAGCCGGTGATCGGCGCCCAGAGGGGCCCGTTCTCGTACTGACGCTGGTACTTGAACTCGTCGTCCGTCGGGGTCGAGTAAGCCACCGGGTTGCCGTCGACGAGGATCGACCCGCGCTCGACGTTGTAGCTGTTCTTCACGGTGCGACTGTTGAGCTCGTTGCTGCGCAGTTCATCGGCCGAGACGAACTGGATCATCGTCACGGCGAAGAACAGGATGAGGAACATGCCGAACACAGTTCGGGTGATGAATTTCAGCTGCTTGTTCATGCGCGGATCACCAGCTTGGGTCGGTTGCGCACGGCGTTCGAGAGCCGGAGGAGCAGCGCGATGATGATCCAGTTCGAGACCAGCGAAGAACCGCCTGCCGCGAGGAACGGCGCGGTGAGACCGGTCAGGGGGATCACCCGGGTGACACCGCCGACGACGACGAAGACCTGGAGTGCGAGAGTGAAGGCGAGTCCGGCGGCGAGGAGCTTGCCGAAGTCGTCCTGACCGGCGAAACCGATGCGGAGCCCGCGGCTCACGAGCAGGAGGTAGGCGGCGAGCACCACGAACAGGCCGATGAGACCGAGTTCCTCACCGAGGCTCGGGAAAATGTAGTCGCTCCGGGCGAGGGGCGTGTCCTGCGGGAATCCCTGGCCGAGTCCGGTGCCCGTCATTCCGCCGTTGGCCATGCCGAAGAGACCCTGCACGAGCTGGTAGCTCGCGCCCAGCGGATCGGCGAAGGGATCGAGCCAGTTCGCGAACCGGTTGCCGACGTATGCGAGAGTCTGGCTCGCGAGGATGCCGCCGAACAGGAAGAGGCCGACACCGAGGACGATCCAGCCGATGCGGCCGGTCGCGAGGTACAGCATCGACAGGAACAGGCCGAAGTACAAGAGCGACGTGCCGAGGTCGCGCTGGAAGACGAGCACCGACATCGCGAGGAGCCAGAACACGAGCAGGGGCCCAAGGTCGCGCCCGCGCGGGAACCGGATGCCGAGCACCTTCTTGCCCACCATGGCGAGCGCCTCGCGGTTGCGCACGAGGTATCCGGCGAAGAAGATCGCGAGCATGATCTTCGCGACCTCGCCGGGCTGGAAGGAGAAGCCGCCCACGTGGATCCAGACGCGGGCGCCATTGATCTCCTGGCCGATGCCCGGGAGCATCGGCAGGAGGAGCAGGAGGAGCCCGGTGAGACCGAGGAGGTAGGTGTACCGGAAGAGCACCAGATGATTCTTGATCACCAGGAGCACTACGATCGCGATCCCGACCGCGATCGTGGCCCACAGCAGCTGACGGGCCGAGACGGAGCCCATCGTGACCGCGCCGTCGGCGAGATCGATGCGGTAGATCATCGCCGTTCCGAGCAGGTTCAGCATGACCGCGACCGGCAAGATGAGCGGATCGGCGTCGGGAGCCGTGCGGCGAACGACGATGTGCAGCGCGGCGACGGCGATGAGGAACGCGACGCCCGTCGGTACGAGGACCATCGAGAGCTCGCCGTTGACCGTGAAGTCGACGATGACGATCGCGGCGATGCCGACGATCGCAGCGAAGACCGTCAGGGCGAGTTCCAGCCCGCGCAGCAGTCGGGGCGCACGGATCGCGGTGATCCGCTGCAGCACCGTCTCGCTCGTGCGGACGCGCTCGTACGTGTTCGCATCACTCGTCATCGTCGTGCACCCCCAAGCGGGTCACGATGTCGCGGGCTTCCTCGAGCGAGCTCGCGCTGAGCGTGCGCTCGATCTGCCGGCGCTCATTCCCGTCGAGCGCGTCGATCGGGATATCGGTGTCCTCGGCGACGGAGTGCAGGTCGATGGAGCCGATGCTCTGCTGCACACCCTGGTAGATCACGACAGAGTTGCCGTCCGTGCCGACGAAGTAGCGGGTCTGCGTCCACTGATACCCGAGGAACAGCGCACCGGCGATCGTCGCGAGCACGGCGATGACGCCCACGAGCCAGAGCACGCGTCGGCGCCAGTTGCGTCGACGGGTCTCTGCGATGAGCTCGGCGAGGTACTCGTCCACACGGGGTTCGAAGTGGCTCTCCTCCACCGGCTGCGCGCGGCGCGGAGGCCTGCGGCGGCCGAGCAGCTTGTTCCTCGCGGTGCTGACGCGCTCCCCGCCGGGGATATCGGAGGCCGCAGAACCGGCGAAGCGCGGTCCCGGCAGCTGATCCGGCTCGATCGGCGCGGGGATCGCCTCGACCAGCACGACGGTCACGTTGTCGGGCGCACCGGCCGCGAGGCTCTTGTCGATGAGGTTCTCGACGGCGCCCTCGAGCGTGGTCCTGCGCTTCAGGATCTTTTCGATGTCGGGCTCGTCCACGTACCCGCACAGGCCGTCGGAGCAGAGCAGCCACACGTCGCCGACCTGCGAGTCGAGCACCTCGGTGTCGATCTCCGGTGACGAGTCGACGTCGCCGAGCACGCGCATGAGCACCGAGCGGCGAGGGTGGGTCTTCGCCTCCTCCTCGGTGATGCGGCCGCTGTCGACCAGCCGCTGCACGAAGGTGTGGTCGCGGGTGACCTGACGCATCTTGCCGTTCCGCAGCAGGTAGAGCCGCGAGTCGCCGATGTGGGCGAGTGCGAGCTGGTCGCCGACGGTGAGGAACCCCGTGAACGTGGTGCCCATGCCCGCGAGCTCCGGCCGATCCTTGACCGTTGAGCGGAGCATCCGGTTGGCATCGAGCAGCCCGGCTTTCAGCGCCCGCGCGCTCTCGACCGCGTTGCCGGTCGGCTGGCCCTCGATGTCGGCCATCGTCTTCGTGGTGAGCGCGGATGCGACGTCGCCGCCGGCGTGGCCGCCCATGCCATCGGCGACGAGGAACAACCGGTCGCCCGCGAAGCCGGAGTCCTGGTTGTTCGACCGCACCATCCCGACATGGGAGCCGATCGCGCTCGCGAAACCGATCGTCACGGCGTCGGCCTCAGCTCGAAGGTCGTCGTGCCGATCGTGACCGGCGTGAACATGGGCAGCTGCATCGGCGAGGTGATGCGGTTGCCCGAGACCTTGGTGCCGTTAGTCGAGTCGAGGTCTGAGATCGTCCAGCGATCGCCTGAGCGGTTGAGCTGTGCGTGGTAGGTCGAGGTGTACTCGTCGACGATGACGAGCGTTGAGTCGGCGCTCCGCCCCACCGTCACGATGTCGTCATCGAGGGCGATGGAGGTACCTGCGGCCTTCCCGCCCGTGATGACGAGGTATCTCGCCGGACCGGTCGGGGCAGATGGGCCTCTCGGTGGCGCGACCATGGCGGTCGGGGCATCGCTCGGCGCGGGGGAGGCGACCGGTGCTGCCGCCGGTGCGGCTGCGGCCGCTGCCGCACTGTTCGCGGCCCGATTGGTGGCCTCTTCGCCGCGCATGCGGCGCACGGGAGTGCCGAACAGATCACTACGCAGCGCGTAGACAATGGCGAAGATGAAGAACCAGAGCAGCAGCAGGAAGCCGATGCGCAAGATCATCAGGGTCAGTTCGCTCACAGGCCCCTCCAGAAGTCCTGCTCGATGCCGGACCCTGATCCGGACTCAGCGTCTGAGCCGCGGGAAGACTGCGAGGAACCGCCGCTCGACGACCGCTGCTGCCGTGCAGGGGCGTCGGTGCGCGACGGGACGAGTTCGAAACGCAGTGAGGTCTGGCCGATCGTGATGGTCGTATCAGGGGCGAGGGCGGCTTCGCGGAACCGCTCTCCGTTGATCTTCGAGCCGTTCGTCGAGCCGAGGTCGCGGGCGAGGCCGGCCTGGCCGTCCCACAGCACATCGAGGTGCTGGCGAGAGGCGGCCGAATCCGTGATGCGGATCGCCGCGTCGCTGCCACGGCCCACGATGTTCGACCCGCGACGCAGCGGGTAGCGCACACCACCGTCGATGACGAGCATGGGGGTCCAGCCGACCGCGCCGTCGACGCGCGTCGCGTCGACCTCGAGGACGCCCTTGGTCAGGTTCTCGTCGGGGCGCACCTCGACATCGGCGTCGCCGGCCAACTGGTATCCCTGCCGCTTGACGTGCTTATTCACCACGCCCACGAGCTCGCGCTCGAGAGTGTCGCCGAGACTGGTGAGCCGTTCGTAGTCGGCCTCGGAGACGCGCACGACGAAACGGTTCGGAGCCAGCACACGATCACGGTCGACGATCACGGCACCGATGTCGAGCTCGCGCTTCAGCGCAGAGGCGATCTCCACCGGCTGCACACCGGATCGGAAGGTCCGGGCGAACGCACCGTTCACTGCGCGCTCGAGGCCGCGTTCGACATTGTCGAGTATGCCCATGGGCCGCGACCCCCTCTCTGTGTTCCGTGGTCCTGGCTGCTGCCGCTTCACTGGTGGACCCGCGCTGCCGTGCACCCGC
The DNA here is from genome assembly GCF_020096995.1 of Leucobacter sp. Psy1. Classification (NCBI taxonomy): domain Bacteria; kingdom Bacillati; phylum Actinomycetota; class Actinomycetes; order Micrococcales; family Microbacteriaceae; genus Leucobacter; species Leucobacter sp. Psy1. The sequence continues at coordinate 35,315 of NZ_CP083692.1, forward strand.
GCGGAACCCCGCACGGGAGGCCGACGACCCGGCTCGTCTATGAATGCTACTCGGTAGGAGTTGACAACACCCAAGCGAGGAGCCAAATCGGGATGCGTTCGTTGCCGCGCTGCGCAGGTGCTCGGGCGGTCTGCGCGCCACTCGCGGGCGGTGTTGGCGCGGAAGTGCGGGGGTCCATGGGCGGCAGGCGCAGGGATGGCGCCCGGCGTCGGGCTGGGGTCTGGCGGGCACCCGGCTGGGGCTTGGCGAATTGGATTCGCGGCCCGAACACCTGCTAGAGTGAGGGGGTTGTCACGGCATCGCTGCCGGACACACGACTCGCGCGAGTGGCGGAATTGGCAGACGCGCTGGCTTCAGGTGCCAGTGCCCGCAAGGGCGTGGGGGTTCAAGTCCCCCCTCGCGCACGAGAGTTCGGAGCGGCTCGGATCTGTGTGGATCCGGGCCGCTTCGTCGTTACGGCGGTCGTTTCGCGCACGGGTTCCGCCGGCGCGCGCCCGCACATGTTCTTTCACAACGGCACACGGTTTTCGTAGGGATACGCGGTGCCGGTTTTCGGGAGCGAGGTGTGAGTCTCATTCAAGGTCTTCGTCCGGGCAAGCACATCTTCCTCACCGGGGCACATGAGATTCGCGGGATATCTGGTGTGTTCGCGCGCGGAAGATGTGTCGACGGTGCGACAGCGCGGTGCGGCGGCGCAACCGGCACGCCTCCGCGTGCCCCGCACTAGGCTCATCTCATGGGAGCGAGCGTCACGGTGGACACAACGTCGGGGTCGGTACGGGGGAAGGATCTCGGCGACACGGTCGTCTACTACGGCGTGCCGTACGCTGCACCGCCCGTAGATGAGCTGGCGTTCGCTGCGCCGATCCCGCCGACCGCGTGGAGCGGAGTGCGCGACGCGACGGTCCCCGGACCGACGGCGCAGCATCGGGCATTCGCCACAGGGACGATCCCTGACCCCACCGTCCCGGGCGACGACATCCTCACCGTGAACGTCTGGACACCTGAGGCCTCGCGCGATGCGCGTTTGCCCGTGCTGGTCTGGTTCCACGGCGGTGCCTATATCGCCGGGTCGCCGGTCAGCCCCTGGTATGACGGCCGGTCTTTCGCGCGTGACGGCATCGTTGTCGTGACCGTCGGCTACCGCTTGGGCGTCGCCGGGTTCGGGGTGGTGCCCGACGCACCCCACAACCGCGCGGTGCGCGACTGGCTCGCCGCGCTCGAGTGGGTGCGGGAGAACATTGCGGGGTTCGGGGGCGATCCTGATCGGGTCACCATCGCCGGGCAGTCGGCTGGAGGGGGAGCGGTACTCACTCTCCTCGGCACAGAGGGTATCGATGAACTCGTGCACGGCGCCATCGCGATGTCGCCCGTGACGAAGGTCTCCTCGCTTGAGGAAGCGGTTCGAGCGACGGCGGTCGCAGCAGAGCGGCTCGGCGTCGAAGCGACCGCCGCAGCGTTCGCGAGCCTGCCCCGGGAGGTGCTCGCCGATGCTCCGTGGTCGATGCCGAACGTCTTCGGTACCTCCGAGGTGAGCGTCGGCGAACTCCCCGCGCCCGCCATGCTCGTGCCCGCGGTGCTCGCATCGCTTCCGTTCACGCCCGTACTCGACGGGGAGCTGGTGCAGACACCGGTGGCCGAGGGGCCGCGCACTGGTGCGGGGGCGGCGATCCCGCTGCTCATCGGCGCAGTGGGCCAGGAGTTCAATGGGATGGCAGCCGGGATCCCCGGGGCAGCGGCGCTGGCGCGTCAGGTGCTCGATGGGTTCGGCGCCTCGGGGATCGCCGACGCCTACCTCGAGGCGCAGTCCACCGCTCCCGAGGGAGAGCTGCTCGGGCAGCTCCTCAGCGATGTGTTCATCCGCTCTGCCGTGCCCCACGTGGCCGAGGACCGTGCGCACACCTGGGCATACGACTTCAGGTGGGGGAGTCAGGGGCAGATCGATCCCGGTCGGGCATTCCACTGCCTGGATCTCCCGTTCGTGTGGAATGTCCTCGGCAGACCGGAGTCCCTCCGCGCTACCGGGGAGGCACCAACGGCGCTCGCCGCAGAGATGCACGACGCGTGGACCGCGTTCATCTCGGGCGGTGATCCCGGCTGGGCGCCCTACGCGCGGGGGCGAGCGATCCGGCGCTTCGGCCTGGAGAGCGGCACCGTCGAGGACGGGTATGCGGCGGAGCGGTTGCTGCCACTCTGATCGTATCCAACCCTGCCGCCCAAAAGGCTAAAGGCGCAGTTTGCTCATCTTTCAGGACAGTATCGGATACGATTAAAGTTGCCCGTCAACATTCGAGCTCGAGGGAGAGTATGAGCCAGACGCTGCCCGGTTTGCGCGGCACGGACCACATCGGTATCACCGTCCCCGATATCGAAGAGGCGCACCGCTTCTTCACCGAGGTGCTCGGGTGCGATCACGTGTATGACCTGGGCCCGTTCCTGCCGCGGGGCTCATGGATGAGCGAGCATTTGAACATCGATGACGACACCGTCATGCGAGAGATCCGCTTCTACCGGTGCGGCAACGGTTCCAACTTCGAGGTATTCGAGTACGACGCGCCCGCGGCATCGGAGACCCCGCCAAGGAACAGCGATGTCGGCGGCCATCACATCGCACTGTACGTCGACGATCTCGACGCGGCGGTCGCGTACCTGCGGAGCAAGGACATCCGCGTCTTGGGTGAGCCCACGGCGAGCGGGGGTCCGAGTCTGGGGCAGAGGTGGGTCTACTTCCTCGCACCGTGGGGGCTGCAATTCGAGCTCGTCAGCTTTCCGCGGGGGAAAGCCTATGAGGCCACGGCCGATGTGCTGTTGTGGGATACGAGAACGGCGGATCAGGGCGAGGGAGATGGATCCCGCGCGTAGCCGGGCGTGGAATCAGCCCGCTCCGACGCCGCTCTGAAAGATCTCGGGATGCTGGACGAGGCTCAGTCGTGTGCGTCTGATGTGGGTATTGACGATCCGCTCTGCCTCGTCGAGATCACTCCGCTCGATCGCCAGGACGAGCAGTTCGTGCTCGAGGTGGACGGTACGGTTCGTGTGGGTGCCGAAGATCTGCGAGAAGGCTCGGCGATAGTGCTGCGTCGTGTTCCATAGCCGCGATACGAACTCGCCGAGCACACTCGTCTGCGCACCGGAGTACGTCAGGTTGTGGAACTCTCGATCGAGTGAAAGGAACTCCTCGATGCTGTCCGTCGTGCTCATCTCCTCGGAGAGCGAGCGAAGTCGCTGCTTTGTCTCTTCGTCGAGCTGGGGAATGCTCATGCGGATGAGCAGAGGCTCGACGCGTTCGCGGATCTGGTACACCTCTTCGCACTCTTCCAGGCTGAGTTTCGAGACCCATGCGCCAGTATTCGCGACCAGCGTTACGAGACCCTCCGCCTCCAGCAGCCGGAGAGCATCTCTGACGGGGAGACGGCTGGCGCCGAATCGTTCCGCCAGGTCTTCCTGCACGATCCGTTCGCCGGGTTGGTAGGCCCCCGTCAGGATGAGCTCGCGCAGCTCCGCGGCGACTCTCCCGTTCGCGCTCGTCGAACGCTTCGGTCGGGCTGTCATGTGGTGTCCCATCGGCCGGTTCGGGAAGGAAAGTGGCAGGTTCCGATCCATACTACTGAGAGCGATCGCGCCTGCCGGTGTCTCATGCGAGGCGGCTTCCGTCGGTTTCCGGATACCAGTTCCCGTCGACGGTGAGCCCGCCGTCGACCACGAGAGTGTGACCGTTGACATAAGAAGAAGACGGAGTGGCGAGGAAGTGGGCAACCGAAGCGATCTCTTCCGGCTCAGCGAAGCGGCCGAGCGCAGTACGTGCGCGGATCGGTCGGTCGTCGAGTTTCCCTTCTGAGATGAGGACGTCGGTGAGAGCGGTGCGCACGTAGCCCGGGGCGATCGCGTTCACGCGGATCCCCTCGCGACCCCACTCGACCGCAAGTGTCCGGGTCAGCCCGCCGATCGCGGCCTTCGCCGCGGTATAGCTGGCCCGCCGCGGCATGCCGGACAGGGCGGCGACGCTCGCGACGTTGACGATCGTGCCCCCGCGCCCGGCGAATGCTCGATGCGCCGCGCGGCAGACTCGCATGGAGCCGGTGACGTGGATATCGAGCATGGACGCAAACGCCGCATCGGAGATGTCTGTGCTCGTCTCGGGACGGGCGATGCCCGCAGAGTTCAGCACAGTGTCGAGCCGTCCTTCAGTCTCCAGCACGCTATCTATCGCCGTATCCACGCTGTTCGTGTCCGTCACATCACAGACAACCCCTCGCGCCGAGCCCTCGGGCAGATGAGTGAGAGCGGCCTGCAGAGACCCGCTGTCGAGGTCGGCGAGAACCGCGTGTCCGCCCTCGCTGATCCAGTGGTGGGCGAACGCGAGTCCGATACCCGCGGCGCCCCCCGTGATGAACGCAACTGACCTGTCGAACATGAGGACCTCCGGTGTCGGTGTGAGAGTAGGAAGGCTGCAAGAGATGTCATTCTCACAGCCTCCCCGCTCCGGATGTTACTGCCGCTTCAGACCCAGTTCCGCGGTCGGGATCTTCGCGGTCTCTGGGGTCAGCAGGGCGCAGATGCCGGAGACCGCGATGCAGCCTGCCGCGAAGAACGAGACGCCGAGCCAGTTGTTGTTCTCGCCGTTGATGGCCTGGGCGATCGCGGGCGCGAACCCTGCCAGGACCAGACCTGCCATGAGACTGATCGCCATCCCGCTGTATCGCACCTGGGCCGGGAACTGCTCGGGGAAGAACACGGGATAGATCGCGTTCGATGCGGTGTATGCGAAAGAAATCAGGAGGATGCCGAGGATCCACACCAGCCAGGTGTTCCCAGGTCCGGCGTTCGACAGGGCGCCGAGGTAGGCGATGACGAGCACGATCATGCCGACGCACCCGGTGATGAAGACCGGCTTGCGGCCGATCTTGTCGGAGAGGTGACCCATGATCGGGATCATGATGACCGTACCCATGTTGGAGACAGTGATGAGCGCGAGCATCTCGGCGTTCGAGATGCCGGCCACCTGAGTGCCGTAGGCGAGCGAGAACGTGCTGAATAGGCCCACCATGAGGATGAACAGTGCCATTCCAGCGATGCGGATCATCTGGAGCGGGTAGTGCTTCAGGAGGAAGAAGAGCGGGACCTTGACGGTTTCCTCCTGCTCCTTCGCCTCTTCGAAGACCTCGGGCTCCTGAAGACGCGCGCGCATGAAGACGGTGACCACCGTGACGAGGATGCTCAGGAGGAAGGGGATGCGCCACCCGAAATCGAGCATGAAGTCACCGGGAATCAGGTTGAGCGGGATGAAGATCGCCGAGGAGAGGACCAAGCCCATGCTCGCGCCGGCGATGGTCCAACTCGCGTAGAAGCCGCGCCGGTGCTCCGGTGCCGCTTCCATCGAGAGCGATGCGGATCCCGGAGACTCCCCGCCGGCCGACAGGCCCTGGAGGAGGCGCATGAGCACGACGATGATCGGGGCCCAGATACCGATCGTCTCGTAAGTCGGCACGAGTCCGATGATGAAGGTCGCCACACCCATCATGACGATGCAGGCCATCAGTGAGGTCTTGCGTCCGAGGACGTCCCCGAGCCAGCCCCAGAGAATCGCGCCGATGGGGCGGGTCACGTACGACACCCCCACGGTCGCGAGAGCGAAGATCTGCCCGGCACTGCCTTCGCCCGGGAAGAAAAGTGGCTGCAGGTACAGTGCCGCGGCGGTCGCGAAGATGTAAAAGTCGTAGTACTCCAGTGTGGTCCCGACGAAGCCCGAGGTCGCTGCGTTACGCGCGTTCTTGAGCTGGGCCGCATCAGCGGGAGGCGCCGCGGGGCGGGGAGCGGCGGTGTGAGAAGGCATGACGTTCCTTTCGTGATGAGCGTCGTTGATGATCACCAAGGGGGTGAGGAAGAGTGAAGGGCGACGGGTGCGGTCAGCCCGCCATGAAGAGGCCACCGTTCACGTGGACCACTTCACCGTGGATGAAGCTTGCGGTCTCGCTGAGGAGGAAGGCGATGACCGCGGCGACTTCTGCAGCGGAACCGTTGCGGCGGAGAGGGGTCGATGCGACCCACTCCGCGCCATTGAGGGCGCGGGCCTCAGCGGTCATCGCCGTGTCGATGATGCCTGGGGAGACGGCGTTCGCGCGGATGCCCCGCGGGCCGACTTCCGCTGCGAGGGATCGGGTGAAGGCGATCAGACCGCCCTTGCTCGCAGCGTAATGAGCGTGCCCTACACTTCCGCGATGTCCGGCGACCGAGGTGAGATTGACGATGGCTGCGCCCTCGGCCATCAGTGGAAGCGCTCGGCGCGTGAGCATGAACACGCCATCGAGGTTGATCCGCTGCGTGGTGCGCCACTGCTCATCGGAGATCTGGTCGATCTCAGAGGCGGGGTAGATGCCGGCCGAAGGAATCAGGAAGTCGATGCGACCGAGACGCTCGCGGACCTCCCCGATGAGGCGGTCGATGCTCTCCGCGTCACCGGCATCCAGCGGAAGAGGCAGAGCCGACCCGCCTTGCTCCCCGATGCTCGCTGCGCGCGTCTCGATCGCCTGTGCGTCGAGATCCGCGAGGACGACGGTGGTCCCCGATCGCGCGAGGAGCGTTGCGAGGGCACCGCCGATGCCTCCAGCAGCACCAGTGATCAGCGCGACCTTGTTCGAGAAGTCGAAAGTGATGTCACCCACGAAGTGCTCCTTTGCCAGATTGAGTGAGAGGGAGGGAATGCGGTTCAACAGCGCGCGCATGTGGATACATTGTCCGAGCCCTCGCGTCATGGTGGAAGCGGGAGTCCGGCAGCAGGGCGGACGCTGCGGCGCTGCCCTGATCAGCCAGGTCATCCGCGCGTACCGCCTGTGAATGTGCCACTCAGATCATCGCACCGTACAGCGCAGACACCGGAGTGAATGTATCCAGTCTTATGTTTCGGGGAGGTAAAGTCAAGACGAAACTCGCGAGTTGAGTAAAAATCGCATCCAATATTGTTGCTTGAAGATCGGGCGGCTCGAGACGTTGGCATGCGCACGTGAACAGTAGAGGGGCCGATATCCCGCCTGCGCCGCTGGCGTTTGTTCGGTGAACTCCGGGTGTGTATGCCCGGGGGCTCAGCGGGAATCGCCCAGTGGACTTTTCCCGCCGTGAGCGTCTATTGTATCCAATTGGGCCGGATCGGCGTCAGCGTATGACCCCGCACGACCGGCAGTCCTACCAACGAAGCGAAGACGGAGTAGCACCATGGCGAAACGCCAGAAGCTCGAGACGGGCGTGCCCTGGATCGAGCTCACCACCACCGCGGCCGACTGGAAGCGTGCTGACCCTGAACTGCTGGCGACGATGCTCGGCCAGATACAGCTGATCCGCGCCTTCGAGGAGACCGTGCTTGAACTCGCGGGCGCGGGGCTCGTCCACGGGCCTGCGCACTCGAGCATCGGTCAGGAGGGCGGGGCGGTCGGGTCCATTCTGTCGCTCAGGCCGACCGACGGTGTGAACGGGTCGCACCGTGGTCACCATCAGTTCTTGGCGAAAGCGATCACATACGTGTCGGGCGGCAACCTCGACCTGAGTGCCCTGGTCGACGGCGACATGCAGGCGATGCTGCAACGCACGCTCGCGGAGATCCTCGGCTTGGCTCAGGGCTTCTCGGGTGGGCGCGGAGGCTCGATGCACCTGCAGTGGCTCGAAGCCGGCGCCCTGGGAACGAACGCGATCGTCGGCGGGGGTGCTCCGCTCGCAGCCGGCAACGGCTGGGCACAGCGGTACGCCGGTACCGACGACGTGTCGATCAACTACTTCGGCGATGGATCGAGCCAGATCGGATCCGTGCTCGAGTCGATGAACCTTGCCGCGACTTGGAAGACGCCGGCCATGTTCTTCATCGAGAACAATCTGTATGCGGTGTCGACCCACGCGAGCGAGGCCAGCGCCGATCTGCGCTTCTCGGTGCGCGGTCAGGGGTTCTCGATTCCGGCGTGGCGCGTCGACGGAATGGATCCGCTGGCGGTGCACCTGGCGACCCAGGAGGCACTCGAACGCATGCGCGCCGGAGAGGGGCCGACGATCATCGAAGCGGAGGTGTACCGCTTCTTCCACCAGAACGGCCCGTTCCCCGGGAGCGCGTTCGGCTACCGTGCCAAGACCGAAGAGCAGGAGTGGCGGCAGCGTGATCCCCTCCTGCGGGTCGCGGCGCAGATGCAGGAACTCGGGTACGCGTCCGAGGCGGAGATCGCGGAAGTGCGAAATCAGGCCAAGCAGGCGATGGCCGATGCGGTGAACCAGCTGATCGAGGATGACCCGGACCGCGAGGGGAAGCGTCGGATCACGCCGTCGCTGTGGCCTGACCCGTCGGTCGTCGACACCGGGATCCGCAGCGACGCGCGCGAACTGGAATCATGGGAAGCGAAGGAGCCCGCAGAGCACGAGGGTGCGTGGACGGACACCAAGTTCGTCGAAGCGGTGGCGAAGGTCATGGACCGTCGAATGGAGACAGACGACCGTATCGTCGTCCTCGGCGAGGATGTGCACAAGCTCGGCGGCGGCACCAATGGCGCGACGAAGGGCCTGGCTCAGAAGTATGGCGCCGGTCGCGTGGTCGGCACCCCGATCAGCGAGAACGCGTTCTTCGGATTCGCCACCGGCGCAGCCCTCGACGGGCGCATCCGCCCGGTCGTCGAGTTCATGTACCCCGACTTCATGTGGGTCGCCGCCGATCAGGTCTTCAACCAGGCGGGCAAAGCGCGCCACATGTTCGGCGACAACACCGCGGTGCCGCTCGTGCTGCGGACCAAGGTCGCCATGGGGTCCGGTTACGGATCCCAGCACCTCATGGATCCTGCCGGCATCTTCGCCACGCAGGCCGGGTGGCGAATCGTGGCCGCTTCCAACGCGGCGGACTACGTCGGCCTACTGAACGCAGCCGTGGCGCTCGACGATCCGGTGCTGGTGATCGAGCACATGGATCTCTACGGCAAGGGCGATCGCGTCCCCGAGGGAGAGCTGGACTACATCATCCCGCCTGGCTCGGCCGCCGTGCGTCGCTCGGGTGCCGATGTCACGGTGCTGACCTACCTCTCCATGGTCGATCGCACGCTCGAGGCCCTGGACGAGGTCGACATCGATGCGGAGGTCATCGACCTGCGCTGGCTCGATCGTGCCTCCCTCGACTGGGAGACTATCGGGGAGAGCATCAAGAAGACGAACGCCGTGCTGATCGTCGAACAGGGCGCTCGCGGATCATCGTATGGAAGCTGGCTCGCCGATGAGATTCAGCGCCGCTTCTTCGACTGGCTCGATCAGCCGGTCGAGCGCGTCACCGGTGGCGAGGCGAGCCCCAGCATCTCGCAGGTGCTCGAGCGTGCCGCGATCGCCGGAACCGAGGAGGTCGTTGCCGGCCTCGAGCGAGTCCGGAGTGCGATGGGGGGCGACCGATAATGGCGACCGTCGTGCGCATGCCCGCCCTCGTGACCGGATCCGCCGAGGCCACAATCGCGGGGTGGCTCATCGCCGTGGGCGAGGAGGTCACCGCAGGTCAGGCGCTCGTCGAGATCGAAACGGAGAAGGCCACCGTCGAATACGAGGCAGAGGGCTCCGGAGTGCTCGCCGGCGTCCTGCTGCAGTCGGGTGATGCGGCACAGGTCGGTACCCCGATCGCTGTGCTCGCCACCGACGGGCAGCCGGCTGAGGAGGCGCTCAGCGAGGCTGGAATCGATGCCGGCACGGAGCGCAGCGGCGTGGAGCCGGCCGAGCCGGATCCGGGGATCGCAGAGGAGCAACCTGCAGTTGAAACTCCCAGGAGTAACACCACCCGTGACGAATCACGTGAGCCAGGTGCGACCGGTGAGTCGGCTCCCGCAGGAGACGGTGAGCGGCGCTTTGCCAGCCCTCTGGTCCGGAAGCTTGCGAGGGAACGAGGACTTGACCTGAGCGCCGTTCGCGGGAGCGGTCCTGGCGGACGGATCGTGCGGAGGGATATCGAACACCTCGATTCTGGTCCCGGGCAAGCCTCTGCTCCCACCGTGCAGTCGGCACCGGCCCCGATCGGCCGGCAGCCGGCAGCGATGTCGGAGGAGTCGGAGCTGGGATACACCGACGTTCCGCACTCCGGGATGCGACGCGCCATAGCGAGGCGACTCACGGAGAGTAAGAGCACCGTGCCGCACTTCTATCTCGTCGCGCACTGCCGTATGGACCCCCTCCTCGAGCTGCGGAAGCAGATCAACGTGTCCAGTGAGGTGCGGGTCTCGGTCAACGACTTCATCGTGAAGGCGGTCGCCGCGGCACTGCAGGAGGTGCCGGGCGCGAACGCGATCTGGACGGACGATGCGACGCGACGCTTCGACAGCGTCGACATCTCGGTCGCCGTGTCGGTACCCGACGGTCTATTCACTCCGGTGGTCCGCGGTGTTGAGCAGCTCTCCCTGGGGGCACTCAGCCGCCAGATCCGGGACTTCGCGGATCGCGCGAGGAGCGGGAAGCTCAAACAGCACGAGCTCGAGGGCGGATCTTTCTCGGTCTCCAACCTCGGCATGTACGGCACCACCGAGTTCTCGGCGATCCTGAACCCGCCGCAGGCGGGGATCCTCGCGGTCGGCGCCGCCGAGCAGCGTCCCGTGGTCCAGGAGGACGGCACCCTCGGCATCGCGACGGTGATGACGGTGACGCTCTCCGCCGACCATCGCGTGCTCGACGGGGCGCTCGCCGCCGAGTGGCTTGCCGCGTTCCAGAAGCGCATCGAGCAACCGCTGAGTCTGCTGATCTGACGCGCGGCACGGCAGAGGGGCCGGGGGCCGATCGGACAGATACGGCCGCCGGCCCTCGTCTATTCAGCGAACGAGGTCGTCGCGCCCCGATCCACGACACCGTGGAGGCGGTGGTTCGTGGGGTGGTAGGTGTTGCAGCCCGACGAGAACAGGCGGGTCCCGTGGAAGCCGCGGCGGAACTCCTGCAGCACCGGCGTTCCGGCGTCGACCTGCATGAACTCGGTGAGTGCGGGTTCGAGGCCGCGGGCGCGGATGTCGTACTCGACCCGGTCCATCGTCCACCCGTTCTCGTGCAGGATTGCGTCGAGGCTCTTCGTCTCGAGGTCCTCGCGCGTGAAGCAGAGCGCCTCGGGCAAGAGATAGGTTTCGAGGCCCGCGATGGGTGTGTCGTTGGCGTAGCGTTCGCGGATGATCCGGAGGAGCGGGGTGCCGACCGCGAACCCGGTCATCACGGCGATGGCGTCGTCGGTGATCACCGGTTCGAACTCGGTGACAACGGTGCGGGGCTGCCGGTGGCTCCGGGCGATCGCCTGGAAGATGGTGTTCGACGTCTCTGGTCGGTATTCGATCGCCAGGGCGCGGGCGATACGGGTGCCGCTGCCCTGAGTACGAGCGACGATGCCCCGCTCTTCGAGGTCGTCCATCGCGCGTCGCAGCGTGGACCGCGCGACGCCGAAACCCTCGCAGAACTGGCTCTCGGTCGGCAGGGTGTCACCCGGAACGAGGAGCCCTCGCCTGATCGCGCTCTCGATCTGCTCGATGACCTGCACGTAGCGCTGCGCGCGGTTGCCAACGGGAATGGGGTGGAAGACCTCGGAAAACTGGACTCGCCGGGAGGCGCGAACGGTCTCCGAGTGCTCATCCACACTCTGGAGTGTAGCCGGAACGAGGGGGTCGTGCCTCAGGCCCGACCCCCTCGTCCGCGTCAGCATGCGCTCATCGATTGCTGCGCCAGAAGTCCAGCCACGCGGAGATCTGGGCGAAGTCGTCGGTGAGGTACTCGGTGCTGTACGGCTGCAGCTGCCCCTCCTCGTCGAGCGCGAGCAGACCGTAGGGATCCTCGGCGGGCTTCACCTCGGGCGAGAAGGACGCCTTGCCGTCGGGCATCACGAACTCCATGCCCTCCTGCGAGGTCGCGAAGTGGATGTAGAGCTTCGCGAGGTTCGGGCTCTTCGTGTTCGTGGCGTAGGCCATGGACTGGGGGACGGTCCAGCCGGCGTTCGGCATCAGGTCGGTGCAGACCGCCTGGGCGTACCCCTTGTCCTCGTTGTTGCGGTACTTCGACCCGGGGATCAGAGCGATGGCCGGATCCGGCTGGCCCGCACCGCCCACGGCGTCGGACGGCGCCTCGGCATCCTTGCCGACGAGCGGGGAGTTGCCGGCGAAGCGCTTCAGCCACTCGTGAACCGAGTCGGCTTCCTCGGTCTCGAGAGCTTCGCCGTACTGCTCCTCGTAGGCCGCGTCGTACTCAGCCGAGTGGTCACGAGCCGTCTGGTTCCACCCGATCGGGTAGGTCGCGAACTTCTCCGGGTCGGGGAGCGCCGTCTGGCCCTGCCACTCGTCCTCCGTGAGCTCCCAGACGTTCGAGACGGGGCACCCGTCGGGGTAGACGTCAGAGTTGTAGGTCCAGACGTACGTCTCGTACAGGTTCAGGAAGGGGAAGCGCGCCGACTCGGGGAGCTGGTCGTACATGTCGCCTGGCACCCAGTTGGTCAGGACGTCGTCCTCGATCAGGGAGTAGACACCGGCCACCTCTGCCGATGCGACGACGTCTCCGATGACGTTGCCCGACTTGCCCTCGGTGCGGACCTTCTCGATGACGTTCGTCTCGATCTTCACACCGGTGGCTTCGACGTCGTACTTCTCGGAGAACGCCTCAGCGATCTGGACGACCTTTCCGGTCTGATCGTAGATCGTGATCGGCTCCTCCTCTTGGGCCGCCGCGATGAGTGCGTCGAGATCGAAGCCGTCCGCAGTCTCGTCGGCTTCGGGGGTGTACGCGGGTTTAGTGTCCTCTACGGCCTCGCCTCCGCCTGAGGCGCCGGGGGGAGCGCAGGCGGTGAGGGAGAGGGCCGCGACGGCGAGGCCCGCGAGCGCGCAGGTCGTCATCGTCCTGCGCCTCGAAACTGAAGTGGTGTGCATAGTGGTGTCCTTCGAATGGGAATGGAGTGGGGAAGAGAGGATCGGAGAGGTCAGCCGTCGCGCGTTTGAAGGCGCATGATCGAGTCGAGCAGAGGGAACTCGGCGTCGGCGACGGTGCCGCAGTAGTGGCGGTGGAGGTAGTCGGCGTCGCGCGGCTGCGCCTCGCCGTCGGCGTAGCCGCGGTAGACGCCCCCGGCCCGACGGAGGATCAGGGATCCCGCGGCGACATCCCAGGCGTGGATGCCGAACCCGAAGGCAGCGTCCGCCCAGCCGGCGGCCACGTGGCAGAGCCCGATGGCGGCGCTGCCGAAGTCGCGGACGTGGGAGTAGGAGTCCTGGAGTTCCGCGTGGGCTTCGAGCTTCTCGGTACGCGAGGTAGTGAGCATTGCGGCGGGCGGGAAGGTTGCGAGCACCGTCGCCCGCTCCGGCTGGGTCATGCCCTCGGCGCGGATCGGTTTGCCATTCAGGAACGCCCCTCGCGCGTCCGCGCGGAACATGTGGTCGGCGATCGGGTCGTAGACGATCCCCGCGACGACCTCGCCGTCGCGCACGGCGGCGATGCAGACGCTCCAAAGAGCGATCCCCCTCGCGAAGTTCGAGGTGCCGTCGATCGGGTCGACGTACCAGGTGAGCGGTCCCTCGCCGGTCTCACCGTCCTCCTCGCCGACGATCCGGGAGCCGGGCGAGCGCTCAGCGAGTACCTCGCGGGCGCGGATCTCGCTGCGGCGGTCGTACTCGGTGACGAAGTCGTGGAGGTTGCTCTTCGCGGAGAACTCGAGGCCCGGGGTGCGGAACCCCTCCGCGGCGACCGCGCCGGCTTCTCGTGCCGCGTACTCCGCGATGTCCGCGAGAGCGATCGATGCGTCCGTCATGCTCCTGCAACCTCCATTCGTCGACCCTCGCGGTCGAATACGTGCAGCGCCCCGACCGGTGCGCTGAGAAAGACCTCGTCTCCCGGGCGGGCGTCGCCGGGAAGCGTTGATGCGACGTAGACGTCGCGGTCCGCGATCGTGACCTCGGTGATCCAGCTGCCGCCGGTGGGCATGATCGACTTGACCGTTCCGTGCAGCGCGAGCTCGTCTGGCCGGTGCGTCGCCTCGCGCTCGATCCGGAGCGCCTCTGGCCGGATCCCGAGCGATCCGAGGGTGTCGGGATCCGCGCGGCGAGACAGGAACGCTTCCGCCTGCACGGCGTCCGGAGTGACGGGCGCGAACTCGAAGAAGTTGATGGGCGGCACTCCGAGGAAGTTCGCGACGAATCGGTTCGCCGGCCGGTCGTAGATGTCGAGCGGCGTGCCGACCTGCTGCAGTTCGCCCTCGAACATCACGGCGACGCGCGTCGCGAGCGTCATCGCCTCCCACTGATCGTGCGTGACGAAGGCGATCGTGGCGTTCGTCTCCGCGTGGATGCGCTTGAGCTCGGCGCGCATCTCGAGCCGCAGACGCGAGTCGAGGTTCGACAGGGGCTCGTCCAGCAGCATGGTGTGCGGTCGGACCGCGAGCATGCGCGCGAGCGCCACGCGCTGCTGCTGGCCGCCGGAGAGCTGGGCCGGGTACCGGTCGCGGTACTGGGCGATGCTCAGCGAGTCGAGGACCTCTTCGATCCGCTGCCGTCTGGCGGTCTTGTCGAGCTTCTTGAGCTTCAGACCGTAGTCGATGTTGTCGGCGACGCTCAGGTGCGGCCACAGCGCGTAGTTCTGGAACACCATGCCGAGGTCACGTGACTCCGGCTGCACGAACCGCCGGGTCGCCGGCTGATCGACGGTCTGATCGCCGATCGTGATCGATCCGTTGGTGGCGCTTTCGAGGCCCGCGATCATGCGGATGGTCGTCGTCTTGCCGCACCCGGACGGGCCGAGGATGCACATGAAGTCGCCGTCCTCGATCGTGAGGTCGAGGCCGTTGACCGCGTTCGTCGAGCCGCCGTAGTTCTTGGTGACGTCGGTGAGAGTGATCTGAGGCATGCGCTTACGCTCCTAGTCCTCGGGAGAGATCGGTTTTCATGACTTTCTGGACGGTGTAGGTTCCCGCGAACGCGAGTGCCGAGACGATGAGCACGACACCGTTGCCGGCCTGGGCGTATCCGAGATCGAGCAGGCGGATCGAGAGCGTGGTGAGCACGTCGAGGCCGGGAACTGTGAGGATGATGACGAGGCTCAGGCTCTTGATGCCGGAGATGAACGCCATGACCATCGCGACCGCGACGGCGCCCTTCTGGATCGGGAGCACGATGGTGCGGAACCTGGTGAACCACTTCGCCCCGGCGACCCGCGCCGCTTCCTCCGTCTCGCTGCCGAGCTGCATCATCGATGAGATGCCCGACCGCGATGCGAAAGGCATCTGTTCGGTGAAGTAGATGATCACCAGCAGGATTGCCGTGCCGTACAGAGCAGGGATCGGGCCACGCTGCTCGCCGAACAGCGCCATGTAGGCGGTGGCGAAGGCGATGCCAGGCACGAGGTAGGGGAGGAAGAGCATCTGGCGGAGCCCGTTCGAGATGAACCTCGAGTTCGATCGCACCACCACGTAGCCGGCGAGGAGGCCGACAACGCCGGCGAGAATCGAGGACGATCCGACGATCCAGAGACTGTTCCAGGCTGCCTGCCAGACATCGGCGTTCAGCAGAATGCCGTTCGGGAAGCCGAGGGTGTCGAGACCGCGTCCGATCCACCAGTCCAGTGTGAAGTTCTCAGGCGAGAAGTCTCCGGGCCGGCGCATGAGCGTCGAGAGGGACAGCACCAGGATCGGGATCGCGACGCTGCACAGGAACAGCAGGGCGCAGCCAGCGGTCGCGACGAATCGGCTGCGACGGAGGCGCGTCACGGCGCCGACACTGCCGCTCTTGCCCGAAATCGTGACGAATCGCTTCGCCTCACGTACGAAGTGGACGTCGACCCACAGCGAGATGGCGCCGATGAGCACGATCACGGCCGCGATCATCGCGGCGGCACCCGTCTGGTTGCTGTAGATGTTCCGGTACAGGCTCGTCGCGAGGACGTTCATGTTGATCGGCAGGCCGAGCACGTAGGCGACGCCGAACTCGCCGATGACCTTCGCCAGGATCAACGTGACCGCGGAGATGAGCGCGGGGCGCAGGATCGGCAGCACGATCGTCATGGTCGTGCGGAGGCGGCTCGCGCCGAGGATCTGGGAGGACTCCTCGAGCGTCGCATCGAACCGTTTCAGCGCGTTGCCGACGAGCAGGATGACGAACGGGGTGAAGTGAATGGCGAAGATCACGATGATCGGCACGTGACCGTAGGCGAGCCAGTCGGGAACCGAGCCGCCGAGCGCTTCGAGCCAGCCGAGCTGCCCACCGGCCGTGCGGTTCTTGAACAGGGTGAGCCAAGCGAGCGCGAAGGTCCAGGAGGGCAGCATGTAGGGCACGATGAGCGCGGTGGCGAACCACTTGCGCCCCCACATGTCGGTGCGGACGAGCAGCCAGGCGACGCCGACTCCGAGGAGCAGAGCGAGCACGATGCTCGCGACAGCGATGATGAGCGTGTTCGCGAGCGGCTCCCAGAAGATGGTGGCCGCCTGCGGGGAGAGGAACACCCGCCACAGGTAGTACGAGGTGAGCGAGCCCTCTGGCTGGCGGGTGATCGCCTGATCGGGGCCGCCGACGAGCGTGCCCTCAGCGAGGAGCGCCACGATCGGGATGACGATCAGGTAGGTGAAGAGCAGCAGCCCCAGCAGCCCGATGGCGTTGGTCGGGTTGCTGACGAGTGCGCGCAACCGCGAACCGATCCCTGACCTCCGACGAGGCTTCGATCTGGTGTCCGGCTGCTCGTCCTCACCGGGCGGCATCAGGATATTCGTTGTCAAGACATCCTCGTCTCGGGCCTCGTGATTCATATCGAAGTAGGTATCTTTAGATGAGAGTAGAGACCTATTTGGGTTCTGTCAACTTCGCACACCGCAGTATTCGCATACGGAGTTCGACGCAGGCCGGAGCGAGGTCCAGGCAACACCTGAGATTAATGATCCCTGTTCGGGAATGTATGTCAGATCAGGCCGCGCGGAGGGAGCGGGTCGTCCGCCGCTCGCTCACGATGAAGATGATGAGCATGAGCGCTCCGATCGCGATGACGAGGGGAGTACTCAGGGCGGGGAGCAGCTCGAGCGGGTTGCCCTGTGTCGGGTGCTCAGAGAAGAGCAGGATCGCGGGATCAGTCGAGGCGTGGATCAGGATCGGCCAGATGAGACGCCCGGTGACCCGGAGCGTCAGGTACATGATGACCCCGAACCCGAAGGTGTAGACGACCTGAGTCGCAGTGGTGGCGAGTCCCTGATCGGTCGTGAAGAGGTTGCCGGCGTGCAGCGCCGCGAAGACCCCGGACGACACCAGGGCCACCGCGATCTCACCGTGTCCGGCCTTGCGCATCAGGGTGACGACGAACCCACGGGTGAGCAGCTCCTCCGCCAGGCCGATGCAGAGTCCGGTGAGGAGCCAGACGGCGACCAGGGCGCCGCCTGCCGCCGCGAAGTCGAGGGTGATGAGTGCGGACGCGTTGATGGCGAGCACGACGACGATCCCGACCCAAACCCACCTCATGCGGCGACGCGGTTGCCGGCCGAAGAGGTTGCGAAGCCAGCCGAGAGAGGCGGCGAACCCGATGAGCAGCAGGGCGCCGAGTGCGATGGGGAGCGCCGTGCCGATGAGCACGACCAGCGGGTCGCTCGTTCCGAGGCCCGCACCGGTATCGCCCCCGACGGTCCGGTTGATCAGCAGCGCGAGCAGCTGGTAAATGCCGTAGTAGGCGGCGGCGAGCAGCACGGCCCGCCACCAGCCGCCTCGAGACCAGAATCGCCGCCACGCACCCTGCGGGGCCGTGGGCACCACAGGTGTGTCGTTCATCGATGTCCTCCCGAAGGTTGCCTCCTGCCCACGCTACCCCGCGCAGGGACGTGCGGATAGATCGACTGAGCACGCGGAAGGTACTATTGCAATACCACTGAGCAACTGCATCGCCCAGCGCACACGGCGTCTGGGTATCGAGAGGATCACGGGGTCGCGCATGCCCGAACGCTTTGCCACGATCGACTATCACACGGCGGGCGAACCATTCCGGATCGTGCCGGATGTCCCGGTCGACTTCGTCGGAGCCGACGTGCCGGCGAAACGGATGTTCGCTCTGGCGTCTCCGGAGATCGAACGCATCCGGAAGATCCTGTGCTTCGAGCCGCGAGGGCACGCCGACATGTACGGAGGCTTCCTCGTCGAGCCCGACGATGCGGGGGCGCACTTCGGGGTCCTGTTCTGGCACAAGGATGGATTCTCCACCGCATGCGGCCACGGCACCATCGCCCTCGGTGTCTGGGCGGTCGAGAGCGGCAGGGTCGCAGCTGATCCCTCCGGGGTCACCGACGTCGTGATCGACGTGCCCTCGGGGCGGGTCACGGCCAGGGTCCGCACCGACGCGGACGGGTCGGTCCTCGGTGCGGACTTCGTGAACGTGCCGAGCTACGTGCTGCACGAACGCGTCCCGGTCTCGACCTCCCGCGGGGAGGTCGAGGTGGATGTGACGTTCGGCGGTGCGATCTACGCGCAGCTCGACGCGGCCTCGGTGGGCCTGACCGTGACGCCGGAGCATTACGGCGACATCATCGCGATCGGTCGCGAGGTGAAGTGGGCCCTGAACGCGAGTCCGCAGGCCGCCCATCCGCTCGATGACCGGCTGAGTGGGGTCTACGGGACGATCGTGTTCGAATCGTTGCCCGGCGCATCCGGTGAGATCCGGCAGCGCAACGCGACGGTGTTCGCCGACGGCGAGGTCGACCGTTCGCCGTGCGGTTCCGGGACCTCTGCGCGAGTCGCCACTTTGACCGCTCAGGGCATACTTGGGCCCGGAATTCCGCTGATGCACGAGTCGATCGTCGGATCGCGGTTCACGGCGAGGGCAGTCGAACGCGTGGTCGCAGCCGGTCGCGAGGCCGTCGTGCCGGAGGTGTCGGGAACCGCCTACCTGACGGGCGAGCACACTTTCTTTGTCGACCCACGGGATGAGCTCGTGCCGGGGTTCGTGCTGCGCTGACTCCGAACATGGGAGACTCGAATGACCGAGTCCTCTGCTGAAAGGTTCCGCGTGTTCTCCAAGATCTTCACCCTCGCCGCCTGGTTCTACGGCATCGTCTTCATCGGGACGAGCGTGGCGATGCTCGGCCTGGTCGTCGCCACCATCGCGATGGGCGAGTCGCCGATTCAGTTCGAGGCGCACTGATCGTCCCTCAGAAGCTGGCTCCGGTCGACCGCGAAGCCGCGGTCGAGATGTGGGAGGCGTACACGGCCGCCCACCCGGAGGCGATCCTGGGCGCTGATGAGTACACCGTGGAGCGGTTCGGGGATCACCCGGCACTCGCCGACGAACTTCTCGCGCTGGTGCTGTCGGGGCGAAAACGCGCGACGGCGGAACTCGTCCGCGAGTACCACGCGGCCGGCGACCGGGTGCCGCGCATCGGGTCGCACTGGATCGCGTGCGATGGCTCCGGCGCGCCGCGCATCGTGATCCGCAGCACCGAGTTGCGAATCGGCGCGTTCGCCTCGGGCGACACGGCTTTCGCCGCCGACGAGGGTGAGGACGACGGCTCCCTGGAGAGCTGGCGGCGGGAGCACCGGCGGTACTGGGAACGGGTGTGCGCGGCGCGCGGTGAATCGTGGTCGGAGGAAGACGAAATCGTCTTCGAGCGCTTCTCGGTGGTGTGGCCACCCGAGCACGCGGACTGACCCGACCGCGCCGCACGCGCGCCGCACGAGCGCTCCCGGTATCCTCTCGGTGAACCCCGTGGATTCCAGAAAGGGGCCTCCGTGGCCGACCCTGAAATGCAGCAACCCTGGCTCCTCGCGCGACCCGAGGTCGACCTCGACCGGGTGCGCCGGCACGCGACCGAGCACTTCGGTCTCGGCGGCGAGTACCGGGAACTCGGCAGCCAACAGGATCGGAACTATCTCGTGTCCGCCGAATCGGGCGCGGGGGCGCTCCTCAAGATCCACCACCCGGTGGTCACCGGGGAGATCGTGTCACTGCAGGCGGCGGTCGCGGAACGCTATCGCGACGCCGGACTGGCGACCCCGGCGCTGCTGCGCACGAGCGATGGCGACATCAGCGTACCGATCACCCTGCCAGACGGACGCGAGGCGCAGATGTGCGCGTTCGCGCTCGTAGACGGGAGCACCCTCGCCGACCTCGAGGCCGTCGACGGGGCCGCAGCCGAGCACCTCGGCGGCTTCGTCGGGCGGGCCGTCGATGCGCTGCGGAACCTCGATCACCCGAGTGCCGACCGAGAGATCCAGTGGGAGCTCACCCTGGCACCGCGGGTGGTCGCAGAGCTGCTGCACGAACTTCCCGGGGATCGCCGCGACGCCTGTCTCGCCGCCGCACGCCGCGCGGCGGCGCACCTCGAAGCACTGGATGATCTGCCGCGCCAGATCATCCACGGAGACCTCACGGCTGACAACATCATGCGCGACTCTTCCGGTGTCTCCTGGATCATCGACCTCGGAGACGTCGCGCAGTCGTGGCGCATCGCCGAACTCGCGGTCCTCGTCGCCGACATCATGGGACGCACAGGCGACCTGACGATCGCGTGCCGGGCGGTGCGGGGGTTCTCGCAGCAGGTGGCAGAGGCGGGGTTCGCCCTGACCGACGACGAGCTCGACGCCCTCTGGCCGCTCGTCGTGCTCCGCGGGGCGGTGCTCGCCGTGAGCGGGTGGAGTCAGCTCCGGATCGACCCCGCAAACGACTACGCCCGCGAGCGGATCGAGCACGAGTGGCAGGTCTTCTCGCGCACCGCAGGTCTCGCGCACGACGACGTAGTCGCGCAGCTGCGGCTCGCCGCCGGCCGCGCCCACCGCCGGGGGCTCGAGTACGCGCCGATCCTCACCGAGCAGCGATCAGCTCGCGTCATCGACCTCGGCATCCGCAGCGCCGACCTCGACCGAGGACGCTGGACCTCGCCGTCCATCGAAACCGACCTCGCGCGCGAGGCGCTCGCCGCAGCACCGGTCGCCGTCATGCGGTTCGGTGAGAGCCGCCTCACCCGTGTCTCCACCGACGTTTCCGCACCGGCGCCGACGAAAGCGAGGTGCGTGGACCTGTGGTCGCGACCGGGCGTATCGGTGCACGCGCCGTTCAGCGGAGTCCTGACCCGGGTGGGCGAGATCATCGAGCTCACCGACGGGGGAGTCACGCTTCGATTCGACGGTCTCGAAGCCGACGCCGCAGGGATTGATGTTCCGGATCAGGGCCGTCCGGTCTCCTCAGGCGCCGTGATCGGCAGGATCGCCGAGCGAGTGCCTGGGCTCGGACGCCTGCGGATGCTCCGCCGGGCTATGGGGGCCGCACCCGATCCTGCGTTCGGCGCGGCCGGTGACGAGTACGCCGTTGCGGGCGCCGCGGATCCCTCGCCGATCCTCGGAGTGCCGGCCTGCCCCGACCCGATCCTGCGGCTCCGCGAAGAGCGCCGCCGTCGCGACCGCGCCATGGGCGGTGCCGCCGAACGGTACTACGCCGAACCGCCGCAGATCGAACGAGGGTGGGGCGCGATCCTCATCGACACCGAGGGGCGCGCATACCTCGACATGGTGAACAACGTCACGGCGATCGGGCACGCGCACCCGCGGCTCGCCGACGCTGTCGGGAGGCAGCTGCACCTGCTCAACACGAACTCCCGGTTCCTCTACGAGGCGTACGCCGATTTCACCGAGCGACTGCTCGCGCACGCGCCCGACCCCACGCTCGACACTGTGATCCCGGTGAACAGCGGTTCGGAGGCCGTCGACCTCGCCATCCGTCTGGCTCAGGCGGCCACGGGTCGACGCGACGTGATCGCAGCGCTCGAGGGGTACCACGGCTGGACGATGGCGGCGGACTCCGTGAGCACGTCCGCCTACGACAACCCCTCTGCCCTGGATTCGCGGCCCGACTGGGTGCACCTCGTCGACGCGCCGAACGCCTACCGCGGCCCGCACCGCGGCGCTGGTGCAGGCGCTGCGTACGCGCGGCAGGTCGCCGACCGGGCAGCACAGCTCGCGGAAGCCGGCCACGGGCCCGCCGCGTTCATCTGCGAACCCGTGCTCGGCAACGCAGGGGGCGTGATCCCACCTGAGGGGTACCTCGCCGGAGCGTACGCGGCAGTGCGCGAGCACGGCGGTCTCGCCATCGCCGATGAGGTGCAGGTCGGGTACGGCCGACTCGGCGCTGCCTTCTGGGGGTCGGAGATGCAGGGCGTCGTGCCCGACATCATCGCGGTCGCGAAGGCCGCGGGCAACGCCTATCCGATCGGCGCCGTCATCACCCGGAGGGATATCGTCGACGCCCTCAGGCGCGACGGCATGTTCTTCTCCTCGGCGGCGGGTGCGCCCGCCAGCGCCGTCGCCGGTGCGACGGTGATCGACGTCATCGTCGACGAGGGGCTCCAGGAGAACGCGCTCCTGGTCGGTGCGGTCTTCGCCGAGCGCATCGAGGAACTCGCTGCGCGGCACCCGCTCATCGGCGCGGTCCACGGCAGCGGTCTCTATCGAGGCATCGAGCTCGTGCGTGACCGTGAGAGTCTTGAGCCAGCGGTCGAGGAGACGGCGTGGATCTGCGAGCGCCTGCTCGATTTCGGCGTCATCGTGCAGCCAGCGTCTGAGCGCCAGAACGTGCTCAAGGTGAAACCCCCGATGACCTTCGGGCTGCGCGACGTCGACGTGTTCGTCGCTGCGTTTGAAGCGGTGCTCACCGAGTTGGGGAAGCGTGAACGCCGCTCACTCGGGGAGGGGTTCGAGGAAGCCCTCTGAGGCGTGCCAGTCCTCCTCGTAGACCTCAGGGCTGACGAGGAAGCGCCTGGAGCTCTCCAGCAGTGGCTCGTCCACCGTCAGGGTTGTCGCATCGATCGCGCCGATACCGCGGATCCGTCCGCCCCCGAGCGAGTATGCGCTGTCTGAGGCGAGCAGGTCAGCGGTCGACAGCTCGACGAACTCGGTGCTCAGGCCGAGGCCGCGCGCGTGCCTGAAGAAGAGCTCGAGCGTGGTGCCGGGGAGGATGCCGATGCCGGGGTCCGGGGTGCGGAGGGTGTCGCCGACGCGGCTGACGACCGTCGCGTTCGGCGCCTCGAGGACATGATCGTCGGTGGTGCGGTAGATCGCGAGGTCGTAGCCGTGTGCCGCCACGTACCGGTTGGTCGCCATGTTCGACGCGTAGGAGAGCGTCTTGACGCCGGCCAGCAGCCACGGTTCGTCGCGCCCGTACCCGGCGGGGACGCCCCGAGACAGCAGGGTGGCCCTGAGTGGCAGTTCGGCGCCCGTATCGGGCGCCTGCTCGAGGATGAAGAGGATCGTCGGGTGTGCCGCCGTTCCGTCGGCTTCGGGGTGCTCGGGCCCTCGCGTGATCACGATCCGGAACAGGAGGCGCTGTGCGGGGTCCGCGCACTGGGCGAGGAAGCCCTCGACGGTTCGGCGCCAGAGATTCAGCGACGAGAGCCCCGGCAGGTCGAGGTGGCGGAGCGAGTGGTTCAGCCGACGCAGGTGATACGCGAGGGCGACCGCGCGTCCGTCGACCACCCGGGTGGCTTCGAAGACCCCGTCACCCCGCAGTAGACCGAGGTCGTGGATCCCGACCGTCTGAGCGGCTCCGCCGAGGACCTCGAAGCCGGGGTCCGCCCCGCGGCTCGGGGCGGCCGAGCCCAGGAGACCGTGGTCGCCTCGAGCGACCACCGTCGGGAAGATCCGCTCACTCGATCCGGCCATCGCCATCCCCTTTCAGCGGCTCGCCTGGTGTTGCGCGCCATCGGCAGAATATACCCGTTGAGTGCGGAGAATCGCACAGAGGAACTCACCGGCCACCGGTGTCCCCCGCGGGCCAGGCGTTACGCCCTGGACGCCTGAGGGGTGCTGTCGTCGCCTTCTCGCGGACTGCGGAGGGCGGCTATCCCTGCGATCACGAACCACACGTAGATGCTCTCGGCGGCAAGGCGCTCGGACCAGCCGACAGGCCCGTGCCCGGCGAGCGAGAATCCGAGCCACACCATCCCCGCGAGTGTCGCTCCTGCCACTGCCGCAGCTGAGACGGATACCAGGGGTGAGACGCCGCGCGACTGGCGCGCCGCGAAGAGGAGGAGCGCCAGTCCACCGAGAAAGAGCGGAACCGCGAGCAAGGTGTGCGCGGTGATGCTGACGTTTCCCGGCACCACGGAGACGCCGATCCCGCCTGCCGTCATCACGAGTGCCGCTGCGATGGTTGCTCGCGACCACCGATACCGTCGAGCGAGAAGCATCGCCCCGGCTCCGACGATGAGGTACTGCGCGACTCCGCCGATGTTGAACAGGGCGTGCAGCGGCGAGCAGGTCTCCAGTACGCCGCCCGGACGGGCCTCCTCGACGCAGGCGGTGTACCCGAGGTCGCTCACTGTGTGGTCGGCGATCAGATAGGGGACTGGCCAGGCCTGCACGACGATGAGTTGGAGCCCGAAATTCAGCACGAATGCGATGACCCACAGCAGCGATCCGATCTGCACTCGGGAGGGTGCTGAGGCCAAGAGCGTGCCCGTCTTCATAGCCAGTTCCGCTCCCGTGCGTACCGCGCCGCGGCCCGCCGATTCGGCGATTGGGTCTTCTGCATCGCCCCGGAGAGGTAGTTGCGCACGGTGCCTTCGGCGAGGTGCAGCCGCTGTGCGATCTCGATGACCGAGAGTCCGTCGAGCGTGCCCTGCAGCACGTCGAGTTCGCGGTCGGTGAGCGGGGAGTCCCCGGCGACCGCGAGCGCAGAGATCTCTGGGTCGATCCAGCGTCGGCCCCGGTGCAGGGTCTCGACGACCATCGCGATCTGCTCGGGTCGCGCGCTCTTGCTGATGAACCCCCGCACCCCGGCCTGCAGCGCCTGGCGCAGCACTCCCGGTCTCGCGTGACGCGTGAGCATGAGCACCGCCTGCTCCGGTCGTTCGGCGAGTACGCGCCGTACTGCCTCGAGTCCGTCGGTGCCGGGCATCTCCAGGTCGATGACGAGTACGTCGGGTGCGTGGAGCAGCGTCGCCGCGGTCGCGGCAGCTCCGTCCGCGGCCTCGGCGACGACCTCGATCTCGCCCTTCATCGGGAGGAGGGCCGCGAGCGCGCCCCGTAGCAGGGCTTCGTCGTCGGCGAGCACGATCCTGATCATGTCGGCGTCTCCGCGGTGATGCCGTCGTCCGCATCGGGGCTCACGCTCGCGTTCCTCGGCAGTTGCACGGTCGTGATGAAGCGATCCCCGGTGCGCTCGGCGGTGAGCGCGCCCCCGTCCGCGGCCACCCGATCGTGCAGCATCGCGAGACCGCTCAGTCGCAGCGCGCCTGAGTGCGCGGCACCGTCATTGATGACGCGCAGGGAGTGCCCGGTGAGGTCGATGTCGACGGAGGCGGCGTCGCTGTGGCGCAGGATGTTGGTCGTGGTCTCGCGCAGCACCTGGCCGAGCGCCTCATCGCTCCGTGGATCCTCGGAGGCGGTCCGGCTGATCCTCACCTCGATACCGGCGGCCTCCAGCAGGTTCTTCGCGTTCTCGATCTCCGCATCGAGGTTCACCCGGTGCTGCCCGTGGGCGAGGGCAGACGTGCGAGCGATCGTGGCTTCGACTTCCGCGTAGACCTCGCGGAGCTCGCGTCTGGCGCGCTCGGGGTCGGCGTCGAGCACCGCGTCGGCGAGAGCGACTTTCAGATTCACCACGTGGAGGGTGTGGCCCTGGATGTCGTGGAGATCCGTTGCGAACCGTACCCGTTCCCGCATGATGCCGAGCTCCGCCTCGGCCCGCTGGGCGGCCTCAAGATCGTGCAGGATCGCCCGGTGCCGTTCGAGGATCAGGATCACCGCGACCACGAACACCGTGAACCCGGTGGGGAGCAGCACGTACCGCAGAGCGTTGTTCCAGGTGAGCGGTTCATGGGTGAAGTAGAGGGATCCGGTCGCGCCGACGAGGAGCCCGATGCCGATGGCGGCGGAAATGTGATGCCGGGGAAGCCGGGGGATCATGACGCCGCCGAGCAGCGCCACACCGAAGAACCCGAGCGGATTGAAGCCGAAGAGCGTGGACGCGACCCAGACGAGCGCCGAGAATGCGAGTGCGGCGATCATGACCCAGGTGAGCCTCGCGGGCCGCCACTCGTAGAGCACGAAGAAGGCGACGCCGAGTCCGGCGCCGATCGCGACCCCCTCCCACCACGACTCGGCGGTGGTCGCCACCAGCACCAGAGTGAGCGGCGCGATCGCGAGCACCGCAGTGAGCACCGTGGCGCGGTGCATGCGGCGGCTCGCCTGCGCGCTCGGGGCTGACATGGCTCCCACTCTGACAGACCGCGGCACATCCGAACAGTGACAAAACCTCACATGAGCTGGTGACGCTCCCGCCCTGCCGGGTGGCCGCGGATCGGCGTGGAATAGGGGCATGACAACAGAGACAGTGATCGATGTGCACGACCTGAACGTGCGGTACGGAAGTTTCGAAGCGGTCAGGGGCCTGAGCTTCGAAGTGCGGCGAGGGGAGCTCTACGCGCTCCTCGGCACGAACGGGGCGGGCAAGAGTTCGACGCTCGAGGTCATCGAGGGGCACCGCACCGCGTCGTCTGGCGAGGTCCGCGTGTTCGGGGAGCCGCCGACGCGCCGGCGTTCCGTGCGCCCGCGCACGGGCATCATGTTGCAGGAGAGCGGGTTCGCCGAGGACCTCACGGTGCGTGAGACGCTCGGCCTGATCGGCAGTCTGTCGCAGCGCGAGGATAGGCCCGAACGGGTGCTCGATGTCGTCGGCCTCACGCAGAAGACGAGCACGCGCGTCTCGCAACTCTCCGGAGGCGAGAAGCGACGACTCGACTTCGCGACTGCGATCTACGGATCCCCTGAACTCCTCTTTCTCGACGAACCGACGACCGGACTCGACATCCAGTCCCGCGACGCGCTGTGGGAGAGCGTTGACCGCCTCAGGGAGGACGGTGCGACGATCGTGCTCACCACGCACTACCTGGAGGAGGCGCAGCAGCGCGCCGACCGGGTCGGGTTGATGCACCGCGGCCAGTTCCGGATGGAGGGAACCGTCGCCGAGATCACCCGCACCCTCCCGGCGACGATCTCGTTCAGGGCACCCGTCGAGTCCGCGGAGATTCCACTGGCGCATGCGAGGCGGGACGACGGGACGGTCCTCGTCGAGACCCACGAGTTGCAGGGCGACCTGCACCGCCTCCTCGCCTGGGCGGACGCGCGAGAGCTCGAGCTCGTCGAGCTCGAGGCCGGGCCGACCCGTCTCGACAACGTGTTCCGCTCCATCGCGAACGACTGACCCGACCACGCCGTCCCCCGACCCGAAGGACTCCCACCATGCTTCCCATCGCCCGCAGTGAATTCCTGCAGATCTTCCGCAACCGGATGGTCTTCGTCAGCGCCACGATCGTTCCGATCGGCCTGAGTTTGCTCTTCATCTCCCAGCGCGAAGTGTTCGCGCAGTCGCCAACCGGAGTCGGTCTGCTCGCCGGAGCCTTCATGATGATCCTGATCAGCATGGGGCTCTACTCGACGGCGGTCACGACGCTCGCGGCGCGGCGGCAGACGCTGTTCCTGAAACGACTGCGCTCGACCGCCGTCAGTGATCCCGCGGCGCTGAGCGGGATCGTACTGCCCCCGGCGATCATCGGCGTGGTCCAGGTCACCGCCGTCCTCGTCGTGCTCGGCGTCATCGACGAACCACCGGCCGAGCCATTGTTGCTCGTCGTGTCAGGCCTCACGCTGGTGCTGATGATGCTCGGGTTCGCGCTCGCGACTGCGGGGATCACCCAGTCGCCCGAGCACGCCCAGGTGACGACCCTCCCCATCACCCTCGGGGCGTCTGCCATCGCGTTCTGGATCGGCTTCACCGGCACTGAAGAGCTCGCCCTGCTGAAGCGGTTGCTTCCCGGAGGCGCAGCCACCGAGCTGACGATCACGGCGTGGAACGGCGGAGCCGAGCTGGGGGAGAGTCTCCTCCTGCTCGCGCCCACGCTGGGGTGGATCGTGGTTGCCGTCGTGCTCGCCAAGGTCATGTTCCGCTGGGAGCCGAGGCGCTGAGGCGCGGTGACCTAATAGCAGTAGGCAGAAAACTACAGGGTGTAGGATTGTGGTCATGATCACGCACGAGCTCCACGCCGAACTCTTCCACGGCATCGACCATCTCGAAGCCGCAGAGCACGGCCTGCGTCCGCACCGCCTTCCGGCATGGGTGGGGGATCAGTTCCCCGACCCGCAGCTGCTCGGCATGGAGGGGCAGCCGTCGGGAGTGCGCCTCAGGTTCCGCACGTCAGCGACGCGGATCACCCTCGTCACGCACCCTGACCGGTTCACCTACACGGGGCTCGAGCGGCCCCGCGGTGCGATCGACGTGCGCGTCAACGGTGCACTCCTCCTCCGGGATCGGCTCACCGGGGGCGACCTCACCGTCGTCGACATGCGGACCGGTGACACCCAGCGGCACGCGGGGGCATCGCACACGACCGAGGTCTCCGGGCTTCCCGGCGAGGAGCAGACGGTCGAGATCTGGCTCCCGCACAACGAACGCCTCGACGTGGTCGCGCTCGCCGCGGACGCAGAGCTCGTTCCGGTGGCCGCCGATGCCGGGCCGCTCTGGGTGCACCACGGCAGCTCGATCAGCCAGGGATCCAACGCGACCGGCCCGAGCGAGATCTGGCCCGCCATAGCTGCGCAGCGCCTCGGGCTCGACCTGCGGAACCTCGGGTTGGGCGGCAGTGCGTTCGTCGATCCGTTCCTCGCCCGCGTGATCAGGGACGCGCCGGCCGACGTCATCAGCCTCAAGTTCGGCATCAACATCGTCAATCTCGACGCGATGCGGCTGCGCACGCTCGTGCCGGCCGTCCACGGGTTCCTCGATACCGTCCGGGAGGGGCACCCGAACACGCCGATCCTGCTCATGTCGCCGATCCACTGCGCGATCCATGAGCACACGCCTGGGCCGGGAGCGTTCGACCCCGCTGCTGCCGCAGAGGGGCGGGTGCGCTTCATCGCAACGGGAACCGAGGGCGACACCGACCACGGCCGGCTGACCCTCTCGACGGTACGACAGGCGCTGAGAGACGTGGTGGCGCACCGGCCCGCCGATCCCCATCTCCACTACCTCGAGGGCACCGACCTCTACGGCGCCGACGATGAGCGCCGGATCCCCCTGCCTGACGCTCTCCACCCCGACACCGAGGCGCACCGGCTGATCGGTGAGCGCTTCGTCGACCACGTCCGTTCGGAGGCGCGGCCCTTCGGCGACCTGCCCGTGCACGGCGACGCGGTCGCCGGAGCCTGACGATGGCGCGAGCGGGGCTCACGCCCGACATCGTCGAAGAGGCGGCTGCGGCAATCGCCGACCGAGACGGTTACGACGCCGTCTCCGTCTCTGCGGTCGCACGATCGCTCGGGGTGCAACCGGCGAGCCTGTACGGACACGTGAGCGGCAAGGCGGCACTCCTCGGCCGGCTCCATCGGCGTGCGCTCGACGAGCTGGGCGCCCTGGTCGCCGACGCGACGGTGGGGGCGTCCTGTCGCGATGCGCTGAGCGGGTATTTCGACGCGCATCGCACATTCGCAGCGTCGCGCCCGGGGCTCTGGGAAGCCCTCCAGCGCAGCGCCGACCCCGAGACCGTCGCCTCTGCGAGCGCGGACCGGGTCTCCCGACTGACCCTCGCCGTGCTCAGGGGCTACGGTCTCTCCGGCGCGGCCGCGGTGCACGCGGCGCGCCTGGTCGGGGCCACGATTAGCGGCTTCATCAGCCTTGAGGCGGCGGGGTCGATCCGGCACCGCGAGCCGCAGACGATCGACTCCTGGGAGGCGGCCATCGACGCGCTCGACCGGGCGCTGCGGACGTGGCCGTGAGCGGGCGACCCGGTGACGTCGGAGGCATCGCCGGAAGCCACCAGCCCGCGGAGTAGGATCACCGCATGAGCGGAGAAGGGCCCGCAACATCGCAGGTCGGTTTCAGTGCCGAACGCACACGAGCGTTCATCGACGCCGTCGTGGCCATCGCGATGACGCTGCTCATTCTGCCGCTGATGGAAAGCGTCGGTGAGGTCGCGGGTGCCGGGGACACCGCCGCCGTCTGGCTCGGCGCGCACACGAACCAGTTGCTCAGTTTCGCCCTCAGCTTCGTCATCATCGCGCTCTTCTGGATGAACCACCATCGACTCTTCTCGAGCATCGAGCGGATCACACCCGCGATCATGTGGATCACCGTCGCGTGGATGCTCACCATCGTCTGGTTTCCCGTGGCGACAGCGATCACCGGGCAGATGCCGGATGACGACCCCGTTGCGAAGGCGCTGTACATCGGCACGATGATCGCGACACCGCTCCTGCTGCTCACCACCCGCCTCTACCTGCGAAGGCACCCCGACGTGCACTCCGCCACACCGGAGGCGCTCACTCGCGGGATTGGCGTGGACCTCTCCATGGCGACGCTCTTCGCCGTGTCGCTCATCGTCGCGCTCCTGGTTCCGGGAATCGGATACCTCGCCCTCCTCCTGATGTCGTTGACGGGACTCCTGCAGCGCATCTTCGACCGCATGCTGCTGCGCCGCCCCGGGTCGGGCCCCGAGGCCACCGAGGCCACCGAGGCCACCCCCGTCGAGTGAACGCAATTGGTTCCCCAGCGGACCGGATCGGAACGAATTGCGCTCACTCGATGGCGTCGGGTCGGGCCGATACCCCGATCAGACCTCAGCAGTTCCGCGGAAGCAGACCGTCGTCGCACCGCCGACCCACACGGTGCCCGACCCGGAGGTGATCTCGACCTCGCCCGCGCGGCCGAGGCGGGTGCCCTGAGCGACGGTGTACCGCTCGGGAGCCTCGCCCCGACTGATGAGCCACTGCGCCGTCGACGCGTTGAGGCTGCCCGTCACCGGATCCTCGCGCACACCCACGCCCGTCACGAATGCTCGGATCTCGAAGGCGTGAGGGGACCCGTCGGGGGTCGCGCCGATGGCGCCGACCTTCGCGTCGGGAATTCGGGAGAAGTCGGGCTCGAGTGCCAGCACCTCGTCGGAGCTCGCGAGACGCACGACCGCCCATCCGGGGCCGTTGTCGACCCACTGGTGCGCGATGATCCGCTCCCGATCGATGCCGAACGCGTCGGCGATCTGCGCGACGTACGACTCGTCGAGGTCGCCCGAGCGAAGCACCGGAGGGCCGGCGAACGAAAGCGACTCGCCCTCGTGACGGAGCTCGATGAGGCCAGCAGCGCACTCCTGGACGACCGTGCCCGGCGTGCGTGGCTTCCCGCCCCGATCGAGCCACGCCCGAGCGGACCCGAGCGTGGGGTGCCCGGCGAACGGGAGCTCACCTCCCGGGGTGAAGATGCGCACGCGGTAGTCGGCGCTCGCGTCAGTCGGAGTGAGGACGAAAGTGGTCTCGGACAGGTTCGTCCACCGTGCGATGCGCTGCATGTCGCCCTCATCGATGTCGTCGGCGTCGAGGATCACCGCCACCGGGTTGCCGCGATACGGTTCCCGGGAGAAGACATCGACCTGGGCGAAGGGGTGTGGTGCGGGCATCGATCGGTTCCTTTCGGCTGGGTCGAGTTCGATCCTGGCACGCCCGGAGCGTCCGCGCGTAGCGATTGCGGTGGTGCCGTCAGGCGGGGTGGGGCGTTCCCCACACGCCCAGGCCGAGGAAGATGATCCCGATCGTGAGCACGATCCCGAACTCCCAGGGCCGCCGATCCATTGCGGCGAGCCGGTGGAAGACGGCGGTGATCCGGCGCGCGAGCTGCGGGAGGCGCTGCCACGCCCAGGCGAGCAGCACGTACGGCGACACCGTGGCGAGGAGAAAGAGCGCATAGGCGATGAGCCGGATCGCGTCGTCCTCGCTGATGCCGCGGATGAGTCGTGCCGTGAGGTACATGGTGGCGAGACCGCTCACCCCGATGACCGCGTTCGAGGCGCCGACGAGGATCATCTGCCACGGCTGCTCCGTGCCGGTCGCTCGCGGCGGCCGTACGCGTCGCGGGCGATGCAGCCGGGTGCCCATGATCACCGCAGCCAGGACGAACAGCCCACCGAACGCCAGATCGATGCTGCGGCGGACGAGTACGCCCTCCACGTCGTCCCGCAGCGCCGCCTCGAGCGTGCGCGGATCGACGAACTGGAGCACCAGCAGTAGCGCCGTGGAACCGATCGCCAAACCCACCAGCATTCCGGCGATGAGCCGATCCGGTCGCTTCGCGTGGGTGAGAACGCGGAGGGCGACGGCGATGAGCGTGGGGCTGAACCCCATGACGAGACCGAGCCCGATGAGGCTCACCGCTCCGCCGGCGTAGCGCAGCAACTCGGCCTCCATCACAGGGTTCACGCTAGCGGGCGGGGTGTGCCCGCGCCAGTGCCGTCACCGTTCAGTCGAAGCGCGCCCTTCGCTGTCGACGGGGAACGAGACATGTTGGTGGATCATCTGCCACCGCCCGTCGCGACGCTCGAAGATGCGCGTGCCCCGTGACCAGTCCACCCTGACGGAGCCGTCGGAGGCGACATTGCGCATTCGGTTGAGGCCCCAGGTTACCGCGACGTCTCCGGCGATGCGGATCTGAAGATCGGGGATGTCCCACCGAAAATCTCCCGTCTGGTACTCCATGCCCGCTTGGCAGACGGCGCGGACCGCCTCGACGCCGCGATACTCCTGAGGAGTGTCGTGCTCGTAGGAGACGATATCGTCGGCGATCGGTTCCATCTGCGCGTCGACGTCTTTCCGGGTGGAGGCGTCGAACCAGGTTGCGAAGAGCGCGCGGAGCTCGGCGGCTCCCGCATCGGCGGCGAGGTCGCGGTCGAGCGAGTCGAAGCAGCCGAGCCACCCGTCCTGGTTCGCGTTCCGCAGCGCCAGTGAGGTGTAGCCGGATTGGGTGAAGCGCAACAGCGTGCGCGGGTGCTCCGCTGTGCCGATGTCTGCGAACGTGACGGTGACGAGCGTCTCGGAGTTCGTGGTCTCCCCGTCGACCTGCTGCAGGGTGAGCTCGACTCGTGTGTTCGGGTCGAGCGCTCTGAAGATCCCTTGCTCGGTGTAGCGGTGTTCTCCGGAGTCTGCAGCGAAGTCGAGTCGCCACGCCCCTCCGATTCGAGGATCCGCTTCGGCGTGCACCGTCCGGTAGGTCGGCGGCGCGAACCAGCGCGCGAGCGCATCGGCGTCGGTCCAGCGGTGGTAGACGCGGTCGGGTGCGGCGGGCAGTTCGCGAGTGACATCAATGCTGAACGTGCGGCTGTCGGTGGTGGTCATGATGGGTCCTCTGGATCGTGGGCTTCGGGGCCGGCTTCGAGGTCGGCCTCGAGGGCGGTGAAGCGGTGTTCCCACACCGCGCGGTAGTGCTCGAGCCAGTCGTCGAGCTCTTGGAGGGGTTCCACGCGCAATCGGCTCGGACGGCGTTGCGCGTCGCGGCCGCGGGAGACGAGGCCCGCGTGCTCGAGTACTGAGATGTGCTTCGAGATGGCGCGTGGAGTGAGATCGAACGGCAGCGCCAGATCTGACACCGACGCTTCGCCGTGCTCGCGCAGAGCGGCGAGGATGGAGCGGCGCGTCGGGTCGGCCAGGGCCGCGAACGTGAGGGTCAACGCATCGGCTGTCATATCTGGTACCAATCGGTTCGGGAACTATTGGGTTCCATAGTGCGCCGATCCGGTGACACAGTCAAGCGGGGGAGCGGCCTGGGGTCGGCGGGCCCGTGCGGACTGGCGCCCGGCCGCCGGGGCGGACCGGCATCCGGAGGGCATGGCGGGCGCGCGCCGTGCTGGCGCATACTGGGGAGATGCCGGAATTGCCCGAAGTAACCGCGCTCGTGGCGGATCTGCGTCGGCGCGCCGTCGGCCGCGTGGTCGACCGGCTCGACACCCGGGCGTTCGCCGCTCTGAAGACCGCCGGTATCGCTTCGACTGCGCTGAACGGTCTGACGGTCGACGCCGTTGATCGGCACGGGAAGTTCCTCGATCTCCGGATCGGTCCCCACCACCTGGTCATCCACCTGGCGCGTGCGGGGTGGATGAAGTGGCGCGACGAGGTGCCCGACACCGTGGCGCGCTCGGGGAAGGGGCCCCTCGCCGCTCGTCTCGTGTTCGCGGATACGGATACGGGCGACGCGTGTCTCGACATCACCGAGGCCGGGACGAAGAAGAGCCTCGCACTGTACCTCGTCGATGACCCAGGCGAGGTGCCGGGCGTCGCGAGGCTCGGGCCCGACCCGCTCGACCCGTCCTTCACCTTCGACGTGTTCGCGCGGATCCTCGCCGATGCCGGTCGCTCCCAGATCAAGGGGGTGCTGCGAAACCAATCGCTCATCGCGGGTATCGGGAACGCCTACTCCGACGAGATCCTGCACGTGGCCCGGATGTCGCCGTTCGCGCCAGCCGCGATGACCGGCGACGATGCGGAACGGCTGTACGCGGCGCTCGAGTCCACGCTCGCCGACGCCATTGCCCGCGCAGCCGGCGTTCCGGCAGCCGGCCTGAAGGGTGAGAAGCGATCCGGCATGCGCGTGCACGGCCGCACCGGTGAGCAGTGCCCCGTCTGCGGGGACACCGTCAGAGAGGTCACCTACTCCGATTCATCGCTGCAGTACTGCCCGACGTGCCAGACGAAGGGCAAGCCGCTCGCCGATCGGGTCCTCTCGCGACTGCTGAAATAGTGGCGGTGGTCTCACCGGCGGAAGAGTCGTTCGGTGCCTGCCGCGGCGAGGATCACGCAGGAGAGCCAGATCGCCCCTGCCGGTCCAAGTGGTGCTGCTGCAGCTCCGGCCGCGAGGGGGACACCGACCTGGCCGACGCGATTCGCCACGAGTCTGAGCGACAGCGCCGATGACCGCCAGGCCGGTGGGACGGCCTGCACGACGAGTGACATCGTGAGGGGCTGGCCGAGGCCGAGGAAGAACCCCGCGACCGCCATCGCCGCGATCGCGGCGGCCGGGAGGTGCAGTGTCAGCGGCGGGAGCACGAGGGCGACCGCCGACCCCCACAGGCTCGCCAGCACGAGGGCGTTGCGACTGTATGCGCGGCGCAGGGCGGGCAGCAGGAATCGGGAGACGATGGTCGCCGCGGCGCGCACCGCGAGGAGTGCGCCGATGAGCACGGGCGATGCGCCGACGGCTTCGCCGAGCAGGGGCAGGAACGCCGCGAGGATGTCGAGCACGGCGACGACGGCGAACGACGCCAGCAGGGTCGAGGGCATACCGGGTGTTCGCAGGAGCCGGAGCACGGAGGGCTTCGCGCGCTGCTTTGACTGGGCGTCGACCACGGAGTGCGGCTGCGCGCTCGGCGCGGACGGGGTGCGCAGGCCGAGCAGGAGTAAAAGGGCCGGCACGGCGATCGCGGTGCCGATCCAGAGCGCCGTATCGACGTCGCCGGGGGCTCCGGCCCCGCTGCCTGACGAACCGATGAGGATCCCGCCCAGCAGCGGACCGGCCATCTGCCCCACGGCGTACCCAGCCTCGAACCACCCGAACCCGCGATCGAGGTCGCGGTCGGACGTGAAGCGCGCGATCATCGCCTGACCGGTGATCGTGAAGACGAGGTGACCGAGCCCGAGCACTGCAGTGCCGAGTCCGACGACGACGACTGACGGGGCGGCGCTCACTATGGCCCCGCCGCCACTGACGAGGCCGCTCCCGACGATGAGGAGCAGTTTCACGTGCCGCGTGCGTTGCACCGCGGCTCCGAGCGGCATGGCGATCACCAGCGGCAGGAGCGCGAAGAGAGCGGCGACCAGGCCGACGACCTCTGCCCCGGCGCCCAGGCCTGAAAGCTTGTAGGTGGTCGTCGGGCGGACGAGATAGATCGTGGCCTGGTTGAGCAGGGCGGCACCCATGAGCACCCAGAGCCAGCCCAGTGAGTTCTTGTGAGGGTCCGCGGCCACACTGCGACACTATCAACGGGTCGCCAGGTTTTCGGGAGGGGATGATAACTGGTCAGTGGCGAGAGTGCCAGGCCCTCACGTGGAAATTCTCGCAAAAACCGCTGAGAGATACACTGCGAGGATGAATATCTTCCTGATCCTCATCATCATTGTCGCCATCGCGCTGCTGCTCGTCGGCGGTCTGGTCGAAGCGGTCCGGTTCCTCCTCTGGGTGGGCCTGGTGCTCGCGATCATCGCCGTCATCATGTGGCTCTTCCGGGCCATTACGGGCAGTCGCCGCTAAGTCTGAACGATCCTTCGGGGGCCGCACGGGACACCGTGCGGCCCCCGAAGTGTATCCGGAGGGCCTCGCAATTCAGGTGTCAGCTCCCCGCGGCCGCGCCTCCGGTCCGGTGCGCATGCGTCCAGGAGTGCGCACGGATTCTCTCCCACATCAGCCGGAGCTGTGCGGTCATGTCGACGGAGCGGTCGAGCAGCCACTGCAGTTGCAGGCCGTCGGCGGCCGCCATAAGCAAGTTCGCCGTCGCGGCGATGTCAATGTGCGACCCGACCTCACCGTTGCGCTGCCCGTTCACGATGACCTTGGTGAAGAGGGCCCGGATCCGCTCGACTCGCTCCTGGAAGAACTCGTGCGCCGGGTGCCCCTCGATCGTGGCTTCGGAGGAGCATTCGACGTAGAGCTGGATGAGTCCGGGCACCGTCGTATTGTGCGTGATGACGGCGATGAAGCCCTCGAACGTTGGGTTGGGGTCGAAGAACTGCTCTCGATCGTGCTGGTCTTTCGAGCGGAGCACTGCGATCGCGAGTTCCTCGCGTGAGCCGTAGTAATGGACCAACCCGGCTTGGCTCAAGCCGACGCGGGACGCGATCTCCGCATTGGAGGTCTGCCGCCATCCTCGCTGCGCCACGATATCGAGCGTGACATCGATGATTTCCTGCCGTTTCGCGATGCCCTTCGCGTATGGCCCCCGTTGACTCATGGACTCCAGCCTACGAGATCCGCAGCGAATCTTATCGGACGCTGCGGATCGGAAAGATCACGAGGGCCCCGAGCAGCGCGATCCCACCGGCGATGCCGAGCATGAGGGTGTAGTTGGGGTAGGAGCCCACGTAGATCAACGCGCCGGCGATCACGGGGGCAAGGCTCTGCGGCAGAGCATTGGCCATGTTGAACACTCCGAGGTCCTTCCCGGCGTCATCCGGGTTCGGCAGCACGTCGACCACGAGGGCCAGGTCCACGCCAATGTAGACACCGTAGGCGAAACCGAGCCATGCTTCGACCAGATAGAAACCCTGGACGTCGGTGACGGTACCGAGCATCGCGGTGCCGATCGCGAACGCGACGGTCGCGCTCCATACGAAGACCTTGCGGCGCCCGAGGCGGTCCGACAGTCTGCCGGCCAGCCACCCTGAGATAACGAGCGCGCAGGTATAGATCAGTACCGCGGTCGAGAGTACCCGAGGGGTCTGTTCGGGTGGCACCCCGAGCTCGCGCTGGATGAAGAAGAACCGGAACGTGCTGAACATGAATGCCGCTGTCATGATGCTGAAGCGGGACCACCAGGCGAGCGCGTAGTCGGGGTGTGCGAGCGGGCTCACCCAGAAGGTGCTGATCCAACCGCGGAAGGAGAGCCGGGGCGGCCGCTCGGGTAGCACGCGATCCTGCAGGATGAGGGCGAAGACCAGCATGGCGATGACCGCCACGACGGAGGGGCCGACGAACATGATGAGCAGGTGGCCGGCGAAGAAGTCCGCGACGTAGGCGCCGCCGAGAATCCCGACGTTCTGCGCGATGCCGAGGAGCGCGGTGATGCTGCCGCGCTGGAATCGGGGTACCTGGTCGGAGATGGTCGCGATGAAGGCGGCGAGCGTGGCGTTCGCGCCGAGTTGGGCGAGGGCCCACCCCGCGGTTGCGGTGCCGAGGTTGGGGGCCGTGGCCATGATGCCGAAGGCGATGGTCATGAGTGCTGTGCCCCCGACGACCCACGGGCGCCGGCGACCCCAGCGCGAGGTCGTGCGATCGGAGAGGCGACCGAAGACGACGTTCGCGATGAATGCTGACGCCGCCCCCACTCCCTGGAGCACGGCGATCGAGCTCTCTGCGGCGCCGTCGGCAATCGCCCCGGCGTCGATCAACGACTGGATCTTCATGCCGATCCCGACCATCGCCGGTCCGAGGAGAGCGATGTAGAGGAAGACCTGCGCAGTGACCAGGGCGATGCTGTAGGACTTCGGCGCCGGGGCTCCTGGCTCGGACGCGTCCGGAGTAGATCCCACAACCGCTGATGCTCCGGTGATGCCCGAGGGCTGTCCCGCTGCGGACCCGCTCACACTACTCATTGACGACTCCTCTGTGCCATGTAGATATTGCCTGATAGAAGTGTCATACTGAAAGCCGAAACTGTCAAGGTTTTCGAGGCGAACGAAGGAGATCCCATGAAGAATACCCCGCAGATGCCGGCACGATCAGCGTCTTCGGAGCCTGCCGAAGCAGCGGCGGGGCAGCGAGTGCCAGTCGACCGGCTCACCCTGGAAGAAAAGGCGAGCCTGACCAGCGGTGCGGACCACTGGCGCACCCAGGCCGTCGCGCGCGTCGGAGTCCCCGCTCTGGTGCTGGCGGACGGTCCGCACGGACTGCGGAAGCCGGCGAACGGATTCGGCGAGGTGGGTATTGGCGCGAGCGCGCCGGCGACATGCTTCCCGCCCGCGGTCGCGCTCGGTGCGACGTTCGACCCCGAGTTGGCCGAACGCGTCGGCGCGGCGCTCGGGGCCGAGGCCGCCGCAGCCGGGGTCGCGGTGCTGCTCGGACCCGGGATCAACGTCAAGCGGACCCCGCTTTGCGGGCGGAACTTCGAGTATCTCTCCGAGGATCCGCTGGTATCGGGTGAGCTCGGGGCGAGCGTGGTGCGCGGCATCCAGTCCCGCGGGGTCGGGGCATCGCTCAAGCACTTCGCCGCGAACAACCAGGAGACGGACCGTCACCGCACCTCCAGCGACATCGATCCGCGGCCGCTGCGCGAGATCTACCTGCGGGGGTTCCAGCGCGTCGTGGAGGTTGCGCAGCCGTGGACGGTGATGTGCTCATACAACCGCCTCAACGGCGTCCAAGTCTCCCAGGATCCCTGGTTGCTGACCCAGGTGCTCAGAGAGGAGTGGGGCTTCACCGGCCTCGTCATGTCGGACTGGGGCGCAGTCGTCGACCGCGTCGCCGCGGTGCAGGCAGGTCTCGACCTCGAGATGCCGTCCTCCGGCGGGCGGACCGATGCCGAGCTCGTGGCCGCGGTCCGGGACGGTCGGCTCGCGGAGCGGGAACTCGACGCCGTCGCTGACCGGGTGCTCGAGCTCGCGCGTCGCGCCGCCGGGGTGGAACCGCACCCGGTGGATCTCGACGCGCACCACGAACTCGCCAGGGAGGTCGCGGCGAGATCGATCGTCCTGCTGCGGAACGAGGGCGAGCTCCTCCCGCTCCGGCCGAGCGCCTCAGTGGCGGTCATCGGTGCATTCGCGGCCGATCCGCGCTACCAGGGCGACGGATCGTCGCGCGTCGTTCCGACGCGCATCGACACGGCACTCAACGCGATCCAGGGGTACGCGGAGGGTGAGGTCGTCTACGCGCAGGGGTTCGAAATCGACCCGCTGGACGCCGAGGCGGATACGGGACGAGACGAGGCTGCCCGCGCCGACGAGCTGCGCGACGAGGCCGTAGCCATCGCGGAAGCCGCCGAGACGGTCGTACTCTTCCTGGGCCTGCCCGCGCACGAGGAGTCTGAGGGCTTCGACCGCGCCCACATCGATCTCCCGACAGAGCAGTTGGCATTGCTCGACGATGTGATCTCGGCGAACCCGAACGTGGTCGTCGTCCTCTCGCACGGGGGAACGGTCTCGCTGCCCTTCGCGGATCGCGTGCCCGCGATTCTCGATGCGTCGCTGCTCGGGCAGGCGGGCGGCTCCGGCACCGCGGATGTGCTCTTCGGCTCCGTCAATCCCTCGGCTCGTCTGACCGAGACGATCCCCCTGCGCCTCGAAGACACCCCGGCGTTCGGGACGTTCCCGGGAGAGGAGGGGCACGTGCGGTACGGCGAGGGCGTGCTGGTCGGGTACCGCTGGTACGACACTCGGCAGCTCGACGTACGCTTCCCCTTCGGGCACGGGCTTTCGTACACCACCTTCGAAATGACGAATCCGCGTGCGACATCCTCCCAGGAAGGGATCGCCGTGACCGTCACGGTGACGAACACCGGAGCCGTTTCGGGTCGGGAGGTCGTGCAGGTGTATGCCGCACTCGAGAAATCCGGCGTGCGGCGGCCGACCCGTGAACTGCGCGGGTTCAGCGGCGTCGAGTTGGCACCCGGGGAGTCCCGAGAGGTGGTGATCCAAATCCGGCGGTCCGATCTCGCGTACTGGAGCGTCCGCGAGGATCGGTGGGTCGTCGAGACCGGTCGGTACACGCTCGACGTCGGCGCGTCGAGCCGAGACATTCGAGCGACCGCCACGGTCGAGGTTGAGGGAGATGAGCGACCGCTCCCGGTGACCCTCGAAACCACGTTCGACGAGCTCATGGCGGACCCGGAGACCGCCGCTCGCCTCGAAGTCGCGATGAAGGCGAACGGCGTCGTCGTCGATCAGGCCACTCGCATCTTCCTCGGCGGAGTACCGGTCGGGCGTATCGACGGGTTCCCACTGCCGAGGCGGGAGACCGAGAAGCTCATTCGAGCGATCAACGCGTGAGTCGGCGGCGAGTCGGGTGCGTTCAAGCGCAGGGCGTGATCGGGCCCGACTCGCCGGGGAGTCGTTATTTTGTTCGATATCTGCGAGTATGGGGTCAGAACCTCGCAACACCGTCGTGATCGCGCTCGTGATCACGACGTTCCTTATTCACCGCGTTCGCTCTGAACGCGGTACTCATATCGCCCACGGCGCTGCGTCATCGCAGCGCGAGTTCGTCGCGCGTTCACGCATGGCTGCGCGGCGGGGCCAATCTAGGAAACCTCACTTGGGATATCTCAACTATGGGGCGAGGCACGTCTTCGAGTTCGACGACCGCACGCTCGCTCATCTGCAACCCGTCATTCTCGCGAAGCTCAGCCGTCAGGAGAGCTTCGCCTTCACCTGGACGGACCGGGGACACCGTCGCAGCATCTGGCTGCACCCCGCCATTACGCTGTCCTTCCAGCTCGCGGCCGAGCCGTCGCCGCAGCTCAATCGCACCTGGCTCCAAGCGCTGACGAAACAGGCGAACGGATCATCCGGGCTGCGCATCGTGAAGGAACCGGCAGCGTAGGCGCCGGGGCGGAGAGCCGCTGATGACGAAACATACCGGATCCGGACACATTGACATCGAGATGCCGCTGTACGACGTGTACCGGCTGTGGGTCCGCGTCGAAACATATCCGCGCTTCCTCGCGCCGCTCGAGGAGGTGGCGCAACTGAGCGATACCGTGCTGCACTGGCGGGTTCGCT
The DNA here is from genome assembly GCF_020096995.1 of Leucobacter sp. Psy1. Lineage (NCBI taxonomy): Bacteria > Bacillati > Actinomycetota > Actinomycetes > Micrococcales > Microbacteriaceae > Leucobacter > Leucobacter sp. Psy1. The sequence continues at coordinate 76,486 of NZ_CP083692.1, forward strand.
TCGGGGAGTATCGACGCGACTTCGATACCGTCATCGCCGAGCACGTGCCCCGGCGGCGCCTGGCGTGGCGAAGCCTCGGCGCTGCCTTCCACACCGGAAGCGTCGATTTCGCGGCGGTCGATGATCGCACGACGCGAGTGCGACTCCAGATGGCGTGGGACCACCGGGTCCTCGACCTGCCCGATGGGGCGGATCCGGGGATCACGCTCGTGGACGACGCTGCTGTAAACGCGGATCTGCGGGCCTTCGTGCACTACGCGGAGGAGGAAGCAGAGGCCGTGCAGCCGCAGTTGATCGGAGGTCCCGCGCACCCGCCACCGCGCACCGCCTAGGATAGGGCGGGGTGTGAAGAGGGGGGGCGCGTTGCGTCGCATCGTCGTCCTCGGTTTCGTCTTCACGCTGCTGTCGGCATTCTTCTTCGCCGTCGCTGGCCCCGTCGCCAAGACGATGTACGAGATCGGCTGGACACCTGGCGCGGTCGTGCTGGTCAGGCTTGCCGGTTCCGCAGTGCTGCTGCTCGTGCCCACGCTCTTCGCGTTGCGCGGCTACTGGGGCGAGGTGCGCCGGCACTGGGGAACGGTGGTCACCTACGGCGTCGTCTCGATGGCCGGCGTGCAGGCGTTCTTCTTCCTCGCGGTGGAGCACCTCACGGTGGCTGTCGCACTGCTGCTCGAGATGACGGCGCCGATCCTCATCGTGTTCTGGCTGTGGGCGCGCACGCGCAAGAGACCGGGAGCGTTCACGTTCGCCGGCGTCGTCGTCTCGCTGATCGGAGTCGTCCTCGTGCTCGACCTGCGCAACGTGTCGCTCGACGCGTTCGGTGTCGCGATGGCGCTCGCCGCGGCGGTGTGCCTCGCGAGCTACTTCCTGGTGTCGGCGAACACGACGATCCGAGTGCCGCCGATCGCGTTCACCGGGCTCGGCATGTGCGTCGGCGCACTCGCGGCGGTCGTGGTCAATGCGGTCGGGATCATGCCCCTGCGCTTCGTGGCCGCCGAAGTCGACTTCGCCGGGGCGCGGGTCTCGTGGGTGGTCCCGATGATCCTCATCGTCATGTTCACGGTGGGCGCGTACTTCTGCGGCATCGTCGGCCTCCGGTACATCGGGGCGACCGTCGGATCGTTCGTGAACCTCGTCGAGGTGCCGTTCTCGGCGATCGCCGCGTGGATCATCCTCGCGGAGGTGCTGACGCCGGTGCAGCTGCTCGGAGGAGTGGGGATCCTCGGGGGTATCGCCTTCATCAAGTGGGGCGACGTGCGCCTGGAACGCAGGCACGCGCTGGAGCGTCGCTCCAGTTGAGATAACGGTTCTCGTTACACTGGTCAGGTGCTCCCCGATCGGCTCAGTGACTTCGTCACGCTCTCCGTCAGCGTGTTCATCGAATCGCTGCCGTTCGTCTTCCTGGGCATCCTGCTGTCGATCGTGGTGCAGGTGTGGCTGCCGCCCACGCTCATCGAGCGGGTTTTGCCGCGGCGGCCAGCGCTTCGGAGGGCGGCGCTCTCCCTGCTCGGGGTGCTGCTGCCGGTGTGCGAGTGCGGCAACGTCCCGCTCGCCCGGGGATTGATCCTCCGAGGATTCACGCCCGCCGAGGCGCTGACCTTCCTGCTCGCCGCGCCGATCCTGAATCCCGTCACCATCATCACGACCTACCAGGCCTTCGGCTGGGATCACGGCATTCTCGTCGCCCGCATCCTCGGCGGCTTCGTGATCGCGAACCTCGTGGGGTGGGTGTTCAGCCGGCACCCCAGGCAGCACGAGATTCTGACGCCCCAGTTCGAGGCGAGCTGCCGCCACGCCGCGGCGGGTGGGGACCATGACCACGAGCACGATCACGACGCCCACCTCGGCGAGGATGGCGAGGCGCGTGCGAACGCCGGCTCCCTCGCGGGCCTCTCCCGCCGCACGCGGACACGCTTGCGCCGGAGCGCGCTGAGCTTCGCGGAGGAGTCGAGTGCCATGCTCCCGGCGCTCGCCGTCGGATCGGGCGTTGCGGGTGCGATCCAGGTCGGTGTGCCACGTGAAACACTCCTCCTGCTCGGCAGCCACCCGCTGCTCTCAGTGCTCGCGCTCGTCGCCCTGGCGTTCATCATCTCCATCTGCTCGAACGTCGACGCGTTCTTCATCATGTCGTTCGGGTCGACGTTCATGCCCGGCGGCATCGTGGCGTTCCTCGTCTTCGGGGCGATGATGGATATCAAGATGCTCGCACTGCTGCGGACCACGTTCACGACGCGGACCCTGCTGCAGCTTCTCGCGATCATCGGGCTCTGCAGTATCGCGATCGGATGGGGGGTCAACCTTGTCGCGTGACCGCATCATGACGCACTGGCGAGGACTGGCGATCAGCGCCATCGGGATCGCCGCCACCCTCTCCCTCGCCCTGAGCGGGCGGCTCGACTGGTACATCCATCCCAGGTACACCGTCTTCACCGTCACGATGTCGGTGCTCGGCGCGCTCGTCGGGATGCTGGCGGTCGGGATCCTCGCCGCCGGCGCGGTGCGCCACCGTCGAGCGCGTGCCGAGATACCCGCGGCCCCCACCGACCCGCCCCACCCCGAGCGTGCCGACCGTCCGCGGACGATCGCGGTCGTCTCAGCGGGCGCTCTCGTGGCGGCGCTCGCCACGGCACTGCTCATCATCCCGCCCGCGACGCTCAGCGCCGCGACCGCTGGTCAGCGCGAGATGAACGCGTCGATCAGCCCCGGTGGAGAAGCACCGGTCGCGATCGACGACGTCGACGACCTGTCGCAGCTCGACGTCAAGCAGTGGTCCCTGCTCCTCCGGCAGCAGGGCGGGGAAGCGGCGCTCGGGCGCACGGCTGACCTCACCGGCTTCGTGATGCCGGCCGACGGCGCACCGGACGACGTCTTCTACGTCGCCCGATTCTCGGTGACCTGCTGCACCATCGACGCCCAGCCGGTGGGGGTGCCCGTCTACGCTCCCGGGTGGCAGGACGACTTCGTCGCCGACGACTGGGTGCGGGTGACCGGGGTGTTCGCGACGAATCCGGACCCCGACGGAGCGCACCCGATGGTGCTCGTACCCGCCGAGGCGACCGCGGTCGACATGCCGGAGGATCCCTATGTCCACTGAGTCGACACCCCGGCGCCGCCACTCGCGGCTCGTCTGGGCAGTGATCGGCGGTCTCGCGGTCATCGCCGCGGGACTCGGATTCGCCACGCAGACGCAGGGCCCGCGACTGGAGGGGATCGACGTCAATACGGCGGCGGTGACGGAGCGCGCAGGGCAGACGGTAACGATCCAGGCGAATCAGCCGCTGAGCTCCGATGGTGACGCGTCGCCACAGGTGACGGTCGCTCCGGAGGTGCCGGTCGAAACGGCGGTCGACGGGAACACGGTCACCGTCACCTTCGCCGAACCCCTCGACTACGCGACGGAGTACGCGCTGACGGCGACGGTTGAGGGACTGCACACCGGGAGACAGGGCGAACTGCGCACTGCATTCACGACGCTCGACCCCGAAGTTGCGACACTCGTCCGAGGAGGGGGCTCTGACCAGGTCTTCTCCCAGCGACTCCGCGATGGTGAATCGCACCGGGGACTCGCCGTCGCGGACCGGATCCAGGAGTATGCGCTGCTCGACGACCAGACGGTGCTCGTCACGCTCGACGACGAGGATCGCCCCGCCGTGGAGACGATACCCCGCGACGGCGGTGAGCCGATTCCGATGATCGACTCGGGGATCGCCACCGTCCGCGACCTGCGGGTCGAGCCGCGCACGCGCCTCGTCGGCTTCATCGTCGATGATCTCGACCGGTCCGAGACCTTCAAGGTGCTGTCGTACACGGATTCACTACTGCTCTACGACATGAACAATCCCGGCACGCTCCTCGCCACCGTGGTCGACGAGCAGAATCGCCCGCTCGAGATCGCGGACTGGCGATTCGTGCCGGGAACGACGGCCGTGGTCGCCAGGACGCTCGACGGTGAACTGGTCGAGTACGACCCGGCGATGGGAACCGCAGCGACGCCGGCGACCGAGGAGGACTGGGACGCGGCGGTCGAGGCCGCGGCCGGTGAGACGCTCGACATCGAGGCGACGGAAGACGCGGTGATCGTGCGGGATGAGGCGGGGGAGCGAGAGCTCTTCCGACCCGCAGCCGAGACGAGCCGAGTGGGTGCGGTGTGCACCGCTCCCAACGGGGAGTACGTCGCCGTCGAGGTCTTCTCGGGTGACGGCGAGCCGGACGGGTACCCGGTTCCCGGCTTCACCGGGGCATCCGTCTCCTACGTGCGGGTCGCCGATGGCGCCGTCGTTCGCAGTGCGAACGGGTTGCAGCCCGACTGGTGCCGCGAGTAGCCGGGACCAGACGCAGCAGGGGGCCGGATCGCCATGCGACCCGGCCCCCTGACAGTGCAGCGGATCAGCTGGTGAGGCCGTCCACGTACTCCTGGTTCTGCTCGATCCACTCGCGAACGATCGGCTCGTAGTCGTCCGATCCCTCGTTCTCGTTGAACATGAGGTTCTCGAGCGAGTAGAGGTGATCCGAGTCCATCTTGAAGTTGGTGAGCCACTCCGAGACCTCGGGGTGATCCTCGGCCAGCGTCGAGCTGCCGTACGAGTAGATGCTCTCGGCGTCGCCGAGGGTGCCCTCGGGATCCTCGAGATCCTTGATGTCGTAGGCATCGTAGGCCCAGTGCGGACGCCACAGGGTCACGGCGATGTTGTCACCGGAGTCCATGGCGCTCTTCAGCTCCGTCAGCATGGCCGGCGTCGAGGAGACGATGAAGTCCATGTCCTCGAGACCGTAGGTCGGGATGACCTCGTTCTCGGTGGCGGCGGTCAGACCTGCACCCGCCTCGATGCCGACGAGACGGTTGCCGAACTCATCGGCGTTGTCGGCCAGCTCGGTGAGCGAGTCGATCGGCGCGTCGGAGTTCACCGCGACGGTGAGCTTCGCCTCGTCGTTCCAGGCGCCCAGCTCGACGATGTCATCGCCGTACCGCTCGACGTACTCCTCGTGGGTCAGCGGGAGCCAGACATCGAGCACGGCGTCGTAGGCGCCGTCGGCGAGGCCCTGGAAGACCGGTGCGGGGTCGGCGGTCTCGATCTCGACGTCGTAACCCTCATCCTCGAGAATGACCTTCCAGAGGTTCGTGACGGCGATCGCTTCGTCCCAGTTGAAGAGACCGAAGGTGACGGTGCCCTTCTCGTCGCCGCCTTCGTCGCCGCTGCCGCCGTCGCTGGCGCAGCCGGTGAGCGCAAGGGCGCCTGCGGCACCGAGCGCGAGGGCGCTGGTGAGGAACTTCTTCTTCATCGTGTGTCCTTCTTTCTGTCGTACGTGGGCTGGTGCGGGTGAGGGGCCCCTCGAAGGGACCGCCGAATCATCCGGGGATAGGGGCGCGCTGGGGTGAAGCGGCCTTCCGGTCCGCCTCCTCCTGTGCATCGGCGGCCGACGTATCGGCTCCCTGGGGAGCCTCGTCGGCGGGCTTGGCCGCGCGACCGCTGCTCTTCTTCTTGCGGTTCCGCTTCGATGTGCCGAACGCGCCGGTGATGCGGTCGAGGATCATCGCGAGGATCACCACCGAGAGGCCGGCTTCGGCCCCGAGCCCGACATCGATGCGGTTCAGCGACGCGACGACATCTCCGCCGAGGCCGCCGGCGCCGACCATGCCGGCGATGACGACCATCGAGAGGGAGAGCATGATGACCTGGTTCACACCTGCCATGATCGACGGCATGGCGAGCGGGAGCTGGATCTGGCGCAGGATCTTGCCCGGGGTGGACCCGAATGCGTACCCGGCCTCGACGACCTCCTTGTCGACGCCGCGGATGCCGAGCTCGGTGAGCCGGACGCCCGGAGCGAGGGCGAAGACGATGGTCGCGACGATACCGGGGACCACGCCGACGCTGAAGAGCATCAGGGCGGGGATGAGGTAGACGAACGCGGGCATCGTCTGCAGGAAGTCGAGGAAGGGCCGGATGATCTTCGACGCCGTGTCGTTGCGCGCGGCGAGGATGCCGAGCGGGATTGCGATGACCAGGGCGATGAGCGATGCGATGATCACCAGCGCGAGCGTGTCCATCGCGTTGTCCCACTGATCGACCGAGACGATCACGCAGAGGCCGATGACGGTGCCGACCGCGAGCTTCCACCCCTTGGCGAAGTACGCGATGATCGCGAGCACGATGATCATGGCCCAGAACGGCGGGGTCGACGTGACGAAGTCGAGACCGTCGTAGAGGGTGCCCATGATGTCGCGGAGCACGCGGAAGAAGGCGCTCAGTGTGGAAGTGAGCCAGTCGACGCCATCGCTGACGGCGTCACCGAGCGGCAGGCGGAAGTTGTCCATGAAGTCGTCCATCAGGCGCGGCCCCCTTCAATCGAGTCCGAGGCTTCCGGCAGGGTCACCGGTTCCTGATGCGCGACGTCGACAGCCCCATCATCGAGCGTTGCCGTGATCGTCGCGGCCGGCACCGTCGGCGTCGGCTCGATGATCGGGATCGCGGTGGTGGTCGGCGGAACCTGCGCCAGCGAGGCGAGCAGGGTGACGCGCGGCACGACGCCGATGAGGCGGCCCTGCTCGTCGGTCACCGCGATCGGGAGCGAGCTCTCGACGGCGAACTCGAACAGCTCGGCGATCAACTGTTCCGCCGTGACCGTTGCCGGCGTGGGGCGCAGCGCTTCGTGGAGGTCGGTGCCCCCCTCGCGCACCAGGCGCATCATGTCCTTGTCTCGGACCACGCCCAGCAGCTTCCGCTTGGCGTCGGTCACGAAGAGGGCCGCGGTCTGCAGGTCGCGCATGGTCTTCAGCGCGGCGCGCGGACCCGCCGAGGCGAAGACGACGGCGCGTGGCGCCTCCATGACGTCACCTGCGGTGAGCACGCGAGCGCGGTCGACGTCTTGCACGAACTGCGCGACGTAGTCGTTCGCGGGGTCGGTGAGGATGTCGTTGGGGGTGCCTACCTGCACGATGCGTCCGTCGCGCATGACCGCGATCCGGTCGCCGAGGAACATCGCCTCGTTGAGGTCGTGGGTGATGAACACGATCGTCTTGCCGAGTTCCTGCTGCAGCTCGATGAGCTGCTCCTGCATCTCGCGCCGGATCAGCGGATCGAGTGCGGAGAACGCCTCGTCCATGAGCAGGATCTCGGTGTCAGCGGCGAATGCGCGGGCGATGCCGACGCGCTGCTGCATGCCGCCGGAAAGCTCCTCCGGATAGTGATCTTCCCACCCCTTGAGGCCGACGCGCTCGAGCCAGTGCTTGGCGCGCTCGGTGCGCTTGCCGGCCGCGACACCCTGGAGTTCGAGGCCGTAAGCCACGTTCTCGAGGACCGTGCGGTGGGGGAGCAGCGCGAAGTGCTGGAAGACCATCGACATGTGGTCACGACGGAGGCCGCGCAGCTCGGTGGGGCCCGAGCCGACGACCTCGGTGCCGAAGACCTTGATGGACCCGTCGGTCGTGGGGTTCAACCCGTTGAGCATGCGGATCAGGGTCGACTTGCCCGAGCCGGAGAGGCCCATGACGACGAAGATCTCGCCCTTCTTCACGTCGAACGAGGCATCGATCACCGCGGCGGTGCCGAGGGGCTGCACGTCGTCTCGCGTCGAACCCGTCCGCAGGCGCTTCACGGCCTCTTTCGGGCGGCGCCCGAAGACCTTGAAGACCTGGGAGACCTCGAAAGCGACTTCACGTTCAGTGCCCGCCGTCGATCGAGTGCTGGCTGGGGAACTATTCACTATTTTTGCCTCCTAGCCGCCGAGCGCGGTGCTCGGTGGCGGGTCTATCGCGGGGCAGGCGCACGTGACGCCCGGATCTTCACCGCTGATTGACGCTAACAAGTTGCCGAGCCCCCCTCAACGCGAGCCGGGAGGTATTCCCGTGCGAAGTATCGTACTTTCCCTGTCCGATCGGGGGTAAGTGCCGATACACCATTGTTATCGCATGCATTGTCACAAGCTCGCGAAGACCGGTACTGTTGCCCATGTTTCACTGACTCTGAGAGGACGATCAATGAGGATTCGATATGCGGTTCCCGTACTCGCTGCGGCTGCTGCCCTCGTGCTGACCGGGTGCACGAATGATGATGGCGCAGGCACCGAGGAGACCACGGGCGGTGCGGAGATCACCGCGGACGACGCGGCGGTCGCGCTGCTGCCCGACGCGATCAGCGAGTCGGGCACGCTCCGCCTCGCCACGGACGCCGACTACCCGCCGAACGAGTTCAAGGACCAGAACGGCGATCCCGTCGGCTGGGGTGTCGAGCTGGCCGAGGCGGTCGCCGCGAAGCTCGGTCTGGAGCCGGAGTGGAGCATCCTGAGCTTCGACAGCATCCTGCCCCAGATCGAGGAGGACGGCGTCGACGTCGGCGCGTCATCCTTCACCGACACGGTCGAGCGGCAGAAGACCGTCGACTTCGTCAACTACTACAACGCGGGCACTCTGTGGGCGGCGCCCACCGGGGAGACCGTCGACCCCGAGAACGCCTGCGGCCTGAAGGTCGCGGTGCAGTCGGGCACCGTCCAGCACACGCACGAGTTGCCCCAGCGGAGCGAGAAGTGCGTGGAGGACGGGGAATCGGCGATCGAGATCCTGCCGTTCGACGGTCAGCCCGAGGCGACGAACGCCGTCGTGCTCGGTCAGGCCGACGCCTTCTCCGCCGACTCGCCCGTCACCATCGATGCCGTCAACAAGCTCGACGGCGAGATCGAGATCCAGGGCGAGCTCTTCGATGCGGCCCCCTACGGGTTCGCCATCAAAAAGGACAGTGAGCTGTCCGAGGCGGTGCAGGCCGCCGTCCAGTCGCTGATGGACGACGGCACGTACCTGGAGATCCTCGAGAACGCCGGTGCAGAGACCGGTGCCATCGACGAGGCGACGATCAACGCGGGCACCGAATAGGCCATCACCTCGATGTCTGACTCCCGAACTCCCGGCCACGAGGTGCCGGAGCCGATCAAGGCGATCAGGCTCCGGCACCCGTGGCGCAACGTGTTCGCGGTCGTCGTTCTGGCGATGGTCGCGCTGTTCCTGTACGACGCGGCGTTCAACCGCCCCGTCTACGCGTGGGACGAAGTGGGCAAGTACCTCTTCGACGTCCGCGTGCTCTCGGCCATCGGCTACACCCTGCAGCTGACGGTCTACTCGATGATCATCGCCATCGTGCTGGGAGTGATCCTCGCCGTGATGCGGTTGTCGCCGAACCCGGTGCTGCGGTCGGTGGCGTGGGCGTTCCTCTGGGTGTTCCGCGGAACGCCGGTCTACGTGCAGCTCACCTTCTGGGGCCTCGTCGGCGTTGTCTACAAGACGATCGACATCGGCATCCCGTTCCAGGAGCCGTGGTTCCAGTTCGACACGCAGGCGATGCTGAGCTACTTCACGCTCGCGGTCATTGGTCTCGCGCTGAACGAGTCGGCCTACATGGCCGAGATCGTGCGCGCCGGCCTGCTCGCCGTCGACAAGGGGCAGGAGGAGGCCGCAGTCGCTCTCGGCCTCGGCTGGTGGCACACCATGAGCCGTATCATCCTCCCGCAGGCGATGCGCGTCATCATTCCGCCCACGGGCAACGAGGTCATCTCGATGCTGAAGACCACCTCGCTGGTGATTGCAGTGCCGTTCACCCTCGAGCTCTACACCCGCACCAGGGACATCGCGGCAGTGACCTACAAGCCCGTGCCGATGCTCATCGTCGCCTCGATCTGGTACCTGCTCGTCACCTCACTGCTGATGATCGGCCAGTACTACCTCGAGCGCTACTTCGCGAAGGGCGTCGGCGCACGCCCGGACACCGTGAAGCCGCTGACACCGACGGAGGCCGTCGCGATCCAGCGCGCGAAGGAGACCGAGGCGGTCGCACCTGCGGATCGCAACGATGACCCCGATGCCCCGTGGCCCGACGGCGAGAGGAGCCGGTCGTGACGAACGACACCGTACCCATGGTGAAGGCCGAGGCGATCTCGAAGAGCTTCGGCTCGAACGAGGTGCTGAAATCCATCTCGCTGGAGGTCAACCGGGGCGAGGTGCTGTGCATGGTCGGCCCATCGGGGTCGGGCAAGTCCACCTTCCTCCGCTGCATCAACCACCTCGAAACGATCAATGCCGGCCGCCTCTGGGTGGACGGGAGCCTCGTCGGCTACCGGCAGCGCGGCGACAAGATCTACGAGATGAACCCGCGAGAGGCCGCGAAGCAGCGACGGGACATCGGTATGGTGTTCCAGCGCTTCAACCTGTTCCCGCACATGACGGCGCTCGAGAACGTGATGGCCGCCCCGACGCTGCTGCGGAAGGGGAACCGCGCACAGCTCAAGCAGCGGGCCGAAGAGCTGCTCGACCGCGTCGGCCTCGCCGACCGGGGGGACTACTACCCTGCGCACCTCTCCGGCGGACAGCAGCAGCGCGTCGCCATCGCCCGCGCGCTCGCGATGGAACCCAAGCTGATGCTCTTCGATGAGCCCACCTCAGCGCTGGACCCCGAGCTCGTCGGCGAAGTGCTCGACGTCATGCAGGGACTCGCCGAGTCTGGCATGACGATGGTCGTCGTCACTCACGAGATGGGGTTCGCCAGAGAAGTCGCCGACAGCCTCGTCTTCATGGACGGCGGAGTCGTCATCGAATCGGGCGACCCGCGTGAGGTGCTGCTCAACCCGCAGCGGGAACGTACGAAAGCGTTCCTCTCGAAGGTGCTGTAGCGGATCGGCGAGGGTGCCTGACTCAGGCGCCCTCGCCGAGATCCTCCTTGATCTTCGACGTGGAGACGCCCTCCGTGCGATCGAGGTACACGATCTCGCAGTGCCCGCGGAGCACCTCGAAGCGGGGGTCGCCCTCCCAGTCGCCGCCCATCACCACAGTGTCGATGGCATAGCGCTCGACGTCGCCGATCTTCTGATCCCAGTCGTTCTCGGGAATCACCAGGTCGACGTAGCGGACTGCCTCGAGCATCATCTTGCGGGTCTCGAAGTCGTGATACGTCTGCTTGCCCTTGCCCGCGTTGAACTCCTCGGTGGAGACCGCGACGACGAGGTAGTCTCCGAGCGCCCGGGCACGCTGCAGCAGGCGGATGTGGCCCCAGTGCAGCAGATCGAACGTGCCGTAGGTGAGGATGCGTTTCATGCGGTCCATCTTATGCATGATCGGCGCAGGCCCCGAACAGCGGTGCGCCTGCCCGTCGCTCGGGCTACCGCTTCATCTGCTCCAGCGTCTCCGCCGTGATGGGGTCCCCTCCGGCCGCGAGTTCGACGTACTTCCGCAGCAGCACGAGCTTCGCGGAGGCGTGATCGATCTCAGCCGCGACGAACCGGTCGGTCGAGATGAGCCTGAGCGCCTCGAGCGCCGGCATCACCGCACCTTTGAGCTCGGCGCGCTGCTTATCGGTGACGGCTGCCCGGAGTTCAGCCATCGAGGTGAAGATCGGGAGCACCAGCTGCCCCTGCGTCGAACGGATCGTGCGGACCCGTGCACCCTTCTTGCCGCCCCCGCCCTTCCGGGTGCCGGTGACGTCGACGACGAGGTACCCCTCCCGGAGCGCCGTCAGCAGTGCCGCCAGGTGCGGGTAGTCGGGGGCGGTGCGGAACGCGTCGAGCGCCGCTCGGGCGACGGGGTTCTCGTAGTCAGCGGACACGTCCTCGGGGATGCTCGCCTCAGCCATGGGGACCAGCCTAGTCATCCCCGATGCCGCGGGCGTGCAGGGCCTCGCCCGTCTGCTGCGCGTGTGCCACGGTCCGCAGCACGAGCGGCACCATGAGCGCGCGCGGGTTGCGTTCGAGCCCGCGAGCCTGCGCCGCCGCTCGGGTCTCCTGAGCCAGGGAGAGCAGTGTCGGGATCATCCGAAGCACGAGCGAGAATGCCAGCGCCACTCGTTCGGGCCGCGCTCCGAACCTGCGGAACGGGCCGAGCACCCGAGTGATGGTGTCGATGAGGTCTTCGACCCGGGTGCTGGCGGTCAGTGCGCTCGCCGCGAGGATCAGCGCGAACAGAGTGCCGACGACCGCGAAACCGCGATCCCACCCCTGCTGCCACGCCTGAAACGCGAACAGGGGCACGCCGATGAGCGCGAAGCGGCGCAGCGTTCTGCCGAAGGCGCTCGAGCCGAGGCCGACCGAGAGCACCAGGGCGACGGCGATCGCGAGCGCGACGAGAGTGCTCGGCACGGTGCGGAAGGCGATGGCGACGCCCGCGAAGACGAACAGGCCGAGCAGTTTCGGGCCGGGAGGGATCCGGTGCAGAGCGGATGTGCCCGGCACGTAGGAGCCGAGCGGCGAGGCGGTCACGCCATGCTCCGATAGCGGTCGACAGCGGTCGCGGGATCCCCGTCGAACACCACCGCACCCTCGTCGATCACGAGAGTGCGGTCGGCCCGCACCGCCAGGTCGAGGTCGTGCGTCACGACGACGACCTGCTGCGGCAGGCGCATGAGCAGGTCTCCGATCATGCGGCCGTTCCGCAGATCGAGCAGGGTCGTGGGTTCGTCGGCGATCAGGATCGCGGGATCGGCGGCGAGCACACTCGCGATCGCGAGCAACTGGCGCTGGCCACCGGACAGGGTGTGCACGGATCGCTCGGCGAGCTCGGCGATCCCGAAGCGCTCAAGGGTCGCACGCGCGGCAGCGTCGCGCTCGGCCCGTCGTCGGTGCCGCCTGCGGAGGGAGAGCGCCACATCCTCGATCGCCGTGGGCATGACGAGCTGCGCCCCCGGATCGGAGAAGGTGAAGCCGACGAGACGGCGGACCGCGGCACCGTCCGAGACGGTGTCGAGCCAGGCTTCCGCGAGTCGACTGCTGGTATCTCCGTCTGTGTTGTCGTGCCCGGAGGGTGCGGGCTCGCGCTCCCGCCGGATCCGCACCGATCCGCTCGAGGGCTCGACGAGTCCGTTCAGGATCCGGGCCAACGTCGACTTGCCCGACCCGTTCGCGCCGATCACCGAGACGCGCCGCTCGGTGAGCGTGAGCGTCGTCGGGTGGAGGATCGTCATGCGACCATCGGGGGTCGTCGCCTCGACGGTCGCGGCGCGGAGCTCGATCACGCTGGCAGTGTACGCGGTGGCAGGAGCGCGGGGAACGCGCGATGCACGGACGCCGCGACGACGCCGACGAGCACGTTCTTGACGACGTCGCCCGGCCAGAACGCCATGTCGGCGAAGAAGGCCTGCTGCAGTGTGAGGTCGCCGAGCCAGGACATGCCCAGAATGCCGAGCGGATGCGTGAGCACGATGTTGCTGGCCAGGCCGGCGAGCGCGATGAGGGCGATGCTGACCCCGACGCGCTTGCGAGGAAGCCGCTCGACGATGAAGCCGCAGAGCGCGGCGGCGAGCGGCATGGCGACGAGGAATCCGGCGGAGGGGCCGACGAAGGGGGCGACGCCGGCGGATCCCCCTGCGAAGACGGGGAGGCCGACCGCGCCGACCGCGAGGTAGAGCAGGACCGCGAGGAATCCGCGTCTGGCGCCGAGCACCGCCCCCGCGAGAATCGTGCCGAACGTCTGGAGTGTGATCGGCACGGCGCCCCCCACGGTGATGGCTGGGAGGATCGCGCACACGGCGATCAGTGCCGCGAACGTCGCAATGAGTGCGAGGTCGGTCGCAGTGCCGGTGCGCCGACGGCGGGGTGTTGTGGTGTCCGTCTGCTGGGACATGGGGCCTCCGAGGTTCACGACGTGCTTCCTGAACGGTGTTCAACTGAACGCTGTTCAGGTTAGCGATAGGGTGGGGTCATGCGCAATTCTCGGTCCGACGTCGTCGCCGCCGCGCTGCTCGTGCTTGGCGAGCACGGACTCGAAGGCTGCTCGATGCGTCGCGTCGCAGCGGAGCTGGGGGTGCAGCCCGGAGCGCTCTACCATCACGTGCCGAACAAGCAGACGCTCCTGGCGCTCATGGCCGACGAGATCGTTGCCGATGTGGGGCGGACGAGCGGGCGGGGTGTCGGGCGCAACGTCGACGGGGTGTCCGCGGGTGCGCAGGTCGCGGCGGCGGGTGACCTCTGCCGCGCGCTGCGCTCCGCCATGCTGCGCGTGCGAGACGGAGCCGACGTGGTGGCGACCGCGGCGGCGTTCCGGCTGGGAGCTTCGCGCGTCGAAGCGGAGCTGGCCGACCTCGTCGGGCCATCGGGTGCGCGCACCCTCCTGCTCTACACCTTCGGTCACGCCCAGTCGACGCAGACCCGCCTGCAGGCACAGCTGTTCGGAGCGCTGGTGGGGGAGTCCGAGGCGTCCGAGTCGCCTGGCGCTGCTGGCGCGTCTGGTGGCGCCGGCGCGGTGGGGGAGAGCGCCGCAACGCTCGATGCGTCTTTCGACGAGGGGCTCGCGATCATCATCCGAGGTCTGCGCTAGTCGCGGCTGCGCTCCCTCATCCTCCCACCCCACCCCACCCGCCCCCACCCGCCCCTTCACCGAGATTGCGGAATGTGCGCTTTGAGGGGCCTCGAAAGCGCACATTCCGCAATCTCGGCGGGGGTGAGGCCGGGGTGAGGGCGGGGTGAGGCCGGGGCCGGGCCGGGGTGGGGCCGGGGTGGGGCCGGGGCCGGGCACTCAGGCCACCGTGAGGCCGCTGAGTAGACTGGGCGGGTATGCCGCGTCGAGCACGCGGCGGTCCGAGATCCCCACACGCCCCTTGGAGTTTCACACACATGGCCGAGCAGTCTCGCCTCGACAAAGTCATCTCACTCGCCCGCCACCGCGGGTTCGTCTTCCAGGCGGGTGAGATCTACGGCGGTTCGCGTTCGGCGTGGGACTACGGTCCGCTGGGCACCGCGCTCAAGGAGAACATCAAGAAGCAGTGGTGGCGCGCGATGGTCCAGAAGCGGGACGACATCGTCGGCATCGACTCGAGCGTGATCCTGCCCAAGCAGGTCTGGGAGGCCTCCGGTCACGTCGAGGTCTTCAGCGATCCGCTCGTGGAGTGCAAGAACTGCCACAAGCGCGAGCGCGAGGATCACCTCATCGAGGCGTTCGAGGAGAAGAAGGGCCGTGCGCCGAAGGACGGCCTCGCCGAGATCGTGTGCAAGAACTGCGGCACCCGCGGTGAGTGGACCGAGCCGCGCGCCTTCTCCGGCCTGCTGAAGACCTACCTCGGCCCCGTGGACGATGAGGCGGGTCTGCACTACCTTCGCCCCGAGACGGCGCAGGGCATCTTCGTGAACTTCGCGAACGTGCTGCAGGCCGCACGCATCAAGCCGCCGTTCGGCATCGCGCAGATCGGCAAGAGCTTCCGGAACGAGATCACGCCGGGCAACTTCATCTTCCGCACGCGCGAGTTCGAGCAGATGGAGATGGAGTTCTTCGTCGAGCCGGGAACCGATGACGAGTGGCAGCAGTACTGGATGGACGAGCGCATGCGCTGGTACACCGACCTCGGCATCAATCCCGAGAACCTGCGCTTCTACGAGCACCCGCAGGAGAAGCTGTCCCACTACTCGAAGCGCACGGCGGACATCGAGTACAAGTTCGGCTTCACCGGCGGCGACTGGGGCGAGTTGGAGGGTGTCGCCAATCGCACCGACTTCGACCTGTCGACGCACGCGAAGGCATCGGGCAAAGACCTCTCCTACTTCGATCAGGCGAAAAACGAGCGGTGGACGCCGTACGTCATCGAGCCGGCGGCGGGACTCACCCGATCGCTGATGGCGTTCCTCGTCGATGCGTACCGCGAGGAGGAGGTTCCGAACGCCAAGGGCGGCACCGACACCCGGACGCTGCTGGCGCTCGATCCGCGCCTCGCTCCCGTGAAGGCCGCGGTGCTGCCGCTCAGCCGCAACGAGAAGCTCTCGCCGCTGGCGAAGGAGATCGCCCAGGATCTGCGCGACGACTGGAACATCGATTTCGACGATGCGGGCGCCATCGGCCGCCGGTACCGTCGTCAGGATGAGATCGGCACCCCGTTCTGCGTCACGGTCGACTTCGATTCGCTTGACGACGACGCCGTGACGGTGCGCGAGCGCGACACGATGGAGCAGCACCGCGTACCGCGCAGCGAGCTCCACGCGTACCTCGCCGAGCGCCTGCGCGGCGCATAGTCGGGTTCCCGGTCAGGCCCGGGTCGGACGGAACAGACAGGAAGGGTCCGAGATGACGATCCCGCAACCGCCGGAGCCCGGCCGGTCGCAGTGGCCGGAGGCGGCCCAGGGTGCGCCGGGCGGCGCCGAACAACCGGCGACGCCGGCACCGCCGGCAGCAGCATCGGCACACCCCGCAGCAGCTCAGGCGCAGCCGTGGCCCTGGGTGCAGCGGAGGCGCTGGCAGACCGTGGAGACCGAGGAGCTCGAGTACCATCGGCTGTTCCGCGGCGTGACGGGGTATCGGTGGTGGAAGCCGCTGGTTGCCCTCGTGCTCGCCGCGCTGTACTACTTCACGCTGTCCCTGGTGTTCGGCATCGTCATGGGGCCGGTCCTGGTGCTCGCGACGGGCGTGCCGGTCGGCGACATGGGCGCGTTCATGGAGAGCTTTGAGCGGTTGACCGTGCTCGACACCCAGGAGCCGCTGTCGCTGGTGTTCACGCTCGGCTCGATCATTCTCATGATTCCGAGCGTGTGGCTGGCGCTGCTGAGCGTCGGCATCCGCCCGTTCGGCCGCGCGTGGTCGGTCGCGCTCCGGGTCCGCTGGGGGCTCGTTTGGAAGACGGCGGGTCTCGCGGTCGCCTGCCTGCTCGTGACGAATGGACTCAGCATCGCGGTGCAGGTGCTGTTCGTCGATTCCCCTCAGGAGGTGGCGGCCGAGATGCCGGACATCGACCTGACTGCAGCGCTGTGGTCGCTGCTCATCGTGGTGCTGCTCGTGCCGTTCCAAGCCGCAGCGGAGGAGCTGGTGTTCCGCGGCTTCTTCATGCAGGTGATCGGTTCTTGGCTGCGGAGCCCGTGGCTCGCGATCCTGCTGCCGACGGTGGCCTTCGCGCTCGCGCACATCTACGACGTCTGGGGCATGCTCTCGGTCGGCGTGATGGGGCTGATCGCGGCGTGGCTCACGTGGCGGACGGGAGGCCTCGAGGCCGCGATCAGCATCCACGTGGTGAACAACCTGATCGCGTTCGGGATCATGGCCACCGGCCTCAGCGGGTCGACGGCGCAGGAGGCCGAGACCGGCGGATCCTGGGTCTCGATCCTGGTGCAGGCGGCCGGACTGGGGCTGTTCCTCGTGCTCACGGTGATTGTGTTCCGCTCGGGTGGTTACGGACGCACGCGGATCGACTTGGTGCAGGTGCCGGCGACGGACCCTGAGCCGATTGTGGGAGAGCATCCGGCGCCGTCTGCCGGCCCGAGCCAGCACCAGGATCAGGCGGGCGGGTCCTCATCGTGATCGACGCCACCGTGACCGGCAGCAGCCTCTCCGCGCTCGCGGCGGCGCTCGATCTCGCCGAACTCGGCCTGCGAGTGCGCGTCGTCGACACCGGCGATGCGGATCAGGCTCGGGACCTCGCGGCTGCCGACGGCGATGGTGTGCTGCAGGACTTTCTGGATCACGTGGCCGCTCCGCTCGGTGGGGGCGAGGATCCCGACGAGCAGGCGTCTCCGCTCCGGGTGCCGCCTGCACCGGTCTGGCTGCCAGACGTGCGCGGCGGCTGGACCCGACAGCCTCTTCCGGCCGTCTCGGGGGTGCCTGCCGTGCCGCTGTCGCACGAGGCGCTGGCGATTCTCGGCGGGGGCGCCGCGTTCCGCGCCTACCTGGACCGGCTCAAGCCGCTCCTGACGATCGGCAAGACGCGCCGGTTGGGGACGCTCGTCGACAAGCGACTCGGGCCGCGGGTGCGGGAGCGTCTGGTGGAGCCGTTCGCGGTCGAACGGTTCGGTGTCGGTGCAGCGGACGTCGATGCCGCAGTCGCGGCGCCAGGACTCAACGAGGCGATGAGCCGGGCGGGCGCGCTGACGGGTGGTGTCCTCGCGGAATCGGAGCGGACCGTTGCACGTGAAACAGCCGTCGTGCCCGGAGGCGGGTGGTCGGCGCTTGATGCTGCCCTCAGGCGCAAGCTGCGCGCCTTCGCGGTCGAGTTCGTCGACGCGGGAGTCGCGTCGATCGAGCGGACCGAGGCGGGGTGGCGAGTGCACGACGTCGCCGGTGGATCGTTCGAGACGCGGGCGCTGGTGCTCGACGCCGGACGGCGCGTGGACGCCGCGTGGCCCGACACCGACGCCGAGACGGCGGAGGAACTCGACGAGATCACCGCGGCAGCGCGAACGCGCGTCCGCGCCCGACTGCGTGTGACCCCGCCCGAGGCGGTGCCCGAGCACGCGGGCCCGCTCCTGCAACGCGTCACCGTCGCGGGGCAGGGGAGTGCGCCGAGCAGCGTCCGCAACGAGGTCTGGTCGGTCAGGCTCGAACTGCGAGAAACTGGGCACTGGGTCGCCGAACTCGCCGGACCGTCGGAGGAGCCCGGACGCGAGCAGCCCCCGCTCCCCTCAGCGATCCTCGCCGAGCTTCTCGAAGCGGCTGGCGTGAGCGAAGCGCCCGGTGCCGAGTGGGATGTGCTGCGCGTAGCAGCCGAGACGCCGACGCTCGACGAGCGAACACGGCTGCGGAATGCCGTGTCGGCATTCGAGAGTCGTCATGCGGGATCCCTGCTGGTGGTGGGGCGCCGGGTGCACGGCGACTCCCTGGCCGAGGCGGTCAGGGCGGCCCGCGAGGAATCGGTGCCGCTGCGGCGGCACCTCACGGGGATCGCGGAGTAGCCACTGCACGAATACCGTATTGCTGTCAAGGAATATGACTCAGCGATCAGCAGCTGTAGGGTTGGCTGAGACGCACACACCAATCTCTGGAGGCAAGATGAAAGGCAAAGTCGCGTTCGTTCTCGGAGCTGCCGTCGGGTATGTGCTGGGAGCCCGTGCCGGTCGTGCCCGCTACGAGAAGATCAAGTCGGGGGCGAAGGCGGCCTGGGAGTCCGATCCCGTGCAGAACGGTGTTTCGATCGTCCAGGATGCTGCGACGGCGAAGTTCGAAGAGGTCAAGGCCGCTGCGCTCAGTGCGGGCAAGGATGCCCTCTCGACCGTGATCGGTTCCGCGAAGGGCGCCGCGAATAGCGTGAACTCCACCTCGGACTCGACTGGGGCTCAGTCGGGGAGCACCGGGAAGTCGGGGAGCACCGGGCAGCAGTCGAAGCGGGACGAGAAATGAGTCGTCGCTCCGACCAGCCGGGCACGTTCGAACTCCTCGCGAAACTGCCCCACCAGATCATCCAGCTCGTCAAGCTCGAGATCGCGAATGCGAAGCGCGAGGTCACGGCGAAGGCGAAGAAGCTCGGGATCGGCGCGGTCGCCGTGGTGGTCGCCCTGTTCTTCGTGTTCTTCGCGCTCGAGGCGCTCGTCGTCGCGGCGATCGCGGGCGTGGCCGTCGTCTGGCCCGTATGGCTGTCTGCTCTCGTCGTCGCGGTCGGCCTGCTCGTGCTCGCGGGGCTCGCGATCCTGGGCGGCATCCTGCTCATGAAGAAGAACGTTCCCGTGCCCACGGAGACCCTCCACCGCTTCGAGGACGATGCCAAGGCCATGTCCGAGGTGCGCATCAACGCGGAGGATCCGCCTGCTGCCGGCGGCAGCGAACTGCCCCGGGTCGGGGAGAAGGGAAACTGGCGATGAGTCACGAGCGAGTCGAGAGCGTCACCGAGACCGAAGCGGTGCGCGCTGAACTGTACGACACCCTCGCGCATCTGCGGGACCGCCTGAACTACGCGCGACGCTTCGACGATGCCGTAGCCCGCGCGAAGGCGCGAATGGCGACGCAGCAGCGGGAGAACCCGCTGGGGTTCGCCGCGGGAGTCGCCGGGGCCTCAGCGATCGCGGGGCTCGCCGTCTGGAAGATTTCGGTGGCTGTCGCCCGCAAGTTCGCGGAATGAATCGGCGACCCGAGCGACCGTAACACCGTCGATCGGGTCACATTTCGATTGCGTTCCCCGTCGTGGGGCGCCGCGTTTTGCGTCTAGCGCGGCACGGGGTAAGAATAGGGTTCAGCGGAAGCAGAGCTTTCTGGGCTGCGACCGGCGTCTCACTTCTGAGTCGCCGGAGCGTTCCGAGTGTGGTTCGAGCGAGTGAAGAGGAGTCTATGTCGGCTGAGGCGAAACCGCTCAGCGGTCTCCGGGTCCTCGTGCCTCGCGGTGGTACCTGGGGTGAATTGGTCTCCAAGGCGCTCCGCGAACAGGGCGCGAGCACAGTGATCGCTCCGCTTGTGGACTTTGGTCACACGAGCGAGGAGGACAAGCTCGTCGACGCGCTCCACCGCCTCGAGGCAGGCGAGTTCCAGTGGATGACGGCGACGAGCGCCACGGTCGTGGACGTGCTGGCCCACCACCAGGCGGTCATTCCGAAGCACACCGAGGTCGCGGTCGTCGGTGAGGCGACGCTGCAGGCTTTCGAGGCTGCCGGCTACGAGGTCGCTCGCACGCCGCAGGACGGCGACAACACGACCGAGGGTCTGTTGAAGGTGTGGCCCGAGATCGAGACCGATGAGGTGCTGAAGGTGCTGACGCTGCGCTCCGACGTGGCGAAGCCGGTGCTGACGGAAGGACTCATCAGTCGCGGGCACGATGTGACGCAGGTCGTCGCGTTCCGCACTGTCGGTGTTCCGGCCTCGGTGCACATCCGCGAAGACGTGCAGTCGGGCCGCATCAACGCGCTGCTCATCGCATCTCCGGCGATCGCCCGGGAGGTGGCGAAGCAGTTCCCCGAGATCCCCGAGCACACGATCGTCGCGTGCGTCGGCCCCCACACCCACGAGGCCGCGATCGATTCGGGCGTCAGGCACACGGCCGAGCACGTCGAGTCCGAGATGAAGCACGCGCTCATCGAAACGGTCGAGTCGGTGATCGATCAGAGCGATATGCTCGACTAGTTCACCCCGACCGGGCAGACTGGAGTTCATGGCAAGACTCCAGGTGCACGCAGATCGGCTCGTCATCCAGCTCACCCGCGCCGAGCAGGTGCTCGCGATGCATCGGGGCGACCTGGTGATCGATCGGTCGCGCATCACGTCGGCGATCATCACCGACGACCCCTGGGTCTGGCTGCGCGGCTCCCGTGTGCTCGGCAGCCGCATTCTCGGACGGACCGCGTTCGGCACGTGGCGGCACCTCTCCGGGAAGGACTTCGCACTCCTGCGGAAGGGGCGCCACGCGGTGGTCATCGATCTCGAGGAAGCCCCGGCCGGCGCTCCCGAGGGGTTCGACGATCACGTGCGCGTCATCGTCTCCACCGGGCACGCCGCGGATCTGGTGCGCGCCCTCCGGCTCGAGCAGCCTGGCGAGAACGGCGTCTTCACCACCGAGACGCCGTAGCGCGAGCGGCTACGACTGCAGCAGCCAGGCCGCTGTGGCGATGACCGGGAGAGAGGCGAACGTCGTGACGAGCACGGTGTCCCGCACCATGATCTCCGCGCGCTGATAGGTGGCCGCATAGTTGTAGACGTTCTGCGCAGTCGGAAGCGAAGCGATGATCGTTGCGACGAACGTCTCATGGGCGGACAGCCCGAATGCGACCGAGAGCCCCCACGCGGCGAGCGGCATGAAGAACAGCTTGATCCCCGTCGCCGTGAACACCGCTGCGCGTCCACTGCCGCGCCGGAGTGCGCGCTGCCCGTGCAGGGAGATCCCGAAGCTGAGGAGGACCATCGGTATCGCGGCGCCCCCGATCATCTCGATCGGTGCGAGCGCGATCTCCGGTACGGGGATCCCGATGAGCGCGAACGCGAGGCCGGCCAACGACGCGAGGATGATCGGGTTCGAGGCTGCCCGCCCGAGCGCCAGCAGCGCCCCGCGTTGATTGCCGCGCGTCGTTTCCAGGATGGCGAGGATGGTGGGGGCGAAGAGAATCAGCTGCACCAGGATCAGCGGTGCGACGTAGGCGGCGTCGCCGAGGATGTAGACGGCGACCGGCAGACCGAGGTTGTTCGAGTTGACGTATCCGGCGCACGTGGCCCCGAGGGTCGTGGCGCCGATGTCGCGCTTGAACCAGAGCCGCGAGGCCGCAACGAAGACACCAGCCGCGAGGACCGCGGAGACGGTCGTCACGAGGATCACGGGCGACACGATGATCGAGGGGTCGCTGCGGTGCAGCACCGTGAAGAGCAGGGCGGGGGTCGCGACGGAGAACGCCACACGGTTGAGGACGAGTCGCTGCTCGCCCTTGACGACCCCGAACCGGCCGGCGAGATACCCGACGCCGATGACGCCGAGGATGACGGTGAACCCCTGGATGATGCCGAGCATCAGTGCCCCCTGAACGCTTCTGCGAGCCACCAGGACCCACCGTCGTCGGCGATCCGGGCGTCGATGACGATCGGGGGCACGCGTTCGCCGCGCGCTCGCCGCTCCAACCAGTCGGTGAGCGGGGCGAGATCCTCCACCGCGCGCACCGTCACCCCCTCAGCTCCGAACCCGTGAGCAATGGCCGCGATGTCCGTGGGAGGGAAGACCACCGTGGAGAGATCCTCCTCGCGGCCGAAGTGGTGAACCTCCGCCCCGTAGGCGTCATCGTTGTAGATGATCGCAACGAGGGGGATCCGCAGGCGCACAGCCGTCTCGAGCTCCGCGATCGCCATGAGCGTGCCCCCGTCGCCAGCGCCGAGCACCGGGAGGCGATCAGGCCTGGCGATCGCGGCGCCGATCGCGGTCGCGAGGCCGAGCCCGACGGATTGGAACGCCTGGGTGAAGCAGAAGCCGAACTCGTCTGGCACTCCAAGATACGCGGAGGGATAGCCCATGAAATTGCCCGAGTCGACCGCGACGATGCGCTCGGGCGGGAGAAGGCGATCCAGGTGGGCGCTCAGGAGCCGTGGGTCGATGCGCTGCTCACCGCCCGGGATCTCCGGGAGTGCCGGATCGATGGGCACGTCGGTCCAGCGGGATCCTGCAGCGATGCGCTCGCGCACCTCGCTGGTGCGGTATGTGGCGTCCGAGGCCGGTCCGGAGGGGGTGCGGTCGCGGAGCAGCGCGGTCACGGCGCGCGCGGTCGCACCGGCGTCGCCGACGACGCCGAGGTCGACCGGCCGGTGGAGCCCGAGGGCCTCAGCCTCCACGTCGACCTGGACCACAGTGGCAGCGGGAGCGATGAGGCGCCCGTGGCGCGTGGTCCACATGTTGAGGGCGCACCCCACTCCGACGATGAGATCGGCTGATGCGATGAGGTCAGCGCTGACGGGTGATGCGAAACCCCCGGAGATCCCGAGCGAATAGGGGTCGCCGGCGAAGAGACCATTGGCGACCGCCGAGGTCGCGAGGAGCGCGCCGCTCGCCTCCGCGAGGTCGCGCAGCGGACCCGATGCGTCCCTGGCGCCGCGGCCGGCGATGAGAACGGGGCGACGGGCCGCCTGCAGTGCGTCAGCGAGCGCCGATACGTCTCTAGGGGCCGGTTCCCGCGGAGCCGGTGGAGGCGGTGCGAGGAGGGTCTCGAGCGTCGCGAGTGCCTCGGCGGGGGCGGAGGCGGACTGCACGTCGAGCGGGAGGTTGAGCACGACCGTCCGGCGATCGTCGCGAGCCGTGACGAATGCCGCGACGACCTCGTCGAGCGCCGTCTCCGGACTGGTCACGCGATGGGACTCAGCGGTGAGAGCGCGACCGAATCCCGTCTGATCCATGGCGAAGTTGGAGCGCGCCCCGCCGGCCTCCGCAGCGAGCACGATCACCGGGGTGCGGCTCTTCGCCGCCTCGCCGATGCCGGTTGCGGCGTTCGTGAGACCGCACCCCTGATGCACGGACACGAGCGCGACGGTCCCGCTCATGCGTGAGAAGGCGTCGGCCATGGTTGCCGCCCCGCCCTCGTGCCTGGCTGCGGTGACGGGAACCCCCGATGCGCGGAGCGCGTTCGTGACGTGGAAGTTCCCGGATCCGACCACCCCGAAGCAGTGACCGGCGCCCAGGCGGGCGAGCGCCCGCCCGACGAGCACCGCGACGGATGCCGTCTCGGCGGCAGCGGCCCCGGTCACCGGGTCGCGGCTTCGACCAGCGCGTACACGCGAGCCGGACTGCCCGTACCGCCCACGATGGGGAGCGGGGCGACGATGATCGCTGCACCCTTCGGGGGGAGCTCGCCGAGATTCTGGAGCGAGGTGATGCCGTACTTGTCTGCGCCGAGCAGGTGGTAGTGCACGGGGAAAGGCGGGATCAGCTCCGCACCGCGCCCCGCGTCGATGCCCACCGTCTCCACGCCCACCCCGGAGATCTCGGACCGCCCGGCGAGCCACTCGGCGCATGCCGCCGTGAATCCCGGAGTGTGCGACCCCGTCGTGTCTGCGTTGAGGAATGCTCGCTCGTCCTCGGCGTAGCGATCCCAGCCGGTGCGGAGCAGCAGCCAGGTACCGGGTTCGAAGGTTCCGTGCGTCTCCTCCCACGCCTGCACGTGCGGGATGTCGAGAAGGAAGTCTGGGTTCTCCGTGGCCTCCGCCGTGAAATCGAGCACGGCGGCCGGTCCGACGAGGCGCTCGGGCGGGAGCTGCGAGACATCGTGCCCGTCCCTGCCGCTGATCCAGTGGACGGGCGCATCGATGTGCGTGCCGACGTGCTCTCCCGTGTGAATGTTCGCGTGCTTCCAGAACGGGCCGGGCTCATCGTAGGCACTGACCGTCTCGAGCGAGAAGTCGATGAGGTTCGCGAACGGCTCGGGGAGCCGCAGCGCAGGTGTCGAAGCTTGGAGACGGTTCGTGAGGTCGACGACGCGGAGCGAGCCAGACCCGATGGCCGACAGGAGTTCGGGAATGAGCGTCATGGGTCCTCCTCGGCGGGGTCGGGTACTGCCTCCAGCCTAGCGCTCGACTGGAATCAGGGGTCGACCGGCGGCACGGCGAGACGGTAGAGCACTTCGGGCCTGCCCCGGGCACCGTAGCGGTGCGACAGGGAGATCGCGCCCGAGCGCACCAGGTGATCGAGATACCTCCTGGCGGTGGCGCGCGAGATCTGGCAGCGCTCAGCGAGCTCGTTCGACGAGGTCGGCCGAGTGTGGTCGAGTGCCGCGAGGACTTGCCGGAGCGTCACCTCCGAGATCCCCTTCTTCGGCGTGATCACCGGGATCCCCGACGTCGAGGTCGGTGCACCCGCAGCGTCGGTCGCTCCGCCGCCCACGGGCCGCGCCACCGAGATCGGTGCCGTCCGCGGGTCGACTCGTCCTACGCCGAGCATCCGATCGATGTCGCCCTGTCCGAGCAGATGGTCCCGCTCGGCCGGCGCATCACGGTCCCAATCTTCACGCAGCGACCGGAGCCTGGTCGCGAGCGCCTCCTGCGTGAACGGCTTCACGAGGTACCCGACGATCCGAGCCGACAGAGCCTGCCGCACCGTGACCTGATCGCGGGCGGAACTGATCACGAGCACGGCGGGAGCCGTGCTCGGATCCTGATGGAACTGGTGGAGCACCTCGATGCCGCTGATGCCCGGCATCTGCATGTCGAGCAGCACCAGGTCCACGCCGCCCCGCCGCACGCGGGCCACCGCGTCCTCACCCGTGCCGGCAGTGCCGACGAGCGCGAACCCCGGCGCCTCATCGACGAAGCGCCCGTGGAGTGCGCGTGCCCCGGCATCGTCGTCCACGACGAGGGTCCGGATCGGTGCGACGCTCATCGCTGCTCCTCGGCGCTTGCCGACCACGCCGGCATCCGCATCTCGAAGGAGAATCGGGCGCCCCCGAGCGACGATTCCCCGATCTCAACGGTGCCCCCGCGGTCGGTGACGAGGCGGCGGACCAGGTTCAACCCGATGCCGCGCCCCACACCGCTCCGGTCGGGTTTCGACGAGAATCCGAGCGAGAACACCTGCGACCGCTGCGCCGCATCGATGCCGGTCCCGTCGTCGTCCACCGTGCCGTGGACCGAATGCTCGGTCTCGACGAGGTGCAGGCGTACGCGCGACGCCCCGGCCTCGCCCGCGTTCCGGCACAGATTGGTGATCACCAGCATGAGGTCGTCATCGGGAGGGGTGCGGAGGTCGACGTCGGCGCTGAAGGTGGTGCCGAGATCGGCGAGCTCTGAGCGCAGGGCCTCGGTCACGGCGCGGATCAACGGATGCATGTCCACGCCGTCGTCGGCGGTGGCGGTCTGCACCGGTGCGATGTCCTCGATGTAGCGCAGTGCCTCGCCCGAGTCGCCGTGCGAGATGAGCCCGTGGAGCACGTGCAGGCGGGTGCGGAACTCATGGGTCTGCTCGCGCAGCAGAGCAGTGGTCGACCGCTGATGCTCCATCTCGCGCGTCATCTCGTCGGCGCCGCGGAAGCGCCGCCGGACCGCGGCGCTCACCAGAGTGTTCGCGAGCGTGCCGACGAGGAGCGCGCCGATGATCCAGGGGAGCAGGTCGGCCACCGCCTCGCCGAAGTCCTCCGAGATGCGCGACTCCAGAATGCCGACGGACAGGATGCCGATCACATTGCCGTCGTCGTCGAGCACCGGGGTCTTGGCGCGGAGGGTGAGCCCGCGCGTACCGGCTTCGGTGTCGACGTAGGTCTCCCCCGCGAGCGCGCGCGAGGGGTCGGTGGAGACGGGTTTGCCTCGCTCGGCGGGGGTCGGGTGGGTGATGCGGATCCCCGCGTCGTCCGTGATCACGACGTAGTCGACGCCGGCAGCGCGCTGCACCACATCGGTGAGGGGTTGCAGCTCGGCCGTCGCGGTCTCACGATCTCGGAGGACGGCGTCGCGCACTTGGTCGAGTTCGGCGAGGTGGGTGGCGACGTCGACAACCCGTTCGGTGGTCGCCGCCCGAATGCTGTGCTCCTGCACCGAGACCGCGATCGCCGCCGTGATGCCCACGCACAGCAGCACGATGATCGAGGGCAGCAGCAGCATGCCGAGCCGCGCGATGCGCCCGCGAGGACGCACGGGGGCGATACCCATGAGCCGTCCCCCTCCGCCGCAGTCAGCACTGAATCCGTGCAGCCCAGTGTACCGAGGGGGTGGGCCGGCCCGCCGTGTGGCCTCGCCGCTCAGACTCGCCGCTCAGCCCAGGACGGGACGATCGGTCAGTCGCGGTCCTGTTCCCAGATCGATCCGAGCCGATGCACGCGGAGGCTCGTCACCTCAGCCCTGCCGGATTCGGCGGTCAGCCGAATCGACTTCGGTCCCTCGGCGGGGAACGCGAACGAGCTCACGGCCGCGACGCCGTCGTTCACGAACACCTCGACCGAGGCCCGATCAATGAGGACGCGGAGTCGCAGCCGCTCGGTTCCTGCGGGCACCGGGGCCGCCCGATATCCGCGAGGTCCTGCACCCGCAGCGCGCCGGTCGACAGCGACCCGTCCGGAGAGGTCGTCGAAGGAGACGAGCGTCTCGTGCCCGTCCACCGTGCGGTTCACGGCCAGGCTCACGCGCTCGGCATCCGTCCGGGTGAGATCGAGTTCGAGCTCCACTTCGGCTCCGTCGACGTCGTCGAGCAACAGCCGGTCTTCTTCCGCGGAGAGCGAGACCTCACCCAGGTCCGTACTGTGGATACGCAGCTGCTCCAACTCCTCGACGGGTCGCTGGATGAGGCGCAGATCGTCGTCGAGCGTCAGCTCGCGCGGCACGGTCAGCTGCCCGTTCCAGCCGTCCTCGACCGAGGGCAACGGTGACCCGAACTGCCCCATCCAGCCGAAGACGATCCGGCGCCCATCCGGCGCTTCGAAAGTCTGGGGCGCGTAGAACTGCGCGCCCCAGTCGACCGGTCGGTAGTCGGTGAGCTGCACGAACTCGCCGCCCGGCGTCCAGTCGCCGACGACGTATCCAGCATTGTGCTGGTTCCGCGCCTGGTAGCCGGACGGTGAAGGCCCCATCGGGCAGTACAGGATGACCCACTTCACCCCGTGCGCTGTCTCCAGTGGGAACATGTCGGGGCACTCCAGCATGAACGCCTCCGGATTCGGATCCCGGAAGAGCACGCGCGCGAATTCCCACTCCCACATGTCCTGCGACGTGTACAACCACACCTCGCCGCGGTGCTCGGCCGAGCACGCGCCGAACACCATGTACCAGGTGCCGTCGGTACGCCAGACCTTCGGATCCCGGAAGTGGAGGAGGTCCTCCGGGCAGTCCACGATGACGCCCTGCTTCTCGAACGTGACACCGTCGTCGCTCACCGCCATGCACTGGACCTGCAGATTGCCCTCGGCCTCGTCGACGCCGTTGCGCCAGCGATGACCGGTGAAGTATGCGATCAGCCGATCGTCATCGCTCACCACGGCGGACCCGGAGAAAACGCCGTCACGGTCCTCGAGTACGCTCGGCGCCAGGGCGATCGGTTCGCGTCTCCAGGTCACGAGGTCGGCGCTCGAGACGTGGCCCCAGTGCATCGAGTCGTGCACGGGAGCGAACGGGTTGTGCTGGAAGAACACCTGGAAGCGCCCCCGGAAGTGGGAGAGTCCGTTCGGGTCGTTGATCCACCCGGCCGGTGCCGCGATATGGAACTTCGGATACCAACGGTCCACGCGCTGCGCGCGCAGTTCGCGATTCGCGGTTTCGGCGTGCTCGATCTGCTCACGCATCGGTCTGCTCCTCTCGGGCCGGCTTGATCTTGATGACTTCGACGGCTTCGGTGAGGGGATCCCCGAACACGTCCTCGTCGTCTCGTTTCAGAATGAAGAACGCGATGACACCGGCGACGAGCACGATGCCCGAGATCAGGAAGAACACGGGCTGGAACCCGAGCTGATCACGCAGGGCGCCGAGCGGGGTCGAGAGCACGACGTTGCCGACCTGCGAGGCGATCTGGAACCCGACCATGTAGAGCGTCGCGGAGAGCGCCGAGTTGAAGTGCAGCGTGAAGTACCGGAAGATCGCCAGGATGAAGAGCGGGACCTCGATCGCGTGGAACATCTTGATGACGGAGACGACGGTGGGATCGGTGAAGACGGCCGACCCGAAGATGCGCAGGCTCATGACGAGGATCCCGAGCATGAGTGTGTTCCGGACGCCGATCTTGCGCATGAGGATCGGGATCACCCCCATCATGATCGCCTCGAGAAAGACCTGGGCGGAGTTCAGCACCCCGTAGACCTGATTTCCGAGCTCCTGAGTCGCGAAAAGACCGGTGTAGAACCCCGGGAACATCTGCTGGTCGTACACGGTATAGAACGTCCACGTGAAGAGGACGACGCCGATCACCGCCCAGAGCGCCGGCAACTTGAGCAGTCCGACCATCTCACGGAATCCCGGGGTCGCGGGCTGAGCACGCTCCTCCGCGAGCTCCGCGGCGACGGCGCCGGCGGTTGCATCGCTCGGACCGGGCTCCGTGCCAGTCGCCTGGGTCGTGCCAGCCACTGGCCGTTCGGTGGTGGCGGAGAGTTCGGGCGGAAGCTTCCAGAACAGCTGGATCAGGAGACAGGCGACGCCCAGCACTGAGGACAGTACGAAGTTGAGGTTCGGATCGATGTTGAACAGGATTCCGGCGAGCAGTGCGACGATCGCGTACCCGAACGAGCCCCACATGCGGGCCTGCCCGTACTCGAAACCGTAGGTGCGGCTGAACCGCTCGGCGAGCGCTTCGAAGAGCCCGACCGCGGCCATGAATCCCGCGGAGAGGACGACCGCGCCGACGACGACGCCGATCATGAATGCGTTCTCGAGGAGGGGCTGGTACACGAAGATGAAGAACGGTGCCGTGGCCGCCATGCCGATCGAAGCGATGATGGCGAGCGTGCGCTTCGTGCCCAGCCGATCCTGCAGCGTGCCGTACACGAACATGACCGCGAGCGTCGCGAGCGAGTTCACGGAGTAGATCGTGCCGATCTCCGTACCGTCGAACTGCAGCTCGTTGCTGAGCCAGATCTGGAAGAACGACCACCAGATGCCCCAGGAGCCGAAAAAGAGCAGGAGCGTGAGGGAGCTCTGCATGTACGAGGTGTTCCGGAATGTCCGGGTCATCGATGTCATCTGTGACCGCCTTCTGTGAAATACGGTGTCGGCTCCGTTGCTCGATACTGACAACGTTGTCAATTTTCGGTAGAGTTCATTACCGACGAATGACGACAGCATGACAAAGAAGTTGCGAAAGGTCAAGAGAGCGCTGCTGTACGGCTGATGAGGGGAAGCTCACGGTGTCCGGGGCCGAACCGGTACATCCCTTTGGCGGCGCTCCGGCACTACAGTGGGGGCGGGGAGGTCTCGACGATGGTTCAACACGAAATCGCAGCTGCGAGCAATGATCGACCGACGATGCGCGACGTCGCAGCGCTCGCAGGTGTAGGGATCAAGACCGTCTCCCGGGTCGTGAACGACGAGCCGAACGTCTCCTCGGAAACGAAGCAGCGGGTCCGTCGCGCAATCACTCAGCTCAACTATCAACCCGACATCAATGCGGGGAACCTGAAGCGGTCGGACGGTCGGACGGGCGCCATCGGTCTGCTGGTTGGCAACGTTGCCAACCCCTTCTCGGGTGCGATTCACCGTGCAGTGGAGACAGAAGCGCGGAGGCGCGGGGTCGCAGTGTTCGCTGCAAGCCTCGACGAGGATCCGTTGAAAGAAGCTGAGACGGTCAGGGGA
Source organism: Leucobacter sp. Psy1 (assembly GCF_020096995.1). NCBI lineage: Bacteria > Bacillati > Actinomycetota > Actinomycetes > Micrococcales > Microbacteriaceae > Leucobacter > Leucobacter sp. Psy1. Next base: position 106,841 of record NZ_CP083692.1, read on the forward strand.
TTTCTACGCCGCAGGGTCGACGGACTGATCCTGACCACGGCGACCGCCAATCAGAGATACCTGCTCCCCGAGATTCAGCGCGGGGTGCCCATCGTCTTCATCGACCGCGAAGCGCGGGGCATCAGCGTCGACGCGGTCGTCACCGAGAACCGCGCGGGCGCCGCAATGGCTGCGCGGCACCTGCTCACTCGCGGGCATCGCCGGATCGCTTACCTCGGCGACGACCTCATGCTTCAGACGGCCGGCGAGCGGCTCGCCGGGTTCCGCGACGCCCTCGCCGAGGCCGGATCCACTGCAGAGATCCCCCCGCTCAACGGCCCGATGAGTGTCGTCTCCGCCGAAGCGGCGATCGGCACTCTGCTCGACGCTCCGGAACCGCCGACGGCGATCCTCACCGGACAGAATCTCGCGACCATCGGTGCCGTCCGAGCGCTGCACGCCCGCGGGCTCGAGCACCGCATCGCGCTCGTCGGGTTCGACGACTTCTCCTTGGCCGATCTTCTCTCGCCAGGGGTCACCGTCGTGGCTCAGGACCCTTCGAGCATCGGCGCGCGAGCGGCCCAGCGGCTCTTCGCGCGGCTCGATGGGGACACCGGGGCCCCTCAGACGGTCCGGCTCCCGACCAGTCTCATCGAACGCGGTTCGGGCGAGATCAGCCCGGGCCCCCAGCCTCCTCGGAAGGGAATCACCTCATGACGGCACCCGAAGTCCTCGTGATCGGGGAGGCGCTCATCGACATCGTGCGGCGTGAGGACGGCCATCGGGAGTATGTGGGCGGCAGCCCCGCGAACCTCGCGATCGGCACCGCACGGCTCGGACATCGGACGCAGTTGCTGACACACATCGCCCGCGATGAGCGCGGGGAGAGGATCGCGAGGCACGTCCGCGACGAGGGCGTCGACCTGCACGAGCGGTCATGGTCTGCGCGGCGCACGTCGACCGCGGATGCGGAGATCGGCCCCGACGGGTCGGCGACGTACCGGTTCGACCTCAGCTGGGAGCTCCCGCGCGGACTCGACACGGCAGCGTCCGTCGTCCACACCGGTTCGATCGCGCTCTTCGTCGAACCGGGAGGAGCGGCGGTGCTCGACCTGCTCGCGTCGCTCCCCGCATCGACGCTCGTGACCCTCGACCCGAATGTGCGTCCGTCGTTGCTGCCCGACCACGCCGACGCGCTCACCCGCTTCGAGGCCGCCGCGTCCAGGTGCGACCTCGTCAAGTTGAGCGACGAGGACGTCGTGTGGCTTTATCCCGGTCGCAGCCTGGAGCAGGTGCTCGCGCACATTCGGGCGCTCGGCCCGGCGATCGTCGTGATCACACGTGGTGCGGACGGCGCCGTAGGCGATGCGGGGAACGGGGCGGTGGGCGTGCGTGCCTACGCCGGAGGCGTCGTCGATACCATCAGTGCGGGTGATTCGTTCATGGCGAGCCTCGTGTCGAGCCTCCTCGAGCTCGGGCCGGACGCGATGGCGTCCCGTCTGCCGGGCGCACTGGATCGCGCGGCGCGCGCCGCCGCGATCGCGGTGTCGGTCGCGGGAGCGAACCCTCCGACCCGTGCGGCGCTCGACGCCTACGCGGGGGAGCGCCCCTTCCACGCGTCGGCGACGGAGGAGAGGGCCCAGTAGACGATACCTGCGAGCGGCCAGACCAGCCACGAGACGCCCCAGCTGTTCCCGAGGAAGCTCCACGCGAGATAGGTCGCAAGCGTCAACGGCCAGAGCACGGCCTTCAGCACGCGGATCGCCGGGGGATCAGGGGTGTCGTCGTCGACGGCGTGGGGGTCATGATCGTCCTCCAAGGTCTCGGCGACGCCCGCCGGCCACGCGGTGGGCAGGAAGATCGCGAGTCCGAGCGCGACGAGTAGCAGCGTGCCGGGAACGCCGATGCCCGCGAGTTCGCGCGGCCACGGGGCGTCGCTGTCGGCGAGCACCCCGCTCGCGATCGTCGGGATCGGGCTCAGAATCCAGCAGCCCACCGCGATGACGAGGGCGCGGGCGCGCCTCCCCTCTGCAGACTCTCTGACTTCAAGCGCCCAGGCGGTGACGGCGGGATCCTCCTCGAAGCGACCCTCGATGAGGCGTCGGTGCGGCCGGAGCACCCGGCTGCGTCGGAGGACGACGCTGACCCCGAGGAACACGAGGACCGCGAGGAGGAACAGCCCGATGAGGCTGGACACCGCGTCGGTGAGCGCGAACCCGGGGAGCGCTGAGAGAACGGGGAGCGCGATGAGCGCCGTCGGCGAGAGCACGAACAGGATGACCGCGACGGTGAGGAGTCGCTGCGCACGACGCGCATCCTCGGCGAACGCCCGCGCTTCATCGAGAGTGACGGGGGCGAGTCCCGATGCTGGCGGTGGCTGGAACGCCGGCTCCGGATCCTGGATGGCCGCCGGAGCCGACTGCGGCCCGGGTGGTGCTGGCAGCGCTGATGGGGGCGGGATGTCGAGGCTGTCGGTGTCGATGGGCTGCGTATCCGCCGATGTGTCGATGGCGGCGCGCGGCCCGTCACCAGCGGCGTGCGTCGCTGCGGGTGCAGGGGCGTGCGCGCTGGCGCGGGCGAGTTCCTCGGCGATGCCGAGCCTGGGGGCCATCTCGTCGAGGTCGCCGTACTCGGCGATCGCCCGCGCGACGGCTTCATGCTCGGAGAGTCCGGACGCCCTGGCGTCGGCGCTCGCGGTCTCCATGAGCGCCTGCAATTGCGTTCTCGCCTCTCGCATGCGCGTGGTGGCCGGGTGCGGTGCGAAGAGGGTATCGAGGTAGGAGGTGATGACGTCCACAGCGGGTCTCCCTTATGTCGGCGCTTCGTCGCGCCGGTTCACAGTTCGGCCGACGACGTTCGTCGAACAACGTGTGGTCATCCTATGAGGGAACGGGGTGGGATTGACAATCGGGACCGGGGGTGGGTAGGTTCATTAGTGAAGTAATGAACCAGCGAAGAGGAGTTCCGAGTGTTCGACGAAGACCGGCCGATATTCCTCCAGCTCGCCGACCGGATCTCAGGCGAGATCCTCCGAGGCGTCTACGCGGAGGGGGAGCAGGTGCCCTCGACCAACGAACTCGCGGCGCACCTGCGCATCAACCCCGCGACGGCGGGGAAGTCGCTCAACCTGCTCGTCGACCGCGAGGTCCTCTTCAAGCGCCGCGGCCTCGGCATGTTCGTCGCCGAGGGCGCGAGGGCACGCATCGCCGGCGCCCGTCAGCAGGGTCTCGTCACGGCGTTCATCGACCCGCTCCTCGATGAGGCGGCGGCGCTCGGCCTGGACGCCTCCGCCATCACCGACCTCGTCGCGGAACGGGCGCGCACCCGCACCGACATCCACGCAGCAACCCGAAACCCAGAGGGGGGATCATGACCATCGCGATCGAAACCCGAGGCCTCACCCGCAGACACCGCGGCACCCCGGCCCTTGAAGATGTCAGCCTGCAGATCCGAAAGGACACCATCACCGGTCTCCTCGGCCGCAACGGGGCAGGCAAGACCACGTTCATGTCGCTCGTCACGGCACAGGATCGCCCGACCTCCGGCGAGGTCAGAGTCTTCGGCGAGCAGCCCTTTGAGCGGGCGGCCACGCTCGAGCAAATGTGCTTCATCCGCGACAACCAGCGCTACCCCGACGACTACCGAGCCAAGCACGCGCTGCGCGCGGCGCGCATGTTCTACCCGAACTGGGACCAGGCACTCGCCGAGGAGCTCGTCGACGCCTTCCGCATTCCGCAGAAAGTGGTGATCAAGAAGTTCTCGCGGGGTCAGTTCTCCTCGCTCGGGATCGTCATCGGGCTCGCATCGCGCGCCCCGGTCACGTTCTTCGACGAGCCCTACCTCGGACTCGACGCGACGGCGCGCACCCGCTTCTACGACGTGCTGCTCCGCGACTATGCCGAACATCCGCGCACCATCATCCTCTCCACGCACCTTATTGACGAGATGGACCGCCTCCTGGAGCACGTCGTGATCCTCGACGACGGCCGAGTGGTGCAGGATGCTGCGATCGACGACCTGCGCGGCACCGCTCACCAGGTTTCCGGCAAGGCGGAGGCCGTCGCCGAGTACACGGCGAACCTTCGCGTGCTGCGCCGACACCGCGTCGGAGGTCTCGCGACCGCGGTGGTCGAGGGACGACTGACCGCGACGGATCGCGAGCGGGCAGGGCTGCTCGGTCTCGAGTGCACGTCGGTAAGTCTGCAGGAGCTCGTCGCCGCCTACGGATTCGACGACGCAGACGTCGAGCACCAGCCCGACGAACTCGCGGTCCAGCCCGAAGCGACCGCCGCACCCGCAACGAACGGAGCCTAATCATGCAACGCGCACTCAACGTGACCCGCCTGCACTTCGTCAAACCACTCGTCTCGCTGGGGACCCCGCTGCTCATCGTGGCCCTCGTGCTGGTCGTCACCTGGATCATCGCCGCGATCCTCATGCGCGCCGGACTCGATCCCGCAAGTGCCGAGTATGCGGACGGCGCGCGTCAGAACCTCGGAATGGTGTGGTCGTTGCCAGGCTTCCTCGTGTACTTCGGCGTCCAGGCGGTCGCCACGACCTTCCCCTATGCGCTCGCGCTCGGATCGTCGCGCCGAGCGTACGTACTGGGTACCGCACTCGCCAACGTGACGATCGCGGCTTACGTCACGGTCATCATGACCGCGCTGCTCGCACTGGAGCTGGCGACGAACCACTGGTTCTTCGGTGCCTACGCGCTTGATAACGTCGCGTTCGGCAACGGCAGTTTCGGCGTCCTCATCCCGGCCGTCTTCCTGGGAACCCTGGTCGCGCTCAGTGTCGGAGGTGCTTTCGGTGCAGTGTGGGTCAGATTCGGTGCCAAGGGCCCGACCATCGTCGCGCTCGCCGTCGTTCTCTTGCTCGTGATCGCGCTGCTCATCGTGGTGCCGCAGATCAACGAGATCGTGGCGGGGATCACCCGCCCGCGCGTCGCGCTCGTCGCGGTCGTCGTCGCCGCCGCCGCGATGTTCGGCACCTGGTTGTGCATGCGGCGGACCGCCGTGCGGTGAGTCATCGGCGCACATCAAGATAACGATCAAAGTCGACATCTCGGCCGCCCGGTTCTTATGCTGGTGCCGTGGCGGCCGAGACGACGTACAACGACAGTGCACCCCAGAAGCCCCGGGGAGGGTCCCGGATCGCGCTCTGGGACAACGCGAGGTTTCTGCTGATCGTCCTCGTGGTGATCGGGCACCTGATCGGCACGGCCCGTGATGACGGCGCGGCCGTCTACGGCGTCTACGCCGGGATCTATCTCTTCCACATGCCCGCCATGATCCTGCTCTCCGGAGTGTTCGCGAAACCTGAGGTGACCACGAAAGCCGTCATCTCCACGGCGCAGCTCCTCGCGACCTGGTTGGTATGGGAGGGGATCTGGTTCGTGCTCAACCTCTTCGGAGATGGAGAAGGACCGGGCCAAGGGTTGCTCATCTCGCAGGCCTGGACGCTCTGGTTCCTCGTCTCGCTCGCGACGATGCGGATCATCTTCCCCTATATCGCCCGCCTGCGGTATCCGCTGACCACTTCCGTGGTGATCGCTCTGCTCGCGGGCGTCAGCCCGACGATCGGCGCGGAGTTCTCAGCCTCGCGCACGCTCTGCCTGCTGCCGTTCTTCGTGCTCGGATGGCAGCTTCGCGAACGGGGGTGGAGCGAGCAGCCTTGGCTTGCGCGCCCGACGATGCGAGTGCGCGCGATGGCGTGGGCCGGCATCGCGGCGGTCGTCGTGGCCTTCTTCGCTCTGCCGGATCTCCGGAACCAGTGGGATGTGCGGGCGTGGACGCTCTGGAAGGACCACTACGGCGAACTCTTCGCCAATGCGGCCCCGTTCGGCTTCGTTCCCGAGGACCTCGGAACGATGATCGCAAGCGGCATGGTCATAAGATTGGCGCTGCTGATGATCGCCGCGGGATTGACGCTCGCCCTGCTCATCGTCACACCGCGCGGTACTTCACGTATGACCGCCTGGGGCGCGCAGACGCTGACCGTCTATCTGCTGCACGCTCCGGTGGTGTGGGCGCTGCGCAAATTCGGAGTGGTCGACGCGCTCGGAGAGTGGGGCATCTGGGGACTTGCGATCCTCGTCGCCATCAGCGTCGTCATCGCGATCGTCTTCTCCACGCGAACGATCGCGCGCTTGTTCCGCCCGCTCACGACGCCCAGGATCGACTGGCTCTTCACTCGCTGACGAGCAGCTGGTGCTGGGCGAGCTCCCGGTAGAGCGGCACCGTCTCGACCAGCTCGTGATGTGACCCGACTCCCACGACGCGTCCCTCGTCGAGCACGACGATGACGTCGGAATCGACGACGGTCGAGAGGCGATGCGCGATCACGACAAGGGTTCGCCCGGTCGCGACCGAGTCGAGGGCGTCGCGCATCAACCGCTCATTGACGCCGTCGAGGCTGGCGGTCGATTCGTCGAGCAGCAGGATCGGCGGAGCCGTGAGGAGCGCTCGCGCGATGGCCAGCCGCTGCTTCTCGCCGCCCGAGAGCATGATGCCGTGCTCGCCGACCTGCACGTCGAGCCCCGATTCGGCGCGGGCGTTCGCCGCGGAACGGGTGACGAGGTCGTGCAGGTTCACGGCGCGCAGCACGCGTTCGCACGCCGCATCGGTCGCGTCAGGGGCGCCCAGACGCAGGTTGTCGCGGATCGTGCCCGCCAGTACAGGGGCGTCCTGCTCGACGTAGCCGAGCTGCGATCGCAGTTCGCCACGGTCCAGGGTGCGGAGGTCTGCCCCGTACAGAAAGACCGCCCCGTCGTCGGGGTCGTAGAACCGCTCGATGAGGCCGAGAATCGTCGACTTGCCGGCGCCGGAGGGGCCGACGAGCGCGACGCGCGACCCGCGCGGCACCGTGAACGTCACCCCGTGGAGAACGGGTGTCTCGACGATCTCGGGTGCGGCTGCCTCGGCGTCGCGCTGTCCGCCGCGCTTGCTCGTGTTCACGAGCGACCGCGCGTCGGCGCGATCGGGTGCCGCGGAGCGATAGGTGAAGTGGACGTCGTCGAATCGGATCGCCGCCGCGGACTCGTCGGTCGCCTCGGCGAGCGGAACGATGCGCCCGGCGGGGGAGAGCTCGAGATCACGGGCGGTCTCGGTGGGCAGATTCGCGATCTCCTGGATCCGCCCGAGGGCGCCGAGCGCCTGATTCACCGCCGAGATGGCGCCGATCGCCTGCCCCAGCGGCATGACCATCAGGAACAGGAAGATGATGAACGTGACGAGCTGCGAGATCTCGATCGCCCCGATCGCGACGCGGTACCCGCCGAGGCCGAGCACCAGCAGGAAGGACACCTGCATCGCGAGGAACGAGATCGGCACGATGACGGCGGAGATGCGCGCCACTTTGAGCCCGAGCACATACGCCTCGGTCGCGTCCCGCTCCGTCGACTCCTGCTCACGCAGTGCCGCTCCTGCAGCGCGAATGGTGCGGATCGACGTGATCGACCGATCCACCTGCGCCGCGAGGTCGCCGACCTTCTCCTGCGCCCGCGCGACTGCCGGCCGGATCCGCGCCGACACGAGCACCACCACGATGAGCGCGACCACGACGACGCCGAAGGTGATCCCGAACAGCATCGGGTCGATGATGAGCATGCCGACGAGAGCGCCGACGAAGACGAGCACACCGCTCATCGCCTCGACGAATCCCTGAGTGAGGACCGCGCGCAGGAGCGTCGTATCGCTGCCGATGCGCGAGACGAGATCGCCCGTACGTCGGCGATCGAACTGCGAGATGGGCAGGTGCAGCACCTTCGCGATCAGACGGCGCCGACTGGTGAGCACCACGCCCTCGCCCATGCGCTGCAGCACGTAGTGCTGCAGCCCGGCGAGCACGGCATCAACGATGATGATCGCGGTGAGGATCCACAGCAGGCCGGCGAGCGCACGGCCAGCCTCGACGTTCGCGATCACCTGGCCGAGCAGCACCGGCTGGACGAGCGATGTCGCGGCACCGATCACCCCGAGTCCGAGGGCGAGCGCGAGGGCGCCGCGCTGCTCGAACAGGTAGGGGAGCAGCTCCTTCAGCGACGCTCGGGGGCCGCGGGGTCGGTCGTCTGGGGTCACGTCAGCCACACCCTCCAGCGTAGCCCCCCACATCTGATGTGCGGCTGCGTACGCCACGGATTGCGCGTCGAGCTCACGCGGTGGCGGCAGGTCCCGCCTCGCGGATGCCGCGCGTCTGAACCGCCAGATGCAGTGCCGCCTCTGCCGCTTCGCGTCCCTTCGCCTCGGGTGCTCCCGGTCGGCCGGAACGATCGAGCGCCTGCTGCTCGTCGTCGGTCGTGAGCACGCCGAAGCCGACGGGCTTGCCGCTGTCGAGCTGCACGCGGGTCAGCCCGTCGGTGACGGAGTTGCAGACGTAGTCGAAGTGCGGAGTGCCGCCGCGGATGATGACCCCGAGGCAGACCACGGCGTCGAACGAGCCCTGCAGCGCGGCCTGCGCCGCGAGCGGCAGCTCGAACGATCCCGCCACCCGGAACGTCTGCGCCGTCGCGCCCGCCTGCTCGATCACGGCGACAGCGTCGGTCAGCATGGGGTCGATGACCTCCTCATGCCAGCTGCCGGCGATGACGGCGACGGTGAGTCCCGTCGCGTCCACGGTGAGATTGGGGGCTCCTGCGCCGCTCATGAGGTGCTCCTGTCGTCGGTGTGCGCTGCTGCGCGATCGGTGTCCTGGTCGGTGGCGTCCTGCTCGTCGGCGCGGAGCGACGCGTCCTCGGCGTGCGCGACATCGCCTGGCAGCGTGTGCCCCATGCGATCGCGCTTCGTCTCCATGTAGCCGAGGTTGACCTCGGTCACGCCCACGATGAGGGGGACTCGCTCAGTCACGACGACCCCGTGCGCCTCGAGCTGCGCCACCTTGTCGGGGTTGTTGGTGAGCAGCCGGACGCGTTCGATGCCGAGCTCCGCGAGGATCTCGGCCGCCGCCGTGTAGTCCCTGGCGTCGGCCGGCAGGCCGAGCTTCAGGTTCGAGTCGAGGGTGTCGAGGCCCTGATCCTGCAACTGATACGCGCGGAGCTTGTTCGCGAGGCCGATGCCGCGCCCCTCCTGGCCGCGCAGGTAGACGACGACGCCGCCCCGATCGTGCACGAGATCCAGTGATGCGCGCAACTGCGGACCGCACTCGCACTTGAGGGAGTCGAAGGCCTCGCCGGTGATGCACTCCGAGTGGACGCGCACGAGCGGATCGGCGTCGGGCACGCCCTCTGGCACCGGGGCGCTGAGTGCTACGTGATCCACCCCGAGCCGCCGATCCCGGTACGCGCTCGCCCAGAACTCGCCGTGCTCGGTCGGCAGGCGGGTCTCGGCCCGCAGGCTCACGCGACGGTGCGGATTGGTCTCGGCGTCGCTTCCCGCGGGAGCCCCGTCAGGATCCTGCTCGGACAGGTACGCGATGAGCTGCGCGATGGTGATCACCGGGATCTCCTCGCGCGCACCGAGCTCGATGAGCTCGGGCAGCCGCATCATCTCGCCGTCCTCCGCGACGATCTCGGCGATCGCGGCGACCGGCCGCAGACCCGCCAGCTGCATCAGCTCGACCGCGGCCTCAGTGTGGCCGTCGCGTGCCCGCACCCCGCCGTCGACCGCGCGGAGCGGGAGGATGTGCCCCGGACGGTTCACATCGCCGGGTACCGCGGTCGGGTTCGCGAGCGTGCGCAGCGTCGTAGCCCGGTCGCTCGCGCTGATGCCCGTGGTGACGCCGGATGCCGCGTCGACCGTCACGGTGTACGCGGTGCTCCGCACGTCCTCGTTGCGCTCCACCATCATCGGCAGATCGATCTGGTCGGCGATCTCGTTCGTCATGGGCGCGCACAGCAGCCCGGAGGAGTGCCGCACCGTCCACGCCACCCACTCGGGCGTCGCGAGTTCGGCGGACAGAATGACGTCCCCCTCGTTCTCGCGGTCCTCGTTGTCGGCGACGATCACGGGCCGGCCGGCGCGCAGCGCGTCGAGCGCAGCGGGGATCGCGGCGATGCCTGAAGCGGGTGCGGTCATGAGCGGGGGCTCCTCAGAACGGGGCGGAAGTCGGGGTGAGGCTCGGTCGGTTCGGTGGGTGCTGCCGGCTCCGCTGCGAGATAGGCGCGCACCCGGAGCAGGTGCCTGGCGACGATATCGGTCTCGACGTTGACCCGGTCGCCCGGTTCCAGGTCGCCGAGCGTCGTCGCGGCGAGCGTCTCGGGAATGAGCGACACCTCGAACCACGCCTCAGGTGCGCGCAGGGCGGGGTCGGAGACGTTCGAGACCGTCAGCGAGACTCCGGAAAGCGTGATCGATCCCTTGCTGACGACGAGCGGCGAGAGCGCGTCGTCGAGGGAGAAGCGCAGCACACGCCAGGCGTCGCCCGGCGTGACGGAGATGAGCTCAGCGGTGCCGTCGACGTGCCCCTGGACGATGTGCCCGCCCAGGCGGCTGTCGGCGCGCGCCGCGCGCTCGAGGTTCACGCGCGCGCCCGGCGCGAGCGCGCCGAGCGTCGACATCTGCAGCGTCTGGCGCATCACGTCGGCCGTGAAGGTGCTCCTGCCGTCCGCCGTCGCGTCTTGCGCGACGACCGTCAGGCACACGCCGTCCACGGAGATGGAGTCGCCGTGCGATGCGTCGCTCGTGACGACGGGGCCCGCGACGGTCAGTCGCAGCGAGTCGTCACCGGCGTCGATCGCCGTGATCTCTCCGGTCTCCTCGATCAGTCCAGTGAACATCAGTTGATCTCCTCCCTGCGCGCCAGCGCTTCGGGAAACGATTCGGCGATCTCCTCGCGGCCGGAAACCCGCTGGCTCCAACGCGCCCGGAGCAACAGATCGGCGCCGAGCGGCAGTGTTTCGAGCACCTGCAGCCGCCGGATCTCCGAGATGTCGGTGATGCCGAGGTTGCCGAGCGAGACCTTGGGCCCGCCGAGCAGTGCGGGGGCGACATACACCAGCAGCTCGTCGACGAGACCCGCTGCGATCATGCCGTTGATGATCTTCGGGCCGCCCTCGACGAAGACGGTGTAGATGCGGTACCTGGCGAGTGCCGAGAGCTCCGCTTCGATGTCGACGCCAGGCAGCTGGATCGGCTCCGAGATCTCATGGGCCGCGAGCGCGGGGTGCTGGCGCACCTTCGCGTCCGCCGGAATCTCGCGGTTGCCCACGACCACGGGGATCGGCTGACGCTCAGCTGGCACGAGCAGCTGCCCGTCGGGCGTGCGCGCCGTGAGCTCGGGGTCATCGGCGATCAGGGTGCCGGTACCGATCAGGATCGCATCGGCGGCGGCGCGCCGCCGATGCACGTCAGCGCGAGCCTCTGGGCCGGTGATCCACTTGCTCGTCCCGTTCGCCGCCGCGGCACGACCGTCGAGGGTCTGCGCCCACTTCGCGATCACCCGGGGACGCCGCGGTCGCGCCCCGCCGGCGCGGGCAGCCGCGGATGCCGCGACCGACGCCGCAGACGGCCCCGCCGCCTGCACCGCACCGGTACGCGTTGTCGGCACCGAGCCCGTGGCGGTTCCGACCCGCGTCGACGTCCCGTGCGCGGCGTCGTGCGATCCGGTCGCCGCGCCGTTCAACCAGTGCGAGATCTGCGCCCGCGCCTCGCGCTCGAGCACGCCGCCCAGCACCTGGACCCCGGCCTCCCGCAGCGTCGCAGCGCCACCTGCGGACTCGCGCCCCGGATCGGCGACCGCGTACGCGACCGCGCCGATCCCGATCGAGACGAGCGCCTCGGCGCACGGGCCGGTGTGCCCCGTGTGATTGCACGGCTCGAGCGTCACGACCGCCGTGAGCTCACCGGCGCGCTCCCGCCACTCCTGCGGCAGATGCGCCAGCGCGTCGACCTCCGCGTGCGCGGTGCCGAGCCCCCGGTGCCACCCCTCGGCGACGATGCGCCCCTCGCCGTCGAGGATCACGCACCCCACCTGCGGGTTCGCGTTCTCCGCCGGACCGCGGCGCGCCAACGTCAGGGCACGACGCATTGCGTCCTCGAGATCACTTCGCTGCAACATCCGGTCCGTGGTTCCTGCCCATCGCAGTTCCGGGTCGCTCGCGACACCTCGGCGGCGTCGCTCGCGTTCCTCTCATCCGGACTAGAGCGTCAGACGCTCATCACCGTCGGTACCGGAATTCCACCGGTTCAACCTCGCGGGAGCGAGGGTCGCGGACTGTCACCGCCGGTTCGGATTCTCACCGACCCCGGAACACCCCTCTACTGTACCCCGCACGCCCGCAATGCGCGCGTCGGATTGCTCCGGATGACGCGCACGCGCACGCGCGTTGCTGCGCTCATCGCGAAAACGCCGGCATGACCTCGGCGATGAACAGTTCGAGCGAGCGCTTCTTCAGCTCGTGGGGAAGACTGTTGTCGCTCCAGAAGCTGTACTCCGTCACACCGAGCTCCTGGTAGTGGTGCAATCGCTCGATGACCTCCTCAGGCGTGCCGATCATTGCCGTCCGGTGCAGTGCCTCAGGGGCGAACTCGGGGCGCTCGGCGAAGTTCGCGGGATCGGACGGTGCGAGGAAGCCGTTCTCGGGGGTCTTCTTCTCGAACGCCCAGGCGGCGAACGTCCGGTAGAACGTGTTGATGCCCTCGGCCGCTGGACGCCAGCCCTCGGGCTCCTCCTGGCTGTGCACGTAGGTGTGACGCAGCACCATGATGTCGGGGCGGCTCTCGATTTCGGGGTGATTCTCGATCGCGGTCTCGTACTTCCGGACCAGGTCCTCGACCTCCTCGTCGCCCTTCATGAGCGGGGTCACCATGACGTTCGCGCCGTGGGCGACGGCGAAGTCGTGCGACTCGGGGCTCCGAGCCGCGACCCACACCGGCGGGTTCTTCTGCACCGGCTTCGGCACGCTCGTCGAGGTCGGGAAGCGGTACACCTCGCCGTCGTGCGCGTAGTCGCCGTCCCAGAGGTGGTTCACGGTGGCGACGATCTCGTTCATCGCCTTGCCGCCGTCGGTCGCCGGCATGCCGTCGGCGAGACGGTCGAACTCGAACTGGTACGCGCCTCGGGCGACGCCGAGCTCCGCCCGGCCGCCGCTGATCACGTCGAGCAGGGCGACCTCGCCCGCCGTGCGGATCGGATTCCAGAACGGGGCGATGATGGTGCCGGCACCCAGCCGGATCGTCGACGTCTTCGCAGCGAGGTACGCGAGCTGCGGCATCGGGTTCGGCGACACGGTGTACTCCATGGAGTGGTGCTCACCGATCCAGATGGTGCTGAACCCGCCGGCCTCGGCGAGGAGCGCCAGCTCGACGAGGTTCTCCCAGTGCTGCTCGTGAGGGATCGAATCGTCGTACCGCTCCATGTGGATGAAGAGTGAAAAGCGCATCGCGTGCTCCTGTTCTACTGCTGCTCGGGTGCCGCCTGCGCTGCTGCGCGCTCGGCGACGGTCTGATTGGTCCGCGACCAGAGCGCGGGTTCGACCTCGCGCACGATCACGGTGATGTTCTCCGGAGCCGCGTCCACGGTCTCCTCTGCCGCGCGGTGCACGGCATCGATGAAGGCGCGCAGCTGCTCGGGCGAGCGTCCGCGGGCGATCGACACGTCGATGAGGGGCATGGCGGATCAGCCCCGCATCACGAATGGGTCGGCGACGGGGCCCTCGTCGGTGTTGATCCACACGCTCTTGAGCCGTGTGTACTCCTGCATCGACTCGATACCGTGCTCGATGCCGACGCCCGAGCTCTTGAAGCCCTGCCTGGGCGACATCGGCGACATCGCGCGGTACGTGTTCACCCAGATCGTGCCCGCATCGAGGCGGCGGGCCATACGGTGTGCACGCGCGAGATTCTGCGTCCACACGCCGGCCGCGAGCCCGTACTGGGTGTCGTTCGCGAGCGCCACGAGCTCGTCCTCGTGCTCGAACGGCATGATCGCCGCGACCGGACCGAAGATCTCCTCGCGCACGACCCGCATGTCGTTGTTCACGTCGGTGAGCACCGTGGGGGAGTAGAAGTAGCCTGGCAGCTCGAGACCCTCGGGGCGTCCGCCGCCCGCGTGGATGCGCGCGCCCTCCGAGGCGCCCAACTGCACGTACGAGTCGACCTTGCTGAGCTGGTCGGAGAAGGCGAGGGGGCCCAGCTCGGTCTCGTCGGCGAGGGGGTCTCCGATCCTGATCGACTGCGCGCGCTCGGTGACGCGCTCGAGCAGCTCGTCGTACACGGCCTTGTGGGCGAAGACGCGGCTGCCGGCGATGCAGGTCTGCCCGCCCGCCGCGTAGATGCCGGCGATGACGCCCATTGCGGCGTTCGATACATCGGCGTCGTCGAAGACGATGTTCGGGCTCTTGCCCCCGAGCTCGAGAGTGCAGCCGATGAACCGCGCGGCTGCCTCTGACGCGATGCGCGAGCCCGTGGCCGTCGAACCGGTGAATGAGATCTTCGCGAGATCGGGGTGGCTGACAAGGGGGGCGCCCGCCTCGACGCCGAGCCCTGTAACCACGTTGACGACGCCGGCGGGGAATCCCGCCTCGGTCGCGAGCTCGGCGAGCCGCAGCACCGTCCGTGACGTGTACTCGCTCGGCTTGATGACGACGGTGTTGCCCGCCGCGAGGGCCGGGGCGATCTTCGAGGTGGTGAGCGTGAGCGGTGAGTTCCACGGCGTGATTGCCCCGACAACGCCGAGTGGCTCGCGCTGCGTGTAATTCAGAATCGCGAGGTTCGATGCCGGAATCTGCGACCCCTGCACCTTGTCCGCGAGACCCGCGTAGTAGTAGTAATACTCGGGTAGCGTCGCCATCTGGCCGCGCATCTCGCGCAGCAGCTTGCCGTTGTCGAGGCTCTCGAGCATGGCGAGCTCGTCCGCGTGCTCGCCGATGAGGTCGGCGAGGCGTCGCAGCAGATGGCCGCGCTTCGTCGCGGTGAGACCGGACCAGGCCTGGGACTCGTGCGCGGTGCGCGCTGCGGCGACGGCGCGGTCCACATCGGCCGCGGTGCCGCGGGCCGCATCGTAGAGCACGGCAAGCGTCGCGGGGTTCGTGCTCTCGAAGTACCCGCCGTCAGCGGGGGCGACGTATTCGCCGCCGATGAAGTGCTGCAGTCGTTCAGTCATAGTGACGTTCCTTCCGATGCTGCGATGAATGCGGTGATGGCGTGTGCGAGCGCCGGGGTGTCCTCGACGGGCATCATGTGCCGCGCCCCCGGAACGATGGTCAGCCCGCAGTCCGGGATCGCCTCGGCGAGCCGATGCGACATTTCGGGGGTTGAGCCGGGGTCGAGCTCCCCGGTGATGGCGAGCGCGGGGGCGGCGATGGCGCCGAGCTCGGGTCCGATCTCGCGGTCCCCGCGCACGAAGACGGTGTAGGCGTGCAGGTAGGACTCGATGTCGTTGCCGAGCAGCGTCTCCCGCGTGCGCTCGACGAGCTCCCGCGGCACCGTCGTCGATGCTGCGGGGTACCAGCGCTCGATCGACGCCTCGACGCCCTCCGCGAAGTCGTCACCGGCAGTTTCGAGTCTCGCTTCGACCTTCGCCGCCTCCCCAGGAGTGCGCCGACACACCGAATTCACACTCGTCAGGGTCGCGACGCGATCGGGAGCGTAGCGCGCGATGTGCTGGGCGATGAGCGCTCCGAGCGAGAACCCGACGAGGTGCACGCGATCCCCGTCGAGCCGCGCAAGTACATCGTCCGCGAGCGAGGCCAGCGTCTGCGCCTCGCGCAGCGGCGGCTGTGCGCCGTGGCCCGGCAGGTCGAGCGCAATGCAGCGGTGGCCGTCGGCCTCAAGCACTTCGACGAGGGGTGCCCACATCGAGCTGTCGAGGCCGACACCGTGCAGCAGCACGATCGGCATTTGAGCGGAGTGCACCATTGAAATCTCGCCCGTCCGGTCCGGTGCGGTCAGTCCTGGCCGAGCTCGGCGAGGCGCTGTTGCGGCCTGCCCCGGTTGGCACCCGCCAGCGCGATGAGGATCTCGTCGGCATGCGGCGCATCGGCGACGCGCACCTCAACAGTCTGGTGGTGCGAGCGGATCTTCATGTCCGTGAAGTGCTTCAGTGGGATGTCGAAGGCGATCCCGGCGGGGCCGCGCTTCTCGACGGCGGGCAGCAGCGTCGTGGCGTTCGCTGCGTTCCGGAAGTGGTCGCCGAAGCGCAGATTGTGGATGATGCCCGAGCCGTGCTCGACCTCGCCGTTCAAGCCGACGATCGCAGCCTTGCCGTACGCCTCGAGCGGCGCGTCGAGTGCCTCCATCACGCGGGGGGCGAGCAGTGCGCCGAGGTCCGAGGCGACCGAGTTGATGCCGGGGAGTAGATCCTCGACGAAGCCCTGGCCGGCCCACGGATTCGGGAAGACGGTGCCGACGATGGCGACCCGGGCGACCGGGTCGACGGGACGCCCGCCCTCGAGGACGGTCTCCTCGACGATGGTGAAGATCTTGCGGGGGGTCAGTTCAGCGGTGCTCACAGTGCGATCTCCTTCAGGATCTCCGAGGTGATGGGGCGGTCGGTTGCGCGATCGCCGATGCGCGCGTGGGGGCGCGGGCCGGTCGAGGCCGCGGCGATCACGACGATCTCGTCGGCGTGCGGTGCATCGGGCAGCGCAACCTCAAGGGTTTGGTAGTAATCCCGCGTCGCAGCCGCGGTCTTGTGCCAGAGCGGGACGCGGAGCAGTTCGCCTGGTTCGGCCCGGCCGTCCGTGAAGCAGAGGATCGACGTGCCCGCGAGGGCTTCCCTGACCAGGTTGCCGAAGTAGGGGGTGTGGATCAGCGCGGCCGCGTGCTCGAGCTCGCCGTGGTTACCGACGAGCGCTGCCTTGCCGAACGCCTGCACCGCCGCCGCACCTCCGAGGGCGGCAAGAAGGCGGTCGGTGAGCAGCTTCGCGAGCAGGGCCGCGATCCGCTCGCCCTCTGCAGCGAGGTCGTGGTCTGTATCGGTGCCGATCCAGGGGTTTCGGATCACGGCGATGGCTGCGGCGCGCCGCGTGGACGAGCCGTGAGGGCCCGGCGCCTCCTCGACCTGGGTGACGACGCGGCGGAGTCCGCAGGCGTCTGCGACATCGGCGTAGTCGTGCAGGGTGGAGCGGGCAGTGAGATCGGTGGTGGCGTGGGGCTGGGTCATGCCAGAGCTCCTGTCGCTGAGGCTGTATCGCCGTCGTCCTCGCGGAGACGGGCCAGCGTGGCCGCCTGCCGCGAGTGCGCGACGTGATTGCGGGTGGCGAACTCTGCGGCGAGAGCGTCTTTCGACTCGATCGCCGCGAGGATCTTGCCGTGCTCGCTGAGCGATTCGCCGAGACGGCCGGGCAACGCGAGCGTTTGCGTGACGATCCGGTGATAGGCCAGCTGATTCATCAGCAATTCATAGTGCTCGGCGAGTTTGCGGTTATCGGCGCCGGTCACGAGTGTGTGGTGGAACTCGTGCACGAGTGTGGCGTAGGCGCGGGCGTCACCCGCCTCGACGACGGAGCGTTCGTCGGCGACGTTCTGCCTGAGTGCGCGGAGTTCGACGACCTCACCCCGCTGGGCGAGGAGACCGGCGGCGAGACCCTCCAGGGACTCCTTGAGCTGGAACAGCTCGAGGATCTCCCGCTCGGTTGGTTTACGCACGAACGTGCCGACGCGCGGGCGCACCTCGACGAGGCCCTCGCGCTCCAGCTGCTTGAGTGCTTCGCGCACCGGGGTGCGGCTGACCTCGAACTCCTGGGCGAGCGCGATCTCGCCGAGGAGTTCACCGGGGGGTGCCGATCCGCTGACGACCATGTCGCGGAGTCGATCCAGAATCGTGCCTTCTTGCATACATCAACCGTATCTTGCATTCATGAGCGGGTCAAGAATTCTCGTTAGTTTCCAGTGTTCTGAGTGTTTCCCGATGATTTCTTGACGATTTCCGGATCGCTGTTAGCATTCCATGTATGCATCAGATCAAGGAAGCCGTGATTGGCGCGTGGGAAGCCGCGTGGGACCGGGGCGAGCTCGACGCCTTCGACACGATCCTGCATCGGGATTATCAGCGCGTGAGCACGAGTTCGAAGCGGGTGACCGACGCCGAGGCGCTCAAGCGTGAGATCAGTGAGGTACGCGAAGCCTTTCCCGACCTCGTCACCACTGTCGACAGCCTGGTCATCGACGAGGCCGGTGATTCCGCTGCGATCTTCTGGAGTACCACCGGTACCTTCACGAACGATCTTCAGGGCGTGCCCGCGAGCGGTACTCGGGTTGAAACCCGGGGTTCCAATCTCGTCCAGTTCCGCGACGGCAAGATCGCGCGCGAAGAGGTGACCTGGGATCAGAGCGAGCTGCTCCGCGATCTCGGGGTGCCGTCGCTCAGATCCGCCTTCGAAGCCGATGACTCCGTGGTCGACGATATGAGCGGCGTGCCCTCGCTCGAAGCCCTCAAAGGTTTCAACCGGCAGTTCATCACCGGCGTGACCGTCGTCACCACCATCGACGCGGAGGGGAAGCCCAGGGGGCTCGCCGCCAACTCGTACGCATCGGTATCGCTCGACCCGCCGCTCGTGCTCGTCTGCGTGCAGAAGACGACGAGCACCTACGCATCGCTCTTCAAGTCGACGCACCTCGGTATCAACATCATGAGCAACGCGCAGCGCGGCACCGTCGGTGTCTTCGCGTCGAAGGGAGCTGACAAGTTCGCCGATCTCGACTGGCACGCCGGCCCGTCGGGGAGTCCGCTCATCGACGGATCCGCAGCTTCCATCGAGGCAGAGATCAAGGAGCGGTTCCAGGCCAAAACCCACACCGTGTTCATCGCGAAGGTGACGCACGCCGAACTCTCCGACGTCGAGCCCATGGTCTACAAGGCCGGCCGCTTCTTCGACGGCGCACAGCTCAACGAGCTCTGAGCTCGCTCACCACCCCGGTCCGGTAGCCGATGCCGAACCAGCTCAACCTCCCCATGCGGCTGTCCATCCGGGCAGCCACCCCGACACAAGGACGTGTACGCCATGCAAGTAGACGGACGCCAGCCAGAATCTGAGCCCGGTGCCGATCCTTCGATCGCGATCGGCACCAGACAGAGCGAAACGGATTTCGCGACATCGTCCTTCGCGGTGCGAGAGGCGGACCGGAAGCGGGGGCGGCCAGGGGTCGTGTTCCTCGTCTCTGTCGCGTTGATCATCGCCTTCGTCGTCTGGGCTGCTGTAGCGCCGGAGCGGCTCGGTGGCGTCATGACCGAGGCCTCGAACTGGGCGGCGCAGAACATCGGCTGGGCATATCTCGTGGTGACGGGCGCGTGCATCATCCTGATGCTGTTCCTCGGCTTCAGCCGTTACGGGCGTATCCGCCTCGGCGAGGATCACGACCGACCCGAGTACTCCCGGTGGGCGTGGATCGCCATGATTCTCGGAGCGGTCATGGGCATCGGGCTCATCAGCTACGGTGCAGCCGAACCGATGACGCACTTCATGGTCCCCCCGCACGGTCTCGCCGAGCCCGAGACGATCGACGCCGCGGTCACCGCGATGCAGTTCTCCTACTTCGACTGGGGACCGAACGCGTGGGCGCTCTTCGGAGTCTTCGGACTCGCGATCGCTTACTCCACCCACCGACGGCACAATTCCGGATTGATCTCTCCCATGCTGCGACCCGTGCTGGGGAGGAGCATGGACGGGTGGGCGGGTAAAGCCATCGACATCTTCACCGTGCTCGCCACGCTCTTCGGAACCACCACCTCCCTCGGTCTCGGAGCATCGCAGATCGCCGAAGGGATGAACCGGTTGACGGGCATCTCCACCGACCTCTTCGTGCAAATCGTCATCATCGCGGGCGTGACCGTCATCTTCACGCTCTCAGCGCTCTCCGGAATCGGACGCGGCATCAAGTGGGTCAGTCAGATCACCATGATCGGCGCGGCACTCCTCGGCGTCTATGTGCTCGTCATCGGGCCGACGAGCTTCATCAGCAACCTCTACTTCCGGTCATTCGGACAGTTCATCGGTGAGTTCCCGATGGTAGCCCTCCTGACGCCCGGATCGCCGGAAGATCTGCAGTGGATGCAGTGGTGGACCTACTTCATGATGGCGTGGTGGCTGAGCTGGGGCGCCTTCGTCGGCATCTTCCTCGCCGCGATCTCCAAGGGCAGGACCATCCGAGAGTTCGTGGCGGTCGTCCTGGGCGTGCCCACCATCGTCTTCTCCCTGTGGTTCACCATCTTCGGCGGAACTGCGATACACCTCGAGATGTTCGGAGGCACCGGTATCGGAGAAGCAACCCTCGCGGATACCAACGTCACCTTCTTCGCGCTGCTCGCCGAACTGCCGCTCTCGACGATCACCTCAATCCTTACTGTGATCATGGTCGTGCTGTACTTCGTCACCGGCGCAGATTCGAATACCTTCGTACTCAGCTCCCTCACGTCCCGCGGCACGTTGAAACCCACGAAGACCGTGCTCGGCATCTGGGGGGTGCTCACCGGCGTGTGCGCGATCGTGCTGCTCATCGTCGGAGGGCTCCAGGCGCTCCAGCAGGCCGCGATCCTCTCCGCGATCCCGTTCACCGTGATCGTGTCCCTCCTCGGCGTCTCGCTCGTCAAAGAACTGCGCAACGATGCGAGATTCGCGGGCACACGCCCCGTCACCCGAGACGAGATGCGTCGAGCCCTCAACGTCCATCCCGATCGGTCCGATGGTCGCTCCTCACGGGAGTAGCCTGGAGGGAGGACGCCGATCCGACGCCCTGTACGACCGCTCCGACGCCCACCGTCGGAGCCGACTGAGACAGGAGATCTCATGCGCGCAGTGACCTACGTGAAGAACGACACCGTTGAGCTGCAGGAGAAGCCGAAGCCCGAGATCCAGCCGGACGAGGTACTGCTCCGCGTCGGCGGTGCAGGTCTCTGCCACTCGGACATCGCCATCATCGGCATGGGCGACGACAACCCGCTCATCGGCAGCACCCTCGGCCACGAGGTCGCCGGCACCGTCGAGCAGATCGGCGACGATGTCACCGGCTGGAAAGCCGGCGACAGCGCACTCGTCGCGCTCATCCTCGCGTGCGGGCAGTGCCGCGAGTGCCTTGCCGGGCGCGATAACCAGTGCGAGGTGGCGTACCCCCGCGATGCACTCGCCCCCCTCTCGCCCGGCATCGGATCGCCCGGCGGCATGGCCGACTACATCGCCGTGAAGGCGCACCACCTCGATCCGCTCGGCGACCTCGACCCCGTCGACGCTGCGCCCCTCGCCGACGCTGCACTCACGCCCATCCACGCGATCAACACCGTCCGCGACCGCCTCGTCGGCGACGCGACCGTCGTCACCATCGGACTCGGCGGGCTCGGACACATGGCGCTGCAGATCCTCGCCGCCACGACGGGCGCGCGGATCATCGCCCTCGACACCGACGCGGAGAAGCTGAAGTACGCAGAGTCTCACGGGGCAGACCTCGCCCTGCAGAGCGACGGCTCCGCCGCTGAGCGGATCCTCTCCGAGACCGGCGGCCGCGGCGCGGATGTGGTCTTCGACTTCGTCGGAGTGCAGCCGACCGTCGACCTCGCGCTCGCCGTCGTCGCCGGTGGCGGCGCGATCCGCTTCGTCGGGCTCGGCAACGGTGCGTTCGAGTACGTGGCAGGCAGCGGCACTCCGCTGCCGTGGGGCGTCAACATCGAGCGCGCCTACGGGGGCACGCGCTCCGACATGCGGCAGGCGATCGCACTCGCCCGTGCGGGGAAGATCGGCGTGGAGGTCGTGCGCTATCCGCTCGACGACGCCCTGCAGGCCTTCGACGACCTGCACCACGGGCGCGTGCAGGGCCGCGCCGTGCTGGTGCCGTAAGCCGACTCTGACCGAGCGGGCACGGCCCGCCCGCTTCAGTGGAGGGTTTCGCAGGTTATGTCCCATGAATTGCGTGCGGAATCCTCCACTGATCGGCCGGTGTCCGCCGTGGCCCGCCGAACCTAGCCCGGATGACTCCAGCCTCGTGCTCGGAGTGCGGTGGCGACGGCCGCTCGAAGTCGGTCCGGTTCGCGGTAGAGCATGCGGGCCGTGACGCGGATCATCGTCCAGCCTGCTGCGGCGTATGCCTGCTGCTTCTCGATGTCTCGATTCCATTGGCGGACGCTGGTGCGGTGGTGGTCCCCCTCGTATTCAAGGGCGACCCGGAACTTGGGAAATGCGAGCTCCGACGCCCCGAGCAGACGACCGTGTGCGTTCCTCACATCGAAGTCGAGTTCGGGGCGCGGGAGGCCCCATTCTCGGCAGCGGAGCCGCAGATGCGTCTCGGGAGGCGAGGCGCTTTGTGTTGAGAGCAGCGGGAGTGCTTCCCGGAGTGCAACGATTCCGGGGCGGCGACCGCGACTCATGGTGGCGGCAAACTCGGTCACGGTTGTGAGCGCCGGAGCTTCGAGTCGACGGGTGCCGGGGACTCGCGCTTCATGGATGAGCGAGTCGCCGAGCGCCACCCGTTCGTCCCGGCTGAGGCGTGGACCGAGAGTGCACCACAGTGAGGCCGGGGTCACGACCCGAAGCCCGCGGTGAATCGTCACCGTCACGAGGTGTTCTCGGTAGGTGGTGCCGTGTATGCCGAGTTTGCGCGGTGGACGACGAGGCGCGAAGGCCCCCACTTCGAGATCGTCGGTGGTCGCGGGCGGCACGGGGGCTCCCCAGATCACGGCCGCTGTGGTGCCGGAGAAGAAGGTGTGGTGCGGCAGGGATGACACGAGCAGGTTGATGCGCTCCCACTGGCGTCGTCTCCATGCCGCCGAGGGGTGTTCCTCCTGGATACGGTGGGGGAACGGCCTGATCCGATACACCCCTCTGATGAGTCGCTCGAGATCGGTTCCCTGCAGGCGACCCCGTCCCACTCCCGCCGCCAGGGCTTCGGCCGTCGTGAAGACGCTCCCGAGCGAGGGCGGAAGCGGTGCGGGCCGGCGCGACATGGCTTCAGTCTGATCGAGTCCCTGTCGAAGCGCCGGCTTTCGCGCAGGGTTGTGAATAACTCGCTGTCGCTCACGTGCCGCGAGCAGTGCGCTCGCCGCATCGCTCGTTGACGTCTATTCGGTGGCGCGTTGCGCATGGAATGAGCCACGAATAGCATGCGAGACCGTACACCGAACGGCGGCCCCGGCCCCGGTCCGGGGCGCGCAACGCCGCACCCCGGACCGTGTGCGCCCTACCGGCGCAGCAGCCCGACGGCGTCGTACACTCGGTCGAGCGTCGCGGACGCCACCTCGTTCGCGCGATCCGCCGCGCCCGCGAGGAGGCGGTCGAGCTCCGCGGGGTCGGCGAGCAGTTCCTCGGTACGAGTGCGCACGGGGGCGAACGTCGACTCGACGATCTCGGCGAGCCCCTTCTTGAGGTGCCCGTAGAGCTGGCCCGTGTACTCCTCTTCGAGGTCGTCCACGGACCGGCCGGTGAGCACCGAGTGGATGGTGAGGAGGTTCGACACCCCGGGCTTCTCCTCGCGGTCGAAGCGGATCGTGTCGCCCGCGTCGGTGACCGCCCGCATGATCTTCTTCTTCGTGACGTTGGCGGGGTCCAGCACCTTGATGAGCCCGGCTTCACTGTCTGCGGACTTCGACATCTTCGACGTCGGGTCCTGCAGGTCGTAGATCTTCGCGGTGCCTTTCTGGATCTGCGCTTCGGGCACCACGAACGTGTCGCCGAAGCGCGAGTTGAAGCGGATCGCGAGATCGCGGGTGAGCTCGATGTGCTGCCGCTGGTCCTCGCCGACGGGGACGACATCGGTCTGGTAGAGCAGAATGTCGGCGGCCATGAGTACGGGGTAGGTGAAGAGGCCGACCGAGCTGGCGTCTGACCCGTACCGCTGCGACTTGTCCTTGAACTGGGTCATGCGGCTCGCCTCGCCGAAGCCGGTGAGGGTGTTCAGCACCCAGGCGAGCTCGGCGTGCGCGGGCACGTGCGACTGCACGAACAGCGTCGACTTGGCGGGGTCGATGCCGGCGGCGATGTACTGGGCAGCGGTGCGGCGGGTGCGCTCGGCGAGTGCTGCCGGATCCTGCGGCACCGTGATCGCGTGCAGGTTCACGACGCAGAAGTAGGCGTCGTAGTCCTCCTGCATGCGCGTCCACTGCGAGAGGGCGCCGATGTAGTTGCCGAGGTGCAGCGAGTCGCTGGAGGGCTGCATGCCGGAGAAGATGACGGGCTTGCCGGTGGTGCTCACAGTGGTTCCTTGGTTCGGGGCAGATGAGAGATCAGGATCGCGCCGTTCCGGCGCAGCACCGCTCAGATGCGGTAGTCGACGACGACTGGCGCGTGGTCGGACCAGCGTGCGTCGTATGAGGGGTAGCGGTCGACCCGGTAGTCGACGACGCGCTCGGCGAGCGCCGGGGTGACGACGTGGTAGTCGATGCGCCAGCCGGTGTCGTTGTCGAAGGCCTGCCCCCGGTTCGACCACCAGGTGTAGGGGCCCTCGACCTCGCCGGCCCAGGTGCGACCGACGTCGACCCAGCCGAGCCCTTCGCCCTCTGACTCGTCGACGCCCTGCACCGTTTCGCCGCGGGGGCCGAAGAAGCGATCGAAGTAGGCGCGCTCGCCGGGCAGGAAGCCGCTCTTCTTGCGGTTGCCTCGCCAGTTCTTGATGTCGAGCTCGCGGTGGCCGACGTTGAAGTCGCCGACGATGGCGACATGGGAGGAGTGCGAGAGCTCGCGCATGCGCTCGGTCATCGCCTCGAGGAAGGCCCACTTCGCCTCCTGCTTGGGCGTATCAGCCTCACCGGAGTGCGTGTAGTTGCTGACGACGGTGATGGTGTCGTCGCCGAACGCGAAGTCGGCCTCGAGCCAGCGGCCCGCCGACTGGATGCGATCCTGCGCGTCGTCCGCGCCGAGACCCACTCGGTGCGCGAGCGGGGCGACACGGCTCGCGATCGCGACGCCTGCGCGCCCCTTGGCGAGCGACGGGACGTGGAGGATGTGCCAGTCGTCGCCCAGCAGCTCCTCGACGTGGGAGTCGTCGGCGCGGACCTCCTGGAGCGCGAGCACGTCGACGTCGCGCGAGGCGAGCCAGTCGGCCATGCCCTTGCGGTACGCGGCACGGATGCCGTTGACGTTCACGGATGCGACGCGCAGGGATTCAGCCATGACCACCAGTCTACTTCGCACCACCGACATCCGCGGGGCGGCGGCCGACGGTGCCGAGGTGGCTGAAGGGTCCGTTCTCGGCGCCGCGTCGAAACGTCAGTGGCCGGGCGTATGCTGTCTGGGTCCCGACGCGCCGGTCGGGTCACGGGGCGCGCGGGCGCCCCGAATGAGAGAGGTCGTCGATGTCTGTGAACAGCGCTCCCATCAGGCCGTGGGCCGCACTCTGGGCGATGGTGATCGGGTTCTTCATGATCCTGGTGGACACCACGATCGTGTCCGTCGCGAACCCCTCGATCATGAGCGGACTCGGCGCTTCGCTGACGGCGACGCTGTGGGCGACGAGCGCGTACCTGCTTGCGTACGCGGTTCCGCTGCTGATCACGGGGCGGCTCGGCGATCGCTTCGGCCAGCGGAGGGTCTACCTCATCGGTCTCACGGTCTTCACGGTGTCCTCGCTCGCCTGCGGGCTGGCTGGCGACATCACGACGTTGATCGTCGCGCGCGTGTTCCAGGGGCTCGGTGCCGCGCTCATGACCCCCCAGACGATGGCGGTCATCACCCGGATCTTCGGCCCGCGCGAGCGCGGTTCCGCCATGGCGGTGTGGGGCGTCACTGCCGGGGTGGCGACGCTCGTCGGCCCGATCCTCGGCGGCTTCCTGCTCGACGGGTTCGGGTGGGAGTGGATCTTCTTCATCAACGTGCCGGTCGGTGTCGTCGCGTTCGTGCTCGCACTGAAGTATGTGCCGAAGCTCGAGACGAGCGCGCACCGCTTCGATCTGCTCGGTGTGCTGCTCAGCGCAGTCGGCATGTTTCTGGTGGTGTTCGGGATCCAGGAGGGCGAGGCCTTCGACTGGGGTCGCATCTGGGGGCCCATCACGGTGTGGATGCTGATCGCTGCGGGTGCCGTCTTCCTGGCGCTGTTCGTCCTGTGGCAGCGGGTGCAGCGGGGTGAGCCGTTGATGCCGCTCTCCCTGTTCCGCAACCGCAACTTCTCGGTCGGTTCGGCGACGATCGTGACGGTGGGCGCGACGGTGACGGCGCTCGGACTGCCGATCATGTTCTACTTCCAGCTGGTGGACGGCCTCACCCCGACCCGCGCCGCGCTCATGCTCGTGCCGATGGCGGTCGTGTCAGTGGCGATGGCTCGCCCCGTCGGCCGTTACATCGACGCTCACGATGCGCGCCGCGTCTCGACCGTCGGGCTCGCGCTCATGGCGATCGGTCTCGTCGGCTACGGGGCGATGATGTGGGTGCAGGTCCCGGTGCTCTGGATGCTCGTGCCGAGCGCCGTACTCGGGTTCGGCAACGCGTTCATGTGGGGGCCGCTCGCGTCGATCACGACGTTCAGCCTCGACCGATCGCTGGCCGGGGCCGGATCAGGGGTGTACAACACTGGCCGTCAGGTGGGCGCTGTCTTGGGCGCCGCTGGAGTAGCGGCGCTCATGGAGGGGCGCATCACGGCGCAGCTCGGCGCCGGCGCCGGCGGGCCAGGGGAAGCTGCCGGGCAGCTTCCCGAGGCGCTCCGCGAGGGGTTCGGGATCGCGATGGCCCAGTCGCTGATCCTGCCGGTCTCCGCCATCGTCGTGGGTCTGCTGCTCACGCTCTGCTTCGCCCCGCGCCCCGCGCAGACGCGCACCGAGTCGGTGGCGGTCGCCGCGAAGTAACGATCTCGTCCGGGTGGTCGGGCTGCCCGTACTCTGGTGGCAAGACCGTCCGTGACCCGAAGGGATTCCCTATGCTGCTCGCATTCTCCGTCGCCCCGTCTGGAACGGGCCGGGCGGACGGCTCCGTGCACGACGCCGTCGCCGCTGCCGTGCAGGTGGTCCGCGATTCCGGGCTGCCCAACCGCACTGACGCCATGTTCACGACCGTCGAGGGGGAGTGGGACGAGGTATTCGACGTGGTGAAGCGCGCGACGGAGGCGGTGGCGCCGTTCGGGTCCCGCATCTCGCTGGTGATGAAGGCCGACATCCGCCCCGGATACACCGGTGAGCTGGACGGCAAGCTCGAGCGCATGGAATCGGCCCTGGAAACGTAGCGTCCGGGGTGGCTGACGTCACCTGCTGCAGTAGGCGGACAGGCGCTCCTCACCTGCAGTCAGCGCCTCGTCCCAAACGGTGAAGTCCGCGTCGGCCTGAGCGATATACGCATCAAGCTTTTCAGGGGAAAGCTCGAGCGCCTGCTCCTCCGTGAGCAACGTCGCGACCACGTCCTCGGAGTATGTCTCGTACGCGTCGTACATGCGCGCCATCTCCGTATGGGCCTCGGGGTCGGTCACCTGTACCAGGGCGGCTTTGAGCTGCGCCAGTCCGTCGGCTGCCTGACGCTGCGCCGCGGCCACGTCGCCGTCGGCCGCGAGGTTGGCGGCGTCGCTGAACACCTCGCCCCCGTCGACCCAGTCCCCGTTGGCTATCTCGCACGCCTGCGCGGCGGTCTGGCCGCTCTGCATCGGACCGCACAGATCGTACCGCTGCACATCTGCATCTGACATCTGCTGCTCAAATGCGGTTCGCTGCTCCCCCAGAATGACCAAGAGGTTCGTGGGATCCTCGAGATCGACCGCGTACCCTTCCGGAACCTCGTTCAAGCCGGGCCAGATGGTGTCGGCGTACTGCTGATGCGCACTGATCGATGCGTCCAGAGCTGTTCGCAGCTCGGGGGCCTCGACACGGTCAGCAATGTCCTGCAAGGCAGAGATCACGGCTTGGTGCTCCGTCTGCTTCTGCGCGAAATCCTGGCTCTGGGTGTCGGCTTCGAGTGCCGCCCAGGGTTCTAAGGCGAATCCCCACTCGGAGTTCACCGTCTTGCACCCGCCTTCGAGGAGCTGCTCCGCGGACGAGGTCTGAGCCGGGGCGGCTTCGGCGTCGTCATCGACGGACGGGCTGAGGCTCGCGCACCCAACTGCGCTCGCCGTCAACGCGATGGCCAACGCCACCATCCCTGCGCGCTCCCAGACGCTTCGCATGCTGTCTCCCCGGTAGTTGCCGATGTCACTGTCTTTCAGCTTACGGCGGTCCACCGTCTCTGCTGCCTGCTGAATGGACGGTGTGGCGGGAAAGAGCGGCTGCCATCGGACATCGACACCCGTGTCTGCGACGCTCGAGGTCCATCGCCCATGGCGGACCAGGCGTTTGGGCGAGTCGACCAGGGAGTGCCAGAATCAGTGCATGCGTCCGATTACTCAGTCACGCAAGCTCAGCGGGGTGCGCTACGACGTGCGCGGTCCGATCCTGCAGGAGGCGCAGCGTCTCGAGCGTGACGGTCACGAGATCCTGAAACTGAACATCGGCAACCCCGAGCCCTTCGGGTTCGAGGCGCCGCCCGAGATCGTCGACGAACTGCGCCAGGTGCTGCCCACGGCGCAGGGCTACAGCGATTCGCGCGGAATCCCCGCGGCGCGGCAGGCGGTTGCCCAGTTCTACCGTGACGAGGGCGTCGCCGACGTGACCGAGGACGACGTGTTCATCGGCAACGGCGTGAGCGAGATGATCTCGCTGGTGCTGCAGGCGCTGGTGGACAGCGGCGACGAGGTGCTCGTACCGTCGCCCGACTATCCGCTGTGGACGGCGCAGGTGACGCTGTCCGGCGGGCACGCTGTGCACTATCCGTGCGACGAGTCGAACGGCTGGATGCCTGATCTCGAGGCGATCGAGCGTCTCGTCACCGATCGCACGAAGGGGATCGTGCTGATCAACCCGAACAACCCGACGGGGGCCGTGTACTCGGCCGAGCTGGTGCGCGGGTTCGCTGCGCTGGCGGAGCGTCATGGCCTCGTGCTCATGGCCGACGAGATCTACGAGCAGATCCTGTACGACGGCGCGGTGCACGAACACGCCGCGCTCCACGTCTCCGACACGCTCTGCCTCACGTTCAGCGGGCTCTCGAAGGCGCAGCGGGTTGCGGGCTACCGCGCGGGCTGGGTCACGGTGAGCGGAGACCGGGATCGTGCGCGCGACTTCCTGGAGGGTCTTACTCTGCTCGCGAACATGCGCATGTGCTCGAATGTGCCGGCGCAGTACGCGATCCCCGTCGCGCTCGGCGGAGAAGCGGGCGGGAGTTCGATCGCCGAGCTGTGCGCACCCGGTGGCCGTTTGCGCGAGCAGCGAGACGCGGCGCACCGGTTGCTCACGCAGATTCCGGGTGTCGACTGCGCAATGCCCGGAGGGGCGATGTATCTGTTCCCGCGTCTCGACCCGCAGCGGTACCCGATCGCCGACGATCAGGCATTCGTGATCGACCTCCTCAGGGCGACGCACGTGCTCGTGACGAACGGGCGCGGCTTCAACTTGCCGACCCCTGATCACCTGCGGTTCGTGACCCTGCCTGCGGTGCCGGTGCTGACCGAGGCGATCGGGCGCATCGGCGAATACCTGGCGTCGATCCGCGAAGACTGAGGGTCCGTCTCCGCGAAAGCAGAAAGACTATCGGGGTTCGGGGCACCTGTCGAGGGGTGTTCTCGTCGCCGAGGATCTCGTTACTTTGGGGGTCCGGAGGTGATGTCGTGGCGAAGCAATCAGCGAAGCAGAATCCGTCCATCAAGGACCCCGAACTCTACGAGCGTCTGACCGATGAGGGGGCGTCCGAGGAGAAGGCGGCGAGGATCGCCAACGCCGCAGCGCGTGACGGCCGAGGGAGCGTCGGCAAGCGCGGGGGTGCGGCCGAGGATTACGAGGATCGCACCGTCCCCGAGCTGCGCGAGCGTGCCAAGGAGCTCGGACTCAGCGGATACTCGGATCTGCGGAAAGACGAGCTCATCGAGCTGCTGCGCGAGCACTGATCCCTGAGGGATCGTTACCGAGCCCGCGCGGTCGGAAGAGCACCTGAAGAAACAAGGAGGAACCTCATGATCGAGCATGATGGGGATCGTCGAGATCCCGATGCGACGAGTGACCCGGCACGGTCGGATGAGACCGGGGCTGACTGGGCCGACGAGGGCGGCGCGACCCCCCAGGGTCCGGCAACGGCGGAATCCGCAGTCGACGACGGTGATGCTGGTGGAGACCGGCGGGCCGGTGGCTCGGTGATGGGTGAGGACGTGTCCGTCTCGCAGACGGCCGAGCACATCCCGTCGACACCGGTCAATTTCGATCCGCCGAGCTGATCGCTCGCAGCCCGCGGGCTGGGTTAGGCGTCGTCTTGAGGGTCTGCCGCCGGTTCCGGCGTGAGCACGAGTCCGCCGCGTCCGTTGGCGAGGCCGGTGAGCTGTTCGAGCCAGCGGTGATTGATGTCCTGGTTATCCGTCGAGTCGAACTCGAAGGTTACCGGAATCGACGGGTGCAACCAGATGGTCCGGCGCTGCCCGGCGTCGTCCCAGGTGAAGACGACGCTCTCCTGGAGCGTGAGCTTCACGACGATGACGGAGCGCAGATGCGCGAGCGTACGATCGTCGAACGCGAATGTCTGTCCGTGTCCGTAGTGCAGCTTCCCCACGCGCGTCCTCGATTCTGTGGTGGCTCGGTCGTTGATTACTCGAACTGGGTTTGCGCGCCCTCCTGGGCGCGCTGAGCAGCGTAGGCTTCCGCCTCTTTCTCGGTGAGCAGCACGAGGCCGCGAGACGTGTTCGAGAGGTCGTGCAGCACGTTAACCCAGGTCTGATTGAGTTCAGGGACGCGGCTCCCCGCGAAGCGGAAGACCAGCGGAATGTGCGGGGAGAGCCAGATCGAGACGCGTCCGCTGCCCTTGGAGACCGGGTTGGGCCAGCTGACGAAGAACGCCTCGCCGCGACGGAGCTTCATGCCGATCGCGACCTTGGCGTGGGCGAGGGTGCGGTCTTCGATGTCGTACTCTATGCCGCTGCCGTAGATGAGGTGACCCATGGGTACAAGAATCCCACAGCCAACGGCCGCTGCATGTGCGGGCGCGCCGGGTGAAATCGGGGATCCTGCCACCCCGCCGTCGCCCGATGCGGCCCCGGGCCTGAGATGATGAACGTATGTCGGTCAGGATCCTCGCTGTGGGCAAGAAGCATGAGCGCTGGGTTGCCGAGGGCATCGGCCGCTACGAACAGCGGCTGCGCAAGCCGTTCGACGTCTCCTGGGCGCTGCTGCCGCACTCGTCCCGTGCTGCCGACGCCGCTCGGAGCGAGGAGTCCGACCGTCTCCTCGCGAAGATCGACCGCGACGACTTCGCGGTGCTCCTCGATGAGCGCGGGGAGAACCTCGCCTCGCCCGGACTGGCGCGGTCACTGCAGCAGGCCTTCGACCGGTCGGCGCGAGTGTCGCTCGTGATCGGCGGCGCCTACGGGGTGGACGAGCGCGTGCGCGAGCGCGCGAACCTCGTCTGGAGCCTCTCACGCCTCGTGTTCCCCCACCAGCTCGTGCGCCTCATCGTGGCGGAGCAGCTGTACCGCGCGCAGGAGATCTCAGCGGGGCGTCCCTACCACCACGAGTAGGCCGCTCGCACCGATCCCGGCCCCGCAGGCAGCCCCGCGCACCCGCGCTCGCGACACGCCGAGAGGCATCGGTGGAGGAAATTTCTTCCCCCCTCCCGACGTTGTGGATAAGTGAGGGTGAGCGGCAGAATCTCGCCGAAAGTTCTCCCCAGATGAGGGGTGATCGCGGTGGAAATCGCGTGAAAAACTACAGGGGTGTAACTACAGCATCTTGTGGTCGCCTCTCGTGTGGTTCACTATATGTAGTGCCTCGGACGGGGCGCACCGGTTTTGATCGAAGGGCGTGAAATGGCAACCACGGTGTACACGAAGCCGTCATGCGTGCAGTGCACGGCGACGTACCGAGCGCTCGATAGCAAGGGCATCGAGTACGACGTGATCGACCTCTCGGAAGACGAGACGGCACTGGAGACGGTGAAGGGTCTGGGGTACCTCCAGGCACCGGTCGTGGTCACCGACGACGAGCACTGGTCGGGCTTCCGCCCCGATAAGATCTCGGAGCTCGCCGGCCGCCTCGCCGACTAGTCCTCCGCCGGGAGACGATTCGATGCACACGCACCCCGAGTCGCCTCCCGGTCCTGTTCGACCGGAGGTGCGGATGGTGGATCTCGTCTACTTCTCGAGCGCATCGGGCAACACCCACCGCTTCATCGAGAAGCTCGGGCGTCCGGCGGCGAGGATCCCCCTCTATCCGCGCGAGGATCCCCTCCTGGTCGACGAACCGTTCGTCCTGGTCGTTCCGACCTACGGCGGCGGACCCGAAACGAAGGCCGTGCCGAAGCAGGTGATCCGCTTCCTCAACGATGAGCGCAACCGCCGTCACCTCCGCGGGGTGATCGCGGCGGGAAACACGAATTTCGGCGATGCGTACGGCATCGCGGGAGACATCATCGCTCGCAAGTGCGGAGTCCCGCACCTCTATCGATTCGAACTCTTTGGAACACCGGACGACGTCATCGCCGTTCGAGAAGGATTGGAACAGTTTTGGAAACTCTCGTGACTGAGCCGGGCCTCGACTCGTCGAAGGTCAGCGACATGGATTACCACTCGCTGAACGCGATGCTCAACCTGTACGACGCCAACGGCATGATCCAGTTCGATAAGGACCGTGAGGCCGCTCGGCAGTACTTCCTCCAGCACGTCAACCAGAACATGGTGTTCTTCCACTCCTTCGAGGAGCGGATGCGCTACCTGCTCGACAACGAGTACTACGAGCGCGAGCTCATCGAGCAGTACTCGGTCGACTTCATCGAGCGGCTCACGAACGAGGCGTTCGCGCTGAAGTTCCGCTTCCCGACGTTCCTCGGAGCGTTCAAGTTCTTCACCTCGTACGCGCTGAAGACGTTCGATGGCAAGCGGTACCTCGAGCGATTCGAGGATCGTGTCGTGATGGTCGCTCTCGGCCTGGCGCAGGGCGATCAGGATCTGGCCCGAGGTCTCGTCCACGAGATCCTCTCCGGCCGCTTCCAGCCGGCGACCCCCACCTTCCTGAACCTCGGCAAGGCGCAGCGAGGCGAACTCGTCTCCTGCTTCCTCCTCCGCATCGAGGACAACATGGAGTCGATCTCGCGCGGCATCAATTCCTCGCTGCAGCTGTCGAAGCGCGGCGGAGGCGTCGCGCTGCTCCTCTCGAACGTTCGCGAGGCCGGCGCCCCGATCAAGAAGATCGAGAACCAGTCCTCCGGCATCATCCCCGTGATGAAGCTCCTGGAAGACAGCTTCAGCTACGCGAACCAGCTCGGCGCGCGTCAGGGCGCCGGTGCCGTCTACCTGTCGGCGCACCACCCCGACATCATGCGCTTCCTCGACACCAAGCGCGAGAACGCGGACGAGAAGATCCGCATCAAGACGCTCTCGCTCGGCGTCGTGATCCCCGACATCACGTTCGAACTCGCGAAGAAGAACGAGGACATGTACCTCTTCTCGCCGTACGACGTCGAGCGCGTGTACGGAGTGCCCTTCGGCGACATCTCGGTCTCCGAGAAGTACTACGAAATGGTCAACGATTCGCGGATCAAGAAGACGAAGATCAACGCGCGCCACTTCTTCCAGACCATCGCCGAGCTGCAGTTCGAGTCCGGGTACCCGTACATCGTGTTCGAGGACACCGTGAACCGGGCGAACCCGATCAAGGGCCGCATCAACATGTCGAACCTGTGCTCCGAGATCCTGCAGGTCAACACCCCGACCACCTACACGGAGGACCTGGGCTACGACCTCATCGGCAAGGACATCTCCTGCAACCTCGGGTCGATGAACATCGCCATGATGATGGACGGCGAGAACTTCAGCTCGAGCGTCGAGCTGTCGATCCGCGCCCTCACCGCCGTGAGCGACATGAGCCACATCTCCTCGGTCCGCTCGATCGAGGACGGCAATGACAAGTCGCACGCCATCGGCCTCGGCCAGATGAACCTGCACGGGTACCTCGCTCGCGAGCATATCCACTACGGGTCGGAAGAGGGCATCGACTTCACGAACATCTACTTCTACACGATCCTGTTCCACGCTCTGCGCGCGTCGAACCAGATCGCGAAGGAGCGGGGCGAACAGTTCGAGGGCTTCGCCGACTCGAAGTACGCGTCTGGCGAGTTCTTCGACACCTACACCGACCAGGCCTGGGAGCCGGCGACCGAGCGCGTGCGCGAGCTGTTCGCCTCGTCGAACGTCGACATCCCGACCCAGGACGATTGGCGCGAGCTCAAGGCGAGCGTGCAGCAGTACGGCATCTACAACCAGAACCTGCAGGCGGTGCCCCCGACCGGCTCGATCTCGTACATCAACAACTCGACGAGCTCGATCCACCCGATCGCGTCGAAGATCGAGATCCGCAAGGAGGGGAAGCTCGGCCGCGTCTACTACCCGGCCCCGTTCCTCACCAACGACAACCTCGAGTACTACGAGGACGCCTACGAGATCGGTCCCGAGAAGATCATCGACACGTACGCGGCGGCGACGCAGCACGTGGACCAGGGTCTTTCGCTGACGCTGTTCTTCAAGGACACCGCGACGACCCGCGAGATCAACCGGGCGCAGATCTACGCGTGGCGCAAGGGCATCAAGACGATCTACTACATCCGTCTCCGTCAGCTCGCGCTCGAAGGAACGGACATGGAAGAGTGCGTCAGCTGCATGCTGTAACGACTGCGAGCAGGCGTGAAAGGGCGATCCCGATCGGGGTCGCCCTTTCCGTCATACCCACACCATGTTGCGGTGCTGTGGGCGCTCGGGCACTAGATCTAGTATTCGTCGACTGCGGAGTGGTGGGCGCGGTTCGCGAGGGAACCGGGTAGAGTTTGAGGTGGTTCGTCCCCGGCCTGTCGTGGCCGGAACGGATGAAATCTCATAGACGGTGCTTCTCGGTCACCCCGTGGTGTTCCACGACGGTGATCCGACGCGAGCGGAGAAAAAGGGAGCCGATGAACTTCAAGCTGGGCCACGCTGTTCAGGCGATCAACTGGAACCGGATCCAGGACGACAAGGATCTCGAGGTCTGGAACCGCCTGGTGAACAACTTCTGGCTGCCCGAGAAGGTGCCGCTCTCCAACGACGTGCAGTCGTGGAACACGCTTACGCCTGAGGAGCAGCTCCTCACTATGCGCGTGTTCACCGGCCTGACCCTGCTCGATACGATCCAGGGCACGGTCGGCGCGGTATCGCTGATTCCGGACGCGATCACACCACATGAGGAGGCGGTGTACACCAACATCGCGTTCATGGAGTCGGTGCACGCGAAGAGTTACTCCTCGATCTTTTCGACGCTCGCCTCGACGCAGGAGATCGACGACGCGTTCCGCTGGTCCATGGAGAACCCGAATCTGCAGAAAAAGGCGCAGATCATCGTCGACTACTACGAGGGAGAGGATCCGCTGAAGCGGAAGGTCGCCTCGACGCTGCTCGAGTCCTTCCTCTTCTACTCGGGCTTCTACCTGCCCATGTACTGGTCGAGCCACGCCAAGCTGACGAACACCGCCGACCTGATCCGCCTCATCATCCGCGACGAGGCCGTGCACGGGTACTACATCGGCTACAAGTTCCAGAAGGGGCTCGAGAACGAGACCGAGGAGCGCCGTCAGGAGCTCAAGGACTACACCTTCTCGCTGCTGTTCGACCTTTACGAGAACGAGGTGCAGTACACGCAGGATCTCTACGACAATGTTGGACTGACCGAGGACGTCAAGAAGTTCCTGCACTATAACGCGAACAAGGCGCTCATGAACCTCGGT
The DNA here is from genome assembly GCF_020096995.1 of Leucobacter sp. Psy1. Classification (NCBI taxonomy): domain Bacteria; kingdom Bacillati; phylum Actinomycetota; class Actinomycetes; order Micrococcales; family Microbacteriaceae; genus Leucobacter; species Leucobacter sp. Psy1. The sequence continues at coordinate 142,404 of NZ_CP083692.1, forward strand.
TACGAGCCGATGTTCCCCAAGGAGATGTCGGACGTCAATCCGGCGATCCTCTCGTCGCTCTCGCCGAACGCGGACGAGAACCACGACTTCTTCTCGGGGTCGGGCTCCTCCTACGTTATCGGCAAGGCCGTCGCGACCGAGGACGAGGACTGGGACTTCTGAGTCGCTGAGTTCCTACCGCACCCGGTGGGACTCTGGAGGGGTCCGGTTTTCGCGCATCGCTGCGACACCGGGCCTCTCGTGGCTCGCGGGCGAGCGCGAGATTCAAGCATCCGTACATAACATTCCGCTTACCAACACTTAGCTCATTAAGTGTTGGTAAAATTCGGTCATGCCCACACCTCTCGAGCGCATCAGCATTCCGATCGAACCCGTCTCGTTCGAGACGCTCGACTGGCGGCCGCGTGCTCCCGAGATGCACTCGCGGGCCGAGGTGGCGAGGCAGACCGGCTCCTACCGGGCCTCGATCGCGGCATCGATCTGTGGCTGGTCGCCGCGCTTGGGTGCGGAGGACTCGTCCGATATCGAAGATGCGACGCGTCGGCTGGTGGAGTTCGACGGTCACGCACAGCGTGCCCTCGGCACCGACAGTCCCGCGCTGGGGCCCATGACGGCGATCCTCCTCCGGACCGAGTCGGCCTCGAGCTCGCAGATCGAGCAGTTGACCACCTCGGCGAAGCAGCTCGCGCTCGCGGAGATCGATGAGGGCGAGAAGCACAATGCGCTCACCGTGATTGGCAATGTCCGGGCGATGGAAGCCGCCCTGGATCTCGCGGATGAGGTGAGCGAAAACTCGATTCTGGCGATGCACCGGGCGCTCATGCTGCACCAGCCAGGCTTTGACCCTGCTGCCGCCGGGTGCTACCGCTCGGAGCAGGTCTGGATCGGGCCAGGTGAGGCCGGCCCCCGGACGGCGGACTTCGTCGCACCGCACCACACCCGCATTTCGGAATCGATTCACGACCTCGTGCGCTTCGCGAAGCGCGAGGACGTGCCGGTACTTGTGCAGGTCGCGGTCGCGCACGCCCAATTCGAGACCATTCACCCGTTCCCTGATGGGAACGGGCGCACCGGGCGGGCCTTGGCGCAGTCCATCTTGCGCAATAAGGGTCTCGTCGGTTCAACGGCGGTGCCGATCTCGGCGGGACTGCTCGTCGACGTGGGTCGCTACTTCACCGCGCTCGGAGCGTTCCGTGAGGGGGATGCAGGTCCCATCGTTCGCGAGTTCGCGCGTGCGAGCCGAATCGCCGCGACGAGTGGAATACGGCTCGTCGACGACCTCGCCGCTCAGCTATCGGAATCGCGAAGCAGGCTTCAGGGGCTCAGGTCTGATGCTGCGGCCTGGCGGATATTGCCCGCTCTCGTCGCCCAGCCCGTCGTCAATACGACGTATCTCGTCCGCGAGCTCGGGCTGGGGGAGATGGCTGCGCTGCGATCCCTCAAGGCCCTGGCCGAGCGCGGCGTGCTGACCGAAGTCACGGGTCGGGCGCGTGGGCGGGTATGGCAGCACGGGGGAATTCTCGGGATACTGGACGATTACGCCGCGGAGATCCGGCGCATGTCGACGTGGTAAGGATGTTGCGCGTCAGACGTCGCGACTACGGTGGAGAGGTGATCGCGCCACCCGCCTCTGACTCAGGGGGACACCGCCCCCGCCCCGGCTGGTGCGTGGTCGGTGTACTGCCGAGCGGAGGCATCGGCGCTGTCGATGTGAGCGCGGATGGCCAGACCGGCGACCCGGTCGAGCTCTCGCACGAGGAGCTGTCGACTTACGTGAGCGACCGCGAAACAACGCACCCACCCCGGTGGGTGTGGAGTGACACCGCGCACTGGTTGCCGAGCCTCCTGACAGACGGCGTCACGGTGGCGCGCTGCCATGATCTTCGGCTGTGCCACGCGATCCTGGCGCGCTCCGAGTACACGGGGACCCGGCAGGCGCTCGTGGCCGCGGACGAGTGGCGGCGTGACTTCGAGGAACCCGAGGTCGCAGCGCCGGCGGCGACCCTGTTCGACCTCGAGGTCGAGAGCGCAGACCGTGTCACAGTGCCCGATGGTCTGGGGGCGGCGCTCGATGAGTTCGCGCGGCAGCGCGCAGCGCTCGCCTCGAGCGGTGGGGAAGCGCGGCGTCTGCGGATCCTGCTCGCCGCCGAATCGGCGGGTGCGCTGATCGCGGCCGAGATGCGTTCCGCCGGCCTCCCGTGGAGCGCATCGGAGCACGACCGCCTGCTTAGCGAGGCGCTCGGCCCGCGCCCGGCGACGGGCACCAAACCGTCGGCGATGGTGGAACTCGCGACGCGTGTGGAAGAGGCGCTCGGCGTGCGGGGCCTCTCGATCGACTCCGCGCCGAAGCTGCTGCAGGCGCTCCGCCGCGCGGGGATCGACGTGCACTCCACCTCGCAGTGGGAACTCATGGAGCACGAGCACCCCGCGATCGCACCGCTGTTGCAGTACAAGAAACTCGCGCGGCTCCTCTCGGCGAACGGGTGGGCGTGGATCGACGAGTGGGTGCGCGATGGCCGGTATCGGCCGGTGTACGTTCCCGGAGGAGTGGTGACGGGGCGGTGGGCGTCGAGCGGCGGGGGCGCCCTCCAGATTCCGCGGAGGCTCAGACCGGCGATCCGCGCCGATGAGGGGTGGACCTTCGTCTCGGCCGACGTCGCCCAGCTCGAGCCGCGGGTGCTCGCGGCCATGTCGGGGGACCGTGCCATGGCGGTCGCGGGACAGGGCAAGGACCTCTACGCCGGCATCGTCGAGAGCGGCGCGGTGCAGTCGAGGGAGGAGGCGAAGCTCGCGGTGCTCGGGGCGATGTACGGATCGACGACCGGCGACGCCGGTCGCCTGGTGCCGAGACTCCGCCGGATCTACCCGAACGCGATGCGCATGGTCGATGAGGCGGCCTCCGCGGGGGAGCGCGGGGGCGTGGTGTCGACCTGGCTGGGCCGTTCGTCGCCGGAGCCAGGACCCGAGTGGGCCGACCTGCAGGCCCGCGCCCAGGGGAACTCCGCGACCTCGGCGGACGAAACCCGCGCCCGCCGTGCGGCCCGCGATTTCGGGCGCTTCACCCGGAACTTCATCGTGCAGGGCACGGCGGCGGAGTGGGCGCTCGCGTGGATGGCCGACCTCCGATTGCGGCTCGCACGACTCCCGGAGACCGGCGGAGTGCATGCCCCGGCCTCCGGCCCCGCGTTCGCACGACGCGCGCACCTCGCGTTCTTCCTGCACGACGAGGTCATCGTTCATGCCCCGCTCGACCAGGCGAAGGCCGCGGCCGCGGCCATTCAGGATGCCGCGGCGGCGGCTGGTGAACTGCTCTTCGGCAAGACCCCGGTGGAGTTCGCACTCGAGGTCAGTGTCGCGGATACGGCGTCGAAATGAGATCTTGAGATCGCCCCGCACGGGGGCGAAACCCACCCGAGTGGGGGGCCGCACTTCCGACACCGCGTTCCATGAGCTTTCTTTCAGTGCGTGCACAGACTACGCTCTGGGTCTGACGTCGTTGATGATCTCGTCCGTGACGCCACCCTCACCGGCGGAAGGAAACCGATGACACGAGCAGACCCCCAGACGGCGGTCCCTGAGCGCGAGCAGTGGACGGGCCAGGTCGGTTTCATCCTCTCGGCGCTCGGTTCCGCCGTCGGCCTCGGAAACATCTGGCGCTTCCCCGGCGTCGCCTACGAATCTGGAGGCGGGGCGTTCCTGATCCCGTACATCGTGGCGCTCGTGACCGCGGGTATTCCGATCCTGTTCCTGGACTATGCCATCGGCCACCGGTTCAGAGGTTCCGTGCCGCTCGCGCTCAGACGCCTCGGCGGGAAGCTGGGCGAGGGGCTCGGATGGTTCCAGGTGGCCATCTGCGTGTTCATCGCGATCTACTACACCGCGGTACTAGCGTGGTCGTCGAGCTACTTCGTGTTCTCCTTCGACCTGCGGTGGGGCGATGACACCGCGGGTTTCTTCACCGGCGACTACCTGCAGACGGCCGCGAGCCCGTTCACGCTGGACTTCGTGCCCGGCGTGATGATCCCGCTGGTGATCGCGTGGGTCGTGACGCTCGGCATCCTCGCAGCGGGAGTGGTGAAGGGCATTCAGCGCGCGAACATCATCTTCATCCCACTGTTGATCGTCGGCTTCCTGATCCTGGTCGGGTACGCGCTGACGCTGCCAGGGGCGATGGACGGCCTGAACGCATTCTTCACGCCCGACTTTGCCGCCCTCGCCGATCCGAACGTGTGGATCGCCGCGTACGGACAGATCTTCTTCTCCCTGTCAGTCGCGTTTGGCATCATGATCACCTATTCGTCCTACCGTCGCAGGCGTTCGAACATGACCGGTGCGGGACTCGTGGTCGCCTTCGGTAACTCGGCCTTCGAGCTGCTGGCAGGTATCGGCGTGTTCGCCACCCTGGGCTTCTTCGCCTTCCAGCAGGGCGTTGCGGTCTCGCAGCTCGAGGGGCTCACGGGCGTCGGGCTGTCGTTCATGACCTTCCCCGCTATCGTGAGTCAGATGCCTGGTGGTGCCTGGTTCGGGGCATTGTTCTTCGGCTCGCTCACGCTTGCGGGCCTCACCTCACTGATCTCGATCCTCGAGGTCGTCATCGCTTCGCTGCGCGACAAGTTCGGCTGGAGCAGGCCGAAGGCAGTGCTTGGCTTCGGCAGCATTCTCGCCGTGATCTCGCTGGTGCTGTTCGGCTCGACCTCCGGTCTCACCGCGCTCGACACCATCGATGCGTGGTCGAACCAGATCGGTATCGTCGGGTCCGCGGTCGGCATGTCGGTCATCGTGCTGTGGGTCAAGCGGAAGGGCCCGGAGCTCGCCCGTCACCTCAGTGCGGTCTCGACGTTCAAGGTGGGCACCCTGTGGCAGATCTTCACTACCGTGCTCGCCCCGCTCGTGCTGGGCTACATGCTGATCGCGAAGATCATCGACTTCCTTCAGAACGGCTACGAGGGGTATGACACGTGGTATCTCTGGGCGGCCGGATGGGGATGTATCCTCGTCATGCTGATCGCGGCCTTCGTGCTGCCCCAGCTCCGCTGGCGCCACGATCCGGACAAGTTCGATGCGTGGCCGACCGATGCACAACTCGGAGTGAAGGGAGGCGCACGATGAGCGCCATCGCCGTGACCTGCTTCGTCATCGCCGCCGTGATCATCTGGGGCGGCCTGATCGCGAGCATTGTCTTCCTCTCGATGAAACCGTCGGTCGGAACATACCCCGAGGGCGGGAACGACGCAGAAGGCGACGTGCAGGAGTGACCGACGCCAGATCGCGGTCGGCGTCACTGCGGTCTGCGCTGTCGGGCGAGGCGCTCTTCTTCGCGTCCTGCTCGCGCATCCCGCTGGGCCTGCAGGCCCATCATGAATACGTCCAGCCCCGACTCGAACGCCTGGTCCGCCGGACTCGCGCCGGTCTCGGTGGTTCGAGTCTCTCGTTGGGCATACGCCTCGGAGAACTGGGGAACATCCCCGCGATCGCCCGGTGACATCAGGTCGGCTGGAGCCGCCGCATCGAGCGCGGAGCCGAGGATGAACGACTCCATCGCGACGAGAATGTTGAGCGCTTCCCACCGCTCCCACCCTTCGCGGTGCAGTGCCTCGATGACCTGTTCGTAGGTGGTGAAGATCTCGGAGTCGGTCGCGAACGGCATCACCGCGAGCAGGGCGATGGTGGGCGGGTGGCTGGCGAACACTTCGCGATAGGAGCGCGCCCAGGTTCTGAGCGCCTCATCCCACCGCTGCGTCGTGAACGGGGCGACCGTGATGCGGGTAGCGATGACCTCGCGAATGCCCTTGAAGACGTCATCCTTACTGGAGACGTGGTTGTACAGCGCCGAAGGGCGCACTCCGAGTTCGTGTGCGATATCTCGCATTCCGAAACCGTCGCGGCCGTGACGGTCGAGCAGGTCAAGCGCAGTCTCGACGATCAGTACGCGGGAGAGAACGTTCTCGTTCGGCCTGCCGACGCCTCTTCGCTTCTGGCCTGCCATCGAAGTCCTTTCGCCAGTGCCGGTACCGCATTCGAAGAAAATGCGATCACGGCTCGCTTTGTTCCCATTCAAGACTTATCCTAGTGAAGCTAAAAAGAACGTTGTTCATTTTGCCGGCGCGATCCGACGATGGATCCTGCTGCTCACTATCGGCATCTGCCGCTGTATTCCAGGAGTTCCCCGTGAGCCAAGCATCCGGTGCGCATCTCAAACGCACCCTCGGCGTCTTCACCCTCACCCTCTTCGGGTTGTCGTACATGGCGGTCGGTACCGTCTTCACCACTTACGGCATCGTCAACCAGCTCACCGAAGGCCATCTCGTCGACTCGTACGTCGTAGCCCTTGTCGTCATGCTATTCACCGCCGGGAGTTATGCGGCGATGGTACGGCGCTACCCGGTCGCCGGATCCGCGTACACCTACTCGCAGCAAGCGTTCGGCGGCGCCACCGGGTTCCTCACGGGCTGGGTTCTTATGCTCGACTACCTGTTCATCCCGATGATCAACTTCCTGATCCTCGGTCTGTACGTCGGGACGCAGTTCCCGAGCGTGCCGAGCTGGATCTTCACGCTCGCCGCCCTCATCGGCGTATTCATCTTCAACGTGCTCGGCATCTCGCTCGTCGGGAAGATCAACACGGTGATCGTTGTGGTCTCGGTCGCCGCGGTGATCGTCTTCGCAATCCTCGCCATCAAGGCCGCGATCAACGACCCCAACGCCCCCTCGCTGCTCGAGCCGTTCATCCCCGGTTCGGCCGGCTACAGCCCGATCTTCACGGGCGCTGCCGTGCTCGCCCTGTCATTCCTCGGATTCGATGCTGTCTCGACGCTGTCGGAAGAGGCGAAGAACCCGCGCCGTGATATTCCCCGCGCCATCATGCTGACGACGATCGTCGGCGGACTGCTCTTCATCTTCGTCTCATACGTCGGTGCGCGCGCGTACTATCTCTCTGACTGGAGCACCGCCTCGGACGACCTGTTGAACGCGGCGGGGGCCGTGCTGTTCAGCCACGTGGGCGGCGACGTACTGGCCATCATCTTCGTGATCATCACCGTTGCCGGCTGCTTCGGTTCCGGTCTCGCCGGCCAGGTCGCCGTCTCGCGCATCCTGTACTCGATGGGTCGCGATGGGATTCTGCCGAAACCCCTCGGCAAGCTCTCACGGCGCTTCGGCACCCCGGTCGTGGCGGCGACCACGGTTTCCGTCGTCGCGCTCGCGAGCCTCTTCGTCAGTCTCGAACAGGCGGCGTTCATGATCAGCTTCGGAGCTCTCGCCGCCTTTGCGATGGTCAACCTCTCGGTGATCCGCACCTACCTCTTCCCGAAGGGCGGGCGCACCGAGCCCGTCACCGCCTGGGCGTGGATCCGCTATGGACTGCTCCCGTTCATCGGCTTCGGGCTGACCATCTGGCTGTGGACCTCGCTCGAGAGTCTGACCTGGATCATCGGCGGCATCTGGGTCGCCATCGGCGTCGTGATTCTCGCTCTCAAGACCGGGTTCTTCCGTAAGCCCGTGCCGAAGCTGAACTTCTCCGAGGAGATCCCGTCGACGGAGGCCATTGACGCGCTGTCTGCGGAGTACCCGCTTGATGAGCACGCCGGAGCCCGAACGGCCTCCGGCGAGGCGGATGGACCGCAGCGATGACGACAACGCTGTACCGCAACGCCGTCGTCTTCACGGCCGACCAGAGTGCCGGCCGGCCGGGGCCTCTCGCCGAAGCCTTCGCCGTCGACGACGGACACTTCGTCGCAGTCGGTTCAGTCGAAGAGGTGCGCAGAGCCGTCGGCCAGACCGCGGGTGGCGCGCAGGTGGTCGAGATCGACCTGGGCGGGCAGTTCGTCTGCCCAGGGGTGATCGATTCGCACACCCACCTCGTCGGCTTCGGCGACGCCCTCGCTCGCGTTCTGCTGCGAGACTGCGGGTCGCTCGTGGAGATCCAGCAGCGACTCGTCGCTGCACGAGCGGCGGATCCGACGGCCGATCGCGTGCTCGGTAGCGGTTGGATGTTCGGGGCGATCGCAGAGGGGCAGCCGACCGCGGCGATGCTCGATGCGGTGCTCCCCGACATACCGGTCTACCTCGACGCCAACGACTTCCACTCGGTATGGGTCAACTCCGCCGCGCTGGAGGAGATGGGGATCGATGCGTCGACGCCCGACCCCGTGGGCGGCGAAATCGTGCGAGACGCGGCGGGCCGCGCGACGGGTCTGCTGCTCGAAACCGCGGGTACGCAGTACGCCGGCGGGTTCCTGAGCGCACAGACGACTGAGAGCGACATCATCGCAGCCCTGGATCGCGCCTTCGACGCATACCTCTCCGTCGGCGTGACGGGTGCCACGGAGATGTCGTTGACCGCTGCAGAGGTTGCCGGGCTGCGTGCCATCATCACGCGAGACGGTCGACTCCCGTTCCCGATCACGGCGCACTGGATACTCGAGCCCAGCGGCGACATTGACCAGGACCTCGCCGGGATCGATGGCATCGTGCACTTGCGCGACGCGCTCGCCGCGGGCCCGGAAGCGGCGTGGCTACGCGTCGCCGGCGTAAAGTTCATCATGGACGGCACGATCGATGCTTGCACGGCGACCATGATCGCTCCGTACGCGAACGGCACGAACGCCGAACCGATCTGGACGTCGGAGCGCATCATGCCGGTGGCCGAGGCCGCCGATCGTGCTGGCCTGCAGCTCGCGATGCACGCGATCGGGGATCGCACGAGCGAGATCGCACTCGAAGTCGTCGACCACTGCGTCCGCGTCAACGGACCGCGCGCGCGACGTCACCGAATCGAGCATCTGGAGAGCGTGGCCGATGACACCATCGCCCGCATGGCCGAGCTCGGGGTGGTGGCGTCGATGCAGCCGGTGCACTCCGACCCCGCGGTGCTCGACAACTGGAAGGCACAACTCGGCGACGAACGTCAAGAGCTCGGCTTCCCGTGGCACAAGTTTCGCGCGGCGGGCGTGCCGATCACCCTCGGTACCGATGCACCGACCGCACCGCACGAACCGCTGCCCAATCTGTACATCGCGTTGACCGGCGGATCGGCGCTGGCCCCTCACCGAGAGCCCTACCATCCGGAGCGCGCGTTCACTCCGGCCGAGGCGCTGATCGCGCTGACCGCCGGCGGGGCCTACGCGGGGGAGATGGACCGGACTGCCGGCCGCATTCGAGTGGGACTGAGTGCCGACTTCATCGTGCTCGATGTGAACCCGCTCGAGAGTGCTCCAGCCGCGATGCTGACGTCTCGGGTGCGATCCACGGTCGTGCGAGGCGAAGAACGGTATCGGGCGGAGTGACCGGCGGCGGCGAGTGCAGACGCCCGTGACACGGGGATGTCTGCACTCGCCGCGCTCCCTCACGCCTTCTTGCGGCCGAAAATGAGTCCCCAGATCAGCAGGACCACGAGAGATCCGCCGATGGCGAGCGCCCAGGTCTGGAGCGACCAGAACTCCTCAAGCGACGCGTCGAAGAGCAGCGAGCCGAGCCAGCCTCCCACGACAGCGCCCACGACGCCGAGGATCAAAGTGACGATCCAGCCGCCACCCTGCTTGCCCGGCATGATGGCTTTCGCGATCGCGCCCGCGATGAGGCCGAGGATGATAAATGCGAAAAATCCCATGGTGTCCCCCTTGCGATAACTGTGGTTTTCCCAGCTATTACAGCGGCACGCGCGCGGTAAGGTCAAGCCTCGCGCGGCGTCGATCCCATATCGTTCCGCAGTGAACGCTCGCTGGCTTCGATGAGTTCAAGCATCGCTGCGTGGAGTTCTTCGAGCCGAGCGGTGCTCATTCCGAGACGGGACGCCATTTCAGCGGGAACGCGCTCGGCGCGCCTGCGCAGGTCTGCTCCCGCCGAGGTCAGGGACACCTCCAGTCGACGCTCGTCCTCGGTATTTCGGCGTCGTTCGACGAGACCGCGTGCTTCAAGACGTTTGACGAGCGGTGACAGTGTCGGCGCTTCCTGGTGCAGTCTCGTGGCGAGTTCGGTGAGCGCAAGCGGCTCTTCTTCCCAGAGGGCGAGCAGGACGAGGTATTGCGGGTGGGTGATGCCGAGCGGGTCGAGTACGGGGCGGTACGCCGCGACGATGCTGCGGGAGGCCACAGTGAGCGCGAAGCACACCTGGCGCTCGAGGGACAGCGGATCGGTCGACGTCATGCCCCCATCATCCCCTACCCGCGGTCGAATCTGCTGGTGGAGGATCGGCTAGACTAAGATTCATGCACGAATAGTTTGTGCATGAAGTAACCGAGGAGGAGTCACATGTCTGGGGAACCCGGCACTGAAGACCGCATCCCGTCCCGGCCGCTCTTTGAACCGTCGCCCCACCCGCGCATGTCTGCGTTCGACCTGCTGTGCTTCCTGGTTTCGGCCGCGCTCGTGTTCGGAGGCTTCTATGTGATGAGCCTCGCCTTCACCTACGAGGAGTGGGGATTCTGGCTGTTCTTCGGTGGTGTGCTGCTCGACGCGCTGGGCCTGTGGATGGCGTTCGGCCTGATCCCGAACTGGCGCGTGAAGCGCGGAGATCGCTCGTGACGGGGCCGAAAGCGGAGCAGGAACCCTTCGGCTACACCATGTGGTCGGTGTTCGCACACCGGACAGGCATGCTCGCGGACCGCGCATACGCGGTCCGCGAAGCGCGCGAGGCGTGGGCATCGAACGATGACGGGGTGACCGTACGCGGCCTGTATCGCGTTTCCGGTCTGCGCGCGGACGCCGATTGGTTCGTGTGGACGCACGGTCCGAGCATCACCGCGCTGCAGAATCGGTATGCCGCCTTCCGGAAGACCGCGTGGGGGCGCGCGAGCACGCCGGTGTGGAGCGCCGTCGGTGTGCACCGACCCGCCGAGTTCTCCCGAGACCACGTGCCCGCATACCTGCGCGACGTCGCACCCGCGAGGTTCCTGACGGTGTACCCCTTCGTCCGGTCATACGAGTGGTATCTGCTGCCAGAAGACGAGCGCCGGGCCCTGCTCATCGATCACGGTGCCGCGGCGCGCCCATTCCCCGACGTGATTGCGAACACCGTCTCCGCCTTCGCGCTCGGTGACTTCGAGTGGATCCTGGCACTGGAAGCGGAGCACCTGCACCGACTCGTCGATGTGATGCGAGCGTTCCGCGGCACCTACGCCCGACGGCATGTCCGCGAAGAGACCCCCTTCTTCACCGGCGAGCGCACGTCGATTGAGGCGTTGATCTCGGATGTGCCGTGACCCCGGCACGCGGCGAGAGTGTCTCCGGCGTAGCCGACCGAGGCGCGTTCTTCTCGAGTCCCGCCCTGGTCCTGAGCGGGGTGATTCTCGGCATCTACGCGGTGTACACCTGGGCGTGGTTCAGCTGGGCCAGGTTCACCGCCGACGTCGCGGCCGCTCTCGTACACGGGGCGGAGCCGATCCTCGGGGTCACGCAGCAGATCGTGCACTGGTGCGCGCCGGCTGCGCCGCTACTCTGGTGCGGCACCGTCTGGCTCATGCACCGTGAGTCCCCGCGTACGACCCTGCTGCGGCTCGTGGCCGGCCTGATTGTGCTCGCCCCGCTCCCCGTCTTCCTCGACTGATCGGAGGCTTCCCGTGCCCGCACGCGTACTCGCCTGGGTCGTCTCGGCAGTAATCACCGCACTGTATGCCTCGGTCGTCGTTCGCGGCGTCGTGGATCTTATCGAACTCCCGCGCGCAGCTCGCGAGAACATGGGGCTCGGAGTGACCTCCAACGGGGTCTTCTGGCTCTGGTTCGGTGTGCTCTTCCCCGTGCCGATCTATGCAGCGAGCGTGTGGGCGGCGCGGCGGCGAGCCATACCGATTCGCTTGCTCGCGCTGCTCTGTGGATTGGGAGTGGTGGCCGTCGTGCAACTCGAAGTGTCTTACCTGGTCTCTCGGCTCGATTTCTTCGCGTAGGAGCGCGAGCGGCCTTCGGGTCATCAGGTAGTCACCCGCGGACTGCCGTAGAGTGTGCGCAACATGACATCAGAATCCGTTGCTGCGCCCGCAGTGAAGCCTCCCTTGGGTCGTCAGATCGTGGTGCTCATCGCCATGATCGCGGCGGTGGCACTCGTCTCGTTCCTGGGGTCGCTGGCCTCCACGTCGAACGTCGAAGGGTGGTACCAGGATGCCGAGAAGGTGCCATGGAATCCGCCAGGCTCCGTGTTCGGGCCGGCTTGGGGTGTGCTCTACGCGGCGAACGCCGTCGTCGGGTTTCTCCTCTGGCGCGCCGGGTACCGCGGCGCGGGTGCACCGAACGCCTCGCGGCGGGCGCTCACGGTGTTCGGCGTGCAGCTCGGACTGAACCTTTTGTGGACTCCGACGTTCTTCGCCGGATATCCGATCATCGGAGCCCCCGCATGGTGGGCGGGACTCGTCGTGATCACGGCACTCATCATCGCCGTGATCTGGTTGATGGTGTTGGCGCGACGTCGCTCGACGGCGGCGACCATCCTGCTCGTGCCCTACCTCCTCTGGCTGCTGTTCGCGTCGACGCTGAACATCGGGATCATCGCGCTGAACTGAGGACCGGAACTCACAGGGCCGGGTGCTTCAGGTGAAAACGCGACACCCGCTGGAACGCGCTCGCGATCCGCACCAGGTTGGCTTCGGTCAGTCGAGCGCCGACGAGCTGCCCCGCGACCGGGAGTCCTTCCGCCTCGGTGAATCCGATCGGGAACGTGATCGTCGGTACCTGGCTCATCGTGAAGGGCACCGTGTATCGGTGCACTTCGGCGAGCTGTTGAGCCCCCATCTGCACCGTATCCGAGGCCAGTGGGGCCTCGTAGGGGAGCCCGGGGATGAAGAGCGCATCGACCTCGGAGAGCAGGTGATTGACCTGTCCCTTGAACCACTCCCGGCGCTGCAGCACTTCCTGGTACCCGACTCCGGAGGTGCTCCGGCCAATCGAGATCAGCTCGTGGAGGGCGGCGCCGTAGGTCGCCTCGTGGGTATCGAACCACGAACCGTGCGCTGTCGCCGTCTGCACGCCACAGACGACGAACCAGTCTTCGTTGATCTGCTCGGGGTCGGGGAAGCGCACCGGAACGAACTCGGCGCCGAGCTGTTCAAGCTGGTCGATGGCCTCCAGCATGCCGCGCCGAACCGTGTCTGAGACGTCGCCGAGCGCCCAGTCGACGTCGAGGCCGATCCGTGTTCCACTCAAGTCGGTCGAGGTCCTGGCCCCGTACGGGTCGACCGGGGCAGCGAGCGACGTCGGATCATGCACGTCGTAACCGGCGATCGCCTCGAGGACGAAGCCGGCGTCGCGTGCTGACCGCGCGATCGGGCCGACGTGGTCGAGGGTTGCTCCGAGCTCGAAGACGCCGAATCTGCTGCACCGCCCCCAGGTCGGCTTGATCCCAGTGGCGCCGTTGGCCGACGATGGCATTCGGATCGATCCACCGGTGTCCGAGCCGAGGGCGGCGAAGGCCAGCCCGCCCGCGGTCGACGATGCACTGCCGCTCGACGATACTCCCACCCACCGATCAAGCCCCCATGGGTTCTTCGGTGCGACGAACGGAGCGGTGTGTTCCCCGTACACGCCCTCGGTCGTGTGTACGCGGCCGATGATGACCGCGCCAGCGTCGCGCAGGCGACGCACGACGGTGGCTGTCTCTTCCGCGACTGCTCCGATGCGGCTCGGCATCCCGACTTCGAGAGGCTGGCCAGCATCCGCATAGATGTCCTTGACCGCGAGGGGCACTCCGTGAAGCGGCCCCCTCCAAGTACCGGCGGCACGCTCCTGATCGAGCCGAGCAGCGGATGCTCGCGCGCCGGCCCCGTCGACGTGCGCATAGGCGCCCAGAACGGGGTCGACTGCGGCAATCCGATCGAGCATGGCGTCGGTGAGTTCGACGGCGCTGAGTTCTCCCCGAGCGAGGAGGTGCGAGATATTCTCGATGGTCTCGTAGTGGAGGGGCTGGTTGGTCATGTGCTGTTCTCCCAATCTCAAACTCGAGCGGCGACGGGCGCGACCGCGTAGAAGCGACCGCGAGTGATCGCGGTCAGAATGATGTGCAGGATCGGGCCGACGAACATGGCCGCGAATGAAGCGTAGTACACGGGGTAAAGGCCGACGAGCCCGAGCGCGCCGATGGCGACGGCGACCACCATGGCGATGATGCCGCAGGGGTTCCACTTGCGCACCTCGTGGTCTTCGTACTCGATCCGGTCGGTGGAGGCGTACTTGAGGGCCTTTCGGCAGATGAAGTAGTCGGCAAGGAGAATGAAGATCCAAGTGTTCGTCATGATGCCCGTCACCGCGAGGAAAGTGTCCGTGTACTGCAGCACGTTGATCGGATATAGGGCGATACCGAGAATCAGCAGGCCGACCATCCAGTAATTCCGTTTGATCGGCCGCTTGGCGAACGCGTCCCAGGTGTTCGCGAACGCCAGTGATCCTGAGTAGAGATTCATGACGTTGATGCGGATCTGAGTGATGATCGTGAATACGACCCCGAGGAAGCCCATCACGAGCGCGAACACGAACCCAGGGTCGGTGGCCCAGAGCTCAGGATTGTCCTGGGTCAGTGTCGGATACAGAGTGAAGGCGAGAAGCGCGCCGAGGATCATCACCACGGAGATCATTACGAGCTCGCCGAACATGATGCCCGCGGTGCCGCGGTAGCCGATCTGCGTGCGAGAGAAGCGGCCGTAATCCGTCGCGAGCAGGGCTTGGAAGACGATCTGCCCATTCACCAGTGAGAACGCCTGAGCCATGACTGTCGGATCGTTGGGGGAAAGGGACTCCCATTGGCCTGGGCCCACGATCGCGTGGCCGTCGGCGAGCATGAACATGCCGACGATGAAGAGCCCGATGAAGATCGGCATGCCGAATCGTTGGAGGATGTTCATCGAGTGCATTCCGCGCCAAGCGAAGTAGAGTGCGGCCGCCCCGACAAGTGCGAAGATGACGCTCGCCATCGGCGAGCCTTGGCCGATCCCGAAGTACTCGCTGAGGGCGTGCGAGACGATACTGCCCTCGAAGATGAAGTAGAAGATGTAATTGATGCCGTAGACGAACGAGGCGAGCGCTGATCCCTTGGCCCCGAAACCGAGACCGCGGGTGAGTAAGACGAGGCTGAGGCCCTCCTTGGACGCGATACGCATGATGAGCGACCCGAGGATCGTCGACACGATGATTAGGTACCCGATCGGGAGCAACATGTTCGGCCACCCCACCAGAAAACCGATCTGACCCCCCAGGGTGAACCAGAACATCGCTGTGACGTTGCCGGTCAGGATGAGCAGAATCGCGAACGCGGGCCATCTCTGAGAGCTGGGCACGCGCGACGTCGCGTAGCTCTCCATCTGATCGTCCAGCGAGGTTGCGGGACTCGTGAATGCGTCTCTCCAGGCCATGAGGTGGCTCCTTCGCCATCAGGGTGGTGGGTGGGATCGGGTGGGAGTGCGGTGCAGGGTGTGCCCGCTAGCGGGCGTCGTAGATCCTGCGATAGAGCTCGACGATTTCGGCGTGCTCGGGAATGCGCGGATTGTTGGCGGGTGAGCCCGAGGCGAGGGCCTGCTCTGCCATCACTGAGAGGGCCTGCTCCCACGCTTCGGATGAGATGCCGAATGCGCGAGGCGACGGTACCTCGAGTTCGACGCTCAATCGGTGGAGCTCGGCGACGAGCGCGCGCGCCGCCGCAGAATCATCGTCACGCTCGGTGGCCACGCCGAGCGCGCGAGCGCAGTCCGCGTATCGAGCGTCGGAGACACCGAGTGAAAACTCGGTCACTGCCGCGAAGAGCATCGCATTCGCCATCCCGTGCGCGACATGGAAGTGCGCCCCGAGCGGGCGACTCATGCCGTGCACAAGAGCGACTGAAGAATTCGAGAACGCGATACCCGCGAGCGTCGCGGCCTCCATCATGGCTGACCGGGCGCCGCGGTCGGTCCCATCGGCGACGGCTCGTCTGAGGTGCTGCCCGATTTGCCGGATTGCCTGCAGCGCAACGGCGTCGGAGAAACCTGAGGCCCGGGAGCTCACGTACGCCTCCACGGCGTGGGTTAGTGCGTCGAGACCGGTGTCCGCGGTGAGGCGCTGGGGCATCGTGAGCGTGAGTTCGTAGTCCACGAGTGCTGCTGTTGGCAAGTACGATGGCCCTCCGCACAACATTTTCTCACCGGTTTCGGAATCGGTGATGACGGTGAACTGGGTGGCCTCCGAGCCGGTACCGGCGGTCGTCGGCACCGCCACGATGGGTAGCGCGGAGCCGGTGTACTGCACCGGGGCCTTCAGCTCGCTCATGGTGCCTCCGCGTCGGGCGAGTACTGCGAGTGCCTTGGCGCTGTCGATCGGGCTTCCCCCGCCGAGTCCGATGATGACGTCGGCCCGGTGAGCGTGAACGGCATCGACACCGGCCTTGAGTGAAGCGGTCGTGGGATCGGGAACCGTACCGTCGAAGATCGCTGTCGGAATGTCCGAGGATGTCAGATCTTCCGCGAGGCGCGCCGCGAGACCGGTGCTCGACAGGAAGGCATCGGTCACGATGAGCGCGCGAGACGCGCCGAGGCGGGCGATCACGTCGTGCATCTCTCGCAGGGCACCACCTCCGATACTCAGAATGGGTGGAACAGCGATGTGTTGCGCCATTGCGGTAGAAACTCCTCTTCGCCGGGTCACGGCAGCGGCCGTGGGGACGAGTTTCAGTCTGCTCTGACAGGATTGCGGTATCAATGGCCATTTCCGCAGACTTGACTGCAGAGTTGCAGTGACGAATGGAGACACGTGCTCGAGCACATCGGTGTTTTTCTCGAGTTGGCGCGGTGGGGGACCCTGCGCGGCGCAGCCGCGCAATTGGGTCTCGACGAGACCACGGTCTCCCGGCGTCTCGGGCGACTCGAAGCATCACTGGGCGTGCGTCTGATGGATCGGGGTCGTGAAGGGTGGCGTCTTACCGAGGCGGGTAGACGGTTGGTGCCGCATGCTGAGGCCATCGACTCCCAGATGATGGCTGCCACCGAGGATCTCGCTGCTGGCGCGGGTGAACTGTCAGGCGCCTTGAGGATTGTCACCTCCGACGGGTTCGGGGCCTACGTTATGCTGCCGAAGCTCACCGAGTTCCACGAGCGCCACCCGGCACTCCGGATCGAGGTCTCGACTTCAACCTCCCACACCGCGGCGACCGATCGAGACTTCGACGTCGCGATCACTCTGGAACGACCTCCGTCGAAAACGGCCGAGGTGCGCGCGTTGACCGACTATGAACTGCGCTTGTACGCATCGGCTCAGTACCTCGAGTCGCACGGGTCGCCTCGTAACGCGACGGATCTGCGGAGCGGACACACGCTCATCTGGTACGTCGACGCGCTCCTCGACGTTGAGCCGCTCCGCCTCCTCGATCAGGTCGTTCCGAACGCCACGGCGATGGTGCAGACGAATAACATCGCCGGGCATCTGACCGCCGCCCGAGCAGGTCTCGGCATCGCTCTCCTGCCCACCTACATCGGCGAGGCCGAGCCCGACCTGTGTCCGGTACTCCATGATCAACTCTCAGTACGGCGTCGCTACTGGCTGACGGTGCCTCGGTCGACGCTCCTCTTGGCGCGTGTCACGGCGTTCTGCTCCGCTCTCGAGCGCATCGTGGCGGATCATCCCCAGCTTCTTCCGCCTGAAACGCCGGATCGCCCGCGCCGGTTGGAGTGAGTATGCACCGTGACGTCACGCCCAACCAACGACTAGGCGGGCCGCTTGCTGCGGGATGAAGGGGTCGATGCCGGTGAGCTTCGCGAACCGTCCGAGCCGATTGGTGAGCGTGTTGCGGTGGCAGTAGAGTCTCGCGGCGGAGGCGCTGACGCTCCCGGTGACGAGATAGTCTCTGACCGCATCGGTGAGCCGTTCCCGTTCGGCCTCTCCGCAGTTGTCCAGTGCGCGATCCACATCTGCGATCACGGGGTGGCCGGCGTGTGCGAGGTGTTCATGGGCGACTCTGGCCCAACCGCGTTGCCAGGTCATTGCGTGGGCGTCGTCCGGGCCGAGGGCTTGAGCGAGAACCCGTGCCGTCGTGGCCGACTCGTGGACGTCTTCGAGGCCGCGGGGCGCCTCGAACACGCCGACTCTATGATCGACGATGCCGCGGGAGAACGTCTCCAGCCGTGATCCGGGATAGTGCGCGGACCGGGTGAATGCGATGAGCGTGTCACCGAGGTGGTGGGTGAGAATCGTGGTGCCCGCCCGCTCGCCCTCGGCGATGAGGACGCGGAGGGCGGGGATGTCGTCTCCGATCGCGGCCACGACGAGCAGGGGCTCGTCGTGGGGGAGTTCGAGGTCCTCTCCGATCTGCGCGAGTTGGACCTCGGTCGGGCTCGGGGATTGGAAGAGGCGCGCGATCAGCCCCTGTCGGACGGACGAGGCCTCCTCGCGGATGCGGTGCAGCTCGGACATGTAGGCGCTCTGCGCCTGCCCCGCATACTCGTCGACAGCGGCGAGGACGACCCCGGCTCGTCGTACGAGGAGAGCGGCGTCCTCGGGAGACGCCACTTCGGCGATGGCGTGCCAGAGGACCGTGAAATCGAGGCGGATGGCGGTCATGAGCGAGGTGATCGGGATGCCGGCCCGCGCTCGAGTCACGCCGACTTCGCGGGCCGCCGGGAGGAACTCCTCGACATCTTCGGAGCGGAGGCGGTTCAGGAGCGCGGCGAAGGTGAGCTTACCGGTGCGCAGTATCTCGGTCATCGGGACGGGCGGAGGGTCGTAGTCCGGCACGGCTCGCAGGAGCGTCGTGAAGCGGTCGGCGAGCACGCGTGCGTCGAGCCGATCGACGAGAGCGCACCACCGCTCGTGGTCTGCGGTGTCGGGGCTTTCCGGGGGCACACCGTCATGATATGTGCAGATGCACTGTTTGTGGGCCTGAAAGAGCGAAGAATGCCCACCTCAGATGGGCGATGTGCCACCTAGGCTCGAACACGTGGGCGAGCCGGCCCGCGCACCGAACCCAGCAGGAACGATCACGACCTCGACGGAGAGACATGACCGAGACGACCCCAACTGCGGCGATCGAATACGACGCCGCACAAGAATTGACCGTGAAGGACGCCAATAAGGTCGCTGTGGGCGCGCTGATCGGCACCGCCCTCGAGTGGTACGACTTCTTCCTCTTCAGCGCGGCGGCCGCGCTCGTGTTCAACGTCCAGTACTTCGCGAGCGAGAATGCGACGGCAGCCGCCCTCGCCTCCTTCGCGACGTTCGGTGTGGGACTCGCCGCTCGACCGCTCGGCGGCATCATCTTCGGTGCGATGGGGGACCGGATCGGCCGGAGGAAGGTGCTGATGATCACGATCGTCGGCATCGGGCTCGTGACCGGACTCATCGGAATGCTGCCGACCTACGCCGCGATCGGCATTGCGGCACCGATCCTGCTCGTGCTCATGCGCATCTTGCAGGGCCTGTTCGTCGGGGGCGAGTGGTCGGGCGCGATGACGATCGTCGTCGAGAACGCGCCCCTTCACCTGCGTGCGCGCTACGCGGCGATCCCGCAGATCGGCTCGCCGATCGGCACCATCCTCTCCTCGGGCGGCTTCTTCGTGATGACGCTGCTCTTCTCGCAGGACAACTTCGACGCCTGGGGATGGCGCATCCCGTTCCTCATCGCGATTCCGATGCTGCTCATCGCGCTCTACATTCGCAGCCGCCTCGAGGAGTCGCCGGTCTTCCGGCAGCTGGAAGCATCGGGGGAGGTCGAGAAGAGCCCGGTCGCCACCACCTTCAAGAACAGCTGGAAGCACATCATCATCGGTATGGCAGCGGCGCTGCTCGGCGTCGGCGGGTTCTACCTCGTCACCGCGTTCTGCGTCTGGTACGGCGTCAATGTGCTCGGGTACAGCTCGCAGCTCATGCTGCTCGGCAGCATGGTCGCCGCAGCGGTCGAGATCCCGGTGCTGATCCTGGGCGGCCGCCTCGGGTCCCGCTTCGGTGCGAGCAAGGTGATCATCTACGGAGGCATCGCGTCCGCGGTCGTCGCATTCCCCGCCTTCATGCTGCTCGAGTCGGGCGTTCCGATGCTCGTGGTGCTCGGCATGACTCTCGCCGTCTCCGCACTGTCGTTCCCCTACGCGGCGTCGGGTACGGTGCTGACCGGCCTGTTCCCCGCCAAGACCCGGTACACCGGCGTGGGCATGGCGCAGAATGCCGCAGGTATGCTCTCCGGGTTCATCCCGCTGCTCGCCACCGGCCTCGTCGCTGCGGCATCCGACCACTGGTGGCCGGCGGCGCTGGTGCTCGTCCTCCTGTCAGTGTTCACCGCCTTCGCCGGGGTCGTCGCGCCCCGGATGAGCGTGAAGCTACCCGGCTTCAAGCACTGACGCCGACCCAACATCTCATTCGCACCGACCTGACAAGGAGCCGCACCGTGTCGCAGTCCGCCGGTCATCTCATCGTCCGCACGCTCGAAGCACACGGGGTCGAGCGTGTGTACGCCGTTCCCGGCGAGAGCTATCTCGATGTGCTCGACGGCCTGTACGACTCGGAGATCGACACGATCGTCTGCCGGCAGGAGGGCGGGGCCGGGTTCATGGCGCTCGCGGAGGGACGTCTTACCGGCCGGCCCGGCATCGCGATGGTCACCCGGGGGCCTGGAGCGGCGAACGCCATGATCGCAGTGCATACGGCGTGGCAGGATGCGACCGCCCTCGTGCTCTTCGTCGGGCTCGTCCCGGTTGCGGATCGCGAACGCGAAGCGTTCCAGGAGTTCAGTCTCAACGGCTGGTTCGGATCGACGGCGAAGCGCGTGCTCACGATCGACGACGCCGACCGTGCAGGCGAGCTCGTGGGCGAAGCAATGCGGATCGCCGCCAGCGGGCGACCAGGACCAGTCGTCGTCGGCCTGCCCGAGGACGTGCTGGTGCGGGCGACGGACGCCGATGTCGCCCCGGTGCTCGGTCAGGCGAAGCCCGCTCCCGACATCGGGGGCTTCGAAGAGCTCACTAGCCGTCTTGCCGATGCGGCCCGGCCGGCCATCGTGGTAGGCGGTGACGGCTGGGAGCGCGGTTCCGGCGCCGCCCTACTCGATTTCGCGGAGCGCGCCGGGATCCCCGTCTTCGCAGACTGGCGGGCCTACGATGCCGTGCCTCACCGCGGGGCCGCCTGGGCAGGCTGGCTCGGGTACGGTCGCGCCGACGCAGTGGTCGCCGGGTACGCCGACGCCGACCTGCTGATCTTCGTGGGTTGCGGGCGGTCGGACGTGCTGAGCGACGGGTTCACCCGTGGCATGGACACCGAGACGGTGGTGGTGCTGCCAGACCCCGATGCGAGAGTGCATGCCGGTCGACTCGACCAGCACCTCATCGCGACACCGGCGACGTTCGCCGAGGCACTCGACCGCACCGACGTCGCGGATGCGCGGGGCTCCCGCGACGACGGGTGGATGCGCGCGTGCGCCGAGCGACAGCGGAACGTCGCGGCGCACCGGCCGGACCGGTCGCCCGACTCGGAGCCGCTCGGTGTCGACCTCGGTGTCGCGTTCGGTCTGCTGGACGACCGGCTCGCCGGCGAAGCGACCCTGACCTACGGCGCCGGGAACGCGACGATCTGGCCGCATCGCTTCGTGCGGCATCTGCGCCCGGCCTCACTCGTGGGCGCCCGGAACGGGGCCATGGGCCTCGCCGTGCCGGCAGCCGTCGCGGCCGCGCTGGTGCAGCCGCATCGTCGAGTTGTCGCCGTGTGCGGTGACGGGGACTTCCTCATGAACGGGCAAGAACTCGCGACCGCCTTCGCGCACGCCGCCTCGCCCCTCGTCATCGTGGTCGATAACGGGGTCTACGGCACGATCGTGCAGCATCAGCAGCGCCACTACCCGGGTCGGCCGTCGGGCACCGGAATGACGAACCCCGACTTCGCCGCGTGGATGCACTCGTTCGGCGGCTTCGGCGAGCGGGTCGACCGCACCGAGGACTTCGAGGCCGCCCTCGACCGCGCGCTCGCCGCCGAGGGTCCTGCCCTTCTCCACCTGATGGTGGACGCGTCCGTCATGCCGCCGGCGTCGGACGAGATCCCGGTCGGGCGACCGGACCACGACGAGAACGGGGAGGACCGTTGAAGATCGACCTCATCATTCGGGCGCACGAGATCCTGACGCTCGACGACGCGCGACCGACCGCGACGGCGGTCGGCGTGCTGAACGGGCGCATCGTCGGCTTCGACGAGGAACTCTCAGACGTCGATGCGGTGCGGGTCGCAGACTTCGGGGAGGCGTGCGTGACCCCGGGGCTCATCGATGCGCACTGCCACACCGCGTGGTGGGGTCTCGGCCTGTCGGCGGTGGACCTCAGTGTCGTGCGCGGGATCGAAGCCCTCTACGCCGCCGTGGCAGATGAGGTCGACCGGCTCGACCGAGCGGGGGACGTCGGCGGTTGGGTGCACGGCACGGGTTTCAACCAGTCGCACCACGGTGGAGCCTTCCCCGATATCGCGAGACTGGACGAGATCACCGGTGACCGCCCCCTCTATCTGCGGCACACCTCTGGCCACGCCTCGATCACGAACACGGCGACGCTGCGCCTGATCGGCGCCCTGGAGGCGGGGTTCGAGGATCCGACGGGCGGGGTCATCGTGCGCGACGAGCACGGGCACCCGACGGGTCTCGTCGAAGAGGCTGCGCAGGGACTCGTGCAGGCGCTTCTCCTGCCGTACTCGACCGATCGTCTGGTCGAGGCGCTCGATGCGGCGACGACGCGCTACGCCGCACAGGGAATCACGAGTTTCACCGAGGCCGGAGTCGGCGGCGGGTGGATCGGGCACAGTCCCGTCGAGGCAGCCGCGTACCGGACTGCGGCGAACACGGGCCGCCTCCACGCCCGTGCCCAGCTCATGCCCGCACTGGATGCCCTGCGCCCGCTCACTGCAAACGCCGATGACTTCCACGGGAACGGCGGAGGTGCAGGACTCGACCTCGGGGTCGGGTTCGGTTTCGGGGATGACCGCGTGCGGTTCGGGCACGTGAAGGTCTTTCTCGACGGGTCCCTCCTCGGGACGACGGCGGCCGTCACGGAATCCTACTGCGGCCATGAGCACCGAACGGGGTATCTGTTGGATGCACCCGAGACCTACCGTGAGCGCGCTCTCGCGGCGTATCGAGCGGGGTGGCCCCTCGCACTCCACGCCATCGGCGACGCGGCGATCGACCTCGCACTCGACCTGATCGAAGAGGCGCAGGTCGCCTATGGGGTGGCGCCGGTGCCGTGCCGGATCGAGCATTTCGGTATCGCACGGCCGGATCAGGTCGAGCGTGCGGCGCGTCTCGCGATCGCGGTGACCCCCCAAGCCGGTTTCATCGGACCGCTCGGCGATCAGATGGCATATCTCGTCGGGGAGGAGCGAGTGGGCTGGCTGTATCGCGGACGATCGGTCATCGACGCCGGTGTGATCCTCGCCGGTTCCTCCGACCTCCCGGTCGCCGACAACAACCTGCGGCGCGGCATGCAGGCCGCGGTCGACAGGCGGACCGATTCCGGCGCCGTCCTGGCGGAGCGGGAGGCGCTCACGCCACAGGAGGCCTTGCGCACGCATACGGTCTGGGCCGCCCGCGCGACGGGCCTCCTCGCCGACCGGGGAACGCTCGAGCGCGGCAAGCTCGCCGACTTCACGGTCTTCTCCGCCTCGCCGCTGACGGCTTCCCGCATCGATGCGCTCGACATCGTCGCGACCGTCGTCGGCGGGCAGTTCACGCACGATGCTCGAGAAGGGACCACGGCATGACCCAGCAGGATGAGGCATTCCTCGCAGATTGGGCGGTGCACTCGCAGTTCGGGGCCGTCGAGGGGACTCACGGTGTCGATCGGCAGGCCGCATCGACCGCGGACGGTGCGCAGCGCAAGTGGTTCGAGCGCTTGCTCGAGTCGCACGGGTTCACGGTGACGCGGGATGCGGTCGGCAACCAGTTCGGGCTGCTCGAACTCGTGCCGGGGGCCCCCTACGTGGTGACCGGTTCGCACATGGATTCCCAGCCGACCGCCGGCCGCTTCGACGGGGCGTACGGTGTCATGGCGGCCGCGCACGCCTGCTTCCGGGTGGCCGACGAGCTGCGCGCGGATCCGGCTGCAGCCCGGTTCAACCTCGCGATCGTGAACTGGTTCAACGAGGAGGGCTCGCGGTTCAAGCCGTCGATGATGGGGAGTTCCGTATTCACGGGGAAGATGCCGCTCGCCGACGCACTGGCGACACGCGACCTCCAGGGTGTCTCGGTGCGTGACGCGCTCGACGAGATCGGTGAACGCGGTGATCTCGATGGCCTCGAAGTCGCCTCGTACGCCGAGATTCATGTGCAGCAGGGCCGCAGCATGGAGGAGGACGGGGTCACGATCGGGTTGGTCGAGGCGACGTGGGCCGCTCACAAGTTCGACTTCCGCGTAACGGGCGAACAGGCGCACAGCGGGTCCGCGCTCATGGCCGACCGGCGTGACGCGCTGCTCGGGGCCGCCCGCCTCGTCGTCGCGGCGCGGGAGCTCGTCGACGAGTTCTCGCCCGGAGAACTCCATACGGCGTGCGGCGAACTGAACGTCTACCCGAACTCACCGGTCGTCGTTGCGAGCGAGGTGCAATTGCTCCTCGACCTGCGATCCCCGAGCCCCGACGTCATCGCACGTGCGCACGCATCGCTCATGCTCACTATCGAGCGGGTGCAGCGCGAGGATCGCGTCGAGATCGAGATCGTCGGTGAGCACAGCTGGGATCAGAACCCGTACCCCGAGGCGGGCGTGGAGCTCGCCCGCCAGGTCGCGGAGGAGCTCGGGCTTGCGAACGACCGGGTGATGACGGTCGCCGGTCACGACTCGACGAACATGAAGGACAGCGTGCCGACGGTCATGCTGTTCGTTCCCAGCGTGGACGGGATCTCGCATAACCTGAAGGAGTACACCCGCGACGAGGATCTGGTCGCAGGCGTCGATCACCTCACTGGAGTGGTTCGGCGACTCGCGGCGGGTGCCCTGGTCGCGGACGCGTGAGACGCGCGGGAGCGCGAGGAGGCGAGGCCGACATGACCGGAGCGGCGCACGGGGAAGTGCAGGTCGAGAACGACCGGATGCGGGTCACCCGCTGGACGATCGAGCCAGGCGGTGCGATTCCTATGCACCGGCATCACCACGACTACGCGGTGATCCCACTGGTGACGGGCACGATGTTCGCGGTGGGCCCTGACGGCGACGAGATCGTCGTCGAGCTGGAGCAGGGCAGCAGCTATGCGCGTGAGGCGGGTGCCGAGCACCGCATGGAGCATCGCGGCGACGGGGAGCCGATCGTCTTCGTGGAGGTCGAACGGCTCGACTGAGGCCTGCTGCGACGGCTGTCAGGCGGCCCAGATCGGTTCGGGGCGCGAGGCGAGGAGGCGCACGGTGTAGGGGTCTTCTGGTGCGCCGAGGATCCGCGCGGTGCGGCCCTGCTCGACGACCCGGCCGCGCTGCATCACGAGCGTGTGCTCGCAGACCTGCGAGACGACGGCGAGGTCGTGGGTGACGAACACGATCGTGAGTCCCAGCTGCTCGCGCACTTCTTCGACGAGGGCGAGCACCTGAGCCTGGACCGAGACGTCGAGCGCGCTGGTCGCCTCGTCGAGCACGAGCATGGTGGGTTCTGCGGCCAGCGCCTTCGCGATCGCGACGCGCTGCCGCTGGCCGCCCGAGAGCGCTCGCGGTCGAGCGGGCAGGTGCTCGTGGCGAATCCCGACCCGCTCGAGCAGCGCTCCCGCTTCTCGCTCAGCGGTGGAACGGTCGAGCCCGCGGTGCAGCCGAATGACGTCGGATACCGATCTGCCGACCGGGACGCGCGGGTCGAGCGACAGATAGGGATCCTGGAAGACCATCTGCGTGTGCGCGGCGAACGCGCGCCGCTCCGCAGCTTTCAGCGGGCGGTCCGGTCGCGTGACGCCGTCGATCTCGAGGGTGCCGGCGTCTGCCTGCTCGAGTCCGACGAGGATCCGGGCGAGCGTTGACTTGCCCGACCCCGATTCGCCGACGATGCCGAGCGACCCGCCCCGATCGAGCGTGAACCCAGCGTCGGAGAGTGCGATGACGTCGTCGCGGCCAGGGACGACGTACCGCTTCACGAGGCCCTCGGCGACGACGGCGGGCGTCCCGCTCGCGGTGCGCGCATCGTCGTCCCGCGCGCCGAGTGGTTCCGGTTCCGCGAAGCGGGTGAGATCGATGCGGGGCGTGGCCGCGAGGAGGTCGCGCGTGTACTGCTGCTCGGGGTGCTCGAAGACCGTCTCGGTCTGGCCGGTCTCGACGATGCGGCCCCCCTGGAGCACGACGGTGCGCTCGCAGAGCGACGCCGCGAGTCCGAGATCGTGGGTGATGAAGAGCATGCCCATGCCGCGCGCCTGCTGCTGCTCGCGCAGCAGTTCCACGATGCCGGCCTGCGTCGTCACATCGAGCGCGGTGGTGGGTTCGTCGCAGAGCATCAGCTGGGGTTCGTCGAGCAGTGCTGCGGCGATCATGACGCGCTGCAGCATGCCTCCCGAGAGCTGGTGGGGGTACTGCTCCAGCAGGGCTTCGCCGCGGGGCAGGCCGACCTGCGCGAGCTCGTCGATCGCACGCGCGGCGGCGTCTCGTCGGTCGAGTCCGTGCCAGCGGATGAGGGTCTCGGTGAGGAAGTCGCCGATGCGTCTGACGGGATTGATGCCGGCGCGGGGATCCTGGAAGATCATCGAGGCGCGCACGCGACGAATGCTCCTGAGCTGTTCCGCGTCGGCGGTGACGGTGTCGACACCCGCCACGCGAACGGAGCCCGTCAGGGAGGCCCGGTCGGGGAACAGGCCGAGTGCGGCCCGGGTCGTGAGCGACTTGCCCGATCCGGATTCGCCGACGAGCGCGACCGCCTCGCCAGCGTCGACGCTGAGCGAGATGTCGTGGAGGAGGGCGCCTCGGCCTGGCACTGCGAGGGTGAGGCCGTCGACGCTGAGCAGGGGGAGCGGTGCGGTCATGAGAAGTTGCCTCCGATGCGGTCGGACAGTTCTTCGCCGATGATGTTGATCGCGACGACGACGAGCACGACGACGAGCGCCGGCATCAGGGTGGGCAGGAAGTGCCCGCCCATGAGCGCGCCGCGGCTCTCGTTGATCATGGAGCCCCAGTCGGCGGTGGGAGCCTGGACGCCGAGGCCCAGAAATGAGAGCGCTGCGAGGTCGGCGAGCACGTAGCCGAAGTTCAACGTCGACTGCGCGCCGACGGTCGGGAAGACGTTCGGGAGCACCCGGCGGAACGCGATCCAGGTGCTTCGGAACCCGAGCACGCGGTACGCCTGGACGTAGGGCCTGGACCGCTCCGCCACGATGAGGCCGCGCGTCAGCCGGGCGATGTAGGGGATGTACGCGATCGACATGGCGAGGATCGGCGCGAACAGTCCCTTGCCGAACAGTGCGACGGCGAGGATCGCGAGGAGCAGCGCGGGGAATGAGAACAGGAAGTCGAAGACTCTGGAGAGCGCGGCGTCGATCCAGCCGCCCCGCCACCCGGCCGTGAGGCCGAGCGCGATACCGACGACGGTCGACGCGATGACGACGATGAGCGGGCCGATGAGGGACGTGCGGGCGCCGAACATGAGCCGGGTGAGCAGGTCGCGGCCCAGCGCGTCGGTGCCGAGCCAGTGCGCGAGCGACGGGCCGGAGAGCACGCTTTGCAGATCGACGTAGTCGGGGTCGTACGGTGCGATGAGCGGTGCGAACGCGGCTGCGAGAACGACGACGGAGGCGAACCCGAGAGCGATCAGCCCGAGCGGGGTGAGCAGGGCCCGGCGGCGCGGTCTCGGGGGCACGACGAGCGCCTGCGTGCCGGTGAGGGGGGCGATGCTCATCGGGTCTCCGTTCCTGCGGCGATCCTCGGATCGATCAGCGGTTGAATGATGTCGACGATGGTGTTGACCGTCACGAAGGCGATGACGACGACGAGCACGATGGCCTGGACGACCGGGAAGTCGAGCCGGTCGACCGACTGCACGAGGAGGGAACCGATGCCGGCGAGCCCGAAAGTCTGCTCCACGATCGCGCTGGAGACGAGGAGCCCGGCGACGAGCACGCCGCTCACCAGCAGAATCGGGCTGATCGCGTTGCGGAGCACGTGCCGCAGCACGACCGACGGGCGTGTGAGACCGCGGCTTGTCGCGACCTCGACGTGCTCGCGGACGAACTGCTCGTTCATCGATGATCGGGTGACCCGCGTGACGAGCGCGACGAACGTGAGGCCGAGCGCGAGGGCAGGGAGGATGAGGTGCACGAACCGGTCGAGCCCCTCGTCGCCGCTGCCGAACGAGGGGAACCATCCCAGTTGCACTGCGAAGATCGCGATGAGCAGGATCGCGATGACGAAGGACGGGATCGCGCCGAGCGCCGTGGAGACGACGAGGATCACCCGGTCCGTGGGGCGCCCCCGTCTGAGGCTCGCGAGCACGCCGGCGGCGAGACCCAGTACGACGATGAAGACGGCGGCGAGCGCGACGAGCTCGAGGGTGACCGGCAGCCGCTGCAGGAGCACGGTGGAGACGTCGTCGCGGTACTGGAGGGAGCGGCCGAAGTCGCCCTGGAGGATCCCTCCGGCCCAGTTTAGGTACTGCTGGAGGGGAGGGAGGTCGAGCCCGTACTGGCGAGTGACCTCGGCGATGGCCTCCTCGCTCGGGCTGCGTCCGCGGAGGAGGAAGCGGGCGGGGTCTCCCGGCACGACGAAGCGCGAGAAGAACACGACGAGGGAGGCGGCGACGAGGGTCAGTGCGAGGCCGATCACACGCCCCGCGATGAAGCGGGCGGTGCGCCGCCAGCGTCCGGATGGTCGGGTCGGTCGGTCCTCTCGGATGCGCACCGCTCGCGTGGAAGTCTCGGTCACTGCTCGGCCCTCCCGATCTTCGCGGCCCAGGGGAAGTAGAGGTAGTTGATGGACGGATCGACGCCGGTGATGCGATCGCCCATCCAGACGGTCGCGGGCAGATCGAAGAGGGGGATCCACGGCAGCTGGTCGGTCGCGATGCGCTGCGCGTCCGCCGCGAGGGCGAAGCGTTCGTCGGCGTCGAGCGTGGCGACGGCGCGGTTCACGACGTCGTCGAACTCGGGGTCCGACCACTTGCCGTAGTTCGAGAACTCGTCGGTCCGCAAGACGGAGTACATCTCGAGGGGATCGGTGCTCGAGAGGTACCAGAGGGTCGTGAACATGTCGACGCCCTCGATTGCGGCCGGGTCGGAGAACAGCAGTGTGTAGGCGTTCTGGGAGCGCGTGTCGATCTCGATGTCGAGCCCGATCTCCTTGCCGGCTGACGCCATCGCCTGCGAGACGACATCGAACGAGGGGTCGAGGGACGAGGTCGCGAAGACGATCCGCTCGCCCTCTGCGCCGGCCTCGCGGACGAGTTCGCGGGCCTCCTCGAGGTCGTAGTCGTAGTGGGCGATGTCGTCGAAAGCGCGCGCGCGGGTCGCGTCGTCGGCGTCTCGCCACACCGACTCGGGGGTCAGGGAGTCGGTGGGGGTGCCGTAGCCCTGCACGGCCGCTTGCGCGAGCGCCTCACGGTCGAGCGCCAGCGCGAGGGCGCGCCTGACGCGGACGTCACCGAGTGGACCCTCCATGTCTGAGATGACGATGCTCTGCACCGTCGCATTGGTGCCGAAGTACACGTTGCCGGTGTCGCTCGCGCGCATCGGGTCGATGGCGTTGGTCGGGATCGTCCACGCGCCGTCGATTTCACCGGTCTGGAGCGCGTTGACGCGGGCGTTCGCGTCGTTGAGGATCACGAACTCGACCTCGTCAGCGCGTGCGCGCAGGTCGGGGTCCCAGTAATCGTCGAATCGGGACATCGTGATCGACTCGCCCGACCGCCACTCCTCGAACTGGAAGGGGCCCGTGCAGTTCACGCCGGTCGACTGGTTGCCGTAGTCGGGGCCGGCCTCCTCAGTGCTGGCCGCCGACTGCACCACGCCTGGCGCCGCGGACATGAGCTGGTTGAACTGCGAGTCGGGCTCTGTGGTGCGGACCGTCACCTCGTGCTCGCCGGTCTGCTCGACCGACGCCACGTTCTGGAATGTGCTGTACCAGAACGACCCCACCTCGGGGTCGAGGTGACGCTGCAGCGAGACGACGACATCGTGGGGTGTCATCGTCGTCCCGTCGTGGAACTGCACGCCCTCCCGGATCGTGTAGACCCAGGTCAGCGGATCGGGGTTCTCGAAGCTGGTCGCGAGGCCTGGCGAGACGGAGAGGTCGGCGTTCCAGCGGAGCAGGGACTCGCACATGTTCGAGAGCACCGTATTGTCGGCGTAGTCGAACGCGTACGCCGGATCGAGGGAGAACGGCTCGGTCGTGAGTGCCCAGGTGAACCGGTCGATGTCTCCGGCCGGCGCGGGGGTCTCGGCCGTCAGCTCGAAGGTGCCGGCGTGCTGCCCGATGGCGCTCTGCCCGCAGCCGGACAGCGCGAGAACCCCGACGAGGCTCACGGCGACGGCGATGCCGGTACGCGGGCGGCGGAGCGCGCCGTTCCGCCGCTTCACGCCGCGCCCCCGCGACGGAACAGGCGTTCGCCGCCGACCCAGGTCTCATCAACCCGAGCGTCATGCAGCTGCTCGGGTGGGAGGTCGAAGAGGTTGCGATCGATAACCGCGAAGTCGGCGTACGCTCCGGGCACGAGCCGGCCCGTGACGTGGTCGAGGTGATTCACGTAGGCGGTGCCCTGTGTGTAGGCGTCGAGCGCCTGTGCGAGGGTGAGGCGCTGCCGGTCAGGGCCGAGCGGACGGTGGTGCTCGCCCGGGCCGACGCGGTTCACCGCGACGTGGATCGCCTGGATCGGGTCGGGGCTCGATACGGACCAGTCGCTTCCCGCCGCGAGTCGGGCTCCCGAGGCCGAGAGTTCGCCGAAGGGGTAGTGGTGCTCTTCCGCGTCCGCGGCCATGAAGGGCAGGGTGAGCTCGTCGAGCTGATCCTCGTGGCACGCCCACAGCGCCTGGATGTTGGCGGTGGCACCGAGGGGCGCGAAGCGCGCGACGTCAGCCGACCGCACCACCTGCAGATGCGCGAGGTGGTGACGCCGGTCGCCCGGCCCGTTCTCGTGCAGCGCGCGCTCGACGGCGTCGAGCGCGTCGGTGACCGCTCGATCGCCGAGCGCGTGGAAGTGCACCTGCATGCCCTCGCGGTCGAGTTCGGACACGAACGCCGCCATGTCGGCGGGATCGAAGAAGGAGATCCCGCGGTTGTCGGTGGGGCGGCCGTGGTGATCGCGGTAGCACTCGTGCATCGCGGCGGTGAAGTTCTCGGCGACGCCGTCGACCATGACCTTCACTGACGCGAGGGAGAAGCGATCCGGATCGCACGAGGCGGCCGCCTCGTCGCGGCGCGCAAGGATTCCGGCGAGCTGGGCGTCTCCGTCCTCCCGATTCCACCACTGCGCGCCGCGAACCCGAACCTTGAGCGCTCCCTCGCGCACCGCCCTGAAGTAGACGGGAACGGTGTCAGGACTCCCCATGAACTCGCCGACGGCCGCGTCCTGCCAGGCCGTGATGCCGAATCCCAGCAGGTGCTCCTGCGCGGCGAGGAGGCCGGCGTACGCCTCGTCTTCGGTCGCCATCGGGCGGACCGTGTTGAAGAGGTTCATCGCCCCCTCGTGCGCCGTGCCCGCTGGGAATCCGTCGGACTCGCGCTCGAGACGGCCGTCGGAGGGATCGGGCGTCTCACCGTCGACGCCCGCGAGGTCGAGCGCCCGGGTGTTGACCCACGCCCCGTGGTGATCGCGGTTCTCCAGGAACACGGGCCGGTCGGGCACGACGGCATCCAGCATGCCGCGCGTCGGGGTGCCACCAGGGAACGCATCCATCGACCAGCCGGCGCCGACGATCCAGTCGAGCTCCGGGTGGGCGTCCGCGTACGCGGCGACCGCGGCCACGGTCTCATCGGCTGTCGAGCACGCGGAGAGATCGCAACCGAGCAGCTCCATGCCCGCGAGGATCGGGTGGATGTGCGCATCCTGGAACCCCGGGGTCACGAGGCGACCGTCGAGATCGATGCGCAGGTGCGCGCCGGGGGCGAGCCTGGCGACCTCTTCGTCGTCCGTGCTCAGGACGCGTCCGTCCAGGATCGCGAGGCCCCCTCGCCGCGGGGCGGCGTCGCATCCGGTGTAGACCCAGCCGTTCTCGAGCACCACATCGGCGCGGGTGCGGTCGGTGGTCGGGGCAGTGGACATGGGGCCTCCTCGGAACGGCTCATCGTTGATCCGTGAAGCACACACTAGGCGTGTGTCAACACGTATGTCAACAGCGATGACATTCGTGTTGACCCCAAATCCGATCCCGGGTCTAGACTGGCGGGAGTCCTCCACGAGGGGTGCTGCAGCGCTGATGGCGGCGGACGAGACACGGAGGTAATCCCATGCCAGAGACCGTGGCGAAGCGGGTGCGTCTCGACCGCGAGCTCATCGTGGAGGCCGCGCTCGAACTCGCGCGCAGCGAACCGCACGCCGACGTCACGTTCCGACGGCTCGGTGAAGCGCTCGGCGTCGACGCGACCGCCATGTACCGGCATTTCCGAAGCAAGAACGAACTCACCCGTGCCGCACTCGACCGTCTCAGGGCGATGACGACGGACTACGCGCGCAGCGTCCCTGGGACGTGGCGCGAGCAACTCGAGACGCACATGATGCGATTCGTCGAGGTCAGCCTCGAGTACCCGTCGATCGGCGCGCAGGCTGCGGTCATCGATCCGGTGGGCCCCGGCGACACCGGGACCGTCGAGTTCCTCCTCGAAAAGCTCACCGAAGCCGGCCTCGAGGGGGGTGCGCTCATCCGGGCGTACGCCGCGCTCTCGGGGTTCGCTCTATCGCACGGTGCGGCCCTGGCGCACGAGGTCATGGTGACTCCGGGCGCCGCCCGCGACGGCTCGATACCCTGGATCAGTACGTTCGGCACCGTCAGGCTCTCCGACTATCCGTTCGTCGACGCGCACCGCGACGCACTGCTCGCCATCGACGGCGTCACGGTGTATCGCGCCGGGATCGCGGCGATTCTCGACTCCGTCGAGCGGGGAACGGTCGCAGACGTCCGGAGCGGGCCGGCCGCGTAGAACTGGAGCGCGCGGGGCTGCTCCCTTCCGGGGGTATCGTGGGGGTACGCGAGAGTGCGCCGGCCCCGGGTGCCGGCACGGGAGGAGTGTGGCGGGTGGCTGACGATCGGGATCCCGGGACCCCCGAGGCGGTCGCCCTCCTGCAGGCCCTCATCCGCGAGGCGTGCGTGAACACTGGAGCGCCCGAGTCGGGCCAGGAGATCCGCAGCGTGCGGGTGCTCCAGCGGTTCTTCGCCGACACTCCGGTCGAGGTGCAGGTGCTCGAGGCATCGCCCGGTCGCGCATCGCTCGTCGCGCGGGTGCGCGGCACCGAGCCTGGTGCTCCGGCGCTGGGACTCCTGGGTCACCTCGACGTGGTACCCGTCGACGCTGCGGGGTGGACCCGCGACCCGTTCGGCGGGGAACTCGTCGGCGACCTCGAGCACGGCGAGATCTGGGGTCGCGGCGCCGTCGACATGCTCTACCTCACCTCGGTGTTCGCGTGCGTCGTGCGCGAGGTCGCGCTGGCGCCGACCCCGCCGAAGGGCGACCTGGTTCTGCTGGCCGTGGCCGATGAGGAGGCCGGAGGAGAGTTCGGCCTGCGCTGGCTGCTCCGTGAGCACCCGGCGGTCGTGCAGGTCACCGAGGTGCTCTCCGAGTCCGGGGGCATGCGCATGGGCGACCACGTCGCGATCGGTGTCGCCGAGAAAGGGTCGGCCGGCCGGCGTCTCGTGGTCAGCGGAGTTCCCGGGCACGCATCGATCCCGTACGGGGCGAAGAGCGCGGCGTTCGAGGTCGCCGAGGTGCTGCAGCGCTTGTCCGATGTGCAGCCCGCCATCGAGTTCGGTGAGCTGTGGGCGCGGTTCGTCGCCGCGCGCGTCTCGGACCCGGAGCTCGCCGAGCGGTTGCTCGACCCCGTCAGGGTCGACGCCGCGCTGCCCGAGATCGGAGGCATAGCCGGATACGCGCACGCGATCTCGCGGAACACGATCTCACCCACCGTCATCCGCGCCGGCCAGGCGCACAACGTCATCCCGGGAGAGGCCACGATCGACCTCGACATCCGCACCCTTCCGGGAACGACCGATGACGAGGTCGACCAGTTGCTCACCGAGATGCTCGGGCCACTGGCCAGAAGCGTCCGCATCGAGCACCTGCACGGCTGGGCGGCGACGGGATCCCCGATCGACACCCCGCTCTTCGCCGCCATCGAACGCGCCGTCGGCGACGTCGCCGGGGCGCCGGTCGTGCCGAACCTCGCCGCGGGGGGATCCGATGCGCGGCTCTTCCGCGACCGCGGAATCCCGGCCTACGGATTCGGTCTGCTCGAGCCCGACTGGTCATACGAGCGCTACCGGGCGCACATCCACGGCAACGACGAGCGGATCGGCGTGGGCTCGGTCGACCTCGCCCTGCGGGCACTCAGGCAGATCGTCGCCGAGCGCGTCGGCTGACACGGCGCTTCCCGCCGCCGGGCACCGGACGAAGCGCCGTGGCGTTCCAGCCCGGTGCGCCGCTCAGTCGAAGAGGTCGCCCAACCAGTCCATCCGCTTCTTCTTGCGGTATCGCGGATCGGCTCGGCGGTCGTACCCGCCCTCGTAGCCGCGATGCTCGCGATCGTCGTAGCGCGGTTGCCCGTACGGGTCGCCCTCGCGCCCGCGATCCCCGTATCCGCGCTGGTCGTAGCGCGGGTCGAACCGGGGGTCGTTTCCGGGAGCCTGTGCGGGCGGCGGCTGCACAGGCGGCTGCATCGGCGGCACGGGAGGGGCAGCCGACGGCGGTGCCACCGAGGGGGCCTGGACGGGAGTGGACGGTGCGGGGGGCAACGGCGGGGCCGGAGCCGCCTCCTCGCTCTCCACGCGAGCCTTCTCCAGAATCTTGTCGAGCTCACCGCGATCGAGCCACACGCCGCGGCAGTCCGGGCAGTAGTCGATCTCGATGCCCTGGCGTTCGCTCATGAGCAGGGTGGTTCCGTCTGCGGGACACTTCATGGGGATCAACGTACCGGCGTTCGCCGAGTGCATGCCGGGAGTGTTTCAGGTATGATGGTGTGGTTTGCGGCATTTTGCGCGCCGTGAACATCGCACCGCGATCCGGAACGGCCGGACCTGCGGGAGAACTCGTGCGGAACCGCACGCGTTCGAGGAAAGGAATCACTCATGGCGAAAGTCAAGAAGGTCACAGGTCTGATCAAGCTTCAGATCTCGGCCGGCGCCGCCAACCCGGCACCCCCCGTGGGTCCTGCGCTGGGTCAGCACGGCGTCAACATCATGGAGTTCTGCAAGGCCTACAACGCGGCCACCGAGTCGCAGCGCGGCAACGTGATCCCCGTCGAGATCACGGTGTACGAGGATCGCTCGTTCACCTTCGTCCTGAAGACCCCGCCGGCAGCCGAGCTGCTGAAGAAGGCTGCAGGCGTCCAGAAGGGCTCCGGCACCCCGCACACCGTCAAGGTGGCGAAGGTCACGACCGAGCAGGTCCGCGCGATCGCCGAGCAGAAGCAGGCAGATCTCAACGCGAACGATCTCGACCAGGCCACCAAGATCATCGCGGGCACCGCTCGCTCCATGGGCATCACGGTCGAGTAAGGGGCAGAACAATGGCAAAGTCAAAGGCATACCGCGCCGCTGCCGCGAAGATCGAGGCCGGCAAGTACTACGCTCCCGCTGAGGCAGTCGCCCTCGCGAAGGAGACCGGTTCCACCAAGACCGACTCGACCGTCGAGGTCGCCGTCAAGCTCGGTGTGGACCCCCGCAAGGCGGACCAGATGGTTCGCGGCAACGTCAGCCTGCCCCACGGCACCGGCAAGACCGCCCGCGTCATCGTGTTCGCGAACGGCGCTCAGGCGGAGGCGGCCATCGCCGCAGGCGCCGATGAGGTCGGCGGCGACGAGCTGATCGAGAAGGTGGCCGCCGGCTACACCGACTTCGACTCGGCTGTCGCGACTCCCGATCTCATGGGCAAGGTCGGACGTCTCGGTAAGGTCCTGGGCCCCCGTGGTCTCATGCCGAACCCGAAGACCGGCACCGTCACCCCGGACCCGGCGAAGGCCGTGTCCGACATCAAGGGCGGCAAGATCTCGTTCCGCGTCGACAAGCACGCCAACGTTCACTTCATCGTGGGCAAGGCATCGTTCTCGGCGGAGCAGCTCGGTGAGAACCTCAACACCGTGCTCGAGGAGATCTCGCGTCTCAAGCCGTCGTCGGCCAAGGGCAAGTACGTGCTGAAGGGTGCGGTTTCGACCACCTTCGGCCCGGGCATCCCGCTCGACGTCGCGGGTCTCTAACTCGCAGCTCTCTGATGGGCCCTCGCGCTTCGGCGTGGGGGCCCATCGGCGTTTCCGGGAGGATTTTCGGGGCCGAGCGGCGCAGGCTGCGCCCGGCGGCACGGGACGCGCCGAGCAGCGCCGAGCAGCGCGGAGCGATGCGCGACCGTTACTCGACGGTGACCCGCTACGGCGGGCGACGGATACACTGGAGACGTGTTTGGGTTCGGCTCCTCTGGGGGACGCGGGCGGTCGGACGGCACGCTGAGCAGAGCCGTCCACGCGCGCCTATTCGGCGTGCCCGGCGCTCCAGCGGCCGACGTGCTCGACCGGATTCGTGCAGTTCGATGAGCGCCAGCACGCCACGACCCCCGCGCATCTCGGGGTTCACCTATGTGCGTCCTCTGGGGTCTGGCGGATTCGCGCAGGTGTACCTCTACGAGCAGGACATTCCGCGACGGGTCGTCGCGGTAAAGGTACTCGGCGGCGGAGCAACTGAACCTGCGGCGCTGCGCTCGGCGTTCGAGAGCGAGGCCGACGTGATGGCGCGCCTCAGCAGCCACCCGTCGATCGTCTCGATCTTTCAGGCGAGCATCTCCCAGGAGGGGCTCCCGTATCTCGCCATGGAGTTCTGCCCGGCTTCGATGGGGGCGCAGACGAAGGGACGGCCGGCGCCGCTGGAGCAGGTACTCGACGCGGGCGTACGGATCGCAGGCGCGCTCGAGACGGCGCATCGAGCGCGCGTGCTGCATCGCGACATCAAGCCGTCGAACGTGCTCATCACGACGCTGGGGCGGCCGGTCCTCTCCGACTTCGGCATCGCTCTCGTCGCGGATCAGGCAGCGGCTGCCGACGCGCGCGCGGCCATGTCGATCCCCTGGTCGGCGCCCGAAGTGGTGCAGCTCGAGAGCACCGGCAGCGTGTCGAGCGAGGTGTGGTCGCTCGGCGCGACCCTGTATTCCTTCGCCGCGGGCCGTTCCCCCTTCGAGAAGCCGGAGCGGGCCCAGAACTCCCGGGAGAAGCTCACGGCGCGAATCGCCCGCGCCGCCTACACGCCCGTGCCTGACGCGCGCGGGTACGAGCCGTTCGACGCGGTGCTGCAGCGGGCGCTGGCCGCGCGCGCCGAGGATCGGTTCGCTTCCATGGCGGCGTTCGGTGAGGCCCTGCAAGAGCTGCAGCGCGGGTACGGCTTCGATGTGACGCCTCTGGAGGTCGTGGCCGACGGGTGGATCCCCAGGGCGACACCAGCCGAGAGCGGTGTGCGCGGCCCCGCTATCAGCGAAGTTGCGGGGCGACGGACGCGGGCGGAGGCCAGGGCCGAGCTGCGTGCGCAGCACCTGACGACGGATTCCGACGGCGTGGTGTACGACCGCCCCCCGATGTCACCGATGCGCGCTGGACTCATCGGTGCGGCGATCGGTGCAGCAGGGTCTGCCCTGATTCTCGTCGGGATCTGGGCGCTGCTGGGCGGTCTCGCGTGAGCGGCGGGGGAGCGGCGCCGGCGACGCGTCGACGACGCTCCACCCGCGTGTGGGTCGCCGGAGCCGTCTCTGCGGCCCTCGTGGCGACCATCGCCGTCATCGCGAACGGGTACGACGCCCGCGAGGTGCCCCGCGCGGAGCCGGGAGTGTGGGTCGCGAGGGATGCGGGCCAGTACGCGCGGGTGAACACGGACACCGGCGAAATCGACGCGGTCAGACGGGTGGAGAACCCGAGCGGGCTGGTGCAGTCGGGCGATCGCACCGCAGTGCTCACGCACGGCAACGGACGCGCGTGGCCGGTCGATGCCGCCTCGCCCGAAGACCTCGGCATCGACGACACCGCCGTCGACAGCGCCGGAGACGGTGAGGGTGACGGTGAGGGTGACGACGCCGGCGGGTCGACCGACGATGCCGAGACGGTCTCCTCTCCGGCCGAGGCCGGCGGTGGTGCGGTGAACCTGCCCCAGGGGGCGAGGGACGTCGTGACAGCGGGCGACTTCGTGGCGGTGAGAACCGAGTCGGGGCAGGTGTACGCCGGCGCGCTGCGGCCGGGGAACGAGGCGGGGACGAGCAGCCCGTACGGCGCAGAGGGGGGTGTCGCCCTCGCCGCTGAGCAGGGCGCCGAAGACCTCGGAAGCCGGCTCGCGAGCCTGACCGCAGTGGACGCCGCGTCCGGCGAGGCGACGGGCGCCGAGGACTCCGCACCTGCCGAGGACGCCGCGGCAGCCGCTGACGCTGAGGAAGAGGGATCTCCCGCGGCGCCCGAGCCGTTCTCCGCCGATGCCGTGGCGGTGACGGCTGACGGCGCGCTCGTCGCGTACGCGGCGGAGACCGGCACCGTCTCGACGTTCAACATCGCGCGGAACGCGCTCGAAGACGAGCACGAGCTTCCCGAGTCCTGGCACGGTATCGAGCGACCGCAGCTCGCGGTGGTGGACGGCGACTGGGTGCTGCTCGATCCGGAATCCGGCAGCGTGTACCGCGAGCGCTCGGGCGAGACCGCGCTTCCGCTCGACGGAGAGCCCCGACTCCAGGCGTCGGGTTCCTCGGGCGGCGTGTTCATCGCCGACAGCGCGGGGCTGCTCAGTCTGAACGACGACGGGGCGGCCGAACGCGTGGTGAACGCCGCAGGGGCGGCGGCGCAGCCGATCCCGATCGACGGGTCGATCGCCGCCGCGTGGCTCGGCCAGCAGAACGGCACGCTGTGGACCGGTGACGGTGAACCGGTAGTGCTCGACTACGACGATTCGGTCGAGGATCCTGGCGAGTTCACCCCCGTCTTCCGTGGGAACGGCGAGCGCGCCGTGCTGAGCGAGATGGGCACCGGCATGCTGTGGACGGTGCCGGACGGGGTGGCGATACCCCTCTCCCAGTGGGACATCTCCGATCCGCCGAAGGAGGACGAGGGCGTCGTCGTCGTCGACGAGGTGACGGAGCAGGTGCCTCCGACGGCGCAGGACGACGACTTCGGCGTGCGCGCCGGAGCGCCGGCGCAGCTTCCCGTGCTCCTCAACGACTTCGACGCGAATCAGCGTGACGTCCTCACGATCGTCCCGGAATCCCTGGAGTCCTCCCCGCTGCCCGCGGAGTTCGGGTCGGTGGAGCTTCTGCCGGACGGGCAGGGCATCGCCGCCGAGATCGCGGAGGGCGCTTCGGGCTCGGCGACCTTTACCTACCGGGTCACCGACGGAGCCCTTACGTCGGAGCCCGCGACCGTCACCCTCTCCGTCGCTGCGGAGGAGACGAACTCGGCGCCCGAGTGGTGCCCCGTCGTGGGCTGCCAGCGTGAGTGGGGCGTGCCTGCCATTGCTCCGGGCGGCACGCTCGTGGCTCCGCTGCTCGACGGTTGGGTCGACCCCGAGAGCGACGTGATGATCCTCGGGGGTGTGCGGGTCGCCGATGCCGACGCCCCGGTTACCGCGATCGTGACGGGAGACGGGCGTCTCGCCGTGCGGCACACCGACCCCAATGCCGGAGCGTCGGAGACCGCCCTCGAGGTCACGGTGCGCGACAGCCGCGGTGAGGAGACGACGCGCGAGCTCACGCTCCGGGTGCAGCCCGACGCCCCTCCCGTGTTCGCTGCGTCGGCCTCGACGGTGCAGGTGGACGAGCCGACCGAGATCCGGCCGCTCACCCGGGTGCTCGGGGGATCCGGGGCCTTCGAGATCACCGATGCCGCCGCTCAGGGTTCCGGATCGGGGCTTTCCGTGTCGCACCGCACCGACGCCGTCGAGGTGACGGCCGCGGAAGCGGGTGCCGCGCTGGTCTCGGTGACGGTACGCGACGTGGTGACGGGCCTCGAAGCGACGGGCGTCGTGAGGGTGACCGCGACTGAGGAGGCGCCGGAACTCGCCCTCCCTCCCATGCGCGCGTTCATTCGCCCACTCTCCGACGCCGTCGTCGATGTGCTCGACGCAGTACCCGGCGGTGCGGCGCGCACGCTGTCGGTCGCCGCGGCCGAGCCGGCCGACGGCGAGGTCGAGGCCGACGTGATCGAGCACCAGCGAGTGCGGGTCGCAGGATCCACACCGGATGGTGCAGCGGGTCGCGTCGGTGACGTCGACGTGACAGTGACGGATGGAGCTGACGAGGTTCAGGGTCGCCTGACGGTCTTCCAGGTGCCGGACTCCGATTCGGGCGGCACGGTCGCCGTGACCGACACGGCTACCGCGCGAGCGGGATCGGTCGTCGACATTCCCGTGCTGCGCAACGATGTCTCCGCAGCGGGTGACCGCCTGCTGCTCGACCCGGAGATCGTCGGCTCGGGGGCGGAGGGCGAACTCGCGTTCGCATCGGGTTCGACGCTCCGGTATCTCGCCCCCGAGGAACCGGGAACGTACCGGCTGAGCTACACCACGTACGGGGCGAGCCAGCCGGACGCGAGCGACGTCGGCACCGTCCTGGTGACCGTCGTCGCCGAGGGGTCGAACCGCGACCCTTCACCCGCGACGCTCACGGCACGAGTCGCGCCGGAGGAGCAGACCGACATCGCCGTGCCGGTGTCCGGCGTCGATCCCGATGGCGACCGAGTGCGCCTCATGGGCGTCGACCCGGGCGATGACCCCCGGGTCTCCGCGGTCGTCGGCTCCGACGGAGCGAGCATCAGCGTTTCCGCTGCGGGAGGCACTGAACCGGGAGTGCGCGACCTCGAGTACACCGTTCGCGACGAGGCGGGCGGCGAGGGCACCGGCCGCCTGCGCGTCGTCGTTGCCGAAACGGGCGGGCAGGGACGATCGCCGGTGGCGACGACCGATCACGTCCGACTGCCACCGGGAGGGACCCCGGTCACGATCCGCCCGCTTGACAACGACGTCGATCCCGCCAAAGGGACGCTCGCCCTGACGGCCGTCGAACCGAACGTCGCTGGCGGTGAGGACAGCGCCGAGTACCGCCGTCTCGCCGATCGTCTCGATACCCGGGAGCTCGCGCGCGGGCGGGTGGCGATCTCGGCGGGAGAGGATCTCGGGACCGTCTCGTACCGGTACACGACCCGGTCGAGCGCGACGTCGAGCACCGCGACCGGGCTCATCGTCGTCCACACCTCGGAACGCGTCGGCACGCAGGCGCCCGCCGTGTCGGACACCGTGCTGACCGTGGGGGACCGAGCCGCACTCGAGGGAGACGGCATCGACGTGCTCACCAGCAAGGTGCGCTGGGCGACGGGCGACCCCGACGCGCTGGAGCTCTCGCTGTGGGGGGAGAGTTCCGACCGCTACGGTGTCGAGGGCAGCAGGATCTCCGGGGACTACAACCCCGATGGCGATCAGGTGGTCTTCCGGCTCTCGGGCACTGATGCCACGGGCGCGGAGGTGACGACCTACGGTCTGCTCATCGTGCCGCCGCTCGACGAACTCCGGCTCACGCTCAAGCCGGGCATCCGGCCTCTCTCCGTCAAGGAGGAGCAGTCGGCGGATATGCGGGTGGCGACGCTCGTCGAGATCGCATCGGGAGACCGGATCGAGGTGCGCGACGGTGATCTCCGCGTCGGTCGGGCGCAGGCGGCATGCACAGCGGTGTCGGACACGACGGTGCGCTACACGGCTGGTGCGGGAGCGCCGTGGGACGACGTCTGCGTCATGGACGTGCGACTCGAGGGGCAGGAGCGCTGGAGCTCGCTGCCCGTCCCGGTCTCGGTGGTGCCGCGAGACCCGATCGCCGAGCTCCAGGGCATCACGCGCACCGTCGCGCCCGGTGCGAGCGAGACGGTCGCCCTCGCCGATATGGTCGTCTGGCGCGGCGAGCGCGCAGGATCGGCTGCCGACCTGAGCTTCGTCGCCGACGGCGGAGGCTCGCAGTTCGATACCAGGCTCGAGGGCGGCGCGCTGCAGGTCTCCGCGCGGGCGGACGCGACCCCCGGAAGGCAGCAACCCGTCACGGTGCAGGTGAGCGGCGCCGGCGACGCGCGCGGCACGCTCACCTTGCGGGTCGGCTCGGCACCCCGTGACCTGCCGCGCGGCGGCACGGTGGCGCTCCGCTGCACGGTCGGGAGCGAGTGCAGTACCGATCTCGTCGGCGTGGCCGGCGAGCACGACCCCTTCGCGGGGAAGAGCGGCGGAGGCCTGGAGGTGGCGTCGGTGAACGGTGGATCCTGCGCCGTCGGCACCCTCGTGAAGCAGGGCGATCGGGGCGTGCGCGTCGCGTGGGGCGACCGCACGACCGGGGGCACCTGCACCGCGGGATTCACGGTGCGCGATGCGCAGAACCGGGTGGGAGAGGGCACGATCGAGCTGGACGCGCAGGGGGTTCCCGACGCCCCCGCGAGCATCGCGCAGACGGGGTACGACGCGACGAGCGCCACGTTCACCGTCACACTCGGATCGCGCGCCGCGCACCCCGCCGTCACCGGTGTCGAACTGTCGGGCGCCGGGTCGACGAGTTGCGCGCCGCGGGGCGGCTCGGTGTACCAGTGCGTGGCCTCCGGGCTGCGCAGCGGTGAGCAGCACCGGTTCACCGCCAGGGCGGTCAACGATGTCGGTCGCTCCGATCCGTCGAACGGCGTCACGGCGTGGGCGTACGCAGCACCGCGCGTCTCCTCCGTCACGGCGACCGCGGTCAAGAACGCTTCGAATAGCGATCAGCGCTCGGGCGGCGTGCGGGTCAGCGTCGTCGGGTCGAGCGATGCGGCGTCCTTCGAAGTGCGTCTGGGAGGGTCGGTGCTCGGGACGATCCGGGGGCCGGAGGGGAGCGAGACCTACTCGGGGATCCCCGTCGGCGGGCAGACGTTCACCGTCACCCCGGTGACGCGGCACCAGGTGCCGAGCATCGGAGGTTCGCCGACCGGCTCTGCCGCGCAGGCCAGCGTCACTGTGATCGGAGCGCCGCGGCTCTCGGGAGCGGCCCTCGAGTCCACGGGAGCGACGAGCGCGCGGGTCGCGGTGCAGGGACTCGGCGGGCACGGCGGCGAGTCGGTGAGCACTCGCTTCTCGCTCGGGCCGGCCGGTGGCGGTGCGCCGCCGGACTGCGTGAACGGGCAGACGAGCGCCGACTTCGGCGGACTCGCTCGCTTCCAGAAGTATCGGGCGATGGCCTGCGCCGTGAGCGACTACGGGATCACCCGGCAGTCGAGCGCCGAGGTGCGTATCGGCGGTCGACCGGAGCCTCCGGGCGGCAGCCCCTCCTACGCTGTCGCGACGTCGCCGGCCGGCAATGGCACCGGTACCGTTCGCTATGCCGTGACGCGCGAGCCGTCACCGACGGCGATCGATGGCGCGACGCTGCAGTACCGCATCGACGGTGCGGTCGTTCCCCGATTCGCGCTGACCGAGGATCGTGAGCACGAGGTCGCGGTGCGGCAGTGCGTGGACACCGCTGACGAGGCCAGCTGCTCGGACTGGACCGAGGTGCGCGCCGAGACGGTGAAGGCACCGGTCTCGGTGAGCACGAACGGTCAGTGCTTCACCTCGGAGACGGAGAACGCCGCGAGCCTCGTGAACATCTCCGCGGCGGCGCGCCCGCACGCGACCGTCACGGCAGGAGAGCCGGACGGCGATACCGTTCTCTTGAC
Organism: Leucobacter sp. Psy1; assembly: GCF_020096995.1. NCBI lineage: Bacteria > Bacillati > Actinomycetota > Actinomycetes > Micrococcales > Microbacteriaceae > Leucobacter > Leucobacter sp. Psy1. The sequence continues at coordinate 186,108 of NZ_CP083692.1, forward strand.
CGTCACCTGGGGCGGTGGCTTCGCCCCGCTCTCCGCAGCCACGCTGACGACGTGCGCGGAATGAACCCGCCCGTTTCGACCCACCCGACCACTCTGATGAAGGAGCCTCGCGCATGAACCCCGAGCCGCAGCAGTCCACGGCCGACGACGCCGCCCGTCAGCCGGTCATCACGCCGGATCAGGCGCAGTGGGTGGCCCAGGTGTTCGACGCCTGCTCCGACGCCATCGCGGAGGTCATCCACGGCAAGCGACGGGTGATCGAGCTGGTGTTCGCGAGCGTGCTCGCCGGGGGCCACGTGCTGCTCGAGGACGTGCCAGGCACCGGCAAGACCGCGCTCGCCCGGGCGCTGGCGCAGGTGATCCACGGCACCTCGACGCGCATCCAGTTCACGCCCGACCTGCTGCCGAGCGACGTGACCGGAATCTCGGTGTACGACCAGCGCGCCGGCCTCTTCGAGTTCCACGCCGGCCCGGTCTTCGCGAACGTGGTGCTCGCGGATGAGATCAACCGAGCGAGCCCGAAGACGCAGTCCGCCCTGCTCGAGGTCATGGAGGAGGGTCGCGTGACGGTCGACGGCACCTCGCACGACGTGCCGACTCCGTTCCTCGTCATTGCGACTCAGAACCCGGTGGAGCAAGCCGGCACATACCGGCTTCCGGAGGCGCAGCTCGATCGGTTCATGATCAAGACCTCGGTCGGATACCCGGACGAGGCGGCGATGATGCGGATCCTGCAGGGCGCGCGTGGGCGGAGCGAGCCGCTCGAGCCCATCGCCTCGACGAACGTCATCGAACAGGCGCAGCGGTTCGCGGCCACCACGCACGTCGGCTCTCTGGTCGCCGACTACGCCGTACGACTCGTCGAGGCCACGCGCCGAGCGAGCGAGGTGCGGCTCGGCGCGAGCGTCCGCGGCGCGCTGGCGCTCGTCCGGCTCTCCTCGGCGTGGGCTGCTGCGCACGGTCGCCACTACGTCACGCCTGACGACATCCGCGATCTCGCGGTGCCTGTGCTCGCGCACCGTCTCATCCTTGAGCCCGAGGCGGAGTTCGACGGCGTTACGGCCGAGCAGATCGTCGGCCAGGTGCTCATGGACGTCGAGGTGCCCCAGGAGAACGGAGGGGCGTGAAAGCGAGGACTTCGCGCGCGCCGGTCTCCGCCACCGGGACGCGCGGTCGCACCATCGGGACGACCCGCTGGGGCGACACGACGCGCGCGGGCGGGGGCCAGGGCGGTGCTCCATCGCGCCGCACGCGGTTGCGGCGCTGGTGGCGTCGGTCGCGGGTGCGGGTGACGCGACGTGTCCGCCGCGTCACGCGAACGGTCACCGCCCCCGGCTGGTTCGTGATCCTCGCCACGCTGGGGGCTACGGGCGCCGCGCTCGGTGCTGGTTGGGTCGAGGCGGCGTTCCTCGCCGTCGTCGGGGCGGTGCTGCTCGTCACGGCGGTCCCCTTCCTCGCCGGGAGCCGCTCCTATCTCATCAGGATCGTGATCGACCGTGACCGGGTGGTGGTCGGCGATGAGGTCAGCGCCGTGGTCGAGGTCGAGAACGGCGGCGCGCGGCCAGCGTTGCCCGCGACCGCCGACCTGCCGGTGGGGGAGGCGCTGCGCGAGCTCGCGATCCCCTTCATCGGGCCGCGGGGGGCCGTGCAGTTGCCGGTCGAGATCGCTGCCGCCGAGCGCGGGGTCTTCGAAGTGGGGCCGATCACGCTGTCCAGGCGCGACCCGCTCGGCCTGCTGCATCGGGAAGCGAGATGGCGCGACCGGCACCTGGTCCACGTGCACCCCCGCACGGTGACGCTCCCGCCGGGATCCGCCGGACTCGTCCGCGACCTCGAGGGCGCGGCCAGTCGCCGCCTGACGGACGCGGATCTCTCGTTCCACGCCGTGCGCGAGTACGCCCACGGCGACGCACGGCGGAACATCCACTGGAAGTCGACGGCCAAGACCGGCGTGCTCATGGTGCGCCAGTTCGAGGAGTCACAGACGGCACGCACGGCGATCCTCTTCGATGCGGTGCGGGCCGGATACGGGAGCGGTCAGGAGTTCGAGCTCGGCGTGAGCGTCGCTGCCTCGCTGTCGCTCCAGGCCGTTCGCGAGGGGCGCGAGCGCTTCGTCGCGTCGCAGTGGTCCTCCGGGCGCGTGCGCCCGAGCGTCGACGGACTCGAGGAGCTCCCCGCCCAGACGTCGACGATGCTGCTCGACTCCTGGGCGGAACTCGCCCACGCCGACGAGGAGGCGCGTCCGCTCGACGAGCTCACCCGTCAACTCGCCAGGTCCAGACGTCCGCTCTCGGTGGTCTTCGCCGTCACCGGGTCCGGTGCGTCAGCGGCGCGACTCCAGCGAGCCGCCACCGCGTTCGACCCCGGCGTCGCCGTGATTGCGATCCGCTGCGAACTTCTGGCCGACCCGCATGCGCGGCGTGCGGACGCCTGCACCGTGCTCACGGTCGGCATGCTCAGCGACCTGCCGAGACTGCTCCTCAGGGGAGGCGGCGCATGAGCGCCGAGCAGGTGCGCGACCGCGCGGGCGCGGAATCCGGCGAGCGGGTGCCGGCTCGAGCCGGGCGCCGAGCGCGAGCGGCCGGATCGTCTCTCGGCGCCGCCGCGCTCGTGCTCGCCGTGATCCTGTTCGCCGGGATCGCTGCCGAGCCGCTGTACGACACCGACTTCCGGTGGATCACGGTCGGCGTCGGCGGGCTGCTCGCCGGTCTCGTCACCTGGGCGGGGATCCGATGGCGCTGGGGCGCATTCACGATCCCGGCACTCTTCGCGGCGTTCGCGATCGTCGTAGTCCCGCTCGCCGTACCCGATACGCCGTTCGACGACGCCGCTGCCATCCTGCGCGGCCTCATCGACGGTCTCGCAGCGGTCGCGCTGGGCTGGAAGCAGCTCCTCACACTCGACCTCCCGGTGGGTACGTATCAGGCCGTGCTCGTCCCGTTGCTCGTCACCGTCATGCTCTCCGCCTCGGGCGCGACGGCACTCGCGCTCCGCGGAGGGCGAGCCGCGCCGGTCGCGGCCGTCGGGGTGATCCTCCCGGTGGCGTTCGGCACCGCGTTCGGACCTGCCGAGGTCAGTGAGCCCCTCGTGCTGCAGGGTTGGGAGCTCGCAGCTCCCCGTGAGCTCGCGATCTGGTTCGCAGCCGGAGCCGTGGCGACGGCCTGGGTCGCGTGGTCGGCCGGAGCGGCGAGGCGACGGGCCATTAGGCTCGGACGCGCCTCGGCACGAGCGACCTCGCGGATGGCGGTGCGCCGGGTGCGGGGCAACCGTGCGGCGCGAGGCCTGGCCGGGGCGGCCCTCGTCGTCGTGGCGCTGGCCGCGGGCGCGGCGTTCGCACCGACCGTCGCGGCCGACGACCGGCGGGTACCGCGTGACCGGGTTGATCCGGAACTCGTCGTTCGCGAGCAGACGAGTGCGCTCGCGTCGTACCGGGCGTGGAAGCGCGACGGAGCCTACGACCAGTCGCTTTTCTCGGTCTCCGTCGACGGTGCCGCCCCGCATCGACTCAGACTCGCGGTGCTCGACCGTTTCGACGGTGTCGATTTCTCCGTCGGAGATGTCGCGGACACGGGGCGTTTCACTCGGTTCCCGACGGGGGACCGGGTCGAGGATCCGACCGAGGTGCAAGTCAGATTCGACGAGGGGTATCGCGGGATCTGGATGCCGCTCGCGCCGCCGCTCGCCGCACCCCCCGAGTTCTCGGGTCCGCGCGCGGCCGACCTGACCGACGGCTTCTACCTCAATCGGTCCGCGGGGAGCGGGATCGCGGTGCCGAACGGTGCGGGCGTGCGACCCGGGGACGCGTTCACGGCGTCGATGAGCGCGGTCGCCGATGCGTCCCTCGACGACACTCCGGCGCATACTGAACCGGGGATCGACCTGGAGGCGATGCCGCAGCTCGACCGCTGGCTCCGCGCGCAGGCGCTCCCCGCGAGCGGACCGGGCCTCGCACAGGCGATCGAGCGCCTGCGCGAGCGCGGTTATCTGAGTCACTCGCTCACGGACGGCGAGGGGGAGAACGACTGGCTCGTCCCGCTCTCCGAGACCTACGGCACTCGCTTCGTCACCAGCCCTGGCGGGCACTCCGTCGCCCGGCTGGAGACGCTCTTCGAACAGCTCGCGGAACAGCAGAGCACGGCGGGAGAGGGCGCCACCTCGGAGATGCTGGTCGCGGGGATCGGCGATGACGAGCAGTTCGCCGCGGCCGCCGCGCTCGTCGCGCGCGCCATGGGCTTCGACTCGCGCGTCGTCGTGGGGGTGCGCCTCGACGAGGGCGTTCCCGGTGTTCCCGCGTGCGAGGCCTCCTGCGCGGGGCAGCACGTCGGAGCCTGGGTCGAGGCGCGCGGGGCCGACGGGGTGTGGGCTCCCTTCGATGTGACGCCGCAGGTGGAGACACCGCCGCGCACCCTCACCGAGGGGGAGCGGTACCCGGAGTTCGCGACGGTCCCCGAGGAGCGCGACGCCTCCGTCAGCGACCCGCCGATCGGCGCGAGCGACTCCGAGACTGACGATGCCGACCGGGAAGAGGCGGAGGACTGGGCGGCATGGCTCGAGGCCGCACGCATCGCCGGGCTCTCCCTCGCGGCCGTCCTGCTCCTCGCGCTGCCGTTCGTCTTCATCCTCGCGGTCAAGGCGCTGCGACGCGCGTCCAGGCGCCGAGCGCGCATCCCCGAGGTGCGGGCGCTCGGAGCCTGGGACGAACTCGTCGACCGGCTGTCCGACCTCGGGCAGGAGGGCGCTGTCGCCGCCCGCACCGAGACCAGGCGAGACCTCGCGTACCGGCTCGCGCTGACCGATGGCGACCGACTCGTCGCGGTCGTCGACCGAGCGGTCTTCGCTCCCGAGAGTGTCGCTGCCGCCGAGGCCGATGCGCTCTGGGACGCGGTCGACCACGAGCTGGATGCCCGGAAGCGGGCGGCGGGACGCTGGGGCAGGATCCGCGCAGCGTGCTCCCTCGCCTCATTCGGCGTGCCCCGACTGGTCCGCCGCCTCCGCGAGCGGTGGACCGACAGGAGGTCGGCATGAAGCCCGTGTACGGCCCGCGCTCGCCGCAGACGCAGACGCCCGCGCCGGGGTCGGTCGAGGCCGGCGGGCGGATCGGACCTCCGCCGCCCGATCCCGCCCCGACGGAACAGCTGAACCAGCGTGCCGATCGCGCTTCGCTGCCGACCACGCGTCGCATCGCGGCGCGGTACCGCGCCGTCGCCCTCGGGGGAGGACTCGTCGTGCTCGCGGTGTCGGTGACCGGGCTCTGGGTGGTGGCCGGTCTCGCATTCGGCTGATGCGCGCTGGTCGGCGATGACACGCTAACATGGCAGCGTAATGGATTCGTGATGTGCTGCAGCCCGTGAGGAGCCGATCCCGTGATCAGTCGTGTGCGACGTCGCCGGCGATCAGGCGCGCGCGCTCGCACCGGGCCCATCGGGTGACGCGGTGGGATTATCCGGAGTGCTCGCGCCGATCCTGACCATCTGGTCGCTCGTCGGCATCGCCCTGCTGGTCTGGTACCTCTGGGCGCTCGCGCGGCTCTTCCCGCGCATCGGGCTCCCGGCGTCGGCCGGGTGGATCCCGGTGTGGAACCAGTGGCGTCTGCTTGATCGCGCCGGCCTGCCGGGATGGCTCGCGGTCCTCGTCGTGATCCCGGTGGTCGCCGTCGTGCCCTACGTCTGCTCCATCATCGCGATGCACCGATTGAACCGTGCAGCGGGGGTCGGTGCCGAGTACACGGTGCTCGGCGCGTTCCTGCCTCCGCTCTGGGCGACCCTGCTCGCTGCCGAACTGAGCGAGGACGCACCGTTGACGCAGCCGCTCGTGCCGCAGGCGGCTCCGGCCGCCGCACCGCAGTCCGCTCCGACCTACGCCCGCGCCGGTGAGCGGGCGGTCGCTCCGGAGGCTGCTGCGCACGCCGGACTTCCCGGGCTCCCGCAGCAGCAGGCCCAGCCGGACGCCGTTCCGCAGCCGTACCGGTCCCAGCACAGTACGCCGCCGTCGGTCGCTCCGGCGTTCCTCGGCGAGGTCGATGCGGCTGCATCCGCCTCTGCCGGCCCGGTGCAGCAGCCCGACCCGCCGCACGAGCCCTGGCGAGAACTCGGCGTCGGTGACCTGCCCGCCGCACCGGCCTCGCTGCGCCCGGAAGCGGATCGAGACCGCCCGGACGGCCAGGGGCGACCGGGACCCCAGGGGCCGGGGGAGTGGTGGCTCGGACTCACGACGGAGCAGGAGTTCGCGCGTCTCGCGGCAGAGGAGCAGCGGCCCCAGCAGGCGCCCCTCCGGCCGACCACCCCGCTGCGCGCGTTCGCGTGGCCGGGCCCCGAACCGGTCCGAGATGCGGAGCCTGCTCCCGGCGGAACCGAGTCCGCGCCTCCGCTGCACCCCGTTGCCGAGCCGGCAGCGCAGGCCCAGGCCCCGCACGCTCAGGCGCCTGCCGCAGCGGCGCCTGGAGAAGCCCCGTTGCGCCCCGCATCCTCCGCGGATGCCACGCCGGCGGAGACCACCGACCCCTCGCGGAGATTCCGTCCGCCGGTGCACCGCGCGCCTGAACCTGAACCTGACGGGTCGGCTCAGGGCCCCGAGGTGCCTGCTCCGGAGTCCGAGGACTTCGCAGGTCTCGATGACGACCTCGAACAGACCGTCGTCGCTCGGCGTCCGCGATCCACGGGCTGGATCATCGAGCTGGAGGACGGCACGACGATCCCCCTCCCGGCCGACGATGTCGTGATCGGGCGGAAGCCCTCGGCAGACGGGGTTCCCGCCGTCGCGATTCCCGATCCGAGCCGGACGCTGTCCAAGTCCCACGCGCGGTTGCGCCGCTCGGGCGAGGTGTGGACGATCGAGGATCTCGACTCGACGAACGGCGTCGCCCTCGTGCACGAGGACGGCCGCGAGGAGGACGTCGCACCGCGCACCGCGACCGTCGCGACCCGTCGACTCATCATCGGCACGATGCGCGTCGTGCTCACACGAGAGGGCAGCGCCGAGTGAGCGAGCAGGAACCCCGGGTCGCCGCAGCCGCGCGATCGCACGTGGGCATGCACCGGACGGTGAACGAAGACTCCGTGATCGCGGAGGATCCGTACTTCCTCGTCGCGGACGGACTCGGCGGCCACGAGGCCGGCGATCTCGCGAGCCAGGCGGCTGTGTCGGTCTTCGCGGAGGAGCTCGGCCGCCCGGCCGCGCTCCCGGCCATCGAGTACGCGATCGAGCGTGCGCGCGCTGCGGTGCTGGACGTCTCCCGGACGACCTCCCGCGGCGCGGGCACCACGCTGTCCGGCGTGATCCGGTGCGAGCACGACGGCTTCCCCTGCTGGTACGTGGTCAACGTGGGCGACTCGCGGGTCTACCTGCTGCGGGGCGGAGCGTTCACGCAGCTCACGTCGGACCACTCCCTCTTCGCCGAGTTGGAGGCGGCCGGGCGCTCCGAGGCCGCGGACGTGCCGCGCAACGTGATCACGCGAGCCCTCGGCGCCGGGGACTCGCGGCACGATTCCTGGCTGCTGCCCATGCAGACGGGGGACCGTATCCTTGTATGCTCGGACGGGCTCACCAATGAGCTCACCGACGAGGAGCTGCGCGGCGTACTCACCGTCGGCGGACGACCCGAGTCCGTCGCGGATGAACTCGTGCAGCGCGCGTGCGAGGCCGGAGGCCACGACAACATCAGCGTCGTGGTGGTCGACACCCTGTTCGCACTCGAGCCGCCCCCCGACACCGGTGGGACCGACGCTCAGTCGTGGGACTCGTCGTTCGTGGACACCGCCGACGACGCGACGCGCGACGCGTCCGGGCGCTGATCCGCTCCGCCCGAACGCCGCGAGCCCGCCCGGTGCTCGGGGCGCCGGGCGGGCTCGCGGTTCAGCATGCCGGCGTTCGCGCCGGCGACGGTGTCACTTCTGGACGACGAGCAGACTCTCCGTCTCCGTGAACTCGTTCTCGATGTTCTCGTCGCGACGGTACGTCGCCAGGCTGACGACGACCGCGGTCAGGGTCGCGAGGATGAAGCCGGGCAGCAGCTCGTAGAGGTCGAACAGGCCGCGCTCGAGGTTGCTCCAGACGAACACCGTGACCGCTCCGACGACCATCGCGGCGAGTGCGCCCCAGTTGGTGAGCTTGCGCCAGTACAGGCTGAGGATCACGATCGGTCCGAAGGAGGCGCCGAAGCCTGCCCAGGCGAAGCTCACGAGGCCGAGGATCGAGTCGTTCGGGCTCACTGCGAGGAGCGCCGCAATGATTGCGACGCCGAGCACGCAGAGGCGGCCGAGCAGCACGAGGTTCTTCTCAGCGGGCGGCGTCTTCTTGAGGACCTTGTACAGGTCCTCCACCAGCGCGGACGAGCACACGATGAGCTGGCTCGAGAACGTGCTCATGATCGCGGCGAGCACGGCGGCGAGGACGAAGCCGGCGAACAGCGGGTGGAGCAGCGCCTGAGACATCATCAGCACGATCGTCTCGGGATCGGCGAGGTCGATGTTGTTCTGCGCGACGTAGGCGACGCCCACGAGACCGGCGAACACGGCACCCGACAGCGACAGGACCTGCCAGGTGATGCCGATACGGCGTGCGCTCTTCGCCTCCTGCGGTGAGCGCAGCGCCATGAATCTGACGATGATGTGCGGCTGGCCGAAGTAGCCGAGACCCCAGGCGAGGCCGGAGAGGACTCCGATCACCGTGACGGAGGTCAGGCCGGTTCCGCCGAAGATATCGAAGTGGGTGGGCTCCAGGGTGCGGACGAGCGACATCGCCTCGCCGAAACCTCCGACCGAGAAGACGGCGATGATCGGCACGAGCACGATGGCGGTCACGAGCATGAGGCCCTGGACGACGTCGGTGAGCGATGCACCCAGGAAGCCCCCGAAGAGCGTGTAGGCGAGTGTCACCGCGGTCACGATGACCATGCCCCAGATGTAGTCGCCGTCGAACGCGCTCTGGAAGAAGACGCCGCCGGCGACCATTCCCGACGAGACGTACAACGTGAAGAACACGAGAATGATGATGCTCGAGACGACCCGGAGCAGCCGGGTCTTGTCGCGCAGACGGTTCTCGAAGAAGCTCGGGATCGTGATCGAGTTCTGCGCCACCTGCGTGTACGCCCGCAGACGCGGTGCCACGACCAGCCAGTTGAAGTAGGCGCCGAGGGTCAGGCCGACGGCGATCCACGCTTCGATCAGGCCCGCGAGGTAGATGGCTCCGGGAAGGCCCATGATGAGCCAGCCGGACATGTCAGAGGCACCCGCGCTGAGCGCCGCGACCCACGGCGGCAGGTTTCGCCCGCCGAGCATGTAGTCCTCATGGCCCGAGGTCCGGCGGTATGCCAGGTAGCCGATGAGGAGCATCGCGACGAAGTAGATCCCCAGCGCGATGAAGAGCCAGACTTGGTTGGACATCAGTGTCCCCTTTCTGAGGGTCCGTCGTGTACTGTCCGATGCCCCACAGGCGTGAGCGGCATCACTAGCGTGCCAGGTACGGCGCCGATTTCAGTTCCCACGGACCACGGGAAGCGAAATCGAGTCTGTTTTGTGACACGGGAGGGGTGGAGACTCGGCCACCCCTCCCGTACTCGTGCGTGGTTAGAGCACTCCCTCCGAGATGCGGCTCGGCGTACCGAAGCGGTGCGCCGTGATGGAGACGGCCTGTTCGTGCAGGTGGGGCAGCATTTCCACGCGTCCGGCGGAGACGACCTCACCGCCGTAGACGGCGATGTCTGGCTTGCCGTTCGCGGCGCGGAACACCTGGGCGACCTGCTCCTCGCGGGATGCCCCTGCAACGACCCTGATGCGCTCGCTGGCGTGCGGTCCATCCTGCGCCGCCATGCGGGTGACCCGCTGCTTCCACGCGTTCTCATCTTCGAAGTGGACGGTCACGTGCGCGGTGCTGAGCGCCTCGAGCACCGGCTGCGGCAGCGCGACGGGGGAGCTCACGGTCGGGTTCGCGTTCGCCGCGAGTCCGGCCGCGATGGCGCGCAGCGTGTGGTGGAGCGGGGCGTCTGCGGCGATGCGGATCGTGACGGGAACGGGCCGGTACCTGAGCAGGTTCCGCTCGAGTCCGAGCTGCGAGGCGTCGCGCGCGATGCCGAACTCGTCGTCCCACGCGTGGGCGTCCGAGCTCACCGCGGCGCGCAGCCACTCGAGCTCGTCGCCAGAGACGCCGGCCTGCTGCGCGGCCACCACGAGCGATGCGGCGGCGCGGCGCGGCGCGCGGAGCTCGCTCCGCACCGGCGCGTCCGTCCAGTCGCCGAGACCGTGCAGGTAGTTCGGGCCGCCGGCCTTCGTGCCTGCGCCGATCGCCGACTTCTTCCAGCCGCCGAACGACTGGCGACGCACGATGGCGCCCGTGATGCCGCGGTTCACGTAGGCGTTGCCGGCTTCGATGCGCTCGAGCCAGTGCGCGATCTCGGCGCGGTCGAGGGAGTGGAGGCCGCTCGTGAGGCCGTACTCGATCTCGTTGACGATGTCGATCGCCTCGTCGAGGGTCTTCGCGGTCATGATGCCGAGGATCGGGCCGAAGTACTCGGTGAGGTGGTACTCGGATCCGCGGCGGACGCCGTCGCGCACGCCGGGAGTCCAGAGCTTCTCCTGGCCGTCGGCGTCCACTGAGAGCGGGCCGGCGTCGGTGACCGGCTTCGGGCGCACGATCCAGGATTCTCCGGCGCCGAGCGTGGTGAGCCCGCGGAGGAGCTTGCCCGAGGGGGCCGCGATGATCGGTCCCATCTGGGTCTCGAGCTGGTCGGGGGTGCCGACCTTCAGCGACTCGACGGCATCGATGAGCTGGCGCCTGAAGCGCTTCGACGTGGCCACCGAACCGACGAGGATCACGAGCGATGCGGCCGAGCACTTCTGGCCGGCGTGGCCGAACGCCGACTGCGCGACGTCCTTCGCGGCGAGATCGAGGTCTGCGTCCGGGGTGACGATGATCGCGTTCTTGCCGCTCGTCTCGGCGAGGATCGGCAGGTCCTTGCGGAGCTCGCGGAAGCTGACCGCGGTCTCGTACGCGCCGGTGAGGATGAGGCGGTCGACGCGCTCGTCAGCGACCAGCTTCGATCCGAGCTCGCGCCCGGCGAACTGGACGTACTGCAGCACGTCGCGCGGCACACCGGCCTCCCAGAGCGCCTCGATCATGACGGCACCGGTGCGGGCCGATGCCGAAGCGGGCTTGAAGATCACCGATGACCCCGCGGCGAGCGCGGCGAGGGCACCGCCGGCGGGGATTGCGGTCGGGAAGTTCCACGGTGGAATGACGGCGGTGAGCTTCTTCGGCTGGTACACGGCACCGTCGACCTGTGTGACGGCCTGGCCGAGGGCTGCGTAGTAGTGGGCGAAGTCGATGGCCTCGCTGACTTCGGGGTCGCCCTGGTCGAGCGTCTTGCCGCACTCCGAGCCCATGACCTCGAGCAGCGCTGCGCGACGCTCCTCGAGCTTCTCGCCCGCGCGGTGGAGGATGCGGGCGCGCTCGTCGGCGCTCAGCGCCTGCCACTCGTCGGCTGCGGCGATACCGCGGGTGATCGCGGCCTCGAGCTCCTGCTCGTCCGAGATGCGGGACGACTCGACGAGGTCGGTGCCGAGCGTCGAGTCGACCATGCGGTTCGCGATCTCCCGACCCCAGGCGCGGTTGCTCGGCAGGTCGGGGTCGGTGTCCGGGGTGTTCTGGAAGGCGTCGTATCCGCCGTCGGTGAGCTCGGCGATGCGGGCTTCGGCGCCCTCGGCGTCGTACGCGCGGCGATCCTGATCGCGATTCGGCCGCGGCACCGAGAAGTGCTCGGGGTCGCCGTCCGCCGTGATGCCCGAGAGGTCCTCGAGTGACGCCAGGAAGCGGCTCTTCTCGCGCTCGAACAGCTCGGTGCTGTCGTTGAGCTCGAACACGGCGGACATGAAGTTCTCCTGGCTCGCGCCCTCCTCGAGACGGCGGATGAGGTAGGCGATGGCGACGTCGAACTCCTCAGGGTGCACGACGGGCGTGTAGAGCAGCAGCGAGCCGACCTCGCGCTTCACGGCCTCCGCCTGCCCGGTGGCCATGCCGAGGAGCATCTCGACCTCGATGCCGTCCTGGGCGCCGCGGGCCTTCGCGAGCAGCCAGGCGAGGGCGATGTCGAACAGGTTGTGGCCGGCGACTCCGATGCGCACGTTCTTCACTCGCTCGGGGGCGAGTGCGAAGTCGAGCACGGCCTTGTAGCTGGTGTCCGAGTCCTGCTTCGACCCCCAGGTGGCGACCGGCCAGCCGTGGATCGCGGCGTCGACCTGCTCCATCGGCAGGTTCGCGCCCTTGACGACGCGCACCTTGACCGGCGCGCCGCCGGCGGCGACGCGCTCCGCCGCCCAGTCCTGCAGGTCCATCATGGCGCCGAGTGCGTCGGGCAGGTAGGCCTGCAGCACGATACCCGCTTCGAGTGTCGCGAACTCGGGGCGGTCGAGGATGCGCTTGAAGACCGCGATCGTGAGGTCGAGGTCCTTGTACTCCTCCATGTCGAGGTTGATGAATTTCTGGGGAGTCGCCTGTGCGGCCTTCGCGAAGAGCGGCACGAGCTGCTGCTCGATGTGGTCGACCGCCTCGTCGAAGGCCCAGTGGTTGTGGGGCGCGACAGTGGAGGAGACCTTGATGGAGACGTAGTCGACATCGGGGCGGTCGAGCAGGCGGTGGGTGCCTGCAAGGCGGCGCTCGGCCTCGTGCTCGCCGAGGATCGCCTCGCCGAGCAGGTTGATGTTCAGTCTGACGTCGTCGCGCTTGATCTTCGCGATGGCCGGGCCGAGCTTCGAGTCGGTGGCATCGATGATGAGGTGGCTCACCATCTGGCGCAGCACCTTCCGCGCGATCGGCACGACGACCTGGGGCAGCGGGCGGGCGAATGCGCCCCCGAGCCCGATGGCGCCGCGGAGCGGGCTCGCCAGAAACTTCGGGGTCAGGGGCACGAGCTCGGAGAGCTTCTTCGCCGCGGCCTTGAGGTCTTCGGGGCGCACGACGCCGTCGACGAAGCCGACGGTGAAGTCGAGTCCATTGGGGTCGCGCAGCACGCCGGCGAGGCGCTCGGCCGAGGCATCGGCCGGAACCTCCGCCGCTTCCGTGAGCCAGCGGCGCACGAGCGCGATGGCATCATCCGCGAGGTCTTGCGGGCGGATATGGGTTGCGGTAAGGGCGACAGTGCTCACGGCAGGCCTCTCGAACGTCGGTATAGGGGAATGCCCCCAGTTTGCGACCTCGAATCCCTCAAGTAAAGTTACCGATATTGCCGATTAAGGTGAAGTGTGACTACATGATTGCGGGGTGCGCAGGTGCTGGAAATGCGTCGTCTCCGGTTGCTCTGGGAGCTGGACGCGCGGGGCACCGTCGCGGCCGTCGCCGAAGCACTGAACTACACCCCCTCGGCCGTCTCGCAGCAGCTCGGGCAGCTCGAACGCGAGGCGGGAGTGCCGCTCTTCCGCAAGGTCGGACGGACCCTCGAGTTGACGGCCGCGGCAGAGGGGCTCGTGGCGGAAACGGCCGAGCTCTTGGCAGGCCTCGAGCGCGCGGAGGCCGAACTGCACCGCGGGCGCACCGAGCTGTCCGGATCGATCCGGATCGCCGTCTTCCAGACCGCCGTCCTCGCCATCATGCCGCGCGCCCTCCGGATGCTCCGCGACGCGTATCCCTCACTCCGGGTGGAGATGGTGCAGTACGAACCGGAGACCGCGCTCCGCGAGACCTGGGCCCGCTCGTTCGACCTCGTGGTCGCGGAGCAGTACCCGCACCACGCCGCCGCCCACTTCGCGGGGCTCGACCGCGAGATCCTGACGACGGACCCGATCCGGCTCGCCGTCCCCTGGCGCGGCACCGTCGGCGAAGAGTTCGACCGTGTCACGCGCATCGAGCAGGCCGCCGGCCTCCCTTGGGTCATGGAACCGCGCGGAGCCGCATCCCGCCACTTCGCCGAGCAGGCCTGCCGCAATGCGGGGTTCGAGCCGGACGTCAGATTCGAGACGGCGGATCTGCAGGCGCACGTGCGTCTCATTGAGTCGGGCAACGCCGTGGCGATCCTGCCAGGACTCGTGCACGCCCAGGATCGTCCGAGAGTGCGCCTCATCGACCTGGCCGGACGACCGCACCGCGCGCTCTTCACCGCCGCCAGGGAGTCGAGTGGCGGGCACCCCGCACTGGCCGCCGTCCGGAGTGTCCTCTCCGTCGTCGCCGCCGACCTCGAGGTCCGCGCGGAGGCCGCCGCGGCCGGATAGGGCAGAATAGCGGCCATGGCTCGAGTGACTGCGCTGTTCCGCCACCCCGTGAAAGGGTTCACGCCCGAGGCACTGCCGGTGCTCGAGGTGCAGGCGGACGGACGTATCAGGGGTGACCGAACGCTCGCATTCCGCTTCGCAGACGCCGTGGAACCGGAAGCACGCGACGGGCTCGAGTACTGGCCGAAGACGAAAGGACTCGCCCTCCAAGACTTCCCCGCGCTCGCGCAGCTCCGTCTCACGGTCGACGACGAGGCGCGACGGATCACGATCCGGCGCGGGGAAAACACCCTCGTCGAGGCGGGCCTCGACGATGCCGGCCGCGAGGCGCTCGTGGCGGCCGTCACCGCGTTCGTCCGCGACTCGCCGCAGGGGCCGCGCCTCGAGCACGCCGGGCGGCTGCCGCTCACGCTCCTCGGCGACGGAGTCACCTCCCGGTTCCAGGACGACCCGCGGGGGTACGTGTCGTTGCACGCGACCGCCAGCGTCGCCGCGCTCGCCGCGGCGCTCGGCTCCGATTCCGACAGCGGCTCCCGCATCGACGATCGTCGCTTCCGGTCGAACGTCGTGGTCGACGGGTTCAGCGCATGGGAGGAGCTCGAGTGGGAAGAAGGCCGCGAGATCCGGATCGGGGACGTACGATTCCGGGCGGATATCCCGATCGTCCGCTGTCTCGCCACGCACGCTGACCCCGATACGGGCGAGCGGAACGTTCCGGTCCTCACGACGCTGACGCGAAACGTCGGTCAGCAGCGGCCCACGCTGGGTCGCATGCTGCTGCCGATCGCGGGCGGTGGAACGATCCGCGTGGGGGATACGGTCAGCGTGATCTGAGTGAATCCGCAGAAAAAAGCGCGTAACGTGAAGCACAGCGCGGCCGGGAACGCCGGTCGTGGGAGGGAGCCAGACTCGCTATGAAGGTCATCAGCTACAACCTGCGAAAGAACCGCGCCGTCACGGAGATCGGCGCGCTCGCCGACGATCACGACGTCGACGTGCTCTGCTTGCAGGAGGCGGAAGCGGTGTCGCTGCCGAGCCACCTCGGACATCTGCGGTTGCTCCACGCGACCGAGAAGAACCGCCTGGGGCTCGCCATGTACGTGCGTGAAGATCGGTTCCACGCGCGGGCGGCGCACACGTTCCAGCTGAAGAAGTCGCTGCACGACCGGCTGCTCGCCCCGGCGCACGAGCGTCTGCTGGGTGCGCGCATCCACGACGCCGAACTGGAGCGCGACATCATCGTCGCCTCGTTCCACGCCGCCCCGCTGACCGCTCTGAACTCGTTGCGTCGGCACCAGATCCACGCGGCCCTCGCCGAGCTCAAGCTGCTCGGCCCCGGACTGCCTGCGCTCATGGTGGGCGACTACAACTACCCCGTCTACCAGTCGCGGCTCGGCCGGGAGATGCGCGAGACGGGCTACGATCTGTCGCTCAGCGACAAGCGCACCTACACGCGGTACAAGATGTTCCGCGGCCACTTCGACTTCGCGACGTCGATCGGTCTCGACATCGGTAGCGTGCGCACTCTCGACCGCGGCAGCTCGGACCACCTGCCGATCCTCGTCTCCGCCGCCCTCCGGGGCGAGCCGGTTGCCGAGGAGGAGCCGGTGGCGGTTCTCGCCTGAGCCGTCAGCCCTGGCGACTCGCGGCGTCTGCCGCGTCGGCGCCGTCGGCCGCTTCGGCGTCGGTGTCGCCGCTCGGTGACGCACCGCTCTTGCCGCACCGGTGCAGCGGCCACTCGGGGCGTTCGGCGCCGTGCGCCGTCCCGTTGAAGCGGTGGAGCGCCGCACGGAGCCCTTCGAGCTCGCCCTCGCTCCAGCCCGCGAACTGCTGCTGGTAGGCGTGGTCGATGCGGCTGCGGATGTCGTCGAGCGTGTGCGTCGCCTCGGGGCTGACCGAGAGGCGGGTGACGCGACGATCCTCCGCCGAAGGCTCGGCGTCGATGAGGCCGAGCTGACGGAGCTTCGAGACCTGGCGGCTCACGACCGCCTTGTCCATGTCGAGCATCTGCGTGAGCTCGGTCGCCGTGATCGGACCCTTGCGCAGGATCGTCTGCAGCACCATCATGCCGACGCCCTTGAGATCGGGGTGCACCTCTTCGGCGTACCAGGCCCACCGGGTGCGCGCGAACGCGAAGACCTCGGAGAACTCGGCGATGATCTCGCTGATGGTGTGATCGGCGTCATCGCCGGGTGCCGCGCCGTCGACGGCGGCACCCGGCTCGCGCTCACGCATTCGGGCCGCCGGTCCGCTGGTCGCGCGTCGTGGCGGACGACCGCGAGCCGTCGTGATCCGCGGGATCGACGACCGGGATCGTGCCGGTGCTCACCTCGAAAAGCTCCGACGCCTGCTCTTCGACGGCACTGCGCTCCTCGGACAGGCGCTCGGCGTTGGTCTTCGTGCTGAGCGGCAGGTTCGGCAGGAACGCGATGGCGATGAGCGCGATCACGGCGACGGGGGAGACGGCGAGGAAGACGTGTCCGATCGCTTCGCCGTACGAGGACTCGACGACCGTCCGCAGCGGACCGGAGAGTTCGGCGATCTTCGGGATCGCACCGCCCTTGAGGGCTTCCGCTCCCTCGAGAGCGGCCGGGTTCGACGCGGCGAGCTTCGTCATACCATCGGAGATCAGGCTCTCCACCTCGTGGGCCAGGATCGTGCCCATGACCGACATGCCGGCACTGCCGCCGAGCGTGCGGAAGAAGGTCACGCCCGCGCTCGCCGCCCCGAGTTGGTTCGGCGACACCGTGTTCTGCACCACGAGCACGAGATTCTGCATCGTCATGCCCACGCCGCAGCCGAGCACGAACATGGAGACCTCGGCGATCCAGTAGGGGGTGTCGTAACGCAGCTGGCCCATGAGCGCCAGACCGATGACGAGGAGCACCGATCCCGTCACCATGTAGCTCTTCCAGTTGCCCCTGCGACTGATGAGCTGGCCCACGATCGTGGACGAACCGAGCACGCCGAGCATCATGGGGAGCGTCAGGAGGCTCGACTCGATGACGGAGCGACCGCGTGCGAGCTGCATGTACTGACTGAGGTAGACCACCGTCGCGAACATCACCATGCCGACGGCGATGCTGGCGATCACTGAGAGCGTGAAGGTGCGGTTCTTGAAGAGGGTGAGCGGGATCAGTGGCTCCTCCGCCTTCAGCTCGACGAAGATCGCGATGAGGAGGGCGCCGACGCCGACGCCGACCATGAGGCCCGTCTGCCACGACCACCAGTCGAAGTCCGTGCCGGCCAGGGTGATCCAGATCAGGAGGCTGGAGAAGCCGACGGAGATGAACGACGCTCCGGCGTAGTCGATCTTGACCTTCTGCTTCTCGGTGTGCAGGTGCAGGGTGTACTGCAGCATCACGATGGCGACGATCGCGATCGGCACGGCGACGTAGAAGTTGTAGCGCCAGCCGATGGTGTCGGTGAGCAGGCCGCCGACGAGCGGCCCGGCAACCGTCGCGACCGCCATGACGGCACCGATGATGCCCATGTACTTGCCGCGTTCGCGGGGGCTCACGATCTCGGCGAGCACGATCTGGCCGAGTGCTCCCATACCGCCGGCACCGAGGCCCTGGAACACGCGGCAGGCGATGAGCCACGACGGATCCTGCGCCATGCCCGCGACGATCGAGCCGACCGTGAAGATGACGAGCGAGGTCTGCACGAGCACCTTCTTGCTCGTGAGGTCGGCGAGCTTGCCCCAGATCGGGGTCGAGATGGCCGAGGCGAGCGTGGTGGCCATGATCACCCAGGTGAACGACGCCTGCGAGCCGCCGATGTCGGCGATGATGATCGGCATCGACGTGCCGACGACGTTCATGGCGATCATCGTCACGAACATGCTGAGGAAGAGGCCGGCGAGCGCGAGGTTCTTCGCGCGTCCGACGAGGAGGCCGCTGGGTGCGGCGTTCGCGGGGGAACTGGTCATCTGAGGGTGGAATCCTTCGGGAGCAGAGTGGGGCGGCGAGGATGCGGGATGGTCGCC
This sequence comes from Leucobacter sp. Psy1, assembly GCF_020096995.1. NCBI lineage: Bacteria > Bacillati > Actinomycetota > Actinomycetes > Micrococcales > Microbacteriaceae > Leucobacter > Leucobacter sp. Psy1. The sequence continues at coordinate 204,288 of NZ_CP083692.1, forward strand.
GTGATTCGTTGACGAAGATCAACTATAGGCGTTTGGTTGACGCAAATCAACCTTCTGGGGCGATGTACAGGATCCGGATCGCCCGGCCCCCGGTCATGCGGCAGAATAGGGGTGTCCAGTCGAGCGCACCACGAGAGGCGGAGCATGGCGGAGACCGGTGTCATCAGGGTCGGCGTGATCGGGGGCGGGCAGCTGGCTCGCATGATGGTGCCCCCGGCGATCCACCTCGGGCTGCGGATCAGTGTGCTCGCCGAGGCCGAGGGCATGAGCGCCGCCCGCGCCGCCGATGCGGTCGGCGACTACCGCGACCCCGAGACGGTCTATGCGTTCGCCGAGACCGTCGACGTCGTCACGTTCGACCATGAGCACGTGCCCGGCGAGATTCTCCGCGAGCTGGAGCGGCGCGGGACCGCCGTCCACCCGCGCCCGGACGCGCTGCAGTATGCGCAGGACAAGATCCTGATGCGTGAGAAGCTCGCCGAGCTCGGCGTCCCGATCCCTGCCTGGCGGGCCGTCGCAGACGAGGCCGACCTCGACGACTTCATCGGCCTGCACGGCGGCAGGGCGGTCGTGAAGACCGCCCGCGGCGGCTACGACGGGAAGGGCGTGCGCGTCGTCTCGGCTGCCGACGAGGTTCGCGACTGGTTCACGGCACTCGCCGAGGATGGCCGGGGTGGCCGCCTGCTCGTCGAAGAGCTCGTGGATTTCACCCGCGAACTGTCGCAGCTCGTGGCGCGTCGGCCCTCTGGTGAATCGCGCACCTGGCCGGTCGTGGAGACGATCCAGCGCGACGGCGTGTGCGCTGAGGTACTTGCCCCGGCCCCCGTCGCCGACCCGAAGGCCCTCGACGAGGCCGCGCGGATCGGCGCGACGGTTGCCGAGGGCGTGGGTGTCACCGGAGTACTCGCGGTCGAGATGTTCGAAACCCGAGACGGACGCGTCCTCGTGAACGAGCTCGCGATGCGGCCGCACAACTCCGGCCACTTCTCCATCGAGGGGTCCGTGACGAGCCAGTTCGAGCAGCACCTCCGCGCTGTCACCGACCTGCCGCTCGGCGACACGTCGATGGCCGCGCCGGCCGTCGTCATGATGAACGTGCTCGGCGGGCCAGAGGAAGGGCCGATGCCCGTCCGCTACGCCGACGTGCTCGCGGCGCACCCGCGCGCCAAGGTGCACAGTTACGACAAGCAGTCCCGCCCGGGGCGCAAGGTCGGCCACGTGACGGTGACCGGTGACGATCTCGCCGAGGTGCGCGCGGAGGCCGAGGCGGCCGCGGCCCTGTTCGACTGATCGACTGAACGGGGCGTGGTGGGCGTGGCCGTCGCGAGGTGCCCGCCTGCCCAGCGCTGTCGCCCTCGCCCGGCGCGCCCGCCGGGGCACATGATCTTCGCGCGGGCACATGGAGTGTACGCGGGCACACCCGTATCCCGGGATAGTTCGGGTGTTCGCGTGAATTCAATGTGCTCCGGCCGGGGATGTGGCGTCACGGGGGGTTCGAAGACGCGACGGGTTCGAGGACGCGACGGGTGCGAGGACGCGACGGGTGCGGTACCGCCGCGGCCGCTCAACATTGCAGCAGGTGTAGCGTAAACCACGGGCTTCCCGCATAATAAGGAAGCCGTGTTCGTTGTGAGACGGCAGCACCTTGTTGATCACGACGTACAACGGAAGAACGCATGCATCAGTCTGTCGCGCGCCCTGCCTCCTGGCAGCGCCTCATCTCCCTCTCCACCGCGGCGGCTCTGCTGTTGACCGGTCTCGCTGTCGGGGGCACTGCACCCGCCGTGGCCGATGACGGTGCGACCACCGTCTTCGAATCCGGGAACGGGTTCGCGCCAGTGGAGGAGACTCTGGCGGACGCCGAAGTCGATGCGCAGGCCGGAGCGCACGCCCAGGGTGCTGCTGACGGGACCGACGCCGATGCCGGCGTCAACGGTCAGGGGGACTCGGACACGCCAGAAGGCGGGGGCGACGACGACGTCACGCCTGAGCCTGAGCCTGAGCCCGAGCCTGAGCCTGAGCCCGAGCCGTTGGAATTCACGGTCTCCGTCACCGGTGAGGTGCGCTTCGGATCGACGCTCACGACGGCCGTCGACGGAGCGGCCCACGGAGCCCGCCTCTCCTACCAGTGGTTCCGCGGTACGGCAGCCATACCGGGGGCGACGGGTGCCAGTTACGTACTGCAGGCCGCCGATGTGGGTCAGCGACTGAAGGTGCGCGTCTCCGGCGTGCGCGGCGATGCCTCGATCGTGCGCGATTCGCCGGCCGTCGGGCCCGTGCAGGCCCTCAAGCTCACTGCGGCGAAGCCCAGCATTTCAGGGAAGGCCGCCGTCGGGTCGACGCTGACGGCGAAGCCGGGGAAGTGGGGTGCGACGGGCGTCGGGTTCACCTACCAGTGGTATCGGAACGGCAGCGCGATCTCGGGGGCGAAGAAAGCGACTCTGAAGCTCGGGAGTGCTGACGCTGGCAAGACGATCACCGTCAAGGTGACGGGGAAGAAGGCCGGCTACACGACCGCGTCTGCGACGTCGGCGAAGACGGCGAAGGTGCTCCGGGTGTTCTCTGCCCCCGCTCCGAAGATCGGCGGCAGTGTGAAGGTCGGATCCACCGTCTCGGCGTCCGTCGGCACGTGGAAGCCGAAGGCCTCCACGGTGAAGTACCAGTGGAACCGCGATGGCAAGGCCATCAGGGGTGCGACGAAGGCGAAGTACAAGATCACCTCTGCCGATGCGGGGCGCAAGCTCACCGTCTCCGTTCGCGGGTCGAAGTCCGGATACGTGACCACGACCAAGACTTCGGCGTCGAAGTCGGTGCCTCGTGTGCTGAAGACGGGCAAGGTGTCGGTCTCGGGCGCGGCGAAGATCGGTTCGACCCTGCGCGCGAACGCCGGAACGTGGAGTCCGAAACCGGTGAAGCTGAAGTACCAGTGGAAGCGGAGCGGAAAGAACATCTCGGGCGCGACGAAGTCGACATACCGGGTGGCAGCGGGAGACCGCGGGCACCGCATCTCCGTCACCGTGACGGGTTCGAAGTCGGGTTACACGACGGCGTCCAAGACCTCATCGCAGACGGGGAAGGTGTCGTATCCAAGCCGTACGAAGCCCTCCTCGGCGTGGAACTGCCCGACCTGGGCGCCGATCAAGGGCAATGCGAACTCGATGATCTATCACGTGCCCGGGGGCGCCTACTACTCGCGCACGAAGCCTGAGGAGTGCTTCACCACCGAGAGCGCTGCGCGCCAGGCGGGGTACCGCGCGTCGAAGCGGTGAGCGCCGTTCCCCGGGGTGCGCGCCGCCGCGCTACCCTGGGGATATGGCAGACCGCACCACCGCGCCCCTCGTCGGCGTGATCATGGGTTCCGATTCCGACTTCTCCGTGATGGGCGACGCCGTGCAGGTGCTGCGCGACTTCGGCATCCCGCACGAGACGGAGGTCGTGAGCGCGCATCGCACCCCGGACAAGATGGTGCGGTACGCGCGCGAGGCCGCCGGCCGGGGGTTGCGGGTCATCATTGCAGGTGCGGGTGGTGCGGCGCACCTGCCCGGTATGGTCGCATCGATGACGACGCTCCCGGTCATCGGCGTGCCGGTGCCGCTGGCCAAGCTGGACGGGCTCGACTCGCTCCTCTCCATCGTGCAGATGCCCGGAGGGATCCCGGTGGCGACCGTCTCGATCGGTGGGGCGAAGAACGCCGGTCTGCTCGCCGCGCGCATCCTGGGATCGCACGATCAGGCCGTCGCCGAGCAGCTCGACCGCTACGCCGCCGACCTCGAGTCCGCCGTGGAGCAGAAGAACGCCGCTTTGCAGGAACGGCTCGCCGCCGAGTAGCGGGTCGCGCGCCCCGATCAGAGGTTCGCGTGCAGCTCCCACAGGCTCCACGCCGTGCCGACCCAGCTGAAGGTGCGACTGCGGTCCTCCGCGTAGACGGAGAGGCGATCGAGTTCGGCAGGGTCGCCGGCGAGGCGCGAGAGCTCGGAGGCGAATGCGGTCTCGCTCTCGGCGCTGACTCCGCCGTCCAGAATCAGCTCTGCGACCGCTTCGGCACCCGAGTGCAGGGTAGGAACGCCTGCAGCCAGAGCCGCTAGCAGGGTGTAGCCGCTGCCAGCGACGGACTGCGGCTGCAAGAGGAGCTGGGCCGAGGAGAGCGTCGCCCCGATGTCGGCGAGATCGCCCGGCGTGATCACCGTGACGCGGTCGCGAAGGTCTGCGGGAACCTCAGACCAGGGGTTCGCCACGGGAGTCGAACTGGACCTCGACGCGCCGGTGGCGGTCTCGGAGGGCGGGGGTGTCTCGTCGACCGCCGTCGAGGCGCGTTCACCGACGGTGGTCTCACCCGAGACGGCGCCAGCCGAGGTCGTGCCGCTCGCGGCGCTCGTCGGTGCAGCGGAGGTCTGGTTCGCGTCCGCGGCGTCCGAGGCGGCGTCCACCGTCGCGGACGTGGATGCCTGCGCCGATTTCGCCGCCGCGCCAGCGCGCATCTTCCGCGCGGATTCGGCGAGTGTCGGATCGAGACCCGGAACGATCACGAGGTGCGGGATCGTGCGATCGGCGCGCATGGCGGTGAAGATCCACTCGAGGCGACCGTGCTCGGTCGCGGACGCCGTGGTGACCATGTAGTGGTCGGGGATGCCGAGCGCGGTGCGGCGCTCGTCGGCGTCGCTGGGCTTCAGCAGCTCGGTCGGCGGTGCGAGCGGGACGACCTGCACGGGGAGGGCGTCGCCGTAGTACTCGTGGAGCAGCGATGCGACTGCGTACGTGGGGGTGACGAGGACGTCGGCGTACTTGACGGCCCGGCGCACGAACGCGCGGTAGAGGCGAGCCTGCGATGAGCCGAGGAGGTGCGGGGCCTCCCAGGCGAGCGTGTGAGGCACCGTGACCGAGGTCTGAGTTCCGTCGTCGGCCGGGCGGGAGCGCAGCGGCATCATAGGGGTGAGGGAGTGCACGAGTTCGCCGTCGAGGGGCCTCGCCGACGCGCCGCTCTGCCAGAGCACCGGGAGCATTCCAGCGGCGAGGGGAAGCGAATCGACCTGAGCTTTCGGTGACGCGAACCTGGGTTGCGGCTTGCCCTTGGCGACGAGCAGTCGAGTCGAGCATGCGCGAGGCGCGGTGCTGGCGAGGGCCGCGAGCAGGTCGGCTGCCGCAGCGCGCTGCAGCTCCGATTCCCAGTCGGGAAAGGGCTCTCCCAATACGGTGAGCGTGGTCATGGTCCCCCTCTCACACACCCCATCTCCGCGTCCATCCTAAACGAACGGCTCCCGGCAAACCCCTGAGATCGGCACCGGAAACGATGACGAAGGTCACAATCAGGACTCGCGGCGGGTCCACAGGCGCGGGGAACTCCGGGGCGTACCCTAGTGGGCATGCGTGTTCTCCTCACTGGTGGTGCCGGCTACATCGGATCGCACACGGCGCTCGTCCTGCTCGAGCGCGGTGACGACGTGGTGATCCTCGACGACTTCTCCAATAGCAGCGCCGAGTCGGTGCGCCGGGTCGAAGAGCTGACCGGGCGATCGATCCCGGTGATCACGGCGGATCTTACCGACCGCGAGGCAGCGGCTACGGCGCTCGTGGATGTCGATTTCGACGCCGTCGTCCACTTCGCCGGGTTGAAGGCTGTCGGCGAGTCGGTGGCCGAGCCGATCCGGTACTACCGCACCAACCTCGACTCGACGCTGGCACTGCTCGACATCATGCGCGAGCGCGGGGTGACGAAGCTCGTGTTCAGCTCGTCGGCCACCGTGTACGGCGATCCGGAGCGTTCCCCGATCGATGAGGAGCACCCGGTCGGCGCTGGGGTCACGAACCCCTACGGGTGGTCGAAGTTCATGAACGAGCGGATCATCCGCGACGCGCAGGTGGCGTGGCCGGAGCTCGAGGCCGTCCTGCTCCGCTACTTCAACCCGGTCGGCGCGCATCCGTCCGGACGGATCGGAGAGGACCCGACCGGGATCCCGAACAACCTCATGCCGTTCATCGCCCAGGTGGCGGTGGGCAAGCGCGAGCGGTTGAGCGTATTCGGAGACACCTATCCGACACCCGACGGCACCGGAGTCCGCGACTACATCCACGTGATGGATCTCGCCGAGGGGCATGTCGCCGCGCTCGAGCACCTGGTTCCCGGTGTCGTCGCCTACAACCTCGGTTCGGGCGACGGGTCGAGCGTCATCGACGTGGTCCGGGCGTTCGAGGAGGCGTCGGGTCGTGAGGTGCCGTACGACATCGTGCCTCCGCGACCTGGTGATGTCGCGGTCGTCGTCGCCGATCCGGCCCGCGCGAATCGGGATCTGGGGTGGGGCACCACGCGCAGCCTCGCCGACGCCTGCCGGGACACCTGGGCCTGGCAGTCGGCGAACCCGAACGGATACGCCGGATGAGCGCAAGCGTGGACCTCGAACGGCCCCTGCGCTACCCGGATGCCCAGTCCACCCCGCTCATGACGAAGCGGGCAAGGTGGCTCGTCGTGCTCGGGTTCCTCCTGCCTGGCAGCGCCCAGGTCGTGGCGGGGAACCGGCGCATGGGTCGTTTCGGGCTCATCGCGACGTTCACGCTGCTGCTCGTAGCCCTGGTCTCGGTGATCGGTTTCGGCGTCGCCCGCGTCGCGACCCTGTCGTTCTTCACGAACCCGATCGTGCTGCTCGTGGTCCAGTGGGTGATCGTGGCGTACGCGATCATGTGGCTCGTGTTCGGATTCAATACGCTGCAGCTCGCAAAACTCATCCGGGTGTCGCCGAAGTGGCGGGTGCCGGTGGCGATGCTGTCGATCGTCCTTACCGTGCTCCCGGTCGCGGGTGCGGCGTGGGCGGCGATGACGGTCGGCTCGGCGCGCGGCGCGCTGAGCGAGATCTTCGGCGGCGGCGCTGCGGCCGTCGAACCCGTCGACGGACGCTACAACATCCTGCTCCTCGGCACCGATGCCGGTGAGGATCGCGAGGGCATGCGGGCGGACAGTCTGTCGCTCATCAGTGTGGACGCCGAGACCGGTCAGTCGACGATCATCGGCCTGCCCCGAGAGCTGCCGAACATGCCGTTCCCTTCCGACTCGCCGATGTACGCCGAGCACCCCAACGGGTTCGGCGTCGATTACGGCTGCAACGTCGGTCGGTGCTGGCTGAACGGTGTGTACGCCGAGGTCGAGTACTTCCAGCCCGAGCTGTACCCCGACGCGGTCTCGCGGGGCTCCTCGCCCGGCATCGAGGCGACGAAGGACGCCGTGAGCGGTGCGACCGGACTCGACGTGCAGTTCTACGTGCTCATCGACATGAAGGGGTTCGAGCAGCTCATCGACGCCCTCGGCGGCGTCGACATCAACGTCGAGGAGCGCCTGCCCGTCGGCGGCAACATCGACGAGTACACCGGCGAGCTCGTGAACGTGGACGAGTGGATCGAGCCGGGCGAACAGCATCTCGACGGGTTCCACGCCCTCTGGTTCGCCCGGTCCCGCTACGGGTCAGCGCAGGGCGATTACGACCGCATGGAGCGTCAGCGGACGCTGCAGGCTGCGATCCTCGCGCAGATGAACCCGCAGAACGTGCTGCTCCGCTTCGAGGAGGTCGCGAAGGCCGGTGGCAACATCGTGGACACCGACATTCCGAACTCCATGCTCGGCCCGTTCGTCGATCTGGCAGGGAAGGCGCGCGAGTTCTCGCCGGTGAGCGTCGAGCTCACGCCTCCGGAGGTCGACGCCGAGTACCCCGATTACGCGGTGGTGCAGCAGCTGGTGCAGCAGGGCATCGCCGAGGCTTCGCCGCCCGACGAGGAGGAGACGGAGTAGGGCGGTGTCCCGACGCAGAGGGCGCAGCGCCCGGGTTGTGGCGGGAGCGCGGAACGCGCTCTGGATCCTCATGTGGGTGCTCGTCTGGGCGGGAGTGGTGCTCGCGGCCGCTGGGCTCTGGATCCGGGCCGCGTTCGGCGTGGTTTCCGTCGATCAGCTGCAGATGAACCTCGTCGGCGCCGAGACTGGGGACGCATCGCTCGTCTGGCGCGGCGCCCTGTGGGTGGGTGCGGTGCCCCTCCTGGTCGTGGGTGCGCTGGTCGTGCTCGTGACGCTCTCGCGACGCTCGCTGCGAGACGCCGGGCTCCTCGGGGCGGGCACGCCGAGAGCGTCGCGCGTCGCCGCCGGCGTTCTCGCCTGTGCCCTCCCGATCGCCTCGGTCGGCGTGGGCGGAGCCCTGTTCGGGGGTGCGGTACAGGTGCGCGACTATGCGCGGTCCATCGCGAGCGGGCTCGATCTCGCCGACTACGCCGTCTCGCCGGTCACGGGGAGCGGCGAACCGCGCAACCTGATTCTCGTGTACCTCGAGTCCGTGGAGGACGCGATGGCGGACGACGGCACGTTCGAGGAGGACATGCTCGCGCCCCTCGCGGCCGCGACGACCGACTGGGAGCGGATCGACGCGCTCACCCAGGCGCCCGGGGGCGGCTGGACGATGGCGGGGGTCGTGGCGACCCAGTGCGGGATCCCGCTGCGCAGCGCTACCGCGGCGACGGGGTCGCAGATCCTGAACCGCGTGGGGGAGGAGCCCGGTCGCTATCTTCCAGGAGCCGTCTGTCTCGGCGATGTCCTCCAGGAACACGGATACCGCAGCATCTTCCTGGGCGGCGCGAACGCGACGTTCGCCGCGAAGGATCGCTTTCTGCGCGAGCACGGATACGACGAGGTCCGCGACCTGCGCACCTGGCGCGAGCAGGGGGAGCCCGCGTCGGCGATGCGCGATGACTGGGGCCTCGGGGATCGCCGCCTGCTCGAACTCGCCGCCGACGAGGCGGCCGAACTGCACCGCGAGGGTGCACCGTTCAACCTCACGGTCCTCACGCTCGACACCCACGAGCCCGCCGTCGCCCCCGAGGGGTGCGACATGCGCGCCGCGGAGCCGATGACGGACATCACGCGGTGCTCCATGGAGGCGGTCGCCGGGTTCGTCGCGTCGCTGGATGCGGAGGGAATTCTGGAGGACACCACCGTGGTCGTGATGGGGGATCACCTGAAGCAGGTCGCCAGCTGGGCGAGTTTCCACGACGAGCTCGGTCCGCTCGCGGAGGCTGACGCGGCGCTCGCACCGGGCCGGACGCCCGAGCGGACCATCTTCAACCGCGTGTGGAGTCCCGAACCGGTCGCGTTCACCCGCGAACGGATCGATCAGCTGAGCATGTACCCGACGCTCATCGAACTCGCTGGCATCCCGCTCGAGGACCACCGTGCAGGGCTCGGCGTCTCAGCGCTCGCACCGGGCATTCCCGAGGGATCGGCGCTCGCCCTCGACGACGAAACGTACGACGCGCTGCTCCGCTCGCGCTCCCCCGAGTTCTACCGGGATCTCTGGAGCGGGTGAGCGGAGCAGCGCGTCGGTGCTGCGGCGCTAGGGGCGGGCGAGCGCCTGCTGGAGCGTCGCCACGCCCGCCCGGACGGCGGTGCTGAGCGTCGGCTCCATGTCGGGGAGGAAGAACGGCGAGTGGTTCACGGGCGGGGCAGTGTTCTCCGCAGCGAAACCGCCGAAGAACCAGAACACGCACGGCACGCCGATGCTGTCGGCGAGCCATCCGAAGTCCTCCGAACCCATGGCGGGCGGCACTTCGACAACGCGATCGTCGCCGAGTTCCGAGCGCAGCGCCGTGATGACCTGGTCGGCGCGCTCGGGGTCGTTGTACAGCCTCGGGAATCGGTAGATCTCCTCGATCTGCGGCTGCGGAGCGCCGGAGGCTTCGGCCTCCGCATTCACGATGCGCGTGATCGCGGGGAGCACGCGGGCTCGGCTCTCCTCCGTGAGCGTGCGGATGTTCAGGGTGAACTCCGCGCGGTCGGGGATGATGTTCTCCTTCAACCCGGCGTGGAACGTGCCGCACGTCACGACGGCGGGTTCCTGCGGCGAGAGCTCGCGCGAGACGATCGTCTGGAGCCGCGTGACCATGTGCGCGCCGAGCACGATCGGGTCGATCGCGTTCTGCGGCTGCGAACCGTGCGACTGCGTGCCGAACACGGTGACCTTCAGCGAGTCGGCCAGCGCCATGGCGGTGCCGCGGGAGATCGCGACGCCGCCGGAGGGCACCGAGGGGAAGACGTGCTGCCCGAGCACCACCTCCGGCTTCGGCGCACGATCCCAGAGCCCGTCGTCGACCATTGCGGCCGCGCCGGCAGCGGTCTCCTCGCCCGGCTGGAACAGCCACACGATCGTGCCTGACCAGCCGTCCGTCTGCCGCGCCATGAGCGCCGCGGTCGCGAGTGCGGAGGAGACGTGGGTGTCGTGCCCGCAGCCGTGCATCACTGGCACGGTCGTGCCGTCCGCGAGTTCGCCCGTCGCGGTCGAGGCGTAGTCGGCGCCCGTGTCCTCCTGGATCGGCAGCCCATCGGAGTCGGCGCGGAAGCCGACCACCGGCCCTTCGCCGTTCCGCTGGATGCCGACCACACCGGTTCCGCCGCAGCGGAAGTGCTCGATGCCGATCTCGTCCAGCCGCCGCTCGATGAACTCCGCCGTGCGGTGCTCCTGCATCGAGAGCTCGGGATTGCGGTGCAGGTGGCGGTAGGTTTCGTGGAGCGCGTCGCGTTCGTCGTCGGTGAGCGTGGTGCTGAGCATGATGTCCCTTCGTTGGTCCTAGTTCAGTGTCCCACCCGATGTCTTCTTCCGGTCGCGCACGAGCCAGGAGATGACGATCGAGGAGATCACGACGATGGCCGTGGCGTATGGTGCGACCGCCGGTGCGACGAGGATCACGCCGAACTGCACGATCAGCGCGAGTGCGAGGGCGACGATGGTCGGGCGCAGCTGCTTCATCGACACGATGCACTGCACGAGCACGGCGCCCATGAGCGACGGGAGGATGTACAGTCGCGCCACCTCGATCAGGTCAGGCGGGATCATCGAGATGAGCCAGGTGCCGAGCACGCCGACGAAGATGAGCAGGCTCAGCAGGTGCACCGTCGCCGCGCCGCAGATCGCCATCACGGAGGCGATATTGCCGCGGCTCGTGCCCGGCTTGGCGTCGATGCTCGACTGCGCGACGATCGCGGCGGGGAGCAGCTTGTTCGAGATGTTGCCGATCATGAACGCCTGGTACATGGCGGCCGGCCCGAGGACCGGGAAGTAGGTGACGGGTTCGACGATCCAGAAGACGCCGAAGGTCGCCGCGACCGCGATGAACGCGGTCCAGATCATCGGCCAGGAGAGGTCGAGGCCGCCGAAGAAGAGCAGGTAGAAGGGGCCGGCGAGCGAGAGGATCAGGCCCGCGATCATGGTGATCGAGCCGTACCGGGTCGTCTGCGCGTCGAAGCGCGCCATCGCGTTCTCGGCGGTGAGCGTGGGGTTGGGTGAGGTCGTCATGAGGACTCTGTGCTCCTTCAGGATCCGGTGTGGATCAGGTAGCCGACGGCGAGGGAGAGAATGATGGCGATGCCGAGCGCCCACTCCTTGAGCCAGTGGATCTTCAGCAGCTTCGCCAGCAGCAGGCACAGGCCCATGATGGCCGCCGAGGTGAGAACGAGGATCAGGTGCACCGAGGACTTCGCGGTCTCGGCGACAGACAGCATCGAGAACGCGCCGAGCAGGGCTGCCGTGGGAATGAGGGCCATGACCGCGGGGTTCCGCTTGCTGAGCGTGTTGCTGCCCCTCTTGAGGATCGGGGTGAGGATCAGGGTGGACAGCATCCACATGCCGCCGGAGAGGCTCATCGCCATGAAGGCGACCGCGAAGACCTGCTGGGTGTAGTCGGGGCCGCCGAGCTCAGCACCCATAGTCGCGGAGGCGATACCCGCCGAGGCGGTCTCCGTCGCCGCGGAGCCGATGAGGCCGATGCGCACGAGAACCGCCGGGGTTCCGAAGAGGGCGAGCAAGGCGATCGCGACGAGGACCACCGCGAGCGACGGACCGATGGAGGCGACCGCTCCCGCGCGGAACGACTCCCTGACTTCCTTCTGCGGCATCTCGATTCCGGGAGCCGCGGCGCGAGCGGCGCGCGAGTAGAGGAACGTCTGCACGAAGATGACGGCGAAGACGCCGACCGCGAAGACCCACAGGATGGGGACATTGGCGACGGACCAGATGTCCGTCGAAGTGGGATCGCCGACGGCGAAACGGGGGATGGGCGGCATGCTGTGCTCCTTTGACCATGCAAGCGCGGAAACGACTTCCTCTCACCTTCTGGGGCAACCCCCGGGTACACAAGCGCCTGCAGGATTCAGTCACGAACTTGGCGAAATCCCCCAAAACCGCCCGATTGGCGAAAACGGCTTGGTCACAGCGCGAAAGAGGGCAATGATTTCTCACGGCAGTTCAACGAGGAAAGGCGGGCACATGAGCGGGATCCAGGATCTCTCGGCAACGCAGATGACGGGAGCGATCCGCAGCGGAGAACTCTCCGCTCGTGAGGCGCTCGACAGTCACATCGCGGCAATCGAGCAGCGCAACCCTGCGATCAACGCCGTCATCACCACCGACTTCGACCGTGCACAGGCGCTCGCCGCCGATGCCGACGAGCGGACCGCGCGCGGAGAGGGCCACGGTCTGCTGCACGGTCTGCCGATGACGCACAAGGACACCTTCAACACCGGCGGACTGCGCTCGACGCAGGGGTCCCTGGCGCTCGAGCACCACGTGCCCGAGGCCGACGACCTTCAGATCGCCCGTCTCACGGCCGCGGGTGCGATTCGCACCGGCAAGACCAACGTGCCGGAGTTCGGCGCGGGCTCGCACACGTTCAACGACCTGTTCGGCACGACGGTGAACCCCTACGACACCCGCGTCTCGGCCGGCGGCTCCTCTGGCGGTGTCGCGGCCGTGATCGCCTCCCGAATCCAGCCGTTCGGCGACGGGTCCGACATGGGCGGGTCGCTCCGCATTCCGGCCGCGTTCTGCAACGTCTTCGGCTTCCGCCCCTCCTACGGCGTCATCCCCATGGAGTCGCCGGTGAACGCGTTCAGCTGGCTCGGGCGCTCGGGTCCCATGGCGCGAACCGTCGAGGATCTCGCGCTCTTCATGCGCGCCTCGGCGGGTCCGACGCGTCTGCCGAACCCCAGCCCGCTGCAGGGGGCCGACTTCGGCACGCCGCTGCCCGATCTGCGCGGGGTCAGAATCGGCTACAGCTTCGACTTCGGTATCGGCGTTCCCGTCGAGCCCGAGATTATCGAGGTGCTCCGCGGTCAGCTCGCCGTCTTCGAGGAAGCGGGTGCGATCCTGGAGGAAGCGACGATCGACTTCACCGATGCCGACGAGGTCTTCCAGACGACCAGGGCATTCGACTTCGCGACCGGGATCGGTCCGCTGCTGGAGCGCTTCGCGGACGTGATCAAGCCCGAGGTGATCTGGAACGTCGAGCTCGGCCTCAACCTATCGGCCGCGGCGATCATCTCAGCGCACGCAGCACGCACTCGCCTCGAGCACGCATCGCAGCAGTTCTTCGATCGATACGACGCCTTCCTCAGCCCGGCCACGCAGGTGCTGCCGTTCGATGCGAGCTGGCGCTGGCCGCAGGAGATCGCCGGCACCCAGGCGGAGACGTATCTCGACTGGATGCGCTCGGCGTGCCTCCTGTCGGCGGCGAGCCTTCCCGTGATCGCCATGCCCGCAGGGTTCACCGGCGCGGGGCTGCCCGTCGGGTGGCAGATGGCGGCGAACCACTACCGCGATGTCGACCTGCTGAACTGGGCCGCTGCCTACGAGCAGGCCACGGGGTTCGCCGCGCGCACCCCGGCGATCCTCGACTGACGCCCACCCCGATCGGGTGCGCCGCGCGGTTGCGGCGTGCCCGATCGCGGCGTCTGCGGGTACAGTACCCCCATGGCGCTGAAGACCGGGCGGATGGAACTGAGCGATCTGCACCTGCGTATCATCGCAGCGCTGCAGGTGGACGGACGGGCTCCCTGGAGCCGGATCGCGGACGCCCTCGGCGAGCCCGAGCGCACCGTCGCGCGGTACGGCGTCGAACTGCTCGAGCGGGGGGTTGTGACCGTCGCGGCTGTGCGGACGCTCGCCAACCGCGTCATCGTCGCATGCGAGTGCACGCCGGGTTCGGCGCGACTCACCGCCCAGGCGATGACTCAGCAGGAAGGGACGACGTACAGCTACCTCACCACCGGCACCTCGGACGTCGTGACAGAGGTCGGCTACTCGGGTGACCTCGTCGATCTGCTCACACTTCAGCTCCCCGCGACGCCCGGCATCACACGGTTCTCGGCGTTCCCAGTGCTGCGCTACTTCAAGACCGTGCGAGGGTGGCGTGTCGGCGCGCTGAGCCCTGCGGAGGAGCGGGCGCTCACCCCGCGAGCCGGGTCTGACGATCTCGGTGCGTCGACGTCCGCGGCGCAGGGTCTGCACGACGATGACATCATCGCGTGCCTCGAGGAGGACGGCCGGGCGAGTATCGAGTCGATCGCGCGACGCACGCAGGTGAGTGCCACCTCCGCTGCGCGGCGGGTCGAGTGGCTCGTGGCGTCGGGTCAGATATCGATCCGCGCCCTCGTGGAGCCGGCGGCGATCGGACTGCCGGTCGAGGCCATGCTCTGGGTGGAGGCGCAACCGGATCGCGTCGAAGTGCTGGGGTCATGGCTGCGCGACCGGACCGAGGTCAGGTATCTGGCGGCGATCGCGGGCGATGCGCAGTTGCTCGTCGACGTCACGGTGGCGACGCACGCTCAGCTGTATGCGCTGCTCGCGCACGAGATGTGGAAGGGCGCATCTCGCGTGCGGACCGACCTCGTGGTTGAGGCGCGCAAGCGCGGTGGACGGACCCTAGCGTTGAACAGGGATTCGAGGTAAACTTGAGCCAATCACACTCAAGTTTCGACAGTTGTGTCGTTTCGGTCTGCTGAACGGAAGGAGACCCACATGCAAGCGAATTGGCAGCCCGCCCAGGGTGAAGGCGAACAGAGCGCGCTCGAGCAGTTCGGCGTCAACCTCACCGAGGTCGCGCGATCGGGCAAGCTCGACCCCGTCATCGGGCGCGACTCGGAGATCCGCCGAGTGAGCCAGGTGCTCACCAGGCGCACCAAGAACAACCCCGTGCTCATCGGCGAACCCGGCGTCGGCAAGACGGCCGTGGTCGAGGGTCTTGCCCAGCGCATCGTCGCGGGCGACGTCGCCGAGTCCCTGAAGGACAAGGAGCTCATCTCGCTCGACATCTCCGCGCTCATCGCGGGCGCGAAGTACCGGGGCGAGTTCGAGGAGCGCATGAAGGCGGTGCTGCAGGAGATCAAGGACTCCGACGGCAAGTTCATCACCTTCATCGACGAGCTGCACACCCTCATGGGGGCAGGCGGCGGCGAGAGCTCGGTAGCGGCGTCGCAGATGCTGAAGCCGATGTTGGCCCGCGGCGAGCTGCGTCTCATCGGTGCCACCACGCTCGACGAATACCGGGAATACATCGAGAAGGATGCGGCGCTGGAGCGCCGGTTCCAGCAGGTGTACGTCGGGGAGCCGAGCGTGACCGACACCGTCGCGATCCTCCGCGGTTTGAAGGAGCGGTACGAGGCGCACCACAAGGTCACGATCGCTGACTCAGCGCTCGTCGCCGCGGCGGCGCTCTCGAACCGGTACATCACCGCGCGGCAGCTGCCCGACAAGGCGATCGACCTGATCGACGAGGCAGCGTCGCGTCTGCGTATGGAGATCGACTCAGCACCCCTCGAGATCGATGAGCTGCGCCGCGCCGTCGACCGGTTGAAGCTCGAAGAGCTCGCACTGAAGAAGGAGAAAGACGCCGCGTCGAAGGAGCGCCTCGCGAAACTGCGCGAAACGCTCGCTGAGAAGCAGGCGGAGCTCGAAGTGCTCGAAGCCCGCTGGGAGCGGGAGCGGGCCGACCTCAACAAGGTGGGCGAGCTGCGCGAGAAGCTCGATCAGCTGAACATGCAGGCGCAGGTCGCGCAGCGCGAGGGCAACCTCGAGCGCGCCTCGAAGCTGCTGTACGGCGAGATCCCCGTGATCCAGAAGCAGTTGAACGAGGCCGAGCAGGCCGAGGCCGCCGATGAGGTCGGCGGGGAGCCGCGCATGGTCAATGAGCAGGTCACCGACGAGGACATCGCCGGGGTCGTCGCGGCGTGGACGGGCATTCCCGTCGGCCGGCTGCTGCAGGGCGAAACCGAGAAGCTGATGCACCTCGAGCGCGAGCTCGGCAAGCGACTCATCGGGCAAGAAGACGCTGTCTCCGCGGTGGCCGACGCCGTTCGCCGGACCCGAGCGGGCATCTCGGATCCGAACCGGCCGACCGGCTCGTTCCTCTTCCTCGGCCCGACCGGCGTCGGCAAGACCGAGCTCGCGAAAGCACTCGCCGAGTTCCTCTTCGACGACGAACGGGCCATGGTCCGCATCGACATGTCCGAGTACAGCGAGAAGCACTCCGTGGCGCGTCTCGTCGGCGCCCCTCCGGGGTACGTCGGCTACGAGCAGGGCGGTCAGTTGACCGAGGCCGTGCGCCGGCGTCCATACTCGGTCGTGCTGCTCGACGAGGTCGAGAAGGCCGACCCCGAGGTCTTCGACGTGCTGCTGCAGGTGCTCGACGACGGGCGCCTCACGGACGGGCAGGGCCGCACGGTCGACTTCCGCAATGTGATCCTGATCCTCACCTCGAACCTCGGGAGCCAGTACCTCATCGACCCCGATATGCCCTGGTCGGAGAAGGAGCACTCGGTGCGCGAGACGGTGCGCCGCGCGTTCAAGCCGGAGTTCATCAACCGCCTCGACGAGATGGTGATCTTCACGCCGCTGAGCGAGAGCGACCTCGCCGCGATCGTGGACATCTCGATCGACCGGCTGCAGGAGCGCCTGTCGGATCGCCGCCTCACCATCGGCGTCACTCCGGCAGCCCGCAGCTGGTTGGCGTCTCGCGGTCACGACCCCGTGTACGGTGCCAGGCCGCTGCGTCGGCTCATGCAGCGCGAGATCGAGGATCGTCTCGCTCGCGGTCTGCTCGGCGGCGAAGTGCACGACGGCGACACGGTGCGGGTCGACGTGGCAGATGACGGGGACGCGCTCACGCTCACCAGCGAGGGGCCGACCCAGTCGCCGACCGCTGGGCCGGTGCCGGGCGATGACGACGTCATCGAGGCCGAACTGCTCGACGACTGATCTCACGAGCGAACGGGCGGACGGGCGACAAGCCGGTCCGCCCGTTTCGTGTCTGCGCCCGGGCGGCTCGCGCGCGCAGGGTGCTCCGAGCCGTGGTACCGAGGTGCCATGCATCGGGCACCTCGGGAGGACTCTGGGTGAGAGTGGGCCTCCCTAAACTGCTTGAGGCCGGCACGAGTCGGCCCCGAGAACGCCAGGAAGGAACACATGTCTCACCCGTCAGCAGTGCACTCCCGAGTATCCGGCGACCTGCCCGAGCCTGCGCCTCGGATCGCGGTACTCGACGTGCTGCGCGGGATCGCGATCGCCGGGATCATCCCCGTCAACGTCCAGGCCATCGCCCGGTGGGGGTACGACGTTTCGCCCAAGCCGGCGACCGATGACCCGACCGCGATCGACTTCATCACCGGGCTGGTGTTCGAGGGGCGGATGATGCCGCTCTTCGCGCTCCTCTTCGGCATCGGGTTTGCGCTCTTCCTTCGATCCGCTCGTACCCGCACCGAGCATCCGCGTATCGTGCTGATGCGCCGGTTGGTCTTCCTCCTGATCATCGGGGTGCTGCACCATCTGCTCTACCCGGGCGAAGTGCTCGCGTTCTACGCGGTGGGCGGGCTGATCATTCTCCTGCCGGCAAGTTTCCTGCCGCGCTGGGTGCCGCTCATCGGCGGGATCGTGCTGACCGGTGCCGGCGCCCCGTTCGGCGGGCCGGTGCTGATCCCCGGACTGTTCCTCCTGGGCTGCGCCATCGCCGATTACGACCTCATCACGGTGCTGATGCGTCGTCCGGGGGTGCTCGCCGCTGCCTGCGGAGCCTTCGCGATCGCGGCCAGCAGCTTCGCAGTGATGCAGATCGGCGAGATCGGTCTCGGCTCGTTCTCCAAGCCGGGCCGCATCGCTGGCGTGCTGACGATGTTCGCGCTGGCCACCGGAGTGATGCTGCTGATGCGCAACGGTATTGCCGCACGCGGGCTCACCGTGCTCTTCGCCCCGCTCGGCCGAATGGCCTTCACGAACTACCTGACGACCACCCTCCTCGTCCTCATACTCGCCCGTGCGATCGATGCGCAGCACATCGCGTGGCTGCCCGAATACGGGTACCTCGTCCTGGCGGCCGTGGCCCCACTGATCTGGATCTTCTCGACCATCTGGCTGCGCGCTTTCCGCTTCGGTCCCATGGAATGGGTCTGGCGGACCGTCACCTGGTGGAAACCGCAGCCGTTGCGTCAGACGCGGGCGTGACCTTCGCTCTGCGATTTCGCGTCTCGCAGCGAGGTTTTGCTAGCCTCTTCGAGGACTGTTCCCGGAGGTCCGAGGTGAGGGAGGCGCGATGCGGTCAGGTCGTGCGTGCTCGCTCCTGACGCTCCTGCTGGCTTTCGCGTTGTTCGTGCCGACGTTCTGGGTCATCGATGCGATGCAGGGCGAAGCCGCGTCTCCCGACGCCTCAGCAGGTGAGGTGACGCTGCGATTCGACGAGTCGAGAACTCAGCAGGAGATCGTCTTCGACGAGGGAGCGGAAGACGTCAGCATCTCTGCTCCGCCCGGACACGCAGAAGACTCCGGGAGTCGGTCGCACGGCTCCCAGGTCATCACCCATGTACCTTCCGTCGCGGCGTCGGCCGTCCTGTGGCCGATGACCGAGTTCCGGCTCCCTCCGCTTCTGACCGTCGAGAGACTGCGGCTGTCCAGGCTGCTCCTCCCCGAGCAGCCGTCCTTGCGCGTCGCGACCCCGCCCCCGTTACTGCTGGCCTGAGCGCCGGACTGCGTGTCGATCCATGACGCACTGACCCCGTGGGGCCGGTGCGGTGTCGCGTGCATCCGCCGCACACGACTCTGGCCATGCCGACAGGCACGCTCTCAGCGGAACGGAAACTTCATGCCCACCTTTCATCGTCCATCACCGTCCTCGGACTCGCCTCCGCGCCCCTCGATGACCGCCGGCCGTCGACGACGGCTTCTCGTGACGATCGCCGTCACCCTCGTGCTCGTTCTCGCGCTCGTGGCGATATTCGCCGCGTTTTTCTTCCGCCACGTGGATGAGGGCATCACCCGCTCGGAGTTCGACCTCCCCGGCATCGAGTCCGCCGAGGACCCGGGTGAGATGAACGTGCTCATCATGGGGCTCGACAGTCGACTCGACCAGAACGGCGATGCGCTCCCCGAAGACGTGTACCAGGCACTCCACGCCGGAGGTGCGGAGGACGGCGGGTACAACGCGAACACGCTCATCCTGCTCCATCTGCCGGAAGACCGGTCGCAGGCCGTCGGAATCTCGATCCCGCGAGACGATTACGTCGAGCTCGCCGGTGCGCCGCTCGGTGTTACGCACGGCAAGATCAAAGAGGCCTACGGGCTCGCACTCGAGGAACGTCTCGAGGAGTTGAGCGCGACCGGGGAGATCCCCGACCCTGCCGAGGCGTATCAGGACGCGCGTGCCGCCGGGCGTCAAGCGCAGATCGAGACGGTCTCGCACCTGCTCGGCGACGTGCGCATCGACCACTTCGTCGAGGTCACCATGGGCGGGTTCTTCCACGTCGCCGAAGCCGTGCAGCCCATCGAGGTGTGCCTCAACCAGGCGACCGAAGACGTGTATTCGGGTGCCGACTTCGCTGCGGGAGTGCAGCAGCTCGATGCCGAACAGGCGATGAGCTTCGTGCGGCAGCGGCGCGACACGGGCGACAGCGGGGTCTTCCTGACGGATCTCGACCGCTCGCGCAGACAGCAGGCATTCCTGGTCGGCCTGGCCAATCGGCTGAGAGACGCCGAGACGCTGACGCAGCCGAAGACCGTGACATCGCTCGTCGATGCCACGCAATCCTCCGTTGCGCTCGACTCGGAGTTCGAGCTGTTCGGCTTCCTCAAGGTGGCGAAGGAAGTCTCCGACCACGGAATCGAGTTCGTGACGCTGCCGATCGAGGAGTTCGGAGTGGTCGACGGCAGCGACGTCAATCTCGTCGATGTCGAGGAGATCCAGAGTGTCGTCGCCGAACTGCTCTCACCGAACGAGACAGCGGAAGACGATGATGCGGAGCCCGGCAGTGCCGGGGGAAGCGATGAGTCCGATGTGGATCCTTCCACGGAGTCCGAAGGGGCTTCCGACCAGACGGCAGCAGGCCCGGAGGACGATACGGCGGAGGAGGTCGAGGTCTACGAGTCCTGGGACCAGCCGATCCGGGCGGGGGCGGTTCCCTGTGTGAACTGAGCGGCTGCCCTCGTTCGGGACCTCGCTCCTGCCGACTCTCGCGGGGAGCAGTGCTAGCGTCGAACCAGCACTGCTCTCCGGCTCTGCGCTCACGCACCGCTCATCTCTGAATGGAGTTCTCCATGTCGCTCGATGTTCTTCGCACTCCGGTCGGGTCTTCGGATCTCGAGATCGCCGCACTCATGCTCGGCGGCAATGTCTTCGGGTGGACGGCCGACCGCGAGACCTCCTTCGAGGTGCTCGACGCGTTCGTCGGGGGCGGTGGTGACGCCGTCGACACCGCGGACGGATACTCGCACTGGGTGCCTGGCAACAGCGGGGGCGAGTCGGAGACCGTGATCGGGGAGTGGTTCGCCGCCCGCGGTTCCCGCGACCGGGTCACGCTCGCGACGAAGGTCTCCACGCATCCGGAGTTCGAGGGACTCGCAGCCGACAATGTCCGCGCTGCTGCCGAAGCTTCGCTGCGTCGACTGCAGACCGACCGCATCGACCTGTACTACGCGCACTTCGACGACCCGAAGGCGCCGCTCGACGAGACCGTCGCCGCCTTCTCGCAGCTCGTGGATGACGGGAAGATCCGGGCGATCGGCGTCTCGAACTACAGCGCCGAGCGCATCGCGGAGTGGTTCCGGATCGCCCGCGAGGGCGGCTACCACCTCCCGGTCGCACTGCAGCCGCACTACAACCTCGTCGAGCGCGACTACGAGGAGAACGGGCTGCGCGACGAGGCCGTGCGCGAGCAGCTCGCCGTGTTCCCGTACTTCTCGCTCGCGAAGGGGTTCCTCGCGGGCAAGTACCGGGACGAGTCAGACACCACCGCCGAAGGAGCGAGCCCGCGGGCCGGGCAGGTCGCGGAGTACCTGACGCCGAAGGGTCGGACGCTCCTCTCCACGCTCGACCGCATCGCCGCGGAGTACGACGTGCCCGTCGCGACCATCTCTCTCGCGTGGCTGCGGCAGCAGCAGACCATCGCCGCACCGATCGCCAGTGCGCGCAACACGGAGCAGCTGCAGGCGCTGCTCCGCTCCCTCACCCTGACCCTCAGCGATTCGGACCTGCTGCAGCTCTCCGTCGCGTCGCAGTAAGGGGCGGGTTCAGGGGCGCTGCATCGTCTCGGTCGTCACGGCGTCGAGCGTGCGGCGCGGGCTCGGGAGGGCGGCCCGCTCCGGGTATCCGATCCTGAACGCGAGGAGGAGCGTCTCGGCTGGCTTGCCGAGCAGCGCTCCGAAGCGCGAGCTGAACTGGTCGGCCTCGCCGAGCGCGCGATTGCGGTCGATGCGTTCCGTGATCTGGTTCATCGGGTGGAGGCCGAGTCCTTCAGCGGTGGCGGCAAGGTGTACGGCCTGGAGGGCACGACCGCCGAGCACCTGGGCGCGGTGATCCGCGACGTCTGGCACCGCGAGGATTCCATACGCGGCAGCCGTCGGGCACTGCTCGTCCCGGGCGCGGTCCACCCAGAAGCGGTCTGCCGCCTCCCGCGACTGCGGGGGCAGAATCTTCGCGGCGGCGAGAGTGAACGCGTCGAGCGTCTGCGCGTCGAGCGTGATCCCGTCTCGGTGGGTATCGACGTCGCGGCTCGACGTGCGGAACCACGCCGCAGAATCGAGCGACTGCTCCTCGTCGGCGATGAGGGCTTCTGTGGCCTCGACGAGCAGTGCTGACATCGTGTCCCGCTGAGCGGCTGAGGTCAACCACACCAGCTCGACGCCCCGGTGCGCTTCGGCGACGCGCGTGAGCGCCTGCAGCGTGCTCGCGGGCACGGGTGTCGCCGCGTACGGGCCCCGATTCGTGTGCCGCCGGTCGATCTCGACATCGAGCGAGTCGGATTCTCCGCGCGACGGCACCAGCTGAACGCGCGCGACGAGCGATGACTCGGTGCCCTGGGGGAAGAGCGACACCGCCGGGACGAAACCGAGGCCCGGTGCAGCGCGCACCATGTTCTCGATCGCGCATCCGAGTCCCGCGTAGTGCTCTCGCAGGGAGGCGTCGGTGATGGGGATGCGTCGCTCGGCCACCGCGTGGAGGTCGATGCGATTCGCGGCGAGGTCGAAGTGCCAGGGCTGCGTGTTATGCGGACTCGCGGCGAGGGCACCCGCTGCGGCGACCCCTCTGATACCCGTCTCGGTCCGCCACGTGCTCCACAATTCGTGGGCGTCCAGAGCGCCCGCGCGCCACACGCCGTTGGTGGCGGCGCGGACTCCTCCTGCGCCGAGCGCTCCGACGGCGAGCGTGCCGGCGCCGATCCCCGCCCACTTCAGGAGACGACGGCGGGAGAGTCCCGCGCCTTGCTCGGACGGGGCGTCCTGGTGCTCGTGTTCGACCCTGGCCGCGCCGCTGCCGTCGGCTGCGCGCTCGTCCCGGCTCACGCGTCGACCTCGTTCGCTGCGGCCGAGAGCGCGGCCCGTCCGGTGTCGGTGAGCATGCCGGCGAGCACCGTTCCCGCGAGCGGCTGGGGGCGCTCCGGCGGCTCGGCTCCCTGCACGACCTCCCCGAACGGGGCGGAGAACTCGGTGAGCACCCAGAAGGCGGACACGAACGCGCGGACCTGCTCATCTCCTCCGGGTGAGCGCAGCAACCCGGCACTCACGAGCTGCTGCGCGGCAGTGGTGAGCGCTGCGGAGCGCGCGCGAAAGTTCTCACGGTAGCGCTCCGCGAGTTCGGCGTCTGCGTGCAGGAGCGGGAGGAGATCGCGGCTGAGCCCGCGATAGGCCTGCGCGGTGACGGAGTTCTGAGCTTCCGTGGCGAGGAGGGCGCGGAGCAGCGCAGCGGGGGACTCGTCAGCGGGGGTGACAGGAGTGGAGGCGGCCGACCACTCGTCGAACAGTGCGGAGATGATGGCGGACTTGTTGCGGAACCAGTAGTAGAGGTTGCCGGGGCTGACCGATGCGCGCTCGGCAATGTGGTTCGTCGACACGGCCGCCGTGCCGTGCTCGTTGAAGAGGTCGCGGGCGGCGCGGAGGATCTTCGCGCGCGCATTCTCTGGGCGGGAGGCGTCTGCCGGGGGCGGAGTCATGCGATTAGAGTATTTGCTCTAGACGGCCGCCGTCAACCTCCTCCGCACCCGGGGAAGCGGTGCGCGCATCTGAAATGATGGTCCAGTGACTGATCGCGACCCCAGCCTCCCCGGCGTCGGCCCGTGGCCCGGAGGGCGCGACGCCTGGCCCGACGAGCCGTTCTACGACCCCGATCTCCTCGAGCACGGGGACACCCGCAACGTCGTCGACCGGTACCGATACTGGAAGATGGACGCCATCGTCGCCGACCTCGACGAACAGCGACACCCCTTCCACGTCGCCATCGAGAACTGGCAGCACGACATGAACATCGGGTCGATCGTACGCAGCGCCAACGCGTTCGCCGCCGACACCGTGCACATCGTCGGCCGCCGCCGCTGGAACAAGCGCGGCGCCATGGTGACGGATCGATACCAGCACGTGCGATACCACTCGGACGTGGCGCAGCTCGCGGAGTGGGCGCGTGCCGAGGGGATCCCCATCGTTGCGATCGACAACGTCCCCGGGTGCGTGCCCCTCGAGACGTTCGTGTGGCCCGAGCGCTGCATCATGCTGTTCGGGCAGGAGGGGCCAGGGCTCTCAGCCGAGGCGCTCGCCGCCGCCGAAGCGGTGGTGGAGATCACCCAGTACGGTTCGACGCGATCGATCAATGCATCCGCCGCCGCCGCGGTCTCCATGTACTCGTGGGTGATGCAGCACTCGGGGATGCGTCCCCGCTAGGGCGCCCGCGCGGCAGGCGGATCGCTCAGTGCAGGGTTTGGCATGGAATTCCTGTCCGATAGCGTGCGAAACCCTGCACTGAGCAGGTGCTCCGGCAGGCGCTCGCGCCGCCGCTCACCCTGTGTTGCAGAAATTCCGTAATTCTTGATAAATTGCGAACATGCCGAATGAACAGGGTGTGTCTGCAGAGATCGAGGCGCGTCTCGCCGCACTCGAAGTCGCGGTGTTCGGGGCGGAACCCGACGCCGCCCCGCGATCCGGATCCATCGACGACCGCTTCTGGATACTCGAGGGGATCAAGACGCGGTACCCCGACGACTCGGTCGTCGCCTACGCGGGGCACACCGTCGCCGACGACGAGCGGGTACCGGGGCCCGTCGAGTGGCAATATGGGCTCGACGCGCGGACGATACTCGGCGCGCCGTGGGAGGACACCGCGACCGCTGACGCGCTGGCTGCACTCGCCAGTCCGCTCCGGCTCAGGTTTCTGCAGGAGATCCTGCGCGGGACGGACACACCCGCCGCGCTCGCGGCGCTCGACGGCGTGGGGACCGTGGGCCAGGTCTATCACCACCTGCAGCAGCTGCACGCCGCCGGTTGGGTGCGTCAGGTTGCTCGGGGTCATTACGGAGTGCCGCCGGAACGCGTCGTGCCGCTGCTCACCATCGTGCTCGCTTCAGGGGGGATCGCATGAGACTCAGATCGCTGACCATGACCGCCGTTGCGGCGGGCCTCGCCACCGTCGTCGCCGGCTGGATCGCGATGCCGTCTGCGCTGCACCTCTCCGATGCGCGCACCGGCGACCCCGCGATCGCCGATCGCCTCGCGGGCCTCGCCAGTGGACAGGGGCACCACGAACTCTCGGCTGCCGTCATCACGCCAGAGGGTACGCGATTCGCGGGACTCGGTGCCGACGAGCGCACCGAGATGGAGATCGGCTCGATCACGAAGACCATGACCTCGCTGCTGCTCGCCCAGGCGGCAGAGGATGAGGTGCTGCGGGTGGACGATCCGGCGGGCGAGTACCTCGACCTCGGGGCGCAGACGTTCACGCTCGAGGATCTCGCGACGCACCGCTCAGGGCTTCCGCGTCTGGAGCCGGGGTTCCGTTCCTTCCTCGCCGGGTACTGGGCGCAACTGCGGGCGGGTGACCCGTACACGAACGATGTCGACCAGCTCGTCACGGCCGCCCGCGAGGCCGGGGTCAGCGACGTCGGCACCGTCTCCTACTCGAACCTCGGAGTGAGTACGCTGGGCCAGGCCGTCGCCGCCGCCCGCGGGGAGACTTACCGGGAACTGGTGGAACACGACGTCTTTGACGCGCTCGAGATGGGTGAGACCTCGCTGCCGGAGACTCCGGAGAACCTCGCCGATGACGCTCCGCGGGGGCACACGGCGTCCGGGCGGACGGCGCAGCCGTGGACGCTGCACGCCGAGGCGCCGGCCGGCGGCGTGCGGTCGACGGCGTCTGACATGGCGAGGTACGCTGAGGCGCTCATGGCCGACGACCCGGCCCTCGGGGTTCCGGCGGCGACGCTGCTCGACCCGAGGTTCGATGCGGGCGACGGGGAGTCGATCGGACTCGCCTGGTTCACGTCGGAGTTCGACGGCCGCCAGGTCACCTGGCACAACGGCGGTACCGGCGGCTACAGCTCGATGCTCGCGATCGACCGCGAGGCAGGAACCGCGGTCTACCTCGTGGGGGACACCACCGCTTCGGTCGACGCGATCGCGCTCGAGCTGCTCAGCGAGACCACGGCAGCGGCTACGGAGGGGAGCGAGTGATGGGAATGTTCGTCTGGATCATCCCGATCGTCGCCGCGGTCCTGCTCGCGCCGTACCTCTTCGCCCTGAGGCCGAAGGCCCGCGCAGCGGAGCGGGAGCGGCAGCGTACCGACCGACTCGGGCTGCTCACCTCGGGTGCCGCCATCATCACGATCCTCGTCGTGGCGCGACAGATCGGGACGTGGTCGCCGCAGATGATCCCCGTCTGGTTCGCGCTCGTGCTCCTCGGCGCGGTGGCCATCGCCGGCTTGGTGCTCCGCGCGCGGGGCCTGGCCTGGATCCGGCCAGGAGCGCGTCGGGGGCCGCGGATCGCCGGATTCGTGATCTCGGTCGCGGCGGCGGGCGCCGTGATCGGGGTGCTCACGCTCCCGTAGAGCGGCTCGGCTCAGTCGCCGGCGAGCAGCGTGCGCGTTGCCGCGGTCACCCGGTCGGTTAGCGCCGAGACGTCACCGCGAGCGGTGCAGATCTGGATCTCGCCGATCAGCGTGGCGATGAGGATGGCCTCGAGGTGTCCCGCGTTCGCCCGGTCGAGGACGAGGCGAATCGAGCGGCCCCAGGGCTCGCCCGGATCGATGCGATCATCGGGGAACTCCAGGGGTGATTGCACCGAGAGCTTCAGCGACGCGCTCACCACGCGGGCGCTGGCGACGAGCGAGGCGGTCTCGTCCATGAGCGAGGCGATCACCGCGCGGGGCTCCGCGTCCGAGTCAAGCACGCGCTCGGCGAGTTCGGTCAGCTGATCGCGACCTTCGAGGAGCACGGCGCGAGCGAGTTCGTGCTTGCTCGGGAAGTGGAAGTACAGTGCTCCCTTGCCGACGGCGGTTCGATCGATCACGTGCGAGAGTCTCGCGTCGGTGTAGCTCATCTCCGTGAAGGTGGTGGCTGCAGCCTCGATGATCGCAGCGCGAGTGACGAACGCCCGCTCCTGTTTCGGCATGATCCTCCTTGTTCGAACGCTCCGAGCCTAGTACGAAAGTCGCAGATCTCCTGGGTGGGCGGCGAGCTGGCGCACGGGTTGCCGGCTCATGCGGAGAGCGCGCCGATCCCGAGGCCGAGGGCCGCGGCGATGCGATCGGGGGAGAGGGCGGCGTCGATCGCGAGCTGCGCCGCGCCAAGAATGGCCGCGTCGCTCGCCGCGCGCGACGGCGCAATGGTGAGGTGCTCGGTCGACAGCGGGATCGACCTGGCGTAGACCACTTCGCGCACCCCGGCGACGAGGTGCTCGGCGGCCTGCGCCATGGTGCCGCCGACCACGATCACGGACGGGTTCATGAGACTGACGCACGCCGTGAGGATCTCGCCGAGATCACGCCCGGCCTGCCGCACCGCCTGCACGGCCGTCACGTTGCCGCTCTTCACGAGGGCGATAACGTCGCTCGGCGTCTCGGCTGGGATGCCGTCACGGGTGAGGGCGTTCGCCACGGCCTTGCCCGAGGCGATGGCCTCGATGCAGCCGCGATTGCCGCACGGGCACGGAATGTCGACGGCGCGCGAGAGGGCGATGTGGCCGATGTCGCCCGCTGCTCCCTGCGCGCCGCGACGCAGCGATCCTCCCGAGATGACGCCGGCACCGATGCCCGTCGCGACCTTGATGAAGATGAGGTCGTCCTCGTCGGCCCAGGCGACGGTGCGCTCGCCGAGCGCCATGATGTTGACGTCGTTGTCGACGAGCACGGGAGCATCGAATGTCGAGCGGATCGCGGTGGGAACGTCGAAGCGGTCCCACCCCGGCATGATCGGCGGATTGATGGGGCGACCGGTGGAGAACTCGACGGGGCCGGGGACGCCGATGCCGATGCCGGCGACGTCGTCTCGCGCGTGGCCGGCCTCCTCGAGGAGGCGGAGTGCGGTCTCCGTCAGCCACGACATGGCCGCCTCGGGTCCGTCGGCGATGGATCGGGGCTCGGAGTGGGCGGCGAGCATAGTGCCGCCGAGATCGGTGACGGCGGCGCGAGCGTGGGAGGCTCCGAAGTCGGCGGCGATGACGACGCGAGCGGTGGGGTTGAAGGCGAACTGCGAGGAGGGGCGGCCCCCCGTCGACACGGCGCCGCCGACGGGCGCGATCAGTCCGAGTTCGAGGAGCTGGTCGATGCGCTGCGCGACGGTCGGGCGCGACAACCCGGTCATGGTGACGAGTTCGGCGCGGGTGCGCGGCTGGCCGTCTCTCAGTAACTGGAACAGACCGCCGGCGTGCGGCGCGCCCAGTCCCTGGCTCGGTTGCATCGTCATCGCTTCAGTAAACCACATCATCTGAACTTGGTAACGAAAAGATACACTTATGAAGAATGCTTGACAAAAGGCGTTCATGTGTCGTCATAATTAACACATGGTCACATCGACACCGACGTCGTCGCCGCTTCGCGCCGGCATGCTGGGAGGCGGGTTCATGGCCCGCACGCACTCCCAGGCCGCGAGACTCGCGGGAGCCGAACTCAGCGCCATCGCCGCCTCATCCGAGTCTTCAACCGAACGCGCTCGAGCCGCGCTCGGCTTCGCCAGGGGCCTGCGTGCGGCGGACCTCGCCGTAGCCGGCTTCGACGTCGTGCACGTCTGCACTCCGAATCAGACCCATGCAGCGTACGCCAGAACCGCGCTGGCGGCGGGTTCCCACGTCATCTGCGAGAAGCCGCTGGCCACGAGCACCGCTGAGGCACGCGAGCTCGTCGAAGTGGCGCACGCGGCAGGCCTCACGGGCACGGTGCCCTTCGTCTACCGCTATCACCCGATGGTGCGCGAGGCGCGGGAACGGATCCGCGCGGGCGAGGCGGGCGCGATCCTCACCGTCGACGGCAGCTACCTCCAGGACTGGCTGCTCGACGCCGGAGATGTGAACTGGCGCGTCGATGCGGGCGAGGGCGGTCCGTCGCGGGCGTTCGCGGACATCGGATCGCACCTCGTCGACCTGATCGAGTTCGTCACGGGAGACCGCATCTCCCGGCTCGCCGCGACGACCCGCACGGTCCACCCCCAGCGGGGGAGTGCCGCAGTGAGCACGGAGGACACCGTCGCCGTCACCGTCGAATTCGCGGGCGGCGGGATCGGCACGCTCCTCGTCTCTCAGGTGGCGCCTGGCCGGAAGAACGCACTCGTCATCGAGATCGCGGGCGACCGCGAGAGTCTCCGCTTCGAGCAGGAGCGACCGGAGCAGCTCTGGGTGGGGCGGCGGCAGGGGAGCGCACTCGTCGACCGAGATGCCGACACCCTCGCGCCGGACGCGGCGCGCCTCTGCCGCGTCCCCGCCGGCCATCCGCAGGGCTATCAGGACGCCTTCAACGCGTTCGTCGCCGACAGCTACGCGCTGATGCGTGGGAACCAGACGCGGGGCGGCACCCCTGGCGGCACTCCGGGCGATGCCCCGGATGGCGTCCCCACCTTCGTGGACGGGCTGCGCGCGGCAGCGGTGACCGAGGCCGTGCTCGCCGCAGCCGAGAGCGGTACCTGGGTGGAGGTGCCGCAGTCATGAGCATCGCAGATCACTCCTCCGCCGACGCCGGCATCGCGACCGCGGAAGCTCCCGTCCTCACCGCCACCGGGATCCGCAAGCAGTTCTACGGCGTCGAGGTGCTCCACGGACTCTCCATCGAGCTGCACCCCGGTCGCGTCCACGGGCTCGTGGGCGAGAACGGGGCGGGCAAATCGACGCTCATGAAGATCATCGCGGGCGAGTACCGCCGCGATGGGGGCGAGCTGAGGCTCGACGGGAACCTCGTCGACTTCGGACACCCGGTCGAGGCCGCTGCGGCGGGCGTCGCGACCGTCTTCCAAGAGTTCAACCTGCTCCCGGACCGCACGGTCGCCCAGAACGTCTACCTCGGTCGCGAACCGCGGAAGCGCGGTCTCGTCGACGCCGCCCGCATGCGCCGTGACACTGCGGATCTCTTCGCCGAACTCGGCATCTCGGGCATCGCACCCGATCGCCGGGTCGGCGGACTCACGGTCGCCGAGCAGCAACTCGTCGAGATCGTGAAGGCCCTGTCGGTCGACGCGCGGGTCATCTCCATGGACGAGCCGACGGCAGCGCTCGCCGAGCACGAGGTCGGCATCCTGTACGGCGTCATCGAGCGCCTGCAGGCCCGCGGCGTCGCGATCCTCTACGTCTCGCATCGGCTCAAGGAGATCTTCGACCTCTGCGACGACATCACGGTGATGAAGGACGGCGACCTCGTTTCCACCGGCCCGGCGTCCCGCCTCGATCACCTGGGTCTCGTGCGCGAGATGGTGGGGCGGCCGATCAGCACCTTCTTCCCAGACGCCGCACCCGGAACGGAGATCGGGGCGCCCCGCCTCGAGATCCGCGGCGGCGGCAATGAGCAGCTCGACGGTATCGACCTCATCGTCGGCGCCGGTGAGATCGTGGGCATCGCCGGTCTCCAAGGATCCGGGCGCACGGAGCTCGTCGAGGCCGTGTTCGGGTCGGCGCCGTTCACCCGGGGCGAGATGCGGATCGACGACCGCGCCCTGGTCGTGCGCGGACCCCGGCAGGCCGTGAAGCAGGGGATCGCCCTCATCACCGAGGACCGCAAGGGAACGGGTCTCGCGCTCGGGCAATCGATTCTCGACAATGCCCTCCTCGCGATCCGGAGCGCGTTCCCCGGCCGCACCCGCACTGCGAAGGCCCGCATGGACGGGGTGCTCTCGTCGCTCGAAGTGGTGAGTCGCAGCAACCGGCAGGAGGTGCGCGCGCTCTCCGGCGGCAACCAGCAGAAGGTGGTGCTGGCGAAGTGGCTGGCGACCGAGCCGCGCATCGTGCTGCTCGACGAGCCGACGCGCGGCATCGACGTGGGCGCGAAGGTCGCGGTTTACCAGCTCGTGCGACAGCTCGCGCTGAGCGGCGTCGCGATCGTCCTCGTCTCGAGCGAACTGCCCGAGGTGCTGGGGATGGCTGACCGCGTGGTCGTGCTCCGCGACGGCAGGATCGCCGGCGAACTCCCGCCTACCGCCTCCGAGGCCGACGTCGTCGCCCTCGGCACCGGAGCCGAGGAGGTGTCCGCATGAGTGCTCGGACTGCGCGCCCGCGACGGCTCGACACGGTCGCCATCGTCTACATCGCACTCGTGGTGGTGCTCATCGCCAGTGCGTTCCTCGTCGCCACGGTCGGCCGCAACCTGCTCAGCCCCGGCAGTATTCGCGACATCCTGACCGGCATGAGCGTGCTCGGTCTCGTGGCCATCGGGCAGACGCTCGTGATCCTCGGAGCGTCGCTCGATCTGTCGGTGCCGTACGTCGTGAGCCTCTCGAGTCTCATCGCGGCGACGACGATGAACGGGTCTCCCGCCATGATCGTGCCCGCAGTGCTCCTCACGCTCGGCGTCTGCGCTCTGATCGGCCTGGCGAACGGCCTGATCGTCACAGTACTGCGGGTGCACGGGTTCGTGGCAACGCTCGGCGTCGGCCTGATCCTGAAGGGGTACCTCGACACCACGTACCAGGGTACCGCGGGTACCGTGCCGCGGGAGTTCCAGCTCTTCGGGGCCACGGGCATCGGCCCGGTCCCGGTGTCGACGATTACGATGCTCGTGCTTGCCGCGTTCGTGGCGCTGCTGCTCAGCCGCACCCGCTTCGGACACCATCTGTTCGCAGTCGGAGGCAACAGCGAGGTCGCCCGGCTCTCCGGCGTCCGCACCCGCCTTCCCCTGATCGGCGCCCATATCGGCAGCTCCGTCTTCGCCGGCATCGCCGGCCTCCTGCTCGCCAGCCGCCTCGGCGTCGGCAGCCCGACGGTCGGGCCCCAGGGCGGGTACGACCTCCTCTCGATCGCCGCGGTCGTGCTCGGCGGCACCCTGCTCATGGGCGGCCGCGGGTCGATCTGGGGCACCATCGGCGGCGTCGCCATCTTCGCGGTCCTCGACAACGTCATGAGCGTGCTCCAGGTGAACCCCTTCCTGAAGGACGTCGTTCGCGGCCTCGTCATCATCGTCGCCGTCGCGGTGTACGCGCGGCGTCGCATCATCACGAAGCACATCCGCTTCCCGGGCGGACGGGGTTCGCCTGCCGGAACCGGGGCGGCTCCGAGCGGACCGCAGACCGTGTCGATCACGAGCGAGGGGGGATCCCGATGACCCGCACCGCCGCACCCGCGGGCGAGCACCGTCTCGCCGACTTCGCGCGCGCCGCGATCAGCCCGAGGTGGGCGGTCGTTCTGCTGCTCGTCGCCCTGCTCATCGCCATCACGGCGCTCAACCCGAGCTTCGCCGACCCGAGCCAGTTCGTCCGCTTCATCCAGCGCGTCGCCCCGATCGCGATCGTCGCGATCGGCCAGTTCTTCGTGATCGTGAGCGGCGAGTTCGATCTGTCGATGGGGTCGCTCGTCACGGCGCAGGTCGTGATGGCCGGCACCCTCATCGGGCAGGACGACGCGAAGGTGATCCCGACGCTCATCATCATGATCGTCGGCGGGGTGGTCGTCGGCCTCGTCAATGGGCTCGTGACCACGCTGCTCAAGGTCCCCTCGTTCATCGTCACGCTGGGCACCATGCTCGCGATCTACGGCGGTGTCCTGTGGTGGACTGGTGGCGCCGCGACGGGCAATCCAGCGGAGTCGGTGCGGCAGATCGGCCGCAGCGGCATCACCGATCTGCCGATCGTGGGCACGCTGCCGTGGGCCGTGGTGATCCTCGCCGCCGTCACCGTCTTCGCCGTCTGGATCTCGTACCGTCCGTTCGGGCGCACGCTCATCGCGATCGGCGACAACGCCCCGGCCGCCGCCTACGCCGGAGCCCCCGTCTGGCGCACCAAGACCCTCGCGTTCGTGATCTCGTCGCTGTCGGCGACCGTAACCGGGATCCTGCTCGTCGGGTACGCCGGAGTCCACCCGTCGGTCGGGCAGGGGTACGAGTTCATCGCGATCACGGCGGTCGTGCTCGGCGGCGTCGTGCTCGGCGGCGGTCGCGGCACCGTCCTCGGAGCGCTCGCCGGGGCGTTCGCGCTCGAATCGCTCTTCATGCTCCTGAACTTCACGTCCGTCCCGTCGACGATGCGGGACGCGATCCAGGGTGCAATCATCATCATCGCCGTCGCCTACTCTGGCGTCGTCTTCGCGGCGAAGCGCCGCAGGCCGACGCTTCCGGAGCAGTCGACGCCCAGCGCGCCCGACGAGGCGCTCGCAGACCCGGCGGGAGCGATCCCGTCGCCGAACCCCGATGCCGGCAGCGGTGCCGTGCGGGGATGACACGAAGGAGAAACCGATCATGAAACGATCGCTGAAGGCCACCGTCGGCCTCGTCGGCGCGGCATCGCTGATCCTCTTGGCCGGCTGCACCACCGATCCGTCGGTGGACGCCCCCGAGGAGACCGGTGAGACCGCTGACGCGGAATGGTTCGATCAGGACCTCTACGACAAGCAGGATCAGGAGCGCGGCATCGAACCCGAGGGTCCGGCGGATCAGCCGTATCTCCAGGCCATCGAACCCGTGATGGCTGACACCTCGGAGTACCAGGTCGATGGTGCGCAGAAGCTCTGCTTCGCGAACGCGTCGATCTCGAACCCGTGGCGCCAGACCGGGTGGATCACAATGAACGAGCAACTGAAGGAGCTGCAGGACTCCGGGGTGATCTCGGAGATGGAGACTCGCGACGCCCAGGACAACGACGACACCCAGATCGCCGACATCGACTACTTCATCGCCGAGGGCGACTGCGACGGGTTCATCATCTCCCCGAACAGCACCGCTGCGATGACGCCGGCGGTCGAGCGGGCCTGCGAGACCGGGAAGCCGGTCATCGTGTTCGACCGCGGCGTGCAGACGGACTGCGCCGTCACGTTCATCCACCCGATCGGCGGCTTCGCGTGGGGCATCGACACCGCGGAGTTCCTCATCGACAATCTGGAGGAGGGTGACAAGGTCGTCGCGCTCCGGATCCTGCCAGGCGTTGACGTGCTCGAGCAGCGCTGGGCCGCCGCCGAGAAGCTGTTCGACGAGGCCGGCATCGAGGCGGTCGACTACTTCACCGAGGGCGACCCGGCCGAGATCAAGAAGGTGATCTCGGACGAGCTCGCGACGGGTGATGTGCAGGGCGTCTGGATGGACGCCGGTGACGGTGCCGTCGCCGCGGTCGAAGCCTTCGAGGAGGCGGGCGCCGACTACCCGGTTATGACCGGTGAGGACGAACTCAGCTTCCTCAGGAAGTGGGAGGACACCGGGATGACGGCGCTCGCGCCGGTCTACTCGAACTTCCAGTGGCGCACACCGCTGCTCGCCGCGGAGAAGATCTTCGCCGGCGAAGAGGTGCCCGAGGAGTGGGTGCTGCCGCAGTCTCCGATCACCGAGGACGAGCGCGCCGATTACCTCGACCGGAACGAGGGCATGCCCGACGGTCACTACGCGAAGTTCGGCGGTGAGGATCTGCCGGGCTACCCGCAGATCTGGCAGGATCGGCAGATCCCGTAACGGGGTCGGCGCGGAGGGCGGATCCCACATGTCGGCAGCGAGGGCGGGGAGCAAGCACGTGCAACGCAAGCTGGGAGTGAACACCTGGGTGTGGGCATCACCGGTGACCGATGCACGGCTCTCCGCCCTCGCGCCGCTCGCACGGGGGTTCGGGTACGAGGTGCTCGAACTCCCGATCGAGCGACCGGGGGACTGGACCCCCGGCGCCGCTGCCGAACTGCTGGCCGAGTACGGCATGGAGGGCCGCATCGTGGGTGCCATGGGGGCGGGGCGCGATCTGCTCGAAGAAGGCTGCCGCAGTGATACCCAGGACTACCTGCGGCACTGCGTCGACGTCGCTGCGGCGCTCGGATCGCCGACCGTCGCCGGACCCTTCACCGCCCGCACCGGCCGGGTCTGGCGCATGGGGCCCGAGGAGCGCGCCGTCGCGATTCGGGATCTGCGTCTCGCCCTCACTCCGGTCGCCACATATGCCGGCGATCGCGGGATCACCCTCGCAATCGAGCCGCTCAACCGCTATGAGACGAGCCTCATCAACACCGTCGACCAGGCGCTCGACGCGCTGTCGCCGCTGCTGGGGGCAGGGGTCGGCCTCGCGCTCGACACCTACCACCTCAACATCGAGGAGCGGGATCCCGCCGCGGCGGTGCGAACTGCGGGGGAGCACTGCGCCGTCGTGCAGGTCTGCGGCAACGACCGCGGACCAGTGGGAGGTGATCACACCGACTGGCACGCCCTGTTCGACGCGCTCGACGACATCGATTACCGCGGCGCGTTGACGCTCGAGAGCTTCACCGCCGACAATGACACCATCGCGACGGCCGCCTCCATCTGGCGGCCGCTCGCCGAGAGTCAGGACGAGCTCGCGCGTCGGAGCGCCGAGTTTCTCATCGACCTGCAGCAGCAAAGGAGCCTTGCACCATGAGCACCGCCTCGCACCCCGTCACCCTGTTCACCGGGCAGTGGGCCGACCTCCCGTTCGAGGAGGTCGCGAGACTCGCCGCCGAGTGGGGGTACGACGGCCTCGAGATCGCCGCTTCCGGCGATCACCTCGACCTCAAGCGAGCCGACGAGGACGACGCGTATCTGCGGTCCCGACTCGAGGTTCTCGACCGTCACGGTCTCGGCGTGTGGGCGATCTCCAACCACCTGGCGGGGCAGGCGGTGTGTGACGATCCGATCGACTTCCGGCATCAGGCCATCGTGCGCCCGTACGTGTGGGGCGACGGCGAAGCCGAGGGTGTGCGGCAGCGCGCGGCGGAGGACATGCAGCGCGCCGCGCGCGTCGCCCGCAAGCTCGGCGTCGACACCGTCGTCGGCTTCACCGGATCGAAGATCTGGCCCTACGTGGCGATGTTCCCGCCCGTCTCCCAGGAGGTCATCGACGACGGCTACGCCGACTTCGCGAAGCGGTGGAACCCGATCCTCGACGTGTTCGACTCTGAGGGAGTGCGATTCGCGCACGAGGTGCACCCCTCCGAGATCGCCTACGACTACTGGACCACGGTGCGTGCCCTCGACGCCGTCGACCGTCGCTCGGCGTTCGGGCTCAATTGGGACCCCAGCCACCTCGTCTGGCAGGGCGTCGACCCGATCGGCTTCATCAGCGACTTCGCCGACCGGATTTACCACGTCGACTGCAAGGACACGCGGCTCAGGCCCGCCACCGGTCGCTCGGGGATCCTCGGCTCGCACCTGCCCTGGGGCGATCCGCGCCGGGGGTGGGACTTCGTCTCCACCGGACACGGGGACACCCACTGGGAGGATGCCTTCCGCGCGCTCGGGGCGATCGGCTACACCGGGCCGATATCCATCGAGTGGGAGGACGCAGGGATGGACCGCCTGCACGGCGCCGCCGAGGCGGTGGGCGTGATCCGCTCGCTCCTCTGGAAGCGCCCTGACGCGGCGTTCGACTCGGTGTTCTCGAACCAGTAGGGCCGCGGCGACGGTGAGCTTCGGCCGGCGTCAGCGCGGCTGCGCAGCGATCGCGCGGCCGAGGCGGGCGGCGGCTTCGCGCAACCTGTCAGCGTCGTTGTCTCCGTACGACAGCCTGAGGTGCCGATCGGCATCGGTGCCTGGCCCTGAGGGGAAGAACGAGCCGCGCTGGTACTCGACGCCGGTGGCGCTGGCGTCTTCCGCGAGACGCTCGGGGTCGATCCGCTCATCGCGCAGACGCGGCCACAGGAACAGACCCCCCTCCGGGTCTTCGATATCGAACGCCCCGGGCGCCGCGCTCTCGAGGGCGTTCGCGAGAACGGTCGCGCGATCCCGATACAGGGCCCGTGCCCGGTTGAGCACACGGTCGAAGAGTCCGGGGTCGCCCGTGACGAGCTCCGCCACGATCGCCTGGACCAGGGTGGAGCTGTGGCCGTCCGCTCGGCTGCGGAGCGCGATCACGTCGTCTCGGAACCGCTCGGGCAGCACGACCCAGCCGAGCCGGAGACCCGGCCCGAGCGTCTTTGTGAACGTGCCCACCTCGATGACGTGATCGGACTCGTAGAACGGAGCGGTCGTGACCTGCTCGCCGCTGAACCGCAGCTCCCGGTAGGGGTTGTCGGCGATCACGACGAAACCGTAGCGTTCGGCGAGCCGGACGAGTTCCCTGCGCTCCGCCTCGGGCAGCACGCTCTGTGCGGGATTGTGGAAGTCGGGCACCGTGTACAGCGCGGACGGGCGTGCGCCGCCCCGCAGCTCCTCGGCCAGACGGGCGACGTCGAGCCCCTGCGGGCCGACCGGGATCGGCAGTGTGCGCGCCGCGGACAGCTGGAGGCCGCGCAGGAACAGCGGGAATACCGGGTTGTCGACGGCCACGAGATCGCCTCGCTCGACGACGGCCTGGACCGCGAGGGAGAGCCCGTGGAAGCCGCCGTTCGTGATGAGGATGCGCTCCGGCGCGACGCCCTCTCGAGCGGCGATCCACTCCCGCAGCTGCGGCAGGCCTTCGGCGCGGGAGTACTGCAGCGCGGGCGAACCTGGCCGGGAGAGCACACGGGTTGTCGCCTCGGCGAGTTCGGAAGCGGGAAGCACCGACGGGTCGGGAATGCCGCCGAGCAGCTCGATGGCGTCCGGTCGGGGGGAGCGCAGGGTCTGATCGCCGAAGCCCTGCGGAGCACTCAGGGCGGCGACGAGCGCCGGTCGAGTGCGAGGGTGCGGGGCGACCTCGGAGGTGGGGTCGGCGTCGAGGTCGGCGTCGATGTCGGTGAGCGTCTGGTTCACGTGAGTTCCTTCGCGGCGAGTGGAGCGGTCGGGGGCGGTCGGACAGAGTCCGCTCACCCGACGGCGGCTGGGGTGAGCGAGGCCACGGGCGGCGCGGCGTCGAGCGCGGCGCCCGGGCGGGGGATCGCTGCGACCAGTGCCCGGGTGTAATCGGCTTCGGGGCGAGTGAGCACGCGTTCGACGGGTCCGGACTCCACGACGCGGCCGCGTCGGAGTACCGTAACGGTGTCGGCGATCTGCCGCACGAGCGCGAGGTCGTGGGAGACGAAGAGATAGGTGAGTCCGAGTTCGGCCTGCAGCCGGGTCAGTACCTCGAAGATCTCGGCCTGCACGCTCACGTCGAGTGCGCTCGTCGGTTCGTCGAGCACGAGGACGTCGGGGCGCAGCACCAGCGCACGAGCGATGGCGACGCGCTGCCGTTGGCCGCCGGAGAGCTCTCCGGGCAAGCGTCGACGCAGGTGCTCGCCGAGTCCGACTGCGGAGAGGGCATCGGCGACGGCGGAAGCTCGCTCTCCCCGGCTCCCGATGCGGTAGCGGTCGAGCGGTTCACGGATGAGGCGTTCCACGCGCCAGGCAGGGTCGAGCGAGGTGAACGGGTTCTGGTACACCAGCTGCAGGTGTCGCCTCACCGACCTGAGAGGGCGTCGACCGAGGTCCTGGATCGGTTCCCCGGCGATCGCGATCGTGCCGCTATCGGGCCGTTCAAGCCCGAGCAACGCCCTGACGGTCGTGGTCTTCCCCGATCCTGACTCTCCGACGAGGGCGTGAGTGGTGCCTGCAGGGACGCTGAACGAGACCTCGTCGACCGCCGTCACGGCATCGGATCCCGATCCGAAAGTTCGAGTGAGGCGATCGACCTCGATGCGCGGTACACCGGTGGGTTGGGACGAGCGCTGGCGCCGAGCCGGCGCGTACCGATCCGGATTCAGCGCCGGCACATCGGCCTGCAGACGACGGGCGTACGCCGATCGCGGGGTCAGGAAGATCTCGGCGGCACGCCCCGCCTCTTGAACCCGCCCCTCCTTGAGCACGACGAGTCCGTCGGCGCGCTCCGCGGCGACGGCGAGATCGTGGGTGATGAGGAGGAGGCCGATGTCGAGGGACGCCTGCAACTCGCTCAGCAGATCGAGAATGCGCTTCTGGATCGTGACGTCGAGCGCGCTCGTGGGCTCATCGGCGACGAGGAGCTGGGGCCGGGGCAGCACCGCGAGACCGATCAGTACGCGCTGCAGCATGCCCCCGGAAAGCTGATGGGGGTAGGAGCGGAGAACCCGTTCGGGGTCGTCGAGCCCGACCCGCTCGAAGGTCGCGACGATCTCGGCACGCCGAGCCTCCGGGTCGTTCCCGCCGCCGAGCACTGCGGCCTCCACAGCCTGCGACCCGATGGTGCGCACCGCGTTCAGCGCGTGCGCCGGGTCCTGCGGCACGAAGCCGAGCGCTCGTCCGCGCAGTGGCCGGAACTCCCGCTCCGATAGGGGGAGGATGTCGGTGCCGTCGAACTCGATCCGGCCCGTTGCTCGGGCACCGCTGCCGGCGCGACCGGCCTCACGCGGGAGAAGCCGCAGCACCGAGCGGGCGATCGTCGACTTCCCCGACCCCGATTCGCCGATCAGCGCGAGGCTCTCGCCTCGCCCGAGCGCGAAGCTGACATCGGAGACCACCTCGTGCTGACCGTATGAGACGTTCAGCCCGTCGACGCGGAGCAGCGGTCGGTCGGATCGCTGCGGAGGGATGGATGCGGTCACGTTCATGTGATGCTCCTCGACCTAGTTGGTGTTGCGCAGCCAGCGGCTGACGCGGTTGATGGACAGGACCGTCGCGACGGTCACTGCAGCGGGCGCGGCGACGAGCCACGTCGCCGTGGGGTAGTCCTTCCCCGAGGAGACGAGCAGTCCCCAGTCTGAAGCGGGCGGCGGGTCGCCGTAGCCGAGGAACGCGAGGCCGGCGATGATGAGGATCGAGAGGCCGAACTGCAGGACCGCGAGCGTGAGCACCGGCCGCCAGGCATTGGGCAGCACGTGCCTGATGAGCACGTGCCAGCGGTTGCCGCCGAGCAGTTCGGAGGCCTCGACGTAGACTGCGCTGCGCGTCTTCAGCACCTCCGATCGCATCACTCGCGCGAAGACCGCCACGGCAGAGACGCCGGTCGCGATCGCGGCGTTGACCGTCTGGAACCCGAGTGAGCTCACGATCACGACCGCGAGCAGGAAGCTCGGAATGGCGAGCAGCACATCGATGAACCGGCTGAGAGTGACGTCGACCCAGCGTCCGAGGAATCCCGAGAGCAGCCCGATCACCCCGCCCACGACGAGTCCGATCGCGACCGCGATCAGTGCGCTCGAGACCGAGGTAGCGGTGCCGTGGACGACGCGCGCGAACAGGTCGCGGCCCAGGTGGTCGGTGCCGAACCAATGCGCGGCCGAGGGGCCGATCAGCGCCTCGCTCGTCACCCCCTCATGAGGATTCTGCGTGGTGAACCATCCGGGGAACAGCGACCAGAGGAGCACGAGCGCGAGGATGGCGAACGAGAGGAGCACCGACGGCGGCACCTCTCGGAGTCGCGCCACGGAACCTGCGGTACCCGTCGTCGAGGATGCCTGCGAGATCGTGACGGCGGTCATGCGATACTCTCCTTCCGCTGGACGGTTGACGCGTCTGCTGGCGATGCCGGCCCGGCTCGTTCTGCTGACCTCGGTGCCCGACTCCAACGTGCGGTTCGTTTCACCCGTGGGTCCAGCAGCGGGTAGCTCAGGTCTGCGACGAGGTTCACCACGACGAAGACGACGGCGGCGAGAGCGACGACTGCCTGCAGCACCGGCAGGTCCTGCGTTGCGACCGACCGCTGCACCAGGCTGCCGATGCCCGCTCGCCCGAACACGGCCTCCGTGATCACGGCCCCGCCCAGGAGCTCACCGATCGTGATCGCGAGCACGGTCACGACGGGGAGCGAAGCCGGCCTGAGCAAGTGACGGGTGAGCAGTCCGGTCTCGGTCAGCCCTCGGGAACGTGCGACCGTCGCATACTCCTGCCGCGACTCGTGGTCGAAGCCCGCGATCAGCACCTCGGCGAGTTGAGCCGAGACCGGGATTCCGAGGGCGAGGGCGGCGAAGAACGTCGCCGCCCCGCTTTCAGGGTCGATGACGTTGAAGACACCGAGCTGGAATGCGAAGTACTGCAGGAGGAGCATGCCGATCACGAAGTTCGGCACGGACAGGAAGAGCGACGGAAACGCCCGCAACGCGCCCTGCCCCCAACGTCGCGGCAGACGCTGTGTTCCGTAGGCGACCAGGAACGCGAGCACCACCGCGATGACCAGTGCCGTGCCCGCGAGTGCGAGGGTCGACGGGAGTGCCTCGCCGATGAGGCGAGAGACCGGCAGATTGGAGCGCAGCGACACCCCGAGGTCGCCCACCACGAACCGTGCGAAGGCGTCCCAGAGCTGCACCAGCACGGGCTGGTCGAGACCGTAGTACGCGACGATCCGGTCGATCTCCTCCTCCGAGAAACCGTTCTGCGGGTTCCGCAGTGTGTTCGAGACAGGGTCGCCCGGGAGCACGCTGATGACCACGAAGGTCAATGCGTAGGCCAGAACGATGACCACTCCGGCTTGGAGGAGCCTCCGTGCGCCGTACCAAAGGTACGTTTGATTGCGTGTCATCTCATGCTCCGTCGGTGAGTAGTGCGGTCAGTCGTTCAGCCAGGCGCCGGTGTAGTTCGCGTACGCCAGCGCGTTGTACGTAACGCCGTCGACGTCGGGACTCTGCGCGTAGATGCGCTGCACCATCTGCGTGCGCGGGATGAAGTAGGCCTGTTCCAGCACGTAGGCCTGCAGTTCGTCGAGCGCCGCGGCACGGGTGTCGGCATCGGTCGCCTGCGCGATCTCGTCTTGCAGGCGGGTGAGCGTCTCATCGCTGGTCCCGACGCCGAACCAGTCTTCACCGTTGTTCTCGTCGGTGAGGATGCTCGCGACGGTTCCCGCGTCGACGAAGCTGCGTGAGACCGGATAGTTCGAGAGGTCCGCATTCGCGATGACGCGCTCGCCGTAGGTCACGACGTCGTAGCTCTCGATGGAAACGTCGAACCCGATGCGGCCGAGCTGCTGGGCGATGAGCTCATCAACGGCGGCACCGGTGACGATGTAGGGATTCGAGTACAGCGTGACCTCGAGACGCTTGCCGTCCTTCTCCCGGACGCCGTCAGCCCCCGGAGTCCATCCGGCCTCGTCGAGCAGTTGCTCAGCCCGTTCCGGATCATAGGCGAAGGCCTCCGAGTGATCGGTTGCCTCGGGAACGTTGGACTGGATGAACGACTCCGCAGCCGCCCACCCGTCGGTGTACACCGTCGAGAGGAGATCCTCACGATCGATGCCGTGCTGGAAGGCCTGGCGCACCTTGACGTCGTCGAACGGTGCGATTCGCGCGTTGAGCCGGAGTCCCTCGACGAAGCCGAGGTACTGGGGGAGCCCGATCGTGAATCCCTGCTGTTCGAGTCCGGCAAGTTCCTTCGGGGTGACGTTGTAGGCGACGTGCGCCTGACCCGACTGGACGGCGCCCGTGCGGGTTGCGGACTCGGCCACCTGCTTGTACGTCAGCGAATCGAGGTTCGCCGGCCCTTCGCGGTCGAAGGCTTCCGGGTTCCAGTCGTAGTCGTCGCGCTTCGTGAGCACCACGTTGTCCGCTTCCTTCCACGAGTCCACCACGAAGGGCCCGCTGCCGACGATGTTGTCGAGGTCGGCCTGCTCCTCGACGGGCAGTTCGAGGGTCTCGGGTGAGACCAGGATCGACCCGTGGTAGCCGAGCGTCGGGATGAAGCCCAGCGTCGGCGCCGAGAACTCCACGCGGACGGTCTGCTCGTCAACGGCTTCGGCCTGCTCGTAGGTCTTCGGGAAGAGTCCGATCGGGTTGATCCCGTTCTCCGGGTCTCCGAATGCCCACGCGTCGAGGTTGGCGACGACGGCTTCTGCGTCGAGCGGGCTGCCATCCGAGAAGGTGGCATCATCCCGCAGATCGAGGGTGAACTCGGTGGCCGCGTCGTTCTGCTCCCACGACTCGGCGATCCAGGGAGAGGCCTGGCCGTTCTCGTCGACGTACACCAGCTTGTCGGTGATGTGATCGAAAATATGACCCTGGAAGCTGGAGATCGAGCCGTTGTTCGGCACCCAGGTGTCGCCGAGCGAGTCGATGAGGAAGGTGAGGTCGCCGCCTTCTTGCGGGGCCGAGGCGTCAGATCCGCTCGAGCCTCCGGCGCAGCCCGCGAGCAGCGCGATCGCGGCGGTGCCGCCGGATACAGCGATGAATCGGCGGCGCAGGGTCCTGCTGAATGGGTGTGTCATGTGGGGTCCTCGGGTGTGTGGGGCCGGAGCGATCGGCTCAGACGTGCAGCGATGTGACGGGGAAGAATCAGAATCCGGTGCGCGGATTGAGGAGGCCGAGCGGATCGAGTGCCGCCTTGACGGCGTGGTGGGCCTCGAGGCTGCGGGGCGAGAGCTCGAGCGCAGCGAACTCTCGTTTCATCGAGCCGAGGCCGTGCTCGCCGGTGACGGTACCGCCGAGTTCGAGGGCCAGGTCCACGAGCTCCGCCATCGCGGCGTGGACCGCCGGCGCGGGTGCGCCGCGGTCGGCTTCTGGCGGGATCGGTAGCGTGACGACGGGGTGCAGGTTCCCGTCGCCCGCGTGGGCGACAGCCGCGATCGAGACACCGTGCCGCTCGGCGATCCGCGGCAGCTCAGCGTACGCCTCCGCCAGGCGGGAGACCGGCACGGCCATGTCACCCCCGGCGAACCAGGTATCCGGATTGATGCCGCGGCCTGACCGACGCAGTTCCCAGAGCGCGACTGCGTCCGCATCCGCTTCGATGGTGACTCGGCCCCCGGCGGAGTCCAACGCATTCCGGAGGTCGGTCGTCTGCTCCTCAATGCCGTACCCGTCGAGCTCGATGAGTGCGAGCGCGCTTCCGCGGGATCGGAGATCCGTACCGCTGTGGAGGTCGATGGCGTCGAGCGTCCCCTCATCGAGGAACTCGACGGCTGCCGGGCGGACCGGGGTGCGCCTGATCGCGGCGATTCCATTCACCCCGGCAGTCGTGTCGTCGAAGAACGCGGTGATGGTACGTCGTGCGACGGGGATCGGGTGCAGCCGCAGCGTGGCTCCGACCACGATGCCGAGTGTGCCCTCCGAGCCGACGAATAGTGACGCGAGGTCGAGGCCGGTGACGCCCTTAATGGAGCGGTGACCGACGCTCACCAGGCTGCCGTCGGCGAGGACGATGTCGAGTGCCAGGACGGATTCGCGGGTGACACCGTATTTCGCGCAGTGCAGCCCGCCCGCATTCGTCGCGATGTTCCCGCCGATGGTCGAGATGTCGTGACTCGCCGGGTCAGGTGCGTAGAAGAGCCCGAACGGTTCGAGTGCCCGATTGAGGTCGGCGTTCAGGACGCCGGGCTCGACGACCGCGACTTCGTCGCCGGCTGAGATCTCGACAATGCGGTCGAGTCGCTCAGTGGAGAGCACGAGTTGGCCGACTTCGGCGTTCGCTCCCCCCGAGAGACCCGTACCAGCGCCTCGCGGCACCACGGTCACCCCGTGCGCCGAGGCGGCACGGACCACGGCACGCACCTGCTCGATCGTCGTCGGGAGCGCCACGATCGGTCCGGCGCCTCTGGCGCCTTCGGCGCCGGCGAACGC
This sequence comes from Leucobacter sp. Psy1, assembly GCF_020096995.1. Lineage (NCBI taxonomy): Bacteria > Bacillati > Actinomycetota > Actinomycetes > Micrococcales > Microbacteriaceae > Leucobacter > Leucobacter sp. Psy1. The sequence goes on from NZ_CP083692.1 coordinate 248,337, forward strand.
CTGGCTGCGATCGTGGCCGTACCCGGCTGTCGCGGTCCCGGAATCGAGGATTTCGAGTGCGGGGTCCTGTGCGCGGAGTGCGGCTACCACCGGTGAGGCGGCGGGTGCCGCCGCCGGCGCGGGGGCCAGGTCGAGCGAGGTCATGGCGTCTCCTCAGGATCGAAGCAGAGCCTCACGAGAGTGCTCCAAGTGCGTGCTATAAGGAAACTTAATAGCTTGCATCACCGATGCTGAAGTATTTGACGCCCCGTTACAGAGCATCGCCGCGGGTGTTCGGGCGCGCGTGTGTGTGATCAGGCGCTTGCCCTGCCGAGTGAACGCAGTTTGTTCTCGGCGAGGCATTCTCGCAACAATTTGCGTTCCCTCGACGACGTCGCCAGGCGTGGGCTACGTCAGGTCCCGGTTCCAGCGCAGCGCCCACCCGGCGACCACTGCGACGACCGCGTAGGCGACGAGGACGAGGGCACCGGCGCCCATCGTGAGCGGTTCCACCGCACCTTCGGTGCCCGTGGTGAGCGTCATGGTGCTCGCGCCGACGAGTGTGTCGGTCGCCGATCCCGGCAGGAACCGCGCGACATTGGCGCTCCAGTCCCAGAAGCTCGCCGCGGCTCGGAGCAGCGGTTCGAGGAACTGGGTGAAGACGAGCGCGAGCACGATCGCCATGGCCTGGTTGCGCACGAGTACGCCCACTCCGAAACCGATGACGGCCCAGATCGCCATGGCCGCGACGATGCGTGCGAGCAGCGCCCATGTGTCAGAGGAGCCGAGCGCGGGGTCCGCGTCCGTCAATGCGAGCGTCCCGGCTCCGGCGCCGACGCCGCCGATCACGCCGATGATGCCGAGCAGGGCGCCGACGCCGATGAGCGTGGTCGCCTTGCCGAGGAGCACGATCCACCGTGAGGGCTCCGCGATGAAGGCGAGCGCGAGGGTGCGGTGGCGCAGTTCCCCCGTGGCCGAGAGTGCGCCGACGAGGAACGGCACCACGTACCCGTAGGTCGCGATGGCCGAGTAGACGGTGTCCGCCGTCTCCTGAACGCCCAACCCTGGTGCGGCTTCTCCGAGCTGGTCTGCCATGGACCCGAAGAGGAACGCGAACGTCGATGTCATCATCGCGGCGTAGAGGGCGAGTGCGATGCCGAGGATCCACCAGGTCTTCGTCGCCGTGATCTTCCGAGTTTCTGCGGAGACGCTCCGTCCGTACCGGCTCATGCGGACCCCTCCTCGGTGTGCGTCGACGTCGGCTCGGCACCGGCCGAGGAGCCGCCCTCTCCGATGAGCGCCAGGAATCGCTCCTCGAGCCCGGCTTCCTCGGTACTCAGGTGCGAGAGCGGGAGGCCGGCGTCGAATGCGAGGTTGCCGACCGTCTCCGGGGAGGCGCCCGAGACGCGCATGACATCGCCGCGCGACCCGTGCACCTCGAGCCCTGCGTGCTCCATCGCTTGGGCGAGTCGATGGTTATTGGGTGTGGAGACGAGCACCACGCGATCGTCGGCGCTCGGCTGGAGGCCTTCCAGCGGACCGGTGTAGGCGGCTTCGCCCCGGCGGATGATGACGACGTCGTCGACCGTCTGCTGGACCTCGCTGAGTAGATGGGAGGAGAGCAAGACCGTGCGCCCCTCGCTCGCGAGATGCCGGAGCAGCTGGCGGATCCAGCGGATCCCTTCGGGGTCGAGCCCGTTGATGGGCTCATCGAGCACGATCACCTGCGGGTCGGGTAGAAGCGCCGCCGCGAGTGCGAGGCGCTGGCGCATGCCCAGCGAGAAACCGCCCGTCTTGCGGTGCGCGGCGTCGCGCAGACCGACCATCTCGAGGGTCTCCGCAACGCGGTGCTGCGGCACGCCGATCGCACGGCGGGCGATGTCCAGGTGCGCTGTCGCGGTGTGCGCCGGGTGGAAATCGGCAGAGAGCAGCGAACCGACCACGGTGGCCGGTCGCTCGAGGGCGGCGTAGGGCTGCCCGCCGACGGTCGCGGTGCCCGAATCGGGGCGGACGAGGCCGAGAAGCATGGAGAGTGTGGTCGTCTTCCCCGAGCCGTTGGGCCCGAGGAAACCCGTCACGCGGCCGGGTTCGGCGGTGAAGCTCAGGCCGTTGACGGCCTGGACCCGCCCGAAGCGCTTCGTGAGACCGGAGACCTCGACGCGCGGTGCTGTCGTCGGTGTCGTCACAGTGACCTCCCGAATATGGCTTGATTCATGTTCACACCATCCTGTCAGGTACGGAGGATCAGCGCACCCTTCCGTGACGGCGGGGTGTCGATACGAGGCAGTGTCAGGTCGCGTCAGGCGAGTGTGGCGTCGCCGGGGAAGCCCTGCTGCCGCCAGGCCTCGTACGTTGCGATGGCGGCGCAGTTCGCGAGATTCATCGAGCGGCGGCCGTCGAGCATCGGGATCCGCAGGCGGTCGGTCACCGCCTCGTGGAAGAGCACCTCGTCCGGGAGTCCGGTGGGCTCTGGCCCGAACATGAGCACGTCGTCGTCGCGGTAGGCGACGTCGGTGTAGAAGCGCTCGGTGTGCGCCGTGTAGGCGAAGATGCGGGCGGGGAGCAGGGCATCGAGTGCCGCTTCGAATGAGTCGTGCAGGTGCACGACCGCGAGATCGTGGTAGTCGAGTCCTGCTCGGCGCAGCTTCGCATCCTCGAAGTCGAAGAGGGGGTTCACGATGTGGAGCTCCGCTCCCGTGCCGGCGGCGAGCCGGATGGTGTTGCCGGTATTGCCCGCGATGCGGGGTTCGAAGAACAGGATCCGGGTCACGATGGCAGCCTACCCGACTCGGGTCGGCTCCCTCAGCCCGCCACGTTGGTGAGCAGCAGGTTCCCGAGCAGAGCGAAGAGGACGCCCCACGCGACGATCGCGAGTCCCTGGAACAGGAACACCTTGCCCGGGCGCGCACCGACCGCGATCAGGGTGGGAGCCGTGATCTGGCTCGCGACAAGCAGGGGACCGAGGAAGCAGACGCCCGGTACACCGTACTGATCCAGAGCCTTCGCGACCTTGGCGCGGCGCTTCGACATCTCGGGCTCCGTGTTCGCGCCTCCGCCGCGACGGCTGAGCACGGCAGTCCGGGTCTTCAATGCGGCGAGCATCAGGGCGAAGGTGCAGATCACGTTGCCGATGATCGCCGCGACGACGGCGAGGATCGGAGACACCCCCGCGACGATGCCGACGAATGTGCCGCCGTACGACTCGACGAAGGGGATCGCGCCGAGCAGGACGACGAAGAAGCCCTGGAGCCACGCGTCGAGCCCCTGGGTGAACTGCGCGAGGTTCGTGAGGAAATCACCGAGGAAGTCGAAGATCATGATCCGGGCCTTTCTGAGTCGTTGTCCGTCCACCCTCAACACTGCCCGCCCGGATCCGCCGCCCCCAGTGCCGCCTGTCACCGGTGCGTATGACACGGTGTCACTGGCACGGGCTCCCTCAGTTCGGCCACACTGGTGGTGAGTCCCGCGCGGGTGCGCCGGCGGCAGTGCAGGGGAGAAACGCGGGGAGGGCGACATGGATGATGAGGGGCAGATCGGCCCGCGGATCCCGGACGCCACCCCGCACGACCTGGAGGTCGATGACCCTGAGCAGAGCTTCATCCACCGGCACCGCGTTTCGTTCATCGTCCTCTTCATCATGATGGGAGTCACGAGCGTCTTCGCGGGCCGGTCGCTCCCCGGCATGTTCATCGCGCTCCCGTCGATCGCGCTCAGCGCGCTCCTCTTCGACGAGTGGATCCGCGGCCGGGCGGCGCGCGCCCTGTTCGTGGCGACCGCGCTCGTCGGTCTGGCCACCCTGCTCGTGACCTCGTACCTCCAGAACAACCCGTTCGGCTCGATGGCGCTCGGCACCGTCGTCGGTATCTGGGTCGCCAGGCAGCCGCAGTTTCGCAAGCGCCTGATGATTTTCGCAACCGGGGTTATCGGAGGGATGGCGTGCGTCGCTCTCCTCTCGGATCGCCCGTACGCGGTGCAGATGATCCTCACCTCGATCGTGCTCGCGGCGGTCTGGATCTGGTCGATCGGCGATGTGGGCGAGCAGACGAGGCTCATTCGTGCCCTCACCCGCGCCAAGGACGCGGAGCAGGAGGCATCGCTGCTGCGCCAGCGGAACCGGATCGCCGCCGACCTGCACGACATCCAGGGCCACACGCTCCACGTCATCAAGCTCAAGGCCGCTGTGGCCGCGCGGGTGCGCGAGTCGGATCCCGCTCGCGCTGCGGAGGAGCTCGAGGCGATCCAGTCCCTGATCGCCGAGAGCATTGATCAGGGGCGGCAGCTCGTCAATGCCACGCAGCGGCTCTCCCTCGAGAACGAGATCGGCAGTGCGGTCGGACTCTTCGAGGCCTCGGGCGTGACGGTCAGCGTGACCGGTGCGGACGCGGCGCACCCCGACTGGGAGGCCGATGCGGCGCTCGTGCTCCGCGAGGCCACGACGAACATTCTCCGCCACGCGCGTGCGGCACGTGTCGAGGTACGCGTGGGACCGCAGTCCATCGAGATCCGCAATGACGGCGTTCCCGAGACCCTGCGCCCGCGGCGCGGGCTCGCGAGACTGGCTGAGCGGATCGCCGAACGCGGCGGCAGGCTCGACGCCGGCGCGGAGGACGGATGGTTCACCGTTCGCGCGGCGGGCACACCGCGGCCAGAGGCCCCGAACCCGTTCGCCGACGACCCGACCCCCGCGACACTCACCGGAAAGGAAGCGACGTGACCGTCTCCGTGCTCCTCGCTGACGACGAAGGACTCATCCGCTCCGCCCTCGCCACGCTGCTGCCGCTCGAAGCGGACATCGATGTCGTGGCCGAGGCGGACAACGGCGTGGACGCGCTCGCGCGCTACGAAGAGTTCCGCCCGGACGTCGCCGTTCTCGACCTCGAGATGCCGGGACTCTCCGGCGTCGATGTCGCCACGAAGCTCCTCGGCGAGGATCAGGAGCGGGCGGTCGTGATTCTCACCCGTCATGCCCGGCCCGGGACCCTGCGCAGCGCACTCCGCGTGGGGGTCCGCGGGTTCGTCGGCAAGGACGCCGACCCGAAGCTCATCGCGTCGGCCGTCATCGATGTGGCGGAGGGTGGTCGCTACATCGATCCGAACGTCTCCGCTCAGGCGCTCATCGACGACTGTCCGCTGACCGAACGCGAGCTCGACGTGCTGCGAGTGGCGGTGGACGGGTATTCGGTGAGCGAGATCGCCGCGACGCTGCATCTCGCCGAGGGCACCGTGCGGAACTATCTCTCGAACGCGATCCAGAAGACGGGAAGCCGGACTCGTCACGAGGCCGCCCGCACGGCGCGCGAGCGCGACTGGCTGTAGGCCGCCGGTCGCCTGCGGCGCGTGTGTCTCTTGTGCGTCACTCCCGAGACCGAATCGATGCTTGCAACGACACCAGCCGAACTGATGGGCTGTTCGGTAACACCTGATTGTTTCAAGGAGGCACGATGACCGAGCACCAGGCCTACGGATCTCCCGACGCGGCGGTGCCGTCCGAGGTGGCTCCCGAGACGAGGCGGGTGCAACGGTCGATCGCTCCGGCGGTCGTCATGTGGCTCGCGATCGTCGTCGCGGTCGCCTTCGCCATCGGAGCCATCGTGCTCACCGGCCCCGGATCTCCGCTGACGCGGGGGCTTCCGGCGCAACTGCCGCCCGCGGTGGAGAACGCGAGCGACTTCAGCCACCCCGACTACGTCGAGTCGATGGAGTGCTCGGAAGACGTGCGTCCCATCTACGGTGATGAGGAGATCGTCGTCTGGGCGGGTACGCAGCAGGGCGGATTCGGTGACTCCGAGCCGGACCAGGTGCTGGCGTGCATGATGGTGGACGTGCTCGACCCCGAGAAGCCGGTCACTGGCAGTTCGGCAACCACTCCTGAGCGCTTCAACGCCTCCGGAACCGGGCTGGCGATCACCTCGCTCGGGGAGATTATCGTGCTCCCCGCCAACGCAACGCTGACTGCCGAGAGCTACGGAGGAATGCAGGCGCGAGGCGATCACGTGCTAGTGGCGCCTTTCGGTACCGACTGCGATGCGCGGGTGCGGATCCCGACTTCCGGCGGCATCGGCTCAGTCGAGCTCCGCCCGATGTGCGGCAACTGACGGTCTGCGTCTGGCCACCAGGTCCGCGTGGGGTCGGGCGTCCGGGTCGTGCCGGGTGCGACTGCTGAGCACCGCGAACCCGGCACGCTCGACTCGGGCGGCCAGTTCCTCGACGGGCCAGAAGTACGCCGGCGTGATCGCGTGGTCGAAGCGCACAGCTTCCGGACCGGTGAAGAAGCCGAGACAGAGCCCGCCTCCGGGCCGGAGCACCCGCGCGAACTCATCGAGGGCGTCGCCGATGGAGTCGGGGTGGGTGTGGATCAGCGAGTACCAGGAGAGGATCCCGCCGACGCGCCCGTCATTGCAGGGGAGCGCCTCGGCGGAAGCCTCGTGAAATACGAGGCGAGGGAAGCGGCGCCGCGCGGCTGCGACGAACGGCGCAGTCGGCTCGACGCCGGCAACGGCGGTGACTCCTGGCAGCTCACCGGCATCATGGAGCGACGCCAGCCAGTCGGTCCAGTGCCCGGGACCGCAACCGACATCGAGCAGGATCCCCTGCTGGTGACTGGCCCAGTCGCGGATCGTCGAGCGGTCGACGGGCGAGGTCGCGTCCATCGTGCCGAGGAATCGCGTGTACTCCTCGGCACGAGACGCGTAGGCATCGCTCACCGTTTCGCAGGTCACCTCTGCATTCTGCCACCGCTTCCCGGTGCGGGTCTGAGGGCGCCCCAGAGTCTCGCCCACTGTTCAGGGGAGAGATCTCGTGGCAGCGCGTGCGCTGAGACGCCCGCGATCCGTACGGCGCCAGCCACCTCGGCCCGGGTCGCGGGCGCGGCTCTCTCGAGGATGCGGGCGAGCCGCCCGCCGCGTCCGATGAAGGCGGCGCTGACGAATCGCTCGTACCTCCGGCGATCCGTCAGCGGCACCAGCGGTGCGTCGCGGCGGACGATGCGGAGCAGGCCGCCATCCACGCCGGGTCGCGGCCGGAACCCGTGCGCGGGAACGCGACCGTGCAGTTCGAAACTGAACCAGGGCGCGCTCTGCGCCGTCATCAGGGTGCCTCCGCCGACGCCTGCGCGTTTTCGCGCGACCTCCCACTGTGTCAGGAGTATCGCCTCCTGCCACGAGCGCGACGCCAGCAGCCGCCGAAGGATCGGCGTGGTGAGGTGGAACGGTACATTGCCGACGATCACGGGGCGATCGAGCGGGTAGGTCAGTGCGTCGGCCTGATGCACGTCGACGTCGGGGAGGGTCCTGCGCACCGCCGTGACGCGATGCTCGTCGATATCGATGGCCCGGAGCGGGCGTCCGAGCGCAGCGAGGGGACGGGTGAGCGCGCCGTCACCGCAGCCGATCTCGAGGATCGGGCCGTGAGTCGCCGCCGTGAGGTCGACGATGCGCGTGAGCGTGGGGAGATGGGTGAGAAAGTTCTGGCCGAGTTCGTGTCGGCCGCCGAATGTTGAACGAGGCAAAGCTGTGCTCCACTGAGTGCGGTGGGAGCACCTCGAGGTGAGGGCGTGCGGATCATCGCGGATCCGTGAGAAGAATGTGCGCCCGTCCGAGGTGCGAAGGTCTCGGAGAGACGGCGCGCAGCAGTGTGCGAACTCGACGCGCCGTCAGGCGCGGCGGTCGCGATACGTGAAGGAGCGCACCATCGTGAGCGCGCCGCACAGAGTTCCCATGCGTGGGAGTTTATCGGAAGCGGTGATCTCAGGTCTATAGTGGTCCGATGCCGCGCGCGCTGAACAGGTGCGCGCGGTGAGACGCGTGGGGCCCGTGCGGCCGTTCAAGAGAGAGAAGACCTTGGTGACCGAACCGTCCCCCAAGCGCGAGCCGAGTGCCGCCTACGACCACCCCGTCTCGCCTCAGACCTCCGCGGGACACACGGCGGCAGTGCCATCGAAGCTGAGATCGCGGCACGTCATGATGATCACCCTCGGCGGGATCATCGGCGCGAGTCTCTTCGTCGGCTCGGGCAACGTCATTCGCTCGGTCGGCCCAGCCGCGATCCTCTCCTACCTCATCGGCGGACTCCTCGTCTTCCTCGCGATGCGCATGCTCGGCGAGATGGCGGCCGCGCGACCCACCATCGGGTCGTTCATGGAGTACGCCAGGGTCGGCCTCGGCAACTGGGCTGCGTATCTCGTCGGCTGGCTGTACTGGTACTTCTGGGTGGGCGTACTCGCCTACGAGGCGGTGCTCGGCGGCGAGACGCTCCACGAGTGGTTCGCATTTCTCCCGTCGTGGACCTGGTCACTCATCCTGATCCTCGTCTTCATCATCACCAACGCGATTTCGGTGCGCACGTTCGGTGAGGTCGAGTTCTGGCTCGCGAGCATCAAGGTGCTCGCGATCGTCGTCTTCCTGGGCGCCGGGCTGCTGTTCGTTCTCGGACTCTGGCCGAACGCGACGTTCTCCGTGCCGAACCTCTGGGAACACGGTGGGTTCGCGCCGAACGGATACGGTATCGCCTTCACCGGTGTGGCTCTCGTGATCTTCTCGTACTTCGGCACCGAGATCGCGGTGATGGCCGCCGCAGAATCGGAGGACCCCGCGAAGGGGATCCGCCAGGCCACGAGCACCGTGATCTGGCGAATTCTGCTCTTCTTCGTCGGAGCGGTCCTCATCATCGTCATGGCCGTGCCGTGGGATGAGCTGCCCGAGCCGGTGAACGTGGCTGCGGCACCGTTCACGTACGTGTTCTCGCTGCTCGGACTGCCAGGCGCCGCGGTGGTCATGCAGCTCATCATCTTCACCGCCGTCATCTCGGTCCTGAACTCGGGCCTGTACTCGGCGTCGCGAATGTTCGCCGCGCTCGCGGATCAGGGATTCGCCCCGAAGTTCATCGCCCAACGATCGAAGAACGGCGTGCCGCTCTGGGCGCTCGTCGCTTCGACCAGCGGCGCGATCGTCGCCACGATCGTGAATTTCGCCGCTCCGGACTCGGGTGTCTTCGACTTCATCATGAACTCGGCAGGACTGGTAGCGCTGTTCGTCTACGTCTTCATCGCACTGACGCAGATGCGCCTCCGCCAGAAGATGTCTCCGGAGGAGGTCTCCGGGCTGCAGCTGAAGATGTGGCTCCACCCGTGGCTGAACATTCTGCTGATCGTGGCGATTGCCGGAGTGCTCGTCGTCATGCTCTCCAGCGAGGATGGTCGCACGCAGGTCTGGACGAGCCTCATCGCGACGGGAGTGCTCATCGTCTGCTGGCCTTTTGTGCGACGAAATCTGGCGAAGCGCTCAGCCCTCCGACCGGACGCGCAGGTTCAATCGAACGGTTGAGGCAGCCCCTTGGCGGCGGCCCTAGTCTGGCGAAGGATCGAGCGACCCGCGTTCGGCCGAGACCTGGAGGAGCGCTGTCATGCCGTCACACCGCCGCGTGAGAGGCGTGAGCTGGAGCCTCGTGATCCTGGGCGTCGGACTTGTGGGGTGCGCCCCTGAGTATGGCGATCCTGCCCCCGCAGCCGGCGCGGCTGCGTCGGCTCCGATCGACGAGAACGAGCAGTTGGGCCAGGACCCTGGGGCTGCGGCCGATACTGCACTGTCGACAGATGCGGGGGCCAGCGGTTCGGAGGAAGGCGCTCCCGAGAACCCGGGGCTCTCCCAGAGCGAGCTCGACGAGCGTCTGCGCTGGGCCGTGTGGGGCAACGACCTCGATACCGCCGCGCAGCTCATCGAGTGGGGTGCCGACGTGAACGCGCAGGACAGCACGCAGCAGTCCGCCTTTCTCATCGCTACGAGCGAGGGGCGGGACGAGCTGCTGCGCCTCACCCTCGAGCACGGTGCTGACGTCGCCGATCTCGACAGCTGGAACGGCACCGGCCTGATCCGTGCTGCCGAACGCGGGCACTGGGACGTGGCGGGAACCCTCATCCGAGCGGGAGTCGACATGCATCATGTGAACCGCGTCGGCTATCAGGCGATCCACGAGGCGGTGATCTTCGGGCGTGACGATCCGACCTATCACGCCGCGGTCCGCGTGCTCGTCGCAGGGGGAGCGAGCCTCACCACGCCATCGGTCACGGAGGGGCAGACTCCGTTGCAGATGGCGCAGAGCCGGGGGTTTTCAGAGCAGATCCGGATTCTCGAGGCACTGGACCGCGAAGCGCCCGAGCACCCAGAAGCCGCCCTGCTGGCGTCCGCGGCATCGGGTGACGCGGACGCCCTGACGCTCGCACTGCGAGCCGGGGCGGCGGTCGACACGCGCGACCCCGAGGGGCGCACGGCGCTCGACATCGCGGAGGACGGGGGCAACCTCGCCGCGGCGACGGTGCTGCGCGCGCTCGGAGCATGAGGCGGCGGGTCAGAGCCGGATGAGTCCGCGCTTGACGGCCGTCGCGATCGCGGTCTGTCGATTGTCGGCGCGCAGTTTGATGAACGCGTGGTGCAGGTGGGTCTTCACGGTCGCCTCGCTCACGAGAAGTGTCCGGGCGAGATCGCGGTTCGAGAGCCCGGCCGCCGCGAGTTCGAGCACTTCGAGTTCACGGCTCGTGAGTGCGTCGTCTGGTCGCTGCATGCGGTCGAGCAGCCTCGCGGCGATCGGTCCGGCGATCGCCGCAGATCCTGCCGCTGCTGAGCGGATCGCGCTGAACAGTGCCGATGGGCGGCTGTCCTTGACGAGGTACCCCACGGCTCCTGCCTCGACCATCCGGACGATGTCGGCGTCCGAGTCGAACGCGGTGAATGCGACGACGCGCGTCTCGGGGCTGGCCGCGAGCAGGCGTCGAGTAGTGGCGGGCCCGTCCTCGTTGTCCGGCCCGAGGTCGAGGTCGACCAGGGCGACGTCGGCCTGCTCCCGGGCTGCCGCGGTGACCGCTTCTGCGGGGTCGCCGGTCTCCGCGACGACGGTGAAGTCTGGCTGCGTTTCGAGGAGTGCGCGAGTTCCGTGCCTGAGGACGGGATGGTCGTCGAGGAGCAGGATTCGGATCACGTTGTCTCCCCGTCACGGGAGGCGACGGGCACGACCCCGGCGATCACGGTACCGCGTCCGGGAGCTGACTCGACCGTGAACGTGCCTCCGAGGCTTTCGACGCGCCACGCCATCGCGCGCAATCCGTAGCCGGTGGTGTCGACGCGTACCTGCTCCGGATCGAATCCCGCCCCGTCGTCGGCGATGTCGATGCTGACGGCTCGGTCGAAGTAGGTGAGCGTGACCCGAGTTGCGGACGCCGAGGCGTGCTTGCCCGCGTTGAGCAGCGCCTCCTGCGCCACGCGCAGCAGCGCGTGGACGACCTCAGCGTCGAGGGAAGTTTCGGTGCCGACGACGGCGAGCTCGGCACCCTGCTCCGCTGCCAGGGCGCCGATCTCCGTCGTCAGTGACGTGCGGTCTTGCGGGCTCGCGAGGCCGTGCATGAGCTGCCGGGTCTCGACGAGTGCCTCGCGCAGGATCTCGCGGGCCCCCACTGTCGTCTCACCGCCGCTGCCGTCGCTCGGGTCGCTCGACTCGAGCAGCAGCAGAGCGCTCGCCGTGCGCTGGACGACCGTGTCGTGCAGTTCGCTCGCCACTCGGTGGCGCTCGGCGAGTGCTCCGGCCTCTCGCTCGGACCGGGCGAGCTGCTCCTGGGTGCTGAGGAGATCGATATTCAGTCGGCGTCGATTCTCCAGCGCTCGCTCGAGTGCGTCGACGGCGAGCGACAGCATGAGTCCTCCGAAGAACGGTCCGAGTACGAGACCGAGATCCTCACCGTTCGACATGAAGAAGAGTCCGGTGCTGACCGCGACCACGAGCATGGCGCTGCCGATCATGGCGGTCCGGCGCCCGAGGACCCGGTGGAGGGCGAAGAAGAGGGGGAACGCGCACCAGCCGAATGAAGGTGCGAGCACCGCGAGCGGCAGCCACAAGGCGACGGCAAACACGATGCCGAGGCGGCTGCGGCGCGGACCCGGCCGGGCGACCGCGCCGAGCGCGTAGGCGAGACCCGAGCCGATGCCGAGGGCGAGCACCGTTGCGCCGACGGTGTCGAACGGGTGGTACGAGAAGTACCGGACCGCGCAGACCACGAGCAGCACGGCGAAACCGATGTCGACCGACACGTGCATCGCCGCGAGCGGGCGGTCCGGGCTTGCGGACTCAGCGGTGCGCTGCCGGTGCGGGGAATCGATCATCTCCTTCAGTATCGGGTACCGACGTCTGGAACGCCTCAACCGATCGGTTGAGAGCAGAGGATCCATACCGTTGATGTGCGAGGAGCCCGGCGGCGCGAGGCTGGATTCCAGGTCGAAACCGAGACCACCATCACTCGTGAGGAGTTCATCATGCAGCACGCGCGCACACTCGCCCCCACCGTTCTCGTCCTGGCACTCGGAGGTGCACTGGCCCTCGCCGGCTGCGCACCGTCGGCCGGAGGCGAAAGTACGGCGGATGACGCAGCGAGCGACGCCGCCGCGGCCGTCGAAGTCGCGGAGTCGAACACGGTAAGCAGTCAGCGACTGACCGCTGCGACCGCTGCGACGGCCGCACAAGCCGCTTTGGCGCAGTGCGCCGCAGACGACCTCGGCTTCGTGTCGGTCGCGGTCGTCGACCGGCAGGGCGAGCTCCAGGCCTTCGTGCGGGGCGACAACGCGGCTCAGCACACGGTGGACGCCTCGCGGCAGAAGGCGTACACGGCTGCCGCGTTCGGGGCGGACACGAGCGACCTCGTAGAGCGCGCCGACGAGAACCAGCTTCACCGTCTTCCGGGGACCCTGTTCATGCCGGGCGGGGTGTCCGTGAAACTGGGGGACGCCTCGATCGCCGGTATCGGGGTGGGTGGGGCGCCGTCCGGCATGGACGATCAGACCTGCGCTGCTGCCGGTCTCGCGGCGATCCAGGATGAGGTCGCGGGCTGATGAGGTCTCGCGGATCTGCGTCGGCCGGGAGTACGCTCGTGGTGTTCGCCGTGGCACTTCCGCTCCTCAGCGGATGCACCCCCTCCACGGCCGCCGACCCGAGTCTGGAGAGATCCGTGAGCAGCCCTGCACCGAATGACGCTCCGAACAACGCGGAGCGCAGCGAGGTCGACCGGGCTGCCGCCACGCTGGCGCTGCAGGATGCTGTGGAGGCGGGCGACCTCGATGGTGCGTCCGCCGCCATCGCAGGCGGAGCAGACCTCGAGGTGCGGGGCGACGGCGGGCGCACCCCGCTCGTCGTCGCGACGAAATCTCGACAGACGGCGCTCGCCGTGCGGCTGCTGGAGGCCGGCGCCGACCCGAATGCGCAGGACAACATGCAGGACTCCGCGTTCCTGTACGCGGGCGCCGAGGGCCTGGACGAGATCCTCACCGCGACGCTGGAACACGGAGCCGATGTGGCCTCGACGAACCGGTTCGGCGGTACTGCCCTGATCCCGGCGTCCGAGCACGGCCACGTCAGCACGGTCGAGATACTGATCGCCGCCGGAGTGCCCCTCGACCACGTCAACAACCTCGGCTGGACGGCGCTGCACGAGGCGATCGTGCTCGGCACGGGCAGTGCGGATCACGTGCGGGTCGTGCGCGCGCTGCTCGACGCCGGGGCCGATCCGACGCTCCCTGATGGCAACGGTGTAGCTCCCCGAGACCTCGCCATCTCTCACGGGTACGCGAATATCGTCGCCGAGCTCGATCGGGCGGATCGTAACTGAGCGATGAAACGTCAGTCGCGAGCGGCCGCCAGCTGGAACTCGACGAATCCATCCGGTTCCACTGAGACGAATCCGAGGTTCGGAGCTTCGACGCCGTAGTCGGCGAAGGTGATCGGGATCGATCCGGCGATCTGCGCGGTCTCGCCGTCGCTCGTGAGTTGGATGGCGGCGGTCACGGTCTGCGTTTCGCCGGCGATCGTGAGCTCGCCGGTGGCATCGGTCTCAACGACCTGCCCGGAGTCAGGAGCGGCATCGAGCGTCACGGGCTCGGTCAGTACGAACGTCGCCTCGGGGAACTCGTCGGTGCGGAGCGCCTGGCCCCGGAAGTACTCGTCACGGTTCTCGCTGTCGGTCGCGATCGACGCGACATCGACGGTAATCTCCGCCGCGTCGAGCGTGAGGCCGTCCCCACCGATCGTGAGGGTCCCGTCGACCTGGTCGGTGCGCCCGGTGACGGTGACGTCCGTCCCGTTCAGGACTTCGTCGACGCGATACCCGGCCTCTGATCCTTCGGTCACGGTCCAGTCGCCGACGAGAGCGGCGGGGTCGAGTGCGCCGCTCTCTCCGCCGTCGGTCGTCGACGGTTCCGGGGCGGTGACCGTCGGCGTGTCAGCGGCCGGCGCTGCCACGAGGTCGCGGTAAATGATAGGCCCGGCGATTGCCGCCGCAATGCCGAGCACGAGCACGGCGGCGCCCACGCTGATCCAGATCTTGTGCGACTTCTTCATGACGGGCTCCTCGGGTGAGTTGGGCGCGGACTGAGGGGGCCTTTATAGGTTGTCGGGTCAACCTCCGAAAGTGGCAGGTAACCTCTGTGAGTCCTATCCACTGCTCCCGACGGCACTCGAATCGTGTCAACCATGCACCTATACTTTGGCACCAAGGGGAGAGATGCGAGGTGCGCCCATGGTCGAGAATCACACGATGGAGCGCCGGCGCCCGAAAGGTGCGGTCACCATTGCCATCGCGGCCGTCGCCATTCTCGTGATCGGTGGGGCGATCGTGTTCGGCGTCACTCAGATGACGGGAAACGGTAATGATGCTTCGCCCGGGTCGGGCGGGAGCGCCACTGAGGAACCGTCGCCGACGCAGACCGACGATGCGAGCGGGGGCGCCGGCGAGATGGAGGAAGACGTGCAGAGTTCAGGCGAGAGCGATTCGGGAAGCGCTGAGGCGCAGGGAACGACTCCTCTGACGAAGCAGGTGCTCGACCGCCCCATGAGTGGTCAGGAGGCGATTGACTCGCTCGGCGATGACATCGACCTCGTGGCGAGTCGCAACGGCAAGACGGTGGAAGAGATGAAAGAGTTCCTTCTCAAGAATCCGAGTGCTCAGGTCTCACCGAACGGGTTCGTCTCGCTCCCGTGACTCGAGGGAGTCGCTCGGAGAGGTGACGACTTTATATGCCTACTTTCGCAGGCGTGAGCGAGCGCGAAATCACGCATGAACTGATCTTTAGGTGCAATACGCAACGCTTGAAAGTTACTTGAAAGTAATAACTTTCTTGCGATCAGCGTTCGTTCAGGTTACTTTGGCTTGCGGTGCCTGGTGCTTGCATTGGGTGTCGCCCGGAGGCCCCTTCGGGCACGCGCGACGAACTACGGACCGACCGGCTCGTGTCTCTCGCGTACTGACGTACGAATGCCTACACATTGAGGAAACAGCACACATGGGGGAAAGAGTGACGATGCGTCGTCCGCTCGCGCTCGGCGCGGCGGCCACGATCGGCTTCGGCAGCCTCTTCTTCGCGAACGCCGCGTTCGCTGAAGAGGGAGAGGCTCCGGCAACTACCGAGTCGCAGGCAGTTCAGGGTGCGGTCGCATCGCTCGATGACAGCGACAAGTACGAATTCGCTGCCGCACAGACGAACACGTCCGCTGCCGATGTCAAGCAGCAGGAGGCGACGGGCTCGCTGCTCGTCTCCGACGAGGGCTTCGTCGCGCACGTGGATCCGGCTCACGCGGTCAGCGGTGCTGACTTCAAGGCTGCGCAGGCACCCGGCGATCCCGTCGGTGGCTCGCTCCCAGGCGCCCCCGTGACGATCTTCCTCGACTTCGATGGTGCAACTCTCGAGGGCACCAACTGGAACGTGCAGGCGGGCCAAGACACGCTCACCTACGAGCCGGGCACGGGCATCGATCCCGCGCAGGTCTGGGCATCGGTCGCCGAAGACTACGCCCCGTTCAACATCAACGTGACGACGACTGATCCCGGCGAGGACGCACTCGTGAAGTCGTCGGACGACGACAACCAGTACGGTTCGCACGTCATCATCACCGACTCGCCCTCCAGCAGTGTTCCCGGTGCCGAGGGCGCCGGCGGCGTCGCTTGGCTCGGTGGAGCCGGATCCGACTTCCTGAGCGGTGCATTCGTGTTCACGCCGGGCACCGGAAGCTCGAAGGCCGTCGCCGAGGCGGCATCGCACGAGGCGGGCCACAACTTCGGCCTCTCGCACGATGGCCACTCGAGCGAAGAGTACTACTACCCGACTGAGGGCCTCTGGGGACCGATCATGGGTGCGGGTTACGGTGTTCCCGTGACGCAGTGGTCCAACGGCGATTACAACGGTGCCACCGAAGACGAGGATGACCTGAGCGTCATCACCGATCGCGCATCCGCCGAGAAGTTCGTCGTCGCCCTGACCTACGCGGACACCGGAGAGGTCTACGAAGACGGCTCGGTCTGCGGTTACGAGGGTTCGGATCCCAGTGATCCCCAGCCCGGCGATCAGTTCCAGGTTCCGAACGACGCCAACCAGTGCGACGGTACCGGCGAGATCCTCGATGTGCAGCTGACCTTCACCGACCGCGCAGAGTTCCGCGCGGACGATCACGGAGATGACGCTGCCAGCGCGACGACCCTCGACAACGCATCGGGCTCCTTCGAAGAGGCCGGCGTGATCGAGACCACGGGCGACGTCGACGCCTTCAATGTCACCACCGAGGGCGGCGCAGTCAGCGCGACGGTCAACGTCGCCGACCAGGCTGCGAACCTCAACGCGAAGCTCACGCTCGTCGACAGCGACGGCACCGTCGTTGCTGAGGACGAGGGCAACCCGCAGCGCGAGTCCGAGACCGTCGCAACGGGTCTGGGCGCGACCGTGTCGGCAGACAATGTCGACGCAGGCACGTACACGCTGCTCGTCGAGGGCATCGGCTTCGGCGATCCGTCGACCGCTACCCTGCAGAACGCGAATGGTTTCTCCGCCTACGGCAGCCTCGGCAACTACACCCTGACGGGTGAGGCAGTGCCGGCCGAGCAGCCTGACACCCCGGCTCCGGTCATCA
The DNA here is from genome assembly GCF_020096995.1 of Leucobacter sp. Psy1. Classification (NCBI taxonomy): domain Bacteria; kingdom Bacillati; phylum Actinomycetota; class Actinomycetes; order Micrococcales; family Microbacteriaceae; genus Leucobacter; species Leucobacter sp. Psy1. The sequence goes on from NZ_CP083692.1 coordinate 265,242, forward strand.
CGGCGCCTGAGGACGGCTCCGAGCAGACCGCAGCAGTGACCGAGATCGCGGGTACCGGCGTCGCCGGTGCAGCGGTCGAGGTCGCGGGCGATGTTACCGGTGAGGCAACGGTCGGTGACGACGGTTCCTGGACGGTTCCCGCGGACATCACTGAGAACGGCGAGTACACCGTAACTGCGACGCAGACGGTCGACGAGGAAACCTCTGAGGCGGCCTCCACCACCTTCACGGTGAACATCGAGGACGAGCCTGAGGCTCCGGCCGCACCGGAGATCACCTCGATCGATCCCGACGAGGAGTTCACCGAGGCCAGCGCTCCCAGCAGCGTCTCCGGCACCGGCGAGAACGGTGCTTCGGTCACCGTGAACGTGGGCGGCGAGGAGTACACCTCCGAGGCGACCCCCGAGTGGACCGCTGACTTCGGTGCGCAGCTCGCTCCCGGTGAGTACCAGCTCACCGCGACTCAGACCGTCGACGGACTGACCTCCGAGCCGGCTACCGTCAACTTCTCGGTCGTCGCGGACAGCGATGCGGGCACCGGTGGTGGCGATGACTCCAACGGCAACGCTGACGGCGGCAACGGCGGCAGCGACGGAACTGACGGTGGCAGCGACTCCGGCGCGGGTGACAGCGAGGCTGGCACCGACGACGGCGACCTGGCGAACACCGGTTTTGAGGCGCAGTCCATGCTGCCTTACGTCCTGGGCGCGCTCGGGATGATCGCGGTCGGCGGCGCAGCGATCTTCCTCGCTCGTCGCAAGACGGCAGGGGACGAGATCTAATCTCGCTCTTGTAGCACGGTAAAGGGCGGCGGGTTCCTCAGGGAATCCGCCGCCCTTTACGCGTATCCGAAGGACCAGGCTCGCGAGAACACTCGATACGCAGGTGGCGCTGAGCGCATACCCATCCACACCCTCTACTCTCGGCTCATGACTGCATACTCGCTGTCTCGGGGCGCACGCTCGAAGCTCCGGGGCGCACTCGTCGGAGCGCTTCTGCTGGGAGCGCTCACTTCATGCGCCTCAGACGGCGCTCAGGAAGCACCCCAAGTCGAAGTAACGGAAGCGCCGATGGAACCCATCGAATCGAATGTTCTCGGACTCTGGTCGAGCGATGAGCCGGGAGAGCCCCACCTGGAGTTCGGCGAAGACGGCACCTTCTCCGGAAGTGACGGATGCAATGGTATCGGGGGCGAGTACTTCGCCGATCAGGGTGCAGTTCGTGTGCAGCTCGGCGCGTCCACTTTGAAGGCCTGCGCCGACATCGACGACTGGCTGCGCGGAGTGAAGACGGTCACCGTCGACGGCGACACCATGCAGGTGATGAACGAGAACGGTGACGAGATCGGGCAGCTGCAGCGCAGCGGTGAGTCTGCCGAGTAGCGCAGTCGAGGGCGCTTAGTCCTCGCGCTCGAAGACCGCGATGGTCTCGAAGTGGTGCGTATGAGGGAAGATGTCGAACGCCCGTAGCGCGGTCAGCTCGTAGCCGGAGGACCGCAGTGTGCCGGTGTCGCGGGCGAGCGCGACCGGATCGCACGCGACATAGACGATGTTCGCCGGAGCGAGTTCCGTGAGCTGACGGATGACGTCGCCGCCGGCTCCCGAGCGCGGCGGATCCAGCACGACCGTTGCCCGTCGTACCCGGGTCCGCACCGTCTCAGGTGACGCGAGGAGATCGGCGAGGTGCCGATCGACTCGGGCCGTGACGGAGAGTGCTCCAACGAGCTCCGAAAGGTTCTCCGACGCGTCATCGGTGGCGTGCTCGTCGGACTCGACGGTGGTGACGCGGAGGGCGGGCCCGGCGGCTTCGGCCATGGCGGCCGCGAGTAGGCCCACGCCGCCGTACAGGTCGAGGTTCGTGGCGGAAGGATCGAAGCGGTCGGCCTCGATCAGGTCGAGCACCGCATCGCGTACGGCATTGAACAGGATGGCGGGGGCTTCGCGGTGGACCTGCCAGAACCCGCCTGCCCGGACGACGAACCCGCGATCCTCGACGAGCTCCTGGACGCGATCCTGCGCGCCCACGCGCTTCTTCTCGCCCTGCAGCGTGACCAGGGTGCGCGGGTCATCGGCTGAGGGGGCGACGACGTCCACGTTCGCGGCGTCCGGCAGCGCGTCCTGCAGCGGAGCGATCTCGTTCACGATGTCGGTCGCGAGGGGCAACGAGTCCACGGCGATCACGCGGCGGCTGCGCGCGGCGTACGGGCCGACCAGGCCAGTCTCGCCGTCGACGTGCAAGCGCACGCGCGTGCGGTACCCGAGGCCGTTCGCCTCCTCGTCACCGGGCGCCGCTTCCACCAGGTCGGCCAGCGCGTCCTCGAGCGCGGCGTCCTCACCTTCACCCTCCTCGGGTTCCGCCGCGAGTTCGATGCCGCCGAACCGCTGCATGGCGTCCGCGAGCACGTGCGCCTTGAGCAGGCGCTGCCGCTCGAGCGCGATGTGCCCGAATTCGGCGCCACCCGCGCGATCCTCGGGAGCGCGATCGAGCGCTGCAGCCGGCCACACGTGGTCACGGCGGTCGGGTGACGCAGTGAGCACCTCGATCGTCACCGCCCGGGCGAACGACTTCTTCTTCGCCTCGATGATCCGTGCGCGCACGCGCTCCCCGGGAATCGTGTCGGCGACGAAGACGACGCGACCCTCGTAGCGGGCGACGCAGACGCCGCCGTGCGCGATGTTCGTGATGTCGAGCTCGACCTCGTCTCCGACGGCGAGAGCGGCAGCGGCGGGGGCGGAATCGGCAGACATGAGATCCATTCTCCCACGGCCGGCCGTGGGTATATGCGCGCGCGGCGCTGATAGCCTGCCGCTATGCACTTCCGGGCCGGGCACCTCTGGGCGGGGGCGGCGTGCGCACTCACGCTGACGCTCGTGGCCTGCGCACCGGAACCGTCGGAGACGTCTGAGCCAACCACGCCGACGCCGACAGTCGAGACGCCGACACCCGAGCCGACGACCGAGCCGACGGCTGACCCCGAGGTCTCGCTGCCGACCTGCGAGGACTTTCGGGAGTCCGCATTCATGAGCGAGGAGTTCCTCGGAGGTCAGTCAGAGGTGAGCGAGGACAGCGCAGAGCCCATCCGGTGGATGGATGAGCTCGGCCCCGCAGCGCTGACGACGTTCACCGCCACAGAGACACGTCGCGCGTGCGACTGGACGACGCCGCAGAACGGGGCCGGCGCCCTGGTCGCGGTGCTCGACGACGACCAACGGGACACGTTGGTGAGAGCCCTCGAGGACTCCGACTACGTCGCAGCCGAAGCAGACGACCTCTCGTTCGGGTGGCCGGCCGAGAACATCGAGCAGGGTGTCGAGCCTCAGATCTGGCAGGGATTCTTCGGAAGCGTGTGGGTCGCTTCGAACGGCGAAGCCCTCGGTCGCGATCTCGTCGCAACGCTCACCGAGACCCGTCCCGAGCTCGTCGGCTGACGCGAGCGAGAGCCGGTGGGCCATCGAGCGATCCTTGTAGGCTCTGAGATATGCGCCTGATCCTCGCCTCCACCTCGCCCGCACGGCTCTCGGTGCTCCGCGCCGCGGGCATCGAGCCGCTCTGCTTCTCGCCGGAGGTCGATGAAGAGGCCGAGGTCGCGGCGCGCGAAGCGGCTGAGGATCGCCGCCTGACGGCGCCGGAGCTCGTCGAGTACCTGGGCAGGCTGAAAGCAGAGGACGTGGTGCGGCGCTACGGGGACGAGATCCGCGCTGCCGGGGGTGGTCTCGTGCTCGGCGGTGACTCCGCCTTCCTGCTCGACGGGGAGATCCTCGGAAAGCCGCATCTGCCCGGGGTCGCGCTCGACCGCTCGAAGCAGCACCGCGGTCGGACCGGCGTGCTGCACTCCGGGCACTGGCTCATCGACTGCACCGATGTCGCAGGTCAGGCTGGGGCGGAGACGCGGGGGCTCGGCGCCGTCGACACGGCGACCGTCACCCTGGCGGAGGATGTCACCGATGCCGAGCTCGCAGCCTACGTCGCGACAGGCGAACCGCTCGAACTCGCGGGGGGCTTTGCGATCGACGGGCTCGCCGGTGCATTCATCGAGCAGATCGAGGGGGCTCCGAGCTGCGTGATCGGGCTCTCGCTGCCCGCACTCCGCAACCTGGTTCGCGATCTCGGATACGACTATCCGGCCCTCTGGACGACCGCCGAAGGTTAGTCAGATGTTCGCGGCGAACTTCACGCTGGTGCAGCTCCGCTACTTCGCCGAGGCGGCGCGGGCCGGGAGCATGACGATCGCCGCGCGCAAGCTGCACATCTCGCAGCCGGCACTGTCGACGGCGATCACACAACTCGAACGCGAGCTCGGCGTCACTCTCTTCGAGCGGGTGCCCAGCGTCGGGATTCGGCTCACGGAATCCGGTCGCGAGATCTACCTCGATGCGGTATCCCTGCTGACGCAGGCTGAGAGCCTGTCCGAGCGTGCCGGCGGGCTGGAAGGCACGTTATCGGGAACCCTGCGGATCGGAATGTACTTGCCGATGGCGCCGTTCCGCGCTCCGACGCTCGTCCAGGCGGTCGCGCGGCGGCACCCCGAACTCGTACTCGAACTCGTCGAGGCCGATCACGACGAGCTCGTCCGCCTGCTCGACGACCGCGAGATCGATGTGGCCCTGGCGTATTCGATGGCGCCGTTCGAGGCGTATCGGAGCGAGGTGCTCGAAACGATCTTCCCGCACGCGATCGTGCCTCCGCAGCATCCGCTTGCGGGGTCGCCCGAGCCGGTCCCGCTGCAGCGCCTGGCGCGCGATCCGCTGATCCTGCTCGATCTGCCGCACACGGCGACCTACTATCTCAATCTCTTCCGTTCGGTAGGCGTCGAGCCCGAGGTGCGTTTTCGCGTGCACGGCTACGAGACGGTTCGCGGGCTCGTCGGACAGGGGTTCGGCGTCTCGGTGTTGAATCAGCGGATCGCGCACCCGCGCACGTACAGCGGGGCGCGCACCGTCGTCGTCGAGCTCGCCGACGATCTTGCCGGTCTCTCGGTCAGTCTGGTGCGGCGCACAGATGAGGGATCGCCGAGAGTCGAGGCGTTCGCCGACGTATGTCGTCGCTTGTACGGGGTGCCGACGGAGCAGTCGTTCTCGCATAATGCTGAGCCGACTGCATAACTTAGATTTATGAATAATGGCGGTTGAAAACCGCTCCATTTCGCGGCGCGCTGCAATCTCCGTTGAGATCACGCGGCGGTTTACCGCCCCGTAACAGGGGTGAAACGGAAAATCGAGTAGACGGACACGCTACGGATTCCGCACTTCGGTAGCGCACGCTGCCTGCGCCGTGGGCGTATCCATTGACAGAGACTATGCGTGGCGCCCACGCTGGTGCCCATGGACAGCAACGAAGCTTCACCACCTCCCATCGCCCGAACCTCGACCCTCCCCGCCGGTGCCCGGACCGCCGCCCCCGGGAGCGCGGCTCCCGGTGCCACCGAACCAGGCGGCCGACCCGCGCCGAGTGGCAGATCGGGCATCACCTCGATGCAGAAGCGGGTCCTCGCCGGTGGCAGCGTCGGGCAGTTCATCGAGTTCTACGACTTCGCGCTCTACGGACTCTCGGCCGTGGTGCTGTCGACCCTGTTCTTCCCCTCCGACAACCAGCTCGCCGGCCTTCTGGCGCTGTTCGCGACCTTCGGCGTGGCCTTCCTGATCCGGCCGCTCGGCGGACTCTTCTTCGGTGCGCTCGGCGACCGCATCGGCAGGCGCGCGGTACTCGTCATCACGCTGCTGACCATCGGCGTCGCGACTACTGCGATCGGACTGCTCCCGTCGTACGAGGTGATCGGCCCGCTGGCACCGATCCTGCTCGTCCTCATGCGCCTCCTCCAGGGGTTCTCCGCGGGCGGCGAATCCGCGGGAGCCCCGTCTTTCGTCTTCGAGCACGCCCCGGTGCACCGCCGCGGTCTCTTCATCAACATCACGCTCGCCGCGACGGCGCTGCCGTCGGTCGTGGCGGCGTTCTTCATCCTGGTGCTCTCGACGTCGATGTCCGATGAGTCGTTCATGTCGTGGGGTTGGAGGATCCCCTTCCTCATCGCGTTGCCGCTCGCCCTCGTCGGGCTGTGGATCCGCGCGAAGACCGAGGAGTCGCCCGCCTTCCGAGAGATGATGGAGGAGCAGGAGGAGAAGATCGAGGCCGAGGTCATCGAGAAGCACACGCCCGTTCGCGACGCCTTCCGCGAGAACTGGCTGCAGATGATCCAGGTCGTCTTCGTCATGGGCCTCACGGCGATGGGCTTCTACTTCCTCTCGGGTTACTTCGTCTCCTACGTCTCCACGACCGGGGGCCTGAGCCGGGACCAGTCGCTCCTGCTGAACGGCGCGGCGATGCTCGCGTACACGCTCCTCCTGCCGCTCACCGGCATGATCGGCGACCGGGTCGGCCGACGCCCGATGATGATCGGTGGAGCCCTCGCGATCGCCGTGCTCGCCCTCCCCGCGTTCTGGCTCGTGACGAGCGGCAGCGTCGGCCTCGCCCTGCTCGGCCAGATGATCTTCGTCATCGCCATCTGCATCTACGGCGGCGGCTGCTACACATTCTTCATCGAGGTTTTCGACACGAAGAGCCGGTTCACCTCGGCAGCGTTCAGCTACAACCTCGGTTACGCCGTGCTCGGCGGCACCGCTCCATTCGTCGGCACAGCGCTCGTCAACGCCACTGACGTCCCCTTCTCGCCGGCCTTCTACGTCATCGCCATCGCTGTCATGACGCTCCTCGCCATGGTGATCACGAAGGTGCCGGAGACGCGCGGACGCCAGGCGTGAACCGGCCGACCCCGACCTCACTCGACTCGCAGAGAAAGACCTCAGACATGACTCAAACCGACCTCACCCACCGCTTCCTCGCCGACTTCCACGAGGTCGCGCGCATCGGGGCCACCGAGCACCAGGGCGTCGAACGACAGGCGGCGACCGATGAGGATCGCCAGACCCGCGACTGGTTCGTCGCCTTCGCCCGCGAACGCGGGTGGAGGGTCGACATCGACGGCATCGGCAACGTCTTCGCCACCGTGGAGCTCGTGCCCGACGCGCCAGCCGTGCTCACGGGCTCGCACCTCGACTCGCAGCCGCGCGCCGGACGATTCGACGGCGCCTACGGCGTCCTCGCCTCGTTGCACGCCGCCGCCGAGGTCGAACGACGGGTGCGCGCGGGCGAGCTGACCGCTCGCAACAACCTCGTCGTCGTGGACTGGTTCAACGAGGAGGGCAGCCGTTTCGCCCCGTCGATCATGGGCAGCTCGGTGCACGCGGGACTCATGGATCGCGAGGAGATCCTGGCCGTCCGCGACCTCGCCGGTACCAGCGTCCGCGACGCGCTGACAGCGATCGGCTACCTCGGCGATGCCGCCGGCCCGCGCGAACTCGCCGCATACGCTGAGATCCACATCGAGCAGGGACGCATCCTCGAGCGCGAGGGCATCGAGATCGGAGCCGTCGATTCCAGCTGGTACACGCAGAAGCTCGACATCGAAGTACTGGGGGAGCAGTCGCACACCGGAGCGACGGCGATGGAGGATCGACGGGACGCGCTCGTCGGCGCATCCCGAGTCACCCTCCTCGTGCGCGACATCTGCACCGAGTTCCCTCCGGGAACCCTCGTCTCGTCGGTCGGGCAGATGACGGTCGAACCGAACTCGCCGATCGTCGTCAACAGTCGAGTGCATCTCGTCGCCGACCTCCGCGCGAACGATCCAGCGATCGTGCGGGAGGCGCGCGACCGGCTCATGGCCCGCATCGCTCGCGTCGCGGAGGAGGAGCGGCTCGACATCGCCGCGAACGACTTCGACATTCGGCCGAACCGGTACTTCCCGCAGGAGGGCATCGCGCTGCAGGAGCGAGTCGCGGGCGACCTCGGTCTCAGTATCCGGCGCATGCAGACCATGGCCGGGCACGACTCAGTGGCGATGAACACCATCACCCCGTCCGTCATGATGTTCGTGCCGTCGGTCGACGGCGTCTCGCACTGCGAGCGGGAGTTCACCACCGACGACGACATGGTGCGCGGCGTCTCCATGCTCACCGGGGTGCTCGCCGAACTCGTGGCCGGAGCACTCGACGGGGTCGCCTACCCAGGTACGGCCCCGGAGGACGCCCGATGAGCGGGGCAGTCGTGCCCGCACCCCTCGACACCCGCGCGGCACCGACGGCACTGCCGGCACTCGGTGCCATGGAGGCTCTCACCCTGTTCCGGGCGGGGGATCTCTCACCCGTCGAACTGCTCGACGCCACGCTCACCCGCATCGACGAGCTCGACGGCGGCCGGAACACCGGCGGGGATGCCGCCTCCGCGGTCGCGCCGAGCGAGACGGACATCAACGCGATCGTGCAGATCCTCGACAGCGCCCGCGACGACGCCAGACGCGCCGAGCAGCGGTATCTCGCCGGTGACCTCGAGGAGCCCATCGGGCACGGGGCGACCGCCCTGCTCGGCATCCCCGTCGCGACGAAGGAGAAGCACGGCATCGCGGGCGAGCCGCTCAGTCAGGGGCTCACCGCGCTCCGCACCGAGCGAGCCGTCTCCGACCACCCCGTCATCGAACGGATTCGAGCCGCCGGCGGAATCGTCCACGCCCGCACCACCTCACCCGAGTTCAGCTGCGCCACCGTCACGCACTCCGGCCTGTGGGGCGTGACCAGGAACCCCTGGAACCCCGAACTGTCACCCGGCGGCTCGTCGGGAGGAGCCGGGGCGGCGCTCGCCGCAGGATACGCGCCGCTCGCAACTGCATCCGACATCGCCGGATCCACCCGCATCCCCGCCGCGTTCTGCGGTGTCGTCGGCTACAAGGCGCCGTACGGCCGAATCCCCGGGCTCCCGCCCCTCGCCGCCGACTGGTACCGCGGTGACGGTCCGATGGCGCGAAGCGTGGCCGACACGGCGCTGCTGACGCGCGTGCTCTCGGGACAGCACCCGGTCGATCACGGCACGGTGCCCGGGGCTGAGACGATTCCGTTGGACTATGCCGATCCGATCGGCTGGCTCGCAGGCAAGCGGATCGCGCTGGCCGTCAGACTCGGGGACTACCCCGTTCACCCCGACGTCGAGCACGCCGTGCGCGAGACCGCCGCACGTCTCGCAGCCGCGGGAGCTACCGTCGAGGAGGTGGTGCTGCCGTGGACGAGCGCCCGCATCCGCGACGTGACCATGGGACACTTCGGGTACATCCTCGGCCCAGCGATGGCACAGCTCACCGCGGGCATGACCGACCTCGCAGCGTACACGCGGCGGTTCATCGCCGACGCGGCAGCGGCAGCGGAGCGCATGCCCCTGGTCGAGACCCTCGCCGGAGAGGCCGCACTGCAAGCCGATCTCGCCGAGGCGATGCGAGGCTTCGACGCGCTCGTCGCACCGGTCAACGCCGTCGACGGTCTCCGCGCCGACGGTGCGTACCTCGACGGTCTGGACCTCCCGGGTGCCGATGGATCGACCGTGCACCTCGACCACTACTGGGAGGGGCACATGACGGTCCCCTTCAACGTGTCGAACCGATGCCCCGTGCTGTCGGTGCCCGCCGGTGTCGCGGGGAATGGGCTGCCGGTCGGCATGCAGATCGTCGGGCACCCGTACGCCGAGGCGTCGGTGTTCCGCGTGGGCGCCGCGGTGGAGGCGCTGCAACCGTGGGAGCGTTTGGCGCCTATGGGTTAAGGAAGGAACGCCGGTCCCCCGACGAGTCCGGCCTCAGAGTTACTCTCCGATGTCGCGAGCAGAGCGCCTGTTCAGTGGCGCGAGCGCGAGGCTCGCGCACCCCAGAAGAACGGCGGGAATCGCTAGGTGTGCGACCAGGTGCACGATGACGATGTCCCAGGCGAGGGTTGCAGTCACCGCCCACGCGATCAGCCCAATGCCGAAGACGATGAGGGCCTGAGGTCGGGAGAGTGCTCCATTCCAGATCGCTTGGATCGGAAGTCCGAAGCAGATGGTCGCGAGGAGGCATATCAATGCCTGGAGTGCCGCCCACGGGAGGTAGTGACCGAATCGAGGATCGATCCCGATCTGTGTTGCGGCGAGCAGCAGCGGAGCGGCGACGGCGGCAAAAGTCACGCTCGTGACAGTCCACCAGAATGCCCGAGTGGAGACCTGCTGAATGGATGCGCTACGGCCCTGGTGCGCTTCAGACATTCTGCAGATCCACCCAGTGAGAGAGCGTGAGCCAGGCTCCTCCCGTGCCGCTCAGCTTGTACTGAGTTTGGGCGAGGGCCCGAGGGGAGAGGTAAGGGCTTGAAGGAGGTTTGATCCCCCAGCCCCAGCCTGTGGAGTAGTCATACGAATTGCTCCGCGGTGACTTCTTCATAGTCTTCGTGTACTGCCCTCCGCTATAAGCCTGCACGGACCTGTTTTTGAGGATAATGCCGCGGCCCGGCGACCAGCTTCCCGTCACGCGCTCAGTGCGAATCTGATCTTTCTTTGCCGAGTAGTGAATGGTGAGGGTGGAGCCCAGGGACCCGGGGTTCTGAGAGCCCGAGACTGAAGCGAATGATGAAAGTAATGGAGCTGACGGGATTTCGACCGCGGCGGTCACCGCGTTCTCTTCGGGATCGAGCTCAATCGTTGTGCTCTTCTGGAAAATCACGGTTCCGGTGCTTTCATCGGTGACAGTGACCGTAGATACGGCGTGAGGCAATTCTGTGGCAGTGGGTGATGCCGCGGATGCCGGGGTTCCGAGTGTGACGCTGAGGAGCATGCTGACCGCTGCCGCCGTCAAGCTGAGTCGGGAGTTTCGAAGGGATGGAACATGAGGGATGCTGCCGATTCTCGAGGGAGCGGAATGGGAATAGCGCGCATGTTGAGAGAATCATGAAAATAAGGATTCGACAAGGTATGAATTTTTCGCCCTCGTCGGCGCCTGCGACTTTGGTGGCATCACCCCGTCTCGGTGGCATCCCCGAGCGCGAGCTGCGCCACCGTCAATGTCGCGATCGTCGCCCCATCCGCGAGGTCCACGCCGAGCAGTTCCTCGATGAGGTCGAGGCGCTGGTAGAACACGGACCGTGAGAGCCGGGCCTGCTGGGCGGCGAGCGAGCGGTTCGTCGGGTGGGCCAGATACGCGGCGAGAACCCGCATGAGATCTCCGCTGTGCCCGACGCCCGAGGTGCGATCGTGAGCGATCACGGGTCCCAGGGCGTCATCCACGAACTCCTGCACCTCGGGCTTCGCGGCGAGCCCCCGGACGAGGTAGGCGAGGGGCTGCCGCTCCGCCTGCTGCACGAGCACGCGCCCCACGCGTTCCCCGCTCGAGACGGCGCCTGCCGCGCGCACCCGTTCGAGCGAGGTGATGAGCGCCCGAGTGCCGCGCGCCGGCACGCCGAGACTCAGCCGTGCCTCCCAGCCTGCGGGTGTCGTCGCGGGGAGCACGCCATCGAGTTCCCTGGAGAGCCGGCGAGTGAACGCGGGCACACCGCTCTCGAGCGAGCGCGGCTGGGCACTCGGCGCGGGGAAAGATATGAGCGCGAGGAGCCGCGTCCCGTCGCGCGAGGAGACCCGCTCCCGGTCGGCGCCCACGAGCACACGTCCCCCCGGAGCCACTGCTCGCCTGAGCGCCGTCTCGAGGTGCGCGCGCTCGAGCGACGAGTGGGCGCCGAACGTGCCCGATCCGGTGAGCGTCGCTCCGATCAGTTCCCGTCCCTCCACCGGCAGCCCCGCTGCCGCCAGTTGCATCGCCAGATCCGATTCTCTGCGGTATCGGCCGCTGAGCACGGTGTCGAAGAGCTGCTGCGCGCTGAGGCGCATCCACACATCGCCGTCCGCATCCGAGAGCCGCGCCAGTGCGAGGGCGAAGGCTCCGAGTTCCAGCACCGTGCTGCGGCCCGCCGGGTGGGGCGGCCCTGGGAGCGCCGTGAGGCGCCCCCAGCGCTCCCCGCGGGCCTCTACGGGCACCCGATCCCAGTGCGGCGGGAGTGCGAAGTCGCGCCCCGGGTGCTCCGCCCAGGCGGCGAGCACGGTTTCGGGCGCACCCGTTTCGCGATCGGATCCGCCTCCGGCCGCCCAGGTGACGACGTGGTGCGCGGCGTCCTCGAGTACGACGGGGGCGCCGATCGTCGTCGAGAGGCGCTCGACGACGTAGTCCACCGGGCTCCGGTTGAGTCCCAGCTCGGTGAGCATCGCGTGCACTTCGGCGCGCGCCTGCAGGGCTTCGGTCTGGGAGGCGAGAATGAGCTGGTGCACGCGCTGCGTGATCTGCACGAACCGGGTGACGCGGCGCAGCGCGATGAGCGGGATGCCGTACGCGTCGCAGCCCGCGATCAGGGGGGCCGGGGCCGCCGCGAACGTGCTGCCGAGCTCCAGGACGACGGCGGCGGGAGCGGTTCGCAGGAGATCGTCGATGACCGGTCGCAGTTCGTCGTCGCCGTGCGGCCAGCCGGTTCCCGTGGTCAGGATGAGCTCGCCCCCATCGATGAGGGCTGCCGCATCGGAGCCCGCCACCACGTGGGCCCACCGGACGCTTCGTCCGAGACCACCCTCGCCGGCGACCACAGTCGGATCCCCCGCGCGCACCTCGGGAAGCTCGAGGATCTCGCTCACCGAGAGCGTCGCAGTGCTGGGCGCTGACATGAGGCCTCCGAAGACGTCGTGAACGGTGTTCATACAGAGTGTACGAGAGATGCCCCAAAATCCCATGGTTTGCCGGTGTTCCTCGACGATGCTCTCCGTGAGACTGAAGGGGCGGCGCTCCAGTGCGCCGGACAGTCTGATCGAGAGGAACCAGGTTCATGGCATTGATCCCGCACTTCATCGCCGGCGAGCGCGTCGAGGACGCCGCGCGCACGCAGCCCGTCTTCAACCCCGCCACTGGTGCCGAGCAGCACGAGGTCGCGGTGGCCTCGGCTGAAACCGTCGAGCGGGCGATCGCCGCGGCGAAGGACGCGCTCCCGATGTGGCGCAAGACGAGCCTGACGAAGCGCGCCGACGTGTTCTTCAACCTGCGCCAGCTGCTGAAGCAGCGCACGCCCGAGCTCGCCGCGATCGTGACGAGCGAGCACGGCAAGGTGCTCTCGGATGCGGCGGGCGAGATCGCCCGCGGACTCGAGAACGTCGAGTTCGCGTCTGGCCTCCTCCACCTGCTGAAGGGCGAGCGCGACGAGCAGGTCTCAACCGGCGTCGACGTGCACTCGGTGAAGCAGCCCGTCGGAGTCGTCGCCGCGATCACGCCCTTCAACTTCCCGGTCATGGTGCCGCTCTGGATGATCGCGAGCGCGATCGCCTGCGGCAACACCGTCGTGCTGAAGCCGAGCGAGCGCGACCCCTCCGCAGCGCTCTTCATCGCCGACCTCTTCCGCGAGGCCGGACTGCCCGACGGCGTGCTCAACGTCGTCCAGGGCGACAAGGTCGCGGTCGACACCCTCCTCGACAGCCCTGACGTGAAGGCCGTGTCCTTCGTCGGCTCGACGCCGATCGCGCGCTCGATCTACCAGCGTGCCTCGGCGAACGGCAAGCGCGTGCAGGCCCTCGGCGGAGCGAAGAACCACATGCTGGTGCTGCCCGATGCCGACATCGACATGACGGCGGACGCCGCGGTCTCCGCCGCGTACGGCTCAGCTGGCGAGCGCTGCATGGCCGTTTCGGTCGTCGTCGCGGTCGGCGACTCCGCCGACCGCCTGATCCCCGCCATCCAGGATCGCATCAAGAACCTCACCATCGGCGACGGCACCGACCCGGCATCCGAGATGGGTCCGCTCATCACGGCGGAGGCCCGCGAGCGCGTCGCCTCGTACGTCGCCGGTGCCGCTGACGAGGGCGCCACGGTCGTCGTGGACGGCCGTGAACAGCAGTTCGACGGGAACGGCTTCTTCATCGGGGTCTCCCTCATCGACAACGTCCAGACGGACAGCAAGGTCTACCGCGACGAGATCTTCGGGCCGGTGCTCGCCGTCGTCCGCGTGGACACGTACGAAGAGGGCGTCCAGCTCATCAACGATCACCAGTTCGGCAACGGCACGGCGATCTTCACCCGCGACGGCGGTGCCGCGCGGCAGTTCGAGTTCGAGGTCGAGGCAGGAATGGTCGGGATCAACGTGCCGATCCCCGTCCCGGTCGGCTCCTTCTCCTTCGGCGGCTGGAAGGACTCGCTGTTCGGCGACACCCACATCTACGGCCCCGAGTCGGTGCACTTCTACACCCGCTCGAAGGTCGTCACGACGCGCTGGCCCGATCCCGAGTCGTCACAGGTCGACCTCGGATTCCCCAGCAACCACTAGAGCACGGGAGGCATCGACATGTCCGACTACACCGATCTCACCGGGACCGAGCGCAGCTTCGGCGACGCCGAGGCCGAGCAGGCCGTCCGTCAGAACGATCGCCAGTACGTCTTCCACTCCTGGTCATCGCAGGGAGCCATCAACCCGCTGCCGGTCGCCAAGGGTGAGGGTGTGCGGTTCTGGGATTACGAGGGGAACGAGTACCTCGACTTCTCCTCGCAGCTCGTCAACCTGAACCTCGGTCACCAGCACCCCGGTCTGGTCCAGGCGATCCAGGATCAGGCCGCTCGCCTGGCGACCATTCAGCCCGCCGTGGCGAACGATGTGCGCGGCGAGCTCGCGAAGCGCATCGTCGAGCACTCCTTCGAGGGCGCGCGCTCGGTGTTCTTCACGAACGGTGGAGCCGACGCCAACGAGTACGCCGTGCGCATGGCGCGTCAGCACACCGGCCGGCAGAAGGTCATGGCCCGCTACCGCTCGTACCACGGCTCCACCGCCACGGCGATCACGATGACCGGTGAGCCCCGCCGCTGGGCGAACGGCGTCATCGACGCGAACGTGGTCCATTTCGAGGGCCCCTACGCGTACCGGTCGGCGTTCCACGCCGATTCGCCGGAGCAGGAAGCTGAGCGGGCACTCGAGCACCTCGAGCGGACGATCCAGTTCGAGGGGCCCGAGACGATCGCGGCGATCGTGCTCGAGACCGTCACCGGCACCAACGGTGTGCTCGTGCCGCCGCCCGGGTATCTGCCCGGCGTTCGCGAAATCTGCGACCGTCACGGGATCCTGCTCATCTGCGACGAGGTCATGGTCGGATTCGGCCGCATCGGCGAGTGGTTCGCTTACCAGGCGTTCGACGTGCGCCCCGACCTCGTGACCTTCGCGAAGGGCGTGAACTCGGGCTACGTGCCGATCGGCGGCGTCGTGATCTCCGAGGACATCCACCGGACGTTCGAGCAGCGCCCATTCCCTGGCGGTCTCACCTACTCGGGGCACCCGCTGGCGTGCGCCACGGGCGTCGCGACGTTCGACATCTTCGAGCGCGAGGGCATCCTGGAGCGCGTTCGCGATCTCGGGTCACGCGTCATCGAACCGCGTCTCGCGGAGATGGCGGCGAAGCACCCGTCGATCGGGGAGTACCGAGGGCGTGGGCTGTTCTGGGCGCTCGACCTCGTGAAGGACCGCGAGACGCGCGAACCCCTTATCCCGTTCAACGCGTCGGGTGAGGCGGCCGCGCCCTTCACCGCAGTGGTGAACGCCTGCAAGGCTGCGGGGCTCTGGCCGTTCGCCGCCGGTAACCGACTGCAGATCGCACCGCCGCTCGTGATCTCGGAAGCCGACCTCATCGCCGGGCTCGACATCATCGATGCGGCCCTCGATGTCGCGGACGAGTACTCCACGAGCCGCGCGTAGCGGTTGATCACCGGCGAGAGGCCCCGCACGTGCGCAGCGTGCGGGGCCTCTCATCGGTTTTAGCGATTCGGTGCAGACTTTTGCACGGAATACCCGCGCGATACCGTGCGAAAGTGTGCACCGAATCGCTCAGGGGGAGGGCTCGCCCGGGTCATCCGGGTCGTTCGGACGCTTCCGGCGCGAGAGCAGCAGCGCCCCGACGCCGATGAGCACGAGGACGACGGCGCCGAGGATCCACGGCACCAGGGAGTCGGATCCGGTCTCCGCGAGCGTCTGCGCCTGCGATGGCGCCTGCTGCTGGGAGTCCGCCACGGCGACAGTTCCGGAGGCCGCGTCCACTCCGAACCCCGTTGAAGCGGGACTCAGGAAGTTGCGGTCCTGCAGCTCCGGGTCGGGGAACGACAGGGACGCCGTGAGCGTGAACTCCCCTGCAGGGAGGGTGTCGCCGAAGTCGGCGCTCCAGGTGCCGTCGCCGGCGAGCGACACGTCGATGTCGTCGGAGGGCAGCGCTCGCGCGGTGCGCTCACCCGCGAGGGTGACCGCGAAGTCGAGGGCAGGCACGTCGTCCGCCACGAACGCGGCGTCGAGGGTGCCGGTGACCCGTGAGGGTGCGTCGTCAGCGGCGAAGCGCTGCCCGTCAGCGACCGAGGTGAACGTGATCGGGTCGAAGAAGAATGCGTATGTCGTGAGGTATCCCGCACGCTCGCCTTCCGCTTCCTCCTGGAACAAGGTCATCGACGCCCAGCCCCGGGTGACGGGCGCGTCGAGGGAGATCGCCCAGTTGCCGTCGGCCCCGACGGTCGTCAGCAGCTCGTTCGAAGCGCCGGGTTCTTCTGACCCGTGGACACCATGGACGATGAAGACCGACAGCTCGGCGCCCGGGATGCCGGTGCCGGCGAGCGACTGCAACGGCCCCGTGTAGAGTCCCGCCTCGGAGATCCCGGAGAGCGTCGGCGCGTCCTCGCCACTCGCCGAGTCGAAGACGACGAAGATGACCATGTCCCCGCTGGTCTCCTCGCCCACGGTCTGCGAGACGCTGACGACGTACATTCCCGCGGGCAGCGGATCTCCGGACTCGTCGAAGTCGACGCTCCACGTCCCGTCGTCGGCAACCTGGTCGTCGACGGTTTCGGTGACTTCCTCGTCGACCCACTCGATCTCGGTGACGAATTCGGCACCCGGCTCTCCGGTACCGGAGACCGCTGTGGGGGCGTCCTCGCTCTCGAAGAACTCGTCATCGGGGATCGACGTGATCTGGATCGGCGCGACCGGTGTCGCGGGCGGCTCCTCGGGAGACGGCGCATCCGGCGCCGCGTCCGCGTCGGTCTCGTCGACGGGAGCCTCCGCGCCCTCCCGCTCGAGTGCCTCCTCGGGGGAGGGAGCCTCGGTCGTTGGAGCGTCGTTGGTGCCTTCCCGGTCCGGCGGCGTGACGTCCGTCAGCTCGTCGTCCGGCGCGAGGGCGCTCGGGTCAGTGGTGGGTGTGGTCTCCACGCTCGCCGGAGGTGCGTCGGTGGTTTCCAGTGCGTGCGCCGGCATGGCCACACCGAGGCTCGCGAGGGCGATGGCGAGGGCCGCGCCGAGAGCGAAGGGGCGTCGTTGCTGCATGGTGCTCCTCGAAAGTGGTGCCAGTGTCCCGATTCGGCGCCGCCTTACGACGAAGCGTCCTCTGTCTGTGGAGCATACTCACAGGAACTCCGGAGAAACAACACATCCGTTGTCGACACGCCGAAACGTTGGAGTCCCACCGGCAACGTTCATTCCGCCAGTATGAGCTGCCCCTCGGGGGTGTGCACCTGTCCCACCGCGCGAGTGCGCGGTCCGATGCGCTGGTTCATGTGCTTCACGGTGCGCAGCACGACCGATCGGTCCCCGATGTGGGCGTCGGCGAGGGCTTTCTGGAGGGCGATCTCGAACCGGCTCACATCGGAGATCTGCCTGAGCCAGACGGCGAGAATCAAGTTGTAGCGACTGGCCGAGGTGACGGCGAGCCGCACCTCCGGCACCGAGGAGATGCTCCGCTGCGCTGCGACGAGCGCCCGACCTGAGGCCTCGATGAAGTACCAGGTGTACACCGGCCAGTCGGAGGCTTCACGGGCGATATCGGTGCGGAAGGCGAGCGCTCCCGATTGGCGGAGCGTGGCGATGCCGTCGGCGAGACGCTGCGCCGAGATTCCCGTGCGCTCGGCCATGTCCGAGATCGGGGCGCGTCCGTCGGCCCAGAGCTCGCGCATGAGGGCCGCATCCACGTCTGCTGGCACCCGCGTCGCAGCGCGCGAACGGGGCGGAGGGGGAGCGGGGACCCGCTCGATCTCCTCGGGTTTCAGGGCCCGCAAGCGCCAGTCGCCGCCGTCGACGAGAGTTTCACTCACGAGGTGGCTGCGCACCGTGCGTACTCCGGCGAGGGCGCCGAGGTCGTAGGTCAGGAACTGCGATGAGGCGGCCAGATCCTCGAACACGATCAGTGCGAGGAGCGTGCGAGCGCCCGAGCCGAAGTCGAGCACCTTGACACGGGGGTCGCGCGTGAGCTGCTCCGCCACGGCCTCGCTGTGCGCAAGCTCGCAATCGATCTCGAGGAGGGTGAGCTGGCCGCGGGTATCGACACCGGTCACCCACGCCAGTCCCTCTGCGCTGATGCGCTCCCAGCGCCGTGCCAGTGTCCCCGCGCCGACCCCGACGACCGGTGCGAGCTGATTCCATGACGCGCGGGGTTCGACCTGGAGGGCGTGGAGCAGCCGAAGGTCGGTGTGATCGAGCGCCGGCGCACTCAATCGCGCCTCCGGCCGCAATCTGCGCAGATATTCGTCATAGAGACGATTATTCCGCAGTTTTTATTCGGAACTCACGTGGCCGCACCGAGATCGCGCAGAATCAAGGAGGCCTCCGCTCTGAGTTCGGTACATCGATCGAGCCGACTCGGCGCCGCACACGACGACGTGAAGGAACACGAACCGCGCATGAATGACACCGTCACCGACACCGCAGCCTCAGGCGTCACCCCCGCCACCGGCATCAAGAACCGGGCGTACGCAGATGTCGAGGAGCGCCGCGCGCAGCTGCTCGACCTCAGCCGCCGCATCCACGAGCACCCCGAGCTTTCGTGGGAGGAGCACGACGCTGCCGCGTTGATCGCCGAAACGATGCGCGACGCCGGCTTCGATGTCACGACCGCGGCCTACGGTCTCGACACCGCCTTCGAAGCCGTCTACGGCAGTGGTGACTTCACGGTCGCCGTGTGCGCCGAGTACGACGCGCTGCCAGGCATCGGGCACGCCTGCGGACACAACGTGATCGCGGCTTCGGGCGTCGGGGCCGCGCTGGCGCTCGCCGCCGTCGCGGATGACCTCGGCCTGCGGGTGAAGCTGCTCGGCACCCCGGCCGAAGAACACGGAGGCGGCAAGTGCGCCATGCTCGAGGCCGGCGCCTGGGAGGACGTCGACATCTCTCTCATGGTGCACGGCATGTCCGAGACGCCGGGGATGACCGGTGACAACCATCGTGCCGCCGCCATGCGCTCGACCGCCGTCGAGCGCTTCGAGGTCGTCTTCACGGGGAAGACCGCACACGCGGCCGGTGCCCCCGAGCAGGGCATCAACGCGGGCAACGCGGCGATCCTGAGCCTCAATGCGATCGCGATGCTTCGTCAGCAGCTTCCGAAGGAGACGAACCTCAACGCGTTCATCTCGGAGGGCGGCCAGGCGACCAACATCATTCCCGACCGCACCGTCGTACAGATGGAGCTGCGAGCCTACGACCTCGACATCTGGCGCGAGATGAAGCAGCACGTGCTCAAGTGCTTCGAGGGCGCGGCGATCGCGACCGGATGCGCGTGGGACTGGGCTCCGACGGAGTACCCCTACGCGCCGCTGGCGCCGGATGAGCGCTTGGCGGCCATCTGGGATGCCAACCTCGAGAGCCTCGGCCGTACGCTCGACGACACCACATCGGGAGGGGGATCGACGGACATGGGGAACGTCTCCCAGGTCGTGCCGTCGATCCACCCGCTCATCACCTTCCGCGGAACGACCGCACCGCCCCACAACCCCGGTTTCACGGAGGCGGCCATCTCCGAGACCGCGAACGACGCCGTGATCGACAGTGCGCGCGCACTCGCCGCGACCGTCATCGACGTCGCCGCCGATCCCGAGCTGCGTGCCGACTATCTGGGGCGCACGGCTGCGCGCCCCGCGGGCGCCACGCAGGTCCCGTTCTCGGCCTAGCGAGTTCCCGGACGCCCGCATCGGCGCCAGGCACCCGATCCCACGTCATCCGTGACCGCCCTTCTCTTCTCTCCCCATCACCGATTCGTCCACCGCTGAGCGAATCCCTGTCGAAAGAACCGCAATGAACCAGCTCAACCATGATCAGAGCGCAGAGCCGAGCCAAACGAGGGCGGCCGAGTCCGACTCGGGTATCGCCGCAGTCGGACGCGAGGTGAGGTACTCCTTCCGCACACCGCAGCTCTGGATTCTCGTACTGCTCGTGGTCACCGTGTCCGCCGCCGCGCAGGCGATCGGGCCGGCGATGCTTCCGGTCGGGTCGATCACGCTGACCCTCCTCCCGATGATCTGGGGACTGCTCATCGCCGCGGTGATCTCCGTGCAGCGCCTGAAGCCGCTCCCGGTCAACCTGCAGCACGCGGCGGGAGTCGTCATGGCGGTCGCGGTGCTGCTGCTCTGCGCGCGTCTCTCGTTCACGATGGGCCCGAACCTCATGCTGATCGTGCAGGCGGGTCCCGCGCTGCTGCTGCAGGAGCTCGGGAACGTCTTCGGCTCGATCCTGCTGGCGCTGCCGCTGGCCGTGCTCCTGCGGATGGGGCCGGCGACGGTCGGCGCCACCTTCTCCATCGATCGTGAAGCCGCCTTCGCGATGGTCACCGAGCGCTTCGGCGCGAATTCTCAGCAGTACCGCGGTGTGCTCTCGATGTACGTGTTCGGCTCGGTGTTCGGCGCGATCATCGTCACCCTCACGGCCTCCGTCGCCTCGGCGCTCGGGGTGTTCGACCCGCTTGCGCTCGCCATGGGCGCGGGTGTCGGCTCCGGTTCGATGATGGCTGCCGGCGCCGCAGCGGTCGCCGCGGCGCACCCCGAGATGCAGGAGCAGGTGCTCGCACTCGCGACGTCGGCGAACCTCATCGCCAGCCTCGCGGGCATCTACCTCGGGGTATGGGTCTCGCTGCCCGTGGCCGATCGGTTCTACAAGTTCCTCACGCGCAACCAGCATGCGACCCTCCCCGGCCGGAAGCCGAAGGGCACCCTGGTCACGGAGAAGATCCAGGCCGTGGAAGCGGCGGTGCTCGACACTCCGAACGTCCGCATGTCGCTCTGGACCTCCCTCACGATCTTCTGCCTCGGCGGCATCGTCGTCGCTGCGATCGCCGCGCGCAGCTTCTCCTGGGACATGGTCATCACCTACGCGCTCCTCGCCGCGCTGGTCGCGCTCGGGATCGGGGTCGCGCGCCTGACGCGGGGTAAGGTGCCGGCACTCATCGTGGTGTCGACGCTCGGCGTGCTCTCCACCGCACCGATCTCACCGATCGCGCCCTGGGTGCTCGGAGTGTCGGAGTCCGTCGACTTCCTCTCCGTCATCACCGTGATGCTGACCGTCGCGGGTCTCAGCATCGGCAAGGATGTGCCGATGCTGAAGACCATCGGCTGGAAGATCATTCCCGTCGGCATCGTGGTCATCGCTGCGACCTACATCGCTTCGACGACGATCGCGCACTTCGTTCTGATGGCGTGGGGGAGCCCCGCGTAGCCGGCATTACATAGACAGACAATGTAAATAGTGGTATTCTCGTGGGCATGACGGCAGCGGATGAATTGCGGAACGATGCAGATGGTCGTTCCGCCGTCGATCTCATCGTCGCCGCCAGCCGGTTCACCCGACGAGCGGGACGGGTCCCCGGATTCACCTACTCCTCCACCGCATGGCGCGTGCTCGCCGAACTCGAGCAGCGCGGGCCGATGCGCATCAGCGACCTCGTGCATCTGCAGCGGGTCACGCAGCCGACGATGACCTCGCTCGTGCAGCGGCTGGAAGGCGAGGAGTGGGTGGTGAGGGAACCCGACCCGCACGACGGACGCGCCACCCTGGTGAGGCTCACCGATTGCGGAATCACCGCCCTCGGCGACTACCGCAGGGCGGCCGCAGCACGCGTCGCCCCGCTCCTCGCCGAGCTCACGGAGTTCGACCGCGCGACACTGACTCGCGCCGCCGAGCTGCTCGAGCGGATGAGCGATCACCCCGCGCTCTCCTGAGCGCGCGACGCGAACGAACCGGCTTCTCACACCCGCACCAGACCGAGGAGCCATCACGAGCACCGCACTCGAACCCCAACCCGATACCGCATCACGACCGGCCGTGAGCGGCGCTTCCCGCGACGCGCACGCGTCCGCAGAGCGCCCGTCGATCCTGAAGCAGCCGATCACCGTGTGGGCGATCGCTTTCGCCTGCACCGTATCGTTCATGGGCATCGGCCTCGTCGACCCGATCCTGCCGGCGATCAGCCACGACCTCGGCGCGACGCCCAGCCAGACGATGCTGCTCTTCACCAGCTACCTCTTCATCACGGGCATTGCGATGTTCTTCACCAGCTGGGTCTCCAGCTGGATCGGAGTGCGATGGACGCTCGTCGCCGGCCTCGTGCTCGTCGTCGCCTTCGCAGCGCTGGCTGGCGCTTCGGGCACGGTCAACGAGATCATCGGCTTCCGGGCAGGGTGGGGCCTCGGCAACGCCCTCTTCATCTCCACGGCGCTCGCGGCGATCGTCGGCGCGGCCTCCGGGGGATCGCGGCAGGCGATCGTCCTCTACGAGGCGGCGCTCGGCCTCGGCATGGCGGTCGGGCCCCTCCTCGGCGGAGCGCTCGGCTCCGTCTCCTGGCGCGGGCCATTCTTCGGCACCGCAGCCCTGATGGCCATCGCGCTCGTCGCGATCCTCGTCCTGCTGCGTGCTCCGAAGCGTGACGCCGCCGCACCGAAGGCGGAACGGCTCTCGATCTTCGCCTCGATCCGGGCGCTGCGCCACCCCGCTCTGCTGACCCTCGCGATCGTCGCGGTGTTCTACAACTTCGGGTTCTTCACGCTGCTGGCCTACAGCCCCTACCCGATGGAGGCGGCTGCAGCTGCGACCGGCGGAGAGTTCGGGGCGCACGAACTCGGTCTCGTCTTCTTCGGCTGGGGACTCGCACTGGCGATCACCTCGGTGGCGGTCGCACCGGCGCTCACCCGTCGTTTCGGACTGCGCCCCGTGCTCTTCACCATGCTCGGCGGGCTCGCCGTGCTCCTCGGGCTCCTCGGGGTCTTCGTGGACAGCCTGCCCGTGCTGATCGGGATCGTCATCGCGGCGGGGTTGCTGCTCGGCATCATGAACACGGCGCTCACGGAAGCCGTCATGGAGGCCACCGATCTGCCGCGCAACGTCGCCTCGTCGGCCTACTCGGGCGTCCGTTTCATCGGCGGCGCGATCGCACCGGCCGTCGCCGGACCGATGGCAGCGGCGTGGGGCACCGGGGTGCCCTACTGGGCCGGCGCTGCAGCGCTCGTCGTCTCGATCATCGCGCTCGTCGCCGGTGGTCGTCGGCTCGCCCATATCGGTCAGCCCCACCAGGCCGAGGAGGAGGCCGCCGCCATCGGGCTCGGCGACGCCGACTAGGGTTCGCCCCGCGCGGCACGAAGTCGCGCGGGGCTCGCCCGTGGCGGTCTTACGCCAGCAGATCCTGAATGCGGCGGATGCCCTCGACGAGCGCTTCGTCGCCGAGCGCGTAGCTGAATCGCAGGTAGCCGCTGGGCCCGAAGGCTTCACCCGGCACGGCGGCGACCTCGGCCTCGGTAAGGATCAGGTCGGCCAGCTCGAGCGACGTGGTGGGGGTGACCCCGCGGATCTCTCGGCCGAGCGCATCGGTCACGTCCACGTAGGCGTAGAACGCGCCCTCTGGCGTGGGACAGCGGAAACCGGGAACACGGTTCAGCTCCTCGACGATGAGCTTGCGGCGCCGATCGAACGCGAGACGCATCTCCTCGATCGGTTCCTGCGGGCCCGTGAGGGCGGCGATCGCGGCGCGCTGCGCGATGTTGTTGATGTTGGACGTCAGGTGCGACTGGAGGTTCGACGCGCCCTTGATGACGTCTGCGGGGCCGACCATCCAGCCGACGCGCCACCCGGTCATCGCGAAGGTCTTCGCGACCCCGTTGACGAGGATCGTGCGGTCCTGCAGCGCGGGAACCGCCTCGACGATCGACACGGCGCGCACGCCGTCGTAGGTGAGGTTCTGGTAGATCTCATCGGCGATGACCCAGAGTCCGTGCGACTCGGCCCACTCGCCGATGGCGCGGGTCTCCTCGGGGGAGTAGACGGCACCGGTCGGGTTCGAGGGCGAGACGAACAGCAGCACCTTCGTGCGCTCGGTGCGCGCGGCCTCGAGCTGTTCGACGGTGACCTTGTATTCCTGGTCTGCACCGGCGAACACGTCGACGGCGACGCCGTCGGCGAGCGCGATCGCCTCGGGGTAGGTGGTCCAGTAGGGGGAGGGGACGATGACCTCGTCGCCCGGGTCGAGCAGCACCTGGAAGGCCTGGTAAACGCCCTGCTTCCCGCCGTTCGTGACGATCACCTGCGCGGGCTCGACCTGCCAACCGGAGTCCCGGGCGGTCTTGGCCGCGATCGCCTGGCGCAGCTCGGGTAGGCCGACGGCCGCCGTGTAGCGGAAGTTCTTCGGGTCGTCGAGGGCGGCGCGTGCTGCGTCGACGATGTGCTCAGGCGTCGCGAAGTCCGGCTCGCCCGCGGCGTAGCTGATGACGGGCCGACCCTCGGCCTGGAGGGCCTTCGCTTTCGCGTCGACCTTCAGGGTCGCGGACTCGGCGATGGCGGAAATCTTCTTCGACAGGCGACTCTCGGTGCTCACCCGAACCAGCCTACGGCACACGGCCTCAGCGGGGGAGTCCCGATCCGCCACAACGAACTTCGAGGCGAGCGAAACCTGGACGACACACACGCGATATCGGGCCGAAACCGGTCCGCCGTAGCGTAGGTCTCCGATCCGAAGGAGTCCCCGTGCGACTATCACCCCGAGAGCAGGAGAAGCTCATGATCGTCACTGCGGCCGATCTGGCGCGTCGGCGCCAGGCCCGCGGGCTGAAGCTCAATCTGCCCGAGTCGGTGGCGATCATCAGCTACGAGCTCATCGAGGGGGCGAGGGACGGGCGCACCGTCGCCGACCTGATGTCGTGGGGGACGACGATCCTGAGTCGTGACGAGGTGATGGAGGGCGTGCCCGAGCTCATCCACGACGTGCAGATCGAGGCCACGTTCCCCGACGGTACGAAGCTCGTCACCGTCCACGATCCGATCCGCTGATGGCTCGCGCACGTATCCCTGGCGAGACGATCGCCGCGCCCGGCACCATCACGCTCAACCCCGGCCGTCCCGTCTTCTCGGTCGAGGTCACGAACACGGGTGACCGGCCGGTGCAGGTCGGGTCCCACTGCCACTTCGCCGAGACGAATCCGGCGCTCAGCTTCGACCGGGTCGCCGCGCACGGGCTGCGCCTGAACATCCCGGCGGGCACGGCAGCCCGTTTCGAGCCGGGGGAGGCGCGCGCGGTCCCGCTGGTTCCCATTGGGGGGACGCGCGAGGTGCACGGCCTCCGGGCGGAGACCTCGGGGGCGCTGGGCCCGATCCCGACCGGGCAGCCGGACGATGGCAACGAATCGTCCGGGCCCCTCGAGATCCCGCGCGCGAGGTACGCCGAGCTGTACGGGCCGACGACGGGCGACCGCGTTCGACTCGGCGACACCGATCTTTTCGCCGAGGTCGAGCGCGATCTCACCGAGCCGGGTGAGGAAGCGGTCTTCGGCGGCGGCAAGGTGCTGCGCGACGGGATGGGCCAGGACGGCCAGGCGACTCGGGAGGACGACCCGCGCATGGCCGACACCGTGATCACGAACGCGTTCATCCTTGACGTCACGGGGTTTGTGAAGGCCGACATCGGCATCAGGGACGGGCACATCTTCGCCATCGGCAAGGCGGGCAATCCGCGGACCCAGGACGGGGTGGACATCGTCGTCGGCGCATCGACGGAGATCATCGCGGGCGAGCGGAAGATCGTGACGGCCGGCGGCATCGACACGCACATCCACTTCATCTCGCCCGACCAGGTGCCGACGGCGCTCGCCTCCGGCATCACGACCATGATCGGCGGTGGCACCGGCCCTGCGGAGGGCACGAAGGCGACGACGGTCACTCCGGGGGCCTGGCACCTCTCCCGCATGCTGGAGGCGGCCGAGGAGTTCCCCATGAACATCGGCTTCCTCGGCAAGGGGCACGCCAGCGCCGTCGCACCGCTCGCTGAGCAGGTGAGAGCCGGGGCGATCGGTCTGAAGGTGCATGAGGACTGGGGCGCGACACCCGCCGCGATCGACGCTGCGCTGACCGTCGCGGACCAGTTCGACGTGCAGGTCGCGATCCACACTGACACGCTGAACGAGTGCGGGTTCCTCGAGGACACCGTCGCGGCGATCGGCGGTCGGACGATCCACACCTTCCACACGGAGGGCGCGGGCGGCGGGCACGCCCCCGACATCATCGCGATCGCCGCCCACCCGAACGTGCTGCCCGCATCCACGAACCCGACGATCCCGTTCACCGTGAACACAGCAGAGGAGCACCTCGACATGCTCATGGTGTGCCACCACCTCAGCCCGGCGATCCCGGAGGACGTGGCATTCGCCGATTCCCGGATCCGGCCAGAGACCATCGCGGCCGAAGATGTGCTCCACGATCTCGGCGTCTTCTCGATCATGTCGAGCGACTCGCAGGCGATGGGACGCGTCGGCGAGGTGATCACCCGTACGTGGCAGCTGGCGGACAAGATGAAGGCCCAGCGCGGCCACCTCGACCCGGCCGACGGGACCGACGGCGGCCCCGCGGACAACTTCAGGATCAAGCGGTACCTCGCGAAGCTGACACTGAATCCTGCGCTCGCCCAGGGCATCGCCGACGTTGTCGGATCTGTGGAGCCAGGCAAGTTCGCCGACCTCGTGCTCTGGGATCCCGCGTACTTCGGAGTGAAGCCCGACCTCGTCGTCAAGGGCGGCTCCATCGCGCTCTCCGTCATGGGGGATCCCGGTGCGTCGATCCCGACACCCCAGCCCCAGACGCTCAGGCAGGCGTTCGCGGCGCGGGGCACCGCCGTGCAGCGGTCGAGCATCACGTTCCTCTCCCGCGCAGCGATCGACGACGGCGTCCCTGGACGACTCGGGCTCGCGAAGCTCATCAGACCCGTCCACGGGGTGCGCGACATCACCAAGGCCGACCTCGTGTTCAACGACGCGACCCCCGACATCGAGGTGGATCCGCAGACCTACGAGGTACGCGTCGACGGTACCCCGGTGACGTGCGACCCCGTCGATACCGTGCCGCTCGGGCAGCGGTACTTCCTGTTCTGACCGCGGCGACGCCGTCGCTGCCGAATCCCACTCAGCGCCCCGGCGCCCCCGATTGAAAGGAGCTCACGTGATCGTCACCGAGGTGAGCGGCAGCGTCCACGAGGATCCCGCGTACGCCCGCGCCCACCGGGAGCGGGTACGGCTGCCCGTCGCCAGGCTCTCGCAGCGCATCCAGCGGCTCACGACGGACCACGGACGCGAGTTCGGGCTTCGGCTCCCCGTCGGCGCACCCGACCTCAGGGACGGGGACGTGCTCGTCGCCGAGGAGGGCAACGTCGTCGTCGTGGAGGTCGACTCGAGCGATGTCATCGTTATCGCGCCGCGGAGCATCGGAGAGGCGCTCTTCGCCGCCCACTCGCTCGGCAATCGGCACCTCCCTGCACAGTTCTTCGACGTCGACTCAAACTTCGGAGCCGAGGTGATGGTCTGCCAGTACGACCACACCGTGGAGCACTTCCTCAACGACCACGGGGTGCCGTTCACTCGCGAGACGCGCACCATGGAGGTGCCCTTCCGGCACGCGGAGCACACGCACTGATGGGTCCCCACTGATGAGCACCCCCTCGCCGTCGGCCATGCATGCGCTCGGCGCACTCCTCCAGCTCACCGACTCCGCACTGCCGACCGGGGCGTTCAGCCACTCGTTCGGGCTCGAGAGCGCGCTCGACGCCTCCACCGCCGGGCCGGGCGCCGATCCTGTGTCCGACGAGCACGTGCTGCGCGCGTGGCTCGCCGAGTACCTCGCCCTTCAGCTCGCATCGACCGATGCTGTGATCGTCCGGCGCGCCTGGCGGGCGGGCAGCGACGCCGACCTGATCAGCATCGACGCAGAGCTCGGCGCGCTCCTCGTCCCCCGCCAGATCCGCGAGGCCAGTCTCCGCACGGGCAGACGCCTCATCGAGATCGCGACCGAGGCGCTGCCCTCCCCGGGAGTCGAGCGCTACGTCGCCCTGGTGGCGTCGGGGTCGTGCTCAGGCCACGCAGCCATCGCGTTCGCGCTCGCCGCAGCCGGCCGGGGTATCGACGCCGATACCGCGACGGAGGCCTACCTCCACGCCACGGTGCTCTCGCTCGTCACCAACGCCGTTCGGGCCATCCCGCTCGGGCAATTGGCGGGTCAGCGCGTGATCGCCGCGCTCGACGCCGATGTTCGGGAAGCCGCGGCACGATCTGCCGAGATCGATCGGGATCCGGCATCCCTGGGCTTCGGCGTCGCCGCCCCCGCCCTCGAAATCCATCAGATGCGGCACGAGCACCTGCACGCCCGCATGTTCGCCAGTTGACTGCAAGGAGAGACCATGAATGCACCCATCACCGTCGGCATCGGCGGGCCCGTCGGAGCCGGGAAGACGCAGCTCGTCGAGCGGGTGACGCGCGCACTCATCGATGAGCTCTCGATGGCCGCCGTCACCAACGACATCTACACGATCGAGGACGCGAGGATCCTTGCCCGGAACGGTGTGCTGCCCGAGGACCGCATCGTCGGCGTGGAGACCGGTGGGTGCCCCCACACGGCAATTCGGGAGGACACGTCGATGAACCGGGCCGCCCTCGAGGATCTCGAGGCGCGGCACCCCGACCTCGAGCTCGTCTTCGTCGAGTCGGGCGGTGACAACCTCTCGGCCACCTTCAGTCCGGAGCTCGTCGACTTCTCCATCTACGTGATCGACGTGGCGCAGGGGGAGAAGATTCCGCGCAAGGCGGGGCAGGGCATGATCAAGTCCGACCTCCTGATCATCAACAAGACCGATCTCGCGCCGTACGTGGGGGCCGACCTCGACGTGATGGCCGAGGATGCGCGCCGATTCCGGGCCGACCGCCCCTTCTGCTTCACCAACCTGAAGACCGACGACGGACTCGATTTCGTGCTCGCATGGCTCAAACGCGAAGTGCTCATGTCGGATCTCGAATGACCGGCTCGCTCGCGCTGCGCGTCGCCCTGCGAGACGGGACGAGCGTGGTCGTCGGGCAGCGGCACTCGGGGGCGCTGCGACTGCTGCGGCCGTTGCATCTCGACGATTCGGGGCAGGTCGCGGTCACCGTCGTGAACCCAGGCGGCGGGATCCTCGGCGGCGATCGCTACGCGCTCGAGGCTTCCGTCGAGGCGGGAGCAGATCTGCTCCTCACCACGCAGTCGGCGACCAAGGTCTACCGGACACCCGAGGATCACGCGGAGTCCGTTCAGCGCTTTACTCTGGGCGCCGAGGCGCGGCTGGAATCCGTACCCGACAGCGTCATCCCATTCGCCGGGGCGCGATTCCGGCAGTCCACAGAGGTGCGCATGGACCCGACGGCGTCCCTCGCGATCGCGGAGATCACGACCCCCGGGTGGTCGCCGGACGGGACCGCCTACGCGTTCGACGAACTGACCCTGACCACGCGCGTCAGGTTCACCGAAGGTGCGTCGGACGCGGGAGCCGGACGCCTCGTCCTGCACGATCGGCTGCGATTCCTGCCCGCCATCGACGCGCCGGCAGCGCGGCACCTGACGCAGGGGTTCAGCCACCTCGCGACCCTCGTGCTCATCGACCCCCGCTGCGATGCGGCGGCGATCACGGCGCTCCGCGGCGCCGTCGGCGCGCTTGAACCCCCGTCAGGTGGCACCCTGGTGGGCGCGACGGCGCTCGCGGTGCCCGGAGTGGTGGTCAGGGCTCTCACCCGGTCGACGCCTGCGGCCCAGCGAATCCTGCTCTCCGCGCTCGACTGGGCGCGGCGGCACTGGCGCGGGCAGGGTCGGCTCGACCTGCGGAAACC
Source organism: Leucobacter sp. Psy1 (assembly GCF_020096995.1). Classification (NCBI taxonomy): domain Bacteria; kingdom Bacillati; phylum Actinomycetota; class Actinomycetes; order Micrococcales; family Microbacteriaceae; genus Leucobacter; species Leucobacter sp. Psy1. Next base: position 295,033 of record NZ_CP083692.1, read on the forward strand.
GTGAGCGGCCGTGCCCGCCTCGCCCGTTCGGTCGCGCCGGTTCGACAATGCACCCGCGCATCCCCTACACTCTTTCGAGGTTGACTTCTGCCAAAATCTCCCATGCCCTCGCGCACTCGTTGCGCGATCAGCATGCGATGAGAGAATAGGCGGCGGCAGCCCATAGGGCGGTGGCGCAATTGGTAGCGCAGCGGTCTCCAAAACCGCAGGTTGCAGGTTCGAGTCCTGTCCGCCCTGCCGAACCCCTCGCGATTGCGAGGGGCGATCGAAAGGACACCCGTGAGCAGCAACGAGATCGAAGAGTCCGGAGGCGGACTCGTCGAGCGCGCCAAAGCTGACAGTGCCAAGCGCTCCTGGTTCGGCAAGATCATCCTGTTCGTGCAGCAGGTCTTCGCCGAGCTGAAGAAGGTCGTCACGCCGACGCGCAAGGAACTCGTGCGGTTCACGCTCGTGGTGCTCGCCTTCGTGGTCATCATGATGGCGATTGTGTGGGTCCTCGATCAAGCCTTCGGCTGGGTCACCGTCTTCGTCTTCGGCACGCCGCTGACGTAGCCCCGAGCCGCCCGCGGCCCGCACCGACCCACCCTCACCCACGACCCAGAAAGTTCAGATGACGAGCGAGAACAGCAACACTCCCGAGGCCGATCTCGACGCGGCCCTCGACGCGCTGGCGCAGTCGACGGACCCCGACGTGGATGCCGCCGTCGAAGACGCGCTGCACATCGACACCGCCGAGGAGGCCGTCGCGGCCTCGAACGCTATCGCCGACGAGCAGACCGAGGACGCCCCGGCCGAGGAGCCCGACGAGGATCCCTACGCCGCGTTCAAGCGCGAACTCCGCCTGAAGCCCGGCAAGTGGTACGTCGTACACAGCTACGCCGGCTACGAGCGCAAGGTGAAGTCGAACCTGTGGAACCGTCGCGAGACGATGGGCGCGGTCGACGACATCTACGAGATCCAGGTCCCCATGGAAGATGTCATGGAGGTCAAGAACGGGCAGCGCAAGATGGTGACGCGCGTGCGGATCCCCGGATACGTGCTCGTCCGCATGAACCTCAACGAGAACTCGTGGTCCGTTGTCCGTCACACCCCTGGTGTCACCGGCTTCGTCGGCAACGCGCACAACCCGGTCCCGCTCCGCTTCAAGGAAGCGTTCGAGATGCTGAAGAGCACCGTCGAGCTCGAGCCGGTCGAGACGGCCAAGTCGAAGGCCGCCACTAACGCGGCCGCGCAGGGTCAGTTCGAGATCGACTTCGAGATCGGCGAGACCATCACGATCAAGTCGGGCTCTTTCGAGGGCCTTCCCGGCACGATCAGCGAGATCAACCCCGCGAGCGGCAAGCTCACGGTGCTCGTCTCGCTGTTCGAGCGCGAGACCCCGGTCGAGTTGAGCTTCGACCAGGTCACCAAGATGATCTGACCTGCTCCGCAGGTACGAAACGCCCCGTCGCACTTCGCGGCGGGGCGTTTCTCGTGTGCCGCGCTCGTGCCCCCCTCCGGGCGCAGGCCTCGCCGAGATCGCACTTCGTCCGGCTTCACGCGCATCGAAGGGGTACTTCTTGCATTCTCGACGAGGGGCGGGGCCCGGGAGCAGGGCTGGGGCCAGGAAGCGAGGGGCCCGGGAGCGGGCGCGAGGCGGGGTGTTCCCTGTGAAAATGCTCGAGGTGTGCCACCATGGTCTGGGTGCGCGGTGATCCCGCGCGTACGTGACATCGACGGCGAACACCGACAGCAAGGACGCTCAACGATATGGCTTCGAGATTCGGACGCGAGGCGATCACCGCCCCGCCCACGTTCAACCGGTGGATGATCCCGCCGGCAGCGCTCGCGATTCACCTCTGCATCGGGCAGGTGTACGCGTTCAGCGTGTTCAAGACCCCGTTCATGGAGCACTTCGACGCACGCGAGGTGTCCATCGGGTGGATCTTCTCTCTGGCGATCCTCATGCTCGGCCTGTCCTCGGCCGTGTTCGGCACCTGGGTGGAGAAGGTCGGCCCCCGCGCCTCGATGCTCGCCGCAGGCGCCTGCTGGGTGTCCGGCTTCTTCGTCGCGTCGCTCGGGATCGCGACGGGACAGCTGTGGCTCGTGTACCTCGGCTACGGGTTCATCTGCGGCATCGGGCTCGGCATCGGCTACATCTCACCGGTCTCCACGCTGATGAAGTGGTTCCCGGACCGCCCGGGGCTCGCGACGGGCCTCGCGATCATGGGGTTCGGCGGTGGCGCGCTCATCGCGAGCCCGATGTCGAACGCCCTCATGTCGTTCTACGGCGGCGGTGACGATGCCGGAGATCTGGTCGCAGGCCTGACGCCGACGTTCGTGACGCTCGCCATCGTGTACGCGTTCGTGATCGCCGCCGGCGCGTTCGTGATCCGCGTGCCGCACCCGGACTGGCGCCCGAAGAACTGGGACCCGTCGAAAGACCGTGTCAAGCCGATGCAGACGAAGCGGAACGTCTCGGCGAAGAACGCGATCCGTACCCCGCAGTTCTGGCTCCTCTGGGTCGTGCTGTTCACGAACGTCACAGCGGGCATCGGGATCCTGGAGAACGCGGCACCCATGATCACCGATTACTTCGGGATCGCCGCCGCTGCCGCGGCTGGCTTCGTCGGCCTGCTGTCGCTCGCGAACATGGGTGGCCGCTTCGTGTGGTCGACGCTCTCCGATGTGATCGGGCGGAAGAACACCTACATGATGTACCTCGGCGTCGGCGCGGTCGCCTACCTGCTGATCTCGATGTTCGGTGGCGGATCCCTCGCGCTCTTCCTCGTCGCCACGCTCGTCATCATGTCGTTCTACGGCGGCGGTTTCGCCACGATCCCCGCGTATCTGAAGGACCTCTTCGGCACCATGCAGGTCGGCGCCATCCACGGGCGTCTGCTGACCGCGTGGTCGGCTGCCGGCGTCGTGGGTCCCCTCGTGGTGAACTCGGTGGTGCAGAAGGGAGCGGACGCGGGACTCGAGGGTCCATCGCTCTACACTCCCGGCCTGCTCATCATGGTGGGGCTGCTCGCGGTCGGCTTCGTCGCAAACCTCCTGGTGCGGCCCGTCAAGGAGAAGTTCGCGGAACCTGAGTCCGCTGGCGCGGAGCAGGTACCCGTGAACGCAACGAGTGAGGAAGGTGCGCAGCGATGAACGCGACTCCCGAAACCCCTGCGGGGAACGGCGCGACGGGTCCGTATCGGGTCGTCGCCACCGCTCTCACTCTCGTCGTCGTCGGAGGGCTCGGCTACGGGCTCGTGCAGACGGCCATCAAGGCGGCCGCGATCTTCACCGGGTGAACGGCCACCCGGTGTAGGCCTCGGCGAGATAGGTGCTGCCCGCCTCCGACTCGACGACGGATCGCAGCTCCCCGAGCTGGCGCTCGCGGTCGAAGTCGCCGGCGTCGGGGGTGCGGTGCAGCATGCTCGTCATCCACCAGGAGAAGTGCTGCGCCTTCCAGATGCGGCGGAGCGCCGTGTCTGCGAACGCGTCGATGCGGCGCTCGTCGCCCTCGATGATGAGATCTCCGAGCGCGTCGGCCAGGAGCAGCACATCGGCGATGGCGAGGTTCATCCCCTTCGCGCCCGTCGGGGGGACCGTGTGCGCTGCGTCGCCGATGATCGCGGCACGCCCGCGCCTCAGGCGCCCAGCCACGAAGCTGCGGAAGCGCAGCACATCGCGCTGGAAGATGGGGCCCTCGCGCAGCGTGGTGCCGGGCACACGCTCCTGCAGCGTCGCCCAGAGCTCCTCCTCGCTCCACCCGTCGGGGTCGGTTCCCGGGTCGCACTGGAAGTACATGCGCTGCACCGTTTCGGAGCGCTGACTGATGAGGGCGAAGCCGGCGTCGGAGTTGCTGTAGATGAGTTCGTCCGCACTCGGAGGGGCTTCGCACAGGACGCCGAACCAGGCGAACGGATACTCGCGGTACCGGTTGGTCTCGCGGTCGGCGACCGCCTGCCGGACGGTGCTGCGCGAGCCGTCTGCTCCCACCACGAAGTGCGACGAGAGCTCGATCTCCGAGCCGGGCACTGCAGCGCCATCGGCGTCGACCGCGTGCGCCCTGACCGTCGGGCGCTCCCCGTCGATCCCGTCGACCGCCGACACCTCGTGCGAGAACCGGATGTCTTGGCCCGCTGCCAGCCGAGCGGCAATCAGGTCCTTCAGCACCTCGTGCTGCGGGTACAACCACACGCTGCGGCCCACGAGGCTCGGGAAGTCGATGCGGTGGCCCTCGCCAGAGAAGCGGAGTTCGATGCCGTCGTGCCGGTGGCCGTCGGTGAGCACGCGGCTGTGGGGGAGCGCGGAGAGGACATCGACCGTGCCCTGCTCGAGGATCCCGGCGCGGATCGTCGATTCGATCTCCTCACGCGTGCGACGGTCGAAGACGATCGAGTCGATGCCGCGTTCCGCGAGCAGGTGGGAGAGCAGGAGACCCGCCGGGCCCGCTCCGACGATCGCTACCTGGGTGCTGGTGAGGGGCATGAGTCTCCTGGGTCGTCGTTGACGGTGGCGCTGCGCAGCAGGCGGCGCCGCGCACAGTACTCGACCAGCATGCCGATCGGAATGGCCGCGCGCCACTGAATTCCCACTGAGTGGGAGTAGGCTGAGGAAGACTCGAAGGACGAAGGCATCGGAGACGGAGCAGGAATGGTGGGCAGCGAACACGGAGAGGGAGTGCTCGATCGTGCGCTCCGCGTGCTCGACTGCTTCACGGAGGATGAGCTGGAGCTCACGGCGGTCGACATCGGGCGGCGCACCGGACTCGCCTCGTCCACGCTGCACCGCCTCCTTGCGACGCTGGTCGAACGGGGCCTGCTGGCACGGGTGCCGGGCAAGCGGTACGCCATCGGGACGCGGTTGTGGGAACTCGGCGAGCTCGCGCCGGTCTCGGTGCGTCTCAGGGAACGCGCGATCCCGCATCTGCTCCGTCTCTACGAGGCGACGGGAGAGAACGTGCACCTCGCCGTGCTCGACGGACCCACTCCGGCGCAGTCGACGGCGCTGTACGTCGGACGAGTGACCGGGCGCAAATCGATTCCGACTGTCACCCGCGCCGGAGGGCAGGGTCCGCTCCACACCACCGGAGTCGGCAAGGCGCTTCTCGCGACCCGCGACGAGGCCTGGCTCGCCCAGTACTTCACCACCGCTCGACCGAGGGAAACAGTTCACTCGATCTGTGACGAGGGCGCATTGCGCCACGAGATCACGAAGACGCGCGACCGCGGGTATGCGACGACGCGCGAAGAGATGACGCTCGGCAACATTTCGGTCGCGACGGCCCTCCCCGAGCTTGAGGGGTTGCCGCCCGTGGCGCTCGGGGTGGTCGTGCACCTCGAGCGCGCGGACGAACGTCACCTCGCCCGGTTGGTGACGCAGGCGGCGAGCGAGCTCACTGCGGCGTTGCGCGAAGCGAGGTAGGTGCCCCGAGGTGTCAGCGCAGCGGCGTGCCCCGCTGCGCTGCGAGCCGCACGGGCGCGCTCGCGGCACCGTATCCGTCGTAATCGCCGCGGCGCTCGACGATCTCGAAGAAGATGTCGCCGATCGTCGGAGTGTAGAAGTGGATGAAGCTGCCCTGCGCATCACGATCGTAAAGGAGATCGAGTTCGCGCAGCTCAGCGAGGAGTTCGGGCTCGAGACCGAACCGCGCGTCGAGGTCGTCGTAGTAGTTGCTCGGCATCGGGAGGAACGCCAGTCCTCGGGCGCGGGCGCGGCGCGCTGCGGCGACGGCATCGTCCACGCGAATGGCGACGTGTCGCGGCAGTTCAGGAGCGGTCGGCGGCGCGAGGTTCATGGCGAGCCGCACGGCACCATCGCGCGTGCGCATCACCTGACTGCGCACCAGGCCGCGGGGGCCGGGAACCTCCGACGGTGGAGCGGAATCGAGCGCGAGGACGCTCGTGTTGAAGAGCACCGCCTCATCGAACTCCTGCCAGGGGTAGGCCACGTTGAGGTGATCGATGACACCGCGCAGTCCGGGCTCTGCGGTCGCGTCCGCGAGCGGGACGCGACCCTCGAACTCGTCGAGCCAGGAATCGGCTGCCGATTGCGAGTTCCAGTAGACCTCGGTGCCGTCGGGCGAGGCGACCGCGGGGAGCTCGTAGTCGCCCGCGTAGGTGCGGCGGAAGACCTGCGGCGCACCGATGGCCTGCGCGCGTCGAGCGGCCGCTGCGGCATCCCCGACCTCAAAGCCGAGGCCGACGAGACGCGAGCCCGGCGTGCGCACCTGCTCATTGAGGATCACGCGGGCGTCGCCCGCTTCCCACAGGCGCACCGCTTTGGTCCGGTGACGCCCCCCGAACGAGAAACCCAGCTGGCTCAGGGTGCGCTCGACTGCGGAGAGATCCTCCCCTGACACCTCGACGAAGTCGACAGCGCGCGGGGGCTGCGGCGCATCGAGCTGGAGGTCGGCCCAGTCGTTCTGAGCGGCGGTGCGGTCGTAGAGCCACCGCAGCGAGCGCAGAGCGTGCGCGGCCGTGCGGGTTACATCGGTCTGCCGGAAGGTGTCGTTGAACACCTCCAGCGAGAGCGGCCCGCGGTAGCCGGCGAGGATCACGTGCGAGAGGAAGTCGATGAGGTCGAAGTCGCCCTCGCCGGGGAAGAGCCGGTGGTGACGGCTCCACGACAGCACGTCCATGTCCATGTTCGGGGCATCCGCGAGCTGGAGGAAGAAGAGCTTGTCGGGATCGATCTCCTCGATCGCCGCCGGGTCGTGTCCTCTCGAAAGGATGTGGAAGCTGTCGAGGCACACCCCGAGGTTGGCGCGGTCGGCGCGCTGCACGATATCCCACGCGTCGCGGTAGTCGCTGACGTAGCGGCCCCACGCGAGTGCCTCGTAGGCGATGTCGATCCCGTACTCGGCTGCGAGGTCGGCGAGCGCCCCGATCTGCGTCGCCGCGACATCGAAGTCGGGGACCGTGGCGGTGGCGACGTTGCTGCAGAGCAGCATCATGTCGGCACCGAGGCGCTGCATCACCTCGAACTTCGCCCGGGCGCGGCGCATGTTGTCGGTGAAGGTCTGGTCGTCGACGCCCTCGAAGTCGCGGAACGGCTGGAAGAGGTCGATCGTGAGGCCGAGCCGGTGGCACAACGCGCGGATCTCCTCGGGCGACTCGTACGCGGCGACGAGATCGGCGTCCATGATCTCGACGCCGTCGAAGCCGGCTTCGGCGCAGGCGTGCAGTTTCTCGACGAGTCCGCCCGAAAGGCAGACGGAAGCGATGGAGGTGCGCATGCCTTTCAATCTAAGGGACTGAGGGGTGCCCGCTCCCAGATTTCCCACTGAGTGGGAGCGGTGGTGCGGGCGCGAGGTGAAAGTGGCACGCTATCGGGAAGCTCTCGGATTCAGACCACAGATGTCAGTTCAGACCAGAGATGTCAAAGGAGACCAGTATGACAGCGGACGCTTCTGCCGCAGCGGCACCCGAATCCCTACTGGCGGCGCCCGACCAGGCGTCGCAGCAGCAGATCACCGAGGAGATCGCGACGCTCCACGCCCGGGCGGCGGAGCGCGCGGCGGCGGGTGAGCGGATCCCGCGCACCATGGTCGACTTCCCGCCCTACCGGTCCAGCGTGCTGCGCCACCCGACGAAAGATCCGCGCATGGCGGACCCCGAGACGATCGAGCTGTGGTCGCCCGCCTATGGGCAGCGCGACGTCGCCGCGATCGAATCCGATCTCACGCTGCAGTCGGCGGGCGGGGAGCCCCAGGGCGAGCGCATGACCGTGCAGGGGAGGCTGCTGGACTCGTGGGGCCGTCCTCTGCGCAACCAGCTCATCGAGATCTGGCAGGCGAACGCCGGCGGGCGGTACATCCACAAGCGGGATCAGCACCCGGCGCCCCTCGATCCGAACTTCACCGGTGCGGGTCGCGCGATCACGAACGACAACGGCGAGTACCAGTTCACGACGATCAAACCAGGACCGTACCCGTGGAAGAACCACGTCAATGCCTGGCGGCCGGCGCACATCCACTTCTCGGTCTTCGGGCAGTCGTTCACCCAGCGCATCGTCACGCAGATGTACTTCCCTGGCGACCCGCTGTTCGCTCTCGATCCGATCTACCAGACCATCCGCGACCAGAAGGATCGTGATCGCCTGATCGGCGTCTACGATCATGACCTGACCGTTCCCGAGTTCTCGATGGGGTACCGCTTCGACATCGTCGTCGACGGCCCGGACGCGACCTGGTTCGAGCCTGAGGAGGGCGACCACTGATGACCGACCGCACCGCACCGGTTCCCGCAAAGACTCACGAGCCGACGCCGGGACAGACAGTCGGCCCGTTCTTCGCGTTCGGCACCGACTTCGAGAAGAAGCACCAGGTCGCCTTCCCCCACTCGCCTGGAGCGATCGTGCTCGGCGGCACCGTGTTCGACGGCAACGGCGCGCCGATCCCCGACGCGATCGTGGAGATTTTCGGCGCCGATACCGATGGAACCGTGCCCAGGGCGCGCGGCACTCTCCACCGCGACGACCACACGTTCACGGGGTTCGGTCGCTCGTTCGTGACTGACGATGGCCGCTACGAGTTCTGGACCCGCAATCCCGGATCTGTCTCGGGCGAGGCGCCGTTCTTCGCGGCCATCGTGTACGCTCGCGGGCTTCCGGACAAGCTGCACACGCGCATTTACCTACCCGAGAACACGGAGCGACTCGCGGCCGACCCGCTGCTCGCGTCGCTCGGCGAGAGCGAGCGCGCTACGCTCGTGGCAACGCGAACGCCCGAGGGTTATCTTCAGCACGACATCCACCTGCAGGGCGAGAAGGAGACCGTGTTCCTTGCCTACTGATCCGAACACCGGCGATGCCGCAGTGCCCGAGACGATCGACGCCGGCCTGCTCACGCCGGTCTCGGTCGAGCACGACGCTGTGGTGTCGGACGCCGCGATCGGCGGCGCGCTGATCGCGGCGGAGACCGCCCTCGCCCGCGCCTGGTCTGCGACGGACGTCGCCCCCGTCGACGCGGGCGAGCTCGTCTCGGACGCGCTCGGGTGGCAGGGAGCAGGAAGGCCTTGTGAGCTGCGCGGCTTTCCGCTCGCCCAGCTCACGGCGGATGCCGTCGCCGGCGGCAATCCGGTGATACCACTCGTCGCCGTGCTTCGCGCGCGCGTTCCGGAATCGGTGCGCACCTGGGTGCATCGCGGCGCCACGAGCCAGGACATCATGGACTCTGCGCTCATGCTGGTCGCGAGACGGGCCGCGGCCGAGGTGCTCGCGCACCTGGATGAGACCGGTGCGGCGCTGCGCGCCTTCGCCGAAGCGCACCGCCACGAGGTAGTCGTGGCCCGCACGCTCACGCAGCAGGCAGTGCCGACTACCGTCGGCCTTCGCGCCGCGAACTGGCTGCGCGGTATCGACCGGGCGGCGCAGCGGCTCGCCACGGCGACGGACGCACTGCCGGCCCAGCTCGCCGGAGCGGGTGGCACGCTCGCATCGTTCGTCGAAATCGGCGGCATCGATGCCGCTGCCCAGCTCCCCGCACGGTTCGCCGCCGAGCTCGGACTCCGGGCCCCGGACGGACCGTGGCACACCGAACGCTGGCCGATCACCGAGCTCGGCGACGCGCTCGTACAGGTCACCGATGCGCTCGGCAAGATGGCCGCCGACGTCACCACCCTCAGCCGCACCGAGATCGGAGAGCTCTCCGAGGGAACGGGCGGCGGGTCCTCTGCCATGCCGCAGAAGCGGAACCCCGCCCGATCGGTGCTCATCCGCTCGGCGGCGATCCGGGCACCCCACCTCGGGGCCACCCTTCATACGGCCTCGGCGCTCGCCGTCGACGAGCGGCCCGACGGTGCCTGGCACGCCGAATGGCCCGCGCTGCGCGATCTGCTGCGAGCGGCGCTCGGCGCGTCAGCGCAGGCGCGAACGGTCGCGCACGGCCTGCGCGCGGATGCTGAGGCCGGCGCTCGCAATCTCGCGCACTCGCGCGGCCTTGTGCTCTCCGAACGCTTGAATCTCGTCCTGACCCCGCTTCTCGGCGCGGAGGCCGTGCAGAGCTTCGTGTCGCGAGCGGGGAGGGGAGAGGACCTCAGGGAGATCCTCGCCGCCGATCCGGAAGTCGTGGCGTCGGGTGTCGATCTGGACGACCTGCTCGATCCGGCGCGATACACAGGGCTCGCCGGTCGGCTCGTCGATGGCAGCGACCCCGACCCGCTCCCGAACGTCTGAGCGACCGCACCGGTCGCCGCTCACCCCGCTCCTGAGAGGAACGCTATGACACTCCCCGAGGTCCGCCTCACCGAACCCGTCGGACGCTCCGGCGCCCCGCTCGTCGTCCTCGGGCACTCCATCGGCACCGGTCCGCTCATCTGGGAGCAGGTGATCCCGCCGCTCGCAGCGGAGTACCGCGTCGCGCTGCTCACGCTGCCAGGGCACGGCAGCGCCCCCGTCCCAGCGGACGGGTTCACCTTCGCCGAGCTCGCCGACGCTGTGGCCGAGGGTATCCGCGGCATCGCGGAATCGCACGTGCGCTACGCGGGGGTCTCAATCGGGGGAGCGCTCGCGCTCGAGCTCGCACTCAGGCACCCCGACCTGTTCGACGGTGTCGCCGCGATCGCGTCGGCAGCCCAACTCGGCGGATCGGACCACTGGAACGAGCGCGCCGCGCTCGTTCGGTCGCAATCGACCTCGGTGCTCGTGGGGCCGTCGTCACGGGTATGGTTCGGCCCGAACTCGGTCGCGAACCAGCCCGACCTGTCAGGGAGGATCCTCCACGCGCTCCAGGACACCCCGGACGAGGGGTACGCCAGGTGCGCCGAAGCTCTGGGGACCTTCGACGTGCGGGACCGGCTCGGCGAGATCCGGGTGCCGGTACTGGCGATGGGCGGGGAGTTCGACACCGTCGGGCCGGAGGAGGCCCAGGACGAGATCGTCGCGGGTGTGCCGCACGGGCGGAAGGTGATGATCGCCGATGCGGCGCACCAGCCCCCGGCCGAGCAGCCGGAGGCGGTCGCTCGAGAGCTGCTGGCATTCTTCGCAGAGGTGGAGCGATGAGCCGCCCGTTCGGACCGGGGCAGAGCGACGAGGAGCGCTACGACGGCGGCATGGGGGTGCGGCGGGAGGTGCTCTCGGACGCGCACGTCGACCGCTCGATCGATGCCACCACCGACTTCACCGCCGACTTCCAGGACTACATCACCCGCAGTGCGTGGGGCGATATCTGGTCGCGCCCCGGTCTCGATCGCCGAGCCCGGTCGGTGGCGGTTCTCACCGCGATGATCGCCCTCGGGCACCACGAGGAGTTCGCGATGCACGTCGCTGCTGCGCGACGGAACGGTCTCTCGGTAGAGGAGATCAAAGAGGTCATCCTGCAGGCCGGGCTCTACTGCGGCGTGCCCGCGGCGAACGTAGCGTTCAAGCTGGCGCAGCGGGTGCTGGAGGAGACAGGCGACCTCTGAGTCGCGACGGCTCAGGAAACGTCGTCGGTCGTCGCGAGTCGAGCGAGCGCGCGGCCGAACCGGTCACGGGTCTCACGGGGCAGTTCGGCGAGCCAAGTCGCCTCGGCCGTGAGCACCTCTCGGCGGGCCTCCTCGAAGAGGCGGAGTCCGGCCTCGGTCGCGACGACGACGTTCGCGCGCCGATCGCGGGGATCGGGTTGTCTACGTGCAAGACCCTTGGACTGCAGCTCGTCGACGAGGGCGACGATCTGACTCGGGTCGAGCCTCAGGAACTCGGAGAGTTCGCGCTGCGACGGACGGGTATCCGCTGCGGCGATGCCGAGCAGCGCGTAGGAGCGCACCTTGAGTCCGAATGGGCTGAGGGCCTCGTGCGTGCGCGCCATCGAGACCGCGTTCGCGCGGGCGAGGAGGAACGACACGTCATCGCTGATCGCCGAGTTCCAGAGGCGCGAAAGCCCCGCCTCCGTCGGAGACTGCGCTCCCGTCGTGCTGTCGAGTGCCATGGAGTCACTGTAGCCGATAGATAGACGCGAAAATCAATAGTTGACATTTTCAAGAGTCTGAGGTGTGATGGGAGGCAACTGACACGAGGAGGTGCGTCGATGACGACGAAGATTGCATACGAGGAGCTGGCCACACTGGTGGGCGCCGACCTCGGGTACACCGATTGGCGCGAGGTGACGCAGAGCCGCGTGAACACCTTCGCCGACGCCGCAGACGATCACCAGTGGATCCACACGGATCCCGAGCGCGCCGCCGAGGGTCCGTTCGGCGGACCGATCGCGCACGGGTTCCTCACGCTCTCGCTGCTGATCCCGATGTGGGTGGAGCTGCTCGATGTCACCGACGTGACGACCAAGATCAATTACGGACTCGACAAGGTGCGCTTTCCCGCTCCCGTCAAGGTGGGTGACCGCATCCGGATGACGGCGACCATCGCCGAACTCACCGAAGTGCCCGGAGGGGTGCAGATCGCGGTCGACGTGGTCATCGAGATCGACGGCGGCGCCAAGCCAGCAGTCGTCGCCCGAAGCTTGCAGCGCTTCTACGCCTGACCCGGCGCGGATATCAGGCTCGACCATTCGGCCGGGTCCACATCGCATCAGTTTCAAAGGAGATACTGACATGAAGAAGTTCACCGTATCGGCAATCGCGGCGATCGGCGCCGCGGGACTCCTGCTCACCGGGTGCTCGGGCGGCTCGCTCAGCGGCGAGGAGGGCGGCGGCGAATCCGGAGGCGGTTCGGAAGACCTCACCCCGATCACCGTCGGACTGCTCCAGATCGCTCCGGCATCGGTCGTGCAGCTCGGAATCGACGAGGGCGTGTTCGAGGAGCACGGCCTCGATGTCGACGTGCAGCTCGGGCAGGGAGGGGCCGCGCTGCTCCCCGCCGTGCAGAGCGGCGACATCCAATTCGCGGTCGGCAACCCCCAATCCGTGCTGACGGCTGCGAGCCAGGGGCTCGACATGCGAATCATCGCCAACTACTCGCGGAACTACGAGAACCCGGAGGATCCGGAGGAGAACGCACCCTCGGGGCTCGTGGTGCAGGAGGACTCGGGCATCGAGTCCTACAGCGATCTCGAGGGGAAGACGGTCGCGGTCAATACGCTGCAGACCCAGGGACATCTCGCCACGATGGAGATGGTCGAGCAGGATGGCGGCGACCCGTCGAAGGTCGAGTTCACCGAGATCGCCTTCCCCGATCAGCAGGCGCAGCTCGAGCAGGGCAACATTGATGCGGCGTGGATCCCCGAGCCATTCATCAGCGGAGCGAAGGCGACCGACGGCATCGTCCAGCTCGGTGATCCACTACGCGTGATCGACGGTCTGCCGACGATGGTTACTTTTACATCGGGTGATTTCGCCGAGGCCGACCCCGAGACGACGGCGGCGTTCCGGGATGCGATCACCGAGGCCGCCGAAATGGCGATGGCGGATGACGAGCTCTACCGTCAGGCAGTCGTCGACTTCACCGGCATGGATGCCGCGGTCGTCGAGAACGTGAATCTCGAGTACATCACCGGAGAACTCGACCCCCAGCCCATCGAGGAGCTGAACGACCTCGCGGTGAAGTACGGGATGCTCGAAAACCCCGCTGACCTCGACACGGTCATCGAAACCGAGTAACCGATCATTCCGCACATCGAGCGGACCGGACACGGCACCCCCGCGCCCGGTCCGCTCGGATCCGCAGGCAAAGGAGCAGGCATGCAGAACAACGGCATCGGCCCGTGGATCGCGCGCAAGGCCGTGCGCCATGCTGATCGCGACGCGATCGTGCACGGTGACCGGCGAATCACCTACGGGGAGCTTTCCGAGCGCATCGAGCGTCTCACCGACGCGCTCGCCGCCCGCGGTGTCTCGGCTGGTCAGCGCGTCGCGTACCTCGGCAACAACCACCCGTCCCTGCTCGAGGTCTTCTTCGCCACCGCGAATCTGGGTGCGATCTTCGTCCCCCTGAACACGAGGCTCGCCGGCCCGGAGATCGAGTTCATGCTCGAGAACTCGGCAGCGAAGACACTGGTCTTTCAGTCGGATCTGCGTGATCTCGCGCGCGCCGGCAGTTGGGCGACCGGCGTGAGCCGGCTCATCATGGTCGGTGGAGAGGCCGAGCACGAGCTCGAGGACTACGAGCAGGTCATCGCGTCTGGTACCGCGGGTGCAGTGCCTGATCTCGCGGTGGACCTCGATGATCCGGCGCTGATCCTCTACACTTCCGGCACCACCGGTCACCCGAAGGGAGCGGTGCTCACACACGGGAATCTCACCTGGAACACGTTCAACGTCTTTGTGGACTACGGGGTGAGTCCGGGCGAGCGGGTGCTCCTCATCTCGCCGATGTTCCACGTGGCCTCCTTGACCAATGGCGCGCTGACGGTGCTGCTGCAGGGCGGCACCGTCGTGCTGCACAAGAAGTTCGATCCCGGCCACGTACTGGCGACGATCGAGCGCGAGGGCATCACGATGCTCGCCGGGGTACCGACCACCTACCAAATGCTGCAGGAGCATGAGGCGTGGCAGACCACCGACCTCAGCAGCCTGCAGCGGCTGACGTGTGGCGGGTCCGCTGTCCCGGAACGGACCATGGAGGCGTACGCCGAGCGCGGTCTGGGGTTCTCCATGGGATACGGCATGACGGAGACCTCCCCGAGTGCCACCGCACTCCCGGCGCACATGGCCCAGCACAAGATCGGTTCGTCGGGCATCAAGCACTTCTTCACCGACGTCAAGGTGGTCGATACGGAGGGACGCGCGTTGCCTCCGGGCGAGATCGGAGAGATCTGGATCAGCGGCCCGAACGTGATCCGCGAGTACTGGCGTCGGCCGGAGGCCACGAGCGAGGCCATCGTCGACGGATGGCTGCGCTCCGGTGATCTCGGCTACTTCGACGACGACGGCTACCTCTTCGTCACCGACCGGCTCAAGGACATGATCATCTCAGGCGGTGAGAACATCTATTCCGCCGAGGTCGAGGCCGTGATCATGGAGTTCTCTCAGATCGCCGGCACCGCGCTCATCGGTGTGCCCGATGAGAAATGGGGCGAGGTTCCGCTCGCGGTCGTGCAGTTGCGAGACGACGAGCGCCTCGACGCCGATACCATCGTCGACCACTTGGCCGGTCGGCTCGCGAGGTACAAAGTGCCGAAGCGGATCGTCTTCGTCGACGAGTTCCCGCGCACCGCCAGCGGCAAGATCCGGAAGGCAGACCTGCGGAAGCAGTACGCCGGGGCCTGACGCCCCGCACCAGTACACACACCGAGACGAGAGGAGGGGAACATGGCCAGCACCTCGGCACCCGAGCAGACCGTGACCACGGTGGTCTCCATCGCCAGGGCGCGGGAGCGCAAACGGAGTTTCCGGCCGCGAAAGGCGCTGCTGGGCGTCACGGGCATCCTGGTGCTCCTGGCGGTTTGGGAACTCGCGGCCCGAACCGGGATCGTCGATCCCCGGTTCCTGCCGCCGCCGACAGAGGTGCTGCCGCAGCTCGCCCTTGTCCTCACCTTCGCCGATTTCTGGAGCGCCATCGGGGACACGCTGGCCGCGTGGGCGCTCGGGCTCGGGATCGCCCTGGTGCTCGGATCCGTGCTCGGTGTGGTCATCGGCCTGTCGCCGTTCATGAAGCGGGCGACGCACTCGACCGTCGAGTTCCTGCGCCCCATTCCCTCGGTCGCCCTGATCCCGCTCGCGGTCCTGCTCTTCGGCGTTCGGATTGAGGCGAGCCTCCTCCTCATCGTCTACGCCTCGTTCTGGCAGATTTTCATCCAGGTGCTTTACGGCGTCGCCGACGTCGACCAGGTCGCGATGGCCACGGGGCGCAGCTACGGCTTCTCCACCTGGCAGCGGGTCAGGAGCATCGTGCTGCCGACCACACTCCCGTACCTCTTGACCGGTCTCAGACTCGCGGCGGCGGTGGCGCTGATCCTCGCGATCACGGCGCAGCTCATCATCGGCACGCCGGGACTCGGACTCGAGATCGCACGGGCGCAGAACGGCGGGCAGTACGCCACGATGTACGCGCTCATCGTGGCGACCGGTCTGCTGGGCGTCCTCATCAACCTCGGGGCACGGTTCCTCGAGCGGCGCATGCTCGCCTGGCACGAATCCGTTCGCGGGGAGGTCGCCGCATGAAGAAGACACTGTCCGGGCTGCTGTTCGCGCTGGGGCTGCCCATTCTGCTCGTCGTGATCTGGTGGGTCTCCACCATCGCGAACGAGAGCTTCTTCGTCCCGACGCCCGGTGAGCTCGTGACCAAGTTCTGGGACACATGGATCGGGCCGCGCATTTGGGTGGATGTGCTGCCGAGCGTGCTCAGGTTCGTCGTCGGGGCGGCGATCGCCATCGTCGGGGGGATCCTGCTCGGCCTCCTCGTCGGACTCAGCCGCAATCTGCGCGCGCTGACGGAGCCGGTGTTCGAGTTCTTCCGGGCACTGCCGCCTCCGGTACTGATCCCGGTGCTGATGCTCGTCTTCGGCCCCACCGACTGGATGAAGATCTTCATCATCGTGCTCGCCGCCATCTGGCCCGTACTGCTCAACACGGTGGAGGGGGTGCGCGCCGCTGATTCCGTGCAGTCGGACACCAGCCGCTCCTACGGGATCACCGGGTTCAACCGGGTGCGCTACCAGGTGCTCCCGTCGGCCACACCTCAGATCTTCACGGGGATCCGGCAGAGCCTCCCCATCGGACTCATGCTGATGATCATCTCCGAGATGTTCGCATCGACCTCGGGTCTCGGGTTCTCCGTGATCCAGTTCCAGCGCAGCTTCGCGATTCCCGAGATGTGGTCGGGAATCCTCGTGCTGGGACTCCTCGGCTATCTCGTAGCCATCATCTTCCGCTTCGTCGAACGACGTGTGCTCCGCTGGTACCACCGACTGAAGGATCTCGAGAATGCAGCCTGAACCCTCGACCCCGCTCGACACGCTCTCGTACGGTCGCACGCTTCCTGACGAGGAGACGCTGCTGTCGGTGCGCGGACTCCAGAAGATCTACCGCACGGACGGCGGAGACATCGAAGCCGTGCGCAACCTCACCTTCGACCTCGGGAAGAACGAGCTGACCTGCCTCGTCGGCCCGTCAGGGTCTGGCAAGACGACGCTGCTGAAGTGCATCGCCGGGCTGCTCGAGCCCACGAGCGGCGAGGTCGTGCTCGACGGCAAGACCGTGACGGCCCCGCCGAAGAAGATGGCCGTCGTCTTCCAGGAGTACGGTCGCTCCCTGTTTCCCTGGTTGCGGGTCGCCGAGAACGTCGAGCTTCCGCTCAAGAACGCCGGGGTGCCGAAGGCGGAGCGTCGGAGGATCGTCGATGAGGCGCTGCGGAACGTGGGTCTCGATCACGTGCCGAGGTCGTACCCCTGGCAGCTCTCCGGAGGCATGCAGCAGCGTGTCGCGATCGCGCGCGCCATCGCCTACCAGCCCGAAGTGTTGCTCATGGATGAGCCCTTCGCCGCAGTGGATGCGCAGACCCGTGCCGATCTCGAGGACCTGGTGCGGAAGGTGCGCAGAGAGCTGGGGATCTCGGTGCTGTTCGTGACGCACGACATCGATGAGTCGGTGTACCTCGCCGAGCGGGTCATCATGCTGTCGAGCTCGCCGACGATCGTGCAGGAGGACCTCGTGGTCGATCTGCCCGAGCAGCGGGACCAATTGGAGACCCGAGCGCTTCCGCGATTCACGGAACTGCGTCACCACGTCTACGAACAGATCCAGCAGGCGAAGCGGGGGTACCGGTCGGACGAGGCCGAGTCCGCCGCGTGACCCGGCGCATCCCCGGGGAGGGATCCGCCGGGAGGATCCCTCCCGGTCTCATGCTCGCGCTCGGCTATGTGTCGATGGCCGCCTCGCTCTCGACGGACATGTATCCGCCGGCGTTCCCGGGGATTGCCGAGCATTTCTCGGTGGGACCGTCGGCCGTGCAACTGACGCTCACGGCGTTCATGGCCGGAGCCGCAATGGGGCAGCTCCTGATCGGGTCGCTTTCTGACGCTCTCGGACGCAGACGGTCGCTCATCGCCGGGCTTGCGGTGTTCGCCGCGTGCGCGATCCTGGCGGTGCTCAGCCCGACGCTGGAGTTCCTGATCACCGTGCGCGCGCTGCAGGGGTTCGCAGGGGCGTCGGGCGCGGTGCTCGCCCGTGCCGTGATCGCCGATCTTGCGGCGCCCCGCGAAACCGTACGCGCCTACAGCCTCCTGTTCGTGATGATCGCGCTCGGTCCCGCGATCGCGAGCCCTCTCGGCGCGCTGCTCACCGAGTTCGGCGGGTGGCGCGCCACGCTGACCGGGCTCGCCGTTCTGGGATCCGGGATGTTCCTCGTCGCTGCACTCCGCATTCCCGAGAGCTTGCCTGCCGAGGCGAGACGTCCGTTCTCGGCGTCGTCGCTGACCCTGGGCGCCCGGTCGCTGCTCGGCCGCATGAGCTACCTCGGTCACGCTGTCGCGTTCGCCGCGGGGTACGGCGTGCTCATCGTCTACATCGCGTCGTCGTCGTTCATCGTGCAATCGATGTTCGGGCTCGGACCGGTGGGCTACGCGCTGACCTTCACCTTCAGTTCCGCGGCGGTCATGCTCGGGTCCTGGCTCAGCGGACAGGCGTCAATGCGGTGGAGCAGTGTCGCCGCCCTGCGTATCGGTCAACTGCTCGCCCTGGGAGCGTCAGGGCTGCTGCTCATCAGCGCGCTTGTCGGTGCGCTCTCATTCTCGCTCTACTTGCTCCTCATCGGCTGCTTCGCACTCGGAGCCGGCTTCGTGATGTCGACGGCATCCGCACTCGCGATCGGTCAGGCCGCGGGCATCGCCGGGACGGGGTCTGCGCTCATCGGGTTCGGGCAGTTCGTCACTGGCGCCATGGCGGCGCCGCTCGGAGGGCTCGCGGGGGAAGGCACCGCGGTTCCCGCCGCAGCGGGGATGACGGCGTTCGCACTGATCGGGTTGCTGGGAGGGCTTGCGGGCGCAGCCGCCTTGCGCCGCACCACTCGCTCGGGGTGAGTCCGGAGGGCCTCAGCGCTCACACGAACGCGGACACGCCCGTCAGGGCGCGTCCCACGATGAGCGAGGTGACCTCGTGCGTGCCCTCGTAGGAGTACACGGCCTCGGCATCGGCGAAGAAGCGGGCGACGTCATAGTCCACCACGATGCCGTTGCCTCCGACGAGTTCGCGGGCGAGCGCTGCCGACTCCCGAGCGTGGAGCGAGGTCCACATTTTCGCGAGCGATGAGCTCGCATCGCTGAGCACTCCGCGGTCCTGCGCCGCGGACAGCCCCGTCACCATGCCGAGAGAGGCGGTGAGATTGCCGAGGATTCGCGCCAGTTTCTCCTGGATGAGCTGGAAGCTCGCCAGCGGCCGGCCGAACTGCTCTCGTTCTCGGACGTACCGGACGGCGCCCTCGAGTGCGCCGGCCTGCAGGCCCGCGGCGATCCAGGCGACGTCCGACCGGAGGGGGCGCATGATGGCGGCGACGTCCCTCCAGGAGTTGATCTTCTGCAGGCGGGAGGATTCGGGCACGCGCACCCCGTCGAGCGTGATGTGCGAGTTCTGCATCGGTCGGAGCGAGATCTTGCCGCCGATGACCTCCTGACTCACCCCGGGCGTCTCTCGCGGTATGAGGAAGCACTTGATCTCTCCATCCGCGGTATCGCGGGCGAAGACAGCCAGACCGTCGGCGGAGGTCGCCCCGCCGATCCAGCGCTTGGCGCCGTCGATGACCCAGGAATCGCCGTTGCGGGTCGCTGTGGTGGCGAGACCGCCCGCGATGTCGGAGCCGTGGTCGGGCTCCGTGAGCGCGAACACGCCGCGGTAGTCGAAGCTGCGAATCCTCGGGTCGAGGTCGGCGACTTGCTCAGCGGAACCGCCCATGCGCACCGTCGAACGGAAGAGACCGGACTGGGCGTTGTACACGGTCGCGACGGAGACATCGGTGCGGGCCAGCACGAAGTTCCGGAACCCGCTGAACATCGTCGACGCCGCTTCTTCGGCGCTGACGCCCTGAGGCGCCATCAGGTCGAGCGGGGCGAGCGCATCGAGGATGCCGGCGGGCATCGTCGCGGAATCCCAGGCATCGTTCACCAGCGGTGCGACGTCGCGCTCGAGTACCTCGTGCAACTGCTCGAGGGCCGTGACAGCGGCGGAGCTGAGGTGCGCGCGTGCGTAGCCGAACGGATCGATGCCGAAGGCGCCCTCCGGTCCGAACTCCGGCGCGCGCAGCGGCTTCGTCGGCGATGACATGGAACTCCTTCGGTCCGGTGGTGCGGGGAGCGGCCGGTTCAGCCGTCGAGACCGAGCAGCCTGACGGCGTTGTGCTTCACGATGCCGGGGAGGGCTTCGGGCTTCAGATCCGTCAGCTCGATGTCGCGGAGCCATCGGTCGGGCGAGAGCATCGGGAAGTCGGAGCCGAAGAGCACTCGATCCTTCAGCAGTGTTCCCGCATTCCGCACGAGCTGCGGCGGGAAGTACTTGGGGCTCCAGCCCGACAGGTCGATCCAGGTGTTGTGCTTGTGGGTGGCCACCGAGATCGCCTCGTCCTGCCAGGGCACGGACGGGTGCGCCATGATGATCTGCAGATCGCCGAAGTCGGCGGCCACGCTGTCGAGGAGCATCGGGTTGGAGAGCCCGAGACGGAGGCCGCGTCCCCCCTTCATGCCCGCACCGATCCCCGTTTGACCCGTGTGGAAGAGCGCGACGACGCCCGCCCGCTCCAGGACCTCGTAGAGGGGGGAGAATCGCTCGTCGCTCGGGTCGAAGCGCTGCACGGTCGGGTGGAACTTGAAGCCGCGAACGCCGCTCTCCTCGATGAGGCGTTGGACCCGGTCCACGGCGTCTGGGAGGTTCGGATCGACCGACCCGAACGGGATCAGCACGTCGTTGTTCGCAGCGGCCCCTGCCGCGATCTCGGCGCTCGAGATCGGTGCGTGCCCGAGATTCGTCGTCGCGTCGACCGTGAACACGACCGCGGCCGTGTTGCGTTCCCGGTAGTACTCGGCGACGGCGTCCAGTCGGGGCTGGAGACCCCCCGTGCTGAAGTACTTCGCGGCGGCCGCGGCGAGGTCGTCTGGCAGCGAGTTGTGTCCGTGAGCGTCCATCTCGATGTGGACGTGCACGTCGATCGCCGTGATCGATGCGACGTCGATGGCGGGTTCGTAGCGGGTCATGGAGGCTCCTTCGGCTCGCGGTCCCGGTGCGGAGGTGCCGGCTGTCAGGCCTGCGGGGGCTGCAGTTCTTCGGGCAGTGGGGGGAACTGCTCGCCGACCGACTGCGCCTGCTCGCCGATCGTCGAGGGGAACTTCTCGGCGAGCGCCTCCGGGGTCCAGCCGCCCTCGTGATATTCGGTGGCCACGGGCTCGGGGTGCGACCAGAGCTGCAGGCGATCGCCGCCGATGCCCACTGCCTGGCCTGTGACGCCTGACGCGTCGTCCGAGGCGAGGTAGGCGATCAGGGGGGCGACGTCGGCAGCGGTTCCGAACCCGAGCGTGTGGCGGAAGAAGTCCGGCATCGCCTCGCCCTGAGCGTCGGCCTCCATCGCAGCGTGGAAGTAGGGCACCGTCGCAGTCATAGCGGTGGCCGCGACCGGGATCACGGCGTTCGCGGTGATGCCGGCCCGCTTCAGCTCCAGTGCCCAGGTGCGCACCATTCCCACGATGCCGGCCTTCGCCGCGGCGTAGTTGGTCTGGCCGAAGTTGCCGCGCTGCCCGGTGGGGGAACCGATGCAGATGATGCGGCCGCCCTCGCCCTGCTCGCGCATCCGCGTGGCGGCCTCGCGCACGCAGGTGAACGTGCCGCGCAGGTGGACGTTGATCACGGTGTCGAAATCGTCATCGCTCATCTTCCAGAGGACCGTGTCGCGCAGGACCCCGGCGTTGGTGACGAGGATGTCGAGGCGCCCGAATTCGGCGAAGGCCGCATCGACGAGCTGCTTCGCCGTCTCGGTGGGGCCCACGGGAGCGACCACTGCTGTCGCTGTGCCACCGGCCGCCTCGATGCTCGCGACCGCATCGGCGGCGGTGTTCTCGTCGACATCATTGATGACGACCGCGGCTCCCTGGCGGGCGAGCTCCTGCGCGTATGCGAGCCCGAGGCCCCGGCCCGATCCCGTGACGATGGCGACTTTGCCGGCGAGTGACATTGAGGCTCCTGACTGCTCTGTGCGGGGTTCGGATCCATTAGCGCAGATTTAATTGAAGTTGTCAATCATTGATGATCTCACACGCGGAGCTCTCGTTCGCACCTAACTTGCGATTGAGACTGATTACTGAACAGGAGAGTTGCGATGAGCGCAATACCTGTCTAGGGTGAAACGGACTGCTCGACGGCAATGAGGGGTGTCGGAATGACTCCAGAAGAACCAGCGAGAAACCCGGACCCCCGAGGGGAGCGTGCGGCCATCGCGCGACGCGCGCCGCTCACCGCGACGCGGCGGGCGGTGCTCGGCGGGGGCCTCGGTCTCGGCCTTATGACGCTCCTCACGGCATGCGGTGGTCGCGCCGTCGCCGGCCCGCAAATCCAGGTGGAGGGGCCGCCGCAGGAGGGCGGGGCGATCAGCATCGGCTTCGTCGGCGGCGGTGCCTCGGATACGCTCGACGGTGCCGTAGCGACGAACCTCGGCGACATCGCCAGGGCCGTGAACCTCTACAGCACCCTGCTCACCTTCGACCACGAGTACGAGCTGCAGCCGATGCTCGCGACCTCGGCCACGCCGAACGACGACGCGACCGTATGGACGGTCGAGCTGCGGGACGGCGTCAAGTTCAGCGACGGGCGCGAGCTCACGCCGCGCGACGTGATCGCGAGCTTCGAGCGCATTGTCGATCCCGAGGATCCGAAGTCCGGTGCCGCGGCGTTCGCCCACCTGGACGCCGTTGTCGAGACCGGACCCCGCACGGTGGAGTTCCGTCTGTCGCGGTCCGATACGGCGATGGATCAGCAGTTCGCCATGTACAACTGCATCATCGTGCCAGCCGACTTCGACCTGGCGAAGCCGGTCGGCACCGGCCCATTCATGCTCGAGAGCTTCACCGCTGCGCAGTCGACCGTGCTGCGACGCAATCCGCACTACTGGGGAGACGACGGTCCGTATCTCGACGAGGTCACCCTGCTCAACTTCAACGACACCGACGCGCTCATCAACGCGCTCCTGTCGAACCAGGTCGACGCCGTCGCGCAGATCCCCCCGGCCCTCGTCGAGGTGCTCGAGGCGGACGAGCGCATCAACATCCTCGACTCCGAGACGGGCGCGTACCTGCCGTTCACCATGCGGGTGGACCGGGAGCCGTTCGACGATGCCCGGGTGCGCGAAGCGTTCCGGCTCGCCGTGGACCGGGAGGGTATGGTCGAGCAGGTGCTCTCGGGGCGGGGCACCGTCGGCAACGACATGTACGCCGTGTTCGACGCCGCGTACCCCGCGGACCTGCCGCAGCGCACTCAAGACATCGTTGCAGCGCGGCAGCTGCTCGCCGAGGCGGGCTACCCCGACGGCGTCGACGTCGAACTCGTCACCGCACCGATCCAGTCAGGTGTGGTCGAGGCCGCACAGGTGTTCGCCGAGCAGGTCGCCGAGGCCGGGATCCGGGTCAAGATCAACCGGATGGACCTCACGGCCTACTGGACGGACTATCTGAACTACGACTTCTCGCAGACGTTCTGGTACACCCGGAGCTTCCTGCCGCAGACGCTCGCGGGCATGCTGCCCGACGCGCCGTTCAACGAGACCGGCTGGGACGACCCCGAGTTCATCGCGCTCATCGAGGAGGCACGTGCCGAAACGGACGACGCGCGTCGCGACGAGCTCACGCGGAGCGCCCAGGAGATCCTCTACGACCGCGGCGGACTGATCGTCTGGGGATTCGCGAATCAGATCGACGCGTACCAGAGCTACCTCGGCGGTCTCGTCCCTGATCGCAGCGGACTCCCGCTCTCGGGTTTCAAACTGCACGAGGTGTGGATCGGAGACGTCGCATGATCTTCAGGCTCATCGTCCAACGACTGACCGTCAGCATCCTCATCCTGCTGGCGATCTCGCTCATCATCTTCTTCGCCACCACCCTGCTGCCAGGCGATCCCGCAAAGGCGATTCTCGGCCAGCAGGCCACCCCCGAGCGGCTTGAGGCGCTGCGCGCGCAGATGCAGCTGAACGATCCGCCTTGGGTGCGGTACGGGGCCTGGCTCGCCGGTCTCGTGACGGGGGACCTCGGCGTCTCGGTAGCTTCGGGCCAGTCGGTCGCCTCGCTCCTCGGCGATCGGTTGAGCGCCTCGGTGTTCTTGATGGCCGCCGCCGCGATCATCAGCATCCCCGCCGGGATCCTTCTCGGCATCTGGTCGGCGCTCCGCCGTGGGCGCGCCGCCGACACAGCGGTCACCGGCGTCTCGCTCGTGCTGGCGGCACTGCCCGAGTTCGTGATCGGTATCGCGCTCGTGGCGACGTTCTCCACGACGGTGTTCCAACTGCTCCCCGCCGTCACGATGGCGCCGCCCGGCACGAGAGTGTGGGACTTCCCGAGCCAGCTCATCCTGCCGACGCTGGTCCTCGTCCTCGTGGTGACGCCGTACATCGCCCGCATGATGAGGGCGACCATGCTCGAAGTGCTCGAATCGGGGTACGTCGAGATGGCGAGGCTCAAGGGCGTGCCCGAGCGGCGGGTGATTCTGCGCCATGCGCTGCCGCACGCGATCGGGCCCGTGGCGCAGGTTGCGGCGATCCAGCTCGCGTGGCTCGCCGGAGGCGTCGTCGTAGTCGAGTTCCTCTTCCGTTTCCCTGGCGTCGGGCAGGCGCTCATCGATGCGGTGAACTACCGAGACGTGCAGGTCGTGCAGGCGATCACGATGCTCGTGGCGGTCGTCTACATCGTGGTGAATCTGCTGGCCGATGTCGTCGGGATCCTGGCCAATCCGAAGCTGCGCACCGGAGGTGTCGAGTGATGTCCGAGATCAGCGTGCAACCCCGCGACGCCGGCGATGCGGTGACGCGTAGCACGGTCCTGACCCGGTTCTGGGCCCAGGGCCAGGCCAAGATCGGCGTCGCGCTCACGGCGGTCGTCGTGATCCTCGCCTTTTGCGGTCCACTGCTCCTGCCGTGGGCGACGGGATACTCCGCGACCGAGTTCGCGGCGCGTCCGTTCCAGGAGGCCGGCGTCTTCGGTACCGACAACCTCGGGCGCGACGTGCTCTCCCGCTTCCTCGCGGGCGGTATGTCGCTCATTCTCTACTCGGTGCTCGCGACCGTTTTCGGTCTACTGCTCGGGGTGCTCTTCGGCATGGTGTCCGCGTACGTCGGCGGCTGGCTCGACTCCGTGATCATGCGGGCGAACGACGTGCTCCTCGCGATTCCGCAGCTCGTGTTCGCGCTGCTCGCGATCACGGTGCTCGGCCCGCAGCCCTGGGTCCTGGTCGCGGTGATCGCGATCACCCACGCGCCGCGCATCGCGAGAGTGGCCCGTTCCGCCGCGCTCGACGTCAAGGGCGAGGACTACATCCTCGCCGCTGAGATGTACGCGATGCCGAGGTGGCGGGTGCTATTCCGCGAGATTCTGCCGAACATCACGGGGCCGCTCGCCGTCGAGGCCGGCCTCCGGTTGACGTACTCCATCGGCGCGATCGCCTCGCTGTCCTTCCTCGGACTCGGCATGCAGCCGCCCGCAGCCGACTGGGGGCTCATGATCAACGAGAATCGCATCGCGCTCGCGGTCCAGCCGTGGGGCGTCATGCTCCCGGTGCTGGCGATCGCGGTACTCACGATCGGCACGAACCTCATCGCGGACTCGATGGCTCGGGCCTCCGCCTCCCGGAACATAGGAGATGCATGATGGCGAACTCACCAGCGAAATCGGCCGCACCTGCGCGGACGGCGAGCGGCGCTCCGATGCTCAAGGGCTCCGCCTGGCACGCACAGGTCACCTCGGGCGGCAACGTGCTCGAGATCGACGATCTCTGCATCGAGACGACGACGGGCCGGCAGATCATCCAGCACGTGAACCTCGACCTGCGCCCGGCTGAGATGCTCGCGCTGGTGGGGGAGTCGGGATCAGGCAAGACGACCGTCGGCCTGACCGCGCTCGGCCGGATCCGACCGGGACTCGTCCACACCGGAGGAACGGTGACGCTGTACCCGTCGAACAGCGTCGACTCCGCAGAGATGACCGGGCTCGACGACCGCGCCGCTCGGCGTCTGCGGGGGTCCCGGGTCTCGTACATCCCGCAGGATCCGGCGCTGTCGCTCAATCCGAGCATGCGCGTCGGCGATCAGATCCGGGAGGTGCTCGATATCCACGGCTTCGGTGCGAATCGCGAGGAGCGCGAGGAGCGCGTCCGCGGTGTGCTCCGCGAGGTCGGTCTCCCGGACGACGATGCGTACCAGCGACGCTGGCCGCATCAGCTCTCGGGTGGACAGCAGCAGCGGATCGGCATCGCGATGGCGTTCGCCATGTACCCCGACCTCCTGGTGCTCGATGAGCCCACCACCGGTCTCGATGTCTCGACGCAGGCGCTCGTGCTCGACACCATCCGCGACATGACGGTGAAGAACAACGTCGCGGGCCTGTACATCACCCACGATCTGGCGGTCGTCGACGAGATCGCCGACCGGGTCGCCGTCATGCTGCAGGGCGAACTCGTCGAGGAGGGAACGACCTCCGAGGTGCTGCGCGACCCGAAGCACCGATACACGAAGACGCTGCTCGCCGCGGTGCCCGATCTCGCGGGCCGCAATCGCATCAGCAGATTCGAGGAGACCAAGCAGAAGGTCGCCGAGGCGGGGACCGCCGAGCTCTCGCTGCTCACCCTGCGCCGCGAGGCGGGAGCTCCTCCGACCGAGGCGATCCCGACGTTCGCGGCAGGGGAGCCGGTGCTCGAGGTGCGCGACGTCTCGGTCGCGTACGGGGCGAAGCGCGTGCTCGATGGGATCGACCTGACGCTCCGGACGGCGGAGTGCACCATGCTGCTCGGGGAATCAGGATCTGGCAAGACGACGCTCTCCCGGTCGATCGCCGGGCTGATCGACCGGTGGACCGGTGAGATCGGCTATCGCGGTCAGTCGCTCGCGCCCTCCACGCGCAAGCGAACGGTGCAGCAGCGGCAGGAGGTGCAGTACATCTTCCAGTCCCCGTTCTCGTCGTTGAATCCCAGGCGCACCCTCGGCGAATCCCTCGGGGTCCCGCTCGAGATGACGGGCGGCCTCAGCGCGGCTGAGCGACGCGAGCGCGTTGAGGAGGCGCTGGATGCCGTGCGTCTCGGCCGTCGGTTCATCGACCGCAGGCCGGGTGACCTCTCCGGCGGCGAGCGGCAGCGCGCCGCCATCGCGCGTGCGCTCGTGAACACCCCGAAGGTGCTCATCTGCGACGAGATCACCTCGGCACTGGACGTCTCGGTGCAGGCGAGCATCATCGACCTGCTGACCCGCCTCCGCGAGGAGCGGGGCCTTTCGATGCTCTTCGTGACGCACAACATCGCGCTCGCGCGCCACGTCGCCAAGCGGATCGCGGTGCTCAACCAGGGCGTCATCGTCGACGAGGGGCTCACCGACGATGTCCTGAGACGGCCGACCCACCCGTACACGAAGGAGCTGCTCGCCAATGTCCCCACGCTCGAGTGATCCGAAAGAGCGCCTGAGCCGCGTCTTCACCGACCATGTCGACGCAGGCGAGGGCGGCATGTCCTTCGTCGCGTACCGGCACGGCGCACCCCTCGTGAGCCTGCACGGCGGCAGCACGAGCCGGAACGGCGACGATTCTTGGTGCGAGGACACGCTCGCCGTGATGTTCTCGGGCACCAAGGGGCTGACCGCTACCGTGGCCGCGATCCTGGTGGACCGCGGACTCCTGGACCCCGATGCGCCGGTCGCCGAGTACTGGCCGGAGTTCGCCGCTGCGGGCAAGGCGGATGCGCGCGTCAGCCACGTCCTCTCGCACACCGTCGGACTCCTGTTCGTGGACCCCGACCCCTCCGGAGACGCCGAGCGTCTCGACAACGCGCTCATGGCGGATCGTCTCGCTGCGCAGGCCCCGATGTGGGAGCCGGGTACACGCGTCGCCTACCACGCGATGACCTACGGCTACCTCATGAGCGAGATCGTGCGCCGGGCGTCCGGTGGCGCGACGGTCGGCCAGCTGATCCGGAGCGAGATCGCCGAGCCGTTCGGGCTCGATCTCCATCTCGGCCTCCCGGAATCGGAGGAGGGACGCGTCGCGCCCGTCTTTCAGGCCTCGGGCTACCGCATTTCCACGTTCCTCGAGAACGATCCAGAGCGTCGCGCGATCGTGAACCGCATGTACGGGAGTGCGCTCACCGCGAGCGACTCCCCGTTCAACACCCGTGCGCTCCACGCGGCCGAACTCTCGGCAGGCGGAGGCATCGGCACGGCCGATGCGATGGCGCATCTCTACGCGCTGCTCACCTCAGACGATGCGCCGATCGTCTCGCGCGCAACGCTGGAACGCTGCACGCGGGAGTGGTCTGCCGGGACCGACGTCATCAACGATCGCCCTGTGCGGTTCGGGCTCGGGTACGAACTCGACGATCCCATCGGCACGTACGGTCCCGTCCGTCCCGCGTTCGGGCACACCGGTGCCGGTGGTGGCCTGCACGGCGCCTGGCCCGAACGAGGCATCGCGTTCTCGTTCCTGACGAACGAGATGCGCAGTGAAGACGTCGACCGACGCGCGAAAGATCTCCTCGCCGGACTAGCGGAACTCGACGACGCGCACCGGGAGACCGGAGATGCCTGAGCGCCCCGCCCGTCGCGTTGCCGCCCCAGCTGACGCTGACTACGATGCAGACTGTGGCACGAGAGCGGCAGGAGTCCGAGACCTCCCGGGAGTTGCGGCTCCGGGTGCGCGACGGCATCTCCGATTCCGGAATCCCCCAGCGCGAGGTGGCGCGGCGGGTCGGCATGGAGGAGACGAAGCTCTCGAAGTCGCTGCGGGGCACGCGGCGATTCACACCGGACGAGCTGATCGGTATCGCGACCGTGGCCGGCGTCACGGTCAACTGGTTGATGACGGGGTCGGACTCCGCCGACGGCCCGTCCGCAGCACCGGATCCGGCGATTCTCCCCGGGCGGATCGCGGACACGCCGGATCGCGTGCAGAAGCGCCTCGAGATCCTCGATGCGGCCTGGCACCTGTTCGGGGAACGCGGCCTCCGCGGCACGAGCATCGCGGAGATCGCGGCGCGGTGCGGAGTGAGCAGTTCGGCCGTGCACTACCACTTCGCCAGCAAGCGGGAACTCTTCGCCGAGTGCCTCAGGTACTCCGTGAAGCGGGCCTTCGACCGACAGGTCGCCTCGCTCGAGCCTGGCGAGGGCCACGCGGAGCGTCTGAAGCACCTCGTCGAGCTGCAGCTGCCGACCGGAGCCGAGCTGACGACCGAGTGGTCGATCTGGCTGCAGAGCTGGAGTGCGGTGGTCGTCGGAGCCCTGTCGGAGGAAGACCACGCACAGGCCTACGGGCGCTGGTATCGGACCGTGCGAGACGTGCTCGAGGAGGGGCGCTCCGCTGGAGCGTTCGCCTTCCCGTCGCTCGACGACGTCACGATGATCCTCACCGCGCTCATCGATGGACTCGGAGTCAAAGTGCTGGTCGGCCTGATCAGCGCCGACGAGATGCGGGATCAGGTGCATCGGTGCATCGACCGCACGATCGTCGCCCACGCGCCACCGGACTGAGGAACCCTTCCTCGGCCCGATCGACCACCCGCATCGGAAAGGGGAAGAAACCATGAGTCGTCCAGTAATCCTGACCTGCGCCCTCACGGGAGCCGGAGACACGACGGGGAAGAGCGAGCACGTACCGGTCACGCCCGAGCAGATCGCCGCAGACGCGATCGCCGCGGCCCGCGCCGGCGCCTCGGTCGTCCACATCCACGTACGCGACGTCGAGACGGGGCAGGGGTCCCGCGACGACGCCCTCTATCGCGAGGTCGTGCGCATCGTGGGCGAGAGCGACGTCGACCCCGTCATCAACCTGACTGCGGGGATGGGTGGGGACCTGTTCGTCGATCCCTCGAACCCCACTACCCACCTGCCGGGTACCGATCTCGTGAGCGGACTGGAGCGTCTGTCGCACGTCGAGGAGCTGCGGCCGGAGATGTGCACCATCGACTGCGGCTCGTTGAACTTCGGCGAAGGCAGCCAGCTCTACGTGAGCACCCCGGACATGCTGCGTGAGGGCGCGGCGCGCATCCGGGAGCTCGGCGTGAAGCCCGAGATGGAGATCTTCGACACGGGCCAGCTCTGGTTCGCGAACGTGATGGTGGAGGAGGGGCTCTTCGCGCCGCCGCCGCTGTACCAGCTCTGCATGGGGATCCCGTACGGAGCGCCGGCCGACACGGGGCTGCTGCACGCGATGGTGAACATGCTGCCTGAGGGAGCCGAGTTCACGTCTTTCGCGCTCGGACGGAATCAGATGAAGTGGGTCGCCCAGTCGGTGCTCCTCGGCGGGCACGTCCGCGTCGGATTGGAGGACAACCTCTACCTCAGCAAGGGCGTCAAGGCGACGAACGCGCAGCTCGTGGAGCGCGCGGCGGGCATCATCGGCGACCTCGGCGAAGCCGTCGCGACTCCGGATGAGGCTCGGGAGATTCTGCAGATCGAGCGCGGAGGGAGCAACCGATGACGGAGACCGCGAATGAGGCGGTGCTCACCACCCCGCCTCCCCGCATGGAGGACATCCGCACCGTCGCCTGCGTCGGCATCGGCACGATCGGGGGCGGCTGGGCCGCCTACTTCCTGGCACGGGGCTACCGTGTCCAGGCGTGGGATCCTGCCCCGGACGCCGAGGAACGGGTGCGAGCACTGATCGCCGCCGCGTGGCCCGCGCTGACGCAGCTCGGCCTCGCTGAGGGAGCCGATCCCGAGAACATCAGCGTCCACAGCGATCTCGGTGAGGCCCTGGCTGGCGTGCAGTTCGTGCAGGAGAACGCCCCAGAGGTGCTCGAGATGAAACGACGGCTGCTCGCGGAGATCGACGCGGCTGCGCCGCCCGAGGCGATCATCGCCTCATCGACCTCTGGGTACTCGATGACCGAGATGGCACTGGAGACGGTGCGACCCGA
Organism: Leucobacter sp. Psy1; assembly: GCF_020096995.1. Classification (NCBI taxonomy): domain Bacteria; kingdom Bacillati; phylum Actinomycetota; class Actinomycetes; order Micrococcales; family Microbacteriaceae; genus Leucobacter; species Leucobacter sp. Psy1. The sequence continues at coordinate 325,947 of NZ_CP083692.1, forward strand.
GCGGCTCGTCGTCGGCCATCCGTTCAACCCGCCGTACCTGATCCCGCTCGTCGAGGTCGTGGGCGGGGAGCGTACCGCGCCGGAGGCCGTGGAGTGGGCCTCGCGTTGGTACGAGCACATCGGCAAGTCGGTCATCACGATGGACCGCGAAGTTCCGGGGTTCATCGCGAACCGGCTGCAGGAGGCGCTGTGGCGGGAGGCGCTGCACATGATCGCCAACGGCGAGGCGACGGTCGAGCAGATCGACCGCTCCATCGTCGATGGGCCCGGCCTCCGCTGGCCGGCGCAGGGGCCCATGCTCACCTTCCATCTCGCCGGAGGCCCGGGGGGCATGGCGCACATGCTCGATCACTTCGGGCCGTCGTTGAAATCCCCGTGGACGCGGCTCGAGGCCCCTGAGCTGACCCCCGAGCTGCGGAACTCGGTCGTCGCGGGCTGCGACGACGAGGCCGACGGGCGCACCGTCGCCGATCTCGTCGCCGAGCGGGACCAGGCGATCATCGCGATCCGCAAGGTCGTGGACGGTCTGGGCAGGAACGCACCGTGACCGGGCTCCCCCCGTACCGCACCGGGATCGTCGACGAGTGGATCGACTACAACGGGCACCTCTCCGAGGCGTTCTACGTGCTCATCTTCGGGTATGCCACCGATCAGGTGATGGACGGCATCGGCCTCGACGCCGAAGCCCGTTCGCGCACCGGTTCCTCGCTCTACACGGTCGAGGCGCACATCAGGTATGTGCGTGAGGTCGCCCTCGGCACGGAGGTCGAGGTCGTCTCGACGATCGTGTCCGCCGGAGCGAAGAAGCTGCACCTCGCCCACGAGATGCGCGTCGCCGGAGAGGTTGTCGCCACAGAGGAGCTCATGTGCCTCCACGTGTCGGGCGAGCCGGCTGCCACCGCCCCGTTCCCGGAAGACGTGGCGGATCGGATCGCTGCGGTCTCCGGGGCCCGCGCGCCCGAATGGGTGGGGCGGTCGATCGGGTGAGCGTTCGGGGTGGGGCGTGGGCCCGCGCTCGCCCCGCCCCGCCCGCGAGTGCCTCCCGCCGCACTCGATAGGCTGCTGAGCAGCTGGTCGCTCGGTCGCGCTGGTGTTTCGAAGGGGAATCCGCATGCGTAACTCTGATGGCAAGAGCGTGGTGGCGCGGGTCGCTGCGATCCTGAACGCATTCACCTCGGACGCCCCGCAGCGGCACATCAGGGCGATCAGCGAGGACACGGGGATCCCGCTCTCAACCTGCCACCGACTCGTCGATCTCCTCTGCCAGGAAGGCTTCCTCGAGCGCGGCGCGGATGGCAGATACGAGATCGGGTTGTCGCTCTGGGAAATCAGCTCGCGAGCGGCCGGCGCGTCCGAGATCAAGAAGATCGCGCTGCCGTTTATGCGCGACCTCAGCACTGTCACGCAGCACCCGGTTCACTTGGCGGTGCGCAACGGGAGCGAGTGCGTCTTCATCGAGCGCATGGCTCCCGTGGGAGAAGAGTGGACGCGACCCGAGGTGGGGTCGCGGTATCCGCTCCACGTGACGTCCGTCGGGCTGATCCTTCTTGCCCATGCGTCTGCTGGCATTCAGAACGAGTACCTGTCGCGCGCCCTCGAGTCGCCCACCGACTTCACCGTCACCGATCCCGCGATTCTGCGGCGTTCGCTCGCCGACATCCGCGACCACGGCTTCGCCGTCAGCGACCGGCAGATTCGCGCCGACGCGTTCTCGGTGGCGGCCCCCATCGTCGACGGACGGAAGAACGTCATCGCGGCGCTCTCGGTGAACACCCCGTCCGGCAATCTGAAAGAACAATCGATGGCGCACGCGGTACAGATGACCGCCCGCGCCATCTCTCGAGCTTGGCCGACGGATACGCACCACTAGTCGATGTTTCTCATTCAGTGAAACGTCGGTAGGTGACGCGCGAGCAGCTTGCGATCCTCGGAGAGATTCCTCATTCAATGACGAAAGGAAAATCATGCATGCTCCCCCTTCTGGCGCGGGACTGTCTCGCCGGTCACTTCTTGCCGGTGCCGCGGGGTTCGGTGGTCTCGCCGCGCTCGGATTTCTGACCGGGTGCGCCGGTGGGGCCGCTTCCAGCGGCGCGAGCGTGAGGCCGTTCACGTACCTCAGCTACCTGCCCATGGAAACGCTCTCCGTGGCTCCCGAACTGCTCGCGCACGCCGGAGGCTACTTCGAGAAGCACGGACTCGACGTCGAGTTCCAGACGACAAAGGGGTCGCCGCAAGCGCTGCAAACGCTCATCTCGGGTGTCGCCCCGCTGACGCGAGTGGGAGCGATCGACGTGATGACCGCTGCCGCAGACGGCCAGCCCCTCATGAATGTCGGCACCATCGTGCACGCCTCGTCGATCCGCGTGCTCTATGCGCAGGACACTCCGCTCGAGAACCCCGAGGACTTCGTCGGCAAGACGGTGGGTGTGCCCTCGGAGGGCGGCACCTCGGACAAGTCGTTGTCGCTCATGCTGCAGCGCGCGGGCATCGATCCCTCTGAGGTCAAGCGACAGGTCGTGGGCCTCGGGCCCGCCACCTTCGAGCTGGTGCGCCGCGGTGACATCGCCGGCTACATGGTGTCGATCGACCAGGCCGTGATGACGATGAAGCAGTTCGCCGGAGAGGCCGAGGCGTTCGACGCGGGTACGCAGGTCAAGTCCGACCTGCAGGTGTACACGGCGACGCAGGAGGGTCTCGACGAGCACGGCGACGACATTCGCAGCTACCTCGCCGCGATTCAGGAGGCCGTCGAGGAGATGATCTCGGACGAGTCCCTGGACGGTGTGCTCGACACGATGCGCAGCGAGTACTCGTTCGGTTCGCTGGACGACGAGGAGGTTGCGAAGGAGGCCCTCTCGCAGGCGAGGGAGCTGTGGACGGCGAACGGGACCGTTCCGGTGCTGCAGTCGAACACCGAAATTTGGGCCGCCGGGTATCAGGAGCTCATCGACGGCGGCATGCTGCCGGTCGGCGCGGAGGACTTGGATCCGACGGAGTGGGTCACCAACGACTTCCTGAGCGGAGAGGCGTCGTGATCGCGTCATCGCTGACCGCGGCCGAGACCGCAGACGATGGGCAGGATCCGGTCCAGGGAGCCGTCGAGATCTCCGTCGCCGGTGTCTCGAAGGAGTATCAGACCGATCGCACCAAGGTCGTCGCCCTGTCCGACATTAATCTCGACATCCGCAAGGAGGAGTTCGTCTCCCTCGTCGGCCGCTCGGGGTGCGGCAAGACGACGCTCTTGCGCACCATGGCGGGCCTGGTGTCGCCGACCGCAGGCAACATTCTCATCGGTGGGCGGCCCCTGTGGAAAGGCAGCGCGGTCGATGCGTCCGTCGTCCGGCGACTCGGCGTCGTGTTCCAGGATGCGAATCTCTTCCCCTGGTACAGCATCGAGGACAACATCGCGCTTCCGCTGAAACTGCGGGGCACGCCCAAGAAGGAGCGGTTGCGGCGCGCGCGAGAGCTCGCCGACCTCGTCGGGCTCGGCGACTTCTTGAAGAGCTACCCGCGCGAACTCTCGGGGGGTATGCGTCAGCGCGCCGCGATCGCGCGCGCACTGAGCGACAACCCCGAGATCCTGCTCATGGATGAACCGTTCGGGGCGCTCGACGCGCTCACGCGGGAGAAGATGAATCTTGAGATCCAGCGCATCGCGCAGTCGACCAGGGCGACTGTCGTGTTCGTGACGCACGACATCGAGGAATCCGTCTTCCTCGGGGATCGTGTCGTGCTGCTGACTCCGCGTCCCGGGCGGATCAGCGACATCAGCGAGATCCCCTTCCCGCGCCCGCGTGGCGCCGAGGTGCAGCGCGCGCCCGAATTCACGAGCGCGGTCGGAGGCCTCCGCCAGCTCCTGCACGTGGAGGATGATGATGCGTAAAGTTCCCTCCATACTGCCCTGGATCACCACGCCGGCACTGCTTATCGTCGTCACTGTGATCTGGGAGGTCGCCGTGCGCACGTTCGAGATCTCTCCGCTGGTGCTGCCAGCACCATCGGTCGTGTTCCAAGAACTGATCGTCGTGCTGCAGACGCCCGTGACCTGGTCGCATATTCAGACCACCATCACCGAGATCGTGCTCGGGTTCACCTTCGGCGTCTTGGCGGGCCTCGTGGTCGGGGTCATCCTCGGGAAGGCACCGCTTATCGAGGCGAGCGTGCGACCGCTGATCATCGCCCTCGAGGTGGTCCCGAAAGTGGCGCTCATCCCGCTCTTCGTCATCTGGTTCGGGTTCGGCATGACCACGAAGGTGATCATCGCCGCGCTCCTCGCCTTCTTCCCCGTCATGCTCAACGTGCTGCTCGGCATCCGGTCGGTGGACCCGGGGCACCGGGATGTCATGCGGTCGGTGAATGCCGGCAGATGGAAGACGTTCACGCACCTCGAGGTGAAGTCGATGATGCCTCACATGTTCGCCGGCATGGAGACGGCCATCGTGCTCGCCGTCATCGGCACGATCGTCGGCGAGTACCTCGCCGGAAGCGAGGGTCTCGGCTATCTCGTCGTGCGGACGCTGAACGAACTCAACGCGCCGGCGCTGTTCGCCGTGATCATCCTGCTCGCCGCGATCGGGTTGATCATGTACTTCCTGGTGACCTCGATGAAGCGCGTGTTCATTCCCTGGCACGAGTCGGTGTACGGACGGAGGGTCGCCGCATGACAACGCTGCGCAGCAATTACGCCCATGGGTCGCCCCGGTGGTTCACTCGACGCACGCAGTGGCGGGCGCTGGGGATCGGCGAGGAGGATCTCGAGAAACCGAAGATCGCAGTGGTGAACTCGTCGTCGAAGCTCGCGCCGTGCTTCACGCACCTCGACGACATCGCTGCAGCGGTGTGCGACCGGCTCGCCGAGTTGGGGGCTGTCGGACTGGAGATCCGTACGGTGGCGCCGACCGACTTCTTAATGGCGGCCGGCAAGCGTGGCGGATACGTTCTTTCGTCGCGCGACCTGCTGGTGAACGATATCGAGGCGCCCGTCGAGGGTGCGCAACTCGATGGCATGATCTGCCTGTCCTCGTGCGACAAGACCACGCCGGCCCATCTCATGGCCGCTATGCGGCTCGATGTGCCGACCGTCGTGGTGCCCTGCGGGTATCAGCGCAGCGGCACCGTCGACCCGGCCGAGCCGGTGGACATCGAGGAGGTGTTCATCCAGGCCGGGCACATCCCGAGCGGTCGCTCGACATTCGAACGCGTGTGCGCGATCAGCGACGCGGCGATTCAGGGGCCGGGCGTGTGCAGCGGCATGGGCACGGCGAACACCATGCACTGCGTGGCCGAAGCCCTCGGTATGACGGTTCCGGGTGCGGCACCGGTCGCGGCCAACTCCGATCGCATGTGGTCGGACGTGGACCGCGCCTGCGCAGCGATCGTCGATGCCGTGCAGCGGGGGATCACCCCGCGCTCGGTGATGACCGAGTCGGCGATCGAGAACGCCGTGGCGCTGACGCTCGCGATCGGAGGATCGATCAACGCGATCAAGCACCTGCAGGCGATCGCCGCGGAGGGCGGTGTGGCGATCGATGTGACCGAGGCGTTCCACCGCTGGTCGCAGCGCATCGATCCGCTCGTCGCGGTGCGTCCCAACGGGCAGACGACGATCGAGCAGTTCGACGCAGCCGGAGGTGCGCGCGCCGTGCTGCAGCGCCTGTCCGGGGTCATCGACGCCGGCGCGACCACGGTGATGGGCGGACGGCTCGACGACGGTTGGCCGGCGACGGAACCCGGCGACGCGTCGGTCATCCACGCCGTCGACGCGCCGGTCGCCCGGCACTCCCTCATCAACATCGTGTCGGGATCTCTGGCGCCGCACGGTGCGGTGGTGAAGCTGTCCGCCGCCGAATCGCGTCAGACGAGCTTCCGGGGTGAGGCGCAGGTCTTCGCCGACGCGCAGGACGCCATCGCGGCGATCAATGACGGTCGGGTCGTCGTGGGAACGGTGCTCGTGCTCCGTGGTCTCGGACCTCGCGGGTGCCCTGGCATGGGGATGGCGTCGAACGTCGTCTTCGCCCTCAACGGATCCGGCCTGACCCAGGAGGTCGCCGTGGTGACCGACGGTCAGCTCTCCGGTCTCGTCAACAAGGGGATCGTGGCGGGCGAGGTGAAGCCCGAGGGCGTCTGGCCCTCCCCGCTCAGCCTCGTCGAGAACGGGGACACGATCGCGATCGATGTGGAGGCGTCGAGCATCGACCTGCTCGTCGACACCGACGAGCTCGCTCGTCGCGCCGAGCGACCGCCGGCGCCCCGTGAGGAGACGGTGTCGAACTGGCTCGACCAGTACGCCAGTGCCGTGAGCCCGCTGGAGCGCGGCGCGGTGCTCGTCTCGAATGTTCCGAATTCCGCTCCGACTGCGAAGGAGAGCGCATGAGTACGACGACGACCGCCACCACCACACCGGAGCGGGAGCGGGACGATCCACGACGCGTCCGCCTCGACACCCGGGTCAAGGATCCGCGCGAGACCGAGACGCTGTCCGCGGACGTCTGCGTGGTCGGGGCCGGCATCGCCGGCATGTCGGCGGCCCTGACGGCCGCGGAGCTCGGCAGGCGGGTGGTGCTGGTCGACGCGATGCCCACCCTGGGGGGTCAGTGCGCGAACTCGCTCATCGGTCTGTTCTGCGGGGTGTACGGCAACGGCCCCGAGTACCGTCAGCTGACGTACGGGATCTTCCCGCGCATGTTCGAGGCCCTCGCCGAGACCGACGACATCTCGTTCAACTACCGCCACACGATCACCGTCAACTACGACGAGATCGCCGTGGGGCGGTGGTTCGAGAAGGAGGTAGATCGCACCGGTGTGCTGCCGCTCACCGGCGCATCGATCCTCTCGGTCGACAACGACGGCGGGCATATCCGTTCGGTGCAATTCTCGACGCGGTACGGCGTCGTGGGGGTGCGGGCCGACGCGTTCATCGATGCTACGGGTGACGCGGCGCTCGTCTGGGAGGCCGGTCTGCCCTGCCGCGTACCCGAGCGTACGATCTGGGGATCGCAACAGGTGCGGCTCGAGAACCTGGTGCCCGAAGCCGCGCCCGAGCCTGCCGACCTGGTCTCGCGCGTTCGTGAGCGGGGCGACGAGTTCGGCCTGATCAGGCGAGACGGGTTGGCGTTCTTCTTCCCCGGCCGCGATACCGCCGTCATGAATATGACCCACATCGAGTCACCGCTCGATCCCGTGGACGCGTCCACCGCTCAGATTCGGGGCAAGGAGCAGGCGGATCGCGTGGTCGCGTTCTTGAAGGATCAGTTCCCCGATGCGTTCGGCGAGGCGAAGGTGAGGCTCTATGGACTCCCGGGTCGCCGTCAGACCAGGTGGATCGAGTCCCAGCACCAGTTGACGCTCGATGAGGTGCGGAACGGCACCAAGTTCGATGACACCATCGCGCAGACCGCCTGGCCGATCGAGCTCCACGGACACCCTGAGGGGTACACGTGGGACGTCTTCGACTCCGACCACGTGCACTCGGTGCCGCTCCGCTCGATTACGCCGGTGGGGTCCGAGAACCTGCTGGTGGCGGGGCGGTGCGTGGACGGTGACGCCGCCGCCCTGTCGAGCGTGCGCGTCATGGGGCCCTGTGCCGCGATGGGTGAGGCGGCGGCCCACGCCTTCGACCTCACGCTCGGAGAGTCCGTCTCCACGCTCGACTTCGGCGATCTCCGCGCCAGGATCCGTCGCAACATCTCCGACGGGGAAGGATGATCATGCGGCTGAGCACTGAGGAACGCGCCATGCGCGACGGCGACGGGGGCGACGCTGTGGCGGCCGCCATGGATCTCCTGATCCGCTATGGCGAGGGGCTCGGCGCCGAGCGCCTCTGCGCGGTCAAGAACGTCGCGGGTACGACGACGCAGCCGACACCGGCGAAGACCCAGCTGCTGCGCGAGGGCGGATGGGCGAAGGCGTTCGCGGTCACGAGCCTCGACTGCGACCGGGACGTCGAGATCCCGCCCATGCGGGTGCCGACGTGTCAGTTGCAGCAGGGGTTCAGTGCGGACGCGCTGCAGATCACCCCCTACAACCCGCACCTCGTGGAGCTGCAGGAGGGCGCCGAGGCGTTCGCGACGGACCGCGGGATCAACATTCTCGCCACCTGTACGCCGTATCAGGTGGGCAACCTGCCGGTCTTCGGCGAGCACATCGCGTGGATGGAATCCTCGGCGGTGGTCTACGCGAACTCCGTGCTCGGCGCGCGCAGCAACTGCGAGGGGACGACCTCGACCGGTGCGGCGTCGTTGACCGGCCGCATCCCCTACTGGGGCAACCATCTCGCAGAGAATCGCTACGGAACGCATCACATCGATGTGCGGTATCCCGTGCGGAGCTTTCAGGACTGGGGGCTGCTCGGGTACTTCTCCGGGGGCCTGGTGCAAGAGGAGCGACCCGTGCTCACCGGCGACCTCGCCGACGTCGACTCAGAGAAGCTCAAGCACCTCGGTGCGGCGATGGCCACGAGCGGCGGCGTCGAGATCTTTCACCTGCCGGGCGTGACGCCCGAAGCGTCGACGTTGGAGGCGGCATTCGGCGGACGTGACGTGCCCGATTCGGTGCCGTACACGGATGCGGAGCGGCGCAGCGCGTACGAGCGGTTGAACTCGAACGGGTCGAGTGAGGACGTCGACTTCATTCTGCTCGGGTGCCCGCACGCCTCGCTCAACCAAATGCGCGAGATCGCTGACCTGCTCGACGGGAAGACGCTGAATCCCGGCACGGAGCTCTGGGTCATGACGCCGCGAGCGCTGCGCAGCGTTGCCGAGCGCAACGGGTACGTCGCCGCGATTCAGCGTGCAGGGGGCAAAGTGCTCACCGACTCGTGTCCGGCGATGTCGCGGGTGGCCCCCGAGGGTACACGCGTCTTCGCGACCGACAGTGCGAAGCAGGCCCACTACCTGCCCGCCATTCTCGGTATCGAGGCGTGGTTCGGGACGACGCGCGAGTGCGTGGAAGCGGCGATATCGGGTCGGTGGAGAGGAGAACTGAGATGAGTCGGACGACGGAGCGCAACGAGCTCGCGCACGATTCGGCGAGTCGGGCGGCACCGAGGCTCGTGCTCACGGGGCGCGGGATCGTTCCCGGGCGCGCGGAGGCGCGAGCGCTGGTGACGACGCAGACGATCTCAGGATGGGGCGGTATCGATCCCTCGACTGGAACCGTGATCGAGAAGCAGCATGAGCTCGAGGGCATCTCTTTCGCGGGCAGGATCCTCGTCTTTCCAGGTGCGAAAGGGTCGTCGGGGTGGTCGGGGTTCTTCCAGTCCTCGCGGCTGCTCGGCTCGCCGCCCGCGGCGATGCTGTTCACCACCGTGACGACAAAGGCCGTGCTCGGGGCGGTGGTGACGCGATGTCCGACGGTGATCGAGTTGGACGGCGACCCCGTCGCTCTCATCCGGACGGACGACTGGGTCGAGGTGGACGGCGACCGGGGCAGGGTCTCGGTGTTCGATGCGGCGCCCACCGGGGCAGGGGGTGGTGCTGGAGAGGGGGTCCGTGTACTGTAGTTTTCGATCAACGAAGTCATATTCGCAAAGCGAAAACTCGTGACCACGTGACCTGGAGGTGCGGATGATCGACAAGACAGTCCCGTCCATCGCTGATGCGGTGGCGGGGATCCCCGACGGAGCCACCGTCATGATCGGCGGGTTCGGCCGCGCAGGCCAGCCCGTCGAACTCATCGACGCCCTGATCGAACAGGGGGCGGCAGACCTGACGATCGTCAACAACAACGCGGGCAACGGCGACGTCGGCCTTGCGGCGCTCCTGGCGAAGCGTCGCGTGCGCAAGATCATCTGCTCGTTCCCCAGGCAGAGCGACTCCTGGGTCTTCGACGAGCTCTATCGCGAGGGTGCGATCGAGCTCGAACTCGTCCCGCAGGGCAATCTCGCCGAGCGCATCCGCGCCGCCGGTGCCGGGGTGGGCGCCTTCTTCACGCCGACCGGGTACGGCACCGCCCTCGCCGAGGGCAAGGAAGTCCGCGAGATCGACGGACGGCACTACGTGCTCGAGTACCCGATTCAGGCGGATTACGCGCTCATCAGCGCACGCAAGGCGGACCGCTGGGGCAACCTCGTCTTCCGCGAGACTGCACGTAACTTCGGCCCGGTTATGGCGACCGCCGCGGCGACCACGGTCGCGCAGGTCGACGAATTCGTCGAACTCGGCGACCTCGATCCTGAATCGATCGTCACTCCCGGCATCTTCGTCAACCGTGTCGTCGCGGTCGGCGAGCGTCGCTGGTTGCGTGACGGGGAGTTCGTCGGCGGTGTCGACCTGGAGGGCAATCCCCTCAGCGAGAACGAGGAGGCAGCAGCATGACCACTCGCATCACCCGCCAGGAGCTGGCGCAGCGGATCGCCGCGGACATTCCGGAGGGAGCGTTCGTGAACCTCGGCATCGGAGCGCCGACGCTCGTCGCGAACTACTTGCCCGAGGACGAGGAGATCATCCTCCACACCGAAAACGGCATGCTCGGCATGGGCGGCGCGCCCGAAGCCGGGCGAGTCGATCCCGACCTGATCAACGCGGGCAAGCAGGCGGTCACCGCTCAGCCGGGTGCCGCCTACTTCCATCACGCCGACTCGTTCGGCATGATGCGGGGCGGCCACCTCGACGTCTGCGTGCTGGGCGCATTCCAGGTTTCCGAGACGGGTGACCTGGCGAACTGGTCGACCGGTGCTCCCGGAGCGATCCCCGCCGTCGGCGGCGCGATGGACCTCGCCATCGGAGCGAAAGACGTCTACGTCATGACGGACCTCCTCACGAAGCAGGGCGAGTCGAAGCTCGTCGCAGCGTGCAGCTATCCGCTCACCGGTGTGGGGTGCGTCTCGCGCGCGTACACGGATCACGCGGTCTTCGACATCACTCCTGAAGGGTTCGCGGTTCGCGAGCTCTTCGGCGACAATACGATCGCGGAGCTCGAACAGATCACCGGGCTGTCGCTCAGTGACGCGCGCAATGCAGGCGCCGAGGCAGGGAAGTAGGCACATGACGGGAACATTCATCTACGACGCAGTCCGCACGCCCTTCGGGCGCGGCGGTGGCGCCCTCTCCGGGGTGCGCCCAGACGATCTCGCTGCAACGGTGATGCGCGCTACGGTGGAGCGCACGGGGCTGGACCCCGCGCGCATCGAAGACGTCATCTTCGGCGACGCGAACCAGGCAGGCGAGGATAACCGCAACGTCGCGCGATTCGGTGCGCTGCTCGCCGGCTTCCCGACCACGGTCACGGGCACGACGGTGAACCGCCTGTGCGCCTCGTCGGTGGAGGCGGTGATCCAGGGGTCACGGGCGATCGAGTCCGGCGACGCAGACGTGATCCTCGCCGGAGGTGTCGAGTCGATGAGCCGCGCTCCCTTCGTCGTCGAGAAGTCGGCGAAGCCGTGGCCGGCGGTCGGCAACCAGACGATGTGGAACACCTCGATCGGGTGGCGAATGACCAACCGGGCGCTGCCGACGCACTGGACGATCTCGAATGGCGAATCCGCCGAGAAGATCGCGCAGGAGTGGGGGATCGGCCGTGAGGCGCAGGACGAGTTCGCAGTGCGCTCGCACCGCCTCGCCGCAGAAGCCTGGACCGCCGGTCACTACGACGCCGAGATCGTGCAGGTGCCGGGAGCCGAACTGGCTCGCGACGAGGGGATCCGCGACAACACCTCCGTCGAGAAGCTCGCCGGGCTCAAGGCGCTCTTCGCCGCGGACGGCACCGTGACCGCTGGCAACGCATCGTCGATCAACGACGGCGCCTCCGCCGTACTGCTCGGCGGAGAGGGGGTCATCGACGCCGAGCCGTTGGCGCGGGTCATCGGACGCGCGGCGCACGGCGTAGACCCGGACCAGTTCCCGATCGCCCCCATCGAGGCGGCCAACAAAGCGTTGGCGCGAGCCGGGAAGACCTGGGCGGACGTCGACTTCGTCGAGCTCAACGAGGCGTTCGCGTCCCAGTCGCTCGCCTGCCTCGCCGGTTGGCCGGAACTCGACCCCGAGAAGCTCAACATCCACGGCGGCGCGATCGCGATCGGGCACCCGCTGGGCGCTTCGGGAGGCCGCATCATCGGCCACGCGGCGCAGGAACTCAAGCGCCGCGGGAGCGGAGTCGCCGTTGCAGCGATCTGCATCGGAGTGGGGCAGGGCCTCGCGGTGGTGCTCGAGCGGTAGATGCGTCCGGATGCGGACAACGCCCGTGAGAGCAGTATGCACGATATGCATATTGCCTCTGCCCCGCGGCGGGCACGCTCATGGTCGCCATGAGTGAACCGCGGGGGAAGGACCTCATGATCGCTCTGCTGACCCGTATGCTGGCGGAGGAGGGCAGATGACTGAAGATTCCCGCGACACCGACTTCGTCCAGTCGCTCGCGCGCGGGCTCGCGGTGATTCGCGCATTCAACGCCGAGCACGCCGAGCTCACGCTGAGCGAGGTCTCCCGTCGAGCCGAGATCTCACCGGCCGCGGCGCGCCGGTTCCTGCGAACCCTGGAGACCCTCGGATACGTCCGGTCTGACGACCGCCGCTTCGCGCTGACGCCGCGCGTGCTCGAGCTCGGTTTCAGCTACCTGTCGGCGCTCTCCCTGCCCGAGACGATGCAACCCCACCTGGAAGGACTGTCGCGCGAGGTCGACGAGTCGGTCTCCGCAGCGGTGCTCGCCGGGACCGAGATCGTGTACGTCGCCCGCGTGCCCACCCGGCGCATCATGTCCATCGGCATCACCATCGGCACACGATTCCCCGCGGCCACCACGAGTATGGGGCGCGTACTGCTCGCAGAACTGCCCGACGCGAGAGTCCGCGAGTTGCTCGCGGAGCACCCGCCGGAAGCGCTTACCGAGCGCACGATCACCGACGTCGACGCCGTCATCGACGAGCTCACTCGAGTCCGCGAGCAGGGCTGGGCCATCGTCGACGGCGAGCTTGAGCTCGGCCTGAGGTCGCTCGCGGTCCCCGTGCGCGGTCGAGACGGAGGTGTCGCCGCGTCGCTGAACGTTTCGACGAGTGCCACCCGGGATTCGCTCGAGAGGCTGCGCGATCACCACCTTCCCAGAGCGCTCGAGACCGCCGCTGCGATCGAGGCGGATCTGCGTCTGCTCTGAATCAGCGGGAGCCGAAGCTCAGTCCGCAGCTCTCCGCGCGCCGCGAGTGAGCCACGCGACCACCACATCGCCGATCATCGACCGCAGGTGCGCGCGACGCTCGGGGGCATGCAGGTCGGTGCCGAAGAGGTGACCGAAGGTGTACTGGTTGCCGACCTGGAAGACGCAGTAGGAGCTGATGAGCAGGTGGACATCGAGCGCATCCACGTCGGTGCGGAAGTCCCCATCCTCGCGCCCGCGTTCGAGCAGCTGATCGAGCAGGTCGAGGGCCGGAGCGTTGAGCTCGCGGAGCGATTCGATCTGACTGATGAACTTTCCGCGATGGATGTTCTCGATCGCCACGAGGCGGATGAAGTCCTCATGGGCGAGATGATGGTCATACGTGAGCTCGGCGAGTCGGCGCAGCGCTTCGACGGGGGCGAGGCCGTCCACCTGCAGGCCCTGCTCGGCCTCTCGGATGCCGCGATAGGCGTTCTCGATCACGGCGAGGTAGAGCTGTTCCTTGCTGCCGAAGTAGTAGTAGATCATGCGCTTCGTGGTGCTGCTGCGCTCCGCGATCTCGTCGACGCCGGTGCCCGAGTACCCGTTGGCGGCGAATGCGGCGGTCGCCTCGGTCAGGAGTTCGGCCCGGGTACGCGCAGCGTCCCGCCGTTTCCCGCCGTTCTCTCCCACACGGCAATCATCTCGGGTTGACCGAGCCGGTGCAAGCGAGGCCCGGGCGCTCATGGGTCCCGTCGCCGTTTCGGAAGTGGTGTTTGACATCCTCGCCGAGCGATTGCATGATGTACGTACCGGTGAGTACATTACCGGTGAGATACGGGTGCGATGACGCACGGAAGACTCGCAACGACGGGAGCACGATGACAATGGGGCATGCGTATGCGATGGGACTCATCGGTGATGGGGTCCTGCCGTCGCTCACGCCGCCGATGCAGATGGCCGAGGCTCGCGCGCACGGCCTGACGCTCGTCTACCGGCCGCTCGCACTCGACGCACTCGGGCTGACCGTCGAGGCGCTCCCCGAAATGCTCGACTGGGCCGAGCGTCTCGGATTCGATGCGCTCAACATCACCCACCCGTGCAAGATCGCGGTGATCCCGCTGCTCGACCGGCTCGATCCGATCGCTGCGTCGGTCGGTGCCGTCAACACGGTGCGCTTCACCGCTGAGGGCCGCGTCGGGTACAACACCGACACGACAGGGTTCGAGCGCGCCATGCGGGAGGGGTTACCGGGCGCACCGGTGGAGCGCGTCGTTCAGGTGGGCGCGGGTGGTGCCGGATCCGCCGTCGCGGATGCGCTTCTCCGCTTGGGCGCGGGGGAACTCACGATCATCGACGTCGATACCGCACGTGCCACCGCTCTGGCGGCGGAGCTCGCCGCGAGGCACGGTGCACAGGTGCGGGGGAGCGGCCCCGGCGACCTGCCCGACGTGCTCGCACGCGCCGACGGTGTCGTGCAGTGCACACCCATCGGCATGCACCAGCACCCCGGTCTACCGTTCGACCCCGAGCTGCTGCTCCCGACCCAGTGGGTCGCCGACATCGTCTACCGTCCCCTCGACACCGCCCTGCTCACGGCGGCGCGCGAGCGCGGATGCCGCACGCTGCACGGCGGTCGCATGGCCGTCGGACAGGCTGCGGACACGTTTCGTCTCGTGACCGGACTCGAGCCGAACCTCGAACGCATGCACCAGCAATTCCAGCGCCTCATCGACGACGAAGAGGCCCAGCACCCCACGAAGGAGCGATCATGACCGACACCCGAACCGCGGATTCCCTGGAACCACGCAAGACACCGGTGAGAGCCGCGCTCGCCAGTTTCATGGGCAGCGCCGTCGAGTACTACGACTTCTTCATCTTCGGCACAGCCGCTGCCCTCATCTTCCCGCACATCTTCTTTCCGAGCGGCGACGATGCGGCGCTCGTCATGTCGCTGGCGACCTTCGGCTTCGCGTACATCGCCCGCCCGATCGGCGCCGTGATCCTCGGCCACTACGGCGACCGCATCGGCCGGCAGCGAGTCCTCATGTTCACGTTGGTGCTCATGGGCATTGCGACGTTCCTCATCGGCTGCCTGCCCACGTTCGAGCAGATCGGCTGGTTGGCCCCTGGGCTGCTCGTGCTCTGCCGCCTGATGCAGGGGCTGTCCGCGGCTGGCGAGCAGGCCGGCGCGTCGTCGCTCTCGCTCGAGCACGCGCCGGACAACCGGCGCTCGTTCTTCACCTCGTGGACGCTGACCGGCACGCAGGGCGGACAGATCCTGGCGGCGTTCGCCTTCCTCCCGGTGACGCTGCTCGACGACGACAATCCGTTCAAGTACGAGTGGGCCTGGCGCATTCCGTTCTGGCTGAGCGCCGTGGTCGTCATCGTCACGTTCTACATTCGCCGCACGCTGCACGAGACACCCACGTTCGAGGATGCGAAGGCGTCGGGCGAGATCGCAAAGATCCCGCTGATCCCGCTGATGCGCGACCACTGGCGTGACGTGCTGCGCGTGGTGCTCTGCGCGTTCATCGCCGCCGTCTCGACGGTCTTCGGCAACCTGGCGATCGCGTACGGTGTGGCGGTCGGGCTTGCCGAGAGCATCACCCTCTGGCTCGTCGTCGTGGCGAACATCGTGGCGCTCGGCACACAGCCGCTCTTCGCCATGCTCGCCGACCGGATCGGACGCAAGCCGGTCTTCATTTACGGAGCGATCTCCTCCGCGGTCTTCATGCCCTTCTACATGCTGTCGATGACGGGCGACAACACCTTCCTCGTGTTCGTGCTCGCCGTGCTGACGTTCTCGTGCGGTTACGCCGCCGCCAACGCCGTGTGGCCTTCGTTCTACGGCGAGATGTTCTCGGCACGGGTCCGATTCTCCGGAATGGCCATCGGCACCCAGCTGGGCTTCCTCATGGCGGGCTTCGCACCCTCCATCGTTGCTGCGTTCGGCGGTGCACAGGAGGGCGGCTGGGTGCCGATCTCGATCTTCACCGGCATCATCTGCATCGTCGTCACCCTGTCCGCGCTCACGGCGAAGGAGACGAAGGACGTGCCGACCGAGACGCTCGGGTTGAAGGTGGTCGCGTAGGCCGGGTCAGCGGGCGTCCCACCCGGGCAACGGCTCGACCGTGTCCGCACCCGGCAACGGGGCGCCCGCGATGTCGCGGATCGCGGCGTACGCGAAGACGAGGCCGGGACCGATCGTGATACCGGGAGCCGGATATGTTCCGCCCATGACTGACTGCATGTCGTTGCCAACGGCGTAGATGCCGTCGATCCGCTCGCCGGAGGCGTCGAGCACGGCGGCCGCCGCGTCGGTGACGTAGCCCGTCGCGGCGCCGATGTCGCCGGGATAGAGACGGACGGCGAAGTACGGCGCAGACGCGAGGGGTCCGAGGTTCGGGTGGCCCGACTCCGCGCCCGAGTCCCCGTTGAACCGCTGGTAGGCGTTCGACCCGCGATGGAAGTCGGGGTCCTCTCCTGCAGCCGCCGTCTCGTTCGCCCGCAACACCGTGCGCTCGAGCGCTGAGGATGGCACGCCGAGTTGATCGGCGAGACCGGCTATGGTGTCCGCGCGGAGGAGGTAGCCCTCGTCGACGAAACCGTCGAGCGTACGCTGACGCGCGAACGGGTGCACGACGCCGAGACCGTACCGGCGCATCCCCTCGGCGTCGGTGATGAGATACGAGGGAGTCGCCGTGCCGGGATCCTCGTGGTCGTGCATCACCATCTCGGCGCCGAACAGGTGGTAGCTCGTCGCCTCGTTCACGTACCGATGGCCGTGCTGATCGACGACGACCATGCGCGGTTTCGCGCGGTCCATGACGAAGTGGGGGAAGACCGCCCAAGAGCCGTCGGCCCGACGCCGGCGCGAGACCGGCGCATAGTAGACGTGTGAGAACGCGCGGCGCCCGTAGTGTCCCCCGAGGCCGTCGAGCAGGTCGTGTGCCTGCCCGGTGTGTCCGGGAGCTCCGGGGCACCACTCGTCCGGGTGGCCGGGCAGGAGGTCGGCGCGGCGCTCGGGGTGCCGGTTGAACCCTCCCGTCGCGAAGATGACCTGACGTGCGGTGATCGTGATGAGGTCCGGATCGGCGCCGGCCGCGATCTCGCCTGATCCGCCTGTTTCGGGGTCGTCGATACCGACCGCGATCGTGACGAGCAACCCGTCGTTGTCGCGAACCACGGCACGCACCTCGCTGCGGGTGAGCACGGGAGCTGCGCGCTCATCGAGCGTGTGGAGCAGTCCGGCGACGAGCGCGTTCCCCATGGTCCGGCGAGTATCGCGTCCGTGCTCATTGACGGCGTCTCGGTAGGCGCGCCTGAGCGCGAGGAGATGCGCGCGCGACTCATCGGTGGGATGCGCGCCCAGGAGGTGCCCGATGTCATCGCGCTCGAGAGACATCCCTCCGAACACGGTGAATTCGGGAGTCGGAGGCCGTACGAGCGCGAGCCGTTCGCCGAGTGCGCGCCCGTCGAACGGGTGCGGCTCGAGTGCCCGACCCGCGAGGCGGGCGCCGGGGAGCTGCGTGAGGTAGTCGGGGTGGATTTGGCGTGCGCGGTAGGCGATCGAGGAGCCGCGTTCCATCACCGCTATCGCCTCGGGGCCGAGGTCGATGAACGCGTCGCGTAACCCCCGGGGCGCGTGGGGCCCTACTGCGGCGTCGAGAAACCGAGAGACGTCGTCACGGGAGTCGTTCGCGCCGACATCGGCGGCATGCCGGGTGCCAGGGACCCAAGTGGTTCCCGCCGTGAACGCCGTTGTGCCGCCCACCACGGAGCTCCGCTCCACGATCGCCGTGCTGAGGCCGGCTACCGTCGCGAACACCGCCGCGGAAAGGCCGGCGCCGCCAGCGCCGACGACGAGCACGTCGAGCCGGTCGCCGTCGGAGAGGCCGGGCGGAAGCTCTCCTGATGCGAAGGGGATCTCGGTGGCGAGTGGGATCTTCGGCGAGCAGCGGGTATTCATCGTGGAGCCTCCTCTGAGGCGAGGTCTGGCGCAGTCGGCGCGGTTCGGAGGTGACGGTGGCGCTTGGCGAGATCCTCCCCGACGGCGAACGCGCGGACCACGGCGGAGCCGAGCGTGGCGCCGCCGCCGGGGTAGGCGCCGCGGAACATCGTCGCTGCAGCGTTTCCGGCGGCGAAGAGCCCTGGAATCGGTTCACCGTCGTGGTCGAGCACTCGGCCACGAGCATCGACGGCGAGGCCGCCGCTCGTGCCGAGGGTGCCGCCGTGGATCCGCACGGCCGAAAACGGTGGAGCGTCGATGGGCGCGAGACAGGGGTTCGGGGTGACGGCGTCGTCGCCGAGGAAGCGATCCTGCGGAGTGGATCCCCGCGAGAATTGACGGTCGGCACCCGCCCGCGCATCCGCGTTGAACTGTGCCACCTGTGAGGCGAGGCCGACCGAATCGACTCCGATCCGGTCGGCGAGTTCGGTGAGGGTGGGAGCCGTGACGATCCAGCTCACATCCTCGTCAGCCGCGATTCCGGCGATGGGATAGCGCTCGCGATAGCGGTTGTCGCACACAAGCCACGCAGAATCGCCGGAGGGCGTCAACCGGTGTGGGTCGATCGAGCCGAACACGCGACTCGCATCGTGGTAATTGAGGGCCTCATTGACGAACCGGCGTCCGTCCTGATTGACGGTGATCGACCCCGGCAGCGTCATCTCGACATTGCCCATCCGGCCGGAGGGGAGGCCATCGACCCGCTTGTCCGGCGGGGTGATGACGGGAACGCCCCAGAATGTGGTCATCTCGGAGACTGCTGCGCCCGCGCGGAGGCCGAGCCGGAGCCCGTCCCCGGTGTTCGACGGGGCGGAGATCGGCGTGACGGGGTGCGGGAGAAACGCTCGCTGCAGTTCGGGATCCCACTCGAATCCACCGGAGGCGATGACGACCGAGGTCGCCGCGATCCGGTGCGTACTGCCGCCGAGCGTGATGGTCCACTCGTCGTCTCCTGGTCCGTCGAGTCGCTCGAGCCCTGTCACGCGCGATCCCGTCGAGAACAGGACGCCGCGGTCGAGAGCCGTCGCGACGAGACTCGCGACCAGGGCGCCGCCCATGGTGCGGACGCCCGTGGCCCGTCGCTCTGCGAGGAGCCCCGGATCCGGTGCCCGACCGTCGAGAGCGTCCCGCTCGGCCATGGAGAGAGGCGGGAAGTACGACGACGGCCGGATCGCCTCACCGAGCCCTGGCACGACCGAGACGTCGAAGGGCTCGTTGTCGAGGCTGCGTCCGCCCCGCGTCGCTCCGGGCCAGTCGGATCGGTAGTCCGGGCGCGCGAGCGGCTTGAGCGAGACTCGTGTGTGCTCGAGCAGATAGTCGGCGACGCGGGTCGCACCGCCAAGGTACGTCTCGATCTCCTCGCCTCCGAGCCGCCCGCCCGTCGCCGCCCTCAAGTAGGCAGCGGCAGCGGCGGGGGAATCCGAGTATCCGGCTTCGGCGGCGCATCGGGTGGCGGGGAGCCACATCACCCCGCCACCGATCGCAGTCGTGCCACCGAGCAGGTCCGCCTTCTCGAGCACCACGACACGGGCGCCTGAGTCGGCGGCGCGAACGGCGGCGACGAGACCCGCGGCGCCCGATCCCATGACCGCGATATCGGTCCGGGAAGGGAGCTGGGCCGCCGGGGTGATGACGGTGCCGGTGAGTCGGGAGATCGTGGCGCTCATGACACCGGCATCTCGATGAGGATCTTCCCCACTCGCTGGTCGCGGTCGCGCATCGTGCGGAACGCCCGATCGAGGTCCTGCGCGGGGAAGCGGTGGGTGATGAGCTCACGAACGTGCGCGGGGTACGCGGCGATCAGCTGCAGCGCTCGAGGGATGAGCCCGGTGCTGTTCCGGCTCCCGAGGAGGTCGACCTCCGTGAACGCCAGGAGATTCAGTGGGAAGGCGGCGGGCCTGGTCGAGATGCCGACCTGCACGACGCGTCCTCCGGCCCCCACGGTACGGAGGGCGTTCTCGAGTGATACCGGCACCCCCGTTGCTTCGATGACGACGTCAGGGCCCTCGCCCTCGGTGAGCTCGCGGAGCGTGATCGATCCCGCATGACCCGGGAACGTCTCCGCGGCATCGACGAGCACGGTTTTCGCCGCACCGAACGTTCGAGCGAGTTCGAGTCGATCGGCGACGACATCGGCGACCACGACCGTCGCTCCGAGATCGACGAGGGCGAGGGTGGCGAGCAGACCGATGGGCCCAGCTCCCAGCACGAGCACGACGTCATCGGCTGAAGCTCGACCTCTGGACACGGCCTGGAGTGCGATCGAGGCCGGTTCAGCGACCGCCGCGAGATCGAGCGGCACGTCGTCGGGTACCCGGTGGAGCCGATCGGCGGACACGGCGATCCGCTCGACCAGGCCCCCGTCCGTGTAGCATCCGAGCACCGTCAGCCTCGGGCAGACGTTCGAGCGACCTCGGCGGCACGCGCGGCACTCGCCGCAACTGATGAGCGGGTCGATGGCCACGGCATCACCGATGGTGAGCGTGAAGACATCGTCGGCGACGGCGACGACCGTCCCCGAGAGTTCGTGCCCCTGCACGAGCGGGAGCTCGGATGCGTAGTCGTCCTCCCAGATGTGCAGGTCGGTGCCGCAGAGTGCGACGTGCGCGATCTGCACGATCGCTTCGCCTGGACCGAGCGCCGGAGTGGGAACGTCGACATACTCGAGCGTTTCGCGGGCCGTGGTGCGTATCGCGCGCATCAGTGTCTCCTTCAGGCCGCGGCGAGCCGCACGGCACCGAACTTGGGCGTCCAGCCACGCACGGTGCGTTCGACGAACCCGTGCGCTGCGAACGGGTCGTCCGCCATGAGCGCATCGACTGCATCAACGGACTCGCCACGGATGATGAGCAGTGCACCGGGTTCATCGGATTCGGTCGGGCCGCTGACGACGAGGCGACCGTCGTCGAACAGGGTCTGCAGAAAGTCAAGGTGAGCCGGGCGATGCTCGTTCCGCCCTGCGTCGGTGCCTGGCAGGTAGCGATAGGAGACAGCGAAGAGTGACATGGGGTCCTTTCGAAGGGGTGGTGCTGGGGCCGAGGGAGTGGTCAGGCTGCCGGTGCGGATCCTGATGCAGGTGCTTCGGTCGCCGCGAGATCGAGACCGGCGAGGTAGCCGAAGGTCATCGCCGGCCCGATGTTGATGCCGCCCGCCGGATAGCGGCCGCCGAAAAGGTTCTTCTGGTCGACTCCGACGGCGTAGACGCCGGGGATTGCAGATCCGTCGGTGTCGAGCAGGCGGGCCCGATCATCGGTCCGGAGGCCTGCGAAGGTCCCGAACGATCCCTGCACCACGCGGACCGCATAGAAGGGACCGTGCTCGATGGGAGCCAGGGTAGGGTTCGGCTGCACCTCGGGGTCGCCACCGTATCGATTGAACGGCGTGGACCCGCGTCCGAAGTCCGGATCCTGACCCTGTCGCGCGTTCCGGTTGAACGCCTCGACGGTGGCGACGAGTTGAGAGGCATCGATACCGCAGCGGTCGGCGAGCTCGGTCAGCGTCGGTGCCGAGATCAGGTAGCCGGACCTGAGATGCGGAGACTTCGGCACCGGGCGCGGCATCGCGAAGCCCAGCGGGTAGCGCGCGATGAAGCGCGCGTCGGCGATCTGCCAGGCCTCGGCGACTTCCCCGTCGGGAGTCGCCGCGTTCAACCCGTCGACGTAGTCCCAGTACCCGTTGGCCTCATTGGCGAAGCGCGTACCGTCGCGACGCACACCAATCGACCCGGGCTTCGCGCGATCCATGATGTGCGGGAATACACCGGTGCGCCCGCTGCGGTACGGCACCAGCGAAACCGGACACCAGGCTGCTGCGGCTGCTCCGCTCGCGTCGAAGACGCCGCCGACGGACTCGCCGAGTTCGATCCCCGAGCCATCCGCGGTCTGCGGTGCGAGCGTCCAGTGGTCGTCGGCGGACCGGTTGTGCGGGAAGAGCGTGCGTCGCATCGACGGGTTCGCGGAGAACCCTCCGCTCGCGATCACGACTCCGCGGCGTGCGGTGAAGCGTCGCGTACCTCGGGGTGTTTCCGTCACCACGCCCGTGACGCGTCCGGCTGCGTCGCAGGTGAGCTGCACGGCGTTGTGGCGCACGCGGATGTCCACTCCGCGATCCACCGCCGACTGCATCAAACGCGCGGTCAACGCCACGCCGTTGACGAAGTGCATGCCGCGACCGGTCGTCAGGAGGTCGAAGGCGTAACGGGCCACGCGCTTCGCCGAGTGGATCCATCCGCTCAGTCTGAATTTCGACGCTGCGAGAAACCCCGCGAGATCCGGTCCGGCCATGATCCCCATCCCGAGGAACGATGTCTCCCAGTACTGCGGTGCCATGATGCGGCGAAGCTCTCGCGAGAAGATGCGACCGTTGACCGGCTTCGGGCCGACCGATCGATGGCCGGTTCCCGCGCCCGGGAGGTCACCGTAGATGTCGCAGATCTTCGACCCTGGCACGAACTGGAGCGCGGTCTGATGCTCGAAGAAGGACACCATCTCCGGAGCGGCCCGCAGGAAGGCGTCGGTGCGTGCTTCGTCGTAGTGCTCGCCGACGGCCGCCCGCAGGTAGGTCTTCACGCTCTCGAGCGATTCGTCGACTCCGTCGGCGAGGGCGAACTCGGTGCGCGGGGCCCACATCCAGCCGCCCGACCGCGATGTGGCGCCGCCGCAGAGACGGTCCCGCTCGAGCACCAGAACGTCGAGTCCCTGATGGGCCGCGGTGACCGCGGTAGACAGTCCGCCCGCCCCTGAACCGATGACGATCACATCGAATGTTTCGTCGCTGGGTCGGTCTGACATCTGTGCTCCTTCGCGCTGGCCCACGGTTCTGGGGGCTCCCTCACTCATCGTCGGCGGCGTGCGGTCCAGGCGCAAGCGTTGAGTGAGATTCATGAACAATTCGTCATACACTGAGCGAGAATCAAACTTAATCAAGATGGCGGCGAGCGAGCGACCTGCAACGCTCGGCGAGGGGGCGCAATGGAGACCAAGTGGCTGGAGGCCTTCACCGCGGTGGCGGAGGAACTGCACTTCGGGCGGGCAGCTGAGCGCCTGCACGTCGCGCAGTCGCCGCTCAGCCAGACGATTCGCCGACTCGAGGCTGAACTCGGCGAGCCATTGTTCGTGCGCAGCACGCGTTCGGTCACGCTGACTCCGGCGGGAGAAGCGCTTCTGCCGCACGCCTACCGCGTCCTCGACGATGTGCGGTCGGCAGCCGACGCCGCCCGCAGCGCCGGAGGGTCCGTCAGTGGTCGCCTGAGCATCGGGTTCTCCGGCATGCATAACCATGAGACCCTGCCGCTCCTGGCGCGGTCGCTCCGCCGCGACTACCCGAGTATCGAGCTGGCGCTGCAGGGCGGGGTGCGTACCTACGACGGGATGCGCATGGTGCGCGGTGGAAAGCTCGATCTCGCGTTCGTCGGGCTTCTCGGTGAACCCGATCCCGACCTCGCCTATCGCGTACTCGCCAGGCGTCAGCTGGGGGTGGTGGTCTCTTCCGAGCACAGCCTGGCCGGCCGTGAGCGCGTCGCAATCGGTGAACTCCGGGATGAACCGTTCGTCATGAACCCCATGGACGGAACGTCGTCCCTTTCGGCGCTGGTCGTCCAGGTGTGCCAGGCGGCGGGGTTCGCGCCGGTGATCGCCCAGGTGGTGAGTGATCCGTTCCTCGTTCTGGGGCTTGTCTCGGCCGAGGTGGGGGTCACGATGATGACGAGCGAAGTCCTGCCGGTGCTTCCGCCGCACGTCGCGTGGCTCGACCTCGCGGGGGATCCAGTCGAGTTCGTGCACGCCATAGTCTGGAAACGCGACCGCGAGTCCGATCGGCTCTCGGCGGCCATTCGCGTGCTGGAAGAGGCGTTCCCCGGGTAGAAATGTAACGATTAGCTGAGAGCCGCTATGCGAAAAAGCTTTCGTAAAGCGCATGGTTTCGGGGAAGTTTCGCGAAATCGGCGGGGTCGGTAACTCACCAACCGTGGAATTGCGGCTGGACAATCAGATCTTCGTCACGTTGAATCGGCACAGGACGCGCTGAGACCGGTCAATTTCGCCCGGGAACACGCCGACGTTTTCACCGCAACGTAGCGACCGGCGGAGCACACAACGACGTGCGATCCGGTCTGCTCGACTGAGTAAGGAACACCATGTCAGAGCCGAAGATCACGCTGCCCAATGAGGGCCCCGTGCCGATGACCGAGAAGCGGCGGAAGAATGCCCGCAACGCCGCCATCTCGGGCTTCGCGGGAAGCGCGCTCGAGTATTACGACTTCTTCATCTTCGCCACCGCGGCGGCGCTGTACATTCGCGAACTCTTCTTCCCCGACGCCGGTACCGGCGGGCAGCTGTTCGCCCTTGCCACGATCGGCGTCGCCTATGTCACTCGTCCGCTCGGCGCGATCATGTGGGGCTGGCTCGGAGACGTGATCGGCCGCAAGAAGGTGCTGATCGCGACGCTCGTGCTGATGGGCGTCTCCACCTTCATCATCGGTGTGATCCCCACCTATGAGCAGATCGGCATCTGGGCTCCGATCATCATCGTCGTGCTCCGTCTCGCGCAGGGACTTTCGGCCGGCGGCGAGTCCCCCGGTTCGGCTTCGCTCTCCATGGAGCACGCGCCCGACCACCGTCGTGGATTCTTCGCCAGTTGGACGCTCGCGGGTGTGACCTTCGGTATCGTCATGTCCTCCGCAGTCTTCATCCCGATCGCCATGCTGCCGCAGGAGGCTCAGATGAGTTGGGGGTGGCGCATCCCGTTCCTCCTGAGCATCGTGGTCACCACCGTCGCCCTGCTGCTCCGTCGCACGCTCGATGAGCCCGAGGTCTTCGAAGAGACGAAGAGCAACAACCTGGTCGTCAAGGTGCCGATGTTCGAGGTGCTCCGCAATCACCCGAAGGCGTTCGCGCTGGTGACCGGCATGAGCCTCTTCACCATGGTCAACACGATGGTAAACGTCTTCACGCTGGCGTACGGCGTCGAGATCTCCGGGATCGACCGCGGAGAGATGCTGCTCCTCATCAGCGTGGCGAACCTCATCGCCGTCGCCGCGATCCCCATGTGGGCCCACCTCTCCGACAAAATCGGGCGCAAGCCGATCTTCGTGACCGGCGCGGTCGGCCAGGTGGTCCTGATCTTCGCGTTCCTCTGGGCGCTCAACGCCGGCGGGCCGGGGGATACGGTACTCATCTGGGTGCTGGGCATCCTGCTCATCGCCGGTGCGTACTCCATGAGCAATGGCGTGTACCCCGCGTACTTCCCGGAGCAGTTCCCGCCCCAGGTCCGCTACAGCGGCATGGCGGTCAGCCTGATGCTCGGTCTGCTGGTCGCGGGGTTCACTCCCGCCATCGCGCAGTCGATCTCGGGTGAGTCCGGCAACTGGCTGGGCGTGGCGCTCTTCTCCGCCGTGTGCGTGGCGATCTCCGGTCTCTGCGCCGTGCTGAGCCGCGAGACCTTCCGCGTTCCGACGGCGAAGCTCGGCCTCAAGTCCGCCGCCTGAGGTCTGAAGATCACGAGCACTGTCCGAACGGAGAGGATGAGCATCCCATGAGCGCAGCATGCGACACCCCGCTTCGAGTCGGCATCGTCGGCTGCGGCGCGATCGCCGGAAACCATGCGGCCGCATTCGGCTCTCAGCCGGGTGTTGTACTCACCGGGTGCACCGACGTCGATCCGGATCGCGCTCGCGACTTCGCCGCTCGGCACGGGGTCGCGAGCGTATTCGACAGCCTCGGCGAGATGCTCGCCTTTGGCGTGGACGTCGTGAGCGTCTGCACACCGCACCAGGTCCACGAGGAGGCCGTGATCGAGGCCGCGGCCGCGGGCGCTCACGTGCTCTGCGAAAAGCCGCTCGCGGCGGAGGTGGCCGCCGCCGAACGCATGGTGAGCGCCTGTCGCTCGGCGGGGGTCACCTTCGGGACGGTGTTCCAGCGCCGGTTCTGGCCTGCCGCACAGCGGATCCGTGCAGCGCTCGACGACGGCACTGTGGGCGAGCCGATGCTCGCCAGGGTCGAAGTCCTGCTGCACCGTGATCGGAGCTACTACACCGACGCTCCCTGGCGCGGAGACTGGTCGAGCGGGGGCGGCGTCGTCATGACCCAGGCGATCCACTATCTCGACCTGCTCCAGTGGTACCTCGGCGAGGTCGAGTGGGTGATGGCGGCCTCCGATCGCTTCGTCCACGGGGACGTGATCGAGGTCGAGGACACCCTGGCGGCGACACTGCGATTCACAAACGGCGCGATCGCGCAGTTCACCGCCTCGACGGCTCTCTCTCCAGGTCACGGAGAGCGGATCGCCATGACCGGTCGGAACGGTGCGACCGTGGGTCTGCTCGAGTATCCCGAAGGGCAGGAGGCCATCACCGACGTGTGGACCGTTCCCGGGGACGCCCGATACGATTTCCCGACGCGAGTGCTCCCTGACGCGGAGCTCAGCGACGTCCACGCCGCGCTCACCCCGTTTCACACACTGCAGATCACGGAGTTCGTGGAGGCGGTCCGCGCGGGCAAGGAACCTGCGGTGACCGGAGCGGATGCGCTGCGCTCGCTCCGCACCATGGCGGCAATGTACGCTTCCGCGGCCTCGGGTGAGCCCGTGCGGCTGGAGGCACCGAACCAGGAGGATTCAGCATGACGGAATTCGGTCTCGCACATCTCAGTTTGCTGGGATTGGAACCCGATGAGTTGATCCGCGTGGCGGCCGAGGCGGGGTTCGACTTCGTCGGAGTGCGGGTGCGCGGTGCGACGCCGACAGAGTCGATCGCCGACATGCGGCCGAGTTCGGCGATGTCCACGGCTGTTCGTGCCGCGATGGCAGACACCGGTGTCGCGGTGCGCGACATCGAGTTCCTCTCTCTCGATGGAGCCACCGGGCGTGAGGCTTGGCTGCCGATGCTCGAGGCGGGTGCGGCGTTCGGCGCGACGACGCTGAGCCTCGCGGGTCAGGACCCCGACGAGCACCGCATCATCGACACGCTTGCCGAGCTCGTGGCCGATGCGGCATCGTTCGGGATCCTTCCGACGCTCGAACCGATCAGCTACAACGCCGTGCACACGATCTCCGTGGCCGCGCAGATTGCCGATGCGGCCGGTGCCGCCGTGCTGGTCGACCCGCTGCACCTTCGCCGTGGCGGTGACTCGCCGGCTGACGTGGCCACACTCGATCCGGCCCTGGTCCCCGTGCTCCAGCTGTGCGACGCCCCGCTCGAGACTCCGCAGGAGTTCGAGATCTCAGGACCGCTGCCGCGCGGCATGACCGCCGACGGGGAGCCGCGCAAGGTGGAGTCGCGTGCCTTCAGACTCCCTCCGGGGGACGGGGAGCTGCCGCTCCTCGACCTGATTCGCGCGGTGCCCTCGGGCCTGCCGATCAGTGTCGAGGTGCCGAATGCGCCACTGTTCGAGCAGCTCGGCGCGGTCGGGTACGCACGGTACCTCCTCGAACGCGCGAGATCAATGGTGCATGCGGCCGGAATCGTGGCCGACGCATGACCGCTCAGGAAGACCGGCCCAGGAGCGCGCATGCGCAGAGCTGGCTGCTCGGTCTGCTGGGAGAGAACATCGGCGGGTCCATGTCGCCCCTCCTGCAGGAGAGCGAGGCGCAGCGGCAGGGACTCCCGCTCCTCTATCGCCTGCTCGACTCGGAGCAGATGGGGGTCGCAGAACCCGACTGGGCCGCTCTCGTGAGTGAGGCGCAACGCATGAGCTTCAACGGGCTGAACGTCACGCACCCCGCGAAGCAAGCGATCTTCCCGGCGCTCGACGAGCTCACTCCCGATGCCGAACTGCTCGGCGCCGTGAACACGGTGGTGTTCCGGGAGGGACAGGCGATCGGCATGAACACCGATCACCTCGGTTTCAGTGAGGCGCTGGCGTCCATTCGCACCGAGAGCGCACCGACCCGCATGGGGCACGTGGTGCAGTTGGGGGCGGGCGGCGCCGGGGCGGCCACGGCGTACTCGCTTCTGCAGGCGGGGGCCGAGCGTCTGTCGATCGCGGATGTCGATCGGGAGCGCGTCTCCGCGCTCATCGATCGACTTTCCGCACAGTTCGATCGGTCGCGCATGGTGGCGCTGCGACTCGATGAAGCGCCGGAGGCCGTCCGGCTGGCGGACGGTCTCGTGAATAGCACCCCGATCGGTATGACTGGAGTGTCGGATGCGAGTCCGGTCGATGTCGGTGCACTGCATTCGCGACTCTGGGTCGGCGATGTCGTGTACCGTCCGCTGCAGACGACCCTCGTGCGCGCGGCTGAGGCTCTGGGGTGCAGGGTGTTCGGGGGTGGCCGGATGGTGGTTGGCCAGGCGGTCGCTTCGTTCGGGATGTTCACCGGCCGGCAGGCAGACCGCGATGCGATGTACGAGGTGTTCTTGGAGGCCACGCGCGGGTGAATGCGGGGGTGGATCGCTTCCGTGCCCTATGAGTCGGTCTGACGCCGCTCCGGGATGGTCTGCTGGGGTTTCCTGTTCGCGTCGGGCCCCTCGCTCCAGGCGCCCCAGCGTGTGCCGAGAGCGAATACTCGGTGGTCGAGGATCTGTAGATGTTGGTTCATGTGGTCGATCCTGTCGCCGAGAGCGGTGGTTTCGGTAGCAATCTTGTCGCGAAGGTTGTGTTCGACGGTGTCGATCTTGGTGTTGAGGTTGTGTTCGACGGTGTCGATCTTGGTGTTGAGGTTGTGTTCGACGGTGTCGATCTTGGTGTTGAGGTTGTGTTCGACGGTGTCGATCTTGGTGTTGAGGTTGTGTTCGACGGTGTCGATCTTGGTGTTGAGGTTGTGTTCGACGGTGTCGATCTTGGTGTTGAGGTTGCGTTCGACGGTGTCGATTCTGCCGCCGAGATCTTGGGTGGCGGTCTCGAGCACCTTCTCCGTGGAGGCGATGCGCTCGCCGAGAACCTGGTCTCCCATTGAGATCTGCAGTGAGAGCTCACCGACTTGTTTCGACACGTGCTGCTTCACGGCCTTCTTTCCTCGGAAGTAGAAAACGAAGATCGAGAGAACGCCGACGACGAGAGTGATGAAGGTCGATACGCCAGCCAGCGTGTCGATCGATCCGGTGAGCGAGTTCATGCGGTCATCCTCTCCTGCTGATCACCTTGAGTTCGAGCGAGTGCAACTGTGACCGGAGGCACGGGAAGAGGAGGATTGGGGTCAGGAGCGTTGCGAACGTGATCCAGTCGTCTGGGGTCATCGGTATCCCTCATTTCGGTCAGCATGGCGGGGCCCACAGGCTGAGCCACATAAAATCGGCCTCGTTCTGAACACCACGATAGTGGTTGACACGTCTCGTGGGGTGCGTAATGGTGAATCTGTGGAAAACCCGCGGGTGAGTGGCCGGAAGCGAGGTCTGGGGACGAAGGGGAGTCCGCTTACCGCCCTCGCAGACGCTCGGTGAGTTGGTGCGCGTGCTGGAGGAGAAGCCGGCCGAGCTCGCTGCGACGCGCAGGGGTGAACCGTGACTCGATGCCCGTGAGACTGAGCGCCCAGGCCGGCTTGCCCGCCGGGTCGAACACCGCTGCGCCGAGCCCCCAGCTCCCCTCTACGATCAGACCGGGGTTCACGGCGTAGCCGAGTTGACGCGTCTCCGCGATCCGGGCCCGCACTGCAGCGGGGGTGTGCGCGGCTCCGTGCTCCGCCTCGAGTGATGCGCGGTCGAGATACCGGTCGATCCAGTCGTCTGATTCGAAGGCGAGCACTGCTGCGCCCGCGGACGCCACTCCGAGCGGAAACCGCTTGCCTTCGTAGAGGACGAAGGACCGAATCGGGAAGCTGCCGTCGCGTCGCGAGAGGCACACGGTCTCATCGCCTCGACGGGCGGAGAGGAATGCGCTCTCACCGGTCGCCGCCGCGAGGGCCTGCAGGTGTTCGCGCGCGATGTCCGTGATGTCGTAGCGGTCCGCGGCGACGGAACCCATGAGGTAGAGCTCGGGCCCGAGTAGCCACCGGCCGGTCCCCTGATCCCGGTCCACGAATCCTTCTGCCGCCAGTGCGGTCAGCAGGCGATGAGCCGTCGGTCGGGTGATCCCGGACGCACCGGCCACGGTCGTCGTCCCGGCGCCCTCGGGCATCGATGCGCTCAGTGTTCTGAGTACTGCCCCGATCTTGCTCACGACCTGAGTTCCAGTGTCCATATTGTGGACGATACTACTGCTTCTGCCCGAGGTGTGAGCAGATTTCGATCCGAGCGGCTTCTGCAAACCCTGTCAAGTTAGGGTCAGAGGAAGATCGATGCTCGACCGCATGGTGGACGTCGTACAGCATCATTGACGATGAGAAGGAGGCCGAGGGTGGCCACGAAACTCCGAGACAGCGCAGTCGACGCGCTCGCCGAAGTCGTGCGCGACGGGATGACGGTGGCGGTGGGCGGATTCGGGCTCTGCGGTATCCCGACGAACCTCATTCGCGCGCTCCGCGAGACGGGGGTGAAGGACCTCACCATCGTGTCGAACAACATGGGCGTCGACGGCAAGGGCCTCGGCGTACTGCTTGAGAACGCGCAGGTCTCTCGCGTGCTCGCATCGTACGTCGGTGAGAACAAGCTCTTCGCATCCCAGTACCTCGACGGCACGCTCGAGGTGGAGTTCGTCCCCCAGGGCACCCTCGCCGAGCGTCTCAGGGCAGGTGGCTCGGGGATACCCGCCTTCTACACACCGACGGGCGTCGGCACCCCGATCGCCGAGGGCAAGCCCGTGGCCGAGTTCGACGGACAGCGGGCCATCCTGGAGCGAGGCATCGTCGCCGACCTGGCACTCGTGCGAGCATATGAGGGCGACGCAGAGGGTAATCTTCGCTACCGCCTCACCGCTCGGAACTTCAATCCGCTCGCGGCGATGTCTGGGCGGGTGACGGTCGCCGAGGTAGAGCACCTCCGTGAGGGCTACCTCGACCCGGAGCGCATCGATACTCCGGGGGTCTTCGTGCAGCGCACGGTCGTCGTCGAGGACCCGGTGAAGGACATCGAGCAGCGCACAGTGCGCGAGCGGAAAGGGGCGTGACCATGTGGAATCGCGATGAGATGGCCGCGCTGGCCGCGGCGGAGCTCGAGGACGGGCAGTACGTGAATCTCGGCATCGGGATCCCGACGCTCGTGGCGAATCACCTGCCCGATGGGGTCAGCGTCCAGCTCCAGAGCGAGAACGGCATTCTCGGGATGGGGGCGTTTCCCCTCGACGGCGAGGAGGACGCCGACCTCATCAACGCGGGCAAGCAGACGGTGACCCTTGCTGACGGCGCGAGTATCTTCGACTCCGCCACGTCATTCGCCATGATCCGCGGAGGTCATGTGCAGACCGCGATCCTCGGGGCGCTGCAGGTCGCGGGCAACGGCGACCTCGCGAACTGGACGATTCCGGGGAAGCTCGTCAAAGGCATGGGCGGGGCCATGGATCTCGTCGCCGGAGCTCCCCGCGTCATCATCATCACCGATCACGTCGCCAAGGATGGCACGCCGAAGATCGTCGCCGAGTGCGACCTTCCGCTCACGGGTGTCGGTGTGGTCGATCGGATCATCACCGACCGCGCCGTGTTCGATGTGATCAATCACGCGCTCGTGCTGAGGCGCCTCGCACCGGGACATGAGGTGGACGAGATCCGCGCGTGCACCGGTGCGAGCTTCTCCGTCGATCTGGATGAGGGGTCGGAGGTGCTCTCGTGAGCGCGGGTGATGCGGTGCTGATCGCGGGATACGCTCGGACGCCGTTCGCGAAGTTCACCGGACAGCTGGCGGCGCTTCCGGCGACCGCGCTCGGGGCTCACGCGGCGGGGGCGGCTCTGCGCAGGGCGGGAATCGCGCCCGATGAGGTCGATCAGGTGATTGCCGGCCAGGTGCTGCAGGCCGGTGCCGGTCAGAACCCGGCCAGACAGACTGCCGTGGGCGCGGGCGTG
Organism: Leucobacter sp. Psy1; assembly: GCF_020096995.1. Classification (NCBI taxonomy): domain Bacteria; kingdom Bacillati; phylum Actinomycetota; class Actinomycetes; order Micrococcales; family Microbacteriaceae; genus Leucobacter; species Leucobacter sp. Psy1. The sequence continues at coordinate 357,883 of NZ_CP083692.1, forward strand.
CCGCTCACCGTGCCGGCCATCACCCTCAACGCGGTGTGCCTGTCGGGTATGGAGGCGGTGGCGCAGGCCGCGCGGCTGATCCGTGCCGGTGAGGCGGACGTCGTCGTCGCTGTCGGCCAGGAATCGATGACGCTCGCTCCGCATGTCGCGCAGATCCGCGGGGGAACGAAGTTCGGATCCTCCGAGCTGCGCGACACCGTCGAGCATGACGGGCTCTCCGACGCGTTCGATCGCGCCGCGATGGGTGTGCTCACCGAACAGGGCAATGGGCCACTCGGTCTCACGCGAGCAGAGCAGGACGCCTTCGCAGCGGCTTCGCATCGACGTGCAGCTGAGGCTGCGGAGTTCCGCGCGGGCGAGATCGAGCCGATCACGCTCACTTCACGTCGCGGGGACACGGTGATCGCTGATGACGACGGGGTGCGCCCCGACACGACACCCGAGTCGCTCGCCGCGCTGCGCCCATCGTTCGCGCAGGACGGCACGATCACCGCGGGCAATGCCTCGCAGATCACCGACGGTGCGGCAGCACTCGTGCTCATCAGCGCGACCGCAGCGGAGCGACTCGAGCTCACGCCGATGGCCAGCGTCGAGGCAACCGCATTCGTCGCCGGACCCGACACGCACCTCCACGCGCAACCCGCCCGGGCGATCGATGCGGCGCTGGTGAAGACCGACGACGCTGCGTCGGCGGGAGAGCTCGCCGTCGTGGAGATCAACGAGGCGTTCGCGGCTGTCGGGGTGCAGTCGGCGCGCGAACTGGGCCTGGATCCTGAAATCGTCAATCCGGGCGGCGGCGCCATCGCTCTCGGGCACCCGATCGGCGCCTCGGGGGCGCGCATCGTCGGGACGCTCGCGCGCAGACTTGCGCAGGCGGGACCGGGAACGCTCGGTGCTGCCGGAATCTGCGGAGGAGGAGGCCAGGGCAGCGCAGTGATCCTGCGTGCGCTCTGAGGCACCGGATCAGCGGTTCCGGATGAGCACTCGTGGAGCGGTGAAAGCGTAATCCTCTCTCGCGGGTTCGGCAAGGGGTGTGCCTAAACCGGTGGCGAGGCGTACCGTCACCGCCATGATGGCGTGTCGATGGGTGGGGCATCGGTTCCGGTTTCGAGCCGAGGACCGGACGATGAGGTGGGAGTGCGATCGAAGCTGCGGCGCCGGCGGGAGTAAGACCTACGTCTCGCCCGAGCAAGCGGAACGCTACGCTGCGGCGTTCGATCGGGACGGTCGCGAGTCGATGGGGCGCCGTGCGCCGCTGCTCGGACTCCTGCCGCTGCGCCTGTGGCGCCTCGCCAGGGGTGCAGGAGGCCGATGATGCCGCGCAGCGAACTGGGCACGATCCGTACGCAGGTGCCGGCACGACTCGACCGGTTGCCCTGGACCCGCTTCCACTGGCGGGTGGTCATCGGCCTCGGGGCGGTCTGGATCCTCGACGGCCTCGAAGTCACCATCGTGGGCAGCGTTGCGGCACGGTTGACCGAGGATGGCAGTGGCATCGAACTGGGCGCCGGCCAGATCGGGATCGCCGCGGCCATCTACGTGCTCGGCGCGTGCGTGGGTGCGCTCTTCTTCGGCCAGCTCACCGACCGGTTCGGCCGGAAGAAACTGTTCATCCTCACGCTCGTGATCTACGTGCTCGCCACCGTCGCGACGGCGTTCGCGTTCTCCCCGTGGTACTTCTACATCGCCCGATTCGTCACGGGCGCGGGCATCGGCGGTGAGTACGCTGCGATCAACTCGGCGATCGACGAACTCATCCCCGCACGGGTTCGCGGCCGCGTCGACCTCATCATCAACGGTTCGTACTGGTTGGGGGCGGCGCTCGGGTCCGGACTCGTCATCCTGCTCCTCGACGAGAATCTCTTCGCGAAGGATCTCGGCTGGCGCATCGCCTTCGGCATCGGAGCGGTGCTCGGGCTGCTCATCTTCATCGTGCGGAGGCACGTGCCCGAGAGTCCGAGGTGGCTCTTCATCCACGGGCGGGAGGAGGAGGCCGAGGCGATTGTGGACTCCATCGAACGCGAAGTCGAGGAGGAATCGGGAACGGATGCCCTCGAGCCCGTCGATGATGACCGGACGCTCACGATCCGGCAGCGGCACGCGATCCCGTTCACCGAGATCGCGAAGGTCGCGTTCCAGAAGTACCCGAAGCGGGCGGTCCTCGGGCTGGCGCTGTTCGTCGGGCAGGCATTCCTGTATAACGGGATCACGTTCAACCTCGGCACGCTCATGAATTCCTACTTCGGTGTCGCGGCGGGTATCGTGCCGGTCTTCCTCGTGTTCTGGGCCGTGTCGAATTTTCTGGGGCCGGTGCTCCTCGGGAGGCTGTTCGACACCGTCGGACGGAAGCCGATGATCGCGATCAGCTACCTCGGGTCCGCTGTCATCGCGGTGTTGCTCGCGTTCATCCTCATGCACAGTGACAACGAGTGGGCGTTCCTCGCGGTGCTGATGGCGTGCTTCTTCCTCGCCTCAGCCGGGGCGAGTTCGGCCTACCTCACGGTGAGCGAGATCTTCCCGATGGAGACCAGGGCCCTGGCAATCGCCTTCTTCTACGCCGTCGGCACAGCGCTGGGCGGGATCATCGGGCCGCTGCTGTTCGGCCGCTTCATCGAATCGGGAGATGTCGGCCTTGTCGCGCTCGGGTTCTTCATCAGCGCGGCAGTCATGGCGATCGGCGGTATCGCCGAGCTGGTGCTCGGCGTGAAAGCCGAGGGGGCCCAGCTCGAAGACATCGCCGAGCCGCTGACCGCCGAGGCCGAGGTCCCGAAGGACCCGACCCCGTAGGCGAGGTCAGGGAGCGACCGCTGATCCTCGACTGATCACACGGTGAATGCTCTCCTCCGGGCGTGCGAGAACGGTCACGTCCTCGAGGGGGTTCGATTCCAGCAGCAACAGGTCGGCGCGTGCGCCCTCGGCGATGACCCCGAGCTCGCCTTCCGCCTGCAGCAGACGCGCGGCAACGGTCGTCGCCCCGCGCAGGATCGCGCCGGCCGATTGCACCTGCGCTCGGATCTCGAACTCGCGGCTCTGATGGTGCCACATCTCTCCGAGCAGGTCGGACCCGTAGGCGATGTTCACGCCGCCCTCGTCGGCGAGGCGCAGCGCCGCGAGCCCCGCCCCCAGCACGTCATCCACTTTCTGCTGGCTGGCTTCGGGCAGCCCGAGCCGAGCACCGTCGGCCTTGAGTCGCTGGTAGGTCACGAGCGTCGGGACGAGGAAGGCATCGTGCTCGACGAAGAGGCTGACCGTTTCCTCGTCGAGGAGGTTCCCGTGCTCGATGGAGCGGACACCGAGCCGCAGCCCCCGGTTGATGGCACGCGCGGTGTAGGCGTGGCCGAGGACGTAGCGGTTCGCGGCCTCGGCCTCTTCGACGGCGGCGCGGATCTCCTCGTCGGAGAACTGGGTGGAGTCGACGCGGTCAGTGGGGGATGCGACGCCGCCCGACAGCATGAGTTTGAGGTGGTCGGCACCCGTGCGGAACTGCTGCCTGGCGCCGCGCCTGACCTCGTCGACGCCGTCGCAGACCATGCCGATGTGCGGGCAGCACTGATGATTGTCCATGACCGTCGACCCCGGGGCCCGCATGTCGGCGTGACCCCCGGTCTGGGAGAGAGACTTCCCGCCGAAGAACAGACGCGGTGCGACGAACAGCCCCTCGGCGGCGGCCCTGGCCAGGCCGAAGTCGGCCCCTCCCGCGTCGCGAAGCGTCGTGAACCCCCGCCGCAGCGCGCCCTGCATGGTGTTGATAGCGCAGGCGGTGAGATAGGCGGGCGACTCGTCACCGAGACTCCCGAGATCGGGGGTGTTGGCGAGAACGTGCACGTGGCAGTCGATGAGTCCTGGCATCGCAATCCGGCCTGCGGCATCGAGCGCGTCAGCGTCCGCGTCGCCGCCGACCGACGCGATATGATCGCCGGACATGCGGATCGTCGTCGGCTCGGAGATGCGTTCGGTCTCCGGATCGAGAATCCGGACGTTGGTGATCGCTGACGTGGGGGCCTCGAGTTTCACTGCTTCGCCTTTCGCTCCTGCGCCGACACGGGTGCCGTCCGTCGGCGTTCACTTGACCACGGTAAGCAATTGCAAAGGACTTTGCAAAACATGACTGATGATCTCTCCCGCTGGATCGACGGTCTCGTCGCCGAGCGCCGTGTGCCGCAGGCCACATCCCGAATCATCGAGGTGCTCAGGAGGAACCCGCAGGTCGCGGCGTTCTCGACGGTGCAGGCGATGTCCGAGCTCGCGGAGGTGAACATCGCCACGGTCACCAGGGCCGCGCAGTTCCTCGGGTTTCGCGGCTGGCCCGACTTCATCCTCGACTACCGCGGGCACTATCTCGCGCAGCTCGGGGCGGACACCGTGCTCGCCCCGGCTCCCGCAGTCGGTGCCGAGAGCGGACCGCGGTTCTCCGTGCAGCAGGACGTGCGGGCACTCCAGTCCCTCGCGGAGTCGCTCGACGAGGAGCGGGTTGCCGCAGCAGCGGAGCGGCTGGCGGCTTCCCGGCGAACGGTCGTGCTGGCGACCGGGACGTATCTGGCTCCGGCGAACGTGCTCGCGCACAACGCGCAGCTGCTGGGCTACGATTTCGAGCTGCCCTACGGTTCGGCGTCCACCCAGATGAATGCGGTGCGCAAGCTCGGGCCGGAGGACACGCTGATCATCTTCAACATCTGGAAGACTGCAGCGATCGTCCCGAGACTCGCCAAGTTCGCGCATGCCAGACGGGTGCCGATCGTTGCGTTCGCCGACCGTACGACCCCGGCGGTGGGACTCGCGGACGTGGTCCTCACGGTGCCGAGCGAAGGGGCGAGGTATCTGCCGTCGTCCATCCCGGCGGTATCGGCCGTGCAGGCGGTGCTCAACGCGCTCGCCGACCTCGACCGCGATCGCACCGAGCGCAGTCTGCGGGAGGCCGACGAGCTCTGGGGCGAGCTCGGCATCGTTTCTGGAGACTGAACCGCGCCGACCGCAGCTGTCGTGCAAAAATCTTTGCATATTGGACTCGTTGAAGACATACTGGGCTCGACCCTGTCCCCTTCCTGAGGAATATTCATGTCCACGACCAACATTGTCGTTCTCGTGTGCTACATCATCCTGATGATCGTCGTAGCCGCCTGGTTCTCGCGTAAGAAGTCGATGCAGGATGGCAGCGACTTCATCATGGCCGGTCGCTCGCTCCCGACATTCGTGCTCGGCGGTACGCTCCTCGCCACCTTCGTCGGCTCCGGCTCCATCATCGGCGGGGCGAGCTTCGTCTTCAGCAACGGCCCGCTGCCAGGAATCTTTTTCTTCATGGGGACCTTTGTCGGGATCATCTTCCTCGCGCTCATGTCGCGCCGGATTCGCACCAACTCGTTCAACACGGTGCCCGAGCTGTTCCGCGCCCGATTCGGGCCGGCGACGAGCGTGATCGGTACCGTCGTCGTGCTCGTAGCGTTCATCGGCATCGCCGCATACCAGTTCACCGGTGCGGGGTACATCTTCAGCCTCATCACTCCGCTCAGCGAAGTGCAGGGAACGATCGTTGCGCTGATCCTGATCGGGTTCCTCGCCCTCTCGGGCGGGCTGAAGTCGGTCGCATGGACGGACTTCCTGTCGTCCATCCTGGTCGTGCTGGGACTCGGTGCAGCGCTCGTCTGGGTCTTCGTCAACGACATCGGGGGTGTCGGCGGATACGTGAACCAGCTCGATCCCGCCTTCAAGACACTCACCGGAACTCTGAACCCGGTCCAGATCCTCGGCTACTTCCTGCCGCTGTTCCTGCTGGTCCTCGGGGACCAGAACATGCATCAGCGCATCGGCGCCGCGAAGGATCCCGCCACTGCGTTCAAGGCGATCCTCGTCTTCTTCTTCGGCACCGCACTGGTCGTCGCTCCGATCATCCTCCTCGCCTCAGGCGCCACGATCGTGAACCCCGGATCGGATCCCGACATGGCGATCCTGGGTCTCGCCGCGGGGGAGTTCACGCCCGCCATCATCGGCGCCGTGATCCTGACCGCCGCCCTGGCGATCATCGTCACCACCGGTTCCTCCTACTTGCTCACGTGCTCGGGGAACATCGTCTACGACCTCGTGTTCCGGCCGGGGACGGCTCGACGCGAACGGCCGGGTGCGGAGCGCCGTGAGCTCCTCGTCAGTCGTGTGGGCGTCGCAGTGATCGCGATCCTCGGGTACGTGATGGTGCAGTTCTTCCCGACGCTGCTCGCCCTGCAGATGTACGCCTACACGATGTACGGTGCCGCCATCACGCCCGTCGTGATCGCGGCGCTCTTCTGGAAGCGGGCGACCGCCGCGGGCGCGATCGTCTCGATGATCGCAGCGGGACTCACCACCATCGGCTGGGAGGTCTTCGGGCCCGGCGACCAGGTGGCCTCGGTGGTGGTCGCGCTCCCGGTCGCGGTGATCTCACTGGTGATCGTGTCGCTCCTCACGCCGCGCCGCGCTCCAGTTCCGGAGGGCGACACCGCTGCGACGGAGACGGCACGCGTCTGATCCGCTGCAGCGAATCCGCTGAAGCGACGCCGCTCAGGCGACGCCGTTCACCCGCTGGATCTCGCGCTGGTACGGGGCCACGACCGAGCGCGAGATCCGGCAGTCGAGCAGGATCGTGCCCCGGGCGCCATCCGACGTCCACCCGGCGAGGGCGTCGAGGTCTTCGATCGAGGTGACCCTGACTCCGGTCGCCCCGAGCGCCGTCGCGACCCCGGCGAAGTCCGTATCGGGGATGAGCATCGGACCTTCGTCGAGGCCCATCTTCCCGTACAGGTGGACTTCCGCCCCGTAAGCTCCGTCGTTCCAGACCACGATCACGCAGCTCTCCGCTGTGCGTATCGCGGTTTCGAGATCGGCGAGCGCCATGAGTCCTCCGCCGTCTCCCGTGCTCAGGACGATCGTCGAATCAGGGGCCGCGGCGGCGACGCCAGCCACAGTCGGGAACCCGAGCCCGATGGTCTGATAGGCGGTGCCGACCATGATGAGGCGCTCGGGTGATGACACCGGCCAGTACATGTTTGCCCAGCCGAGGAAGTGTCCGCCGTCGGTCGTGACGTGCGACCGTGCGGGGAGGAGCGCTCCGATGCGTGCGGCGACGCATCGCGGGTCGAGCCGGCCGTCTGAGCACACGCCGTCGAGATGCTCGGCGAATCCGTCCGCTGGGGCGCGCAGCACGGCGAACGCCTGCGATTCAGCGAGCTGCTCCCGCCATCCGCTGCTCGGACGCCCGATGCCTGTGACGGCTGCGATGAGCCCGCGCACCGTCTCCGCGGCGTCGCCGTGGAGCGGGGAGAGGTCGATGTCATATGCGGTGCGCGGCGGGTCGACCGCGTCGATGTCGATCCGGATCACCGATGTGCCCGGGCCGAAGAGTTCACCGAAGCGCATGGTGAACTGGTTCAGGCTCGCGCCGACCACGAGTACGGTGTCGGCGTCGGCGATGACGCGCATGGCCTCGTCGCTGCCGAACCCTCCCGTGACCCCGAGATCGAATTCCTGTCGCGGGAAGAGGCCGCGCGCGAGAGCGGTGGTCGCGGTCGGGGCGCCGAGCAGCGCAGCGAGCGTCTCGAGGTCGTCGCCGATGGTGGGGGAGGAGAGGGCGGCGCCGTGCCCCGCGAGAATCAGCGGGCGTTCGGCGCCTGCGAGAAGCGCGGCCGCCTCGGCGATCTCGTCGGGCTCGGCCCGCTCGTGCTCGTGCTTCGCGCCGCGGTGCCGAGTGAACACAATTGGCTCATTGTCGCTCGAATCAGAACCAACTTCGTTCACTCGCAAGGTGGGGGAAGCCGGGGAAGCGGGGGAGGCCTCGAAGGCGGGCGAGGTCGGAAGATCGTAGGGGATCCCGATGACGACGGGACGGCGGCTCCCCTGGGCGACGGTCACCGCCTCGGCGACGGTGTCGGCAACGGTGTCCGCGGAGACGCGGAAGGTCGGGACGCCGAGACCGGCGGCGATGCGATCCTGGTCGATATCCCAGGGACGACTGCCGGTCGTCGGCACGTCGCCCACGACCAGGAGGAGCGGTGTGCGCGCCTGCGCGGCCTCTGCGAGTGCGGTCAGCGCGTTGGTGAACCCCGCGCCGTACGTAGTGGTCGCGATGGCGATCCTGCCGGAGACTCGGGTGTATGCGTCCGCAGCTGCGACGGTGCCGGCCTCGTGGCGGACGGCGGTGTAGGCGACGCCCTCCCCGAGCAGCGCGTCGATGAGGTGAGCGTTGCCGTTGCCCATGAGGCCGAAGCACTGGTCGGCTGCGGAAGAGAGCGCGCGTGCGAGAGCGCGCGCAACGGTCGGTGTGGTGGTGCGGAGCATCGCTGGTCCTTCGGTGAGACGGGTACAGAACAGAACGGTTTCTGTGTATGTCTCGCCGACGCGGATGCGTCGTGGCAGCAGCACCCCTTTTTCGAGCGCCTTGTCGGCCGGGCTCCCTGAGGCGACCGAGCTGGACGATTCGAGTATATGCCAGCCGTTGCGCCGCGACTACGCCGATTTTTCCCGGGCGATCGGTGCGTGGTCGCCCGCGGCGGAGATGCGCTCGAGCACCCGGTCGGGCAGGATCCAGGTCAGCGGACGCGAGAGACGGTAGCGCCAATCGGCGCTCACCACCGGCTTCCCCCGGTAGACGGCGCGCAATCCCTCCCGCGCGACGCGTCTGGTGTCGGCGAACGCGAGCGGTGAGAGTGCGGGCAGGTGCGGTCCCATTCGCTCGTGGAACTCGGTCTGCAGCAGGCCTGGGCAGAGCGCTGTGACGTGCACACCAGACGACGCATATCGCGCGTTCAGCGACCGGGAGAGCGACACCACAGACGCCTTCGCCGCACCGTAGCTTCCCGTCGGGGTGAAGGCGGCGACGCTCGCCACGTTCAGGATCCAGCCCCGACCCCGCGTGAGCATGCCGGGAATCGCGGCGTGAGACAGTCGGAGCGGTGCCCAGGAGAGGACCTCGTGCAGTCGGCGCTCGGCTTCGACATCACTGCGCTCGAACGGGTCGAGCACCCCGAAGCCTGCGTTGTTGACGAGGATGTCGACGGGCGCTTCTTCAGTCTGCAGGCGGGCGGCCACGCGGTCGAGATCGTCCGCGTCCGCGAGGTCGGCAGCGAGGACCTCGACGGTCACGCCGTGCTCGCGTCGCAACTGCATGGCGATGGCGTCGAGGCGGCGCTCGGTGCGCGCGACGAGCACGAGGTCGACGCGGAGTGCGGCGAGCTGGCGGGCGATCTCTTCGCCGAGTCCGGCCGAGGCGCCGGTGACGAGTGCGGTGAATGACATGGGGGCAGTCTTCCAGCTTGACCCGTGCGGCACCTCAATCCTCGAGCACGTACCGCTCGCGCCCGACCGCCAACCCCGTCGCGAACTGGGCGCCGAGCGCGCCGAGCAGCAGCACCAGCGGAACGGTCCAGGTGTCGCTCAGATCGTGCAGTGCCCCGAAGGTGAACGGGCCGACCGCGGCGAGCGTGTACCCGATCGACTGCGCCATGCCCGACAGCGCGCTCGCGCCCTCATGGTCACGCGCTCGCACCGCCATGAGCGTGATCGCCGTGCTGAGCGACGCACCCGAGGCGAGTCCGCCGAGACAGATCCAGACCGGCATGCCGGTGGGGAACAGCACGATGCCCGTTGCGGCGATCGCGACGCACACCGGTATGAGTGCGGGGATCCAGCGGCGGAGACGACCCCGGAAGAGAGCGGGCAACAGCAGCGATCCGGCTACGCCGATCACTTGGTAGAGCATCGTGTCGATGCCCGCGACGATGGGGGTGCGCCCATGCGAGATGCCGATCGGCGATAGCCACGTGGAGATCATGTAGAACGCGCCAGACTGCGCTCCCATGTACAGCGCCACCAGCCACGCCAGCGGATCGCGCCAGATGCGGCGGCCAGCCGAGCCCCGCCGGGGAGCGGTCGCCGTTGCGGGAGCGAGTGCTGCGTCGAGCGCGCCAGGATCCGCCGCCCCCGTGACGGACTCGATGCGACGTCGCGGTGCGTTCGCGATCACCCAGACCAGGATCGCCGGCGGCACAGCGAGTGCCGTGCAGAGGAGCGCGACCCGCCACCCCAGCTCCGTGCCCACGCCCCACGGCGCGAGGTCGCCCGACCCCGGGTCGAAGTGGGCGATCGGAACGACGATGCCGGCCCCGACCGCGCCGATCCCGCCGAGCATCGCCGTGTAGACGCCCATCACGAGCGGCACGCGGTTGCCGAAGTCGCGCTTGATCACGGCGGGGAGCAGTACGTTGCCGACCGCGAGCGACGCGCCGATCAGTGCCGTGCCCGCCCAGAGGTTCACGGGACTGCCGGGGAACGACCGCCACAGCGTGCCGAGCGCGAGAGCGATCAGGGAGATGGTGACGGCGCGGGAAATTCCGAGACGCGACCCGAGACCGTGCACGAGCGGAGACGTGATGCCCCAGACTACGAGCGGGACCGAAGCGAGGGCGCCGAGCGCAGCCGCGCTCACGCCGCGGTCAGCGGCGATGTCGTCGAGGAGCGGGCCCACGCCGGTGATGGTCATCCGCATGTTCGCGGCGACGAGACACACCGCGACGAACATCAGAACCCACGAGCGAGGCGCCGCCGCGGGCGCCTGAGATGTCATCGATACCGAATCTACACCCGAAGCGCGCAGGGGTCGTGTCGGGGGCCTGGCCTACACTGGGGTGACCGCCGAACGGCGTTGAGAGGAGTGCCTGAATGCGTGTAACCGCGGTGCTGGTGGCGTACAACCGGAAAGAGCTGCTGCGCGAATCGCTCGAAGCGCTCGCCGCGCAGACCCGGCGTCCCGACCGGCTGATCGTGGTCGACAACGCCTCGGACGACGGCACGGATGCCGTGGTGGAGGAGCTGCTCGACGCCTGGGGGACCGACGGCCGGAACATCCGTCTCGACAAGAACACGGGTGGTGCCGGCGGGTTTGCGGTCGGCATCGCGGCGGCGGTCGCCGATCCCGAAACTGACTGGGTGTGGGTCATGGACGATGACACCGTGCCGACGACGGGCGCACTCGAAGCGGCGCTCGCCGCCCACGATCGCTACCGCGCATCGGGGCGCGACGCGCTCGCCGTCATGGGGTCGCGCGTCCTCTGGACGGATGGTCAGGACCACCCGATGAACACTCCCAAGGCGAAGATCCGTGCGTCGGCCGCCGAGCGGCAGCGTGCGGAGCGTACGGGCGGCATGGAGATCCGATCGATCTCCTTCGTCTCGGCGTTCCTCCGTGCCGCGCGCGTACGCGAGGTCGGCCTTCCGCTCGCCGACTACTTCCTCTGGAACGATGATTTCGAGTACTCGGCTCGTCTGCTGCGCGGTGCCCGAGGACTGTTCGTCCCTGAATCGGTGGTCACCCACAAGACGAAGATCCGCGGGTCGAGCGACCAGGACCCCGGCCCGCGCTTCTACTACGAGGTGCGCAACAAGGTGTGGGTCTTCCGCTGCAGCGACGCGCTGCACGGGTGGGAGAAGGTGCTCTACATCGGTGCAACCGCCAGACGGTGGGTGCGCACCCTCCTCGCCGCGAAGCACCGGGGGCAGCTGCTGGATTGCCTGCGCCGCGGATGGGCCGACGCCTGGGGGGCGAAGCCGCGACCCACGAAGGATGTGCTGCGCAATACCGGCGTGCCGATCGACGTCATGGTCGAGCTCGAGCGCCTTACCGCGCGCGAGCACGCGCGGGTCGGCTGATGTCGGAGGATCGGGAGTTCTCCCTGCTCCTCCCCGTGTACGCGGGCGACACCGCTGAGCACGTGCGGCTCGCGTTCGACAGCTCGGTCGGAGGGCAGGCGCTGCCGCCGGCCGAAGTGATCATCGTGCAGGATGGCCCGGTGGGCGATCCGCTGACCGCAGAACTGGACAGGCTCGTCGCCGAAAGCCCGGTGCCGGTGGAGGTGGTGCGGCTGACCCGCAACGTCGGGCTCACCGGAGCGCTGAACGCCGGTCTTGCCGCGTGCCGGTACCCGGTGATCGCGCGGATGGACGCGGACGATGTCTCCGTCGCCGACCGCTTCGAACGGCAATGGGAGCTGATCGCCGCAGGCGCCGACCTCGTCGGTACCGGCATGGTCGAGTTCGAGCGGGATCCCGACGTGCTCGGTGCGCGCCGGGTTCCGCCGGTCGGCTCGGACCGCATTCGGGACCACGCGCGCACCCACAACCCGTTCAACCACCCGACGATGATGTACCGACGTGCCGCGGTCGAGGCGATCGGGGGGTACGAGCCGTTCGGCAAGATGGAGGACTACTGGCTCGGCATCCGGATGATCGCCTCGGGAGCGCGCACCGAGAACATCGCGGATCCGCTGCTGAAGTACCGCGTCGGGTCCGGCGCGTTCGAGCGTCGCGGCGGCCTGGAGGAGGCGCGCACCGAGTGGCGCCTGCAGCGTGCGATGCTGCGCATCGGGTTCATCACGCGCGGGCAGTACGTGCGCAATGTCGTCGTGAAGGGCGTTTATCGCCTCATGCCGGCCGGGGTGAAGCGCGTGCTGTTCCGGCGGTTCATCGGCGGAGGCCTCCCCGGCGACAAGTAGGGAGGGGGTGCGGGGCTCGAGCGGTGCCTCGTGCTCGCCTCGCCCGCTGCACCATGCCCGCCCTCCTGCGCCGAGAATGCGAAAAGTCGCCCTTCGGTGGCTTCGAAGGGCGACTTTCTGCGATCTCGACGTCGCGGCCGCCGGGCGCGGCCGCCGGGCACTGCCCGCGCGGGGCGCGGGTTAGAGCTCGGTGGTGCCTGAGACACCCGGCCCGTCGGTGCCGCGCACCTTGGATGCCAGCATCTTGACTGCGGCGACGGCCTTGTTTCCCGGCACACCCCAGTACTGGGCGGACTCGCCGGTCACCCGCAGCAGGCCGAGGTTCGGATCGTCCTTGCCGGAGAAGTACGCGTCGACCTGGCCGTCCCACAGCTCGTCGACCTTGGCGCGGTCCTCGACGAACTCGGCCCGCCCCGCGACGGAGAGCCAGGAGCCGGTCTCGGCAAACGCGAGGTTCACTTCCGGGTTCTCGCGGATCGCGTCGGCCTGGTCGCCCTGGAGACCGATGAAGAACCAGACCGCCGCGTCATCCGTGACCTCCTGCGGGGTCATCGGATGGGAGACGATCTTGCCGGTCTTCGTCGCGGTGGACAACATGACGAAGCGCTCATCGCGCATGATCTCGACGACCTTCTCCTGGGTGAGTTCTTCTGCCGTGCTCATCTGATGCCTCCTCGTTTCGGTGCTACGGTGGCGCTTGGAACGCGCCCGCAGCCGGTGTGGCGAGCCTAGCGACGCCAAGCCTGAGGGGAACACCCCGTGACAGTGGGCTCCCGGACTGGCAGAATGCCCCCATGTCAGGACATGAACCTCCGCAGCATGTTGTCAGGGCCGCGCAACGCGCCGTCGAGTGGATCGCCGATGGGCGGGCGGGGAAAGGCTTCACCGATACCGGTGAACAGCGGGCGCATCAGCTTGCAGAACGCCGCTCCGTTCCTGACGCGGACATCAAGAAGATGCAGCAGTACTTCGCGCGACACGAGGTCGACCGGGATGCGGAAGGGTTTCACCGAGGCGATGCCGGATACCCCTCGCCCGGCAGGGTGGCGTGGGACGCCTGGGGTGGGGACGCCGGTCGGGAGTGGGTGGGCCGGGAGAAGTTCCGCGACCTGTAACGAGGTCCATTTATCTCGACGTCAAGATAAAATCTCAAAAGGCTGTAGACTGGGAGCCGCGGTTCTCCGCGCATTGACCCCGCCGCCAACACCCTTGGGAGATTACGAGACGTGACGGACTCCACGATTGTCTACACTCACACCGACGAGGCACCCGCTCTGGCGACTGCCTCGTTCCTGCCGATCGTCGAGGCATTCACCGGAGCAGCCGGCGTCGCCGTCGAGACCCGTGACATCTCGCTCTCGGGCCGCATCCTCGCTGCGTTCCCCCAGCGGCTGGAGACCGAGCAGATCGTGGGCGATGCCCTCGCCGAGCTCGGGGCGCTCGCCACTGAGCCCGAGGCCAACATCATCAAGCTGCCGAACATCTCGGCTTCGATCCCGCAGCTGAAGGCCGCGATCGCCGAGCTGCAGTCCCAGGGCTACGACATTCCCGACTTCCCCGATGAGCCGAAGAGCCTCGAAGAGCAGGATGTCCGGGCGCGCTACGACCGCATCAAGGGCTCCGCCGTGAACCCGGTTCTGCGCGAGGGCAACAGCGATCGACGTGCGCCCCAGGCCGTGAAGAACTACGCGCGCAAGCACCCCCACGTGAACAAGCCCTTCGGTGAGGGCTCGAAGACGCGAGTGGCCACCATGGGGCACGACGACTTCTTCTCCAACGAGCAGTCCACGCTCATTCCCGAGGACGACGTGCTGACCATCACGCACGTGGCAGCCGACGGCACCGAGACGGTGCTGAAGGCCGAGGTCAAGGTGCTCGCGGGTGAGGTCGTCGACGCGACGTTCCTGTCCGCTGCGGCGCTCGACGCGTTCCTCGCGGAGACGATCGAGCAGGCCAAGGCCGACGACCTGCTCTACTCGCTGCACCTCAAGGCGACGATGATGAAGGTCAGCGACCCCATCATCTTCGGTCACGCGGTGAAGACCTTCTTCTCCGACGTATTCGCGAAGCACGGCGACTCGCTCGCCGCCGCCGGGCTCACCCCCGACAACGGTCTCGGCTCGATCCTCTCGGGCCTCGACGCCGTCCCCGGTGGGCAGGTCATCGCCGACGAGATCGCTGCCGACCTCGAGCACGGCCCGCGCCTGTCCTACGTGAACAGCGACAAGGGCATCACGAACCTGCACGTGCCCTCCGACGTCATCGTCGACGCTTCGATGCCGGCGCTCGTCCGCAACGGCGGCAAGATGTGGGGTTACGACGGCGGCGAAGACGACACGCTCGCAGTGATCCCCGACTCGTCGTACGCGGGCGTCTACCAGGCGGTCATCGACGATGTGAAGGCGAACGGTCCGCTCGACCCCGCCACCATCGGCACGGTGCCGAACGTCGGTCTCATGGCTCAGAAGGCCGAGGAGTACGGCAGCCACGACAAGACCTTCGAAATCGAATCGGCCGGCCGCGTACAGGTCACCAACCGGGCGGGCGACGTGCTGCTCGAGCACACGGTCGAGCCCGGCGACATCTGGCGCGCCACCCAGGCGAAGGACATCCCCATTCGTGACTGGGTGAAGCTCGCCGTGACGCGGGCCAGGGCAACCGGATCGCCCGCCGTGTTCTGGCTCGACGCCGAGCGTGCGCACGACGCGCAGCTCATCACCAAGGTCGAGCAGTACCTCGGTGATCACGACACCGAGGGTCTCACGATCAAGATCCTCGCGCCCGCCGAGGCGACGCGCTACTCGCTCGAGCGGATCCGCCGCGGCGAGGACACCATCTCGGTGACCGGCAACGTGCTGCGCGACTACCTCACTGACCTCTTCCCGATCCTCGAGGTGGGCACGAGCGCCAAGATGCTCTCCATCGTCCCGCTGCTCGCCGGTGGCGGCCTGTTCGAGACGGGTGCGGGCGGATCGGCTCCGAAGCACGTGCAGCAGCTCGTCGAGCAGAACTACCTGCGCTGGGATTCGCTGGGCGAATTCTTCGCCCTCGCGGCATCGCTCGAGCACCTCGCTCAGTCGACCGGTAACGCGAAGGCTCAGGTGCTCGCAGACGCCCTCGATCGTGCAACGGGCACCTTCCTGGAGGAGGATCGCTCGCCGGGTCGCAAGCTCGGCTCGCTCGACAACCGCGGCAGCCACTTCTACCTCGCCCTATACTGGGCACAGGAACTCGCTCAGCAGACCGAGGATGCCGAACTCGCTGAAAAGTTCGCCTCGGTGGCCGAGCAGCTGACGTCGCGCGAGCAGACCATCGTCGATGAACTCATCGCGGTGCAGGGCTCGCCCGCTGACATCGGAGGCTACTACCGCCCGAACCCCGAGCTCGTGACCGCCGTCATGCGGCCGTCGGCATCGCTCAACGAGGTGATCGACGCGCTCGTGTAATCAGCAGCGTGACGAAAAAGGGGGTGGCTGCGGTCGCCCCCTTTTTTGCATGCGCCCGCGTGGGCCCCGGCCACTCATCCCCGTCCACCCACGGCGGCACATCTTCCTCACGAAGGCACACGGAATGTGAGGGAAGGGAGATGTGCTTTCGCGAGGGCCATGTGTCGGCGCGACGGGCTGCCCCACACGCGCGGCACCGCTCAGCGCGTCGAGAACGTGACCGTCACGAAGCGGTTCGGGTCGTCTCCGCGCAGCGCCTCGACGATGGGCGCTCGGAGGTCGTCCCACTCCTCGAGCGCCCGAGGTTCGGCGCCGCGGGGGACGCGGATGAAGATCTGCACTTCGCGACTCCGCCCCATCTTGGCGGTGTACACCTCGGCCGCGTCGAACCCGTTCTCCTCGACGAGCCGGTGTGCGTGCTCCTCGGCTTCCCGCTGGAGATCCTGCGGAGTCACCATGAGCAGGTCGGCGAGTGCGGAGCGCAGGATCCCGATCGGCACCGGGACCAGCACGATTGCGACGATGAGCAGTACCGTCGGGTCGACGTACGGCGCGAACCACTCGGCATCGGTGCCGTCGAGCACGGAGCCGATGGCGAACGCGATGAGGAGCGCGGCGGTGATGCCGCCGCTCATGATCCACCCTTTCACGTCCATCGCGATCAGGGCGGACCCGATGTGCCGGTTCGCGCGGTATTCCACGATGGTGAGCGTGATGGTGAGCGCGAGGATGATCACGGCGTAGATCATGGCCGGCCCGAATTCGACTTCGCGCCCGCCATCGAGGATCGATTGCACGCTCTGCACCGCCGCGTACCCGGCGATGCTCATCATGAGGACGGCGTTCACGGCGAGCAGGATGGGTTCGAGGTGCCAGAAGCCCCACCCGAAGCGGCGACGCGTCCGCTCGGAGAAGGTGTTCGACGCGGATCTCGCCACGAGTCCCGCGACCCAGATCGAGGCGAGGGACATCAGTGCGTCGACCCCGGAGAAGACGCCGTCGAAGAGGATCGCCGACGAACCGGCGATGAGGCCGAAGACGATGGCGACGACGGCGAAGATCAGAATGCCGACGAATGAGAGGCGGAGAACGTTCTGCTCGGTGCGCACGGGACTCCTGTGGGGCTCGGGTGCGGTGAGTGCGACGGTCGTCGCGTTGCTGCTCTCCAGCGTAGAGGACCGGTGGTCCCGTGTGTCACGTGAAACGCACGCCGGTCAGCTGCTCCGAGAGCTCCCACACACGAGCGGCATCGTCCGCGCTTCGGAGCGGCTTCCAGGGGCGCAGCTCGCCCGGGTGCCCGCCGACCCCGCCGATGCCCTGGGGGCCGAAGAAGCCGCCGTCGGCGGGAGATGTGGCCGCGAGGAGTGCGGGGAGGCCGGCACTCGCGACGGTTCCGAACAGGATGCCGCGTGCCGAGAGTGCGCGGATCATGCGGGCTCCGCCGGTGTCAGTGCTCCGTCCGAGTTCGGGCCGCGCCCGCAGCAGGTTTGTGGGTGCCACGCCGGGGTGCGAGATGTTGCTGGTGATGCCCCATCCTGCCCGGGCGCTCCGCCGGTTGAGTTCGAGACCGAAGAGTCCGCATGCGATCTTCGACTGGCGGTAGGCCGCCATCCCGTCGTAACGGTGCTCCCACTGCGGATCCTCCCAGTTGATGGTGCCCCGCTGCGCGGCGATGCTCGTCTGCGTGGTGACTCGCCCCCGCCCAGCCCGCAGGAGCGGCATGAGCTGCGCCGTCAGCGCGAAGTGCCCGAGATGGTTGGTGCCGAACTGCAGCTCGAACCCGTCGGCTGTGGTCTGACGTTCCGGCGGCGTCATGACACCGGCGTTGTTGATGAGCAGGCCGACCGGAACGCCCTCGACGACGAGGTCAGCGGTGAATCTCGCAACCGAAGCGAGCGATGAAAGATCGAGACTGCGGAGCGAGACCCGGGCATCGGGGTGCAGGGATTGGAGGTGCGCGACGGCACGCGCGCCCTTCTCGGGGTTGCGGACCGGGAGGATCACCTCCGCGCCCGACCCGGCGAGTACGGACGCGATCTCGACGCCCATGCCATCGCTGGCACCGGTGACGACGACGCGTCGGTCCCTGAATGCCGACGCGTCAATGGTGCTCGGATCGGTGGGGACGGGTCTCGGGTTCATGGGGTCTCCCTCGGGGCGGGGCGGGGCGGGTGCGGGTGCTGCGCGGAGCGCTGTTGTGCGGCGCCGTGCGGTTGTCTGGCGTCGTGCTGTCAGTCTCGCGTGGACGGAGCGGGGTATCCAGGGATCGCCGATCCCCGGATACCCACACGACGGTGCGCGAGAATAGCGGCATGATCGATCGTGCCGCACTCGCAGGTTTCCTCCGGAAGCGCCGCGATGCGCTGCAGCCGGAGGACGTCGGGCTCCCGCGGGGCCAGCGTCGCCGTACGCGCGGGCTCCGCCGTGAAGAGGTGGCGGCTCTCTGCCACATGTCGACGGACTACTACACGCGGCTGGAGCGGGAGCGCGGGCCTCACCCGTCTGAGCAGATGATCGCTGCGATCGCCCAGGGGCTGCGGTTATCGCTCGCGGAGCGCGACCACCTGTTCCGCCTGGCCGGGCACGAGCCCCCGGCTCGATCCGGAGGCGGAGACCACGTGAGTCCCGGCATGATGCGCATCTTCGATCGCCTCGGCGACACCCCGGCCGAGATCGTCACAGAGCTCGGGGAGAGTCTCAGGCAGACACCGCTCGGCGTCGCCCTCGTCGGTGATCTTTCGCGGTACGCAGGACCCGAGCGCAGCATCGGGTACCGGTGGTTCACGCTGCCGGGAGTGCGAGACATCCACCCCGCCGAGGATCACACGTTCCTCTCCCGCATGTACGCGTCGGGCTTGCGCCGCGTGCTGGCGCTCCGCGGTCCGCAGAGCCGCGCGGCGGGACTGGCGGATCGGCTGCTCCAGCGGAGCGAGGAGTTCCGCGCGCTCTGGGAACAGCACGAGGTCGGCATCGTGCCGCGCACGGGGAAGCGGTACCTGCACCCCGAGGTCGGGAAGTTGGAACTCGACTGCCAGATCCTGCACGATCCGGAGTCGTCGCACTCCCTCCTCGTCTACACCGCGGAACCCGGCAGCGAGAGCGCGGAGAAGCTGCAGCTGCTCTCGGTGATCAGCGCCCCAACGGTCGTGTGAACGGTTACTGCAGCACCTCGATGGCCTCGGCGGGGAGGATGCGACGCCCGGTGAAGAACGGCACCTCCTCCTTGACGTGCAGGCGCGCGTCGACGGCGCGGAGCGCGCGCATCATGTCGACGAGCTCCGTGAGATCGTCCGCTTCCATCGGCAGGAGCCACTCGTAGTCGCCGAGCGCGAAGGCGGCGACGGTGTTCGCCACTACTCCGGTGTACTGAGCACCCTCGCGACCGTGCTCGGCGAGCATGCGGCCTCGCTCTGCCGGGTCGATGAGGTACCAGTCGGTCGACCGGACGAACGGGTAGACGGCGAGCCACTGCTTCGCTTCGATGCCGCGGACGAAACCGGGCACGTGCGAGCGGTTGAACTCGGCCTCGCGGTGCACTCCGACAGCGCTCCACGTGCGGATGAGCGGCTTCACGAGCGCGGTGCGGCGCAGCTGGCGGAGCGCCCACTGCAGGTCCTCAGCGGACGAGCCGTGGAGCCAGAACATGAGGTCGGCGTCGTGACGCATGCCGCTGACGTCGTAGATGCCGCGCATGACCACGCCCTCGTCGCCGATGAGGCGGACAACATCCTCAAGCTCTTCCACGATGCCGGGCACGTCGCGGCCGTCGAAGATCTCAGCGTGGCTCGAGCTGGTGCGGAAGACCGCGAACATGGTGAAGGCGTCAGCTGCGGCTTCGGGGGCTGCTGCAGCGTCGACGGAAGCGGATTCTGCGGCCTCGTGGCGGGCGTCACTACTCATACGTCAATCGTCCTCTCATGCGCGCGGTAGCGCAAGTTCATGTGGCGGTGGTCAGGGTCGGCTAGCGAGTTCCCAGGGGGCCGGGGTCGGGAAGTACGTCTCGAGCCAGTCCCTGAGGTAGGCGATGTTCTCGGCGGTGGCGTCCGGGTTGTCGTTGATGCAGAAGGTTGCGGCCTTGCGCGACTTCAGCTGCGCGGCGAGACGCGGCATGAACTCGGGGTCGCTGAGGTCGAAGTAGTTGTAGAGAATGTCGCCGGGCATCGTCTGCTTGCGCACGTAACCGAAGTAGTGGTGCAGCCACCCGTTGATCTCGGTGTCGTCGGGGGAGCGGAGCTGATGCGACCACGTCGAGGTGAAGACCTCGGGGAACTCGTTCTCGAGTTCAAGCAGTAGATGACGGAGCTGCGGGATCGGCGTGTGGTAGAAGATCCGCGTCGCCGTGACTCCGTATTCGCGCTCGAGGAGGTCGACCGCGTTGCGGCGAGCGGACTCATGGGTGAGATCGAATTCGGATGCGACCGGCAGCGTCGACTTGGAGAGGAAGAACCGGGCGACGCCGTTCGGCTCGAAGAACTGGTTCGCCGGGATGTCGTGCCCGATGAAGACGTCGTCGTTGAAGATCAGGTAGCGGTCGGAGAGGCCATCGATGTGGTGCAGACGGCCGGCGATCGCGTGCGAGTTGTATGTGGGAAGTGCGCCGGCGTCGCCGAACAGCTCCCGATGATCCACCATGCGGATCCGCGGATGGGACGTGTCGAGCCAGCTCGGCGTCTGCCCGTCGGTCACGAGGATGATGTTGCGCACCCAGTCGCAGTGCTGGAACACCGAACGCATCGAGTACTTGAGTTCACCGTTGTCGCGGAAGCGTGAGGGATCGATGCTGTCTGCAGGTGCGACGCCGGTGAGCTCCTCGATCACGCGGTCGCGCCTGGCGCTCCACTCGGCGTCCGCTCCGTCGACCCACAGGAAGACGACGTCGACGGGTTCCCGCGTCTCGAAGACCGTCGGGCGGTCGAGCGGCGCGAAAGTCGGCACCTCCACGCCGTGGAGTTCTGTGGTCGCCGGGGTCATCGCCGACGGGTCGATGGATGCCGTGCGGGTGTTCTTCGCCGCGGTTTCGAGGGAGCCGTCCTCGGCGCGGCCCCAGCGTTCGACGACGGTCGCCTCCGCGCGTCCCATGCGGCGCACATGGTCGGGGTCGATGAAGAACTCGAAGAGTTCGATGGTGCTCTGCTCCTGGAGCGCTCGGCGTGCCGCTGACGAGTCTGCCCGCACGACGGAGCGCCGCTTCTTGCCCGAGGGGTTTACGGTCTCGATGCCGAGGTGCAGGGTGCCGTCATCACCCGAGGCCTCCGTGCCCACGGCGTCGGCGAAGCGCTGCCAGTGCTCCTGTTCGACGGCGATGGTGGCGTCGGTTCGGGTGGCGTTGGGTACGGCGAAGAAGGGGACGTCGTGCTCGCGCAAGAGAGCGACGGTGTTCGCGAAGTTGCGCCGCCTGGCGTCGTGCTGGGTGATGCCGGGGGCGCGCCTCGCGAGCCAGACCCGCTCGTAGGCGTAGACGATCCCAAGATCGGCGTCGCCGGCGACGGTCGATCGGAACCGCGCACTCAGGGCGCGCCGCCGCAACCGCTCGGCAGGATCCTTCACCACGGTGAAGGGGCCGCGCCGCAGCACGCTGAGGAGCAGGCTGCGCGAGGGGGTGTTCACGGGCATCGGTTCGGCGTCCTTCGGTCGAGTCTCACAGCTGGCCTTGCATTCCAGCATCTCACGCCGAGCTCCCCTGAACCTCAAGGGCAGCCGACTAGAGTAGTGGGCAGGGAACCCGGGTCGCGGAGTGCGCGACCCCGTCCGAGAACCGACATCGGAAGCGGGTGCGTATGACTCTTCGGCACCGCGCGCTGTGGGCGCGGCTGATCGGGGACCGCCTGTGGGTGCTGCTGTACGCCTACGACCACCGTAAGCGGTCCGGCCGGCCCGCGAAGATCACGGTGGCTGTCGGCGATTCGGGCCGTCCGCAGCGGATCGACGTTCCCGTCGCCTCGCGCCAGCCGAAGTCTCCGCTGGCGCTGCTCCGCTGCTTCCATCTCCTGCGGCTGCCTTTGCCCGAGGGCAACGAGGGTGAAGTCAATCACCGCGTGCGATTCACTATCGAGCAGGAGAGCGGTCGGAAGCGCCTCGGTGTCAGGTATCCGCGACGGCGCCCCGAGCAGCACCCCCGACTCAACTACGCACCGGTGTCCCCGCGGTTCCGCGGCGGCTCTGCGGAGCACCTGCGTCGCACGGCGAAGGACCTGCTGGTGTTCGTGCGCAGGCCGATGGTGCCGCGGGAGCGCACGCTCCGCTTCCGGTTGCGCGAGTCCTGGCTCGTCTCGGCGCTGCTCTTCCTCGCGACCGCCGTAGCGCGAGGCACCAGCCGGCGCCGGGTGACCGTGTTCTACGAGAAGTTCGCCGCCCACGCCGACGAGGGCGCCTTCGAGCTGTTCACCGAGTTCCAGCGGCACGCGCCCGACACCTACTTCGTCATCGATGCGTCGAGCCCCGACTACGCCCGGACGGCACGTCACCCCCGCACGCTGCGGAAGTACAGCTGGCGATACTACTGGGCGATCTACCGTGCCGATACCTATGTCGGCACCGAGATCCCGACCCATCTCAGTCTCCTCCGGTCGAACAATGGCTGGTTGCGGCGGCGGATCTACACCACCCCGTACGTCTTCCTGCAGCACGGCATCATCTACCTCAAGAACCTGTCGCGGTCGCCCTTCGCCCGCGGACGCGAGGGGGAAGCGGCGTACATCGTGGCGAGCAGCGCGAAGGAGCGCGACGTGATCGTTCGGGATCTCGGGCTGACGCCCGACCAGGTCCTCATCACGGGGCTCGGACAGTTCGGGCTGCTGCAACCAGGAACCATCGGCCCCGGGACTGCTGACGTGGTCACGATCATGCCCACGTGGCGAGCCGAGGACGAGGCGGTCGAGGACTTCTCGGAGACGACCTATGCGCGGGTGATGACCGAGGCCGTCGACGCGATCCGAAGCGTCTCGCGAGACGCCCGGATCCGACTCGTGCCGCACCCGAAGGTCGCCGAGCAACTCGCTTCGACCTCGCTGGCCGCGGACCTGTGGGCCGGCTCGGTCGCGGACGCTCTGCACGACACCAAGCTGCTCATCACCGACTATTCGTCGATCGCCTACAACGCGTTCTACCGCGGGGCCGCCGTGTTGTTCTTCCAGCCTGACCTGTCGGCATACGAAGCGAGGACGGGACCGCTGATCCCGGCGCCGGAGGAGTACGTCGGGTACCGCACGTTCGATGCCACGGGCCTGCGGGCCATCGCTGCGACGGGACTCTCGCGGGATGGAGTGATCGACCTCGCCGCCTTCCGCACGGCCGAGCACGAGCGCCAGTACGCGCTCATCAACGAGTTCGACGACGGTCGCAACCTGGACCGGATCCAGGCCGAGCTCCGCCGGGTGCTGCTTGACGAGTGATGGCGTGATGCGGTCGCCGCGCTCGCCGCAGCGGCCGATGGCGTTCACCGGTGCCGAGTTCCTCCGCGGCGGTGTCTGGGCCATCGGCATCTTCATCGTGGCGCTGCCGTGGGTCACGTTCATCGGTTCGTCCAGTTTCGCGGGTGAGAGCGCTACGCCCGGCAGGACCGAGTTTGCCATCGTGCCATACGTCATGCTGCTCGCCGGTGCGATCGCAGGGTTCGTGTACGTCACCTATGGGAGTGCGCTCGCCTATCTGCTCGGACGCGCGCTTCGAAGCACACGTCGTCGTTCAGTTCATCGTGTCTGCTTCGCTGCGCTCGGGTTGCTCATCGGCTACGTCACCCTGATGCTCACGGACCTCGCGGGGATCACGATGGTGTCCGGGAGCGCGGGGGCGGGGGCCCCGAGCATGCTGTCCGCGCTCATCTCGGTGGCCGCGGGTGCCTCGGTGCTCGCCGGCTGGGAGATCACGAGCGCGAAGGCGCTGCGCGCAGATGCGTGGATGCTCCGAGACCGTGACGCGTCAACGGAGACCTGACTTGGGGTGGATGCGTGACGTCGCCACGGCGCTCAACTGCCGGATGGTCGTCGAGCCGTCGGGCTGGGGCGGGTCGGTCAGCGGTTAGTCCTGTCCTGCCGCGAAGGTGAAGCCCTGTGCGCGATGCCGCTCCTCGGCGCGTGCGAGATCCTCTTTCGCGGTGCGCACGAAGACGTCCGCGTAGCCGTCGGCGGGAAGATCCCCGAGATAGTGGCGGCGCATTTCTCGACGCATATCAGCGAGAGGATCGTTGCCGAGCATCGCGGCCAGCTGCTCATCCCAGACCGTCTCGTCGGTACCGGGGAAGATGTATGCGGACCGTGCGAGCGGAAGCTCCCGAATCAGCTCCTCAGGTGAAGAGGCGCCCGTCATCAGTCCCAACGGCTTCCCCGAGTACAGGTAGTCCGACACCACACTCGAGACGTCGGCAAGCATCGCATCGCTGATGTTGAAGCAGTCGTTCACCGTCATCTCTGTCTCCGCGGCGAACCCGAACAGGTGACCGGTATCGCTACTCTCATTATCCGCGCGGAGCCGGTCGTGGATGCGATCGATGGCGGCCGAGAGCGCCCCATCCTGGCGGCTGTACGGGTGCGGACGGAAAACGATTCGAGATCCGCGCTCGATCAGCCTGTCGAGGAGGGGCTCGATCATGAGCAGCGAGCTGTAGGTCGAATCGTTGAAGTACCCGCGCCAGGTCGGCGCGTAAAGCACCGTCGGACGGTCTTTCTCGCCGATGGGAGAGTCATCACGGATGACGTCCTCGACCTGCGGCCTGCCGACGATGGCGAACTTGTCCTCTGGGATTCTCACGTTGTTGTCCGCATAGCGGTCGATCCCTGCCTGCCCGGCGACGTAAATGCGGTCGTACATAGCGGTGACCGGGTTGTAGCTCGAGGCTTTCTCGCTGTCTCCGTGGAGGAGCTGGATGTGCGTGAGATGGTTGTATCGCACCATATGCGCATTGCGGTCGGCATTGTTCACGTAGAACACCGTCGAGACGGTGGCAGGCAGGATATTGTCGATCGAACTGAGCGTCCGCGCGAAGACGATCGGGTGGTTGGGAACTGCTGCGATCGCCTCGGGAAGACTCCCGGCATTGCGGACCACCACGATGAAGCGCTCTCCCAGACGCTCGAGGAACGGGAGCCACATCTTGATCTGGTAGGCGCTGTTGACCGGCGCGACCCAGTACAGGATGAACGTGGGATCGTAGCTCTCGAGACGACTCTGCAACTCTGCGAACAAGCGGTCGCCGGCCCGACGCCGGCGGAGGGCCTGAATGAGCGCGACGAGTGCGATGATCGCCACGGCAGCGGCGCACACGGCCAGCGCCACGCCGTGGAGTTGGGCGACCGCAAACGCCATCAGCAGGGCAGGAAGCGCGAGCAGCGTGAGCATCAGTGCCGTGAGCGTCCTGGGGTGGGGCTGGGGGAGGTCCGCGCCCGGGAGGTTGATCACGTCGAAGGGGAGGCTGCGTGAGATTTCGAGGATTCCACGCGAGAACCTGATGAGGAACACCGTCACGCTCAACGCCAACCATGCGAAGAGCGCGCCGTTCGCATCGCCGTAGATGAGGGGACCTGCGATACCGAAGGTGAACGAGATGCGTGTCGCCACCTGCGTTACGGCGTGATTGCGCCAACGCCGGTACCTGATCTCCCTGATCTGACGGACGAGAAGGAGGCCGTACCCGAGTACCCAGACGGCGAGCCCTGTCCACAGGAACCCTGCCAGGAGGGCGACGCTCCCGAGCACCGCTGACAGCGCGATGACGGCTCCGGGAACTTTAGTGCGGAGCATGCTGGTCCTCTCCGAATGGAACGGTCGCGAGCGGCCTACTGTCGGACAACGAGGTTCTCCGAGTCGATGTACTGGCCGACCGGAGACGCGAGCATGCCGATCACTTCCGCAACGCTGTCCGGCTGCATGATCGTCGCCGGATCCTCGTCGGGAGCGAGGACCTTTCGGAGGTCGGTCGCTGTCCGTCCAGGAGAAATGCTGACGACCCGAGTGCCGAAGATCGCGAGTTCTTCGCGCAGGACGTCGCTCATGTTGATGAGGGCGGCCTTCGACGCCGAGTACGTGAGCCACCCGGAACGTCCCTTGATGCCAGCGGTCGACGCGATGTTCACGATGAGGTCGAAACTGTTCCCCTGATGGAGGAGGTCCTGGATCAGCGTGAATGGGCCGTACAGGTTCACTGACATGGTGCGTTCGAAGTCCTCGAACTCGATCTGGTGTACCGGAACGGGGTTCGTGTAGCCCGCATTGTTCACGAGTATGTCGATATTGCCGACGCGCTCGCCGAGAGGCTTGAGCGCCTCCTGGAGTGCACTGCGATCTCCGACGTCGACGGTGAGGTCGACCACCTGCTTGCCGAGCTGCTCGGCTTCTGAGCGCAACTCTTCGAGGGTCGCTTCGTACGCCGAGGACGGCCGTGCCGCTACGACGATGGTAGAGACCTCGGGACTCTGCAGGAGCCGCTTCGCAGTTTCGCGGCCGATGCCGCGCGAAGCCCCGGTGATCAGCGCAGTCTTGCTCATTCTTCCTCCTCGCCGTCGTGCATGAGGAACGCCGCGAGACGGACGTCCACCGGGGTGGTCACCTTCAGATTGATGTCGGATCCGTCGACGAAGTGAACCGGATACCCCTGCGTGGCGACGAGCGTCGCGTCCTCGGTAAACGTCTCGTGTCGTTCGGCCGCTGCCGCGTGAGCGGTGGCGAGGTCATCCTTAGCGAACTTCTGCGGAAGCTGAACGTTGCGCAGTCTGCTCCGATCGAGAGAGCCCGTCACGGTGTGCGCCTCGGGGTCGACCGGGGCGACCGTGAATGGGATGGGGTGCATCAGCGAGACGTTGCGGTGCTCGGAGTCGATCAGGCGCCGGAAGTCCTGAGCACTCGCCAGCGGTCGAGCCGCCTCGTGGACGAGGACCTGCTCGTACGTTGCGTGCGGCACGAGTGCCGCAACGGACTCGTGCCGAGTTGCTCCGGCCTCGACGTAGGTCACCGGAGTCTCGATCGCGTAGTCGGCGACGAGCTTCTGGACGGCATCGAGCTGACCAGCGGGAAAGTTCATCACGATCTCGGCGATCTCCGGGATCCGGTCAGCGACCGTAAGGGGGTAGACCAACAGTGGAATCCCCTTCACCTTCAAGAACTGCTTGGGTTGCCCAGCACCGACGCGGCTACCGATGCCGCCGTTGAGCAGGAGGAGGGAATACATGCGAGAAGTTACACCTTTGGTTTGCTTATCGGACCTCTGTGAACAGTAACCAAAGTGCAGGACAACGATCAATCGAGATACGCAATTGTGATCGACTGGTGATTATTTCTCAGTACGGGCAAATCACGTCCTCCTCAGCGGAGTGGAGCTAACCTAAAGGTCGTAAACCGTTCATCCCCTATTTACGACCGGATTCCTCATTGCCACGACTCAATAGAGCCATCGGACGCTTCTCGATCGCGCGGGAGCGTCGCAACCAGGTCAGACGGAGTGTGCGGGCAGGAGTATCTCCTTCGGCGGCTGCGCGTGTGAGCGGCAACCAGTTCGAACTCGAACAAGAATTCAGTGAAGCGTTTCCGATCGGACTCGTCGTGGGGTGGCGGGATCGCGTGCTCGGGCGCTTCGATGTCGAATCGAGAATCGGGGAGAACGGCTCACAGCGTGCATGTGCGAGCGTCTCGCTGACCGAGATCGAGGAGATGTATCGGACGGCGCGACGACATCTCGCTGCTGACGCTGAAGCGGAAGCCGCACGAACGGGCGACGAAGTGGACGATGCCGTTGAGTTCCCCACCCTCATTCTGCAGATCGCTTGGGTGTTCGGACCCTCGAGCTCAGCGGCGGACTCATCGTATCTCCGCGGCTACATCCATGACGGGTGGATCGTCCCGGCGAAGCGCGCCAGCGCGATCATCAGAGCGGCCGGAGGGTCTGAGGATCTCTGCGACTGGATCTGCTGGGCGGGCAATTCTGCTGAACTCTCCCTCTCCGAGAATCACCGGCTTCCGAGCGAGGTAGGTGTCGCTGAAATTCGGGGAAATCGCTTCAACAGCTTGATTTTCGCGGTGGGGGAGCCGGAGGCGACGCGAGTCGCCGCCTACGCCGATTCAATCGATGTGCAGAGTAGTCGTATCACCGTTGCGGGTCGCATCGGTGTGCTGACCGGCGGTATCGACGCAGCCGAGTTCGTCTGGAAGGCGCATGCAACGGGGAGCGAGTTCCTCGGCCCCGCCACTCTCCAGCTCGATGAGATGTGGACTCTGCACGACGCCGGCCGCAAGACTTACCTGTTTACGGCAGAGGTCGTCTTCGATCCTGCCCGGTGGGACGAGCTGGTGCTTCGCGATAACTTCGACGCCTACTTGCGTCTCCGGGATTCGCGGTCCGGTGAGCAGATCGATGCACGACTGACGCGTGTCCCGTTCCTCGCACGACTGTTCCACACCGAGTCGACGGCGCAGTCCGCGGGTGGAGTGCTGACGATCCTGCCGTACTTCACGTTCAAAGCGAAAGCGCTCTCCGCTCGAGTCGAGTATTTCCCCACAGAGATCTCGCCACTGCTCGATCCTTCAGGCGCGATGGCGCGGAGGGCGAAGCGCGTCAGACAGCGCGACAGACCGATTTGGATCATCGGAGAACTCCCGTATAAGGCTCAAGACAACGGGATGCATTTTTACCGTTGGATGCGCGAGCACCATCCTGAGATCGATGCCTACTATGTTCTGCAGAAGGACTCACCCGAGCGCAAGAATCTCGGGTACTTTGACCACGTCATCGAGCATGGCTCTCGTGAACACTTCGAACTCGCGCTTGCCGCCGATAAGTTCGTGGGCACTCACCACGTCGACTATCTGTATCCGACGCAGAACCCTGATTACGTCAAGCACTTGCGCGGCACGAGAGTCTTCCTGCAGCACGGCGTGATGGGCACGAAGTGGATGGTGCCGAACTACGGCAAGGACGTTCCTGGGTTCGCTACCGATCTCTTCATCACGTCTTCGGAGTACGAGAAGAGCTATATCGTCTCGGACTTCGGCTACGACGAAGACGAGGTCGTCGTCACCGGGCTCCCACGGTTCGACCGGTTGCTTGCTCCGGGATCCTCTGCCGAGCCCGGGACGGTTCTGGTGATGCCGACCTGGCGGGACTGGCTTCGCTCTGCAGAGGACTTCACCGACACCGAGTATTTCAAGCGCTGGCACGGTCTCCTCACCTCTGAGGCGTTCACTCGTGTGCTGCAGCAGCGCGGGCTCACGGTGACGTTGTGCCTGCACCCCAATATGCAGCGATACAGTCATCTGTTCGAGGGTGCTCACGTACGGGTTGTGTACCAGGGCGAAGAGGACGTGCAGTCGCTGATGATGCGCAGCGCATGCATGATCACCGACTACTCGTCGGTCGGGTTCGACTTCAGCTTCCAAGAGCGACCGGTGATCTACTTCCAGTTCGACCGCACCCGCTTCATCGGCAAGTACGGGTCGCATATCAATCTCGACGCCGAGCTTCCCGGCTACGTCTGTTTCGGTGAACTCCAAGTCACGGCCCGTCTGGATGAACTCGCCGCCGCGGGCTTCGTCCAGCCAGAAGCGCTTCGCGATCGTTCTCACAAGTTCCTCGCACATCGCGATACCGATCACAGCCGCCGCGTGTACGAAGCGATCTCCGCGACCTCCGTCTCCCGGCGGCACTACACGCGCCCGGGGCTCGTCGAAGCGCGCTCCGTCGCATTCAAATGGTATCGGCGAAGTGGCCTCTACTATCCCTCCATGAAAGCGATGTATCGAGTCGTGAGCCGTCTGCCGCGGAAACGGGGTCTGGTCGTTTTCGAGTCGCACGTCGGGAAGCAGTACAGCGACTCGCCGAGATACATTTACGAAGAGCTCTCTCGGCGCTCGCCCGATTCGCCTAAAGTCTGGGTGCTCGACAGGCCCCACCGCTTCTCTGATCCCGGTACGTCAGCGGTCACGAGGCTGTCCCCCGGCTACTTCTGGAATCTCGCCCGCGCTGAAACGTGGGTGTTCAACCAGAACGCGCCGCACTATCTGCAGCGTCCCCCGAAGACCACATACATTCAGACCTGGCACGGCACCCCGTTGAAAAAGATGCAGCATGATCTCGCACAGGTCTTCGGCCGTGACGAGGGCTATCTGGATCGCGTGACAGCGGCGACTGAGCAATGGACGCATCTGCTGTCACCGAGCGCGTATGCCACTGCGGCGTTCCGCTCCGCTTTTCGCTATGACGGAACCGTCGTCGAGCTCGGGTACCCACGGAACGATCCGCTGGTTTCCGCCGATCGAGATGCGCGGGCGGCCGAGATTCGGCGGGCGATGCTCATTTCCGAAGAGCAGCGCGTCGTGCTCTACGCTCCGACGTTCCGAGACGATCAGTTCAGTACACGCGGGCGCTTCACCTTCGATCTTCCGATGGACTTCGATCGCTTCGTGCAGTCGACTCCCGACGACACCATCCTGCTCCTCCGCTTGCACACCCTGATCTCTCGAGGGATCGAGATCCCGCAGGAGCTGCAGGGTCGTATTCGCGATGTCTCGGCGTACGACGAGATCCAGGATCTGCTCCTCATCTCGGATGTTCTGGTGACCGACTACTCGTCAGTCTTCTTCGACGCGGCGGTGCTCGAGCGTCCGATCGTCTTCTACGCATACGATCTCGAGCAGTATCGAGACCGTTTGAGGGGGTTCTACCTCGATTACGAATCGGAAGTGCCCGGCCCCGTGGTGACCTCGGAGCAGGCGCTGTGGGAATCGGTCTCAGATGCCCTCGAGGGGGCGATCGATCGGCAGGCGAGGCAGGAGTTCGTGCGGCGTTTCAACCCCGCTGATGACGGAAGCGCGTCCGCTCGAGTGGTGGAGCGTCTCATCCTCGGTCAGTGACGATTAGGCCGCGTCATCTCGGACCGCTCCGGGAGCGAAACTCATCCCGTTGTCGATCGTGTACGTCGCCAGACCGTTGCTGAACGGCATGGTTCTCGGCTCGTCCTCGGCGATGTCTCCCGCTGTTGCGCCTGCGATGAAACCCCAGTCTCCGCCGGGGCCTCCGCGCTTCCGATACGCGGCGAGAAAAATGCCGCGCGTGAGACCGAGGGTGACCGGATCGCCGCTCTCATCGGTGTAGGAGGTGATCACGCCCTTCTCAAACTCTTGATAGGTGCCGCCTCCATTCTCCGTGATTTCGATCTGCTGGCCCGTGGGCTCACCATATCGAGCAGGCTTCTGGAAGTAGACTTCGCCGATCGCGCCAGGCACCTCGAACGGGAGGTCAGGGCTTTTCGGCGGATTCAGAGCGAGCACGGCTTCGTCGATCGGGCCGTCGAAGACGACGCGTCCCTTCTCCAGCACGATTCCGCGATCGCAGAGCTTCTTGAGCTGACCGGCGGCGTGACTGACGATGAACATCGTCTTGCCCTGCTCGCGAAGCTCGAGCATGCGCTGCTCGCACTTCAGCCGGAACTGCGCGTCGCCGACGGAGAGCACCTCGTCGACGAGCAGCGTCTCGAACTCGGTGTGCACGGCGACCGAGAATCCGAGCCGCGCGTACATGCCAGACGAGTAGCGTTTCACTTCGGTGTCGATGAAGTCGCCGATCTCGGAGAACTCGAGGATCTGGTGAAAACGGTCCTCGGTCTCCTCCTTGCTCATGCCGAGAATCGCGGCATTGAGGTAGACGTTCTCGCGCCCGGTGAGGTCAGGGTGGAATCCGGCGCCGACTTCGATGAGGCCGGCGGTGCGACCACGGGTGCGCACCCAGCCGGAGTCGGGCCGGAGAACTCCGGACAGGAGTTTCAGCGTCGTCGACTTACCTGAACCGTTGCGGCCCATGAGCGCCACCGACTGACCGCGGGGCACCTCGAAGGAGACCTCGTCCACAGCGTTGAAATGCGTCGAGAGCTCCTTGCGCTTCAGGGAGGCGATGAACGTCTCCTTGAATGACTGGGTGTGGTTGATCTTGAAGCTTTTGCACACGTCGTGGAATACGATCGCGGGCTTCTCCTCCGGATCGATCACGGCACTAGAGTCGCTGGGCAAAGGAACCCTCCATCTTTCGGAAGACGAGCTGACCGATGACGAGTGTGAAGATCGCGATGCCGAAGCTGATCAGCACGTTGGTGAACAGTTCTTCGGGGCGCGCGGCATTCGGCGACAGCGGGAGCCAGAACGCATCGTGAAAGAGCTCGACCGCAGAGGTCATCGGGTTGACCATGTAGATGTGGTACAGCCAGTCGGGTGCGCGTTCGGCGACCATGCTCCAGGAGTACAGCACCGGCGACGCCCAGGTCGAGAACATCAGGATGATGTCGACGATGTTCTTGGCATCTCGGAATGCGACGTTGATCGCTCCGAAGAACAGTCCCAGGCCCAGCGCGAAGGTCAGGATCAGGACGACGCCGACGAGAAAACCGACCACTTGCAGCCAGCCGATCGTCCAGCCGAAGATGAGCGCGACGACGAGCAGCAGCAGCGCCTGCGGGAGGAAGTGGATGAAGCCCACCCCGACGGCCGCGACGGGGAAGAGTTCTCGGGGCATGTAGATCTTCTTGATGAGCGACTTGTTGTCGATCAGTGCGCTGGTCGTGTTGCGCAGCACTTCGCTGAAGAGGTTGACCGCCACGATGCCTGAGAACAGGTAGATCGGGAAGAGGTAGATGCCACGGTCAGCGCCGAGAATCACCCCGATCACGAGGTAGTACATGAGGAACTGGGCGCCGGGCTTCACGTACGACCAGACCCAGCCGAGCGCGGATCCGTAGTAGCGGGTCGCCGTGCCCTTCCGGAGGAGGAGGGACAGGAGGTAGCGCTGCCGGATCAGGCTGAAGAGGCCCTTGCTCTGCCCGGGGGTCGAATACTCCGGATCGGTCAGGGCGGAGTGCGTGCTCACGGTCGAAGCTCCTCATTCACGCTCACGGGGCGGAGCCCCTCGGTGGTGCGCCAGGGCACGAGTGCGTCCTCGAGCTCCGCGAGCGCGCCGGAACGCGGCGCGGCCCCGGTGAGGAGATCACCCGAGGCGTACGCGGATGCCAGCGCATCGATCGCGGCATCCGAGTGGCCGGACCGACTCGCGCCGATGCGATTCACTCCGGCGAGCCGCGGGGGAGTACCGTAGACCTTCGCGAAGGGAGGCACGTCGCGAGTGACAGGGGTGCCCATGCCGACCATGGCTCCGGCACCGATAAACCGCCGCTGATGGACGACGGCGTTCATGCCGATGTTCACCCGGTCGCCGATGATGCAGTGTCCACCGATGCTGACGCCCGCTGAGACGGTCGCGTCGTCGCCGAGAAGCACGTCGTGCGCGAGGTACGCGCGATTCAGTACCCAGCTCCGAGCGCCGACGGTGGTTTCGCGATAGGTCCCCTGGTGGATGACCGCTCCCTCGCGGATCACGGCTCCCGCACGCACCCGCACGCCGGCGTGCTGCAGGTCTCCCGCCCACGCCGGGTTCTGCGGGAGAGTCGACATCTCAGGCGGGGCCCCGATCTGGGCACCAGGGCCGATCCAGACCCCGTCCTCGATCACGCAGGGCCCGAGAATGACGGCACCAGGCCCGATCGCGACGTCTTCGCCGATCTCAACACCTTCGCCGATGAACGCCATCGAGCTGATGTGTGAACTGTCTTCCACGCGTATCCGTTCTTCGTCCTGTGCTCGTTAGAGGTGGACTGTCTCACCCGTTGCGGCCGATTCGATCGCCGACTCGGCGACGCGCAGCGTCTCCAGCCCCTCGCGGAGGGTGACCGCTTCGTTCCGCACGCCCAGGGTCGCGTCGCGGAAGGCTTCGTGCTCACTTCTGAGCGGTTCGCGCTTGTCGAGCGCGAACCGCGTGATGGTCCCTTCGCTCACGCCGCGGAACGCGGTCATCGCATCCCACGTGCCCTCGGTCGTGCCGTTCTCGAAGAAGGAGAGGTCCGCGGTGAGCGTGTCGGCGATGTATGCGCCTCGCTCGCCGGTGACGACGGTCAGCCGCTCCTTGAACGGGGTCAGCCAGTTGACGATGTGGTTCACCATTGTGCCGTTGGCGAGCTTGCCGGTGATCGCGACCATGTCTTCGTGCTCGCGACCGCTGCGGAAGGCGGTCTGGGCGGCTACGGAGGTGTAGGAGGACTGCGCGAGCCAGGCGGTGAGATCGATGTCGTGGCTGCCGAGGTCCTTCACCACGCCGACGTCCGCGATCCGAACCGGGAACGGCCCCTGCCGGCGCGTCTGGATCTGGTACACATCACCCAGGTCACCGTTCTCGATACGGCCCCGGAGGCTCATGAGCGCCGGGTTGAACCGCTCCACGTGGCCGACCGCAGCAACGCGGTCCGCCGTATCGAACGCGTCGACCAGGCGGGTCGCCGCTTCGAGCGAGTGCGCGACCGGCTTCTCGATGAGCGTGTGCACGCCCGCTTCGGCGAGAGCGAGGCCGACCTCTTCGTGGAACTTGGTGGGAACCGCGACGACTGCGGCTTCGACGCCGGCTTCGATGAGGCCGTGCACCGAGTCCAGTAGGGGGGTGTCGCCGGCCACTCCGTGAGGATCACCCATGGCATCCGCCACGGCGATCAGGTCGATACCGTCCACCTCGCGCAGTAAACGGGCATGGTGACGCCCCATCATGCCGAGGCCGATCAGACCGTACTTGATGCTCATGTATTCATCCTCACCGCTTGCGCAGTCGTGGTCAGGGAACCAGTTCTAGTGTATTCCTCGGCGTCTCAGAGTGTCTCGCAATGCTCTCAGGCACCCTATCGCGGGCTCAGGGACAGCCGGTGATCTCGTAGAGCACCGCATCTCCTTCGCGGTCGACCTCGGTCAGCACGGGGGAGTCCTCAACGTCGGTGATGCCCTCGAAAGGTTCGGCTCTCGGGGTGTTCTTGAACACGTAGCGGGTGCCGAAGTCGAGCACGTAGGAGACATCGAGCTCGTCGGCGATGGTGCACGCCTGCGAGTCGCCGGTCTCGAGCGTGCTCGTCATCTCGGTGATCCGCGGGTCGTACGTGCCGCCCGTGTGCGGCACGAGCACCGGATAGTCGGCGAGCGCGTATGCCAGCGCGCCACCGTTCCACGGGTTGTTCGCGAGCGTCTCGCCTTCCGGAACATGATCGGAGAGGCGTTCGATGAGCGCGCGCTCGTCGGGGCTGAGGAGCTGCGAGTCTTCGCCCGCCACGTACTTGGTGCTGACGTACTGCACCCCGGCGTATGCTCCGGCGCCCTGCGTCGCCGCGAGAAGGAACGCCGCTCCAGCGGCTGCGGCGACGATCAGGGTCCTTCGGCGTCGAGGCGGGGTTCCTGTCGCGGCGAGCACTCGGCGCACTCCGATCCAGCCGATCGCGAGGAGCGCTGTGGCGCCGAGGACCGCGAGCGGCAGGGCACCGATCGAGATGAGGGACGCGAGGCGCCAGGAGTCGTTGTACCAGGGGTTCAAGAGGAGCGTGCGCCAGGCGCTCTCCGGGAAGCCGTAGGCCACGATGAAGAAGAGCGCGAGGATCGCCGCGCTGCCCAGCGCCCACCGCAGGCGGCGGCGCTGCCAGGCCAACACCGCCCCGATGAGGATCAGGAGGGTGACGGGCCACGCGTGCCCCTCGAGGCGCGGGGTGCTGCCGAGCGCATCGATCGCGGCTCCAATGGGACCACGGCTGCCCTCCCACGGGTTGTCGCCGGTGCGTCCGATGTACCAGGCGACGGCGATGGCCACGATGAACAGCAGTGCCCCACTCAGCGCCCCGGCGATGGCGAGCGGACGTGCCGGGCGGCGCCGAACCGCACGCAGTACCGCGGCGAGCACGGGGAACGCGCACCAGAGCAGGGAGACGTGCAGGGCGTTGGGGTGCGCGAGTGACGCAGCACCCAGCGTTCCGAGCAGCAGGAGCCACCTGGTGCCCGGAGGCAACGGGTCGCTCCATCTCGCTCGTCCCAGGTTCAGGAGCTGGAGCACCGCGACGAGCATGAACGGGATCAGCGCCGTCGACAGGAGGTTCGGGTAGAGCACGCCGTAGCCCGCGAGCGCCAGGGGGAAGCTGGGGAACGCAGCCGCGACAATGCCAGAGGCGAGCGTGGCGCGCGCGTTCGGCCCTGCGACGGCGCGCCCGAGTGCGACGGCCCCGATGGGCCAGACGACCGCGCAGACGACGAAGAGGACCGCATTCGTGGCCAGCGGGATCGATGCTCCGGAGAGCTGGACGACGAGCGCGACGAGACCGTGCCAGAGCGCCGGGTAGAACACGGACTGTCCGGGTGCGGCGAGGTCGAGGTCGTACGGCGCCGCACCGCCGAGGTCGAGGATCTGGCGCACCGCGTTGAGATGGAAGTTCGCGTCGTACGTCTGGGAGATCGCATCCGCGGACTTCATGCTCATGACGAGCGCGACCGCGATCGCCGCGCCGCCGAGAGCGGCGGAGCCGAGCGGCACCCGCAGCCGATGCGGACGCGACGGGCGCTGCCAGCGCGTTCCCACCCACCGTCGGAGCGGGAGCAGGATGAGCGCGAGCGCGAAGCTCACCGCGATCGGGGGGATCGGGCTCCACGGAATGCCGAGAATCGACGCGAGGATCGGTGAGAGAGCCAGCACTGCGAAGGCCGCTGCGATGCCGACGACGAGCGAGGCGTAGCCTCGCAGCCGCAGTGCGAGGGACACGGGAGCACCCAGCAGGGCGAGCAGGGCGAGCGTCGCGAGCAGAGGCGGAGCGAGCGCGACCCAGCTCATCACGGGCGCGAGTCCTGTTCCGTGCCGTTGGGATCCGGGCCGACGTCACCAGGTGTCGAGGAATCTCGGCCGGGTGCGCTGCTGCGTTCAGCGCGCTCCACGCGCTCCGAGAGGCGGGCTTCGAGCAGGGCGACGGCGCGCGCGAGGTCGGTGACTCTCGCGTCGCTCCGCGCCTTCGCCCGCACGGTTGCCACAGCGAAGAGCAGCACCATGACGACGAGGATGTAGAGGAGGAGGTCGGCGCCGCGACCGACGCCGACGAAGTTCGCGATCGTCGTGAGCGCATCGGGGAAGATGATGGCGAGTACCGCGGCGACGACGAAGAGTAGCGCGATGATGCGCTTCAGTGCGAGGGATCGGTCGCCGGGGAGGAAGCGGACGGCGGCGGTCGTTGCGATCACGACGCCGACGATGAGGATGAACTGGATCAGGAACATGGTGCCGCCTACCGGATCAGGAGATCGATCAGAATGTTCACGGAGTTGAGCAGCGACTGGCCCTTCGCCTTGGAGTAATCGGTGTAAATGACCTCGACCGGTTCCTCGGCGTAGGGGAGTCCAGTGCGTCCCAGGCGGACGACGATCTCGGTGCCGTGCGCCATGCGATCCTGCTTGAGCTTGATGCGACTCAGCGCGTCTCTGCGGATCACCCGGAGGCCGTTGTGCGCGTCGGTGAGCTTCGTGCGCGTGGTGATGTTGGTGACCCACACGGCGGTCTTCAGTACGATCTTTTTCAGGATCCCGGGTTTGGTGCGGTCGTCGAGGAATCGGGAGCCGAAGACGATCGCGAGATCCTCATCGCGAGCGCGCCGGAGCATCGCCAGTGCGTCGACCACGCGATGCTGCCCATCTGCATCGAACGTCACGACGTACTCCGCGCCCCGCTCGAGTGCGTACTCGAATCCGGTCTGCAGCGCAGCGCCCTGCCCGAGGTTGATCGGATGCGAGACGATGTGGGCTCCGGCTGCACGAGCGATAGTGCCGGATCCGTCCCGGGACCCGTCATCGATGCACACCACGTTGCCGAAGACCGGGGCGAGTTCACGCACGACATCGCCGATGACGGTGGCCTCGTTGTAGAGCGGAATCACCACCCAGGTGTCGGGGTGCCCCGAGCCCGTTGCGAGCGAAGCGGGGGAGACGTACGTCATGCCCCTATTCTTGCAGATCGCTGTGTGGGGTAACCTGGGGTAGCGGAGTGCTGAACCCACAGCCTCTGGAACGGCGCGAATCGATGATGTGCGGGGGACGACGCGTGAAGAGGCCTCAGACCTGGACCCGCTTCGCTGCCCTCGTCGTCGGGGCTTTGGTGCTCGCGACGACCGTGATCGTTCCCGCGACCGCTGACTCTGCCGAGGCGGCCCCCGTCACGGGGTTCAAGCCAGGCAACATCATCTCTGACGCCAACTTCTACAACGGTGGCGCGATGACGCAGCCCGAGGTGCAGAAGTTCCTCGAGCAGCGCGTGCCGCGCTGCACCATCGGCGACTCGGGGCGGAAAGCCGGATCGAAGTGGGGCAACACCACGATCGCCTCGAAGTGTCTGCGCAACTTCGAGATGACGACGAAGAGCCGTCCGGCGAACGCCTACTGCAAGGCCTATAACGGCCGGAAGGAGAGCGCCTCGCAGATCATCGCAAAGGTCGGACAGGCCTGCGGGATCAGCCAGGAGGTGCTCCTCGTGATGCTCGAGAAGGAGCAGAGCCTCGTCACCGATACGTGGCCGACGGTTCGTCAGTTCGATGTCGCTATGGGATACGCCTGCCCCGACAGCGGACCAGGCGGTACTGCGAACTGCGATCCGTCCCAGACCGGGTTCTACCAGCAGGTGTACCGTGCGGCGTGGCAGTTCAAGGTCTACCGAGCCCACCCCAATAACTACCGCTACAAGCAGGGTCAGAACAACCAGATTCAGTGGCACCCGAACACCTCGTGCGGCACGTCGACCGTCCGTATCGAGAACTGGGCGACTGCTGCGCTCTACATCTACACGCCCTATCGTCCGAACCAGGCCGCGCTCGACGCCGGTTGGGGTACCGGAAATTCCTGTTCGTCATACGGCAACCGCAACTTCTTCAACTTCTACAAAACCTGGTTCGGTGATCCGCACCGGAACCCCAATCCTCCCAAGCACTACGTGGGTCGCGAGCTGTAGGGACACCCTGCTCCGCAGGGCGGTTCGGGAGCGCTTGCCCTGGTCACGAGACCGGGCAGGTATTCTGTGAGGGTCAGACCCTCAGGGGTGCCGCACAGCTGAAAGGTCGCGCATCGCGATGAACTCCGACTTCATTCCCCCGGCGAAACCCATCATCGGCGATGCCGAGCGCGAGGCGGTCGACCGCGTGCTGCGTTCCGGAATGA
This sequence comes from Leucobacter sp. Psy1, assembly GCF_020096995.1. Classification (NCBI taxonomy): domain Bacteria; kingdom Bacillati; phylum Actinomycetota; class Actinomycetes; order Micrococcales; family Microbacteriaceae; genus Leucobacter; species Leucobacter sp. Psy1. The sequence continues at coordinate 396,839 of NZ_CP083692.1, forward strand.
TCGCGCAGGGCCCCGAAGTCGCCGAGTTCGAGCGGGAGTTCGCCGCACACTTCGTCCAGGGTCGGGAGACCGTGGCGGTCAACTCCGGCACGAGCGGACAACACCTCGGGCTGCTCGCGGCCGGCGTCGGTCCCGGCGACGAGGTCATCGTCCCCTCGTTCACGTTCGCAGCGACGGGGAACTCGGTCGCGCTGACCGGTGCGACGCCCGTATTCGTGGACATCGAGCCCGACTACTACTCGCTCGATCCGGAGGCGGTGCGGGCGGCGATCACTCCGAACACGAAGGGCATCATGCCCGTCCACCTCTACGGGCACCCGTTCCTCGTCGACCAGATCGAGGCCATCGCGCAGGAGCACGGTCTCGCGATCTACGAGGATGCCGCACAGGCGCACGGCGCCAGCTGGGCCGGTCGCCCCGTCGGCACGATCGGCGACTTCGCGATGTTCAGCCTGTACCCGACCAAGAACATGACGTCGGGCGAGGGAGGCATGGTCTCTTGCGCGAACGGCGAGATCGCGCGCAACGTCCGCCTCCTGCGCAACCAGGGCATGGAGACCCAGTACGAGAACGAGGTGGTCGGCTTCAACGCGCGCATGACCGATGTGCACGCCGCCATCGGACGCGTTCAGCTCACGCGTGTCAACGGTTGGACGGAGCAGCGGCAGCACAACGCAGCAGCGATCACTGAGGGGCTCTCCGGTGTAGCCGGAGTGACGGTGCCGCGCGTGGCAGACGGTGCCGTGCACGTGTACCACCAGTACACGATCCGCGTGGATGCCGACGAACGGGAGCGCATGCGCAATGCACTCAAGGACGAGTACGGCGTCGGCAGCGGCGTGTACTACCCGATCCCGAACCACCGCCTTCCGTCGCTCGCGAAGTACGCGCCTGAACTCCACCTGCCCGAGACCGAGCGCGCGGCGAGCGAGGTCCTCTCCCTGCCCGTCCACCCCTCACTGACCGAGGGGGACCTCGACCGTATCGTCGACGCCGTCACCGCGGTCGCCGGCGCGGGCGCGTAGGGGGTTCAGCGAGCGTGCGCGTCGCGATCGCCAGCCGCATCTTCGAGCCCGAACCGAGTGCGGCATCGTTCCGCCTCGCCGCGCTCGCCGAGGCGTTCGCGCGGCACGGGCACGATGTCGCGGTGCTCACCGTCCGGCCGCCTGCGGAGGCGGGGGACGCTCGGAGTTCGACCGGGACGGCCGATCAGGCTGGCGACGATGCGCGGCCCTATCGTGTCCTTCGGTTCCCGGTGCTCCGAGACCGGTCGGGCTACGTTCGCGGATATCTGCCCTATCTGACCTTCGACGTCCCGCTGTGCCTGCGTATCCTGTTCGGTCCGAAGCGCGATGTGATCATCGCTGAACCCCCGCCGACCACCGGCTTCTTCGTGCGCATCGCTGCCGCAGTGCGGCGCACCCCGTACGTCTACTACGCCGCTGACGTCTGGTCAGATGCTGCGAGCCAGACCGGTGCTCACCGCGCGGTGATCGCGATACTCGGGGTCGTCGAACGGCTGGCCTGGCGAGGAGCGCGTCGCATCATCTCGGTGTCGCCCGAGGTGACCGACCGCCTGCGCGTGCTCGAGCCCAGAGTCGATCCGGTCACGGTCGGCAACGGGGTAGACGTCGCGAGATTCCAGAAACGCATCGACACGAGCGGCGACGCACCGCTGCGGGGCGCGCCAGCGGCCGGCTTCGTCTACGCGGGCACCGCGTCGGAGTGGCACGGCGCAGACATTCTGATCGAGGCATACGCGCGTGCCCGCGGGAGGCTCGCCGGGATCCCCCTCATGTTCATCGGGGGTGGAGCCGAACGGGATCGGCTCGAACACCGCGTCGATGAACTCGGTCTCACGGAATCGGTGAGCTTCTCGCGAGCACTTCCCGCTGAGGACATCGGGCCGGTGCTCGCCGAGAGCGTCGCCGCAGTCGCGACCCTGCGCCCGGGCGCAGGTTACGACTTCGCGTTTCCGACGAAGCTGTGGTCGTCCGCCGCGTGCGGCGCTCCCCTGATCCACGTCGGGCCGGGGCCGGCTGCCGCCTTCGTACGGACCGAGGTGGATGGAGAACCGCTCGGCGAAGCCGTGCCATACGACCCCGAGGCGGTCGCGGCGGCTCTCGTTCGCGCTGCTGAGCGCTACCGAGCGGAGGGCACCAGGCCCGAGCGTCGCGACGCCGTCCGTACGTGGGCGGTCGACCACGTGAGCCTGACTTCCGTCGCGGACACCGTCGTCCGCAGCGTCTCGTCGGAGCTTTCACGATGACGAGGCGCACTCCGAAACAGGTGGCATTCGACATCCTCTCGGTCGCCCGCCTCAAGCGGGCGGGTGTCCCGTTCCCTCCGGTCGCCGACCCGGAGCCCGGGCAGCGGACCCTCCTCGTCGGTCCGACGAATAGCGCGGGCCAGGGCAACGCCTGGGCTCGAGCTGCCGAGCGTGAGAACCCGCCGCTCGTCGCGACGAGCATGGCGTTCACCCGCGATCAGCGATTCGCGTTCGCCGTCGATCTCGCCGTGCCGTCTGCCTACGGCGCCCACAGCCGCGCCTGGCAGCGTCGCCAGTGGAGCGCAGTCTCCCGCTTCGAAGCCGTCCTGCTCGAGTCTGGGAAGCCGCTGTTCGCCGGATACCGCGGAACGGGGCCGCTCGCCGAGATCGCGGAGTTGCGACGCGCGGGGGTACGCACGGCACTGGTCTTCCACGGCAGCGACATCCGGGACCCGGACGCGCACCTCGGAGCGGAGCCGGACTCGCACTTCGCGGCAGATCCGGTGCTCGCTGATGCGCTCCGCGGGACCACTCGACGCAACCGCGAACTCATCGCATCTGCGGGGTGCGAGGTCTTCGTCTCGACCCCCGACTTGCTGTTCGACGTGCCGGAGGCCAGGTGGCTGCCCGTCGTGATCGACGTGGAGCGGTGGGCGGCCCCTGAACCGCCGCTCGCGCACGGCGGCGTGCCGCGCGTCGTGCATGTTCCATCGAGCTCGAGCATCAAGGGGAGCGAGTTGATCACTCCGGTGCTGGAGCGCCTCGCGAAGGAGCGGATGATCGAGTACGTCCCGGTCGCCGGGGTCCCGCACTCCGAGATGCCCATGCTGTACGGTCAGGCGGATATCGTGATCGACCAGATGCGCGCGGGAATCTACGGGGTCGCGGCCTGCGAGGCGCTCGCCGCTGGAAGGATCGTGGTGTCGCACGTCGCGAAGCGCGTGAGAGACCTGACCGCTCGGCTGACCGGAGATGATCTGCCGATCGTTCAGGCCGACGCGGCTACGCTCGAGGGTGTGCTGAGGGAGATCGTCGAACGACCGGAGCCGTTCCTGGCGCGAGCTCGGGGCGGCCCCGCATTCTCGGCGGCCCACCACGACGGGCGAAGGAGCGGACGAGTCATTGCCGACTGGCTGGAATCACTGAGTGAGGAGCGGCGATGAAGGGACTGTGGCGGACGCTCGTCGATCTATTCGACGTGCTGCCGAAGGGAGCCAAACCCTTCTACATCTGGTACTCGATCGTCACGGGAGCGCTGGCGATCCTCGACACGGTCGCGCTGGCCTTGATCGTCGCCGTGGTGACGCCGCTCGCCAGTGGTGAGCCGATCTCGCTGCCCGTGATCGGCGAGGTCGGAGGCACCGCTCCGGTGTGGATCGTGGTGCTCATCTGCGGGCTCTTCCTGCTGAAGGGTGCGCTCGCAATCACGCTCCACTGGTTCGCGACCCGGCGCTTCGCCCGCTACGAACTCGAGGTCGGCGACGCGCTCTTCCGGGCTTACACGCACTCCAGCTGGGAGAAGCGCTCGCGTCTCAGCACCGCCGAGGTAACGCGCATCGTCGACAGCTCGATGGCCAACACCAACCTCGGTTTCATCCTGCCGCTCTCGCAGGTGCCGGGCAACGCGCTGACGTTCGTCTCCGTGCTTGCGGTGCTGGTCGTCGCCCAGCCCGCGACGGCTGCGGTGGCGCTCGTCTACCTCTCTTCGTTCTCGGCCATCATGCTGTTCGTGATCGCCAGACGAGCGAGGCGCGCCGGCAACGACAACCGCGGATACGCGTACCGCGTTGCGACGATCATGACGGAGATGGTCGATGCCCTGAAGGAGGTGGTGCTCCGCGGCAAGCTCGACGAGATCGGGCGGGTGGTCTCGCGCAATCGCGCGGTCGCCACACGCGCGCGAGCGAACATCTCCTTCCTCGGCATCGTTCCGAAGTACGCGTTCGAGAGCGCCCTGATTGGCGGCTTCCTGATCATCGGCGGTAGCGCCTACCTCATCGGCGGCATCGCCGAGGCGATGACCGCGGTCGCGCTCTTCGCGGCGACCGGGTTCCGCATGATCCCTGCCATGACCACGGTGCAGTCCTCGTTCACCACCGCCGGAGCGAACGAGGTCTACGCCCGTGACGTGATCCGTCAGCTCACCGAAGCGCGTAGCGACGACTCGGTAGCCGCGGCGCAGGCAGCGGATCGCGGGACGCTGCCGGATCGCCCGAAGGTGCTGGAGCTCCGCGACGTCCACTTCAGATACCCGGGCGGTGAGCGCGACGTGCTCGAGGGGCTCTCGCTGTCGATCCCGTTCGGTTCGAGCCTGGCCGTCGTCGGCCCGTCGGGTGCTGGGAAGTCGACGCTGATCGACATTCTGCTCGGTCTCAGCGTCCCCACCGCCGGCGCGCTCGCGATCGACGGACAAGATCTCACCGACGTGCTTCGGCAGTGGCGGGCCAGTGTCGGCTACGTGCCGCAGCGCGTGGCGCTGTTCGACGCCTCCATCGCGCAGAACGTCGCGCTCACCTGGGAGCAGGACTACGACGCCGAGCGCGTGCGCGATGCGCTCGAGCGCGCGCACCTCGGCGAACTGGCATCGCGCGGCGAGGGGATCGAAGCGCACATCGGCGAGCGCGGCGCCTCCATCTCCGGTGGGCAGCAGCAGCGCATGGGCATCGCGCGAGCGCTCTACTCCGATCCGCTGGTCATGGTCATGGACGAGGCGACGAGCTCGCTCGACACGGCCACGGAGAACCGCGTCACCGAGTCCATGCAGGAGCTGCGGGGCGAGGTCACCTTCATCACGGTTGCGCACCGCCTCGCGACCGTGCGCAACTACGACCAGATCTGCTACCTCGACGGCGGACGTATTCAGGGACAGGGGACCTTCCAGGAGGTCGTCGCCCAGGTGCCGGCGTTCAAGGTGCAGGCGGAATTGGCGGGACTCATATGACGCAGCAACCGATGCGCAGCGATGCGCGGCCGAGACTGCTGATTCTGTCGTTCTCACGCATCTCGACCGATGCGCGGCTGCTCAAGCAGATCGCGCTCTTCGCGCCTGAGTACGCGGTCACGACCTGCGGGTACGGACCGCGGCCCGAGGGCGTCGTCGATCACATCGAAGTGAGTCCGGACGAGCCGCGCGCCGTCGTCCTGGCCCGCGCCGCATGCATCCGGCTGCGCCTGTTCGGTGTCGCCTACGCCGTCACTCCGGCGGTGCGACAGGCGAAGCGTGGGCTGCGCGGTCGTGACTTCGATGCGGTGCTCGCGAACGACCTCGACACCGTCGGCCTCGCGCTCACGGTGGTGCCTGGAGACCGGATCCACCTCGACCTCCACGAGTACTGGCCGGGCCGTGAGGATCAGAACCCGGCGTGGGTGCGCATCCGTCTGCCCTACTATCTTTGGCAGCTCCGTCGACGGGCCGTTCGTGCGCGCTCGGCAACCACTGTGAGCTCTACCATCGCCCGTCGGTACGCTGAGGAATTCGGCATCGACGCCGGGGTCGTTACGAACGCCAGTCCGCTGCGCGCGTTCGAGCCGCACCCCACGGCCGATCCGCCACGCATCGTGCACTCCGGAGCGAGCCTCGTGAGTCGACGAGTCGAGAACATTATGCGCGGCGTCGCCTCGGCGCAGAACGGTGCGACGCTCGACCTCTACCTCGTCGGGGCGGGGACACCATACTATGAGAGTCTGCAGCGGCTCGCCGATGAGCTCGGCGACCGGGTGCGGTTGCTACCACCGGTGGCGCACGACGAACTGCTCGCAACGCTGAACCAGTACGACATCGGCATCCACGTGCTCCCGCCGACGAATACAAACAATGCGCTGGCGCTGCCGAACAAGTTCTTCGACTACGTTCAGGCGCGACTCGCGATGCTCATCGGGCCGACCGCCTCCATGGCCGACCTGCTCGCCGAACACGATCTCGGGGTCGTCAGCGAGGGGTTCGAGCCCGAGCAGATCGCGAGGGCGGTCGAGGCCCTGGACCCCGCGAGCGCCGATCGATATCGCGCGAACGCGCACGCGGCGGCGGATGCCCTCTCCTCCGAGCAGCAGAACGTCGGCTGGGCGCGGGCGATCGCACGGATCGCGCCGCCCGCGAAGGGCACGCCGTGACCGGTCGGCCCACGATGATCTTCCACGCCGCCTATCGCCTGGATCCTCAGGCGAAGAGTGCGAGCGGTATCAGGCCGCAGCGCATGCTGCGGGCCTTCACCGACCTGGGGTACGAGGTGCTCGAGGTGAGCGGCACCCACGCCGAACGCCGGGATCGGATCCGCGACCTCACCGAGCGGATCGCCGAGGGGTTGAGAGTCGACTTCGTCTACTCCGAGGCTTCGACGCAGCCGACCGGCCTCGGCGAACCGGTGACCCGCGCGACCAGTCTGCGGCGCGACCTCTCGTTCCTCATCGGGTGTCAGCGTGCTGGCATCCCGGTCGGTGTCTTCTACCGCGACATCTATTGGCGCTTTCCGATCTACGCGCAGCTCATCGGTCGGTTCCGTGCCGCGATCATGCGGCAGTTCTACCGCGCCGATCTGCGCCGGTACCGGCGCGGTGGCCTCACGGTCTTCCTGCCATCGGAACGGATGGGGGAGTGGGTGCCCATCGTTCCGGCTGACCGCTTCGTTCCGCTGCCGCCCGGCGCGGAAATTCGCGATGCCAAACCGTCGACCCCGACGGCGACGGATGCCGGTGCGGCGCCGGACGACGCCGCACCGCTCGAGGTGCTGTACGTCGGCGGGCTCGGCAAGAACTACCAGCTGCACGAGACCGCGCGCGCGTTCACCCGCGTCGAGCACGCGCGTCTCACGATCTGCACGCGCGAGGCCGACTGGGCTGCGGCCGCCGCGGAGTATGGGGAGTTCGTGGGGGATCGGGTGCGTGTGGTGCATCGCAGTGGTGAGGAGCTGCGTGAGTTGTATGCGGCTGCGGATGTGTGCGTGTTGGCGGTGAAGCCGATCGTGTATTGGGATTTCGCGTCGCCGATGAAGTTGTACGAGTACCTGGGGTACGGCAAGCCGGTGCTGGCGAGCGAGGGGACGCTTGCGGGGCGTGTGGTGGAGTCCGAGGGGATCGGGTGGACGGTGCCGTATCGCGAGGATGCGTTGCGTGCGGTGCTGGAGCGGTTGTCTGCGGATCGTGGCGAGGTGGAGCGGTGCGCGGTGCGTGCGCGTGAGGTGCGTGCTGAGCATTCGTGGGAGGCGCGTGCGCGTCAGGCTGCGGTCGCGCTCACCGGAAGCGATCCTCTCGCGACATCGGGGGAACGAGAGGCATCATGAGCCCGCAACCCGAGATGATCTTCCATGCGCCGTACCGTTTGAATCCCGAGGCGACGTCGGCGAGCGGGCTACGTCCCGTCCGCATGCTGCGCGCGTTCACCGAGCTCGGGTACCGAGTCCATCAGGTCGTCGGCACGAGCAGTGAGCGCGCACGAGAGATCAGACGCATCAGGGGCGCGATCGCCCGCGGAGAGATCCGACCCGAATTCGTCTACTCCGAATCCTCGACGATGCCGGCGTTCATGACGGACCCCGATCATCTGCCGCGCCACCCGTTCGTCGATGCCGCGTTCTTCCGATTCTGCGAACGCCGCGGGATCCGCGTGGGGCTCTTCTACCGCGACATCTACTGGCGGTTCCCGATCTACCGTGAATCGGTGCGCGCGCCGATCGCCCAGGCGATGCGACTGCTCTACCGGTTCGAGCTCGCAGCCTATCGGGTCGCCGGCCTGCGGCTCTTCCTCCCCTCGCTCGAGATGGGACGATGGATCCCGATTCTGCCGCGCACCCGGATGCGGGCGCTGCCGCCCGGCGGAGAGATCCGCGACGCCGCGACGACCGCGACGGCGGACCGGCTCCGGCTGCTCTACGTCGGCGGGCTCGGCAGCAATTACCAACTCCACGAGACCGTCCGCGCCGTGTCCGAGGTTCCAGACGTCGAGCTCACGATCTGCACCCGCCCTGCAGAGTGGGAGCAGCGCTCCGCGGAGTATGGGGAGTTCGTGGGGGATCGGGTGCGTGTGGTGCATCGCAGTGGTGAGGAGCTGCGTGAGTTGTATGCGGCTGCGGATGTGTGCGTGTTGGCGGTGAAGCCGATCGTGTATTGGGATTTCGCGTCGCCGATGAAGTTGTACGAGTACCTGGGGTACGGCAAGCCGGTGCTGGCGAGCGAAGGGACGCTTGCGGGGCGTGTGGTGGAGTCCGAGGGGATCGGGTGGACGGTGCCGTATCGCGAGGATGCGTTGCGTGCGGTGCTGGAGCGGTTGTCTGCGGATCGTGGCGAGGTGGAGCGGTGCGCGGTGCGTGCGCGTGAGGTGCGTGCTGAGCATTCGTGGGAGGCGCGTGCGCGTCAGGCCGCGGTCGCGCTCACCGGGAGTGATGCGAGCGATCGCTGATCGATGCGACGGGTGTTCCCGTAGTATGGGGTGAGTCGTCGTCTCTGAAGGGGGTTCGCCAATGGCGCGAATGGATCGCCGAGTGGGCGTCAGCGCCGCCCTCCTGACCGGGGTGCTCGTCTTCGGCCTCGCTGCCCCATCGTGGGGCATTCCTCTGCGCCCGGCGGTCGAGCAGACCCCGGCCGACGCCGAGACCGACCCGACGGCTCCGCCCGAGTCGGGTGACGCGGACGCCCCCACGCCAGAGCCGACCGAAGATCCGTCCACCGATGCTGGCGGTACCGCCGACGGCACCGAGGCGGATGTGGACGCGGACGCGTCGACAGAGGGCCCCGAGGCGAATGCGGACGCCACGGCGGAGGAAGAGCCGGAGCCGACCGAGGAGCCCGCTCCCACCGAGGAGCCCGAGCCCACGGACGAGGCTGACGCAGAGCTCCCCGAGCTGCTCGCGAGCCCGCTCTCGGTCACGCTCCGGGGTGAGATGGCGGCGCTCGGCTCGCTCGCGGATCAGCGCAACGGTCGTCTTGCCGGGGCTGATCGCTATGCGACCGCCGTTGCCGTATCGAAGCACGCGTATAGTCGTGCCGATACCGTGATCGTCGCGACGGGCCTCGACTTCCCGGATTCGCTGAGCGCCGCGCCGCTCGCGGCCAAGCTGCGTGCTCCGCTTCTGCTGACGCAGCCCGGGGGCCTGCCCGCGGCCACGCGATCCGAGATCCAGCGGCTGAAGCCGAAGACCATCATCATCATCGGTGGCACGGGTGCCGTGAGCAGCGCCGTGCAGCGCTCCCTCAATGGTCTCGCCGGCAAAGTTGAGCGCATCAGCGGCAAGGACCGGTACGCCACTTCAGTGGCGGTATCCAAGCGCGGGTGGACGAAGACGGCACCGAGCGCCTTTATCGCGACCGGCCGCGACTACGCCGACGCGCTGGCAGCCGGTGCGGCAGCCGGCCGTCTCGGTGTTCCCGTCATCCTGGTGCCCGGGAACGCGTCAACGGCTCCGGCGGTTCTGCGCAGCGAGATCACCCGGTTGAAGCCGAGCCGGATCTACATCGCGGGCGGCACGGGGGTCATCACTTCCGCGATGCAGAAGTCGATCGCAAACGGCAGAGCGGTGACTCGCTACGCCGGTGCCGACCGGTACGAGACCTCTGCCCGCATTTCCGACGGCATCTTCTCGGGTGCTTCACGAGGCACCTACCTCGCCTATGGGCTCGGGTTCGCCGATGCACTCACCGGTGCCGCAGCCGCGGGAGTCGAAGGGTCCCCGTTGCTGCTCGCGCGTGACACCTGCATCCCGACTCCGGTGTATGCGGCGAGCGACCGTCGCAACCCGAATCGCACCTTCCTGCTCGGCGGCACCGGTGTACTGACGAACGGTGTCCGCAACGGCAACGAGTGCATGCGCAAGCCCTCGGGGATCAGCAACGCCAGCTGGTCGGGCACGCAGAAGCTCTACGCGCGCATCAACCAGGAGCGCTATTCGGCCGGACTCGCCGCTGCGCGCTTGGCTGACGGACCGCGCGGCACACCCGCCTACTCGTGGGCGAACCGGAAGACCGTCGCGTTCAACAACAGCTTGAAGTCGCAGCAGCCGTGGGTCCGGTACGAGGGCACCGGACGCAGCAGCACGAAGAACGATCGTGTCGCCGGTGCATACAGCCACTTCACGAAGGACGCGAAGGCCAAGAAGTGGATCCTGCGCAAGACGAACGGATCGCGCACCTTCGTCAGCATCGGGTTCGCGTCGGCAAACCCCTATAGCTACGCCACGATCTACGTCGGCACCGGTCTCAAGTAACTTCAACCGGCAGCCCGGGCTCGCTGTGCGCGAACCCGGGCTCGTGCGTCAGCTCGCGCAGCGGGAACCGAGTCTCACCGATTCGGTGAGCACTCCCGTACCACCGAGCACGTGGATGCGCGCAGGCTTCACGGTGTTGAGTGCGCTATCGACGACCCGGGGTACGCAGATCTGCTGCGCCAGCACCAGTGGCGCTTTCTTCGTGCCCGCGGCGACCGCACCGGAGAGCGCGTCGGGGAAATCGAGGCCGGCGGCGACGTAGGCGTCCCCGCGTGCCGTGTGGTGCGCGCGTGCGATGAGCGCGGAGGTCTCGTACCGGTTCTTGCCGGCGAACCGTGTCACCGTGTGGCGCTGCTTGAGTGAACGCTCGATGCCTGCCGAGACGGCACCAGTGCCGCCCGCGATGGATACTCGGGTCACCCCCGCATTCCTCAAGGCAGTCCCGGTCGCTGCGGGCATACTGCTCGCGGCCCCCGGTACCAGCACCACCGGCGCGTTGACCGAGCCGGCGGCGGCACTCGCCGAGAGCGCGTCGGCGAAGTCGGTGCCCGTCGCGACGAAGGCGCGTGGCGCGGACGTGCCCCACCCGCGCTTCATGATGGCCAGAGACGTGGCGTACCGATCCTTGCCCGAGATCCTCTCGACGGTGCGTCCGTTGGCGCGCAACTGACGCAGCGCCGTGTCGCTCACCGCGCCGGTGCCGCCGACGACGATGACTCGCTTCGGCTTCAGCCTCGAGATCTCGTTCAGCGTGGCCTGCGGCACCCCGTTCTTCTGGGTGAGCAGCAGCGGTCCCCCCAGCTTCGCAGCGAGGGGAGCGGCGCTCAGGGCGTCGGGGTAGTCCAGGCCGAGCGCAACCACGGCGGTGCCGCCCGACGTCTTGGGGAATGCGTGCTTCGAGACCGCCGCTGCGGTGGCATAGCGATCCTTGCCCGAGATCCGACTGCGGGTTGTCGGGTAGTCGCTCGCCTGCACCGTTTCGGCCGCTGAGACGGAGCCGCTGCCGGTGACGTAACCCGATGCGCTCGGCTTCACGCGCACCGAGATCTTCTTGCCGAGGTCGCTATTGGTCAGCCGGTAGGTGGACTTCGTGGCGCCCGAGATCGCCGTACCGTTCCGCATCCACTGGTACGACTCGGTGACCTTCGACGGGGTGCCGAGCTGTGTCGACCACGAGCCGGAGAGACGCGCACGGATATCTCTCCCTGGGACCGGGGCACCGCCGCTCACGACCTCGGTCGTGACCTGCTTGCCACCGGCGCGGAAGCCGCGGAACTCCACTCGCACCGTCGAAGCGGTCGCCGTCGACGACACGTTGGTGATGCGAACGGTGCTCCCGTACGGGGTGTTCGACTGGCCAGCGGCCATGGTGTAATGCTTGCCGCGCAAGTTGCCCGAAGTGAGGTTCTGCGCCACCACGGACGTGCGCAGTTCGCGGCCGCCCGACCAGCTCTCCGGATAGCTCTTGACGACGCGCAACCCGGTTCCGACGTAGCTGCCAGGAACGTTCGGTGCGTTCCAGACGGCACCGTTCGACCAGGGCGCACCGGAGTCCTGACCCGCACCCGAGCGGTACTCAACGAAGAAGTCGCCGCCGGACGTCGGACTCGTGACCTTCAATCCGCGGAGTCCTGAGGCCTGGTCGGCAGACCGGATGCTGATCGTCTGCGTGAGTCCAGAGGAAGCCGACACCGTGCGCAGCGAACCCGAGGGAAGCACGCCGAGCGCCTGCTTCTGCGGAATGGTGAGCGCCGGGCTCTTCGTGGTGCGGAGCGAGTTGTCGAACCCCATGGGACTCCAGTGATCGCCGTACTCGACATCGGAGCAGGGAGATACCGGGGTCTGCCTGGTGCCACCGGTGTCGGGCCAGTACTTCGCCTGCGTTGCGGAATCCGTCGTCGTTCCGCTGCACTGCCTCGCGTGGGAGTGTCCGAGTCCGAAATTGTGGCCGAACTCGTGGTCGAGCGTGGGCTGCGCGCGCCCGACTGCCGTTCCGCCGGGTCGGATCGCGACATCGGTCCACACCATTCCGCCGCTGTGCAGTGAGCCGAGGGTGCCCATTCCGGCCCACCCGCACCCTGCGGACTGGGTGAACACGACGAGGTGACGGCCGGCATTGCGTCCCTGGTAGTCGTATGCGGTGCGCCCGAACTGCCGAGCCGCGGCGTCCCACACGCCCCAGAAGTTGCACTTGTCCGCGTACGAGAACGACTTGGTGCTGGTGATCGAGAGTCCATCGATGGCTCGCCCCGTCTGCGAGCTCCAGTAGCTCGATGACGACCGCACCATGTTCTGCAGGGCGGCGTGTCCGGGAGACGTGCCCCCGTTCACCCAGGCGATGTCGACGAGGTGCTTCTGCTGCGCGATCTGCGGCGCCGCGCTGAGTGCTCCCGCAGCGGGCAGCTCGGCCTGTGCGGCGATCGCGACATCGCTCACTGCCTCGAGTACCTCGTCGTCCGTCGGGGTGTCTCGAGCGACCGTCGCATCGAGGGCATCGACGACCTCGTCGTGAATGTCGTCCGGGAGGGCGACGGTTCCGGTGAAGGTCGCACCCGGCTCGAGGACTCCCTCGACGGATTCGGGATCTATCGGGACGATCGGGCCCTCTTCCGTGGCGATCGCCGCGCCGGCACCGCTCTCGGTGTGCACGCCCTCGTCGCCGTCGTGATGGGGCTCGTTCGGCGTCATCAGGATGACGCCAGAGATGTCGAGCGTTTCCGGGGCATCGGTCGGCCCGTCGGAGACGTCACTGTCATCCGCCGTGTCGTCGGGCGTCGATGCACCATTCGCGTCGTCGGTGGACTCCGGTTCGGTGCCATCGGCATCCGCGCCCTCGGCATCTGCATCAGCCGTGCCGGTCTCCGGTTCTTCGGTTATGGAAGCGCTGGTGTCACCCCCGGACTCGGCCTCATCGGAACCGGGAACCGGTGTCTCGACGGGTGCCGTCGACGGCTCGCCAGTGTCTTGAGCGAGTGCCGGAGCGCCGCTGATGATGAGCAGCAGCGCCAGGGCACCGCCGATCGATGCCCGAATGGTTGCACGCATATCCTGTTGTCCCCTGTGTTCGTCCCCGGGGGAAATAGTAACCCGGAATGGGCAACAGTGTGTCTCGAATCAATACCGGTCTGCGGGCTCGCCGCGCGGCTGCTACCGGCTCAGACCTTCCACGATGGCCGACACCGCACGGACTGCGGCGTGGCCGTCGCCGTAGGGCGCCTCGTCGGTCGGTCGGGGTGCCGGGCGCGTGACCGCAGCGGTGATCTCCGATGAGGTGTTGGCGAGTACGTTCCAGCCGAGTTCGACGGTCTCGACCCATTCGGTCTCCCGACGCACGGTCGTGCAGGGGACGCGCAGCAGGAACGCCTCTTTCTGCAGACCACCGGAGTCCGTGATCACTCCGGCGCTGTCGAGCACCGCAGCGATGAGTTCGGGGTAGGCGAGTGGATCGCGCGTGGTGAGTGCACCGGTATCCAGGTCGATGCCGTGCTCTTGCGCCTTGGCGCGCACCCGCGGGTGGGCGAGCAGAACGACGGGGCGATCGACCTCGGCGAGCGCATCGACGACCTCGCGCAGGCGCTCGGGGTCATCGGTGTTCTCAGCGCGGTGGATGGTGGCCACGTAGTAGCCGTCCGCGGCGTCGAGATCTGCGAGGGGATTCGACGCATCCGAGGTCCGCACCGCATCCCGCACCTGGAACAGGACGTCGGTCATCACATCCCCGACGAGAACGGTGCGCTCCGCGAGCCCCTCGTGCGCGAGATGCCCGACCGCGACCTCGGTCGGAGCGAGGCAGAGGTCGGCCGCATGGTCGGTGAGCACTCGGTTGTGCTCCTCGGGCATCGCGCGGTTGAACGACCTGAGCCCGGCCTCGAGGTGGGCGACAGGGTAGTGGAGCTTCACCGCACTCACGGCCGCCGCGAGTGTCGAGTTCGTATCGCCGTACACCAGCACGCAGTCCGGCTGGAATCGCTCGAGCACCTCGTCCATCTGCGCGAGCATCGCACCGGTCTGGGCGCCGTGCGACCCCGAACCGACGCCCAGGTGAGCGTCGGGTTCAGGGATACCGAGATCGCGGAAGAAGACGTCCGAGAGCATGGGATCGTAGTGCTGGCCCGTGTGCACGATGACGTGTTCGTGACCGTCTGCGGTCAGCGCCTGAGCGATGGGGGCGAGCTTGACGAACTGCGGGCGCGCGCCCACGACACTCATGATCTTCACGCGGACCATCCTACGCAGGGGCTCCGCAATACTCGGTGAGTACCATGGGGCCTATGCGTGTGCTGGTCGTCACCCCCTGGTTCCCGAGCGAACGCGCTCCCGGCTCTGGCGTCTTCAATCTGCGCGACGCGCGCCTCATCGCCGAGTACCACGACGTCACGGTGCTGCATCTCATCCGGCCCGAGCATGCGAGCGACACCGAGACGGACCCGGAAGATCTCCGCGTGATACGCGTGCCGTATAGCTTCGAGCGTCCCTGGACGATCCTCCCGGCGGCCCGCCGCGTCCGGCGCCTCTTGCGTGACTTCGACGTCGTGCACTCGATGGCCTTCCCCGGTCTGCTGCCGGTCCGGCTCGCTCGGCCACGGGTGCCCTGGTTGCACACCGAGCACTACTCGCAGCTCGTCACCCCGCCGTCGTCACCGCGCATGGCGCTCAGCCTGGCCGTCCTGAAGCCGCTCTTCCGTCGACCGACGCGCACGATCGCGGTGAGCCGCGCGCTCGCCGCAGTTATCGACCGCTACCGCCGCAGCCCGACCAGGGTGATCGGGAACGAGGTGATGATGCCGGTCGAGCCGCTCCCGCCTCGGCCCGACGCGCTGTCGGACGGGGCCGCGGTGCGCCTCATCGGGGTCGGTACCCTGATCGAACGGAAGGGGCCCGTCACGGCGGTCGAGACGATGGTCGAACTGCGTTCGCGGGGCGTCGACGCCTCGCTGACGTGGGTGGGCGGAGGCCCGCTCGCCGATCAGATGCGCGCGGCGGCCGAGCGGGCGGGAGCCGGGGGCTCCCTGCGCCTGACGGGGCACCTCGATCCCGACGCACTCTCGCGGGAGCTGTCGACCGCTGACCTTTTCCTGCTCCCCGTGGAAACCGAGACGTTCGGCGTCGCGATCGCCGAGGCCTTCGCGCACGGGCTGCCGGTGGTCACCACGGGCAGCGGCGGACACGTCGAGTTTCTGCCTGCCGAGGCATCGCGACTGGTCCAGTCGCGATCAGCGCTGCCGCTCGCCGATGCCGTGCAAGAGCTCTGCTCCGCACCGGATCTGTGGAGCCGGGACCGCATCAGCGCCTATGCGCGCGACCGCTTCTCGCACGAGGCCAGGGCGGAGGCGTACCGCGCAGCGTACGCCGGGCTAGAATGACCACGTGAAGATTGCCGTAGTAGCCACAGGGAAAATCGGTCTGCCGCTCGCGACGCAGTACGCGTCGATGGGGCACGAGGTCGTCGGAGTCGATGTGAACCGCGCGCTGGTCGACTGCATCAATCGTGGCGAAGAGCCGTTCCCCGGCGAGGCTGGTCTCGCCGAGAAGCTCGCCGAGCAGGTGCCGTCAGGTGCGCTGCGCGCGACGACCGAGTACGCCGATGCGATTCCCGGTGCCGACGCCGTGGTGCTCGTCGTGCCGCTCCTCGTCGATGAGGAGACCTGGCAGCCCGACTTCGGCTGGATGGACGCCGCGACGCGTTCCCTCGCCGAGCACCTCACGCCTGGCACGCTGGTGTCCTACGAGACCACTCTCCCAGTCGGCACGACGCGGAACCGGTGGAAGCCGCTGATCGAAGAGGTCTCCGGCCTGACCGAGGGCCAAGATTTCCACCTCGTGTTCTCGCCCGAGCGCGTGCTCACGGGCCGCGTCTACGCCGACCTGAAGAAGTACCCGAAGCTCGTCGGGGGGCTCAACGAGGCGGGCGCCCGGAAGGCGATCGAGTTCTACGAGTCGGTGCTCACGTTCGACGAGCGCGACGACCTGCCCCGTCCGAACGGCGTCTGGGACATGGGTACCGCTGAGGCCGCCGAGATGGCGAAGCTGGCCGAGACGACCTACCGCGACGTCAACATCGGCCTCGCCAATCAGTTCGCGCGCTACGCAGACGTCGCCGGCATCGACGTCTACAAGGTGATCGAGGCGTGCAACTCCCAGCCGTTCAGCCACATCCACCGCCCGGGCATCGCGGTCGGCGGGCACTGCATCCCGGTGTACCCGCGCCTGTACCTGTCGACGGATCCCGATGCCGACATCGTGCGCACCGCCCGTAACTACAACGCCACCATGCCCGCCTACGTCGTCGACCGGGTCACTGAGATCATCGGCGATCTTTCCGGAACGAAGGTCACCGTTCTCGGCGCTGCGTACCGCGGCGGCGTGAAGGAGACCGCGGTCTCGGGTGTCTTCCCGACCGTCGAGGCGCTCGTCGCCCGTGGTGCAGAGGTGACGGTGCACGATCCGCTGTTCACCGACGAGGAACTCGCGGGCTACGGTTTCGCCGCGCACACGATCGGGGATCCGGCGGACGTCGTGATCCTGCAGGCCGATCACGCCGAGTACCGCGACCTCGGTCCCGCCGACTTCCCTGGCATCAAGCTGTTCGCGGACGGGCGCAACGCCACCGATCCCGCGAAGTGGACGGGCGTGCCGCGCATCGTGATCGGCGCCGGTAGCTAGCCCGACCGGGGTCTCCGCCCCCTGCGGTTCACGATCCGCTCGCTTTTCACGTTCCGCTCGATCTGATCTCGGCGTGTCGAGCGAGCGGAGCCTCAGAAACGAGCGGAACGTGAAGCCGGCGCGATGGCAGGAGCGGCTCGCGTCCCCTACCTCCGGTACTTCGGGTTGTCCGGGAAGCGGGGCTGGGGGTTGAACGTGCGCGCGGTCTTCAGCGCCTGGTACATCCGCTTCTTGACCGGCTTGGCGACGCCGCCCTCGCGCATCTCACGGTAGACGCGGAGGCAGTAGAGCGCGAAGGAGAGGCGTCCCTCGTTGCGGAGGCGGTAGGAGCCCTGGTTGCGGGTGCCCTTCTCGAACTTCCAGATGTTGGTCTCGTCGACGTGGCGGTAGTTCACGCCGGCGTTGACGCCCATGTCGTGGACGACGACGCTGTCCATCGCGATGATGCCGGCACCGTACTCGCGCAGGAGTCGCTTGGTGTACTCCTTGTCGTCGAACCAGATGAAGTACTCGCCGAGCGGGAGCCCGTGCTCCGCGATCGCCCAGCGAGGAACCAGCACTGAGACGAAGGTGCACTCGGTGATGAGCATAGAGTTGAGACCCGTGAGGTAGGCCCTCGGCCAGTCCCAGGTGGTGATCGGGTTGTTCATCTCGCAGAGCGACCCGTCGGTGAACTTCACGAGCGAGCAGGCGAAGGGCACGTCGTACCCGAGCACCTGGGAGGTCTCCTCGCGCTGGTCGAGGAGGATCTCGAGCGCGTCCGGCTCGGGGTAGCAGTCGTCGTCCATGACCCACACGAAGTCGGCACCGAGGTTGTACCCGCGAGCCATGCCGTGCTCGAATCCCCCTGCGCCGCCGAGGTTCTCGTCGAGGTGGAGGATGTCGAGCCGGTCGTCGTCGAGGCCGTCGAGGTACTCGCGCGTGCCGTCGGTGGAGTTGTTGTTCACCACGACGACGTGGTCGCAGGCGTAGGTCTGCGCGAGCACGGTCTCGAGCGTCTTCGGCAGCTTCGGCAGCCGGTTGAACGTCACGATGACCGCTGCGACGGTGCCCTTCTGGGCGGAGGCGTGCGGTTCGGTGACGATCGGGATCGGCCGGGTGCTCGGACGCTCCTCGTCGAATGACTCAGCCACGGTCGGCTCCTTCCTCCGAGGTCGTACCCGGCGTCAGTTTCGCTTCCACGAGGTCGAGCATCTCGGCGACGCGCAGGCTGTCGCGACGGTACTCGTCGAGCTCGCGCTCCAGGGCCTCGACGCGGGCGTTGACCTCGCGGAGTTCGCCGGCCGAGGCGAGCGGCAGGCGCTCCCGCAGCAGGCGCTTGATCCTCTGTTTCATCGTGATCCCCTCGATGCGGTCTGGGTGGTCGATTGGGCGGTCGCGGCGGACGGCTGCTGCGTGAAGCGTACCCCGTACGGAGCGCGATGCCAGTCCGCGCTCGTCGGTGTCAGCGGGACGATCTCGACGTCAAGACCGAGCGCTGCGGCTTCCTCGGCGAGCGCATCCGGTGCGATGCCGGGGTTCGCGAGTTCCGGCGGGCGCTTCGCCGGGTCCGGTGTGCTGTACAGCGTGGCCAGCGCGACCCCTCCGGAGCGGAGCGCCATGCGGATGAGGCGCAGCGCCTGCGGGCGCGCGTGCGGTCCGAGATGGTCGAGCAGGTGGTTGGCGACGAGGTCGAACGCGCCCTCGATGCCGGTTTCGCGCGGCAGGGACAGCGCCGATACGCGCGAGAGGTTCACGTGCGCCGTCGTGACCGGGGTGCCGGTAGCCTCCGCCAGGGCGCGAGCGTAGGGCGAGTAGTCGGCGGCGATGACGCGGCGGGCCGACGTGTCGGATCCGGATCCCCCCTCGGCCAGCCGGGCGGAGAGCCACCCGTCGCCGCTCCCGAGGTCGATCAGCGCCGGCGCCGTCAGGCGATCCTGCTCGCGCAGGATCCAGTCGGCCCCGCAGCTCCAGGAACCGTCGTGGGACCCCTCGGAAGAAGCGCTGGCGCTGGTGCCGTCGCGGAAGAAGTCGTTCCAGAAGTCGCGGGATCGGTGGAAGGACCCGAACCAGTTCTGGAAGCGCCTCACGGTAGCTCGAGGGGTCTCGAGGCGATAGCCGGGGATCGGGGTGCGCCAGTGCTCGTCGTAATTGATGACGAGCCAGTGCTCCGGGTCGGCGGGAGCCGGGAAGGGGCGATCCTGAATCGTGACGGTCGAGAACGGGAGCATCTGGTTCTCGCGCATCTCGCCGCGCACGTGGAACGGCTGGTTGATGCGCCCGTCCTCGGTGAAGAACGCGGAGAAGACGTCGACGTAGTGATCGAGTGCTCCGGCGGGGGTGCGGAAGTAGAGCTGCATGTGCGTGGCGCTGTGCCGCACGAGCTCGTATCCGAGGGACTCGAGCGCCCGGCCGATGGCGAAGCCCTCGCGGGCGACGTCGGCGGGGTTCGTGTGCGTGGAGAGGTAGGCGACGTCGGCGTCGTCGTCGTGCGGGAGGAGGGCGTGGTCCCTGACCGCGCCGAGGAGGGTGCCGCCGACGACGAAGGGGCGCAGACCCATCTCCTCGAGGTGGGCGATGACCTCGGCGGTGCGGTCGAGGATCCGCTCCTGCACGCCGGGGTTGCCCGCCTCCAGCGTCTTGCCGAGCCGCCCCCACTTGTTGAGGGCGAGCGGCACCCCGTCCTCGTCGACGATCCGGGTGGTCACCGGCTCGTCGGTGAATCGCGCATCGGTCGCGGCGATCAGGGTGCCGGTGGCCGAATGGTGCAGCTCGACGCGGGTGCTGCCGCGCAGATGGGGGAGGATCGCGTCCGGCCAGGCCACCTCGGAGGCGCCCCGGTCAGGCAGCACGTTCAGATCGATGGACCAGACCCGGTCTTCGCCGAAGAAGACGTCGACGGAGCGAACGTCGTCGGAGAGGGTCGGCAAAGCCACACCCGTGGTGCTGACAGCGAACGACATGAGCCCTATATTCTCATGAGCCGACGGGTGCTCCCTGAGGCCGTTCGGATCCCCGCCCGACCGCCTGTGCGCGACCGCCTGCCGCGCCTCCTAGACTGGTGGGCATGGATCTCCTGGTAGTCGGCTCTGGTTTCTTCGGTCTCACGATCGCCGAGCGCGCGGCGAGCGCGGGCAAGAAGGTCGTCGTGATCGACCGGCGGTCGCACATCGGCGGCAACGCGTACTCGGAGGCGGAGCCCGAGACCGGCATCGAGGTGCACCGCTACGGTGCGCACCTGTTCCACACCTCGAACGAGACGGTGTGGGAGTACGTGAACCGGTTCACCAGCTTCACGAACTACCAGCACAAGGTCTACTCGAACTACCGCGGCGAGGTCTATCCGCTGCCCATCAACCTGGGCACCATCAACCAGTTCTTCCGCGCCGCATACGGGCCGGATGAAGCCCGCGCGCTCATCGCCGAGCAGGCCGAGGAGTTCGACACCAAGCAGGCGCAGAACCTGGAGGAGAAGGGCATCTCCCTCATCGGGCGTCCGCTGTACGAGGCGTTCATCCGCGACTACACCGCGAAGCAGTGGCAGACCCCGACGACCGAGCTCCCGGCCGAGGTCATCAGCCGCCTGCCAGTGCGCTACACGTACGACAACCGCTACTTCAACGACACGCACGAGGGGCTGCCGACGGAGGGGTACACGGCCTGGCTCGAGAACATGGCCGACCACCCGAACATCGAGGTCCGTCTCGACACCGACTTCTTCGACACCTCCCAGCCGCTCAACAAGGACGCCGTCGTCGGCACCGTCCCGGTTGTCTACACCGGTCCGGTGGACCGCTACTTCGACTATGCGGAGGGCGAGCTCGGGTGGCGCACGCTCGACTTCGAGCAGGAGGTGCTGCAGACCGGCGACTTCCAGGGCACGAGCGTCATGAACTATGCGGGATCGGACGTGCCGTACACGCGCATCCACGAGTTCCGCCACTTCCACCCCGAGCGCGACTACCCGAAGGACAAGACCGTCATCATGCGCGAGTTCTCGCGCTTCGCGAACCGCGACGACGAGCCGTACTACCCGGTGAACACCCCGGAGGATCGCGAGCGGCTGCTCGCCTACCGTCAACTCACGGAGGGCGAGGACGGCGTGCTCTTCGGCGGACGTCTCGGCACGTACCAGTACCTCGACATGCACATGGCGATCGGATCGGCGCTCACCATGTGGAACAACAAGCTCAGCGAGACCATCTGACCGGGTCGCCGACGTGATCGAGGGCCTCTCTGGCGAGGGGCTCATCCAGCACAAGCTCGGTCGCGAGACCTGCGGCGAGCGACCCGAGCAGGGTGTCGCGCTTCGATGTTCCCGAAACGACGCAGAGTCGGTGGGGGATGTGCCGCACCTGGTCGAGCGGCGGCCCACTCGACCGCTCGTTGAGCGATATGCCGTCGTCTGAGCCGTCCCTCCGGTAGAACACGGTGGCGCAGTCGCCGACGGCACCTGATCCGGCGACTGCGGCGAGATCGTGCTCGTCGAGGTATCCGCCCGAGTAAATGTGGGAGGCGACCTCGGCGCGGGGCGATCCGAGTCCGAACACCAGGAGGCCGGCCCCGCGCTGCAGATCGAGCACGCGTCTGACCGACCGCTCCCGCCACATCGCCCGCTTCGTGTCAGGGTTGTCGAAGAGGGCGGGTACGGGGAAGGGGTGGACCGAGGCGTTGAACGCGCGACCGAACCGCCCGAGCAGCTCCCCGGCGTAGGTGACGCCGGCGGTCTGCGGGTTGACTGCTCCGTTCATCTGCACCACGTGCGCGTCGTGCACGGTCTTGCGCGGCAGGTTCCGCGCGATTGCGGAGACGGTGGCGCCCCAGGCGACGCCGATGGTGAGTTTCGAGTCGGCCGAGCTGCTGACGATGCGGGCGGCGACCTTGGCGGTGCGTTCCAGACGGTCGAGGTCCGTTGCCCGTTCGGGAGCGGGGACGATGTGAGCTGTGACACCGAACCGCCGGGAGAACTGCTCCTCCATCTCGCTCCGTGCCGCCCGCGGCGAGTGGACGGTGATCTCGACGAGTCCGGTTTCGCGTGCGAGCGTGAGGAGCCGCGAGACCGACGAACGGGAAACCCGCATCTCGGTGGCGATCGCGTCCATGCCCATGTTCTGCACGTAGTACAGCTGAGCCGCGGTGAGTGCGCGCTGCTCGCGCGACGTGCTCGCCATGCGGGCCCCCTTCTCGCGTCCGACATCCGCAGCTTACGGCAATACTGCACGTTTGTGCAGTTCGTTTGAAATTCTTTGCGCCAGGGGTCCACAGTGGAGTTCTCACCGTTGATGAAAGGTCGATATCGTGTCGAACGCGTCCGTCCCTCGCTCCTCCGTCGCCGAGCTCCGCGAGCGCCCGGCAGCCGACGTGCTGGTGATCGGGGGCGGCATCAACGGCATCGCGACGTTCCGCGACCTCGCGCTCCAGGGCGTCGATGTCGCGCTCGTCGAGCGCGGCGATTACGTCTCAGGCGCATCGTCTGCGTCGAGCCACATGGTGCACGGAGGCGTGCGCTACCTCGAGAACGGCGAGTTTCGTCTCGTGCGCGAATCGGTCACCGAGCGGAACCGTCTGCTGCGCACCGCCCCCCACTACGTGCGACCGCTGAAGACCACGATCCCGATCTTCAAGACCCTCTCCGGCATTCTCTCGGCGCCCGCGCGCCTGCTGATCACGCACGGCCGCGGCAAGCCGAATGAGCGCGGGGCGGCGCTCATCAAGGTCGGCCTCATGATCTACGACACCTTCTCCCGCGGCGGCGGCCAGGTGCCGCGCCACCGGTTCCACGGACGCAAGAAGTCGCTCGCCGAGTTCCCGCAGATGAACGCCGACGTGAAGTACACCGCCACGTACTACGACGCCTCGATGCACGACCCCGAGCGCCTCGCCCTCGACGTCCTGTTCGACGGTGTGGCAGCGGGAGCAGCGGGCGACCGCGCCCGCGCGGCGAACTACGTCTCAGCGGTCGGCAGCACGGCCGGGCAGGTCCGTCTGCGCGACGAGAAGACCGGCGACGAGTTCGACTTCGCGGCGCGCGTCGTCGTCAACGCGAGCGGACCGTGGACCGACCTGACGAACGCCGCGCTCGGCGAGGAGACGACGTTCATGGGCGGGACCAAGGGCTCGCACATCGTGCTCGACAACCCCGAGATGCTCGCCGCCACCCGGGGCAGGGAGATCTTCTTCGAGCACTCGGACGGCCGCATCGTGCTGATCTACCCGCTGAAGGATCGCGTCATGGTCGGCACGACCGACATCGACGCCGATCCGGCCCAGTCGGTCATCTGCACCGACGAGGAGATCGACTACTTCTTCGACCTCATCGGCCACGTCTTCCCGCGGATCACGGTGGACCGCTCGCAGATCGTCTACACGTTCTCCGGCATTCGCCCGCTGCCGAAGCACGATGACACGGCCCCCGGCTTCGTCTCCCGCGACTACCGGATCGTCGAGTCCGACCTCGACGGGACGCCGCACCTCAGTCTCGTCGGCGGCAAGTGGACGACCTTCCGGGCGCTCGCCGCGAACCTCTCGGACCGCGTGCTCGCCCAGATGGGCCGGAAGCGCGAGCGGAGCACGGCTGACACGCCCATCGGCGGCGGACGCGACTTCCCGCAGACGCCGTCCGCTCGCGCCGCGTGGATCGCCGCGAACGGCGAGGGGCGCGATCCCGAGTTCGTCGACCGTCTGCTGGAGCGCTACGGCACCCGGGCGGTCGAGGTGCTCGCCGCACTGCCGGCAGATCCCACCGAGATCCCGGAGCTCCCGGGGTACTCGGTCGAAGAGCTTGCGCACCTCGCTGAGGCAGAGCAGATCGTGCACCTCGACGACCTGCTGCTCCGACGCACGTCGCTCGCGTTCGTCGGGGGGCTGACCCGCCAGGGTCTCGAGGCAGCCGCCGCGGCGATCGCCCCGGCGCTGGACTGGGACGAGGATCGGCGCGCGCGGGAGATCGATCGGGCAGTGGACACGCTCCGCTCCGCCCACCGCGTCGAACTCGGGAAGGAGGGGGTCGCTTCGCTCGGTTAGTCGCAATCCGGACGGGACCGCTACGGATCCGTCGCTTGTTCCGGTCCGCCCACAGCTCGACGGCGATCTCGTCGGCACACTCAGACGCACCACGGCGGTGCGCGCAGAAGTCGCACCACGGCGGTGCGCGAATGAAAGGTCAATGAGGACATGAATGATGTCAATCTCGGGTTGTATTTTCTCTCCGAGTTCGCGGGAACGACGTTCCTGCTGCTGTTCGGCTGCGGCGTCGTCGCCAACGTCGCCCTCGCGAAGACGAAGGGCAACAACGGCGGCTTCCTGATGGTCAACTGGGGGTGGGGCATCGCGGTCTTCGTCGGTGTCATGGCCTCCGCCTACTCCGGCGCCATGATCAATCCGGCCGTCTCGATCGGCCTGCTCGTACAGGGCACCATCGATGCGCCGATGTTCTTCGTCGCGCTTCCCGCTCAGCTGCTCGGCGGCATCGTGGGCGCGATCCTCGCCTGGCTCGCGTACCGCAAGCACTTCGACGAGGAGCCCGACCCCGCCGCGAAGCTCGGCGTGTTCTCGACCGGCCCCGCGATCCGCAGCTACGGCTCGAACCTCGTCACCGAGATCATCGGCACGTTCGCCCTGGTCTTCATCATCCTGGCGTTCGCCGACTACGGCGACGTGAACGTCGGGATCCCCGGAGGCCTCGGGCCGCTGACCGCACTGCCCGTCGCCCTGCTCGTCGTCGGTATCGGCGCCTCGCTCGGCGGACCCACCGGGTACGCCATCAACCCGGCCCGCGACCTCGGGCCGCGCATCGCGCACGCGATCCTCCCGATCAAGGGGAAGGGCTCCAGCGACTGGAGCTACGCCTGGGTGCCGGTCGTCGGCCCCATGATCGGTGGCGTGCTCGCCGCGCTCGCCGCACCACTCGCACTCGGGCTCGCAGCCTGATCCCCATCCAACGACGGACGAAGGAGAACACCAACATGTCGAAGTACGTCATCGCCATCGATCAGGGCACGACCTCGAGTCGCGCCATCATCTTCGATCGCTCGGGATCGATCGTCTCGGTCGGCCAGAAGGAGCACGAGCAGATCATGCCCCACGCGGGCTGGGTCGAGCACGACGCGACCGAGATCTGGCAGAACGTGCAGGAGGTCATCGGCAGCGCCCTCGGTCGCGCCGACATCACCAGGCACGACATCGCAGCGATCGGCATCACGAACCAGCGCGAGACCGCCGTGGTGTGGGATCGCAACACCGGCAAGCCGATCTACAACGCGATCGTCTGGCAGGACATCCGCACCCAGCCGATCGTCGACCGTCTGGCTGAGGACGGGGGCGTCGAGCGGTTCAAGAGCATCGTCGGGCTCCCGCTCGCGCCTTATTTCTCCGGCACGAAGATCGCCTGGATCCTCGAGAACGTCGACGGGGCGCGCGAAGCGGCCGATCGTGGCGACCTCATGTTCGGCACCACCGACAGCTGGGTGCTCTGGAACCTCACCGGCGGTGTTGAGGGCGGCGTCCACGTCACCGACGTGACGAACGCCTCGCGCACCCTCTTCATGGACCTGGAGACGCTCGAGTGGCGCGACGACATCCTCGAGGTCTTCGGCGTGCCCCGCTCGATGCTCCCCGAGATCAAGTCCTCCTCCGAGGTCTACGGGTACGCCGAGGACTCCTCGCTGCTCCGGGAGACCCCGATCTCGGGCATCCTCGGAGATCAGCAGTCAGCCACGTTCGGCCAGGCGGCGTTCACCGCGGGCGAGAGCAAGAACACCTACGGCACCGGCTGCTTCCTGATCTTCCAGACGGGCGAGGAGATCATCCACTCTCAGAACGGGCTGCTCACCACCGTCGGATACAAGCTCGGAGACGGGCCGACCCACTATGCGCTCGAAGGATCGATCGCCGTCACCGGCTCGCTCATCCAGTGGCTGCGCGACCAGCTCGGCATCATCAACTCCGCACCCGAGGTTGAGGCGCTCGCCGACACCGTCGACGACAACGGCGGCGTCTACTTCGTCCCGGCGTTCTCGGGGCTGTTCGCACCGTACTGGCGGCCGGACGCGCGCGGTGCGATCGTCGGGCTCACGCGCTACGTGACGAAGGCCCACATCGCCCGAGCGGCGCTCGAGGCCGTGGCGTTCCAGACGCGGGACGTGCTCGACGCCGTGAACGCCGACGCAGGGGTCGATCTGGCGGAACTCAAGGTCGATGGCGGCATGGTCGCGAACGACGCGCTCATGCAGTTCCAGGCCGACGTGCTCGGCGTGCCGGTGGTGCGCCCCGTCGTCGCCGAGACGACCGCGCTCGGCGCAGCGTACGCGGCCGGGCTGGCGGTCGGGTTCTGGAAGGACCTCGACGACCTCTCGTCGAACTGGCAGGAGGACCGCCGCTGGGAGCCGGAGCTCGAGGAGGCCGAGCGCGACCGGCAGCTGCGCCTCTGGAGGAAGGCCGTCACGAAGTCGATGGACTGGGTGGACGAGGACCTCAAGTAGGCAGGGCTGATCCTCCGCGACGGGGGCGGGTGCCAAGCGTACCCGCCCCGTCGCGGTGTTCTAGGATGAGGGAGGCCCGAACACGGCGAGGGGAGGGGCATGCAGCAGGAGCTCTATCGGGTGATCCCCGATTCGGGACCCGAAGACCCCTTTGCTCGCCTCACCGATCTGCAGCGTGCGCAGCTCGACGGGATCCTCGCGTACCACGCGCTGCGCTCGCCCGGCGAGGAGTTCACCGTCGGCGTGACGGTCGGCGACCGCACGCAGGTGCCGATGACGACCATCGACTCCGCAGCGGCTGACCCGGCGTTCACGGTGCGCGTGCAGAGCGCCGCCGTCGGCCGAGCACCGTCGATCTCGGACCGCAGCACAGATGCGCCGCGGCAGATCCGGATCGGGCACGCCGACGCCACCCCCGCCACGACGCGGCCCGTCGCGCCGCTCTCGCCAGCCCGCCGCGTCTACCGCGCGCTCGAGCGGACGGCACCGACGGTGCTCGACCGGGTGCGCGAGACCGTGATGGGGCGCCGAGAGCGGGCGATCTCCGTCCCCCTGCCGCGCTACCCGGAAGGGCCCGCGGATTCGGAGATCGCGGCCGGCGTCGCCGCTGCCGCACCGCCCGCACCGGCACCCGACACGGATCGGCCGGCGATCCTCTTCGGCCTCCACTGGCTCCAGACCGGCGGGGCGGAGCGCTGGGCCGTCGAGACGGTGCAGATGGCGAAGGATCAGGGGTTCCTCCCCGTCGTCGTCACCGACCAGAACTCGGTGCACCCGTGGCTCACCCGCCCGGAGCTCGCCGACTGCGTGATCGTGACGACGAGCTTCGACGGTCCAGAGCCGCCGCAGGACCCCGACCTGCTCCGCGCCATCGTCGAGAACTTCGACCTCCGCGGCGTCGTGATCCACCACAGCTACTGGCTGTACCGGGCACTGCCGTACCTGCGCGCCTGGCGGCCCGACCTTCCGGTGGTCGACTCGCTGCACATCGTCGAGTACCTCGGCGGTGGGTATCCGGGGCTCGCCGTCCGGTTCGATACCTGCATCGATCGGCACCACACCATCTCGCCAGAGCTGGACCGTTGGCTCACCGAGGTGCAGGGGATCGACCCGGCCAAGCTCACGATGGCACCGCTCACGGCGCTCACCGTTGACGCCTCCCAGGAGTTCGCTCCTCGCTCACCCGACCGTGTCTTCACGATCGCGTACGTCGGCCGTCTGTCCAGGCAGAAGCGACCCGACGTCTTCCTCACACTGGTGCACCGCCTCGTGCGCGCCGGTGTGCCGGTGCGGGCGATCCTGCACGGTGACGGCGAACTCGCCCCCCTCGTCTCGGCGCTCCTCGAGCGCTACCGCCTCCACGACGTGGTCGAGCAGCGCTTCGAAGACGTTGCCGTCGCGCAGACGCTCGCAGACAGCGACCTGCTCGTCGTCACGTCGATCAACGAGGGGCTCACGCTCACGACCTTCGAAGCGGTCGCGGCCGGCATTCCGGTGCTCTCCGCGGACGTCGGATCCCAGCGCACCATCGTGCAGGGACGGCTCCTGCTGCCGCGCCCGGGCGGCGTCTTCGCTCGGCGCGCCGAGGCCGAGATCCGCCGGCTCGCCGCCTCGGAAACCGAGCGGGAGGCCGCCTGGGCGGAACAGCGCGACCGGGTCGCCGAGTTCGCCCGCCACGACGAAGCACACCACATGATGAAGGAGCAGTTCGCACAATGGCAGGGGTAGCCGCAGTCATCGTCACCTTCAACCGGCTCGCGAAGCTGAAGAAGGTCATCGCCGCCATCGAGGCGCAGAGCGCACCGCCCGCGCACCTCGTCATCGTGGACAACGCTTCCACCGACGGCACAGGGGAGTATCTCGCGACCCTCGAGAGCCCGATCCCCGTCGACATCGTCTCGCTCCCCACCAACACGGGCGGTGCCGGGGGTTTCTCGGCTGGCATGCGCCGCGGATACGAACTCGGTGCCGATTTCGTGTGGATCATGGACGACGACGGCTACCCCGAGCCGCCCGCCCTCGAACGACTGCTCTCCGGCCTCTCGGCGGCCTCCGACGAACTCGGCGCACCCGTGCCGTTCGCCTGCTCCGTCGTCGTCTTCACCGATGGCAACATCTGCGAGATGAACAACCCCGCTCCCACGTGGGACTGGGGCCGACTCCTCGTCAAGGGTCAGAACGCCGTCATGGTGCAGCAGTGCTCCTTCGTCTCCGTCCTCATTCCAAGGTGGGTGCTCGAGGAGTTCGGGCTCCCCTTCAAGGAGTACTTCATCTGGTTCGACGACGCCGAGTACACCTTCCGCATCACGCGGGAGACCCCGGGCGTCCAGGTGCTCGACAGCGTCACCGTGCACGACATGGGCATCAACCAGGGCGTCAACTTCGGCATGATCGACGAGGGCAACGCGTGGAAGTTCGCCTACGGGGTCCGCAATCAGGCGTCGTACCAGCGCCATCACCGGTCCTGCCCGCACTTCCTGCTGTTCGCCGCGCAGGTGGTCGTCGGGATGCGCCGTGGCAGGGTCGCCCGCAAACTCCGTCGGCAGATGTACCGCAAGCTCTGGGAGGGGTTCCGCTTCAATCCTGCGATCGACCGCGTGAGGTAGGGGCGCAGGGCTTCGCGCGTCGCCCCGCCCCCTGATTCCCTGCCCCTGATTCCCTGCCCCCCTCTGCCCCCCTCTGCCCCCCCTCTGCCCCCCCTCTGCCCTCCTCCTGCCCCCATCGAGTGAACGCAGTTGGTTCTCCGGAGCGATATTTCACAACGAATTGTGTTCACTCGGGCGAGACGCGAACGAGACTCGTGCAGAACTCCGGTCTCGGCCCCGCGCATCTGCGATACTGGGTGTTGTGGAATCCTCCCGCGCTCCGATGCTCGCACGAGGCGCCCTTTCGGCGCTCGTGGCGACGTTCGTGGCGCTCTTCTCGCACATCGTGGGCGGTGGCGAGATGCCGGCGATGCTCGGCGTCGTGGTTCCCCTCGTGCTCTCGCTCTTCGTGAGCACGCTTCTAGCGGGGCGCCAGCTGTCCGTCGTGCGGCTGTCGATCGCCGTTGGCGTGAGCCAGACTCTTTTCCACACCCTCTTCGTGCTGGGAGCACCGTCGGTTTCCGCGGGCGCGAGCGGGTCTCCGGTGTCGCCGCACGCGCACCACGCAGCGATGCCGATGCTCGCCTCCGACGGGACGATCGCCGCGGTCCAGGCGGATGCCGGCATGTGGGTGTGGCACGCGATCGGCGCCGCGATCACGGTTGCCGTGCTGCACCGGGGTGAACGCAGCCTCGAACGCCTCGTGCGCGTCGCCGGCTGGCTGCGGCACTGGCTCGTGCTGCCCGTGCGGATGCCGAGGATCGTTCCGGTCACCGTCCTGCGCCGCCGTCCGGCCCGTGCGGTGGAGACCGCTCCCGCCTGGACGGTACTCGCGCGTGAAGTGACCACGGTGCAGGTGCGCCGCGGTCCACCAGCGGACGCCCGAAACGCGTACGCGCTCTGCAGCTGAGCGTCTTCCACCTGTACTGGCTCAGCTCTTCCGCGCCGGCACGCTGATTGAAGCGTGCCGAGTCGCCCTCGCGCTCACCGGCATGACCGGCGGCGAGAGTACGCCGCGTCGCGTTTCACACGGACACTTCTGACCCCTGCCGGTCGCCCCCCCCCCCCACATGCGGACGACCGGTGCCAGCTGCGCTGAGGCGACGGCTGGAATTCGTGCGAAAGGCACTTACTGTGACGAACACCACTGCATCACTGCGCCGCCCTTCTGGCGGCACCCTGCTCACCGCCCTCCTGCTCGCGGGGGCGACCGGATTCGCGCTCACCGGCTGCGCCTCTGGAGCCGACGCCGACCCCGCTCCCGCCGCCGATGCGGTCGAGGTCGAAGGGGCGTGGGTGAAGACCGCCGAGGAGGGAATGACCGCGGCCTTCGGCACGCTCACGAATGATTCGGACGATGACGTGACGGTCGTCTCCGTCCAGTCCGACGCGTCGCCCACACTCGAACTGCACGAGACCCTCGAGAATGAGGCAGGCCAGTCCGTCATGCGCGAGGTCGAGAACGGTTTCACGATTCCCGCAGACGGATCGCTGGAGCTCTCGCCCGCTGGCAACCACATCATGCTGATGGAACTCCCGGAGCCGGTGCTCGCGGGAGACAACGTGACATTCACCCTGACGTTCTCGGACGACTCGACGATGGAGTTCAGCGCCCTCGCCAAGGATTACGCCGGCGCGAACGAGGAATACGAGCCGGGCGACGGCGGGGACATGGACCACGGCGACATGGATCACGGCGACATGGATCACGGTGACGCCGCCCACGACGAGCAGGGCGACTCATGACCGCCACGCTCACCCGGCAGAGCGCGCCGCCTCCGCCGTCTGCGCCGAGGCCGCGCGCACAGCGCGGATGGTTCGCCGCGCTGCTCCTCAGACTCCACTTCTTCGCGGGAATCCTGGTCGCCCCGTTCATTCTGGTGGCGGCCATCTCCGGCGGACTGTACGCGCTCGCTCCGTCTTTGGAGAAGGTCGTGTACGCCGATCAGCTGGAAGCGTCGAGCGCGGCGCAGAATGTGAGTCTCACCGACCAGATCGTCACCGCCGAAGAGTTGGTGGGCGACGAGGGCACGCTGAGCGCTGTGAGACCCGCGCCGGAGCCGGGGGCCACGACGCGCGTCATGTTCGCGGATCCCGAGCTCGGCGAGAGCGAGTCACGGGCCATCTTCGTCGACCCCGCTTCGGGGGAGATCCTCGGCGACCTCACGGTGTACGGCACGAGCGGGTCGCTCCCGCTCCGCACCTGGATCTCCCAGCTGCACCGCAGCCTCCACCTCGGGGACGCGGGCCGTCTGTACAGCGAGCTCGCTGCGTCGTGGCTCGGCATCGTCGCGGTGGCGGGGCTGGGACTCTGGGTCGCGCGCTTCCGCAAGTCAAGGACAAAGCGAGACATGATCCGTCCGCAGCGCGGGTACACGGGATACCGCAAGGCGCGCAGCTGGCACACGTCGATCGGGCTCTGGGTCGCAGTGGGCGCGCTGTTCCTGTCAGCGACCGGGATCACCTGGTCGCAGCTCGGCGGGGCGAACGTGAGCGAGTTGCGCACCGCACTCGGGTGGCAGACGCCCGCGGTGAGCACGAGCCTCGACGGAGGCGCTGCTCCGGCGGACGAGCACGCCCACCACCACGGCGGCTCGTCACCCGCTGAGGACGGAGACACCGAAGTGACCTCGGCGAACGCGGCGACCTTCTCCTCGGTGCTCACGGTCGCGCAGCGCGAGAACATCAATACCGGACTGGTCGAGATCAAGCCTCCCGCCGAGCCCGGTACCGCCTGGGTCGTGCAGGAGATCCAGCGGAGCTACCCGACCGAGGTCGACTCGGTCGCGATCGACGGCACTACGCTCGAGACGGTCGACCGCGTGGACTTCGCCGACTTCTCGCTGCCTGCGAAGCTCAGCCGCTGGGGCATCGATCTGCACATGGGGTCGATGTTCGGGCTGCCGAACCAGCTCGCGATGGTGCTGCTCGCCGCAGGCATCGCAACCCTGACGGTGCTCGGTTACGTGATGTGGTGGCGGAGAAGGCCGACTCGCGCCGCTCGCTTCGAACCCGGTCGTCCGCCGGCACGAGGCGTGCTCCGGGGAGCCCCTTGGTGGGGGGTCGCCGCCGTTATCGCGGGGGCGATCGCGATCGGACTCTTCCTGCCGCTCGTCGGCTACACGCTCGCAGCGTTCGTCGTGCTCGATGTGATCATCGGTCTCGTGCAGCACCGTCGGAAGGAGGCGCACGCATGACGCACACACCACACCATGATGCAGAGCACAATGCCGAACGTTCCGCCGATCAGCACCCGGCCCCGCGTTCGGGCATGAGCCGCCGCGCCCTCCTCACGGGGGGCGCGGCCGGCGCCGGCATCGGCGCGCTGCTCGGCATCGGCTCCGCCGCCGGGTTCACCACGCTCCGCCCGAACCCGGGATCTTCCGTTCCGTCGGACGACGGCTCAATCCGTTCCGCAGGCGCGGGAGGGGATCTGCCAGGGTTCGGCGGTGAGGCGCTGCCCTGCCACGGTACTCACCAGGCGGGCATCACGACGCCCTCGACGGCGCACGTGCGCTACGTCGCCTATCGGCTCCGGCCGGAGGTCGACGCGGACGGAGTGCGGCGACTGCTCCGGATCCTGACCGAGGACATCGAAGGTCTCGCCTCCGGTGCTGCACCGCTCGCGGACCCCGAACCGGAGCTCGCCGCCAGGCCTTCCCGCCTCACCGTGACCGTCGGCGTCGGCGCGGGGCTCGTCGACCGGGTCGATCCGGATCTGCGGCCCGAGTGGCTCGGGCCGCTTCCCTCCTTCGGCGAGGATCGCCTCGAGGAGCGCTACACCGACGGCGACCTGCTCATCGTGCTGCAGGCCGACGACCCGCTGCCGCTGGCACACGCCGCGCGCATGATCCACCGCGACCTCACCGGGTTCGCAGAGCACCACTGGACCCAGCAGGGGTTTCGGCAGGCTCGTGGCTCGGAGGCCGACGGCACCACCATGCGCAATCTCATGGGACAGGTCGAGGGCACCGTGAACCCGCACCCCGATGAGGAGGACTTCGGTCCGCTCGTCTGGATCGGGTCGGACGGCGGTTGGCTCGCGGGCGGAACCGCGCTCGTGTTCCGCCGGATCCGCATGGAACTCGACACCTGGGACCAGATCGACCGGCCGGGGCGCGAAGTCACGATCGGTCGGAAGCTCGACGACGGGGCGCCGCTCACCGGCGGGGACGAGCACACACCGATCGACTTCGACGCGAAGAATGCGCTCGGCCTGAAAGTGATCCCGATGGCGGCGCACGTGCGTCGCGCCCACTCCACCGACCCGGATGAGCGCATCTTCCGCCGAGCCGTGAACTACGACGACGGAATCGAGTCCGGGCTCCTGTTCGCGTGCTACCAGCGGGACCCGTACCGGCAGTTCGTCCCGATCCAGCGGCGTCTCGACGAGATGGACATGCTCAACGAGTGGGTCACCCACACCGGGTCAGCGGTGTTCGCGATGCTGCCGGGGTTCGCGGCGGGGGAGACTCTCGGGAAGTCCCTGACGGGGTAGGCGCCCGCGCGCGGGGAGAGCGCCGCGGAACCTACCCCCGCATCGAGACGCCCTGCTTCCAGTACCCCATGAAGGCGACCTGTGCGCGGTCGACGCCGAGACCCTTCACGAGGTGGCGGCGCAGGGTGGTGACGACGCGGCTCTCTCCGGCGATCCAGTAGTAGCGCTCGGTGGCATCGGCGCGCTCGGATGGGTCTGCGATCTGCTCGCCGAGCTGCGAGTACTGCGGTGTCTCCCACGGCATGTACTCGGGGTCAGCCGCGATGGCCGGATCCTCCTCGGGGGCAGTAGCCGCGGCAGCGTCAGCGCCGCCAGCAGCAGCGTCGGCGCGGCCACCTCCGGGCGCCTCCCCGACCTCCGCGAGCACGGCGTCGAGCAGCTGCGAACCCGGCGCGGCGGAACCCCGGAGCAACCAGCGCACCTCGAACCCCTCGGGGGCGTCGATCGGCAGAATGTCGTCGGCGGTGGGCACCTCGATGCAGGCGATGCCCCGGTTCGGGGCGTGCTCGATGCCGGCCCGGGATCCCGAACCACCGTCGGCCGCGCTGAGCGAGGCGGCACCGTCTTCGAGGATGCGGGCAATGGCGGGCGCGGCGGTCTCGTCGCCGACGAGCATGACCTCGCGCGCGAGTCCCGGGTCGTACTCGATGCCGCCGCCGTCGAAGCGTCCGCGGCGGGGGCCGATGATGAGGAGCTCGTCACCGACCGACGCGCGGCTGGCCCAGGTGGAGGCGGGCCCCGTGCCGCCGGGTTCCAGATGGAGGACGAAGTCGACGGACACGGCGGTGGCGCCGTCCGCGTCCACCGCGAGGTGCCGGATCGAGTAGGTGCGCATGCTGCCGCGCTCATCCTCGGGGAGTGCGAGCCACGCCTGGTACCAGTTGGCGTCTGCGGTGGAGAGGGCGGGGAGCGCGCCGGATGCCGCGGGGAAGATGAGCTTGATCCTCTGGTCGAGCGTCCGGCCGGGAGTGCCGAACCCGTCGAGGTCGGGGCCGCCGAACGTGATCCGCACGAAGACCGGCGAGACGCGTTCGACGGCGGTCACGGTGGCGCGGACCACGTGGAAAGGTGCGGGGTCGGTGGTGTCAGCGGACATGGTGCCTTCCGATGGGGGTGATGATGGGCGTGCCCGAGACGGGATCAGTGATGATCTGGCTCTCGAGCCCGAAGACGTCGCGGACGAGCTCGGCCGTCACGATGTCGCTGGGGGCTCCGCAGGCGTGCAGGCGGCCGGCTCGGACGGCCACGAGAGTATCCGAGTAGCGGGCGGCGAGGTTCAGGTCGTGCAGCACCATGACGACGGTGGTACCCCGTTCGCGGTTGAGGTCGACGAGCAGGTCGAGCACCTCCACCTGGTGGGCGACGTCGAGGAACGTGGTCGGCTCGTCGAGGAGTAGGATGTCGGTCTCCTGCGCCAGCGCCATCGCGATCCACACCCTCTGCCGTTGCCCACCGGAGAGCTCGTCGACGGGCCGGTCGGCGAGGTCGGCGATGCCGGTGGCGTCGAGTGCTGTGGAGACGGCCTCGTAGTCGTGCTGATTCCAGCGAGACAAGGGCTTCTGGTGGGGGGTGCGGCCGCGACCGACGAGGTCGGTGACGGTGATGCCCTCGGGGGCGATGGGGCTCTGGGGGAGCAGTCCGAGGGTGCGCGCGACCTCCCGCGACGGCTTCGACCGGATCGGTTCGCCGTCGAGCAGGACCTCTCCGGACTGGGGCTGCAGCAGTCTCGCGAGCGCGCGGAGCAGCGTCGACTTGCCGCACCCGTTCGCGCCGACCACCGAGGTGATGGTTCCGGGGACGAGGTCGAGGCTGAACCCGTCGATGATGGTGCGCTCGCCGTAGGAGAGCGTGAGGTCGCGGCCGGCGAGAGTGTGGGACGCGGTCATATGCTGTTGCCCGATCGGTTCATTCTGACGAGGAGGTACATGAGGTAGGGAGCGCCGAGCACGCCGGTGACGACGCCGACTGGGTAGCGCCCGTCGAGCAGGTTCTGCCCGGCCAGGTCTCCGCCGAGGACGAGGATCGCGCCGACGAGTCCCGCGGGGACGGTGAGGGAGGCGTCCGGGCCGACGAGGCGCGCGGCGATGGGCCCAGACATGAACGCGACGAAGGCGACGGGCCCGCTAGCGGACGTGGCGAACGCGATGAGCGCGACGGCCGCGAGGACGAGGATGACACGCACAGCGAACGGCCTCACACCGAGCGCCTGCGCGGCGTCGTCGCCGAGTCGCAGCGCACCGAGTCCACGGCCGAAGAGCAGGAGCACTGGCACGAACACCGCGACGGCTGCGGCGAGGGGCAGCACCCGGTCCCAGCTGGCGCCATTGAGGCTGCCGGCCAGCCACTGCATGGCGGCCTGGAAGTTCCACGATGGCGCCTTCGACAGGGAGTAGGTGATGACGCTGTGCATCATGGCGGCGATCCCGATGCCGATGAGGATCAGCCTGGCGCCCGAGAACCCTCCGCGGTGCGAGAGGAGCAGGATCGCGGCCGCGGTGGCGAGGGCCGACCCGAAGGCGACGAGCGACACGGCTGTCTCGCTGAGCGAGAAGAACACGATGCCGACGACCGCGGCGGCGCTGGCGCCGAAACTGATGCCAATCACGTCGGGCGAGGCGAGCGGGTTGCGGAGCATCGTCTGGAACGTCACGCCCGCGGCTCCGAAGGCGAATCCGGTGAGGACCGCGAGCACGGAACGCGGGAGCCGCAGCTCGCCGACGGTGAACGACGCGCCCGGCACGGTCTGGCCGAGGACCACGCGAACGACCTCGTCGAGTCCGTAGAACGTGTTGCCGACCATGAGGGTGACGAGGAAGAGCAGGATCGCGACGGCGGCGAGCAGACCGGTCGCGCGGAGCCGGCGGCGTGCGCGCGAGCGGCGACCGGTGACGACGGCTTCGATGGTGCTGGGGGAGGTGGAGG
Source organism: Leucobacter sp. Psy1 (assembly GCF_020096995.1). Classification (NCBI taxonomy): domain Bacteria; kingdom Bacillati; phylum Actinomycetota; class Actinomycetes; order Micrococcales; family Microbacteriaceae; genus Leucobacter; species Leucobacter sp. Psy1. The sequence goes on from NZ_CP083692.1 coordinate 433,426, forward strand.
AGGTCACAGTTCGCGCACCCGCTGTCGTCGGACGATCCAGATGAAGAAGGGGGCTCCGATGATCGCCGTGATGATGCCGACCTGGATTTCGTCTGGCCGCGCGATCACGCGGCCGATGACGTCTGCGGCGACGAGGAGCGAGGCTCCGGCGAGCGCCGAGAACGGTAGGAGCCAGCGGTGGTCCGGGCCGAAGAGGAGGCGGCAGAGGTGGGGGATGATGAGCCCGACGAACCCGATGGGCCCGGCGATGGCGGTGGCCGCGCCGCAGAGCACCACGGCGCCGACGCCGGCGAGTGCGCGAGTCCTGCCGACGTGCTCGCCGAGACCCACTGCGAGGTCGTCGCCGAGAGCGAGCGAGTTCATGCCGCGGGAGCAGGCGAAGCAGATGAGGGCGCCGACGGCGAGGATCGGCGCAACGGTCGCGATCCGGTCCCAGGTGCCGCCGCCGACTCCACCGACCTGCCACGACTGGAACGACTGCGCCGCGTCGACGCGGGGCAGGATCGCGGCGCTTGTGAGGGACACGAGCGCCGCTGACATCGCCGCACCTGAGAGCGCGAGTTTCAGGGGTGTGGCTCCTCCGCGTCCGGCTGACCCGATGAGGTAGACGAGGATCGAGGCGACGGCTGCGCCGGCGATTGCGACCCCCATGACGCTGTAGGGGCGGGAGAGCTGAAACAGCGTGATGCCGAGGACGACGAAGAACGATGAGCCGGCCGAGATACCCAGGATCCCCGGGTCGGCGAGCGGATTGCGCGTGATCGCCTGGAGCGCCGCGCCCGACAGGGCGAGCGCCGCTCCGACGAGCATGGCGAGGACGGTGCGGGGGAGCCGCTTCACAACGGCGGCCTCTCCGACGGTGTCGGCCTGTCCGCTCAGCGCGGCGACGATGTCTGCAAGAGACACGTCGCGCACGCCGAGCGAGACCGATGCCGCGAAGAGGGCGGCGAGGAGTGCGAGGCCCGCGATGAACCAGCCGCTCCGTGCGGCTCGGCTCACTGGCCCTGGGCCGCCGCGTCCGCGATGAGGTCGAAGTACTCGTCGATGCCCCACGGGATCGACAGCGGCGACTGGTTCGCCGAGGCGGCGAGGGGAGTGGCGTCGGGGAGGATCGCGACGCGCCCCTCCTTGATCGCGGGGATCTGCGAGAGCAGCGGGTCCGCCTGCATCTGCTTGACAAGGTCGCCGTCGGGGTCACCGTACGTGATGAAGACGTCGACGTCCTCGAGCTGGTCCGCCTCTTCCGCGCTGACCTCGAGGTAGAACTGGTCCGTTCCCGCGGTCTCCTCCTCGACGAGCGCCGGGACGCCCATGCCGGCCGACTCGAGGAAGCCGACGCGCGTATCGAGGCTCGTGTAGTACCCGATGGTGCTGAAGTCTGAGGGATCCATGAAGGCGAAGAACGGCTTGGTGCCCTCGAGGGAGTCGTGCGCCGCCATCGATTCCGCGATCTGCGCGTCGAGATCCTCGACGAGCGCCTCGCCCTCCTCGGCCATACCGATGGCCTTCGAGTTCATGCGGACCATGTCCTCGACCGAGGTGCCCCAGGCGATCTCCGGGTACGCCACGGTGGGGGCGATCTTCGACAGAGTCTCGTACTCCTCCTCGGTGAGCCCCGAGTAGGAGGCGAGGATCACGTCGGGTTCGGTGTCGGCGACGGCCTCGAAGTCGATGCCGTCGGTTTCGTCGAAGAGGACGGGGGTGTCGGCGTCGAGTTCCTCGAGCTTGTCCTCGACCCAGGGGAGCACGCCGTCGCCGTCGTCATCGCCCCAGGTGGCCTTGCTCATGCCGACCGGCACCACGCCGAGCGCCAGCGGGACCTCGTGGTTCATCCAGGCGACGGTGGCGATGCGCTCCGGCTTCTCCGGGATCACAGTGGTGCCGAACGCGTGCTTGACCTCGATCTCGCCCTCGCTCCCGCCGGCATCTGCGGTGGACGATGAGCACGCGGCGAGCGTGACGGTGAGCGATGCCGCGGCGACGGCGGCGAGGAGGCGTGAACGCACAGTGGTTCCCTTCATACGAAATGTCTAGATCATATGTTGGTAAGGCAAACCTAAATTGTCAAGCTGGGACTGCTTTTTCTCACCTGTCGTGTTCGGTCAGGGCCCCGGAGTAGTGCCTTCCGTGGAAGAGCCGCCCTCGGGATCTCCGCCGACATCGAGGTGGTGCGCCACCCCCCACACGGCTATCGCGAGCTGCGGCACCGAAGCGGCGATCTCGCGCAGGAGTGCGAACTCGACCAGATCCGCATTCCTCCGGTGCACCGCCGCGTCCGGACCGGAGCCTCGCGCGGCGAGGCGCGCCATCGAGAACTCGGCGAGCTGATCGCGATCCTCAAGCATTTCGTCTCGGATCGCGCAGACGACGAGCTCGTCGACGCTCGGCGTGCCACTCAGCGCGTCAGCGGGATCCTCGCCGAGCCTGCCGCGGTGCTCGAGCAGTGCATCCCGCTCGATCCGCGCATCGCGTCGCAGTTCGACGAGGCGCGCGGTGGTGAGGTTCACGGTCTCGGCTCCGCGGAGTGCTCGCGAGGGATCGGCACGCGGCGCCATGGCTGCTTCGTCGGCTCGGCGTCCTGCGAAGGGAGCTGGAAGTCGAAGCGCGACTTGACGGCGAACAGCACCAGCAGGAGCCAGCCCCACTCGATGAGCATGCGGCTCTCGGTCAGCGACTGCACGACCAGAGCGACCATCACGAGGAACGGCCAGAGGGCGCTCGTCGCGTAGGGGAGCGGGGCGCCTGGGCCGCGTCGCGGCTGGTCGACGGCTCGGAACCAGACGCGCCAGACCGTGAGCACCACGAGCGGTGCGAAGAGCAGGACGCCGACGATGCCGAGCTGCAACCAGACGTCGAGCCAGGCGTTGTGGGCGCTCATGACGGCGAGGTTCGCCTGCACGTCGAGGGTGCGGTACGGATCGACCCAGGGCGCCCAGTAGCTGATCCAGCCCCAGCCGAACCACGGGCGCTGCTCGGCGAGATCGATGACCTTGACCCAGGTCTCGAGGCGGCCGGTGAGATCGCCGCTCTTGCCGAGCAGACCGAAGACGAAGTCCCGTGCGAACAGGGTGACCGCAACCGCTGCGGCGATGAGGACCGCTCCCGATACGTAGAGGGGCGTGCGGCGCTCGGGTCCGAGTCTCCGTGCCCAGAGCGCCAGTGCGAGAGCGCACACGACGGCGACGAGCGCGACCGTCACGGTCGCGCTGCGGGTCAGTACGAGCGTCGCCGCCGCGACGACCACCCAGAACCAGCCCGTCGTGGGCCGGACGAGTCCTGCACGCAGCTGGATGGCGAACACGATGAGCGCGAGCAGGGCAATGAACCCGAGGATTACGGAGCTCCCGACGATGCCCTGGATCATGCCGCCCTCGAACAGCAGGTTGCGGCTCCAGTAGAGGAGCTTCGACTCGGGTTCACCGACGACGGGCTCCGGGAGCCACCACTGCACGACCGGCTGCCGCACGACCGTCGAGACGAAGAGCTCGAAGAGCAGCGAGACGGCGAGCAGGATGCGGAGCGCCGTGGCGAGCGTGCGCAGCACTTCGTGCCAGGTGAGCACGAAGGCGAGGACGATCGCGATGACGGTGGTGACAAGCTGCGCGACGACGCCGAGCACGCTCTCGAACCGGTACTGGGACCAGATGATGGAGAGCGCGGCGAATCCGAGGAACCAGTAGAGGGGCGCCGGGAGCCGGTACCAGCGGAATCGCGCCGGCTTCAGCTTCACGAAGAGCACGATGCCGACCACCGTGAGGATCACGACGCCGGCTACGAAGCCGTACCAGCTCGTCAGGATCCTGACGCCGTTGCTGCCCAGCGCGAAGGCGAAGACGGTGATCGCGTAGGCGCTGACGCCGAGCCTCGTCTTGTTCTCCGCCATAGTCGGTATGGTAGGGCATACCGCATGAGTGACGGCAGTGGGAGTGGGGTGCGCGCGTGCTGATCTTCATCGAGAACACCCCCAGAACGTACGCGTGGGGTTCAGTCGACGCCCTCCCCGAGATGCTCGGCACCGCTGCGACCGGAGAGCCGCAGGCGGAGCTCTGGCTGGGAGCGCATCCCGGCCACCCCGCTTCGGTCGCGAAGGCGACGAAGCAGCCGCGCACCCTCATCGATCTCATCGAGAGCGATCCCGAGCGCTGGGGTGTGGACGGCAAGGATCTCCCGTTCCTCATGAAGGTGCTCGCGATCGGGGCACCCCTCTCGCTGCAGGTGCACCCCAATGCGGCCCAGGCGGCCGCCGGGTTCGCCGCGGAGGAGGAGCGCGGGATTCCCCGTGACGCCGCGGAGCGCAACTACGGGGATCCGCACCACAAACCGGAGCTGCTGGTGGCCCTCGGAGAGATGACGGCATTGAGCGGGTTCCGACCGCTCGCCGACGCCCGCCGCGACCTCCGGATGCTCGCCGCTGCCGTGCCGACCGGGCCGTCGCGCGAGGCGCTGCACACCGCGGCCGATCTGCTCACTGGTGAGGACCCCGCTGCCGCGCGCCAGCGGTTCATCGAGTGGGCGCTCTCCGGCGACGATGCCGCGGCCGCCGGGGTTCAGGGAATCTCGGTGATCGTGCGCGCGTCCCAGGCCGCGGATCTGGAACTGGACCCGCTGAGGGTCGCGGTGTTGAGCAATCTGGTGGCGGCTCATCCCGGCGACGCCGGGATTCTCGTGTCGGTCGCCCTGCACGCGCTCAGATTGCAGCCTGGCGAGGCCATCTTCCTGGGGGCCGGCCAGCTGCACGCCTACCTGAGCGGTATCGGCGTCGAGGTCATGGCGTCGTCCGACAACGTGCTCAGAGCAGGGCTGACGGTGAAGCACGTCGACGTCGACGAGGTGTGCCGAATCGTCGACACCGCGGAACTCGACGAACCGAAGTTCCGCGCGGAGCGGTGCCGGCCAGGGCTGGTGGCGTGGCGCCCCGAAGTCCCCGACTTCCAGCTCATGCGGGTGCGCCTGCACGGTGCCGAGGAAGAGGCCTTCGACGCGGTCGGTTCGGCCGAGCAGATCGACCTGTCGGCTCCGCACCCATTGGTGCTCATCGCGACCGCCGGGCGAGTCGTGATCGAGCGGCCGGCCGCAGAGTTCGCCGAAGTAGCCGTCGTGAAGCGCGGCCAGTCGCTCTACGTCTCGGCGGGTGAGCCGATCCAGATCCGGGGCCACGGCGAGGCGTTCATCGCCACGGTCGGGGAGTCGTTCGCGCCCCGGGCGGACACGCCCGTGTGTCGCTAAGCCTCAAGTTGGCGTTGAGGGTTTAAACTTCCCGGCTTGACTTGTCCGAATCACAACGGTGTAATTGGGTGTGATCAAGACGTTGGTATCGGCGGGGGAGGAGCAGGAACCTATGACGCAGCAGGGCGCACATGCCCCGGTTCCGGGCAACTGGTTCGTCGACCCCGTCTTCCTGGGTGTTCCCGGAGTGCGGCAGACCGATGAGGAAGAGGTCGCATGGCAGGCGGACGCCCTCTGCGCGCAGACCGATCCCGAGGCTTTCTTTCCCGAGAAGGGTGGTTCGACGCGCGAGGCGAAGCGCATCTGCGAGAGCTGCGAGGTGCGCTCAGAGTGCCTGCAGTACGCTCTCGAGAACGATGAGCGCTTCGGTATCTGGGGCGGCCTCTCCGAGCGCGAGCGTCGGCGCCTGCGCAACGAAGCCGTCTGACCTCAGCGAGACACGACCGCCTCTTTTTTCGGTGCCCGTGCGCACGCCTCCACCTCGGAACCAGCCGGTGCGCATAAGCTAGGCCCGATATGCGCACCATCGTCACCGCCATCGTGGTCGCCCAGCAGGGCGGCGAATGGCTCGAAGAAACCCTTGCGGGCATCGCCGCGCAAACCCGGCGACCCGACCGCGTGATCGCGGTGAACAATGGCGGCGCGCAGCACGTGACCGATCAGCTCGCAGCGGCGAGCCCCGATCGAGTGATCGGAGCGGAGACGCGCCGACCTTTCGGTGAGACGGTGCAGCGAGCGCTCGACTACACGCCGGCCGCGGTGCCCGATGATTCGGCCCCCGCAGGCGTGACGCTCGGAGAGACGCAGCCTGGCACGGCCGGCGACGCTGACGCGGAGTCCGAGACCGATGCGCGACGCGAGGCGACGGCCGACGAGTGGATCTGGTTGCTCGCCGAAGACACGTGCCCGGAACCCGAGGCGCTCCAGCGCATCCTCAGCACGGTCGAGCGCGCACCGTCGGTGGCCGTCGCGGGGCCGAAGCTCCTCGACTGGGACCGCCCGAGGCACATCATCGAACTCGGGCAGAGCCTGACCCGGTTCGGATCGCGCTGGAAGCTGCGGAGACAAGAGCTCGATCAGCAGCAGTACGACCACCTGCAAGACGTGCTGGGCGTCGGCCCTGCCGGGATGCTCGTGAGGCGCGATGTCTGGGAGCAGCTCGGCGGCTTCGACCCCTCGCTTCCCGTCGTTGACGACGGTCTCGACTTCAGCGTTCGCGCGCGACTCGCCGGATACCGCGTGGTGGTCGCGCCCTCCTCGCGGGTGCGGTTCGCGCAGAGCGGGGTCGTCGGCCCCCGCATCGAGCGCAAGCGCGGGGTCATGCGCGCCGCGCACAGGCGCGATCGCGCAGCGCAGATGCATCGCCGGATCGCGTACGCCCCGGCATTCGTCGCGTTCTTCCTGTGGCTTGGCCTGCCGGCATATGCCGTCCTGCGCATGTTCTGGGCGCTGATCCGCGAGCAGCCGGGCCAGATCCTCGGCGAGTTCACCTCGGCGATGTATGTCTTCTTCCGTCCGGCGTCGATCCTTGCCTCACGCCGGCGCATCAAGCGCACCATGACGGCGGGGTGGCCGGCGGTCACGCCGCTCCGCATCGACCCGAAGTCCGTCCGCACGGCGCGCATGATCGACCGCGAAGCGATCCTCCTTGCGCAGGGGCGCCAGCGCAAGGAGATGCACTTTATCTCGACCGGTGGACTCGCGGTGCTCGTCGGCGCCCTCGTTATCGCCGCGGCGCTGTGCTGGTGGGCGCTGACCCAGGTGAGCCTCTCGGGCGGCGCCCTCGCGCCGCTCAGCCCGATTGGCGAGCTCTGGACCCACACCCGCACGATCGACGGCCTACCAGCCGATCCGTTCACCTGGGTGCTTGCCGTGCTCGGCACCCTCACATTCTGGAACCCCTCGCACGCGATCGTGCTGCTCATCGTCGCGGCCATCCCGCTCGCGGCGCTCGGCGGCTGGATCTGGTCGGCGCAGCTCACCGACTCACGCGCCGGGCGTACCCTGCTCGGGATCGGCGTCGCCATCAGCCCCGTCATGCTGGCATCGCTCGATTCCGGCCGGCTGCCGACGCTCATCCTCTCGGTGGTGCTCCCCTGGCTGCTGCTCGCCGCGACGCGGTGCCGCGAATCATGGAGCTGGGCTGGCACGGCTTCGCTGCTCGCCGCCGTCGCGCTCGCGTGCGCGCCGATCCTCATCCCTGCAGCGCTGCTGCTGCTCATCGTGGGCATCGCTACGTCGCCGCGCCGCATTGCCCGCGTGCTCTCGACGGCGATCGCTCCTGCAGCACTGTTCGCGCCCAAGATCGTGACCTCGGTGCTGGCCGGTCGTCCGCTCGACATCTTCCTCGACCCGGGCATCACGCCGGTCTACGAACCCGGAAACACCTGGCACCTCATCCTCGGGTTCCCCGAATTCGGGCTCGCCGGGTGGTCAGGCATCTTCGAAGACATCGGGCTTTCCGCGATCCCCACGACAGTGCTCGTGGGCATCCTCCTCCTTCCCCTTGCCCTGCTCGCGTTGCTCGGGCTCTACACCGGGCGCATCCACATCACGATCCTCAGCTCGCTCATGGGCGGCCTCGGCATGCTCACCGCCGTCGCCGCGAGCCAGCTCCGCATCCTCGTCAGCGGTCCGGACACCGTCGCTCTCTGGACGGGCTCAGGGCTCGCGGTCTACTGGATCGCGGTCCTCGGTCTCGCCGTCGTCGGTGCGCAGACGCTGAGGCGCGCGGCGGGGCCCGTCGTCGCGGTCGCGCTCGTCGCGGCGGCCGTCGCGGTCGCGCCGAACGCGGTGCAGCTCATGACCGCCTCCAGCGGCCTCACCTCAGGAACCAACCAGATGCCGGCGCTCGTGCAGGCGGCGGGCGGCACTGCCACCGGCACCCGCACGCTCGTCATCGATGTGGGGGCCACGAACCCGTCGGACGAGCGGAGCGTCGGCGCTCGCATCGTCGACGGTACGGGCGAACGACTCGACGACATCCGGACCGCCTCGCGCGTGCCCGATCGGAACGCCACCGACGAGGCCATCGCGGAACTCGTCGGCGGACTCGCCAGCACCGGAGACGTCAACGTCGCCGACCACCTGCGTGCGCTCGGCGTCGGCTTCGTGCTCTTGTCCCCAGGCGGGGACAGCGCCGAGCGCGCCGAGCTGCAAGCGGTCTTCGATCAGAATGCCGCGCTCACGAGCACAGGCCAGACCGACTTCGGTCTCCTCTGGCGCGCGACCGCAGGGGATTCCGGATCGCAGGCGGGTATCGACGAGGTGACGGATCTCGAGGGGACCACCCTCGGAGCGAACACCCTCTGGTGGGCGCAGGTCATCCTCGTGCTCAGCATGCTGCTCCTCGCCCTGCCCACCGGTGAGGTCGTCGAGCGGCCCCCGAAGCGCAAACGGCCATCACGACGCCGAGCGGCGAAGACCCGGATCGCGGTCGGCGGAGGCGCGGCCGCGACGGCCCAGGAGACTGCGCCGACGGCGGATCCCGCAGATGCAGATGCAGCGGCACCGGAAACGGATGCGGTGCCGGAAACGGATGGGGTGCCGGAAACGGATGCGGCGCCGGAAACGGTTGGGGCGCCGGAAACGGTTGGGGCGCCAGACGAGGTAGCGGAGCCGGAAACAACAGCGGAGCCGGACGCGGAAACTGATCCGACCCCCGAGCTGGCGCCGGAAGCGGAGCCGGCCCCCGAACCGACCGCACCTGACGACGCACTGGGCGAGCCCGAGGGAGGACAGCGATGACGGAGCGATCCCGCGTACTGCTCGGCAGCGTCAGAGCGACGACCGGGCTCCTGATCACCGCCGTGACGGCGACGGCGGTCGTCATCATCGCCGGCACGACGCTGCCGGTGGTCACGACCGACCCGGTCGGCGTCTCGGTGGACACGTCGCAGACGACGCAGCGGACGCTGGTGTGCCAGGGCTCCTTCGCCGAGCTGGGCCTGGACCCGGAGAACCCTGAGGCGACGAGACTCACGGGCGACGTCGACCTCGTCACGGCGGGGGAGTCCGAGGGTGGCGACCCGCTCGCCGCCGACAGCTCCGGTTCAGGTAGTGCTCCTGCCGTCCGCACGGGGCAGGACACCGCCCAGTTCGGTGCGGCCCAGTCGCAGCGCGTCTCGTCCGAGGACATCAGGGGTACGGCGGCCAGCGCGTGCGTCGAACCGGTCAACGAGCAGTGGGTCGTTGGCGGAGACACGCTCACCGGAACATCGACCACGCTCTCGGTCGGCAACCCCGGCGACGTGCCTGCGACGGTGCGCATCGACCTGTACGACGAGAACGGCCCGGTGGATTCGGGCCAGACGACCGGGGTGCTCGTGCCGCCGAAGTCGGAGCGGACGGTCTCCCTCAACGGCTACGCGCCCGAGCGGGAACGACTGGTCGCCCACGTGGTGAGCACGGGCGCGACCGTGACCGTCGGCATGGGCATCGGGCAGACGGTCGACATCGATCCGTTCTCCGCCGGCAGCGTGACGCGGCAGATCGACCCCAGCGAGCGTCTGGTGATCCCCGGAGTGACGAACCGCAACACGCTCGCGGAGAACCACACGGGAGAGGCGCAGGAGCTCGACCAGTTCCCGGTGCTGGTCCGGGCGTTCACGCCTGGCGACCAGGAGGGGACGGCGACGGTGCGCGCCGTGGACGAGAACGGGCGCAGCTACAGCCTGGGCGAGATCGCGATCGAGCCTGGTGTCGCCGGCCAACTCGAGGTGGACAAGTGGCCGACGCGCGCGCAGGGGATCATCGTCGATGCGGACGTCCCGATCGTCGGAGGCGCGTTCGGATCGGTGGATGGCGACGAGCGCCACGACAACGCGTGGTTCACCCCGGCTCCCGAGCTGCCGGTCGGGGTCGCCGTCGCGGCACCCGTCGTCGACTCAGGTGAGCTGGTGCTCTCGAACCCTGGCGAGTCGGACGCGACGGTGCGGGTGGAGCGCGCGGGCGACTCCGAAGACGACGACGCCCGCGAGATCACCGTTCCGGGAGGCGCCACCGTCACCGCAGATATCCGCAGCGGATCGATGCTGCGCACCGAGGATCAGGTGCACGCCTCGGTGCGGGTCGTCGGACGCGGAGCTCTCGCGGCGTACCCGATCCTGCCCATCGGCGACCGGACCCAGGAGCTCACGGTCTACACGCGGTGAGCCGCTGCCCGGTTCGCGCCCGTAGACTGGGCGCATGTTCGCCCGTAGAGCGTCCCGTCGTTCGCCAGCCGCGCTGCGCGATCGCCACGGTCGCCGCCCGATACGTTCCGCACTGACCGGAGCCGGACTTCCCGACCCCGACAGCCGCGCCACACGCTTCGAGAACGACGCGAGGGGCGCCGTGGAGCTGCTGCAGCGCGAGTTCCCCGCCGAACTCGACGGCGTGCACATCGGGTTCATGACGGTGCCGCTCGGCAAGGAGGGCACCAGCGAGAACCCCGAGTTCTACGCGATCGACCGGGCGAAACGGTCCATCATGCTGTTCCGCATGCCGATCCAGCGGGCGCGCGTGCTGCACGTCGACGACGCCGAGCACCGCAGGTACTTCGTGGAGCACTGCGTCTACCGCGCCGTGTGCGAGTATCTCGGGCGCGAACCCTGGGATCTGCTGCCCGGACGCTTCGATCACTACTGAACGGTCATAATAGAGACATGAGTGCACGAATCCTGGTTGTCGACGACGATACTCCGCTCGCCGAAATGCTGAGCATGGTGCTCGAGGGGGAGGGGTTCGTGACCGAGACCTCGGGCGACGGGGTCGAGGCGCTTGAGCGCTTCCGCTCCATGCGGCCCGATCTCGTGCTGCTCGATGTCATGCTGCCCGGCCTCGATGGCATCGAGGTGTGCTCGCGCATCCGCGCCGAGTCCGGCGTCCCGATCATCATGCTGACCGCCCGCACCGATACGACTGACGTGGTGCGCGGCCTCGAGGCCGGCGCCGACGACTACGTCGTCAAGCCGTTCAACCCGGCCGAGCTCATCGCCCGCGTCCGCGCGCGGCTTCGCGAGCCGCAGCAGGAGGTCTCGGAGGTGCTGCGCATCGGCGACCTCGACATCGATGTCGCGGCGCACGAGGTGCGACGCGGATCCCGCCAGATCTCGCTGACCCCGCTCGAGTTCGACCTCCTCGCGATTCTCGCGCGGAAGCCGCAGCAGGTCTTCACGCGCGAGGTGCTCCTGGAGAAGGTATGGGGGTACCAGTACAAGGCGGACACCCGACTCGTCAACGTCCACGTGCAGCGCCTCCGGGCGAAGATCGAGCAGGATCCCGACAACCCCACCATCGTGACGACGGTCAGGGGCGTCGGCTACCGCGCGGGCGGTCCAGCGGAATGATCCCGCGATGACCGCGCTCCACGGCCGCTCGCGGCTCGCCCTGCGTCGGCGTCGGCTGCGGTTGTGGTGGCTGAGGTTCAGCCAGCCGGTACTCGGCCCGTTCCGGGCGAGGTGGCGATCCTCGCTGCGTCTGCGGACGATGACCATCACCGCTGCGATCACGGCGGTGATGATCTTCGTCGCCGGGGTGTTCATCCTGACGAGCGTCGGCGATGACCTGTACTCCTCGCGCCGCGACCAGGCGCTCGCCGACTCCGCGCGAGCGACCCTGGCGGCGCAGAGCGTGCTCGACTCCTCGAACGCGACGGATCGCGCGCGGCTCACCACCCTCGTCGATTCGGTGCGCCGCGCCGTGCTCGACACCTCGTCGAGCTCAATGATCTACCTGCGACGGCAACCCGGGCAGGTCGACGTCTCAGATGCTCCGGTGGATTCCAACACCTCCCAGGCCCTCGTCGACGCCGTGACCGAAGAACTCTCGGCGTCGCTCACCGACACCGATGCGCCCCAGCACTGGCAGCCGGTCTCGCTCCCCAACGAGACCGGGGTGTCGGGGCCAGGCATCGCGGTGGGGTCGACCCTCAGCTTCCCCTCCGGAGTCGGGAACTACGACCTGTTCATCGGGTACAACTTCTCCGACACGGAGGAGTCCCTGAACGCGATCCAGCGCACGCTCCTCATCACGACCATCGGGCTCCTGGCGCTCATCATCTCGCTCGTGTGGGTGATATCGCGCAGCGTCTTCCGCCCCATTCGAGCCGCGGCCGACGCGAGCCATCGACTCGCCGCAGGCGACAGCCGGGCCCGCATGCCGCTGCAGAACGACGAGCACTTCGACGTGCTCTCCGGGAACTTCAACAACATGGCCGAGACGCTGCAGGCAAGGATCACGGAGCTCGATGAGCTCTCGGATATGCAGCAGCGCTTCGTCTCCGACGTCTCCCACGAGCTGCGCACCCCGCTGACCACGATCCGGCTCGCCAGCGAAGTGCTCCGCGGCCAGCAGGAAGCGATGGACCCCTCCCAGGGGCGCGCCGTGGAGGTGCTCGGCACCCAGATCGACCGATTCGAGACGCTCCTCGGCGACCTCTTGGAGATCTCGCGCTACGACGCCGGCCGTATCACCCTCGAAACGGAGCCCACGAACCTCGTCGCGCTCGCCCGAGACGTCATCGACGGCATCCAGCCGCTCTCCAAGAGCATGATCGAACTGCGGCCCATCGGCGGGTACGGCACCGTCGACGTCGACGCGCGCCGCATCAGACGCATCATCTCGAATCTCGTCGGCAACGCGGCCGAGCACGGAGAGGGGAGGCCCGTGGTCGTCACGATCGACTCGAACGCCGCCGCCGTCGCGGTCACCGTTCGCGACTGGGGCGTCGGTCTCAAGACCGAGGACATCGAGCGCGTCTTCGACCGATTCTGGCGGGCGGACCCCGCCCGCAAGCGCACCTTCGGAGGCACCGGTCTCGGTCTCGCGATCGCCCGTGAGGACGCCGCCGTCCATGGCGGGCTCCTCGAGGCCTGGTCGCGTCCGGGCGAGGGCGCGAACTTCCGCCTGACCCTGCCGCGCGGTGACGCGAGCGCCTTCGTGTCACCACTGCCGCTCATCCCGGACGACGTCTCGGTCGAGGAGACCGATCCGGGCACCACGGGCGGCTGGCTGCGACGGCCGTTCCGACGCGTGTGGAAGGAGCGTTCGCAATGAGCCGGCACTCGAAGCTCCGCGGTGCGCTCGCGAGCACCGTGCTCGCACTCGTCGCACTCACCGGCTGCCAAGCGGTGCCGGACACCGGCCCCGTGCAGCCAGGCCTCACCGAACTCAGTCAGGGAGATCGGCAGGTCAGGTTCAACCCGAACGGGCCGGCGGAGGACGCCGACCAGCAAGAGATCGTGCGCGGGTTCATCAACGCGGCCTCATCGAATGCCGACGACTACGCGGTCGCCCGAGAGTTCCTCACCAACGGGTACTCGGAGCAGTGGGACCCGTCGACCGGCGTGCTCATCGACGAGGGGACGCGGCCCTACCGCGAGGAGGACGAGGGGGTCGCGGTGCTCTCGCTCTCGACCGTCGCGACGGTGGACGACCACGGTGTAATGAGCTCCGCAGCGCCAGGGCCCACGACTGACGTCCGCTTCGAGCTCGAGGAGCAGGACGGGCAGTGGCGGATCTCTTCGGCTCCGACCGGTGTGATCCTCGAGCTGACCACGTTCGAGCAGACGTGGGCGCGCCAGCAGCTCTACTTCCTGAATCAGCGCGGCACGCTCGTTCCCGACACCCGTTGGTTCCTCAACCGGCCGACCCTGGCGAGCGAGATCGTGGAGGAGCTCCTCGACGGGCCCACCCAGGCCTACCAGGACACGCTCCACACCGCGTTCCCCGGGGGAACGAGTCTCGCGAACGGGTCCGTGCCGATCATCGAGGGGACGGCGGAGATCGCGCTCTCGGCCGAGCTCGCCGAGGCCAGCGATCAAACGCTGGAGGACGTCTCGCGCCAGCTCACGGCCACGCTCGACGGGGTCTCCGGCGTCACGAACTACGACCTCAGCGCCGGCAACATCAGCGTGGGCAGCCACGAAGTTTCGGCGCCTGAAGTGGACCACGTGCCGCAGGTCACCGCCGTCCAGCGCGACGGCGCCTTCGGGTTGCTCACCGGTGGCGAAGTCGACCTGCTCGACACGCTCGACGAACCCGTCGTCGATCTCGATGCCGACGCCGTCGCACTCTCACCGGGACTCGACAGCGCCGCGGTGCTCAGCGCGCGAGGCGTCAGCTGGATCGATGAGACCGGAGTGGCCCTCATCGACTCCCGCGCCGGGCAGATCGCACCCGCCATCGATGCGTTCGGTTATGTCTGGACATACGCCTCCCGGGGAGGCGACGGCCTCGTCGTCCGAATCCCCGGTGACGAGGGTGTCACGATCGGTACCTCGTGGGGCTCCGGCAGAACCCCCGTCGCGATCGGGCTCTCGCCGTCCGGGGCGCGGATCGCCGCCCTCGTCGCGGACGGGGACAACTCGGTCCTACTCGTCGCTCCCGTGATCCGCGACGACGACGGCAGACCCACCGGACTCGGCGATACGGTGCTCGAGGAGCTGTGGACCACGGGGGCACCCGTGGACTTCGACTGGATCGACGAGCAGCAGTTCGCCGTGCTCAGCCGGGTTGGAGAGGGCGGCAAGGTGACATTCGGCGGGCCGGGACAGCTGAGCACCGAAACAGGATCGGTTCCCGGCGGCACCCAGATCAGCGGCGGAGGGGCCCGCTCTCAGGTCCGCGTGCTCGACAGCGGCGGCGACCTGTTCGCGCTGCAGGGTCAGGCCTGGCAGAGACAGGAGCGCGAGCGCGGTATCGATGTTCTCGGCAAGGTCGGCTGACTCGGCGGAGTCGTCCCCAGGAAGTGCCGGGTGGTGATGCATCCCGAGCGCGCGGGGGAGCGCCCGTGCGACGCCGCTGCCGTAGCACCCTGGATGCATGGGCCTCTCACCGTTCTTCTGCCGCGTGCGCGCCGTCTGGCTCGATCTCCTCGCCCTGCTCTGGCCCACGGAGTGCGTGGGGTGTGGGGCGCCTGACCGCGACCTCTGCGACGCGTGCGGAGCGGCGCTCGCCAGACGGGCCGCCTCGACTCCGCTGCTGTGCGGGAGCGTGCCGGAGGGAGCCGGCGCCGCAGGCACCGCGCGGCCTCCTCCGATCGTGCCGCTCTTCGCAGCCGCGCCCTACGTCGGCATGCCACGAGAACTCCTCATCGCGCTGAAGCATGCCGGACGGGTGGGGTTCGCCCGACGACTCGGGCCGCTCCTCGCGCGGCCGTTGTCTGAGGCGCTCGCCGCAGCCGAAGCCTGTGACGGTGACGCGGCGTCTGCCGACCGTTCGGCGTCTGCGGGTCGTTCAGCCTCTGTCGATCGTTCGGCCTGTGCGCCGCTGATCGTGTGCGTCCCGTCCCGCAGCGCACGCGTCAGACAGCGCGGCTACCGGCACGTCGAGGAGATTCTGCGCCACACCCTGCGGCAGCTGCGCTCCGGTCGGGGTGACGCAGGGGGAGGCGAACGTGCCGAGGGCACGAGCACGGCATTCCTCCTGCCGAGGCGGCCTCTGCGGGCCCTTCGTCCGCTCGCCGGGCGCACGGGTCAGGTCGGGCTCACGTCCTCCCAGCGAGTGCGCAACGCCCAGAGGATCGCCATCAGGAGCGCTGCGCGACGGCGCCTGAGTGGAAGGAGAGTGGTGATCGTCGACGACGTCGTGACCACCGGCGCGACGATCGCCGCCGCGTGCGAGGCCGTGCGCGAGGCAGGAGCGGAGGTCTTCGCAGCGGTCGCGATCTGCCGGGTGGAGCGCCGCGACACGCGCGACGCGGATGCCGGATCGGGCTCCGGATCGGCGAGATGATGCCGCCGGAGAAATCGACTGGAAAGCGTGCGCGCGGAGGGAGTATGGTTTTCGAAAGGCGTGAGGATGCGCCGCTTTGGCGCACTCGCCTGACTCACAAGGGAGGTCACCATGGACGTGAACATCCGCGGGCGGAACGTCGGGATTACCGATCGTTTCGAGAACTACGTGGGATCGAAGACGGAGAAGGTGGCGGGGCTCCTGCCGAAGGCTCAAGCGTTTGAGGTGCGAGTCTCCCGGCTCAGCGAGCGCAGCCCGCAGAACGGTGACCGTGTGGAGATCACGGTCGTCGGACCAGGCCCCGTGATTCGGGCCGAATCCTCCGGAGGCGACAAGTACTCGGCATTCGACCTCGCCTATGGGCGCGTGCTCGAACGCATCCGCCGCGCCAAGGATCGTCGCAAGGTGCACAAGGGCCGCGCCCTCCCCTCGTTGAGCGAGGTCGCCGCCAATGACTTCGAAGGGGTCGATATCACCCCCGCCTCGGTGGAGACGCTCGAGGCCATCGCCAATGGCGATACCCCTCCCGCGACCGGGGAGTCGCAGGAGGAGCAGTACAGCCCGGTCGTGATCCGGAAGAAGGAGTTCCCGTCTGAGCGGATGACCGTGGACGCTGCGGTCGATCAGATGGAGCTCGTCGGCCACGACTTCTTCCTCTTCGTCGACGCCGAGACCGACAAGGCCAGCGTGGTCTACCGCCGGAAGGGCTGGAACTACGGCGTCATCGCCCTCGCCGAGGAGTGATCACGCTCGGCGAGAGGAAGCGCCTCTCGCCGAGGACGCGTTGCTCAGGTGAGCGGCTCGCAGCGGGGGTCCGGGTTCCGGGCCCCCGCTCGCGCGTCCGGCCCCGTGCGCGCGACAGCGCCCTCCGCCCCCGCCCTCTGTCCCCGCCCGTCCCCCCCCCCCCCCCGGGGGTCCGGCCGTCCCGCGACCCCGCGCCGAGGTAGCGCAAAGTGTCGCTTCGCGGCGATTGAACCCCTCCGAACTGCAGGCTCGGCGAGGGACGGGGAAACGATCAGGTACGAATGGCCTCCGCAACTCGGCGCGCGACTGCGAGCGGCGCTCGGAGCACATCGTCTGCGCGGAAGCGCAGCACCCGATAACCCGCCTCGCGCACCCGGTCGAGACGGTACTCATCACGCACGTACTGCGCTCGGTGCGTTCGATGTTGTTCTCCGTCGTACTCCACAATGAGTCGTCGGGACTCGCAGACGAGATCGAATCGACCGATCCACCCGTGCTCATCGAAGATATCTTGCTGCAGCATGAAGTGATGGTCGAGGTGAACGTCTGCGAGTATCAGGCGCAGGAGCGTTTCCATCCGCGAACCAGACCCGACGCGTGCGAGACCGAGCGCTCGGCGAAGATTCCGGACTCCGCGAGTCGGGGTACGCGCAACTTCGGAGAGCTCGGCAATCCGCGGCGGAGCCCCCAAGTGCGTGTCGTGATTCGTTCGTTGGTCGGTGATGAGGAAGTCGATCGCGACCACGAGTTCGCGGACCGAGAGCAACGCAGCTGCCTGTTGCAGTGCCTGGGCAGGAGCGGAGATAGGTAGTCGCGAGCTCCCCTCGACCACGTCGAGTGTCGAACTCGTGCTGTGCCCCCGAACACCCAACGCCCGAGGCGGGGTCAGCGGGCGCGGAGACGTGACGTGCAGCACAGGGGAGGATCGCACGGGACATCCCAGAAGCACCAGGGCCGTGACGTGGCTGAACACCTCTCCCTGTCGGAGTTTCGGGGCGTAGCACCTCGCGAGAAACTCGATGTGCTGCGATCTCGAGAGTTCCGCACGTTCAGCATCGGCGAGCACCCGAGTTCCGCGAAACGGGCGTTCGAACCGCCGATGGCGGAGTGCAGGTGTTCCGAGACCGAGTTCGCGTCCTTCGGCGGTGGTGAACGCGAACGGCAGATCTTCGGGGAGGGGCGTGAGCGGACGAGGCATTCCTCCATGCTCTGGCGGAGGAGCTGCCAAGCCGAGCCGAAGGCGGAACGTGTGGATAACACGCCGCGTGTCGCTCGCGCCAGGCGACTGGTGACGAATGGCTGCGGGACATCTTGCCGAGCCTCGCGCGAGAACCGGACCGGCCCTCCGCCGAGACTGCACCAGGTCACCTTTCAAGTCGCGTGAAAGCGAACGAAGTGCAATCTCGGGGAAGGGGCAGAGGGCAGAGAGGGGGGAGGCTAGCGCGGGTTCTCGTTCGGCTCGTCGGTGATCGGCTTGCGGCCCATGATCATGGCGAAGACCGCGCCGGACAGGTTGTGCCACACCGAAAAGACGGCGGCGGGCAGTGCAGCGAGCGGCGAGAAGTGGGCGGCGGCGAGCGAGGCGGCGAGCCCTGAGTTCTGCATACCGACCTCGACGCTGATGGCGCGGCGCTCCCGCTGGGTCATGCGCATCGACCACGCGACGAGGTACCCGAGCAGCAGGCCGAGACCATTGTGCAGTACTACGGCGACGAAGACGATGAGGCCTGCCTGCGCGATCTGGTCAGCGCTTCCGGCAACGACTGCTGCGACGATGAGCGAGATCGCGATGGTCGACAGCCAGGGGAACACCCCCTGGATCTTCACGATCAGCGAGCGGAAAACGAGGCGCACGACGATGCCGCCGATGACGGGGATGAGTACCGTCTGGAGGATCGAGATCATCATCGGCTGGAACGGCACCTCGAGGATCGCCCCCGCGATCCAGAGCGTGAGCAGGGGCGTCGCGATCGGCGCGAGCAGCGTCGAGCAGGTGGTCACCGTCACCGACAGGGCGGTGTCTCCGCGCGAGAGGTAGGTGACGACGTTTGATGCGGTGCCGCCGGGCGCGCACCCGACGAGGATCACGCCGGCCGCCAGCTCGGGGGGCAGCTGCAGCGTGAGAGCGATGACCCAGGCGAGAAACGGCATGATCCCGTACTGCAGCACTACGCCGACCAGCACCATCCATGGCCGCTTCGCGATGCGTGCGAAGTCGGGGAGCGTGAGCGTGAGGCCCATGCAGAACATGATCGCGCCGAGCAGCCACGGAACCGCCGGACCGAGTGTTGACGAGGGGCCGGGGAGCGCGAAACCGATGATCCCGGCGATGAGCACCAGGAGGGGGAACACGGTGACGGCGATGCGCGCCGTCCGATCGGGGCGCGCGGGGGCGGTCGAATGCATGAGGACTACTCTTGCACAGTCCCCACCCGTCGCGGCGCAGCTAGCCCTTGACGGCGTCCTTGAGCGAGACGCGGGCTCCGGTGCGGAGGATGGAGTTGCTGTAGATGCGCGAGCTGACCCCGACGAGCAGCAGGATCGTCACGAGGACGATGGCCAGCGACACGAACGGTTCCCACCAGTCGGCCCCGCCCATGAACAAGCGCACCGGCATGCCGACCGGCGCGGAGAAGGGGATGTAGCTCATGATCGCGAGCACGCGCTCGTTGTCGAAGAAGAAGATGACGAGGAAGAACGGGATCATGACGAGCATCATGACCGGGCTCGTGACCGACCCGATGTCCTCCTGTCTCGACACGAGGGAGGCGGCCCCGGCGTACATGGTCGCGAGCAGCACGAATCCGAACGCGAAGAGGACCGGGAACCAGAGGAGCGACGACCCGAGGTCTCCGAGGAGGATCTCCTGCCCGGTGGCGAACATCGCGATTGCGACGAGGACGAGGGTGACCACGACGGTGCCGATGGCGAGGATGCTGTTGCCGAGCAGCTTGCCGGCGAGCAGGATCCGTGCCGGGACCGTCGCGAGCAGGATCTCGACGATGCGGGTCTGCTTCTCCTCGACGACGCTCTGCGCGATCGTCGTGCCGAAGGTGAGTGCGCTGACGTAGAAGACCATGCCGAAGCCCATGGCCACGAGGTACCCCAGCACATTGAATCCGCCGTCGTCGTCGGGGGTGCCGAGCAGCTCGACGGTGGGCGCTGAGGAGAGTGCCTGCACAAGGTCGGCAGGGGGCTCGGAGAGCGCGATGACGGTGAGCCCGACGCCGCTGCCGCCGCCGGGCACGACGGCGGCGTCGACCTCCTCGTCCTGCACGAGCTGTTCGGCGGCGCTCCGGTCGGCCACCTCGGTGACCGCGAACCCTCCGGCTTCGAGCGCGGCGGCATCGAGCGGGGCGGCATCGACGGTGGCGCTGTCGTCGGGAACCATGGCGACGCTGGTGGATGCGGGTTCGTCGCCGACGATCTGCGAGGCGATCCCTCCGCCGACGACCCCGGCGAGGATGACGAAGATGAGGATCGACATCGAGACGATGAAGGCCTTGCTGCGGAGTCGGGTGGTGATCTCGCGCTGACCGATGATCCACATGGCGCGCGCCGCGGTCGGCGCGGTCGCACCTTCCGGCAGCGAAGACCCCGGTGACGCCGGCGCCGACGAGTTCCCCGTGTCCTGGTTCGCGTTCACTGCACGACCTCCCTGAATATCTGAGCGAGGGTCGGAGTGACCGGGCTGAAACTGCGGACGGCAGCGCCGGTACCCGCTGAGGATCGCTGCACCGCTTCCGTCAGGACGCGCTGGGCGGCGTCATCGGAGTCCGCGGCGAACCTCGTCGTGAGCGGGGTCGATGACGACCGGAGGTCGACGCCTGGCACGTCGGCGATCCAGGAGGTGACGGCGCTCGCGTCGGCGTCGCCGTGGACCCCGCTCGCGTCGAACACGATCTCGAACTCATGGTCCGAGTGGTCGGCGCGCAGGTCTTCCCGCGACCCCGCGGCGAGGATCCGTCCGTCTCCGATGACGACCACGTCGTCGCAGAGGCGCTCCACGATGTCGAGCTGATGCGAGGAGAAGAGGACCGGTGCACCGCGATCGGCGTAGTCCCGCAGTACGCCGAGCACGACCTCGACGGCCATCGGGTCGAGGCCGGAGAAGGGCTCGTCGAGGACCAGCGCGACGGGATCGTGGACGAGGGCAGCGGCGATCTGTGCCCGCTGCTGGTTGCCGAGCGAGAGGCTCTCGAGGGTGTCGCGCCCGCGCTCAGCGAGACCGAGTCGTTCGAGGAGTTCTGAGGCCGACTTCGTCGCGGCGTGGGCTGTCATGCCGTGGAGCCGCCCGAGGTAGGCGAGTTGCTCGAGCACCTGCATCTTGGGGTACAGCCCCCGCTCCTCTGGCATGTAGCCGAAGCGGGCGCGATCCTGCCTGCTGATCTCGCGGCCGTCGAACCGCACCGAGCCCCGGTCGGCCGACAGGACGCCGAGGATGATGCGCATGGTGGTGGTTTTGCCCGCACCGTTGCCGCCGACGAACCCGGTCATGCGTCCGCCCGCGACGTCGAAACCGACATCGTCGAGCACCAGGCGATCACCGAAACTCCGCGACACTCCGTGTACCTGGATCATTCGGTTCCTCCCCTGGATGACCTCCAACCTATCGAGGTTCGCGTGCGCCCCGCATCCCCTTGGCGCCGAGCCTGAGCGCGACGCCCCACGCGAGCACGCCGACGAGCGCCTCCCAGACGATCCCGATGGTCATCTTGGAGTGACCGCTCGCCCGCTCCACGAAGGTGATCGGCACTTCGGCGAGCTGGTGCCCCGTGCGCTCGAGGGTCCACGCGAGTTCGACCTGGAACCCGTACCCGCGCGACGTGATCTCTTCGAGCTCGAGCCCTGACAGGGCGTCCACGCGGAAGACGCGATACCCGCTGGTGATATCGCGCAGCCTCGAGCGCAGCGCGACCCGGGCGACTGCGGTTCCCGTGCGCGAGATGGCGCGCCGGTATCGCGGCCAGCCGACGATGCGGCCGCCGGGGATCCAGCGCGACCCAATGACGAGGTCGGCGTTCGATGCGAGGAGGCGGGGGAGCTCCTCGGGGAGGTGAGAGCCGTCCGCGTCCATCTCGATGACGCGCTGATAGCCGTCAGTGATGGCGCGGCGGAAACCGGCGACGTAGGCCGTTCCGAGGCCGAGCTTGTCTTCTCGGTGCAGGACGGAGATCCGCTCGTCGGCAGCTGCGAGTCGATCGGCGAGGGCTCCCGTGCCATCGGGGCTCGCGTCGTCGACGATCAGGATCCGCAGAGCCGGTGCCACCCGGAGCAGCCTCGCGACCACATCGCCGAGCGAGGCGCGCTCGTTGTAGGTGGGCAGCACCAGCAGGGCGTCCGCGCCCATGCGTTCGGCGTCAGGACTCACGTGGCTGCTCACACCCTCCATCTTGGCGTACGGCGGCATGCGGTGGCTGTGCGCCCGTCAGCCTAAGCTCGTGTAGTCCTCCTTGATGGTCTGCAGGTGCGTCCACGTGGTCGTCCGGATGACTCCGGGAAGCCTGCGGAGGCGCTCGACGCCCTCGAGCAGCGCCATCGATGTCGCACCCGAGATGGTGGCGATGGCGTCGAACTCCCCGACGGACTCGGCGGCGAAGTCGACGGCAGGGTCGCTGCGGAGCGCGTCGGCGACCCTGTCGCCGCCGGCGCCGATCCCGATCCCGACCCCCATGAGCATGCGCGCGCCCCGGCGGCCGCTCGCCTCCACGACGCCGATCTTCAGCACGCGGGAGTCGAGCAGGCGACGCAAGCGCATCCGCACAGCGGAGGGGGAGAGTGACACGGCATCGGCCAGCGACCGGAGGCTGGCGCGGCCGTCGGTGCGGAGCAGGCTGATGATCCGGGTGTCGATGCGGTCGAGCGTCACCGGTGAGAACGTGTCGTGGGCGATCGCACCCCTGAGTACGCGGGAGTAGATGAGCGTGGAAAGCTTCGCCACCGACGGGAGTTCACGGAACTCGCGGAGCAGATGCTGGAGGTCCTCGTGCGTGCGCACCCTGGCCTCCATGACGCAGTGGTACTGGCCGGACACGGCGGAGACGAGGACGATCTCGTCCCGGTGCCGTGCGTACTCGGTGACCTCGGTGATGGAGGTGTGGCAGGCGATCGAGATGTGCGCGATGACGGTGAGCCCGAGGTATCCGGGGTTCACGGCGGCCGTGACTCGGATCGCCTCGGAATCGATGAGTTCACGGAGACGCAGAGACACGGTCGCGCGCGTCTCGTGGACGGTCTCCGCGAGTTCCGAGACGCTCGCGCGCGGTGCGGCGTGCAGCGCCCGGATCAGTGCGGCGTCCGGGCCGTCGCCGCGCACGTGCACGGCTCCAGGGGTGTGAGCGAGTGTCATGTGTCAGCAGTTTCTCTCAGAACGGCGGCGCACGGGTCGTATGACTGCACGCGAGATCGTGTTGCGCGATTTCGAGTGTACAGAACGGTGGCCGATTGCGGTGAGAGCCGCACGATCGATTGCGCGGGTTCGCTGTGCGGGCGTACATTGACGGGGTTCAGAACCACACCCTCTGCTTGCAGAGCATCACGCAGGAGAGCCGATGCGCAAACTCGCCTTCACCCGAGCCCGCGAAGACCGGGCGCCGCTCATCGTCACCGCCAGTGCGATCCACGCGCTCGACGAGACCGGTTCGCGACCCGAGGCATTCCTCGTGTTCGAGGACCGGGTCCGTCGTCTCGGCTCGCTCGAGGAGTGCCGCGAGACCGCGTCGACGCTCAGTCCGCGAGAACCCGAGATTCGGGACTTCGGCGATGCGGTCGTCGTGCCCGGCTTCATCGACGCGCACGCGCACCCCCTGATGCTCGGCCAGATGATGAGCTGGGTCGACTGCGGGCCCGAACGCGCCGGATCGATCCCCGAGATCGTCGCGCTGCTGCAGGAGGCGGCCCGCGAGATTCCGGCGGGGCGCCCGATCCGCGGCTACGGCTACGAGCAGCGCAACCTCGCCGAGCAGCGGCACCCCACCCGTTTTGAGCTCGACGAAGTGGCGACCGATCGCGAGGTCTACCTCATGAACGCTTCGGGGCACGGGGGCGTCGTCAACAGCTACACCTTCGAGCTGCACGGCGTCACGCGGGACACCCCGAACCCGCAGGGCGGCGAGTTCTTCCGCGACGGAGACGGTGAGCTGACGGGGGAGCTGTCGGACGCCGCGTGCAACGTGCTGACCGGCCTCGAGGGTGTGAAGATCGGGCACCACGGACCGAACTTCCACCTTGCGGACGAACCGGAGGAGCACCGTCGTCAGCTCGCAGCGGCCCAGGAGAACTTCCTCGCCGGCGGAGTCACGACGATCGGCGACGCCCAGGTGAGCCGGCGCGAGTTCGACATGTACCTCCGTCTCGCCGACACCGACGACCTCAAGGTGCGCGTCAGCATGTACCTGCTGTCGCACCTCCTCGACGAGGCGATCGAGATGGGCCTCCACGGCCAGTTCGGCAACGAGCACCTGAGCTTCGCCGGCATCAAGTTCTACTCCGACGGCACGCTCGGCGGCTGGACGGCGTACTTCCCCGACGGCTACGTGGGGGACCCCTGCCGCACCGGTCAGCTCTACCACGACCCCCGCGACTACACCGAGCTCATCAAGAAGGCCCACCGCGTCGGTCTGCAAACGGCCACGCACTCGCAGTCGCCCACCGCGCTCGAAATGGTGATCGGCGCGATCGAGGAGGCGCTCGCCGAGCGCCCCGACGCCGACGCCAGGCACCGCATCGAGCACTGCGGCCTACCGACGCCCGAGCAGATCGAGCGCATGGCGCGCTCCGGCATCTACCCGGTGAACCAGCCGCAGCACCACTTCAACTGGGGCGAGGGCGTGGAGCAGGCCATCGGCACCCCGGGTGAGCGCTTCAACCCGCTCGGCGAGTTCGAGCGGGCCGGGGTTCCCGTCACCATCTCGTCGGACGCACCCGTGGCAGATCCCCGTCCGATGGAGGCGATCCAGGCCGCCGTCTCCCGGGTCACCCGCCGAGGCACGCAACTCGGACCCGAGAGCCTCGGCGTCTCGGTCGATACGGCGCTCCGTGGACACACCATCTCAGCGGCGCGGGCGCTTGGACGCGAGGACGACCTCGGCTCCATCGAAGCAGGCAAGCGCGCCGACTTCGCGGTGCTCGCCGCGGACCCGTACCGCACGCCGGTCGAGGATCTGGCGAACGTCGCCGTGCTCGAGACCTGGGTCGGCGGCGAGCGGGTCTACGCGCGCGAAGCCTGACGCTCTTCCGGAACGCCGACGGGCCCGCCACCGCAGTCAACTGCTGGTGACGGGCCCGTCGGCGTTCTTCGAACTACGCTGCGTACCGCTCGCGGAGCGTCGCGCCCAGGTTCGCATCCACGTTCGTCCAGTACGTGAAGAACTGCTCACGGACGCGGTCGACCGTGATCGACTGCGCCTGGCCGAGGAGCACGTCCTGGATCCCGGCGCGCTCCTCATCGGAGAAGACCTCGCGGTACAGGATGCCGGCCTGCACGAAGTCGCCGTCGTCCTCGCGGAGCGTGTAGGCCGCGCGCACGAGCTCGCCATCCGACTCCCAGCTCGCCTCGATTCCGGCCTGCGGGTCAGCAACGGGGCCGCCGGCGGGACCGTAAGAGTTCGGGTGGTACACCCGCTGCTCCGCCGGCGGGAAGTGGTACTGCATGTGACCCTCGTGCATGTAGTTGTGCGCTTCGGTCGCGTGCGGCTGGTTTACCGGCAGCTGGTTGAAGTTCGAGCCGATCCGGTGACGGTGCGCGTCGTTGTAGGAGAACACGCGGGCCGTCAGCATCTTGTCGGGGGAGATGCCCGTGCCCGGCACCTGATTGCCGGGCGAGAACGCCGCCTGCTCGATCTGGGCGAAGAAGTTCTCCGGGTTGCGGTTCAGCGTGAACGTGCCGACCTTGATCCGGGGGTAGTCCTTCTTTGACCAGGTCTTGGTGAGATCGAAGGGGTTGTAACGGTAGGTCTTGGCCTCTTCGTAGGGCATGATCTGCACGTAGACGTCCCAGGCGGGGTAGTCGCCGCGCTCGATGGACTCGAAGAGGTCGCGGCGGTAGTAGTCCGCATCCTGCCCGGCCATCTGCTCCGCCGCCTCGGGCGACATCGGCTCGACTCCCTGCTGGGAGATGAAGTGGTACTTGACCCAGAAGCGCTCGCCGTCGGCGTTGATCCACTGGTAGGTGTGCGACCCGTAGCCGTTCAGGTGGCGCCAGTTCTTCGACAGCCCTCGGGGGCCCATGAGGTAGGTCACCTGGTGCGCCGACTCGGGGGAGAGGGTCCAGAAGTCCCACTGCATGTCGGGATCGCGGAGCGCTCGGTCGCCGAGGCGCTTCTGCGAGTGGATGAAGTCGGGGAACTTGATCGCGTCGCGGATGAAGAAGACGGGGGTGTTGTTGCCCACGATGTCGAGGTTGCCCTCGGTCGTGTAGAAGCGCAGGGCGAAGCCGCGAACGTCGCGCCAGGTGTCGGGGGAGCCCTGCTCACCGGCAACCGAGGAGAAGCGGAGCAGCGTCTCGCTCTTCGCGCCCGGCTGGAACACCGCGGCGCGGGTGTACTGCGACACGTCCTCGGTGACGACGAACTCGCCGAACGCTCCGCCGCCCTTGGCGTGGGGGTTGCGCTCCGGAACGCGTTCGCGGTTGAAGTTGGCGAGCTTCTCGACCAGGTAGCGGTCGTGGAGCACGGTGGGTCCGTTCGGGCCGACGGTGAGCGAGTGCTCGTCGCTCGCGATCGGCGTACCGGTCTGGGTGGTGGTGATCTTCTGCTCGGACATGGAGGCCCTTTCGTTGCGTGCAGTTCGTGGTTCCCCACCTTAGCGCTTTTTTGAGTCGATCAAAACAACATCTGATGAACCCTGGGTGTTCGACCGGTGCGCGCTCCGAAGTGCCCAGATTCCCCAGCCAGCGCGCACAGACCCTTGCTAGGCTGGGGAGCTGTTACATTTCTGCAACCTCTCCCGTGTGCGCGAAAT
This sequence comes from Leucobacter sp. Psy1, assembly GCF_020096995.1. Lineage (NCBI taxonomy): Bacteria > Bacillati > Actinomycetota > Actinomycetes > Micrococcales > Microbacteriaceae > Leucobacter > Leucobacter sp. Psy1. Next base: position 460,072 of record NZ_CP083692.1, read on the forward strand.
CCGGCGCACGGGCCGGCGCAACCGTACAGGAGAGACCACGTGGCGACAGTTCTCGAGAAACTTCTTCGTGTAGGTGAAGGACGCACGTTGAGGAAGCTCCAGCGGCAGACGAAGCTCGTCGCCGCGCTCGAAGAGTCGTTCGCCGACCTCACCGACGAGGAGCTCCGCAACGAGACGGTGGAGTTCCGCGAGCGTCTGGAGAAGGGCGAGACGCTCGACGACCTCATGCCCGAAGCCTTCGCAGCCGTGCGCGAAGCGGCGAAGCGGACCATCGGTCTACGCCCCTTCGACGTGCAGATCATGGGCGGAGCGAACCTCCACCTCGGCAACATCTCCGAGATGAAGACCGGTGAGGGCAAGACCCTCGTCGCGACCCTGCCGGCGTATCTCAACGCCCTCGCGGGCAAGGGTGTGCACATCGTCACCGTCAACGACTACCTGGCGACCTACCAGAGCGAGCTCATGGGGCGCGTGTTCCGCGCGCTCGGTATGACGACCGGCTGCATCGTCGCCGGTCAGGATCCGAAGGAGCGGCGCAAGCAGTACGCCGCGGACATCACGTACGGCACCAACAACGAATTCGGCTTCGATTACCTGCGCGACAACATGGCGTCGTCGGCCGAGGACCGGGTGCAGCGCGGCCACTTCTTCGTCATCATCGACGAGGTCGACTCGATCCTCATCGACGAGGCCCGTACTCCGCTCATCATCTCGGGGCCAGGCGCCGGAGAGGCGAACCGCTGGTTCGCGGAGTTCGCGCGCCTCGCGAAGCGGTTGAAGCCCGACGTGGACTACGAGGTCGACGAGAAGAAGCGCACCATCGGCGTGCTCGAGCCCGGCATCGAGAAGGTCGAGGACTACCTCGGCATCTCCAACCTGTACGAGTCGGTCAACACGCCGCTCATCTCCTTCCTCAACAACTCCATCAAGGCGAAGGCGCTCTTCACGCGCGACAAGGACTACGTCGTGCTGAACGGCGAGGTCCTCATCGTCGACGAGCACACCGGCCGAATTCTCGCCGGCCGCCGGTACAACGAGGGCATGCACCAGGCCATCGAGGCGAAGGAGGGCGTGCAGGTCAAGGCTGAGAACCAGATGCTCGCCACCGTGACGCTGCAGAACTACTTCCGCCTGTACGACAAGATCTCCGGCATGACGGGTACTGCCGAGACCGAGGCGAGCGAGTTCATGTCGACCTACAAGCTCGGCGTGGTTCCGATCCCGACCAACCGCGAGATGATCCGCAAGGACCAGCCGGACCTCGTCTACAAGAACGAGGAGGCGAAGTTCGCGCAGGTCGTCGAGGACATCGCTGAGCGCCACGAGAAGGGCCAGCCCGTGCTCGTCGGCACCACGAGCGTCGAGAAGAGCGAGTACCTCTCGCGTCTGCTCGCGAAGAAGGGCGTCCGCCACGAGGTGCTGAACGCCAAGAACCACGCGCGCGAGGCCGCGATCATCGCGCAGGCAGGTCGCTTCAAAGCCGTCACCGTCGCCACGAACATGGCCGGTCGCGGTACCGACATCATGCTCGGCGGCAACGCCGAGTTCCTCGCGGTGCAGGAGATGGCCTCGCGGGGACTGTCGACCACCGAGACGCCCGACGAGTACGAGGCGGAGTGGGATGAAGTCTTCGCGGCCGTCAAGGCTGCAGTGAAGGAGGAGGCCGACAAGGTCACCGCCGTCGGCGGCCTCTACGTGCTCGGCACGGAGCGCCACGAGTCGCGTCGCATCGACAACCAGCTCCGCGGTCGATCGGGCCGTCAGGGTGACCCGGGTGAGAGCCGCTTCTACCTCTCGCTCGGCGACGACCTCATGCGCCTCTTCAACTCGGGTGCCGCACAGGCGCTGATGAACCGCGAGAGCTTCCCCGACGATCTCGCGATCGAGTCGAAGATGGTCACCCGCGCGATCCAGAGCGCGCAGTCGCAGGTCGAGACCCGCAACGCCGAAATTCGGAAGAACGTCCTGAAATACGACGACGTGCTCGACCGCCAGCGCAAGGCGATCTACGGCGACCGTGCCCAGATCCTGGACGGCGAGGAGATCGAGCCTCGCGTGGAGGCCTTCCGCGAGCAGGTGATCGACGCGATCCTCGATTCGCACGGCACCGACAGCGACTGGGATTACGACGCGCTGTGGGGCGACCTGCAGCAGGTCTACCCCGTGGGCATCACGATCGACGAGCTGCTCGCCGAAGCCGGATCCAACCAGGTCAGCCGCGACTTCTTGCGCCGCGAGATCCTCTCCGATGCGATCGTCGCGTACGAGAAGCGCGAGGAGACCCTCGGCAGCGAGGCGATGCGCGAGCTCGAGCGCCGCGTCGTGCTCACCACCATCGACCGCCGCTGGCGCGACCATCTCTACGAGATGGAGTACCTGCGCGAGGGCATCGGCCTCCGCGCGATGGCGCAGCGCGATCCGATCATCGAGTACCAGCGCGAGGGCTACCAGCTGTTCAACGCGATGATGGGACAGATCAAGGAGGAGTCGCTCGGACTGCTCTACAACCTCGAGGTGCAGGTGCGCCCGGCCGAGGGGCCCAAGGATCACGTGCACCTCGAGGGCGGCGGCCTCGACGAGTCGACCGCTCCAGACGAGGCGAAGCTCAGCTTCACGGCCCCCAGCGAAGACGGCGGTACCGAGGTGCGCAACGCCGAGGGCAAGTCGCAGGGCGGCTCCGCGACGAAGGCCGGGAAGAAGGGCGCCAAGAAGGCCGGTGCGCAGGCCCAGGCGCGTCAGGCCCAGGCGGCTGCGTCCCAGCAGCGCGGCGCGTTCGGCCAGAACGGCGAGAGCGCACCCGAACCGCAGAACCGCGCACAGCGGCGCGCCCAGAAGTAGCATGACCGGCGCGCCGCTCCGTGGCGCGCTCGACGGAACCACCGGAGACCCCATGGCAAACGAGAATTCTGCCCGACCGACGAAGACGGAACGGCGACAGCAGGCGCGCGAGCAGGCACGATTGGCCCGCGAGCGCGAGCAGAAGCGGGAGAAGCGCAACAAGCGCCTGATCCAGGGCAGCATCGTCATCGGCGTTCTCGCCGTGGTCGCGGTCATCGCGCTCGTGCTGACGCAGACCTTGAAGCCCGCAGGGCCCGGCCCGGAGAACATGGCCTCGGGCGGTGCGGTGTTCGGCGCAGACCTCGAGGTCCAACCGTCTGCCGCGCTGCAGCCGGACCAGACGCGGGAGTACCCCGAGGTCAACCGGGAGGAACTGCCGCTCGACATCTCGCTCTACGTTGACTACATGTGCCCAGGCTGCGGCAACTTCGAGCAGACCTACGGCACCATGCTCGAGAACTACGTGGGCGGCGGCGACGCGACGCTCCGCGTGTACCCGCTGAACTTCCTCGACAACCGCTCGCAGGGCACCAATTACTCGACCCGTGCGGCCAACATGTTCGGCTGCCTGGTCGAGGAGCAGCCCGATGTGGCGTTCGCCGTGCACAACCGTCTGCTGAGCGCCGAGGTGCAGCCCCAGGAGGGCACCGCTGGCCTGACCGATGACGAGCTGCTCGAGCAGGCCGAACTCGCCGGGGCCGAGATCACTCCGGAGCTCGAGAGCTGCGTGAGCGATAAGCGGTTCTCCAGCTTTATCTCGTCGAACACGAAGGCCGTCACCGAGCAGGGCCTGCTCGGCCTGGCCGAGGGTGCGCAGATCGCGGCGGGCAACCAGCTGATTCCTGCCGACCAGCCTCAGACGCTCAGCCAGACGCCGACCGTGATCGTGAACGGTGAGCAGTGGGTGCAGTCCCGCGACGGCGACCTCGAGGCCTACCTCCTCAAGGTCAAGAGCGAGGTCGAGCAGCAGCAGCTGAAGAACAGTCAGCCCGACGGGTCCTCCGAGTCGGAGTGACGCTAGACTGTTCCGGGATCGGGTGCTTCGGCGCCCGGTCCCATCCGCCGGCTTAGCTCATCTGGTAGAGCAGCGATCTTGTAAGTCGCAGGTGATCGGTTCGAGTCCGATAGCCGGCTCCAATAGCGTGTGACGCCTCTCGCGCAGGAGTACAGTGGGCGGGTGACCGCTGCGAAATCTTCGTTCCCCGTGTGGGCCGCGCTCCTCGTCTCGGGTATTGCGGGCATGATGGTCTCCACGCAATCGCGGGTGAACGGCGGCCTCAGTCAGGAGCTGCACAGCGGGTATCTGGCGGCTGCGGTCTCCTTTGGATCGGGTCTGCTGATCCTGGTGGTGCTCGTCGCATGCGTGCCGCGCGGGCGACGCGGCCTTGCGAGGGTGCGACGGGAGGTCGCGGCGGGTGAGTTCCCGGTGTGGGGGCTTCTCGGCGGGGCGTGCGGCGCGTTCTTCGTGCTGACGCAGGGTCTGGTGGCCACGGTGCTGGGCGTGGCGCTCTTCACTGTCGGGATCGTCGCGGGGCAGGTGCTCGGCGGTTTGGTGATCGACCGTATCGGGCTGGGCCCGAGCGGGAAGATCGCGCCCACGACGACGCGCCTCATCGGTACGGGGCTCGCGGTCGTGGCGGTCGCGGTGTCGGTGTCGGATCGCATCCTGGGCGGAGACGGCGGAGCCGTGTGGCTCATCGTCATCCCCGTGGTGGCCGGTGTTGGCATGGCATGGCAGAGCGCCGTCAACGGGCTGGTGCGAGTGGTGGCGCAGAGCGCGATCACCGCAACCTTCGTGAACTTCCTGGTCGGGACGCTGGTGCTCGCCATCGCTGCGGCGGTGTCGTTGGCGTTCTCGGGGTGGCCGACCGGGTGGCCCGCGGAGCCCTGGTTCTATGTCGGCGGCCTCGTGGGGGTGGTCTTCATCGCGCTGGCGACGATTCTCGTGCGAACGGCGGGCGTACTGCTGTTGAGCATGTCGAACGTCGCGGGGCAGCTCGTCGGCTCGATGGTGTTCGAGGTGTGGTCTCCGCTGGCCGGGGGCGTGACGATCCCGCTGCTGGCCGGAGTGGGTCTTGCGCTGGTCGCGGTGGTCATCGCGGCGCTGCCGTCGCGGTATCGGCGCCCGGAAGGACCCCGCTAGGGTCACAGTGCTGTAACGGAATAGGGCCTCTCGAGCCTCGCGAGACAGCCGCGCCGCTCGCGAGAACGGGCGGCATGCCCCATTGCGCGGATCCCAGTCGTTCCTAAGCAGAAGAGGTGGCTCCTGGCCTCTGACACGTCGCGGTTCTGGGCGTTGCGGACGTCGACCGCGTCTCCGCGAAGCGCGTCCCACCACCTGAACGGACGGTCGCAGTGCTTGCTATCGTGACACTCGGCTGCCCCCGCGAACTCAGCGAGGCGGTGGGTACCGGTGCAGTGAGGACGGGAAGCGAATAGTGTGGGAGTACATTGCGGGACGGTGGGGAGCGATTCTCTTCGCCGCCTGGCAGCATTTCAGTCTGGTAGCGCAGTGCGTGATCCTCGGAACCATCATCGCGGTCTTCCTCGCGGTCCTCTGCTACCGCGTCCCCGCGCTCGTGGGGCTCGCGAACGGCGTTACCGCGATCGGGCTGACCATTCCGTCATTCGCGCTCATCGGGTTGTTGATCGCCCCGGTCGGGTACGGCGTTCCGCTCGCGGTCACGGTACTCACCTTCTTCGCGGTGCTCCCGATCCTGCGGAACGCCGTCGTCGGCTTGAGCGGAGTCGAATCGTCGCTCATCGAGTCGGCTCGCGGTATCGGTGTGAGCCGACTCGGCACCCTCGCGCGGGTTGAACTGCCGCTCGCCTGGCCCGTCATCCTCACCGGCATCCGCATCTCGGCGCAGATGGTCATGGGTGTCGCCGCCGTCGCCGCATACGCGCTGGGCCCCGGGCTCGGATCCTTCATCTTCACCGGACTGTCGCAACTCGGCAGCGCGAACGCGGTGTATTCCGTCCTGGTCGGCGTCATCGGCGTCGTCATCATCGCCCTCATCCTCGATCTCATTCTGGTCGTCATCGGCCGGTTGACAACCCCGAAAGGCATCCGTGTCTGAGAGCAGCGAACAGTCCGCCCCCACCGGGGGCTCCCGCATTCTCCTCGAAGAGGTCACGAAGCGGTACTCCTCAGGGGGAAGGCCAGCGGTCGACGGGGTCACTCTCGAGATCCCCGCAGGCAAGATCGTCATGCTCGTCGGCCCGTCCGGCTGCGGGAAGACGACGACCCTGAAAATGATCAACCGGCTCATCGAACCGACCGAGGGCACCATCAGCCTCGGCGACCAGGACGTGACGGATATCGACGGCGACGACCTCAGACGCCGGATCGGGTACGTGATTCAGGCGGGAGGGTTGTTCCCGCACATGACGATCGCGCAGAACATCGCGATCGTGCCGAAGATGCTCAAGTGGGACAAGCAGCGGATCGCTGCGCGGGTCGACGAACTCCTCGACCTCGTTTCGCTGGACCCCGAGGTCTACCGCGATCGATACCCGCGGGAGCTTTCAGGCGGCCAGCAGCAACGCGTCGGCGTGGCGCGGGCGCTCGCGGCCGATCCTCCGGTGCTCTTGATGGACGAGCCATTCGGTGCCGTGGATCCCATTACGCGCCAGCGCCTGCAGGATGAACTGCTGCAGATCCAGGAGGAGCTGCAGAAGACGATCGTCATCGTGACCCACGATTTTGATGAGGCGGTGAAGCTCGGTGACTGGATCGTCATCTTCTCCGAGGGTGCACACATCGTGCAGTACGACACTCCCGAGCGTATTCTCGCCGAGCCTGCCAACGAGTTCGTCGAGAACTTCATCGGTTCGGGGGCGGGTCTCAAGCAGCTCACGCTGACCCGCGTCCGCGACGTCGAACTCGCCGATGCGGTGACGACCAGACCGGGCGAGCTCGCGGCCGCCGTGCGCGATGAGTTGCGGGCGCGCGGGCGCGAGCACGCGGTCGTGCTCGACGGGCGGGGCCGGCCGATCAATTGGCTGTCCGTGAAGCAACTCGGACGCCTGGAAGCGATCCCCGAGACGCCCGCCCCCGATCTGCCGCTGGTCAGCACGGGCGCGACGCTCAACGACGCGCTCGATACGATGCTGGTGTCCAGTGCGGGAACAGCCCTCGTCGTGGGCAGGCGCGATGCCTTCGTCGGCGTCATCGACGTGGAGACGGTGATGCACGCGATCACGGCCGCGCGTGCGGAAGCCGCGCGTCTCCACGCGAACGGTCCGGTCGGGACCAACACGTCGCCCGTCCCGGTCACCACGGGGCGCGCAGATGGGTGAGACTCGACGGCGGTCGCGGCTGCGCGCGTTCGCTCCGCTCCTGCTGCAACCCATCGGCGTCGTGGTCGCCGGTGTCGTGCTCCTGCTCTGGCTCTCCGGGAGTGACCTGAGCGCGACCGAACTCAGCACGCTCGAACCGAGCGTGCTGACCCGGTACGTCGGTGAGCACCTCCTGCTGACACTCGTGTCTGCGATCATCGTGCTGCTCATCTCGATTCCGGTGGGGATCCTCCTGTCGCGACGGGCGTTCAGGCGCGCGCAACCGACCGTGCTCGCCATCGCGAATTTCGGTCAGGCCGCCCCCGCGATCGGACTGATCGTGCTGCTCGCCATGTGGCTCGGTTTCGGGTTCTGGGCGGCGATCGTTGCCCTCGTGGTGTACGCCATGCTGCCGGTCATCAGCAATACGGTGGTGGGGCTCGCCGGAGTCGATCCTCGCCTCGTCGAAGGCGGGAGGGGAATGGGCATGAGTGCTGCCGCCGTGCTGTTCCGCGTCGAGCTGCCGCTCGCGGTACCCGTCATGCTGAGCGGAATCCGCACCGCGCTCGTGCTGCTCGTCGGGTCAGCGACGCTCGCGACATTCGTCGATGGCGGCGGCCTCGGCATCCTGATCACCACGGGTGTGAGCCTCGCGCTCAACACCGTGCTCATCACCGGATCCGTCATCGTCGCTCTCCTGGCATTGTCCATCGACTGGCTCGGCCGTGTCGTCGAGTACGTCGCTACGCCGAAGGGGCTGTCGTGAAGAAACTCCGCCGTATCGTGAGTGGCGTGGCCGCCGTCGTCGCCACCGCCGCGCTGACCGGCTGCGGCCTGCAGGCGGCGACCGCGTACATCCCGTCGTTCTCCCCAGGATCGATCTCGCCGTCGGAGGAGACGGAAGGCGTGCCGTTGACGATCGTCACGAAGAACTTCACCGAGCAGCTCCTGCTGGGCAAGATCTCCGTCATCGCCGCGACGGCAGCCGGATACTCGGTCACCGACCTCAGCAATGTTCCCGGCAGCCAGCCCGCGCGGCAGCTCATGCTCAGCGGACAGGCCGACGTGGGCTGGGAGTACACCGGCACTGCGTGGCTGACCTACCTCGGCAACGAGGAGGCATTTCCGGATCAGCAGAAGCAGTGGCGCGAAGTGCGGGACGCCGAACTGGCGAACGGTCTGACCTGGCTGGATCCGGCACCGCTGAACAACACCTACGCGTTCGCCACGCCTCGGGCCCTGTCCGAGGAGCTGGGCGTCACCAAGCTCAGCGAGATCGGTGACCTTCCCGTTGAAGAGCGCACGTTCTGCGTGGAAGCCGAGTTCAACTCTCGGGCCGACGGGTTCAGCCCGATGCTGCAGGCCTACGATCTCCCGCGCGACAGCGCGGAAGGCGTGCCGAGCGACAACATCCGTGTGATGGACATCGGCGCGATCTACGCGGCGACCGCCGACGGTGCGTGCGCCTTTGGTGAGGTTTTCACAACCGACGGGCGCATTCCCGCACTCGACCTCCTCGTGCTCGAGGACGACCGAGGGTTCTTCCCGGCCTATAACGGCGCACCGGTCGTGAACACGGAGACGCTCGAAGCGCATCCTGAACTGGCGGAACTCTTCGGCGAATTCGTCCCCCTCCTCACCGATGAGACGATGCAGGAGCTCAACGCGCAGGTGGATGTCGAGGGCAGGGAACCCGCCGACGTCGCCCTGGAGTGGATGGATGAGCAGGGCTTCGTCACCGCCGACTGAATGCCTGTCGGGTGCCGTCGACAGTCAGTCCCGATCCACTCCCTCGGTGAGGAAGCGTTCGACGGGGAGCGGCTTGCGGGGCTTCTCGCGGCGATCCCGGTCGGGAATGCCCCCGACGTAAAGCCACCCCAGGAGGTACTCCGAACCCTCGAGTCGGTGGGCTCGGTGCACCGCTTCCGAGCGGGTCAGCACACCGGTGCGCCACATGACGCCCCAGCCGGCTTCGTGCAGGAGCAGCGACAAGATGTGGGCGGCGCCTGAGGCGACGGCCTCCTGCTCCCACGCGGGGACCTTCTTGCTGTCCTGTGTCCGTGCGACGACCGCGAGCACGAGCGGCGCGCGCCGTGCCTTCTTGACGTATTTTTCGTGCTGTTCAGGATCGCCGCCCGCGGCGTCGGCCAGACCGTGGCCGACGAGGTCGCGGTCGTCGCCGCGGAGCGCGATGATGCGCCAGGGTCGCATGCCCGAGTGGTCGGCGATCGAGGAGAGCGGCGCAATGAGCTCCGCGAGTTGCTCTGGAGTGGGGGCGTCCTCGGTCACCTTCGAGTGGGATCTCCGGTTCCGCACCGCCTCGAGCGCGGCTTGGGGGTCGGGTTGGTGCGTCACGGAGGTTCTCCCGGGTGATGTGTGTGCGGTCTCGGAGGTGACCAGTGTACGCGGGGTTGCATCATCTGATGAATGCCGCCATGATATCCAGTGGACGTTAAGGTAAGACTAACCTAACCTCCATCTGATGATGACGGAGCGCCCGCGCTCACCTGTGAAAAGGAGAACTTTCGCATGAAAGTCAGTTCTGCCCCGCGCAAGAAGGTGAGGACGCTCGTCGGCGCGTTCACCTCCGCGCTGCTCGTTGCGAGCGGCCTCGCGCTCGCGCCAGCAGCGGCGAATGCCGCGCCTGCCGAAGGGACCGTTGCCGATGCCACCCTCGATTGGGGGGTGAAGCAGTCGTTCCGAAGCTATCTGTTCGGTCCGATCGCGCACGGCGCCTACGAGTTGCTCGGGAACACGACGGCGAGTGCGGAGAATCTGCGTCCGGCCGCTGAGCACCTGTCATGGTCCGGTGGTACGGGCACGGCTGCGACGGACGGCAGCACTGCTGATGTGAGTTTCGGTGCGGGCAACGGCGTGCACTTCACAGGGCACGAGATGACCGTGGACGGTGTGACGGCTCCGGCGCTGGATATGCAGTTCACGAATCCTCGGGTGGAGGTGACCTCCGCGACCGAGGGGACCCTGTATCTGGACGTGAAGAGCCGGAAGTTCGAGGGGATGACCTCGATCAGTCAGGAGTTCTTCGAGGAGAGCAATGTTCCGTTCGCGACGCTGAACCTGAGTGGTGGCGTGTCTGCAACCGGCACCACCTACACGTGGGCTGAAGCTCCGGCGACGCTGACGGATCAGGGAGGGGCGGCGTTCGGCGGGTTCTACGAGGCCGGTGCTGAGCTGGATCCGGTGACGTTCACCCTCCCCGTCGAAGAAGTAGCGGTGGCCCAGGACACCACGACGTCCCTCGACACCTCGGCGCTGAAGATCACCGAGGGCGACGAGCTCGAGCTGACCGCGACGGTTGCGCCGGTCGAAGCCGCGGGAACCGTGCAGTTCACGAACGGCGCTGAGAACCTGGGCGGTGCCCAGGCGGTCGTGAACGGCGCCGCCTCGCTGCGAACCTCCGACCTGCCGATCGGCGGTCACAGCCTGACCGCGGAGTTCGTGCCGGCAGACCCTGCGGCGTTCAACGCGTCGACCTCGGACGCGGTGACAGTGACCGTCGAAGAGGCCGAGGAACCCGTCGTCTGGGAGCCGAAGCTGGAGGTCTTCCTCGAAGATGGCACCACCCCGGTCGGTGATACCGAGGTGGCCGAGGGCGATCAGCTGGTCGTCAAGGGCACCGGCTACGATCCAGAGGCGAACGTCGGCGGTCGCGGCGTGCCGATTCCGAGCACCATGCCGCAGGGCGTGTACGTCGTCTTCGGCGAGTTCGCGCAGAACTGGCGCCCGTCTGAGGATGCCCCGAGCAGCGCGCGAGCGATCGGTGCACAGGGCTGGGTGCTGACCGAGGACACGGTCGACCAGATTCCGCCGCAGTACCAGGGCATCGTGCGCGGCCAGTGGGTCGAGCTGAACACCGACGGCTCTTTCGAGTGGGAAGTCACCATCGAAGACCACGACGGGACCAAGCAGATCGAGGACGGTCAGTACGGCGTCTACACCTACGCGGCCGGCGGCATGAAGAACGCCTCACAGGAGCAGGGCGTTCCGGTGAACTTCGTCGAGCAGGTCGTCGAACCGGTCGCGACGACCACCACGGTCGCAGCGACCGCGTCCGAGATCACCGAGGGCGATGAGGTCACGCTGAGCGCGACGGTCGCGCCCGCGGCGGCTGCCGGTACGGTGCAGTTCACGAACGGCGAGGCGAACCTCGGCGAGCCCGTGACCGTCACGAACGGCGCCGCCGAGCTGAAGGTCACGGATCTCCCGGTCGGCGCGCATCGGATCGCGGCCGAATTCACCCCCGAAGAAGCGGAAGTGTTCGCGCCATCGGCCTCGACGAACGAGGTGACGGTTACCGTGTCGGAGCAGGTCGTCGCCGACCCGAAGATCACGGTGACGCCCTCCCATGATCTCGATCCCGCCGTCGAGAACACGCTGACGGTCGAGGGTACAGGCTTCGTCGGCCCCGGTGCGGCGAACGGAGCGTACGTGCTCTTCGGCGAGGAGAGCGTATGGTCGGGCGAGGGCGCGCTCCCGAGCGCGGGCTGGATCACCCAGGGCTGGGTCCCGGCGAACCAGATCACCGATGGCAGCTTCACCACGACGCTGCAGGTGCCCGCGGACACGCTGGATCCGGCCAAGGAGTACCACGTAGCCACCTCGGCGGCGCACGGTCTCTCCGTCACCGATCGCTCGCTCGATGCGTTCGCAGAGGTCACCGTTGCGCAGCCGGCACCGGAGCCTGAACCCGAGCAACCGTCCATCTCGATCAACGGTGCGGGTGCCGACGCGAGGGTCACGCAGGGCGAGAAGGTCGCCTTCACCGCGGGACCGTTCGCGGAGGGGCAGAAGTTCCAGGTCGAGGTTCGCTCGGAGACCGTCGAGCTCGGCGAGCAGACGGCGAACGCCGAGGGCATTGTCACCGCGAACTGGACTGTTCCGGCGGACTTCGAGGTCGGCGAGCACGCGATCGTGTTCATCGATGAAACAGGTGACGAGCTGTCGGCGACCTTCGAGGTGCTGGCTGCCGAGGCCCCCGGCGCCAGTGACGACAACGGCACGGCCGATGGGAACGAGGGCGGCAGCGATGGCGGCCAGGTCGGTGCGGACGCGCAGCAGAACGGCGCCCAGGGTGCCGCCCAGGGCGCAGGCCAGGGCGGGCAGGCCGCCGGCAAGGGTGGTCTGGCGAACACCGGTTCGGACGGGCCCGGGCTCAGCCTGCTGTTCGCCGGCGGAGCGATGCTCCTCGGTGCGGCCGGCTTGATGCTGGCGCGTGGTCGGACGGCTGCTCGCAGCGAGTAGTCGACCGAAGGATCCGGTGCGGTGCCCCGTTCGATGGAGCGAACGGGGCACCGCACCGGCACGAGATCCGGACGGAAGTCGAAGTGGAAGACCTCAGTGGGTGGCCCCCTCTGAGCGTGAAGTAAGAGTTGGAGTGGTTTCAGTGGCACCATCCGTGGGGATGCCTCGGGCGGACCGAGGCGACATCGCGTCGTCGGGCAAGCGGAGAATCCGTGGGGTACTCGGTGCCGCTCTGGCCTCGGTGCTCGCCGCGGGTGCGGCGCTCGTTGCGACACCGTTCGCGTACGCTGCGCCCGCTGACGGGACCGTTGCCGGTGCCACCCTCGATTGGGGGGTGAAGCAGTCGTTCCGAAGCTATCTGTTCGGTCCGATCGCCCATGGCGCCTACGAGTTGCTCGGGAACACGACGGCGAGTGCGGAGAATCTGCGTCCGGCCGCTGAACACCTGTCATGGTCCGGTGGTACGGGAACGGCTGCGACGGACGGCAGCACTGCTGATGTGAGTTTCGGTGTGGGCAACGGCGTGCATTTCACGGGGCACGAGATGACCGTGGACGGTGTGACGGCTCCGGCGCTGGATATGCAGTTCACGAATCCTCGGGTGGAGGTGACCTCCGCGACGGAGGGGACCCTGTATCTGGATGTGAAGAGCCGGAAGTTCGAGGGGATGACCTCGATCAGTCAGGAGTTCTTCGAGGAGAGCGACGTTCCGTTCGCGACGCTGAACCTGGCGGACCCCGGGGCGGACGGGGCGACGTTCACCTGGTCGGCTGCTCCGGCGACGCTGACGGATCAGGGAGGGGCGGCGTTCGGCGGGTTCTACGAGGCCGGTGCTGAGCTGGATCCGGTGACGTTCACCCTCCCCATCAAAGCGGTTGATGACGGGGCCGTGGAGCCGGGAGATGGATCAGCCGACCCCGGTGATGGAGTCGCCGACGGGGACGGCTCGGCGGACCCGGATGACGGGTCGACGGATCCGGGCGACGGGTCGTCTGACCCCGGGGACGACTCATCCGATCCTGACGGCGAGGCAGATGGGGCAGTCGGGACGACCACGACGGTCACCGCGGCGAAAGCGAAGATCACCGAGGGTGACGAGCTGCGCATCCGAGCAGCCGTGACACCCCGGGAGGCCGTGGGCAGCGTCCAGTTCGCATTCGGTCAGGAGAAACTCGGGAACCCCGTCGAGGTGGCAGGCGGGGCAGCTGGGCTGACGACCTCCGCACTTCCCGAAGGCACCCATCAGATCACCGCGACGTTCGTCCCGAAGGATCCGAAAGCGTTCGCCGAGTCGACGTCCGATCCGGACGAGGTCGTCGTCGGGAAGAAGCAGGAGGGCCCCGTCGAGACCATTGTCGAAGCGGCGACACTCGACTGGGGTGTGAAAGCGTCCTTCCGCAGTTACCTGCAGGGCCCCATCGCGCACGGCACGATCGACCTCCTCGGCGCGACGACCAGCGATGACGAGAACATGCGGCCGAAGGATCGCGAGTTCCACTGGACCGGTGGAGCGGGCGAGGCGATGTCCGACGGCAGTTCGGCCGATGTGACCTTTGGTGCCGAAGACGGCGTCGCCTTCACCGGACACGAGATGACGGTCGACGGCACGACGGCCCCGGCGTTGGACATGCGGTTCACGAAACCTCGCGTGAAGTTCACGGCGTCGGGCGAGGGGACGCTGTACCTCGACGTGAAGAGTCGAGAGTTCACGAGCATGACGGAGATCAGCGACAAGTTCTTCGAAGCGGAGAACGTGTCGTTTGCGAAGCTGGATCTCTCGGCACCTCAGGTCCACGGCACAACATACACGTGGTCCGAAGCCGAGGCGACGCTCACTGAGCAGGGAGCCGAGGCGTTCGGCGGCTTCTACGACGCAGGCGTCGAGCTCGATCCCGTGACCTTCACGGCGGATCTCGGCGAGTCCACCGGTCCTGTACCCACCCCGAAGTCCACGAAGACGACGCTCTCGGCATCGCGCGACTCTATCGTGGAAGGGAACGAGGTCACGCTCACGGCAGCCGTCGCTCCTGCCGCCGTTCAGGGGACGGTGCAGTTCACGCACGGCACGCAGAGCCTTGGAACGAGCGACGTGAAGAACGGTAAGGCGTCGGTCAAGACCAGGGCTCTGCCCGTCGGGGAGCAGACGATCACGGCGACCTTCACTCCTACCGATTCGCGGGCGTACCAGCGCTCCACTGGGACCACTCTGATCTCGGTGGGGCAGAAGGGCTCCGGAACGATCGGCACGATGAGCTGGGGTGTGAAGGAGAGCTTCCAGAAGTACGTCACCGGTCCGATCGCCCACGGCTCGGTGTCGGCGAGAGCGGGCGCGTCGCAGAAGTCGAAGGGCGACCCGTTCGTGTTCCGTCAGGTGGAGAAGAGCAACTGGAACTCGTCCACCGGCCGAGGCACTGTCGAGTACGCCGGAGCAGTGCAGTTCACGGGTCACGAGATGGAAGGCGGCCACGCGCTCAACCTGACCTTCCTCAACCCGCGCATCACGGTCACCTCGGCGACGACCGCGCAGCTCATCTTCGACGTCAAGGGACTCAAGTTCGAGGGGATGGACCAGGTCGGCGGCGCCCTCGACATGAAGAACGTCGTGATGGCGAACGTCAAGCTCGGCTCTCCGCAGCAGTCCGGCGGAACGGCCACCTGGAGCAACGCATCTGCGACGCTCACGAAGCAGGGCGCCGAAGCGTTCGGCGGCTTCTACGAGGCAGGTGTGGCGCTCGACCCCGTCACGTTCACCGTGGGCGAGAACGACCCGAACCTCGAGAAGGCCGGAGCGGAGACGCCGCAGACGCCGAAGGCCTCGAAGCAGGGACCGGCAGCGCGTGCCGCCGGCGCTGCCGGTGGAGGCGGCAGCGCCGGATCCCTCACGTGGGGCGTCTCGAAGTACTTCGCGGACTACACGAGCAAGAAGTCCGGCTCGGGGTGCCCCACTCCTTCGAAGCACTGCGCCGGCGGGTCGATCGAGACCACCGGCGTCGGGAGCGGATGGCTGTTCCCGCAGGCCGAGGGGAGCAGCTGGGACAAGAGCAGTCAGACCGGAACGGTCAAGTTCTCCGGCATCGTATCTTTCAAGGGGTACGGCATGACCATGTTCCAGGTGGCGAACCCGTCGATCACGGTGAACAGTGCGTCGTCTGCGACGCTGCACACGGGCAACACGACGTCGTACGGCAAGTCGTCGTACTCGCTCGATCTCTCCAGTGCCAGCAAGGCGGTCGGGCCGAACGGAGAGGTGACCTGGAGCAACGTGCCGGTGAGGGGATCGCTGATGGGGATCAGCGCCTCCCAGACCATCGGCTTCGACGACCTGACCTTCACGGTGGGGGATCCGAGCAGGGTCTCCTACGGCGCGACGCAGGACGGCGGTGACAAGAAGCAGTACACCGCTGCCGCCACGCCCCCGACCACCGAGGGGCTCGAGATCCTCACGCCCGAGGACAAGATCCGCGAGGGCGGCCGTATCGAGGCTCAGGCGTCCGGTTTCGAACCCGAGGACGAGGGGGTGCTCGTCGTGCTCTACACCGACCCGGTGCAGGGCGAGCCGATCGTGCTCGACGACGAGGCCACTGCGGACGAGAGCGGCGTCGTGAAGTGGTCAGGCACTCTCCCGAAGCAGGGGACAGGGAACCACGTCCTCACCCTCCAGGGCAGCAGCGACGCCGGAGCGAAGATCACGATCCTCGATGCCGCTGAGAACTCCTCCGCGCAGGCGGTCGG
Source organism: Leucobacter sp. Psy1 (assembly GCF_020096995.1). Classification (NCBI taxonomy): domain Bacteria; kingdom Bacillati; phylum Actinomycetota; class Actinomycetes; order Micrococcales; family Microbacteriaceae; genus Leucobacter; species Leucobacter sp. Psy1. Next base: position 476,185 of record NZ_CP083692.1, read on the forward strand.
CGCCGCCGCAGCAGATGGCTCGAACGCCGGCGGCGGACCGCTCCCTGATCTCCTCCGCGCTGCCGGTCTGGCGCCGTGGGAATGGTGGGTGAGCGCGGGATCGATGGTCGCGATCGCCGCCTGCACCTCCGTCCTCGTGGTCCGCCAGCGTCGTGAACTCGCCGGCATGCCCGCGCCGGCGCCGGCCTGACCCGTGCCGGTTCGACAACTCAGATATTCTCTACGAGGAGGAACATTCGTGATCTCACGCCCCGTATCCCGCATCGGTGGAGCGCTGCTCGGCGCATCATTCGCCGTGGCGCTCGCCGCCGTGCCCACCGCGGCATCCGCGGTCCCGCACGTCGCTCAGGAGGCAGCTGCGGGGTGCGAAGTCAGTGGCGGGACCCTTTCATGGGGACTGAAGGAGAGCTTCCGCTCCTACATCAGCGGGACGATCGCCAACGGCTCGTGGGAGACCTCGAGCGGGGCCGGCTACGAGACCCCGAACTTCCAGTGGGGCGACGCGTCCGGGTCCATCGAGCCTGAGACCGGTACCGGTGCCGTCAGCTTCACGGGGACGGTGCACTTCACCGGACATGACGGGGTGCTCGACCTCACGCTCGCGAACCCGACGATCGAGTTCGAGGGCGACGGCAAGGCGGCGCTCCTGCTCGACGCGAAGAGCACCGACATGGAGGGCGAGGTCGCCGTCGATGAGGAGCAGGAGTGGGTCGGAGACCTGACCGTGCAGAGCCAGGTCGTTCCGAGTGACGACGCGCTCGAACTCGCCGACATGCCCGCCGAACTGACGAACTCCGGCGCTGGAGCGTTCGTCGGCTTCTACGAGGCCGGGGCCGAACTCGATCCGGTGTCCGTGAGCCTCGAGTTCTCCGGGTGCGATGCGGCTACGGTGTCCGCTCCGACCGAACCGGCCGCGGGCCAGGACGACGCCGGACAGGACGACACCGAGACGCAGGCTGTCGTTGCGCCCGCCCCAGCGATCCCCTGGCTGCCGATCGGCATCGGCGGCGTTGCGCTGCTCGTCATCGGCTTCACCGTCGGCATGCTGGTCGGCGGTCGGAAGCCGAAGCCGCAGCCGCAGTCGCAGCCGCGGCAGACTCCCGCGCCGGAGGGAGAGGAGCGATGACCATGCGTTCGCGATCGCGCACGCTCGGCCGCCTCCGGGGCCGGCACCGCGCCGCGGCAGGGGTCGCCGGCGCGCTCGCCGCCGCGCTCGTACTCGTCGGCTGCTCGGGGAGTCCGCAGGGAACGCCGAATACTGCAGGCGGGTCGCAGCAGCCGCTCAGCGCACTGGACGTGCTCGACGATCCTCGCAGTTACGAAGGGCCTTCGACCGCGGTGCTGCCTGACTCGGCGATCGAGCCGATCTCCGACAGCCCTGAGCAGCAGCTGCCATCGACCGTGACCTCCCAGGTCCAGGGCGGCGGCGAAGAGCAGGTCACGGTGGAATCCACCGACCGCGTGGTCGCGCTCGATCTCGCGGGCTCGATCGCCGCGAGCGCGTGGGCTCTCGGGTTCGGGGAGACGCTCGTCGGGAAGGACCAGTCGACGACCTTCCCTGGCACCGAAGACATCGATACCGTGACCTCCGGCGGGCACACCGTGAACGCCGAAGCCGTGATCGGCTTGAAACCGGACGTCGTGATCACGGACGGAACGATCGGACCGCGCGATGTGATCGAGCAGCTCAGGGACGTCGGGATCACCGTAGTGTTCGTCGAGAACGATCCATCCTTTGAGGGCGCCGAAAGCCTGGTGCAGCAGGTGGCGGCCGTCTACGGAGCCGAGGCTGCCGGCGCGCAGCTCGCCGAGCGGATCGGCGACGAGGTGGATGCAAAAATCGCGGAGATCGCCGAGATGGTGCCGGCTGCGGAAGGGGACCGGGTGCGGATCCTGTTCCTCTACCTCAGGGGGAACGCCGGGGTGTACTACATGTTCGGATCGGAATCCGGCGCGGATCAGCTGATCCAGGCACTCGGAGGCGTGGATGTCGCAGGCGAACTCGGCTGGACGGGAATGAAGCCGATGACCGACGAGGCACTCGTCTCGGCGAATCCCGACCTGATCCTGACCATGACCGGTGGAATCGAATCGGTCGGAGGGGTGGACGGGCTGGTGCAGGAGAAACCGGCGATCGCGGTCACCGCTGCGGGTGAGCACCGTCGCGTGGTCGACATGGACGACGGCGCGGTGCTGTCGTTCGGGCCCCGCTCGGCCGAGGTGATCGACGCGCTGGCACGAGCGATCTACGCCCCGGCATCCGGATCCGAGGCCCCGTGACGGACCTCGCAGCGCGGGCCCCGCAGCGACCGGTGAAGCGCTCCGGGCGCGGCGCATGGGTCGTGGTCGTCACCTCGGTGCTGCTCGTCGTCGGCGTGCTGCTCTCGGCAGGACTGGGGCAACTGCCCATCGGTCCGGCGGAGGTCGTCGGGTCGATCCTGAAGGCGATCGGGATCGACAACGCCTGGGCCCCCCACGATCGCCTGATCGAGCAAACGCTGTGGCAGATCCGATTCCCGCGGGTGATGATGTCGCTGCTCGTCGGTGCCGCGCTCGCCGTCGCGGGCGGTGTGATGCAGGCCATCTTCGGCAATCCGCTCGCCGAGCCGGGTGTCGTCGGCGTCTCCTCGGGGGCGGCGCTCGGCGCGGCCGGCGCCATCACGTTCGGGCTCTCCGTCTTCGGCGGGTGGACGATCGCCGCGTTCGCGTTCCTCGGCGGTCTCGCCGCCACGCTCGTCGTCTACGCGACGGCGCGCGCCCAGGGACGCACGGAGGTCGTCACCCTCCTCCTCACGGGCATCGCCGTCAACGCCTTCGCCGGGGCCGGGCTCGCGCTGATCATGTTCGCGGGGGACACCGCGAGTCGTGAGCAGATCGTGTTCTGGCAGCTCGGCTCCATCAACGGATCACGTTGGAACGAGGTCGCGATCGTCGCCATCGTCGGTGTTGTCGCCGCTGCCGTGTCGCTCAAGCTCGCACCGCAGTACGATCTGCTTTCACTCGGCGACCGCACGGCGTCGCACCTCGGGGTGAAAGTGGAGCGCCTGCGCATCTGGTCGGTCGTGCTCGTCGCGCTGCTCACCGGCGTCGGTGTCGCGTTCGTCGGCATCATCGCATTCGTCGGACTCGTGGTGCCGCACCTGGTGCGCATGATCCTCGGACCGGCGCACCGCTGGCTGCTCATCTGCTCGATCATCGGGGGCGCGACGCTGCTCGTCTACGCCGATCTGCTCGCGCGCACCATCGTCCCGTCGGCAGACCTGCCGATCGGAATGCTCACGTCGCTCGTCGGCGGGCCGTTCTTCTACTGGCTCATCCGCAGGAACCGTCGGCGCGCGGGAGGCTGGGCATGAACGGGGCAGCGCAGCAGCTGATCTCGGCGAGCTATCGGGCGGGGCGGATCCGGATCGTCGACGCGGTCTCCATGGACGTACGGTACGGCGAGGTGCTCGCCCTCGTCGGCCCGAACGGCGCGGGCAAGTCGACGGTGCTCGGACTCCTCTCTGGCGATATCTCGCCGACCGAGGGCACGGTCGCGCTCGACGGTCGCCCGCTGCACGAGTGGGACGCCAAGGAGCTGGCCCGCGTGCGCGCCGTGCTGCTGCAGGCGAACCAGGTCGCCTTCTCCTTCACGGCGCAGCAGGTCATCGAGATGGGACGAGCGCCGTGGATGGGGACGGAACGGGCGGATGATGACGCCGCCGCCATCGCCGATGCCGTCGCGGTCACCGACGTCGCGCATCTCACGGACCGCATGTTCCCGACGCTCTCAGGCGGGGAGAAAGCCCGGGTATCGCTGGCGCGCGTCCTGGCGCAGGAGACCCGCATCGTGCTGCTCGACGAGCCGACGGCAGCGCTCGATCTGCGCCACCAGGAGGAGGTGCTGCGCATTTCCCGGCGCCTGGCGGCCGCGGGGAAGGCGGTGATCGTGGTGCTCCACGACCTGTCGCTCGCCGCCGCCTACGCCGACGAGATCGCGATCCTCGCCGACGGTGCGCTCGCGGCGCGCGGGACGCCGGAGGAAGTGCTCACGGCCGAGCGCATCGAGACGGTGTACGGCACCTCCGTCCGCGTGATGCCGGATCCGGACACCGGTCGCCCCGTCGTGATTCCGCGTCGAGCCTGGTGAGCGGGTCGGGAGCGGATCGAGGTGCCGCGCTGAGGGGTCATCGAGCGAGCACCTGTATTCTGGTGCGCAGGTCCGACGGCGCACGAGCCCGCACGGACCGTCAGAGAACCTCGAGAGGATCCGCGTGAGTCAACCACCCCGCGACGACACGTCCCGGCGCGACGCATCGCAGGAGTACCCTGAGGATCGCTTCGACCACCCCGAACTGCGTGGCCGTGTGGGCGCTCACCGCGTCGTCGCCCGCCCGCGGAACACCTGGCGGTTCGTCATCGCCGGAGTCATCGGGTTCGCGCTGCTCACCGGGCTCGGCATCTTCACGGTCGAGCGCATCGGTGCGAGCCTCGGCTTGGATGAGCGCATCGGCGGTTCCAGCGACACCGCTCAGGTCGAACCAGAGCTCGACCCTGAAGCCTCGGTCGCCGTGCTGAACGGCACCGATACCCCGTACCTCGCGGAGGGGGTCGGCGAGGTCATCGGAGACGGCGACCTCGGAGTCATCGTCTTCGCGGGCAACGCCGCGGAGACCGATGTCGCGATCTCCGGCGTGTTCTACGAGGACGAGGCCGACATTCCCGCTGCGGAGGGTCTCGCGCGCGAACTCGGCGGACTCTCGATCTACCAGAGCAATGGCTACGCATCGTACGGCGCCCGTCTCGTTGTGCTCCTCGGCACCGATTACGGCGGCCCTGGCGCCGATGAGGCCACCAAGATGGAGCAGGAGTCGAGCGAGAACACGATTCCGGGGACGGAGTCGCCCGACGCGGACGCCGGAGTCGAAGCGGACGCCTCCGCCGATCTCTCCGCCGAGGTCGACGCCGGTGTCGACGCCTCGGGCGAGGTGCCGGCGCAGTAGTCCTCCGAGGTCGCCGCGAGTCGCCTCCCGCGCTTGCACTCGACGGGTGTGAGTGCCAAGATTGACTTAGCACTCGAAATGATCGAGTGCTAAGTCTGTGAGCATCGTGTCCCGGACTGGGGCACACCTGGAACGTCCGGGAGGGACGACTGTATGGCAAAGATCATTGCTTTTGATGAGGAAGCACGTCGCGGCCTTGAGCGGGGTCTGAACACCCTCGCCGATGCCGTCAGGGTGACCCTGGGGCCGCGTGGCCGCAACGTCGTGCTCGAGAAGAAGTGGGGCGCCCCCACGATCACGAACGACGGCGTCTCCATCGCCAAGGAGATCGAGCTCGAGGATCCGTACGAGAAGATCGGCGCCGAGCTCGTCAAGGAGGTCGCGAAGAAGACCGACGACGTCGCTGGTGACGGCACCACGACCGCGACCGTGCTCGCGCAGGCGCTCGTTCGCGAGGGTCTCCGCAACGTCGCTGCAGGCACCGACCCCATTGCGCTGAAGAAGGGCATCGAGAAGGCCGTCGCGGCCGTCGTCGAGAAGCTCCTCGAGAACGCGAAGGAGATCGAGACCACCGATCAGATCGCCGCGACCGCTTCGATCTCTGCCGCTGACGAGCAGATCGGTGCGCTCATCGCCGAGGCGATCGACAAGGTCGGCAAGGAGGGTGTGGTCACCGTCGAGGAGTCCAACACCTTCGGCACCGAGCTCGAGCTCACCGAGGGCATGCGCTTCGACAAGGGTTACCTGTCGGCGTACTTCGTCACCGACGCAGACCGCCAGGAGGTCGTGTTCGAGGATCCCTACATCCTCACGGTGAACAGCAAGGTCTCGAACATCAAGGACCTGCTGCCGATCGTCGACCCGGTGATCCAGTCGGGCAAGCAGCTCCTGATCATCGCTGAGGACGTCGAGGGCGAGGCGCTCGCAACGCTCGTGCTCAACAAGATCCGCGGCATCTTCAAGTCGGCCGCCGTCAAGGCTCCCGGCTTCGGCGACCGCCGCAAGGCCATGCTGCAGGACATCGCGATCCTCACGGGCGGCCAGGTCATCTCGGAAGAGGTCGGTCTCAAGCTCGAGAACGCCACGCTCGACATGCTCGGCACCGCGCGCAAGGTCATCATCACCAAGGACGAGACCACCATCGTCCAGGGCGGCGGCGAGAACGACGCGATCGAGGGCCGCGTGGCTCAGATCCGTCGCGAGATCGACAACACCGACAGCGACTACGACCGTGAGAAGCTGCAGGAGCGCCTCGCGAAGCTCGCGGGCGGCGTGGCCGTCATCAAGGCCGGTGCGGCGACCGAGGTCGAGCTGAAGGAGCGCAAGCACCGTATCGAGGACGCCGTGCGCAACGCGAAGGCAGCCGTCGACGAGGGTGTGCTCCCCGGTGGCGGTGTCGCGCTCATCCAGGCCGGCAAGGATGTCTTCGCATCGCTCGAGCTCAAGGGTGACGAGGCCGTCGGCGCGAAGATCGTGAAGACCGCGATCGAGGCTCCGCTGCGTCAGATCGCGCAGAACGCCGGCCTCGAGCCGGGCGTCGTCGCGGATCGCGTTGCGAACCTCGAGGTCGGCTACGGCCTGAACGCAGCGACCGGCGAGTACGGCGACCTGGTGGCCCAGGGCATCCTGGACCCGGCGAAGGTGACCCGCTCGGCGCTGCAGAACGCGGCATCGATCGCTGGCCTCTTCCTCACCACCGAGGCCGTCGTCGCGGACAAGCCGGAGCCCGCTGCTGCGGCACCGGCCGACCCGACGGGCGGCATGGACTTCTAAGTCCCGGTTCGGGGTCGCCGCTCGGCGAGCCCTCCACGAGCGGGGTCGCACCTTCGGGTGCGGCCCCGCTTTCGTGTTCCTGACTGCTGCGATGATCGGGCTGGCCCGCCGTCGGGCGGGCGCTGCCGACCGGAATCAGCCGCGATCGGCGCTCGCCCGTTCGTACGCCGTGACAAGGATCCGCTCGGCGCGGTGCAGATAGGCTTCGAGCGCCTCGGCGGCCTCATCGGGGCGCCCGGCCGCGAGCAGTTCGACGATGCGCGCGTTCTGATCGATGAACGGGGCATGCAGATACTCGGGGTCGTCGACGAGACCGAATGCCAATCGCACCTCCGCCGCGAGCGCGTCGGCGAAGCGGGTGAGCCGCGGGCTGTCGGCGAGCTCGATGATTGCGGAGTGGAAGAGGATGTTGGCGGTGCCGACGGTGCGCCAGTCTCCGGCTTCGCGTGCGGCGAGCGCGGTCTCGACGGCCTCGCGCATGCGCGCGACGGCGGGATGCTTCGGGAGTGCCGCGCGCAGGGCGCCGCACTCGATCAAGCGGCGCAGATGGTAGATGTCGATGATCGACATCACCGATGGCGTGGCGACGAACGCTCCGCGGTGGGGGATCTGGACGACGAGGGACTGCTCGCTGAGGATGCGGAAGGCCTCCCGGAGCGTGTTGCGCGAGACGCCGTGCGTGCGCGCGAGTTCGACTTCGGCCAGCCGCATTCCCGGCGTGAGTGCGGCGTCTGCGATGAGGGAGCGGAGTGCGGCCGCGGTTTCTTCGGCTCGTGATCGTCCGAGGGGTTCTGCCGCGGCGTCGTCGGCGGGCGAGGTCATACGGATGAGTCTATCGCCTGACGTATTCTGTTGAACGGATCGCTTGCGTTGTTGAACAATCTGTCGGAGGATGGTCGGGACGCACTGGCGTCGAGCCGGGAGACCGGCGCAGAGTGGCACCGATGAAAGGCAGCAGCAGATGAGTGAACGGAACACCGCGGTTCCGGGCCCCGAGACCGTCGCGAGCGGGGCGGTCGGGTTCGTCAGAGCACGACGCGCGTCCCTCCTGGGTGCGATCTTCATGATGGCGACCTCGGCCATCGGGCCGGGGTTCATCACGCAGACGGCGACGTTCACGGCGACGCTCGGAGCAGCCTTCGCGTTCGGAATTCTCGTGTCGATCATCATCGATTTCGTCGTGCAGGCGAACATCTGGCGCATCGTCACGGTGAGCGGGCGCCGTGCGGCAGAACTGGCGAACGCGGCGGTGCCCTTCAGCGGCTACGTACTCGCCGTGCTCGTCATATTCGGCGGTCTCGTCTTCAACATCGGCAACATTGCTGGTGCCGGCCTCGGGTTGAACGCACTGCTGGGCATCGACGCGAAGATCGGCGGCGCCATCAGCGCGGCGCTGGCGATCGTGATCTTCATCGTCAAGCGAGCCGGCGTCGTGATGGATTGGGTCATCGTCGCGTTGGGACTCGTCATGATCGTCCTGACGGTGATCGTCGCCATCGTGGCGAACCCGCCGATCGGCGAGGCGCTGACGCAGACCGTCCTTCCCGATGTGATCGACTTCGCGATGATCACCACGATCGTCGGCGGAACCGTGGGCGGCTACATCACCTACGCGGGAGCGCACAAGCTGCTCGATTCCGGCGTCGCAGGGGTCGAGCACGCCGAGCAGGTGACCCGTTCCGCGTTCACCGGCATCGCGGTCACGGGCGTGATGCGGTACGTGCTGTTCCTCGCATTTCTCGGCGTCACCGCCAGCGGCGTGACACTCGACCTCGCGGGGAACCCCGCCGGGGATGCGTTCCAGGCCGCCGCCGGCGAGATCGGTCTCCGCGCGTTCGGCCTGGTGCTCTGGGCCGCCGGCATCTCGAGCGTCATCGGCGCCGCGTTCACCTCGGTGTCGTTCACCACCGTCTTCAGTCGACGCATCGATCTGAGAGTGCGGTCGTGGATCACGGTGGGCTTCATCCTCGTCGGTCTGACCGTGTACCTGATCCTCGGAACCACGCCCGTCGCGCTCCTCGTCTTCGCCGGTGGATTCAACGGCCTGATCCTGCCGATCGGCTTCACGATCTTCATGTACATCGGGTGGTTCCGCCGTGATCTGCTGCACGGATACCGGGTGCCGAAGTGGCTGCTGATCTCGGGAACCATCGTCACGGTGCTGACGTGGTACATGGGAGTCATGTCGTTCAGCGGTATCTTCGCCTTCTTGGCGGCGTGAACCGATCCTGCACCATCCACGAGAGAAAGGCCGGACCATGAGCATCGATCTGAACAGCGATCTCGGCGAGCACTTCGGTGCCTGGACGCTCGGCGACGACGCCGCGATGCTGGAGATCGTCACCAGTGCGAACGTCGCCTGCGGGTTCCACGCGGGGGATCCCCGCTCGATCCTGGAGACGCTTCGCGGCGCTGTCGAGCGCGGGGTGGCCGTGGGTGCGCACGTTGCGTACCCCGATCTCGTCGGCTTCGGCCGCAGGCCCATGGACGTGAGCGACGCCGAGCTCGAGGCCGATGTGATCTATCAGATCGGCGCGCTTCAGGCGCTCGCGAGGGTCGCCGGTACCGAGGTCTCCTACGTGAAGCCGCACGGAGCGCTGTACAACACCATCGCGCGGGATGAGCGTCAGGCAGCAGCGGTCATCCGTGCGATCCGCGCTGTCGACTCCGGCCTGCCGCTCGTGTGTCTCGCCGGCTCGCCGCTGGTCGAGTGGGCGGAGGCCGCCGGGCTCCGGGCCGTGCCTGAGGCCTTCGCGGATCGGGCATATGAGCCGAACGGGGCCCTCGTCTCGCGGCGGGAGGCCGGCGCGGTGATCCATGATCCCGAGCAGGTGGCGGAGCGTATGGTCCGCTTGGCGCGCGAGGGAGTGATCGAGGCGAGGGACGGGACGGAGGTCGCCGTTCCCGCCGCATCGATCTGCGTGCACGGCGACAGTCCGGGGGCGGTCGAGATCGCTGCCACCGTCCGCACCGCACTGCTCGATGCCGGGGAGGAGCTCGCTCCGTTCACGGTCGGTCGTCAGATGCATCGGAGCGAATCTTGAGCGCGGCTCACGCGGGGGACTCGTCGGGCGACACGGCAGTGGACGCGCCTCCGGCCGACTTCGACGTGCGACCCGCCGGTGACGGCGCGGTGCTCGTTGACTGCGGTGACCTCGGTGCCGCCCTCGCGATGCACGAAGCACTGTCCCGGGCTTGGGGGGACGGCGCCCTGCGCATCGATGAACTCGTGCCGGCCGCCCGGACGGTGCTCGTGCGCGGGCGCGACGCGGCGGATCACGTCGCGGGTCGCGCCCGGATCCCGTTCGCGGAGATCTGGTCGGCTCACGCCGGCAGCACGGCACGCGCGGCGGCACCCGAGACCCCCGTCGAGGTTCCGGTCGTCTACGACGGTGCCGACCTCGACGAGGTGGCGCAGCTGACCGGGCTCACGGCTGCGGAGGTGATCGAGCGCCACCAGGCGGCCGAGTACACCGTTGCGTTCACCGGCTTCGCGCCCGGCTTCGCGTACATCGCCGGAGGCGATCCGGCCCTGCAGGTGCCGCGCCGCTCGTCGCCGCGGGCAAGGATCCCCGCCGGTTCGGTTGGGCTCGCCGGTCCGTTCAGCGGGGTGTACCCCCGCGAGAGTCCGGGCGGGTGGCAGCTCATCGGGCGCACCGAGGTGCCGATGTGGGACCTCGATAGGGATCCCCCCGCGCTCCTGCAGCCGGGCACGCGGGTGCGCTTCGTCGCGGCCGACCGCGCCGCCGACGACGACACGGACAGCGCTGACAGTGCCGGGAGCCCGCTGACCGGACCCGTGGCTCTGACGGTGCGCGACGCCGGGCTGCAGTGCCTCGTGCAGGATCTCGGCCGCCCGGGGCTCGCGCATCTCGGCGTCAGCGCCTCGGGTGCTGCGGACCGTGCCGCGCACCGTCGTGCGAACCGGATCGTCGGCAACGCCGATGCGGCTGCGGTGCTCGAGATCGGGATCGGCGAGTTCGCAATTCGCGCCGAACGGATGCTCGTGATCGGACTCACCGGTGCCCCGCGTACCGGTTCGATCAGCGGACCCACCGGCGCGAGGACGATTCGTATGGGGACCCCCACCCGCATCGATGCGGGGGAGGAGCTGCGGCTCGGTGCCGCCGAGGCGGGACTCCGTACTGTTCTGGCGATCCGCGGAGGCGTCGCGGCGCGCGAGACGCTCGGCAGCGCCGCCACCGATACACTGGCCGGCCTCGGGCCCGCCCCGATCGCGTCGGGCGATGAGGTGCGCGTGGCCGGTGTCGAGTCACGCTCGGGGAGCGAGACTCCGGTGCGGGATGGTGCGGCCGCCGAAGCCGCTGAGACGGAGGGGCTCCCGCGCGTCGGTGCTGAGGCGGTGCTGCGGGTGCGCCGAGGTCCACGCGACGACTGGTTCGACGAGTCGGCGCTCACCGCGCTCGGCGAGCAGGCCTGGGAAGTGACCCCCCGCAGCGACCGCGTCGGCGTACGGCTCGCCGGCGACCCGCTCGTGCGCGCACCGCACGCTCGCGATGTCGAGCTTCCGAGCGAGGGGCTCGTGCGCGGGGCGATCCAGGTGCCCCCGGACGGCCAGCCCGTCCTCTTTCTGGCAGACCACCCGCTGACCGGCGGGTATCCGGTCATTGGCGTCGTCGTCGACGCCGACCTCGACCGTGCAGCGCAGCTCCCTCCGGGGGCGCGCGTGAGATTCGCGGCGCTCGACGGCGCCGAGACCGAAGGAGTGATCCGATGACGATCCGAACCGTACTGATCGCGAACCGCGGCGAGATCGCCGTGCGCGTCGCCCGTGCCGCGCGCGACGCGGGCATCACCTCGATCGGCGTCTACGCCGACGGCGACGCCGAGAGCCTCCACGTCCGCACCGTGGACCAGGCCTACGCGCTCGGCGGTTCGACGCCGGCCGAGACCTACCTCGATGCCGAGAAGCTGCTCGAGGTGGCCAGCCGTTCCGGCGCGGATGCCGTGCACCCCGGTTACGGGTTCCTCTCTGAGAGCGCCGCGTTCGCCCGGGCGGTGATCGACGCGGGACTCGTCTGGATCGGTCCAGACCCCGAGACGATCGAGCAGCTCGGTGACAAGGCGCGTGCGCGCACCATCGCCGCGGGCGTCGGCGCACCGCTGGTGCCAGGAACGAACGACCCCGTCACGAGCGCCGACGACGTCATCGCCTTCGCCGATGAGCACGGTCTCCCCGTCGCCATCAAGGCGGTGCACGGCGGAGGCGGGCGCGGTATGCGGGTGGTGCGCGACCGGGAGCGCATCGCCGAGGAGTACGAGTCGGCCGTGCGCGAGGCGGAGGCGGCGTTCGGGGCTGGCGCCTGTCTGGTCGAGCGCTTCCTCGACCGGCCCAGGCACATCGAGGCGCAGGTGCTCGGCGACCGCCACGGCCGTATCGTCGTGCTCGGAACGCGTGACTGCTCGTTGCAGCGTCGCAACCAGAAGCTCGTTGAGGAGGCCCCTGCGCCGTTCATCGACGACGCGCTGCGTGAGCGCATCCACCGTGCCGCGGCTGACATCTGCGGTGCTGCGGCCTATGTCGGCGCTGGGACGGTGGAGTTTCTCCTCGGCGAAGATGGCACGCTCACGTTCCTTGAGGTCAACACGCGCCTCCAGGTCGAGCACCCGGTGACCGAGGTGACCACGGGTGTCGACCTCGTGCAGGAGCAGTTCCGCATCGCCGCCGGGGAACCGACGCATGTTCCCGAGACGGTGACGCCCATCGGGCACGCCATCGAGTTCCGCATCAACGCGGAGGATCCGGGGCTCGGCTTCCTGCCGACCCCTGGCACACTCACCCAGTGGGAGCCTCCGGCCGGGCCGGGCGTCCGGTTCGACTCTGGCGTGGCTGCGGGGGACGTGGTGTCGGGAAGCTTCGACTCCCTCCTCGCGAAGCTCATCGTGTGGGGCTCAGATCGCGACGAGGCGGTCGCGCGTGCGCGGCGCGCACTCGCGGAGTTCACGGTGGGCGGCGTGGCCACGGTGCTGCCGTTCGACCGTCACATCGTCGAGGATCCGGCGTTCACCGGCCGCGGTTCCGCCGGTTTCTCGGTGCACACGCGCTGGATCGAGGACGACTGCACGGTGGAGTTCGCTCCGAGCGCTGACGTCTCCTATCCCGCGGCCGCGTCGTTGACGCGGGTGCCGATCGAGTGGGACGGGCGCCTGACGACGATCGGGCTCCCCGGTGCGCTGCTCAGCGCGCTCGGATCGGCAGCGGGATCGCCTCAGGACGCTGCAGCCGCTGACCCGGCTGACACCGAGGAAGGTCCGTCGGACGGAGCGGTGCTCGCGCCATTCGCGGGAACGCTCAGTGCGTGGAAGGCCGCCGATGGCGATGCGGTCACCGCTGGCCAGACCGTCGCGGTGCTCGAGGCGATGAAGATGGAGGTGCCGGTCACCGCTCCCATCGACGGTGTGCTCCGGCAGACCGCCGCGACGGGATCGGATGTCGCCGCGAAGGAGACCCTGGGGGAGGTGACGAGCGCATGAGCGTGCGTCCCACTGCTGAACAGCTCGCGGCGGCGCGTGCGGCGCGTGCCGACGCCCGCTCAGGCTCCACGGCGCCCACCAGCGGTCTCGCCGCCGGTCTCGTGCAGGCGAACCTGATTTCGGTGCCGGCCGACTGGGCGTACGACGTGCTCCTGTTTGCGCAGCGAAATCCCAAGCCCTGCCCCGTCCTCGAGGTGCTCGACGCCGGTGCCTGGGAGTCGCGGCTCGCGCCGGGATCGGACCTCAGGACCGACATTCCCGGCTATCGGGTCTGGCGTGACGGCGTGCTCACGGAGGAGGTGTCCGGTGCCGCTTCTGTGTGGGAGGAGCACCCCGACCTCGTGTCGTTCCTCATCGGATGCAGCTTCACCTTCGAGGCGGGGCTCGTCGAGGCGGGAATTCCGATCCGGCACCAGGAGGCCGGGCGAAACGTTCCGATGTACCGCACGTCGCGCGCGTGCGCTCCAGCGGGTCGTCTGCGCGGCGACACTGTCGTCTCGATGCGCGCGATTCCCGCCGAGCGGGTCGCGGACGCGGTGCAGATCTCGGGTCGGTACCCCGCGGTCCACGGAGCCCCGGTCGCCGTGGGAGATCCCGCCGCGCTCGGGATCGCGGATCTCCACGCTCCCGAGTTCGGCGATGCGCCGGTCATCGAGCCGGGCGACGTTCCCGTGTTCTGGGCGTGCGGCGTGACGCCGCAGGCGGCCATCATGGATTCGCGTCCGCCGTTCGCGCTGACTCACGCTCCCGGCAGTATGTTCATCACCGACGTCCCCGACGCGAACTACCTCGTCTGAGACGGGTGCCTCGCGCGGGTGGCCGGTGGGCTCACCCGCGCGAGCGGTGCCTAGGCGCGGTCGCCGAGTGCGACGACGTTGTCCGCCAGGCGCTCGTTGTCGCCGTACATGAAGTGGTTCTTCATGTTCTCGGAGAACCGGCTCGCCTCGGTGGTGAGTCCAACGGCTTCCGCGACCTCGCGGATGTGCATGGGGGTCGCGCCGCAGCACACGCCGATGTAGTGCACGCCGAGGTCGTAGGCCTCCTTCGCGAAGGCGCCGATCTCGTACCGGTTCGTGTAGAGCGGGTCGAGTGCCGTCGGGAACGTGCGGCCGTGCGGCGAGGGCACCGCGGCGTGCGGGTCTGACAGGTTGAAGAAGGTGGGCTCCGCCTCGGTCGTGCGGTAGGGGATGGGGAGCGCGCCGACGTGACACGAGACCGCCTCGCGGATCTGCCGCAGCCAGGGCAGCATCGTCTCGGGACCGCGGAAGCAGTTCAGGCCGACGACGTCGACGCCGAGCTGCTCGAGACGCTGCGCGGTTTCGACGATGCTGACCCCGTCGGCCATCTCCTGGAACGCCATCGGCGCCAGCGTGAGCACCACAGGCAGCCCGCTGGCCTTCGCGGACTCCGCCGCGGCGATCGCCTCGCCGGCGAAGTAGAAGGTCTCGCCGATGATGAGATCAGCGCCCTCCTCGACGGCCCAGCCGACCATCTCGTCGAAGAAGCCCCGCACCTCTGCCTGTCGGCCGGCATCGGCGGGATCCCAGATGTTCGAGTTCGAGATGTTGCCCGCCATGAAGTTGCCGGGCACGCGGTCGGCGACGCGTCGCGCGATCTGCAGCGCTGACCGGTTGAGGGGCTCGAGCAGGTCCTCCTTGCCGATGACCCGCATCTTCTCCCGGTGACCGTTGTACGTGAACGCCTCCACGATGTCGGAGCCGGCCCGCTGGAAGTCGATGTGGAGGGACTCCAGGGCGTCCGGGAATTCGAGGGCCACCTCGGGAACGAACTCTCCGGCGGTCAGGTAGCCGCGCTTCTCGAGCTCGAAGAGGAAGCCCTCGGCACAGATGACGGGGCCCGCGTCGAGGCGGGCCTTGAGGGGATTGGTCTCGGTCATGCGGATCTCCTGAAGTCGTTGCGACGGCCGTCCGGCCGCAGTTCCCGATGATAATCGGGTGGCCACTGCTTCTTCCCGGCCGACGTAACACAACCACACACGCGTCGGCGTCGCAGCGGTGCGGGCGCGTGATCACGCCTGCGTGGTACCGCTCTCCGCCGGCCCGGGGAGGTCGATGCGGAACGTTGCACCGCCACCGGCGGTCTCGTGGACCGCGACGGAACCGCCGTGCAGATCGACGATGGACTTGACGATCGCGAGCCCCAGGCCCGAGCCGCCCGTCTCGCGGTTCCGCGAGGTGTCGGCGCGCCAGAACCGGTCGAAGATCTTGGTGCGAATCTGCTCGGGGATCCCCTCACCGTGATCGACGATCTCGAAACGTGCGCCGCTCGCGCCCTCGGGACGCGACACGACGACCTCGATGGGGCTGCCCTCTGGCGTGTGGCGCAGTGCGTTGCCGATGAGGTTCGTCATGACCTGCCTGACGCGGTGCTCGTCACCCACGACGACGGGGTTCGTGGGGTCAGTGACGGCGGTGATCTCCCGGTCAGGGGCCTGCACGCCGGCGTCGAGCGCCGCATCGTTCGCGAGATCGTTGAGCGCGAGCTCGGCGAGTTCGAGCGGGCGTCGCTCGTCGAGCCTCGCGAGGGAGAGGAGATCCTCGACCAGCGAGGTCATGCGGATCGCCTCCTTCTCGATGCGCTCCATCGCCTGGGCGACATGCTCCTCATCCTGAAGCGCGCCCATGCGGTAAAGCTCGGCGTAGCCGCGCACCGACACCAGCGGCGTGCGGAGCTCATGACCGGCGTCGCCGACGAAGCGGCGCATCTGCTCGATGGTGCGCGCACGGTCGGCGAGCGACCCGTCGAGGCGGTCGAGCATGACGTTCAACGACTCGCCGAGGTGTCCGACTTCGGTGTGGGGGCTCGCGACCATGATGCGCTTCGAATAGTCGCCCTTCGAGATCTCGAGCGCGGTCTTCTCGACCGAGGCCAGCGGCATGAGGGTGCCGGTGATCAGGATCCGGGTGAGCGCCGCGCCGAGCAGGATCACGGCGATCCCGAACCCGCTGAAGATGATGACGAACTGCGTGAGCACTCGCGTCGCCCACGCGGTCGAACTCGCGATGAGCAGGGTGCCGGTGACCTCGCCGCTCGTTCCCGTGATCGGGAGGGTCACGGCGAGCCAGGTGGCCCCGTCCTCACCCGAGAGTCGGGTGATCTCGTTCCCGTTGGCGGCCACCTCGGCCCGCGTGAGGTGCGGGACGTGGGGAACGTTCGCCGAGGTCGAGCCGCGAGTATTGTCGTACTGGACCGCGCCGTCGGTGCCGAGCACAGCGACGTAGTACTGATTCGTCGCGTACAGCACGTCGTTCCGCTTGAGCTGCCCGGTGTCCGCCTCAGGGGCGAGCGCGCCAGAGGGGTCGCTCCGCAGCTGCTGCAACTGCGTCTCCTGCGACCCCAGCAGGAGCGGCTGCAGCAGCGTCAGCGTGCCGATACCCGCGACGAACAGGCCGAGGAACAGGATGAACACCGTCACCGCGGTCGTCTTGGCCCGCAGTGATACGTCGGCCAAGCGCTCGGTGAGGGTGCGCTTCGCCACGAGGCTACTTCTGCTCGGTCTTCAGCATGTACCCAAAGCCGCGCTTCGTCTGGATGAGGGACTCCTCGGTCAGCGGGTCGAGCTTGCGGCGCAGGTACGAGATGTAGGACTCGACGATCCCGGCGTCGCCGTTGAAGTCGTACTCCCACACGTGGTCGAGGATCTGCGCCTTCGAGAGCACGCGGTTCGTGTTCTGCATGAGGTAGCGCAGCAGCTTGAACTCGGTGGGGGAGAGTTCGACGGGCGTCCCCGCGACCGACACCTCATGGGTGTCCTGATCCATCGTGATGGGGCCGACGGAGAGCACCGACTCCTCGTCCTCCTGCGTCGTGCGGCGCAGGATCGCCTTGATGCGGGCGATGATCTCGTCGAGGCTGAACGGCTTCGTCACGTAGTCGTCGCCGCCGACGGTGAGGCCTTCGACCTTGTCGTCGGTCTCGTCCTTCGCAGTGAGGAAGATAATAGGCGCCGTGTACCCGGCACTGCGGAGACGCTTCGTGACGCTGAACCCGTTCATATCGGGCAGCATGACGTCGAGGATGATGAGGTCCGGCTCCTCCTCGAGAACGGCCGAGATGGTCTGCGCACCGTTCGCCACGGCGCGGATGCCGAAACCGGCGAACCGCAGGCTGGTGCTCAGGAGCTCGCGAATGCTGGGCTCGTCGTCGACGATCAGGATCCTGGGGCCTTTGGGCTGTGCGTTCATGCTCACCAGTGTCTGACGGTTTGCTATGAAGTGGCTGAAAGCGGTGTGTTGTCGGGTTACAGCTCGTCCGCGTTCATGAGCGTGTAGGCGTATCCCTGCTCGGCGAGGAACCGCTGACGGTTCTGCGCGAAGTCCTGATCGACGGTGTCGCGGGTGACAAGCGTGTAGAACGACGCGGAGGCCCCGTTCGCCTTGGGGCGGAGCAGACGGCCGAGACGCTGAGCCTCCTCCTGTCGCGACCCGAACGAGCCCGAGATCTGGATCGCCACCGAGGCGTCGGGCAGATCGACGGAGAAGTTCGCGACCTTCGAGACGACGAGGATCCGCTCGGAGCCCTCCCGGAACGCCTGGAAGAGGCGCTCCCGCTCGTCGACCGGGGTCTGCCCGGTGATGAGCGGGCACCCGAGGGCCTCCGCCATCGATTCGAGCTGCTCGATGTACTGACCGATCACGAGCACGCTCTCGCCGGGATGCTTCGCGATGATGCGGCGCGCGACGGGCTGCTTCACCGACGCGCTCGAGGCGATCCGGTAGCGATCCTGATCCTCGGCGACGGCGTAGTCCATGCGCTCGGACTCGGGCAGTTCGACGCGCACCTCGAAGCACTCCGCAGGTGCGATGAACCCCTGCGCCTCGATGTCGCGCCATGCGGCGTCGTAGCGCTTCGGCCCGATCAGGCTGAAGACGTCGCCCTCGCGGCCGTCCTCGCGCACGAGGGTGGCGGTGAGGCCGATGCGGCGGCGCGCCTGCAGGTCGGCGGTGAGCTTGAACACCGGCGCCGGCAGCAGGTGGACCTCGTCGTACACGATGAGCCCCCAGTCCTGCGCGTCGAGCAGCGAGAGGTGCTGGTACTCGCCCTTCCGGCGGCTCGTGAGGATCTGGTAGGTCGCGATGGTGACCGCCTTGACCTCCTTGACCTGCCCGGAGTACTCGCCGATCTCGTCCTCGGTGAGCGAGGTGCGCCTGATCAGCTCGTCGCGCCACTGCCTGGCCGATACGGCGTTCGTCACGAGGATCAGCGTCTTCGCCCCGACCGCGGCCATCGAGGCGGCGCCCACGATCGTCTTCCCCGCACCGCACGGCAGCACGACGACGCCAGAACCGCCGCGCTCGAACGCGTCCACGGCCTTGGCCTGATAGTCGCGGAGGTGCCAGCCGTCCTCCTCGAGCGTGATCTCGTGCGGCTCGCCCGGCGTGAACCCCGCGAGGTCCTCCGCAGGCCAGCCGCGGCTCACCAGCTCCTGCTTCAGCTGGCCGCGCGCCCACGCCTCGACGGGGTAGGTGCGCTCGTCCAGCTGGTTGCCGAGCAGCGGTGCGATCTTCTTCGCGCTCGCCACCTCTTTCAAGATGGCGGGTTCGTCGGATCGCAGCACCAGCTGCGCCGTCCCGTCGTCGTCGCCCACTGCGGGCTCCAAACGCTCGATCGTGAGTTTGCCGTACCGGCGCATGGTCTCTTCGATCTCGCTCGACACCGAGGTCGGAACCGGGAACTTCGCGTACTCGTTCAGCGTTCCGACGATCTCCTCGGCAGTGTGCCCGGCGGCGCGGGCGTTCCACAGGCCGAGTCGGGTGACGCGGTAGGTGTGGATGTGCTCGGGTGCGCGCTCGAGTTCAGCGAAGACGGCGAGGGCGTGCCTGGCCTCTTCGGCGTCAGGGTGCGCCACCTCGAGGAGCACGGTGTGGTCGCTCTGCACGATGAGGGGGCCGAGAGTCATAGTGTTCCAGTTTACTCGCGGACGGTCACGCCGGGCTGAGCGGGGTGCCAGGGCACCCGTAACCGGCGTCAGATCGACTCGACGCCCGTGATGGCGGTGATGGGGAGGGTGCGCTCGACGCCCGCCTGCTGATCGGCGGCGCGGAGACGCCCCCCGCTGATCGAGAGGGGCTGCAAGGTGAAGCTGTGCGTCGCACCGCGGGCTTCGGCACTGACCCTGACCGGGCGGCGATCTCGGATCGCGAGCTCGAGGTGCCGGGTGAAGTCGCCCGCGCCCGGCTCGCTACGGGACGCGGCGAAGACCCGCTCGACGAGATCGCTTCCGGGATCATCCGTGCCGACGGGCGCGGGGGAGGAGGCCGCAGCGCCGGTGGGTCGGGCAGGCGGTGCCGCGTCGGCGGCAAGCCTGGCCGGGTACCGCGCATCGACGAGCGCGGCGTGCACGTGCTCAGGGGCGAGCGGGGAGAACAGCGAGAGCGATTCGACGGGAGGCTCCGAGTCGGCCTGAGCCACCGGCCCGGCCCCCGAGCGAGGCGGCACCTCGGACACGATGAAGGTCTGCAGCCTGAGGTGGCGGAGCGCGCGGTCGGCGGCGAGCCGGTGCAGCACGTCGCTCTTCGCGACGCGCACCCGCGAGCGCCCCTCATCACCGTGGTGGACCTCGACGGTGATGCTCCCGGCGCGCTCTGAGAGGTCGCCGAGCAGATACTCGAGCGGCTGCGGGATCCACGTGAGCGACATGCGTTCCAGGAATGCTCGCACATCGCCGATCGGGAGACCCGCATCGAGCGCCCGCAGCAGTGAGCCATCGGAAAGCCGGAACGTGGAGGCGACGCCGAGCTGCTCGACCACGGCGAGCGCGAACAGCATCTCCTCGTCCTCGGGGGCGAGCGGGCCGGGTGCTACGACGCTGAGGTCCGGCTGCAGGTAGACGCCGGGAGCCTGGTCGGGGAGTGCGGCCTCGACGGTCCCGAGCAGGTCCTCGGTGGGCGAGGCGTCGTCCCACAGTGCGGTCGCAGGCGCGGTGAGGAACCCATCGAGGGTGAGCCCGAGCTGTTCGGCGGCCTCGGCGAACTCGCTCGCGGCCTCGAGCGTGCGGTCGGAACTGAGCGGGTACTCGTCGCGCAGCTTGCTGCCGACGGTTGCGCGGACGTCCCCGCCGGCGAGTGCGACGACGCGGCGGAGCGCGGGCGTTACGGCCGCCACCCTCGCCGAGGCGAGGGTGATCCAGCGCGCAGCATGGGGGTGGGCGAGCCACGCTCCCGCGCGCTCCGTCACCACGACCCGGCGCTCGGCGACATCGCGCTGACCGGTCACGGTGATGAGCCCCGCCAGTCGCAGCGTCGTCAGGGTGCGCGCGGCGAGTTCGGGTTCCGATCTGGCCGCCTCCGCGAGGGCGCGTACGCTCGTCACGGCGACCTCGCCGCGACGGTTCGCTTTGCCAGGCGCCTGGCGGAGTCCGCGGAGTATCGCGGCGGCGCGCTGCGTCTCGACGAGCGCAGGCGCATACCAGGCCGAGAGGTCTTCCCGTCGCTCCCGTATCGCGGACCCGGAGGCATCAGACGTTCCGGCTACCGCATCGTGCGCCGCGCGAGCGGAGGCGGCCTCGAGGGCCGCGGTCACTTCGGGGAGCGCCACGATCCCCGTCGCATCGATGCCGACTAGTCCCCACGACCTCAATGAGGCCGCGATGTCGGCGTCCGCGGACCCGAGGTCCCTGAGGCCGGCGAGGCTCGCGCGATCCTGGGCCTCGAGGGCGCGGGCGAGGGAGTCCTCGCGGAGCAGGTCCAGAGCGAGCGAGATGCTGTCGACCACCTGCGTCGGTGCGACCGGAGGGCGGCGCTCCACCAGCCGCTCGAGCTCCGCGCGCTCCAGAGCGGCGATCGATGTGGCGAGTGCGAGCGTTCCGCTCATGGTCGTCCCCGGACTACCGTTGCCGGTTCCGGGCGTCCGACGCGTTCTCCTTGCCCCGACGCCGCATGCTGATGATGAGCAGCACGACCAGGAGCACGAACGCGACGGGGAGGCCGACGTAGGTCAGCGCGACGAGTACCGGCCACACCCCTTCGGCCAGGAGGAAGCGATCATTCATGCCGACGATCAGCGTGACGAAGAAGCAGATCACGGCGACGCCGATGATCGTCAGCGTCGCCAACGCGAGCACGCGTTCGAGGCGTGACGGGGTGTTCGGATCTCGGGACATCCTGCACAGTCTATCGCGGTCCGCTCCCGCGATAGAGTGGGGGCCGGGTGGGGCGCGCACTGCGGACCACGAAGAGCGAGAGCGGAGCCCGCCCGGGCTGCGCAGCGGAAAGGGACGAGGCATGCCGAACGGCAAGGTCAGGTTCTACGACGAGGACAAGGGTTTCGGTTTCATCCAGGGCGATGACGGGCAGCAGGTGTACCTGCACGCCTCGGTGATCCCCGAGGGTACTGAGGTGCACTCCGGATCGCGCCTCGAGTACAGCGTCGGTGAGGGGCGCCGGGGTCCGCAAGCCCTGTCGGTGCGGGTGCTCGACGCCCCCAGGCTCGCGAAACGCTCGAGGAAGTCGGCAGACGAGATGGCGGTCATCATCGAGGATCTCGTGAAGCTGCTCGACGGGATGGGGACGCGCCTGCAGCACGGCCAGTACCCGGAGCGCGCGCAGTCGCGGAAGATCGCTACAATGCTGCGCAAGGTTGCGGACGACTTCGATGTCTGAGTCAGACGCCGCCGCCCGGGCCGATACAGCAGCCACGGCGGAGGGAACCGACACGGTGATCACCGAGGATCCGGCGCTGCTCGGTGCGTACGAACAGGCGAGGGCCGCTATCGCCGAGGTCACGGATCCCGCCGACATCGGCGCGCCCGCGGGGGCGGAGATGTCGGAGCCGCGCGTCGCGACGCTCTACTTCGAGTGCCGCCTGCTCGGCTACCCTGGGTGGCGCTGGGCGGCATCGCTCACCCGCGTCGACGAGGACTCCCCGATCACGGTGCTGGAGGTCGAACTGCTTCCGGGCGAGGGCGCCGTGGTCGCTCCCGAGTGGGTGCCCTGGTCCGAGCGCCTCGCCCAGTTCCGCGACGCGCAGTCGCAGGAATCCTCCGATGACGAGACCGACGACGCCGACGAAGACACCGACGAGTTCGACGGTGTCGAGGATGACATCGATGGCGTCGACATCGACGAGCTCGATGACGATGGGTCCGAGAGCGACGACACCGAGAGTGACGCTCGCGAGGAGGCCTGACCCATCCGGTGGGGGCCTGCATCGCTGCAGGCTCCCACCGAGAGCGCTCCGGTCAGACGATGCGCTCGAGCACGTAGTCGATGCTGCGGGTGAGCGCACGCACATCGTCGGGATCGATCGCCGTGAAGGTCGCGATCCTGAGCTGATTGCGCCCGAGCTTCCGGTACGGCTCGGTGTCGACGACTCCGTTGGCGCGGAGCACGCGTGAGATCTGCGACGCGTCCACGCTCTCGTCGAAATCGATGGTCACGACGACCTGCGAGCGGTCCTCGGGCTTCGCCGCGAACGGGGTGGCCACGGAACTGCGCTCGGCCCAGGTGTAGAGGACCCCTGAGGACTCCGCCGTCCGTGATGCCGCCCACGGCAGCCCGCCGTTCTCGTTCATCCAGCGCACCTGCTCGTCCATCATGGCGACGGTCGCGAGGGCAGGAGTGTTGAGCGTCTGGTTCTTCCGGGAGTTCTCGATCGCGCCCGACAGGTTCAGCACCTCGGGAATGTATCGTCCGGATGCAGTGACCCGCTCGATGCGCTCGATCGCGGCGGGGGAGACGAGTGCGAACCACAGGCCCCCGTCCGATGCGAAGTTCTTCTGCGGAGAGAAGTAGTAGACGTCGACTTCGTTCGCGTCGAAGTCGATCCCTCCGGCACCGCTCGTGGCATCGACCACCGTCAGCGCCCCGTCGTCTCCGTGCACTCGCCGCACGGGGGCCATGACGCCCGTGGAGGTCTCGTTCTGGGGGTAGGCGTACACGTCGACGCCTGAGACTGCTTCGGCGGTGGCGCGCGACCCGGCGTCCGCGGTGCGGATGTCGGGATCCTGGAGGAACGGTGCGGCCGCCGCGGCCTTCCCGAACTTGGCCCCGAACTCGCCGAACGAGAGGTGCTGACTGCGCGTCTCGATGAGTGAGTGCACCGCAGAGTCCCAGAAAGTGGTGGCGCCCCCGTTCGCGAGGAGGATCTCGTAGCCCTCAGGGGCGCGGAAGAGCTGCGCGAGCCCCTCACGGACGCTGCCGACGAGGTCCTTCACCGGTGCCTGACGGTGGGAGGTTCCGAGCACCGATCCCTGAACGGACTCGAGGAAGCGGAGCTGAGCGTCACGCACCTTCGATGGACCGCATCCGAATCGTCCATCGGAGGGGAGCAGGTCTGCAGGGATCACGATTTCGGCCATGCACCGATCCTAGACCCGGGAGAACCGGGGGTCCGGCGCACCCGGCATTTGCCCGGGTGCGCGTGGCATACACTCGTGCCATACACTGGTCGCGGAAAGCGCATGGAGGTGGCGAGTTGACGGATCTGATCGACACGACGGAGATGTACCTGCGCACGATCCTGGAACTCGAGGAAGAGGGGATCGTGCCGTTGCGCGCGCGCATCTCCGAGCGTCTCGGCCATTCCGGGCCCACCGTGTCCCAGACCGTCGGCCGCATGGAGCGGGACGGCCTCGTCGTCGTCACGGGTGATCGGCATCTCGAATTCACCCCCGAGGGGCGCGAGAAGGCCGTGCACGTCATGCGCAAGCATCGCATCGCAGAGCGTCTGCTCGCCGATGTCATCGGACTCGAGTGGGAGTACGTGCACGAGGAGGCGTGCCGCTGGGAGCACGTCATGAGCGAGCAGGTCGAGCGGAAGCTCCTTGAGATCCTCGACCACCCCACGGAGTCTCCCTACGGCAACCCGATCCCCGGTCTCGAAGAGCTCGGCGCGCGATCGGGTGCCTCGTTCCAGGTCGGTGTGGAGAACCTCTCGACGGTGCTCGACGGTGTCGGTGCGACCGTAACGGCGCGCGTCCGACGTCTCGCGGAGCCCGCGCAGTACGATCCCGAGCTCCTGAAGCAGCTCGCGGACGCCCGGATCACCCCCGGCCAGATGGCCACCTTCGTGCGCGATGCCGACTCGGTGCGCATTCGCGTGGACGGAGACTCGGAGGAGTTCCTGCTCCCCATCGAGTTCATGCCCTACGTCTTCGTCTCGGAGTAGGGATCACCGAGTCGCCCAGTGACGGGCAGCGAACAGAGAGCAAAGGAGCCCGCATTGGCTGTCCACACCCCTGAATTTCATATCCGGACCGTCCTCGAGACTCTGGAGCAACGGGGGAGGAACGAGCCAGAGTTTCTGCAGGCCGCCCACGAGGTCCTCGATACGCTGACGCCGGTGCTCGCCGAGCATCCCGAATACCTCGAAGCCGGGGTGCTCGAGCGCCTCGTCGAGCCGGAGCGTCAGATCATCTTCCGGGTCCCCTGGATCGACGACGACAACCGGGTCCAGGTGAACCGCGGGTTCAGGGTGCAGTTCAACTCGGCGCTGGGCCCTTTCAAAGGCGGACTCCGCTTCCACCCGAGCGTGACGCTTTCGGTGGTGAAGTTCCTCGGGTTCGAGCAGATCTTCAAGAACGCCCTCACCAGGCAGCGCATCGGCGGAGGCAAGGGCGGCTCCGACTTCGACCCGCGCGGGAAGAGCGATCGCGAGGTGATGCGGTTCTGCCAGAGCTTCATGACGGAGCTCGTCAACCACATCGGAGAAGACATCGATGTTCCCGCCGGCGACATCGGCGTCGGTGGTCGGGAGATCGGCTACCTGTTCGGGCAGTACCGCCGACTGACCGGCCGCCACGAGGCCGGTGTGCTCACGGGCAAGGGGAAGGGTTGGGGCGGCGCAGAAGTCCGCACCGAGGCCACGGGGTACGGGGCCGTCTACTTCCTCGACGAGATGCTTCAGCGCGCGGGCGAGGGACTCGACGGGCGCCGAGCGATCGTTTCCGGATCGGGCAACGTCGCCACCTACGCCATCGAGAAGGTCGGCCAGCTCGGCGGTACGGCCATCACGGCCTCCGACTCCTCAGGGTACGTCGTCGACGAGTCAGGCATCGATCTGGATCTGCTCAAGCAGATCAAGGAGGTCGAGCGCGGACGCATCTCGGTCTACGCCGAGCGGAAGCCCAGTGCGCGGTTCGTCGAGGGCGGATCGGTCTGGGACGTCGCCGGAGACGTCGCGCTCCCGTGTGCGACGCAGAACGAGCTCGACGCCGCCGCCGCGCGCGAGCTCATCTCGAACGGGGTGCGCGCGGTCGCCGAGGGCGCGAACATGCCCACGACGCCTGACGCCGTCATGATGCTGCAGGAAGCCGGCGTGCTCTTCGGTCCAGGCAAGGCGGCGAACGCCGGAGGGGTCGCGACCTCGGCACTCGAGATGAGCCAGAACGCGTCGCGGGATCGCTGGGACTTCGAGATGAGCGAGACCCGCCTCCACGGCATCATGCGCGACGTCCACGACGCCGCCTACACCGCCTCGGAGCGGTACGGCCGGCCGGGGGACTACGTGCTCGGTGCGAACTCCGCTGCATTCGTGACGGTGGCGCAGGCGATGGTGGAGCAGGGCGTCATCTGACACCCCGCCGAGTTCTCCGACGAACGCGTAATATCTTGATGCCGAGCGATGAGTGTTGGAGATGTGGTGCGTGAAATTGGCGTGATTTCGCCGATTTCTCGGGTTCCTGAAGAACTTTCGCGGACAGTGTGACAATTTCGTGATCTTCGGTTAGGCTGGTCCGAGTCGTGGTTCGCAAGGAACCTCATACGTCCACGTACGCACAACGTTAGGCAGATTCACTCGTGACCCAGAGCTCCGAACTCGTAGCGGCAACCGCCGCTCCCTCGGCACCCTCGAAGACCAAGCGATTCGCCCAGGTAGCAGGCGCTGCGGCACTGAGTGTCGGTCTCATGGGAACCTTCGCGTTCCCCGCATACGCCACGTTCGACGACGCCGGCAACGGTCCCGACGGGCTCTCCCAGGCCGCCGAGTACGGCGCCCCTGTTGAGAACGCCCAGTCGCTTACGGCGCCTGAGAGCAGCATCTCCGAGGTTGCTGAAGTTGCAGCCCCGTCCGCGATGAGCGATGACGTGTACACCGCCGAGCAGGAGAAGGCCAAGGCTGAAGCCGAGGCCAAGAAGAAGGCCGACGCCGAAGCGGCGAAGGAAGCCGAGGCCCTCGAGGCTCAGCAGGCATCCAGCTCTGACGATGCTGCTTCCGCTTCGGAGCCCGCGGGCGAGGACATCCCCTCGGGTGAGGGCGCCGGCGCCATCGTGAGTGCCGCCAAGGCTCAGCTGGGCGTTGCTCAGGACTGCACCGCGCTCGTCGAGAAGTCGCTCCGTGCGGCCGGCATTCCCGCCGGTGACCTCGGCACGCAGGTCGGCGAGTACACCGCCCTCGGTGGCAAGCAGGTCTCGACCGGCTCGATGGCCCCCGGCGACATCCTCGTCTGGCCGGGCGCGCACGTCGCCGTCTACATCGGCAACGGCCAGGCCGTCCACGGTGGCTGGAACGGCGGCACGACCGCCATCGGCCCGATCTCGGGTGGCACCATGGGTGGCGGCCCCGGCGCGGTCGTCCGCTTCTAAACGCTCCCAGTACTTCAGACTGAGGTCCGCTTCCCTTCGGGGAGGCGGGCTTCAGTCGTATGCGGGCCCCCGTCGTTGCCCGGGAGTGGGTTCTGCTAGCCTGGATCACTGGTGCGACACATGCGGTCGCGCCCGACCGCCCTGGTAGCTCAGTGGATAGAGCACTTCTCTCCTAAAGAAGGTGTCGGAGGTTCGATTCCTCTCCAGGGCACTCTGCGATGAGTCGCTGGTCTCGCCAGTAGTTGCGGGCGGCATCGATGAGGTGTGTGCGATGATATCGCCGGCGTAGAGGTGGGCCATGGCGGCCGTGTGCTCATCGATGAGGATGATGACGCGTTCGCCAAGTCGTCGTGAGTAGCCGTATTGGGTTGCGGCTTGGGTGACGGTGGGTTCGTGGGAGATGACTTTCAGAACAGCGACGCGTGCTCTCGACAGATTCGAGACTATGGCGGATGTCGCGACTCCTGAGCGACGAGTCAGTTGAGACGTATGTCATGAACTCAGACACTCTCCGGGGCACTCTGTCCTGTCGGCACAGGAAATTCACCCGCGCACATCGTATGAAGCGAACATTTCGTGTGTGCACGCGAATATTGTGTGCCCTGGTGCCAGACTGTCCGGGTGTCCAGTCGCGGCCGTTGGGTGACCGGGTGCGCGACTCAAGACCGCAGTGGGTGTTACGCAGCGGCGCCGGTGATCTGGCGGTAGGCGACCGCCGCTGAGCGCGCAGGGTACTCCTGATCGAACTTGCCGCCCGTCGGGAGCAGTGTCCTGGCGAGTATCGGCCCCACGAGAAGGTCCCTGATCTCGTCGATGTCGATGGTGAGCTCGGAGGAGACTTCGCCGCGCACCGTCGCGCGCTCGACGGCGAGACGGATCGCTTCACGCCTGGGGTCGAGGAATCGGTCGCGGTAGAGATCTCGCACCTGATCGTCGGTGCGCATCGCTTCGAGGAGTCCGGCGAGGTTATTCCGCATGAGCTTCGACGACAGCACCTTCACGTCGGCGCGCTGCATCTCGATCAGATCGTCGAGCAGTGACCCGGTGTCGACATCGGCGACGTCTCCGAACTTCGCTGCGAGCACCTCGTAGGCGAGGTGCGAGGCGCCGGTGAATCGTCGATAGAACGTGGCGCGAGTGGTTCCTGCTTCGCGGACCAGGTTGTCCACCGTGAGATTCGAGTAACCGCCGCGCTCCATGGCGCGCTCCGCGGCTTCGAGAAGATCAGTCGTGATCTCGGTGGAGAACGGTCTCCCCGGCTGTCGCTTCGCCATCTTCGCCACTCCTTTGACAAGTACTGAGCCCACCCGAAACCTACACTAGTTGTCTTACGGGCAATCGATACAGTGACGTTGCTCACATTTTCGTCACGTGTGTTTCTCTGAGTGGCGGAGGTGCTTGGTGCCTGCGGTCTCCGTGGGCCGGGCCGCTACACTGGGGGCAGCGACGGGGAGAGCGGGGTGACGGGAATGATGGCAGCGATGGACTGGTTCGGGCGTCTCCTCGACGGCTCGCTCTTCGCCGGCAGCATCTTCCTGGTCATCGGCATCGTGGGCGGCGTCCTGCTGCTCATCTCGCTGGTGCTGGACGGCATCTTCGATGCGTTCGACTTCGGCGACGGCCCGCTCAGCCTCACCACCATCGCCGCGTTCACCTCGATCTTCGGCTTCACAGCGTTCGCCAGCGTCGGGGCGGGAATGTCGCCAGGGGCTGGCTCGGTCGTCGGCGCGATCGCGGGGCTCATCGGCGCGGTCGCCGCGTGGTGGCTGAGTAAGCTGATCCGAGGCGCGGAGTCCTCGACAGCGGTGAGCGGCAGCGATCTGATCGGCAGCGAAGCGTTCGTCGTGCTGGCGATCCCGCAGGGCGGACTCGGAGAGGTCGCGCTCGTGCGTCACGGAGAACGCGTTTCGCTGTCCGCTACCGCTCAGCAGAGCATCGAGCGGGGCGCAGCAGTGCGCATCGTTCAGACCCTGACGTCGACGTCGGTGCAGGTCGCGCCGGTCGAGGCCGACACCCCGGAAACGCCTGACCCCCCGAGAACGGAGCATTCATGATCTTGTTCACCCCCGCCATCGTCGGGATCTTCGGCGCGATAGTCGCGCTAGTGCTGATCGCGCTGGTCATCATCAAGCGCTACCGCATTGCGAAGCCCGACGAGGCGATCATCGTCACCGGCGGCAGAGGCAAGGAGGTCTCCGACTCCAAGACGGGGCAGACCGTCCGCGACCTGTCGGGGCAGAAGGTCGTCACGGGCGGCGGCGTGTTCGTCGTGCCCTTCGTGCAGAAGTCGTTCACGATCTCTCTCCGTTCCCGGCGCCTCACCATCACCACCGAGGCGCAGACGACGGACGGCATCACGATCCAGGCCCAGGCGGTCGCCGTGGTGAAGGTCGGGGGCTCCCAGGAGATGATCCGTGCTGCCGCCCAGCGCTTCCTCTCGAATTCGGACGAGATCGACGAGTCGACCCAGGAAGTGCTGTCGGGTTCGCTCCGCTCCATCATCGGCGGGCTCACGGTGCTGCAGATCATCCGGGATCGCGCAGTGGTCGCTCAGAGCGTGCTCGAAGCAGCAGAAGAGGCGCTCACGAAGCAGGGCCTCGTGGTCGACACGCTCCAGATCCAGGAGATCCGCGACGGGGCCGACTACATCACCAACATCGGTCGTCCCGAAGCCGCGAAGGTGCGCCAGGCCGCCGACATCGCGGAGACGAACGCGTACCAGGCCTCCGAGGAGGCGAAGATCTCGGCCGAGCAGCACCTGCTCGATCGGAATCGCGAGTTCAAGCTGCGCCAGGCGGCCGTGCAGGCTGAGACCGACAAGGCGACCGCGCAGGCTTCGGCAGCGCAGCCGCTCGAGGATGCGATCCAGCAGCAGGGCATCGTCGAGCAGCAGCAGCTCACCGCGCAGCGCCAGGTGACGCTCCGGAAGGAGCAGCTGAACGCCGACGTTCGCGCCGTTGCCGAGGCTGAGGCGTACCGCGTCGAGCAGATCGCGAAGGCCGAAGCCGCCGCCGCGGTCGCAGCCGCGGACGGCCGCGCGCAGGCGACCGAGCGCGAGGGCCTCGCCGCACGTGCCGCGCGTATCGCGGGCGCCGAGGCGCTGGCGGCCGAGGGCGAGGCGGAAGCCCGCGCGCTCCGAGCCAAGGGCACGGCAGAGGCGGACGCGATCGACGCGCGTGCCCGTGCACTGGAGACCCAGTCGCAGGCGGTGCTGGCGCAGGAACTCATCCAGCTGCTCCCGCAGATCGCCGCGGAGTACGCGAACGCGATCAGCGCGATCGACACGATGACCGTGGTGTCGGCGGACGGCACCTCGAAGGTAGCGGGCGATGCCATGGGCAACATCAAGGGGCTGCTCGACATGGCGCGCGACACCGTCGGCGTCGACCTCGTCGGCATGCTCAACGGCGTGGCCACCGGCAGTGCTGCGGGGGCCGCAGCCGGCCGCGCGCAGCGGCGTGCGTCGTCGAGCTTCGGCGAGGCTGCTGACTACGCCGCGGAGACCGCTGATCGCGGTGCGGATCGCGTGAACGAGCGGGGGACCGGCATGGACCCGACGATCGCGACTCCCGATCTCGGCTCCGACCTCGGTAGCGATGCGGGAGCGTCCACCGACCAGGCCACGGAGAACGGCGGTACCGACGCGTCATGAGTCGGCAGCGACGTTCGCTCGACTCCAGCGCGGCCCATCTCGAGGCCGCGCTGGGGCCGGCACCGGAACCTCCGGCGAGACCCGAGATCGTGGTCCTGCGCGTGCGTCGGCACGGTCGTCACCTCACGGTTCCGGTGATCCTGCTCTTCGTCATCACCGCGGCGAGCGGCTACTGGGTCGGCTCCTTCGCCGAACCCCTCGCGAACATCGCAGCGGGGGCGGGCGCGATCCTGCTCAGCATCCTGCTCGTGTTCGTCCCGATCCTCACCTGGCTGGCGGAGCGGACCACCATCACGACGCGGCGCGTGATCATGCGCCGGGGGTTCTTCGTCCGGCATCGACTCGAGATCTCGCTGTCGCGCGTGAGCGAGGTGCGCACGCGCCGCACAGTGGGCCAGCGGATGCACGGATCCGGCGACATCGACGTCTGCGTCGGTCCTGACCGCACGACCATCCCTGACGTGCCAGGCATGACGCGGGTCGCCGAGGCCGTCCAAGAACTCGTCGCCCGGAACGCCGCTCCACCGCAGCGGTTCTGATTCAGGTGGTGCGCGCGATGAGCGTGTCGATCAGCTGTCCGGCGAGACCGACGAGCCGCGCGATCTCGTTCTCGTCGCGGTCGATCCACCGGCATTCCGGATCGCCGACGGGAACGAACCCCTCGTGGCGCTCCCACACCATGAGCGTCCGCTCGGCCCCGAGCACGTACTGCTGCCACCAGACCTGGCGGAGGTAGTGGCGAGGGATCGACCGCCACTCCTTGTTCGTCGTCTTGATCTCCGCGAGCTCGATGCGCCCGTCCTCGCGTTCGACGATCCCGTCGGGCGTCGCGAGGTGCCGCAGGTCCGACGCGGCGTGAAAGAGCGCGGCGCTGGGGGAGATGGTGTGCTCCCGCAGCACCCACGCTGCGATCTCGGGTTCGCGGGCCCTGCCGTGATCCGTGTAGATGTTTCCGCTGAACGAGGTGCCGAAGAGCTTGGCGTGCGCCGCCGTCTCGATCGAGCGCGGCGTCGAGAGCTTCGCCACGTCGGTCGCCGTGATTCCCCGTGAACGCGCGCGCATCCACGCGACGCGGTCGGTACCGTCGGTGACGACGCGGGTGAGATAGCTCGGGGCGGGGACTGACATCGTCTGTATTCTGCCACTTCGCGAGGCTCAGCGGGCACACAGCAGAGCGCTCCACAATTTCCCTATGACCCCAGGTGACATGCTGCGCGCCGACGGCGGGAAGCTGCGAGCGCTCATTACCGACGACGAGGATTCGATCTCGCAGCTCATCGCGATGGCGCTCCGTTACGAGGGGTGGGAGGTCAGGACCTCCGGAACGGGGCAGGGTGCTCTCGACGCCATCCGGGAGTTCTCGCCGGATGTCGCAGTGCTCGACATCATGCTGCCGGACATCGACGGGATGCAGGTGCTCTCGCGTCTCCGCAGTCAGGGAGTGACGGTCCCCGTGCTGTTTCTCACGGCGCTCGACTCGGTCGACGACCGGATCAACGGACTCACCGCCGGAGGCGACGACTACGTGGTCAAGCCGTTCAGCCTCGAAGAGCTCATCGCCAGGCTCCGCGGCCTCGTGCGGCGCTCTCAGATCACGCAGAGCGCGACGCCCGATCCGATCATCCGCGTGGGTGACCTCACACTGAACGAGGACAGTTACGAGGTCGAGCGCGGCGGCGACGCGATCGACGTAACGAGCACCGAGTTCGAGCTGCTGCGCTATCTCATGCGCAATCCGCGCCGCGTCCTCTCGAAAGCGCAGATCCTCGACCGGGTGTGGACCTACGACTTCACCGGGAAGCCGGCCGTCGTCGAGCTCTACATCTCGTACCTCCGCAAGAAGATCGACGCCGGTCGGTCACCGATGATCCACACGGTCCGCGGGGCGGGATACATGCTGAAGGCCGCCGACTCCTGAGCAGGTCGGCTGTCGGCCGTCTGGATACCGGGCGAATTGCCTGGTCGACCCGCGCGTGGTATGGTCATACCTGGCCAAAGACCGTCGGTAGGATCCCCCGGATCCCGGAACGTCCGCGAAAGCGGAGACCTGCGCAGGTGCGAATCTTCGAAACACTCCGAAGCTCCGTGCGTGCGCGCCGGAGCTTTTCTTGTTTTCCGAGGAGCTTCGAGCGTCGCGGCCGCCGCTGGACGCCCGTCCAGCGGATGACGACAAGCTAGGGAGCGCCATGGCTACGAAGGAAGCTACGGTTGCCGATCTTCAGCAGAAGTTTGAAGAGTCGAGCGCCGTTCTGCTGACCGAGTACCGCGGACTCACGGTTGCACAGCTGCAGGAACTGCGGCGGAGCATCCGCGAGCACGCGACGTACGCCGTGTCGAAGAACACGCTGACCAAGATTGCGGCCAACAACGCCGGGATCACCGCATTCGATGACGAGCTCGCCGGCCCTTCGGCGATCGCCTTCGTGCACGGTGACACCGTCGCGGTCGCCAAGGCACTGCGTGACTTCGCCAAGGCAAACCCTCTTTTGGTGGTGAAGGCTGGCTACTTCGATGGCAAGCCCCTCACCGCCGCTGAGGTAGGCAAGCTCGCCGATCTCGAGAGCCGCGAGGTGCTGCTGGCCAAGGCCGCCGGCGCCATGAAGGCATCGCTGATCGGTGCAGCGCAGCTGTTCAACGCTCTGCCCGCCAAGGCCGCTCGCGGCTTCGGCGCGCTGCAGGAAAAGCAGGACGCGTAAGCACTCGTTCACGCAGTTCGGTACTGACAAGATCCGCTCGTCCCGTACGGGCACACACCAAGGAGATACACAATGGCTAAGCTTTCGACTGAAGAGCTGCTCGAGCAGTTCAAGGAGCTCACCCTCATCGAGCTCTCGGAGTTCGTGAAGGCGTTCGAGGAGACCTTCGACGTCTCGGCCGCTGCCCCCGTCGCGGTTGCCGCTGCACCCGCCGCCGGTGGCGAGGCCGCCGCTGAGGAGGAGAAGGACGAGTTCGACGTCGTCCTCGACTCGGTCGGCGACAAGAAGATCCAGGTCATCAAGGTCGTGCGCGAGCTCACCGGCCTCGGCCTGGGCGAGGCGAAGGCCCTCGTCGAGGAGGCCCCCAAGAACGTGCTCGAGGGCGCGAACAAGGAGGACGCCGAGGCGGCCAAGGCCAAGCTCGAAGAGGCAGGCGCAGGCGTCAAGCTCGCGTAAGTTCTTTCGCAGTTCGCAGGGGCGGTACCACTCACGGGTGGTGCCGCCCCTGCGGCGTTTCTCGGCCCCCGCCCACCGTCAGTCATTGCAGGGCCTCGATGAATCTGATAGTCTCACCCGTCTGCCCTGAAGCATCGCATCGTCCCTGAACCCCTCCTGGTCGACCTGAGGGTGCGAGCTTCCGTGCTCACTGGACGAAGGGACTCTCGTGGCGCTCCTCAGGCTCACGCTCCACCACGCGAAGCGATACCGCATCTTCATCATCCTGGTGCTGGTGCTCCAACTGCTCGCGACAATCGCCGCGCTGGTGCTGCCCAGCCTGAACGCGCAGATCATCGATCGCGGTATCTCCAGTGGCGATACCGACTTCATCTGGAGCACGGGCGGCCTGATGCTCCTCGTTTCCCTCGGCCAGGTGCTCTCGGCGGTCGCAGCGGTCTACTTCGGGGCCCGAGCGAGCATGGGCATCGGTCGCGACCTGAGGAGTCGCGTGTACCGCAAGGTCGACTCCCTCTCCACGCTCGAGGCGATGCGCTTCGGTGCCGGCACGCTCATCACCCGTGGCACGAACGACGTGCAGCAGATCCAGATGCTCGCCATGATGACGTTCAACTTCATGGTCACGGCGCCGATCATGGCGATCGGCGGCATCATCATGGCGCTCCGCGAGGACGCAGGGCTCGCCTGGCTCGTCTGGGTCTCGGTCGCGGTGCTGGCGGTCATCGTGAGCTTCCTCGTCTGGTTGCTGCTGCCCCTCTTCCGCAAGATGCAGGACCGCGTCGATGCGATCAACGGCGTGCTCCGCGAGCAGATCATGGGTATCCGCGTGGTTCGCGCGTTCGTGCGCGAGCACTTCGAGACCGATCGCTACGAGGTCGCGAACCGCAACATCACCGACGTCTCCGTGAAGGTCGGCAACGTGTTCGTCCTCATGTTCCCCGTCATCATGATGGTGCTGCACGTCGCGACCGGTGCCGTGCTGTGGTTCGGGGGGCACCGTGTCGACGCCGGCCTGGTCGAGGTGGGCTCTCTGACGGCCTTCCTGCAGTACCTCCTGCAGATCCTCATGGCGGTCATGATGGGGGTCTTCATGACGATGATGATCCCTCGCGCCGTCGTCTGCGCCGAGCGCCTGCGCGACCTGTTCGACACCGAGTCCGCCCTCTCGTTCCCCGAGACCGAGTCCGTGCCCACGCCTGCTGAGGGGCGCGTGGAGTTCCGCGACGTGACCTTCGGGTTCCCCGGAGCGGAGCTGCCCGTGATCAAGAACGCCTCCTTCGTGGCGGAGCCCGGACAGACGACCGCGATCATCGGGTCGACTGGCTCGGGCAAGACGACGCTGCTGAACCTCGTGCTGCGCCTCTTCGACCCGCAGAGCGGGAGCGTCACGATCGACGGCGCCGAAGTGACGCGGCTCACCCGTGCCCAGCTGGCGAAGGCCGTGAGCCTGGTGCCGCAGCGGCCGTACCTGTTCTCGGGCACCGTCGCCACCAACCTGCGCTTCGGCAATGAGGCAGCGACCGATGAGGAGCTCTGGGAGGCCCTCCGGGTCGCCCAGGGAGACGACTTCGTCCGCGCCAAGGAGCACGGTCTCGACGAACCGATCTCCCAGGGCGGCACCAGTGTCTCGGGCGGACAGCGGCAGCGGCTCTCGATCGCTCGAGCACTCGTGGCGAAACCGCGGGTGTACCTGTTCGATGACTCGTTCTCCGCCCTCGACGTTGCGACCGACGCGCGGCTCCGCGAGGCGCTCCCGTCGGCGACCGAGGGCGCGACGACGATCATCGTCGCGCAGCGCGTATCGACGATCACCGAGGCGGATCAGATCCTCGTCATGGAAGACGGGGAGATCGTCGGTCGAGGCACCCACGAGGAGCTACTTGAGTGCAGTCCCGTCTACCAGGAGATCGTCGAGTCCCAGCTCGAGAAATCCGACGCGACGCCGGAAGGGGGTGCAGCGTAATGGCCCGGAAGCAGCAGTCGGCCGAGACCGACGAGTTCGAGCTGCCAGACGACTACCAGCCCGATAACGACGACTGGTCGGGCTCGCAGCCGACGAAGAAGGCGAAGCACTTCTGGCCGTCGGCGAAGCGACTGTTCGGCCTGTTGAAGCCCGAGAAATGGCTCTTCGCCTTCGTGGTCGTGCTCGTCGTGCTGTCGGTGGTGCTCACGGTCATCGCACCGAAGATCCTCGGCCAGGCCGTCGACGTCATCTTCGACGGCGTCGTCAGCGGCTCGCCGATCGACTTCCCCGTGCTCTCGCGACTCATCATCGCGGTCATCGGGCTGTACTTCGTCGCCTCCGTGCTGATGTGGTTGCAGGGGTACATCCTGAACCGCATGGTGATGCGCATCGTCTACGGCCTCCGTGCCGATATCGAGGCGAAGCTCAACCGTTTGCCGCTCAGCTACTTCGACAGCCGCCAACGCGGCGACGTGCTCTCGCGCGTGACGAACGACGTCGACAACATCCAGCAGGCGCTGCAGCAGGCGTTCTCGCAACTGGTGCAGTCGGTGCTGACGGTCATCGGGATCGCGGCGATGATGTTCATCGTCTCCTGGCAGCTGGCGCTGATCGCGCTGATCGCCCTCCCGCTGTCGGCGATCATCGTCGGCATCGTCGGCGTGCGCGCGCAGAAGCTCTTCGTGACCCAGTGGAAGTACACGGGTGCCGTGAACGGCCACATCGAGGAGTCGTTCACCGGACACGAGCTGGTGCGCATCTTCAACCGCGACCGCGAGATGGCGGAAGAGTTCGGCCGGCGCAACGAAGAGCTCTTCCAGGCCGCCTACAAGGCGCAAGCGCTGTCGGGCACCATCATGCCGTCGATGCAGTTCGTGCAGTACCTCAGCTACGTGCTCATCGCCGTCGTCGGTGCGCTCCGCGTCACCGCGGGGCAGATGTCACTCGGCGACGTGACGGCGTTCATCCAGTACTCGCGCGAGTTCGCGCAGCCGCTCGCAGAGATGGGCGGCATGGCCAACATGCTGCAGTCGGGCGTCGCCTCGGCCGAGCGGACGTTCGAGTTGCTGGACGCCGACGAGCAGGATCCCGACACCGCATCGGAGCACCTCCCCGAACGGACCGCCGGCCGTATCGACTTCGAGCGCGTGTCGTTCAGCTACGATCCGGCCGAACCCCTCATCGAGGAGCTGTCGCTCTCAGCGCAGCCCGGGCAGACGATCGCGATCGTCGGCCCGACCGGCGCGGGGAAGACCACTCTCGTGAACCTCATCATGCGGTTCTACGAGCTGAACGCCGGGCGGATCCTGCTCGACGGCGTCGACATCACCAGGCTCTCCCGGGCCGAGCTCCGCGGCCACGTCGGCATGGTGCTCCAGGATGCCTTCCTCTTCGAGGGGACGATCCGGGAGAACATCCGCTACGGCAGGCTCGACGCCACCGACGAGGAGGTCGTCGCGGCGGCGCAGGCGACCATGGTCGATCGGTTCGTCCGTCAGCTTCCCGAGGGGTACGACACCGTCATCGAGGAGAACGCGTCGACGCTCTCATCGGGGGAGCGGCAGCTGCTCACGATCGCGCGCGCGTTCATCGCGAACCCGTCGCTCCTGATCCTCGACGAGGCCACGTCCTCGGTCGACACCCGCACCGAGGTCCTGGTGCAGCAGGCGATGCAGGCGCTCCGCACCGACCGCACATCGTTCGTGATCGCGCACCGGCTCTCCACGATCCGCGACGCCGACACGATTCTGATGATGCAGTCGGGCCGCATCGTCGAGCAGGGTTCTCACGAGGAACTGCTCGCACTGGACGGCGCTTACGCCGAGCTCTACCAAGCGCAGTTCAGCGGTGAGATTGACGAGGCCCACGCCGAGGAGCTGCTCACAGGAGCGGTGCCCGTCGTCGAAGCGCCGAGCGATCAGGACGCCGATTCGGACGCGAGGAGCTGATCCGCTAAACTGAACGGGCCTCCTACGTGGCGTTATCTCAGGGAACTCCCCCAGGTCGGAAACGAAGCAAGGGTACCTGGGCTCTGACGGGTGCGTAGGGGGTCTTTTCATGCCCACGGGGTGTGCGCCGCGCCACCGCGCACCGACGCCCGCCCTACTCTGGGCCACCCCCTGGCGAGAACGCAAAAAGTGGCGCATCCCTGTCTGGGAAACGCCACTTTTCGCAGTCTCGGCGAACCGGAGTTCGGGTGAGCGTGTCAGTGCCCCTCGGCCTGCAGACGCTCCTGCGCCTCGACGATGAGCTGCTCTGCGTCCGCCGCCGAGCCCCACTCGTCGACCTTGACCCACTTGCCGGGCTCGAGATCCTTGTAGTGCTCGAAGAAGTGCTCGATCTCCTTGCGGGTGTACTCCGGAATGTCCGCGACGTCCTGGATGTGCTGCCAGCGCGGATCCTTGTGCTGCACCGCGATGACCTTGTCGTCGCCGCCCGCTTCGTCGCTCATCTTGAGCACACCGACCGGGCGCACCTTCACGCCGACACCGGGGAACACGGGGTAGTCGAGCAGCACGAGCACGTCGAGCGGATCGCCGTCCTCACCGAGGGTCTCCTCGAAGAAGCCGTAATCGGTCGGGTACACGAAACCGGTGTAGAGCACGCGGTCGAGATAGACCCGTCCTGTCTCGTGGTCCACCTCGTACTTGTTGCGGCTCCCCTTCGGGATCTCGATCACGGCGTCGAATGCAGCGGCCATGCGCGCTCCTCAATCTGTTCGTGGGCGCGATGCGCCCGGCGTGTCATGCTGGCACCAGGGTACCGGAGGATCCCGGGCGGTCGCCGCGCTGGGGGTACCGTGGAGAGGTGACGAGACTGCCCCCGCTCGACCCGGCCGTCGCCGCGACGCGACTGGCAGTGCGCCGTGCGCTGCGGGGGCGCGACGAACGTGTGCTGCTCGTCGCGCTTTCCGGTGGGGCGGACTCGCTCGCACTTGCCGCCGCGGTCGCATTCGAGGCGCCCCGCCTCGGCGTCGCAGCGGGTGCCGTGATCGTGGATCACGGTCTGCAGGCCGGCTCGCATGACGTGGCGGAGGCGGCGGCCGCCCAGGCGAGCGACATCGGGCTGGATCCGGTGCTGGTGCGTCGCGTCGCGGTCGACGCAGGTGCAGGCGGGCCGGAAGCCGGGGCGCGTACCGCGCGCTACGCCGCCCTCGCGTCAGCCGCCACTCAGGCGGGGGAGGGGGCGCCGGCGCTGATCCTGATCGCGCACACCCGTGACGACCAGGCCGAGCAGGTGCTCCTCGCGCTCGCGAGGGGCTCGGGAACGCGGAGCATCGCGGGTATTCCTGCGGACGGGGAGCGCGAAGGCGCGCCGATCATCCGGCCGTTCCTCGACGAATCGGCGGGCGTCACGCGCGGTACGACTGAGGCCGCGTGCGCCGCTCAGGGCCTCGTGCCCTGGAACGATCCCCACAACCAGGATCCGGCCTTCACGCGAGTGCGGGTGCGGCAGCGGATCCTGCCTCTCATGGAGCGGGAGCTCGGGCCGGGGGTGCGGGGCGCGCTCGCGCGCTCGGCCGACCTCGCGAGGGAGGACGCCGACGCCCTGGACGCCATCGCCGCCGCCGCAGTCCGCCGCCTCCTCGCTGAGCAGACGGACGCGGACGAGCGAACCGGCTCTGCGGTGCGGGTGCCCGCATCCGCGCTGGAGGAGCAACCCGACGCACTGCGCAACAGGACCATCCGGGGACTCGCGGGCGCCTTCGGTGCCCGGATCGGGCGGGACCACACCCGGGCGATCGCCGCGCTCGTGACCGATTGGCGGGGGCAGAAACCGGTGTTCGTGCCGGGAGTGCGCGTGACCCGGGCCGCGGGGGAGCTGGTCTTCGAGCGGCAGGTCGGGTCGCCCAGAGTCTGACGGTCTTCCGCCCGCTGTCCCGCCCCTCTGGTGCAGCCGGGTCGTTTCTTGCGGGTGTGCTCCGGCCGGACCCGCAAGAAACGACCCGAGGATCGGGCAGCGACAGGACTGCGGTGTGGCGCGCCGACCCCCGCCGCACGCGTACAGTAGATGCATGGATTCGCATCAGCTGGGGGACGACCTCTCCGCCATTCTGCACACCGAAGACGAACTCCGCTCGCGATTGGCCGAGATGGCCCGCGAGATCGAGGTGGACTATGCGGGCAGTCCGCCTCTGCTGGTGGGGGTGCTCAAGGGCGCGGTCATGGTGATGGCCGATCTCGCTCGGGAGCTCCGATTCCACGCGCAGATGGACTGGATGGCGGTGTCGTCGTACGGTGCGAGTACGAAGTCGAGCGGTGTCGTCCGGATTCTGAAGGATCTCGATGCCGACATCACGGGCCGTGATGTGCTCATCGTCGAAGACATCATCGATTCCGGGCTGACGCTCTCCTGGCTGAAGGAGAACCTCGAGAGCCGCGGCGCCAAGTCGGTGCGCATCTGCACGATGCTGCGGAAGCCTGAGGCGCTGAAGGTGGAGGTGGATGTCGCCTACGTCGGCTTCGACATCCCCGTCGAGTTCGTCGTCGGCTACGGCCTGGATTACGCGGAGGACTACCGGAACCTGCGAGATGTCGCGGTTCTCGCTCCGCACGTGTACGGCGGCGAGTAGGTCAGGATCCGCGTTCCGCCGGTCCGTTCGCGACCGGCGGAACGCTTCACCGCGCGAATCTGGCGGAATCACAGGGCGGTGACGGGGGTCCGGGCTACTCTGGAACGGATCCCGCAGCCCGCGCATCACGCCGCGGCGGCACGCGCACGCAGAAAGGCCCGCACTTTGGCTGAACAGGCTGAAACGCCCTCGAAGTCCCGCAAGCTCTTCAAGGGGCCGCTGCTCTATCTGCTGCTCGCCCCGATCATCGTGCTCGTGGGCTGGTTGCTGCTGTCGGGCAGCGGCGCCAGGGAGATCACGACCCAGCAGGGCCTGGAGGTCCTCGGTGACGGCGGAGTGAAAGCCGTCGAGATCATCGACGGGGATCAGCGCGTCAACGTCGAGCTCGCGAAGGTCGACAAAGAGTACGGCACGGACCAGGTCTACTTCTACTACGTGAGTCAGCGCGGCGACGATGTCGTGGACGCCGTCACGGCGTCAGATCCGAAGGACGGGTTCACGGACCAGAACCCGCAGCCGAATCCGCTGTGGTCGCTGCTCGGGTTCCTCTTCCCCCTCCTGCTCATTGGCCTGCTCATCTGGTGGATGATCTCGTCGATGTCCGCTGGCGGCGGGCGCGGGGTCATGCAGTTCGGCAAGAACAAGGCGAAGCTCGTGAACAAGGAGATGTCGCAGGTCACCTTCGCCGATGTCGCCGGGTCGGACGAGGCCGTCGAGGAGCTGCACGAGATCAAGGACTTCCTGCAGGATGCGTCCCGGTTCCAGGCGGTCGGCGCCCGCATTCCGAAGGGCGTGCTCCTCTACGGACCACCCGGAACGGGTAAGACCCTGCTCGCGCGTGCCGTCGCGGGCGAGGCCGGGGTGCCGTTCTATTCGATCTCGGGCTCCGATTTCGTCGAGATGTTCGTGGGCGTCGGTGCGAGCCGCGTGCGCGACCTCTTCAAGGAGGCGAAAGCGAATTCGCCCGCCATCATCTTC
The DNA here is from genome assembly GCF_020096995.1 of Leucobacter sp. Psy1. NCBI lineage: Bacteria > Bacillati > Actinomycetota > Actinomycetes > Micrococcales > Microbacteriaceae > Leucobacter > Leucobacter sp. Psy1. The sequence continues at coordinate 517,297 of NZ_CP083692.1, forward strand.
GTGGACGAGATCGACGCGGTCGGCCAGCGCCGCGGCCAGGGCATGGGCGGCGGTCACGACGAGCGCGAGCAGACGCTGAACCAGTTGCTCGTCGAGATGGACGGCTTCGACCCGAAGACCAACGTCATCATGATCGCGGCGACCAACCGCCCCGACATGCTCGATCCGGCGCTGCTGCGCCCGGGTCGCTTCGACCGTCAGGTCGGCGTGGACGCGCCCGACATGCCCGGCCGGTTGAAGATCCTCGAGGTGCACTCGAAGGGCAAGCCGCTCTCGCCGAACGTCGACCTCGACACCGTCGCGCGGAAGACCCCTGGCTTCTCGGGTGCCGACCTGGCGAACGTGCTGAACGAGGCTGCACTGCTCACGGCGCGGTCGAACGCGCAGCTCATCGACAACCGTGCACTGGACGAGGCGATCGACCGCGTCATCGCCGGACCGCAGCGGCGCACCCGGGTGATGCGAGATCACGAGAAGCTCGTGACCGCCTATCACGAGGGCGGGCACGCGCTGGTCGCTGCCGGTCTGAACCACACCGATCCGGTGACGAAGATCACGATCCTGCCGCGCGGTCGCGCGCTGGGGTACACCATGGTGATCCCGCTTGAGGACAAGTTCTCAGTCAGCCGGAACGAACTGCTGGATCAGATCGCGTACGCGCTCGGCGGCCGCGTGGCCGAGGAGCTCGTCTTCCACGACCCCACCACTGGCGCGGGTAACGACATCGAGAAGGCGACGAGCACGGCGCGCAAGATGGTGACCGACTACGGAATGTCGGCCTCGGTCGGGCCAGTGAAGCTCGGTCAGGCGCAGCCGGGAGCGTTCATGGGCGAGTTCGGGCAGAACCGGGACTACTCGGAGGGCATCGCGGTGTCGGTGGACCAGGAGGTCCGCGCCATCATGGAGCAGGCCCACAACGAGGCGTACGAGGTGCTGACGAAGAACCGGCACGTGCTCGATCGGCTCGCCGCCGAGCTCCTCGAGAAGGAGACGCTCGACCACAAGCAGATCGCCGAGATCTTCGCGGATGTCGAGCGTCTGCCCGAGCGTCCCGTCTGGCTCTCGCACCCCGACCGGCCGGTGCTCAACCAGAAGCCGCCGATCTCGATGCCTGCTGCGGCGCGTACCGATGATCTCAGCGCGGAGAAGTCGGGCGACTCCGAGACGCCGGACGCGGAGGCGATACCGGAGGGCGGCCTCGTGGTCGGCCCCGAGGTCGGCACCGCTCCGCATGCTCCGGAGCCGGAAATCGGCGGCGACCCCGACCAGCGGTGAGCGCGCGATGACGATTGGCGCAGCGTCCCGCCGGGTGCGGGTCATGGGGGTGCTCAACGTCACCCCCGATTCCTTCAGCGACGGCGGGCGCTTCGTCGATGCCGATCGCGCGATCGAGCGGGCGATAGCGCTCGTCGCTCGCGGCGCGGACATCGTCGATGTCGGCGGGGAGTCCACCCGACCGGGAGCGGAGCCGGTCACCGCCGAGGAGGAGGGTCGACGGGTGATCCCGGTCGTGCGGACCCTCGCGAGCGCAGGGGTGCACGTGTCGATCGACACGCTCCACGCCGAGACCGCGATCGCTGCGGTCGAAGCGGGCGCGCGCACCGTCAACGACGTTTCAGGCGCGACCTTCGACCAGGACATGCTGCACGCAGTCGCCGCGGCACGGACTCCTGACGGTGCCGCGGCGTACATCGTCCTGGGGCACTGGCGCGGAGTCCCCGACCCCGCCCATCAGCGTTCCGAGTACGCGGACGTCGTGACCGAGGTCGTGGACTGGCTGCGCGAGCGGGCCGAGGCGGCGGTGCGTGCCGGTATCGCATCCGACCGGATCGTGCTCGATCCAGGGCTCGGGTTCGACAAGACCGGGGCGCAGTGCTGGGAGCTGCTGAGGCGTCTCCCCGAGCTCTCCGCGCTCGGATTCCCGGTGCTCGTGGGGGCGTCGCGCAAGCGGATGATCGCCGAAACGCTGAGCGGCGTTCCCGAAGCGGCCCGCGCGCACCCGGGGCTCGAGCACGAGCGCGACCTCGCGACAGCGGTCGTGAGCGCCCTCGCGGCGCGCGCCGGCGCCTGGGGGGTGCGGGTGCACGACGTCGCGGCGACGGTGCAGGCACTGGCGGTCGAGGCTGCCTGGAGCGGTGGTCAGGACTGTGCACGGCAGACGGCTGCGCAGCAGGCGGATCGCATCACCCTCACGGGGCTCGAGGTGTTCGCGCACCACGGAGTGTTCGACTTCGAACGCGAGCAGGGGCAGCGGTTCATCGTGGACGCCGAGGTGCGGATCGACCTGCGGCGCGCAGCCGACGGCGACGCCTTGGGCGAGACCGTGCACTACGGCGAGCTCGCCGAGGCGATCGATGCCGCGGTGCGTCGGGACCCGGTGGACCTCATCGAGACCGTCGCCGAGCGGGCCGCATCGGTGGCGCTCGGCTTCGCCGGCGTGCAGGCGGTCCGCGTGACGGTGCACAAGCCGGACGCCCCGATCGGGCTGCCGTTCGCTGACGTGTCGGTGACGGTGGAGCGCTCGGCGAGGGGAGCGGCGCGATGATCGCCCGGATCGTGCCGGTGCTCTTCGCCTTCGGTGCGAATCTCGGCGACCGCGGTGAGACGATCGAGCGCGCCGCGCGGGAGCTTGCGGAAACGGTCGGCGTGTCAGACTTCGTGCTGTCGCCGCTGCGGGAGACGGTGGCGCTCACTGAGGCGGGGCCTGATCCCGAAGCACCGAGGTACCTCAACGCCGTGGCGACGGCGACCACCACGCTCGGCGCGCACGAGCTGCTCGACCGGATGCAGGCGATCGAGACCGAGCACGGCCGCACGCGCGACATCCGCTGGGGGGATCGCACCCTCGACATCGACCTCATCCTGTACGGCGGCGGAGTCGTGCGCGACGAGCGCCTGACGGTGCCTCACCCGCGAGCCCACGAGCGCGACTTCGTGCTCGCGCCGTGGCTCGACCTCGATCCGGGCGCGGTGCTCATGGGGCACGGCAGGGTCGCCGACCTGCTCGCCCGCATCGGCGACACGACGCGTCCCATCGACCGGACGGGTGACCGGGATGCCTAGCGGACAGCGGGCGACGTCCCCGCTCGCGACGCTCGCGTTCGCGGTGAGCGGTGCCGGAGCCGGCCTGCTGCTGCACGTGTACCGGTCGTCGCGGGGGTTCCCGCTGTTCGTTCCGCCGCTCTCGCTGCCCCTCACCCTGCTCGTCGTTGCGGCGGCGGTACTCGTCATGGCGTTGATCCTCCGTCGTCGGGTGACGCGTGACACGGGCGGCAACGTCGATCCGTTTACCGCGATCCGGATCCTGGCTGGGGCGCGAGCCAGCCAGTTCGCCGGGGGCCTGTTCGCCGGGTTCGGGGCCGGCCTCCTGGTGCCGGCGCTGCTCCGCTCGGTGGCTCCCGCCGCCTCCGCCTGGGCGCCGATCGCGTTCGTGGCAGGGGCCGGGCTGGTGCTCCTCATCGCCGGAGCGATCGCCGAGCGACTGTGCCGCGTCCCGCCGAGCCAGGGCGACCAGCATGACGGGCCGACCGATGGGAGCCCGGAGAGCGGGCCGGCCGATCAGCCCGCCTTCCGCGACTCGGCGAGCTGACCGAGGTCGTCCGGCCACCTGTGCGACGTCGGGGGTCGCCGGTATGGTGGTCACGTGAACGCAACAGGGAGTGACCCCATGATCGGCCAGGAGCCCGGTGTCGCAGCCGAGGCTGGGGCCCCCGCCGAGTGGCCGATCCCCGCCCACGAGTGGAAGCGGGTATCGTCGAAGTACGCGGTCGCCGACCTCGTGACGAACCTCATTCTGGTGGTCGTGGTGATCGCGGTCGGCGTCGTGGTGCAGGTCGTCGCCGACGAACCGTCTCCGTGGGCGCTCGCGGGAATCGGTGCGCTCGCGCTGATCCTCGTCGTGAACGCGGTGCTCGCGTTCCGACGGGTCAAGGCGATCGGCTACGTGCTCCGCGACGACGACCTGCTGTTCCGCCGCGGCATCCTCTTCGAACGGGTCATCGCGGTGCCGTACGGCCGCCTGCAACTCGTCGATGTGACGCGGGGTCCGCTGCTGCGCGCTCTGGGGCTCGCGACGCTGAAGTTCGTCACGGCGTCAGCCGCTACAGGAGTGAACCTGCCCGGGTTGCCGATGGCGGAGGCCGAGGCACTGCGCGACCGGCTCGTGGAGCTCGCGGAGACCAGGCGGTCCGGGCTGTGAGCGACCAGTCCGCTGTCTCGGGCGACGAGCCCCCGTCGATCGCCCCTGACGCCGACGCGCTCCCCGGTAAGGCGGACAGTGCTGGGTGGCGACGCATGCACCCCCTGACCCCGCTCATGCAGGGCGGGCTCGCGCTGCTCGTGATCCTCGGCATCATCATCGCGAACCTGCGCGAGATGCTCATCGAGCTCTTCGTGGGCGAGTCATATTCGGGCGGCGGGCCTGAGGAACTGGTGCAGACCGTCATCGCGGAGGGGATGCTCGGGATCGGGATCGCCGCTATCTTCGCGCTGATTCTCCTCATCGTGTTCTTCTCCTGGCTGAGCTGGCGCGTGCACACCTACCGGATCACGGGGGAAGCGGTCGAGAACCGCTCGGGCATCCTGTTCAAGAAGCATCGGCGGGCACCGCTCGATCGGATCCAGAGCGTGAACCTGCAGCGGCCGCTGCTGGCCCGCATCCTCGGGCTCACCAAGATCGAGGTGCAGACCGGCGGTCAGGGCGGCAAGGTCGAACTCGCCTACCTCGGGCATCGAGATGCCAAGACGGTGCGCGAGCAGATCGTGCGCTCAGCCGCGCGCTCGCAGGGCGAAGACGATTCCGCCGCGGCGGACGCGGAGGTCGGTGCCGCGACTGCTGCGGCCGACACTTCGGCAGGTGCCGTCGGGTACGACGGCACCGCCTACGGCGAGGCCCAGGGATCGTTCGATCGGCGTGTCCAGGAATTCGCCGACTTCGACATCGATGCGTCGGCGCGCACCTCAGGGGTCCTCGTCTCCGTTCCGGTCCCGCGACTGATCGGCAGCATCCTGCTGAGCTGGGAGATGCTCTTCACCGCCGCTATCCTCATCGGGATCGTGGTGATCGCGATCGTGCGGTCGCCCGGTGCTCTCGTCGGCCTGATCCCGCTCGCGCTCGTGATGGTCGGGCTCATTTTCGGACAGTTCAACAAGGGCTTCAATTTCACGCTGACCCGGTCGCGCGAGGGGATCAGGACCAGTGCAGGACTGACCGCGACGAACACCGAGACCATCCCGCTCGGCCGTGTGCACAGCGTGGAGGCCATGCAGCCGCTCGGGTGGCGGATCTTCGGGTGGTGGAAGGTCCGCATCAACGTCGCGGGATACTCCGTCTCGCAGGGCGGTCAGAACAGCAACCGCAACATCGTGCTCCCGGTCGGGCGCGCGGAGGACGCGCTGCGTGTGCTCGAGGCGCTCCTGCCCGACGCCTTCGACGAGGAGCACCCGCTCAGCGATGCGCTGATCGGTGCCGGCGCTGGCTACGTCGGGCCAGGACACCGGGCCGCGTGGGTGCTCTGGTTCGGCCGCCCTCACGCAGGTGTGCAGCTCGTTGCCCAGGGCGCAGGCGACGAGCGCGCGACCCTCCGCATCCGACGGGGCGCGCTCACGCGTTCCCTCATCGTCGCGCCCCTGCTCCGCGCGCAGTCCGTGCAGCTCAGGCGCCCGCTCGTGCACCGCATGCTCGGTCTCGCCTCGATCCAGACCCACACCGTGCTCGGGCCGATCGGGGTGGAAGCGCGCGGACTCGCCCTGCCCACCGCGAGAGAGTTCTTCGACGAGCTCTCCGCGACCGTGGTTCGCGTGCAGAGCGGCGAGGCCGACCGGCGCGAGGCCGAGCGCCTGGCCGACGCGTCGGATACCGAGCTGAGCGCGGGGCAGCTGTGACCCCGGCTCCGCAGCAGTCCCGGCTGGGGGTCGGAATCGTCGGAGCCGGTCGTGTCGGCCCCGTTCTGGGGCGCGCGCTCGCCGGTGCGGGGCACGCCATCACCGGGGTGTCGGCACTCAGTGAGGAGAGTCGCGAACGCGCCGAATCGATGCTGCCTGGCATCCCGGTGCTCGAGGTGCCCGAGATCGTCCGCCGGTCCGAGCTTGTGCTCTTCGCCGTCCCCGGCGATGAATTGCCCGGCCTGGTGCACGGGCTCACCGAGACGGGCGCCTGGCAGCCGGGGCAGATCGTGATCCACACGGCGCCCGAGCACGGCTTCGGGGTATTCGAGCCGGCACTCGCGCGCGGTGTGATCCCCCTCGCCCTGCACCCCGCCATCGTGTTCACCGGGACGAGCCTCGATCTCTCCAGGCTCGTGGATGCGACGGTCGCCGTGACGGCGCCCGCACCCGTGCTGCCGATCGGACAGGCGCTCGCCGTCGAGATGGGCGCCGAACCGGTGATCATCGCCGAGACTGACCGGCCGGCGTACGCCGAAGCCGTTGCCGCGGCCGAGGAGTTCTCGCGTGCCGTCGTGCGTCAGGCCGCTGAGGCGATGCGCGGGTTCGGCGTGGAGCGGCCCGATCGCGTGGTCGGAGGGATCGTTCGGGCCGCCGTCGAGGAGGAGCTCATCGCTGCGGAGTCTGCCGGACCGTCGGAGCCGAACATCGACGGGTAGACTTGTGCGGTACGCCGACCACACGGAGGACCCCGCCCCCATGAGCGATCAGACCACGCCAGAGCGCATCGACACCGAGAGCTTCGAAGACGAGGTCTTCGAGCAGAAGCAGGTGCGACTCGACAAGCGCGACCGGCTGAACGCCGATGGCGACCTCGCGGGAGGAGCGTACCCCGTCTCTGTGCCCGTGACGACCACGATCCCCGCCGTCCGGGCGCAGTGGAGCCACCTCACCGAGACGCCCGACAGCTCGTCAGGCGAGACCGTCGGTGTGGCGGGTCGCGTCGTCTTCCAGCGGAACACTGGCAAGCTGTGCTTCGCCAGCCTGCAGTCCGGCAACGGGGAGCGCATCCAGGCCATGGTGAGCCTCGCCGAGGTCGGCGAGGAGTCGCTCGCGCGCTTCAAAGAGCTCGTCGACCTCGGCGATCACCTCTTCGTGAGCGGCGAGGTCATCTCGAGCCGCCGCGGCGAGCTGTCGATCATGGTGCGTGATTGGCGCATCGCTGCGAAGGCCCTGGCTCCGCTCCCGAACATGTACGGCGAGCTGAACGAGGAGACCCGGGTGCGTCAGCGCTACCTCGACCTCATCCAGCGCGAGCAGGCGCGCGTCAACGTCCGCGCCCGCGCTGCGGCGATGGCGAGCCTGCGGCAGACGTTCGCCGACCGGGACTTCATCGAGGTCGAGACGCCGATGCTGCAGACCATGCACGGTGGTGCCTCGGCTCGCCCGTTCGTGACGCAGTCGAACGCGTTCGACACCGACCTCTACCTCCGCATCGCGCCCGAGCTGTTCCTGAAGCGCGCCGCCGTCGGCGGTCTGGAGCGGGTGTTCGAGATCAACCGCAACTTCCGCAACGAGGGCGCCGACTCGACGCACAGCCCCGAGTTCGCGATGCTCGAGGCGTACCAGGCCTACTCCGACTACCAGGGGATCGCCGACCTCACGCAGTCGCTCGTGCAGAACGCGGCCCTCGCAGCGAACGCCGGCACGGAGCGGGCCGGCTCGCACACCGTGCTCTGGGCCGACGGCACCCTCTTCGATCTCGGTGGAGACTGGGATCGCATCTCGATGTACGGGACCCTCTCCGAAGCGGCAGGTCGCGAGATCACGCCGGAGACCTCCGTGGCCGAACTCCAGGCGCTCGCCGACGCTGAAGGCGTCGAGGTCAAGCTGCCGAATCACGGAAAGCTCGTCGAGGAGCTGTGGGAGCACTTCGTGAAGGACGGCCTCACGCGACCCACCTTCGTCATGGACTTCCCGGTTGAGACGAGCCCGCTGACCCGTCACCACCGTTCGATTCCGGGTGTCGTGGAGAAGTGGGACCTCTATGTGCGGGGCTTCGAGCTGGCCACCGGCTACTCCGAGCTGGTCGACCCCGTCGTGCAGCGCGAGCGCTTCGTGGAGCAGGCCGCGCAGGCCGCCCGCGGCGATGATGAGGCGATGCGCGTCGACGAGGAGTTCCTGCGGGCCCTCGAGCACGGCATGCCGCCGTCGGGGGGCATGGGCATGGGCATCGATCGTCTGCTGATGGCTCTGACGGGTCTCGGGATCCGCGAGACGATCCTCTTCCCGCTCGTCAAGTAGCCCGGTCGGCAGGGACGGCGCTCTCAGACGGGTGTCGTATCCTGGTGCCCATGGACAACTGGTGGCTGAACGCCCTCTGGTCGATCACCCCGACCGTGCTCATCGGCATCTTCTTCTTCGTCGTGATGCGTCTCATTCTCCGCGCGGACCGCACTGAACGCCGGGTGTACCGCGAGATGGAAGCCGAGGAGCGGGCCCGCATGGGGTTGCCGCCGCGCGGGGAAGAACCGGCCGCTTCGGACGCGCGCAGCTGACGCCTGAGGCGCTTCCCTGATCCCAGGCCCGGTACAGTACCAGGAGGGGATGAACTCGGGCCGACGGAGAGGGCGCCATGGAAGCGATCGCAGCGGTGCTCTCGGACTGGTCGTGGAGTTGGGCGCTCGTTCCGGTCTTCATCGACCTCGTGATCCGCGTCGTGGCGCTCTTCGTCGTCCCGCGAAACCGCCGCCCCACCTCGGGCATGGCGTGGCTGCTCGCGATCTTCTTCTTCCCCATCCCCGGACTCATCCTCTTCCTGATCATCGGCAGCAACCGCCTGCCGAAAGCTCGCGTCCAGAAGCAGGAGGCCATCAACGAGCTCGTTGCCGAGATCGCGACCCGCGAAGAGGAGGCCCTGGTCACGCGGGCCATCGATCTGCCCCTCGGTGTCTTCGGCGCTGTGAAGCTCGGTCGGTCGCTCGGGGCGCAGCCGATGCTCAGGGGGAATCGCGCTCGGCTCCACACTGACTACGAGGGATCGTTCGCGAGCATGGCGGAGGCGATCCGCACGGCGCGCGAATACGTGCACATCGAGTTCTACATCCTCGTCTTCGACTCCACGACCGCGGTCGTGTTCGACGCACTGGAGGACGTGCGGCGCCGCGGAGTCGAGGTGCGCGTGCTGCTCGATCACATCTCGTCGGTGCGCAACCCTGGGATGAAGCGCACCGCCGACCGGCTCACGGAGATCGGCGCGCAGTGGTCGTACATGTTGCCCGTGCGACCCTGGCGCGGCGAGTACCAGCGACCCGACCTCCGCAACCATCGCAAGATCGTCGTCGTGGACGGCGAGGTCGGGTTCATGGGCTCGCAGAACCTCGTGGACTCGAGCTACAACAAACGCTCAAACCGCCGCCGCGGCCTGCACTGGAAGGACCTCATGGTGCGGGTCGAGGGCCCCGTCGTGCTCGGGCTCGAAGCGGTCTTCCAGGGCGACTGGTTCCTCGAGACCGGCGAGTACCTTGAGCACCTCGCCGAAAACGAGATCGCGGTGCCGCAGCCCGGTGATCTTGACTGTCAGATCGTGCCGAGCGGGCCAGGGTACGTGAGCGAGAACAACCTGCAGGTGTTCGTCGCGCTCATGTACACCGCGGTCTCCAGGATCAGCATCACCAGCCCGTACTTCGTGCCCGACGGCTCGATCATGAATGCGATCCGGGCCGCGACAGGTCGCGGAGTGCGCGTCGAGCTCTTCGTGTCCGAAATCGGGGACCAGCCCGTCGTGTACCACGCGCAGCGCTCGTACTACGAAGAGCTCCTGCGGGCCGGCGTGCGGATCCACATGTTCCGACCGCCTTACATCCTCCACTCCAAGCACTTCACCGTCGATGACGAGGTCGCCGTCATCGGTTCGTCGAACATGGATCAGCGGTCGTTCGGCCTGAACATGGAAGTCTCCATGGTGGTGCACGGCCAGGACTTCGTCCGCGAGCTCGACCGCGTGAACGACTACTACCGAGAGAACTCCCGTGAGATGACGGCAGAGGAGTGGTCGCGTCAGCCGCTGAGGTGGCAGCTCATGGACAACCTCGCGCGACTCACCTCCGCCCTGCAGTAGTCCGCACGGCGCGTTGCACCACACCGGTTGCGCATCTCGTTTTGGCAACGGGGCCGTGGGCGTGGCAGGATCAGCGTACGTTCTCGATGAGAGGAAAACGCAATGGCGCGTCAAGCTGAATCCACGTCCACTCCCGCACCCGACGCCGCGTCCGCGGCGGCGGCACCATCCAGTTCGTCGGCCGAGCCGGCTTCGGCCGCATCCGGCGCAGCGAAGACGGAGGCCTCGAAGTCTGCGGCGTCGAAGTCTGAGGCGTCAAAGCCTGCCGCGAAGAAGGCTCCCGCGAAGAAGACCGCTGCGAAGAAGACCCCGACCCGCAAGACCACTGCGAAGTCTGCAGCCACCAAGTCGGCCGCTGCGAAGTCGGCCGCTGCGAAGTCGGCTCCGGCGAAGGAAGCCGCTGCGAAGTCGGTTCCCGCGAAGGCGGCAGACACGGATGTGCAGGCATCGAGCACCGCCGAGGCGCCGGCCGCTCCGAAAGCGCGGAAGTCTCTGGCGCGTCGGAAGCGCCCCCGCAAGGGCCCGCAGACCGGCCCCGTGACGATCGGCCGCAGCAAGTTCACGAAGCTGAAGAACATCTCGGAGATCAGGCATTACCTGCGTACGAGCGACACCCCCGTCTTCTTCGTCGGGGCGACGGCGTTCAACCTGCTGGGCCTCGACCGCTGGGTGCGCGGCTTCTCATACATCACCTACTACGACAGCTGGGACGGGACGCACCCCCGCGTCTTCAGCCCGACGGGACGAGCGCAGCGCGAGTTCGAGAGCGGTGAGGACATCAACAACTGGTTGCTGCGCAACCATGAGGTGCGGGCGCATATCGAACGGCGCACCCCCGCCGGTAAGCGGCCGCAGGTCGTCATGGTCTTCTTCGACGAGGAGACCGCCAGGATCTGCGAGGAGCTCGATTACGAGCTGATCCTGCCGAGCCACGACCTGCGCGAGCGACTGGACTCGAAGATCGTGACGACGCAGATCGCGGATTCGGTTGGCGTTCCGAGCGTGCCGAACGTGCTCACGACGGTGGAGGGCTGGGACGAGCTCGTCAAGGTCACCGAGAAGGCAGGACTCGGTCAGGATCTGGTGATCCAGACCGCCTACGGCGATTCGGGGAAGACCACCTACTTCGTGACCAGCGAGGCCGAGTTCGCGGCCATCGCCGACGAGGTCACGGGTGTTGAGATCAAGGTGATGAAGCGGATCAACAACCGCCCCATCGCGATCGAGGCCGTACTCACGCGCAACGGAACCGTCGTCGGGCCGTGCATGACCGAGATCACCGGGCACGCCGACCTCACGCCGTACCGCGGGGGCTGGGCGGGGAACGAGATGTTCCCGACCGTGCTCGACGACGAGAGTCGGCACGCGGCGGTCCAGCTGGTCCGCAAGCTCGGCGACCGACTCGCCAAGGAGGGGTACCGCGGATTCTTCGAGGTCGACGTCCTCCTCGATACGGATACGGGGGACGTCTACCTCGGCGAGTTGAATCCGCGCATCAGCGGCGCTTCCGCCATCACGAACGTGACGGCCGGCGCCTATGCAGACGTTCCGCTCTTCGCGTTCCACCTGCTCGAGTACTCGGGCATCGACTTCGATATCGACGTCGATGAGATCAACTCGCGCTGGGAGGAGCTCGCGTCCGAGGACGAGTGGAGCCACATGGTCATCAAGCAGACGGTGGACACCGTCGAGCGGATCGACGTGGCACCGCGGACGGGTCGCTATGTGCTGGATCACTACGGGAATCTCGTCTACACGCACGGCGACCTCGATTGGCACCTCCTCTCCGGAGAGCACGAGGCATTCTTCCTGCGCATCTACAACAGCGGCGACTACCGGTGGAAGGGCGCCGACCTGGGCATCCTGGTCACCAAGGCGCACCTGGAGGCGAGTCATGGAGGCCTCACCCTGCACGCGAAGTACCTCGTCGACGCGATCCGCGGCATGTACAGCGCGACGCCGATCGAGAGCGGCGAACCTGCGCCGAAGCCCGCACCGACCAAGGGCAAGTGACCGCTAAGATACCTCTGATGAACTTCGAGACCGACCACCAGATCGGTGGGTCCGGCGACGCCGGGATGCCCGCTCCGCCGCTCGACCAGTGGCAGTTCGCGCCGTACCTCCAGTGGTCCATGCAGAACATCCAGTCGTTCCTGCCGGTGCACCGCATCGGCAGGGGCGCCAGGGTGACTGACCTGCCGTACCGTCCGACGGACCTGGCTGCGCTGCAGGTGGAGCATCCCTTCGAAGACCGGAGCGCGAGCTTCGCCGAGGTGATGGCGATGACGCAGACCGACGGGTGGATGGTCACCCACCGCGGCGCTGTCGTCGGGGAGCAGTACCTCGGTACGCTCGTGCCAGGCGGCATGCACCTGCTCATGTCGGTCTCGAAGTCGCTGACCGCGACGACTGCAGGCCTGCTCGCATCTGCGGGGCAGCTCGATCTCGACGCCCCGGTCACGCTCTACGTGCCGCAACTCGCCGGGTCGGGGTACGACGACGCGCTCGTACGACACCTCGTCGACATGCGGACCGGCGTCCAGTTCTCGGAGCAGTACCTCGATGAGAACGCCGAGGTCCGGCTCCTGGAGGAGGCGATCGGCTGGGCGCCGAAGAAGCACCAGGGCGTGCCTGGGACGCTGCTCGGCTTTCTCGCGACACTGCGACAGAAAGGCCCGCATGGCGGACCGTTCGACTACAAGTCCTGCGAGACGGACGTGCTCGGGTTCGTGATCGAGGGGGCGACCGCGCGTCGGGCCGGTGACGTGATGTCGGAGCTGCTGTGGCAGCCGATGGGTGCCGAGTTCGATGCCCACGTCGGCATCGACAGCGCGGGCGCCGGCATGTTTGACGGCGGCGTCTCAGCGGCGCTGCGCGATCTGGCGCGGTTCGGCAACCTGTACACGCATGGTGGCCTCGCGCTCGACGGGGTTCCCGTGCTGCCCGCCTGGTGGGTCGATGACACGTTCACGGGCGGACCCGACTCGCGCGAAGCATTTGCTCGAGCGCACGAACCCACGTTCATGCCGGGCGGCATGTACCGCAACGGGTTCTGGTTTCCAGGTGAGAGCGCCGATGTCATGCTGGCGCTCGGCATCCACGGGCAGATGATCTACATGAATCGCGCGACCGGTGTCGTCGGTGTCAAGCTCTCGAGCTGGCCGACTCCGCAAGACGCCGAGAAGCTGTTCTGGACAGTGCGGGCGTTCGAGGCCGCCTCGTGGGCGCTCGGTTCCCCGCTCGGGTAAGAACTCGTCCACAGAGTCGAGTCCACGCCTGGCTCCCGCGAGTTATGCACATTCCTTCGATGGGTGAGGAGTGCCCCCCCTCCTCAGTGCTTGGAGACTGGAACGAAATCAGGCGTGATGGGGGCACCGGTTCGACGAGGTGTACCGCCGATTCGCCGATATGGACCGGCGGTTCGACGGCCTCGATCGTGACGTGCAGGCGATTTCGGCGCAGATCTTCCCTTCGACGGGCGACCCGCGGTTGGACTGAACGGGAACATCCCCGGTTCGTGGACGATCGGAGGTATCTCCAGCAGGCCTTCTCGTGATGCGTTGGGCAGGGCGTCACGCCTGCGGCGAACACGGCCCCAATCGCTCGACGCGGCACGTATTCTTGTCTCATCGGCTGAGGTCGCACCGTCGACGAACCCAGCCGCGGGAGGTTATTGATGTTTGAGAGATTCACCGACAGGGCTCGCCGTGTCGTCGTCCTCGCCCAGGAAGAGGCGAAGATGCTCAACCACAACTACATCGGTACCGAGCACATCCTGCTCGGGCTGATTCACGAGGGTGAAGGCGTCGCCGCGAAGGCGCTTGAGCAGCTCGATATCTCGCTGGACGCCGTCCGCGAGCAGGTGACCGACATCATCGGCACCGGCCAGCAGCCGCCTGCGGGGCACATTCCGTTCACCCCGCGCGCCAAGAAGGTGCTGGAACTGAGCCTGCGCGAAGCGCTGCAGCTCGGTCACAACTACATCGGTACCGAGCACATCCTGCTCGGTCTCATCCGCGAGGGTGAAGGCGTCGCCGCCCAGGTGCTCGTCAAGCTCGGTGCCGACCTGAACCGGGTGCGGCAGACCGTGATCCAGCTCCTCTCCGGCTACCAGGCCGGCAAGGAGTCCGTCGCGGTGGGCGGCGGTGAGCAGCCTGAGGGGAACACCAAGGGTTCCCAGGTGCTCGACCAGTTCGGCCGCAACCTGACGCAGGCCGCCAGGGAGGGCAAGCTCGACCCGGTCATCGGTCGTGAGAAGGAGGTCGAGCGGGTCATGCAGATCCTCTCGCGCCGCTCGAAGAACAACCCCGTGCTGATCGGTGAGCCCGGCGTCGGCAAGACCGCCGTCGTGGAGGGTCTCGCCCAGGCGATCGTGAAGAACCAGGTTCCCGAGATCCTGAAGGACAAGCAGGTCTACGTCCTCGATCTCGGATCGCTCATCGCCGGCAGCCGCTACCGCGGCGACTTCGAGGAGCGCCTGAAGAAGGTCACCAAGGAGATCCGCAACCGCGGTGACATCATCATCTTCATCGACGAGATCCACACGCTCGTGGGTGCGGGTGCCGCGGAAGGCGCGATCGACGCTGCGAACATCCTGAAGCCCATGCTGGCTCGGGGCGAGTTGCAGACGATCGGCGCGACGACGCTGGACGAGTTCCGCAAGCACTTCGAGAAGGACGCCGCGCTCGAGCGCCGCTTCCAGTCCATCATGGTGAACGAGCCGTCGATCCCGCACTCGATCAACATCTTGAAGGGTCTGCGCGACCGCTACGAAGCGCACCACAAGGTGTCGATCACGGATGGCGCGCTGGTCGCTGCTGCGAACCTCGCCGACCGGTACGTGCAGGATCGCTACCTTCCGGACAAGGCCATCGACCTGATCGACGAGGCCGGTGCCCGCCTGCGCCTGTCGATCCTGTCGAGCCCGCCCGAGCTGCGCGAGTTCGACGAGAAGATCGCCGTCGTTCGCGCCGACAAGGAGCAGGCGATCGAGAACCAGGACTTCGAGCTCGCCGCGAACAAGCGGGACGAGGAGAAGAAACTGATCGCCGAGCGTCTCCAGCTCGAGAAGCAGTGGCGGAAGGGCGATGTCGCGACGAACGCCGAGGTCGATGAGGGACTCATCGCCGAGGTGCTCGCGCAGGCGACCGGGATCCCGGTGTTCAAGCTCACTGAGGAGGAGACGAGCCGTCTCCGCTTCATGGAGGATGCCCTGCACCAGCGGGTCATCGGTCAGGACGAGGCCATCTCGGCGCTCGCGAAGACGATCCGACGTCAGCGTGCCGGCCTGAAGGATCCGAAGCGCCCCTCCGGCTCGTTCATCTTCGCCGGCCCCACGGGCGTCGGTAAGACCGAGCTCGCCAAGGCACTCGCGGAGTTCCTGTTCGACGACGAGGATGCACTGATCTCGCTCGACATGTCGGAGTACGGCGAGAAGCACACTGTTTCGCGCCTGTTCGGTGCGCCCCCCGGATTCGTCGGTTTCGAAGAGGGCGGCCAGCTCACCGAGAAGGTGCGCCGCAAGCCGTTCTCGGTGGTGCTGTTCGACGAGATCGAGAAGGCGCACCCGGACATCTTCAACTCGCTGCTGCAGATTCTCGAAGAGGGGCGCCTGACGGACGGTCAGGGGCGGGTCATCGACTTCAAGAACACCGTGATCATCATGACGACGAACCTCGGCTCGTCGGCGATCGCGGGTGGCCCGGTCGGGTTCCAGATCGAGGGCGACAGCCGCGTCGGGTACGACACGATGAAGGGCAAGGTGAACGAGGAGCTCAAGAAGCACTTCAAGCCGGAGTTCCTGAACCGTGTCGACGACACGATCGTCTTCCCCCAGCTCTCCAAGGACGAGCTGTTGCAGATCGTCGACCTGTTCGTCAAGAACCTGCGCGACCGCCTCTACGACCGTGACATGCGCATCGAGATCTCGCTGTCGGCCAAGGAACGGCTCATCGAGGTCGGGTACGACCCGACGCTCGGTGCCCGCCCGCTGCGCCGCGCCATGCAGCGCGAGATCGAAGATCCGCTGTCGGAGAAGATCCTCGGAGCCGAGCTGCTCGCCGGCGACCTGGTGAAGGTCGACTTCGTGGACGGCGCGTTCACGTTCGAGACCGATCGCTCCGGCGACGGTGCACAGGAATCGGGCGCGGCCTCCTCGGCGGCCGCAGTCGCGTCCACGGCGGCGACCCCGGGCACGGGAGAGTAGCCGGAAAGCGCCCAACGAGCGAAGGGCCGTCATCCTCAGGGATGGCGGCCCTTCGTCGTGCGCGGAGATCACTATTCCCTTTTTCTGCATCCCGGACGTACGATGAAGCATGGAACGCAAAGTGGTGACCACGACCGGCGGTATTCGTCTCGAGATGCTCCCGGGCACCGGGGAGGGAATCGCGGTCGACGCGCTCATCGATGACTTCTTGCACGGAGACGTCGTCGGCTCGCTGCACGAACTGCACGAACCCCACCGCGACGATCATCCCGGGCACGAACTCGGCACGCACCGCTGACCCGCGCCGCCGACCGACCCGCCGACCCGCTGTGCACGTCGGTGGGTCGGCGCAGGACCCGTCCAGTCGCTAGGCTAGACCGCATGCCAGCTCACGCTCCCGTGCGCATTCGTCCCGCGCGCACCTCAGACATCCCGCAGATGGTCGAGCTCATGTCCCCGCTGGTGGAGCGACGTATTCTGCTCGGCAAAGATCTGGTGGTGCTCTACGGCGATGTGCCGGAATTTCTGGTCGCAGTCGATGATGAGGACCGGGTGATCGGGTACGGGGCGGTCCACGTGATGTGGGAGCGACTGGGCGAGGTGCGCACGCTCGGCGTGTCCGAGCAGTGGCTCGGCCGTGGGATCGGGCATCAGCTTCTCGACGCTCTGGAGCAACGGGCCCGCGACCTGGGGCTCAGCCAGCTGTTCTGTCTGACGTTCGAGGTGGATTTCTTCAGCCGACACGGGTTCTCGCCGGTGGAAGAGGATGCCGAACTGGTTGCCGCCGACGTCTACGCCGAGCTTCTCCGCTCCAACGACGAGGGTGTGGCGGAGTTCCTCGATCTGGCGCGGGTGAAACCGAACACGCTCGGGAACACGCGGATGCTCAAGCACCTCGATTCCTCGCAGGCGGCCGACTGAACGCTTCTGCGCGTGCCTGCACGCCGTTTCGATGTGACAGGGTTACGCTGACGATATGTCGACGTTGCGCAACCCCGTGGGGCCGAAGGATCGGAAGGTCTACATTCGGCGGCGCCTCATGGTGCTCGCCGGAATCGTCGCGGTCATCGCGGTGATCGTGCTGATCTTCGTGCGGCCGGGGGCGAGCGGAGGCGCTGGGGGAGCGTCGGAGGTCAGCGTGCCCGAGGACATCGTCGGGGAGGAAACGGCGACGCCCGACGGAGAGATCCCCGAGTGCGCCGAGGGTGCGGTGACGGTGACGCCAACGACGGATCAGACGAGCTACGCCGAGGGAGAGCAGCCCGCGCTGTCGATGTCGATCGAGAACACGGGCGAGGAGGTCTGCGCGGCCGACCTCGGTACCGCGATGCAGGAGTTCGAGATCACGAGCGGCGACGATGCGGTGTGGCGGTCGAAGGACTGCCAGGAGGATCCGGAGCACCTGAACGTGGAGTTGCAGCCGGGCGAGCCACTCGAGACGGAGACGGTCGCGTGGGATCGCACCCGGTCGAGCGCGGAAACTTGCGACATCACGAGGGACCCCGTTCCCGCTGACGGCTCCTCCTACCACCTCAAGGTGAAGGTGGGAGACTTCCAGGGGAAGGACACGGCCCAGTTCCTGCTCTACTGACATGTGGACGACTGCGGCAGGCCGAGAACCGATGACCGATGATGCGATGATGGGGCGCGGTGCGCTCTCCGGGATCCGGGTGGCCGATTTCTCGCGCGTGCTCGCAGGCCCGCACGCCACGATGATGCTCGCGGATCTCGGCGCTGACGTCATCAAGATCGAGAGCCCCGATGGTGACGGCACCCGTCAGTGGGCGCCTCCCGTGAACGCCGCAGGGTCGAGCACGTACTTCGCCGGGACGAACAGGGGGAAGCGGTCAGTGGTGTGCGATCTGCGCGACCCCACTGGACTCGAGCGCGCGCGCCGGATCGCTGAGACGGCCGACGTCGTCATCGAGAACTTCCGCCCGGGGACGATGGAGCGCTTCGGGCTCGACTACGATGCGATCTCGGCGCGCAATCCAGGGGTCGTCTACTGCTCCATCACGGGATTCGGAGATGCCGGGGGTGCCGAGCTTCCGGGGTACGACCTGCTCGTCCAGGCGGTCGGCGGACTCATGAGCATCACCGGTGCGCCGGACGCCGACGGGGGCGCACCGACGAAGGTGGGCGTCGCGCTCGTCGACATCCTCACCGGACAGAACGCGGTGATCGGCATTCAGGCGGCGCTCCGGGCACGCGATACGCCGGGAACTCCGCAGTCCGGACGCGGTCAGAGGGTGTCCGTGACGCTGCTCGGATCCCTGCTCTCCGCCCTCGCGAATCAGGCGTCATCAACGCTCGAGACGGGCGAGTCTCCGGAACGCATGGGGAACGCGCACCCGTCGATCGCTCCCTATGAGACCCTACGCGCCGCGGACCAGCCGATCGCGGTGGCGGTCGGCACGGATGCCCAGTTCGGGCGTCTGTGTTCGGTGCTCGGCTCGCCGGATCTCGCCGGTGATCCGAGGTTCGCGACCAACCGGGATCGGGTCGCGCACCGCGATGCCCTCAGGGAACTCCTTGAGGATCGCCTCGCCACGCGGGAGGCGGCCGAGTGGATCGCTGAGCTGACGGCCAGTGCGATTCCCGCCGGTCGTGTGAACTCCGTCGGGCAGGCGATCGACCTCGCCGACTCGCTCGGGCTCGCGCCCGTGGTGGCGCTCGACGCTACGGGTGAGGACGGCGCGGTGCACGCCGTCCGTTCGATCGCCAACCCGATCGGCCTCTCGGCGACCCCTGCGACGTACCTCCTGCCCCCGCCCGCTCTGGGCGCCCACGATGACGACGGGAACTGGCGAGAGCCGCCCGTCGCGACCCCGAAGGAATCCCATGACGACGTCCGTTGACGCACTGTTCGATATCTCCGCGTTCGTGAGCGACGAGGAGCGCGAGTGGCAGATGCGCGCCCGAGAGTTCGCGCAGACGCGTATCAGGCCGATCATCGACCAGGCATTCGAGGATCGACGGCTGCCGGTCGAACTGATGCCCGAGGTGGGAGAGCTCGGGGCCTTCGGCATGTACCTGCACGGGTACGGTCTGCCGGGAGCATCGTCGATCGCCTACGGTCTCGTGGCGATGGAGTTCGAAGCGGTCGACTCGGGTTTCCGTACGGCGCTTTCGGTGCAGGGCTCGCTCGCGATGGGAGCGATCTCGAAGTTCGGCTCCGAGGAGCAGAAGCAGACCTGGCTGCCGCGCATGGGCCGCGGCGAGGCGATCGGCTGCTTCGGACTGACGGAGCCGCAGGGCGGATCCGATCCGAACACCATGCTCACCAGCGCTCGGCGCGAGGGAGACGAGTGGGTACTCAACGGCAAGAAGCGCTGGATCGGCCTCGCCACCATTGCTGAGGTCGCGGTGATCTGGGCGAAGGATGAGGAGGGGGTGGTCCGCGGGTTCGTCGTCCCGACATCCACGCAGGGGTTCTCGGCGACGGCGATCGAGAACAAGCTGTCGATGCGCGCCTCGCTCCAGTGCGAGATCGAGCTCACCGACGTGCGACTGCCCGCGGAGGCGATGCTGCCGGAGGCGCGGGGCCTCTCAGCGCCCTTCAAATGCCTGAATGAGGCCAGGTACGGCATCGTGTGGGGCGCGATGGGTGCGGCGCGCGACTGCTTGGAGGTCGCCGTCGACCGGGCGCAGACCCGTGAGGTGTTCGGGGCGCCCATCGGGGGCAAGCAGCTGACGCAGGCGAAGCTCGCGGACTGCTTCGTCGAGTACGAGAAGGGGATGCTGCTCGCCCTCCACCTCGGCAGGGAGAAGGACGCCGGCACGCTCACGCACGCGCAGATCTCCGTCGGCAAGCTCAACAGCGTGCGCGAGGCCATCAAGATCGCAGGGACCGTCCGGTCCATCCTCGGCGGCGACGGCATCACCAGTGATTTCCCGGTGATGCGCCACATGGCCAACCTCGAGTCCGTGCGGACCTACGAGGGCACAGACGAGGTGCACCAGCTCGTGATCGGCCGCGCGCTCACGGGGATCGCGGCGTTCTGACGCGTCGCCTCAACGGATGGGCGTGCGCTCCTCGTGCGCCCATCCGGGCAGGCACGTGGAGATGACCCGGAGCAGGCTCTGACGGTCGCTCGACCCTGCACGGAGCCAGGCCTCGATCGCTCCGGCCACTCCCGACCCGATGAAGCGTGCGGTGAGCGCCGGATCGGTGTCGGCCGCGGCGGGGATGCCGTCGCGCGACTCCGCGAACCGGGTGATCACAGCGGTGAAGTGCTCGCTCAGCACGTTCGATACCACGCCGTCGAGGGGCTGCTCCACCGCGGTCGTGTAGACGTCCGTGAACCGGGAGATGTGGTCGAGCGTCTCGGTGAGCAGCGCTTCGATCACCGCTGCGAGCGACGTCCCCTCCTGCGGATCACGGTCGCGCACGAGGGAGAGGTCTTCGCGAAGCGGGGCGGCGAGCGCCTCGTTCGGGGAGATGTAGTGCTTGTAGAAGGTAGCGCGGTTGATACCCGCCTCGGCAGCCAGATCCGACACCGTAATCGCGGAGACCGCTCGCTCGGAGGCGAGGCGGGTTGCGGCCCGGTGCAGTGCTGCTCGAGTTCGAACCACTCTCGCATCAGTCATGGATCCAGCTTAGTCATCGTCGGGTGAGGCATAACAGGATCTCAGGAGTTCAGAGTGAAGACACAGTATCGTCGCCTCACACCTCAGTAGTAAACCCTTGAGGTATCCGATGGGAATGGCCCGAGGCCGGGAATGAACCGGAGTTCCGCGGAGATTTCGGTGGTCCAGGCCCGGTCAGGCCAAAAATTATACGACCTTGGTGGTGACGGTTCGATGTCGAATCGGTGACGTTTGCGTGACGCAGGGAATCCACTCGGGGGAACTTGGCAGTCCGGGCATGTCGCGCGTGCCGCGACGCTCCCGCGGCGTAGCGTAAGCCCTGTCCAGGTCTTGCTCTCCCAGTCCAGAAGGAGCCCTCATGGCGGACACCACCCCCAGCACCCGCGACTCAGGGGTCTGCACCTACGTGCTCGACACCTCGGTCCTCCTCGGCGATCCGACCGCTCCACTGCGGTTCGCCGAACACGAGGTCGTGATCCCGATCGTCGTCGTCACCGAGCTCGAGAAGAAGCGCCAGGACCCGGAGCTCGGGTACTTCGCGCGCCGTGCGCTGCGGTTCCTCGACGACCTGCGTGACCAGCACGGCCGCCTCGACCTCCCCGTTCCCGTCGGCAACGACGGCGGCACGCTCAGGGTGGAGCTGAACCACGGGGCAGACACGGGTCTCCCCAGGGGCCTCCGGCTGGGGGACAACGACACCAGGATCCTCGCGGTCGCCCACAACCTCGCCGAGGAGGGCGCGGACGTGACGATCGTGTCCAAGGACCTGCCGATGCGTGTCAAAGCGGCGGCTATCGGGCTCGGCGCCGACGAGTACCTCGCCGAGCAGATCGGCGACGACGGGTACACCGGGATCGTGGAGGTGAGTCTCGCCGAGGAGCGCATGGCTGACCTCTGGAGCGAGGGCCGGCTCCCCGAAGCGGACGAGACGGCGGGGGTGCCGGTCGGGACCGGACTGATCCTGACCTCCCAGCGGGGATCGGCGCTCGGCAGGGTCACAGCGGATCGGTCGCTCGCGCTCGTCCGGGGCGACCGCGAGGTGTTCGGCGTCTTGGGGCGGAGTGCGGAGCAGCGCCTCGCCATCGACCTCCTCCTCGACCCGAGCGTCGGCATCGTGTCCCTCGGCGGGCGCGCGGGAACGGGAAAGTCGGCGTTGGCGCTCGCCGCAGGGCTCGAGGCCGTGCTCGAGCGGCGGCAGCACCGGAAGGTCATGGTCTTCCGTCCGCTGTACGCCGTCGGTGGGCAGGAACTCGGGTACCTGCCCGGCGATCAGCAAGAGAAGATGAACCCGTGGGCCGAGGCGGTCTTTGACACGCTCGGGTCGATCGTTTCGGAGAACGTGCTCGACGAGGTGGTCGCTCGAGGACTGGTGGAGGTCATGCCGCTCACCCACATCCGCGGACGTTCGCTGCACGACGCGTTCGTGATCGTCGACGAAGCTCAGTCGCTCGAGCGGGGCGTGCTGCTCACGATGCTGAGCCGCATCGGCCAGAACTCCCGGGTGGTCCTCACCCACGATGTCGCGCAGCGCGACAACCTCAGGGTCGGGCGCCACGACGGCATCGCTGCGGTGATCGAGAAGCTGAAGGGCCACGCGCTCTTCGGGCACGTCACCCTGACCCGGTCGGAGCGCAGCGCCATCGCCGCCCTCGTGACCGAGGTGCTCGAGGATCCGGCGGGCTGAGCGAGATCACCGGTATCGCGAGGCGCTCTCTGTCTGGGACTGTGCTGTATCTCGACGTTTGTTGATGTATTCCCCGTAGAGTGGCCCCGTCGTGCTCCCGAGCGCCTGCGTGGGACAGCGGGGAGCCGCAGTGAAGGGGAGGCGACATGTCGGCGATCGCAGCGGCGTACGGAGCATTCGACGAGGCCGAGGGGCTCCGCATGCTCGAGCGGATGCGGCACCGCGGACCCGACGGGCTCGACCACCGCGCACTTGAACACGCGTGGATCGGAACGGCGCGGCTCTCCATCCGTGATCTCGCCGATACCGTGACGCCACCCGGCCTGACCGGCGACGGACACGGATCGTGGCTCGCCGGGGACGGCGAGATCTACAACCATCGGCGCATCCGATCGGAGATCGGTGAGGATCGATTCCACACTTCGACGGACCTCGAGGTGGCGCTCCGGTACTTCTCGGCCAGCGGCCTCGCGGCGTTCCACCGCCTCTGGGGATCCTTCGCGCTCGTGATCGTCGGTGAAGACGGCAGCTTCGCCGCGACGAGGGACGTGTTCGGGATCGCACCGCTGTACTGGGCCGAGCGCGACGGCACCGTGCTCTTCGCCTCCGAGATGAAAGCGTTCGATGCGGAGTGGCGGAGCGAGGTGCGGCCGTTCCCTCCCGGGCACTCCTGGACGCCGGAGACCGGTCTCGTCGCGTTTCCCGACCCTCCCGGGCGGTCCCCGGTGCTCCTGCAGAGCCGGGCGCCCGACGAGATGCCGCCCGAGTGGGTCTTCGGCGCGGTCAGGGAGACGCTCACGCGGGCCGTGGAACGCCAACTTGACGCGGATGTCCCGGCGGGAATCCTGCTCTCGGGAGGAGTGGACTCCAGCATCGTCGCGGCGATCGCGAGCCGGATCGCGGCGGAGCGCGGAGTCCGCATGCCGACCTTCTCCGTCGGGATCGAGGGGAGCAGCGATCTCGAGAGCGCGCGCGCCGTCGCGCTCCACCTGCGCACGACGCACCGCGAACACGTCTACACCGGCGAGGAAGCGATCGCTCTGGTTCCGCAGATCATCGCGGACCTCGAGGCCTTCGACCCGACCCTGGTCCACAGCGCCGTGCCGCACTACCTGGTCGCCGAACTCGCGGCGCATCACGTCGGCGTGGTGCTCGCGGGCGAGGGAGCCGATGAGCTGTTCGCGGGATACGAGCACTTCGGGAGGCACGGGGACGCCGACGACCTCCACTCGGAACTCGTCGAGACGCTTCGAGGCATGCACGCCGGCGGCCTCCAGCGGGTCGATCGCATGGCGGCCACCCACGGTCTCGAAGCGCGCATGCCGTTTCTCGACCTCGACGTCGTGGAGCTCGCGATGGCGTTGCCGCCCGCGTGGAAGCTCGTCGCCGAGGGTCGCCCCGCCAAGTGGCTGCTGCGGCGGGCATTCGACGGGTGGCTGCCCGATGAGGTGCTCTGGCGCCGTAAGGAGCAGTTCGGGCAGGGGACCGGCATGAATGACGTGCTGCGCGAGCACTACGGCGGACGGGTCAGCGACGCGGAGCTCGCGCACGACGCGTCGTTGCTGGACCCGCCGATCCGGACCCGAGAGGAGCTCGCGTACTACCGGATGTTCACCGACGCGCTGCCTGGCATCGACGCCGGTCGCACCGTGGTGCGTTTCGCGGAGGCATGACCGCGACCCGCACCACGGCGGTAAGGGTGCTCGGTCAGGACAGGAAGCCCTGATCTTCCAGCCACTCCTCGGCGACGTCGCGGGGGTCCTCGCCGTCGTTGTCGACCTTGCCGTTGAGCTCGATCATGACCTCGTCGGTGAGTTCCGCACTGATCGGGTCGAGGATCTCAGCGATCGCCGGATACTCGTCGAGCGTCTCCTGCCGCAGGGTCACGACGCCGGCGTACGGGACGAAGAAGTTCGCGTCGTCATCGAGTACCGCCAGCGCATTCGAGGAGATGCGCGCGTCGGTCGAGAAGACCTCGCCGAACTGGCAGGAGTCGCCGACCTGCGTGTAGATGAGGTTCAGATCGAGTTCGACGACCTCGCCGAACTCGAAGCCGTAGTCCTCCTCGAGCCCGGGCAGCCCGTCGTCGCGGTTGATGAACTCGCTCGCCGCGCAGACGGCCGACTCATCCGGGTGATCGGAGATGAACTCCGCCGCCTCGGTCATGTTCGTGAGACCGTGCTCGGCGGCGAAATCCTCGGTGGTCGCGATGCGGTAGGTGTTCTCGAAGTGCGCCGGTTCGAGCCAGGCGATCCCGTTCTCGGCGTCGGCCTCGACGACGGCGCCGTAGAGGTCCTCCGGGAGGTCCTCGGTGGTGTTGCCGAGGATGTTCACCCATCCGGTGCCGGTGTAGTCCCAGTAGAGGTCGATCTCTCCAGTCTCGAGCGCCTCGCGCACCGTGGCGCTGCCCGAGATGCCGGTCTGGTCGGTAATGTCGGCTCCGGCGTGCTCGAGCGCGACCATCGCGATCTGCGCGAGCACGTGCGACTCGGTGAACTCCTTCGAGCCGACGGTGAGTGAGGCGCCGGACAGCTCGCCTTCGCCGCCACCTGAGCCGCCGTCACTGCAGCCGGTCAGTGCGAGCGCCAGTGCGGCCCCGCCTGCGGTGAGTGCTGAGAGGGTTCTGCGCGGTGTTCTCATGGGTTCTCCTCAGTTCGGGGTGGTGTTCCGCGTGTCTCACGACACGGGACGGGATCGGCGCGAAAGCGCCTCAGAGGCCTTTCGGGCGGAGCATGTCCTCGGCGATTCCGGCCAGGTAGTCGATGAGCAATGCCAGCACAGCGGTGAGCACGGCTCCGACGAGCTGCACGACGAATCGGTTCGTCGTCAGGCCGGCGACGATGATGTCGCCGAGGCCGCCCGCGTTGATGTAGGTGACGAGCGTGGCGGTGCCGACGTTGATGACGAGCGCCGTCCTGATGCCCGCGAGGATCACGGGGACGGCGAGCGGGAGCTCGAGTCGCCGAAGGACGGTGCCGCGGGACATGCCCATGCCTCGACCGGCCTCGAGCACGGTGCCGTCGACCTGCTCCAGCCCGACGATGGTATTCAGCAGCACCGGGACGATCGCGTAGAGCACGAGACCGAGAATCGCGGCGGGGAAGCCGAGGAAGAGGAACGCCACTGCAAGGAGCACGAGGATCGCGATCGTCGGGACGGCCTGGCCGAGGGTGAGGATCGTGATGATCACGGGCCGGATGCGTCGCGTGAATCGGCGGCTCATCAGGACGCCGAGCGGCACCGCGATGAGCAGGGTGAACACCGTCGAGACGGTCGCCAGCTGCACGTGCTGCCAGATGGCTGTGCTCAATCGGGCTGGGCTGAGGGCACGCGCCTCGATGGTGTCGAGGGTCTGGGACTGCACGTACAGGAAGAGCGCGAGGCACACCCCGGCCAGCACCAGGGGCATGGTGAAATACCGCCCCCAGGGAACACGACGCCCGCGCTCACGCTGCACCGGCGCGGCGACGGTCGGGGAGAGCCCGGTGGTCGCGGTCATACGCGCTCCTGCGGTGCGGGACCGATTCCCGGGTCGGTCAGGCCTGCGCGGGCCTCGTCCACGGCGACGCTGCGCATCTCCCTGATGGTCTCGGTGATCTGCTCGAAGTCGATGACGCCGCGGAAGACGCCGGCGTCGTCGAGCACGACCGAGACGCTGTGACTGGCGGTGATCAGCTCGTTGAGCACGTCGCTGAGCGTAGCCCGGGGGGCTGCCGCGTGGTCGACGGGCGCACCCAGCTCGGCGAGGGACCGCCCCTCAGTGGCGCGCAGGTCATCAGCGATGACCCAGCTCACGGGCCTCCGCGCGCCGTCCAGAACGAGGAGTGCGCTCTCGGAGACCCCGCGCAGCACGTCGAGCGCCGCTTCGGGAGGGGTCTCGATGTCGACGGTCGGCCAGCCTCTGAGCGGCACGTCCGAGACGCGGGTGAGGTTGAGGCGCTTCAGCGAGGCTCCGCGGCCGATGAAGCTGCGGACGAAGTCGCTCGCCGGCGAGGTGAGGATCCGCTCAGGCGTATCGTACTGCGCGATGCGCGAGCCCTCCTGCAGGATCACGATGCGATCGCCGAGCTTGATCGCCTCGTCGATGTCGTGCGTGACGAAGACGATGGTCTTCCGCATCTCGGCCTGGAGCCGGAGCAGTTCGTTCTGCAGCCGGTCGCGGGTGATGGGGTCGATCGCGCCGAAAGGCTCGTCCATGAGCAGCACATCGGGGTCGGCGCCGAGCGCCCTCGCGACTCCAATGCGCTGCTGCTGGCCGCCGGAGAGCTGCTTCGGGTAGCGGTCGCGGTACTCGGCTGGATCCATACCGACGGTGGTGAGGAGCTCGTCCACGCGGGCCGCGATGCGGTCCTTCTTCCAGCCGAGCAGCTTCGGCACCGTCGCGATGTTCTCGCCGATCGTGAGGTGCGGGAACAGCCCGATCTGCTGGATCACGTATCCGATGCGCCGACGCAGCTGGTCGGGGTTCGACTCGGTGACGTCGTCGCCGTCAAGAAGGATGCGACCCGTCGAGGGCTCGATGATCCGGTTGATCATCTTCATGGTGGTGGTCTTTCCGCACCCCGATGGGCCGACGAAGACCACGATCTCACCGCGGTGGATGTCGAGGTCGAGGGCCTCGACGGCGTCGCGCTGCTGGCCGGGGTAGCGCTTCGAGAGTCCCTCGAGACGGATCATGATGTCGTTCGCTGTGGTGTCGGTCATCGGAGTCCCTGTGAGGTCGTGAGGCGTCGAGCCACGTGGAAGAGTACGTCGAAGAGGATCGCGAGGATCACGACCCCGAGCGTGCCGGCGAGCACGAGGTTCACCGCCACCGGGGTGCCCACCCTGGCGAGCCCGGTGAAGATGAGCTCGCCGTACCCTGGACCGTTCACGATCGCGCCGATCGCGGCGATGCCGAGCAGGGTGAGGGTCGTTACGCGGATCCCCGTCAGGATGATGGGCCAGGCGAGGGGGAGCTCGATGCGCAGCAGGCGTTGCGCGCGGGTCAGGCCCATCCCCTTCGCCGATTCGGACACGGCGGGGTCGACGCTGTTGAGCCCGGCGACGGTGTTGCGGATCACGGGCATCAGCCCGTACATCGTGAGGGCCACGATGACGGGTCTGGCGCCGAGCCCCAGCGGGCCGAGGAGCAGGATGAAGAGCGCGAACGAGGGGATCGTCAGCATCGCCCCCGTCAGGGAGAGCACGAAGTTCCTGGCGCGACGGTTCCGGTACACGAGCACGCCGAGGGAGATGCCGATCACGGAGGCGAGGACGACGGAGACGCCGACCACCGCTGCGTGGCCGAGACCCAGCTCCAGCATGTCGTCGGCGCGCTTGCCGAGAAAATCGATGAACTCTATCGCGTGCTCCGTTCGGTGCAGAAGAGACGCCCTCCCCTGAAGGACGTACTCACCTTACCCGACCCGATCCCCGGTCACGGACGCGTTCCCGAGGTCTACGGGGCGACCTCCCGGATCCTCGCGGCCACGGCGCGTGCGTGGGCGTCGACTCGGACGTACGCCTCGCGCGCCAGCGCCCGCCAGAGCCTGACCGCGAGATCGGGGTCGTCGGACTCCAGAGCGGCGATGGCGTCCGCGCTCAGCAGCATCGCGCGGGTATCGGATTCCGCTTTGACGGTGGTCTCCTGCCGATCCGACTCGGCGAGGGCGAGGTCGCCGATCATCATGCCGGCGCTGAGCGTGCTGAGCCGGAAGCGGTTCCCCTCCGTGTCGGACGCGATCGTCGAGACGGTGCCAGAGAGGATGAAGAACACGCCGGCGAACCGCTGCCCGACCCGACGGATCACCTCGCCGGCCTCGTACGAGACCGGTTCCATGAGGGCGGTGATGGCGCTCAGGTCGTCCGCGTCGAGCATCGCCAGCGCAGGGGCGTCTTCGACCGGCACCTCGACGGGCATCGAGTCGGCGTCTCCGTAGCGCTCGAGGATCGTGCGTTCGCAGTGGATGATCGCGAGGTCGTGGGCGTCGAACGTGCGGGTGTGCTCGTCGCCGAAAGCGTGGTCGATGAGGCCGTCGGGGTCGACGAGGATCAGCTGGCGCCCCTCGGCCTCGAATCGTTCGGCGGTTCGCGGCAGCACGGAGTGCGCGAGCGGCCCGACCTCGTTCACGCGACGCAGATCGAGCACCGCGAGCTCCACCTCGTCCGGCAGGTCGCTCAGCTCGCGGACGACGGACTCGGTGCCCGCGAAGAAGAGGTCGCCGGAGAGTTCGACGACGACCGCGCGGTGACTGTGCTCGGTGAGCACGGCGGCAGCCGCATCCGTGCGCCGGATCCGCGAGGGCACCCGGTCGATCGTGTGGGTGCTGCGGATGGCCGAACGGCCGGCGCGAGCCGACCTGACGAAGTGCAGCTCCATGTCCTGCGAGACTCGGCGGCACGTCGCCGCTCCCCGCACGCTGTTGCCGTGCTGATCGAGGCGCGGGGAGAAGACAGCGAGACCCGCCTGCCCGGGGAGCACTGCCACGATGCCGCCCCCGACTCCCGACTTCGCGGGCATGCCGACCTGCGCCACCCAGTCACCGGCGTCGTCGTACATGCCCGACGTCATCATCACGGAGAGGGTGCGCTCGACGGCCTGCGGCTCCAGTGCCTCCACGCCCGTCACCGGATTCGTCCCCCCGTTGGCGAGGGTCGCCCCGATCATCGCGAGGTCGCGGGTCGTCACCTGGACGGTGCACTGCCTGAGGTACGTCTCGAGCGCGGCCGATGGGCGGCCCTCGATCACGCCGACCGAGCTCAGCAGGTAGGCGAGCGCGTGGTTGCGGTCGCTGATCGCGCGCTCGCCCTGGTAGGCGCGGCCGTTCGTGCGCAGCGTGCGCCCCGCGCAGGCGGAGTAGGTGTCCACGATCCTCCGGATCGCGCTCCGCCCTCCCGACCCCTTGATGAGCGACGCGATGGCGATCGCACCGGCATTGATCATGGCGTTCGCCGGCCGGCCCGTCTCCTCCGCGAGCGACATCTCGTGGAAGGGGTCCCCTGACGGTTCCACGTCGACCTTCGCGTCGACGGCTTCGGTTCCGAGGTCGCTGAGCGCCAGCGCGTAGCTCAGCGGTTTCGACAGGGACTGCAGCAAAAACTCCTTGTCGGAGTCGCCGACCTCGTAGACCTGGCCGTCGACCGTCGCGAGTGCGATGGCGAAGTCGTCGGGGTCGATGCTTCCGCCAGGGGTGTTCACCGGATACGGGTCGCCATCGGTGAGCTGGGAGAACTCGTCGAGGACTCCGCGAAGGTAGGTGATGATCGGCGACTCCATGGGAGACGAGCCTAGCCTGCGGCCTCCGCCGCGGTCGAACGTGCGCGAAGGGTTGCGTCGACGCGCTCGCGGACGTATGGCCAGAAGGTATCTGCCCAGACCGCGTAGCCGCTGTCACTCGGATGGAAGCCGTCGGCGGCGAACTCGGTGAGAATGCCGCGCAGACCGCGCGCCCTGGTCGCCGCGTGCAAGGGGACGACGGTGAGGCCGCGGGCATCGGCGAGCGTGTGGAGTATCCGATTCGCGGTGCGGACCCGCCGCTCGGCGCGCGGGGTGAAGAAGCAGGGGAGCTCGGCCACCAGGGCGTGCTCGGGGACAGCGTCGAGGATCTCCGAGAGATTCCGGTGGAAGGCAACGGGATCCCACTGGGCGATGTCGTTCGCGCCGATCGCGACCGTCACCACCTCGGGGTGCTTGGTGAGCGGGTTCACGAGCCGCGGCAGCTGATCGCGCGCGCAGAGCGCGGTCGTGGCGCCTGAGACGGCCAGGTTGGTCACGTGGACGGGGGCTCCGATGTACGCCTCCATGCGGTCCACCAGCTGCCCGACGTAGCTGTTGCCCGGCCGGCTCGCGCCGATGCCCTGCGCCGTCGAGTCACCCACCGCGATGATGAAGAGGTCGCCGGGGGTCTTGCGCCTGGCGCGCCACCAGGTCGCGGTGACCGGCTGCTGATCGGAGAGGGTCATGACCGGCCGATTCGCGAACTCGATCGCACGGGTCCAGCCGAATCGCCTGGCGACGTTGCCCAGCACCACCGTGCCGAGCGCGACGAGGCCCCGGAACGGGTGAGCCGGCGGCATGTGCTGAGACACGCGCTCCTCCGTTCCGGGGCCTCGCTGCAGTGGTGGGTTCGGGCTACTTGGCGACGCCAGGGTGGGTCATCGAGAGCAGGTCGAGTGCCTGGTCGAGATCGGATTCCGAGACCTCACCGCGCTCGACGTACCCGAGGTCGACGACCGCCTCGCGCACCGTGATCCCCTTGGCGACTGAGTGCTTCGCGATCTTCGCGGCGGCCTCGTAGCCGATGAGGCGGTTGAGCGGGGTGACGGTCGACGGGCTCATGCCGGCCAGCTCGGCCGCGCGGTCGAGATTCGCCTCGAGGCCGTCCACCGTCTTGTCGGCGAGCACCGTTGCGCCGTTCGCCAGCAGCCGGATCGACTCGAGCAGCGCCGTGCCCATGACGGGAATCTGCACGTTGAGCTCGAATGAGCCGGACGCACCAGCCCAAGCGATCGTCGCGTCGTTGCCGATCACCCGGGCGCACACCATCAGCACGGCCTCGGGGATCACCGGGTTCACCTTGCCTGGCATGATCGAGGAGCCGGGCTGCAGGTCGGGGATGTGGAGCTCGCCGAGACCCGTGTTCGGGCCCGAGCCCATCCAGCGCAGGTCGTTGTTGATCTTGGTGAGCGAGACGGCGATGGTGCGGAGCGCACCCGACGCCTCGACGAGTCCGTCCCGGTTCGCCTGCGCCTCGAAGTGGTTGCGCGCCTCGGTGATCGGCAGGCCGCTCGACTCGGCGATCTCAGCGATGACCTTCTCGGGGAACCCCGCAGGGGTGTTGATGCCGGTGCCGACGGCGGTGCCGCCCTGCGGAACCTCGGCGACGCGGGGGAGTGCAGCCTCCACGCGCTCGATGCCGTAGCGGATCTGAGCGGCGTACCCGCCGAACTCCTGGCCCAGAGTGACGGGCGTCGCGTCCATGAGGTGGGTGCGGCCGGGCTTCACGGCCTCGGCCCACAGCTCGGCCTTCCGCTCGAACGCCTGAGCGAGGTGCTCGAGCGCCGGCTTGAGCTGCTCGATCAGCGCGCCCGTCACTGCGATGTGCACGGAGGTCGGGAAGACGTCGTTCGACGACTGCGAGGCGTTCACGTGATCGTTCGGGTGGACCGTGTCGCCGAGGTGGCGGCTCGCGAGCGTGGCGAGCACCTCGTTCATGTTCATGTTCGACGACGTGCCCGAGCCGGTCTGGTAGGTGTCGACCGGGAACATGTCGTGGTGGTCGCCGCCGATGATCTCGTCGGCTGCGGCGACGATCGCGTCGGCGATCGCGGTGTCGAGGATCCCGAGCTCGCCGTTGGCGATCGCCGCAGCGCGCTTGATCCGGGCCAGGGCGACGATCTGCGCCGGCTCGAGCCCCGATCCCGAGATCGGGAAGTTCTGGACGGCGCGCTGCGTCTGCGCTGCGTAGAGGGCGTTCTTCGGAACACGGACCTCTCCCATGGTGTCGTGCTCGATGCGGTAGTCGGTCTCTGCGGTCACGGTGATCCTTCGTTCGGTGGCAGGGGTACGGGAGGCGGTCACACCCGGGCCGCGAGGTCCGGGGTGCCGCTGAGGGCGATGTCGAGGGGGCCGACGGCGGAGAGCGGAACGGCGGTACCCTCGGCGAGTCGGTACTGGCAGCCCACGACGGCGAGCTGGCCGGCGGCGACGGCGTCGCTGATGATGCGCGAGCTGCGCAGCAGTTCGCTCACGGTGGCGGCGAGGTGGATCCTGCCCACGTGATCCGCGTCGATGTCTGCGGGGTCGGCGTAGGGGGTATCGGTGTGATCGGCGAGCCAGAGCTGCTGCACCGACGGCACGATCGATCCCAGCACGTTCTCGACGGCCTGCGGCACCGGTGTCGGCGAGCTCGACGCCCGGTCGATCGCCGCGGCGACGGCGCCGCACGAGTCGTGCGCGAGGACGATGATGATCGCGACGCCGAGCTCGCTCACCGCGTACTCCATCGACGCCGTGATCGACTCGGCGACCACGTGCCCCATGTTGCGGGCGACGAAGAGGTCGCCGAGCCCTGCGTCGAAGATGATCTCGGCCGACAGGCGGGAGTCGGCGCAGCCGAAGAGCGCGGCGTCCGGCGTCTGCACGGCCGTCAGCTCGCTGCGGCGCTCCACGTCCTGCCTCGGGTGCTGGGGGGTGCCCTCGGTGAAGCGGGTGTTGCCCTGGCGCAGGGCGTCCCACGCCTGCTGCGGGGTTACGCGGGGTGCGGTCACGCGGTCTCTCCTTCGGTTCTTCGGCTCTATTCCACGGCCTGCTCGGCGACCGACGTCGCGAGCGCGTCGATCGACTCGACGCTGTCGGTGCCGTACACCAGCAGAGTAGTGTCGCCACCAACGCTCTGCACGCCGTACAGCATGTTCGCCTCGTCGGGGTTCCGGTCACGGTGGTCGTAGACCGTCCAGTCGAGCCCACCGAGGGTCGTCTCTCCTGTCGCCGACTGCTGCTCCATCTGCGCGGCGATCCACCGGTCCTCGACGGGTGCTCCGTCGGGCGTGAACGCCTGCACCACGGCGGCGTATCGCTCGTCACCCGTCGTGTACCCGATGTACCAGTACGTGATCCGGGTGTCGGAATCGTGCCTGAGCTCCGCCTGCTTCGCCTTCCAATCGTCAGGCACTTCCGGTGCGACGAGGGTGTGCCCTGCGCTCGGTGAGGCTTCAGCAGCGAGCGAGGCGACGTCGACCTCGTGATCGGAGAACCCGCCGGTGCCCCGCGGCACGATGAGTACCATGAGGAGGACCAGTGCCAGGCTCACGAACAGCGAGAGGACGAGGTTGTTGACCGTCTTCCGCTCGCGGTAGAGACGGCTGTCGCGTGCCTTCCGGGTCGCCGTCTCCTGAGGAGTTTCGGGGCGTCCGAGTTCGGCGACGACCGCCGGCGGCTTCTGCTTGCGCGCCATTACTCCGCGTCGCCCCCGACCGTCTCGGCTGAGGCATCCGACGAACCGGCGCTGCGGGCCTGTTCCAAGCGCTTCCGAGCCCCGAGCAGCCACTCCTCGCATCGCGCAGCGAGTGCCTCGCCGCGCTCCCAGAGCTGGAGCGATTCCTCGAGCGTCGTGCCGCCCTGCTCCAGCCGATTCACGACCTGGATGAGCTCGTCGCGGGCCTGTTCATAGCTCAGCTCATCGGGCGCGGCGATGGCGTCGGCGGGCGTCGAGTCAGACATACCCTCAACTCTACCCCGCGTCGTGAGCGCTCCCCTCTGAGACGGCGGAGAGCCTGCCGCCGGCGAGTGAGAGGCGCAGACCTGCCCCAGACGGAGCCTGCGTCGGGTCGCGCAGTACGCTCCCGTCGTCCAGCTGAGCGATCGCGTATCCGCGCTCGAGCGTCGACTTCGGGGAGAGCGCCGAGAGGCGGAAGCGATCCTCGGCGAGCGACCGCTCGCGATCCTCGACGGCGCGATCAGCCAGCTCCGTGCCCCGTGAGATCCACCGCACCAGCTCTTCCGCCCGCTGATCGACGATGCGCTCGGGATCGGCGAGCGCGGGACGCATCCGCAGCTGGACGAGCCGTTCCGTCTCGGCGGTCAGCATGTGACCGAGGCGGGTCGTGAGGCGCCCTCGCGCCTGGTCGATGCCCGCGAGCTCCTCACCGACGTCTGGCACGATGCGCTTCGCCGCGTCCGTCGGTGTCGACGCGCGGAGGTCCGCGATCTCGTCGAGCAGCGGACGGTCGGCCTCGTGGCCGATCGCGCTGACGATGGGCGTGCGCGCCGCCGCCGCCGTGCGCAGCACCTGTTCGTCGCTGAACGGGAGCAGGTGGAGGAAGTCGCCGCCGCCGCGCGCGACCACGATGACGTCCACCTCCGGATCCTCATCGAGCGCCACGATCGCGGCGGCCACCTCGGAAGCGGCCCGATCCCCCTGCACGGCGCTGTGACGGACCCGGAACTGGACCCCTGGCCAGCGCAGCGTCGCGTTGCGGATGACGTCCTTCTCCGCATCCGAATCGCGGCCGGTGACGAGCCCGATGCGGTGGGGGAGGAACGGGAGGCGCCGCTTGCGAGACGCATCGAACAGGCCCTCACCCTGCAGCTTGGCGCGCAGACGCTCCAACCGCTCGAGCAGCTCACCGACCCCCACGTGGGAGATGTCGAAGACCTGCACTGTGAGCGAACCGCCCTTCACCCAGAAGTTCGGCTTCACGAGCGCGATCACCCGGTCGCCCTGGGCGAAGTCGCTCGTGAGCCGCTGCGCCACCGAACGCCAGACGGTGAAACTCACCGTCGCGTCCTGCTCGAGATCCCTGAGCCGGCCGTAGACGTGCCCGCCGCGCACCTGCCACTGGGTGATCTCGCCCTCGATCCAGATCTGGCCGAGCCGGTCGATCCAGTCGCGGATCTTCTGGCTCATGAGCGCGACCGGCCACGGCTGCTCTCGGGTAGCGGGTGCGGGCGAAGCGTCTGCCATGCCTCGACCCTACCGGGGCCTCGCGCTGAGGTCCGATCCAGCGCGGGCGCGTAACATGGGGGCCATGGTGGAGACTCAGCTTGCGGATACGGCGGCGGGTGCGGGGACGACGGATCGCACCCGTGATCAACGGACCATCGGCGCGCCGGTGGTGAGCCTCGCGATGCCGCGCATGCGCCGCCAGGTCGGGCGCCTCAAGAACGTGCCGGTCGACGGTGAGAAGAAGGTGCTCCTGGCAGCGCCCCGCGGGTACTGCGCCGGCGTGGATCGCGCGGTCGTCGCCGTCGAGAAGGCGCTCGAGCGCTACGGTGCTCCCGTCTACGTGCGCAAGCAGATCGTCCACAACGTGCACGTCGTCAAGACTCTCGAGAAGATGGGGGCCATCTTCGTCGAAGAAGTCGACGAAGTGCCCGAGGGCGCGAACGTCGTCTTCTCGGCCCACGGCGTCTCGCCTGCGGTCGTGAACGAGGCCGCCGACCGCGGGCTCCACGCCATCGACGCCACCTGCCCGCTCGTCACCAAGGTGCACCGGGAGGCCGTGCGATTCGCGAAGCAGGACCGCGAGATCCTGCTCATCGGCCACACGGGCCACGAAGAAGTCGAGGGCACCAGCGGCGAGGCTCCGGATCACATCACGATCGTGAACTCGCCGGACGACGTCGACACGCTCGAGGTCAGGGATCCTGATCGACTCGTCTGGCTTTCGCAGACCACGCTCTCGGTCGACGAGACCATGGAGACGGTGCGGCGCCTGCGCGAACGCTTCCCGAACCTGCAGGATCCGCCGAGCGACGACATCTGCTACGCCACGCAGAACCGCCAGGTCGCTATCAAGAAGATCGCCCCGCAGGCCGACGTCGTGATCGTCGTCGGGTCATCGAACTCGTCGAACTCTGTGCGCCTGAAAGAGGTCGCCCTCGAGTACGGCGCCCGCGCCGCATACCGGGTCGATTTCGCGAGCGAGGTGCAGCAGGAGTGGCTCGAGGGAGCCCGAACCGTCGGCGTCACGAGCGGCGCCTCGGTGCCCGAGGTGCTCGTGCAGGAACTGCTCGACGACCTTGCAGACGCCGGGTACGGCGAGGTCGAGGCGACCGTCACCGCCGAAGAGGACCTCGTCTTCTCGCTGCCCAAGGAGCTGCGCCAGAACGCCGAGGGGCAGCGTGACGAGCGCGCTCTCGGCGGGCGGATCCGAGCGTAATCCTGCGGCCCCGTCAAGGGGTCGCAGCCGTTCATGGGACGCACACGCAACTGCGCTACTGTCGAGGAGTGACTGCATCAGACGACTCGGAGTACGATACTCTCTCGACCGAATGGGTCGACGCCACCGGTGAAGGAGCCCCGGCGTTCGACCTCTCGGCGATCGATCTCTCGAAGTCCGAGGACCGGCACGAACTGCGCGAGGTGCTCACCCGGTTCCTGATGCCCTACAAGTTCGCCATCGACGAGGTGACGACGCGGCTGAACATCCTCCAGGAGGAGTTCGTGCACACAGGGGAGTACAACCCGATCGAGCACGTCTCTGGCCGCCTGAAGGACCCCGACAGCATCATGGAGAAGATGCAGCGACGCAATGTGTCCGGCGACCTCAGCGCCGTGCGGAGCGAGATCACGGACATCGCAGGGGTCCGCGTCGTGTGCAGCTTCATCTCCGACGTCTACCGAGTGTTCGAGCTCATCACCAGCCAGGACGACGTGAGCGTCCACACCGTCAAGGACTACATCGCGCGGCCCAAGGAGAACGGCTACCGATCGCTCCACGTGATCCTCGAGTTGCCCGTCCACCTCTCCAGTGGCCCGGTCAAGACGCTGGTGGAGCTGCAGATCCGGACCATCGCCATGGACTTCTGGGCGAGCCTCGAGCACAAGATCTACTACAAGTACGACCGCGAGGTGCCCGACAAGCTCCTCGGCGGCCTGCGGGACGCCGCCGAGCAGGCGGGACAGCTCGACGCGAGCATGGAGTGGCTGCACATCGCGATCCGCGGCGGCGACCGCGGAGTGCTCGTCCGCCGTTCCACCGACGCGCTGCTCGCCAGCGGCCGCAAGTTCGAGCGCATCGCCCTCGAATCCGGGAACGCGAACGAGAGCTGACGAGTCAGCCGCCCCCGATCAGTTCGTCGGAGCGGGTGTCGGCATCGTCGAGAACTGCTCGATGACCTCTGGGGTCTGGAACAGCACTACCGACATCACGATGAAGACGGGGACCAGAGCGATGACGGCCGCGACGAGCGGCACCCAGAATGCGAGCTTCCCGGCACGCATCCGCTGAATCGAGAACAGCAGATTCAGTGCCCACACGAGAAGCACGAACAGGCCGGTGACGGTACCTGCGGTGCCGGTCCAGTCGGGAAGCGTCATCGTCTCGACGTCGAGCATCGAGGCGTTCAGCATGAGCTGCGGGGCGAGGTTGAACATGCCGCTGGAGATGCTGAACGCGCCGTAGGCACCGATCACGAGCAGAATGATCGTCACGATGCGATCGCCCTTGCGTGCCGGGCGGGCGCCTTGCGCTGACCGTGCCTGGGGTGGAGCTGCGACCTGCGTGGCGGCGGGCGGCGCCTGGGGCGGCGTCGCCGCATCGTCGCGGTACTTGCGCGGGGTGTGCGCTGCCGCCTGCTCGGGGGTCGCCCGCTCGGGTGCCGGGTTCGCCCCGCTCGGCTTGCCCTGCGGTGTCGAACTCTTGCTGCCCTTGGCACGGTCGTTCGCGGACGCCTGACCGCTACGGGAACCCCGTGCCGGTTTCGCGGATCCTGCACCGAGGTTGTGAGGGACACCGTCGACACGACCCGAACGCGATCCACTCGGAGCCTGAGCCCCGGAGCCCGGAACCTGGCCTGATGCGGCGGGCCCCGTGGCACCCGACTCTTCGCCCGGCGGAGTCCAGGACCAGCCCTCCGGTGCGTACTCGCCGTACTGCGGCCGCGGACGGGTGTCGCGGGGCTGGTGCGGGGAATCGCCCTCGGTCTTGGCGGAGGATTCCGGGCCGATAGAGGGCTCCGAACTCGTGGAGTCCCCTGAGTTTGCGGGGCCCTTCGTGCTCGAGGCCTGGTCTTCCGGGCGCGGGTTGTTGGTCGACACTTAGGCGCTCACCGACTTCCCGGCGGACCCGAGCCACTGCGTCGCCTCGACCACACGGGCGGACATGTCCGCCTCGGCGACCTTGCCCCACGCGCGGGGATCATACTTCTTCTTGTTGCCGACTTCGCCGTCGACCTTGAGTACCTCGTCGTAGTTCGAGAACATGTAGCCCGCGACGGAGCGGGTGAACGCGTACTGCGTGTCGGTATCGATGTTCATCTTGATGACGCCGTTGCGCACCGCCTCGTTGACCTCCTCCTGGGACGAACCGGAGCCGCCGTGGAACACGAGGTCGAGCGGGTTCGCGCCGGTGCCGTACTTCTCAGCCACACCGGCCTGGATCTCCGCGAGCAGCTCGGGGCGCAGCTTCACGTTGCCCGGCTTGTAGACGCCGTGCACGTTGCCGAACGTGAGCGCTGTCAGATAGCGGCCGTGATCGCCGAGACCGAGGGCTTCGACCATCGCGACGGCGTCGTCGAGGGTGGTGTAGAGCTGATCGTTGATCTCGTTCGCGACGCCGTCCTCCTCGCCGCCTACGACGCCGATCTCGACCTCGAGAATCATGCGTGCGGCAGCGATGCGGGGCAGCAAGTCCTTCGCGATCTCCAGGTTCTCGGTCAGCGGGACCGCCGAGCCATCCCACATGTGCGACTGGAAGTAGGGGAGCCCTCCCTCCTTCACCCGCTCCTCGCTCGCGGCGAGCAGGGGCAGGAGGAACGTGTCGAGCGCGTCCTTCGGGCAGTGGTCGGTGTGCAGCGCGACGGTGACGTCGTATGCCTTCGCGACCTCCTCGGCGAACTTCGCGAACGCGATCGCGCCGCCGGCGCGGTTCTTCACGGTGCGGCCGGCGAAGTAGTCTGCGCCGCCGGTGCTCACCTGGATGATGCCGTCGGAGCCCGCCTCGGCGAAGCCCTGGATCGCGGCGTTCAGCGTCTGGGAACTCGAGACGTTGACCGCGGGGAACGCGAATCCACCGCTTTTCGCGGCGTCCAACATCGCTGCGTACTGTTCAGGGGTAGCGACCGGCATCAATGGCTCCTTGCTTCGTAGCGACAGGGTGTCACCAGTCTAGGGCGTCTCGTCTGTAAACTGGGGCCGGATCGGACAACCAGCACGGAGGCTTCACCCATGACTCAACCAGACTCTCTCGATACCTGGCAGCCCGATCGCAACCTTGCCATGGAGCTGGTGCGCGCGACCGAGGCGGCCGCGATCCGCGCGACCCCCTACGTGGGTCGCGGCGACAAGAACGCAGCCGACGGCGCCGCCGTCGACGCCATGCGCCGGTTCCTCTCCACCGTCTCCATGAACGGCACCGTCGTTATCGGTGAGGGCGAGAAAGACGATGCCCCCTGGCTCTACAACGGCGAGCGCGTCGGCAACGGCATGGGTGCCGGCTGCGACGTCGCCGTCGACCCGATCGACGGGACCCGCCTTACCGCTGAGGGGCGCCCGGGCGCGATCTCCGTCATCGCCGTCGCCGACCGCGGCAGCATGTACGACCCCTCAGCCGTGTTCTACATGGACAAGCTCGTATGCGGACCTGACGGTGTCGGCATCGTGGACATCCGGAAGCCCATCGGCGAGAACATCCGCGCACTCGCTGCGAAGAAGGGCGTCGACGTCTCCGACCTCCGCGTCGCGGTGCTCGACCGCCCGCGCCACGAGCAGCTCATCGCCGAGATCCGCGAGGCCGGCGCCGGCACCCGTCTGCTGATGGACGGCGATGTCGCGGGCGGCGTGAACGCGGCCCGCTGGGACTCCCGCATCGACCTCTGCGTCGGGATCGGCGGCACCCCAGAGGGCATCATCACGGCCTGCGCCGTGAAGGCGCTCGGCGGGGTCATCCAGGGCAAGCTCTGGCCGAAGGACGACGAGGAGCGCCAGAAGGCCATCGACGCCGGGCACGACCTCGATCGGATCCTTGAAGCCGACGACCTCGTGGCAAGCGACAACTGCTACTTCGTCGCGACGGGCATCACGGACTCCGACTTCATCGACGGCGTGCAGCGCAACGGCCCGTTCGTGCGTGCCGAAAGCATCGTCATGCGCTCCCACTCGGGCACCATCCGCCACGTCGTCAGCGACATGAAGGCGGATCGCTGGACGTAGCCCCGGCCGCCACGAGGCTCGGGCATCGCTCGTCGGAGCGGCCTCCCGTGAGGCACTTCCGTCCGGCGTGCATTCCGGTGCCTTTCGGGCGGTTCAATGGAGCCTTTCGCATGTTATTCGTCCGGAATTACCTGCGAAAGGCTCCACTGAACCCGCGCACTGAATGGCCGGCCGGTCCGATCGGCGGAGCTGGACGGTCCCACCGGTGCGGCCGGAAACGCCCGGAGCCGGGCACGGGTGACGGCGTCGAAGGACGCCGAGTGCAGTGAGAAAGGACCCGGGTCACCGCGCTCAGTCTCGGGTAGAGGATGCGGTCCCGGTCGCGGCCGATGCGGGGCCCGCGGGCTCAGGAGCCGCCGTGACACCTGCCGCAGCACCACGGGAACCGGCTCCACCTGCCCCTGCGCGATCGGAGCCGGCGTCATCGGCACCGGCGTCATCGGCACCGGCGTCCGGCTCCGGGGTGCGGAGTTCGGGCGCGACGAGCGGGCGCGCCGTGTCTTCGAGCTGGCGCGGTTCGGTGCCGATGTTCTCGCCGTTGAGCGCGCCGATCTTGCGCGCCGTCGGGAGCACCTGCCGTTCGAGCGAGCCGACGTAGGCGTTGTAGTCCTGCACTCCGCGTGAGAGCGTGCGGCCGAGCTTGTCGAGGTGCGTGGCGGTGCGGCCGATGCGGCGGTGGAGTTCACGGCTCAAGTCGAAGAGGGTGCGTGCTTCTGTCGTCAGCGATTCCTGTCTCCAGCTGTGCGCGATCGACTTGAGGATCGCCCACAGGCTGACCGGTGAAGCGAGGGCGACGCGGCGCTCGAAGGCGAACTCGAGAAGGAGGGGATCGGCGTCGAGCGCGCTGGAGAGCAGCGACTCGCTCGGCACGAACGCGACGACGAGTTCAGGCGAATCCTCGAGCGCGCTCCAGTAGTCGCGGTTGCTGAGCGCGAGCACGTGGTCGCGGAGAGCTTTCGCGTGTTTCGCGAGGAGTTCGCGTCGGCGTGCTCCCGTTTCGTCGTCGACGGGGTCGAGGTGCTGAGCCTGCAGGTGCGCGTCGAACGGCACCTTCGCGTCGATCGCAAGCGCTTTTCCACCCGGCAGGTGGATGACCACGTCGGGGCGGGCACCCCCGTGCTCGGTGGTGAGCTGATGCTGCACCGTGAAATCGACGTGCTCGAGCATGCCTGCAGCCTCGATGATGCGCCGCAACTGGGTCTCGCCCCAGATGCCGCGCGTGGTGTTCGATCGGAGCGCCGACGCGAGGGACTCTGCGGTGCCGCGCAGCTTCTCCTCCGCAGTCGCCGCCTGGCGGAGCTGCTCGGTCAGTTCGCCGTGCTGGGCGGCGCGTTGCTGCTCGAGCGTCGTGACGGTCCGCTCGAGTTTACCGACGCTGTCGCGCAACGGCGCGAGGTGCTGGAGGACGCGCTGCTCCTCGCGATCCTGCTCGGCGCGCTGCTCGAGTGCGCTGTGGGCGTCGCGCAGCCGCTCTTCGAGGCCGCGCGCCCGCGTCTGATGCGCCGCGAGTTCCTCGCGAACCCGGCGATGCTCGCCCTCGGCGTCGAGTCGTGCCTGCTGCACGGCCAGAGCCCGCTCCTGCTCGGCGCGGGAACGCACCTCGTCGACGCGGACCTCACCGGAAGCGACGCCCGAACGGCGCCCCGCGAACCAGCCGGCCAGGGCGGCGACCAGCGCGATCACGACGGTGAGGAACGATGCGGCGAGGGGAGTCATGCCCTCATCGTCTCAGGTGCCACCGACATCGGCGAAGATAGCCCGTACCTCGCCGCACGCGCCGCTACGGCGCTACAGCTTCAGCGGGATCGCCTTCAGCGTCTGGATGCGGAGGCCAGTAGTCTTCGCGAGCGCGGTCACGCTCGAGGCGGCATGGCGTCGCGCGGCATCGATGATGATGGCGGCGCAGGCTTCGGCGTCGGCGAGTGCGTTGTGGTGCGAGAACTCGCCGAACCCGGCGGCAGCGGCCGCGAGGGGCAAACGGTGCGAGGGGATGTCATAGGTTTTTCGGGACACCTGAACGCTGCAGAGGTAGCGCAGCTTCGGCACCGGGGTGATGGTCTCGGCGCAGGCGCCGCGGATCACGCCCATGTCGAACCCGGCGTTGTGCGCGACGGCGACGTCGGCGCCGATGAAGTCGCGCAGCTGCTGCAGCTGGTCGCCCCACTCCGGTGCGTCGGTAACCATCGCGGGCGTGATGCCGTGGATCCGGATGTTCATCGACAGAAACTCGCCGTGGGTCGCCGGGGGCCGGATCAGCCACTCCGCCCGTTCGACGACGGCACCGCCCCGCACCCGGACGAGCCCGACGGCGCAGGCGGATGAGGAGTGGCTGTTCGCGGTCTCGAAATCGATCGCGGTGAAGTCGACGGGCACTCGTCAAGACTGACATACCCCACTGACACGTACCCGAAGAAGGGGGCCGAGACCGCCACGGCGATCCCGACCCCTTCGGTCAGCCGGCTGCTGAACCCTGTCAGCGCATCAGTGCTCCACCGGTGGCTCTGCGCCGAATCCGGTGAGCTCGCGTACTTCCATCTCGGCGGCGAGGGCGCGGGACTCCTTGGCGCGGGACGTCACCGACCCGAGCCACCCGAGGAAGAAGCCGATCGGGATCGAGACGATACCGGGGTTCGACAGCGGGAAGAGCGCGAAGTCTGCGGTCGGGATCATCGAGGTCTCGCTGCCGGAGACGACCGGCGAGAACGCGATGAGCACGAGCGCGGAGATGAGCCCGCCCAGCATCGACCACACGGCGCCGCGGGTCGTGAACCTCGACCAGAACAGCGAGAAGAGGATCGTCGGCAGGTTCGCGCTCGCCGCAACCGCGAAGGCGAGTGCGACGAGGAACGCGACGTTCTGACCCTGTGCCCCGATGCCGCCGAGGATCGCCGCCGCGCCGATCACGAGGGTCGTGATCTTCGCGACGCGGACCTCCTGCTTGGCGGAGGCGGTGCCCTTCTTGATGACGCTGTTGTAGATGTCGTGCGCGAAAGACGCCGACGCCGTGATCGTGAGCCCCGCGACAACCGCGAGGATCGTGGCGAACGCGACGGCGGAGATGAAGCCGAGCAGCAGCGGCCCGCCCAGTTCGAACGCGAGCATCGGGGCGGCCGAGTTCTGTCCGCCCGGCGCGTTCGCGATGGCGTCGGGGCCGACGAGGGCGCCAGCACCGAAGCCGAGGACGAGCGTGAACAGGTAGAAGATGCCGATGAGCCAGATCGCCCACACGACCGAGCGACGGGCTTCCTTCGCGGTCGGCACAGTGTAGAACCGCATGAGCACGTGGGGCAGGCCGGCGGTGCCGAGGACGAGCGCGAGCGCGAGCGACACGAAGTCGAGCGGGTTCGCTCCGTACTGGAGGCCGGGGGCGAGGACGTCGAGGCCGTTCTCGTTGAGCTCTGCCGCCCGACCGAGCAGTGCGGAGAAGTTGAACCCGAACATCGCGAGGGTCCACACCGTCATGACGGCGACGCCGCCGATGAGCAGCACGGCCTTGATGATCTGCACCCAGGTGGTTCCCTTCATGCCGCCGATCATCACGTAGATGATCATGACGACCCCCACGACGACGATCACGAGCGACTGGCCGAGAGCGTTGTCGAGCCCCAGGAGGAGCGAGACGAGCGCACCGGCGCCCGCCATCTGCGCGAGCAGATAGAAGAACGAGACGGCGAGTGTCGTCGTGGCGGCGGCCATGCGCACGGGCTTCTGCTTGAGTCGGAACGACAGCACGTCGGCCATGGTGAACTTGGCCGTGTTGCGCATGAGTTCGGCGACGAGCAGCAGCGCGACGAGCCACGCGACCAGAAAGCCGATCGAGTAGAGGAAGCCGTCGTACCCGTTCATCGCGATGGCGCCGCAGATGCCGAGGAACGATGCCGCCGACAGGTAGTCACCGGCGATCGCGAGGCCGTTCTGCCTGCCGGTGAATGATCGACCGCCGGCGTAGTAGTCGGCTGCGGTCCGGTTGTTGCGGCTGGCGCGGATCACGATCACCATCGTCACCGCGACGAACGCGAGGAAGATCGAGATGTTCAGGATCGGGTTGTTATCTTCCATCAGCGATCGCCCCCCTGCGCTGCGTTCCCGGCTCGTTCCTCCAGATCAGCGCGGATGTCGACGCTCAGCGGGTCGAGGCGCTTGTTCGCGAACCTCACGTAGATCATGGTGATCGCGAAGGTCGTGACGAACTGGCCGAGGCCCAGGATGATGCCGAGGTTCACGTTGCCGAACACCGGTGTCGCCATGAAATCGTGGGCGTAGGCGGCGAGCAGCACGTAGGTGATGAACCATACGAAGAATGCGACGGATACGGGGAACACGAAGCGGCGGAATCGACGCTTCAACTCGATGAACTCGGGGGACTCCTGCACGCTGATGTAATCGATCGGCGGTGCGGCGTCGTTGTCTGGGCCCGGTGGGTGCTCGTCTGGCATACGACCTCCTCGTCGTGAATCACGGATCAGGCGCGTGCACCGCTGCACACGCCTCAAGGAGGGCGATGGGCTCC
Source organism: Leucobacter sp. Psy1 (assembly GCF_020096995.1). Taxonomy (NCBI): domain Bacteria; kingdom Bacillati; phylum Actinomycetota; class Actinomycetes; order Micrococcales; family Microbacteriaceae; genus Leucobacter; species Leucobacter sp. Psy1. The sequence goes on from NZ_CP083692.1 coordinate 561,925, forward strand.
AGTGCCTCGCGCCGGTATGGCTGTTTCACCGTATCGGCATTGTTGTTGCTGATGCAACGATCGGCGGCGCACGGGGTCCGGGACGCGCGCCGATGTAGAATTGACGCCCGTGGCTCTTACTATCGGAATCGTCGGACTCCCGAACGTCGGCAAGTCGACCCTTTTCAACGCGCTGACGCGCAATCAGGTGCTGGCGGCGAACTACCCGTTCGCGACCATCGAGCCGAACATCGGGGTCGTGAACCTTCCCGACTCGCGGCTCGACAAGCTGGCCGAGATCTTCGGGTCGGAGCGGATCCTGCCGGCGCCCGTGAGCTTCGTCGACATCGCGGGCATCGTCCGCGGCGCGAGCGAGGGTGAGGGGCTCGGCAACCAGTTCCTTGCGAACATCCGCGAGGCGGACGCGATCGCGCAGGTGGTCCGCGGGTTCGAGGATCCGGATGTCGTCCACGTCGACGGCGACGTCAACCCGGCGAGCGATATGGAGACGATCAACACCGAGCTGATCATCGCCGACCTGCAGACCATCGACAAGGCGCTGGTGCGCTACGAGAAAGAGCTCAAATCGAAGAAGATCGATCCGTCGGTGGTCGCTACCGCGAAGGCGGCTCAGGAGGCGCTCAACGACGGGAAGCTGATCTCGCTCACGGACATCGATCTCGAGCCCATCAAGGAGCTCGGTCTACTCACGGCGAAGCCGTTCCTCTACGTGTTCAACGTCGACGAGGCGGTCCTGCAGGATCGGGCGAAGCTGGACGAGCTGGCCGCCCTCGTGGCGCCCGCCAAGGCGATCTTCCTCGACGCGAAGATCGAGAGCGAGCTCATCGAGCTCGACCCGGAGGATGCCGCTGAGATGCTCGCCTCGACCGGCCAGGAGGAGAGCGGCCTCGACCAGCTCGCCCGTATCGGCTTCGAGACGCTCGGACTGCAGACGTATCTGACGGCGGGACCGAAGGAGGCGCGCGCCTGGACGATCGCCCGCGGTGCGACGGCTCCGCAGGCCGCCGGCGCGATTCACACCGACTTCGAGAAGGGCTTCATCAAGGGCGAGATCATCTCCTTCGAGGATCTCGTCGAGGCCGGTTCGGTCGCCGAAGCGCGATCGAAGGGCAAGGCCCGCATGGAGGGCAAGGATTACATCATGCAGGACGGCGACGTCTGCGAGTGGCGGTTCAACGTCTAGTCGCGTTCCGCTTCAACTTGTGTTGGTAAGAGCAGTGGTGCTGGTCGGCTTGTAGTCGTACGTCACCCACCATGCTATGGTTATTGACATCATGATCAGCCCGTTGCCGCAAGGCGCGGGCTGATTTTCTTTTGGCAGGAGATGTGAGCTTGGAGTACACGAAGGAGTGGCTACCGCTCGAAGGGCAAGTCGATCGGCTCATCGCAAGAGGGCTTGAGGTCGAGGACCACGCGCGTGCCATCGCAACGCTTGAAGCGATCGGATACTACCGACTGACTGGCTATCTTTACTCCTTTTTGGAATCTGAGCAGTATTTCGATGAAGAGGGCCGCGAGTGCACTCGAGTGCTGGGCCGATACCGTCCTGGTACAGCACTGCATCACGCTGAGGCAATCATTGATTTTGATCGGCAACTCAGGCTTTTGGTATTGGAGGGAGTCGAACGCATTGAGGTTGCTGTCCGCATGCGTACCGGCTATATTCTCGGGCGTAGCTCAGCATTTGCGCATGAGGAGATAGCTTGCTTCGACGATTCATTTACGCGTCCGGTCACCGATAGCCGCGAGCCTCGGCCGAGCAAGCATGTTCAATGGCTCGAGCGCGTCAAAATACGCAGGGATAGCTCAGACGAGCAGTTCGTCGCCCATTTTCGTGACAAGTATGACGACCGCATGCCTGTCTGGGCGCTTACTGAGCTCTTGGAGTTGGGGCACCTGTCGACCCTTTACCGCGGCATGCTGCAGAAAGACGCTGAAGAGCTCGCGGCGGAGTTCGGCGTGCCGAGGAAAAAGATGATGACAAGCTGGCTTGCCAGCCTGAACTATGTTCGAAATGTCGCGGCCCATCATGCGCGGCTTTTCAACAGGAAACTCCAGCACGCACCGTCGCGCCCCACGACGGGAACGATACAGGAACTGAACCATCTCAGCGCACCTGGAGCCCCTAAAGCGGATTTTGGTACGTACAACGCGCTCGCGATCATTGCGTACCTCCTCAAATCAATCGACCTGGAACCGAGCTGGGCCCGGAACCTCACGGACCTCTTTCGTGCCTTCCCGAAGTCGCACGCGCTGACACTTCAATCGATGGGCGTCCCCGAGGGCTGGGAGGTGCTTGAGCTTTGGCGAGACTGATTCATGAACTCGTTGAATACCGCTGAAGGGCGCATTATGAGCACTGAGTATGGACCCCAGGTGGTGCGCGAAGCTTACGAATCTCGCGCGATCGAGTACACGAAAGCCCTCGGAACTATCGAAACAATGTCTCCGGTGGATCTAGCAGCGATAGAAAGATGGTCCCGTGGCATTGGCGGTCGCATTGTTGACGCTGGTTGCGGTCCAGGGCACTGGACTGCGCATCTGCGTAATCTCGGTGCCGACATCGAGGGTATCGATATGGTGCCAGCTTTTATCGAGGGTGCTCGGAGGTGCTTTCCCGGAACCACGTTCCGTCTGGGGAAACTGGATGCTCTCCCAGTACAGGCAGCCAGCCTAGCCGGAATCCTCGCCTGGTATTCCGTGATTCATGTGTCTCCGGAGCTGCTACCCGCAACCATTCAAGAGTTTGTCCGATGTCTTGAGCCTGGAGGAAGTCTGCTCCTTGGATTCTTCGAAGGGCCACAGGTTGAGTCGTTCGATCATGCCATCACCACTGCCTATTTCTGGCCCGTGAATGAGCTGAGTCGATTTCTTGTGGGTGCTGGTTTCGAAGTCATAGACGTGCAGATGCGAACCGACCCTGGTGTTCGACCTCATGCCGTGATAGCTGCACAGCTTGCCGATTGATCTGAATTCTTCAACACGTTTGCTATCTGGGGGCACTCCTGCGAGTGGCGGTTCAACGTCTAGAACGTTGATTTCACGCGCTTCGTGAGTCGTGCAATTGGCGCTCATCGCGCTGTGCCTCCGAACCGTTCGCATGATGGATATCATGAGTGCTCTCACTCAGGAGGTGATGTTCATGTCGTCCATCATCGTGCGGGGCCTTGATGAATCGGTCAAGAACCAATTAGTCGCGCGGGCGAAACGTCATGGCCAGTCGATGGAGGCCGAAGTACGCGACATCCTCACCCAAGCAGCGCAGCGTCCGAACATCGGGGTTGCGCTGATGCGAGCGGCACAAGGTGCCGGTGGAATCGACGATCTTCCAGTTCCCGAGCGCAACGACTTCGCTCGTCGACCCGTGGACGCACTGAGCACACGAATCAGCAGCTTTCGCCGAGAGCTCCCGTCCTCGAATTCCTGGGGATAGCTCGCAACCGTGTGCAGGGACCGTGGCGCTCTCCAACAGCCCCTGGGCCCATCGTTGGAGCAGAAGGAGAATGCCCCTCGACGAGCTTGAGCTTCGCCTGTGTTTTTGATCGAGATCGACCAGGTCGCCGTGGCCCGCACTGATCTGCGCCCGGTTTGCACGAAGGGCCCGGAGGCGACGTCTCGGAATACCATCGACCTCGAGTCATCACTCCGGGGAACACTCGTGTGGAGACGACCGCGGGAGGCCTCGCACAGGCCTTTTTCGCACCCATACTTGCCGGATTCTCGCGGGCGAGGCTTGCGGGCAGCTCGAAGCTCTGCGCGAGCAACGCTGGCGCCTCACCCCACCGGGTCGCGGAGGATCGTCCGGAGGTCGGCCTGGGGTGTCTCGGGTCCGAACGCATCGAGGTGGATTTCGTGGTGCGGGCCACGGCGACGGAGGCCGCGCGAGGCCGCGAACGCTCCGAGGCGTGCCAGTGTGGCGTGCTCGTCTGCGAATGGGCCGTGGTGCATGACCTGGACGACTTCTTGCTCCGGCTGGTGCAGGATGGTGATCTCGTCGGTGGGGCGCGCCGGATCCGCGATGCGTTCGACGGCCGCAGCGAGCTGGGCGTCGTCTGTCGCGTCGGGGGCGAGCGCCAGCACCCGATAGTGCAGCGACGGGATCGGGTTCGTGAGGTAGAAGTCGGCGATCTCGACCGGTGCCGCATCCTCGGGGTACCAGTACTGGAGCTCGACGACCGGCGCGGTCGCACTGGGTGAGAGCTCAGTCGCCAGCTGCGTGATGAGCCTTTTCTTGCGGTAGAACTCCTCGGTGCCCGGCGCTCCCAAACCCGCTACGGCGACGTACGTGGCCGCGGGCACGCTGACCTGTTCCGGGGTGTCCGATGCGCTGAGGTGCGCGGACTCGCTCGGCGCCGTGCGCGCGATCGTGGATGCGAGGCCCGCCCGGATCCGGCCCATCGTCTCGGGGAACGCTTCGGTTATGTCGATCCCGAGCCGGTCGGCGATGACGAAGACCCACCACATCGATTCGGAGAGCTTGTGCTCGAGCTCTGCCCGCGGGTCGCCGTCGATCTGCCAGGTGCCTTCTTCTGCGAGCAGGAGTCGCCCGATCTGACCGACGTCGTTGGCGAATCCGATCTGCAACTGGTGGGTCGACCAGGTCTTGCCGTTGAACCGCTGCTCGAGGGTCTCGTACATCGCGCGGACCGCGAGTGCTTCGTCTCTGGCGGTGGAGAGGGCGGCATCAACTGCGGGCATGTGGGGTCTCCCAGGTGTGGTGGTGGCGTCTTGGGTGGGTCAGTGAGTGGGAATTGCGGTGGCGGCACGTCGGGCGATGGCGACCAGAGCGTCGCGAGGCGTCCCGTCCGCGGCGCGGATCGCGAAGCCGCTCGAGAGCGCCAGGAGGAGCCCGGCGAGCTCGTCTGGGTCGGCGTCCTCAGGGACGTCGCCCTCGGCGATACCGCGGCGGAATCGTTCTGCGAAGCGCTCATGAATCTCGACACGGTTGCGGGCCAGCACCGCGAATTCGTCCGACCCCTCGGGAGTGGCCGCGGCCTGGACCGAGAGGCAGCCAGCGGGACGCCCCGGCATCGTGACCGCTCGGGCGTTCCCGACGAGAAACGCCTCGGCGAACGCTCGGGTGCTCGGCTGCGCGAGTGCTTCGGTGACGTACCCCATGTTGCGCTCGATGTACCGGCGCAGGGCGGCCTGGAAGAGCTGCGACTTATCGCCGAAGGCGGCGTAGATGCTTGGCTTGTTGATACCCATGGCCGCCGCGAGGTCGGTGAGGCTCGCGCTCTTGAATCCCTGCGCCCAGAAGACATCGACCGCCGCATCGAGTGCGCGATCGGTGTCGAACGCTCGGGGTCTCCCCACTCCAGCCATCGCGATCCTCTCGTGTTCGGTATTTCTGTAATGCACAGTACAGAAAGAATGGGCCGATGTCCACCGAAGACCCCCGCCCGCCCGGAGGTCGCCGACCGTGAGCCGCACGAGTGCGTAGACTCCTCCGAGACGCGGAACCGAGGGAGTGGGATGAAACAGGGATCATCGAGCGTGGACACTGCAGCGCAGGTGAGGGGTCCAGGCTGGCCAGAGATCCTCGCCGGGGGAGCCGCCTATGTCGCCTCCATCGGCCTGGTTGTGCTGCTGCTCCCGCTCATCTCGGAGCCGGTCGTGCAGGGGAACGTGGCACTCCTCGTCTCGGGGCTCATGGGGATCATCGCGCTCGCGGTAGCCGTGCTGATCAGGATCCGGGGCCTTGAGCCGTTCGGCTTCCGCCGGGCGCGACCCCTGCACCTGGGCGTCGGTGCCGGACTCGGTGTGCTCGCCTACGGTCTCGGTATCGTCGCCGCGCTGGTCTATACCGCGCTGACCGGGCAGGCGGAGAACGTGCAGGAGGGTTATCAGGCCGCGGCCGCCGGCGGCTGGCTCTCACTCGCCCTCGCGATCGTCGCCGGTGCGCTGATCACGCCGCTAGGGGAGGAGGGCTTCTTCCGAGGCGTGCTCGCGAATGCGCTGCTGGCGCGCTACGGGGCGTGGGTCGGTGTGCTGGTAAGCGCCGCGGTCTTCGCCGTTGCGCACGGGATCAACCCGATCCTTCCGGTGGCGTTCGTCGTCGGCGTGATGACGGCGCTGCTCTTCCGATGGTCGGGGTCGATCTGGCCGGGGGTCGTACTCCACGGCGTCAACAACGCCGTCGCTCTGATCATCCCGCTGATGGTGGGCGTCGCCGACGCGTAGCGTCGACGCATCCGGATTTCACGGCAGACTGAACCCATGCCTTTCGCCGACGAACTCATCGGGCGCGATGTCGCCCTCCAGTTGAGACAGTCCCTCCGCGCGGTCGCTCCCGCAGCGGAGTTCGGTGCGCTCGCGCTCGCCGCCGATGGGCTGGCGGACCTGTCCCTCAGGGAGCGGGCGGACCTGCTGCGCGACGCGATCCTCGCCGACGTGCCTGGCGACTTCGCGGTGCTCGCGCGAACGGTGCGCGCCGCTCAGGATCGCGATCCCGAGTTCACGGGGTGGATGATCTGGCCGGTGACGAGCGCGGTCGCCACGCGGGGCATCGGCGAGGGAACGGACGCTTTCGACGATGCCATGGAGCTGCTCTCGGAGTTGACCGGGCGCCTCACCGCAGAGTTCGCGATTCGCATCCTGCTGCGACACGATCTGGATCGTGCACTCGCGACGATGCTCGCGTGGACCGGGTCACCCGATGAGCACGTGCGTCGCCTCGCGAGCGAGGGGGCGCGTCCGTACTTGCCGTGGGCGGTCAGGGTGCCGGAGATCCTCGCACGACCGGGGGTGACGATACAGATCCTCGATGCGCTGTACCTGGACGACAGCGAGTACGTGCGCCGATCCGTCGCGAATCATCTGAACGACCTCAGCCGGGACCATGCCGATCTCGTCGTCGAGACGGCCCGGCGATGGATCGGTGACGGGGTCGCGAGCACCCCGGCGCTGGTGCGGCACGCACTCCGCACGCTCGTGAAGCGCCGGGATCCCGGCGCGCTCGCAGTGCTCGGCTTCGCTCCGGCGAACATCGCAGTCGATGGTCCGCATCTCGATCGCACCGCCGTGGAGTGGAGCGGTGAGGTGCGGTTCTCCGCGGTGCTCCGCAACGACGGCTCGGAGGCGGCGAGGATCGCGGTCGACTACGTGGTGCACCACCGTCGTGCCAACGGGAGGCTCGCCGCCAAGGTCTTCAAGCTGACGATCGCGGAACTCGCACCTGGTGAGGAGATCCGGGTCGAGCGGACACACTCGTTCCGGCCCATCACGACCCGGAGGTACTATCCCGGGGAGCACGGGATCGCACTTCAGATCAATGGAACCGCGACCCCGCTCGTCGCCTTCGAGCTGCAGCCCGAGTGATCTCCCGTGGTCGCGTTCAGGCGGACGAGGCCCGAGTCTCAGCCAGCGTCCGTTCGAGCAGCTCGCGCAGCACATCTCGATCGATTCCGCTGAGGCGGGTGAAGTAGAGGCAGGCCGTGCTGGCACGGTGCGTTCCGAGCCTCTCGAGCAGGTCGGGCCACTTCTCGGCGAAGTCGCTGACGAGGTAGACGGTGTGCTTCGACGCGCCAGGCGCGAAGGCGAGCAGGGGCATGCGCCCGCCGTGCCCGCTCTCGTAACGGTACTCGACTTCTCCGAACCCGATGATGCGGCCCGCCCACACCACTGGGCGCTCTCCCGTGAGGTCGCCAAACAGTGCGAGCAGGTCGTCGACTTCGGGGCGTCGGGGCCCGCGGGCGCGATCCAGGACCTCCGAGACGGGAGTGCCGGTGGGAGACATGGCGGGTGCTGATGCTGACACGGGATGCTCCGTTCAGTCGCGCGTCGCGCGATTCCAGAGATGGTGGGTGAGGCCGCTCGCCGTGCTCACAGATTCGACGTCGAAGCGGGACTCGAGTCCGGCGAGGTGGTCCCAGACCCTCACGCCCGTGCCGAGTACCACCGGAATGGTGATGAAGTGGAGAAAGTCGACCAGGTCGGCCTGCAGGAACTCGCTGATCGACGAAGGCCCGCCCCCGAGGCGGACGTCCTGGCCATCGGCGGCCTCTCGCGCTTGCCGCAGTGCCTCTTCCGGCGTCGCGTCGATGAAGTGGAAGCTCGTCCCGTTCTCGAACGAGACCGAGGGGCGCGGGTAGTGGGTGAGCACGAACACGGGTGTCTCGAACGGCGGTGCGTCACCCCACCAGCCGTTCCAGCCGTCCTCCGGCCACTCGCCGGTTTGAGGGCCGAACTTCTTGCGCCCCATGATCTCGGCTCCGATGCCCTGCCCCCACATGCTGAACAGGGCCCGGTCCACCGTGACCGGTGCGGCGGCCCCGTGGACTCCGTGGATCACGCGTCCGTCGAATCGGGAGAAGAGGGCCGCTGCATCGCCGATCGGCTTCTCGAAGGTGACGTGATCTCCTGCGGCGTAGCCGTCGGTTGAGACGAAGAGGTTGTGAACGCGCGTCCGTGACATCCGGGCTCCTGACTGCGAGGGGGTGAGGATCATTGTCTCTCGACTTCATCGGTTGCGCACCTGCTGATCGGTCGTCGATGTGCTCTGGGAGAATGTACTGATGATCCACCTGGAGACCCGTATTGCGGCTCCGCGAGAGGCATGTTTCGCATTGAATCTGTCGGTCGACGCCCACACCTCGTCGATGGGGAGCTCCCGAGAGCGCGCTATCGCGGGTGTCACGGCGGGACAGATGCGTCAGGGAGACACGGTCACCTGGCGCGCCACCCACTTCGGGGTGCCCTGGCGGTTGACTTCCCTGATCTCGGAGTGCGAGGCACCGCATCGATTCGTCGACGAGCAGGTTGAGGGGCCGTTCGCGCACTGGCGGCACGAGCATCACTTCGAGGAGCGCGGATCAGTGACCGTGATGCGGGACATCATCGACTTCGCCGCCCCGTGGGGCCCGCTCGGGCGCCTGGCAGACAGGCTCGTCCTGGACCGCTATATGCGGTCCCTCATCGTAGAGCGCAACGCCTGGCTCAAGACGGAGCTGGAGCAGACCACGCCTCCCGGTCCACTGCGAAATCGAGGTGCGGCATCGTGACACCGCGGTAGTGCTTCTCGAAGCGCCCGCGCACCGTCATGCCGAGCCTGATCGCCACGTTCATCGACGCGATGTTGGTGTCGCGCACGTGCGCGTGCACCGCGTCCACTTCGAGGTGCGCGAACCCGTGCGCGACGCTGGCCCGTGCCGCTTCCGTGGCGAGACCGCGACCCCAGACGGCGCGGTTGAAGATGTAACCGACCTCGACGACCGTGCCCTCAGGGGTGGTCTGGCGCGTCAGCCCGCACTGGCCGACGAGGTCGCCGGACGCTCGGTCGATCGCAGCCCAGAGCCCGATCCCGTCGGTGCGGTACCGATCGAGCATGCGTGCGAGCCACTCGTCGACGGCGTGGTCGTCGAATGCGCCCTCGTACGCGGTCATCGTCGTTTCGTCTTGCAGGATGCCGCACAGCGCCTGCCGGTCGACGAACGTCAGTTCGCGCAACTGCAGGCGCGGCGTCTCCAGGATGACGCTCACGCGGTGCCGTCCGAGGAGGTCTGCGCTGCAGACCGATGACCGGCCGCCCGAGGCACTCGAGGCTGACCGAGCGCGGCGAGTTGTTCAACGACGGGCATGTGCGCGGCGGGCACGGCGGCGACGCGGTGCAGGGTCACGAAGAGGGCGAGCATGATCAGACCGCTGAGCAGCTTGTCCAGCACCGACGAGATGATGTTCGAGGTGAACACGGCGGCGGCGAGGTGGACGCCGCTGTCCTCGAGCGACCCGGTGAAGAGATCGGACAGGTGACCGTGCTTGCCCTCCGAGAGGGCGATGAGGATCGGCGTGACGAGCGTCGTGCACGCGAGCGCGACGAGGAGATTCAGTGCGAGGTAGCGCGACAGCGTCGCCCCCATGCGCCAGCTGCGGACGCCGTAGCCCCAGACGAGGGCACCGGTGGTGCTCACGAGCAGAAATGGGAGTTCGGCCGGATCGCCGAGGCTGCGAACGTCCGCCGCCTGAGCGGCCACCGCGACGAGCACGCCGTACCAGGGGCCGAGGGCGATCGCGGCGAGTCCGGTGCCGACCATGTCGAGGTAGACCTGAAGCGCGAGGGCGCGTTGCGCTGCCAGGCCGAGCACGTTCAGCAGGACGCACCCGACGACGATCACGACCGTGAGGCCGGGCGAGATCCGTTGCGGAGCGAACCGCGCGGGCGCGAAGGATTCCGGCAGCGATGCGATCTGGGGTTCCGGGGCCGGTGGGGCCGAGGTGCGGGACGCCTTGCGGCTGCGGTCGACCCAGGTGTCGGCCACCTCACGGCTCTCCCCGAGTGCGAACACGACGTCGCGGAGCAGGTCGGCATCGATGCGGACGCGACCCTCGCGGAAGAGGTTGTACACGGTCGACCTGGCGGGGATCGCTGCGGCCGGTCTGACGCCGCGTGCGAGCCGGAGTTCACCGACTCGGCGCCCGAGCTCGGCGTACGACGGGGACCCCGCCGCCGCCCGGAGCTCTCTCAGGTCGGTGACGATGCGGTCCACACTTTCCGGTGCGGCGGCTTCCGGTGCGGCACGGTCGGCCGGGATCGAGTGCGGCATCAGTGATCCTTCATCGAGACGCAAGCTGCACGACGTGTGCATGATAGCGACCACGATACACAGGACTTCCGGCATCAGCGGATGGGGCGCATACTGATCCCGTACGCTGCACCGTCGAAGGAGACGCTCATGACCACGTCGCTCGCCACCTATATCGCCCTCCCCGGGACCACCGCCGAAGCGATGGAGCACTGGCATGAAATATTCGGGGGCGAACTCGAGATCCTGCGCTACGGCGACATGGATCTGCAGGGGATGCCGTTCACGCCCGATCCGCAGGGCGTCGCTCACTCGACCCTGATGCTGCCGAGTGGCGGCATCATCGCCGGCGGCGACGCGATGGACAGCGAGAACGACTATCCCGTGCGCGGTACGGCGTACTCGCTCCTCTTCACGACGGAGACCCCCGAAGAGGCGAGAGGCTTCATCCGCAGGCTCCTCGATGGAGGGGGAACCGAGGGTATGCCGTTCGAGCGGGCGCCGTGGGGAGACTGGTACGGGCAGGTCTTCGACCGGTACGGGGTGATGTGGGCGTTCTCGTCGACAGGTGACTGATGACACCGGGTGCGCCTCCACCGCTGAAGCGGCTCAGGCGGCTAGGTTGGAGACGTGGCTGATCGTCTCTCGCACCCCATCCACTCCGTCGCAGTCGGGCGCGGAGACGGTGACGCGCGCCGCATCGTCTTCCTGCACGGGCTCTTCGGCCGCGGCAAGAACTTCACGAGGATCGCCGCGGGTCTCGAACCCGACGCGCAGAGCCTCCTCGTCGACCTGCCGAATCACGGGCAATCGGGCTGGACCGAGCACATCGACTACCGGGAGATCGCCGACGACGTCGCGGCGCATCTGCGCGAGGATTTCGCGGCGAATGGCCCCGTAGACGTCGTCGGCCACTCCATGGGAGGCAAGGTGGCGATGGTTCTCGCTCTGCGCCACCCCGACCTGGTGCGCCGGCTCGTGGTTATCGACATCTCGCCGGTCGAGGCGGTACGGGCACGCGGGGAGTTCCAGCACCTGCTCGACTCCCTGGCGACGGTCGACCTCGACGCCATCGAGCGGCGCACCGACGCCGGGAAGCAGCTGCGCGAGCCGATCCCCGACGACACCGTGCGCGGATTCCTGCTGCAGAACCTGAAACGCGAGGACGACGGCTTCCGCTGGGAGCCGAATCTGCACCTCCTTCGAGCCGAACTCGAGACCGTGATGGGGTTCCCCGACATGAGCGGTGCCTCATACCGGGGGCCGGTGCTGTGGATCGCGGGAGAACGCTCCGGATACGTGACGCGAGACGACGAACCCGCGATGCGCGCGCTCTTCCCGCGCACCGTCCGAATGACCGTGCACGGCGCCGGTCACTGGGTGCACGCCGAGAAGCCCGAGGAAGTGATCGCGGCCCTGCGCTCATTCCTGCTCGCCGGCTGACGGTCGAACGTTCAGTCGCCTCAGTCGCCGGTGTCGGCGAGGCACAGGCAGAACGGGTGCCCGGCCGGATCGAGATACACGACGAAGCCGCCGTTCTCGCTGGGCTGACGCGCGTGCCTGGTGCCTCCCGCCGCGATGACGCGAGGTTCGGCCTCGGCGATCGAGGCGACGTAAAAGTCGAGGTGCGCCTGCTGCGGGACGTCACCGTCGGGCCACTCGGGCGCCCGATACTCCTCCACCCGCTGGCAGGCGATGTGGTAGCCGAGGTCTCCCGACGCCGGGCGCACGTCGACCCACTCCGCATCGGCATCGGTGGCGTCCACCTCCCAGCCGAGCAGCGTGGCGTAGAACTCGGCAAGCGCCACGGCGTCGGGGCAGTCGAGGGCGAACACGGTGTGCTGGGTCTGAATGGAACCGCTCATACGCAAGCAGTGTAGGTGGCGTCCGGCCCCGGCGAAAGGGGTGCGCGGACTCAGCGGCGGCAGCGCGATCGGAGTTACAGTGGCGGCATGACTGACACCGACGGCATCATCCTCGCCGACGGCGGCATCGAGACCGCCCTCGCCGATCGGCTCGGCCAGGACCTCCCCGAGTTCGCGGCGTTCGTGCTGCTCGACTCGGAAGAGGGGCGGAGCGCCCTCCGTGAGTATTACCGGCCGTTCGTGGACATCGCCCGTGCGCAGGGCAGATCTCTCGTGCTGGACACCCCGACGTGGCGGGCCAGCGCCGACTGGGGCGACCGGCTCGGCTACGACGCCGCTGCGCTCGCCGCCGCGAACCGCGAGGCGGTTGCGCTCGTCAGGGGCCTCGTCGAACGCGAGGTCGACGACTTCACGGTGACGGTCAACGGGTGCGTCGGTCCGCGCACCGACGACGCGAACGGCGGCATGACGCGGGAGGAGGCCGAGGCCTACCATCGGCCGCAGATCGCAGCGCTCGCCGCGGCCGGAGCGGATCGGATCACCGCGGTGACCGCCTCAGGCGCCGATGAAGCGATCGGGATCGTCCGCGCTGCCCGCTCGGAGGGCGCCCCGGTCGCGGTGTCCTTCGGTCTCGGTCCCGACGGGCGGCTCCTCGACGGCCGCACCCTTGCTGCAGGCATCGCGGCCGTGGATGCCGCTACCGATGCCGCCGCCGAGATGTTCATGGTGAACTGCGCGCACCCCGCTGAAGTCGGCGCGAGTATCGCGGACGAGGCGGAGCTCGCCAGGGTCGTCGGCCTGCGTCTGAACGCCGCGCACCACGGCGACGACGGACCGGGTGATGCCCCTGAGCAGTTCGCGGCTGCCGTGTGGGCGCTGTGCGAACGATTGCCCGCAGTGCGGATCCTCGGCGGATGCTGCGGTACCGACGCTCCCCACATCGAGGCCATCGCCCGCCTCGCCGGTGAGATCGCCCCGGGGGCTCCGCTGCGCGACCTCCTCCTCGAGCAGTTCGACTGGCACTGGGGGTTCCAGATTTGCGACCGTCTCGCGGGACTCTCGGATGCGGAGTACTTCTGGGAACCGGTCGCGGACTGCTGGAGCGTGCGGCCGCGCGGCACGAGTGATGCAGCTGTGCAGGCAGGCTCGGGGGATATGATCATCGAGTTCGCGTTTCCTGAGCCGGAGCCGGTCCCCGTGACCACGATCGCGTGGCGGCTCGGCCACATCATCGTGGGCGTGCTGGCGATGCGCAGCGCCTCTCACTTCGACCGCGACCCCGTCGACTACGAGTCGTTCGCCTACGCGGGGACTGCTGAGGAGGCGCTCCGTCAGCTGGATGACGAACTCTCCCGCTGGCGCACGGGAATCCTCTCGCTCAGCGACGCGGATCTCGCACGACCGTGCGGTCCGGCCGAGGGGCGCTACGCGGACAGGTCGTTCGCGACGCTGATCCTGCACATCAATCGTGAGCTCATCCATCACTTCTCGGAGATCAGCCTGCTCAGAGACCTGTACCTCCGGGAGGGCTGAGGCGCCTGGCGGAAACACTCGGAATGGGTCGCTATGCTGACCCCGTGACCACGAAGCAACTCCCCGAGGTCGATGGCTCAGCATCGCGCAAGCGTAACCCGCACCTGCTCCCCTGGATCGTGACGGGGCTCGTGGTGATCGTGGCGCTGGTGGCCTCCATGGTGGTCGTGAACATCGCGCGTTCCAGCAGCTCCGGAACCGAAACCCCCGCCCCGACGCAGCCCACCCAGAGTGCATCTGCGACAGCGGACGCCGACGGCGACGAGGATCCTGCGGAAGAGACTGAGAACCCCGACGAGCCTCCCTCGGTGGAGGTCGGATCCACGTTCGACCTGCCGATCCAGAATTGGGGAGTGACGGCGCAGGTCTCCTCGAAGTTCGGCAATCAGGTGCGCTACACCTTCGAGGGTGACAACCTCATTCTGAGCTCCGAGGTCATCGACTCGCTGCCCGACGCCTGCGCGGAGATGCGGCAGCAGTGGGGCATCCAGAAGAGCGGCGATTCCTACTCGGTGCTGAAACCGGCGGAGCGCTGCAGCGAGGCTCCCGAGCTGTACGACGAGATCTGGGGGCTCACCGCCGCCGCGGTGGACTCGATCCAGTAGTCAGCCAGCTTCTGCTCACTCCGTCGCCGGTGCTCCGAACAGTTCGGGCCACCAGGCCACGGCGAAGGCGTAGCCGACGAAGCTGACGATGTCGAGGATCCAGTGCGCCACGACGAGGGGGAGCACACGCCCGAAGCGGTGGTAGCACCAGCCGAAGACGACCCCCATGATCACGTTGCCGATGAAGCCCCCGAAGCCCTGGTAGAGGTGGTAGCTGCCGCGAAGGACCGCGCTGATACCGATGACCGCCCAGGGACGGAACCCGAGCCGCCTGAGCCGGTCGAAGAGGTAGGCGACGACGATGAACTCCTCGCCGAGCGCGGCTCGGAGTGCCTGCAGTATGAGCACGGGGACGGTCCACCAGTACGCGTCGATGGCGGCGGGCACCACGGTGGTGTTGATGCCGATGCCCTTGGCGAACAGGTAGAACGCGAGGCCGGGGATGCCGATCGCCGCCGCGAGCAGGAATCCGCCACCGATCTCTGGTGCCCACCACCGACGCCGTGCCCCGGGGAGGCGACCGAACCCGAGGCCGCCGAGGTGCGGCCTCGACGTGCGCCAGAGGAGAAAGATCACCAGCGCGACGGGTGCGAGGCCGAATGCGAACCCCAGGAGCTGATAGATCAGATCGAAGAGCGGACGGTCGGCAAGCGTGCGATTGATCGTCGCGGCCTGGTCGGAGAGCGCCGTGTCGCGGGTCACGCGCTCGATGATCTGCACGATCGCGTAGATGCCAGACGCGCCGAACGACAGTGCGAGCACGATCGCGAGCTCCCAGCGGAGGCGCACGTTCGAGCCGTCGAACGAGCTGCGGTCACCGGTGTGCACGAGGTCAGCGTAGCGCGCGGAGACTTCGGCTCGCTGTGCCTTTCGTCACAGTATTCCTGCGCCGCACCCGCATATTTCTCTGATTCCCGCAATTCGGTAAAGAATTCTCTACCTGACTTGCTGTCAGACAGGTTTCGTCGTTAACCTGGCGGAGCTTATTGCCTGTGATGGGGTTCGCCAGTGTCGGGAGCTTCGTCGTGTCTCTGGAGAAATCAATGAAGAAAACTCTGCTGGGAACTGCTGTACTCGGAGCCGGTGCGCTCCTCCTCACCGCCTGCTCTGGCGGTGGCGCGGGTGGTGACGGCGGATCCGGGGGCGCGATCACCGTGGGCACCACCGAGGTTGTGACCTCGCTCGACCCGGCTGGCGCCTATGACAATGGTTCATTCGCCGTGATGACGAACGTCTACCCGTTCCTCATGAACAACCCCGTCGACGACTCCGAGGTCGCCCCCGATATCGCCGAGTCGGCTGAGTTCACGGCGCCGACGGAGTACACCGTGACGCTGAAGGAGGGACTCACCTTCGCGAACGGCAACGACCTCACGAGCTCGGACGTGAAGTTCACCTTCGACCGCCTCGTCACGATCAGCGACCCGAACGGCCCGCAGGATCTCCTCGCGAACCTCGACAGCATCGAGACTCCCGACGACACGACGGTGGTCTTCAAGCTGAAGTCGGAGGACGACCAGACGTTCCCGCAGGTCCTCTCGAGCCCCGCAGGCCCGATCGTCGATGAGGACGTCTTCCCCGCCGACGCGGTCGCCGATGACGCCGCGATCGTCGAGGGCAAGCCCTTCGCGGGCCCGTACTCGCTCGACAGCTTCGACAAGGGCAACCTCGCCGCGTTCACGGCGAACGAGAACTATCAGGGCCTCTGGGGCGCCCCTGAAACCGACACCGTCAACGTGAAGTACTTCGCGAACGAGTCGAACCTCAGCCAGGCGATCGAGACGCAGGGTGTCGATGTCGCGTTCCGCAGCCTCTCGGCAACCGATGTCGAGAAGTTCGAGGGCACCGACGGTCTGAACGTCGTCAAGGGGCCGGGCGGCGAGATTCGCTACATCGTGTTCAACTTCGACACGATGCCGTACGGCGCGCAGACCGACGACGCCGATGCCGAGAAGGCGAAGGCCGTGCGACAGGCCGCTGCCGACCTCATCGATCGCGAGAAGCTCTCGGAGCAGGTCTTCAAGGGCACCTACTCGCCGCTCTACGGGCACGTGCCCGAGGGGCTGTCGGGCGCCGGCGATCCGCTGATGGGGCTGTACGGCGACGAGGCCGGCGGCCCCGACGCCGCGAAGGCGGCTCAGCGCCTCGAGGACGCTGGCGTCGAAACCCCCGTCTCCCTGCAGCTCCAGTACGCCGGCGAGCGCTACGGCGCCGCCTCGGCAGAGGAGTACGCGCAGATCAAGGCGCAGCTCGAGACCGACGGGCTCTTCGCCGTCGACGTGCAGTCCACTGAGTGGACGCAGTACTCCAAGGATCGTGTCGAGGATCTCTACCCGGCGTACCAGCTCGGCTGGTTCCCCGACTATTCGGACGCCGACAACTACCTCACGCCGTTCTTCCTGGAGGGCGGGTTCCTGGAGAACCACTACAACAACGACGAGGTCAACGACCTGCTGCGCGAGCAGCTCGTCACGACCGACGCCGATGAGCGCGCCACGAAGATCGAGGAGGTGCAGGAGGTGCTCGCCGAGGATCTCTCGACCCTCCCGATGCTGCAGGGCGAGCAGGTCGCGGTCGCGGTCGACGGAGTCGACGGGGTCACGCTCGACGCGTCGTTCAAGTTCCGCTTCGGGACGCTGACGAAGTAACGGGAGTCCCAGCACTCCATGGTCATCACCGACACCTCACTCACCGCCCCGCGTGCTAAAACGCGGGGCGGTGGTGGGCTCGGGCGCTACATTCTGTGGCGCGCCCTGCTCATCATTCCCACGATCTTCATCCTCGTGACGATGGTCTTCGTCCTCATGCGCTCGATCGGCGACCCGATCACCGCTTCGGTGGGCGATCGGCTTCCGCCGGCACAGCTGGCGGAGCGGATCGCAGCCGCCGGATACGACCGGCCAGTTATCGTGCAGTACCTCGAGTATCTCGGCAACGTGTTCCGGGGCGACTTCGGCACCACGATCAGCGACAACCGCGCCGTCACCGAGGTGCTGCTCACCTTCGGCACCGCGACGTTCGAACTCGTGGTCTACACGCTCATCGTCGCGCTGCTGGTCGGCATTCCGCTCGGCATGCTCGCGGCCTATTACCGTGACCGCGGCCCCGACGCCGTGCTGCGAGTCTTCGCGATCTTCACCTACGCCACTCCGGTCTTCTTCTCCGGCCTCATCATGAAGCTCATCTTCGGCATCTGGCTGGGGTGGCTGCCGGTGTCGGGGCGCGCGTCCGTCGCGACCGAACTTCAGCTGCAGCTCGTGCAGAACCCGAGCGGCATCTACCTCATCGACGCGATCCGCACGGGGAACTCGACGAACGTCATCGACGTCCTCTCCCACGCCGTGCTGCCCGCGCTCACTCTCGGCCTCATGACCGCGGGCGTCTTCCTGCGGCTCGTGCGCACGAACATGATCGGCACCATCGGCCGGGAGTACGTGGACTCGGGCCGCTCGCGCGGCGTGCGCGAGTTCCGCCTCGTCACGAAGCACGCCTATCGGCCGGCGCTGATCCCGATCATCACGGTCATCGGCATGCAGATCGCGCTGCTCCTCGCGGGCGCCGTGCTCACCGAGACTACGTTCGAGTGGAAGGGGCTCGGGTTCCAGCTCGCGCAGTACCTCAGCGCGCGCGACTTCGTCGCGGTGCAGGGCATCGTGGCGCTCCTCGCGGTGATCGTCGCCGTCAGCAACTTCGTCGTCGACGTGCTCGCCGCCGTCATCGACCCGAGAGTGAGGTACTGACATGAGTGCGACTCACGTGGAGCGCCCCTGGCACTCCTGGCCGCTCGTCAAGCAGGTGCGGCAGAGCGTCGGCCTGCAGCGCGGCATGCTCATCGCGGGTCTCAGTCTCCTCGGGCTGTTCCTGATCATCGCGATCTTCGCACCGCTGCTCGCTCCGTACGGGTACTCGACCCTGAACGACCCGGATGGCGACTTCGGTTCGCTCAGCGCACCGTCCGCAGCGCACCCGTTCGGCACGACGATCGCCGGCTACGACGTGCTCTCGCGGGTGATCTGGGGGTCGCGCACGGCATTCTTCGTGATCGTGATCGCGGTGGTGTGCTCGATCTTCGCCGGCACACTGCTCGGCCTCGTCTCGGGCTTCCTCGGCGGCTGGCTCGATCGGGTGCTCGTCATGCTGGCGGACGCGATCTACGCGTTCCCGTCGCTGCTGCTCGCGATCGTGATGTCGATCGTGATCTCGGGCGGGCAGTCGAGCCTGTGGGGCGGCATCTTGGCCGCGTCGATCTCGATCACGGTCGTCTTCATCCCGCAGTACTTCCGGGTGGTCCGCTCCGAGGTCATCCGGGTGAAGGCCGAAGCGTTCGTCGAGTCCGCGCGGGTGATCGGCGCGAGTCGGGGCCGCATCATGTTCCGCCACATCCTGCGGAACTCGACCCGTTCGCTGCCCCTCGTGTTCACGCTGAACGCGTCCGAGGCGATCCTCACCCTCGCGGGTCTCGGCTTCCTCGGATTCGGCATCGAGCCGAACTCGGCCGCCGAGTGGGGGTACGACCTCAACAAGGCGATCGCCGACGTCTCGAACGGCGTGTGGTGGACGAGCCTTTGGCCCGGCCTCGCGATCGTGCTGGTCGTGATGGGGCTCACGCTCACGGGCGAGAGCCTCAACGACCTCGCCGACCCCCGGTTGCGCAGCCGTCGGCGCGCGAAGCGGGGGAGCGGGAGCGTCACCCAGACGTCGATGGTGCCGGTGCAGGTGAGCGGCACTGCGTCGCAGGAGGAGGATCCCCGATGAACCACGTGCTCGACATTCGAGATCTCGAGGTCACGTTCTCGACGGACCACGGCCCGATCACCGCCGTCGACGGAGTTTCCCTGACAGTGGAGCCCGGGCGGGTACTTGCGGTCGTGGGCGAGTCTGGCTCAGGCAAGTCGGTGACGGCTCGTGCCGTGCTCGGCCTCCTCGCCGAGACCGCGACGGCTTCGGGCGCCGTGGTGCTCGCGGCGCGGGACGGGTCGGGTGCGAGCGACGTCACGGCGCTCTCGCCCGAACGCCTGCGCGCTGTGCGCGGGCGCGATGTCGCGATGGTCTTCCAGGAGCCGTCGACGGCGCTGAACCCGGTCTTCACCATCGGGTGGCAGATCGCCGAGGGCCTCCGCGCGCACGAGAAGCTCTCGCGCAAGCAAGCGAGAACTCGTGCGATCGACATTCTGCGCAAGGTCGGGATCCCCGACCCGGAGTCGCGCGTCGACTCGTATCCGCATCAGCTCTCCGGCGGACAGAAGCAGCGCGTTGTCATCGCCATGGCGCTCGCGCTCGGCCCAGGCCTCATCGTGGCCGACGAGCCGACGACGGCGCTGGATGTCACGGTGCAGGCGGAGATCCTCGACCTCCTCCGCGATCTGCGTGACGAGTTCGGCACCGCGATCCTGCTCATCACGCACAACATGGGCGTCGTCGCTGATCTCGCCGATGATGTCGCGGTGATGTACCAGGGGAAGGTCGTCGAACAGGCGCCGGTCGCCGAACTCTTCGCGCACCCCAAGGAGGCGTACACCCGGAACCTGCTCGCCGCCGTCCCGAAACTGGGGGAGCGACGCGTCCAGGCGGTGGACCGCGCCGAGAAACGCGCGAGTGAGGTGCAGCGCGCCCCGCTCGTGGTCGCCCGCGGACTCGAGATCCAGTACCCGGGGCGCTTCGGCAAGCCCGGGTTCCGGGCGGTCAACGGGGTGGACTTCGAGATCGGCGCCGGCGAGGTCTTCGGCCTCGTCGGCGAATCGGGATCGGGCAAGTCCACCATCGGGCGAGCCATCGCCGGCCTGACGCCCGTGACCGGGGGATCGCTCGAGGTGCTCGGGCACGAGATGCTCGGCTACCGCGAGCGCGACTTCCGTGCGACGCGGCGCGACATCGGCTTCGTCTTCCAGGATCCGGCGTCGAGCTTCAACCCGCTGCTCACCATCGCCGAGTGCGTCGCCGAACCGCTCGTCGTGCAGGGTCTGGCGAAGGACCCCAGCGCCGCGCGGCAGCGCGTGGACGAGCTCCTCGAAGCGGTGCAGCTGCCCCGGAGCTACGGGGACCGCTACCCGCACGAGCTTTCGGGAGGGCAGCGCCAGCGCGCGAGCCTCGCGCGCGGCCTGATCCTCGACCCGAAGCTGCTCATCGCCGACGAGCCGACGAGCGCGCTCGACGTCTCGGTGCAGGCGCGGGTCCTCGACCTGTTCGTCGAGCTGCAGGCCGAGCTCGGGTTCTCGTCGCTGTTCATCACCCACGACCTCGCGGTCGTAGACGCGTTGGCTGACCGTCTCGGGGTGCTCTACCGTGGCGAGCTCGTCGAGACGGGCACGTGCGCAGAGGTGCTCGGCAATCCCCGCGAGGCCTATACTCAGAGGCTGCTGGCATCGCTGCCGGTGCCCGATCCGCGGGAGCAGGCGGAGCGGCGGAGGCTGAGAGCCTGACAGTCGAGAGATGATAACACGCCAGTGTTTCGTCGCCACATGCCCTATATGGTCCGCACAAAACCTGTCCGACAACCGGGCAGGTTAATGGAGGAAGTCACGGAAATGGAGGATGGTTGAAATCGATGCCTTTTCGCGACCGAATCCGGGCAAACTCGCGATTAGGGTAGTGGGCGGTACACCCGAGTACCGCGGCCGGCTGGCACTGTAGCTTCGCGGAATGGTCGCGGTGCGCAACAATACAAAGGAGTTCTGACGTGGCGCGTTCACGCATGGCAATGGGAATGCTGTCTCTGGCAGCGGCTGGCGCACTGGTGCTGACCAGCTGCTCCGGCGGCGGAGGAGGGGAGTCCGACGCGGGCTCCACCCCCGAGGGTCGCATCTCGGTCAACAACACCGAACCGCAGAAGGGACTCATCCCCGCGGACACGACCGAGGTCGGCGGCGGCAAGGTGGTCGACGCGCTCTGGGAGGGCCTCGTCTACTACGACGCCGAGGGAGCGACGCAGATGGGCGTCGCCGAGTCGATCGAAGCCGGCGACGACGGCGTCTGGACCGTGAAGCTCCGCGAAGACGCGGTGTTCTCGGACGGCACCCCCGTGCAGGCGCACAACTTCGTCGACGCGTGGAACTACGCGGCGAACGTCGACAACGCACTCGGCAACCAGTACTTCTTCTCCCCGATCAAGGGCTTCAGCGAGACTGAGCCCGTCGAGGAGATGGAGGGTCTCAAGGTTGTCGACGACTACACCTTCACCGTCGACGCGACCCCCGACTTCCCCGACCGTCTCGGCTACTCGGCGTACTACCCGCTGCCCGACGTCGCGTTCGACGACATGGAGGCGTTCGGCCAGAACCCGATCGGCAACGGCCTCTACGCGTTCGACGGCGACGACGCCTGGAAGCACGACGTCGAGATCAACCTCGTCGCGAACGACAGCTACGTCGGTCCGCGCGAGGTCGCGAACGAGGGCGTCCACTTCAAGATCTACGCCTCGCTCGACGCGGCGTACGTCGATCTGCAGGCCGGCAACCTCGACGTGCTCGACCAGATTCCGGACACCTCCTTCTCGGTCTTCGAAGAGGAACTCGGCGATCGCGCCATCAACCAGGCCGGCGCGCTGAACACGACGCTCACGATCTCCAGCAACCTCCCGCACTTCGGCGAGGACGAGGAGGGCAAGCTCCGCCGCGCCGCCCTCTCGATGGCGACCGACCGCGAGGAGATCATCGACACGATCTTCGAGGGCACCAACATTGCGGCGACCGAGTTCTCCTCGCCCGTCGTCGACGGCTACAAGGATGACCTCGAGGGCAGCGAGAAGCTCCAGTTCAACCCTGAGGAGGCGAAGAAGCTCTGGGCCGAGGCCGACGAGATCTCGCCGTTCGAGGGCACCATCGAGGTCGCGACGAACACGGACGGCCCCCACCTCGTGTGGGTCGAGGCCGTGGCGAACCAGTGGATCAACACGCTCGGCGTCGAGGCGGCTCCGAAGCCGTACCCCACCTTCCAGGCGTTCCTGGACGACCGTGAGGCCGACACCGTCGGCGGTCCGTTCCGCGCCGGATGGCAGGCCGACTACCCGGGCATGTACAACTTCATGCAGCCGCTGTACTACACGGACGCCAGCTCGAACCACGGGTTCTACTCGAACGAGGAGTTCGACAACCTGCTGAACGAGGCAGTGAACTCCGAGGATCACGACCAGATGATCACGAAGCTGCACGAGGCCCAGGAGATCCTCCTCGAGGATCTCCCGTCGATCCCGCTCTGGTACCAGGGCACCACGGGCGGCTTCAGCGAGCGCGTCGACAACGTCGCGTTCGGCTGGAACTCCGTGCCGATCTTCAACGAGATCAGCGTCACCGAATAACCAGACCGCGTGCAGCTCCGGCGTCTTCTCGTCGCTGGGGCTGCACGCGTGTTGATCCTCAGGAATACACACCCCATGCACACACGAGCCGACCGCCGGGGAGTCACCGTCTCATGCTGAGATACATCATCCTCCGCGTCCTCCAGGTGGTGCCCGTTCTCCTCGGCACCACGTTCCTCATCTACTTCATGGTCTTCGCCATGCCGGGCGACCCCGTCGCCGCGATGTTCGGCGACAAGGTGCCGAGCGAGGCCGTGCTCGAGCGGCTGCGCGAGCAGTACAACCTCGACAAGCCGTTCTTCGTGCAGTATCTGCTGTATCTCAAGGGCATCTTCGTCGGCGACTTCGGCATCAGCTTCTCCGGTGAGCCGGTCTCGCAGATCCTGGCGCGCACCTTCCCCATCACGATTCGGCTCGCCCTCATGGCGATCGCCATCGAGCTCGTGATCGCGATCATCGTCGGCCTGTTCTCGGGTCTGCGCAAGGGTTCGTTCTTCGACAACATCAACCTCATCATCGCGCTCATCCTGCTGAGCCTCCCGATCTTCGTCGCCGCGTTCGTCGGCCAGTACGTGTTCGGGTTGCAGCTCGGCTGGTTCAGTCCGACGGTCGGCGGCTCGGCTCCGACGAAGGACCTGATACTGCCGGCGTTGGTGCTGGGCGTGAGCCTCTACGCGACGAGCATGCGTCTGACCCGCTCGTCCGTCATCGACACGCTCAACCAGGACTTCGTGCGCACCGCGTACGCCAAGGGCCTGTCGCGCGGCCGCGTGATCCCGGTCCACGTGCTGCGCAACTCCCTGATCCCGACCATCACCAATACGGCCACCGACTTCGGCACGCTCATGGTCGGCGCGACCGTGACCGAGGGCATCTTCAACGTGCCGGGCGTCGGCAACGTGCTCTTCAACGCCATCCTGCGCGGCGAGAACGCGACCGTCGTCTCATTCGTCACCGTGATGGTGCTCATCTACCTCGGCGTGAACCTGCTCATCGACTTGCTCTACGCCGTGCTCGACCCGAGGATCCGTTATGCCTGAATCCCAGAACCGCTCCTCGCGCCCGCCCATGGAGCACTTCGTCGCCCCGGTCGACGAGACGCCGGTCGCCGCAGTCGACGCCGTGCGGATCGACGAGAAGAAGTCGAATCTCTGGCTCGACGCCTGGCGCGACATGCGCCGGCGTCCCATGTTCTGGATCGCGTCGCTGATCATCCTCGTGGTGCTCGCGGTCTCGCTGCTCCCGAACCTGTTCACCCAGATCGACCCGCGCTCCTGCTCGCTCGCGTTCTCGAACGCCGGGCCCGCGACGGGTCACCCGCTCGGGTTCAACCAGCAGGGGTGCGACGTGTACTCCCGCATCATCCACGGCACCTCGACCTCGGTCTCGGTCGGCTTCCTGGTGATCGTGCTCACGTTCCTGGTCGGCGGCATCATGGGATCGCTGGCCGGCTACTTCGGAGGGTTCGTCGACACGGTCCTGTCGCGGCTCGGCGACATCTTCTTCTCGGTGCCGTACATTCTCGCCGGCATCATCGTGATGAGCGTGCTGGCCGACTACCGCAACCCGCTCGTCATCGCGCTCGCGATCGGCGGATTCTCCTGGCCGATCTCGGCGCGCATCCTGCGCAGCGAGGTGCTGCGGGTCAAGAACGCCGACTTCGTGACGGCGGCTGAGGCGCTCGGCGTCTCGCGGTTCAAGACGCTCATGCGGCACGTGGTCCCGAACGCGATCGCGCCGCTCATCGTGGTGACGACGCTCTCCCTCGCCTCCGCGATCGTCGCCGAGGCGGTGCTCTCGTTCCTCGGCGTCGGCCTGCCCCCCGGCGAGTTCATCAGCTGGGGAAACGACATCAGCAATGCGCAGCTCTCGCTTCGCACGCATCCCGCGCCCCTCATCTACCCGTCGATGGCGCTCACCATCACCGTCCTCGGGTTCATCCTGATGGGCGAGGTCATCCGTGACGCGCTCGACCCGAGGGCGAGGGCGCAGCGATGATGAACGAATCACGACAGACGGAAGCATCCGATATGGAACCGATCCTCAGCGTGCGCGATCTCAAGGTCGCGTTCTCCCGCCACAAGCAGGTCAACGAGGTGCTCCACGGCGTGAACTTCGACGTCTACCCCGGTGAGACGGTCGCGATCGTCGGCGAGTCGGGGTCGGGCAAGTCGACGACCATGCACGCCGTCATCGACCTGCTCCCTGGCACAGGTCGCGTCACCGAGGGATCGGTGATGTGGCGGGGCCGCGAGCTCGTGGGGTCGACCCGTCGCGACATGGAGACGCTGCGGGGGCGCGAGATCGGCCTGGTCCCGCAGGATCCGATGTCGAACCTCAACCCGGTGTGGTCGATCGGCTTCCAGGTCGAGGAGGCGATCCGCGCGAACGGTCTCGCGAAGAGTCGCAAGGACGTCAAGGCGCGCGCTATCGAGGTGCTGCAGCAGGCGGGCCTGCAGGACGCCGAGAAGCGGATGCGGCAGTACCCGCACCAGTTCTCGGGCGGCATGAAGCAGCGCGCGCTCATCGGCATCGGTCTCGCCGCGAACCCGCAGCTGCTCATCGCCGATGAGCCGACGTCGGCACTCGACGTGACGGTGCAGCGCGTGGTGCTCGATCACCTGCAGTCGCTGGCCTCGGAGCGCGGAACCGCTGTGGTCTTCATCACCCACGATCTCGGCCTCGCTGCCGAGCGCGCGGAGAAGCTCATCGTGATGTACCGCGGCAACGTCGTCGAGTCGGGTCCGAGCCGCGAGATCCTGCAGGATCCGCAGCACCCCTACACCAAGCGCCTCGTGTCGGCCGTGCCGAGCCTCGCGTCCCGTCGCCTGGGGTCTGATCCTGACATGGCCCCCGCCCCGACAGAGTCGTTCAACGTGGCCGCGCTCGCCGAGTCCGAGCTCAAGGACCGCAAGATCGGTGCGCCACTCATCGAGGTCCGCGACCTCACGAAGGTGTACAAGCTGCGGAAGGGGAACTTCGGTCACGAAGACCTGACGGCGGTGAACCGCGCCTCCTTCACCATCAACCGTGGCGAGACCATGGCGCTGGTGGGCGAGAGCGGCTCGGGCAAGTCGACGATCGCGAAGATGGTGCTGCAGCTCGAGCAGCCGACCTCGGGGTCGATCACGATCGACGGCGCCGACACGACCCGGTTGGGCGCGAAGCAGCTGTTCGACCTGCGGCGCAAGCTGCAGCCCGTCTTCCAGGATCCGTACGGTTCGCTCGACCCGCTGCGCAACATCGGCAACACCATCATGGAGCCGCTGAACGTGCACAAGGTCGGGGACAGCGCGTCGCGTCGCGCCCGCGTGCTCGAACTGCTCGATCAGGTCTCGCTGCCTCGCGAACTCGCGTCCCGCTACCCGAACGAGCTCTCTGGCGGTCAGCGGCAGCGCGTCGCCGTCGCCCGCGGTCTCGCGCTGAAGCCCGAGATCCTCGTCCTCGACGAGGCCGTCTCGGCCCTCGACGTGCTCGTGCAGGCGCAGGTGCTCGAGCTCCTCGCCGAACTGCAGCGCGATCTCGGGCTCACCTACCTGTTCATCACTCACGACCTCGCCGTCGTGCGGCTCATCGCCGACCGGGTCTGCGTGATGCGGAGCGGTGAGATCATCGAGCAGGCCACCACCGACGAGGTGTTCGAGAACCCTCGCGAGGAGTACACCCAGAATCTGCTCGCCGCGATCCCGGGCGCAAGCCTCCACATCGGGGCGTAAATGCGCCGATCTTGAAGGGCCGACGTGCGCATCCGTTAGAATTGCACGTCGGCCTTTCTTGTGCGATGCCCAGCCTCGCACCTTCGGCACTCCACGCCGCCGACACCACGCTGATTTCGTTAGGAACCACCTTTATGGCTCTCGCCACTCGCGAAGACCTCCGCAATGTCGCCATCGTCGCCCACGTCGACCACGGGAAGACGACCCTCGTCGACGCCATGCTCAAGCAGACGAACTCGTTCGACGCGCACACCGAGGTCGATGACCGCGTGATGGACTCCAACGATCTCGAGCGCGAGAAGGGCATCACCATTCTCGCGAAGAACACCGCGATCACGTACGAGGGTGCCCACGCGCAGAACGGCCCCATCGTCATCAACGTGATCGACACCCCCGGCCACGCCGACTTCGGCGGTGAGGTCGAGCGCGGCCTCTCGATGGTCGACGGCGTGGTGCTGCTCGTCGATGCGTCGGAGGGCCCGCTCCCGCAGACCCGCTTCGTGCTGCGCAAGGCGCTCGAGGCGAAGCTTCCCGTGATTCTCGCGGTCAACAAGACCGACCGCCCCGATGCCCGCATCGAAGAGGTCGAGGGCGAAGCGCAGGATCTGCTGCTCGGTCTCGCCTCCGACCTCAGCGAGGAGCACCCCGACATCGACGTCGACGCCGTGCTCGACGTGCCGACGGTCTACCTCTCCGGCCGTGCCGGTGCTGCGTCGCACACCCGCCCGGGTGACGGCGAACTGCCGGACAACGACAATCTCGAGCCCCTCTTCGAGACGATCCTGCAGCAGGTGCCCGCACCCACCTACGATGACGAGCACCCGCTGCAGGCGCACGTGACGAACCTGGACTCGTCGCCGTTCCTCGGCCGTATCGCGCTGCTCCGCGTGCACAACGGCTGGATCAAGAAGGGCGAGACCGTCGCCTGGGTGAAGCAGGACCAGAGCGTGCAGAACGTCCGCATCACCGAGCTCATGCTCACCAAGGCGCTGACCCGCTACCCCGCCGAGAAGGCGGGCCCCGGCGATATCGTCGCGATCGCCGGTATCGAAGACATCACCATCGGTGAGACGATCGCGGACGCCGAGGATGTGCGGGCGATGCCGACGATCACGGTCGACGAGCCCGCCATCTCGATGACGATCGGCGCGAACACCTCGCCGCTCGTCGGCAAGGTCAAGGGGCACAAGCTCACCGCCCGCATGATCAAGGATCGTCTCGACCGCGAGCTCATCGGTAACGTGTCGCTCCGCGTGCTCGACACCGGGCGCCCCGACGCGTGGGAGGTGCAGGGCCGCGGCGAGCTCGCGCTCGCGATCCTCGTCGAGAACATGCGCCGCGAGGGCTTCGAGCTGACGGTCGGTAAGCCGCAGGTGGTGACGCGGGAGGTCAACGGCAAGGTGCACGAGCCGTACGAGCACCTCACCGTCGACACCCCCGAGGAGCACCTCGGCGCGATCACGCAGCTGCTCGCCGCCCGCAAGGGCCGCATGGAGAACATGACGAACAACGGCACCGGCTGGGTGCGCATGGAGTTCATCGTGCCGTCGCGCGGTCTGATCGGGTTCCGCTCGGAGTTCATGACCATCACCCGCGGCACCGGCATCGCGAACGCCATCTCGCACGGCTACGCCGAGTGGGCCGGAACGATCACCACCCGCAACAACGGCTCCATCGTGGCCGACCGCGCCGGTGTGGTGACCCCGTTCTCGCTCATCAACCTGCAGGAGCGCATGTCGTTCTTCGTGCAGCCCACGCAGGAGGTGTACGAGGGCATGGTCATCGGCGAGAACTCGCGCTCCGAGGACATGGATGTGAACATCACCAAGGAGAAGAAGCTCACGAACATGCGCTCGGCCAACGCCGACACGTTCGAGTCGATGACTCCGCCGCGGCAGCTCACGCTCGAGGAGTGCCTCGAGTTCGCCCGCGAGGATGAGTGCGTCGAGGTCACCCCCGAGCACGTGCGGATCCGCAAGGTCGAGCTCGCCGCCACCGCTCGCGCGCGCAGCGCCTCCCGCCTCAAGAACCAGAAGTAGGCCGAACGAGTGCATCACCCGGTCGCCGCTAGACTGGCCGGGTGATGCGACACTTCCTCCGCGACGACGATCTCAGCCCTGACGAGCAGCGGGAGGTCCTCGACCTCGCCGCGCGGCTCAAGCGCGAGCCGTTCGCCGAGCGTCCGCTCGAGGGGCCTCGATCGGTCGCCGTGTTCTTCGACAAGACGTCGACCCGTACCCGCTTCAGCTTCGCCGCTGGCATCGCCGAGCTCGGCGGCAACGCGATCATCGTGAATCCAGGCGAAGCGCAGCTCGGCGTGAAGGAGTCGGTCGCCGACACCTCCCGCGTCCTCTCGCGCATGGTCGACATGGTCGTCTGGCGCACCTTCGCCCACTCCGGGCTCGAGGAGATGGCCGCCCACGCGACGGTGCCGGTCATCAACTCGCTCTCGGACGATTTCCATCCCTGCCAGATTCTCGCCGACCTGCAGACTATCCGGGAGCGCAAGGGCGATCTCGCCGGTCTCACCGCCGCATACGTCGGTGACGCGGCCAACAACATGGGTCATTCCTACCTCCTCGGCTTCGCGACGGCCGGCATGCACATTCGCGTGGCAGGGCCCGACGGCTATCACCCGCGGCCCGATATCGTCCGCGATGCCGAGCGCATCGCCGCCGAGACCGGAGGCAGCGTGACGGTCACGACCGACGTGGAAGCCGCTGTCGCCGGGGCCGACGCGGTCATCACCGACACGTGGGTCTCGATGGGTCAGGAGGACGAGAAGGCGGCGCGGGTGCAGACATTCGGTTCGTACCGCGTGACATCAGAACTCATGGCCCGCGCGGCGGACGACGCCATCTTCCTGCACTGCCTGCCCGCGTACCGCGAGTTCGAGGTCGCGCCAGAGGTGATCGACGGTCCGCAGAGCGTCGTCTGGGACGAAGCGGAGAACCGCGTCCACGCCCAGAAGGGGCTGATGGCCTGGCTGCTCGCCCGCGCCTGAAACGTTCCTTCGCCCATCGACAGTTTCAGAATTT
Organism: Leucobacter sp. Psy1; assembly: GCF_020096995.1. Lineage (NCBI taxonomy): Bacteria > Bacillati > Actinomycetota > Actinomycetes > Micrococcales > Microbacteriaceae > Leucobacter > Leucobacter sp. Psy1. The sequence goes on from NZ_CP083692.1 coordinate 591,495, forward strand.
CAGATCCTCAGATTTCAGTTAGAGAGACTCCCGCATGACTTCCGAGAGCCAGAATCCCGAATCAGGTAATCGCGCCGCAGAGGCCGGTGCGCTCTGGGGCGGTCGCTTCGCGAGCGGCCCCTCGCCCGCGCTCGCCGCGCTCAGCAAGTCGACCGACTTCGATTGGATCCTCGCCCCCTACGACATCCGCGGGTCGAAGGCGCACGCCACGGCCCTCGCCGCCGCCGGGTACCTGAGCGAGGAAGAGCTGCGCGACATGCGCACGGCCCTCGACGAGCTCGCCGCACGCGTTGCCGACGGTCGCTTCGTCGCCGCCGAGAGCGATGAGGATGTGCACTCGGCGCTCGAGCGGGGGCTCATCGAGATCACCGGTGTGCAGCTCGGGGGCAAGCTCCGTGCCGGTCGCAGCCGGAATGATCAGATCGCGACGCTCGTGCGGCTCTACCTCCTCGACCACTCGCGGGTCATTGCCGACCAGCTAACGGATCTCGCGGAAGCGATCTTCGAGCAGGCATCCGCGCATCCCGATGCGATCCTGCCCGGCCGCACCCACCTGCAGCACGCGCAGCCGGTGCTGCTCGCGCACCAGCTCGGCGCTCACGCCTGGCCGATCATCCGCGACCTCGAGCGTCTGCGGGACTGGGCGCGGCGTGCGAGCGCATCGCCCTACGGCGGGGGCGCGCTCGCCGGGAGTTCGCTCGGGCTCGACCCGCGCCTCGTCGCTGACGAGCTCGGCCTGGGGGAGCCGCTCGAGAACTCCATCGACGGCACCGCCGCTCGCGACGTCGTTGCGGAGTTCGCCTTCGTGTGCGCGCAGATCGGCATCGACCTCTCGCGCTTCGCGGAGGAGATCATCATCTGGAACACGAAGGAGTTCGGCTTCGTGAAGCTGCACGACGGCTTCTCCACCGGTTCTTCGATCATGCCGCAGAAGAAGAACCCGGACATCGCCGAACTCGCACGCGGCAAGTCGGGGCGTCTCATCGGCAACCTCACCGGCCTGCTCGCCACGCTCAAGGCGCTGCCGCTCGCGTACAACCGAGACCTGCAGGAGGACAAGGAGCCGGTCTTCGACTCCGTCGACCAGCTCGAGATCCTGCTCCCGGCGTTCACGGGCATGGTGGCGACGATGAGCTTCGACACGGAGCGCATGGCCGAACTCGCGCCGCAGGGATTCTCGCTCGCCACCGACGTCGCCGAGTGGCTCGTCAAGCAGGGGGTGATCTTCCGCGATGCCCACGAGATCTCGGGTGAGCTGGTGCGGTACTGCGAGGAGCACGGTATCGAGCTCGACCAGCCGACCGACGAAGAGCTGCTGTCTGTCTCTGAGCACCTCACCTCCGGTGTACGCGAGGTGCTCACGATCGAGGGGTCGGTGAACTCGCGACTCGGCGCCGGGGGCACCGCCCGGGAACGCGTCGACGAGCAGCTCGCCCGCTTGGCCGAGCGGATCGCGGAGTTCCGGGCGTAGGACCGTCTCCCGGTGGTGGCGCAGCGGCCGAAGGGGGCCTGGAAGCTCGTTCTCGCGTTCGGGTTCTTCGGAGTCATCTTCGCGGGCCTTCTGGCCGGTGTGCTGGTGGGAGCCATCCCGCTCGCATCCGGGGGTGGCGTGATCATGCTGCTCGCCGGAGGGTTCGTGGTCGCGAGCGGCGGGCTGCTGCCGGTCGTCCGTCGGGGCAGAGCCGGTGCCTCCGGGCCGAACCCAGGCATGTGGGTGTTCTTCTTCGCCGGTATCGCGCTGTGGTGCGCGGCACCGATCGCGGGAGCGATGAGTGATGCCGGGTGGGTCGGCGCGGTCGGCGGAGCTGGGCGGCGTCTGCCGATGTGGATGCTCGCCACGCTGACGTGGGGTACTGCTGCGCTCATGCTCTGGGGGTTCGTGCGTCAGCGCCGCTGTCGATCACGCGACAGGTGAGCGCCGGCGCACCTCAGAAGGGGTGGTCGTCGTCGTCGGGAGCGGTAAACCTGACGCGATGAGGTCTGCGTCGAGCTCCGCCCGGCGGTTTCTCTGCCCCTGGTCGGGGAGGGCTGTACGCGGTGCGTGAGGTGGGATAGTCCCGGATGATGCTGCCGAGCGGTGTGGTCCACTCGACCTCCCCGTTGGACATGAGGCGCATGCACATGCCCGCGTGGTGCTTGTTGACGTGGTGCCGTCTGCAGAGCACCGTCAGGTTGGCGGTCGAGGTCTCCCCGCCGCTTGCCGCATCGACGGTGTGATCGAGGTCGGCCCGATGCGCGGGGATGGTGCAGCCGGGTGCGCGGCAGTGCTGGTCGCGGGCGATGACGTGACGGATGATCGCCCGGGACGGCCGGTATCGGTCGACGGCGAGCACCTGCCCGGTCTCGGGGTGGCAGCTGATGCGGTCCCAGCCGGCCTGCAACCCGGCGAGGAGGCGCGCAGTCTCGGGGTGGATGGGTCCGTACCCGGCGAGCGTCGCGGCTCCGTGCAACCCCGCTACTCGCAGGTCCGGGTGAGCATCGGCCCGAGTGCCGCCTGCCTGGTCGGAAAGGAGGGTGAGCACCGGAACGGTGACCTGGACGCGTGCTCGGATGCTTGTGAGATCGATGTCGCCGGTGTCGTTCGTGGGTGCACCGTTCAGGAGGAGATCGGTGGCGAGGTCGGCGCGGATCTGCGCGAGTGCCCGCACCGTGGGCAGGCTGTCGGGGTCCGCATCGGTATCGGCGGCGGCCCGATGCCGCGCCGCGCGTTCGGCGTCCTGAACGACGAGGGCCTGCTGCGAGAGGCGGTCGTCGATCGCGTAGGCGCAGGAGGCATCCATGAGCACCCGGTACTCGGCGACGCCGTCGTCGAGAGCCGTGACCGAAGTGCTGCGGTGCGCGAGGGCGTCGGTGTGCCGTGCGGTCTGGTCGATACAGGCGTACTTGTGAGCAAGGATCCTCGCGAGGTGCCAGGTGCGGCCGACCGTCTCGCGAGCGGCGATTTCGAGGATCTCCTCGGTGTAGGCGACGCGTGCGGCCGTGTCAGCGATGATCGTGCCGTGGTGGCAGATCGCCCGCGCGTGTCCGCCGCAGACGCGGGCATCGGCGAGCGCAGCGTGAACGGCGGGGTAGTCGGTGGTGAGTTCGGTCGCATGGCCGAGGAGCGCCGCCGCGGAGCGGTCGGAGGTGGCGAGGGCTCGCCCCGCCTCGATCGCGGCGGCCCGGTGGGGCATGGCGGTGCTGCGACTGTCGGCGGTGAATCGCTCGGATTCCGCTGTCGCGATCTCGGTGATCTCGGCGAGCACCGCCTGCCGCTGGGCTTCGACTTCTCGAGCCTTGCGTTCAATGGCTGCGAGATGCGCCACCGCGTCGCGCAGCCGAGCCCGGTGGGGGCTTGCGGTGTCGAAGGGGGTGGCTTCCATGACCTCATTCTGCCGTGGACCACTGACATTCCGACGCATGTTGTTTCGCGAGTATCGAGGGTACATCCGCGCAGAAGAACGCGGGGGTGAGAACGCGATACACTCACTGCGTGTCTGTAACGAGTGAACGCGCAGAGATCCTGGCATCCCAGCGGAACGACGAGAGCTTCGCAACGCTGTGGGACGAGCTCGAGTGGCGTGGACTGATCCACGTGTCCACCGATCAGGGGGCGCTCGCCGAAGCGCTCGAGGGCGAGCCGTTCGCGTATTACTGCGGCTTCGATCCGACGGCGGCGAGTCTACATCTCGGTCACCTCGTGCAGCTCCTCCTCATGCGCCGTCTCCAGCTGAAGGGCCACCACCCGATCGGCCTGGTCGGCGGGTCGACCGGGCTCATCGGGGATCCGCGGCCGACAGCCGAGCGGACCCTGAACTCGCCCGAGGTGGTGGGGGAGTGGGTGCAGGCGCTCGGCGAGCAGGTCTCGCGCTACCTCGACTTCGACGGGGAGAACGGCGCGAAGCTGGTCAACAACCTCGACTGGACCGCGCCGATGAGTGCCATCGACTTCCTCCGCGAGATCGGCAAGCACTTCCGCGTGGGCACGATGATCAAGAAGGAGATCGTCGCGACGCGGCTGAACTCGGACGAGGGGATCAGCTACACCGAGTTCAGCTACCAGATCCTCCAGGGCCTCGACTACCTCGAGCTCTTCCGCCAGCACGGCTGCCGGCTGCAGTCGGGGGGCAGCGACCAGTGGGGCAACCTGACAAGCGGCACCGAGCTCATCCGGAAGGTCGAGGGCGAGCACGTCCACGCCATCGGCACGCCGCTCATCACCAACGCCGATGGCACGAAGTTCGGCAAGAGCGAGGGCAACGCCATCTGGTTGAACCCAGACATGTGCTCGCCGTACGCGTTCTACCAGTTCTGGCTCAATCAGGCGGACGCCGACGTGATCGATCGTCTGAAGGTCTTCACCTTCCTCTCCCGCGACGAGATCGCGGAGTACGCCGACCAGGTCGCACGCGAGCCGTTCAAGCGCGCCGCGCAGAAGCGGCTCGCGGTCGAGGTGACGACGCTCGTGCACGGCGCGGCAGCGGCGCAGGGGGCGATCGATGCATCCGGCGCGCTGTTCGGTCGTGGCGAGCTCGCGTCTCTCGACGAGGCATCGCTCGCGGGTGCTGTGGAGGAGCTGCCGAGGGCCGTGGGCGCGGTCGGCGCGCCGATCACGCAGCTGCTCGTCGATGCCGAACTCGTGTCGAGCCTCGGCGAAGCGCGTCGTGCGCTGGTGCAGGGCGGGGTGTACCTGAACAACGTCCAGATCGACGATCAGGATCGCGCCCTCGCCGCGGATGACCTGCTGCACGGCCGATTCGCCGTGCTCCGCCGGGGCAAGAAGACCCTCGCCGGCGTCGTCGCCGAGGCATAGTCGCACGGTACGGGTCGTACGTCGGACGTGAACCAGCGAGACGCGCACCCGCGCGAACTGCAGCGGCGGACGACGGAGTACTGGTCGACGTGGGCTCCCGAGTACGAAGCCCACCAGGCCGCACGGTCGAGCATGGCGGGTGAGCGAGAGGCGTGGGAGCGCGTGTGGGCCCCGTGCCTTCCGCCCGCCCCCGCTCGGGTGCTCGATGCCGGCACCGGCAGCGGGCACGTGGCTCGCCTGCTCGCCGACCTCGGGTATGACGTCGTGGGGATCGACCTCGCACCCGGAATGCTCGCCGAAGCGCGTCGCGCATCGCACGGTGCCGAGCGCGCTCCCGTCTTCGAGCTGGCCGACGCATCGGATCCGCCGTTCGCGGAGGGGAGCTTCGATGCGATCACGGCGCGCTACGTCCTCTGGACGCTGCCGCATCCCGAGCTGGTGCTCGGGCGGTGGCGCAGGCTCCTGCGGCCGGGAGGGACGCTCACTGTGGTCGATGGCACCTGGTTTCCGGGCGGGAACGTGTCGGAAGATGGCGATGACACCGTGACCGAACGTTCGGCGCACTTCGCGCGGGCATACGACGCATCGGACTCCGCGTTGCCGTTGCTCGGGGCGACGCACATCGACGAGTTCGCAGCGGCGATCAGTGCTGCGGGGTTCAGCGAGGTGCGGACGGAAGAGCTACCGGAAGTCGTCGAGCTCGACCGACGCCACGGTGTTCCGCCCGGCCACGAAGTGCAGATGAAGTACCGGATTTCGGCGCGGAAGCCCGGCGGGGTGGCTCACTCGGAAGCGCGCTGAGCCTCCGACGTCGCGGACAGCGGGGCGAACGCGAGCTGCATCCGCCCATCGAAGTCGAGGCGGCGCGTGCCGATGCCGTATACCCGCTCGATCAGATCGGGTCGGAGAACGACGTCGGGCGTGCCCGCTTCGACGACTCGTCCCCGGTCGAGCAGCACGAGTTCGTCGCAGTAGGCGGCAGCGAGGTTCAGGTCGTGCAGCACGACCACCGTCGTCTGCTCCAGTGACTTGACCAGTGCGAGCACCTCGTGCTGGTACTTGATATCGAGGTGGTTCGTGGGTTCATCGAGCAGGAGGTGATCGGTCTGCTGCGCGAGGGCGCGCGCGATGAGCACGCGCTGCCGCTCACCTCCGGAGAGTTCCCCCAGGGATCGGCGGGCGAGCTCGACGGCGCCGACGCGCTCGAGCGCGGCGAGTGCCACGGCGTGGTCCTCGGAGTTCGAGCGCGCGAAGGCGGCGAGTCGCGCCGTGCGGCCGAGGAGGACGGTTTCGGCGACGGTGGCGGCGGGGTGGGTCTCTGATTCCTGGACCACCACCGCGACCTGCTCGGCAATGCGTCGAGGCGACATCCTGGTGAGCGGGGTGCCCCCTTTCGACCCGCGTTCCGATGCTGGTTCGGGCGCGTCGGGGAGCAGACGCACCTCGCCCGAGCTTGGGCTGAGCGAGCCGTGCAGCATCCGCAGGAGCGTCGTCTTTCCGCTGCCGTTCGGTCCGATGATGCCGAGTACGCGTCCCGAGAGAGTGCTCAGGGTCACCTCGTCGACGACCGCCCGTGTGCCGTAACGGTAGCTGACCGTCGTTGCGGAGATCACGGCGCGAACCGTTCGATGATCCGTTCCAGACCATCGACCGCCAGAGGTGTGGCCGGCTCGGTGAAGTGCAGCAGCTGGACCATGACGTCGTCGTTCCGGACGGCGGTCAGGTCTCCGGCGCCCGGCAGTCGCCTGAGAGCTTCGGCAACCGGCTCGGGCTCGCCGCTCGAGTGCAGGAGGATGAGGACGTCGGGGTCGCGCTCGAGCAATTCCTCCGCGCCGACCTCGAACACGCGTGCCGAGACGTCGTCGAAGACGTTGGAGAACCCTGCGGTCTCGAGTTGCGCGTGGGCCATTGAACCGGTGCCGTAGGCGTACGTCGTGCCGCCTCCGACGGTGGGGTAGAGCACGGCGGCGGTGCGGGGCGACGCGTCCCCCGCGTCGGCGGCGCGCTCGGTGGCGGCTTTCACCCGCTCGCGCAGCTCGGAGTTCGCGCGCTCGGCGGCGTCCTCCCGATCGAATATCGCACCGTAGGTGTCCAGTTGCGCGTACACGCTCGAGAAGTCGGGAGAGGGCTCGGCCCCGCTGGCGCACAGGGCGGGTTCCTCGATCAGGGGAACGCCCGACCGGTCGAGCGCTGCGCGCGGAGCGCTCTCCACCTCGCCGGTGACGAGATCGGGTTGCTGGGCCAGAATCGCCTCCTGCGAGATCTGCAGGTGCCCGGTCCCGTCGAGTTCGCCGCCGATCCGTTCGATGCGATCGAGTTCGGTGATGGTCGCATCATCGAAGTAGGCGTCGGGGAAGTCGCCCGCTCGAGCGACCGCCCGATCCAGCACGTCGATGTCATGGAGCGCGGGCACCGAAGCGGGTTTGAGAATGACGATTCGCTCCGGAGCCTGCTCGAACGTCACCTCGGTGCCGCAGTTCTCGACGGTCACTGGGAAGTCCGACCCGGCCTCGCTGCTTCCCGAATCAGCGGAGGGCGGGGCTGCGCTGCATCCGGCGGTCGCCGCGAGTCCCGCGAGCAGTGCGCAGGCGGTCAGTGCGAGTCGGGCGGTGGTCATTCGAGGGCCTTTCAGGCGGAGGCTGCGTGCAGCCGACGGATGAGGAGGAGGAGGAGGGGCGTGCCCACGACGGCGGTGAGGATGCCGATAGGGATCTCCTGCGGGGCCAGTAGCGTGCGCGACGCGATATCGGCCCACACCAGCAGGATCGCCCCCATGAGGGCCGCGACGGGGATCGCGCGGACGTGCACGGCACCGACGGCGCGCCGAGCGAGATGCGGCACGACGAGACCGACGAAACCGATGGAGCCGGCGGCGGCGACAGCGCAGCCGATGCAGAGCGAGACGAGCACGAGGAGCGCGCTCCGCACGCGCTCGGGGTGCACCCCGAGCGAGCGAGCCGTCTCGTCGCCGGTGACGAGTGCGTCCAGCCGATGGCCGGAGATCGTGAGCACCGCGACGGTGATCAGCACGACGACGGCGACCACGGCCAAGGGCGTGCCCCAGCCCGCGAGGGCGAGCGAACCGAGCAGCCAGAACATGACGGATCGCGACCCCTCGGGCGATCCGGATGCGAAGATCAGGAAACTCGTGACGGCGGTGAGACCGTACCCGACCGCGACCCCTGCGAGCAGGAGCCGCACACCGGTCACGCGACCCCCGGATCGCGCTACGCCGTACACCAGCAGCGACGCCAGCAGCGCACCGATGAACGCACTCGCCTGCAGCGCGTGCTCGCCGAAGTCGAGAGCAACCCCCGTGCCGACCCCGAGCAGGATCGCGGCTGCCGCGCCGGTCGACGCTCCCGAGTTGATGCCGAGCAGATAGGGATCGGCGAGCACGTTTCGCACCATGCCCTGCAGCGCCATGCCGCAGACCGCGAGACCGGCGCCGACGCAGGCGCCCAAGACGACCCGGGGTCCGCGGACATCCCAGACGATGGCTGCAGTCGATGGGTCCGCAGTGTCGGCGCCGCTGATCCGCGTCCTCAGCGCCTCGAAGGTGTCAGCGGGGGCGATCGGCACCGATCCGATCATGATGCCAGCGGCCAGCGACAGCGCGAGCACCGCGACGAGCGCGAGGATCCAGACGAATGCCCGGCGCCGGATGGCGGTGAGGCCCAGCACCTCCGCGCTCATGATCGTCTCTTCCCTCCGGTGGAAGCCGGACTCAACTCGCACCGCTCCACGCGGCCGGGACGAGAACCCACGTTACCGTTGCACCGCCCGATCCCGCCCGCCAATTGTGGGGAGTATTGCCCGGGAACGTCAGCGTGTCCCCCGCGCCGAGCTCCTCGATGCGATCGTTGAATACGACGGTCAGCTCACCCGAGATGAGGTGCAGCACCTCGACGCTGCAGTTGACGGTGTAGAGCTCATCGCCTCCGTCCGCGTCCGGCGCGAGCGTCGAGTGGATGACCTGCAGACGCTCCTCGCTCCGCGGGGTGACGAGGCGTTCGTCCGCTCCGCGGCCACCCATGTTGATGCGCGGCGCCCCCTCGAGGGGGATCCGCTGTACATCCGAGGCTTCGAAGAGGCTGCCGACGGGAAGCGAGAGGGCCTGGCAGATCTGCACGAGCGAGGAGAGGCTCGGCTGAGTGTCGTCCCGTTCGACTCGGCTCAGAAACCCCTTGGTGACCTGGGTGGCCTGAGCGAGCTGTTCGAGGGTGAGTCCCTGGGCCAAGCGGGAAGCGCGCAGACGCGCGCCGATCCTGATCGGCTGATGTTCGGCAGCGGGGTGGACTGGACGCATCGAGATCCCTATCATGAGACTGTTCACCTACAGAGTTCTTCTGTTTACTATATGACAACTTGAAGGGAAGGGACACGTGTCCGCTCACACCCCCCAGGGTCCCGTCGACGCCAGCCAGACACCCCGGTACGCCGGCCTCGCGACCTTTGCAAAGCTGCCCCGCATCGAGGACGTGCCGGAAGCCGACATCGCCATCGTCGGTGTGCCATTCGACACGGGAGTGAGCTACCGCCCAGGTGCGCGGTTCGGCCCCAACCACGTACGCGACGCCTCGCGACTCCTTCGCCCGTACAACCCGGCGCAAGACGTCTCGCCGTTCGCGAGCAAGCAGGTCGTCGACGCGGGTGACATCGTCGCCAACCCCTTCAATCTCGACGAAGCGGTGCAGCAGGTCGACACCGCCGCGACCGAGCTCGGCGAACGGGTCGACAAGATCGTCACCATCGGTGGCGACCACACGATCGCGCTGCCGCTGCTCCGCGCCATCAACAAGAAGCACGGCCCGGTCGCCGTCCTCCACTTCGACGCCCACCTCGACACCTGGGACACCTACTTCGGTGCGCCGACCACGCACGGCACACCGTTCCGCCGGGCCTCGGAAGAGGGGCTCATCGATCTCACCGCCAGCATGCACGGCGGGACCCGCGGTCCGCTCTACGGCAAGAGCGACCTCGAGGACGATGTGCGACTCGGCTTCCAGATCGTGACGAGCGAGTTCATCGAGGAGGAAGGGGTTCCCGCTGCGCTGCAGCGGATCCGCGACCGAGTGGGCGATAAGCCGCTGTACATCTCGATCGACATCGATGTGCTCGACCCCGCGCATGCCCCTGGCACCGGCACCCCCGAGGCCGGCGGGCTCACCAGTCGCGAGATGCTCCGCCTCATCCGAGGGCTGGCCGACCTCAACATCGTCGGCGCGGATGTCGTCGAAGTCGCCCCGGCCTACGACCACGCCCAGATCACGGCCGTCGCCGCGAGCCACGTCGTCTACGAGCTCGTGAGCGCCATGGCGGCGCGGGCCTGATCGATCCGGAACGGAGGACACCGAGTATGACGAGTCCGGAGACGATGGCGGTCAACCTCGACGGCGCAGAAGGGTCGGCCGGCCCGGTCCGCGGCACCCAGGGTCCGTTTCGGATCGGCATGATCTGGCTGGCCGCGAACCTCGTCGTGACGACGCTCCTCACCGGAACGCTGTTCGTTCCGGGTGTGAGCTTCGGGATCGCCACCTCCATGATCGTGGTGGGCACCCTCATCGGAGTCGTCGTGCTCGTCCTCGTCGGCACCATGGGGACCAGAACGGGTCTGCCCACCATGGCGCTCACTCGGGGATCGTTCGGCATCAGGGGAAGCGTGCTCCCCGCGGCCGCGAACCTCGTGGTGCTGATGGGGTGGAGCTGGGTGCAGGCCATGCTCGCCGGAGTGACGGTCAACGCCCTCGTCTCCTCGGTCACCGGATTCTCGAACCCGATTCTCTTCTCGGCGCTGTGCCAGGGCATCGTCGTGGTGCTGGCAATCTTCGGGCACACCGGCATTTCGAGAGTCGAACCGTGGCTCGCCGTGCTGATCCTGGTGGTGATGGGTTTCGTCTTCGCATCGGCGTTCGGGGCTTTCAGCCTGGGAGAGTTCGCGTCGATCCCGGTGGACCCGGCCCTCGACGGATCCGCGTTCGTCACCCTCGACATGGTGATCGCGACCGCGATCTCGTGGACGGTGCTCTCAGCCGACATGAACCGTCACGCCCGGAGCAGCTTCGCCGGCGCGGTCGGAGCCGGCGTCGGGTACACGCTCTCCACTTCGATCGCGATGTTCCTCGGCCTCGTCGCCTTCAGCACCGTGCTCTTGCGCGGCGACGACGCTGTGGCGTTCGATCCGTCAGTCATCGTCGGCGAGTTCGGATGGGCGTTGGGCGTCGCCATCTTCCTCTCGGTCATGGCGACGAACACGATGGTGGTCTTCGGCATGGTGACCTCGGTCGTGAACGCGCAGTCCCGCTGGCATCTGAGGTTCCTGCCCACCGCGATCGTGCTCGGCGTCATCTCGATCATCGGATCGACGTTCCTCGGGCTGCTCGACCAGTTCACCGACTTCCTCTTCATCATCAGCGCGTTCTTCGTGCCCGTGTTCGCGATCATGATCGCCGACTACTACGTGCTGAAGCGCCGCGGATACTCGCGCCAGATTCTCCACGAGCGGCGTGAAAGCCGCTACTGGTACCTGGGAGGTATCAACTGGGTCGCCGTCGTCGTCTGGATCGTGGGTGCGGCGCTCTCGTACGTGCTCGCCTACGTAGCACCCAGCCCGATCGGCGCGAACATCCCGGCCTTCGCCGTGAGCTTCGGTCTCTACCTGGTGCTGATGATCGGGTTCGCACGTGTACGGAGGCTCGGCTTGCGGGATCCGCGAGACGGGGCGCCGACCGGCCACCTGCTCGACGGAGCCGACGAGACCGCGGCACTGAGACTCGAGGAGTAGCGAACATGCGCACCGTCGATCTCAGCCTGCCCATCGCCGCCGGGATGCCGGTCTACCCGGGTGACCCGGAGGTCGGCATCGATACCGCGCTGACGATCGACCGAGATGGCGTAGCCGTCGCGCGGCTCGACATGGGATCGCACACCGGCACGCACCTCGACGCACCTGCGCACTCGATCCCGGGTGGGCGAACCGTCGATGAGATTCCTCTCGACATGCTGTGGGGCGAGGCGGCAATCCTGCAAGCCTCCGTGGCGGCAGGGGTCTCGATCAGCTGCGACGACATCGCGGGGGGAGTACCCGCACAGCTCCCGACGATCGTCTGCATCGCGACGGGGTGGGACCGCCACTTCGGATCGTCACTCGTGGAAGCGCATCCGTCGCTCTCGATGGAACTCGTTCACAAGCTCTGGGACCGGGGCGCCCGAGTCCTCGGCGTCGACATGTTGAGCCCTGATCGGACCGCTGGGACGAACTCACTCTCCATGGACGTGCATCAGCACTGGCTCGGGGGCGACGGCGTCATCGTCGAGAACCTCACCGGGCTTACGACACTCCCGGGATCTGTCGAGATCTCGTTGCTTCCACTCAAAATCCGGGCAATCGACGGGTCTCCGGTGCGCGCAGTGGCTCGTTTCGCCGAGGGGTCCGAGGCGGCCTGATTCGGCCACTTCCGCGGAATGATGCGGAGACACGCCCGGCATACGGGGTGTGTTTGCTGGTGGGGGCCGGGCCCGCGTAATGTATTCCCTTGTCAGCGAGACGGAGTGAGACACGGAAGTGAGTCACTCGGAATCGCGGGAGGAGCCTTCGGGTACTGCTCGGATCATGACTTGTGTGTTGTGGTGCGGTGGGGTATCGTGGAGATCCGCTTCTGCTCTCTGGGTCGAGAGCTTCACCGCTTCGGGGGTGAGGGAATATCGGCCTGCCGGTCTTCGGATTGGTGTTGTATGAGCTGCGAATCACGGTTTGCGGTGAGTGAGAGAGTCTGGTAAGCTTGACAAGTTGCCTATCGGAGGCCCTGGTGAGGGGTTACGGTGGGTGTCTGGTCCTTGAGAACTCAATAGTGTGCACTTGATTGTCAAATGCCAATTTATTATCCCCGGCATCGATCATTTTTGGTTGGTGTTGGTGATTCCTTTTTTGGACAAATTATTGAAATCGTCAGTTTTGATTGGTTTCTGTTTGTCAGGTCAAACTCGCAGTTCTTCTGGCTTATTCCGCTGGAGGGGTTGCATCAGTTTTTTACGGAGAGTTTGATCCTGGCTCAGGACGAACGCTGGCGGCGTGCTTAACACATGCAAGTCGAACGCTGAAGCCCCAGCTTGCTGGGGTGGATGAGTGGCGAACGGGTGAGTAACACGTGAGTAACCTGCCCATCACTCTGGGATAAGCGCTGGAAACGGCGTCTAATACTGGATACGAGCAGCGACCGCATGGTCAGTTGCTGGAAAGACTGGTTCGGTGATGGATGGACTCGCGGCCTATCAGCTTGTTGGTGAGGTAATGGCTCACCAAGGCGACGACGGGTAGCCGGCCTGAGAGGGTGACCGGCCACACTGGGACTGAGACACGGCCCAGACTCCTACGGGAGGCAGCAGTGGGGAATATTGCACAATGGGCGCAAGCCTGATGCAGCAACGCCGCGTGAGGGATGACGGCCTTCGGGTTGTAAACCTCTTTTAGTAGGGAAGAAGCCTTCGGGTGACGGTACCTGCAGAAAAAGCACCGGCTAACTACGTGCCAGCAGCCGCGGTAATACGTAGGGTGCAAGCGTTGTCCGGAATTATTGGGCGTAAAGAGCTCGTAGGCGGCTTGTCGCGTCTGCTGTGAAAACCCGAGGCTCAACCTCGGGCCTGCAGTGGGTACGGGCAAGCTAGAGTGCGGTAGGGGAGATTGGAATTCCTGGTGTAGCGGTGGAATGCGCAGATATCAGGAGGAACACCGATGGCGAAGGCAGATCTCTGGGCCGTAACTGACGCTGAGGAGCGAAAGCATGGGGAGCGAACAGGATTAGATACCCTGGTAGTCCATGCCGTAAACGTTGGGAACTAGATGTAGGGCCTGTTCCACGGGTTCTGTGTCGTAGCTAACGCATTAAGTTCCCCGCCTGGGGAGTACGGCCGCAAGGCTAAAACTCAAAGGAATTGACGGGGGCCCGCACAAGCGGCGGAGCATGCGGATTAATTCGATGCAACGCGAAGAACCTTACCAAGGCTTGACATATAGAAGAACGGGTCAGAAATGATTCACTCTTTGGACACTTCTATACAGGTGGTGCATGGTTGTCGTCAGCTCGTGTCGTGAGATGTTCGGTTAAGTCCGGCAACGAGCGCAACCCTCGTCCTATGTTGCCAGCACGTAATGGTGGGAACTCATGGGATACTGCCGTGGTCAACACGGAGGAAGGTGGGGATGACGTCAAATCATCATGCCCCTTATGTCTTGGGCTTCACGCATGCTACAATGGCCGGTACAATGGGCTGCGATACCGCGAGGTGGAGCGAATCCCAAAAAGCCGGTCTCAGTTCGGATTGGGGTCTGCAACTCGACCCCATGAAGTCGGAGTCGCTAGTAATCGCAGATCAGCAACGCTGCGGTGAATACGTTCCCGGGCCTTGTACACACCGCCCGTCAAGTCATGAAAGTCGGTAACACCCGAAGCCGGTGGCCTAACCCTTGTGGAGGGAGCCGTCGAAGGTGGGACTGGTGATTAGGACTAAGTCGTAACAAGGTAGCCGTACCGGAAGGTGCGGCTGGATCACCTCCTTTCTAAGGAGCAACTCGCAGCCCTTGTGGTTGCGCAGAGAAAAGCTCAGATCATCACCGAATGTGTGGTGCTGAGTGCTCATGGGTGGAACATTTGACAAAGCAAGCTTTGATTTGCTCGCCTGTGCTAGTACATCTGCCTCGTTTTGCGGGGTCTGGTCGGAACGTGTGGGTGTGTGAGTGAAAGTTTCACGAGTGCATACTATTGGGTCCTGAAGGCCCAGGCCCTCTTGCTGGGATCATCGCTTCGGTGGTGGTGCTGGTTGGGGGTGTTGGTCTTCGGGCCGCGCTCACGGAACGTGTTGTTCGTGGGGGTGGTACCGGTTGTACGTTGAGAACTACACAGTGGACGCGAGCATCTTCGCGAATCGTTAAGCATGCATGACCTTTTGCGGGGTTGTGGGTGTGATTCGCGAAAATTCTTTATTCATTGGTTTCACACACTTTCGGGTGTGTGTTTCTGATTACTTATGTGATTTCAAGTTGCTACGAGCAAACGGTGAATGCCTAGGCATCTGGAGCCGAAGAAGGACGTCGTAATCTGCGATAAGCCTCGGGGAGTTGATAAACGAGCCGTGATCCGAGGATTTCCGAATGGGGAAACCCCGCCAGCCCCTTTATGGGAGCTGGTGACTCCCGCCTGAATATATAGGGCGGGGTGAGGGAACGTGGGGAAGTGAAACATCTCAGTACCCACAGGAAGAGAAAACAATAGTGATTCCGGGAGTAGTGGCGAGCGAAACCGGATCAGGCTAAACCGTGCATGTGTGATACCTGGCAGGGGTTGCATGCGCGGGGTTGTGGGACATGCCTGGGGGCGCTGCTGAGCCTCCAACGTGAGCGTCATGCTATAGGAGAACGCCTTGGAATGGGCGGCCGGAGTGGGTGAGAGTCCCGTATCCGAAATGGTGTGGCCGCGTGGTGTGTATCCCAAGTAGCACGGGGCCCGAGAAATCCCGTGTGAATCTGTCAGGACCACCTGATAAGCCTAAATACTCCCAGATGACCGATAGCGGACAAGTACCGTGAGGGAAAGGTGAAAAGTACCCCGGGAGGGGAGTGAAATAGTACCTGAAACCGTTTGCTTACAAACCGTCGGAGCATCCTTGTTGGTGTGACGGCGTGCCTTTTGAAGAATGAGCCTGCGAGTTAGCGATACGTGGCGAGGTTAACCCGTGAGGGGGAGCCGGAGCGAAAGCGAGTCTGAATAGGGCGATTCAGTCGCGTGTCCTAGACCCGAAGCGAAGTGATCTATCCATGGCCAGGTTGAAGCGTCGGTAAGACGTCGTGGAGGACCGAACCCACTTAGGTTGAAAACTGAGGGGATGAGCTGTGGATAGGGGTGAAAGGCCAATCAAACTTCGTGATAGCTGGTTCTCTCCGAAATGCATTTAGGTGCAGCGTTGTGTGTTTCTTGCCGGAGGTAGAGCTACTGGATGGCCGATGGGCCCTACAAGGTTACTGACGTCAGCTAAACTCCGAATGCCGGTAAGTGAGAGCGCAGCAGTGAGACTGTGGGGGATAAGCTTCATAGTCGAGAGGGAAACAACCCAGATCACCAGTTAAGGTCCCAAAGCGCGTGCTAAGTGGTAAAGGATGTGGAGTTGCTGTGACAACCAGGAGGTTGGCTTAGAAGCAGCCACCCTTGAAAGAGTGCGTAATAGCTCACTGGTCAAGTGATTCCGCGCCGACAATGTAACGGGGCTCAAGCACGCCACCGAAACTGTGGCATTTAACGTATAGACAAGCCTTCGTGGTTCAGTCCGTTGGATGGGTAGGAGAGCGTCGTGTGGCGAGTGAAGCGGCGGAGTGATCCAGCCGTGGATGCTACACGAGTGAGAATGCAGGCATGAGTAGCGAAAGACGGGTGAGAAACCCGTCCTCCGGAAGACCAAGGGTTCCAGGGTCAAGCTAATCTGCCCTGGGTAAGTCGGGACCTAAGGCGAGGCCGACAGGCGTAGTCGATGGACAACGGGTTGATATTCCCGTACCGGCTGTAAACCGTCAAAGACCTAACCAGTAGTGCTAAACAAACCAAGCGTTACACGGATCCTTCGGGTGATGTGTGGTGTGCGGCTGTGAACCCGAACTGGGGTGGTGAGCGTATTAACAGGTGTGACGCAGGAAGGTAGCTGGTCCCGGGCGATGGTTGTCCCGGGCTAAGCATGTAGCCCGTCCCCGAGTAATATTTGGGGGCTTTGGGTGAGATGTGATGGGGACCCGTAAAGGGGAAGTCAGTGATCCTATGCTGCCGAGAAAAGCATCGACGCGAGGTTTACGGTTGCCCGTACCCCAAACCGACTCAGGTGGTCAGGTAGAGAATACTAAGGAGATCGAGATAATCACGGTGAAGGAACTCGGCAAAATGCCCCCGTAACTTCGGGAGAAGGGGGGCCATCCACTTATTAGGATTTACTCCGAAAGGGTGTGGTGGCCGCAGAGACCAGTGGGAAGCGACTGTTTACTAAAAACACAGGTCCGTGCGAACACGCAAGTGGATGTATACGGACTGACGCCTGCCCGGTGCTGGAAGGTTACGAGGAGCGGTTAGATCTTTCGGGATCGAAGCTGTGAATTTAAGCCCCAGTAAACGGCGGTGGTAACTATAACCATCCTAAGGTAGCGAAATTCCTTGTCGGGTAAGTTCCGACCTGCACGAATGGCGTAACGACTTCCCAGCTGTCTCCACCGTGAACTCGGCGAAATTGCACTACGAGTAAAGATGCTCGTTACGCGCAGAAGGACGGAAAGACCCCGTGACCTTTACTACAGCTTGGTATTGGTGTTCGGTGTGGCTTGTGTAGGATAGGTGGGAGACTGTGAAGCTGACACGCTAGTGTTGGTGGAGTCGTTGTTGAAATACCACTCTGGTCATATTGGATATCTAACTACGGACCCTGATCGGGTTCTGGGACAGTGCCTGGTGGGTAGTTTAACTGGGGCGGTTGCCTCCCAAAATGTAACGGAGGCGCCCAAAGGTTCCCTCAACCTGGTTGGTAATCAGGTGGCGAGTGTAAGTGCACAAGGGAGCTTGACTGTGAGACTGACGGGTCAAGCAGGGACGAAAGTCGGGACTAGTGATCCGGCAGTGGCTTGTGGAAGCGCTGTCGCTCAACGGATAAAAGGTACCTCGGGGATAACAGGCTGATCTTGCCCAAGAGTCCATATCGACGGCATGGTTTGGCACCTCGATGTCGGCTCGTCGCATCCTGGGGCTGGAGTTGGTCCCAAGGGTTGGGCTGTTCGCCCATTAAAGCGGTACGCGAGCTGGGTTTAGAACGTCGTGAGACAGTTCGGTCCCTATCCTCTGCGCGCGTTGGAAATTTGAGAGGATCTGACCCTAGTACGAGAGGACCGGGTTGGACGGACCTCTGGTGTGCCAGTTGTTCTGCCAAGGGCATGGCTGGTTGGCTACGTTCGGGATGGATAACCGCTGAAAGCATCTAAGCGGGAAGCCGGCCTCGAGATGAGATTTCCTTGCGCCTTCGGGCGTGTGAGGCTCCCTACAGATGATGGGGTTGATAGGCCAGATGTGGAAGCATAGTAATGTGTGGAGCTGACTGGTACTAATAAGCCGATGACTTGATAACACTTTGTTCCCTGGATCAAGAGCTGGGGAAGAGTGATCAGCGTAATGATGAAGCCTTGATGGTGTTCGCGTCTACTTTGTGGTTCTCGATGTATGACCACATGCCCGCATATCCCGGTTAGGGGTGTGGGTGTGGGTTGTGTCGATAGTGTTACGGTGGTTATAGCGTCAGGGAAACGCCCGGTTACATTCCGAACCCGGAAGCTAAGGCTGACAGCGCCGATGGTACTGCACTCGGGAGGGTGTGGGAGAGTAGGACACCGCCGGACCTCTTCACCGAAGGGTCGTGCAGGATACTGGTACCAGAGACGGTCCAGGATCCCGCACGGCCCTTCTTTTATTTTCAGCAACTTTCATAGAGCTCCGCGCAGTACGCGCCGCAATCGCCGAGGAGGCACCCCATGGACGACCGTTCAGCAGACGACGGGCGCACCGACCGTCCTCGACGCGGAGATCGTGATGATCGCGGCCGCAACGATCGGGGCCGTGGCGGGGAGCGGAGCGGCGGTCACCGTCGGAATGGGGATCGTCCGCAGCGCGATGGTGGGTACCGTCGGAATGACGATCGTCCGCAGCGCGATGGTGGGTACCGTCGGAATGATGATCGTCCGCAGCGGGATGGTGGTTACCGTCGGAATGGGGATCGTCCTCAGCGTGATGGTGGTTACCGTCGCAATGACGATCGTCCGCAGCGTGATGGTGGTTACCGTCGCAATGATGATCGTCCGCGTCGTGATGGGGATCGTCCGCAGCGCGATGGTGGCTACCGCCGGAACGATGATCGTCCTCAGCGTGATGGCGGGTACCGCGGGAATGGTGATCGCCCGCAGCGTGATGGCGGTTACCGTCGCAATGATGATCGTCCTCAGCGTGAGGGTGGCTACCGCCGGAACGATGATCGTCCTCAGCGTGATGGCGGGTACCGCGGGAATGGGGATCGTCCGCAGCGAGACGGTGGCTACCGCCGCAACGATGATCGTCCTCAGCGTGATGGCGGGTACCGCCGGAATGATGACCGTCCGCAGCGCCGGGACGACCGTGCGAATGACCGTGGCCGGGGCGGCACCCGTGGCGGGGGTCGCAGCGATCGCGGCGGACGCGGCCGGACCTTCACAGAGGCGGAACGGCTTCAGCACGAGCTCCGCCCGGTGCGGAGCGAGCACAAGGACCCGGCGATCCCGAACTCTGTTCAGCCGAACGACCTTCACCCCGCAGCTCGCAACGAGCTCAAGACGTTGCAGGCCGACGTCCAGGAAATCGTCTCGCGGCACCTCGCGATGGTCGCGGCGCTGATCGACGACGATCCTGAACTGGCACACCAGCACGCGATCTCGGCGAGCCGGCGTGCGGGCCGCATCCCGGTCGCACGCGAGACGCTCGCGGTGACGGCATACCGGACCGGTGACTACGCACTCGCACTCCGAGAGCTTCGCACCTACCGCCGTCTCACCGGGTCGAACGCGCACGTGGCGCTCATGATCGATTGCGAACGGGGCCTGGGGCGACCGCAGAAGGCGATCGAAACCGGTGCTGAGGCCGACCCCCGGCAGCTGGATCGTGAAGAACGCGTACAGGTCGCGATCGCGATGTCAGGTGCGCGACTCGATCTGGGGCAGACGCAGCAGGCGCTCTTCGAACTCGAGATCGATGAGCTCAATCCGGACCGGGCGTACTCGTGGAGCCCCGACCTGTTCGCCGCCTATGCGACGGTGTTGGAGGACCTTGGTCGCGATGCCGAGTCGAAGACTTGGTTCCAGCGAGCAGAGCGAGCCGCTGACGCGCTTCAAGAACACTACGGTGCCCACGACCTGTTCGAGGTGCTCGAGATCGAAGAGATCGATCCGCCACGAGTCGAGGCAACGGGACCGGAATCCGAGTCAGAAGCCGAGTCGGGCTCAGACCCGATGGCCGAGTCGTCCGATGAGCCGCCCGCTGTTGAGGGGCCGCACGCCGTGGAGTCGACCGCCGCTGAGGAGCGCGAAGATGGCACTGTTCGGTAAGCGCGCTTCGCCTGTCGGCCCGGCACCCCTCGCGGATCGCGAGCTGCTTCTCGCGGACCTCGACGGCGTCGTGTACCGCGGGCCGGGAGCGATCCCCGGCGCTGTGGACGAACTCAACCGGGCGACCGGATCCGTGCGGCTCGGGTACATCACCAACAACGCCTCGCGAACCGACATCGCCGTCGCAGAGCATCTGCGCGATCTCGGGCTCGATACGAGCGCTGACGATGTCGTGACGTCGCCTCAGGCCGCGGTGGAATTGCTCAGGGAGACCGTGGAACCGGGTGCCCGGATCCTCGTCGTGGGCGGCGATGGGATCGTCGACGAACTCGCGAAGAGCGGATTCGAGACCACCCGGAGCGCTGACGATGCGCCCGATGCGGTGCTGCAGGGCTTCGCCCCGCACGTCGGGTGGGAACACCTCGCGGAGGCATCGTTCGCGCTCGCCGAGCAGCCGGGCCGCCCACCACTGCCGTGGATCGCGACGAACACCGACTGGACGATTCCGGTTGCCCGCGGCCTCGCCCCTGGCAACGGTACCCTCGTGTCGGCGGTGCACACGGCGGTGCAGCGCTTGCCCGTCTTCGCGGGGAAGCCGGAACCCGCTATCTTCGAGACGGCGTTCAGGCGGTTCGGCACCCGGAACGCGCTCATGGTCGGCGACCGGCTCGACACCGACATCAAGGGCGCGGTGGCGGCTGGGATCCCGTCGCTCCACGTGCTCACGGGCGTCGACCGCCCGAAGCAGCTCATCGCGGCGTCGAAGGACATGCGGCCAGACTTCATCGTGCCGACGCTCGCCGGACTGCATGAGCCGTACCCGGAGACGACGATCCTGAAGGATGGCACCGCGCAGGTCGGCACGGCGCGCGTGCGGATGGACGGACACGTCGCACGGGTCGTGGAGGAAGGCGACTCCGCGATCAATCTGCTGCGTGCCGGCTGCGCCGCGATCTGGAACTCGGGTCTCGCGATCTACGGTCTCCAGGTTCCCGAGATCCTCTACGAGGATCACTGGGCCTGATCGTCGGTGGACGCGAGTACGCTGGAGGCATGAGTGAGCACGAGGCGGAAGGCGTCGCGGACGGACTGCTCGACCGCGTCGAGCTGATCGAGTCCCAGCCGCTCGAGGAGCGCGCAGCGCGGTACCAACAGGTCCACGACGAACTGCTCGCCGATCTGGAGCGGAGCGACCGCGAAGGTGGCCAGACTGAACGCGGCTGAGGTCGAGGTCCGCTCGGGAGAGTGGTCCGGCGACGCCGTGAGGCTCGACCGTGCCCTGGCCCAGCTCGGACTGGCGCGCTCCCGGAGCCAGGCGGCCGAGCTGATCGCAGCGGGAGCGGTCGCCGTGGGCGGATCGGTCGTGTGGAAGGCGGGCCTTCGGCTCGCGACGGGCTCCCGGATCACGGTTGCGGGGGACCGGTTCGTCAGCCGCGCCGCGCACAAGCTCGTCGCCGCTATCGAGCGTTTCAACGTTGCGACGGCCGGCCGCGTCGCCCTCGATCTCGGTGCGTCGACCGGCGGATTCACCCAGGTGCTGCTCGAAGGCGGAGCGGAACCGGTGCTCGCCATCGACGTCGGTCACGACCAGATGGTTCCTTCCCTGCGCGCCGACCCGCGCGTGCGGCTCGTCGAGGGGTGCAACGCCAGGACCCTGACCGCAGCTGCACTCGCCGAGGCGACGGGAGAGCTGCGGCCACCGGCGCTCGTCGTCGCCGACCTGTCCTTCATCTCGCTCACACTCGTCCTGCCGGCGATCGCCGATGTCGCCGGCCCAGACGCCGACTTGGTGCTGCTCGTGAAACCCCAGTTCGAGGTGGGCCGCACCGGCATCAGGGACGGGATCGTCGTCGACCCGTCGCGGCGAGCCGAGGCGCTCCGCACCGTGCTGGCCGCAGCGGCCGACCACGGCTTCGGGCTCGCGCACCTGGATGTGTCCCCGATCACCGGCGGACAGGGGAACATCGAATACCTCGCGCATTTCGTGCGCGATCCCGAGGGCGATCCGACACAATGGGAGGGGCGCGTGACAGCACTCGCCGCAGGCTTGACGGACGCGAGCACAGGGGGGACGGATCAGCGATGAACGGCACAGATGTCGAGCGCGCCGGCGAGCGCCGGATCCTGGTCGTCTCGCACACGGCGAGGCCCGAAGCGATCGCGGCCACCGTCGAAGCGGTGACGGCGCTCCGCGATGCGGGCGTGACACCCGTGTTCACCGAGCCGGACCGCAGTGAATACGCCCCCCACCTGGACATCGCGCTCACGGAGGAGCTCGGCGTCGACTGCGCGGTATCCGACCTCGAGATCGCGATCGTGCTCGGCGGCGACGGGACGATCCTGCGGGCCGCGGAAGTGCTCCGCGGTTCCGAGTGCCCGATCGTCGGGGTGAACCTGGGCCATGTCGGGTTCCTCGCCGAAGCGGAGCGCACCGACCTGCAGACGACGATCGAGTTGGTCCTCGCGCGCACCTACACCGTCGAGGAGCGCGTCACGCTCGACGTGCGGGCGACACTCGGCGACGAGGTCATCGCCGACACCTGGGCACTGAACGAAGCGAGCGTCGAGAAGCGTCGCCGCATGCTCGAGGTCGTGATCGGCGTCGACGGCCGAGCTCTTTCTTCGTTCGCCTGCGACGGCGTCGTCATCGCGACGCCGACCGGGTCGACCGCGTACGCCTTCTCGGCAGGCGGGCCAGTCGTCTGGCCAGGCGTGCAGGCGATGGTGCTCGTTCCGATCGCTGCGCACACGCTCTTCGACCGGCCCATCGTCGTGGGCACCGATTCGACGCTCCGCGTGCGCATCCTTCCCGAGAACATCGGGCCAGGGGTGCTGTGGTGCGACGGACGCCGCCGCACCGAGCTCCCGGCAGGCAGCACGATCGAGGTGCGTCGGTCGCCGCGCTCTGTGCGGTTGGCGCGCTTGAACGAGGCGGTCTTCACCGACAGGCTCGTGCGCAAGTTCCACCTTCCCGTGTCCGGATGGCGGAGGCAGCCGGGGGTGCCGCATGCTTGAGGAGATCAGGATCCGCGACCTCGGCGTCATCGCCGACACGACGCTCTCGCTGGGCCCGGGATTCACCGCGATCACGGGTGAGACCGGCGCGGGCAAGACGATGGTCGTCACCGCTCTGGGCCTGCTCATGGGCGAGCGGAGCGATGCGGGAGCCGTGCGGTCGGGTGCCGCTCAGGCGCGGGTCAGCGGGGTCGTGCACACGGCGGACCCCGAAGTGACGGACCTGGTGGAGGATCTCGGCGGCGACGTCGAGGAGGGCGCGCTCGTACTCGCCCGCACCGTCAGCGCCGAGGGGCGGAGTCGCGCGAACGTCGGCGGCACCAACGCACCGGTCGGCAGCCTGGCGAAACTCGCCGAGCGCTTGTTCGCGGTGCACGGCCAGTCCGAGCAGTTGCGACTCAGGAGCACGGCTGCCCAGCGCGACACCCTCGACCGCTTCGGGGGAGCCGAGCTCGCCGAGGTCCTCGCCGCATACCGCACGGCTCATCGCGAACGGCGGGAGCTCAGCGCCGAGGCCGAGGCCATCACGACCGCGCGCGACGAGCGCGCCGCGGAGGCGGCGCGTCTGCGCGCCGAGGTCGAGGAGATCTCGGCCGTCGACCCGCAGGCGGGGGAAGAGGATGAACTCACCCGTCGTATCGAGTTGCTGACGAACGTCGAGGAGCTGCGCGCCGCCACGGCGACGGCTCACGAAGCCATCGCGAGCGACTCGGACGACCCGTTCAGCCAGGACGCCGCGACGCTCGTCGGAACGGCCGAACGCGAACTCGAGCGGGTTTCGGCGCATGACCCGAGGCTCGCAGCGGTGCTCGAAACGCTCCGCCAGGCGACCATGCAACTGGGCGACGCCGCACGCGAGCTGGCCGCATACGCGAGCGACCTCGATGAGGAGGGGCCGGGAGAACTCGCGAGCGCGAACGAGCGACTCGCGGCGCTCACAGGGCTCTTCCGCCTGTACGGCGCGGACTCCGAGGCGGTCATCGCTTATGCCGCGGAGGGCGCGCAGCGCCTCGCCGAACTCGAGGGGGACGATGAGCGCGTCGAGCAGTTGACGGCGCAGGTCGCCGCAGCCGCCGAGCGCGAACACGACCTGGCGGAGCGGTTGACGGCGCTCCGCACCGCGGCAGCGGCGTCGCTGTCGGAACTCGTCACCAATGAACTCCGCGAGCTCGCGCTTCCGGACGCCCGATTCTCCGTCGGTGTGGAGTCGACGGACCTCGGCGCCTCGGGCGCAGACGAAGTGCGGTTTCTGCTGCAGCCCCACCCAGGCTCCGATCCGCGCCCCGTGGCGAAGACGGCGTCGGGCGGTGAACTGTCGCGGGTGATGCTCGCCCTCGAGGTCGTCGTCGCCCAGGTGGACCCGGTGCCCACGTTCGTCTTCGACGAGGTCGACGCCGGCGTCGGCGGTGCCGCCGCCATCGAGATCGGTCGCCGTCTGCAGCGGCTCGCGCGGAGCTCGCAGGTGATCGTCGTGACCCACCTGGCGCAGGTCGCCGCGTTCGCGAACAACCACCTGAGGGTCGTGAAGGACTCGGCGGGAGGCTTCACGGAGTCGAGTTGCACGGCGCTCGCTGGAGAGAATCGCCTCGCCGAGATGGCGCGGCTCCTGTCCGGGCTCAGCACGTCGGAGAGCGCACTCGACCACGCCGCCGAGCTGCTGGAGCTGGGCGCGTCGGAATAGCCGATGTCGGTGCTACGCTCGCACCATGATGAGGATTCGGCGCCTGCTCCGGAGGGAATCCGGAGAGAGCGGGGAGGGGCGCATCCCCTCGGACGGGCGGGCGACGCCCGCTGAGCGCGCCGCCTACCTCGATACCCACCCCGAGGTCGTTCACGCCGACGTCGAGTCGATGGACACCGAGACGCGTGCGATGTACCGCGATGCGCGGGAGGCCGCAGCGGAGGCGGCCGACGAGGCGGCCAGCGAGCGCGCGGCACGGCCGTTCTGGGTGCGGAATCCGTTCCAGCTGGGATTCACGATCACGCTCGGTGTGCTGATCGCGCTCCTCGTCGGCGGCATGGTCGCGGAGTTGAGCGCCGTCATCATGTACGTCGTCGCCGCCCTCTTCATCGCGCTCGGCTTGAACCCCGTCGTCAGCTGGTTCGAGCGGCGGCGTGTGAAGCGTCCGGTCGGCATCGCGATCGTCTTCCTCGGGTTCATCGTGATCATCGCCGGAGTGATCGCCCTCGTCGCCCCCATGATCGCGCGACAGATTTCGCTCCTCATCCGGAGCGCTCCGACCCTCGTCGGCGACATCAGTGCGCAGGACTGGTTCAGGGACGTCAATCAGCGG
The DNA here is from genome assembly GCF_020096995.1 of Leucobacter sp. Psy1. NCBI lineage: Bacteria > Bacillati > Actinomycetota > Actinomycetes > Micrococcales > Microbacteriaceae > Leucobacter > Leucobacter sp. Psy1. The sequence continues at coordinate 616,738 of NZ_CP083692.1, forward strand.
TTCGGTCAGTTCATCGACTTCGACGGTCTGCTCGACATGGGGCAGGGACTCCTGACCGATCCCGATAACTGGGCGCAGGTCGCCGGCGGCGTCTGGCAGGCGGGGCTCGGCATCGCCAACGGGGTGACGGCCGCGATCATCGTCCTGATCCTGACCCTCTACTTCCTCGCGTCGCTGCGACAGATGAAGCGCGGTTTCTACTCGCTCGTGCCCCGGTCAGGGCGGGCCAAGGTGATCGACATCACGGAGCAGGTCACGAAGTCGGTCGGCGGTTACGTCAGCGGCATGGTGATCCTCGCGACGCTGAACGCGACGCTCGGCTTCATCATGATGACCATCGTCGGAGTGCCGTTCGCCGGCCTCGTGGCGGTCGTGGTTTTCCTGCTCGCACTGATCCCGCTCATCGGCTCGGTCGCGGCGACGGTGCTGGTGACCCTTGTGGCGCTGATCGACTCGCCGACGGCAGCCATCACTGCGGCGATCTACTACGTGATCTACATGCAGGTCGAGGCATACTTCCTTACCCCGCGCATCATGAACCGGGTGATGTCGGTGCCTGGAGCGCTCGTCGTCATCGGGGCGCTCGCCGGCGGCACGCTGCTCGGACTGCTCGGCGCACTCATCGCGATCCCGATCACCGCGATGGTCCTGATGATCGTCAAACAGGTGTGGGTGCCGCGTCAGGAACTGCGGTGATAGCATTGAAGCCCGTGGGAGCAGAGCAGAACGCGGATCAGCGTAAGACGACCAAGCACATCTTCGTCACGGGGGGTGTGGTCTCCTCGCTCGGCAAGGGCCTCACCGCCGCGAGTCTGGGCAACCTGCTCACCGCGCGCGGGCTGCACGTCGTGATGCAGAAGCTCGATCCGTATCTGAACGTCGATCCGGGCACCATGAACCCGTTCCAGCACGGCGAGGTCTTCGTCACCGACGATGGTGCCGAGACGGACCTGGATATCGGGCACTACGAACGCTTCCTCGGCATCAATCTGTCGCAGGCTGCGAACGTGACGACCGGACAGATCTACTCCACCGTGATCGCGAAGGAGCGCCGCGGCGAATACCTCGGCGACACGGTGCAGGTGATTCCCCACATCACGAACGAGATCAAGCGGCGAATGCGGCTGCAGGCGGAGGAAGATCCGCGCCCCGACGTCATCATCACCGAGGTGGGCGGAACGGTCGGCGACATCGAGTCCCAGCCGTTCCTCGAGTCCGCTCGCCAGGTGCGCCACGAGCTGGGCCGGAACAACGTGATCTTCGTCCACGTCTCGCTCGTGCCCTTCATGGGCGCGTCTGGCGAGCAGAAGACCAAGCCGACGCAGCACTCGGTCGCGACGCTGCGATCGATCGGTATTCAGCCCGATGCGCTCGTGCTGCGCAGCGATCGTCCCGTCACCGACGACAACCTCCGCAAGATCGCGCTTATGTGCGATGTCGATGAGGGCGCGGTCGTGAACGCCGTCGACGTGCCGAGCATCTACGACCTGCCCCGCCTCTTCAACGATCAGGGCCTCGACCAGACGGTGGTCGAGCACCTCGGCCTCGCCGAGCAGGCTCCCGCTGTGGACTGGACGAACTGGCAGCCGGTGCTCGACGCCGTGCATCACCCGCGCGGCGAGATCACCGTCGGCCTCGTCGGCAAGTACATCGATCTGCCCGACGCTTACCTCTCGGTGAGCGAAGCATTGCGTGCCGGCGGGTTCGCCCACGCCACGAAGGTGAATCTGAAGTGGGTGCCATCGGACGCGTGCGAGACTCCGGAGGGAGCCCTCGAGCACCTCGGCGATCTGCACGCGATCTGCGTGCCTGGCGGATTCGGCGTGCGCGGCATCGAGGGCAAGCTCGGCGCCCTCCGTTTCGCCCGGGAGAACGGAATCCCGACGCTCGGCCTCTGCCTCGGAATGCAGTGCATGGTGATCGAGTACGCGCGCAACGTCGCCGGCCTCGAAGGCGCTTCGTCATCCGAGTTCGATCCGGAGACCCCGATCCCGGTCATCGCGACGATGGCCGAGCAGGCCCAGCACATCGACGGAGGCGACCTCGGCGGCACGATGCGGCTCGGGCTCTACGAGGCTGAGCTGGCGGAGGGGTCACTCGCCGCAGAGCTGTACGGGGCTTCGTCTGCGAGCGAGCGGCACCGCCACCGCTACGAGGTGAACAACGCGTATCGCGATGAGATCGCCTCCGCTGGGCTCGCGTTCTCCGGTACGAGCCCCGACCGGCAGCTCGTCGAGTATGTGGAGCTGCCGCGGGATCGCCACCCGTTCTACATCGGCACCCAGGCGCACCCCGAGCTCCGGTCGCGCCCCGGAACGCCGCACCCGCTGTTCGCCGGGCTCGTCGCAGCCGGCATCGAGCGGCGCGAGGCCGCCCGTCTGTTTAACGACTAGGAGCACCCCGTGACCGACGCCGCAGCCGAGCCCCTCATCTCCGACGCACCCGCTCCCGAGATCGAGGTGCTGCAGTCCGAGGTCATCGCCCGTGGCGCCGTCTGGGATGTGCGGAGGGACCGGTTCGCGTTCGGCGATGCCGAGCTCGTGCGCGACTACGTGGATCACACCGGAGTCGCCGCAGTGCTCGGGATCGACGAGCAGGATCGGATCCTGCTGCTTCGCCAGTACCGTCACCCCATCGGCACCCGTGATTGGGAGATCGTCGCCGGGCTGATGGATGTCGACGGCGAGTCCGCGCTGACCGGTGCGCGACGCGAACTGGCCGAGGAGGCCGACCTTGCGGCGGATCGCTGGGACATCCTCGCCGATGTGTGCTCGAGCCCTGGCGGCAGCACCGAAGCCGTGAGGATCTTCCTGGCCCGTCACCTCCGTCCCATCGAGCACGACTACGTGCGCGAGGGAGAGGAAGCGGAGATCGAGGTGCGCTGGATCCCGCTCGACGACGCCGTTGAAGCCGTGCTCGCAGGACGGGTGCAGAACTCGACGACGATGATCGCGGTGCTCGCGGCATCCGCTGCGCGTGCGGCGGGCTGGTCCACGCTGCGGCCCGCCGACGCCCCGTGGGAGCGTCGTGACGCCGTGCGGGGTGAGCGATCCCGCAGCCGGGCGTGACACTCCCGCCTCGAGACGGCGCGGCGCGCTTCCTGCGTCACGTCAGCATCGAACGGGGCCTGTCGTCCCACAGCATCGCCGCGTACCGCAGAGACCTCGACGCGTACAGCGTCTGGCTCGAGCGCGCCGGAGTGACCGACCTCGCGACGGTCGTACCGGAAACGCTGTCGGCGTACGTGCGCGAGCTCGGAGAATCCGGAGATCTCGCGGCCGCATCCATCACGCGCCGGCTGTCCACTGTGCGGGGCATGCACCGGTTCCTCTTCGACGAGGGCCTGCTGCCCCAGTACGCGGGGAGCGGGGTGCGCTCGCCCAAGAAGGCCAGGTCACTTCCGAAGGCGCTGCCGATCGCCGACGTCGAGGCGATGCTGCAGGCCGTCTCGGGTGACGACGCGACCGCGATTCGGGATCGGGCGCTGCTCGAACTCCTCTACGCCAGCGGGGCCCGCGTCAGCGAGGTGACCGCGCTCGACGTCGACGACCTCCTCGCGGGCCCCGGCGGGGGAGAGGTGTGGGCTGATCCCGAACGCGCCCTCGGCGACGGCGGCTTCCTACTCGTCCGGGGTAAAGGTTCCAAGCAGCGCCTCGTGCCGTATGGGCGGTATGCGGGGAGCGCGCTCGCCGCATACCTCGTTCGGGTCAGACCGGACTTCGCATCGCGCGGGTCCGGTACCCCTGCGCTCTTCGTCGGGCCGCGCGGCGGGCGCGTGTCACGGCAGACGGTCTGGCTCGTGATCCGGGCGGCAGCAGAGCGCGCCGGCGTCACGGCCGAGGTGTCGCCGCACACCCTGCGTCACTCGTTCGCGACCCACCTGCTCTCCGGTGGTGCGGACGTGCGCACGGTGCAGGAGTTGCTCGGCCACTCATCGGTGACGACGACGCAGATCTACACGCAGGTCACTGCGGACACGCTGCGAGAGCGGTACCTCGACGCCCACCCGCGGGCGCGGTAGCCGCCTCACCCAGCGACGCCCACTCAGGCCACGCAGCCCAACCGGTGTTGGGAAGTGTTGGGGGCGCCGATCCAACGCATTCACCCCGCGTCCCCCACGCCGCGGCCCCGCGAAACCCCACACGCACCCCGTTCAAACGGTGAGTTTGCTGCGCTCCCGCGATCTCTAACGTGATTCATGTGAGGTCCTCGAGAGTCGAGCGGCCACGGCAGCCGCCCAGGGGAAACACTCGAATCTCGGGAAAACGGGCGGTGCGCCAGCACCGAAAGGGGATTCGTGTGACGCGCTTCAACATGCCTGTCCGCCGCCCGCCGCACCGCGGAGCCGGTCGGCCCGCGGGCCGTCTGGTGGCACTGCTGCTGGCGACGGTGCTCATCGGCACGGCCGGTCAGGCCGGCGCGTTCGCGGTCGGCGATGACGCAGCGCTCAACGCCCCTGCCGTTGAGAAGACGGACCCCGGCGCGACTCCAGCGCCCGAGGAAGCGGCACCGGTGCCGGCCCCCGAGGAGACTCAGTCGACGCCCGCCCCCGAGCAGGCGGAGGAGGCACCCGAGGAGGCTCCTGCGAAGGCTCCGGCGCCGAAAGCGGCGCGATCCCAGGTCGCGCCCCTGTCCGTACCCGCTCCTGGCGCGAACGAAGCGGTCATCACCGTGAAGGTCGGCGGAGACCGGACCGGGAGCGCTGCCGCGAGCAACCTCGCCGGGGTGAAGCTGCGTCTGCACGATGGCGACGCGAACAACCTCGGTGCTGCAAGAACTGAAGCTTGGGCAACCTGTACTTCTGACGCGCAGGGCGACTGCTCGTTCCGCGTGCCCGATACGCAGAATCGTGGGGCGAACCGCGACCGTCGGTTCTGGGTTGTGGCCTCGTCCGCTCCCGAGGGGTGGTACCTCAATTCGCCGCTCGTGACCAGTGGAGTGAACGAGTATCGCTTCCGTACCGGCGCGAACTTGCGTTCTGGGAACACCTACAGCTCACGAGTCGACTTCATGAACGATGCTTCATACTCGATTGGTTCGTGGCTGTTGAATGCAAGCGCCAGCGACTCGAGTGGGACGTGGCAGACCTCGCGTATGAATCCCCAGCTTCCACTGACCTGTGAGACCGGGCTGAAAGTCGCGCTGATCCTAGATCTTTCTGGCTCAGTCTCGTCGGATCTCGGCAACCTCAAGAAAGCGGCCAACGGAATGGTCGATTCGCTCGCGGGAACAGGATCCTCGATTGCGCTTTTCACCTTCGCGGACATCGCGCCCAGGAGTTCCGGAGCCGACGGACGCAACTACGCTTCGATGGCGATCGACACCGGCACGAACCGCAAGACGATCAAAGATCGAATCGACGCATATGCGACGGGCGGAGGTACGAACTGGGACCAGGGCATCTGGCAGGTCGCGAATGATGCCGCCAAGTACGATCTCGCTATCGTCGTGACTGACGGGCAGCCCACCTTTTACGGCCCGTCTGCCAGCGGGCCAGGCAACGCCACCCGCTTCATCGAGAACGAGCGCGCGATCTTCTCCGCGAACGCGTTGAAGGCGAAGGGCACTCGGGTGCTCGCGGTCGGTGTCGGGGAAGGCATCAAGGGGAACCCCGCGAACCTGCGCGCGGTCTCCGGAGTCAGCGGCTACGCATCGGGTGGGAACGCGAACGAAGCGGATTACTTCCAAGCGGACTGGAACCAGCTCGCCGGCGTCCTCTCGAGCGTCGCGAAGGGCGCGACGTGCCAGGCCGACATCGACATCACGAAGCATACCCACGCCTACGGCACGAGCGGTCCCGTGCAGGGCGGCGCCGGCTGGGGGTTCAATGCCACGGCCACACAGGGCAAGCTCAGCCGCACGGGTACCCAGCAGACCAACTCGTCGGGCCAGGTCTCGTACGATCTCGGCTTCTCGTCGCCCACGGGTACGTCCGAGGTCACCCTCACGGAGACCATGAGCACCGCGCAGACGCGCGACGGCTGGGACCTCACGAAAATCACCTGCACGGTGAACGGGACGAACGTGCCCGTCTCCTCGCCGAACGCGAAGATCTCGGTGACCGCGGGCGACCAGGTCGACTGCACCTTCCTGAACACCCAGACGCTGAAGCCCGGGCTGACGATCGAGAAGAGCGCCTGGGACACCCCGACGAGCGCAGGACTCGAGAACGCCCGCGAGCTTCCCGATGGTGGTTCGGTGCCGAGCGGGACGCAAATCACGTGGAAGTACCTCGTCACCAACACGGGCCAGACGAAGCTCACCGGTATCGCCGTCGTCGACGATCAACTCGCCGCGAACGCTGTCTCGTGCCCCGGCACCGTGCTCGACGCCGGCAAGTCCATGACCTGCACCGCCTCCGGCCCCGTCACCGCACGGTAGCGGCCCCTCTTCTCTCCCGACCACCATTCATCACGCTCACCACCACCCACCTCGCCCAGACCGAAGTGTCGGGCCACTTCGAAGGAGAAACTCATGAACAAGAAGACCACCGGAATCATTGCGGGCGCGGCCGGAGCAGCCCTGCTCCTCGCCGGATCGACCTTCGCACTCTGGAGCGACAGCGGGAAGGCCCCCGGCGGGGTCATCACCTCGGGCAACCTCGACGTCGACGTCGTGGGCACGCAGTGGAAGGACGTGTCGGCCGACCGCGCAGACAGCCCCCACAACATCGATCTCGCGTCGTTCAAGATCGTACCCGGCGACACGATCCAGGGCGAGTACGCCGTCGACGCCGGACTCCAGGGCGACAACCTTGTCGCGAATCTCGCGCTGAAGGATGGCGGCGCGCTGACGGGAGCGCTCAAGAGCGGACTCGTCGACGTCGAGTACACGGTGCTCGACTCCGACCGTAATGAGGTGGCTACGGGCTCCTCCAGCGGCGTCGACGTCACCCTCGCGTCGAGCGACAACAGTGCCCCGGGCACGCTCGCGAAGCTTCCCTCCGCCACCGACGGCACCACCGACTTCACGGTCGTCGTCTCCGTGACCTTCGACCAGTCGACCAGCGATCGTGACCTGGTGCAGGCGCAGGCCGAACTTGCGGGTTCCACCATCCAGCTGTCCCAGGTCAGGGCCTGAACACGGCCCATTAAGCCGGGTGCCGGAGGGTTCCCCCTCTCCGGCACCCTTCCCCAGGAGCGATCATGAAGAGCACCGCACAGGACACCCAGCACACCCAGGGACGCGCGATCCGCTCCGGCGCGTTCGCTGTGGTGCTCCTGGCGGTGCTCGCACTCGCCGCAGCAGTCGCAGTGGTCCCCCGAGTTCTCGGAGGATCGGCGCTCACGGTGCTGACCGGGTCGATGGAGCCCACCTATTCGCCAGGCGACATGGTGATCTCGGCCCCAGAGGACCGGTACAGCATCGGTGACGTCATCACATTCCAGCCGGTCTCGGACGATCCCACGCTGATCACCCACCGTATCGTCGCGGTGAGCGAGGGCACCGATGGCGCCGAGTACGTCACCCGGGGCGACGCCAACGGCAGCGATGACGATCCGATCGTCGCCGACCAGGTGATGGGATCGGTGAGGTACTCGATCCCATACCTCGGTCATGCGGCCATGCTGGTCGGCGAGCACCGCAGCACGCTCATCATCATCGCCGGTGCCGGACTGATCGGATACGGCATCTTCGCCACCGCGAGCGGTGCGCTCGCATCAGGACGAGCGCGCGGTCGCCACCGTCTGCAGACCAGGAGAATCACATGCTGAACAGAACGCAGTGGCCGTTGCCGCTCATCGCGATCGCCGCGCTGGTCGGGGGCGTGGGGCTCTCCGGCGGTACCCTCGCGGTCTGGAACGCCGCGCAACCGGCTCAGGGGATGACGGTGACCTCGGGGGATCTCGAGGTCGCGTCGGTCGACGACCCGGTGTGGACCGAGACGTCGGCGGATGTCGCCGATGCGCCGAAGCCGATCGACCCCGACACCTTCCTGGTACGGCGGGGCGACACCATGACCGCGACATACGATTTCTCCGTCGCCTTCGAGGGGGACAACATGCGTGCAGAGGCGCTGGTCGACTGGACCCGCGCGCCCCAGCTTCCGGCGGGCGTCACCGGGACGTACACCGTGGTCGGCTCCGACGGAACGCCGCACCCGATCGGAACGGCATCGCAGGGTGAGACCTTCGATCTCACCGGGACCGGAGCCGAGGACGGCACCGTGACCCTCGCCTTCACTCTCGACTTCTCGGGGCTCAACGACCGTTTCGGTGTCGAGAGCGCCGCCCAGGTCACCGACCTCGGTGACTTCACCGTCGACCTGCAGCAGGTCCGTACCGGGGGAGCATTCCAGTGAGCACCGACACTCCGATCCGATCGCGTCGCAGGGGCATGGCCGTTGTCGCCGTCGCGGCACTCGCCGGCATTCTCCTCGGCGCAGGGGGCAGCACCCTGGCGCTGTGGAACGCGAGCGCCTCGCGCACGGGAAGCATTTCGAGCGGCGCGGAGTTCTTCGCGGCGGGCCGGCCGGGAGCGACGCAGGCCGCGCAGGGGAACCGCATCTCGGTCTCGGTGGGCGAGGCAGAGGCGAAGACCCTCGTCGCCGAGGGGAAGGTGGCGGTGCCCTTCCAGACCGACTCGCTCAGCCAGGGCAATCTGGGGCTGCGGTACACCGTCGAGGGTCCTGCGGACTGGGGTGACGGCGTATTCGGCGCCTCCGACACCGTGATCTTCCCGGTCGCCGGTGCCGCGGACTGCTCCGTATCACGGGCCCCGCAGCAGCAGCCGGGACTCACCTCGACACCGGTGGACGCGGCCTACTCCAGCACCGAGACGCCGACGACCGAGTTCTGGTGTCTCGTGGCGACGGTGGATCGCCTCCCCGGAGAGGGGGCGTACGCGAACACCGCGACCGCTACGGCGAAGGCCCCCGATGCGTCCCGGGTCACGGCGAAGGACCAGTGGGCCACCCAGGTGAGCACCTCGGTCGACCCCGCCGATGAGCCAGACCACCAGATCACGTTCACGTACGAGACATTCAGGCCAGGAGAGGTGACCCCGTGAACACGCTGACGAGACACCGCACCATCACGGGTGCCGCGGCCGTCGCGGTAGCGGCAGTCGCACTGTTCGGGCCGGTCGCACCTGCGCTCGCCGCTCCGCAGACGGACACCGGAGCCGACGCGATCCAGCTGTCATGGGACGGCTCCGAGTACGGCGCAGTGATGACCGAGTCGTTCGTCGGGACACCGGTGTCGGTGCCGGGAGATCACGCGATGCGCACCCTTCACGTGCGCAATGACGGCCCTACTGCAGGGACGCTCCGCGCGAAGATCACCGACGTCGTCCTCAAGGATCCGGACAGCCCCGACGTGCACCACGAACCCGAGCATCAGGTCTCCGACGCGGGTTCCTCGGGCAGCGGCGGCGACCAGGGAAACTTCTACGACGACGTCGAATTGCGCTGGGACGGGGGAGCGGCGAGTCTCAGCGCTCTCGCGGCCAACGGGGAGACCCCGATCCTGGAGATCCCGCTCGACCGGGGCGCGAGTACGGAGGTCTCGATCGGCTACGTCTTCGACGCCTCCGCGACCTCAGGGAACCGTGCGAACGTGGCGCCGCGCGAGGCTTCCTTCGACGTGGTGCTGACATTGGGAGGGGACGCAGATCCGGAGCCACCGATCACACCGGCTGACCCTTTCCTGCCGACACCGTCTGAGCGCCCCGAATCGGGTTCTCCGGTGACCACGGCGACTGAACGGGCGGACACGCTCGTCAACACCGGAGGGTCGCTGCTCTGGGGAGCGCTCGCCGCGGCCGTGCTGGTTCCGCTCGGCCTTCTTGCCGGGCGGGCAGGGCTGCGGCGCAGTCGCGCGGGACGCGCCTGAACGTGCGGATCGGTTACGGGGTGCGGAGGGGGCCGCGCAGCACCCGCGACACCTCGTTCCGACTGGAGACCTGGAGCTTGCGCAGGACATTGGCGACGTGGAAGCGCACAGTCGCCGGGGAGACGAACAGCGCCTCGGAGATGAACTTCGTCGAACGTCCGTCCGCGAGGTACTTGGCGATCTCGTCCTCGCGCGGGGTCAGTGTCGCCAGGAGATCCAGGTGCACGGTGCCCTCGTGCTCCCCGATCTCGGTGGGGTGATCGGTGAGCCGGGGGAGATAGGCGTGCGCACCGATGCGCGACACGATCTCTCTAGCGCGGTGCATCTGCGCCCGGGCATCACCGGCGCGGCCTCGAGACACGAGATAGGCCGCGTAGTCCGCGCGTGTGAGGGCCTCGACGAGTGGCGTGTTCTCACCATCGAGCGCGGTCCGGTAGTGGTGGTCGGGCAGCTCTGAGCTCTCGTCGTGGCGCACCACCCGTGCCTCCGCGATGCGCGCCCGGAGCCACTCGAGTGACCCCCAGAACTCGAACCAGCGATTTCCCCTGAGGTCCGAGAGCGCCGCAACGAGCTCCTCGGCCTCCGGGAGCCGGCCAACGTCGATCAGGGCGTGCGCGCGATAGGTCAGGTAGCCGTGCTGCGTCGTGGTCAGGTGCTGTACGCGCTTGGGTTCGGTCGCAGTGATGACGGCGTGGGGGTCCCCGCTCGACCGGGCGGCTTCGCACTCGGCCATGATCGCGAGATCGGCCCCATAGCTCTCCCAGGGCAGATCGGGGAGTCGGGACGCGACGACGAGCAGCTGCTGCGGGTCCTCGCTTCCCGTGATCGCCGCGATCGACGCGCGGAGTGCCGACGATGTCAGTCGCACTCCGACCTCGAGTGAACCGTAAATGACTTCCTCGGCATCGCTCAGCGAGCTGCGTGCCTCCTGCAGACGACCTGACAGCATGAGCGAGTGGGCATGGATGATCCGGATCGTCCCGGCAGCCCACGGGGGCTCCCCGTGCTCGGACGAGGCGATCGCTTCGCCCGAGAGTTCGCGCGCGAGGTCGAGGTCGCCGAGCGACATCGCGAGCTGCGCGAGCGGCGCCAGCGCATCGGCGCGGTGCGCTCCGAGAGGGAGTGCGCGCGCACGCGCGATGAGGGCCATCAACTCCACTCTGGCGTTACCGGGGTGCTGATGCTTCAGCGTGCGTGCGGCGTGGTGGCTTTCCAGGATGAGCGCGTAGGCCCGCGGCGCGATCATCCATGCGAGGCGGGCGTCAGCGAGGTCGGCCGGCTCCTCCGGGGCCTGCTCCCAGAGCTTATGTGCGCGTTCGAGGAGGGGAGTCAACTCATGCGCCGCCCGACTTCGTGCCGAGATGATGACCGCGATCGACGCGAGGAAGGCCCGTAGCGTGCGGGTGTCAGCGTCGTCATCGGCGTTGCTCCCTGAAAGCGCCCGGTCAAGTCGTTCGAGTTCCGGCTCGTCCTCGAACCGGTACATGCCCAGGGCGATCGCAACGCATTCCCGAAGGAGGGACGGGGGAAGCGTCTCGATCTCCGGGAGGAACTCGAGAACGGCGAACCCGGTCTTGTTTCGCAGATTGAGGAGCACGAGGTCGAGCAGGAGCCGCTCACGCTCCGCTCCGGATGCGAGCCCGAGAGCACCACGGATCGCCTCGTCGGCGTGGTCAAACCGACCGCGCCGAATAGCATCCTCAACGTACTCGTTCACTGTTTCGGCGAGCCCGGCGTCCCAACCCGAGGCGCCGTCGAGGGCGTGGGCCACGGCGACGAACCCGTCGGTGACCCCCGCCAAGGCTCGAGAGATCAGCTGGGAGCGTTCCGTGCTCAGCCGCTGGCGGAGAGAGCACGAGATCAGTGCGTGAGCGGGCGCCAGTGTGGTGCCGAATCCGGATTCGACGATGAGTGCGGCCGAGGTGGCCGCCGAGATGTCCACCTCTCCGCCGAGGCTGCGGGCGACGGCAAGCACTTCAGCGGCGCTGAGTTCTTGCGAGGCGAGGGCGACGATCTCCGTCGCGAGCCGTCCGGCGTCATCGAGTTCGGTGTACGGTCTGAGCGTCGGATCCTCGTCCATGGGAACCCACTCGCGAATCGGGACGTCCCAGGTCAGGTGCAACTGGCGGATCTCATCCGATGTGAGCTGGCCGAACACGCGCTCGACACCGGAGAACGTTCCTCCGGTGGCCCCGAGAATCTTCTCCGCTGCGGCGGTTGAAATGCCGGTGCCGAGGCGCTCGATCGCGAGGCCCTTGATGTGGGAGACGGTCAACGGCTCGAAATCGAAGCGGCGATGCTGGGGGTTCGCATCGGTCACTCGGCTCAGGTGGGCAGCGAAGGACTCGGGGTGGTCGCGATAGCGCGTCGCGAACGCCAGGACCACCCGCTGCTGCACCACGCGGGGAATGATGTATCTGAGGACACGCACCGAAGCGCTGTCGATCCAGTGCGCGTTGTCGATGAGCACCGTCCGGAGCGCGCCGTCGGGGAGGTCGACGAGGGCGTGCAAGAGACGGGTCGCCACCTCTGCCGACGGGGTGGACGGATCGATCTGCGCGTTCCGGGTCAGGCCAGCGCTCAGGATGCGTTCGATGAAGCTGAACGGGATCTCGTGCTCGAATTCGTCCGCGCTCACGTAGTGGACTGGGCCGACGTTCTCGCGATCGATGTGCTCACCGAGCCTGCGGAGGAAGGTCGTCTTGCCGGTGCCGGTCACACCGGTCACCAGGAGGAGCATCCCGTCGCTTCGCAGCGCATCGGCCGTCAGCTCCTCGGCTTGGCGGCCGCGGATCTGCGAAATGTTCTGCGGCATGCCGCACCCCTTTTCAGCGTGTGTATCACCGAAGTGATGCCCGTCTGCGTTCGTGTGTCGACGCTGAAACCCGAAGTCCGCGACAGGCCCTATTGTTCCCCGGCTCGAATTTTACACCGAGGCGTAACAGTTCGCCGAGTATGACGGACCCGCGCGGGAGTGTGACGACTGCTCTCGGAAAGCCTGCGCTCCCGCTCCCTCGGCACGCCTCCAGTGGCGGGTCCGGGTGCACGATAGGATGGAGCGTCAGCGGAACGAGAGGGGCGAGAGTGGCGACCAACGCGGCGAAACCCGGCCCGACGGGGCGACCCGACCGATTCATCCCGGTTCCGCCGAAGCTCGACCGTCACGGGCCCGCGCGCATCATCGCGATGTGCAACCAGAAGGGCGGCGTCGGCAAGACGACGAGCACCATCAACCTCGCTGCCGCTCTCGCGCGCTACGGTCGTCGCGTCCTCGCCGTCGACTTCGATCCGCAGGGCGCGCTGTCCGCTGGACTCGGGGTGCCAGCGCACGACGTACCCACCATCTACGACCTCATGCTCGGCAAGGAGAAGGACCCGCGCGACGTGGTCCAGCACACCGATACGCCGCGTCTCGACGTGATTCCGGCGAACATCGATCTCTCGGCCGCCGAAGTGCACCTCGTGACCGAGGTCGCGCGCGAGCAGATCCTTGCCGGTGTGCTGCGGAAGCTCGCGCCCGATTACGACGTGATCCTGGTCGACTGCCAGCCCTCGCTCGGCCTGCTCACCGTCAACGCGCTGACCGCGAGCCACGGCGTTCTGATCCCGCTCGCGTGCGAGTACTTCGCTCTTCGCGGCGTCGCGTTGCTCATCGAGACGATCGACAAGGTGCGCGACCGATTGAACCCGATGCTCGAGCTCGACGGAATCGTCGCCACCATGTACGACCCCCGGACGCTCCACGCCCGCGAGGTGCTCGAGCGGGTCGTCGATACGTTCGGCGACAAGGTCTTCGACACCGTCATCGGCCGCACCGTGAAGTTGCCGGACGCGCAGATCGCGGCGAAGAGCGTGCTCGACTACGCTCCGAGCAACTCCGCCGCTGAGGCGTACCTGCGGCTGTCACGCGAACTCGTCGAGCGGAAGCTCTGCGCGTAGAGCCGATGGCCGCGCAGCAGACGGAAGAAGGGCTGGGCGCGGGGGCCGCGCCCGGATTCCACGTCACCCTCGACTCATTCGACGGGCCGTTCGACCTGCTGCTCAACCTCATCGGCAAGCACGAGCTCGACATCACCGAGGTGTCGCTCAGCCTCGTGACGGACGAGTTCATCTCGTACCTCTCCGGTCTGGAAGGGCAGGGGCTCGTCGAACTTGACCAGGCCTCCGAGTTCCTCGTCGTGGCGGCCACGCTCCTCGACCTCAAGATCGCGAGCCTCCTCCCGCAGGGCGAGGTCGTCGACGCCGATGACGTCGCGCTGCTCGAAGCCAGGGATCTCCTGTTCGCCCGGTTGCTGCAGTACCGCGCCTTCAAACAGGCGAGCGACTGGTTCCGGGGCAGACTCGCGACCGAGGCCGCCAGGCATCCGCGGCAGACGCCGCTCGACCACCAGTACCGCAATCGCGGCCCCGAACTCGTGTGGACGCTCTCGCCCGAGGACTTCGCCGCCATCGCGACGCTGGCATTCACCCCGCGAGAGATCCCGACGGTCGGACTCGAGCACCTCCACGCGCCGCTCGTCTCGATCCGCGAGCAGGCGGCGATCGTCGTGTCCCTGCTCCGCACTGCCGGTCGGCAGTCGTTCCGTGAGATGATCGCCGGAGTGACCGAGCAGGGCGTCATCGTCGCGAGGTTCCTCGCGATCCTGGAACTCTACCGGCGATCCGCCGTCACGTTCGAACAACTCGAACCGCTCGGCGAGCTGACCGTGACGTGGACCGGTGAGCACTGGTCCGACGACGACCTCGCAACCCTGGGAACCGACTATGACTGAAGACGTGAACACGCTCGAGACCGATACCGAGACTGACACCGAGAGCGAGCTCGACCGCGTGCGCAGTCGGCACACGCTCGAGCAGCAGCTCGAGGCCGTGCTGATCGTCGCGGATGAGCCGCTCAGTGCCGTCGCGCTCGCCACCGCCACCAATCGTCCGGTGCGCGAGGTGAAGCGTGCGGTCGCGGCGCTCATCGCCGACTACGACGGCGGCGCCGACGGGGAGCCCAGGGGCTTCGAGTTGCGCGAGGTCGCCGGAGGGTTCCGCTTCTACGTCCGCGCGAGCCTCGACCCCGTCATCGCCGATTTCGTGCAGCAGCAGAGCCCGGCGAAGCTGTCGCAGGCCGCGCTCGAGACGCTCGCCGTCATCGCCTACCGGCAGCCCATCTCACGCGGAGCGATCGCCTCGATCCGCGCCGTCGGTGTCGACTCCGTTGTGCGCACACTGGTCGGGAGAGGACTCATCACCGAGGTCGGGCAGGACCCCGAAACAGGCGCCTTCCTGTACGGCACGACCGACGAGTTGCTGCGGCACCTCGGCATCGGTTCGATCGAGGAGCTGCCCCCGATCTCACCGCTGCTCGACGACGGCAGCGACGGCTTCGACGCGGAAGGGCTCCACGCTGCGCCCAGTCCCGTACCATCGCTCGACGACGCGGAACGGAGCGACGCGTGAGCGAAGCACCCCAGGATCAGAGGCCCCGCCTGCAGAAGGCGCTCGCCCACGCCGGTGTCGCCTCGCGGCGCGCGTGCGAGACGCTCATCGCCAGCGGCCGAGTCGAGGTGAACGGCGAACCCGTGTTCGAGCTGGGCAGCCGCATCGACATCGCGCACGACGAGGTGCGGGTCGACGGCGTCGTCGTGCAGCTCGACGTCTCCAAGCGTTACTTCATGCTGAACAAGCCGCGGGGCGTCGTCTCCACCATGAGCGACGAGCAGGGCCGACCCGACCTCCGCGAGTTCACCGACCGCTTCGAGGAGCGGCTGTACAACGTCGGCCGACTCGACACGGACACGAGCGGCCTGCTCATCCTCACCAACGACGGGGAGTTGGCCCACGCACTCGCGCACCCGAAATTCGGCGTCGAGAAGACCTATATCGCGAAGGTGCGCGGGCGGGTGACGCCCGCCGTGATCCAGCGGCTGCGCGACGGTATCGAACTCGCCGACGGGCCGATCCACGCGGATCACGCGAAGATTCTGCCTGGCGGCCGCGGCGCGAGCCACTCGCTCGTCGAGCTCACCCTCCACTCGGGTCGCAACCGCATCGTGCGCCGCATGCTCGCCGAAGTCGGGCACCCCGTCGTGGAACTGGTGCGGCGGCGCTTCGGTCCGCTCTCGCTCGGCACACTCGGCATCGGCGAGATGCGCGAACTCTCCTCGGGGGAGCGCGGGGCGCTGCTCAGTGCGACTCAACCGAGTGACGGCGTCACTGCCACCGGCGGACGGCCGGGGGACGGCAAGGGCGCGAAGGGCATGCGCGGCGTCGCCGCCCGTGGCAACCCGCACGGGCGAGGCCCGCGACCGGACGAACGCGGGGCGAACACCCGACGAGACGAGAAGGGCTCGGACCGATGAGCGAAATCCGTGGAGCCCGTACCGCGCGTACCGCGGGACCCGTGCACATCGTGGGCGCCGGACTGCTCGGCGCCAGCGTCGGCCTCGGCCTGCGCGAACTCGGCGTCGATGTCACCCTCGAAGACCTGTCTCCGACCACCGTCGCGCTCGCCGCGGACTACGGAGCTGGGCGGGTACGGGAAGCCTCCGATCCCGAACCAGCGCTCGTCGTCGTGGCGACTCCGCCAGACGTCACCGCCGACGCAGTCGAAGCCGCGCTCGCGCGCTTCACCGCTTCCACCGTCACCGACGTCGCCAGCGTGAAACTCGCTCCGTACAAGGCGCTCCGAGCGCGCGGCGTCGACCTCACCCGCTACGTGGGGTCGCACCCGATGGCGGGGCGCGAGCGCGGCGGCGCCATCATGGCCCGCGCCGACCTCTTCACCGCGCGCCCGTGGATCATCTGCCGAGACGGTGAAACCCCGGCGACATCGCTCGCACTCGTGGAGGCCGTGGCACTCGACCTGGGAGCCTCGCCGCTCGAGATGACTCCCGAGGACCACGACCGCGCCGTCGGCGTCGTCTCCCACCTTCCCCAGATCGTCTCGAGCCTGCTCGCGGGGCGTCTGCTCCCCGCCGCTGACCAGGCCGTCGGACTCGCCGGGCAGGGCCTGCGCGACACGACGCGCATCGCATCGAGCGATCCGGAGCTCTGGGTGCAGATCCTCACCGCCAACCGCGGTCCCGTCGTCGAACTCCTCGAAGGGGTGCAGGCCGATCTCACCGCGCTAACGGGTGCCCTCCGAGACACTGACGCCCCCGGCGCGAAGCGCGCCATCGCGGGGTTCCTCGCGGACGGTAACCGCGGCGTCGCGCGGATCCCCGGTAAGCACGGCTCCTCCGAGCGGTTCGTGCGTCTCACGGTGCTCGTCGACGATCAACCCGGCGAACTCGGACGTCTGCTCACCGAACTCGGAGAGCTGGGGGTTAACATGGAAGACTTGCGCCTCGAGCACTCGCCGGGCGCCCAGATCGGCTTCGCCGAGATCGCGGTCCTTCCGGAAGTGGTCGAGAGCGCGAGGCGAGACCTCACCGAGCGCGGATGGAGAACGCTGTGACCGACGCCCCGATCCTCGTCGCCATCGACGGGCCTGCCGGCAGCGGCAAGTCGAGCGTATCCCGCGCCGCAGCCGAGCGACTCGAGTTCGGCATCCTCGATACCGGCGCCGCCTATCGCGCACTTGCCTGGACCGCGCTCGAGACAGGGGTGGACCTGGACTCGGCCGAAGCAGTTGCTGACGTGCTCGGCTCGTGGCGCTACGAGACCACGCTGCGCGGGCCGCAGCAGGTCACGGTTCAGGTGCCGGATCGCAGCCGCTCGGATGTCACCACCGCCATCCGTGAACCGGGTATCAGCGCGCAGGTCAGCCGAGTGTCGAAGCACTCGCGCGTCCGCGACGAATTGAACGCCATGTTCCGCCGGATCGTCGCCGAGTCCGGGCTCCCCGGTGTGGTGATCGAGGGCCGCGACATCACCACGGTGGTGGCCCCGGACGCGCCGGTCCGAATCCTGATGACCGCCTCCCCTGACGTGCGCGCGCAGCGCCGCGCCGGTGAGCTCCCCGGCATGACCCACGAGCAAGTGCTCGCCGACATCGAAGCCCGCGACGCGAAAGATGCGCTCGTCGTCGACTTCTTCACCGCAGCGCCAGGCGTGACGCTCATCGACACGAGCGATCTCGATTTCGACGGCTCCGTCGACGCCGTGATCGACGTGGTCCGCGGCGCCCAGAACGAACTGGCGGACTCCACGTCCGCCGCGAACGGAGACACCCCATGACCGACCAGCACACCGGACCGGACGGGACCGACGCCGAGGGGGCGTTCGACCCGTCGCAGATCGACGAGAACGACGTGATCGTCGGCGGCGAATACGATGCGGCCTTCGACAGCGACGACGTGACCGACGAGGAGCGTCTCGCGGCCATGCGCTCGAACCTCGAGGGGTACGAGCTCGAGGAAGAAGACGCGTTCCTCGTGAACGCCGACGGCGAGTTCATCGGATTCACGGAGCCCTCGGCCGAGGCGCTGCCGGTCGTCGCCATCGTCGGACGCCCGAACGTCGGCAAGTCCGCGCTCGTGAACCGGATCCTCGGCCGCCGCGAGGCCGTCGTCGAGGACGTGCCTGGTGTCACTCGCGACCGCGTGAGCTACCCGGCCGAGTGGGTCGGCAAGCGCTTCACCGTCGTCGATACGGGCGGCTGGGAGCCCGATGCGCGCGGCATCGACGCCGCCGTCGCGCAGCAGGCGGAGGTCGCGATCGAGCTGTGCGACGCCGTGATGTTCGTGGTCGACTCCCGAGTCGGCCCGACCGCGACCGACGAGCACGTCGTCGGTCTTCTGCGCCGCACGAACAAGCCGGTTTTCCTGGTCGCCAACAAGGTCGACGACGCCATCCAGGAGCCTGAGGCCGCAGCGCTCTGGTCGCTCGGCCTCGGTGAGCCGCACCCCGTCTCGGCGCTGCACGGCCGCGGTGTTGCCGACCTGCTCGATGAGGTCATCTCCGCCCTGCCCGACGAGTCTGCGGTCGCGCAGCCGAAGCTCGGCGGGCCCCGCCGCGTCGCGATCCTCGGGCGACCGAACGTCGGCAAGTCGAGCCTGCTGAACAAGGCTGCCGGTTCCGAGCGCGCCGTCGTCAGCGACATCGCCGGCACCACGCGCGACCCGATCGACGAGCAGGTCGAGATCGCCGGGCGCGTGTGGACGTTCGTCGATACGGCGGGCATTCGCCGCAGGGTGCACCTGCAGAAGGGCGCGGACTTCTACGCTTCGCTGCGCACCTCGACGGCCCTCGAGAAGGCAGAGGTCGCGATCGTCGTGCTCGACGTCTCCGAGCCGATCAGCGATCAGGATCTGCGGATCATCGACCTTGTGCTCGAGTCGGGCCGGGCCCTCGTGCTCGCCTTCAACAAGTGGGATCTGCTCGACGATGATCGTCGCCGCTACCTCGAGCGCGAGATCGAACAGGATCTCTCGCACGTCGACTGGGCCCCTCGCGTCAACATCTCGGCCAGGACCGGGCGCCACCTCGAGAAGCTCGTGCCAGCGCTCGAGACCGCGCTCGAGTCGTGGGACACCCGCATTCCGACCGGCAAGTTCAACGCCTTCGTCGCCGAACTCGTGCAGGCTCATCCCCACCCCCTGCGTGGCGGTAAGCAGCCGCGCATCCTCTTCGGCACGCAGGTGCAGAACCGACCGCCGACGTTCGTGCTCTTCACATCCGGATTCCTGGATCCCGGTTACCGCCGCTTCATCCAGCGACGCCTGCGCGAGCGCTACGGATTCGAGGGGTCACCTCTCGTCATCAACATGCGCATTCGCGAGAAGCGGCGTCGATGAGCCAGCCCCTTCCTCCGAAGAATTTCGACCCCTCGCGGTACCGGGACAAGCCGGTGTCGTTCGTGCGACGCAGCGGTCGCATGACGCCCTCCCAGGAGCGAGCGTGGGAGGAACTGCGTCACGGCTACCTCGTCGACGTGCCGCGCGGCCCTGCGGCGACCAGTGTCGCCGATGATGCAGCGACCGATCCCGCGCAGCTCTTCGGCCGCGAGGCGAAGCTCGTCGTCGAGGTCGGGTCGGGGCAGGGGCACGCGATCCTGCACGCGGCCGAGGCGCACCCCGAGACGAACTTCCTCGCGATCGAGGTGTTCCGCGCCGGCCTCGCCCGCACCATGATCCGCGCCGAGCAGGCAGGCCTCGCCAACCTGAAGCTGGCAGAGGCGAACGCGCCAGAGGTCATCGAGCGGTTTCTCCCCTCGGGCAGCGTCGACGAGATCTGGGTCTTCTTCCCCGACCCGTGGGCGAAGGCGAAGCACCACAAACGGCGCCTCATCGCGCCGGATTTCGCGGCGATCGCGCACCGCGCACTGCGCCCGGGAGGAGTGCTCCGCCTGGCCACGGACTGGGAGGACTACGCCGTGCAAATGCGCGAGGTGCTCGACGGCGCCCCGGGGTTCGACCGCGGCTTCGACGGCGAATGGGCCGAACGGTTCGAAGGCCGCGTGCTCACCGCCTTCGAGAAGAAGGGGCAGGATCGGGGCCGCTCGATCCGCGACCTCTCCTACGTGCGCGAGTCGCTCTGACGGTTCCGCGCACCGTGCGCGTGGTGGTCGCGCGGGTTCACGCCCGCGCGCTGCTGCAGCGCGTGCTCGAGCACGGTGTCGAGCACCGCGAGTCCGTCCCGAACGCCACCGGGTGAGCCGGGGAGGTTCACGACGAGGGTGCGGCCGGCGAACCCGGCGACCCCTCGGGTGAGGATCGCGGTCGGCACCTGCTCGGCGCCGACCCGGCGCAGCTCCTCGATGATGCCGGGGAGGTGGATGTCGATGATCCGTTCGGTCTCCTCAGGCGTCCGGTCGCTGGGGGAGACACCGGTCCCGCCGGTCGTCAGCACGACGGCAGGCTGCGCGTCGATGGCCTCGCGGAGGGCAGCACCCACAGCCGCGCCGTCGGAGACGACGACGGGTGCCGAGGTCTCGAACTCCCGCTCCTGCAGCCACCGGCGCAGCACGGGTCCCGTCGTATCGTCCGCCTCGCCGGCGGCGGCGCTCGTCGATGCGACGATGACGACGGCGTGCCGCCCCGACCGGTTCACTCGGCGCTCCAGTCGCCGCTCTTGCCGCCCGACTTCGCGAGTACACGGGTGTCGGTGATGCGCGCGTGCTTGTCGACGGCCTTGATCATGTCGTAGAGCGTGAGCGCGGCCACGCTCGATGCCGTGAGCGCCTCCATCTCGACACCGGTGACTCCCTTGGTGGTGACGGTGGCGGTGACGCGGACGCGATCGTCTTCGGCCGCGAAGTCGATCGCGAGCTTCGTGAGGGGGAGCGGATGGCACAGCGGGATGAGCTCCCAGGTGCGCTTCGCCGCCATGATGCCGGCGATGCGGGCGGTGCCGAGCGCTTCGCCCTTCGGCAGGTCGCCCGTCATCAGCTGGCCGACGACGTCCGGGCGCGTGACGAGTACTGACTCCGCGCGCGCGGTGCGCTTCGTCGTCGCCTTCTCGGTCACGTCGACCATGTGGGCGCTGCCGTCGGCACGGAGGTGGGTGAGTCGATCTTCAGGCATGGAGCCTCCAGGTGGTGACGGGGGTGCCGGCGGGTGCGAACGCGACCCCGGCGGGGATTTGCGCGATCACATCGGCCTCGGCGAGGTCGTGGAGCAGGTGCGAACCGGGCGGCAGAGGCGTGACGCTGCCGTCCGCCTCGACGATGCCCCGGCGCAGCTGGAGTTTGTGCTCGGGGGAGTGGGTGTCCACGGCGAGCGGCCGCACACGGGTCGTCGACTCCCTGGGCATGCCGGCGAGTTCGCGGAGCGTCGGCAACAGGAACAGCGACGCGGAGAGAACGGTGCTGACCGGGTTGCCAGGAAAGCACAGGGTGGGAAGCGGCCGTTCCGCGCGGGGAATCTCCAGTGCGCCGAGTCCCTGGGGCCCGCCGGGCTGCATGGCGACGCCGATGAAGCGGGCTCCGAGTGGAGCGAGCGCATCGCGCACGACCTCGTACGCGCCTGCGCTGATCCCTCCCGAGGTGACGAGGAGATCGGTGCGCGGGGCCTCGACGGTGATGAGGTCGCGGAGAGCTTCGGCGCGGTCGTCGCTGTGGAGCAGCCGAACCTCGGCCCCCGTCGATCGGAGCAGCGCGGCGAGCATCGGGCCGTTGGCGTCGTGGATTCGCCCGGGTGGCAGGGCGCCCGATTCGACGAGTTCGTCACCGGTCGTGCAGACGAGCACCCTCACGCGTCGCAGCACCGGTGCCGTCGCGACGCCGGCCGAAGCCAGCGCTCCGATGCGGGTCGGGGTCAACACGGTGCCGGCGTCGACGATGACGGCTCCGTCGGCGAGGTCCTCGGCGGTACTGCGGATGAAGGTGCCCGGTTCGACCGGAGCGGCGAAGGTGATGTCGCTCGGCACGAAGCGCTCGCCCGAACGACTGAGGGCGGGGAAGGCGGCCGGCAGGGTGCGCTCGACCGGCACGACGGCGTCGGCGCCGATGGGAATCGCCGCGCCGGTCATGACGGGAGACGCCGTCCCCGGAACGTGGTGCACCGGAGTGTCCCCGGCCGCCGTCGTCACCCCGATCGGGAGTGCCACGTGCTCCTGCCCGGACGCGCGTGCGAGGTCCTGGGCGCGCACCGCGTACCCGTCCATCTGGGAGTTGTCGAACGGGGGGAGCGGGATCCGGGTCCGCACGGCCTCGGCGACCACCCGGCCGGCCAGTGCGGGGTCGCCGATCGAGACGAGTTCGGGGTCGGAGGCGCGCACCCTGTCGACGACGGGGTCCAGCAGTTCGGCGACGCTGAGGAGATGGGCTTCGACGGAGACCACGGGTCTACCCACCCGCGAACGGGGGGAGCACGTCGACGACGGGCGAGGCCTCGAGCAGCGCGCCGCCGTCGCGACGGACGGTACCGTCGACGAGGAACGACCCGGCACGCAGTACACGCGCCATGTCCGTTCCGTAGCGCTCGGAGAGGTGGGCCCGCAGACGGTCGAGCGACGGGGCAGGACCGAGGTCGATCTGCTCCTCCGCGACGCCGGCAGCCTCCGCCGCAGCGGCGAAATATCTCACGGTGATCTGCGACATACCGACATCGTAGCTGGCCGGTACACTGGGCGCATGTGTCCAGCGACCACCCCGCGGCCCGGTGCGCTCGTGGAACCCGTCGCCGCCCTCACGGATGAGCAGTCCGCCCGCGCGGCCAGGCAGATCGTACTGCCTGGGTTCGGCGACGAAGCGCAGCGACGCCTCGCCGCAGCCAGGGTGCTGGTCATCGGTGCTGGCGGGCTCGGCAGCGCCTGCGTTCCCTATCTCGTCGGCTCGGGCGTCGGCCTCATCGGCGTCGTCGACGACGACCGGGTCGAGTTGTCGAACCTGCACCGCCAGATCGCGCACGGCACCGCCGATATCGGCAGGCCCAAGGTCGACTCCCTCGGCGAGACCGCCGAGCGTCTCGACCCGGGCGTGCGCTTCGTGGCGCACGACTGCACCCTGACGGCCGAAAACGCACTCCAGCTCTTCGCGGACTACGACCTCGTCATCGACGGCAGCGACAACTTTCCGACCCGATACCTCAGCAACGATGCCGCTCAGATCACCGACACCCCGCTCGTGTGGGGGGCGATCCTGCAGTTCCACGGTCAGGTGTCGGTCGCGTGGCACCGATTCGGTCCCGGCTACCGCGACCTCTTCCCTCAGCCGCCGGCACCCGAGGACGTGCTCAGCTGCGGCACCGGGGGTGTGCTCCCCGGCCTCTGCGGCACCATCGGCTCCCTGCTGGCCACGGAAGCGATGAAGCTCATCACCGGGGTGGGCGAGCCGCTCATCGGCCGCGCGCTCCTCTACGACGCCCTGGCAGCCACCACCCGTGAACTGCCCTACACCCGAGACCCGGAGGCTCCGCCCGTGAACGAACTCACCGACTACGAACGCTTCTGCAACGGACCCGAGGATGGGCCGCGAGGCATCACCTCGGCCGATCTCGTGCGCATGGTGCAGAAGGACGAGACGTTCGCCCTGCTCGACGTCCGCAACCCAGACGAGCGTGCACGCGTGCTCATCTCAGGATCTTCGTTCCTCCCGCTGCCGGAGCTCGAAGCCGACCCCGCGCTCGCGATCGAACGACCGGCCGAGCTTCCGCCCGAAGCCCCGATCGTCGTGTACTGCGGCGTCCAGCCGCGGTCGATCCGGGCCGTGAAGCTGCTGCAGGAGCGCGGCGTGCAGAACCTCGTCTACCTGCAGGGCGGCATCACCGAGATCGCGCAGGTGGCTCCCGAACTGCTCGAGGCCGGTCGCGATGAGTGATCGGGGCGCTGCGCCCCTCGCACGCATCACCGAACAGCCGATCGACGAGACCGCCGTTCACGCCGCCGTCGACGGCCCGGAGTGCGGGGCGATCCTCGTCTTTCGCGGGGTCATCCGCAACCACGACGGCGGGCAGAGCGTCTCCTCGCTCGAGTACAGCTCGCACCCCGATGCCGAGCGCTTCCTCGCCGACGTGGTCGCCGAAGAGGCTCAGCGATCAGGTGTGGCGCTCGCCGCAGTACACCGCGTCGGAGCGCTCGAGATCGGCGACGCCGCGCTCGTCGCCGCCTCGGCCGCACCGCACCGGGGCGAGGCGTTCGCCGCGCTCGAGCGGCTCGTCGAGCGGATCAAGCACGAGATCCCGATCTGGAAGCGCCAGCACTTCGCTTCCGGCTCCTCCGAGTGGGTCGGGCTGTAGCGCGCCTGGCCCGCGCTGCTTCCTGTGGCCGGTGGTCAGACTGCACGGCTACGGTGGTTCCCGCACACTGTGCATTTTCTTTGCCTTCGACGGAGTATCCATGAACGGAAACGCGGTCAGCCGCTACAGCAACGTGGCGCTGCTGTCGGTCGCGAGCGTCCTGCCGAGCCGTGTCACCACATCGGAAGATATCGAGAGCCGGCTCGGGTCAGCACTCTCGCGACTGCGACTGCGCCCCGGCATGCTGCGCCGCGTGGCCGGCGTGCTCGAGCGGCGCAACTGGGCAGACGGCGAGACGGCCGACAGCGCCACGATCGCCGCGGGTGAGCGGGCGCTCGCCGAGGCCGGCGTCGACGCATCGCAGGTCGGGCTGCTCATCAACACCTCGGTGACGCGGAAGCACCTCGAACCTTCGGTGGCGGTCGCACTTCACCACGGGCTCGGGCTGCCCTCATCTGCGATCAACTTCGATGTCGCGAACGCCTGCCTCGGGTTCATCAACGGAATGAGTCTCGCGAGCGGCATGATCGAGTCCGGGCAGATCGACTACGCGATCGTGGTGAACGGTGAAGACGCCGACGACATCCAGACGAACACGATCGACCGCCTGCTGCGCGACGACATCGACCGCGACGGATTCATGAGCGAGTTCGCGTCGCTCACGCTCGGCTCCGGTTCGGCGGCGGCCGTCCTCGGGCGCGCGGACCACCACCCCGACGGGCACCGGCTGCTCGGAGGGGTCACTCGGGCAGGAACCCAGTACCACGGCCTCTGCGTCGGCAGCGTCGAGGGGATGTTCACCGACGCGAAGGCGCTGCTCGAGGGCGGCCTCGACCTCGTCGTCTCCGCCTGGCGCGAAGCGCAGCCCGAGTGGAAGTGGAAGGCGGCCGACCGCTTCATCACCCACCAGGTCTCTGCGGTGCACACCAGATCGATCATCGGGGCGACCGGGATCGACCGCAAACGCGTCCCCACCACCTTCCCCAGGTACGGCAACGTCGGACCGGCATCCATCCCCATCACGCTGGCGGAGGAACAGGCATCGCTGCACCGCGGCGACCGCGTCGTGCTCATGGGCGTCGGATCGGGCCTCAACACCGCCATGATGGAGCTCGCGTGGTGACGCATCGCGCGTCCCTGCCGCCTGAGGGCCTCCCCGGTCTCGACCACGCCTGGAGTCGCGTGGCCGCGGTTCCCGGTCGTCTCGCCGATGCCGGGCAGACCCGCGAGTGGCACTTCCTCGACACCGGAGCAGAGCTCGCGCGCCGCGGGCACGCACCGCGCGGCACGATTCTCGCGGTGCACGGCAACCCGACCTGGTCGTACCTCTGGCGCGAGCTCGCCGCAGCGTCGCTCCGGGCAGCCGACGCTGGCGAGACGCCGTGGAGGGTCGTCGCCGTCGATCAGCTCGAGATGGGCTTCTCAGAACGCACCGGCATGCGACGCTCGCTCGCCCAGCGGGTCGCCGACCTCGCGGGGTTCACCGAGACGATCGCACTCGACGGCCCCGTGGTCACCCTCGGACACGACTGGGGCGGCGTCGTGTCCCTCGGCTGGGCGGTCGATCATCCCGACGAGGCCGTCGCCGTAGCGCTGCTGAACACCGCGGTCCACCACCCGGCGGACAGGCCGATCCCCGCGCCCCTCCGCCTGGCCGGGTTCCGCGGCGTGCTCGGGGCATCAACGATCACCACACCGGGCTTCCTCGACACGGTGCTCCGCCTCGCGGACCCGCCGCTCGACCCCGAGGTGCAGCGGGCCTTCCGCAGCCCCTATCTGAGCGCGGATCGGCGCGGCGGGATCGGGGACTTCGTCGCTGACATCCCCGCGGATGCGGGGCACCGCAGCTTCCGCGAGCTCGAGCGAATCGCGACAGGGGTCGCCGCGCTGCGAGTCCCGGCGCTCATGCTCTGGGGTCCCCGCGACCCGATCTTCAGCGACCGCTACCTCGACGACCTCGTCGACCGACTGCCCCACGCCGATGTGCACCGTTTCGAGGGTGCCGGGCACCTCGTCGCCGAGGAACGGCCGTACGCGACCGCGATCCTCGACTGGCTCTCGGATCGGCTCGTCGAGGGGACGGAGGTCGCGGAGATGCGGGCCGAGGAATCGGAGGCCGAGGAGCCGTCTGGCTCGCCTGAGCCGTTCGTGCCGCTGTGGGCCGGTCTCGACGCTCGTGCCGACGACTCTGATGTCGCGATCATCGACATGTCGGCGGGCGCAGGCGAGCGCGCCCTCCGGGTGAGCTGGGAACTGCTCGACACCCAGGTGCGCCGGATCGCCGCCGGCCTGCACCGGATCGGCGTGCGACGCGGCGACCGCGTGTCGCTGCTCGTGCAGCCCGGTCCGACCCTGACCGCGGTCACTTACGCCTGCCTGCGCATCGGGGCCGTCGTGGTCGTCGCCGACGCGGGACTCGGCATCCGCGGGCTGACGCGCGCTGTGCGCGGCGCCTGGCCCGACGTGATCATCGGCGAGCGGGCGGGGCTTGCGGCGTCCCGTGTGCTCGGCTGGCCGGGCACACGGATCTCGACGGAACGGTTGCCCGGTGCCGCGGCCGCGGCTCTCGGCGTCTCGCACTGCCTGGCCGATGTCGCAGCTCGCGGCCGAGCGGATCTGAGCACCGGCGGCGCCATGCCTCCCGAGCCCGTGGCCGAGGATCACGCGGCGATCCTCTTCACCTCCGGTTCGACCGGGCCGGCGAAGGGGGTCCTGTACACGCACGGGCAGCTGAGCGCGCTGCGCGACGTGCTCGCCAAGCACCTCGACGTCGATGCGGAGAGCGGCCTCGTCACCGGTTTCGCCCCGTTCGCCCTGCTCGGCCCCGCGCTCAGCACGCGGTCGGCGACCCCCGATATGAACGTCTCGGCGCCCAGAACTCTCACAGCAAAGGCCGTCGCGGCAGCGGTGAGGGAGTGCGCCGCCGGCATCGTGTTCCTCTCGCCCGCGGCGATCCTGAACGTCGTCGCGACCGCCGACGCGCTCACCGATGAGGATCGGCAGGCGCTCGCCGAGGTGCACACCGTGCTGTCCACCGGCGCCCCTATCGGGGCCGGCCTGCTGACCTCGATCGCCGACCTCATGCCGAACGCCACGCCCCACACGCCCTACGGGATGACGGAGTGCCTGCTGGTCTCCGACATCACTCTCGCGGGGGTGCGCGACGCCGCGGAGGCGCCCGACAGCGGAGTGTGCGTCGGGGCGCCGATCGGGGAGAACCGGGTGCGCATCAGTGCGCTCGACTCCGACGGTCGCGCGACCGGAACGCCCGCGTCCGATGCCGGGGTGCTCGGGGAGATCCTGATCTCCGCTCCTCATCTCAAACAGCGTTACGACCGGCTGCGGCTCACCGACCGCGAGGCGTCGCGTGGCACCGACGCGGACGCGTTGATGCGAGACGGCGGGTCGCCCTCGTCGCGCTGGCACCGCACGGGCGACGTCGGCCACCTCGACGCGGAGGGTCGACTCTGGGTCGAGGGCAGGGTGCCGCACGTGATCGTCACCGAGTCCGGTCCGGTCGCCCCTGTCGGTCCCGAGCAGGCGGTCGAGTCCCTCGCAGCGGTGCGACGCGCGGCCGTGGTCGGGGTCGGGCCGCGCGGGCTCCAGCAGCTCGTCGTTGTGACGGAGACCGTTCCGCAGGCGCGGCGTCCCGGGCTCGCGGGGCCGGAGCTGACGGCAGCCGTCCGCGCAGCCACTTCGCAGCCGATCGCCGCCGTGTACGCGGTGCCGCAGCTGCCGACCGACATCCGCCACAACTCGAAGATCGATCGATCGCGCCTCGCCGACTGGGCTGAACGCTCGCTCGCCGGTCGCACGCCTGGAGCCCCATGATCGTCCTCATCACCGGTGCGTCCGGGTTCCTCGGTCGCGCCGTCGCATCCGAGCTCGTCGCGGCAGGCCACGAAGTGCGCGCACTGCAGCGCACCCCCTCAGGAGTGCCCGGGGTGACCGACGTCCTCGGTTCCGTCGCCGACGCACCGCACGTCGCGGATGCCATCGACGGTGCGGAGGGCGTCGTGCACCTCGCCGCCAAGGTGTCGTTGACCGGCGACCCTGAGGAGTTCCACGCCGTGAACGTGGGTGGCACGCGGACACTGCTCGATGCGGCAGAGGCTGCCGGGGTCTCGCGGTTCGTGCAGGTCTCCTCGCCCTCGGTCGCGCACTCGGGGAGCGCGCTCGCCGGAGTCGGGGCCGAAGCGGCGTCCCCAGGAGACGCACGGGGCATGTACGCCCGCACGAAAGCGGAATCCGAGTTGCTCGCCCTCTCCCGCGATTCCGCGACCTTGCGGGTCGTCGCCGTGCGGCCGCACCTGGTCTGGGGGCCGGGAGACACCCAGCTCATCGAACGGATCGTGGATCGTGCGAGACAGGGCAGGCTTCCGCTCCTCAGCGGCGGCACCGCACTCATCGACACCACCTACGTCGAGAACGCAGCGTCCGGCATCGTCGCGGCGCTGCATCGCTCCGATGCCGCGCATGGCAACGCCTACGTGATCACCAACGGCGAGCCCCGCCCCGTCGCCGACCTGCTGACGGACATCTGCCTCGCGGCCGGGGTGAGTCCGCCCCGCATCAGTATTCCCGCAGGGGTGGGGCGCGCCGTCGGCGGTGTCATCGAGCGGCTCTGGGCGATCCGTCCTGGCGCCGACGAACCGCCCATGACGCGGTTCCTGGCGGAGCAGCTCTCCACGGCGCACTGGTTCGATCAGCGCGACACTCGACGGGACCTCGACTGGAGACCGACGGTGTCACTCGACGAGGGGCTTCGCCGCCTCGCCGAGCACTACGCCGCGTAGCGCCGGTCAGCCGCCGATGTAGGACATCTCGATGCGCTGCGGCCGCGATCCGTCGCCGCGCTCGGTGAACTCGGCCCGGCGCTCGGAGTATCGGTCGTCCCGGCGACGCCAGATGCCGCCGAGCGCGTCGGCGATGTCGTCATCGCTCGCTTCGCTCCGCAGGAGTGCCCGGATATCGTGGCCTGAGCTCGCGAACAGGCAGGTGAAGAGCTGCCCCTCCGCCGAAATGCGAGCACGGGAGCAGTCGCCGCAGAACGCGTTCGTGACACTCGAGATGACCCCGATCTCACCCGACCCGTCACGGTAGCGCCAGCGCTTCGCCGTATCGCTGGGGTGACGCGGGGCCACCGGATCGAGCGGGTGGACGGCGCCGATGCGGTCGACGATCTCCTGCGAAGGGACGACCTCGTCCAGCTGCCAGCCGTTGGAGGAGCCGACGTCCATGAACTCGATGAAGCGGAGCGTGTGACCCGTTCCCTTGAAGTGCTCGGCCAGCGGAAGGATCTCATCCTCGTTGGCCGACCGCTTCACGACGGTGTTGATCTTCACCGGTCCGAGCCCCGCGGCGTCGGCCGCGGCGATGCCGTCGAGCACGCGCGACACCGGGAAGCGCACATCGTTGATCGCCTGGAACCGCTCCTCGTCGAGCGAGTCGAGGGACACCGTCACCCGGCCGAGCCCCGCCGCCTTCAACGCTTCGGCCTTCACTGGGAGCGCCGACCCGTTCGTGGTGAGCGCGAGGTCGAGCGGTTGCCCGTCGAGGGTGCGCAGTTCGGCCAGCATGCCGATGAGCTCTTCGATGCCGCGGCGCAGCAGCGGCTCGCCGCCCGTCAGCCGGAGCTTCCGCACCCCGAGCCCCGTCGCGATCCGCGCAACCCGGGTGATCTCCTCGAATGTGAGCAGCTCTTTGCGGTCGAGGAACTGGTAGTCGCGACCGAAGATCTCGCGCGGCATGCAGTAGACGCAGCGGAAGTTGCACCGATCCGTGATCGATATCCGCAGGTCCGTGAGAGGGCGACGCATCCGGTCCGTGACGCCGCTGGCAGCGATCTTGCGTGCAGGCATCGGCACCCTCCCCTCGTGAAGCGTCAATTTTCCACAGTAACAGTCGTGAGCCGTTCGTGGCGAGGGGAACGTCAGTAGCCGGCGACTCGCGGGGTAGCAAACGTGAGATCGGCCCGCGCGAGTTCGAGTCGCACGCGGTCACCGACCTCCACCTGCTGATCCACTGCGCGCGACACGGGAAGCTCGGCGATGAACTCCGGCCACCCGGCGCAGGTCACGCGAACGCCGGTGCGGCTCGCGAACACGGCGGCGACGGTGCCCGTCCAGCTCGCGGCGAGAGAAGAGTCAGCCATGATCGGGGAGTCCGCGTGCGAGAGCCTCACCGCAGCCGGGTCGAAGCTCGCCACGGCGGCGGCACCCGGTGCGGGCAGTTGCCCGACGCCGGAGACCTCGGCGAGCGGCGCTCCGGCGACGAGCAGGGTGCCCCGGTCGGACGCCCGCCCGTGGAGGAGGGCGCGACCGGCGAACTCGGCCGCGAACGGCGTGGAGGGGGCGCCGAGCACCTCGGGGACGGACCCGAGCTGGCCGATCCTGCCCGCTTCGAGCACCAGCACGCGATCCGCGAGCGCAATCAGGTCGACGGGATCGTGCGTCACCAGGATCGTCGGTACGCCGAGACGCTGCACCTCTGCGGCGAGGAGGTGCCTGAGTTCTGCGCTGCTGGAGACATCGAGTGCCGCGAACGGCTCGTCCAGGAGGAGGAGGGCTGGATCGGCGGCGAGGGTCCGCCCGATCGCAATGCGCTGCTGCTGGCCGCCGGAGAGCTGATCGGCGCGCGCGGAGCCCCGATCGCCGAGCCCGACGCGCTCGAGCCACTCGTGGGCGGCGCGCTCGGCCGCGCGTCGACCGTGGCCCTGCGCTCGCGGCCCGAAGGCGACGTTCGCGATGGCATCGAGGTGCGGGAACAAGCGGGCACGCTGATCGAGATAGCCGATTCTCCGTGCCGCACGGGGCAGGCTGACCCGAGCGTCGCCGTCGATCCGGGTCAGCGTGCGACCGCCGAGCGCGACACTGCCTGAGGTCAGGCTCAGGGTGCCGGCGAGAGCTCCGAGCAGCGTCGACTTGCCCGCGCCGTTCGCTCCGATGAGGCCGAGGATCTCGCCCGGGGCGACCTGTACATCGGCAGCGAGGGTGAACGCTCCGCGCTCGACGCGGATGCGAGCATCGAGCGGACCGCCCGCGCCGCCGGTCATCGGGCAACCCCAGCGACGCGCGAGCGCATGCAGAGCAGTGCGACGACGGCCACGAACACCAGGAGCAGGGACAGGGTGATCGCGACGTCCTGCGTGACGCCGGCGCCGTTGAACGCCGTGTAGATGGCCAGCGGCATGGTGCGCGTGGTGCCCTCCGCGTTGCCTGCGAAGAGGGCGGTCGCCCCGAACTCCCCGAGTGCTCGGGTGAAGCAGAGAATCGCTCCTGCCACCAGGCTGGGGGCGAGGAGGGGGAGCGTGACGCGGCCGAGTACCGTCCACGGTTTCGCACCCAGGCTCTCGGCGACACGTTCGTACCCGGAGTCGAGACCCCGGAGTGCGCCCTCGACCGAGATGACCAGGAAGGGTAGCGCAACGAAGGTCTGGGCGAGCACCACGGCCGGAGTCGTGAAGGGGACCCGGATTCCCAGATCGAGGAGCCAGTCGCCGAGCAAACCGCCGCGGCCGAGCAGGGTCAGGAGCGCCAGACCACCGACGAGCGGCGGGAGCACGAGCGGGAGCGTGGTGAGCGCCCGCAGGACCGTCGCCAGCGCCCCCTCGGCGCGCGCGATGACGAGTGCGAGCGGCACGCCGAGGACGACGCAGAGCCCCGTCGCGATCGTCGCCGTGAGCAGCGAGAGGCCCAGAGCGCTGCGGGTCGCGGGTTCCGCGAGGGTGCCTGGGACCGAGGCCCAGTCCACGCGGAGGATCAGCGCCGCGAGCGGCAGTACCAGCGTGGCGATCGCGACGCAGGCGGGAACCAGCACGCCGAGGGGGAGCCGAGCGCGTATGGTGCTGCCGTTCGCGTTCCGTCGGGGGGTCATCATGCCTGTGCGAGCCCTAGTCGCGAGCAGGCCCGAAGCCGAGCTCGCCGAGGAGCTCCTGCGCTTCTTCCGAGTTCAGATAGGCGATCCATGCCTCCGCGGCTTCGGGGGAGGCCGTGCCATCGATGGCGGCGATCATGTACGCGCCCGCGGCTTCCTCGGCGTCCACGATGTCGATGCCCTCGACCTCGCCGCCGGTGCTCAGCACATCGGAGCGGTAGACGAGCCCGGCGTCGGCCTCGCCCTCGCGCACCTTCGTGAGCACTGCGGTCACGTTCTGCTCCTCGCTCGCCGGCGTGACCTCGACACCGTCGCGATCGAGCAACTGCCGGGAGGCGTTGCCGCACGGTACCTCAGCCGCGCACACCACGACCACGGGGTCGTCACCGTCGGGGCCGGGCGCGGCGAGGTCGGCGAGCGACTCGATGCCGAACGGGTTGCCGGGCTGCACCGCGATCACGAGCTCGCTCGTGGCGAAGGCGTCCGGTTCGCCGAGCGTCAGGCCCTCGTCGGTGATCTTCGCCATGTTCGGCTCGTCGGCCGAAGCGAAGACGTCGACCGGGGCGCCGCTCAGAATCTGCGTCGCGAGCACGGATGAGCCGTCGAACGAGAACGTGAGGTTCGTGTTGGGGTGCGCCTCCATGAAGGAATCTCCGAGCTGGTCGAACGCGCCCTGCAGCGACGCCGCCGCGTACACCGTGAGGTCGCCGGAGACGTCGCTCGCCTGGTCGTCGGTCTCCGCCCCTGAATCCGCTCCTGAATCCGTGGTGCCCCCGGAGCAGCCGGCGAGCACGAGTGCGCCGATGGCCAGTGCGGAGGCGGCCAGGGTATTGACGGTGCGTCGCATCCGTTTACTCCTGCGTATCGATCGGGCGAGCTGCCTCGAGAATGACCTGGGTGGCTTTCACGATGGCGGTGGCGCGCGACCCGACTTCGAGGGCGAGATCCTCGCAAGCCTCCGCCGTCATGAGCGAGACGACGCGGTTCGGGCCCGCCTGCAACTCCACCAGTGCCACCAGGCCCTCGACCTGGATGCCGGTCACGATGCCGGTGAAGCGGTTGCGAGCGCTGCGCACGATCGGGTCGCTGGTGTCCGCCCCCGGGGCGAGCTGCGTGATGCGCTGGGCGAGCGAGCGGCCAGTCACGACCTGCACGCCGGCGTCGTCCCGGCTCGCTTCGAGGAGTCCGTCGTGCGCCCATCGGCGAATGGTGTCGTCGCTGACTCCGAGGAGCTGTGCAGCCTCGCGCATACGAAAGTGCGTCATAAAGTGCACTCTATCTCCGCAGATGCGGACGGATCAAGCGTCGGCTGTGCTCGAGACGGCGCGCTGCGCGACGTTCACCCGTTCGGTGGTCGGTTTCGCATGCTTCCGAGGCCGAATAGCGTGCGAAGCCGACCACCGAACGGACGGCGAGGGTCGTCGCTACACGACCGCGGGTCGGCCCACTCCGACCGGCGTGGTCGACGGCTCGAGACGCACGATGACCGCCTTCGAGACAGGCGTATTGCTCTCGAGCGCGGC
The DNA here is from genome assembly GCF_020096995.1 of Leucobacter sp. Psy1. Lineage (NCBI taxonomy): Bacteria > Bacillati > Actinomycetota > Actinomycetes > Micrococcales > Microbacteriaceae > Leucobacter > Leucobacter sp. Psy1. The sequence goes on from NZ_CP083692.1 coordinate 650,578, forward strand.
GCTGTCGAGCGGCACGAGCACGTTCGCCTCAGGGAAGTAGGCGGCGGCGCACCCGCGGGCGGTGGGGTAGGAGACGGCGCGGAAACCGCGCAGCACGCGGTCCGGCTCGTCCTGCCACTCGCTGAAGATGTCGACGATCTGACCGTCCTCGATGCCGAGTTCCGCGAGATCCTCGGGGTTCACGAAGATCACCGACCGCCCCTTCTTGATGCCGCGGTAGCGGTCGTTGAGGCTGTAGATCGTGGTGTTGAACTGGTCGTGGGAGCGCAGCGTCTGCAGGATCAGACGTCCGGGCGGGCACTCCACCGGCTCGAGCTCGTTGACGGTGATGCGGGCCTTGCCGGTCTCGGTGTGGAAGGTGCGGGAGTCTCGCGGACCGTTCGGCAGGACGAATCCGTCGCGGCGTCGCGTCTTCGCGTTGTAGTCTTCGCAACCGGGCACGACCCTGGCGATGCGATCCCTGATGCGATCGTAGTTCTCGGCGAATGAGAGCCAGTCGATGCCGTAGCGGTCGCCGAGTGCGGCGTGCGCCATGCCGGCGATGACCGCGACCTCGGAGCGCGCGTCCGGTGAGATCGGGGGGATCTGACCGTGGGAGGCGTGGACGGCGCAGACGGTGTCCTCGACGGTCACGTACTGCGGGCCCGATGCCTGCACGTCGATCTCGGTGCGGCCGAGCACCGGCAGGATCAGTGCCTCCTCACCGGTGATCACGTGCGAGCGGTTGAGTTTGGTGGAGAGCTGCACGCTGAGCTGGGTGCCCCGCATGCCCGCTTCGGCGAGGTTCGTGTCCGAGATCGCGCCGAGCAGGTTGCCGCCGAGCCCGACCCACACCTTCAGCTTTCCCTCCGCGAGTGCGCGGATGCCGTCGACGGCGTCGTACCCGTGCTTGCGCGGGGGTTCGAACCCGAACTCCGCGCCGAGGGCGTCCATGAACGACTCTGGCATCTTCTCCCAGACGCCCATGGTGCGGTCGCCCTGCACGTTGCTGTGCCCGCGAATCGGTGATGCGCCTGCTCCCGGCTTGCCGATGTTGCCGCGGAGGAACAGGAGGTTCATGATCTCGCGGATCGTGTCGACCGCCTTGCGGTGCTGCGTGATGCCCATAGCCCAGCAGATGATGACGCGATCCGAGGTCAGGTAGCGGTCGGCGAGCTCGTCGATCTCGGCGACGGGCACCGCAGCGGCCTGCTCGACCTCCCGCTCGTCGAGCTGCGCGATGTGCTCCGCGAACGCCTCGAAACCGTCGCAGTGCGCCGCGATGAACTCGTGATCCAGTACGGTGCCCGGTGCGCGGTCCTCCGCTTCGAGCACGCGCTTCGACACGGCCTGCAGCAGCGCCATGTCTCCGCCGCTGCGCACCTGGATGAACTGGTCGGCAAGCTTGATCGCCTTGCCGAGGTAGCCCTTCACCGACTGGGGATCCTTGTACCCCATGAGCCCGGCCTCCGGCAGCGGATTGATGGCGACGATCTTGGCGCCGTTCTCCTTCGCCTCCTGCAACGCCGTGAGCATGCGCGGGTGGTTGGTACCGGGGTTCTGCCCCATGATGATGATCAGGTCGGACTTGCCGAAGTCGTTGTAGGCGATCGTCGACTTGCCGATCCCGACGGTTTCAACCATCGCGGTGCCGGTGGATTCGTGGCACATGTTGGAGCAGTCAGGCAGATTGTTCGTGCCGAGGACCCGCGCGAACAGCTGGTAGAGGAACGCTGCCTCGTTCGAGGCGCGTCCGCTCGTGTAGAACGCGGCTTCATCGGCGCTCTCGAGCTCGCGCAGGTGCGTGCCGACGATGTCGAACGCGCGGTCCCAGCTGATCGGCGCGTAGTGGTCGGAGCCCTTCGGCTTGTACACGGGCTCGGTGATGCGCCCCTGCATGCCGAGCCAGTACTCGGTCTTGTCCTCCAGCGAGGTGAGCGAGTGCTCCTCCCAGAACGACCGCGGAATCTTCAGCGGCGTTGCCTCCCACGTGACCGCTTTCGCGCCGTTCTCGCAGAACTCGGCGGGCTTCCGGCGATCAGGGTCGGGCCAGGCGCAGCTCATGCAGTCGAACCCGTCCTTGTGGTTCATCTTGAGCAGCAGTTTCGCGGTGCGCGCTGGACCCATCTGCGTGAGCGCGGGCTCCATGGAGTGCACGACGCCGCCAAGACCAGCGGCGTAGTCCTTGGGCTCCGTGATCTTCATGTCCTCGTCGGAGAAGTCTTCCCGAGGGGCTTTCGGTGTCATGGCTGCTCCACTTCGTTGAGGGCTGCCTCGCGAGGCGCGCCCGCGAGGTCCGCTGGTGTCGAGGATTCGGCCTCGAGTGCCGGGTCGATCACCCGGTCAGGGCGACTGTATATGACCATGGAGGGTCCGCGCAGGAACCCCACCAGGGTGAGTCCCATTTCGTCCGCCAGGTCGGCGGCGAGTGAGGACGGTGCCGAGACGGCGGTGAGCATCGGGATCCCCGCCATGAGCGCTTTCTGCGTGAGTTCGAAGCTCGCGCGTCCCGAGACCTGCAGCACGAGCCCGCGACCCGGGAGGCGTCCGTTCTGTAGGGCCCAGCCGATGACCTTGTCGACCGCGTTGTGCCGGCCGACGTCTTCGCGCAGCACGAGCATCTCGCCGGTGGCGCCGTCGAAGAGAGCGGCGGCGTGGATGCCGCCCGTCCGCTCGAACACCGCCTGCCCGGCACGGAGGGTATCGGGGAACCCGGCGATGAGTCCGGCGTCCACGACCAGCGGATCGTCGGCGACGACGTAGCGGGACTGCGTGCGCACGCTGTCGATGCTCGCCTTGCCGCACAGACCGCACGAGCTGTTCGTCAGGAAATTCCGCTCGACGCTCGGGTCTGGCGGGGCGACTCCCGGTGCGAGCGCGACGTCGAGAACGTTGTAGGTGTTGACGTTGTCCACAGCGCCGGCGCAGTAGCGGGCGGTCAGCATCTCGTCGGGAGACGCAATCACGCCCTCGGAGACCAGGAACCCCGCGGCGAGTTCGACATCGTGCCCCGGCGTGCGCATGGTGACGGCGAGCGACCGCCCCTGGACGCGAATCTCCAGTGGCTCCTCAACCGTCAGGGAGTCGCTCCGGGAGTTGCGGTACTCACCCAGCTTGATACGGGTGACCCTGCGGCGGGCCGCGATACGAGACATGCTTCCTGGATAGCATTGAACGGGCGCGTAAGCAATGCCGCGCCGAAGTCCGAGTGCCTGTATGCGCGGAGCGGGGGATGCGATGACGGAACCGACGCGACCGGACACCGTGGCGGAGAGCGCCGGGGCGGAGGACGCCGATGCGCGTGCCGATCGCCCCTCGAGATGGCTGGTCGATGACTGGCTGCATCGTCTCGTCGAGCGCGCGCCCGTGACGCCGGTGGTCGAACTGCCGATCACCGAGGCGTTCGGGCACGTGCTCGCCGAAGATGTGACGTCGGGGCACCCGCTCCCGCTGTGGTCGAACTCCGCCATGGACGGGTACGCGCTGCGCGCAGCCGACGCGGAGCACGGATTCGAGAGGACGCTCCGCATCATCGGCGAGGTCGCCGCGGGCAGCTCGGACGATCCCGCTCTTGGTGCTGGAGAGGCGGTCAGGATCATGACCGGCGCTCCCGTCCCCTCCGACGCGGACGCCGTGGTCCCCGTCGAACAGACGAACGGCGACGACCGCGGCGTGGGCGAGTGGGGCGAGCGGACCGTCCGGATCCTCGCGCCGGTCGACGCGGGCGCCAACGTCCGTGCTCGGGGTGAGGATGTGGGTCAGGGCGCGACGATCGCGCAGCGCGGGTGGAGGCTGACGGCCGCGGGAGTGTCGGCGCTCGCCGCAGCGGGTACGGCAGCCGTGCGCGTGCACCGGCAACCCAGGGTCGCGGTCGTTGCCACGGGCTCGGAGCTCCTCCCGCCAGGGGCGACGCTCGCCAGGGGCCAGATCCCCGAGTCGAACTCGCTCCTCATGGCGGGCATGCTGCGTGAGGCGGGGATCGAGCCCGTCGAGGTGCGGCACTCCCGCGACGACGTCATCGGCCTCACTCGGATGCTCGCGCGGCTCGGGGAGATGTGCGATGCGGTCATCACGACGGGAGGCGTGGGGCCAGGCACGCACGACATCGTACGGATCGCGCTCGAACCCGAGCCGGGCGTGATCGGCGTGCGCGTCGCGATGAAGCCGGGGCAGCACCAACGAGCGGGGGTGCTGGCGGGCGGCGCGTGCGTGTTCGCCCTCCCGGGGAATCCGGTGAGCGCAGCCGTGAGCTTCGAACTCTTCGTGCGCCCGACGCTCCTGGCGATGCAGGGCGCGGCGCGGATCCAGCGCCACCGCGTGCATGCGCGTGCGGCGGTGGGCTGGCGGGGTTCCGCCGGCCGCCTCCAGGTGCTGCCGGTGATCCTTCGCGATACCGAGGACGGTCTCGCGTGCGAACCCGCCGTGCACGCGCGTCGCGTCTCGCACTCGGTCGGCGGGTACGGCGCGAGCGACGCATACGCGATCGTGGGCGAGGAGCGCGGCGACGTCGAAGCGGGGGAGACGGTCACGGTGATCCAGGTGGGCGCATGACGTCGCTCGATGCCGTCGTGCTCGCAGGCGGCCGCGCACGGCGCCTCGGGGGAGTCCAGAAGGCCGACGTCGAGCTCGGGGGCGTCCGCCTGGTGGATCGGGTGGCCGCGGCGGCACGTGCCGTCGGTGCGGAACGGGTCGTGGTCGTCGGGCCGGATCGCGCGGCGTCCGCCGGAGCGGTGCTCGTGCGCGAGGATCCGCCGTTCTCGGGTCCGCTCGCCGCGGTCGCCACGGCACTCCCGTCCGTCGATGCCGAATGGACACTGCTGCTCTCCTGCGATCTCGTGCACCCGCAGCGCGTGTGCCGCCGTCTCGAACGTGCACGCCGTGCTGCGGGCCCCGATGCCGGCGGGTTCGTGCTCCGCGACGGCGACGGAAGGGCCCAGTGGCTCTCGGGGGTGCATCGCACCGGCGTGCTCAGGGCCGGGATCGCCGCGCTCGGCGGGGACGTGGTCGATCGGCCCCTCAAGCGGGTGTTCCCGGAGGAAGGCCTGCGATTCGTCGATGCGCCGACCTGGGAAACCGCCGACATCGACAGCGCCGAGGATCTCGATGCGGCGCAGCGGGTGACTAGAGTGGATGGCGGCCGTTGATTGCGGCCCCACCGATGCGAGGAGCTGCCCACCGCCATGGATGACGCCGTTTCGACCCGCGTGCCGACCGATGAGGAGGTCGCGAGTGCCGCGGCCCTGATCGAGCGGGTGACGCGCGCCTACTCCGCGAAGATGGTCGGGCAGGATCGCTTGCGGACCAGCCTCCTCGTCGCGCTCATCGCCGGCGGACACGTGCTCCTCGAGAGCGTGCCTGGCCTGGCCAAGACCACGGCGGCGAGCACGCTCGCCGACACCGTCAGGGCGAAGTTCAAGCGCATCCAGTGCACGCCCGACCTGCTGCCGAGCGACATCACGGGGAACCAGATCTACGACGCGGCGACGAGCGAGTTCCGCACCGTGCTCGGACCGGTGCACGCGAACTTCGTGCTGCTCGATGAGATCAACCGTTCGAGCGCCAAGACTCAGAGCGCCATGCTCGAGGCGATGCAGGAGCACCAGACGACCATCGGCGGAGAGGTGCACCGCCTGCCGAAGCCGTTCCTCGTCATCGCGACGCAGAACCCGATCGAGCAGGAGGGTACCTACGAGCTGCCTGAAGCGCAGATGGACCGATTCCTGCTGAAGGAGATCGTCGACTACCCGAGCCCGAACGAGGAGCTCGCGATCCTCGACCGCATCGACTCGGGAGTGCTCGACGCCGACAACCACGTCGCGAGCGAGGTCACGATAGACGACGTGCTGGCGCTGCAGGAGGTGGCGAGCCGCATCTACGTCGACCCTGCCGTGCGCCAGTACATCGTGCAGCTGGTCTACGTGACCCGTCAGCCGGCGGCCTACATCGGCGAGGAACTCGCCAGGTTCGTCGGCACCGGAGCCAGCCCGCGCGCGAGCATCGCGTTCCTGCAAGCCGCGCGGGCCCTCGCACTGTTGAGCGGGCGGAACTACGTGACCCCCGACGATGTGCGGAACCTCCGCTACGTGGTGCTGCGACACCGCGTCCTCATGAACTTCGAGGCCGACGCCGAAGGCGTTCGCAGCGAGCAGATCATCGACGCGGTCTTCGGAGCCGTGCCCACCCCCTGAGCCGTATGCCCACCCTGATCGAGCAGGTGAAGAGCCGGCTCTTTATCGCCTCCTCCCGACCGTCGCAGGACGCCCTGGAGGGTGCCTATCCGTCGATCCTGCGCGGGCGCAGCCTCGACTTCGAGGATCTGCACCGCTACGAGTTCGGCGACGACATCCGCGACATCGACTGGCGGGCGACCGCGCGGCTCGGCACCCCGCTGGTGAAACGATCGCGGGCGGAGCGGGCGCAGACGGTGCTCTTCGCCGTCGACACCGGCAGGTCCATGGCCGCACTCGCGGCGGACCAGGCGCCGAAACGCGACCTCGCGATCCTCGCCACGGGCGTGCTCGCCTACCTGTCGATCCGCCACGGTGATCGGTTCGCGCTCGTGCACGGCGACGCGGCAGGGGTCACCCGGACACCCGCCAGGCGTACGGAGGGTGCACTGGAAACGGTGCTGCGTGCGATCCGAGACGCGGTCTCGCCGGCAAGCGCGCCGAGCGACCGGGATCGAGTGCTGGACTTCATCGTCCGGACCGTGCGCCGGCGGTGCATCCTCGTCGTCATCAGCGACCGGGCCCCCGTGACGGAGGAGACGGGGCGGCTGGTGCGACGGCTCAGGGCGCAGCACGACCTGCTGTGGGTCACCCTCTCCGATGCCGATCCCGTGTCCGATGAACGGCACCCGCGCGCTTCACGTGCCGACGTCGATACGGGGTGGCGGATCCCCGACTTCCTGGCGGGCGATGACGATGTCGTCGCAGAGATCCGCGCGGCAGATCGTGCGGAGGATGCGGCCCGCGATGCCCTGCTCGAGGGATCGCGCGTCACCCACATCGCCCTGGATGGACAGGCTACGGCGGTGCCGGCGCTGCTGGCGGCGCTCGATCGGAGGTCGCGTGTCCGAGATCGATGAGCTCTTCCCTCCGGTCCAGTACGGCATGGGATGGGTGCTGCTGGCGTTCGGTGTGCTCGTCGCACTGCTCGCCGCGGCGTTCCTCCTGATCTGGTTCACCCGCCCCCGCACGACGTTCACGCGGCGGGTGTCCGGCTCCGCCACGACGGAAGCCCCGGCAGACGTGCTCGCCGCGTTGCGCGGGGAGTACCTCGACCGGTTGCAGGGCATCGAGGATCGTTACCGCGACGGTGCGCTCGACGCGCGCGCGGCGAACCGGGAACTGAGTCGTGAGGTCCGCGCGTTCGTGCAGGACTACAGCGGGTTCGAGGCCCCGGTGCTCGGCCTCCAGGACCTCGTCGCGCAGGGCGTGCATCCCGCCCTCGTCGACGCCATGGGCCGGCACTACTACCCCAGCATGTTCCGCAGCGCTGTCGATCTCGACCCGGTCGCGGGCGTCGAGGCCGGACGGACGGTGGTGACGACGTGGCACTGAGCCAGGCGTGGGTGCTCTGGGTCGCACTCGCCGTCGCGATCGCGGCGGTCGGGGGCGGCATACTGCTCGCTCGTCGTCGTGACCGGCGCACCGAGCGCGAGGCTCCCGCCGCGTACGTCTCCCGAGCCGAGCGCGTGCGCGCGCTTCCCAGCTACACGCGAGCGCTCCGGCGGAGGCGAGCCGTTCTCGCGGGTCTCGTGGTCGTCGGCCTCGCTGCGCTCGCTGTCGGGGCGATCACCGCCGCGCGCCCCGTCGCGAAGCAGATCGTGCAGCCCGAGAACACGAGCCGCGACATCATGCTCTGTCTCGATGTCTCCGGCTCCATGACCGATGTCGATGTCGAGACGATCGAGGTGTTCGAGGAGATGCTGCCGGAGCTCCGCGGCGAGCGCATCGGGTTGACCATCTTCAACAGCTCCCCGGTCCAGGTGTTCCCGCTGACCGACGATTACGCGTTCATCGAGCGCGAGCTGGCGCGAGTCAAGCAGAGCTTCGACTTCGTCGACGCGTACCCCGAGCACTGGGCCGGCACGCTGCTCGGTTCTGGGTCCTCGCTGATCGGCGACGGGTTCGCCTCGTGCGTCATGCGGTTTGATCACGAGGGTGAGGACCGGTCGCGCTCGGTGATCCTGGCGACGGACAACGAGGAGCTCGGCGCTCCGGTACTCACGCTGCAGGAGGCCGCTGATCTCGCGGCGAGCCGTGGCGTGCGGGGGTACTCGATCAATCCGGCCGAGGGTGTCAGCGAGGAGCAGGCCGCAGGTCTCTCCGAGGCGATGGAGCGCACCGGCGGGGAGGCGTACGGGTTGCAGGACACCGTGACGGTGGCGGGGATCGTCGCCGATGTGCAGGCGCAGGAGGCGCGAGCGCTGCAGGGGCAGGCGCAGATGGTCGAGACCGATGATCCGAACCTGTGGATCGCGCTCTTCGCCGTCGGCGGGCTCGTGGTCGTTGCGGCGCTTTGGAGGTTGCGACTGTGACGTTCTCGCCCGTGGTCCACCCGCTGCTGCTCGTCGTGATCGGCGCGGCGGCGCTGACGCTCTGCGGTGTCGCGCTCGCCCGCACCCGGAGCGGCCGCGAGCGCCTGCTATGGGGTGCGCGCGTCGGATTCGTGCTGGCGTGCGTGATCATGCTCGCGCGGCCGGGGATTCCCGGCGGGCAGTCGGAGACGTACGCGACCGACGCCGACGTCTTCATCGTGCTCGACACGACCGCGAGCATCGTCGCGGAGGACTGGGCGGACGGGGAGCCGCGGCTCGTCGGCGCGCGCGCCGACGTCGAGGCGATCGCCGAGCAGTATCCTGGTGCCCGCTTCTCGCTGATCACCTTCGATTCGACGACCGAGGTGCGCCTGCCGCTGACCACCGACACGGCCGCCCTCGAGTCCGCCATGTCGGTGCTGTCGCCCGAGGTCACATCCCGGTCGGCGGGATCGTCGATCTCCCAGGCGCAGAGCGTGTTGCGCGACGTGCTGCGGGGTGCAGCGGACAGCGGTCAGGATCGATCCCGAATCGTCTTCTACCTCGGCGACGGCGAGCAGACGGCGGCCTCCGAACCGGGCTCCTTCGCCGACTCGGCGCAGTTCGTGGACGAGGGGCGCGTGCTCGGGTACGGTACCGCGGCCGGTGGGCCCATGCGGGAGACGACCGCGAGCCCGTCGGTCTCCACCGACCCGTTCGCAGGCGATGCGCCGCCCAGCGATGACGGGTACATCGAGTACCAGGGGGCACCGGCGCTCTCCGTCATCGATGAGGAGAACCTGGAGCGGATCGCGGCCGAACTCGGCGTCGACTACGAGCTCCGTTCCGCTGATGAGCCGGTCGACCTGCCCGAGGCGCCGCCGGTGACGGTGCAGCAGTCGGCCGGGCAGGTGGGCAACGTGATCGAGCTCTACTGGATCCCCGCGATCATCGCGGGTCTCTGGTTGGCGTTCGAGGTGGCCAGAATCGTCGCCGCCGTCGTGCGCCTGCGGGACTCCTCTGGCGATCGCGATACCCGCCAGGCGGACGGCGCCGCTGCTGGGAGCGCCACTGCTGAGAGGGGGCGCGCATGAGCGGGGAACCGCTGACCGCGATGCAGGAGCTGCTGGCGCGGAACCGGACGCGACGACGTGTCCGGTTCTGGACCGGCATCGCCGCGATTCCCGTAGTCCTTCTGGCGCTGCTGCTCGTCGCGAAGCTCCTCAGTATGGTGATCTTCGCGCAGCAGTCGATTCGCGCTTTCGTTGCCGAGGACGCCGCAGGGGCCGTGGCGGCCGCGGAATGGCAGAGCCCGCTGAACTTCTTCGAACCGTACAAGGCGCACTTCAACCGGGGTACCGCTCTCGCGGAGACCGGCGAGCTCGACGGTGCGCGTCGGGCGCTGGAGCGGGCGGTGCCGCTCGCCCCAGGGCTCGAGGTCTGCGCCGTCCGCTACAACCTCGCCACGGTCGTCGAGCGGCAAGGGGACACGGCCACGGCCGACGGTGACGCGGACGGGGGCCAGGACCTCTACCGGGAGGCGCTCGGCATCCTCGCCGAGAACCCCGAAGAGTGCCGCACCGACGCGGCTGATGCGGTGTCGCCCGACCCCGCCCGCTCCACCCCTGAGAGCCTCGACGAACTCGAGCGTCGAATCCTCTCGAAGTTGCAGCAGGATCCACCGCAGGAGCAGCAGCCGGACGACGGATCGGATGATCCGGAGGACTCCGAGCAGGAACCGCCCGAAGCCGAAGAGGGACCGAGCGACTCGCAATTGGAGGAACTCGAGCGCAGACTGGAAGAGGGCGAACGCGAGCGCCAGGAGCGTGAGCAGGGCAGCTCGGACGGCGCGCCGGGAGGAACGGACAAACCATGGTGAACGACTTCAGCGACGGTGCACCGCCGCTGCCGCCACCCGGCGGGTACCGTGGATCCAGCAGGCTCGCTCGGTCCGAGGAGGCCGCACGCTCTGACGCTCGAGGGAGCGCGCCTGCGGCAGTCCTCGAGACGGCGACCCTGGAACGCCCCAGACGCAGACCGCACTGGCTCGGCTGGGTATCGCTCGGCGCCGCTGTCTGCTTCGCTCTCGGACTCACCGGACTCGTGCTCGCCGGTCGCGGAGACCTCGTGCTCACCGTCTCGGCGCTCGCCGCCCAGGTGCTGGTCGTCGCCGCGATCGTCGCCGCGATCGCCACGCCGCGGGCCAGACGCCTCGGGGTCATCGCGCTCGGCATCGCGCTCCTCGGCAACGTCGCGACCATCGGCGGGGCGGCCGCGCTCAGCGCTCCGGACCCCGCGGCGCTCGCCGCCGGTCAGACGCCGCAGGAACAGCACTGGGCCGAGTACCCCGGCGTGGAGGACTTCAGTGCGGACGAGATCCTCGCCCAACCGTCGCTCGAGTCCGAGCGGGCAGCAACGGACGCTCTGTTCTCCGATATTCGCGATGCGCTCACCGACGAGTTCGGGTACACCTGGACCCAGGTCGCTGACGAGAATCTCCGGCCTGAACGCAACGGGCACGGCGGCGAATCCATGCTCGTCGACGCTCAGTTCGGCGCCTGGAGCACCAACGAGCCGATCCATGACCTCACCCGTAAGCGCGAGGTGTATTCGGTGATCGACGGTGTCCTCGCTGAGCACGGCATACCGACGCTCCTCCCGCTCAACGAGGCCGACGGGACGGTGCCTGAGGCAAGCCTCGAGAACATGTACGGCAGCGCTGACCCGTCCCAGCAGGTCGTGTGGGAGTGGGCGACCTGGTCGTGGGGGACGCCCAGCCAGTACTACGCCGTCATCACCGACCTGTCGCGAGACGAGAGCGGCAGCTTCCGGGCGGCAGCGGAGGCGCAGCGCAGTGACCCGGAGGATCCTCTCGAGGGTCTGACGCTGCAGTCGCGGAGCCGCCCGCTTCTCTCCGAGGCCGACGTCGAGGAGTTCACCGAGCGCATGAGTGAGTACTGACCAGGCGTCGCCCGACGCCCGCATCGAAGGAGATCACATGAGCAACCCGAAGCACCTGCCGCCGCAAGCACTCGACGCGTGGCTCGCCGAGGCGGCTGAGCACCTCGAACTCGACTCGGACCTGGTGTCGATCGCGACGGTGCTGAACGTTGCGAAAGAGGTCGCGCACGGCGTCGCACGCCCCGCGGCCCCGCTCACGACGTTCCTCCTCGGCATGGCGATCGCGCGCACCGATGATCCGCGCGCTGCCCTCGCGGAACTCGCCCCGCAGATCAACGACCTGGCGCGAGCCTGGGACGGCACTGACCTCGGTGGTTCGCCCGCGAACACGCAGCCCTGAACCGCGGCTCGCCGAGCCCCACCGGTGGCATCGGACCCTCGCTCCTCGGTAGCCTGAGGGGAACGAGCAGAGCAGCCGACGAAAGGGAGCATCGATGGTCTATCGAGTGCAAGGAGTGGTCGCGCGCGAGAAGAACGCGCCCGTCACGATCGAGACGGTGCTGGTGCCGGATCCCGGCCCGGGTGAGGCCGTGGTCGACATCATCAGCTGCGGAGTCTGTCACACCGACCTCCACTATCAGCAGGGCGGCATCAACGACGAGTTCCCCTTCCTGCTCGGGCACGAGGCCACGGGCCGAGTCGCCGCGGTCGGGGAGGGCGTCACCGAGGTTGAGATCGGGGATCGCGTGATCCTGAACTGGCGCGCCGTGTGCGGCGAGTGCCGTGCGTGCGCCAAGGGCAAGCCGCAGTACTGCTTCGCCACGCACAACGCGCAGCAGAAGATGACGCTCGAGGACGGCACCGAACTCTCAGCCGCGCTCGGGATCGGCGCGTTCATCGAGAAGACGCTCGTCGCCGCCGGCCAGTGCACGAAGATCGACGAGGAGTCGGACGCCGCGGCGGTCGGCTTGCTCGGGTGCGGGGTTATGGCGGGCATCGGCGCTGCGATCAACACCGGTGAGGTGCAGCGCGGCGAGTCCGTCGCCGTCATCGGGTGCGGCGGCGTGGGCACGGCGGCCATCGCGGGGGCCCAGCTCGCCGGTGCGACCACCATCATCGCGGTCGACATCGACGACGCGAAGCTGGAGCAGGCGAAGCGGTTCGGCGCCACGCACACGGTGAACTCGCGCGAGGCTGATCCGGTCGAGGCTATCCGCAACCTCACAGGCGGTTTCGGGGCGGACGTCGTCATCGACGCGGTCGGGCGCCCGGAGACCTACCGGCAGGCGTTCTACGCGCGGGATCTCGCGGGGCGCGTCGTGCTCGTCGGCGTGCCGACCCCCGAGATGACCCTCGAGCTCCCGCTGCTCGACGTGTTCGGGCGAGGCGGATCGCTGAAGTCCTCCTGGTACGGCGACTGCCTCCCGAGCCGCGACTTCGCGATGCTGATCGATCAGTACAAGCTCGGCCGGCTCGATCTGGACGGCTTCGTCTCCGAGCGGGTCGGTCTCGGCGACGTCGAGGCCGCCTTCGCCAAGATGGGCGAGGGCACGATCCTCCGCTCCGTCGTCGAACTCAAGGGAGCGGACGCATGAGCGACGCACGCATCGAACACCTCGAGACCCACGGCACGTTCTCGCTGGACGGCGGTACGTGGGAGGTCGACAACAACGTCTGGATCGTCGGCAATGACGACGAGGTCGTCGTGATCGACCCGGCCCACGACGCCGACGCCGTCGCCGAGGCAGTGGGGGAGCGCAACGTGCTCGGCATCCTGCTCACGCACGGGCACGACGATCACATCCGCGCCGCGGTGGAGACGGCACGCCGTCTGGACGCCCACCTCTACCTGCACCCCGCCGACCACATGCTGTGGGAGAAGGTCCACCAGACGCTGCCCGATTTCGAACTCGCTGACGAGGCGGAGTTCGTCGTCGCGGGAACCCCGCTGACGGTTCTGCACACCCCAGGTCACTCACCCGGCTCCGTCTGCGTTTACGCCCCGACGCTCGGCGCGGTGTTCACGGGGGACACGCTCTTCCAGGGTGGCCCAGGTGCGACGGGCCGCTCCTACAGCGACTTCCCGACCATCATCGAGTCGATCAGGAAGACGCTCCTGACGCTTCCCGGAGAGACGGTGGTGTACCCGGGCCACGGCGCCCAGACCACTGTCGCCGATGAAGCGCCCCACCTGCAGGAATGGATCGACCGCGGGCACTGATCCCGTTCGGAATCGGCGCCCGCGGTCGCAGGCTCGTTCAGGCGTCGGCCCCCGGGAGGACTAGTTGTCCTCGTCGGGGGTCGGCGTCTTCTTGCCGGTCTCGGTGTCGCGCACGAGACCCGGATCCTCCATACCGCGGCGGGGATTATCGACGTCGTGCTCTTCGCTCGAGGACTGCGTCGACCCGTCCATGATCGGCCGCTGCTGCACGTCGCCCTTCGGCGGCCCCGAGACCGTGCCCTGACCGTTGCCGGCGTCGAACTCGGTGGCCTCGTGCGGTTCCGAGGACTCCCGCTGCTCGCGTTCGTCTGACATAGTGTCTCCCTCCGCTCGTGGTCTGCCGGTCGCTCCGGCCTCACTCTTCCGAATGTAGCGGATCGCGGGCCTGGACGGCGGGTTCGCGGGGCGGGTTGACAGGGAGGCGTCAGGCTAGGCGCGGCGGTACTGCGCCGTGATCGGGCACTCGAACGGATCGCGGGCGGCGAGCCCGACCCGGTTGAGGTACTCGACCACGATCGCGTAGGAGCGCCACAGCGACGTCTCGGTGTACGGTACGTCGTGCTCGCGGCAGAACTCCCGCACGATCCGACGTGCGCGGGAGAGGTTCGGTCGCGCCATATTGGGGAAGAGGTGGTGTTCCACCTGGTAGTTCAGCCCGCCCATCAGCCAGGTCGCCCACCATCCTCCGCGGATGTTTCGCGAGGTGCGCACCTGCTTGGTGAAGAAGTCGAGGCGCGCATCCGATGCGATCACCGGCATGCCCTTGTGATTCGGGGCGAAAGAGGCGCCCATGTAGACGCCGAAGACGGCGAGCTGCACGCCGATGAAGGCGCACGCCATGCCGAAGGGGAGGAAGAAGAATACCGGGGTGAGCAGCACTGCGAACCGCGCGGCGATCAGCCCGATCTCGATCCAACGGCCCTTGACCGGGCCCCGGCTCGCCAGGTGGCGCGCACTGTGGAAGTGGAGGTTCAGGCCCTCGAGCGTGAGGAGCGGGAAGAAGAGCCACCCCTGACGGCGCGTGATCGCTCCGCGGAGACCGCGGGCCTCCTCGGCGTCCTCCTCGATGAAGGAGATGGTGTCGACCTCGATATCCGGATCCTTGCCCACCCGGTTCGGGTTGGCGTGGTGGCGGCTGTGCTTCGAGTCCCACCAGGAGTAGCTCATGCCCACGAGGGCGGTGAGCACGCGGGCGAGCCTGTCGTTCGCTGGGCCGGTCGACAGGATCTGGCGGTGCGCGGCCTCGTGGGCGAGGAACGCGAGCTGCGTGAAGATGATGCCGAGCGCACCCGCGATGAGTAGCTGGAACCAGGAGGCTCCGAGCAGCACGAAACCGGTCACGGCGCCGCCGAAGGCGAGCGCGATACCGATGCCGACGAGGAGGTAGAACACCGGGGCGCGATCGAACAGACCGGCCTTTCTGACTTCCTGGGAAACGCGGGTGAACGCCTTGGCGACCGGAGGGAAGTCAGTTGCGCGTGCCCGCGTCGGACGGAATCCCGTCGAGATCGGCGGGGCGTGAGCGGGTACCGCAGTCGTCATGATCGGCGCCTTTCGTGGGGGAGCCAAAGGCGGGTGCCGATCGCTGTTCCGAGGCTAACGGGGTCACCATGGCGCGAGCTGCATGTATCGACACCTGTAGTCAATAACGTGTGGCAAATCATTGCGGAATGGGCTATTATGCATTCCGGGGGGAGTGACACCTACGTGAAACGGAGACACTCGCATGTTGAAACCCCCTCGGGCTGCCCTCGCGGCCGCCCTCGGCGCCGCGCTGGTGGTCGGCGCCCCATTCGCCGCAGGCGCTGCGGCAGCACCACTCGAATTGCAGGAAGAGCAGAAGTTCGGCAGCGGCGCAGCGCGCAGCGGTGGACGAGCCATCGATCTCGTCGGTGACCACGCTGCGGTCACGAACGCCGTGGGCAGCGCGATGGACTTCACGCACCGGACCGAGTCGGGGGTGTGGGAGACGCAGACGGTCGAGGCCCCGCAGGCCGATGCGCAGTTCGGCGAGGCCGTCGTCTTCGACGACGACGCCGGGCGGGCATTTGTGAGTGCACCGCGTGCGCAGAGCGTGCACGTGTACGAGCGCTCAGGTGAGAACGACTGGTCGCTACAGCGCACGCTCGTGGCCCCTGCGAAGCCGGATCGGGTCTCCGACTACGGTTCCGACGACCGGAACTTCGCTGAGGCCCTCGACTTTTCGGACGGCATACTCGCGGTCGGCGTGCCGAACGCCACGGTGGATCGCAAGTCCCACGCCGGGTTCGTTTTCACGGTCGACGTCGACGCGCCGGGGGAGCCGCAGTGGGTCCCGCACATTCCCGAGCGAGTCATCGGGGACAGCATCACGGGGCAGTCCGTCGCTCTTGACGGCGACCGGCTGGCGGTCAGCGCGATTCAGAACCGGGAAGACCACGTCGGAGTGCGCGCAGCTCGCGTCGGCGGGCTCTACCTCTGGGACCTCGCGGGCAACACCGAGCCCCGCTTCCGGAGCATGCCGAAGGAGGACGAGAAAGTGTGCCTGTCGAACGCGGGCTCAGGCGGCACCTTCGGCGTCTCGGTGTCGTTCTTCGGCGAGACGCTGGCGGTCGGGTCGCCCCACGAGATCACCTACACCGCCGACACCGCGGAAGCGGGCTGCACGGGTGGCGCCGTCGCGCGCGGGGAGACAACGCAGGGCGCCGTCTACTTCTTCGACGGCGAGCTAAACCAACTCGGCGGCAAGCTCACCCCGCCGGCGCAGTCGATGAGCTTCGGCTACAGCACCGCCGTTGACGGCTCGACGCTCTACGCGTACTCGGATCATGCGCCGCGGTACACGGGCGAAGTGCACGCCTACGACCTCGACGCGCTCAGCCTCTCGGGCACCGGAGACGAGAACCGGCGACAGCACGTCGATCCCCTGCGCACCTTGACGGCCTCTGACGCGACGCCGAACCAGCTGTTCGGGTACCAGGCGTACGGGCAGGGCCTGCGTGCGGACAGCGGTAGGCTCCTCGTCGGTTCGACGATGACGGGCGCGGCGTACGCGTTCGCGCCGGCCGCGGCACAGCAGCCGATCGCTCTCGCGATCGCCGAGGTACAGGACTCCGAGATCACCCTCGGCGCGTCCGGGGTGGTGCGTGCCCGGGTCACGCCCGGATCCGCGTCGCTCGAGGGTGCGCACGCCATCTTCACCGTCGGAGACACGGGCCTCGCCCCGGTCCCGATCGAGGGGGATCTGGTCGAGGCGGAGATCGCCGCGAACGCCTTCCCCGAGGGCGAGCACGAGGTCACCGTCAGGCTCGTCAACGCATCGGGTCAGGAGCTCGCCGCGGAGACGACGCCGGGCATCCTGACGGTGGTGCCGCGACACGAAGGTCCGGAGGGACCGGGTGGCTTCGAGCCGGACACCCAGGGGGCAGCGCGTGAGGCTCGGGTGGATACGGCAGTCTCCTCGGCATCTTCGGGCACAGCCACCCCAGCGCTGGTGACCGCGTCGCTCCAGAAAGAGAAGTCGGAGGATCGGTCGGCCACGCTCGGAGAGCCAGGGGGCTTCGAACCGGCACCTCCCGTGAGCGGCATTACGCTTCGAGGTGCCTCGCCCGATGCGCAGAGTGCTGCCGAGGAGACGCCGATGATCACCGGAACTCTCTGGGGGCACATCGTTGGTAACCCGTTCCAGCTGGATCGGGGATACATTCCGACCGGCACCGTAGACATCTACTGGGGAGATCAGCACCTGTGTACGAGTGAGGTGGTCCCCTACGACGAGAAGATGTCGCGTTGGCTGTGCCGCGGCGTATCGCTTCCCGCCGGTCAGACCGTGACGCTCAAGGTCGTGTGGTCTGGAGACGATAATTACGATCCGAGCGAGAAGTTTCAGGACTTCGTCATCCCGGATCTTCCTGAGCCGGTGAACCCCGGTACGGAGAACCCGGGAACTGAGAACCCCGGTACGGAGGACCCGGGCACGGAGAACCCTGGTACGGAGAACCCCGGTACGGAAAACCCGGGCACCGAGAACCCGGGCACGGAGAACCCGGGCACGGAGAACCCGGGCACGGAGAACCCGGTTGAGCCGAAGCCGACCGAGCCCACGACGCCCGTGGATCCGACGGAGAAACCGTCGGAAAAACCGGGAGCGACGAAGGCTGCCGAACCACGGCAGAAGCTCGCCCAAACGGGTGGCGGCGCTCCGCTCGCGCTCGGCGCGGTAGCGGTGACGGCGTTGCTCGCGGGCGGCTCCATGCTCGTCCTCCGACGCAGAGCGGCTGCGCAGGAGTAAACCTCTCCAGCGGTGCTCGTCCACAGGTCCCGCCCCCGGGGTCCCGAAGGGCGGGCACCGCTGAAGGTTATACTCGAACACGTAAATATTCAGAAAGGAGTCGCTGTGCTGCACAGCATCGACCGCAGACCCGCGCCGGCGCGCCGGGTGCGAGCGCAGCACTCCGAAGCCCGCTTCCTCCTGCGAACCTTCGTGATCGCGTGCACCCTTGGACTGCTCGCACTCGCTGCCGCGGTCGACGGGCTCCAGGTCTTCCCGGTGCTCCTCGTGCTCTCCGCCATGCCCCTGCTCGGCTGGTGGCTCGTCAACGCGGCTCAGGCGCGCATCCGTACTGCGATCCATGCGGCAGTCAGTGCTGAACGCAAGCGCATCGCAGACGAACTCCACGACTTCGTCGCGCACGACATGGCCGTAGTGGTGGTGCACGCTCAGGTGCTCGCCGTCAGCGCAAATGCGGCAGAAGCGGAGCAGGCCAGGCAAGCGATCTCCCGATCGGCGTCGCGAGCCCTCAACAGTATGCGGCAGACGATCGGCACGGTGCAGCGGGGCGACGGTGTGGTCACCCGTCTGCGTTCGGTCAGCGACGAACTCCAGCAGCTCGGCTATCGCGTGCGCTGCGACATCCGCGCCATCAACGGACTGTCCCCGGCGTCGGCTTCGGCGCTCGAACACGTCGCCAGCGAGAGCGCCACGAACATCATCAAGCACTGCCCGCGGCCAGCCGACGTGCGGCTCTCCGTGAGCGAGGGGGCCGACCATCTCCTCCTCTCCATCTGGAACGGCGGCCCGGACGATGCAGGGCGCACCGGCACGGTCTCCACGCCGCGGATTCCCTCGAGCGGCACCGGACTCCACCGCCTCAGAGAACTCCTCGGCACCGACGGCGGCACGCTGACGGCGGGTCCTTCCGGAGCTGGCTGGGTGGTGACGGCGTCGGTTCCCCGACGTCGGTGATCGACGTTCCGACTACCCTCCGATACCGCCGAACAGGATGGACACCGTCATCGCGACGATCACGGTGTTGAACACGAACGCGAGGATGACGTTCGTCCGTATGATCCTCCACGCAGCACGCGACGCGATCCGGCCGGGCACCGCCACCGCCATCGTCGCGACCATGATCGCGAAAGTGAGATAGTCCGAGAACTGCGGCTCCTCATCGAAGTCGAAATCGATGTGCGGGCGCACCGACGCCCCGATCGGATTCGTGCGCTCCTGAGCGAGATCCAGGTGAAGGTAGTCGAGCGCGAACGCATAGACCATCATCGCCCAGGAGCACGCGACCGTGACCAGCCCCAACACCACGACCAGTGCACTCGTCTTCAACCCGGGCGTCACCGCGATCGCCACTGTCACCCCGACTGCGAAGAGGGCGGCACTGATCGTCCAGTCGGCCGGGCCGCCGAACCCGAGTGCGATGAAGTACCACCTGCGTTTGGATGAGGCTTCGCGCACGGAGACGCTGCGGAGCTCCTCGCGTGAGCGTCGACTGTAGGCAACGTGGGTCCAGGCGACGTAGGTGATGCTGAAGATCGGCCAGAAGATCAGGTAGTACAGGACGACCTGGTTGACACGATCCTCCGGGATCCCGCTCCCGAAGATGGCGATCGTCAGGAAGATGATGACCCCGCCCAGGCCGCCGATGACTCCGCTCCAGTTCGCCCGCCACCCGGTGCTGCGGAGGGGGCGGAGTCGAGACTCGGTCGCGGGTTCCGTCATCGGTGCCACCGTGCTTTCTCGACAGGGGTGCTGGGCGTTCAGCGTCCTCCGAGTGTAACGGGGTGCGCTGCCATGCCCGTCGGTTCCCGAGTGGCGGACCGCGCTGCGGTGCAGAGGAGTTCCCCGGCGAGGTGGTCCGCGCGGCGGAGTGGCAATGCGTTGATGCCCGGGCGGGTGAACGCGCCGGCCTGGATCTCCGACGTGAAGGGGCCGATGGCGAATCGGCGATCCGAACCGCCGATCCTGCCCTGTTCGACGACGACGGAACCGCTGCCGGGGAGTTCGGCGACCTGGTCGGTCGCCAGAAGTTGCCGGAGCAGGGGGTTGTCGCTGTCCGTCGCCTGTGCGGCGGGAAGCCAGGCGTCGATCAGGATCCGACTCTGCACGCTCGTCGTGCGCTCCCCCTGATCGGTGAGGGCCGTTCCCCTCGCGACGAAGACTCCGTGATCCTCCACGGCTTCGAGCCGGAGCTCGCCACCGAGGAAGTGCACGATGCCCGCATCGGAGAGTGCGATGAGCTCGCGCAGGCGGTCCCCGGGAGGCCCGCTGGCGACGTAGCTGAAGTACGTGTGCCACGCACGGGGGAGGGAGTGGATACGGCTGCGGTCGTTCCAACGCTCGAGCGGGATATCGCTCACGGCGATGTGGGATCTGAGGAGCGTGAGGAACAGCGCCTGCGTCGCGCTGTGCTCCTGCCGCGTCCGCTGCCTGAGGTCCTGCTCGATGTGCGCGTGCACCCGCTCATGCACGGACTCGCCAGCGCCCGGTACGGTGAGGGGCCGATCGAACGCCTCGAGCTCAAGTCGGTCGTCCGGGTGCGGAACCGTGTGCTCGATGAGCTGAATGAGTGCGCGCGACCGGTATCCGTCGTCCTCGGCGAGGATACGGCGGAGGCGGGGCGCGAACCACGACCAGTCGGCCGACACGCGTTCCGGGTGGCCGGTGAAGAGTTCGCGGTAGTACCCCGTGAGCATTTCGGAAGCGATGAGCGGCCAGACGTCCCGCTCGAAATCGAGCGGGTGCGGTGACCGGAGGAGTCGCTCGCGCCCTTCGGGGTGCAAGTACTCGAGTTCGACGGGATCCCCGACCGGTCGGCTGGTGATCTTCGACCGGTAGGGTACGCCCCGGCGGGAGCCGAGGTGCAGACGCGGCTCGCGACCACTGGGGTGGTAGCGCAGTGATCCGTCCGCCTGCTCGAGGAAGCGACCGCCCCTGCCCTCGGTGAGGAGTACGGTCAGGTCGACCGCGGCGAGGCCCATCCCGCGGACGATCACGTCTTCTCCCGCGGCCAGCCAGTCGAGATCGATGTCCGCGGTGAACGCGGGAGCGACGTACGAGAGACCGTGTCGACCGGCGAAGCTCGCGAGGTGCGTCGACTCGGCCGAGGGGGCCGAGCCGTTGTGCCCGAGCGCGTAGAGCACGATGTCCGCGTGCAGGGTGCGGCCCGATGCCAGCCGCACGGTCGTCGCCGCGTCGCCGGATACGACGCCGTCGATGGGGTCCGGATCCACCGCGATCGCGACGTCCTCGTGCCACCGCACCGTCACCTCCGGTCGTGCGCGGCGCGCGGCATCGCGGTAGACCCAGCTGAGGTAGGCGTTCCCGAGCCGACGCGTCGGGAATGCGCGGTCGTCCGGGTCGTCGATCTCGGCGTCGAGGATCGCGTCGCTCCAGTCGGGTTTCGCGATCTCGCCCCGACGCACGGCGCTCACCCAGTCCGCGAGCGTGGGACCCGGCACCACGGGCCCGTCGATGACGCAGGAGTCGTCCGTGAACATCGTCACGTCCTCCCGCATCGAGTTGAGCTTCAGAAGTGGCGACTGCGCTCGCCGCCAGATGCGTCCCCCTCCGGGTTCGTGAGGGTCGACGAGGTGGTACTCGACCTCCAGCTCCGGGGTATCGCGAGCGTGGCGGGCGATGAATCGCTCGAGCACCAGGATCGCCGCGGGTCCGGCCCCGATGCTCACCACCCGGATCACGGGGTATCGCCGCCCAGCGGCTTTCCGAAGCCGTGCACGCCGAAGCCTCGTGAGCCGCGCTGCACGTCGTCCTCCGGCGTGTACAGGTGGGTGTATCCGGCACTCCGGTAGAGCGCGACGGCCTCGGGTTGCCGCGGGCCGGTCGTCAGGAAGACGTCCGAATAGCCGAGTGCGCGTGCCCGTGCTTCGAGCTCGACGAGCACTCGTTTGCCGAGGCCGCGGCCGCGATGGTCGGTGCGGGTCCAGATGCGCTTGAATTCGGCGGTGCGGTCGTCGTAGCGCATGAAGGCACCACCCGCGACGACCTGGCCGTCGTCGATGAGCACGACGAACGCGCCCACCGGTGCGAGGAAGAGTTCAGCGGGATAGCGGTTCATCTCGGTGGAGGCTGAGTCGCCCCCGACGGTGCCGTAACGGGTGTCGTACTCGCGCTCGAGGTCGTGGAGGAGCGGTGCTGCGATCGGGTCGCGGGGGTCGACGATGCGGAACTCGCCGCGGGGGAGTGCCACTGAATCCGGCGAGGGGGACCGGGCCGGCTCCTGCGCGTCCAGGTAACCTTGGGTAATGGCTGACATGACTCCAGGTTATGGATGATTTGTCCCTGCGGGCGACCTGCATGACAAAGAATGACGGCAGTATCGCCAGGGTCCCGGGTTACGTTTTCTTGCAGTCGACCTTGCGGGTGTCGGCGGGTTTCCCAATAACCTCTCCGTATGTCTCCCATAACCACACCCAATGCTCCGGCGGTTGATCAGACCCGCGACGCCGCCGCGGCGACCCGCGGCGTGCCGCTGGATGTCGTCCCCCTGAAGCACTGGACGCGCTGGATCATCAGCGCGATCGCGATCTTCCTGGTCGCCCAGCTCGTCTGGACCTTCTTCACGAATGAGCAGTGGCGCTGGAACATCTTCGCCGAGTACTTCTTCGACCCTGCGGTACTCCGTGGACTCTGGCTCACCCTGTGGCTCACCGCGGCCTCCGCCATCATCGGGTTCGTGCTCGGGGCGCTGCTCGCGCTCGCGCGGCTCTCAGGCTCGCCGCTGCTGAGTTCGTTCGCGTGGAGCTTCACCTGGTTCTTCCGCTCGGTTCCACTGATCGTGCAGCTCGTGATCTGGTACAACCTCGGGTATCTGTTCCCGACTCTCGGACTCGGCTGGCCCTTCACCTACGACTTCTGGATCGTCGAGTTCGATCCCGTCAGGCTCATCTCCTCGACCGTCGCGGCGATCCTCGGGCTTTCGCTCCACCAGGCGGCCTACTCCGCCGAGATCATCCGCGGCGGCCTGCTCTCAGTCGATCAGGGGCAGCTCGAGGCGGCGAAGGCGCTCGGCATTCCGAGAGGGCGTCGGTTCTTCCGCATCGTGCTTCCGCAGGCTGCGCGGGCGATCCTGCCCAACGCCTTCAACGAGGTCATCGGACTCCTGAAGGGAACGTCTGTGGCGTTCATCGTCGCGCTGCCCGAACTCTTCTACACCGTCCAGGTGATCTACAACCGCAACAGCCAGGTGATCCCGCTGCTGCTCGTCGCCGCGGTCTGGTACACGATCTTCACGACGATCCTGAGTATCGGTCAGTACTACCTCGAGCGCTACTACGCTCGCGGCACGGCCCGCGAACTGCCCCCGACTCCGCTGCAGCGTGCCCGTCGAGCGATCGGCCGACTGCGCGGCAGCCGAGACACCCCACCGACCGCGCAGACTCCGGAGTCCGTCATCGCGGCGCTGAACGCCGAACAGCGCTGATCCCATCTGCTCACCCCGTCCCCAGGAGAACGCCATGACCACCACCGCTCCGCCCCAGGCGCCCCGGAAGACCATCCCGCCCGTCACCGAGAAGACCGCTGGACTCGTCGAGATCAGCGGGGTGCACAAGTCCTACGGCGCCCACGAAGTGCTCCACGACATCTCGCTCACCGTGCAACCGGGCGAGGTCGTCGCGCTGCTCGGCCGGTCGGGTTCGGGCAAGTCCACCCTGCTGCGCGCCATCAATCATCTCGAGACCATCGATGCCGGGTCCATCACGATCGACGGCGACCACATCGGATACGAGCGTCGCGGCGAACGGCTCTACGAACTCCGCGAGAAGGACGTGCTGCAGCGGCGCACTCGCGTCGGCATGGTGTTCCAGAACTTCAACCTCTTCCCGCACCTCACGGCGCTCGAGAACATCGTCGAGGCGCCACTGGCGCTGAAGCGCGCGACCAAGGCGGAAGCCGAAGCGCAGGCGCGGACCCTGCTGGCCCGAGTCGGACTCTCTGACCGTGCCGGTCACTACCCGCGGCAGCTGTCCGGTGGACAGCAGCAGCGCGTCGCGATCGCCCGCGCGCTCGCACTGGAACCCGATGTTCTGCTGTTCGACGAGCCCACTTCGGCGCTCGACCCCGAACTGGTGGGCGAGGTGCTGAGCGTCATCAAGGATCTCGCACACAGCGGCCGCACGCTCATCATCGTCACCCACGAGGTCGGCTTCGCTGCCGAGGTCTCAGACCACGTCGTCTTCCTCGACGCCGGCCGCATCATCGAGCAGGGCACCCCCGATCGCGTCCTGCGCGCGCCGGAACAGGCCCGTACCCAAGAATTCCTCGACTGGGTCATCTGACCCGACACCCTCCTCACATAGACAGGACCGATCACCCATGCACACTCCCACTCGCACGTCCGGACCCCGGGCGTCGCGACTCATCGTCGCCTCGCTCGCAGCACTCGCGATCGTCGGCCTCACCGCCTGCAGCTCGGCCTCGAGCGCGACACCCGGCGAGACCTCCGAGCCCGCCGCGAACGAGTCCCCGTTCGATCTGACCTCGGCGAACGTCGAGGACCGCGTGCGCATCGATCCGGTGCCCGAAGCGGTGGAGGCGCTCGAGGAGAGTGGTTTCGCCCCGGTCCAGGACGGGAAGCTCACCGTCGCCCACTCGGCTTACGAGCCGCCGCTCGGATTCCTCGCCGAAGATGACAACCGCACGCTGCTCGGCGTCGAACCCGACATCGCGCAGCTCGTCGCTGACGGACTCGGCCTCGAGTACGCCCCCGAGAACGTCGCCTGGGCCGACTGGCCGCTCGGCGTGGAATCGGGCAAGTACGACGCCGTCGTCTCGAACGTCACCGTGACCGAGGAGCGGAAAGACATCTTCGACTTCGCCGTGCACCGCAACGACGTCATCGCGTTCGCCGTGCAGGCCGACAGCGAGATCGACGCGATCGACGGGCCCGAGGACGTCGCCGGTCTGAAGGTTGCCGTGGGCAGTGGAACCAACCAGGAGAAGATCCTGCTCGACTGGTTCGCCGAGAATGAGAAGAACGGCCTCGAGCCCGGCGAGCCCGTCTACTTCGAGGACAACGCCGCAGCAAATCTCGCGCTCGCCTCAGGCCGGATCGATGCGACCTTCGGCCCGAACCCCACGGCGGCCTACCGGGTCGCGACGACGGGAGAGTCGAAGATCGTCGGCTCCCTCAACGGCGGGTTCCCCGAGAACGCGCAGATCGGCGTCACGACGGCGAAGGGCAACGGACTCGTCGACCCCGTCGCCATCGTGTTGAACCATGCCATCGAGAGCGGCGACTACGCGAAGGTCCTCGAACGCTGGGAGCTGGAGGACGAGAGCGTCGACGAGGCCCTCGTGAACCCGCCGGGCCGGCCGCGCGAAGACTGACCGGAACCATCGGGAGGGTCCTCGTCCACGCACGGACGAGGACCCTCCCTGCCGCACCCACACCAGGAGACCACCCATGGCCCAGACCTCACTGCTCACCTCGCGCTCGTCGCGCACCCGCCGCCTGGCGGCCCTCAGCGCCGGGATCGGGGCGCTCTCGCTCGTTCTCACCGGATGCGGATCCGCTGCGACGGGTCCCGGCGCCCCGACGACCGAATCGGCGGGCGAGTCGCCGTTCGACCTCTCCACGGCGAATCTTGACGGACGCCCCCACATCGAACCCGTTCCGGAGGCCGTGGAAGCTCTCGAGGAGAGCGGCTTCACCCCGACGCAGGAGGGGCAGTTGACCGTCGCGCACAACGGGGCGGGGGAGCCGCCCATCTCGTTCTTCGCCGAGGACGACAACCGGACGATCCTCGGGAGCGACGCCGATATGGCCTCCCTCGTGGCGGAGGGCCTCGGACTCGAGTACGCGCCGCAGAACGTCGCCTGGGCCGACTGGCCGCTCGGAGTCGAGTCGGGGAAGTACGACCTCGTGCTCTCGAACGTCGGGGTCACGGAGGAGCGCAAGGAGATCTTCGACTTCGCGACGTATCGCGATGCCGTGATGGGCTTCGTCGTGGCGGCCGACAGCGAGATCGAGGCCGTCGACGAGGCCGCCGATATCTCAGGGCTCCGCGTGATCGTCGGGAGCGGCACGAACCAGGAGCAGTACCTGCTCGACTGGATCGCCGAGAACGAGGAGGCCGGCATCGACCCGGGAGAACCCGTCTACTACGAGGACAGCGCCGCAGGACTTCTGGCGTTGAAGTCGGGGCGTGCGGACGCGTTCATCATGCCGTACCCGCAGGCCGCGTTCCAGACCGAGCTGCTCGGTGAGACGAAGGTCGTCGGCAAGTTCAACAGCGCCTACCCCGTCGACGGGCAGGTCGGCGTCGCGACGGCGAAGGGGAACGGTCTCGCCGAACCCGTGTCGATCGTGATCGACCACCTCATCGAGACCGGCGTGTACGACGAGGTGCTCGCGCGCTGGGGCGAAGAAGAGGAAGCGGTGTCGGAATCGCTGATCAATCCGCCCGGCCTCCCGAAGCCGTAACCGACGATGCGGTCGCCGCGTTCGAGGTGTGGTCGGGGTCCGACCGGCTGCACATCGGTTCGCGCAGTGCACATCCGATAGCGCACTTTTCGATGTGCACGGCGCGAACCGATGTGTTCCTCGTGGTGAACCGATCGCGGACCGAGCATGGCGCACCGGCGCTTTGGTGAGGCCCCGCGGAAAACCCATAGATCTGAGGGGTGCACAATCCCATCCGAACGGCGACGCTCGAAGACATCCCCGGAGCAGCTGCGACACTGGCTGAGGCCTTCGACGACTATCCGTGGACGCGCTGGAGCCTCTCGGCTGCAGATTACTCGGTTCGGCTTCGCGGTCGCTCACCGCACGCAGATCGTCGACGGGCCGATGGTCACCACCATGGGCGTCGAGCTCGAGTTCGGGATCACGCGCGAGGCGGACGAGTCGCCCGCCCCGCGCGCCCGCTAGGCGACCGCGAGGTCGAGCGATGCCGGCGGTTGGGGTGCCGGCAGCCCCAGGACCGAGCGCAGGGTCGGTCGCGGGTTCGCGGGTGACTCGTATGCCGTCCGATACACGCCGCGCTCCTGCAGAATCGGAACGACGCGATCGACGAAGACGTCGAGACCCGTCGGAACGAGGTGCGGCACGAGTACGAAGCCGTCCGAGGCGCGTCCCTGCACGTATCGGTTGATCTCATCCGCGACCGTCTCCGCAGAGCCGACGAACGTGTGCTGGGCCGTCTCGGCGATCACCACTTCGCGTGCCGACAGACCCTCGGCTTCTGCGCGCTCGCGCAGGCGGGCGGCGTGCGCGCGGCGGTCGATCGCCGTGGATGTCTGCCCCTGGCGGAGCACCGTCTCTTCGGGCTCGTCCGCCGGCAGCGGGCCGTCGAGATCGATGTCGGAGAGGTCTCTGCCCCAGATCGCTTCCAGCCACGCGAGCGCCGTCTGCGGGCTGATCTGGGCGTGCGCCACCTCGCGGGAGAGGTCACGGGCCTCGGCGTCCGTGTCGCCGACGATGAACGTCGCACCCGGCATGATGAGCAGTGAGTCGCTGCTCCGTCCCGCTGCGGCGAGCCGCTCCTGCACGTCGGCATAGAACGCGCGTCCCTCTGCGTACTCGCTGTGCCGGGTGAAGATCACCTCTGCGTTCGCCGCCGCGAAGTCCCGCCCGGCCGGCGAGTCCCCGGCCTGCACGATCACCGGGTACCCCTGCGGGCTTCGGGGCACCGTCGGGGTCGTATCGACGGCGAAGTGCTTGCCCTGATGCGCGACCCGCGCGATCCGATCCGGGTCGGCGAATCTCCCGCGCCTGGCGTCCGCGACGAGCGCGTCGTCCGCCCAGGAATCCCAGAGATGCTTCGCGACCCGCACGAACTCCTCGGCCCGTTCGTAGCGCTCCGGGTAGGGAAGGTATCCGCCTCGCCGGAAGTTGCCGCCGTGGAACGCGTCCGATGAGGTGACGACGTTCCACCCCACGCGTCCGCCGGAGAGATGGTCGATCGAGGCGAGCTGCCTGGCGAGTTCGACGGGCTCGTTGAAGGTACTGCTCAGCGTGCCGACGACGCCGATGCGCTCGGTCACCGCCGCCATCGCCGTGATGATGGCGAGTGTCGCCGGTCGGCCGGCCACGTCGAGGTCGTGGATCTTCCCGGCGTGCTCCCGCACGCGCAGTCCCTCGGCGAGGAAGACGTAGTCGAACAGCCCGCGTTCCGCCGTTTGCGCGAAGTGCCGGAACGATGCGAAGTCGATCTGACTGCCCGCGGCGGGGTCACTCCACACTGTCGTGCTGTTCACGCCGGGGAAGTGGGCGACGAGATGGATCTGGCGCTGCGCGCCGTCTGCTGCGGTCATGCGTTGACCTCCTGAGAGTCGCGGGTCTGAACGTCCTGATCATCGCCTGCGCTGGGCTCCGATGCCGCGGCGAACCGGTGGGGTGCCGCGGCGAGACCGAGCCGCTGGCGGAGCGTGCGAGCGGGAGTTTCGACTCCTGACCTGGGAGCCGAAGCGGTGAGTCCGCGATGCCGCAGCTCGGGCAGCAGTGCCTCCGCGACCCACTCGAGGTCGCGGGGCAGCCGGGCGGGGCGAAGACGCACCCCGTCGGCCCCGGCGCGCTGGGCAGCGGCCACCTGATCCGCGAGTTCCGCCGGCCCTCGGGAGACGCCACGCTCCCCGCCGACCTCGAAGTCGACGACGATCCGCAACGGTTCGAGACCGCGCTCCTCGCGTGGGGCGGCAGCGGCAGCGGCATGGACCGCGCCGATGCGCTCGAGCGATGAGGCGAGCGTGTCCGCGGGCGGAATGAAGACGACATCGGCGACTCGGATCGCGAGTGCCTCGGTCTCGGCGGTCTCAGCGAGGAGGGTGACCGGCAGCTGGCCCTGGGGCGAACGCGGCACGATCGACGGGCCGGCGATCGAGAAGAGGTCGCCGACGAAATTGACGTGGTGCAACCGGTCCCGGTCGAGGAATCGTCCGGTGGAGGTATCGCGGATCACCGCGTCATCCTCCCAGCTGTCCCAGAGTGCGCGCGCCACCTCCGCGACGTCCTCCGCTTCCCCGAGGAGCGCCTCCGGGGTCAGCGTCTCGGCTGATCGTCGCCCGAAGGCCGCCGCATCGGCGGGCGCCGGGGAGATGCGGAGCTGCCATCCGGCCCGGCCCAGGCTCACATGATCGAGCGTCTGCAGTGCCGTGGCGACGTGGAAGGGCTCGGTGTGGGTGACGGTGACGACCGGCACGACCCCGATCTGGTCGGTACGTGCGGCGACGGCCGTGAGCGTGAGGAGTGCATCGAGCCTGCCCTGCAGTGAGTCTGATCGAGCCGGATCGCCGACCTCGGAGGCACCCTGCAGGTGGAGGTCGTCCTCGAGGGTGACGTAGTCGATGCCCGCGAGTTCCGCGGTGCGGACGAGATCGGTCCAGTAGTCGGCGGTGAAGACCGCTGCGGGATCGGGGAGTTCGCGCCATGCGTCCGGGTCCCAACCCGCTCCGTCGAGCGCGACGCCGACCGTTAATACGGCGTCATGAAGTTTCGCAATATCTGACATGCCCATAGGTTATGGATATGGCCCGCAGCAGCGCGAGGTCTGTGACGCAGCATGACAGGAGCTTCCATGGGATTCACGCAGTCCGCCCTCGCCGCGCAGCCGGGGGTCTTCGACCCGCGCGAGTACCGGGACGTGATGGGTGCGTTCCCGTCGGGCGTGACTGTCGTCGCGACCCACGGCCCCGACGGTCCGGTCGGGTTCACCTGCCAGTCCTTTGCGAGCGTTTCGCTTGACCCGCCCCTCGTGTCCATCTCGGTCACCCGGACGTCGCGCAGCATCTCGGCGGTTCGCGGGCACGGGCGCGTGGTCGTCAACGTGCTCAGCGCCGATCAGCGCCACCTGAGTGCGCAGTTCGCGCGATCCGGCACCGACAAGTGGGCGGGGGTCTCATGGGAACCAGACGAGACCAACGGGGCGCCCCGCCTCCACGGCGTCACCAGCTGGGTGGCCGGCGAGATCGAGCGGGAGATCGAAGCGGGGGACCACGTCATCTTCCTCATCCGCGTCACCGGCATCGGCGCGCACGCCGACCGAGAACCGCTCGTGTTCCTCCGCAGCGTCTACCGGGAGCTCACAGGAGGTGACCGCCTCCCGTGATCTTCATGCGGTTCACGAGTCCCTTCACGTCCTGAGCTCGGCTCTTCGACGTCACGAGCAGGACATCAGCCGTGTCCACCACGACCATGTCGTCGACGCCGACGAGCGCCACCAGTCGATCGCTCTCCGAGACGACGATGCCGCTCGACGCATCCGAGAGCACCTGCGCCCCGTCGCCCAGCACTGCCAGGTCGCTCGTGCGGCCGCGGGTCAGGAGATTCGCCACTGACGCGAAGTCCCCGACGTCGTCCCACTCGAAGTGCGCCGCGACGCAGACCATGCGTCCAGCCGCAGCGGCGGGCTCGGCGACGGTGTAGTCGATCGCGATCTTCGGCAGCGTCGGCCACAGACGCTCCCGCACCTGCGCGCCCCGCTCGGTGTGCCACGCCGCCGCGATCTCGCGCAGGGCCGCCACCATCTCGGGCTGCGACTCCGCCATCTGCTCGAGCAGCACCGTCGCCTTCGCGATGAACATGCCGGCGTTCCAGAGATACTTGCCGCTCTCCAGGTAGCGCGCGGCGGTGGCTTCGTCCGGCTTCTCGACGAACTCCGACACATCGTGCACGTCGAACGGTGCGATGTCGTCTCTCGCCGCGCCGCAGGCGATGTAGCCGAAAGCCGTCGACGGGTGACCGGGGTGAATGCCGATCGTGGCGATCAGCCCGCGATCCGCCGCCTGCACGGCGGTTTTCACAGCGCGCTGGAAGAGCACCTCGCCGCGAATGACGTGGTCGGCGGCGAACGAGCCGAGAATCGCATCGGGATCCCGCAGCTCGAGCAGCGCCGCGGCGAGACCGATCGCGGCCGACGAATCCTTCGGTTCGCTTTCGGTGACCAGGTTCTCCTCGAGCAGCTCGGGGAGCTGACGCGTCACCGAGGATCGGTGCGCTGCGCCGGTCACGACCATGACGCGGTCAGCGGGTGCGAGCGGAGCGAGCCGCATCCAGGTCGCACGGAGCAGCGAATCACCGCTCCCCGTGAGGTCGAGCAGGAACTTCGGGGCGTTCGCGCGCGAGAGCGGCCACAAACGCGAACCCACCCCGCCAGCCGGGATCACACAGGTGAGGCGATCCATGGCGGACGGGGTGGGATGTCCGTTCCGTTCGGTGCTGCTCGGCGCATCATTCATGAGACCGAGTGTACCGAGCGTTGGGGGGTTACACGTTGACGGGCGTCTCCTCTGGAACGGTGCGCTTGCTGCGCACCCGGGCGAGGACCCGGTTGCTGACGGCGAAGACGAGCACCAGGGCGAGCAGGCCGTAGAGCACCAGCGTGATCGGCCCCTGGAAGAGCACGCTGAAGTCCCCGTTCGCGCTCATCGCCGCGTCGCGGAGGCTCGTCTCGGCGAGCGGCCCGAGGACCATGCCGATGATGAGCGGTGCGAGGGGGAAGTCGACGGCACGCATGAGGAATCCGAGCAGGCCGATTCCGAGGAGGAGGAGCAAGTCGAACACCGACCCCGATGACGCGTAGATGCCGAGCGCGCAGAACATCGTGATGCCCGCGTACAGGTACGGCCGGGGGATGAGCAGCAGCTTCGCCCACAGCATCGCGAACGGGAGGTTCAGGATGAGGAGGATGACCATCGCGATGAAGAAGCTCGCGAGCAGAGCCCAGACGAGGTCGGGGGAGCGCTCGAAGAGCAGCGGACCCGGCTGGAGGCCGTACTGACGGAACGCGGCCAGCATGATCGCAGCCGTTGCCGAGATCGGCAGACCCAGTGCGAGCAGCGCGCCCATCGCCATACCG
Source organism: Leucobacter sp. Psy1 (assembly GCF_020096995.1). Classification (NCBI taxonomy): domain Bacteria; kingdom Bacillati; phylum Actinomycetota; class Actinomycetes; order Micrococcales; family Microbacteriaceae; genus Leucobacter; species Leucobacter sp. Psy1. The sequence continues at coordinate 682,284 of NZ_CP083692.1, forward strand.
GTCGTCGAGTTGCCGGCTGCCTCGGGAGCGGCGAGACCGCGGATCGCGCCCTTGCCGAACATCGGCTTCTTCCGTCGTCCGTCGAGCTTCTTCTCGAGTCCGTACGCGAGGAAGGTCGGGATCTCGGATCCGCCGGCGGGAACCACGCCGAAGGGGAGGCCGATCGCCGTGCCGCGCGCCCAGGCCGGAGCCGCCTCACGGATTTCCTTCCGGGAAAGCCACGGACGGCCGGTCGGCTTGATCATATTGCCGCCCTTGACGTGCCTTTCGAGGCAGGCCACGTATATGACCTCTCCCAGTGCGAGGATCGCGACCGTCACCGTGACGAGCGAGATGCCATCGAACAGGAAGGGCGAGTCGAGCGTGAATCGCGGTGCGCCCGAAACGCCGTCGACGCCGACGACCGCGATGCCGAGGCCGATGAACAGCGAGGCGAGTCCCTTCACCGCATTGTCGGTGACCACGGACGATGTTGCGGCGAAGGCGAATACCGCGAGGGCGAAGAACTCGGCCGGTCCGAATCTCGTCGAGAAGTCGGCGAGGAGCGGAGCCATGAAGACCACCACGATCGAGGCGATGAAGCCGCCGATGAACGCGCCGATGGCCGCCGTCGCGAGGGCTTGCGCCGCCCGCCCGTTCAACGCCATCTTGTGGCCCTCGAACGTCGACGCGATCGCCGAGGCTTGGCCAGGGGTGTTCATCAGAATGCCCATGGTCGAATCGCCGAACAACCCGCCGAAGTACACGCCCGCGAACATGATGAACGCCGCCGTCGGCTCGAGCGCGAAGGTGACGGGGAGGAGGAGGGCGACGGCCATCGACGACCCGAGGCCGGGCATGACGCCGACAGCGGTGCCGAGCAGACAGCCGATCACGACCCACATGAGGTTTTCGAGTGTCAGTGCGCCGGCGAAACCGTCGGCGAGCAGCTGCAGAGTTTCCATGGGTCAGAACCCCCAACCGAGCAGCCCCGAGGGCAACGAGAGCCCGAGGAGCATGTCAAACAAGATGTACGAGATCGAACTCGCGGTGAGGCCCACGATGAGGCTTTGCACGAAGCGCTTCTCGCCGAAGCCGCGGGCGACGCACCAGAAGAGGAAAGCCGCGCCGATGATCCAGCCGAGGAAGGTCAGCAGGAGGGCGAAGCCCAGGAAGCCGCCGACCACCCAGGCGAGCGAGGCCGGATCGAGCCCTACGCGACGCTTGGGGGCGCCGGTGCCGAGATGCACTTCATCTTCCTCGACCGCGGGGAGCACAATGGCGCCGGTGCGGATCGCGGTGACGGTCTGCATCTTCTGCTTCACCGCACTGATGATGAGCAGCACGGCGAACAGGGTGAGCCCGCCCGCGATGATCGACGGGAAGAACTCCGGTCCCGGGAAGTCGGTACCCTCGGGGATCGCCATCGTGACGATCCCGTAGAAGAGGTAGCCGGCGAACGCCAGCAGCACGACCGGCATGATGAGGTTCTTCAGCAGCTCAAGCGTGCCGTTGTCACCCGGGCCGATCTCGATCTCCTCGCCGAGCGTCGCCGAGAGCGATGTCGGGTTGTTGGAGGCCATGTCAGAGAACGTCACTGTCCCATCTCCTCATACAGTCGCGCGATCCGCTCGTGCTCTTCCTCGAGGAAGGCGTCGAGCTCGTCGCCGGTCAGGAACTTCTCCGTCCAGTGGTAGCGCTCAACCGCTGCCTGCCACTCGGGCGTCTCGACACTCTCCGCGATGAGCTCGTCGAGCCCTGCGACCTCTTCATCGGAGAGGCCTGCGGGTGCCGAGAGGCTGCGCCAGTTGGACAGGGTGATGTCGTACCCCTGCTCCCGGGCAGTCGGAATGTCGATCCCGTCCACCGGCTCCTCGGCGACGAGAGCGAGCGCCCGCAGGCGACCGGACTCGATCTGGTCGATGTTGTCGGGGTAACCGCCCGAGGCCGCAGCGGCGGTGCCGTTGAGGAGCGCCTGAATGGCTTCGCCGCCACCGTCGGATGAGATGTAGGTGGTGTTGACGGGGTCGATGCCCGCCTCAAGTGCGAGATCCGTGACCACGAGCTGATCGAACGAGCCGCCGCCGGTCCACGGAAGGGCCTTCGGATCCTCCTTCCACGCCGTGACGAGGTCGTCGAGAGTTTCGTAGGGCGAATCCGCCGGGACCACGATGACGTCGTACTCCTCGAAGAGCACTGCGAGGTTCGTGACGTCGTCGAGCGTCGCCGCCGAGCCGTACTGGATCGTCGCGGCGAGGAGACCCGTGCCGCCGACGAGCAGGTTGTTCGCCGTCCCGTCGAGCGTCGACACGTTGCCGAGCGCGATGGTGCCGCCTGCACCAGGCATGTTCACGACCTGCACGTTGTTGATGAGGCCGTTGGCCTTCTGCGTCTGCTGGAGCTCGCGCGCGACCGTGTCCCATCCGCCACCGGCAGCAGCCGGCGCGATGATGGTCATCGATGCGTGGATGTCCGACCCGGCAGCCGCAGAGGTGATCGAACCGAAGCTGGCGGCGCCGATCGCGGCGACCGCCACTGCGCCTCCGATGACCCTGGCCACCGTTCGCCGAGTCTTCGACCCGGTCTTCTGCGGAGCGCCGTCTCCGGCGTCCACGGATGTATCCGTCATTACTGTCACACTCCTTCGTGCGGACGTCGTTGTCCTGTTCCGCACAGCGTACCCAGGATGACAAGAGACTGTGGCACATGCAGGTGCCGAGTGGAATTGCGCTCATTGATGCTCACGCCCAGTGCTGGGCGTGGGAGTCGTCCTGTCGGGTGCGGGCGGGGGAGGGCGCAAGCGGCGTGGCCCGGGTCGGCGCAGAAGAGTGACATAATGGTACGGCAGTTCGATCTGAGGAGGATGTCGGTGTCAGCCCAAACGGCAGAAGTCGCACCCGCGGCGCCCAAGCGGAGTCGCCTCGGCGGAACTCTGTACCGCGGTAACGAAGGAATGTGGTCCTGGGTACTGCATCGCATCACCGGAGTGTCGATCTTCTTCTTCCTCCTGGTGCACGTGCTCGACACGGCGTTGATCCGCGTGAGCCCCGAGGCCTACAACGCGGTCATGAGCGTCTACAAGACCCCGATTATGGGACTCGGCGAGGCCGTACTGGTCGCCGCCATCGTGTTCCACGCGTTCAACGGCCTCCGCGTGATCCTCGTCGACTACTGGCGCAAGGGCGCTCAGTACCAGAAGGCGATGTTCTGGATCGTCGTCGCCGGCTGGGTCGTGGTGATGGCGGGCTTCCTGCCCCGTCACCTGATGAACGTGTTCGGACACTAGGGAGAGGGCGACAGACATGGCTATGACAGTGGAAGCCCCCCGGTCACCGATCGCGGCGCGCAAGAGCACCAACTGGGAGAAGTGGGGCTGGATCTACATGCGTGCGTCGGGCGTAGTGCTCGTCGTGCTCATCTTCGGGCACCTCTTCTCGAACCTCATCGCGACGCCGGGAGGCGTCCACGCGATCGACTTCGGTTTCGTCGGCGGCAAGCTCGCCAACCCGTTCTGGCAGTGGTGGGATGTCGCGATGCTGTGGCTCGCGCTCATCCACGGCGCGAACGGCATGCGGACCATCGTGAACGACTACGTGGCACGACCGGGCCTCGCCAAGGGACTGAAGATCGCACTGTTCCTATCGGCCGCGATCCTCATCATCCTGGGCACGCTCGTCGTGTTCACCTTCGACCCCTGCCCCGCCGGAGCGGACCCGTCGCTCGTCGCCAGCTTCTGCGACGTGCAGTAGCGACTGAGCGCCCGCCGAGCCGAGCAAGTTTTCCGACCTGAGATAGGACCAACGTGACCACCAACACCCACGAGGGCGAGGACATCACCGTCAAGGACGGCGTCACCCACCACCAGTTCGACGTCGTGATCGTCGGTGCCGGCGGTGCCGGCATGCGCGCGGCGATCGAGGCCGGGCCGAAGGCCAAGACGGCGGTGATCACCAAGCTCTACCCGACGCGTTCCCACACGGGTGCGGCGCAGGGCGGCATGGCTGCCGCGCTCGCCAACGTGGAGGACGACAACTGGGAATGGCACACGTTCGACACCGTCAAGGGCGGCGACTACCTGGTCGACCAGGACGCCGCTGAGATCCTCGCCAAAGAGGCGATCGACGCCGTCATCGACCTCGAAAACATGGGGTTGCCGTTCAACCGCACGCCAGAGGGCAAGATCGATCAGCGCCGCTTCGGCGGGCACACCCGCGATCACGGCAAGGCGCCGGTCCGGCGCGCCTGCTACGCGGCGGACCGCACCGGTCACATGATCTTGCAGACGCTCTACCAAAACTGCGTGAAGCTCGGCGTGAACTTCTACAACGAGTTCTATGCACTCGATCTCGTGATGAACAACGGCCGCCCCGCCGGCGTCGTCGCCTACGAACTCGCTACCGGCGAGCTCCACGTGTTCCAGGCCAAGTCGGTCGTCTTCGCGACCGGTGGGTTCGGCAAGATCTTCAAGACCACCTCGAACGCCCACACCCTCACGGGTGACGGCGTCGGCATCATCTGGCGCAAGGGCCTGCCCCTCGAGGACATGGAGTTCTACCAGTTCCATCCGACCGGTCTCGCCGGGCTCGGCATCCTCCTGACGGAGGGCGCGCGCGGCGAGGGAGCGATTCTCCGCAATGCGTCGGGCGAGCGGTTCATGGAGCGCTACGCCCCGACCATCAAGGACCTCGCCCCGCGCGACATCGTCGCACGATGCATGGTGCAGGAGGTGCTCGACGGCCGTGGCGCCGGCCCGCACAAGGATTACGTCTACCTCGACTGCACTCACCTGGGTGCCGAGGTGCTCGAGACGAAGCTCCCCGACATCACCGAGTTCGCGCGCACCTACCTCGGCGTCGACCCCGTGGTCGAGCCGGTGCCGGTCTTCCCGACTGCGCACTACGCGATGGGCGGGATCCCGACCAACATCAACGCGGAGGTCCTCTCCGACAACGACACCGTCGTCCCCGGTCTCTACGCGGCAGGTGAGTGCGCGTGCGTCTCGGTGCACGGGTCGAACCGCCTCGGCACGAACTCGCTGCTCGACATCAACGTGTTCGGCAAGCGCTCGGGCAACGCTGCAGCAGCCTACGCGCAGACCGCCGAGTTCGTCGATCTGCCATCGGATCCCTCGCGCGAGATCCGCGAGCTCGTCGACCACTTCCGCAACGGAAACGGTACGGAACGGGTCGCCGACCTGCGCCGCGAGCTGCAGGAGGCCATGGACCGCGGCGCGCAGGTGTTCCGCACCGAGGAGTCGCTCACCGAGGTGCTCGGGGTGATCCACGATCTCCGCGTGCGCTACACCAACGTCGGAGTGCAGGATCGCGGCAAGCGGTACAACACCGATCTGCTCGAAGCGATCGAGCTCGGATTCCTGCTCGACCTCGCCGAGGTGCTCGTGTTCGCCGCGCGCAACCGCAAGGAGAGCCGTGGCGGCCACATGCGCGACGACTACCCGAATCGCGACGACGAGAACTACATGCAGCACACCATGACCTATCTCTCGGGCGACCCCCACTCGGCCGACCCTGAGGACCACATCCGTCTCGACTGGAAGCCCGTCGTGATGGTGAAGAACGATGAGGGCGAGCTGAGATACCCGCCGATGGAGAGGAAGTACTGAGCCGTGAGCACAGCAACCGCTGAAGTCGATCAGACCCCTGACGCGCCGGACGACGCTCCGAAGCCGTTCACCGTCACCCTCCTGATCCGCCGGTTCAACCCGGAGAACGATCGAGGCGTGTACTGGGAGGACTTCGACGTTCCGATGTACCCCACGGACCGCATCCTCGATGCCCTGCACCGCATCAAGTGGGATCAGGACGGGACGCTCGCGTTCCGCCGCTCCTGCGCGCACGGCATCTGCGGTTCGGACGCCATGCGCATCAACGGGCGCAACCGTCTGGCCTGCAAGACTCTGGTCAAGGATCTCGACATCTCGAAGCCGATCTACGTCGAGGCGATCAAGGGTCTGCCCCTCGAGAAGGACCTCATCGTCGACATGGAGCCCTTCTTCGAGTCCTACCGGGCGGTGCAGCCGTTCCTCGTGGCGAACTCCGCGCCCGAGCCCGGCAAGGAGCGCGTGCAGGACATCGCGTCGCGCGAGCGCTTCGACGACACCACCAAGTGCATCCTCTGCGCCGCCTGCACCTCCTCGTGCCCGGTGTTCTGGACGGACGGTCAGTACTTCGGGCCGGCCGCCATCGTGAACGCGCACCGCTTCATCTTTGATTCGCGCGATGACAATGCGCAGGTGCGCCTCGACATCCTGAACGACCGTGAGGGCGTGTGGCGCTGCCGCACCACCTTCAACTGCTCCGAGGCATGCCCCCGTGGCATCCAGGTCACGAAGGCGATCGCCGAGGTCAAGGCCGCGATCCGGACCGGCAAGACCTCCTGACGGGGGCCGCCGAACGGACGCCACATGACGACGCCCCGGGAGCACCGCGTACGCGCGGACACCGGGGCGTCGTCCGTTTCCGGAAGGCGGGGCGCGCTCGACGCGCGGCCGCAGCGAGACGACACCGACACCGGTCGCACGCGCGCGCTGCTGGAGGGCGGCAAGCGTCGCTGGGAACGCGCGCGTCGCTCCCGTGCCTGGCGCACCGTCTCCCGCTTCACCCAGGTGGGTGGGGGAGTGCTCTCGGCCGGCATGAGCTACCAGGCCCTCTTCGCCGTATTCGCCGGGCTGTGGCTCGGGTTCAGCGCCATCGGCATCTGGCTGCGCGACCGTGAGGACCTGCTCGACACCCTGGTCGATCAGATCAACACGCTCGTGCCAGGGCTCATCGGGCAGAGCAAGAACAGCCTCGTCTCGCTGCAGGATCTGCTCAACGCACCCGCGGTGAGTGTGGGCAGCGTCATCGCCGGCGCGTCGCTCGCGTTCGTCGCCGTGCTGTGGTTCACGGGTACTCGGCGCGCGATCCGGATCACCTTCGACCTCGAGGTGAAGGAATACCGCAACTGGTTCCTGCTGAAGTTCCGGGACCTCGTGCTCGCGCTCTGCTTCTCGCTCGCGATCATCGTGTCCTCGGCACTGACCCTCGTCAGCACGAGCGTGTTCGACACGGTGCTCGACTGGCTGGGGTGGGGGTACGACAGTTGGATCGTGGGCGGATTGGGCACCGCGGCCCGCTACGTCGCCATGTACGCGTTCGACGTCGTCGTGCTCATGGCGATGTTCCGCTACCTCGCCGAGGTGCGCGTGCCCAGGCGCCACCTGCTCGTCGGTTGCGCGGCCGGTGCCGCTGCGACCTTCCTGCTCAAGGTCGCAGGCGCCGCGCTGCTCAACGGGGTGACGAGCAATCCGCTGCTCGCACCCTTCGCCGTCGTGATCGGGCTGCTCCTGTGGTTCAACTTCATCTGCCGCATCCTGCTGCTCACCGCCTCCTGGATCGCCACGGGTGAGGACGAGGAGCTCGGGCTGCCGGAGTCCGGCTGAACCTTCGTGCTACCGGTCGCGTTCGGTGACGACGCGCCCGTCGACCCACACCGTCGCCACGTCTGCTGGCGTTCCCAGGGCGAAGAGCTTCGCGAGCGCGTCCTCATCGCTCGAGGCGTGACGGAAGCCGATGTCGAGCGGTTCCCCGGCAGCAGGACGCACCCAGACGGCGTCGAACCGCTTACCGACGGAGAGGTCGCCCACCTGATCCGAGAGATCGAGCGCATCGGCACCTGCGGCAGTCACCAGGTGCAGCAGGTGGGTCGACGTCAGGTCGGCGCCGCCGTCCGGTGCGAGTTGCTGCATGAAGTAGGCCTGCACCCCCTCCTTGAAGAGAGAGAAGCCGGTACCAGCGCCGACATCTGACCCGACGGCGACCCTGACACCGTGCTCGAGGTGCCGTCCGAGCGGGAAGAAGCCGCTCGCGAGGGTCGAGTTCGAAGTCGGGCAGTGCGCAACCGCAGCGCCCGACTCGGCGAGGCGGGCGAGCTCGACGTCCGTCGGGTGCACATTATGGGCGAGCACCGCCCGTCGCTGCAGGAGACCGGCTCGGTCATAGGTGTCGAGGTAGTCGCGGGCGTCGGGGAAGAGGTCTGCGACCGCCGAGATCTCAGCGCCGTTCTCGTTGAGGTGGGAGGTGAACCATCCCTCGTCGAGCGCGGAGAGCAGGGCAGCGTCGCTCTCGAGCTGCGCCTCGCTCGCCGAATACGAGAAGCGAGGTGTCACCGCGTACCGCATGCGGTCGACTCCGTGCCAGCGAGTCGCGAGCGCGGAGCCCTCGGCATAGGAGCGCTCAGGGTTCGTGAGCAGCGGTTCGGGCAGGCCACGGTCGCTCGTGACGAGGCCAGAGGTGACCCGGATGCCGATCCGCGCAGCCTCGGTGAACAGCGCATCGACGGCGGAGGCGAAGTGCGACCCGAAGACGAGCGCCGTGGTGGTGCCGCTCGTGACGAGGCCCGTCACGAACTCGGCAGCGACCTCGCGGGCGTAACCGAGATCGGCGAGCCGCGTCTCCTCTGGTAGGGCGCATCGATCCAGCCACTCGAGCAGCGGTTTGCCGAGATATCCGATCGCGCGGACCTGCGGGTAGTGGACGTGGGTGTCGATCATTCCGGGGATCAGGAGCCCGTCTCGCAGGTCGACGATCTCATCGGACGGGCGGATCGCACGTGCGTCTTCGAGTGCGCCTCGGAACACGATCGCTCCGCCCTCATCGACGGCGATGGTGCAGTCGGCTTCGCCGCGCAGGCGTCCGCCGAGGAAAGGGTTGTCCGGGGTGTCGAGCACCCGTGCGCGATAGAGCGTCATGTGAGTTCTCCTGAATCTGATGTGTGGAAACTGCGGAGAAGGTCGGCGGCCACGCCGACGGCGATTGTCGCCGCGCCCTTCCCCGGCAGGTCCGGGAGCCCGATCGGGCAGGTGATGGTGTCGACGAGCTCGGGGGCGTGCCCCGCCTCGACGAGGTTCTTGCGGAAGCGCTGCCACTTGGCCGACGAGCCGATGAGGCCGACAGACGCCAGCTCGGAGCGGCGGCGCAGCGCCGCATCGCACAGGTGCAGGTCCTCCGCGTGATCGTGCGTCATGATGAGCACGTGGCTGCCCGGCGGAAGCTCCGCTACGACCTCCTCGCCGAGCACGGTGCGCCGCAGGTGCACCGTCGCCTCGCCCGATTCGAGGCCGGCCGCGGCGTCGATCTGCTCGGGGCGCGAGTCGGTGATGAACAGGTCCATGTCCTGGCGTGCGAGGATCCGCGTGAGCTCGAGACCGATGTGCCCGACACCGAAGATCGCGACGACGGGAGGAACGGGGAGCGGCTCAAATAGGATCGTCACCTCTCCGCCGCAGCACTGACGCCCGTGCTCGGCCGGCGCGCGGTCGTTCAGGCGCAGCTCGAGCGTCTCCGGTCGGTCGGCTCCCGTGGCGATCAGCTCGCGCGATCGCGCCACGGCCGTCATCTCGAGGTTCCCGCCTCCGATGCTCCCGGTCGTCTCCGAATCGGCAACGACCATCTTGGCGCCCGCTTCCCTGGGCGCGTGGCCGCGCACCCCGATCACCGTGACGAGCACGGCGGCGCGTCGCTCCGCCCTGAGGCGAGCGACGGCATCCGTCCAGCTCATGGCGTGCGAGGCGCGACCGACTCGATCGCCCAGAACACCGACTCGGGCGTCGCAGGCGAGGCGAGTGCGGGGCTCGCCGAGTCCGGGCCGAACGCGGCGACGGCCTGCCGAATCGCTTCGCGCACCGAGAACGCGAGCATCAGCGGCGGCTCACCGACGGCTTTCGACCCGTAGACGGCACCCTCCTCATGGGCTTGATCGAGGAGCGACACGTTGAACTCGTCTGGCATCTCGGAGAAGCTGGGCAGCTTGTAGGTGCTCGCCGCCTGGGTCGCGAGACGACCGCGTCGCGGACCGTCTCCGGTGTCCCAGCGCAGATCCTCGAGCGTCAACCAGCCGGCGCCCTGGACGAATCCGCCCTCGATCTGGCCGATATCGATGAGCGGCGAGAGCGAGTCGCCGACGTCGTGGACGATATCGACGCGGAGCAGACGATAGGAGCCGTCGAAGCGGTTGACCTCGACCTCGCTCGCCGCCACACCGTATGCGAAGTACTTGAAAGGTTCGCCCTGCATCACTGAGGCGTCCCAGTAGAGCCCCTCGGTGCGGTAGAAGCCGGAGGCCGAGAGCTGGACCCGCTGCATGTACGCGGAGCGCACGACCTCCTCCCATGTCAGCGTTTCCGTGGTCCCGAGACCGGAGACGACGCCGTCAGCGAAGCGGACGTCAGGCGCTGGCACGCCGAGCATCGTGGCCGCCACCCCAGCGAGTCTCGCGGAGATCTGCTCGCAGGCATCCTTCACGGCTCCGCCGTTGAGGTCGCTCCCGGAACTCGCCGCCGTGGCCGAGGTGTTCGGCACCTTGTCGGTCCGTGTCGGGGCGAGCCGAACGGTGCCCAGAGAAACTCCGAGGGCGGTGGCGGCGACCTGCAGCATCTTGGTGTGGAGTCCCTGGCCCATCTCGGTTCCGCCGTGGGTGATCAGTACCGAGCCGTCCTTGTAGATCAGCACGAGCGCACCGCCCTGATTGAACGCCGTCAGGTTGAACGAGATGCCGAACTTTACAGGCGTCAGCGCGAGCGCCCGTCGCGCGTGCGTGTGCTCGCTGTTGAAGCGAGCGATCGCTGCTTCGCGGCGCTCGACCTCTGCTGTATCGATCAGCTGGTCCCATGCCGTGTGCAGGCGGTCGGCGTGACGCACCGGCTGACCGTACGGCGTCGCCTGGCCAGGCCGGTAAAAGTTGCGGCGACGCAGCTCGCGTGCGGAGAGGCCGAACTGCGGAGCAGCCCTGCCGAGGATCTCCTCGATGACCAGCATGCCCTGCGGGCCGCCGAATCCGCGGAACGCCGTCTGCGACGTCTTGTGGCACTGCGCGATCCGACCGTGGACCGCGATGTTCGGGATCCAGTAGGCGTTGTCGACGTGGCACATGGCGCGGGCGAGCACGGGCTCGGAGAGATCGAGGCTCCACCCGCCGTCAGCGGTGAGGGTCACGTCGAGCGCCGTCAGCACGCCGTCGGTCGTGAAGCCCGCGCGCCACGACGAGTGGAACCCGTGGCGCTTGCCCGTCATCGTCATGTCCTGCGTCCGGGTGAGACGCACCCTGACCGGCCTGCCGGTGCGCTTCGCGCCGAGGGCGGCGACAGCGGCGTAGCCGTGCGGCTGCATCTCCTTACCGCCGAACCCGCCTCCCATGCGCAGGCACTGGACCGTCACCTCGTTCGCGGAGATCCCGAGCACGTGGGAGACGATGTCCTGCGTCTCGGTCGGATGCTGCGTGCTGCACTGGATGAAGACCTGTCCGTTCTCGTCGATGTGCGCGAGAGAGGCCTGGGTCTCGAGGTAGAAGTGCTCCTGCCCGGCGAATTCGAACTCGCCCTCGACGACGCGATCAGCCCCGGCGAAACCGGCGTCGAGATCGCCGCGCCGCATCGTGGGGCGGACGCCGTGGAAGCTCTCTGCCGCGATCGCCTCGGGAACGGTGATCAGAGCGGGCAGCTCTTCGCAGTCGATCTCCACGGCCGCGGCCCCCTGGCGCGCAGCCTCGAGGGTCTCGCCGAGCACCCAGCAGACGGCCTGGCCGTAGAACATGATCTCATCGACCGGGAAGAGCGGCTCGTCGTGCTTCGCCCCGGCGTCGTTGACACCGGGAACGTCGTCCGCCGTGAGGACGAGGACGACTCCGGGAACCTCGAGTGCCGGGTCGGTGCGCAGGCCGAGGATGCGCGCGTGCGCGTGCGCCGACTGCACGGGGTACGCGTGGAGCGCTCCCGGCATCCGGTACACGAGATCGTCGGTGTAGAGCGCCTGACCCGTGACGTGCAGGGCTGCACTCTCGTGGGGCAGGGGCTCGCCGACGACGGCGACCTGGGGGCGTTGGGACAGCGAGCTCATCGCGACACCACCTTTCGGCCGGTCGGTCGGAATCCCGGTGGGAGCACCCGACCTCCGCGTGCGGCGTCATCGGTCTCCGCGAAGAATCGCTCGAGTGAGGTGCCGAGCATCGCCGAACGGTAGCGAGCACTCGCACGATGATCGTCCATCGGGGTGCCCTCCGAGACGAGGATCGCCGAGGCGCTGCGTGCGGTATCCGCGTTCCACGGCTGCCCCTCGAGTGCGCGCTCCGTCTCCCGCGCGCGGAGCGGCGTCGCGGCGACTCCGCCCAGACCGATGCGCGCCCGTGAGACGGTACCGTCTTCAATGGTCAGTGCGTAGGCCACTGCAACACTCGAAATGTCGTCGAAGCGGCGCTTCGCCACTTTGTGGAAGCGGGTGAGCGGTGCGAGCGGGAGAGGGATGCGGACTGCGGTGATCAGCTCGTCTCTCCGACGGACGGTCTGGCGGTATCCCGTGAAGTACTCGTCGAGCGGCACCTCGCGCTCGCCGTCGGCCGACGCGAGGACGAGCGTGGCCTCGAGCGCGAGCAGCACGGGCGGGGCGTCGCCGATGGGCGACCCTGTCCCGATGTTGCCGCCGATGGTGGCGCTGTTCCTGATGAGGCGGGAGGCGAATTGCGGGATGAGTTCGGCGAGCAGGGGGAGACGTCCGGTGGTCTCGCGCTCAAGCTCGGAGAGCGTCAGCGCTGCCCCGAGTTCGATCCGCTCGTCCGACCAGTCGATCCGGCGCAATTCGGGAAGACGGTCGATCGCGAGCATCGAGCTGGCCCGCTTGCCGCCGACGCCGACCTCGACGCCCCAGTCGGTGCACCCGGCCACGACCTGGGTGTCGGGAACATCGCGCAGGATCTCGAGCGCCTCGGCGAGCGAGGCTGGACGGCGGTACCGTGCGGTGCCGTCGCTCACGTCGACGGGCCGGGCATCGGGCGCCGGAGCATCGCGCCGCTCGGCGATCGCGTCGCCCTGCTCGGGGAAGCCGAGCGCGAACGCGGCGTCGCGGATCGGCCGGTAGCCCGTGCAGCGGCACAGGTTGCCGGAGAGCGCATGCAGGTCGAATCCGTTCTCGCCTTCTTCGACCGGTGGGCCGTGCTCGGCGTGCGTGAGGCCGGACTCCGGCGGTTCCGCCTCGTCACCCGGGTCGTCGGATGCGTCGCCAGCGGCGTGGCGGTCGGGCCGATAGAACTCCGCGGCCATGCTGCAGATGAATCCCGGTGTGCAGTAACCGCACTGCGACCCGCCGCGCTCCGCCATCTCGCGTTGCACCGGGTGGAGATCCGTCGGACTGCCGAGGCCCTCCGCTGTGAGGACCTCCTGCCCGTCCAGAGCGGGCGCAGGCAGCAGGCACGCGTTCACCGCGGTCCAGCGCGATCCCTCGCCGTCGGGCTTCGCAACGAGCACGGCGCATGCCCCGCACTCGCCCTCGGCGCACCCCTCCTTGCAGCCGGTCAGGCCGCGGCTGCGCAGGAAGTCGAGGGCACTGGTGTGCACGTTCCCATCGATCTCGAATGACGTTCCGTTGACGGTCGATTTCATAGTCCACCTCTGTGACGCATCGCTGAGTCACGATTGGCATGGTTCGTACTGAAATCTCGGCGCCAGGTTATCCATGCGAACAGGCGCTTGAGATTGATGGTAGCTGATGCTGCCTCAACCGCCCAACAAAGCGGTGAGGGGGCCACGGACGAAGTACAGCAGGAAGCCGAAGGAGACCACCCACAGGAGCCAGTGCACCTGCTTCGCCCTCCCGGTCATCGCGTGGATCAGCGCCCACGAGATGAAGCCGACGCCGATGCCGTTCGCGATCGAGTAGGTCAGCGGCATCGTGACCATCGTGAGGAAGACGGGGAGCGAGACCCGGAAGTCGGTCATGTCGATCTCGCGCACCTGGGTGACCATCATCGCGCCGACGATGACGAGCGCCGCCGCACCAGCCTCCATCGGGATGACGCCGATGAGGGGTGCGAAGAACATCGACAGCAGGAAGAGCGCTCCGGTGATGCAGGCGGCGAGGCCGGTGCGAGCGCCCTCCGCGATCCCGGCCGCCGCGTCGACGAAGACGGTGTTCGACGACGCCGAGGCACCGCCGCCCGCGACGGCGCCGATGCCCTCGACGATGAAGGCGCCGCGAATGCGGGGGAACGTTCCGTCGGGGAGGGAGAGCCCGGCATTCCGTGCGAGTCCCGTCATCGTGCCCATGGCATCGAAGAAGTTCGTGAACACCAGCGTGAAGACGAGCATCACGGCGGCCAGCATGCCGATCCGTTCGAAGGCTCCGAAGAGGTCGAAGGCGCCGACAAGCCCGAAATCGGGCAGGGCGACGATCTGACCTGGCAGCTCAGGGGCTCCCAGGTTCCACCCCTGCGGGTCCGGGTTCTCCGGATCGCCAACGGTTCCCAGGCGAGCGAAGGCCTGGATGACGATGGCGAGAAGCGTCGCGACCACCATGCCGATCAGGATCCCGCCAGGCACGCGACGGGCGACGAGCACGCCGATGAGCACGAGCGCGAAGATGAAGACCAACGTAGGGAGTGAACTGATGGACCCGTCCTGGCCGAGTTGCACCGGCGGTCCCGCCGGCGTGCGCGTGACGAATCCGGAGTTCACGAACCCGATGAACGCGATGAAGAGCCCGATGCCGACGGTGATCGCTACCTTGAGCTGCGCGGGGACGGCGTGGAAGATCGCCGTGCGGATCCCGGTTGCCCCGAGGACGACGATGATCACCCCGTTGATGATGACGAGTCCCATCGCCTCTGGCCAGGTCACCTCCTGCACGACGGCAACCGCGAGAAAGCTGTTCATGCCGAGACCGGCGGCCAGCGCGAACGGCAGCCGGGCGACGACCCCGAAGAGAATGGTCGTCACCCCCGCGACGAGTCCCGTGACGGCCGTGAGCTGCGCGAAGTCGAGGCTGGTCCCCTCGACATCGGTCGACCCGCCGAGGATCAGAGGGTTCAGGACGACGATGTAGGCCATCGCCACGAAGGCGACGATGCCTCCGCGCAGTTCTTGACGCACGGAGGATCCCCGTGCGGTGATTTCGAAGAATCGGTCGAGGGCGGAGCGGCGTCCACCCGGATCTTGTCCGGTCATGTGAGCGGATTGGGAAACATCGGACATCAGTGGCCTCAGTTCTCTTCCATTGTGCGGAAAATATCTTCTGAATGTGCACTTCGGAGTGAAGCACGGGGTCGGGGAGGTGTCAAGGAAATCAGATCTTTCCGATTTGTATTTAGAAAATCAAGATATATCCGATAGTGTAGTAATGTGAGTGAGACCCGCCCCGTGCTGCATGCGATCCAGGAGCTCTCTGACGCCCTCGACCAGATGTTCGCGGGCATGCGAGAGGACATGGGTATGCGCCCGACCGATCTGAGCGCACTTCGCATGCTCGCGATTCGTGAACGCCGCGGCGAAGAGGTCACTCCGCAAGCTTTGGCCCGGCATCTCGGCATTACGACGGCGTCGTCGACGGCGCTCCTCGATCGCCTGACCGGGCAAGGCCACGTGGATCGGATCGTCCACCCGGACGATCGTCGATCCCGTCTCGTCACGCTGACCCCGCATGCTCGGGCCACCTTCTTCGAGCACTTCTGGCCCCGCATTCGCATGATGAGCGACGTGGCCGAGCGCTACGACGAGGCAGAGCTCGCCGTCATCACTGACTTCATGCACCACTTGGCCGACGCCGTCGCACGTCCGAACGATGGAGAACACTATGTCGCACCAGCGCGTTAAGCAGTCACCCCATCGGCCGGGCCTCGGTCTGCGCGTCGTGATTCCCGCCGTTCTGGCGGTCCTCTGGCTCTCCTGGACCGCGTGGGGCGGTCAGGTGTTCGGGGTCATCTCCGAGGTGACGACGAACGATCAGGCTACCTTCCTGCCAGCCGACGCCGAGTCGACGCGCGCACTCGATCTGAGTGAGCAGTTCACCGACTCCGATTCGGTGCCGGCAACGATCATCGCCGCGAAGGAGTCTGCGCTTTCCCCGGATGACCTCGCGGAGGCTCGGGATGTCGCTGAGCGTGCTCAAGACATCGACGGAGTGGATCAGGTGATCCCCCCGCAGCCGTCCGAAGACCAGGAGGCCGTGCAGATTTTAGTGCTCCTCGCGGAGGACTCCTCCGAGGGGGGCGCCCTCGAGGAACTGCGCACGCTGGTAGCCGACGACTTCACCGGCGACTGGACCGCTCACGTCACGGGACCCGCCGCTTTCTCGAACGATCTCACCGGCGCGTTCGCGGGGATCGACGGTCTCCTCCTGATCGTGGCGCTCGTCGCGGTGTTCGTGATTCTCGTCGTCGTCTACCGCTCGATCCTGCTGCCGATCCTCGTGCTCCTCTCGTCGATGGCCGCGCTGTGCGCCGCCATCTCCGTTATTTACCTGATGGCGCAGGCCGAATGGATTCAGCTCAACGGACAGGTCCAGGGCATCCTTTCGATCCTGGTCATCGGTGCCGCGACCGACTACTCATTGCTGCTGGTCGCCCGCTACCGAGAAGAACTGCTCGCCGAGCGCTCGAGGTTCACGGCTTTGTGGACGGCCCTGCGCCGCTCGACCCCGCCCGTCCTTGCTTCGGGAGGCACCGTCGCCATCGCCCTCCTCTGCCTGCTGTTCTCGGATCTGAACTCGAACCGGGCACTCGGGCCGGTCGCAGCGGCGGGCATCGTCTTTTCGATGGCGGCCACGTTGACGTTCCTGCCGGCGCTCCTCGCCCTCACGGGCAGGTGGGTTTTCTGGCCTCGGATCCCTCGGTCGGCAGGGGGAACCGAGACGAGCGGCGACGCCGCGCCCCACGCGAGGCACGGCGCACGTGCGGGGCTCTGGGGGCGTGTTGCCCGCGGCGTCGAGGCGCGGCCGCGAGCGATCTGGATCGTGGTCACGGTGGTGCTGCTCGCCGGAGCTGTCGGTGTGACGGATCTGAAGGCCAACGGTATCGCGCAGTCCGACGTCGTCCTCGGTGAGACCGAGACGAAAGCGGGGCAGGAGCTGCTCGAGCAGCACTTCGATGCGGGTACAGGGGCGCCGGCGAATGTCTTCGTCGAGTCCGGAGAGGCGGACGCGGCACTGACCGCCGTCGAAGGGGTTTCCGGCGTCGCGAGCGCGTACCTGGTGAGCGATTCCGGGGCTCCCGCGCGCGGAGCTGACGACGCCCGGGTGGAGTCGGGGATGGTGGAGATCTCCGCCACGCTCGCCGACCCGGGTGATTCTCTCGAGGCCGAGCAGACGATCATCGACCTGCGCGACTCACTGTCGGAAATCGACGGTGAAACGCTCGTGGGCGGCACCACGGCGACGCAGCTCGACACGAACGTGACCGCGCAGCGGGATCTCCGCGTCATCATCCCGCTCGTCCTGCTCGTGATCGGCGTGATCCTGATCGCCCTGCTGCGGTCGCTGGTGACGCCGCTGATCCTGATCGCGACGACGGTGCTGTCCTATCTCACCGCGCTCGGCATCTCGGCATGGGTCTTCAATCACCTGTTCAAGTTCCCCGGTGCAGACCCGACGGTGCCCCTGTTCGGATTCATGTTCCTCGTCGCGCTCGGCGTCGACTACAACATTTTCCTCATGACCCGTGCGCGTGAGGAAGCCCGTGCTCACGGTGCGACCGAGGGGCTGCTCCGGTCGCTCGTCGTGACGGGAGGAGTGATCACCTCGGCGGGCATCGTGCTCGCCGCGACCTTCTCGGCACTGGCCGTGCTGCCCCTCATGTTCATGGTGCAGCTCGCATTCCTGGTGGCGCTCGGGGTCTTCATCGACACCTTCATCGTGCGCACCCTGCAGGTGCCGGCGCTCGGCGTCGACCTCGGCCGGCGCATCTGGTGGCCGTCCCGCCTCGCGCGGGCGGAGCGGGACGGCGCGATCGGCTAGTCCCCGTAGCGGTAGAAGCCCTCGCCGCTCTTGCGGCCGAGCTTGCCCGCGTCGACGTACGAGCGGACGAAGTCACGGGCGACGGTCGGGAGCGACGGGAACTGCGACACGTAGTGCTCCTCGATGTCGAGTACGACGTCGAGTCCGACCTGATCCATCAGTTGGAACGGGCCCGCCGCGAGCCCCATGTTCGCCCGCATGATGCCATCCACGTCCTCGGGTGTGCTCACGCCCTCGGCGACGACGGTGAGTGACTCCCGCTTGATCGCCGCCCAGATGCGGTTGAAGATGAACCCGGTGCTTTCCTTCGCCGCGATGAACGGGATGATGCCGAAGGCCCGGAGTTCACGGTCCAGGAACTCCATGATCCCGTCGGCTGTCTGCCCGTCACTCATGAGCTCGACCGCCATGCTCTGCGGCGGCATCGCGAAGTGCATGTTGAACACGCGCTCCGGATGTTCGACCTCGGTGATGACCTCACGCGAGGCGTAGGACGAGGAGTTCGTCGCGAGCAGCGCATCGGCATCGGCGACGCGATCGAGCGTGCCGAACAGTGGCCGCTTGATATCCAGTCGCTCGGGCACGGCCTCGATGATCAACCATGCGCCGGGCGCGGCCTCCTCAGGAGTGCCGTGAACCTCGAGCTCGTGCAGCTCCCCGGTGGGTGCTTCGAGCTTGCTCCGCAGTTCGGGGGCCGTCTCGGCGACGTAGGTCCGCGCCGCCGCGCGCTGCTCCTCCGAGGGGTCGACCAGCCGGACGGCGGCCCCGCCGCTCGCGAAGACGGCGGCGATGCGACGGCCCAGCGTTCCCCCTCCGATGATCACGATCGCACGGTCGGTGATATTGGCCGGCAGCCGATGGCCCATGAGTCTTCCTTTCCCTCGATACTTCGGTACACTATGTATTCAGTTCATTATGTACCCGATGGTGCCGGTCGCGCCAGGGGGTGGGAGAGCGAGGAACGCATGGCAGCATCCGACGTTCGGCGTCGAGCGAACACCCGGGCGCGCCTGCTCGACGCGGTCGAAACTCTGCTCCCGGAGAGCGGGACGACGGGCCTCAGGATCGATGACATCTGCGGGCGGGCCGGGTTCACTCGCGGGGCGTTCTACTCGAATTTCGCCTCGGTCGACGACGTGCTCTTCGCGCTGTACGAGCGGAAGACGGAGCGACTGCTCAAGCGGGTTGCCGCCGCGCAGGTGTTCCCGGATGCAGAGATGGGAGCGGGCGAACTCGGAGCGGAGGCCGCGGTCGAGCGGTTCCTGCGGATCGTTCCCGCGGACCCGCATTGGTACGCCCTGCGCGCCGCGTTCGCGCTCCGCGTCTCGGCGGATCCCGCCGTCGCCGACGCGCTGCACGTGCACGCGGAAGATCTTCGCCGCGGACTCACGCCGTTCGTCGAGGATCTCGCCGCGTTCTCCGGCCTGGAACTCGCCGTCGATCCCGCCGAAGCGACCCGCGTGATCATCGCCGCTCACGTGGGTGCCGTATTGCAGGGCGTGCTGGTGGAGGAGCCCGAGCGCCTCCGCCGGAACACCGTTCTCTCAACGCTCCGCGGACTCGCGGCACCCGCGACGACGCAACCGGCATCGATCCCGACGCCGGAAGTACCGAGCAGAGGAGGCAATGCTATGGAGTCACCCGTCATCTACGCCCTCACCGCATCGCCAGGAGGGGTGCACCGTATCGAACCGAGGACCGGTGCCGTCGAGCGGCTCGCAGCGATCAGCGGCGAGGTTCCCGACGGCATCGTGATCGATCCCGAGGCCAGGGAAGCGGTGTTCACTCTGATGGGTGCTCCTGACTCGGCGTTCGAACCGGGTATCGAGCCGCCGTTCACGCGTCCGAACGGGTCGGTCGCGGCAGTGCCACTGGCAGGTGGGGAACCGCGGACCCTGGTCGAGCGCGGCGCCTTCACGACGGGCAAGCAGCTCGCGCGCGACCCGGGCAGCGGCCGGCTGTTCTGGTCCGATCGCGAGGGCTGCGGCGTGTACAGGAGCGAACGCGATGGGTCTGACGTGACGCTGCTCGTCCGTACCGCAGGGATGACCCCTGCTTCTGCGGAGGATCAGTGCGTCGGTGTCGCCGCCGATCCGGTGGGAGGGTTCATCTACTGGACCCAGAAGGGACCGTCGAAGGGTGGGAAAGGACGGATCCTGCGTGCCGGTCTCGAGCTTCCCTCGGGCGATTCCGCCGAGGCCCGCAGCGACATCGAGGTGCTGTGGGAAGGGCTTCCCGAACCCATCGATCTCGAACTCGACCTCGACTCGGGTGTGCTCTTCTGGACGGACCGTGGAGCCGAGCCCGACGGCAATACGCTGAACCGTGCTCCGATCCCTGCACGCGGGGAACGCGGGGCCTCGCCCGAGATCCTCGCCCGCGGATTCCGGGAGGCGATTGGTCTCGCCGTCGACCGTCGTCGGGGAGTCGCCTACGTTTCAGACCTGGGTGGATCCATCCACGAGATCGATATCGCATCGGGCGAGGATCGGGTCGTCGCGAAGTTCCCAGGAGGAGTCACCGGGATCGCCCTCGGCGACCGTCGCGAGTGACGCGCCCTGCGAAGGACGAGCTACCCCGCAGACTGCTGATGGCGACGTCGTGACGTCGTCGGCCGCGTCGCGCGCACCCGCGCCACCGCCTCAGGGGCCGCAGCGATCACGTCGGTCGCCGTGATCGGAGAGCCGGCGGATGCGTGACCCGAGCTCCCGCCCGTCGTCTCGCCGATCGCACCGGCCGCCAGCCGTGCGGCGATGTCGTGCACGACCGCGGCCGAGGCGCCGATCGCTCCGAGGAGCTCGGGATCCTCACGGATCGCGTCGCTCTGCGCAGCTGCCAGCGCACCCAGCACTCCGGCAAGGACATCCCCGGTGCCCGCGGTCGCGAGCCACGGCGTGGCCGGTCCGGTCAGGAACGCCTGCCCGCCCGGAGTCGCGGTGACCGACGTTGACCCCTTGAGCAGCACCGTCGTTCCGAGACGCTCGGCGAGCTGCAGTGTCGCAGCGACCCTGGCCTCCGTCTTCACCGGCCTGGCCCGCTTGCTCCGGGTGCGGGCCGGCCACCCGTCGGGCTTCGTTCCGAGCCCCGCCGCCTGCCAGAGCCGCGTGAACTCTCCGGCGTGAGGTGTCAGGATCGCCGGCGCGACCGGGCGCTCCTCGTGCACCAAGTCGAGCGCACCCGCATCGACGACCACCGGGGAAGCGCCGGCGAGGATGGACAGGAGCGCGTCGCGCTCCGAAGCAGACCGCTGGTCCGGGTCGGTACCGGAACCGATGATCCAGGCGTCGCAGTTCGTGAGGTCGGACGGGGGACCGAAGACGGTCTCGGGGTGCACTGCCAGCACCGCGGCTGCTGGCGAGGGCAGCCCATGCTCCGCAGCGCCGTCGTCCAGGGCGGGCACGTACCGCACCATGCCGATTCCCGTGCGCCAGGCGGCCGCGACACTCAGCACCGCCGCCCCGGGGAAGAGCGCTGACCCGGTGCGGGCACCGAGCACGCCGCGCCGGTACTTGTCATCGGCCGCGCCAGGCGCGGGCAACCACGCTCCCGCCTGCGATTCGCCCCAGGGCTCTGCCGTGACGGACTGGGATTCCGGTGCGTCCGCGGCGGCACTTCGGCGCGTTCGGCGACTGGGCGCCGGAGTCACGATGCCACCGACTCGTCGAGGAAGGCCTGGACCGCGATCTCGAGGCCGGCGAGCGCTGCATCGGCCGCCTTCCGGCGCTCGCGGGCACTCCCCGTATCGCTGAAGGTGTCGATGTACACCTTCAGCTTCGGCTCCGTGCCGCTCGGGCGGATCATCACCCGGGAACCGTCCGCGAGATCGTACCGGAGTACGTTTGCCGGCTGGGCAGCGAGTCCCGGAGTCAGGAGATCGCTCGTCCGCTCGATCGCGACTCCTCCGAACTCCGTCGGGGGAGACGAGCGCACCACCTCGGCGAGCGCCGCGACGGCGTCCGCCGAATCGAGTCGCACCGTGAGCTGCCCGCTCGAGAAGTGCCCGAATCGCTCGGTGGCCTCATCCAGTAGGTCGGCGAGCGTGCGCCCCTCGGTGGCGAGTTCCGCGGCGAGCGCGATGACATCGGCGCTCGCCGAGATGCCATCCTTGTCGTGGACCACATCGGGATGGGTGAGGTACCCGAGCGCCTCCTCGAAACCGAAGACGAGGTGCGGGACCCTGGAGACCCACTTGAAACCGGAGAGCGTCTCCGCGTACTCGAGTCCGTAGTCATCGGCGACGACGCTGAGCGCGGGGGACGAGACGATGGTGCACGCGAGTGCGCCGGGGGCATCGCCGTGCAGGGCGCGGTGCCGTTCGGCCGCGCGCCAGCCGAGCAGGAAGCCGAGCTGGTTGCCGGTCAGCCGGCGGTAGCCCTCTGGCGCCGCGGGGTCGGGGAGCGCAATGGCGAGCCGGTCGGCATCCGGGTCGTGGGCCACGATGAGATCCGCCGCGACATCGCGAGCGGTGCGGAACGCGAGGTCGAGGGCGCCTGGTTCTTCGGGATTCGGGAAGGCCACCGTGGAAAAGGCGCCGTCCGGATGGTCCTGCTCCGGTACGACGGTCACGTCAGGGAGGCCGACCAGGTTCCAGACGCGCCGCGCGGGTGCCGATCCGACACCGTGCATCGCGGTGTAGGCGATGCGGAGCGATGCGTCCGCACGCCCCTCCAGCGGCGACCCCGCGGACACGGCCTGCGCCGTCGATTCGACGTACGCATCGAGCAGCTCCGGGCCGGCGACCCGGTAATCCTCCGCCAGCGGGAAGCTGTCGAGCGAACGTGCGGCGGCGGCGTCGATGTGCCTCGCGATCGCCGCGTCGTCCGGGGGGATAATCTGAGAGCCCTGATCGGCGTCCCCGAGGTACACCTTGTAGCCGTTGTCCCTGGGTGGATTGTGGCTCGCAGTCACCATGACGCCGGCGGACGCGTCCAGGTTGCGAACTGCGAACGCCGTCGCGGGAGTCGGGACCGGCTCAGGGAAGAGCGTCACCGAAATTCCCGCCCCTGCCATGACCTCCGCCACATCTCGAGCGAAGACATCAGAATTGACGCGACCGTCGTAGCCGATCACGATCGAGGGCGGTGACGAGGTTTCGCCGCGCCCGGCTCGCTCGAGCAGGAACTCGGCGAAACCCGCGGTGGTCTGGATGACCACCGCGCGATTCATGCGGCGCGGACCGGGCCCGAGCGCTCCGCGCAGACCTGCTGTGCCGAAAGCGAGGCGACCGCCGAACGCATCGTCGAGTTCCAGCGTCGCCTCGTCGTCTCCGGCTTCGACCGCGGCGATCAGTCGCTCGGTCTCCCGGCGGGTCTCCGGGTCAGGATCCTGTGCGGCCCACGCGCGTGCCCGCTCGATCAGTGGGCGCTCGCTCGGATCGAATTCTGCCATGCCGGTACTCCATCCTGAAGTGTGATGGAGCCTACGATACCGCTTCGCACCCGAGGGTTGACCGGACCGGGAGCAGCGCTCAATCCTCCATATTGACCGACTTCGTCTCCTTCGTCAGGATCAGCGAGATCAGAGTCAGTACAGCGGCACCGGAGAGGTACAGGCCGACGAGGCCGGGGCTGCCCTCGGCCATCGTCCACAGCCAGACAGCGACGATCGGGGCGAGCGCTGCGCCGAGGATTGACGAGACGTTGTACGAAATCGCGGAGCCCGTGTACCGGACGTTCGTGGGGAACATCTCGGGGAGGAACGCGCCCATCGGGCCGAACGTGAGACCCATGAGCGTGAACCCGAGCGCCAGGAAGAACATCACGACGGCGGTGTTGTCGCTGCCGAGCAGCGGGACGAACGTGAAGCCGAAGAGGATGATCGCCGACGTCACGACCATCAGCGTCCGGCGACGGCCGAAGCGATCGGCGAGCGGCCCCGAGACCAGGGTGAAGATACCGAAGAAGACCACGCCGAACACGAGCATGAGGATGAAGGAGTTGTACGTGTATCCGAGCCCCGGCACATCAGCATCAGCGGGTCGGGTGCCGAACGTCAGCGTGTAGGAGGTCATGAGGTAGAAGAGCACGTACGTGGCGAGCATCGCGAAGGTGCCGAGAATCAGGCCCTTCCAGTGGAACTTGAACGCCTCGGCGAGCGGCATGCGCTTCACGCGCCCCTGGGTCTTCGTGCGCTCGAACGCGCTGGACTCGACGAGCTTCAGGCGGACCCAGAGGCCGACGATCACCATCACGGCAGAGAAGAGGAACGGAATGCGCCAGCCCCAGGAAAGGAAGGCCTCGGACGGCTGACCCGGGTTCGCCGGATCGGCGAGTGCGAGGTTGATTCCGTAGAACAGGAGGTTCGCGATGATGAAGCCGAGCGGAGCGCCGAGCTGCGGGAACGTGCCGTACCAGGCGCGCTTACCCTCAGGAGCGTTCTCGGTCGCGATCAGAGCGGCGCCCGACCATTCGCCTCCGATGGCGAACCCCTGCGCGAGTCGCATGAGTAGCAGGAGCATGGCGGCCCCTGCGCCGATCGACGCGTGAGTCGGCAGCAGACCGATGAGGAAGGTCGCGATGCCCATGGTCAGGAGCGAAGCGACCAGCGTCGTCTTCCGGCCGATGCGGTCACCCAGGTGGCCGAAGAACACCGCGCCGAGGGGGCGAGCAAGCATCGCTGCGCCGAACGTGGCGAACGACGCGAGCAGTGCGGTCGTCTCGTTCTCGGACGGGAAGAAGAGGTGGGGGAAGACGAGGACGGCCGCCGTCGCGTAGACGTAGAAGTCGTAGAACTCGATCGTCGTGCCGATGAGGCTCGCGAGGATGACTCGCGATCGCGAGTTCCGGGGCGCGGCGGGCGCGACGGGCTGGGCGGGGGCGGAAGAAGTCACGTGAGCACTTTCACTGATTGCGGATTGGGCCGCGTGACATTGTACGCCGCGCGTGTCGCTCGCACGAATCGTCGCGCCTCCGTCTCGTGAGCGCGTTCGTGCACAACTTGCGTACTTGTTCGCAATGGGGCATGTTGTGCACACCGCTTCGCCGGGAGCGGTGGCCGCGGGGGAGATTCTCGTAATCTTGCGGAAGACTGATACTGCGTATTATAAAAGTGGCATACTGGAGATGTGTATATGACTCCCGAAGTGATCGCGACCATCGTCAGCGCCGCGACGTTCCTGCTCGTCATGGTCGGTGGGTTCGCCTGGTTGGTACTGCGCATGGACCGGCAATCGGAGTCGCTTGGCTCGCAACTCCGATCAGAGGTCGGCGGCCTCCGGTCCGAAATGCGCGCGGAGATCCATACTGTGCAGGGGGAGATTCGGGGCGTGCGCGCAGAGACGCGCACCGATCTCACCGCGGTGCGCGGTGAGGTCGCCAACCTGCGCGATGAGGTGACAGGCATGCGCGGCGAGGTGACGGGCCTGCGTGGTGATGTCGTCGGACTGCGCACCGAGGTGAGCGATTTGCGTGACCACGTCACTGACGTGCGCGCCGATGTGCGCTCCGAACTGAGCAGCTCACGCGGATAGACGTGCGGCGGAACACGCCGAGCTGGCGAGCGTTCAGCTCAGAGAGTCGTCAGCTGCGGCACGACCCGCGCGAGGAACTCGCCGAGACGGCCCTCCGCGGCCTGTCCGGCCGCCAAGACCTCGGCGTGATCGAGCGGAGGCCCGTCCTGGTTCGTCGCAGGGTTCGTCACCAGCGTGAGTCCGAGCACCTCCATCCCCGCCTCACGCGCCGCGATCGCCTCGACGGCAGTCGACATGCCGACAGCCGTTCCGCCGATCAACCGCAGGTACCGCGATTCCGCAGGAGTCTCGTAATGCGGACCGCGCACCTGAGCGTAGACGCCCTCACGGATCGACGGGTCGACAGACCGGACCACCGCGCGCAAGCGCTCCGCGTACAGGTCCGTCAGATCGATGAAGTGGGCGCCCTCGATCGGAGATTCGCCCGTGAGATTCAGATGGTCGTTGATGAGCATGGTGTCGCCCGCCCCGAACGCCGGGTCCAAGCCACCCGCACCGTTGGTGAGGACCGCGATCCCCGCCCCGGCTGCGGCGGCGGTGCGCACACCGTGGACCACTGCCCGCACGCCCCGCCCCTCGTAGAGATGGGTGCGCGCGCCGATGATGAGGGCGTGACGCCCGTCGGGCATCCGCACCGTGCGCAGGTCGCCCCCGTGCCCGGCCACGCCAGAGGCGTGAAAGCCGGGAACCTCGGCTGCCGGAACCGTGCTGACGACCTCACCGATGAGATCCGCCGCCCGGCGCCAACCGCTGCCCAGGGTCAGTGCGATGTCGAAGCGCTCGACGCCCGCGCGCTCGGTGAGGATGCGTGCGGCGTCTTGTGCGAGTGCGGCGGGATCGTTCTCGTGGCTCATACTCCCAGACTGGCCGACCCGGCCGCCTGAGGCAAGATCAGCGCTCACTCGGCGTGGGCGACCTCCCCCTTCAAGACGCGGTACCCGCGGGCGGGGTCGTACCCGTGGATCTCGCGGGTGTCGAGCGCACTCATGAAGTCGAGAATCTCGGCGGTGATCACCTGACCGGGCACCAGTACGGGGAATCCCGGAGGGTACGGCGTCACGAAGCCGCCCGAGACGGGACGGAGGCCCTGCTCGACGCGTCGACGGAGCTCCTCCGGCTGCACGTGCTCAACTGCTCCGCGCCGCTGGCCCTCGAAGAACGCCGTGCGCAGATCACCGTCCGGCAGGCCGTCGCCGGCGTCGTATCCATCTGCGAAGGCGCTGAAGTCGGGGAGCGGCGGCATATCATCGTCACGGCTCCGGGTGATCTCCGGGTCCCGCTGCGCCTGCTCGTCCTCGAAGCGCTCGGCCAGCTTGACGAGGACCTCGATCAAGTACGCGATCGCGCTCCGCGTGGTGCCGATGTTCGTCATGAACAGCACCGTGTTGCGGCTGGTCTTGTTGACCTGGATCCCGTAGCGGTCCATGAGGTGCTCGTGTTTGAAGGTGTCGCCGTCGACGCCGGTGCGGCTGATCTCGACCGTCACCCGGCTCGGGTCGACGACGAACTCGTCGGCGTCCCACGCGCGCCACATCGTTGCGAGTCCGTCGCGCAACGGCATGGGGCGGCGGGTTTCACGGTGCTCAGGCGGAATGAGCTCATTGGCGCTCAGGACGCGGAAGGTGCGCCTGAGGAGGGGATGACGCGCGATGGCCTGCGCCAGGCTGCTCGCGAGATCCAGCTGCCGCTGCACGAGCGCGAATCCCTCGAGCTCGACCTGCCGTCTGCCGAGGTCGAGCGAGGCGAGGATCTGGTAGTTCGGTGACGTCGACGTGTGCGTCATGAACGCCTCGTGGAAGGACTCCTCGGCGTCGCGCACCCAATCCTGGTCGTACACGTGGATCATCGACCCCTGGCGCAGGGCGGTCAGCGTCTTGTGCGTGGAGTGGGTGGCGTACACCCGGATCCGGGCGTCTGGACTCGGGATGAGGCGCTCACCGACCCACACGGAATCGGCGGCGGGGGCGCCGCTCTCATCGAACAGCCGGCTCTGCTGCTCACGGTAAGCGGAGGCGTGCGCCGCCGTCTTCAAGCGCTGCTCGAGTCGCTTCGCGGCAGCCATGGCCGTGCGGCGGCGCGTGACCGGGTGGAACGCGGCGAACGCGAACCACGCTTCGTCCCACAGGAAGACGAGGTCGGGCTTGATCGCCAGGCACTCCGCCATGACCCGCTCCGGATCGTAGACAATGCCGTCGAAGGTGCAGTTCGTGAGCGTGATCATGCGCACCTCATCGAGCCTGCCCGCGGCACGGTAGTCGAGCAATAGCTGCTTGACCCGGCTCAACGGCACGGCGCCATAGAACGCGAACTCGTCCAGCGGATACGCCTCCAGGTACGCCGTCCGGCCACCGGTGAGCATCATCGCGTGGTGGTGCGACTTGTGGCAGTTGCGGTCGACGAGTACGACGTCGCCGGGGGAGACGAGAGCCTGATGCACGATCTTGTTCGCGGTCGACGTGCCGTTCGTCACAAAGAACGACCGCTTCGCCCCGAATGCACGCGCGGCGAGATCCTGGGCCTTCTTGATCGCTCCCGTCGGGGCGAGGAGCGAGTCGAGCCCACCCGAGGTCGCGCTCGTCTCGGCAAGCAGGAGGTTGAGTCCGTAGAAGTCGACGAGATCCTTGATCCACTTCGAGTTCACCACCGACCCACCGCGAGCGATCGGCAGCGCGTGGAACACGCCGACGGGGCGCCGTGCGTGGTACTGGATCGCCGAGAAGAACGGGGCGTCGTAGAGGTGGGAGATGCGGCGGAGGAGCGTGAGATGGAGCTCCAGCTGGTCCTCGCGCCGGAAGACGCGGCGGAAGCGCCGCGTGAGCACGCCAGCGAGATCTTCGATGTGCGCTCCGGCGACGAGGTAGAGGTCGAGTTCCGGCCGGAGCGCGGCGAGAGTGTCGGCGAGTCCGAGCACACGCTGCACGGAGGCCAGCGCGCTCTTTGAGGAGTCCGGGTGCAGTCCGGCCGTCTCCCTGGCCAGGTCGATGGTGTCGCGCAGATCGCGGCTCAGGGGCTGATGCGTCCGGTCGCTGAACCCCGGGCGGACGATGCACGCGAGAATCTTCGGGTTCGTGAGGACGGCGGCGATCGCGTCGTCGGCGGATGGGACGATGACGAAGTCGTAGATGAACGAATCGGCCGGTCCCCGGAGACGCAGCGCTTCCGAGTGCAGGGCGTCGCGGTCGGCCGCGGTGGTCTCGTCGACGACCAGCACCTCGAAGCGCGGGCGGGGATCCCCGTCGTCCTGCCATTCGGCGCGCTCGGCGTCGTCGAGCTGATCCTCGCGCGGATCGTCGGGGACCGAACTGCCGCGCAGGCGCTGCACGACGCGGCCGATGCGCTCGAGGGCGAGCTGATACTCGCCCTCCTCCAGAAGCTCGGCGATCGCCGCGACGTAGCGCTGGCCGAAGCCCGCCCAGTACATCTCGATGGTCTCGAGGGCGCGGAGCGAGCGGAACAGCTCGCTGTCGTGCGAAAGGGCACCCGGGTCATCCGAGTGGACCAGGCGCTTCACCGCGAAACGGAGGTACTCCCACGCGTCGCTCCGCAATCGCCAGCTGCTCGTCGGCATTCCGGGGTCTCGCTCGAGTGTCCTGCGTTCCGCCATCTCAATCCCCTCAGCTGCGCTGCTCGGTGCCCGATGCCTGGACCATACCGTGTCTTCGACGAGTGTACGTAATCGTGCAGTCGCCCCCGCGCATGAGCGGTAAACTGACGGTCATGGCGAGAGCGAGAGACCGCAAAGACAGGATCGTGGTTCTGGGCGGCGGCCCCGGCGGGTACGAGGCGGCGCTCGCCGGAGCTCAGCTCGGTGCCGATGTGACCCTCATCGAGCGCGAAGGCGTCGGCGGAGCGACCGTGCTGACCGACGTCGTTCCCTCGAAGAGTCTCATCGCGACGGCGGATGCCGTTTCCGCCGTCCGCTCCTCCGACATCCTTGGCGTGCAGTCGTTCCTTCCGGGGAGCGGGGGCAAGCCCGTGCGGCCCGAGGTCGCCGTGAACCTCGCCGCTGTCAACAAGCGGCTTCTCGCCATGGCAGGTGCGCAGTCGGTCGACATGCTGAACGCACTGCAGGAGGCCGGTGTGCGCGTAGTGCACGGCGAGGGTCGTCTCGACGGACCGAACGCGGTCGTCGTCTCGACCGCTGCGGGCGACAGCGGCACCGACTTCGATCGGATCGAGGGCGACACCCTCGTCATCGCGACCGGCTCGCGGCCCCGAGAGCTCGACTCGGCCAAGCCCGACGGCGAGCGGATCCTCACCTGGAAGCAGTTGTACGAGCTCCGGTCGATCCCCGAGCACCTCATCGTCGTCGGCTCGGGCGTCACCGGTGCCGAATTCGCCAATGCCTATCGCACCCTGGGTGCAGAGGTCACGCTCGTCTCCAGCCGAGACCAGGTGCTCCCCGGCGAGGACGCCGACGCGGCAGCGGTCATCGAGTCGGCGTTCAAGCGCATCGGCATGAACGTGATGTCGAAGTCGCGCGCGGAGTCGGTGACCCGCACCGAGGACGGCGTCCTGGTCAAGCTCGCGGACGGCCGCGAGGTGACCGGATCCCACTGCCTCATGGCGGTCGGGTCGCTGCCGAACACGCAGGGCATCGGGCTCCGAGCCGCGGGCATCGAGCTCACCGAGAGCGGGCACATCTACGTGAACAAGGTCGCCCGCACGTCGGTGCCGTCGATCTACGCGGCTGGCGACTGCACCGCCATGCTCCCCCTGGCTTCGGTCGCCTCGATGCAGGGCCGCACGGCCATCATGCACGCGCTCGGCGACTTCGTTCGTCCACTGAATCTGCGGAACGTCGCCGCCAACGTGTTCACGAGTCCCGAGATCGCGACGGTGGGCTGGAACGAGAAATCCCTCGCCGGGGCATCCGACATGGCCAAGGCGGTCTCCCACACGATCCCGCTCCCCGTGAATCCGCGCGCGAAGATGGTCGGGATCAAGGACGGATTCGTGAAGCTCTTCGCGTGGAAGGTCTCCGGCACCGTCATCGGAGGTGTCATCGTCGCCCCGCGCGCCTCCGAACTCGTTTTCCCGCTGGCGCTCGCCGTCGAGCACCGGCTCACGGTCGATCAGGTGGCCTCCGCCTTCGCCGTCTACCCGTCGCTGACGGGTGCGATCACCGATGCGGCGCGCGCCATGCACATGCAGTACGGCGTCGAGGTCGTCGAGTGATCGGACGCCGCGCGGTCACGGGCGGTCTCGCCGGTGTCGCGGCCCTCGCGCTGCTCGTCGGCGTCACCGGCTGCGCTCCCGCCAAGCCGGAAGCCGTGCCTTCCGACGACGGCGCGACCGCGGCCGTCACGGTGACCGTCGTCGATAACCGGTACGAGCCCGCCGATGTCGAGATTTCCGTCGGCGATGCCGTGACCTGGGAGTTCGCGGGCAGCATGGAGCACGACGTCGTCGCGGAAGACGGCGAGTTCGTCAGCGAGCTCATGCAGTCGGGAACGTACACCCACGTCTTCGACGCGGCGGGGGAGTTCGCCTACGACTGCTCGGTGCACCCCGAGATGACCGGCGTCGTCCGCGTCGTCGCATAGGGCGGCCGTACGCCTGGCGTCAGGCGTCTGGTGCCGTGATCCTCACCGAAGCGAGCTGTTCCGCGCGCGTCGGGGCAATGTGAACGGTGATCAGCTCGTCGGCGCCGGCGCTCGCGGCGAACGACTCGAGTTCCCGGTGGACCCGCTCGCGACCGCCGACCGCGGTGTGCTGCATCATTCCCCGGATCTCCCGGCCGGCAGGCGTATCGATGAGCGAGGCCGCCTCGTCCTCGGTGAGGGGAATATCGCGTCCTCGTGAGAGGAACCCGCGTACGCGGCTGACCTCTGCGCGTGCGTGCAGGGCCTCGGCTGCCTCGTCCGACTCTGCGGCGACCACGTTCACCCCCGCCATCACGTACGGTTCTGGGTTGCGCTCGCTGGGCACGTAGTGGGCGCGATAGTGCTCGATCGCCGAGTGCAGCAGCTGCGGCGCGAAGTGCGACGCGAAGGAGTACGGGAGGCCGAGTTGCGCGGCGAGGCTGGCGCCGAACATGCTCGAGCCGAGGATCCAAAGCGGAACCTCCGTGCCGCGGCCCGGGTACGCATTGACCTGCGACGGCGGGATCTCGTCGCTCAAGAACCGCTGGAGCTCGAGTACGTCGTTCGGGAAGTTGTCGGCCGACGCGTGGCTTCTCCGGAGGGCGCGGAAGGTGGCCCCATCCGTCCCCGGCGCGCGGCCGAGCCCCAGGTCGATGCGGCCGGGCGATAGCTCGGCGAGGGTGCCGAACTGCTCGGCGATGACGAGGGGCGAATGGTTGGGCAGCATCACGCCGCCCGCGCCGAGCCGGATGTTCTCGGTGCGCGCCGCGACGTGGGCGATCAAGACCGCCGTCGCGCTGGAGGCGATCGACGGCATGTTGTGGTGCTCGGCGTACCAGACGCGCTGATACCCACTGCGTTCGGCGCTCTGAGCGACGTTCACGGAGTGCGCGAACGCGTCGCGTATGCTCCCGTCCGGTTCAACGGTGGCCAGGTCGAGAATCGAGAGCGGAGGAAGTGCCATACCGGAGTGCAACGCTCCGCCGCACCCGGTATTCCCGCTAGTGGTGCTGGTGGAGCGTCCCGTGCGGAACGGCGAACTCGCCTGGACCCGTGTTGGCGAGCGCCGGCGTGGTGACGGCAGAGACGACCAGCGCGGCGACCGTCATGGAGAGCGCGAACGCGCCGGGTCGGGGATGCCCAGCCGGTGCCCGCTGCTCCGAACGGCGGCTCCTGAGCACGAGAGCGGCGAGCACGGCGACGATCCAGTGCAGGCCGATCATGGCGATCGCCGGAACGAAACCGATCGTCGAGGTGAAGAGGAGACCGAAGGCGAGCAGCATCGCCGCCACGCTGCCGGTGATCGCAGCTCGCGGGGCGACAACCCGGCCGGCTCTGAGTACCGCGAGCCCGTACCCGGTCTCCGCAAGCGCCATAGCGATGAGGGGAGCGGCCAGCCACCACTCGCTCCCAGCCGCGACAGCGAAGAAGATGAGTCCGGATCCTAGCGATGCTAGAGCCGACCAGATCTGCCCGAACATCAGCGCACGGGTCCCGAAGCGGTGACGCGCTTGTCGGCTGCGATAGCGACCCCGAGCAGAACCAGTGCGCTGCCCAGGTGAAGCACGTGGTCTGCGGTGTTCAGCGCGAGGATGTTCGCCGCGGTATCGGCGATGAAGAAGCCGACAATGCCGAGCAGCAGGTAGGCGGCACCGATCACGCCGTTGGCGCCCTTGGCGGCCGGGGTCGACGCGAGGCCTGCGATGAGCAGCACCGCGCCGATCAGCAGGTGGGCGACGTTGTGCAGCGGATTCACCTCGAAGATGCCGAGGAGCAGACCGCCGTCGGTGGCGATGAAGTCGACCCCGCCGGTCACGGTGAATCCAAGGAGGCCTACGAGCAGGTAGACGGCGCCGAAGACGACGCCGAGCAGACGGTTCGGTGAGTTCTTCATGGTGAGAGTCCTTTCTGGGATAACAACGGTCGCCATCAGCGTGGCGTTTACCCCCTATTCGGAGCGGACTCAGAGCCGGTTTGGAAGATTCTGTGCGCCCGCACCGGGGCCCTCCATGTGTACAGGTCGCCGGCGCTTGAGCGCCACCCCTTTCCGAGAAAGTTTCCCACCTGCAACAATCACTCCATGTCAAACGATAACGCGCGACACGCGGCTGCCGATCCGGGAGGTGCGCTCAGCGACCCCACGGGCCACGAATCGGCTCTTCGTGCCCCGGTAGATGCGGAGGGCGCGGTTCCCCGCGTGCTCGTGCTTGGCGCCACCGGGTATCTCGGAGGTCGGCTCGCCCCTCGGCTGCTGAACGCCGGGTACCGGGTGCGCGTGCTCGTCCGATCGCCCGAGCGACTCGCCTCGCTCCCCTGGGCCGGCGAGGTCGAGGTCGAGACCGGTGACGCCAGCGACGTCGAGGCTCTCGTCCGCGCGATGGACGGCGTTGACACCGCCTACTTCCTCGTCCACTCGATGTCCGGTGGCAAAGGCTTCGCATCGAAAGACCGGGAGATCGCTCAGGCGGTCGCGGTCGCAGCGGCTCGCGCGGAAGTTCGGCGAATCATCTATCTCGGTGGGCTCTTTCCGCACGACGCCGAACTGTCGGACCACTTGGCGTCGCGGAAGGAGGTCGGTGAGATTCTGCTCGGATCCGGGGTGCCGACGCTCGTGCTCCGGGCGGGAGTGGTCATCGGGTCAGGCTCTGCGTCCTTCGAAATGGTCCGGCATCTCACCGAGGTGCTGCCGTACATGCCTGCGCCGAGGTGGGTGCGCAACTTCATCCAGCCGATCGCGGTGCGCGACGTCCTGCACTATCTCCTCGCCGCTGCCAGGGTCAGCCCCGAAGTCTCCCGCGCCCTCGATATCGGGGGACCGGACGTACTGCGGTACGGGCAGATGATGAACGGGTACGCCGTCGTGGCCGGCCTGCCGCAGCGTCGCATCGCGGCACTGCCCGTCTTCACGCCCCGGCTGGCCTCGCACTGGGTGGGCCTCGTGACGCCTATTCCGCGTCAAATCGCCGGCCCGCTCGTGGAGTCTTTGCAGAACGACTGCGTCATGCACGACCATGACGTGGACGAGATGATGCCGAGACCTGCGGGCGGACTCACGCCCTATCGTGAGGCGGTGCGACTCGCGATGGGACGCATCGCGTTCGATCGCGTCGAGACGAGCTGGGTCGATGCGCCGGTGCAGAGCGCTCCGAGCGAACCGCTCCCCAGCGATCCGGACTGGGCGGGGCACCTGGTCTTCACCGACACCCGCTCCCGGGCCACCGTGGCGTCTCGCGCGGCGCTGTGGTCCGTGATCCAGGGCATCGGCGGAGCGAACGGGTGGTACTCGCCCCCGCTGCTGTGGGCGATCCGCGGGTGGATGGATCGGGTTGTCGGCGGTGTCGGACTGCAGCGCGGTCGGCGGAGCCGCTCCGCTGCGCGGGTGGGCGACGTTATCGATTTCTGGCGGGTCGAAGCGAGCGAACCGGAGCAGCTCTTGCGTCTGCGCGCCGAGATGCGGGTGCCCGGTCAGGCCTGGCTGGAACTCGGGATCGCCGAAGGGGACGATGGACTCGAGTACCGGCAGCGCGCCGTGTTCTTCCCCAGGGGCCTCAGCGGCAGGCTCTACTGGCTCGCGGTGCTCCCGTTCCACGGCTTGATCTTCGCGGGCATGTCGCGACGGATCGTTGACCTGGCCGAGGCGGACGCCGGAGCAGCGCAGTGACACGGTTGCGCCGCACTTCGCCAGACCGGCCGGGGTGGACGCGGAAACGGCATGGGCGAGGCTTTACCTACCTCGACGAGCACGGCGAACGCCTGGGCTCGGAGGACATCTCGCGCATCCGAGCGCTCGCGATCCCGCCTGCCTGGACCGACGTGTGGATCACCCCCGACCCACTCGGCCACCTCCAGGCGGTGGGTACCGACGATGCGGGCCGACGGCAGTACCGGTATCACGACGAGTGGCGCAGGCGGAGGGACGATGAGAAGTTCGAGCGGGTCACCCGGGCGGCCACGCTGCTGCCGACGGCGCGCGAGGCGATGCTCGCCGATCTCGGACGGGACGGCATGAGTCTCGAGCGAGCGGCCGCCGCGGCAGTGCGGCTTCTGGATCTCGGATACTTCAGGATCGGATCAGACGCATACGCGGAGAACGACTCCTTCGGGCTGACAACGCTGCTCAGGCGACACGTGCGGAAGCGCGGCGATGTGCTCGTGTTCTCGTTCGTCGGGAAGTCGCAGGTCGAGCACAGGATCGAGATCGATGATCGGGCCGCCATCACCGCCGTGGACATCATGCGTCGGCGACGCGGAGGGAGCGATCGCCTCCTGGCCTACAAGCGTGTGAACCGCTGGACCGATCTCGGAGCCGAAGCGGTCAACGAGTATCTTCGCGATCAGCTGGGGGAGGAGCTCACGGCCAAGGACTTCCGCACCTGGCACGCCACGGTCCTCGCCGCAGCGGCGCTCGCGCGGACCGAGGAGCACGGCGAGTCCGCCGCTTCGCGCAAGCGCGCCGTCGCGGCCGCCATGAGAGAAGTCTCCGGATACCTCGGCAACACGCCAGCGGTGGCGCGAAGTTCGTACGTGGATCCGAGGATCGTGGAGCAGTACGAGCACGGAGTGACTGTGGCCCCGGCGCTCGCGGCCGCGGGAGTCGAAGAGGGGCAGGACGTGTACCAGGCCGCCCTGGAGCGGGCAACGCTCGAACTTCTCGGTATCCGCGCCGAGAAGTGATCTGCGAATGCTCGAGTTCAGCAGATCCACGGCTGACACAGTGCCCGTTCCAGCGACGGACCAGTATCCTGAGAAATCCGGGGATGCGATCACATCGTGCACGATGGCATCCCACAGCGAATCAGTGAGGAGCTCAACGGTGAGCGAATTTCTTGCGGAGCACATCGAGAGAAGTCTGCGCGTCTACCCGGAGGTCGCCGATGCGACCGTGACGGTCTCCGACCGCCCGGACGAGTGGGAGCTTGCGATCGACATCACGGTCGGCAACGAGGCGGTGATCGAGCGGGTCATCCAGTCCGTCACCCACGAGCTGCTGCCGAATGTCGAGCATCTCGCGGGTCGCGTGGCCTCGTCGCGCCGCGTCGACTTCCATCTCCCGACGGGGGAGATCGCCCATTCCGAGGTGCTCTCCAGCCGCGGCCTCGAGACCGGGAACATTCCGATCCCGCTGACGCCCGCTCGGGAGCCCCACGAGACTACGGCCGCGTAACCGCGACCGACCGCACCAAGACACCTGAAACTGGAGCTCCACATGATCGATCTCTCGACCGCTGCAGCGGCCTTCGCCGCCGACCACGCTTCCGGGCGCACCCTCGTCCTGCCGACCAGCTGGGACGTCTGGTCGGCTTCACTCGTCGAACAGGCCGGGTTCCCCGGTGCCACCATCGGCAGCCACCCCGTCGCGAACAGCCTCGGCTACGAGGACGGCGAACAGATCGACGTCGACACGTACTTCGGGCTGGTGAAGTGCATCACGGCGGCCGTCGGGATCCCGGTCAGCGTGGACGTGGAGTCGGGGTACGGTCTCGACGCCCGCGAGCTCGCGAGTCGCGTGATGGAGGCCGGGGCAGTCGGGATGAACGTCGAGGACACCGTGCACTCGCAAGGCGGAAGGATCCGCGATCGCGACGAGCACGCCGACTACATCGCCGCAATCCGTCAAGCCTGCGACGAGGCCGGGGTCGAGGTGGTCATCAACGGCCGTACCGACGCGCTCATCCACGGCACTGATGCGTTCGAGGATCCTCTCGCCGAGGCGGTCGCGCGGGTCGTCGCACTCGAGGCGGCCGGGGCGCGGTCGGTGTACCCCGTGAAGCTGCCAGACGCGGCAGCGGTGTCCAGGCTCGTCGCCGCCGTGTCGGTGCCCGTGAACGTCACGGCGGACCCGCGTACGGGGTCGCCAGCGGGCGGCCTCGCGGAACTCACCGAACTCGGCGTGCGCCGCATCTCGTTCGGCCCGCTCTGGCAGGCCGCGCTCGGCGACACCAGCTCGGACTGGCTCGGCGGCTGGAAGGGCTGACCTACTCCGGGTCGACGATCGAGAGCAGCAGGTGTCCGTTGGACACCGTCTGCCCGATCGGCGCATCGATGCCGGTGACGACACCGTCGCGGTGGGCATAGATGGACTGCTCCATCTTCATCGCCTCGAGCACCGCGACGAGTTCGCCGTTCTCCACGCTCTGCCCCTCTTCAACCGCGACCTTGACGACGGTCGCCTGCATCGGAGCGGTGACAGAATCGCCGCCCTTGCCCGCGACCGCGGCGGTCTGGGCGCGGCGGGGGGCAGGGCCCCGCGTG
Organism: Leucobacter sp. Psy1; assembly: GCF_020096995.1. NCBI lineage: Bacteria > Bacillati > Actinomycetota > Actinomycetes > Micrococcales > Microbacteriaceae > Leucobacter > Leucobacter sp. Psy1. Next base: position 719,336 of record NZ_CP083692.1, read on the forward strand.
ATGTCCTGATCCGCGATCGGCACGAGGGTGGCGGGCATGACGACCTCGAGACGTCGGCCGGCGACCTCGACGACCACGGAGCGGACCTTCTGGTCCTGCGTGGGCTGGGCGATCTGCCCTTCCCACGGCTCGATATCGTTCACGAATTCGTTCTCGATCCAGAGCGTGTACACGCCGAACGCGCCGTCCTCCGCGGTGAACGCGGGATCCCGCACGATCTTGCGGTGGAACGGGAGAACGGTCGGGAGACCCTGAATCTCGAACTCGTCGAGGGCACGACGCGAGCGCTCCAGCGCTTCTTCGCGGGTCCTGCCGGTCACGATGAGCTTGCCGAGCATCGAGTCGAAGGCGCCGGAGACGACGTCTCCAGAGGCGACACCCGTGTCGACGCGCACCCCGGGGCCAGAGGCCGGTTTGAAGAGCGCGACCGGACCGGGGGCCGGGAGGAATCCGTTGCCCGGATCCTCACCGTTGAGACGGAACTCGAAGGAGTGCCCGTGCGCTTCGGGATCTTCGTAGTCGATCGTCCCGCCCGCAGCGATGCGGAACTGCTCGCGGACCAGATCGAGCCCCGTGACCTCCTCGGAGACGGGGTGCTCGACCTGCAGTCGCGTGTTCACCTCCAGGAAGGACACCGTGCCGTCCTGGGCCACGAGGAACTCGCAGGTGCCCGCGCCGACGTATCCGACCTCGCGCAGGATCGCCTTGGACGCGCGGTAGAGCTCGGTGCGCTGCTCGTCGGTCAGGAACGGCGCCGGGGCCTCCTCGACGAGCTTCTGGTGGCGCCGCTGAAGGGAGCAGTCGCGGGTCGATACGACCACCACGTTGCCGTGCTGGTCGGCGAGGCACTGCGTCTCGACGTGACGCGGCTTCTCGAGGTACTTCTCGACGAAGCACTCACCGCGCCCGAATGCTGCGACGGCCTCGCGAGTGGCCGATTCGAAGAGTTCGGCGATCTCGTCTCGCTCGTACGCGACCTTGAGGCCGCGGCCGCCGCCCCCGAATGCCGCCTTGATCGCGACGGGCAGGCCGTACTCGTCGGCGAACGCGATGACCTCGTCGGCGCCGGAGACCGGGTCGCTCGTTCCCGCTGCGAGCGGGGCGTCGACCTTCTCGGCGACGTGCCGTGCCGACACCTTGTCGCCCAGTCGCTCGATGGCGTCGGGTCCCGGTCCGATCCAGGTCATGCCCGCGGCGATGACCGCGCGCGCGAAGTCGGCGTTCTCGGCCAAGAAGCCGTAACCGGGGTGCACCGCGTCGGCGCCCGAGCGCCGAGCGGCCCCCAGCACTTTCTCGATGGAGAGGTAGGTCTCGGCGCTCGTCGTGCCGTTCAGGGAGTAGGCCTCGTCGGCGAGCTGGGAGTGGAGCGCATCGCGATCCTGATCGGCGTAGATCGCGACCGACGCGATGCCGTTGTCTTTCGCGGCTCGGATGATGCGGACGGCGATCTCGCCTCGGTTGGCGATGAGCACTTTACGGATGCGCGACATGACCACCAGCATATGGGAGGGAGTGGGCGGAATCTTGGAGGAGACGTACAAACCTCGGCGGGAATCGTTGCCGGAGTCCACATATGGGGGTGCTCGGCGATGCGTCGCGTCGCGTGCGTCGAAGACTAGACTGGCCCCGTGGTGAATCCAGATATTCAAGGCCGGACGTACCCGCCGACCGCTCCCTATCTCGTGGGGCGCGAGAAAGTGCGCGAGTTCGCGCGGGCCGTGCTGAGCTCTGCTTCCGTCAATCTCGACCCCGAAGCCGCTCGCGCGGCGGGCTACTCGGACGTCGTCGCGCCGCCGACCTTCCCGGTCGTTGTCCAGGAGGCGACGCTCGCCCAGCTGCTCGCCGACGACGACGCGGGAGTCGACTTCTCTCGGGTGGTCCACGGAGACCAGCGGTTCACCTACTCGCGACCCGTCGTCGCCGGAGACGAGCTCACCGCGACGCTGACGATCACCGCGGTGAAGCAGCTCGGGGGCCATTCCATGGTCACCGCATCGAGCGAGATCGTGGACGCCGCTGGTGACCACGTGGTCACGGCCGTGTCGACGCTCGTCGTGCGCGCGGCGGAGGATGAGCAGGGAGGCGCCGCATGATCGCTCCGAACATTTCCGAGCTCGCCGTCGGCGACGTCGTCGCCGAGCGGACCGCTGTGCTCCAGCGCGACGAGCTCGTGCGCTATGCGGGTGCTTCCGGCGACTTCAACCCGATCCACTACCGCGACGATGTCGCGCGGTCCGTCGGGCTTCCCGGAGTCCTCGCGCACGGCATGCTGACGATGGGTGTCGCCAGCACGCCCGTCGTGGAGTGGCTCGGCTCAGCCGGATGGGTGCAGGACACGCAGGCGCGTTTCACGCGTCCCGTGCCCGTCGACCCCGAGACGGGGGCCGAGCTGACCGTGACGGCGACCGTGGGCGCCGTCGACGTCGAGGCCCGCACCGCGCGCATCGACGTCAAGGTGGTGTTCGGCGGGCAGACGGTGCTTGGCAAGTCGCAGGTGCGGGTGGCGTTCGCGTGACGGGAGTCGCTGACGGCACCCTCGCCGAGCTCACGACGATGCGGGTCGGCGGGGCCGCCGACGAAGTGATCCTGGCGGAGACGTCGGATGAGCTTGTCAGGCACGCGTCCCGGCTCTGGTCGGACGACGAGCCGTGGATGCTGCTCGGGGGCGGATCGAACACGGTCGTCTCCGACGAGGGCTTTCCCGGGACGGTGCTGCTCGTGAGGAACACCGGCATCGAGGTCGTGGAGAGCGATTCCACGCCCGAGAGCCGCGTGCGCCTGCGCGTGCAGGCCGGGCACGACTGGGATCAGCTGGTGGAGGCCTCGGTGGAGCGCGGCTGGTCGGGCATCGAAGCTCTCTCGGGCATCCCCGGTCGCGCCGGGGCCGCGCCAGTGCAGAACATCGGCGCGTACGGGCAGGAACTGTCTGACGTGCTGCACTCCATTACCTTCCTGGACTTCGAAGCCGACGAGGTGCGCCGCATTCCCGCCGCCGAACTCGCGCTGGGATACCGCACCTCGGCGATCAAGGAGGGCCTGGCTGGCGTTGTCCTCTCGATCGACCTGCTGCTGTGGGCGAACGAGGACCGGAACAACCCGCTCAGCGGCCCCGTGGCATACGGTCAGCTCGCGGACGCTCTCGGCGTCACCGTCGGTGATCGCGTGTCGATCCGGGAGCTTCGACGCACCGTGCTGCGGCTTCGGGCATCGAAGGGCATGGTTCTGGACCCCGAGGATCACGACACCTGGAGCTCGGGTTCGTTCTTCACGAACCCCATCGTGACCGAGCACTTCGCTCGCACACTGCCGATGGAGGCGCCGCGGTTCCCGGTGCCGGGCGCGGAGCCGGCACCGGCAGTGACCTCGCTCGAGGAGCTCGCAGCGGGGGCACCGCTGCGGATCCCGGATGCTGCGCCCGAGCGCATGATCAAGCTGTCGGCCGCGTGGCTCATCGAGAATTCGGGCATCACCCGCGGTTTTCATCTTCCGGGCTCCGGGGCGGCGGTCTCGTCGAAGCACACCCTCGCGATCACCAATCGCGGCGGAGCGACCGCCGGCGATGTGGCGGAACTCGCGCGCTTCGTCGTGCAGCGGGTGCAGCAGGAGTTCGGTGTCGTCCTCGCGCCAGAGCCGAACCTGTACGGCCTCGAAGCGTAGCGGTCAGCACGTGCGTATCCAGATCGTGGGGCGCGGTCGCATGGGGCGATCGCTGACCGCAGCACTTTTCGCCGCGGGGGCGGACGTCGCGGCGGAGCCGTCGGGGCACGGGAGCGACGGGTCGGACGCCGACGTCGTGATCCTGGCGGTGCCCGACGGCGCCATCGCGGACGCCGCCGGTGTCATCGCCCCCGGTCGCATCGTCGGCCACATGTCAGGGGCGACGACGCTCGCCCCACTCGCTCCGCACGAGGCGTTCAGCCTTCACCCCCTGATTACGGTGACGGGAGCTGATCTCGACGACGTCAGCTCCGGGGGACCGCACCCCTTCTCTGGGGTGCCCGCCGCGGTCGCAGCGACGACCCCTCGAGCGCTCGGGGTCGGTGAAGCGCTGGCTGCACATCTCGGCATGCGGGCGTTCACGGTCGCCGACGAGGATCGCGCCGCCTACCACGCAGCGGCGTCGATCGCCTCGAACTTCCTCGTCACGGTCGAGGGTGTTGCGGAGACGCTCGCCGCGACCGCGGGAGTGCCGCGTGATGCCCTCGTGCCGCTCGTGCGCGCCGCGGCGTCGAACTGGGCCGAGCACGGTGCCGCCGGGGCCCTGACCGGTCCGGTGGTGCGCGGCGACGACGAGACCGTCGAGCGGCAGCGTCGCGCCGTCTCCGAGCGCATGCCTGGCGAACTCGCACTGTTCGATGCGCTGGTCTCGTCGACCCGCTCGCTCGCCGCACGCGTACGCGGCACCGAACTCCATGAGGAGGATCGCTCATGAGGATCGCGCGCACCGTCGGCGAGCTGCGGGCGATGCTCGCCGGAGCGGGCGATGTCGGTCTCGTACCCACGATGGGTGCCCTCCATGAGGGGCACCTCTCGCTCATCCGTCGCGCTCGAGACGCACATGGGACGGTCGTCGTATCAATCTTCGTGAACCCGACGCAGTTCGGCGACGCGGCCGACCTCGAGGCCTACCCCCGCGACGAGAAGCGAGATCTCGACCTCACCCGTGAGGCGGGCGTCGACATCGTGTTCGCTCCTTCCGCGCGTGAAATGTACCCCGAGGGCTTCGCGACCACCGTCCGCGTGACCGGACCCCTGACGGAATCGCTCGAGGGGGCCGGCCGTGGCAGCGCGCACTTCGACGGCGTCGCCACGGTCGTCGCCAAGCTACTCATCGCCGTCGGCCCGCGCGCCGCGTACTTCGGGCAGAAGGACGCGCAGCAGCTGCTCGTCGTCCGACGCATGGTCGCCGACCTCGGGCTCGCCGTCGACATCGTCGCCTGCCCGACCTCGCGGGAGCGCGGAGGGCTCGCTCGTTCGAGTCGCAATGTGCGGCTGAGCCCGAGCGACCGTGAGCGGGCGCTCGCGGTCCCGAGGGCGCTCGAAGTCGTTGCGACCGCAGTGGCCCAGGGCGAGCGCGACGTCGCCGACCTGCGGGCCAGGGCGCTCGAAGTCCTCCTCGCCGCGGGCGTGGAACCGGAGTACCTGGCGTTCGTCGAACCGGATACGCTGGAGCCGGTGCGCGAGGTGGCAGGGCCCACGCTCTGCGCGCTGGCGGCGGGCGTCGGAGGCGTCCGCCTCATCGACAACACGGTGCTCAGTCCCGGCCCGCAGGCTGAGGAGCGCCACACGATCGAGGAGTACTGAAATGCCCCGCATGACTCTCACCCGGTTGACCGAGATGCGTGCTCAGGGAGAGCAGATCGTCATGGTCACCGCCTACGACTATCCCGGAGCTCGGGCCGCTGAGCGGGCGGGCGTCGACATGGTCCTCGTCGGTGATTCCGGTGCGCAGACGGTCCTCGGTCACGAGAGCACCGTCGGAGTGACCGTCGATGAGATGCTCGTACTCGCTCAGGCGGTGCGCCGCGGCACTGAGACCGCGCTGGTCGTCTGCGATGTGCCATTCGGGTCGACCGAGGTCTCCGACGCGCAGGCGGTGGAGACGGCGATCCGGTTCGCGAAGGAGGCGGGTGCCGACGCCGTGAAGATCGAGGGTGGCGGTCAAGCACGACTGAGCCGGGTGCGTGCCATCGTGGCCGCGGGGATTCCCGTCGTCGGGCACATCGGGCTCACCCCGCAGACGGCGACGGCGCTCGGCGGCATGCGCGCGCAGGGGCGCAGCGTGGCGAGCGCCGAGCGACTCGTCGATGAGGCGCTCGCGGTGCAGGATGCGGGCGCGTTCTGCATCGTCATCGAAGCGGTTCCGGCCGAGATCACCGCGGTACTGCGGTCGGTGCTGGACGTGCCGCTCATCGGCATCGGTGCAGGCCCCGCGGACGGACAGGTGCTCGTGCTGCACGATCTGCTCGGGGTCACCGAGGGGAAGACTGCGAAGTTCGTGAAGCAGTACGGCACCATCGGCGACGACACCGTCGCCGCGATCACGGCCTACGCGTCTGAGGTGCGTTCCGCTGCGTTTCCCGGAGGCGAGCACCGCTATGCGGCGCGCGCGGACGCGGTCGACGCCGCCAGAGACCGGGCGGGCGTGCTGGCAGCGCACCGCGACAACGCGCGCTGACGCCAGACCCGTCAGGCGGGGGCCAGGGGAACGGCGTCGAGCCCTCGTCGGAGATCGGCGATCAGGTCGTCTGCCGTTTCGAGTCCGACCGAGAGACGGAGCAGGCCGGGGGTGATCCCCAGACGCTCGGTGACCTCGGGGGCGAACGTGGCGTGCGTGGAGGTCAGGGGATGGATCACCATCGAGCGGGTATCGCCGATACCCGTCATGCGCGAGAACACGCTGAGGTGATTCACGAAGGCGCGTGCCCCGTCGATCCCGCCTCTCACGGTGAGGGCGAACACGGAACCGGTGCCCGCGGGGTAGTCCCGCTGGGCGATGGACTGCAGCGGACTCGAGGGCAGGCCAGCGTAGTCCACGGACACGACCTCTGGCTGCTGCTCCAGCCAGGCGGCGATACGCGCTGAAGAGGCGACGTGGCGCTCCATGCGCAGCGACAGCGTCTCCATGCCCTGGTGCAGCAGGAAGCCGTTGATGGGGGAGAGAGACGGACCGATGTCGTTCACCACCTGCTCCCTGACGGTGCGGGCGTAGGCGCAGGTTCCGAAGCGCTCGAGCAGTGAGCCGAGGCCCGGCCTCGGGGACGCGGTGATGAGCGGGTAGGACCGGCCGGCCCGCTCTGCGGCCTCCCAGTCGAATCGCCCGCCGTCGACGACGGCACCGCCGACGGCGGCACCGTGCCCGGTCAGGAACTTGGTCGTGGAATGGACGACGATGTCGGCACCGTGCTCGAACGGGCGGATCAGCGCCGGGGTGCCCACCGTATTGTCGACGACGAGGGGGAGGCGGTGCCGGGCCGCGACCGCGGCGATCCGGCGCAGGTCGGTGATGTCGTTGCGGGGGTTCGGGATCGTCTCCGTGTAGATCGCCTTCGTGTTCGGCCGGATCGCCCGATCCCACTCCGCGTCGTCGTCAGCGTTCCACACGTAGTCGACGTCGATGCCGAAGCGCTGGAAGCTCCTGCCAAAGAGGATGCGGGTGCCGCCGTAGATCGATGCCGTGGAGACGATGTGGTCACCCTGCTGCGCGATCGCGAAGAGCGCCGAAGAGATGGCGGCCTGTCCGCTCGACACCGTCACAGCCGCCGATCCGCCTTCGAGCGAGGCGAGCCGATCCTCGGCGACAGCATTGGTGGGGTTGCCCTGGCGGGAATAGATGGGATCGACCGATCGTCCGGCGAACCGGTCGACCTGGTCGTCGAACTCGTCGAAGACATACCCTGCCGAGAGCGCGATCGGGGGGACGCGCAGTCCGGTATTGCGGTCCGGATACTCTCCTGCGTGCACCTGTCTGGTGTCGAACCCGTAGCCCGCCCAGTCGAAGTTCGGGGGGACGACGCGGGGATCGGTGTGTGCGGTCATCGGATGCGGCTTTCGTCGGGACGGTCGGAGACGGGGGCGAGCGCGGCGATGCGCGCCACCGCCTCACGGAGGGTGTCGGGTGCGCAGGCGAGGTTCACGCGGACGTGGCCGGTGCCGCCGTTGCCGAACGATGCCCCGTTGCTGAAGGCGACGCGCGCCTCGGTCAGGATCCGCGTGTACGGGGCGTCTCCGAGACCCGCGTCGCGCAGATCGAGCCACGCGAGGTACCCGGCACGGGGCCGGAAGTGCCGTGCCCCCGGCAGGTGCTCGGCGAGCAGTTCGGCGAGCAGATCGTCGTTCCGCTCGACGGCGGCGACGGTGGCATCGAGCCAGGGGCGGCCCTCGGTGAACGCTGCGACGTTCGCGTGGAGGCCGATGATGCTCGCCCGGCACGCCACCTCAGGAGGAAGGCGCTCGAGGAGGTCGGCCGATCGGTCGTCTGCAGCGACGACCACCGAGCACTTCACGCCGGCGAGGTTCCAGCCCTTGCTGGCGGAGGTCGCGACCACGGCGAGCGCCCCCGCTTCCGCCGCGAGCGGGGCGAAGGGCACGAACGTCTCCCCGCGGTGCGTCAACGGCGCATGGATCTCGTCCGAGACGACGAAGACGTCGTGCGCGGCGGCGAGTCTGGCGATGGCGGTGAGATCTTCGTGCGCGTGCAGCAGACCGTGCGGGTTGTGCGGATTGCACAGCAGGAAGGCGTCGATCCCCGCCTCGCTCGCGAACTCCCGCTCGATGGCGTCGAGGTCGAGTCGAGCGGTCGGTGCTGCACCCGCTTCATCGGAGATGAGCAGCGGCACCTGCACGATCTCGACGGGGAGCTCCTCGAGCATCTCGAAGAACGACGGATAGACCGGCGTGGTGATGAGCACTCTGCCGGGGCCCGGGCGGGCGAGGCGCAGCGACTCGACGATGCCCGCGCTCACGTCGGTGGCGAGGAAGACGTGGCTCTCCGGCACCTCCCAGCCCCAGCGGTCAGCGGCAAACGCGCTGAACGCCGTCGCCAGTGGCCCAGCCTGGTCGAGGTACCCGAAGTCGGATGCCTCGACCCGCTCGATGATCGCCTTCCGGATCTCCGGCGCGACCGCGAAGTCCATCTCCGCAACGAAGAGCGGGAGCACGTCGTCGGGGAAGCGCGTCCACTTGATGCTCGTGCGCTCGCCGCGCAGGTGCTCAGGGCTCGGACAGTCGGGGAAGTCGGACATGGGTCCATGGTCGCGCACGACCGCGACGACGCGCGAACCGGTGCCGTAAACCGACGTCATCTGCCCGTCGCATGCTTGAATGGGCCTATGACTGTGCGGGCCACGACCGATCGCGAATCCCGGCGCTACACCGAGCGGGAGACCTCGCAGCACCGCTCAGCCGACCCAGCAGTGGCAGCGCACGAGACCGACTCCGAATCACGCGCTTGGGGTCCGGAACCCGAAGAGTATCGCGTCGATCTCGAGCGCATCAGGTTCTCGCCCTACTTCGCGCGGCTCTCCGCGGTCACCCAGGTGATCCCGCAGTCGGGGGTCGGGCCCGTCATGCACAACCGTCTGACGCACTCCCTCAAGGTGAGCGCTGTCGCCCGCGTCATCGCGGCGAACCTTGCGGGCCGCCAGGCGCAGCACGAAGCCTACGAGCGGGGCGAGGCCGAGTACGACGATCGCACCGGGGCGATCGTGTCGCGTCTCGGCGGGTGCGACACCATCGTCGCGCAGGCGGCGGGGCACGCGCACGACCTCGGACACCCGCCATTCGGCCACCTCGGCGAGCAGGCGCTGGATCGCATCGCGCGTCACCGCCTCGGGCTCGCCGAAGGCTTCGAGGGGAATGCGCAGACCATGCGGATCCTCACGAGTCTCGACACGCTCGGCCGGGACTTCCCCGGCCTCAACCTCACGGCGGCAGTGCGCGCGGCGGTGCTGAAGTACCCGTGGACGCGCGGTGACTGGCGCGGAACGTTACTCGAGTCGGTTCCCGCGAACGAGCGCCCGCGCGGCGTCGGCATCGATGTCGCCGGCGGTGCCGAGAAGTTCTCGGTCTACGCGTGGGAGCTCACCGAGTTCGCCGAAGCCCGCGCGGCGTTCCCGAACATCGAGGAGGGTAGGCAGACGGTCGAGTGCGCTGTCATGGATCTCGCCGATGACATCGCGTACGCGATCCACGATCTCGACGACTTCGCCAGAGCAGGGGTGCTGCAGCGAGCGCAGGTCGAACGCGAGCTCGGGACGTGGCTGGGCGATGACGCGCGCCTGGCCGCTGCCGCACTGCCCGAATTGGAGCGCAACTGGCGGGATCCGGGGGCATCGCTCGAACTGCTCTGGCGCGGTCTCGCGATGAAGGACGGGTGGATGGCTGACCGCGATGTCTTCCGCGCCGCAGTCGAGCGCGTGCACCAGTCGCTCAGCGAGGAGCTTCTCGCAGCGCCGTACGATGGCGGGATCGCGAGCGAGCGGGCCGTGTCGGGCTTCACGCGCCGATGGATCGATCACCTGCGAACCTCGATCGTCGTCGACGAGCACCCCGCGGTGCGCGGCGGGCACGTGCGGCTCGGGGAACAGGCCTGGCACGAGGTGGCCGTACTGAAGTTCGTGCACGCCCACTTCGTCCTCCAGCGCCCGGAGCACGCGCAGGCGCAGCGTGGCATGGCGCAGGTGATCGAGGGGCTCGCGCTCGGGTTCGAGGCCTGGCTCACGGATCCCGACGACCGGGGGCGGGCTCCGCGCGCGCTGCTCGAGTGGGCCGAGGGGGCTACGGAGGCCGCCTTCGCGCTCGAGCGGGACCGGCCGGGCGTGCTCGGCGGAGACACCAGCGAGGCGGGACTGCGCAGACAGGGTCGCGCCCGCGCAATCCTCGACTACGTCGCCACGTTCACGGACCAGCAGGCATACGCGACCCACGCCGCGCTGACCGGGCGCTGATTCCCGGGACGACCCGAGTCAGCGCGCCTTGAGTCGGTGCGCAGCGGGTCAGCGGATGCGCAGCGCCCCCGGGTGGATCGTCACCTCGAACTCGGTGACGCTGCCGATCTGATCGCCGTCGATCTCGAACGGTGTCGCCTCGGGAAGCTCGCACTGCACTTTGCGGCCCCGCAGATGCGCCGTCGAATCGGAGCTCTCCGCGGCGCGCCCCGTGCCGACCGCTCCCGTGATGAGCCGCTTCAACCCGTTATCCCACACCATGTTGCCCATGGCGTTGAACCACGAGGCGGCGTTGTCCGCTCGCAGCAGGAGAAGGTCGAGTTCGCCGTCGTCCGGCTGCGCGGCAGGGAGCAGCGTGATGCCGCCCTGGATCGTGCCGCAGTTGCCGACGAGCATGGTGTGTGCGCGCTCCTCGACGGTCTCACCGTCGTCGATGGTGAGCGAGAACGGCACGACCTCGGTGGTGTTCGCGACCCGGCCGAACGACTCGACGTAGGCCAGCCACCCTGCGCGCGCCTTCAGCTCCTCGTCCGTCTCGGCGATCATGTGGGCGTCGATGCCGAAGCCCACCATCACCACGAACCCGTGCCTCACCTGTTCGCCCGACTCCAGCGTGGCCGTCACCTCGCCCAGGTCGAGCGCCTTCGAGGTTCCCTTCAGCGCGCGGCTGAACGCGGCAGCCGGGCGCACCAGCGGGACCCCGAGGTTGCGGGCGAGCAGATTACCAGTGCCCAGCGGGAGGATCGCGAGGTCGGCCGTGCCGCCCTCGTCGCCGAGCCGTTCGGCGACCGCACGTACCGTGCCGTCGCCGCCTGCCGCGATGATGAGGTCGCACCCGGCCTCGAGCGCCTGCGAGGTCATGCCCTGACCCGGGTCGTCCGGGGTCGTCTCGAACCACATCGTCCGCGGGACGTAGTCCAGACGAGCGGTGCGCAAGGCCGATCGGAATGCGTTCTTCAAACGCTCCCCATCCGTCTTCGACGGGTTCCACACGATGCCGATTCTCTCTGTCACAGCCCTATACTCTCAGAGCGCGGCCTCCGCACCCACTCTGACTCCCGCCGAGATCGCGAAAAGTGCCGTTTCGAGGCGGCCGAAAGGGAACTTTTCGCAGTCTCGACGGGCGGCCTGGGCCCGGGCGGCCCGGGCCCGGGCCCGGGCCTGGGCGGGCGGGCGGGCGGAGCGTGATGCGTGAGAGGTAGCTATCTCTGTCGCCAGGGGCCGTCCGGGTCTTCCAAGAGGCGCCGGTCGTCGCCCGGGCTGGCGGGGGAGCGGAGGAGGTAGAGCTCCGCCGCCTGCTCGATGCTGCCGCGGACGCGCTCGCTGACATCGGCGAGGGTCTCCTCGTACTCGTCGAGGGTGCGCTCCGGAGCCGTGTGGACGGCCCCCGGCACCTTTCTGATGGTGCACTGCATGGCGTTCCGCGCGGCGTAGCCGCAGATGTTCGCCGATGAGACGGCGTCGTCGACCATGTAGTCCCTGCCTGGCGCGCCCGTGCCGAGGTAGAGCACGGAGGGGCGGGGTCCCTTCGGGGACGTGCGCTCGGAGATGGTCTGCAGCTCGCCCTCCAGGTCGGCCGAACCGATCGCGAACGCCTGGTCGACGAGCAACCAGGTGCCGGGGAACGTCGGCCCGCTGAGGTTGACTCGCGCCTGCTTGATGGCACCGAAGAAGCGCTCGATGCGCTGCACCGGGTTGCCGCTCGTGTACCGGTCGCGCATGAAGTACATCTCGCCGACGAACCGGAGCGGAGTCGAGTACTGGGCGCCGGGAATCTGAGAGACGAGCTCGGCGGCGTCCATCTCCTGCCGCTGGAGCGGGCGGAGCCCCTCGATACCGTCGGGGGAGGAGATGAGCGTGATGCTCCGCACCGTGACCTCGGGGGAGGCGGAGAGGTACGCCGCGACCTCGAGATTGATGATGCCGCCCATGCTGTAGCCGACGAGGTCGAGTTCGCGCTTGCCGCTGTCCTGCGCGAGAGCGAGCACGCGCTCCGCGATCGTGTCGGAGGCGAGCGGAGCGTTGCCGTAGCTCACAGACCAGGTCTCGCCGCCGTACAGCTCCTGGACCCCGGGCCCCAGCGTGCGGGCCAGGTGGTCGGAGTTGTAGGTGCCGAAGCCGTCGAAGAAGACGGCGGCGCTGCGATCGTCATCGGGGTTCTCGGGGTGTCCGGCCTCCTCCTGCACCGCGACGCTGACTTCCGCGTTGGCCTGTGCCAGCTGGTTCTTCGCCACGTCGGACTGATAGCCCGCGATCAGGGCGACGAGGAGCACGAGGACGAGCTGCGCCGTCCCCACGCGCCGTCGCCTACGCCTGGCGAGCCTGCGGAGCTCCCGGGGAGAAAGCTGGTGCGGATCCCCGTCTGGGTGCTCGACGGGTTCCGGCGCTCCGGTCATCCGTGCACCGTTGCCTCACGAGTCGGATCCCACGGCATCGCCCAGCCGAGCTGGTCGAAGAGCGAGGCGAGTACGATTCCCGTGAAGCCCCAGACGATGCGGCCGCCGAAGCGGTCGCTCAGCACGAAGGCAGGGCCGCGGTGGTGGTGTCCATCGCGGTCGAGTACCGACGTGACGCGACGGTCGGGATCAAGCAGCTCGGCCACCGGCACCCGGAAGACATCGACCGATTCGCTCTCGTCCGCGGCGACGTCGCTGGGCCGACGCCACCACCCGATCACGGGGGTCACCAGGTTGTTGCTCACCGGGATGTGGAGGTCGGGGAGCGTGCCGATGACCTCGACGCCCGACGGTTCGAGCCCCGTCTCCTCCGCCGCCTCGCGCAGAGCCGTCGCGGCAGCGTCGGCGTCGGCGGGCTCGACACGGCCGCCGGGAAAGGCGATCTGGCCGGCATGGTGGCGGAGCGCGTCGGACCGGCGCAGCAGCAGGACATCGAGTTCGCGGGGGACCGGAGCGGTGCTGTCGGCGTCGATCCGATCGAGCTCCCCGAACAGGATGAGCACCGACGAGCGGCGCACGCTCGACGTCTCCGGGCGCACCTGCGGCAGGCCCTCGATCAACGTCCCCTGCTCGACCAGAGCTTGCAGGTCGGCGCGGGGATGCATGCTCCCCGTCATCGGTCCATCAACTGTCGAGGAGATCGTCGATGCCCTCGGGTACGCGCTGGGAGCGCGCCCACGGCTCGCGGTCGCGTCGCGCGACCCACTTCACCTGGCGGGTCTCGTCGGATCGGGCGGCGGTGAGCACCGCGATCACGGCGGCGCGCTCCTCGTCGCTGACGTTCCGCGTCACGAAGCGGATGTCGTCGCCGTGGAGCGCGTCGTCGACGTCACCCAGGCTCTCGCGCTTCGCGGCGTCGCGCGCCGCGGCGTCCGGCGGCAGCTCGGATTCGGCGAGGGCGTCGCCCTCGCGCGGATCCTCATCGACGCGTGCGTGCTTCACAGCGGGATGTTCCCGTGCTTCTTCGCGGGCTGCTCGGTGCGCTTGCCGCGGAGACCGCGAAGCGCCTTGATGACTGCCAGGCGGCTGCCCGCCGGCTCGAGCACGTTGTCGAGTTCGCCGCGCTCGGCAGCGAGGAACGGGCTCGTCACGTCAGCGGTGTACTTCGCGGTGAGTTCGGCGCGCAGCGCCTCCACGTCCTCACCACGCTCGGCCGCGGCAGCGAGTTCTTTGCGGTACAGAATGTTGACGGCACCCGCGCCGCCCATGACGGCGATCTCCGCGGTGGGCCACGCGATGTTGAAGTCGGCGCCCATCTGCTTCGACCCCATGACGATGTATGCGCCGCCGTAGGCCTTGCGTGTGATGATCGTCACGAGCGGGACCGTCGCCTCGGCGTAGGCGTACAGCAGTTTCGCGCCTCGGCGGATGACGCCCTGGAACTCCTGGTCGGTGCCCGGCAGGTAGCCCGGCACGTCGACGAGCGTGAGGATCGGGATTGAGAACGAGTCGCAGAACCGTACGAAGCGCGCGGCCTTCTCGCTCGCGTCGATGTTGAGCGTGCCCGCCATCTGCGCCGGCTGGTTCGCGACGATGCCGACGGTGCGGCCCTCGACGCGGCCGAAGCCGATCACCATGTTGGGGGCGAAGAGGGGCTGCACCTCGAGGAACTCGCCCGAGTCGAGGATGCCCTCGATGACGGCCTTCATGTCGTAGGGCTGATTCGGGCTGTCTGGGATGACCGAGTTGAGCTTGCGGTCGGCATCGGTAATCTCGAGGGCCGTGTCGCTGTCGTAGACCGGCAGCTCCGCGAGATTGTTGTCGGGGAGGTAGCTGATGAGTGCGCGCGCGTAGTCGAGGGCATCGTGCTCATCGCTCGCGAGGTAGTGGGAGACGCCGCTCGTCTGGTTGTGGGTGAGCGCGCCACCGAGCTCCTCGAACCCGACCTCCTCGCCCGTGACGGTCTTGATGACGTCGGGGCCGGTGACGAACATGTGGCTCGTCTTGTCGACCATGATGACGAAGTCGGTGAGTGCGGGGGAGTAGACCGCACCACCGGCAGAGGGGCCCATGACGATTGAGATCTGCGGGATGACGCCGGAGCACATGGTGTTGAGCCGGAAGATCTTGGCGTAGTTGCTGAGCGCGACGACGCCCTCCTGGATGCGGGCGCCGCCCGAATCGAGGATGCCGAGGAGGGGAGCGCCGGTCTTCAGCGCGAACTCCATCGCCTTCACGATCTTCTCGCCGGCGACCTCGCCGAGCGACCCGCCGAACGTCGTGAAGTCTTGGGAGTAGACGACGACCTGGCGGCCGTGGATCGTGCCGGCACCGGTGACGACCGAGTCGCCGAACGGCCGGCTCGCGTCCATGCCGAACGACTGCGTGCGGTGCTTCACGTACTTGTCGAACTCGACGAAGGAGCCGGGGTCGAGCAGCTCGGCGAGGCGCTCACGTGCGGTCATCTTGCCGCGCGGATGCTGCTTCGCGGCTGCCGCGGTGTCACGGTCGCCGACGGCCTCCTGATACTTGCGGCGGTGGTCGGCGATTCGGCCGGCCGTGGTCGCGAGAGCGTCGGGGCTGGGGGCGTGCGTGGTCGCTTCTTCTGCAGTCACAGAGGCCAGCCTACCGCGGGGTGGGACGCTCGCGTGTGAGGAGACCTCCAAAGGTTCCCGGGAAACTCTCGGAGGTTCTCTACTGTCTGCGCCGACTCGTTAGGCTCGAGCCATGGATCTTCCACGTACGCGTGCTCTGCTTCCGGTCGTCGAGTGGCGCGACAGCGTCGGCAGCACGAACGCGGTACTGCGCGAGCGCGTCGCCGCGGAGCCCGCCCTGCCCCACGGCACGCTCATCGCGACCGCCGAGCAGACGGCGGGGCGCGGGCGCGCGGGGCGGGGGTGGGAACTTCCGCCCGGAAAAGCCGTCGCGGCGTCGATCCTGCTGAGGAACGTTTCCGCCTTCCCACTCGGCCCAGGCTGGCTTCCGCTTATCGCCGGTTCTGCGGTGACCGCGGCGCTGCAGTCGTACTTCACCGTCGCCGACGACGATTCCGGCCGTGAACCGCGGCGCGTGGTCGTGAAGTGGCCGAACGACGTGCACGTGCGCACCGCAGCGGACGCCCAGGCCGACCGGCCGGGGCTGAAGCTATGCGGGATTCTGTGCGAGCTGCTGCCCGACGGTTCGGTGATCGTCGGCACGGGGATCAATCTGCTGCTCGAGCCGGACGAGCTCCCGACCGAGCGCGCCACGTCTCTGCTCGCCGCGGGCGCCGCGGTGGACGGTGCGCAGTTGATCGCGGATGACGATGCCGCGGGAGCAGCGCTCGTCGACGATGTGCTCGCCGACACGGAGGAGGAGCTGCTGCGTCTGGTCCAGCTCGCCGTCGAGGATCCGGCCGCGGTGCGTGCGCGGATCCTGCGCGATTCGGCGACCGTCGGTGCAGAGGTCCGCGTGCACCTCCCCGGGGATCGCATCGTCGACGGGCGGGCGCGCACCCTCGCCGACGACGGTGCGCTCGTCGTCGATCTGCCGACCGGCGGCGAGCTCACCGTGAACGCCGGAGACGTCGAGCACCTGCGCTGACACGCCGGCTCGGCGGGTGCGCCGGTCAGGCGGCGCGGTGGCTCTCCTCGCCGAGGACGAAGGTCTGCTGGACCTTGGCCTCGAGGAGTGCGCTCGGGTCGGCCGTGAGCGGATCGATGTCGAGCACGATGAAGTTGGCGTGGAGTCCGGCGCGGATGCGGCCGCTGGTCTGATCCATCTCACCCGCGTAGGCGCCGCCGGCGGTGAGGGCGGTCAAGGCCTCCTCCGCGGTAAACACCCGCTCCGGGTGGTAGGCGGGGAGCGACGGTGTGATCGCCGAGCCGCCGGTCAGGGCGATGAACAGATTGGGCAGTGCCTCGTGCGGCGCCGTCGGCGCATCGGTTCCGAGCGTGATGGGCACACCCGCCTCCCGGAACTTCTGCCACGGGAAACCCTGCTCCTGGCGGTCGTCGCCGAGCATCGCCTTCCAGTTGGCGAGGACGGCTGGATCGCAGTGCACCGGCTGCATCGACGCAGTGACGCCGAGCTCTCCCATGCGCTCGATCGTGGCATCGGTGACCGATTCGAGGTGCTCGATGCGGTGCCGACGGGGGCGGAGCGCACCGACTCGGATGCAGTGCTCGATCGCGTCGAGAGCGATCTCGCTGGTCCGGTCGCCGATCGCGTGCATGGCGATCTGCAGGCCTGCGGCATCGGCAGCGGCGGCGACGGGCATGATGCGCTCCGCGCTCCAGATCGGGTCGCAGTTGCTGCCGTCGGCGTACGGTGCGCGCATGGTGGCGGTGCACGCGTCAATGACCCCGTCCATGATGAACTTCACCCCGGCGATGCGGAACCACCGGGAATCCTCGCTCGCGGCCAGGAGGTCGCGAAGGGCAGCGACGCGGGCGACGCCCGCGAGATCCTGCTCGGTGTCACCAGACGGCTCGAGGATCCAGTGCGCCGTGATCGGGAACGGCAGGCGTCCGTCCCGAGCGATGAGGGCGCGGATCGCGTCGACGTCGGACTCGTTCAGCGCCATGTCGGTCGCACCCGTCACGCCTGACTCGAGGTAGGCGGCGAACGCGTTCTCGAGGAACCCGACCTTGTCTTCTTGCGTCGTCGCGCGGCTCAGGAAGTCCCAGGCGAACTGCGTGCCAGCGGTCTCGTACAGCATGCCGGTGGCGTCGCCGTTCCCGTCGCGCGCGATCTCGCCGCCGATCGGGTTGGGAGTGTCGCGATCGATACCGAGCTCGGCGAGGCCCGCCGTGTTCGTCCACACCGAGTGGAGATCGTTCGCATCGAGGTAGACGGGGATATCGGGGAGCACTTCGTCGAGCATCGCCGCGGTCGGCCGCCCACCCTCGATGGCGTCGAACATCCAGCTGACGCCGAGCACCCGGGGGGCATCGGGGTGCGAGCGTCGCCACTCGAGCAGACGCTCCTGGATCTCGGCGAGGGAACCGCAGTCGCGCAGCTGAGCCTTGCCGAGTGCTTCGCCGAACATGGTGAGGTGGGTGTGCGAGTCGATAATGCCGGGCGCCACGAACGCGCCGTCGAGATCGATCTCGGCAACGCCGTTGGTCGCGGGGTCTCCGGTCACGGCACCCACAGCGGCCCGGACATCGGAGAGGGAGCCGACGGCGGCGAAGAGACCGTCGGTGACAGCGAACGCTTCTGCGGGAGATGACCCGGTCTCGGCCGTGAACACGGTGCCGTTCCGGTAAATCGTGGTCGACATCGGACTGGTATCTCCTTGGAGTGACTGCTGGGGAGCGGGTCTGTTCCTCAGCCGACCTCGTTTGGCAGCAGGTGCTGCTGAGCGATACACGACGTGGAGAAATGACCGAGATCAGAGTAGTACGAGTTTCACGAATCTGCGAACCGTCAGGTGCCCCTTGACGGCACGGTACCTGCGATCACAGATGGGTCTCGATGCTCCACATGGAGTTGCGCTCGATGAGAAAAGCACCGCTACCCTGGATGCAGCTGTCCGGCACCTGCAACGACGCAGAAGCGAGAGGAACCACCGCATGAGTCCTGTCATCTTGATGTTCATCGGACTCGCGATCTTCGCCCTGGGGTACTTCGTGTACTCGAAGTACCTGGCGCGGCGCGTGTACCAACTGGATGAGAAGTTCGTGACCCCATCGCACGAGTTGCGGGATGGCGTCGACTACGTTCCAACGAACAAGTTCATCCTGTGGGGGCATCATTTCACCTCGGTAGCTGGTGCTGCCCCCATCGTCGGGCCGGCCATCGCGGTGATCTGGGGGTGGTTGCCTGCGTTCCTCTGGGTCACCATCGGCACGGTGTTCTTCGCCGGCATGCATGATTTCGGCGCACTTTGGGCATCAGTGCGCAACAAGGGGCGCTCGATCGGGGCGCTCTCGGGCCGATACATCGGCAAACGCGGGGCGAACTTGTTCCTCGTGGTCATCTTCCTGCTCCTGCTGATGGTGATCGCGGCGTTTGCCGTCGTCATCAAGGACCTGCTCATCAGCACACCGACTGCCGTGATTCCGACGTGGGGGGCCATCGTGGTCGCTTTGCTCGTCGGTGTCGCCGTCTATCGCATGCGCTGGCCCCTGATCCCCGTCACCATCGTGGGCGTGGTCGCGCTGTATTCGCTGATCGTGCTCGGTGACAGCGTTCCGGTCGTGCTGCCCGAATCGTTCCTCGGCATGAGCCCTGCGACGGTCTGGATCCTCGCTCTCTTCATCTACGGTGCGATCGCATCGCTGCTACCGGTGTGGGTACTGCTCCAGCCGCGCGACTACATCAACGGCGTGCAGCTGTTCGTGGGCCTCGCGCTGCTCTACGGTGCGGTCCTGGTAGGCGCGCTCTTCGCCGAGACGGAACACAATGTCGTAGCCCCGATGATCAACGACGCCGTCCCTGCAGGGACTCCGAGCCTGGTGCCGCTGCTGTTCGTCACGATCGCCTGCGGAGCGATCTCCGGCTTTCACGGTATGGTCTCCTCCGGCACCAGTTCGAAGCAGCTCGACCGGGAGACCGATGCCCGGTTCGTCGGTTACTTCGGTGCAGTGGGGGAGGGTCTCCTCTCCCTGGGGACGATCCTCGCGGTGATCGCCGGATTCCGGACGGTGGCTGAGTGGGAAGCGGTCTACAGTGAGTTCGGCGCCGGCGGGGTCAACGCGTTCGTTCAGGGTGGCGGCATGCTCATGGAGGACGGCATCGGTCTGCCTGCCTCGCTCAGCGCAACCGTGCTGGCCACGATGGCGGTGCTGTTCGCCGCAACCACGATGGATACCGGGATGCGTCTGCTGCGCTTCGTCGTCCAGGAGATCGGGGAGGCCGCGAGAGTCAGAATCACGAAGGTGCCCGCGACTCTGGTCGTTGTGGTCGTCGGTCTGGGACTGACGTTCTCCCAGGGGCTGGGGGGTGAGGGCGGTCTCAGGATCTGGCCGCTGTTCGGGACCACGAATCAGCTACTCGCCTCTCTGACGCTCTCGATCATTGCGGTCATCCTGATCAGAAAGCGCCGGAGCCCCTGGCCTGCGCTGGTGCCGTTGGTGTTCGTGTTTGTGATGTCGTTCTGGGCGGCGATCGATCAGCTCTCGGGGTTCGCAGATCCGGAGAATGCGGACTGGCTGCTCTTCGGCCTCGACGTCGTGATCATCGTGGCGAGCATCTGGGTCGCCGTCGAAGCGATCATCGCGATGCGGAGAGCGGTGAACGATCCCCCCGAGGCACTCGACGCCGATGCTCGGCTCGAAGCCGTGCGCGAAGAAGTCTGATGGGGAGGTGGGCCGACTTCCGTAACGGTGTGTACGAATACTATGCGGGCCCATACCGCAGTGCACTCGCTCGTGAGAAACGCACCGAGGACGACTATTTCACGCTGGTAGTGCTGGGTGAAGCGCTCGGCGTGCCGGATCCGGCCGCCTACTACAGCGCCGAGTTCTTGCCGACGCTCTATCCGGAGTTCCACGCGTGGCACCGCCGAATGGGCATGCCGCAGTCACCGCTGGACAGTGTCTCGTGCTGCTGACCCCGACGGCCGGAAAGCGAGTCCTGTTCGTCGGCGGCAAGGGTGGCGTGGGGAAGACGACGGTCGCATCGGCAATCGCCGTCGCTCATGCAGGGGCGGGCTCACGCGTGCTCGTCGTCTCCACCGATCCGGCGCATAATCTGGGTCACCTCTGGGACCTCGCTGTCGCCGACAGTCCGACGCGTCTTCGGACGGAGCCCGGCGCTGGGTGGGTCGACGGGATGGAGATCGATCCCGCTGCGACGCTCGACCGCCACCTCGCGGCAGTCGAGAAGACGCTCAGACGACTGCTTCCGGAGCGGATGCACGCCCAGGCCCGTGAGCACCTGCAGCTCGCTCGTGAGGCGCCGGGGAGCTTCGAAGCCGCGGTGCTCGAGCGGGTCGCTGAAGCGGTTGAGCTGGGCCTGAACGAGTACGATCTCGTGGTCTTCGATACTGCTCCCTCAGGGCATACGCTCCGTCTGCTCGCGCTCCCGGAGCGGCTGTCCGCCTGGACCGACCGGCTGCTGGCGAGTCGCGATCGATCGGAACGGTTCGCTTCGGCCATGCGCGGATTGGCGAGCGGCCGGGATCAGTCGACGGAAGACCCGGATGCCGAGCTCCGCAGGACGCTCATCCGGAGGCGCGAGCGGTTCTCTCGGATGCAGAGCGTCATCACTGATGCGGCGCTGACGGGGTTCGTGCTCGTCTTCACACCAGAGCGTCTGCCGGTCGCTGAAACGCTCGGCATCGCGGAATCGCTCGGGGAACTCTCCGTGCCGCTGCTGCTGCTGGTGGCTAATCGTCGATCTCCGATCGATGGCGGTGAGCTCCTGCGGGCGCGACATCTTCGCGAATCGGAACAGGTGCGGCGGGTGCGCGAGTCCCTCCCTGAAACTCCAGTAATCGACCTCCCGTTGGCAGCCGAAGAAGTGGTCGGAGGGGATGTTCTCGCGGCATTCGCCGCTGGTAGGATCGTTGCGTCGTGACTGGCGTGCAGATGGTTACCATCGGGAAGCGACAGCTGAATCTATGGCCGCTCGCCTGGGCCGCACTGTCCCTTGTACCGTGCGCGTGCGCACTGAAATGGAGCAAGCATTGTCTCATCAGCCTGACTTTCTCACCGATCCGCTCGAGGTCGTCGACCCCGAGATCGCCCAGGTGCTGGCCGACGAACTCGGACGCCAGCGCGGCACCCTCGAGATGATCGCGAGCGAGAACTTCGTTCCGCGCGCCGTTCTCGAGGCCCAGGGCTCGGTGCTCACGAACAAGTACGCCGAGGGTTACCCGGGTCGCCGCTACTACGGCGGCTGCGAGTTCGTCGACGTGGCCGAGGAGCTGGCCCGCGAGCGGGCCAAGAGCCTGTTCGGTGCAGCGTTCGCGAATGTGCAGCCCCACTCCGGCGCTTCGGCGAACGCCGCCGTGCTCTCCGCGATCGCGGAGCCCGGTGACACGATTCTCGGTCTCGAACTCGCTCACGGCGGCCACCTCACGCACGGCATGCACTTGAACTTCTCGGGCAAGCTCTACAACGTCGTCTCGTACGGCGTCGACCCTGAAACGATGCTCGTCGACATGGACGTGGTCCGCGAGAAGGCCAGGGAGCACCGCCCCAAGGTCATCATCGCCGGGTGGTCGGCGTACCCCAGGCAGCTCGACTTCGCCGCGTTCCGCGAGATCGCCGACGAGGTTGGCGCGACCCTGTGGGTCGACATGGCTCACTTCGCCGGCCTGGTCGCTGCCGGGCTGCACCCCAGCCCGGTGCCGCACGCGCACGTTGTCTCGTCGACGGTGCACAAGACCATCGGCGGTCCGCGCTCCGGCTTCATCCTGTCGAACGACAAGGAGCTCGGCAAGAAGCTGAACTCCAACGTCTTCCCCGGCCAGCAGGGCGGCCCGCTCATGCACGTCATCGCCGCGAAGGCGACCGCGTTCAAGCTCGCCGCGAGCGACGCGTTCGCCGAGCGCCAGCAGCGCACCCTGTCGGGCGCTCGACTGCTCGCCGACGCGCTGACGACGGACGCCTCGCGCGCCGCGGGCGTCGACGTGCTCACGGGCGGCACAGATGTGCACCTCGTGCTTGCCGATCTGCGCAACTCGCAGCTCGACGGCCAGCAGGCGGAGGATGCGCTCCACGCGGTCGGCATCACGGTGAACCGTAACTCGGTACCGTTCGATCCGCGCCCTCCGATGGTGACCAGCGGACTCCGGATCGGCACGCCAGCGCTCGCCACCCGAGGCTTCGGCGATGCCGAGTTCGCCGAGGTATCGGAGATCATCGCGCAGGTGCTGCAGCAGACCGGCGACACGGACGAGCAGCGCTCACGCGTCACCGCGCTCGCCGAGCGCTTCCCGCTGTACGCCGGCTTGGAAGAGTGGTAACGGATGAGTGCGCAGACGCTCGACGGGAAGGCCGCTGCGGCTGAGATCAAGCAGGAGCTGACTGAACGGGTCGCTGCCCTCGCCGAGCGCGGCGTCGTGCCTGGACTCGCGACGGTGCTCGTCGGGGAAGATCCCGGCTCCCAGTGGTACGTGGCGGGCAAGCATCGCGACTGCGCCGAGGTCGGTATCGCATCGATCAAGCGCGAGTTGCCTGAGACCGTCACCCAGGAGGAGCTCGAGACCGTCATCGACGAGCTCAACGAGAATCCGGAGTGCACGGGCTACATCGTGCAGCTGCCGCTGCCGAAGCACATCGACACGCACCGGATCCTCGAGCGCGTCTCGCCCGACAAGGATGCCGACGGGCTGCACCCGATGAACCTCGGCAGGCTCGTACTCAACGCCAACTCCGAGATCTCCTCGCCGCTGCCGTGCACGCCTCGCGGCGTCATCGAGCTCGTGGAGCGGAACGGCCTGTCGTGGGCCGGGAAGCACGTCGTGGTGATCGGCCGCGGGGTGACGGTGGGGCGGCCGATGGGGCCGCTGCTCACCCGGCGCGAGTACAACGCGACGGTCACGCTCACCCACACCGGCACGCGCGATCTCGGGGCCGTGCTCCGCACCGCCGACGTGATCGTCGGCGCTGCCGGCGTCGAAGGCATCGTGCAGGCCGAGCACGTGCAGCCCGGTGCCATCGTGCTCGACGTGGGGGTCTCGCGCAAGACCGACCCGGAGACGGGGAAGAGCCGCGTCGTCGGTGACATCGACCCAGGTGTTGCCGAGGTCGCCGGGTGGATGTCGCCAAATCCTGGCGGCGTCGGGCCCATGACGCGCGCGCTGCTGCTCAAGAACGTCGTCGAGATGGCCGAGCGCGCGGCCGGCTGAGCGATCAGCCGGCCGACGCAGGCTATTCCGCGCTCTGCAGGGCCTCTTGAGCTTCGGCCAGGAGGCCCTGCAGCGTCTGCACGACGCGGGAGAGACTCTCGGTGCTCACCTCAAGTTCGACGTCGCCGTCGATGCCGAGGTGCCACCACACGTGGCGATCACCATCGCGCTGCCACCTGCCGACGAGGAGCGACGCCTCGACGGCGTGATCGACCAACTCGTCGTCGACGATCGCCCGCTTGCGCATCACGATCGGAATCGGGGCCCCATCGTCGCGATGGGATCGATCCTCCGGGTGGTCGTGATCAGTGTGTACGACGCTGCACCACGGCGGGCACAGCTGCTGCTGCCATTCTGCGGTCTCCAAGACACCCTCTCTCATCGGTTGGGGTGGCGTGGCACTGCCACACTATCTTGGAGGTCTGACATCACCGTCCGCGGAGGTCGGGCCAGGGCTGGGGAAGCAGGCTGTCGAGTGTGACGTCGAGCTGCTGGGCGATGGCCATGAGATTGCGCAGCGTCGGGTTCGCCGGAGTGCCCGGGGCGGATTCGCCCTTCTCGAGCTTCTGATAGGTGTACCGGGTGATTCCCGCGGAGTAGGCGAGGCGCTCCTGGCTGAGACCGTGCTCGATGCGCAGGCGGTGCAATCGCGATCCGAGCTCTCGGGTGTAGGTGGTCCAGTCGGGGCTGGAGGGCTGCTGAGTCACCGGTCAAGTATGCCGAGGCTCGACGACCGATGTGGCCTAACCCATGTGCTATTCGGCGAATCATTCATGCATCCTATACAAGTCATCTGATGCAAGAAGTTGACGCGCCGTGGGCTCAGGTTTCCGGGGTGGCCTAGTGGCCGCTCAGGTCTGGCCAGGGTTGAGGGAGCAGGGTGTCGAGCGTGACGTCGAGCTGCTGGGCGATGGCCATGAGGTTGCGCAGCGTCGGGTTTGCCGGAGTGCCCGGGGCGGATTCGCCTTTCTCGAGTTTCTGGTAGGTGTACCGGGTGATGCCGGCCGAGTAGGCGAGGCGCTCCTGGCTGAACCCGTGCTCGATGCGCAGTCGGTGCAGGCGGGCGCCCAGCGCCTGTGCGTAGCCCACCCAGTCCGGTGCGTCGCTGTCAGGTGTCACTGCATCAGTATGCGGACCCTCGGTTCGTGCGGCGGCCTTTTCCATTTGCCAATCGTCCAATCAGTAATGCATAATGTAAGTGTCATACTCGGTGGTCGGATCGCTCGCCCTCCGACGCGACACGTTCGAGACACAAGTGAATACAGTCACCATCACCCAGCCGCGAGAAGGGTTCCCGTGGCACCCGACCGGTTTCCCGCTGTTCCTGAGTGTGTTCATCTCCCCCTCATCGCACTCGGCGCACCGGCCCGTTCGGGCGGCGTGATGGTCGTGGCCGAACACCCTGGGTGCGATGGTGGGTGTTCGGCTCCGGCGGACTCGCGCATGCGGGTCCGAGCGGTGGTCGTGCGGTTTCCAGTGCCCGCACGGCCACCGTGCCGCCGGAGCGGCGCGGCAATGCACCCGCGCTACTGTACCCGAGGTCTTGTTCGGAAGCCGAACTCAGCGGAGGCGCTGGCGTCGACTCAGCCTGGCATCGACTACGGCGAGGATCGCGACGACCGCGAACCCAATCACGGCGAGCGCTAGAGCGAGAGGCCAGTTCGCGGCCGGTGCCGCGAGCTCGCGGCTCTCAGACTGCCAGGGCCACAGGGTGCGCATCGCTCCGACCATGACGCCTGTCAGGACGACGAGGGTGATCCGGCGGCGATGGTGCAGCAGCCACTCGAGGCCCTTCACGATCGAGACGACGCCGACCATCAGCCCGAGGGCGAAGACGCCGAGGTAGGCGAGGTCGCGTTCGTCGACCGCTCGCAGCGTGGGTTCGTAGAGCCCGAAGGTCAGTAGGAGGAACGATCCGGAGAGTCCGGGGAGCAGCAGCGCGCTCACCGCTATCGCTGCGGCGATGATCAAGACGAGCGGTGAGGGTTCCAGCGTTGTCGGGGGGATGGAGACGAGCCAGAACGCTAGTGCGCCTGCCGCGATCCCGGCGAGCGCATGGTGCCAGCGGATTCCGGCGATACCCGCCATGCGGAGGGGGATCGAGATCGAGGCGAGCACCATTCCGAAGAATGCGGCGCGGGTGAGTTCCGGGTAGGTCTCGACCAGGTCGGCGACCGGCCCGGCCGCGGTGAAGAGGGCGAGCGCCATGCCGATGAGCACGGGCACGACGAGCTTCCAGTCGACCTGCTTCAGGTGAGTGGCGATGCTCGCTCCGCGGTCAGGGCCCGTGACCGCGCGGCGTCCCGCCGAGACGACGTGCGAGGCGGAGTCGATCAGGCGGGTGTAGATCCCGACCACGAGCGCGACGGTGCCGCCTGAGACTCCCGGTACTGTCTCGACCACGCCGATCATGGCTCCGCGAACGAGGTTGCCCACGATCGAGGTGCGGCGCTCACCTGCGCTCTCCGCGTGCACCCATTCGACGGGGTGCTCTGCCGTGCTCATCGCGGGGGTCTTCTGCGCGTCATCCATCGCTTTCAGTGTAGAGGGGCGAACCTTCACAGGTGATCCGGGGTGGTGCGCCCGACAATGGACACATGGAGATCGCCGCATGACCGCCCTCGCGGGCGTCGTACCCGTCGTCCGCGTCGCTCAGGTGGCGGGAGGCGGAGAGTACGAGGGTTTCATCGGCTGGGTGCTGAGCCTCATGGAGACCATCGGCGAGGTAGGCGTTGGGCTCGCGGTGCTGCTCGAGACCTTCATCCCGCCGATCCCTTCGGAAGCTGTGCTTCCCGGTGCGGGGTTCCTCGCCTACGACGGACGCATGAACTTCTGGTGGGCGTGGGCGCTCGCGACGCTCGGCGCCCTCGTCGGAGCGTGGGCCTGGTACGGCATCGGGGCGCTCATCGGGCGCGACCGCACCCGTCGTCTGGTCGGCAAGGTGCCGCTCATGGACACCGACGATTTCGACAAGGCAGAAGCTTTCTTCGCCAGGTGGGGCGGCGCCGCCGTCTTCTTCGGCCGATGCGTGCCGCTCGTGCGCTCGTTCATCTCGATTCCCGCGGGCATCGAGCGCATGGGTTTCATGCGCTTCACGGCATACACTGTCGCCGGGTCCGGCATCTGGAACGGCATCTGGATCGGCCTGGGCTACGCCTTCGGTCCGGCCATTAGGCCCGTGCTGGAGCAGTGGAGCGGCGTGCTCTCTGACGCCGTCATCGTGGTGATCGTCGCGCTCGTACTCTGGTTCGTCGTGGCCCGGATCCTGCGTCGACGACGCCGGCGCGCGGCCTGACCGTCAGCCCGTCTGCTTCGCCTTCGCCGCGGCCTTGGCGGCTCTCTTCGTCTCGCGCACCTTGATGAGCGACTCGGGGGAGTCGATGTCGGCAACGCTGCGGAACGAGCCCTGCTCTCCGTACGCGCCGGCCGCCTCTCGCCAGCCCTCTCCCGTGAAGCCGCACTGCTTGCCGAGAAGCGCGAGGAAGATCCTCGCCTTCTGATCCCCGAAGCCCGGCAGGCTCTTCAGTCGCTTGAGGACGGTCTTGCCGTCGGGGTCGCCCTCGGTCCACAGGTTCTCGGCGTTGCCGCCCCAGTCGTCGACGAGCGTCTGGCAGAGCGTCTGCACGCGACCGGCCATCGAACCGGGGAACCGGTGCACCGCCGGAGTCTCGCGGAAGAGCTCGATGAACTGATCGGGGTCAGCTGCCGCGATCGTCTGCGCGTCCAGCGCACCCAGGCGCTGCTGGATCTTCAGCGGCCCGATGAACGCGACCTCCATGGCGATCTGCTGGTCGAGCAGCATGCCGATCAGGAGCGCGAGCGGGTTGTCGGTGAGCAGTTCGTCGGCGGCGGCGTCGTCAGTGAGATGGAGAGTCACGGCTTCAGTCTCTCACCTCTGGCGCATCGGGGACAGGCGAGTTTCGAGATGTATCGCTGTGCCGCCTGCTCTCAGGGGTACGTCGCGCTCTGTGGTTACACAAGGATCGGAAGGAGACACTCGTGGCACTCACCAGCGTCGATCTCGATCCCAATCTCAGCGAACGCGCGCGTGAGCTCACGGGGGAGCGGTCTAACCGCGCTGTCCTCGACCTCGCGCTCCGACGGCTCATCGCCGCGAAGCAGAAGCAGACGATGGTTGTTGGCATAGCCGCGCTCGCGGGGCTCCCCGACGGCATCGAGGCTCCCGTGGTCAGCCCGGCCGAAGCGCCGTGACGGGCTATCTCGTCGACGACTGCGTGTGGGCCCGGCTGGCGTCTGGGGATCCAGGAGTCGCGGCTCGGCTCAGACGTATCGAGCGCGCGCCAGACGAGACGACCGTGCTCACCGCTGACCGTGACTTCGATCGCATCGCCCGCGCGAGTGAGCTCAGGCACGAGTACATCGCGCCGTCGAGCTGAAGAGGCGTCTCTACCCCAAACCGCCGCTCAGGCGTCGGTGCATCTCGCCGCCACGGGGATCGATGCCGACGAGTTCGACGGTGGTCCCGCGGCTCGCGTACTTCGTGGTGATCGCGTCGAGGGCGGCGACGGACGAGGCATCCCAGATGTGGGCCAGGCTCATGTCGATCACGACGCGATCCGGATCTTCCGCGTACGCGAACAGCGTTGTGAGGTCGTTGCTCGAGACGAAGAAGAGCTCGCCGGAGACGGTGTAGCGGGCGGTGCCATCGGCGACGGTGCGGTCGACCGTGACGAAGTGGGCGACGCGCCGCGCGAACAGCACCGACGCGACGACCACTCCCGTGACGACGCCGATCGCGAGATTGTGGGTGATGACGACGACGGCGACGGTGGTGAGCATGACGAAGGTCTCGCTCTTCGGCAGGCGGCGCAGCGTCGACGGCCGGACGCTATGCCAGTCGAATGCCGCGATGGACACCATGATCATCACCGCGACGAGGGCCGCCATCGGGATCGTGCTCACGATGTCGCCGAGTACGACGACGAGCACGAGCAGGAAGACCCCCGCGAGTAGCGTCGAGATACGCGTGCGCGCGCCGGAGACTTTCACGTTCATCATGGTCTGCCCGATCACCGCGCACCCGCCCATGCCGCCGAAGAGGCCGGAAAGGATATTCGCGACGCCCTGCGCCCATGATTCCCGCGTCTTGCTCGAGTGGGTGTCGGTGATCTCGTCGACGAGTTTGGCGGTCATCAGCGACTCCATGAGTCCGACGAGCGCGACGCCGAGGGCGTACGGCGCGATGATCGTGAAGGTCTCCCAGGTCAGCGGCACCTGGGGGAGGAAGAATGCGGGCAGGCTGTGCGGGAGCTCTCCCTGATCGCCGACGGTGGGCACGTGCAGCGCGAACACGACCGTGATGACGGTGATGACGATGACCGAGACGAGAGGCGCCGGAACAGCGGTCGTGAGCTTCGGTACGACCACGATGACCAGGATCCCGGCGGTGACGAGCGGGTACACCAGCCAGGGGACTCCGACGAGGTGGGGCACCTGCGAGATGAAGACGAGGATCGCGAGGGCGTTCACGAACCCCACCATGACGCTGCGCGGAATGAACCGCATGAGCTTGGCCACGCCGAGCACCCCGAGCAGAATCTGGAAGACGCCGGCGAGCAGGATCGTCGCGATCAGCATGTCGATCCCGTACGTGGGCGCGATCGGGGCGACGACGAGCGCGACGGCCCCGGTCGCTGCCGTGATCATGGCCGGGCGGCCGCCGAGGAAGGCGATGGTGACCGCCATCACGAACGAGGAGAAGAGGCCGACCTTCGGGTCGACGCCCGCGATGACCGAGAACGCGATCGCCTCGGGGATCAGCGCCAGCCCGACAACCAGCCCGGCCAGTGCCTCGCGGGTCAGGATTCGGGGGGAGCGTAGAGCCGCCAGCACTGACGGCTGCGGTACTGCATGCCCGGGCAGTCCGCCGGGGGGAGAGGAGGTCGGCACGATTCCTCACTCTACTCGCGCCACGCCGGTGGTCAGACGGTCAGCAGGACCTCTCGCTGGTGCGCCAGGCGGCTCAGCAGGCGGGAGAGCTGTCCTTCCGGGGCTCCGGCGTGCTCAGGGTGCCACTGCACCCCGGTCAGGGGAGCCTCGACGCCGACGACCGCTTCGACCGTGCCGTCAGGGGCGCGCGCCGCCACCCTGAGCGCTTTCGCCACCTGGCCGAGCCCCTGATGGTGGGTGCAGTGGACCGGCTCGGTCGCATCGACGTCCTCGACCAGTGAGCGTTCCCCGAACTCGGTGGGGGCGAGATATTCGGGTTCCCAGACGATCGACCGGTGCTCGCCGGCCTGAGCCGCTCGGTGACGGTCGACGTGGGGCAGGTGCGGGACGAGGTCACCCCCGAGCGCCACGTTCATCACCTGCATGCCCCGGCAGATCCCGAGCACCGGGGTGGCCCGCCGGATCGCGCCGTGTACGATCGCGATCTGCGTGCGGTCCGCGCGCGGTTCGTGCGCGCTCGCCGCTTCGTAGTCGTCGGTGCCGGCGTAGAGCCTCGGATCGACGTCCTCTCCGCCGGCGATCACAATGAGATCCGCTTCGAGTGCGTCATCGACGACGCGCTGAGCGCCGACCCGAGCCGCTGGCACGAGGTACGGAGCCCACCCCAGAGACTCGGCGGCGCCGACGATACTCTCGTTCCAGCGGTCGAGCTGGGCTTGGAAGTGCTGGTCACCGCGCTTCGTGTCGCGCATGTGAACCACTGCGAGTGTCAACTCGTTCTGCACGCCGGCTCCCTCATTCTCACGGTGCTGCACGCATCAGACGTGCAGCACCCCTCAGGCTAGGGACGGCGTGCGCCGGTGGCGTTTCCCCGCCGTTACGGTTCCGAGAACGACCGTTACCGCCGTGTTTCTCCGCGACTACTGTCGTCCGGGTGTGAGCGTCGCGCTCCCCGCAGACACGTCAGCGGAGATCACACGCTGGGCAGTGCCTGACGTCTGCAGCCGATTGTCGAGTGAACCGGCGCTCACCTCCGAGTGCACGGCGTACACATCGTCGGGAAGCTCGAGCGCGAGGCGGCCGGCGCTCACGTCCAGGTCAACGGAACGGGGGGCGGTGCCGGTGAGCACCGCATCGGTGCGTCCAGCGGAAACGTCAAAGGTCGCATCGCGCGCTCCGTCGACCGTGATGTCGGCTCGCCCCGCGTCGATCTCGGCGGTGAGTACGGCGGCCGCGCCGTCGAACGTGAGCGAGCCCGCGCCGACGCGCAGGTCGAGCGAGCGGAAGTCGCCTCCGGCCGTGACTGACCCAGCGCCCACAGAGAGATCGGTGTCGAGGGTGCCGTCGCTCATCGACTCGGGCAGCGTGAGCGTGACGCGCTCGCCGCCTGCCGCGCACCAGCCGATGCAGAAGTCCCAGAACCGCTGATTGCTCTCCACGACGAGGGTGTCACCCCTCGCCTCGAGGTTCCAGCGCGCCCGGGACTGCCCCACGATGTCGAGTGTGGCCTCGTCGACGTCGCCGAACTCGAGCGTGAATGCCGAGGCATTCGAATCGACGTCGATCGAGGTGACCCCTCCGATCTGAGCGGTTTGCGTGTCGTCGCCGCCCGAACCGCCGGCTGCGAAAGCGAAAGCCTGCGTCGCGGCAGACGTGCCGATGAAGCCGACGAGCGCCACGCCACCGACGATGGACGTGATGAGCGCGACTGTGCGCGAGGTGGATGAGAAGGAGTTCATCGCTGCGTTCCTGACTGTGCGGGGTTTGGACGTGAGTGCTCGAGGTGGACGAGGGCAGCGAGCACCCGGCGGTTGCCTGACTCGTCGACGTCGAGCTCGAGCTTCTGGAATATCGAGGTGATGTGCTTCTCCACGGTCGCCTCGGATACATGGAGCAGCGCCGCGATCGACTGGTTCGATCGCCCCTCGGCGAGTGCCGCGAGCACGGTGCGCTCGCGCTCGGAGAGCCGTTGCAACCGGTCATCCTGGCGTCGTCGCGCGAGGAGCTGCGAAACGACTTCGGGGTCGAGCACGGTCGCGCCATCGCGGATCCGCTCGACCGCGTCGACGAATTCGGCGACGTCGGCGACCCGATCTTTGAGGAGGTAGCCGATCGCGCCGGAGCGAGTGCCGCCGGTCGTGCCGATCAACTCGCTCGCGTACCGCTCCTCGACGTACTGCGAGAGGACGAGGATCGGCAGCGCAGGCAGCGCTCGCCGCAGTTCCAGCGCGGCGCGAATGCCCTCGTCGGTGAACGTGGGCGGGAGGCGCACATCGAGAATGCAGAGCTCGGGGTCCGTCTCCGCGACGGCGCTCGTGAGATCACCGGCATCGGGGAGGGCCGACACGACCTCGTGGCCCGAGTGCTCGAGCAACCGCACGAGTCCCTCTCGTAAGAGGACGGAGTCTTCGCAGATCAGGATGCGCACGGGACGCTCACCTCCACAGCTGTCGGCCCGCCCTGCGGGCTGTCGATCCGGATCGTGCCGCCGGCGGCGAGCACGCGATTCGTGAGGCCGTCGAGTCCGCCTCCCGGCTGAACCTGCGCCCCGCCGATGCCGTTGTCCTCGATGCGCGCCCACAGGTGCTGACGGTTCTCGTTAGCCCCGGAGAGTTCCGAGTCGCGCAGCCGCACCGTCACACGGCACTCGCTGGCGCGCGAGTGCTTCGCGGCGTTGGTGAGGGACTCGGCGACGACGAAGTACACGGCGGACTCGGCATCCCGGTCGCACCGACCGGTCAGGCGCACGTCGAGCGCGACGGGAATGTGCGAGCGCCCGGCGAGCGCGGAGAGTGCGGCGTCGAGCCCGCGATCGTCGAGCACCGAGGCGTGGATCCCGCGGGCGAGCTGCCGGAGTTCGGTGATGGCGGCCTTCGTGGAGGTGTGCGCTTCGGCGATGAGCTGCTTGGCCGCCTGCGGATCCTGATCGATCTGCTGCTGGGCGAGTCCGAGCGTCATGCCCACCGAGACCAGGCGCGGCTGGACGCCGTCGTGGAGGTCGCGCTCGATCCTCGTGCGCTCCACGTCTGCGGCGCGCACTGCGCCGGCGCGCTGCTCCGAGGATTGCTGCACTTGCGCTTCGAGTCGCTTCTCGCGGGCCTGCGATCCGATGATCGCGGTCGCGATGACCCGGTGGAGGAGGACGAGCCCCGCGATGAGGCCGAGAGAGACCACGATCCCGCCGAGTCCGAGGAGGACGGAGGTCGACCCGTCCGCTTCAGCGGGAAGCAGGAGCGTCAGCCAGTTCACCGATCCACCGGGAACGAGGAGCAGGACGACCGAGTCGACGAGCGTCTGCATGGCGCCCATCAGCAGAGCACCGAGAATGATCGAGAGCGCCAGGCTCGCTGACGCCCACCACATGCGTCCGTCCTTCAGCTGCGTGCCGAGCGACTTGAACCACTTGCCGAAGGTCTCCTGCGGGGAGCAGTGAAGCGTCGGCGGGGGAGCGTCGATGCGGTAGAGGCCGTTGACCCGGGCGATCTCGAACCACGCGAGCCCGTACAGTGCGTAAACGAGACCGACAAGGAACACGAGACCGAGTCCCAGTAGCGGGAGGAGTCCGATGCCGAGCGCGAGGAGCGAGAAGAACCCGCTGAGCACGCCGACCCCGACGGTGCCGAGCACGGCCAGGTGGAGCACCGTCGCAAATATGCGGAGCGGGGGAGCGGAAGTCGTCATGGTTCAACCGTACGAGGGCGGCGGCCCCACCGGCAGCGAGAAATCCATCGACTTCGTTTCGGGTTATCCCTACCTTTTCGGATCATTCCGCCCGCCTGCCGGGTTTCCCCGGCCCGAACGCCGGAAACCTGCGAGAATCTGAGGTATGTCGAACACGCAGGAACCCTCCGAGAACGGACCAGGCCCCGAGGGCATCGAGTCGGACCCGTCAGCCGAACCAGCGGTGCAGCCCGAAGCCTCGGCCGGATCCCAGTACGCACCCCCGGAGCCGCCCTTCGTGTCGCCCGACCCCCAGCAGCCGCCCTCGTCGTATGCGCCTCCGCAGTACGCGCCGCCGCAGGACCCCGAACAGCCGCAGTACGCACCACCGCAGTACGCCCAGCAACCGCAGTACGCCCCTCCGCAGCAGGCCCCAGGCCAGCAGCAGTACACCGGGCAGCCCGGCTACCCGGGTCAGCAGCCGTACGCTGGTCAGCCGGGCCAGCCGGGCCAGCCGGGCCAGCCGGGAGCACCTGGCCAGGGACCGTACGGCCCTCCGCAGGGTCCGCGAGAGCCGAAACAGCCGAACCTGGTGGGGCTGATCGGCTTCATCGTCGCGATCGTCGGTTTCATCGTCGCGTGCATTCCCCCGGTCGTGTGGGGCAGCTGGATCCTCCTCCCCGCCGCTCTCGTGCTCGGAGTCGTCGCCCTCTGCCTGAAGGGCAAGAAGAAGGGGCTCGGGATCGCCGCTCTCGGCATCTCAGTCGTCGGTGCGATCGTCAGCGCCGTCGTCTTCTTCGTGAGCCTGGCGATGATGTTCGGCCAGGTCGTCTCCGACAGTTCGAACCTGCCCGACCTGTCCGAGCTCGAGGAGGAGTGGGGCGACGCCCAGCTGCCCGAAGCGACTGAGGGAACGCCCGTCGACCCCGCCGACGCACTGCCGCTCGGCACCCCCATCGAGGCCGGCGACTGGACGTACACGATCAACTCCGTCGATTTCGACGCGGTCGATGAGATCGCCGACGAGAGCAGCGTCAATGGAGCACCCGAAGCCGGGATGACCTACATCCTGATCAACGTCACGTCCGAGTACTCGGGATCGGGATCCGGAGAAGGCATGCGGGCACCGTCGCTCTTCCTCTCCTTCGTCGACCCCGACGGCATGACGTACACGGAACTGCAAAAGACGCTGATCGCCCCGGAAGACCTCTTGCTGCAGGGCCCGTCCGAGTCCGACGGCAGTGTCACCGGCAACCTCGCGCTTCAGGTGCCGGAAGCCACGGCTGAAGAGGGCGTACTCGCGGTCGACACCACGCTCGCGGACCCCGCGGGTGACGAGACCTTCATCGCCGTGAAGTAGCGGGGCCCCTGGAGGCCGCAGCGCGGCCTCCGCTCAGGCGGTGGAAGTGAGCGGCGTGTGCCCTGCCGGCACGCGCTCCGCGTCACGGATCGGCTCGGGCGGAGTGCCGTCGCCGAAGGGGGCGCCTCCGAGCCGCTCGCGTCCGTGGGGCTCGAGCCAGTTCGACAGGTCGGGCCCGGCAGGCACGATCCCCGTTGGATTGATGTCCTCGTGCGTGATGTAGTAGTGCTGCTTGATCTGCACGAAGTCGATCGTGTCGCCGAAGCCCGGGGTCTGGAACAGGTCTCTGGCGTAGCCCCAGAGGTGCTCCATCTCGTCGAGCTTGTTGCGGTTCGTCTTGAAATGGCCGTGGTAGACGGGGTCGAAGCGGGCGAGCGTCGTGAACAGCCGCACGTCGGCCTCGGTGATCGTGCCGCCGAGCAGGAAGCGGCGGGTGGACAGGCGATCCTCGAGCCAGTCCATCGCCTCCCAGAGCCGCGCGTACGCCGCGTCGTAGGCCTCCTGGCTGCCGGCGAAGCCGCAGCGGTAGACGCCGTTGTTGACCTCGGTGAAGACCCGCTTGATGATGGGCCACATCTCGTCGAGCTCACCCTCGGGGAGCAGATTCGGGGCACCCTCGCGGTGGAACTCGCGCCACTCCGTCGAGAAATCGAGGGTGATCTGCGGGTAGTTATTGGTCACCACACCGCCGGTCGGCACGTCGACGAGCGCGGGCACCGTGATCCCCCGCGGATAGTCGGGGAACCGTGCGAAGTAGTTCTCCTGCAGGCGCTCGGTGCCCAGCACGGGATCGCGGCCGTCCTCATCGAGGTCGAAGGTCCAGGATCGCGCGTCGTGCGTCGGCCCCGGCCGTCCCAGAGAGATCGCATCTTCAAGTCCGAGAAGCCGACGCACGATGACGGTGCGGTTCGCCCACGGGCAGGCCGGTGCCGCGATGAGCCGGTAGCGCCCGGCTTCGACCGGCCACGCCTGGGCGCCCTCGCTGAGCCCGTACCCGAGCACCCCGATTTCCGACTTCGGCGGTTGGGGGAGCGCGCGGACGGCATCGGGGTCGGCCACGATCCGATCCTCGATGTAGTTCGTGTCGCGGGTGAACTCCTGGCCGCCGGTGACGTATGCGCCCTTCGTTGAGTAGCTGTCGGTCTCGGTCGTCTTCTCGGTCAAGCTGGGCCTCCCGTGCGCGTGTTCGACCGGCGTCCCGCCGGATCTGTGTTTTCGAGTCTAGAGGTCGATCGTGTAGATCCTCAGGGGACGGCAGATCTTGAGTGTCAGAGCCAGCGGCGTCGGCGCGTGGACCCGCTGGACTTCGCCCGGCGCCTGCCCCGCCCACTGAGAGAGATCGGGCCGAGCCTGCCCGACAGGGCATACCGACGGCGCCCCCGGCCGATGCTGAAGCGCAACCGGTTCCTGCCGCGCCTGCCGCGCTTGAACGTGAATACCACGGGGCTCCCTTCGTGGGACGTATCGGTTACTCCTCGACGAGGATCCCATCCTCGTCGCACCAGACCATCGCTCCCGGCCGGAACGTCGCGCCACCGAAGCTGACCGGCACGTCGGCCTCGCCCTCGCCGGTCTTGCCCGACTTCCGCGGATTCGACCCGAGTGCCTTGACGCCGATGGGGAGGGTGCCGACGACGACGCGGTCGCGGATAGCGCCGTGGATGATGAGACCTGCCCAGCCGTTGTCAACGCCGAGAGTGGCGATCAGGTCGCCGACGAGCGCGGACTCCAGGGATCCGCCGCCGTCGACCACCAGGACGGCGCCGTCGCCCGGGGTGCTCAGGAGCTCCTTGAGCAGAGCATTATCGCGGAAGCAGGCGACCGTGCGGATCGGCCCGGAGAATGCGGTGACGGCACCGAGATCCTGGAGCTGCAGCGACACGGATTGGAGCTCTTCGCCGCGCTCGTCGTAGAGGTCGGCAGTGGCGATCGATTCGGTCATCGCGGTCCCTTCTGAACGGAGGTGCTGGGGGAGCGTCGGTGCTCCGGTCCGCCCCAACTTACACGCCGCGGGTGTCCGGCGGGTGAGCGGTTACTTTGGCTGACGACGGGGTACCAGTCGCGCCACCGGTAGCTTCGGGGCCGGAAGGGGTGGGTCGGGCTCATCGTCGGGGAGGCCGAATCGGTTGGAATCCGGTGCACCCTTCTCTGGCGAAGCACCGACTCCGTCGGTGCTCGGATCGCCCACGCCCGCAGCCGCGATTTCCGCCTGCCAAGCGGCGCGAGCCTGCACGACCTCTTCGTGGGAACGCCCGACGAGGTTCCACCACATGATGATCTCCTCGCCGAAGGGTGTGCCGCCGATGAGGAGGATCCTGGCGCCATCGTCGCCCGCCGCGATGCGGATCGCATGCGCGCCAGGTGCCAGATACGCCAGTTCGTGCGGAGAGACCGGGCACGCGTGCTCGCCCATTCCCTCGGCTACCGCAGTCACCGAGACGGCGCCGGAATCGACCAGAATCCCATGTTCGAAGGCGCCGTCGACATCGACCGTCACCGACGCGCCGGGGTCGAGACGCAGCTCCGCTCCGACGAGCGGCGTGTGCGTCTCGACGGGCGAAGTCTCGCCGAGCAGTGACCCGAGGAACACCTGACCCGTCCAGTGCTCGCTCGCAATGACGGGTGGGACGTAGTGCTCGAAACCTTTCGGCCCGTTGCGAGTGGCCTCGGGCAGGGCGACCCAGAGCTGCGCCCCGTGCAGCAGGCGGGTGCCCGGAGTCGATCGCTCGGAGTGGCTGATGCCGGCGCCCGCCGTCATCAGGTTCAGTTCGCCTGGCCGAACGAACGCGTGATACCCGGCACTGTCGCGGTGCTCGATTTCGCCGGAGAACAGCCAGCTCACCGTCTGCAATCCCGTATGCGGGTGCGCCGGCACGTTCATCCCTCCCGTGGCGGCGACGTCGTCCGGACCGTAATGGTCCAGGAAGCACCACGCCCCGATCAGCGAGCGAGCGCGCTGCGGGAGGGTGCGGCGCACATTCATGGCGCGGAGCCCGCCGAGCGGGACGTCGCGCGGTTCGAGGAGCTCGACGCCTTCCGGGCGGGAGGATCCGGCGGCGCAGAGCGTCTCGGTCGGGTGCGGGTCTGGATCGCTCATACCGGCACCATAGCCGATGGGTCCGTCAGCGTGCGCGGACGCGGAGGATCGTGTCCAACAGGCCTTCAGCGGCTTGTCGCTTCGTGCCGGTGACGGTGCGCAGCACATCGTCGTGCGCGTCGATGAGGTGCAGCGTGTTCTGCTCCTGCTCGAAGCCGGAGCTCCAGCCGACCTCGTTGACCGCGAGCAGATCGACACCCTTACGGGCGCGCTTGCGGCGACCGCGCTCGAGTAGCTCCTCCGTCGACTCTGCGGTCTCCGCGGCGAAGCCGATGATCGTCTGACCGGGCCACCGGTCTGTGGCGAGGCCTTTGAGGATATCGGGGTTCTGCACCAGGTGGAGGGTGGGTGCCTCGTCCGGGTGGTCCTCCTTGCGGATCTTCTGATCCGAGGTTCCGTCGACGCGGTAGTCGGAGACCGCAGCGGTCATGACGATGACGTCGGCCCCATCTGCACGTACTGAGATCTCGTGCTCGAGATCGGCGGCGGAACTCACGTGCACGATGACGATGCCGGGGTGAGCGTCTGCCGCCGCAAGGATCGACTCGTCGATGTTCGCAGCGAACAGCGTCACGTCGGCCCCGCGGTCGGCCGCGGCGAGCGCGATGGCGACGCCCTGCCGTCCGCTGGAGCGATTGCCGATGAACCGCACCGGATCGATCGGCTCACGCGTGCCGCCAGCGCTGACGAGCATCGAGATGCCGTCGAGGTCGAGGATGGCGCGGGTCTCGCCGGCGTCTGCCGCCGGGAGGGGTGTGGTGGCGGGCCCCGGGTCGGTTGTGCCCGCGGTGTGCTGCGGTGCGTCGCCGAGCAGGGCGAATGCGGCCTGGGCGATCCCGTCAGGCTCCGTCATTCTCCCCGGGCCGCTGTCGGTGCCCGTCAGTCGCCCGCTTTCGGGGCCGATCACATGGACGCCGCGGTCTCGCAGTACGGCGATGTTGTGCACGGTGGATGGGTGCTCCCACATCTCGGTGTGCATTGCTGGGGCGACGAGGACGGGTGCGCGGGTCGCGAGGAGGGTAGTGCCGAGGAGGTCGTCGGCGAGGCCGGCCGTCATCCGCGCGAGGGTGTTGGCGGTCGCGGGGGCGACGACGACGAGATCTGCACGCTGGCCGAGTGCGACGTGTCGCACTTCGGGGACATCGTCGTGGACGGAGGTCGTCACTGGATTCCGGCTGATCGCCTCCCAGGTGGGCGTGCCGACGAAACGCAGCGCGTCTTCCGTGGGTACAACGTGGACGTCGTGGCCGGCCTCGACGAAAGCGCGGGCGAGCATCACGGATTTGTACGCGGCAATGCCGCCGGTGACTCCCAGGACGATGAACACGCCCCTATTGTCGCATCCGGACCCGGCGAGGTACGTGTCGCAGTTACCCGCGCGTGTGCGCGTGGTACTGCTCGATGACGAGCGACGGGCGCGGATGCATGGTCGCGACCGTCGGTACGTTCCACCGCGGCAGGTCGCCCGTGAGCGCCCATGCCGCCTGGCGTGCGGCACCGATCGCGACGTACTCGGCTTGCTCGGGAACGTCGATCGGGGCGGTGAAGATGTGGCGCGCGACCTCCCGCACGGCGGGATTGCGTGCCGCACCGCCGATGAGGACGAGCCGCTCGGCAGGGACGCCGAGGCTCAGCAGTGCTTCGAGCCCGTCGGAGAGCCCGCACAGCATGCCCTCGACGAATGCCCTGGCGAGGTGCTCGGGTTGCGTGTTCGCCAGCGTCATCCCCTCGAGCCTCGCGGTCGCATCGGGGAGGTTGGGTGTGCGCTCGCCCTCGAAATAGGGGATAACGGTGAGGCCGGCCGCGCCGGGAACGGAGCGCAGCGCGAGCGCCGCGACTTCATCGTGGTCGGCGCGCAACGCGCGCGATGCCGCAGTGAGCACCCGTGCCGCGTTCAGTGTCGCCACGAGGGGCAGGTTTCCGCCAGTGGCCGAGGCGAATCCGGCGACGGTGCCGCTCGGGTCCAGGATGGCGCGGTCGGTCGAGGCGAACACGGTTCCCGACGTGCCGATCGAGACGACCACGTCGCCAGGCCCGGCGTCCAGGCCGAGTGCGGCAGCGGCGTTGTCGCCGGCTCCTGCCCCGACGACGATCCCGTCCGGGGTGATCCCCGCCTGCTCATGGGCGGCGAGGATACGGGGCAGCACGACGGCTCGGGCGTCGGCGCTCTGCGTCCCCGCGGTCCGGCACGGGCGCCCGAAGGCCTGTGTGAAGAGCTCAGGATCGTATGCGCGGGTGCGCGGCGAGAAGTACGCGGTGCCGCTCGCGTCCGAGGCGTCGGTGGTCAACGCCTCGAGGTTCGGCCCCCGTCGGCTCCCTGCGGGGCCGTATCCGAGAAGGCGCCAGGTGAGCCAGTCGTGGGGGAGCGCCACCGCCGCGATCCTGGTCGCATGGTCGGGTTCGTGGGCGCGCACCCAGCGCAGCTTCGCAGCCGTGAACGACGCAACGGGCACCACGCCGCTGCGCGCGGCGTACTCGTCCGCACCGACCTCGCGTACGAGCTCTTCGGCGCTCTCTCCGCTCCGGGTGTCGTTCCAGAGCAGTGCGTCGCGCACGACCATGCCCTCGTCGTCGAGCGCGACGAGTCCGTGCTGCTGCCCCGCGATGCTGACTGCGGCGACATCGTCGAGGCCTCCGGCGGCAGCGCAGGCCGACGTGAGCGCCTGCCACCAGGCCTCGGGATCGACCTCGGTGCCCTCGGGGTGGACGGCGGTGCCGTGGCGCAGACGCTCCCCGGTCGCGGGATCGATGATGACGACCTTGCAGCTCTGCGTGGACGAGTCGATTCCGGCTACGAATCTGCGTGGTGTGCTCACGTGAGGACCTCCTGCGAAGTGTCGTCGCTCGCGACGAGCGCGTCGGCGAGTGCTGCGTCCATGATCACGACGTCGAGGATTCCGGCCGCCGCGGCTGCCCGCACGGCCGCCGCGCGTTCGCTGCCGTAGGCGACGCCGACGGTGGTGCCGGCGCGTCGCAGCTGCCCGAGGGTGACCGCGATGACCCGGTCGTCGATGGTGAGGACGGGAGTGCCGTCGTGGGCGATGAGCCTGCCCGAGGTCTCAGCGACGGCACCGGCTGCGCGAGCCGCTTCCCGCTCCGCGGGCCGGCACTTCTGCCACACGGAGGACAGGCCCTCCCGCCACGCGCCGACGGAGACGACGGCGATGTCCAGGTCGTCGGCAGCGCGCTGCGCACTTGCGATCTCGGGGAGGGCGATGAGGTCCGTCGCCGTCTCCGGGGCGGACACGAGGAGGGGCGCGTAGAGGCGGATCACGTGGATCGCGGGGTCCTGACCCAGCCGCGTGAAGAGGTTCTGGCTGGGCGGGTTGTCGACGAGTTGCAGGGCACCCGCGATCTGAACGACGGTGCCCCTCGGCAGCGCGGGGGCGTACGCGGCCGCGGCGTCGAGGGTGCGCGACCAGGCGATCCCGAGACGCTGCCCTGGGCGGGCGTGGCGGTCGAGGTAGCCGAGCGCTGCTCGCCCCATCGCGACGGCGGTGTCGTCGTGCGCGTCATCGATGACGATGACCTCGCGCACGCCGAGATCGGTGGCCAGGGCGCGCCCCCGTTCGTCGGCCTCGGTGGCTCCTGACTCGATGGAGATGGTCACGACGCCGGTCTCGACGGCCTCTTGCAGCAGGCGGGCGACCTGGAATCGGCTCAGGTCGAAGTCTTCTGCGATCTGGACTTTTGATCGCCCCTCGACGTAGTACGCGCGGGAGAGCTGGGTGAGCAGCCGTCGCTGCTGCGCGCTCGGTGTCGCGGCCATGCGACCTCCTGCTCAAAGTTGTGGTCAATCGGAAGTGATCAAATGATACCTCTTGCACATCTGAGGTCTACCTGCCAGCATAGGTCTCACTTGAGCGCTTCATCTCAGGTGTGCATACGTGTGAATTCGAGGAGCGCGGCGGCAGCGAGGCCGAGTCCTTGCCGAGGTCGTGCAGACGAGAAAGGTAAGGACATGCAACGCAGGAAGTCGACGGTGGTCGCCTCGGGCGCCATGCTGGGGGCCGCTGCACTCGCGCTGACCGCGTGCAGCGGTGCAGGCGGCGCCAGTGGCGGGAGCGGTGACGGTGGCACGGTCAACGTGCTCATGGTGAACAACCCGCAGATGGAAGATCTCCAGCGCCTCACCGCCGATCACTTCACCGAGGAGACCGGGATCACCGTGAATTACACGGTCCTGCCGGAGAACGAGGTGCGCGCGAAGATGGGCCAGGAGTTCTCAGCCCAGGCCGGACAGTACGATGTCGCTTCGCTCTCCAACTACGAGATTCCGAACTACGCGGCGAACGGTTGGCTGACACCGCTCGACGAGGGGGTCGCCGACGCGGACGGCTTCGATCCCGACGACATCCTGCAGCCGATGACCGACTCGCTCACCTACGAGGACCAGCTGTACGGGGTCCCGTTCTACGGTGAGGGATCCTTCCTCATGTACCGCACCGACCTCTTCGAAGAGGCCGGTGCGACGATGCCGGAGAATCCGACCTGGGACGAGGTCGCCGATCTCGCGGAGCAGCTCGATGGCTCCGGTGAAGGCGTCAGCGGGATCTGCCTGAGGGGGCTCCCGGGGTGGGGCGAGATGTTCGCTCCGCTCACCACCGTCGTGAACACGTTCGGCGGCACCTGGTTCGACGAGGACTGGAACGCGCAGGTCGACAGCCCTGAGTTCACCGAGGCCGTCGAGTTCTACGTCAACCTCGTGAAGGAGCACGGCCAGGCGGGCGCTGCCCAGTCGGGGTACACCGAGTGCCTCACCAACCTGCAGCAGGGCAACGTGGCCATGTGGTACGACTCCACCGCAGCGACTGGCACCCTCGAGGCCGACGATTCGCCGGTGCAGGGGAAGATCGGGTACGCGCCCGCCCCCGTCAAGGAGACCGACTCGAGCTCGTGGCTGTACACCTGGGCCTGGGGCATCCAGGCCGCAGGCCAGAACCAGGAGGAGGCTAAGCAGTTCGTCGCCTGGGCATCCTCGAGCGAGTACGAAGAACTGGTCGCCGAGGAGCTCGGCTGGCAGCACGTGCCGGCCGGGAAGCGCCACTCGACCTACGAGAACCCCGAGTACCAAGAGGCTGCGGCGCCGTTCTACGCCCAGACGGAGGCGGCGATCGAGTCGGCCGACCCCATCAATCCAGGGGTGCAGCCGCGACCCACGCTCGGCGTGCAGATCGTGGCGATCCCTGAGTGGGCGAGCCTCGCGACCGGCGTCTCAGAGAGCATCAGCTCGGCCATCGCCGGCGACGCTTCCATCCCGAACGCACTCTCGCAGGGTCAGGCGGAAGCCGAGAAGATCGCCGAGAAGTACCGGGACGCGGATTCCTGATCACCTCGGGGGTACACCGGGTCTGCGCCCGGTGTACCCCTGACCCACGGAGGTTCTGATGACCGTACTGTCGAGAGTCGAGTCGCACGAGACCGGCACGGACCCGACTCGGGCGAGCGCTGCGCCGACCGCACGCCGCCGTCCAGACGGGCGTGCGCGCTGGTCCAAGCGGCTGCCCATGCTCCCCGCACTGATCTTCGTCATCGTGGTGACGCAGGTCCCGTTCCTCGTGACGATTCTGATCTCGTTCACCAACTGGCATGCCGCCTACCCGAACGACATCTTCTTCGGCACGCTCGAGAACTACCGCACGGTGTTCACGAACGCGAACCTGCTGCGCGCGGTCGGGGTGACGGCCGGCCTGACCGCCGGGGTCGTCATCGTGTCCGCGATCCTCGGCATGGGGATCGCCCTCCTCCTGGACCGGAAGTTCTTCGGCAGGGGCCTCGTCCGCACGCTCATGATCACGCCGTTCCTCGTCGTGCCCGTCGCCGCGGCGCTGCTGTTCAAGCACGCGATCCTCAACCCCTCGTACGGTCTGCTGAACGGCACGCTCACCCTGCTCTTCGGCGAGAACGCTCCGCAGCCCGATGTGATGAGCACTCAGCCGCTCCTCGCGATCGGCGTGGTGCTGGTGTGGCAGTGGACGCCGTTCATGATGCTCATCATGCTCGCCGGTCTGCAGTCGCGGCCGCTCGACGCGTACGAGGCGGCGATGATCGACGGTGCCGGCCCGTGGCAGGCGTTCCGCTTCATCACCATGCCGCACATGCGCCGGTACGTCGAACTCGCCGCCCTGCTCGGCACGATCTACATCGTCCAGAACTTCGACACGGTGTTCACCATGACCTCGGGCGGTCTCGGCACCGCGAACCTGCCATACGTGATCTACCAGGAGTTCTTCGTCGCCCAGAACTACGGCGTCTCGTCGGCCGTCGGCGTCATCGTGGTGATCGCCTCGCTCCTGGTGGCGATGTTCGCGCTCCGCACCGTATCCACCCTGCTCAAGGAGGAGCACGCATGACCGACTCACTGGGAACCGCGACGTCGGTCTCGCTCCGCGTGCCGGGGCGTGCTGCGCCGAAGCGTCGACCGGCGACCGCCGCGCCGGGCAGGCGGCGCCTCGGTGGAGCGCTGCTCGGCCTCCTGGCCTGGGTGGTGGCGCTCATCTTCGTCACACCGCTGCTCTGGATGCTGCTCACGAGCCTGCACGCCGAGACGGATGCCTCCACGAATCCGCCGAGCTTCTTCGCACCCCTCACGCTCGACTCGTACGCGAACTTCTTCGGGGCGAATGGTGGGGTGAACCCCTGGCCGTACATGATCAACTCCGCCGTCGCCGCAGTGGTGTCGACGCTGATCGTGCTGGTGCTCGCGACGATGGCCGCGTACGCGCTGGCGATCCGGCGCATCACCCGGT
This sequence comes from Leucobacter sp. Psy1, assembly GCF_020096995.1. Lineage (NCBI taxonomy): Bacteria > Bacillati > Actinomycetota > Actinomycetes > Micrococcales > Microbacteriaceae > Leucobacter > Leucobacter sp. Psy1. The sequence continues at coordinate 763,739 of NZ_CP083692.1, forward strand.
GGTCGGACGTGCTCTTCTTCCTGCTGTCGACGAAGATGCTGCCCATGGTGGCTGGGCTGCTGCCGGTCTACCTGATCGCTCGCTCGATCGGGATCCTCGATACCTGGCTGCTGCTCATCATCATCTACTCGGCCATGAACCTGCCGATCGCGGTGTGGATGATGCGGTCGTTCCTCGCGGAGGTGCCGATCGAGGTGCTCGAGGCCGCCGAACTCGACGGAGCGCGACTGCCGCGGGTCTTCATCCAGATCCTGCTTCCGCTCACGGGGCCTGGCCTCGCCGCGACGGCGCTCATCTGCTTCATCTTCAGCTGGAACGAGCTGCTGTTCGCGTCGGTGCTCACGTCGACCGCTGCCGCGACCGCGCCGGTCTTCCTCACGAGCTTCGTGACGTCGCAGGGGCTGTTCCTCTCGCAGGTGTGCGCGGCCTCGCTCATCATCTCGGTTCCGGTGCTGATCGCCGGTATCGCCGCCCAGGACAAGCTCGTGCAGGGACTGTCCATGGGTGCCATCAAGTAAGCCACGACCTCTGGAAGGTGCTCATGACCACTCCGCACTCCGCCCCGGCCGACGCGCCGATCCGGCTCGGCGCTCCCTCGCTCGCCGCGCTCGAGAGCCGCGGCCTCCAGGCTCCCGGCTACGACCGGACAGACCTGACTCCCGGCATCGTCCACTTCGGGGTCGGCGGGTTCCACCGGGCGCACATGGCCGTCGTGCTCGACGATCTGCACCGGCAAGGCGACGCCATGGACTGGGGCATCGTGGGGGCGGGCGTGCTCCCGGCCGACGCCCGCATCCGGGATGCGCTGCACAGCCAGGACTGCCTGTACACGCTGACGCTCAAGCACGCTGATGGCACCCGCGAGCGCCGGGCGGTCGGCTCGATCATCGACTACCTGCTCGGGCCAGACGACCCGGATGCGCTGCTCGGGCTGCTTGCCGACCCGCGCATCCGGATCGTGTCGCTCACCGTGACGGAGGGCGGCTACAACGTTCACCCCGTGACGGGCGCGTTCGTGGAGGACGACGCGGCCATCGTCGCGGATGTCGCGGCGCTGCAGGCGGGGGAGGCCCCGCGAACGATGTTCGGGTACGTTACCGAGGCGCTGCGGAGGCGCCGGGCGGCGGGCACCGAGGCATTCACGGTGCAGTCGTGCGACAACATCGCGGGGAACGGCGATGTCGCGCGGACCATGTTCGGGGCGTTCGCACGGCTCGTGGATCCGGAACTCGCGGACTGGATCGCCGACCACGTCGCGTTCCCGAACGCGATGGTCGACCGGATCACGCCCGTGACGACCGACGCCGATCGCGCGGAGCTGGTCGCCGCGACCGGTGTCGAGGACGCATGGCCAGTCGTGGCCGAACCGTTCTTCCAGTGGGTGCTCGAAGACCGCTTCGGCGCCGGACGACCCCCGTACGAGCGCGCGGGCGTGCAGGTCGTCGACGACGTGGAACCCTACGAGCGCATGAAGCTGCGCCTGCTCAACGCCTCGCACCAGGGCATCGCCTACTTCGGCACGCTCGCCGGGTTCACGCTCGTGCACGAGGCGATGGCATCCGAGGACTTCCCGCGGTTCCTGCGCCGCTACATGCGTGAAGAGGGCATCCCCTCGCTCGACCCGGTGCCCGGCATCGACCTCGACGAGTACGTCGAGACCCTGCTCGAGCGGTTCGCGAACCCCGAGGTGCGCGACACGACGGCGCGGCTCGCCGCCGAATCCTCCGACCGGATCCCGAAGTGGCTCGTGCCCGTCGTCTTCGACAATCTCGGCACCGGCGCCTCGATCGAGGTCTCTGCGGCGATCTGCGCCTCGTGGGCGCGATACGCGGAGGGCATCGATGAGCAGGGGAATGCGATCGAGGTCGTGGACCGCTATACGGCAGAGGTGACCGCCGTGGCGCGGACGCAGGAGGAGGATCCGCTCGCCTTCGTCAGGCAGGAGCAGTTCTTCGGCGACCTCGCAGCCAGGCCCGGCTTCACCGAGCCCTACCTCACGGCACTCGCCTCGCTGCACACGCGGGGCGCCGCTGAGACCGTGCGCCGTCTGGGCGACGGCGAAGCGCTCTGACCCGGCGGTAGAATCGCCGCGTGTGCACGGTCATCGTCGAGGTTCCGCAGCGGGTGGACGCTGCGACGCGCGTGCTCGCGGTGCGGGACGAGGATCCGGATCGAGCGTGGGATCCGCCAGGTCAGTGGTGGCCCGAGCGATATCCCGGCGTCGTCGGCGTGCGCGATCGCCTGGCGGGCGGCGCCTGGCTCGCAGCGGACCCGCGGGCCGGGCGCCTCGCGGTGATCCTGAATCGGCCGGAATGGATCGAGTCAGCGCCGGAGACGCCGCTGGGTTCGCGCGGCGCGATCCCGCTCGACTCGGTGTCGGGTCGGCCGGTGACAGATCCGCCGCACACCCAGAGCTTCAACCTCGTCGAGGTGCACGCGGGGTCCACGCGCGTTTCGGCGTGGAACGGCGAGCGGCTCGCGCCGCAGCAGCTGAGCCCTGGGGTGCACATGCTTGCGCACCACGCCGTCGACGATCCGGGCACGGCGCGTATTCAGCACTGGCTGCCCGAGTTCCGCGCTCTCGCCGGGCTGCCGGATGCCGGCTGGCGGGATGCCTGGGTCGCCGTGCTCGCGCGGAGCGCCGAACTGCAGGCTGACGATGACCGGGCGATCATCCGCGACAACCGTTCCCACGGGTTCCCCACGCAGACGCTGCTCGCCTGCACAGCTGAGATCCGGCCGGGCGCGGTCGACCTCGAGGTGATCGTGAGCGGCGATGCCGCAGAGGGGGAGAGGCTCAGGCTGCTGCGACGAGCAGATCGGTGAGCGACGGAGGGTCGGCGACGATCGCGTCTGGTCGCCGGAGTGCCGGGAAGGGCAGGTTCCAGGTGCCAGACGCCTCCATGAGCACGTTGCCCCCGACTCCGGCCCGCCAGCCGCAGAGCACATCGCGGTCGAAGTTGTCGCCCACGTACCAGCAGTCCGCGAGGGCGCAGCCGAGCGCGCTCGCACCGCGTGCGAGCAGGTCGGGGTTCGGCTTCCGGATGCCCGCTTCGTCGCTGTAGATCTGCGCGCTGAGCAGCGGGGTGAGCCCCGCGCCATCGATGAACTCGCGATAGACCGAAGCTCCCAGAGTGTTGCTCACGATGCCGACCGCGACGCCGCGATCCCTCGCCGCCGTCACGAACTCGACGATGCCGGGACGCAGGACGCGATCCTCCCGCAGGCGCACGAGTGAGGCGCAGAGTTCCTCCGCCTGCGCCGTCACTCGTGCGCGCAGGTGCGGGGGCCAGTCCGCCGCGATGAAGTCGCCCCACAGTGTGGCGTACGGCAGCTCGGAAGGGTGTTGCGGACGCGACATAGCGTCCTTCCACCGCGAGTCGGCTTGCGTGCCGGCGATGATGTCGGTCCGCAGCCGCTCGCGCGTCAGTGGCGCATCCTCGCTCGCGGTCTCGATGCGCGCGCCGACGATGTCGGTCAGCTCGTCGACCCAACTCTTCCGGGTGCGGGTCTCGGCGATCACTCCGCCGAAATCGAGCAGCACGCCCGACGGGCGGGGGAGTGTGCGGCCGCTGACCGAGCGATCGTGATCCTGGGAAGTCATGTGCGCTGGTTCTCCTATCGGTGGTGCAGGCGCCAGAAATCGGCCCAGTCCTGGGCCCGGAAGTAGTCGCTCTCGAGACTCGCCGAGTCGAAGACCAGGATCTCGTCCCACACCTCCGCGACGCCCGAGGGCTCGTCCGCCGGAATCGACACGGTCGTGTTGGTCGAGATCTTGCCGTCGGCCACCTGTGGCCCGATGCCCGCTTCGGTGAGCATGTACCGGATGAAGAGCTTCGCCGCATTGGGCGACGCCGTTCCCGTGGCGATCACGCCGGCCTTCGTATACGCCAGCCCGGCCCAGGGGTCGAGACCCGAGCAGATCGCGAGCGCGTAGCCCTTCTCGGCGTTGTCCCTGAACTTCGCGGCGCTCATGATGCCGATGAACGGATCCTCCTGACCGGGTGCGCCGACGGCAGCGGCCGAATCGTCGTCGTCGTTCGTCACGAGCGGTTTCGACTCGGCCAGGCGCTTCACCCACTCCGCCGTCGCGCTCTCCTCTTCGGTCTCGAGCGGTGCGCCGTACTCCGCCTCGAACGCGTCGGCGACTTCGGTGTCGTGATTCTCCTCCATCTGGTTGTACCAGCTCGTCTGGTACGCGTAGAGCAGCGGGTCAGGGGTCACGAAGCGATCGCTGAACGGTCCAGCCGTGAGCTGCCAGATGTTGTCCACCGGGCAGCCGTCGGGGTAGGCGTCGGCGTTGTAAGCGATGAGCATCGGCTCCTGGGTGACCATGAGCGGTTCCTGAAATTCGGCCGGCACCTCGTCGACGAGGTCTGGCGGCATCCAGGTCGTGACGACCTCCTGCGGAATGAGGTCCGCGACGGCCGCCTCGGAGGCGGTCATCAGCAGCACGTCGGTGCGCACCGCCCCTGCCTGCGCCTCGCGTGTCGCGATCTCGACCTGTTCCTGACCGGTGAGCTTGGTGCCGGTCGTCGGGATCCCGTACTCCGCTTCGAACGCGGCGGCGATGTCGACGATCTTTCCCGTGGTGTCCGATACGACGAGCGGGCCCTCTTCCTGCGCGGCGGCGATGAGGGCGTCGAGCGAGTAGTTCTCGTCGGGAATGCCGAGCTCCACCGTCCGCACCGACACCTCCTGGGTCGACGACGGCGCGCAGCCGGAGAGCACCAGCACGGCGGTCGTCGCCGACGCCAGAGCGGTGCCGAGGAAGGCCGACCGTCGCCTCACGCGCGATCACCCGACCGATCGAACAGGTGCACGTCTGCGTCGTCGACGGCCAGCTTGACCCGTGTGCCGACGGCGTGGCGGTTCGCCACACTCGTCGTACCGAAGAGCCGGCGTCCGTCGACGTCGAACTCCAAGATCCAGCTCCCGCCCGTCGGCAGGACCGCCGTGAGCGTCGCGGGCACCGAGAGCGCGTTCGCGGTCGGTGCGTCGGTCGCTGCGAGCACGCGGACCGACTCCGGGCGGAACCCGATCGACCCGGCCTCAGGGAGGCCTCGCCCGCTGGTGTGCCGAGCCGCGGCGACGCCCAGCGCGTCGGCGTCGCCAGCGAGATCGACGATGTTGATCGGCGGATTGCCGACGAACTCGGCCACGAATCGATTGGCTGGGCGCCCGTAGATCTCCTCGGGTGAGCCGACCTGCTGCAGCACCCCCTCGCTCATCACGGCGATCGAGGTCGCGAGCGTCATCGCCTCCCACTGATCGTGCGTGACGAAGACGATCGTCGTGCCGAACTCCTCGTGCAGGCGCTTGAGCTCGGCACGCATCTCGAGACGCAGGCGCGAGTCGAGGTTGGAGAGCGGCTCGTCGAGCAGCAGCACGTCCGGCCGCACCGCAAGCGTCCGGGCGAGCGCGACCCGCTGCTGCTGGCCGCCTGAGAGCTCCGAGGGGTACCGATCCGCGAGCCCGTCGATGCCGAGGGTGCGCATCACCTCCTGCACCCGGTCGCGGCGCTCGCCGCGGCCGGTGCGCTGCAGCGACAGGCCGAAGTCGACGTTCTGTTGGATCGTGAGGTGCGGCCACAGTGCGTAGCTCTGGAAGACGAGACCGAGGCCGCGCTGTTCGGCGGGAACGAAGACGCCTGCCTCGACGTCGTCGAGCACGCGGTCGCCGACCGCCACCCGTCCGCCCGTCGGCTGTTCGAGCCCGGCGATCATGCGGAGCGTCGTCGTCTTCCCGCACCCCGATGGGCCGAGCACGCACATGAACTCGCCGTCGGCGACCGTGAGGCTCAGATCCTGCACGGCGAGCGGGGTGCCGGCAGCGCCGTACCGTTTCTGGAGGTGCGTGAGGGTGATGTCTGGCATGTGGATCCTTCGTGTCTTCAGATGCCGTCGGCCAGGGTGCTGCGCGTGAGGCGCTGGCCCAGCAGCGTTCCGAAGAACGCTACGGCAGCGATGATGAGGACGACGGCGTTCGCCGCCTGGGTGAAGCCGTAGTCGACGAGGCGCAGGGAGTAGGTCGTGAGCAGGTCGGTGCCTGGCACCGCGAGCACGACGACGAGGCTCAGCCCTTTCACGCCGGAGATGAACGGCATGAGCACTCCGGCGGCGAGCGAGCTCTTCTGCACGGGGACGACGATCCGGGTCATCCGTCGCCACCAGCCGGCACCGCTGACCTGGGCCGCCTCCTCCGGATCCTTGCCGAGCTGCGTCATCGACGTGATCCCGGCGCGCGAGGCGAACGGCATCTGCTCGGCGATCAGCGCGATGACGAGGATCAGAGCGGTGCCGTACAGGGCTGGTACGGGACCCCGCTGCACCGCGAACAGGGAGAGGTACGCTACGGCGAATGCGATGCCTGGCACGAGGTAGGGGAGGAAGGTGATCTGGCGGAGGTATCCGCCGAGGAAGCGGAGCGGTGAGCGCACGACCACGTACCCGACGAGGAGGCCGAGGAGCCCGGCGCTCAGTGAGGCCGTGCCGACGATCCAGAGCGTGTTCCACGCTGCCGCCCAGAGCTCGGGGGTGCGCAGTACGCCCTGCGAGAGGCCGACGGTGCCGAGGTCGGTTCCCGCCCAGAAGTCGAGGGTGAAGTTGTCCCAGCGGAAGAGGCCGGGCTGCCGCATGACCGTCGAGAGGAGGAGGGTGAGGATCGGCACGGCCACGCTCACGGTGAACACTGCGGTGGCCCAGCCGCCGAGCGCAGCGCGCCACCGGCCGAGCGGGATGCGTCGGTGCATGACGCCCTTGCCGCCGACGGTGACGAAGCGTTTTCCCTCACGGAGCAGCAGGAGATCGACGATGAGGGAGATCATGCCGATCACGATGACGGCGCCCGCGAGTACCGCCGAGGTGCCGATCTGCCCGGTTGCGAAGGACTGGTACAGCGAGGTCGACAGGACCGTGAAGTTCGCGGGGCTGCCGAGCACGTAGGCGACGCCGAAGTCGCCGATGCACTTCGCGAAGATGAGGGTGATGGCCGACAGGAGCGCCGGGCGCATGAGCGGAAGGGTGATGCGGCGCGCGATCGTCGCGGGGCGAGCACCGAGCATGCGCGCCGACTCCTCGAGTTGTGAGTCGAAGCCGCGCAGGGCGTTTCCGAGAAGCAGGATCACGAACGGTGCGTAGTGCAGGCCGAGCACGACGGATATGGGGAACCATCCGTAGGCGAGCCAGTCGGGCGGCGTGAGCCCGATCGCTTCGAGCCAACCGAGCTGGCCTCCGGTAGTGCGGTTCTTGAACAGCGTCGTCCACGCGAGCGCGAGCGTCCACGACGGCAGCATGTAGGGAACGATGAGTGCCGTCGAGAACCAGCGGCGGCCCGGGAGGTCGGTGCGGCTGAGGAGCCACGCGAGGGATCCGCCGACGACCAGGGCGATTGCGATGGCGGCGATCGCGATGCCGAGCGTTCCGAGGAGCGGGCCCCAGAAGATGTCCTGCGCCAGCGGGCCGGTGAACACGCGCTCGAGGTAGTAGGTGGTGAAGCTCGCGAACTCCCCACCGGCGCGGGTCTCGTCGCGAGCCTGCACCCGGAACGCGTCGCTGAGCATTGCGATGATCGGCACCGCGATCAGGTAGGTGAAGAGCGCGGCTGCGAGCACCCCGATGATGGTGGTCGGCTGGCTCAGCGCGACTCGCGAGAGATAGCGTGCGCGACCGGCGGAGCGACGGCGTGGAGGGCCCTGCTGCACGTCGTGCGTCACCGTGCCACCTCTGACCCCACCCGCTGTTTCGGACCGTGATTCCGGGGCTCTCGAAGGCGCACCGGCGAAGTCCTCAGCCTATCAACCGAGGGCTCCCCCGATCAGGATCGATCAGGAGAGCCCTCGATTCCTACTCCGCGCGTGAGGGCGAAGGGTGGCGGCGCTCGACCGAGGCGCCTTCCACGTCGACGTCTGGCAGGATCCGGGACAGCCAGCGCGGCAGCCACCAGGCTGACTTGCCGAAGAGGTGCATGAGTGACGGCACGATGAGCATGCGGACCACGAACGCGTCGAACAGCACACCGATCGCGAGACCGAAGCCGAGCGGTCGCACCATCGCCATGTGCGAGAAGATGAAGCCGCCGAACACCGAGACCATGATGATCGCGGCGGCGGTGACGACCGCCCGGCCATTCCGCAACCCCTCGGTGACCGCGACCCGAGCGGGGGAACCGTGGGCGTAGGCCTCGCGCATGCCGCTCACGAGGAACAGCTGGTAGTCCATGGCGAGCCCGAACAGCACGCCCATGATGATGATCGGCGCGAAGCTCAGCAGCGGACCGGTCGTCTCGACGCCGAACACCGACCCGAGCCAGCCCCACTGGTAGACCGCAACCATGGCGCCGAACGCTGCCACCAGTGACAGGACGTACCCGCCCGTCGCGATGAGCGGGACGAGGATCGAGCGGAACACCAGGATCATGATGAGCAGCGACAGCCCCACGACGACCGCGAGGTAGAGTGGCAGCACATTTGCGAGCTTCTCCGAGATGTCGATGTTGGCGCTCGCCTGGCCGGCGACCCCGAGCTGCGCGTCACCCGCGTCGCCGGCTTCGAGCGTGCCGAGATCGCGCAGGTCGTGCACCAGCGTCTCTGTGGACTCGCTCGACGGGCCATCGGTCGGCACGACCTGGAAGAGCAGGAAGTCCCGTTCGTCACTCGTCGCCGCTGGGGCAACGGCCTCCACGTGCGGCTGCGCGAGAAGCTCCTCCGCGAGGTCGGCCTGCACCGTGGTGAGGTCGTCCTCGTCGATGGGGGACTCGGTCTGCGCCGTGACGATGATCGGCCCGTTCTGGCCGGCGCCGAACGCCTCGGTCGTTGTCTCGTAGGCGCGGTACTGGGTCGTGTCGGTGGCTTCGACCGAGGCATCGGGGAGGCCGAGCCGCATGTCGAGGGCAGGGATGGCTACGATGAGCAAGCCAGCGGCGGCGCCGATGAGACGCAACCATGCGGCACCGGTCCGCATGGGCTTCGCTTCGCGAGCGGTGTGGTGGGGTGCACCGATCTGCGCGCGGGCGCGCCGGTTGAGCAAGCGGGTGCCGACGAGCCCGAGGAGCGCTGGCGTCAGGGTAACCGAGATGAGCACGGCGACCAGCACGCAGACCGCGCCGACGGTGCCCATGACGCCGAGGAACCCGATCCCCGTCACGTTGAGCGCGAGCAGCGCGACGATGACGGTCGACCCGGCGAAGACAACCGCGTTGCCCGAGGTGCCGTTGGCGAGGCCGATCGACTCGCGCACCTCCATCCCCTGGAGCAGCTGGCGGCGGTGGCGGTTGATGATGAACAGGGAGTAGTCGATGCCGACCGCAAGGCCGAGCATGATGCCGAGCACCGGGGTGACCGAAGACATCTCGAGCACGTCGGAGAACGCGAGTGCGCCGGCGACGCCGACGCCGACGCCGACGATGGATGCGAAGAGCGGGAGGAGCGCAGGCAGGATCACGCGGAGCATGATGACGAGCACCAGGAGCGCGACGACCACGCCGATGATCTCGCCCGGCCCGAGAAGCCCGTCGGTGGTCTGATTGATCTCGCTCGACGAGTCGATGGAGACGCCGTCGATCGATGTGGCAGCCAGCGTGTCGACGACCGAGGTGCGCACTTCCTCAGGCAGGTTGAACTGGTCTTCGTCGAAGAGCACCATGCCCAGTGCGACATCGCCTTCGGTGGAGACGGTGCGGATCTCGGTCGCGGCATCGAAGAGGCGCTGGCCCGCGTCGAGCTGCGCGGCCTCGGTCTCGAGCTCTTGCGCGCCCGACTCGAGCTCGGTGCGATTCTCGTTGATCTGGGTCTGCTGCGCGTCGAGCCCGTCGAGCTGGGCCTGCACCTGCGCGGCGGCCTCGGGGCCGGCCTGCTCGGCCTGAGCGAGTGCCGCTTCGAGCTGTTCGCGCCCCGAATCGAGCTGCTTCTGACCTGAATCGAGCTGTGCGCGGCCGTCCTCGAGCTGTTCGCGCGCGTCAGCGATCTGGTCGGCCCCGTCGGCGAGTTGCTGCGCCTGGTCCTCGCGGTCCGCCTCGGTCTCGAAGGGGTTGATCACCGAGTCGACGCCGTCGAGCGCGGAGATGTCGGTGAGGAGGTCCCCGATCTCGGACTGCTGCTGATCGGTGAAGCCCTGTCCGTCCTCGGTTTGGAAGACCACGGACCCCTGCACGCCGGCCGTCTGCCCGAGTTCGTCTTCGATCACGTCGCTCACGCGCGTGGTCTCGGTACCCGGAATGCTGAAGCTGGTCGCGAGTGCGCCGCCGAACGCGAAGAACGATCCGGCAGCGACGCCGAGCGCGAGCAGCCACCCGACGATCACGAGCCAGGCCCGTCGCGCGGAGAACTGGCCGAGGCGGTAGAGGAGTTGTGCCACGCGTGAGCGCCTTTCGTGACGGGTGCTGAGTCTGACGGAGTCCGGTCGAGCATGACCGTATGTGAGACGGTTGTACACTAATGGACGAGTGTCCGAAAGTGCTGAGAGCGCACTTCGCGTCGTGGAAGGATGAGCGTATGGATCCCCGTATTCTGCGCACGCGCGGCGCACTGCAGCGCGCGCTGCTCGATCTCGTGCGTGACCGGGACCTCGACGACATCACCGTCGCGGACATCGTCGAGGGTGCAGGCGTGACCCGCAGCAGCTTCTACCTCCACTACACCGACAAGGAGGGTCTGCTCGCAGATGCGCTCGACGCGTTCGCGGAGGCGGAGGGGGCCGAACTGCCCGCTTTGCTCGAGCTGTTCGGGGAGCCCCCACAAGCACTCGAGGCGTATCTGCGTCACTTCGACCAGCACGCCGAGCTGTACCGACGAGTTCTCGGCGACCACGGTTCCGCCGTCGCGGTGGCGCGACTGAGCCGTCGTATCGAGCAGCTCGCGTACGATGCGCTCGAGGCCACCGGGACCGATGCCTTCCCCGGTGTGCCCATCGACGTAGCCGCCTCAGGACTCGCGGGCACCGTTGTCGGGGTGCTTCGTGCCTGGGTGGCGCGAGACCCGAGGCCGCCGGTCGAGGAGTGCGCGCAGTGGCTCTGGAAGGTGCTCATCGGGCCGGGCGGTGCTTGGGAAACGATGTCGGGTACCCGCGTCTGACCCCCGCGCTACTTCGCCAGGACAGCGCGGAGCTCGTCGGCGACGGCACGCACGCGAGCGCTCCGCTGCGACTGTCCCAGCGAGAAGAGTGAAATGTTCAGGGTCGGGATCGGATCCGAGATCTCGAGCGGAACAACCGCGTCACCGCCGTAAGTGCGGTCGGTGAGTGGTCTCTGGTTCAGGATCGAGGACCCGAGACCCTTCGCCACCATCGAGCGGACGGTTTCGTAGTTCGAGCTGCGGTACCGAATGCGCGGCGTGATGCCGGCGTGCAGGAGGACCCCGAGGAAGTAGTCGAAGCTGCCCGGCAGGTCGAGCAGGATCAGGTCGTCGTCCGCGAGTTCGGCGAGCGCCACGGATCCCCGCCCCGCGAGTGGGTGGTCCGCGTGGACGAGCACGTGCGGGCGCGCCTCGCCGACGACCTCTGAGGGGAGGCCCTCCCGGTGGGTGTAGTCGTAATTGATGGCGAGATCGGCCTGCCCGGCGCGGAGGGCGGCGAGGTTCTCCGCGTAGTCGCCCTCGGTGATCTCGATCGTGAGGCCCGGGTGACGCTCGCTGAGTCGCTGCAACAGAGTCGGCAGGATGAACGGACCGAAGGTGGTGAAGCAGGCGAGACGCAGCGTGCCGCGCACCTCCTCCTGATCCTCGCGAATGGCGTCGATCGACTCCGTGAGCAGATCGAAGATGTCCCGACTGTCTTGGAGGAGCTTCTCGCCGGCCCGCGTGAGTACCAGACCCTTCGAGTGCTGCCGCACGAACAGCGTTGCGCCGAGCGTCTTCTCGAGATGGCTGATGGCCGTCGAAACTGCCGACTGCGCGACGTGCAACTCCTGGCTCGCGACCGTCATGTTCAGGTGCCTGGCACAGGCGGTGAAGTAGGTCAGCTGGTTCAGGGTGATGGAAAATCGGTCGGCCACGTGGCTCCTTCGCTCGCCGACTCAGCGTACCAACCTCACACGATGCGAGCGGCTGACCCCTCGTAGGCCTGGTAGTCGCGCTGGATGCCGATCTGGTCGGTGACGTACTTCGCGTCGTGCCACACGCCCCAGATGAAGCTCGACCCTCGGTTCGCCAGCCACGGAAGGCCGACGTAGTACACGCCGGGGGCACCCGAGACGCCTCGATCGTGGACGGGGCGTCCGTTCGCATCGAGCGCACCTGGCACGTGCAGCCAGCTGTAGTCCACGCCGAACCCGGTCGCCCAGATGATCGAGGTGACCCCGGCCTCGGCGAGGTCGAGTTCGCGGACCGGGTGCGTGACGCACTCGGGCTCCGGTCCGAGCACGCGGGCTTCCGGTTCTTCCGGTAGGTCGAGGCCTCGGCTCTCGATGTACGCGTCGGCCTCGTCGAGGACCGACAGGTAGTTCGCGTCGCCGTTCCGGATGTTCGTGCCGAGGTCGTCGCCGAAGCGCATCACGCCGTTTTCGAACGCATTGGCGCGTCCGACGAGGGTGATGCCGCGGGCCGCGAGGTCGCGGAAGTCGATCGTCTCGCCACCGCGGGCACCGCTCACCGCGATCGTGACGTGCTCCGCGCCGGCCGGGGGAGCGGAGGCGCCCCACTTGCCGAGCACCCCGAGCCACCAGACGTTGTCGCGGCCGCGGTAGCGGCGCGGCGGACGGTCGTGGGGGCCGACGGCGAGGAAGACCTCGCGGCCCGAACTGCGGAGCTCGTCGGCGATCTGCACCCCTGAGGATCCCGCTCCGACCACGATGACGCCGCCTGCGGGGAGCTGGTCGGGGTTCCGGTAGGAGCTCGAGTGGATCTGGTGGATCCCGGCCTCCTCGTGCACGACGGCGGGAATCGCGGGCTTCTGGAACGGACCTGTGGCGGCCACCACGTACTGGGCTTCGATCTCGCCCGCCGAGGTGACGACCCGGAAACCGGATCGCCCGTCGAGTCGGGTGACCTCGGTCACCTCGATGCCGCAGTGGATCGGCAGCTGAAAGTGCGCCGCGTACTGGGCGAAGTACTGGGCGACGCGCTCCTTGGGGGCGAACGCGTCGGGATCGACATCGTCGAACTCGAGGCCGGGGAATCGGTCGTGCCACGCCGGGCCGTTCGCGACGAGGGAGTCCCAGCGCTCGGACTGCCACCGCTCCGCGATGCGTCCGCGCTCGAGCACCACGTGCGAAATGCCGCGTTTCGTGAGGTGCTCGCTCATCGCGACGCCGGCCTGGCCCGCTCCGACGACGACGACTTCGGTGGCGTCGGGGATCTCGGTGTTCGTCATGTGGTGTCCGCTCCGTTCTTCGAATGCGTCTCCAGCAAAACCGACGCGGGGTCACCGGGTCCAATAGACGTTCGCGCTGCACTGCATCGGAAAAAACGAACGATAGGCGAGAAGCCATCTGAGTGGACGATGTGCCCACCGAAAGTCGCTTCATCTGTTTTTGAGATGCTTGGCTTAATTTTTGGCTATTTTGCAGATGGTTCACGGGTGCGAACAATGGTGGCTATGACCACGCACACTCGCATCCGGAAGTTCAACACTCAGGAAACGTACCCCGAGCAGAATCTCGACAACGACCTCTGCCAGGCCGTCGTCGCGAACGGCGTCGTCTACCTGCGCGGGCAGATCGGACAAGACCTCGAGACGCGCGAGTCGGTCGGCGTCGGCGACGTCGCCGCGCAGACCGAGCAGGCCATGGCGAACATCAAGATGCTGCTCGACGAAGCGGGCAGCCGTCTCGAGGACATCGTCAAGGTGACGATCTACATCATCGATCCGCGCTACCGCGAAGATGTCTACCGCACCGTCGGCAAGTGGCTGAAGGGCGTCTACCCCGTCTCGACCGGCATCGTCGTGCAGGCGCTCGCCCGCCCCGAGTGGCTCGTCGAGATCGACGCGACCGCCGTGATCAGCGATCCCGCCAACGACGATCAGGAGTGACCCCGTGACCTTCTCCCTGCTGCTGCGCGACCCCGAGACCGGGGAGTTCGGCGCCGCCATCTCCTCCTCCTCGCCCGCCGTCGCGGCGCGCTGCGTGAACCTTGCCGACGGCGTCGGCGGTGCGAACTCGCAGAACGTCACCGACCCCCGCCTCGGCCCGAAGCTCATCGACCAGTTGCGCTCCGGCGCGGATGCGCAGACAGCGCTCGACGCGGTCGTCGCCGGCGCCGATCCGGAGACCATCGATTTCCGTCAGCTGCTCGTGCTCGACTGCGCTGGCCGCACCGCCGCTTTCTCCGGTGGGCGGGCGCTCGGTACCTTCGGTGCGGTCACGCGCGAGAACGCGGTCGCGGGCGGCAACATGCTCGCGAGCCTCGACGTGCTCGAAGCGTTCGTCGACACCGCCCTGTCGGCGACGGGACGCATCGAGGAGCGCCTCTTCGCCGCGATCAGCGCGGCGATGGAGGCCGGCGGCGAGGAAGGACCGGTGCACTCGGCCGGCATCTCCGTGGTGAGTGATGCCGGGTGGCGGGCGACCGACCTCCGGGTCGACTGGGACGACGAGGATCCCATTGCCGCGCTCGGCCGCGCGCTCGAGGTGTGGATGCCCCAGCGCGACGACTACATCAACCGAGGGATCAACCCCACCGCAGCACCGTCCTACGGAGTTCCGGGCGATGAGTGACGTGTCGATCGACCAGCCGAAGCAGCGGATCGCGAATCGCCTGACCGCCGTCGACGGTGACCTCGTCGCGCTGTCGAACCGGTTGCACGACGACCCCGAGACCGGGTGGCAGGAGCACCGCTCCTCGGCCGCCGTGGCCGGGGTGCTCGCCGAGCACGGGTTCGCGGTTGAGCAGCCGTACCTCGGACTCGAGACCGCATTCCGCGCCGTCATCGGAAGCGGCCCGTTCACCGTCGGCTTCCTCGCCGAGTACGACGCGCTGCCCGGTCTCGGCCACGCGTGTGGGCACAACCTCATCTCCGCCATGAGCGTCGGCGGGGCGATCGCGCTCGCCGCGGTCGCCGACGAGCTCGGACTGACCGTCGAGGTCATCGGAACACCCGCTGAGGAGGGCGGCGGAGGCAAGATCGAGCTCATCGAGCGCGGCGCGTTCACCGAGCTCGATTTCGCCCTCATGGCGCACCCCGCACCCGTCGACGTCGCTGAGGCGCGCCCGTTCGCGGTGACCCACTGGCACGTCGAGTACCGGGGCCGCGCGGCGCACGCCGCGGCATACCCCGAGCGCGGCATCAACGCCAATGATGCGTTTCTCGTCGCGCAGCTCGCCATCTCGCTCCTCCGCCAGCAGCTGCCTGGCACCGTCCGCGTGCACGGTGTGCAGACGAACGGGGGAGAGGCACCCAACGCGATCCCCGAGCGCACCGAGGGTCGATGGTACGTGCGCGCTGAAACGACGGAGCAGCTCATCGCGCTCGAGAAGCGCGTGCTCAAGTGCTTCGAGGCCGGGGCGCTCGCCACCGGGGCCGAACTCACCGTCACCCCCGAGAGCAAGCGCTACGCCGAGATGCGCACCGACGAGCGCGCGCTCGACCACTACCGCCGTAACGCGGCGACGCTGGGCCGCGACTTCGATGTCGACCCCGTCGCCGCCACCATGAACCGCGCCTCGACCGACATGGGCAACGTCTCCCAGATGGTCGATGCGATCCACCCGTACATCGGCGTGGGCGGTGATGCGAGCAACCATCAGCCCGCATTCGCCGAGGCCTGCGTCGGCCCGCGCGCCGAGCAGGCGCTGCGCGACGGCGCCCTCGCCCTCGCGTGGACGGCGCTCGACGTCGCACGCGAACGCACCCCGTAACCGACACCTCCCCAAAGGAATCCGTCAATGTCGACACCCGAAGCCCCCAGAGAACTCAGCGACCTCGTCGATCGGAAGAGTCTGCGCAAGAGCGTGGTCGCCGGTTCGATCGGCGTGCTCGTGCACTGGTTCGACTGGGCCGTCTACGCCTACATGGCCGCGACGATCGCCGTCATCTTCTTCCCCGAGTCCGATCGCACGGCTGGACTGCTCGCGACGTTCGCCGTGTTCGCCGTCTCGTTCCTCGTGCGTCCCATCGGCGCCATCATCTTCGGGCGACTGGGGGATCGGCTCGGGCGCAAGCAGACGCTCTCCATCGTGATCCTCGCGATGGCCGTCTCGACGCTCGTGCTCGGGCTGCTCCCGGGCTACGCGACGATCGGGATCGTCGCGCCGATCCTGCTCATCGCGACCCGCATCGTGCAGGGCCTCGCCGCGGGTGGCGAGTTCGGCAGTGCGGCGGCCTTCCTCGGCGAGTTCTCGCCGGCGAAGCGCCGCGGGTTCGGCGTCAGCTGGCTCGAGTTCGGCAGCCTGCTCGGCTTCCTGCTCGCATCCTTCGCCGTGTTTCTGCTGAACCAGGCGTTCACCCCCGAGCAGATCACCGACTGGGCGTGGCGCATCCCGTTCCTCATCACGGTGCCGCTCGGGTTCATCGGACTCTACATTCGCCGCAAGATCGAGGACACCCCTGAGTTCGAGGCGCTTCAGAAGCTTGAGACCGTCTCGCACGCCCCCGTCAAGGAGGTCTTCACCCGGAACCGGCGCCAGTTCATCCAGACGTGCGGCATGGAGATCTTCATGAACGTCACGTTTTATGTGGTGCTTGTCTACCTGCTCACGTACCAGGAGACGACGGTCGGGTTCGACCCCAGCCGCGCCGCGCTCCTCTCGACGCTCGCGTCGGCGCTCGGCCTCATCGTCGTCCCGCTGGCGGGCATCGCGTCCGATCGCGTGGGCCGGAAGCCGGTGCTGTACACCGCGGCGATCGCGCTCACGGTGCTGTCGATCCCGCTGTTCCTCCTGATGCAGATGGGCACGGGCTGGTCGGCCTTCGTCTCGACGCTCGGCCTCGCGCTGATCCTCGCCATCATCCTCGGCACCCACGCCGTCACGGTCGTCGAGCTCTTCCCGACACGCACCCGCCAGACCGGGCTGTCCATCGCGTACGCCCTCACGGCGGCACTCTTCGCGGGTACGGCGCCCTACCTGCTCACCTGGCTCATCGATCGCACCGGGAACGAACTGGTGCCCGGGTACTTCCTCGCCGTCGTGGGCGTGATCGGGATTATCACCGTCGTCTCGATTCCCGAAACCCGCGGGGTGCGCCTCATCAAGGAGCAGGACCTCGAGACGACGACTGTCGAGCTCCCGCCCGAGCTGAGCGGGCGCTGATCCGCCCTCGGCCCGCCCGCCGACACTCCCTCGCCCACCCGACCACGCCACAGGAAGGCACGCCATGACCCGCACCCACGACGAGTGGAAGACCGCCGCACGTGAACTGCGCCTCGACGGGCGCGCATTTATCGACGGCGCCCGCGTCGACGCCGCTTCGGGCGAGACGATCGCGAAGACCAACCCCGCCACCGGCGAGACGATCTCGCAGCTCGCCTCCTGCGGCGAGGCCGACCTGGACCGCGCGGTCGTAGCCGCCAGGCGCGCCTACGAGTCCGGGGAGTGGTCGTGTGCCGGTGCCGGGTTCCGGCGCGAGCGACTGCTCGAGCTCGCCCGCCTCATCGAGGAGCGTGCCGAGGAGTTCGCGCTGCTCGACACCCTCGACATGGGGAAGCCGGTTCGCGAGACGACGACGATCGACGCTCCCGGATCGGCCGCGCTCTACCGCTTCTACGGCGAAGCGATCGAGAAGCACGAGGATCGCATCCCCGTCACGCCTCCCGGCTCGACGGCACTCGTCACCCGCGAGCCGCTCGGCGTCGTCGGCGTGATCGTGCCGTGGAACTACCCGCTCGAGATCGCGACCTGGAAGCTCGCCCCGGCACTGGCTGCGGGCAACGCCGTCGTCGTGAAGCCCCCGGTGGAGGCGTCGCACTCGGCGCTGCTGCTCGCCGAACTCGCGGTCGAGGCGGGAATCCCCGCCGGTATCGTGAACGTGGTTCCCGGCCGCGGATCGGTCGTCGGGAAGGCGCTCGCGCTGCACGACGACGTCGACATGGTCGCGTTCACCGGCTCCACCGAGGTCGCGAAGCAGCTGCAGCAGTACGCGGGCCAGTCGAACATGAAGCGCCTCGCCCTCGAAGCGGGCGGCAAGAGTGCGAACCTCGTCTTCGCCGATTGCGACGACCTCGCGCTCGCCGCGCAGAAAGCGGCCTTCGGGGCGTTCTACAACCAGGGCGAGGTGTGCTCCGCGAACTCGCGCGTCTTCGTCGAGCGCTCGGTCGTCGACCGGTTCCTCGAACTGTTCGCCGAGGCCGCGCAGGCGTTCCGTCCCGGTGATCCGCTCGATCCTGAGACCGGCGTCGGCTCGCTCGTCTCCGAGACCCACGCCGACAGCGTCTGGGCGACCATCGAGCACGCGCGCCGCGACGGTCGCATCGTGAGCGGGGGCGAGCGCCCCGAGATCAACGGGTCGCGCGCATTCATCGAGCCGACCATCGTGACCGATGTGGCGCCCGACCACGAGGTGCACACCCGAGAGATCTTCGGGCCCGTCGCGGTCGTGACACCCTTCGATACCGAGGAGGAGGCGATCGCGCGCGCGAACGAGACGCCATACGGCCTCGCCGCGTCGCTGTGGACGGGAAGCCTCTCGCGGGCACACCGGGTCTCGTCGCAGCTCGTCGCCGGCACGGTGTCCGTGAACACCGTCGACGCGCTCGGCTTCACCACTCCGTTCGGCGGGTTCAAGCAGTCCGGCTTCGGCCGCGACCTCTCGATCCACGCACTCGACAACTACACCGATTTCAAGACCACCTGGATGCAGTGGTCCTAGACCACGGAAAGGACGCGCACATGACTGACAACGGCACCCTCGAGGAGCTGGCGAAGCGCCACCTCGTCATGAACTTCACCCCCGCGGGCAAGTACCGTGAGGACGAACTGCCGATCTACGTGCGCGGGGAGCACTGCTCCGTGTTCGATGAGCACGGCAAGCGCTACTTCGACGGCCTCGCCGGCCTCTTCTGCGTGCAGCTCGGCTACACCCACGGCGCCGAGGTCGGCGATGCGGTGCGCGAGCAGCTCGCGGACCTGCCGTTCCAGACGACGTGGAGCGTGGCGCACCCGCCGGCGGCGAAGCTCGCCGCGAAGATCGCGGAGCTCGCGCCCGGCGACCTGAACCGCGTGTTCTTCGCGTCGGGCGGCGGCGAGTCGAACGAGGCCGCCATCAAGCTCGCGCGCCAGTATCACCAGACCCGCGGTGACCACGCGCGCCGCAAGTTCATCGCCCGTCGCGTCGCGTACCACGGCACCAGCTTCGGGGCCATGTCGCTGAACGGCATGACGGGCGTGCGCGCCATGTTCGAGCCGCTCATGTCGGGAGTGCGCCACACGCACAACACCAAGCGCTACCGTCGCCCCGAGGCGGAGACGGAGGAGCAGTTCACCGCGTTCCTGCTCGGCGAGCTCGAGTCGCTCATCGTGCAGGAGGGTGCCGACACTGTCGCGGCGATCATCATGGAGCCGATGCAGAACGCCGGCGGCAGCCTGACGCCGCCGAAGGGTTACTTCGCCGGCGTCCGCGAGATCTGCGACAAGTACGGCATCCTGCTCATCGCCGACGAGGTCATCACCGGCTACGGGCGCCTCGGCGCCTGGTTCGGCTCCGAGTTCTACGGCTTCCAGCCCGACATGCTCGTCTTCGCGAAGGGCATCGCCTCCGCCTACATGCCGCTCGGCGGCGTGGTCGCGAGCGACCACGTCATCGACACGGTGCTCGACGGTCCGGTCGGCATGTTCAATCACGCGCTGACCTACGGCGGCCATCCCGCGGCCTGCGC
Source organism: Leucobacter sp. Psy1 (assembly GCF_020096995.1). Classification (NCBI taxonomy): domain Bacteria; kingdom Bacillati; phylum Actinomycetota; class Actinomycetes; order Micrococcales; family Microbacteriaceae; genus Leucobacter; species Leucobacter sp. Psy1. The sequence goes on from NZ_CP083692.1 coordinate 783,479, forward strand.
CGCAGCGCTCAAGAACCTCGAGATCATGGAGCGCGAGGGCGTCGTGCAGAACGTCGCCGAATTGAGCCCGTACCTGGCCGAGAAGCTCGGCGAGATCCGGGACAACTTCGCGTTCGTCGGCGACCTGCGCGGCGAGGGCTTCCACCGGTCCTTCGAACTGGTCACGAACCGCGAGTCGAAGCGCTGGGACAGCGAGCGCGTCAGCGCCGACGACTTCGTGGGGGAGCACCTCAACCCCGCGCTCGGCGAGGTCGGACTGCTCGCACGCGTCGCGATCGATGCCGAGGGCAATCCGCTCGTGCAGTTCTCCCCGCCGCTCGTCATGACCCGTGACGACATCGACGAGCTCGCCGATCTCATTGACCGCGCCTTCTCGGCCGCCGCGACCAGCGCCGGTATCTGATCACCCTGGGGGTGCGGGGCCCGTCTGCCCCGCACCCCACCTCCCCACCCCGTTCTGCACGAGGAAGTGACCATGAGCGACTCCCCGCCCCAGCTCGCAGCATCCACCACGAAGATCATCACCTTCGAGCGCCGCCACATCCGTCCCATCCCGCTCGACGAGCGGCAGGGCACAACGCGGGGCCTGTTCTTCGTCTGGCTCGGCATCAACATGCTCCCGCTCACGGTCGTGACCGGGGCGCTCGGGCCGACGCTCTTCGGCCTGACGCTCGGCTGGACGATCCTCGCCGTCGTCCTCGGCAATGTTGTCGGCGGCATCGGTGCGGCGCTCCACGCCTCGCAGGGACCGCAGCTCGGCATCCCCCAGATGCTCCAGGCCAGGGGGCAGTTCGGCTTCACCGGCGGCAGCCTGCTCGCGCTCATCGCCGTCATCATGTTCCTCGGCTTCTTCGCCTCCAACCTCGTCGTCGCTGCGCAGAGCTTCGCAGCCGTGTTTTCCGGGGTATCCGTCGACGTCGGCATCATCGTCTGCGCCGCCATCGCGCTCATCGTCGCGATCTTCGGCTACGACCTCGTGCGCAAGATGATGGGCATCTTCTCGGTCTTCATCGGTGTGCTCGTCGCCATCTCGATCGTCATTGTGGTCTCGAACCCGGCGACCTTCGAGACGACCGCCGACCTCGGCTACAACACCGCTGGCTTCTTCGGCATGCTCGCCATCGGCGTCACCTGGCAGCTCGCCTATGCACCGTACGTCTCCGACTACTCGCGCTACATGCCGCGCGAGGGCGGGGCTAAGCAGGCATTTTGGGCGACCTACTGCGGGTTGGTGCTCGGCACAGTGCTCGTCATGGTGCTGGGTGCTCTCGTGGGGCTCACCACGGCGGACGGCGACGCGATGTCGGCGCTCGGCGCGTTGCTCGGCGGCTTCGGGCCGGTCGTGCTCTTCGGGTTCGGCGCCGCCTCGGCGGTCATCAACTCGGCGAACATCTACTCAGGCGTGATGTCGTCGCTCACGGTCCTGGAAACCATCTCGGCGAAGATTCGGATCAACACCTCCAAGCGCGTCATCATGACGGTCGCGTACGCGCTCATCGCGCTCCTCGCAGCCGTCTTCGGTAAGAACGACTTCCTGCTCGTCTTCAAGGACTTCGTCACGATCCTGCTCTACGTGCTGATCCCGTGGTCGGCCATCAACCTCGCGGACTACTTCATCCTGCGCAAAGGCCACTACCGGGTCGAGGACATGTTCCGCCGCGACGGCGGCATCTACGGGCGATGGGACGCGATCGGGCTCATCGCCTATGCGATCGGATTGGCTGTGCAGATCCCGTTCATGGTCACCGTCATGTACACCGGACCGCTCGCCGCCCCGCTCGGGTTCGTCGATGTCGCGTGGATCGTCGGCTTCATCGTCCCCGCCATCGTCTACATCGTCTGGAAGCGGGCGGCCCATCGTGTCTGAGTCTGGCACCCCTCCGACTACATCGCCGGGCACGTCCGCGACGCCCGTGCCGGATCTCGTGATCCTCGGCGCCGCCGTCTGGGCGCCGGAGCGCGGGCCGCACACCGCCGTCGCGGTAACCGACGGTCGGATCACAGCGGTCGGCGACGACGACGGCATCGACGCACTCGCCGGACCAGGGACCGAGCGCCTCTACGCCGATGGGGCGGCGCTGCTGCCGGGGTTCAACGACGCGCACATCCACGTGCTCGCCGGCGGGCTCGGCCTCATCAGCTGCGACCTCGACAGCGAGCACTCTCTGGAGGGGTACGAGCGACTCATCCGCGACTACGGGGACACCCACGCGGGGGAGTGGGTGGTCGGAGCCGGCTGGTTCGGCGACGTCTTCCCCGGAGGCTTTCCGGATCGCGCCGTGCTGGATCGGCTCGTCCCCGATCGGCCCGCCGTTTTCACGAGCCACGACGCGCACGGGGTCTGGGTCAACAGCCGTGCCCTCGAACTCGCGGGCATCGACCGGAGCACTGCCGACCCCGCTGCAGGCAGGATCGTGCGCGACGCCGCGGGCGACGCGACGGGCATGCTTATGGAGTCCGCGGGCGAACTCGTCACGAGTCTCATCCCGCCGCACCGTCCCGAAGACCTCCGACGGGCCATGCTCACTGCGCAGGAGCACCTCTTCTCGCTCGGGGTCACCGCATGGCACGACGCGATCCTCGGTCGCTACCTCACCCTGCCCGACTGCGTGCCCACCTACATCGAGACGATCGGCGACGGGTCGCTCCGCGGCCGGGTCACCGGTTCCGTGTGGTGGCCCGCCGGTGCCGGACTCGAGGCGCTCGACGGGGTGCTCGGCACGATCCGCGAGTGCCGCGAGTCCGGATTCGCAGTGGACAGCGTGAAGATCATGCAGGACGGCATCTGCGAGAACTGCACGGGCGCCCTCCTCGCACCGTACACCGGCGTCGAGCCTGAGACGTCGGGGGAGTCCGTGATCCCTCCCGCTCTGCTCGCCGAGATCGTGACCTCGCTCGACGCGGAGGGTTTGCGCGTCCACTTCCATGGTGTCGGCGACCGTGCGGTACGCGAGTGCCTCGACGCCGTGGCCGAGGCACGTCAGCGGAACGGCGCAGGCATGCCGCACCAGATCGCCCACATCGACGTCGCCGATCCGGCGGACATTCCGCGCTTCGCCGCACTGGGTGTGACGGCGAACCTGCAGCCGCTCTGGGCTCGCGCCGACCAGGAGATACTGGAGCGGAAGCTTCCGCTGCTCGGTGAAGATCGTGCGCGCTGGCACTTCCCGTTCGGGTCGCTCGAACGTGCGGGCGCTCACCTCGCGATGGGCAGCGACTGGCCGGTCACGAGCCCCGACCCGCTGTGGGGCATCTACACCGCCTGCACCCGCACGGCGCCTCCCGCCGATATGCACGCCCGCAATCCGGAGTCGCGCGAACCGATGACGCCCTCCGAGCGGCTGAACCTCGATACCGCCGTGCGCGCCTACACCCTCGGCGCGGCGGAGATCGCCGGCGTCGCCGACCGCCGAGGGCGCATCGATGTCGGGCAGGACGCCGACCTCGTGCTGCTCAGTGGTCCTCTCATCGAGGCCGAGGATCTCGCCTCCCTGCACATTGCCAGGACCATTCTCGGCGGTGACACCGTGTACCGCTCCACCCGCGACTGAACCTTTTCCACCCCATCTCCCATCACTCGACTCGAAGGAGAGCCCGATGAGCATCGAGCCGCCACCGGTGACCCAGACGTTCAAGAAGTTCGAACAGCAGCACATCCTGCCGATCCCCGAAGACGCCAGGACCGGCACCCACTGGTCCCTCGGTGCCATTTGGGTGAGCCTCAACATGATGCCGCTCACGGTGGTCACCGGTGCGGTCGCGAGTGGCGCCTACGGGCTGCCGATCGGGTGGAGCATCGTCGCGATCCTCACCGGCAATATCATCGGCGCCTTCGGTGCCGCCCTCCACGCCTCGCAGGGGCCGCACCTCGGGATCCCGCAGATGCTGCAGGCCAGAGCCCAGTTCGGCTATTTGGGTGCGAGCATCTTCGCGCTGATCGCACTCATCATGTTCATGGGACTCTTCACGAGCATCCTGATCGTGGCGAAGGACTCGCTGCTGGCAGTGTTCCCCGAGTTCAACGGTACGGCCGCGATCCTGATCTTCGCTGCGATCGGCATCGTGCTCTGCATCTTCGGGTACGACCTGCTCAGCAAGACGATGACCTGGCTATCGATCGTCATCGGCCTCGCCGTCGCACTCTCCATGGTGCTGTTCTGGGCCGCACCCGATGTTCCGCTCTTCCGCGCCGACGCGGCATTCAGCTTCGAGGGCTTCTTCTCCATGCTCGCGATCGGCATCGTATGGCAGTTGGCCTACGCCCCGTACGTCTCCGACTACACCCGCTACCTGCCGAAGGACACCGGCCCGAAGGCCGCGTTCTGGGGCACCTACATCGGACTCGTCGGCAGCTCGGTCTTCGTGATGACGCTCGGCGTGCTGCTCGGCGCCGCGAACCCCGACAACCCGCTGGCCGCGCTCGGGGAGTACCTCGGACCGATCGGACTGATCGTGCTCGTCGTCTTCGCGGTGAGCTCGGCGCTCATCAACGGTGTCGAGCTGTACTCCGCCGTCATGAACGCGCTCACCGTCATGCAGTCGAACTTCAGAGTGATCATCACGTCCGCGACCCGTGTCTGGACGACCGTCGTCGTCGGAGTGCTCGCCACGTTGCTCGCTATTCTCGGGCAGGGCGACTTCATCACCATGTTCGAGAGCTTCCTGACACTGCTCCTCTACGTGCTGATCCCGTGGTCCGCGATCAACCTGGTCGACTACTTCGTGATCCGCAAGGGCGAGTACTCGGTGGGGGACCTCTTCGACCCCGAAGGCGAACGCTACGGCAAGTGGAACGTCGTCGGCCTGGTGAGCTACGGCGTCGGCCTGCTCGCGCAGCTGCCGTTCATGGTGAACCCGCTGTTCACCGGACCGCTCGCGACGCTGATCGGCGGGATCGACATCGCCTGGATCGTCGGCTTCGTGGTGACGGCGGTGGTGTTCCTCATCCTGGTGCGGGTCGGAAGCAAGCGCGACAGAGTGGCCACCGTGCAGAGCTGAGCGGGCTTCGTCGGATCAGCGTGCAGCACCCCTCAGGCCGGCCCGAGTCGACTCAGCGGAATGTCTTCTCCGCGAACGCAGCACTCCCAAAAGTCGTAAGTCACGTCGACCTCGGGACCGAAATGGTCCGACAGGACGTCAAGCAGACGCAGCCCCTCCGCGTACTGGGCTTGGCACATCTCCAAGCTCGGCCACCCGGTTTCGGGGTCGAAATGCTCGTCGAAGATGTCGGACCACGAGTGCAACTCGGCTCTCAGTTTCGGCGGAAGGATGCTCTCGTCGCTGAGCATGCCATCGGACACCCACAGGGGAATGGCGGCCGCGTAATCTGCCATGAGTTTCACTTCACGAGTAGGCTCAGATTCAGGTGACGGTGCCGCGTCTCTGTGGAGTGGGTCTCCACCGTCGATCGGTCCACCGCGGGAGATGCCTTCGGATGCTTCCCCGGCGGAGTCCAACTCTTCATACTCGGTCATAGCTGCACCATATCGGTGATCACTTACCGCGCTCCCTTGCATTTTCCTGGATAGGCCGTGACGACAGTCTTGTTGTTCTTCGAGACAACGACCGCTGTATTCCAGGTCTTTTGCTTGACGACCTTGCCATTCTTCTTCCTCCAAGAGGTGATTTTTGCTCCGTAGCAGAGTTTGCTGCCCTTCTCGGAGTAAATTCTGTCGGGGTGGCTCAGGGTAGCTGCTGTAGCTTGCGTCATGAGTGAGTCCCATTCGCTCGCTCTCCCGCGACCGTCCCAGGTAACGACATCAACCCATTGCTTGCTGTGCTTTGAATTAATGTGACGGTATCCCGCCTTGCTATTCCCGCACAGCAATTTCACTTTCCCTGAGAATGAACCGTTCCGCTTCACTGAGAACTTCTTAATCTGATGATTGGATTTGCCGTACACCATGCATTGGAGGTGATTCGAAGGGGAAAGGGCAGGAGAGACTCCAACGGCGGTCCCGTCGGCGGAGGCTAGTAGCTTCCCGTTTTCATTCCTGCCTTTGGTGACGCCAGAGGCCTCCCCCTTCGCCGTTGTTTGACTCGAACTGTACGCGGTTCCTGCTGCGCGAGCTCCATCCAAGTGATCCGCTGTCCGTGCGAGGCCGCCACCGCGGTCGGCCTTCACTGGTGTCTCTGCTGTGACTGTTCCAAAATTCTCTGTCGGAGAGAGATCAGACGAGGCTGGCAGGGCCCCCAGCAGCAATCCAGTTGAAGTGATGAAAGATATGCCGAGGCGCTGGAGAGATCGCAACTGATGTTCCTAGTGGTCGAGTGTGATGTGCGAGTCCAGTGCATACTCAGTATCACATACGAGCACATAAAAGTGTCTACTCGGATTGGATTCGACGGTATGCGTTGTTAGATTGTGTTTGATCAAGCGAATCGGTTGAGATATGCTCGAGTGGCTGGCGTTTTCGTGTGTCAGAGAGTGATCGCATCCGATCCTCCGCGGCGCCGGCCCCACAGGAGTGATACCCGTGACCTTCGCAGGCCACACCCGCGGCGCCTCGGCGCCCGCATCCACATCCATCTCGACCACCGTCACGGCGGCCGTCGATCTGCGTGCGACGAACCGCCAACGATACTTCGATACGAGACCCGTGCTTCGGCGCGTGGTGTACGTCGCCGGCTACGAGGGGCTGAGCGTCCTCTTCACTGTCGTCGTGCTCAGTGCCCTGCTCGGGCACGGCGGCGGGCAGTCGACGGTGACCGCGATCCTGGTCTCGACGACAGCAACGCTCTGGAACTATGTCTGGAACACGATCTTCGAGGCCATCGAACGCCGCACCGGCGCGAAAGGGCGTGGCGTCCGTGCTCGTGCCGTGCACGCGATCGGCTACGAGGGCGGCGTGCTGCTGTTCACGATCCCGCTCGTCGCCTTCATGCTCGGGGTCTCGCTGCTCGAGGCGTTCGCGATCGAGGGAGGCTTGCTCGTGTTCTTCCTCGTCTTCACGCTGATCTACACCTGGGTGTTCGATCGCCTGTTCGGGCTCCCCGCGTCGGCCCGGAAATAGATTCGCCGCGGGCAGCCATTTCAGGCGGCCCGCGGCGAACTCGTTGCCGGAGGACTACTCCTCGTCTTCGCCCCGCTGGGCGGGGGAGGAAGCCACGTCCTCGCCGAACTCCTCGAGCACTTCGCTCTCGTCATCGACGGTCGTCTCCACCGAGGTCTCATCCTCGGGGTCGACGAGCGGCCCGTCCTGATCGCGGATGTCGGTGACGACGAGTTCCTCGTCGCCGTCGATCTCGTCGGTTGGCTCTCCCAGTTGCGCCATGACGGTGCCCCTCTCGTTGGTGGTCATTGTGCTGACAGGGTCATCGTACGACCGGTGGGCGCGGCGATGCCACTGGTTGACGTGGGCGCTAAGCTGCATGCATGAGAGATATGCGACGAGTGGCGTTCGCATGGTGCGGGGCGGTGACGGCGACGGTCGCGCTGGGGTGCGGGGTGTCCGGGTGCGCGACGGAACGTGAACCGCAGTCGTCGACCGATCCGCCTCCCGAGCGCTCTGAGCCAACGGAATCGGTGCCGACTGAGGCTTCGACCCCGGTTGAGTCCGCCCCCGCATCGATCACGGTGCCGAGCTGCGAGGAACTGATTCCTCTTGAAGCCGTTGCCGAGCGATTCTCGCCCGATTGGACAGTGGTCAAGGAGAACTCCCCGCAGCTGATTGAGGTTTTCCGGGGCGCTCTCGGTCCCGTGGCTCTGCAGGCGCTCGATCAGGCGGAGCAGCAGAAGCACTGCACATGGGGAATACCGCATTCCGACTTACTCATCCACGTGAACGTTGCTGAGCTCCCTGATGATGTCGGCGAGGAACTGGTCGCGGCACTCGAGGACTCCGACTATCAGGAGTCCGAGACCGATGGGGTGCGAGTGTTCACCTACGTGTTCCCCGGCGCCGTGGTCGGGGCATCCGACATTTCGTACGGTTTCGTCGACAACGTGTGGATCGCATCATTCGGTTCAGGCCTCGGTGACCTCGCCGTCAGGGGTATGCGCCACGCGAACCCGCAGCTCGCCGAGGAAGGGTAGCGCTGAACCGGCGTTCGGAGCTCGGCGCTCCGCCGACCGAGGCAGCGAACGTCAGGGTTCCGCGACGCGGAGGCCGACGCGGGCACTCGCGTACTGCATTTCAGTGTCGTACGTGACGAGCGTTGTGGCCTCCACCCGGAGCGCAGTGGCTAGGTGAACGGCGTCCGCGCTTCTCAAGCCCCACGCCGATGTCGCTGCGCGCTGCATGTCGATGCGCTCGACGTCGATGAGTTCCACGAAATCGAGAATCGCGGTGACGGACTCCGGGGCGATCGCGTTGCGTCGATCAGCGGCGCAGTGCAACTCTGTGTGCAGGAGCCAAGAGGACACGAAGGTCGTGCCCTGTTCGAGTGCGGCGTCGACGTAATCAGCGAGTCCGGGTGAACCGGTTTCTTCGGCGATGAGCTTGAAGGCCGCCGAAGTGTCGAGGTAGCTGATCACCAGTTTCCTCGAATGTCCTCGAGTAGCTCCTGGCTCCGCAGGCCAGGGGTGCGGATCACGTCGGCGATCCTCTGCCCAGGTGCACGGCGGGCGGGCAGGGTCCTTCCGGCTGCCCGGAGGCGCTCCAGCTCGGTGGTCTGCGGTTGTGGTGGCGTGAGCAGCGCGACCGGCTTGCCGTGATTCGTGATCGTGAAGCTTTCGCCGCCCTGGGCGCGCGCGAGGATGTCACTGCTGTGGTTCCGGAGCTCCCGGTGGGCGATCGTCTGCATGTCGCAATCGTAGCAATTTCAGCCGGCACCCGGATGATCAGGCGTGTGTGAGCGCCCGGTACCGCCGGTTTCGGATGCCGAGTAGCACCGACGCCAGCAGTGCGGCGATCAGGGATGCCGAGAGGATCGCGACCTTCGCGTAGTCATGAGCGGGCGATCCCGGCTCGAAGCTCAGCTCCGCGACGAGCAACGACACCGTGAAGCCAATACCCGCGAGCAGGCCGATCCCGATCATGTCGATCCAGCGCATGCTCGGGTCGAGCGGTGTGCGCAATACCTTGGTCATCACCCAGGTCGTGGTGACGATGCCGAGCGGTTTGCCGAGGACGAGCGCGGCGATGATCGCGAACGTCAGCGGATGCGTCAACGCTTCTGCGACCCCTTCGGCGCCGCCAACTGAGACTCCAGCCGCGAAGAATGCGAACACGGGCACCGCGAATCCGGCCGAAAGCGGGCGGAAGCGGTGCTCGAACTCCTCCGAGAGCCCGGGCTGGTGGCGATCGGAGACACGATTTGCGCGATGATGCAGCACGGGAATCGTGAACCCGAGCAGCACTCCTGCGATCGTCGCGTGAATACCGGAGGCGTGCATGAGAGCCCACGCGACGGCGCCGATCGGCAGCAGGATCAGCCATGCGGTGAGTGGCCGCAGCCCGAGGAACTTTCGGTAGCGCTGCGCGATGACACCGTAAACCGCGATCGTGACGAACGCGAGCACCAGCGGCACCACTGCGATGTGGTCCGTGTAGAAGACGGCGATGATGCTGATCGCGATGAGATCGTCGACGACAGCCAGCGTGAGCAGGAAGATCCTGAGCGCCGGAGGCAGGTGGGAACCGACGATCGCGAGCACCGCGACGGCGAACGCGATATCCGTGGCGGTCGGGATCGCCCACCCCTGCAGCAGTTCGGAATGCTGGCGCAGCAGCACCACGAAAATGACGGCCGGCACGATGACGCCACCCGTTGCCGCGGCGATCGGCATGACCGCGGTGCGGAATCGACGCAGATCGCCGGTAACGAACTCGCGTTTGAGTTCCAACCCGACGAGGAAGAAGAAGATCGCGAGCAAACCGTCCGCGGCCCACGCGCCCAGACTCAAGCGGAGGTGCCACGGTTCGTAGCCGAGCTCGAAGTCTCGGAGCGCGAAATACGAACCCGCGGCCGGCGAATTCGCCCAGACGAGGGCGACCACGGCCGCTGCGGCGAGGATCAACCCGCCGACGGCTTCATTGCGGAGCACCATGGCGAAGGTTCGCCGATTACCGGTTTCGACGTGTTCAGAGGCGGAAGTCATGGGTCTGTCCTTCGATCGTGCTCTGGACGCAGCTCCGAGGCAGATGAGTGCGCCGCGACCGAAGCCGAGCCTACCAATCTCTGGGGCGGCTGAAGACTCGCGGTGCCGTTTCGCGAGCGTCAGACTCCGGTGGGGAGAGACTCCTCGAGAGGGATACCGCCGATCGTGATCACGCGCCAGTCACCGTCGTGCTCGAAGAGCGAGATCGACGTATTCGCCAGCCGGGGCACGCGCAGATACGGGGTCCCCGTCAAGCGTGAGACGGTGCCGCGGATGAGCGATCCGTGGGAGACGGCGAGGATGCGGGTATCCGACGGGTGCTCGTTCGCAATCTCGTCGAGGGTCCGCAGTCCGCGAGCCCCCAGCTCCTCGTCGTGCTCGCCGCCGGGGAAGTCCCGGTTCGGCCAGCGGCCGTAGAACTCGGAGACGAGCATGCCCTCACCCTCGCCGAAGTTCTGCTCGACCAGGCCGTCGACTGTGCCGCCGAAGGGCACCGCGATCGCGGCCGCGATGATCTCGGCGGTCTCCCTGGCCCGCTGCAGCGGCGAGCTGAGCACCACGTCCCAGTGCGCGCCCTCGGCGCGGATCAGTTCGCCCGCCGCCCGCGCCTGCTCGCGCCCCGTCTCGTTCAGCGGGATGTCGGTGCGCCCCTGCACGCGCTCGTCGAGATTCCAGTCCGTTTGCCCGTGGCGGATCAGCGCGAGTTCCATGCCTCCCAGCCTAATTGACGTGTCCTGTGCCGGCGATCCTTGCGCTCCCTGCGCACTACTTGTGCCACTTCGCGCGGGGCGCGCGCCACTCGCGCAGACCGCCGAAGAGCGCCTCCGGGGTGTCTGCGATGACGATGCGCTCGCGGAACGTCTGCGCCATGAAGCCCTGCTCGACCATGTCGTCGAGCATGCGCAGCTGCGCATCCCAGAACCCTCCGGCGTTGTACAGCGCGACCGGCCGATTGTGCATGCCGAGCTGCATCCAGGTGAGCGCCTCGAAGAACTCCTCGAGCGTGCCGGGACCACCCGGCAGCGCGACGAACGCATCGCCGAGCGCGGCCATCCGGTACTTCCGCTCGTGCATGTTCGCGACGACTTCAATGCGGTCGATGTCGGAGTGCGCGAGCTCGCGATCGACGAGCGACTGCGGGATCACGCCCACCACTTCGCTCCCCGCCTGCCTGGCCGCGTCGGCTACGACACCCATCAGCCCGACGTGGCCTCCGCCGTAGACCAGGCCGATGCCGTGCCCCGCCATGGCGGTGCCGAACTCCGCGGCGACCTCCGCGAAGTGTGGCGACGCGCCCGCCGAGGAGCCGGTGAAGACGGTGATGCGCTGGGGGAGCGCCCCCTCTGCATCACGGCGCAAGAGTTCGGGGTAGACGTGCTTCGTATTGAGCGGCGCCTGAGGGAAGGATCCGGCGATGCTGCGCGGATCCACCCACTCGAGGTGGTCGATCTCGGCGAGCGGATTCGCCACCGACACGTAGGGGTGCTCGAACACGTGGGCGACCAGGCGGTGATCCGGCTCGTTCGCCGCGTCGGTGACGAAGGTGCCGATCCCGCGCAACTGCAGCGGATCGAGCGCGATGCCCAGTTCCTCCTGGAACTCGCGGATCGCCGTGCCGCGGGGATCCTCACCCGCTTCGGGCTTGCCTCCTGGCAGCATGAGCGCGTGCGTACCGCGCTTCCGAACATTGAGCACGCGCCCTGCGCCGTCGCGCACGACGACGGCGCTCACCTCGATTGTTGCCTGACTCATGCTTCAACGCTACCGCTGCCCTCCCGCTATCTTCCCGCTCGGTTGAGTGTTCAGCAACGCATGGAATCAGCGCGAGATAGCATGCGCTTCCGTACACCGAGCGGCCGAACCCCCAGTGGAGATCCCGCTCCGAGTGGCCGAGCCCCCCGGTGGTGCCCGCTCCGAGCGTGGGTTAGACTCGGCACCACATGTGAATATCGGCTACCAAGCTGTGGCGGGAGAGTTCGAAGCTCCGTCTTCGGCGCCGTAGGAGCAAACCCTCCCCGGGAATCTCTCAGGCACCCGTACCGTTGCAGCGCAGCCACTCTGAAAAGCAGCGCGTGAGCGCTCACCGACGGTGCAAACGCACCGGGCTTCGGCTCGGTGCCGGAATCTCTCAGGTCCCATCACAGAGCGGGGAGGATCCAGACCGTCCGCCGGTTCGCCGGTGGCACCATCAAGGAGATCCTCGTGAGTATCACCCCGAAGACCACCACATTCACCGACCGCCACATCGGCGTCACGACGCCCGAAGATCTCGAGCGCATGCTCGGAGAGCTCGGGTACGACGATCTCGACGCTCTGGTGGACGCGGCTGTGCCGACCGACATCCGGCTCGACACCTCGCTCGACCTTCCCGGAGCGCTCTCCGAGCAGGGCGTGCTCGAGGAGCTCCGTGAGCTCGCAGACCAGAACGTGCTCAAGACTCAGATGATCGGGCAGGGGTTCTCCGACACCATCACTCCGCCGATCATCCTGCGCAAGGTGCTCGAGAACCCGGCCTGGTACACGGCTTACACGCCGTATCAGCCCGAGATCTCGCAGGGCCGGCTCGAGGCGCTCTTGAACTTCCAGACGATGGTGTCCGATCTGACGGCGCTGCCGATCGCCAACGCCTCGCTGCTCGATGAGTCGTCCGCAGCTGCCGAGGCGGTGCTCCTCATGCGCCGCGGCAACAAGAAGAAGGGCGACGCGAAGACGGTCGTCGATCGGAATCTCTTCCCGCAGACGATCGCGGTCATCCGTGGGCGCGCTGAGGCGCTCGGCTTCGAGGTCGAGGTCGCCGACCTCAGCGCTGGGCTCCCGGATGGCGACATCTCGGGCATCGTGCTGCAGCAGCCTGGCAATGACGGCCTGGTCGCTGATCACTCGGGGGTCATCGCCGCGGCGAAGGAGCGCGGTGCGCTCGTCACCGTCGTCGCCGACCTGCTGTCACTGACCCTCATCACGCCTCCTGGCGAGCAGGGCGCGGATATCGCGGTCGGCAGCTCGCAGCGCTTCGGGGTGCCGCTCTTCTTCGGTGGGCCGCACGCCGCGTTCATGGCCGTGCGCAAGGGGCTCGAGCGCTCGCTGCCCGGCCGTCTCGTGGGCGTCTCCTCCGACGACGCCGGCACCCCCGCGTACCGGCTGGCGCTGCAGACCCGTGAGCAGCACATCCGCCGCGAGAAGGCGACGAGCAACATCTGCACGGCGCAGGCGCTCCTCGCGATCACGGCGTCGATGTACGCCGTCTACCACGGTCCGAGTGGTCTTCGCGCGATCGCTGAGCGCACGCACGCCCACGCGCGCACCATCGCTTCGGCCTTGGAGGCCGTCGGCGAGTCCGTGCGTCACACCTCGTTCTTCGACACCGTCGTGGTTGCGGTGCCCGGCCGCGCCGACGAGGTCCTCGCACGCGCGGAGGAGGCGGGCATCAACTTCCGCCGCATCGATGCCGACACCGTCGGCATCTCCACGGACGAGAAGACGACCGACGCTGTCGTCGCCGCCGTGGTTGGGGTCTTCGGGGCTGGCGATCCGGATCCCGTCGCGCCTGGCGACTTCGCCTTCGACGAGGCGCTTACCCGTGAGAGCGACTACCTGACGCACCCGATCTTCAACTCGATCCGCAGCGAGACGCAGATGCTCCGGTACCTGCGTCGCATGTCGGGCCGCGATCTCGCGCTCGACCGCACCATGATCCCGCTCGGGTCGTGCACCATGAAGCTGAACTCGACGGCCGAGATGGAGTCGATCTCGTGGCCCGAGTTCGCGGGAATCCACCCGTACGTGCCCGAGCACCAGAGCCGCGGGTGGCGGACACTGATCGCCGACCTGGAGGCGCGTCTCGTCGAGATCACCGGCTACGCGGGCATCTCGCTCCAGCCGAACGCCGGCTCGCAGGGCGAGTACGCGGGGCTGCTCGCGATCCGCGGGTACCACGAGGCGAATGGCGACACCGATCGCGACATCTGCCTCATTCCCGCTTCGGCGCACGGCACCAACGCGGCCTCGGCCGTGCTGGCAGGCATGCGCGTCGTCGTCGTGTCGAACGCCGATGACGGCACCATCGATCTCGCCGACCTGGACGCGAAGATCGAGGCGAACTCCGGCAGGATCGCCGCGATCATGATCACCTACCCCTCCACGTACGGGCTGTATGACGCCGACGTCCGCGAGGTGTGTGACCGGGTGCACGCCGCCGGCGGGCAGGTCTACATCGACGGCGCGAACATGAACGCGCTGGTCGGTCTCGCGAAGCCGGGTGAGTTCGGCGGCGACGTGTCGCACCTGAACCTACATAAGACGTTCGCCATTCCGCACGGAGGCGGCGGCCCGGGTGTCGGTCCCGTGGCGGTCGCGGAGCACCTGCTGCCGTTCCTTCCGGGCGACCCGGTGACCGCGGCCGATGCTGGCACATACACCGCACGCGACGGCGTGCCGGTGGTGTCGACGCTGTTCGGGTCGGCCGGCGTGCTCCCCATTTCCTGGGCGTACATCGCGATGCTCGGTGCCGACGGGCTGACGCAGGCGACGAAGACCGCACTGCTCAGCGCCAACTACCTCGCGGTGCGCCTGCGGGATCACTTCCCGATCCTCTTCACGGGTCGCGGAGGTCTCGTCGCGCACGAGTGCATCCTCGACCTCCGCGAGCTGACGCAGCGCACCGGCGTCACTGCTGAAGATGTGGCGAAGCGACTCATCGACTTCGGATTCCACGCCCCGACCCTCGCCTTCCCCGTCGCGGGCACGCTGATGGTCGAGCCGACCGAGTCCGAGGATCTCGGCGAGCTCGAGCGCTTCGTCGAGGCGATGGTCGCGATCCGTGCTGAGATCGAGCAGGTCGCGTCGGGCGACTTCGCCCTCGAGGCGTCGCCGCTGCGGCTCGCACCGCACACCGCGGCCGCGGTCGTATCGAGCGATTGGGACCGTCCGTACTCGGTGGAGCAGGGGGCGTTCCCCGTGCCACGGCTGCGCGTCGACAAGTACTTCCCGCCGGTCGGGCGCATCGACGGTGCCGCGGGTGACCGCAATCTCGTCTGCTCCTGCCCGCCTCCCGAGGCTTTCGACACGGCCGGCGATTCCGCCGATGCCGCGGAAGGAGCGGACCGTTGAGCACCGCTGCGCAGACCCCGCGCCACACGGCGCTGCACGATGAGCACGCCGCACTCGGCGCCTCCTTCACCGACTTCGGCGGTTGGGACATGCCGCTGAAGTACGGCTCCGAGCTCGAGGAGCACCGCGCCGTGCGCGGCACCGCCGGGCTCTTCGACCTCTCCCACATGGGGGAGGTGCGGGTAACCGGTCCCGACGCGGCCACCTTCCTGAACTCCGCGCTGGCGGGCAACCTCGCCCGCGTCGCGGTGGGCCGGGCGAAGTACTCGCTGATCTGCGCCGAGGACGGCGGCATCATCGACGACCTCATTACCTACCGTCTCGGCGAGACGGAGTTCCTCGTCGTGCCGAACGCCGGGAACGCTCCCGCGGTAGCGGCAGCGCTTCAGGAACGGGCCGCCGGCTTCGACGTCACCGTCGCCGATGAGTCGGCCGACACGAGCCTCATCGCGGTGCAGGGGCCGAACTCGGTGGCGATCCTCGCCGAGCTGATCGATTCGGATCAGCGGCAGCTGCTCGACGACCTCAAGTACTATGCCGCGGCACCCGCAGTGCTTTCCGGTACCTCCGTGCTGCTCGCCCGCACCGGGTACACCGGTGAGGACGGATTCGAGATCTACCTCGGCAACGACGAGGCCGTCCCGCTGTGGCGCGCGCTGCTCCAGGCCGGCGAGGCGCACGGACTGGTTCCCGCCGGTCTCGCGTCCAGGGATTCGCTCAGGCTCGAAGCGGGCATGCCCCTCTACGGGAATGAGCTGAGCCGCGAGACCACGCCGTTCGCGGCGGGCCTCGGCCCCGTCGTGTCCTTCAAGAAAGACGAGGACTTCGTGGGCCGCGCCGCTCTCGAGGCGGCGCGGGAGCAGGGCGCCTCCCGCCGGCTCGTGGGGTTGCGCGGTCTCGGCCGTCGCGCCGGGCGTAGCGGATACCCCGTGGTGCTGCCCGTCGATGGCGACGCCGATGCCACCGTCGTCGGTGTGGTCACGAGCGGCCAGCCGAGCCCGACCCTCGGCGTGCCGATCGCCCTCGCCTACGTCGACGCCGATCACACCGAACCGGGCACTCGTCTCGACATCGACCTGCGCGGCAAGCCGCAGCCGTTCGAGGTAGTGGAGCTCCCGTTCTACCGGCGCGGGTCGAGCGCCTGAGCCGGCACCGAACCACCACCACCACCCCGTAGCATCCCCCAGCACACAGCACTCCCAGACACCATCGAAGGAACATCATGGCACTCAGCACCGACCTCAAGTACAGCGCCGAGCACGAGTGGGTCGCCGCAGGCGATCCGGCGACCGTCGGCATCACGCACGTCGCTGCGAACGCGCTCGGCGACGTCGTTTACGTCGACCTCCCCGAGGTGGGGGACACCGTGACCGCGGGGGAGACCTGCGGCGAGATCGAGTCGACGAAGTCCGTCTCAGATCTCTACGCCCCCGTCACCGGCGAGGTCGTCGAGATCAACGAGAGCGCGGTCGACGACACCGCGATCATCAACTCCGATCCCTACGGCGAGGGCTGGCTCTTCAAGGTCGCCGTGACGGAAGAGGGCCCGCTCCTCTCCGCCGCCGAATACGGCGAGGCGAACGGCGAAGAGGTCTAGCCGGACCTTTCCGGCGGACTGCTCTCACTCGTACTGAAGAACTGGACTGAGCAATGGCGATCAGTGTTTTCGATTTGTTTTCCGTCGGCATCGGGCCATCGAGCTCCCACACTGTCGGTCCGATGCGGGCCGCACAGCAGTACGTGAGCATGCTGCGTCGACGCGGCGTGCTCTCGCAGGTGCGGGGTCTCGGCGTCGACCTGTACGGCTCGCTCGCGGCCACGGGACTCGGCCACGGGACGTTCACGGCGGTGCTCCTCGGGCTCGAGGGGTACGAGCCGGAGACGATCCTCCCCGCCGAGGTGGACCGCGCGCTCGCGCGCATCACCGAGTCGGGCACGGTACGGCTGGGCGCGGAACTCGAAGGATCAGACGGCGAGACTACCGGCGTCGAACTCCCGTTCTCCGTCGACGACATGGTGCTGCGCCCGCTCACCGTGCTCGAACGACACACCAACGGCATGCGGTTCACCGTCTTCGACGAGGCAGGTGAAACGCTCGAGCAGCAGACCTACTTCTCCGTCGGCGGCGGATTCATCGTGCGCGAGGGAGCCGAAGAGGCCGTGCTCGAGAACCTCGAGACGACCCTCTCCGAGCTGCCCTTCCCCTTCACCACGGGCAAAGAACTGCTCGGGCACTGCACCGACAACGAACTGAGCATCGCCGCGGTGATGCTCGAGAACGAGCTCACGCTGCGGTCGGAGGACGACGTGCGATCAGGGCTCGTGCACATCTGGGAGGTCATGGAGGAGTGCAAGGACGCCGCGCTCACGCGTGAGGGTCCGCTTCCTGGCGGACTGAATGTGCGCCGCCGAGCCCCTGAATGGCATCGGAAGCTCAGCGATACCGACCCCGATCGCAACCCAATCTTCTGGCAGGAGTGGATCAACCTTGTCGCGATGGCCGTGAACGAGGAGAACGCCTCGGGCGGTCGTGTCGTCACCGCGCCGACGAACGGGGCGGCGGGCATCATCCCGGCAGTGCTGTTCTACGCCACTCACTACACGCCGGGCGCCTCCGAGTGGAGCCGCGAAGAACGGCTGCGCGTCGTCGCCGAGTTCCTCCTTGCCGCCGGCGCCGTGGGCGTGCTCTACAAGGAGCAGGCCTCCATCTCCGGTGCCGAGGTCGGGTGCCAGGGAGAGGTCGGGTCGGCATCGTCGATGGCGGCCGCGGGCCTCGCCCAGATTCTCGGGGGAACCCCCTCGCAGGTGGAGAACGCCGCGGAGATCGCCATGGAGCACAACCTCGGGCTCACCTGCGACCCCATTGGCGGGCTCGTGCAGATTCCGTGCATCGAACGCAACGCGATCGCCGCGTCGAAGGCGATCAACGCTGCGAAGATGGCGCTCATGGGTGATGGGGAGCACCACGTCAGCCTTGACGAGGTCATCATCACGATGCGCGAGACCGGCAAGGACATGAGCGACAAGTACAAGGAGACCGCCATGGGCGGCCTCGCCGTCAACGTCGTGGAGTGCTGAGCGGACGTTTCTGCCCGGCCCGCTCGCGCTGCCCGGCCGCGCTGCCGGCCCGCTGCCCGCTCGCGCTGCCGGCCCGCTGCGCTGCCCCCGATCCGGGTCGCTCCTTGCGGGTTGCGCGGTCGGGTCACCCGCAAGGAGCGACCCGAATTGTAGGGAGCTGCCCGGGTCGGGTGGGGGATACACGAAACGGGCGGAACCTCGTGAGAGGTTCCGCCCGTGATGCGCAGTGTGTGCGCGGGTTCGCGTCTTAGATGGCGCGGATGTTCGCTGCCTGCAGGCCCTTCTGGCCCTGCTCGACGTCGAACTCGACGCGCTGCTCTTCGAAGAGGTCGCGGCGGCCGGAGCCCGAGATCGCGCTGAAGTGCGCGAACACGTCGCCCGAACCGTCATCGGGAGCGATGAAGCCGAAACCCTTGTCGGAGTTGAACCATTTCACAGTGCCAGTGGCCATGCTGTACTTCCTTGCGTATTGCACACCGACGGTCGCCCGCCGATGATCTTGGTGTGCCACGGCGACGTTGCCGACGTGGAGGCTGACGTGCGCCCCTCAATACGAGTACTGAGATTCCCACGGCCGGCGTTTACTTCTTGTACTACCTGAATGCCTGGGTCCAGCCTATCTCACTTCTCATGCCGCCACGCGGGGGTTGCGGAATTGGTGGGTGAGAGAGTTTCGCCCTGCGCGATCAGCGAGCCCGTCTACGAGTCGGGTGAGCTGGCGTGCGGGGGTGGCGGGGTGCTCGGGGTGCCACTGGACGCCGAGCACTGGGCTTTCGACGTGGGCGATTGCCTCGACGATTCCGTCGTGCGCTGACGACACCGAGCTGAGTCCGCCGCCGAGTCGCCCGACGGCCTGGTGGTGGGAGCTCTGCACGAGCTCGGTCTCGTCGATAGTGTCGGCCCAACGCTGGTCGTCGAGTTCGATGCGATGCGGGGTGAAGCTGTAGCGCTTGGACCCGTGAGGCAGGTCGAGGCGGTGCGTCCCGTCCTGGGGCAGGTGCTGGACGAGGTCTCCGCCGAGTGCGACGTTGATGATCTGATGGCCGCGGCAGATGCCGAGGAGCGGGGTGCCGCGCTCGACCGCCTCACGCACCACCGTGATCTGAGCGTCATCGGCCTGGAGGTCGTGCACTCCTGAGCGGGGGTAGTCGTGCTCCCCGGCGTAGAAGCTGGGGTGCACGTCTTCACCGCCCATGATGACGACGACGTCGGCGTTGCGTGCCGCAGCGAGCGAGGAGGCGATCGATGCGTCGCCGGCGGCGTGGAGGCTCGGCTCCCAGCCGTGGTCGCGGAGAGTGCGCAGTGCGCGCAGGTTGAGGCTGTCAGCGAGACGCTGGTAGGCCGGCGCAGCGGGCCGGCTTTCGCGCACGTGGATCAGTGCGACGCGTGTGCCGTGTGCCATCTGACCCTCCTTGCGATGCGTTGCTCGTTGCGCGATACCCGTCTTGTCTCTGTCACCATGGTTTCGGAGTTCGGGAAAGCGCGCAGCAATGTGACGGAGTGCTACGTCGCGCCGCGGGCTCACCAGCCCGGAGGGGCGTACTCGCGGACGATGCGATCGACCATGTGCGTGACGTCGCCGAGTTCTGAGGGCGCGTCGCGCACGCGGTCGAGGTGCCGCTCGGCGGCACTGTGGATGCCTCGCAGCCACCAGAGGAGGGCGAGGAGCGCCAGCGGACCGACCCGCCATCTGCCGGAGACGGTTGCTGCGAGGTCGGCGGTGGCGCTGGTGGCCTGTCGGAGGCGATCGAAGTCGAGCGCCTCGAGCGGCAGGTTCGTGACCATCCGCAGGACGGACCACCCGGAGTTCGGGGAGTTCGCTGGTTCGCCATCGATGTCGAGGGTGAGATGGTGACGGTTGTTTCCGGGGAGGCCCGAGCAGAGGTCCGGTACCACGGCTGCCGGTGCCAGGGCCGTAAGGAGGAGCACGAACCAGCGCTCTCGGCTGGCCAGAGCACGCACGAGGTGCACGGTGTCGCTCGGCGGACCGGCATCGGTTCGGTCGAAGCTGGACTCGAATCGTGTGGCGTCTGCGCGTACGGTCGCCTCGTCGGTAAGGCTTCCGGGGCCCGAGAGGAGTGGGGAGGGCTCATCGGCCCCCGGAAGATGGGGTCCGTCGAGGGCGGCGGCAATGGATGCGCGGCGCCCCGCTTCGACGGAGGGAAGTTCGGCGAGCGCGTCGAGTGAGGTGATCGGCTTGGCGCGCAATTGGGGATCGTCGGCGATGTATCGGTTGATCGGGCTCTCGGCAATCGCGCGAAGGGGACGCCCGGTCGCAGGGGTGGAGTCGTCGAAGTAGCTCGCCCAGCCATCGGGTGCGAGGCAGCATAGTTCCCGCAACCGGTAGCCGTCGCGGCGAAGCCGGCGCTCGATACGGTGCGCGAGGTCGCGGTGCGGTGTCATGCGGGCACTCGCGAAGGTGGTCGTCGTGCAGATGACGACCGCCGCCCCGGAGACCCGCCCCTCCCGCTGCGAAACCGCGCCGAGTCGCTCGGACAGGAGATCGAGGAGTGCCCGCATCGTTCCCGGATCATCGCGATCGGGGAGGTCGACTCTGATCGCTCGGCCGGCGCGGCGCCCGCTGAAGAAGACGAGGAAGAGGCTGTTGTCCGCGGTGAAACCAGTGAGTACGGGGAGTGCGGCGAGGAAGTCGGCGGTCGACTCGCAACGGAGCACGTTCGGGTCGGCGGAGCGCGTGGGACGAGTCTTGGGCTCAGTGTCGAGCGCACGCGACGGCAGAGAATGCGTGCTGTGCGAGTCGTGCGTGGAGGGGAGTGCAGCAATCGGGGTGTCTGGCATGCATCGATCTTTGCGCCCGCCGTCCGGGTTCAGCAGGTTATCCCCAATCCGGACGCGATATTCGAGATTGGCTCACCTTGTGGACGAAACCTAGAGGATGCGACCTCGAGCAACCCACGGCAACCCGCTGCGACCCACCGTGAACGTCCTCGAACCGATTAGGCGCGCTGCGCCTCCACGTGCCGCAGGTCGGCCTCGAGCGCGACCCAGCCGAGCATGGCGCACTTCACTCGCATGACGAACTTCGATACGCCCTGGAAGGCGATGGCGTCGCCCAGCAGGTCCTCGTCCGGCTCGGACTCGCCGCGCGACTGAATCATCTCGCGGAAGGCGTCGATCCGGCGCTGCGCTTCTGCGAGGTCGACCTGCTCGTCGCGCACGAGCTGCGCGAGCACCGACGCCGACGCCATCGAGATGGAGCAGCCCTGGCCCTGCCAGGCGAGCTGGTCGATCTTGCCGGTTTCGGGGTCGACGGCGATGTGCACGTCGATCTCGTCGCCGCAGCTGGGGTTGAACTCGTGGTGCGACGCGGTGAGCGCGTCGGCGTCGGCTGCGAGCTCGCCCTTGCCGATGGGACGGCGCGAGTGGTCGAGAATGAGTTCCTGGTACAGGCTGTCGAGACCGCTCATCGAGCCACCTCCACTCCGAAGTAGCGCTGGGCACCGCGGACCGCGTCGACGAATCGGTCGACCTCGTCCTCGGTCGTGGTGACGTGCACGCTCGCTCGCGTGCTCGAGGTGATGCCGAGGGCGCGGTGCAGCGGCTGGGCGCAGTGGTGCCCGACGCGCACGAGCACTCCCTGCTCGTCGAGGAACTGCCCGACATCATGCGCGTGCACCCCCTCGACGACGACGGAGGCGAGGGCGACGCGCTCTGCGGAGTCGGCTGGGCCGAGCAGGCGGAGGCCGGGCGTCGAAACGATGCCCTCGACCATCCGCTCGACGAGTTCGTGCTCGCGCGCGGCCGAGCGCTCCATGCCGACGGCGCGGAGGAACTCGGTTGCGGCGCCGAGGCCGACGGCCTGCGAGACCGGCTGCGTGCCGGCCTCGAAGCGCATGGGCGGCGGCATGAACTCCGCGCGCTCCATGGTGACGCGGGTGATGGCGGATCCGCCGGTGCGGGCCGGCGGCAACGCCGCGAGAAGTTCGGCGCGCCCGTAGAGGGCGCCGATGCCGTTCGGGCCGAGCATCTTGTGACCCGAGAACGCGGCGAAGTCGACACCCAGGTCGGCGAAGTCGACGGGGATGTGGGGCACCGACTGGCAAGCGTCGAGCACCGTGATGGCGCCGGCCTCGTGCGCGAGCGCGACAAGATCTGCGACGGGCGCCAGCATCCCGGTCACATTGGAGACGTGGGCGAAGGCGAAGATGCGGGTGCGCGGGGTGATCGCGGCGCGCGCGTCGTCGAGTGTCCAGGTGCCGTCCTCGCGGACGGGGATCCAGCGCAGCGTGGCCCCGGTCTTCGCGGCGAGCCGCTGCCAGGGGATGAGGTTCGCGTGGTGCTCGGCTTCGGTGACGAGGATCTCGTCACCCGATTCGAGCGCGAAGCGCGAAGACTCCTCGACTCCGAGGGAGGCGTCGCCGGTGCGGACGGCGGCCGTCGCCTCGCCGATGCCGAGCGCGACGAGGTTCAGGGCGTCCGTCGCGTTCTCGGCCCAGACGATCTGCTCACTGGTCGGGGCGCCAGCGAAGTCCGCGACGAGCGCGCGGGCGCGCTCGAACTGCTCCGTGGCGGATCCGACGGCCTGACTCGTGCCCCGGTGTACCGCGGCGTTGGCGCGCTCGAGGAACGCGCGTTCAGCGTCGAGCACCGACGCTGGGCGCTGGGAGGTCGCGGCGGCGTCCAGATAGGCGACGGCTCCTGACTCGGGGAGACCCGCGAAGTAGGGGAACGCCGCCCGCAGCTGCGACACCTCGGACTGATCGATCGCGTTTTCCGGCATACCGTCCATTCTCTCACGAGCGTCGCCGACCGATGCGGTCGTGACCGGCTCACACCCGCGTCAACGGTGCGGAGGCACCGCGTATTCCTGAGCGGGGGGCACCCGATCTGTCGCGAGCGTGAATCCGCCTCAGGGCACCTGCACCTCGACCGTCGCGGTATGCGGTGAGGGCTCGAACCCCGCGGGGGTGAGGAACCAGTTGACGATCCCGGCCAGTGCCAGGAGCGCGCCCGCCCACGCGGGCAGCCACATCGCGGTGTCGGTTCCGACGTGCTCGGCGATGTACCCCGTCAGCGCCGATGCGCCCGATTGTCCGACGATGACGCCGGATCCGAGCATCGTCATCACGGTCGCGGATCGCCCCTCGGGGCTGCGGTGGGTGCCGAAGCTGTAGAGCGTCACGAGGAGCGGGCCGATCCCGATCCCGGTGATCCCGAGCCCGAGTGCGACCGCGCCGAGCCCGGCCCCGGTCGCCATGACGAACTGCCCCGCGAGGATGAAGAGCACGAAGACGAGCCACCGGTACCTGAGGGTGAAGCGCGGGGAGAACCACACGACGCTGATGGCGAGGACCGCCGACCCGAGGCCCATGATCCCGTAGAAGAGGCCGGCGCTCTCGGGGCTCCCGAGGTCCTGGGTCAGTGCGGTGAGCCCGGTGAGCGTGGTGCCGAAGACGAGACCGACGCAGAAGATCCCGAAGACCGTGACGAGGAGTTCGGGGCGGGCGAGCTCGCGGGCCGGCGCGAGCGTGGCCGCGCGCTCCGCCCGCGTCTTCGGTGGTGCGCTGGTGCGGTGCAGTGCGAACGCGACGACGAACACGAGCGTCAGCGCGGCGGCGCCCGCGATGGGCGCCCATGCGCCGAAGAACGTGGCGAGCAGGCCCACGATGACCGGCCCGAAGACGAAGACGACCTCGTCCGCTGCAGACTCGTAGGCCAGCGTGGCGCTCAGCGTGCGGGGGCGGCGTTTCGACGGCATCGCCGTCTTGATGATCATCACGAGGCGCGAACGCGACATCGGGGAGATCTGCGGACCGGAGGCGCCGACGAGGAACGAGACCGCGAAGACCGCCCACACGTCGAGCGGGCTGTATGCGATCCATGCGAGGGCGCCGAGCGCTGCACTGTTCGCGATGGCCGTGATGAGCAACGTCGGCCGCTGCCCGAACCGGTCGGCCGCGGCTCCGACGAGCGGCCCGATGAGCGCCGACCCGATGCCCACCGAGGCCGAAGCGAGACCGCCGAGCTCGACCGAGCCGCGAGCGGAGACGACGAGCGTGAGCACACCCACGACCATCATCGCGAACGGGAAGCGGGCGATCAGCGCGAGCGGGAAGTACCCGAGGCCGGTCAGCGAGATGAGCGACGGGGCGCCGTCGGCGCCGCCTGGGGCGGGTCGCTGCGCGGTCTCGCGATCCGGATCGGCCGTCACTGCGTCACCTGCAGACCCTGTTCGGCGAGGAACGCCGCGAATGCCGCACCATCGCTCGCGTCGCCCTCGTACACCGCGCCGCCGGCGACCACGAACGGGGTGTGCGCGACCGTCACGTCGTCAGCATCAGCCTCGGGAACCGCCGTGCTCGATGCCCACGCGTTCAGCGCCTGCGCGAACGGGGCGAACCGTTCGTCCTCGATGCAGGATCGCGTCGCGCCGTCGAGTCCGCCCGTTGCGCGCTCGATCACGGCGACGATCTCGTCGTTCTCGAGTCCCGGTGCCTCGTGGCCCGGCTGCACTCGGGAGTCGAGGAGCGCCGTGTGGGCGTCCCACGCCAGCTCGGGCTGCGCGTCGACCACGCACGCCACGGCACCCGCCGCGCGCGACGAGTACTGGGTGTCGTCGTCAAGGAAGGTCATCGGTCGCAACTCGAGTGTCGCCTCACCGCTCGTGACGGCGGCCTCGAGCAGGGCGGCGTTCTCTGCCTCGAACGCGGCGCACGCCGGGCAGCGGTAGTCGACGTACAGCTGGATGTCGAGCGGTCCGCTCGCTCGGTCCGTCGCGACGGGTTCGGGGACCGCGCCCTCCTCGGGCGCCTCGGAGAGCACCGGCGCGAGGCCGCCCGTGCCGCTCTCGAACAGGATCCCGCCCGTGCGCATGTTCGCCGGCCACTCGACCCCGCCCGCCTCGGATGATTGATCATCCAGGCGCGACATCACGAGGAACACGCAGAAGGCGGTGAACGCGAGAGCGAGGATCGCGGCCACCGTCCAGATCGTCACCTTCTTCGAAGAACCACCCTGTCCCGGCTGGGGCACGCTGCGGTCTACGGGAGTGTAGTGGGCGTGCGGGTCCTGCGGGGTGGGATCGGTCATGCTGCCATTCTTCCAGCTACGAGACCGTCGGGTGCACCCGCGTACGATGGAGGGCATGATCCTGCTCGCGGCCACGCCGATCGGCAACCTGGGCGACGCGTCCACCAGACTCCGCGAGACGCTCGCGAACGCTGCCGTCATCGCGGCGGAGGACACGCGCACCACCGCCAAGCTCCTGCGGCTGCTCGGCATCGAGGCGCGCCCCGAACTGCTCGCGCTCCACGACCACAACGAGCACGAGCGCGCAGCGGAACTCGTCGAGCGGGCGCGCACGGAAGACATCGTCCTCGTGAGCGACGCAGGAACGCCGACCGTTTCCGACCCCGGGTTCCGCGTCGTGCAGCTCGCGGCCGAGCAGGGCGTCGACGTCACCGCCATCCCCGGCCCGAGCGCCGTGGTCACGGCGCTCGCCGTCTCCGGGCTGCCGACCGATCGATTCGCGTTCGAGGGGTTCCTCCCGCGCAAGGCGGGGGAGCGGGATCGCTTCCTCGCCTCCCTCGCCGACGAGCGGCGCACTCTCGTCTTCTTCGAGGCGCCCACCCGCCTCGCGGCAACGCTCACGGCGCTCGCCGCCGCGTTCGGGGCCGATCGGCCCGCCGCCGTCTGCAGAGAACTCACCAAGTTGCACGAAGAGGTGCGGCGCGGCTCACTCGACGAGCTTGCTGCCTGGGCCGCCGAGGGTGTGCGCGGCGAGATCGTGGTGGTCGTCGGTGGTGCTCCGGAACGGGAGGTGTCGCCGGAGGCCGCGCTCGCCGAAGTCCAGGCGAGAGTGTCGGGCGGTGAGCGTCTGAAGGATGCGACGCGCGCCGTCGCCGCCGCGTCGGGGCAGTCGAGCCGCGACCTCTACGCAGCGGCGCTCGCTTCGCGCGGTTAGGCGTCAGCGGCGCGTATCGATCGTTCTGGGAGACGATCGGAGAGTCGACCGAGCCACTCGATGAGCAGCTGGGTCTCGGCGCGCCCGAGCACGTCAGGGTGCGCTGCAGCGAACTCGACCGCGGCCGCGAGGGGATCCGAGGCTCGGGGGCTGGTGCCGGTGATCGCGGCGATGGCGCCTTCTCTGACCGCGGCTGAGAGCTCGGGGTCGGGTGACGCGAGGATGATCTGCCGCAGCGTCACGCCGATGTTCGTCACGAGGATGTGCGCCGCCGCCTGCTCCGACGGGACGACGAGTCGACCCTGCTGTTCGGCGCGGCGTGTGAGCGCGCGCAGGAGTTCGCTCGGTCGTGACTGCGCGGCGGGGGAGTACCCCGGTCGAACCTTCCCGTACATGAGTGTGTAGAAGCCAGGGTTCGAGATGCCGAAGGCCACGTGGGCGTCCCACCCGGCGCGGATGTCCTGCACCGGATCGCCCGAGGGCTCCGCCGCGTGCTTCTCTTCGAGATAGAGGTCGAAGCCGCGTTCGATGACCGCGTCGATCAGTCCCTGCTTCGAGCCGAAGAAGTGGTAGAGCGTGGGCATCTTCACCCCCACCGCGTCGCAGACAGCGCGCAGAGAGAACTCCTCACCCGGAGCGTGTGCGATGAGCTCGGCCGCGGCCGCGATCAATTTCTCTCGTGTATCGCTTTCGGTTCGCACTGTCATGCTGCTACAGTACCGAATGTAGCGAAGATATGTTGCTACATATCAACGATATGGAGGTTTCTGATGGGAACGACAACACTCGAGGGCAAGCGACTGCTCATCGCCGGGGGAGCGAAGAACCTCGGTGGACTCATCGCGCGTCAGGCGGCAGCCGGCGGCGCCGACGTCGCGATTCATTACAATTCCGAGTCATCACGAGCGGATGCCGAGGAGACGCTGGCCGTAGTCGAGGCCGCCGGTCGCCGGGGCGTGATCCTGCAGGGGGACCTCACCGTTCCCGCGAACGTGGGGCAGCTCTTCGCCGACGCCGAAGCAGCGATCGGCAAGATCGACATCGCGGTGAACACCGTGGGCAAGGTGCTGCGCAAGCCGATCGTCGACACCACCGAGCAGGAGTACGACGACATGTTCGACGTCAACGCGAAGGCGGCGTACTTCTTCATTCAGGAGGCCGGACGACGCCTCGCGGACGGCGGCAAGCTCATCACGATCGTCACGGCACTGCTCGCCGCCTTCACCGACGGCTACTCCACCTACGCCGGAGGCAAGGCACCCGTCGAGCACTTCACGAGGGCCGCGGCGAAGGAGTTCGCCGACCGCGGCATCTCCGTCACCGCGATCGCACCCGGTCCGATGGACACCCCGTTCTTCTACGGCCAGGAGACCCCGGAGCGCGTCGAGTTCCACAAGTCGCAGGCGATGGGCGGCCAACTCACCCAGATCGAGGACATCGCGCCGATCGTGCGGTTCCTGGCCACCGAGGGCTGGTGGATCACCGGGCAGACCATCTTCGCCAACGGCGGATACACGACCCGCTGACCTGCCCGACACGAAGGAGCATCATGAGCACACCGATCATTCCCGAACCCATCGCAACATTCATTGAGCGCGTCAACGCGCACGACGATGAATACTTCCTCTCAGCCTTCACCGACGACGGAGTCGTCGACGATTGGGGGAGGGAGTTCTCCGGTCGCGACGCGATCGCCGCGTGGAGTGCGCGCGAGTTCATCGGGTCAGAGGGGACGCTGACGGTGGAAGAGGTGACGTCTGAGAACGGCATCCTCACCGTCGTTGGCGACTGGCGTTCGCACCACGCCAACGGTCGTTCCCGCTTCGACTTCGAGCTGGTGGGTGACCGCATCCGCCGGATGACGATCCGGGAGGGCTGATCCACGGAGCGGATCCGTGGTGCTGAGACATCTCGGATCCGCTCCGCGGCTCCACTCGTGCGGCTCGGCCCCGCTAGTGCTGCGCGTACCCGTCAGCGAGCTCCTGGCCGGTGAGGGCGTGGATCGCCCCCATGATGCGCTCCGTCGCGAGGCGGCGCGCGCGTCCGCCCGGGAGCCCCGCGAGGTCGTCGAGGGGCACGGGCTCCCCGAATCGCACCTCCACGCGCGGCGCCTTTCCGGTGTGCGGATCGCGAAGCCGACGGTTCGTGCCGATGAGCCCCACTGGCACCACTGTCGCTCCGGTCTCCAGCGCCATCCACGCAGCACCTCCCCGCCCGCGATGCAGGCGTCCGTCACGGGAGCGGCTGCCCTCGGGGAAGACGGCGAAGACCTGTCCATCGGCGAGCACGGCGCGGCCAGCGTCGAGCGCCGCCTGGGTCGCCGATCCAGCGCCTCGGTGCACCGGAATCGCTCCGATCTGCCGGAAGAACCAGCCTAAGACCCCGCGCTTGAACAGGGACTCCTTCGCGAGGAACTGCACCTTCCGGGTCGAGAACGACGGGATCAACACGGTGTCGAGCCCGGCGAGGTGATTGCTCGCGAGCAGCACCGGTCCGGCGTCGGGAATGTGCTCGGCGCCGACGATCCTCGGCCGGAAACGCACCCTGAGCAGGGGTCTGAGTACCGCCCGCCCGATCGTGAACACCGGGCCGGGGCGCGCGAGCGAGACCTCAGCCGACATGATCCCGAGCCTACTCCCGCCCCGAGTGCGCGCCGGAATCTCGGGAGGTACACAGTTGTCAGCCAGACGGCTGCGGCAGACTCATATGCGTCAGTCGTCATTCCACCGTGAGGAACCCTTCGATCGTGAACCGCTCCCGCATGCTCGTCCCCGCCGCGATCGCCGCGACGCTTCTCCTCACATCATGTGCGGGGGGTTCCGGAGGGGACGGTAAGACGGATGCATCGGGCGAGGCCTGCGCGCCTTCGGGCTCGGGCAGTGAATCCGTCACTGTCAAGGGCGACTTCGGTGGCGACCTCGAGATGACGGGCGGCACCCCGGTCGAGTCGCCCGAACTCGAGCGATCAGTGCTCATCGAGGGCGACGGGAAGCGCACGCCAGACGAGGGCGCCGGCGTCACCGCTGCCCTCTCGTTCTTCAATGGCCGCACCGGTGCTCTCGTCGAGCACTCGCCGGCCGGGCAGCCCATCATCAACAGCGAGCAGCAGCTGGCGCCCTTCGCCTACGAAGCGGTGCGCTGCGCGGTGCAGGGGCAGCGCGTAGTCGTGTCACTGCCGGCGGAGGAAGCGATGGGCGGTGCGGAATCGATGCCCGAGGGCTTCGAAGCGGGCGACGCCGTGGTCCTAGTGTTCGACGTCGAGACGGTCGAGCCTGGCAAGATCGAGGACAAGAGCGAACTGCTGCCCAAGGCCGAGGGCGAGGCGCAGGATCCGCCTGCCGGGTTCCCCTCCGTCGAGCTCGCTGAGAACGGCGAGCCGACTATCACGATCCCGAAGGACACCGACCCCCCGAAGGAGCTCGAGACCGCGACCCTCATCGAGGGCGACGGCGAAGAGGTGCAGCCGGGCGATCGCGTGTACGTGAACTATCGCGGCGTCATCTGGCGCACCGGCGAGGAGTTCGACTCGAGCTGGAGCCGAGGGGAGCCGACCGACTTCCTCACGACCGGCGTGATCGGCGGGTTCACCGAGGCGCTCGAGGGCCACACGGTCGGGTCGCAGGTCATCTCGGTCGTTCCAGCCGATAAGGAACAGGGCGGCTACGGTGCCGAACAGCTGGAGAGCATGGGCCACAAGCCCGACGACGTCATGGTCTTCGTGCTCGACATCGTCGGCGTCGTCCACGCCGACTGAGCCGCACCGCTTCTGGCGCGCGACACCCGCTCGATAGGGTGGATCGTATGAGGCGCATCGTCATACTCGGGTCCACCGGATCGATCGGCGAGCAGGCGCTCGACGTGGTGCGGAAGAACCCGTCGAAGTTCCAGGTCGTCGGACTCGCCGCGGGCACCAGCCGCGATCGCGTGCAGGAGCAGGCAGACGAGTTCAACGTCGAGCACCTCGCGTTCGGCGCCGTAGAAGCCGCGCAGCTGGCGGAGGATGTGCCCGCCGATGTCGTGCTCAACGGCATCACGGGGTCCATCGGACTCGGCCCCACCGTCGCCGCACTGCGCGCCGGCCGCACCCTCGCCCTCGCGAACAAGGAGTCCTTGATCGTCGGCGGCGACCTCGTGACCGGGCTCGCGAAGCCCGACCAGATCGTTCCCGTCGACTCGGAGCACTCCGCGATCGCGCAGGCGCTCCGCGCAGGTTCCTCCAGCGAGGTGCGGCGCCTCGTCGTCACCGCATCCGGCGGACCCTTCAGGGGCCGATCCCGCGCCGAGCTCGCCGATGTGACGCCCGAGGAAGCCCTCGCGCACCCCACCTGGAACATGGGCCGCGTCGTCACCACCAACTCGGCCACGCTCGTGAACAAGGGGCTCGAGGTCATCGAGGCCCACCTGCTCTTCGGCGTCTCCTACGGAGACATCGACGTCGTGGTGCACCCGCAGTCGATCGTCCACTCCATGGTCGAGTTCCACGACGGATCGACGATCCTTCAGGCGTCCCCGCCCGATATGCGCCTGCCTATCGCGCTCGGCCTGTCGTGGCCCAACCGCCTCCACGGCGTTGGCACACCGCTCGACTGGCGGCAGGCCACCGAGTGGACGTTCGAACCGCTCGACGAAGAAGCGTTCCCCGCCGTAGCTCTTGCAAAGGAAGTGGGTCGTGCTCGACTCACCTACCCCGCCGTCTACAACGCGGCGAACGAGGAGGCCGTTGACGCGTTCCACGACGGCAAGATCGGCTTCCTCGACATCGTCGACACCGTGCACGAGGTGCTCGACGCGCACCAGGCGCCGGCGGATCTCACCCTCGAGTCACTCGCCGAGGCCGAGCGCTGGGCTCGCGAGCGGGCGCAGGCGCTCATCGCGGCGCGGTAGCGCGGGGCCGCGGGTGAACCCACCCGCAGCCGAAGCACAGGGCACCGCACTACGCTGGCCGCGTGCTCGAAGTCTTGCTCTATGTGCTGGGGATCCTCATCGTCTTCGTCGGGCTGATCGTCTCGATCGGCCTGCACGAAGTGGGTCACCTGGTGCCCGCAAAGCTCTTCGGCGTGAAGGTCACCCAGTACATGGTGGGCTTCGGCAAGACGCTGTTCTCGTGGCGCAGAGGCGAAACCGAGTACGGCGTGAAGATGATCCCGCTCGGCGGATACATCGCGATGATCGGTATGTATCCGCCGCACAAGCCGGGTGAGGTGCCGCGGGCGTCAACGACGGGGTTCCTGAACACGGTCGTGCAGGAGGGGACTCCGTCGAGGGCGGTTCCCGGGGATCCGGGTACGGCGACGCTCACCTCAGGCCCCGTGGATCCGGATGCCGAGCCGGGGGATCCGGATCGCCTCGACGAGCCGGGTGCTCGTTCGGGTGTCGGTGGGCTCGTCGATGACGCGCGCATCGCCAGCGGTGAGACGATCGCGGCGGGCGAGGAGCATCGCACCTTCTACAACCTTCCGGTCTGGAAGAAGGTCATCGTCATGCTCGGCGGCCCCTTCATGAACCTGGTGCTCGCGTTCGTGTGCTTCGGCATCGTGCTCATGGGCTTCGGCGTGCCGCAGAACACGACCACGCTGGGCGCCGTGAACGAGTGCCTGGTATCGGCATCGAGCGATGCCACCGAGTGCACGGCGGATGCGCCGGCGGCACCCGCGGCGGCTGCGGGCCTCCAGCCGGGTGACACCGTGCTCGCGATCAACGGGACGCAGATCACGGGGTGGGAGCAGCTTCGAGGCATCGTGAGCGACTCACCGGGGCAGTCGCTGCGCTTCGAGATCGAGCGCGACGGAACGACCGAGACGGTGTCTGTGGTCCCCGCGGCGAACGAGCGCGCCGTGGTCGACGCTGACGGTGTGGCTGTCGAAGACGACGCAGGTCGAGTCGTCACCGAATCGGTGGGAATGATCGGCGCGACGCCGGCCTCGGAGCTCGAGCGGCAGCCGATCACCGAGGTGCCGGTCATGGTGGGGGACGCGGCCGGACGCATGGTGAACGTCATCATCCAGATGCCCCAGCGCATGGTCGACGTCTGGAACGCCGCCTTCGGCGACGAGGAGCGCGACCCGAACGGGCCGCTCAGCGTCGTCGGCGTCGGCCGTATCGCGGGCGAGGTCGTCAGCACGGACCAAGTGCCGGTCGCCGATCGAGTGTCGTTCGTGGTCGGCCTGCTCGGCAACGTGAACATCGCGCTCTTCATCTTCAACCTCGTGCCGCTCATGCCGCTCGATGGTGGGCACGTGGCCGGCGCGCTCTACGAGGGGCTCAAGCGGATGTGGGCGAAGCTGCGGCGTAAGCCGGATCCCGGACCGGTCGATACCGCGAAGATGGTGCCGGTGACCTTCGCGGTCGTGGTGGTGCTCGGGGCGATGACGCTGCTGCTCATCTACGCGGACCTCGTGAAGCCGATCTCGCTGTTCGGCTGACAGTGGCTGACAGCGGCTGACGGCTCAGTAGCCGGGGGCCGGATCGAGACCGAGGTAGGTCTCGAGGTTCAGCTCACCGGCGTCGTGCATCCCCTGAGCGACCTCGGCGCCGACGTAGCGGAAGTGCCAGGGTTCGTAGATGTAGCCCACGATCGGCTCCTCGCCGTCGTGGTAGCGGAGGATGAACCCGTACTCGTGGGCGTGGTCGCGGAGCCACTGCCCGGTGGGCGTCTCGCCGAAGCAGGACATGAATGCGCAGCCGCCGCCGTCGTCAAGGTCGGCGGCGAGGCCGGTCTGGTGCTCGGAGTGTCCGGGACGTGCCGAGTAGGTCTCTGCCGCCTCAACGCCGTCGCGGGCGGCGTAGTCGTCGAAGAGCCCGACCTGCATGTCGTAGGGGCGGTAGGCGCTGGTGATCGTGAAGGGGAGGCCGGCAGCGGACGCGCCCGCGTACATCTCCTGCAGCGCTGCGGCAGCTTCGGCGCGGAGCGGCTGGCCGTTGGTGTTCGGGATCCCCTCCGGCATCACCAGATCCTCTGGAGCCCAATCGACGGGAGCGAGGGGTCGCTGCTTATTGACGACCACCGTGATCGAGTCGGGGGCGTCGATCTCCACGTCGGGGGTCGGCTCCTCGGTGGGCTCGGGGGTGGGTGTCGGAGTTGGGGTGGGCGTCGGGGTCGGCGTGGGCGTCGGCCCCGGTGCCGGGTCGGAGGGCGTCGGGGTGGGATCGGGGGCCGCTTCGGTGCCGCCGCCGATGAGTCCGGTGGAGAGGGCGACGGCCGATCCTGCACCCGCCCCGACGACGAGCACACCCGCGACCACACCTGCCACGATCAGCCTGCGGCGACGGTGAGCACGACGAGCCGGGCGGCGCCGGAGGTCGGACCCCGGCAGAGGGTCGGTGTGCCGGTGATGCTCCGGATTCAGGGGCGACTCACCCGACATACACCAGATCCCTTCGCGCGCGTGCTCAGCTCACAGTGTACTCGGTGCCCGTCTCAGGAGCGGCGACTACACTCGATGCCGTGGCTGCTATCAATTTGGGAATGCCGAAGGTTCCAGAGGTCCTCGCGCCGCGACGCAAGTCGCGCGAGATCAACGTCGGAACGGTGAAGGTGGGCGGGAACAACCCCGTCTCGGTCCAGTCCATGACGACGACCCCGACGACCGACATCAACGCGACGCTGCAGCAGATCGCCGAACTCACGGCGTCCGGCTGCGACATCGTGCGCGTCGCGTGCCCGAGCCGCGACGATGCCGAGGCGCTGCCGATCATCGCGAAGAAGAGTCAGATCCCGGTGATCGCCGACATCCACTTCCAGCCCAACTACGTGTACGCCGCGATCGACGCCGGCTGCGCTGCGGTGCGCGTGAACCCGGGTAACATCCGCAAGTTCGACGACCAGGTCGGGGAGATCGCGAAGCGCGCGAAAGCGGCAGGCGTGTCGCTGCGCATCGGCGTGAATGCCGGATCGCTCGACCCGCGTCTGCTCCAGAAGTACGGCAAGGCCACCCCGGAGGCGCTCGTCGAGAGCGCGGTCTGGGAGGCGTCACTGTTCGAGGAGCACGACTTCCACGACTTCAAGATCTCTGTGAAGCACAACGACCCCATCGTGATGGTGAAGGCGTACCGCCAGCTCGCCGAGCGCGGCGATTGGCCGCTCCACCTCGGCGTCACCGAGGCGGGTCCGGCGTTCCAGGGCACCATCAAGAGCGCGACGGCGTTCGGGATCCTGCTGTCGGAGGGGATCGGCGACACGATCCGCGTCTCGCTCTCGGCTCCGCCTGTTGAGGAGGTGAAGGTCGGCCTGCAGATCCTGCAGTCGCTGAACCTGCGCGAGCGGAAGCTCGAGATCGTCTCCTGCCCCTCGTGCGGTCGCGCCCAGGTCGACGTGTACACGCTCGCGGACGAGGTCACCGCGGGCCTCGAGGGAATGAGTGTTCCGCTGCGTGTCGCGGTCATGGGCTGCGTCGTGAACGGCCCGGGCGAGGCTCGCGAGGCCGATCTCGGTGTCGCTTCAGGTAACGGCAAGGGCCAGATCTTCGTGAAGGGAGAGGTCATCAAGACGGTGCCCGAGGCCGAGATCGTGCCGACGCTCATCGCCGAGGCGAACCGCATTGCTGAAGAGATGGGCCACGAGGCAGGCACCGGGTCGCCGGAGGTCGTGACGGCTTAGCGCTTCACGCGTTAGGGGATTTCCGTCGTCTCCATCGATCGGACTGTTTCGAGCAGGGTGCTGCGGAACGCCACCTCGGCTGGCGAGTATACGCGCTCTTCTCGCTGCCCCACCATAATGCGGCGAATTGGTGCATCCTCACCGAGGCTGAGGATGCGTACGCCCGGGTGCTTGATCGTCAGAGCGCTCCTCGGAGCCAGAGCGACGCCGATCCCGGCGCTCACCATCGCCTGCGCTTCTTGGTAGTCGTTGGCATACATCGATATGACCGGGTGGAAACCCGCCGCCGTTGCGGCCCGGTCAAGCACCTCCACAACCGGATGCTCAGCCGCGCGAACCACCCATGATTCGCGACGCAGGTCAGACATCGCCACCTCTTCGACGTCGGCCAACGGGTGATGCTGCGACACCAGCAGTACGAAGGGTTCGCGGAACAGCTCTTCCACATTGATGCCTTCGGCGTCGAATGGCCGCCACGGGTGGTCCCAGAGCAGGCTGATGTGCGTGTTGCCGCGCTCGAGGTCCGCGACGAGCGTGTCGAGGCGGGTACTGCGGATGGACAACTCGACCGCGGGGTATCGCGAGGCGAAGCGCTCGATGACGAGCGGGAGGAATGACGCGGCGACGGTGGGGAATGCACCGATCACCAGCGTTCCCCGCTTGCCCGCCGTGAGATCGTCGAGGTCGGATCGTGCCGCATCCAGCTGCCGCAAGATCTTCCGCGCGTGAGCGGCGAGCACCATGCCAGCTTCGGTAGGTACCACCCCGCGCGGGCGACGACGCAGCAGTGGCTGTCCTGCCTCCTGCTCGAGGCGACGGAGCTGTTGCGATACGGCCGAGGCGGTATAGGCCAGCTCCTCAGCGGCCCCGGTGATCGACCCGCGTTCGATGGTGTGAACGAAAATCTCGAGTCTTCGAGTGTCGAAGTAGGTCATGGCTTTCAGTGTAGCTACACCTGCCATGAGTCTCAGTGAGTAACTCTCTGACCCCGCAAAGTCGGGGGAAAAACGGAAGTATCTCGAGATGTAGACGCTGTGGGTTGTACCGCGATTAAAGTAAAGCTAAAGCTTCTGGCACTAAATCCACATTGTTATTAAGTATCGAGCTTCGCACAATGAGTTCGACGTCCCAAATACGTGGCAGGAGTTATTGAACAATGATGATCAAGGCGCAATGGATGCGCGGTGGCACAAGCAAGTGCTGGGTATTTGAGGGAGAGGAGTTGAGGTCCTCGGGATACAGTGCCGACGTGGTGCTGCCGAGGATCTTCGGCAGCCCTGACCCGAGGCAGCTGGACGGCGTCGGAGGGGCGACGTCGACCACGAGCAAGGCGATGATCGTGGAGCGCAGCGATGATCCCGATATCGACGTGCGGTTCACCTTTGCTCAAGTGGGCATCGAGGAGGCCAAGGTCGATTGGGGCAGCAACTGCGGCAATTGCTCGGCTGCGGTGGGGCTCTACGCGATCGAGCGTGGCTGGGTTCGCCCGACCGGCGATGTCACCGAGGTGCGGACGCTGAACACCAATACCGGCCAGGTGATCGTGCAGACGCTTCGCACGCCGGGTTCCAGAATCGCGGAGAACCCGGAGGACTCGATCCCCGGTGTCGTATTCCCGGGCCACAACGTGAGCCTGGGCTTCCTCTCGCCTGAGGGTCGGACGACCGGGAAGCTGTTGCCCACGGGAGCAGCGCGGGAGTCGCTGGTACTCCGCGACGGTCGCGATGTCACGGTGACCATGCTGGACGCCGGAGCTCCTGTCGTGCTGGTGGCAGCGGAGAGCCTGGGGTTCGCCGCCGATTCGTACGACCGGTGGATGGAGCGGGCCGAACAGCAGGCGGAGGTTCTCGATGAGATCCGCCGCGCGGCCGCCGTGGCGATGGGGCTTGCTCCCGCCCCAGAGCTCGCGGAACGGGCGATCCCGAAAATCGGGATCGCGAGCCGCTCCCTGGATCAGACCGCTGACCTCCAGATACTGATGATGTCGATGGGCAAGCCCCATCCGGCCATGCCGATCACCGGCAGCGTCGGCGTCACGATCGCGGCGCAGACTCCCGGAACGGTCGTCGCGGACGCCCTGACCTCGCCCGTGGTGAACGAGCTCAGGATCCGCATTCCCGTCGGCACCCTCTCCACCTTCACCGAGCAGACGTCTCTCGGCAACACCGTCGGCGTTCACCGCACCGCGCGCACGCTGGCGGAGGCTTCGCTTCCGCTTCCCGAGCGACAGCTCGCGGAGGCGTCATTGGCACACACACAGGAGGTAGCATCGTGAATCGGGATATATCCCGCAGAGCCGTTCTCGGAGCGGGGGTGCTCACACTAGTCGCGAGCGTCGTCGGCTGCGCTCCGCCCCAGACGGCGTACAACCCCTCGGGGGAGGGCATCGTCGACGTCGTCATCCCCTACAGCACGGGTGGCGGAACGGACACCTGGGGGCGTTTCATCACCCCGTACTTCGCCGAGAAGCAGCCCGACGTCAACCGGTACCAGATCGAGAACATTCCCGGCGGTGAATCGATCACCGGCACCAATGCGTTCGTCCACACCGGAGTGACGGATGGTCAGCAGTTGCTGGTGTCGTCGGCGACGACGTACTTCCAGGGCATGCTCGGGCAGAGCACGGTCGACTTCGATTTCTCAGAGATGGAGCCGCTGGTACTCAACGGCACTGGTGCGGTGCTCTGGACGAGCACGGACAGCGGCATCGATTCGGTCGAGGATCTGATCGGCGCCGACGAACCCTTCCGCTACGGTGGCATGTCGGCGTCGGGCCTGGACCTGGTTCCCCTGCTGGCGTTGGAAGCGCTCGGAGCCGATGTGCGCGGCGTTTTCGGCATGGAGGGTCGCGGACCCACCCGCCTGGCCGTGCAGCGCGGCGAGTCCGACCTCGACTTCCAGACGACGGCGACGTACCTGTCGCAGGTGGAACCGCTGGTGGAGAACGGGGAGGCCCTGCCCCTATTTGCGATCGGCACGCTGGAGGACGGCGAAGTCGTCCGCGATCCGAACCTGCCCGAGGACATCCCGACGTTCGAGGAACTCTACGAGCAGTACGGCGGAAAGACGGAGCACGAGCGCCTCGCCTACGAGGCATACCAGGCCTTCGTCGTGCCAGGGTTCTTCTACCAGAAGGGCTTGTGGGCCAACACCGGCACCGATGAAGAGGTCGTACAGGCCTACACCGAGATGGTGCACGAGCTCAACGCGGACGATGAGTTCCTGGCCGAATCCGACAGCGCCCTGGGGGGCTACGAACTGATCGCGGGCGGGGATGCTCGCGACAGCTTCAGAGAGGCTCTTGAGATGGACGAGGAAGTCCTCGAATTCACGAAGCAACTGCTTACCGACAAGTACGACGCCGTACTGGACTAGAAAGGAGGATCCGCAATGTTAGACGCAGCTCTCGAAGCGCTGGCGGCCTTCACCGAACCGACGATGCTCCTGTTTCTCGGCGTCGGTGTGCTGATCGGCCTCATCATCGGCGTGATCCCCGGGCTCGGCGGCACCGGTGCCGTCGCCGTCCTCCTCCCGTTCGTATTCGTGCTGGAGCCCAACCAGGCGATCGCCATGATCATCGGGGCGGTGGCAGTGGTGCACACCTCCGACGTCATTACCTCCGTGGTGCTCGGGATCCCGGGCTCCGCATCAGCATCAGTGTTCTTGCTCGATGGGCACGAGCTCGCGAAGAAGGGTCAGGCCGGCAGAGTTCTGTCCATGAGCTTCATCGCGTCGATGCTCGGCGGTCTCGTCGGCATCATCGCGCTGACCCTCGTGGTACCGATCGCGCAGCCCATCGTGACCGCGTTCGGATCCCCTGAGATCTTCGCGTTGATCATCATGGGCGTGTTTCTCACTGCGATGCTCTCCAAGGGCAACGTCGTGAAGGGCCTGCTGATCTCGGCCTTCGG
This sequence comes from Leucobacter sp. Psy1, assembly GCF_020096995.1. Lineage (NCBI taxonomy): Bacteria > Bacillati > Actinomycetota > Actinomycetes > Micrococcales > Microbacteriaceae > Leucobacter > Leucobacter sp. Psy1. The sequence continues at coordinate 822,136 of NZ_CP083692.1, forward strand.
GCTGGCATTGGGTCTCGTCGGCGTCTCCCCGGTCTCGGCCGAGTACCGGTACACCTTCGGATCCGAGTTTCTCACTGACGGCATCGGACTGGTCGCGGCGGCTCTCGGCATCTTCGGCCTGGCCGAGATCATCGATCTCGTGGCGAAGAAAGGTTCCATCTCGAGCGGTAGCGTCTCACTCAGCGGCGGTTGGCGCCAGGGTATCCGGGACGTCTTCACGTACAAGGGAGACGTGCTGCGCGGGTCCGCGGTCGGCGTCGGCGTCGGCGTACTCCCGGGCGTCGGAGCCACGGCGGGATCCTGGCTGGCGTATGGCCAGGCGCAGGCTTTCGCCAGCCGGCGCAAGAACTCGCAGTTCGGCAAGGGAGACCCCCGCGGCGTGATCGCCCCGTCGGCGGCGAGCAACGGCATTGAGTCCGGTGCGCTGATCCCCACGCTCCTCTTCGGAGTTCCCGGCGCGGCGCCATTCGCCCTGCTCCTCGGTGTGCTGCTCATCTTCGGGATCCAGCCCGGCCCGACCCTGATCACGAACGACCTGGATCTGGTCTACCTGATCGTCTGGGCTTTTGCGATCGCGAGCGTAGTCGGCGCCGCCCTGGCGTTCTTCATGGCTCGGCCTCTCGCCCGCTTGAGCTTTGTCGCATTCCCAGTGCTCGCCGCAGCGCTCATCCCGATCCTGTTCATGAGCGGTTTCCAGGAGCCGCTTAACCTGAATGTCTTCTATCTGATGCTGCTGCTCGGCATCATCGGCTGGGCGTGCAAGATGACGAACATCCCGCGCGCTCCGTTCCTGATCGCGTTCGTGCTCGCGGAGCCGCTGGAGCGGTACTACTTCCTGACGGTGAACGCGTTCCCGCCGCAGGAGTGGCTGACACGTCCGTTCGTGATCGTGATCCTGGTGATCCTGCTCGCCGCGGTTTTGGTCCCGGTCTTCCGCAGGTTGCGGAGGGGTGGCGGAGTCGTCGCCGACGGCCAGGTGTCCGAGAAGTCCGACCTCGCGGCTCCTCCCTTCATGGAACTGATCATCTCGGTGCTCGCGGTGCTCTTCTTCGTCACCACGATCGTCCTCTCGGTGGAGTTCTCCGACAACGGAAGACTCTTCCCCGTGGCTGTCGGTTCCGCCGGTCTGCTGTTGTCGTTGATCAGCCTGGTCAGGGACATCGTGCGAGCCAGATCCGAAGGTGGTCTCGGGCGTCTCAACGAGGCGTGGATGCAGAGGCTGGCGATCGTCGGCAAGTCGACCCTGTGGGTGCTTGCATACATCTGGCTGGTCTTCGCTCTCGGCATGATGGTCGGGTCGGGCGTGTTTGCGCTCGTCTTCTTGCTGGTCGTCGCGCGGATGCGCTGGTGGGCGACGCTGATCTACACCGCCGCTATCGTCGGCGCGCTGTACCTGCTGGTCGAGTACGCTCAGTTGGTGCCGCCGAGCGGCTACTTGCTCTGATCGTAGATTCGCTCCCCAGTTCAGAGTGCCGCGTCGTGACATCCACGGTGCGGCACTCTGTGCTGCGGAACGCTGCGCTGGGGAGGGAAGTAGCACTGCGGCGGGAGTAAGCTGCTTCGGTGGCTCCCGCGATCTGGCTCTCGCTGTTCGGCGCGTTCGTCGTCATCAGTCTCACCCCGGGTGCCGGCGCCGTGAACACGATGTCGAACTCCATCTCGGTGGGGTGGCGCCGTTCGATGTGGGGCATCATCGGGCAGCAGGCGGCACTCCTCGTGCACGTCGCCATCGTGGCCGCGGGCGTCGGTGTGCTCGTTGCCGGGTCGCCCGTCATCTTCAACACCATTCGTGTGCTGGGGGCTGCGTACCTGGCCTATCTTGGGGTGCGGCTGATCCTGACCCGGCCGGTCGGCGGACCGGCCGGTGTCGATCCGACGGCGCTCAGCACGGAAAGCGCGGGGTCCCTCGTGCGCCGCGGCTTCTGGGTGAACCTGCTGAACCCGAAGGCGATCGTGTTCTTCCTCGCGTTCATGCCGCAGTTCATTCGTCCGGATCAGCCGCTGCTCCCGCAGTACGCGATTCTGGCTGCGACCGTTGTGGCCGTGGACACCCTCGTGATGTGGTTCTTCTTCGCGGCGGCGGCGAAACCGTTCCGTCGGGCGGTGTCCTCGGCCCGCGGGCAGCGCATCATGAACACGGTGTTCGGGTCCCTCTTCGTGGGAGTCGCGGCGCTGCTGCTGTTCGTGCACTGAGCGGCGCGGAAGCCCGAGCGTTACGCGCCCACGTACGCTGCCAGGTATTCGCCGGTCAGGGTGGACTTCGCCGTGACCAGGTCGGCGGGGGTGCCCTCGAACATGACGCGTCCGCCCTGCTGTCCTGCCCCCGGCCCGAGGTCGATGATCCAGTCCGCGTGGGCCATGACGGCCTGGTGGTGCTCGATCACGATCACCGACTTGCCGGCGTCGACGAGGCGATCCAGGAGCCCCAGGAGGTTCTCGACATCGGCGAGGTGCAGCCCGGTCGTGGGCTCGTCGAGCACGTACGTGTCGGCATCCTCGATCATGTGGATCGCCAGCTTCAGGCGCTGGCGCTCCCCGCCTGACAGGGTCGAGAGGGGCTGACCGAGCTTGATGTACCCGATCCCGACGTCGACCAGACGGTCCAGGATCTTCACCGCCTTCGGTATCTTCGCCTCGGCAGTGGCGAAGAAGTCGCGCGCCTCGCTCATCGACAGTTCGAGCACATCGGCGATGCTCTTGTCGCCGAGCGTGTACTCGAGGACTGCGTCGTTGAACCGTCGGCCCTCGCAGACCGGGCAGGTCGACTCGACCGTCGCCATGACGCCGAGCTCGGTGTAGATGACGCCGGCGCCCTTGCACTCGGGGCAGGCGCCCTCCGAGTTCGCGCTGAACAGTGCCGGCTTCACGCCGTTCGCCTTCGCGAAGGCGGTGCGCACGGGGTCGAGGAGCCCGGTGTAGGTTGCCGGGTTGGATCGGCGCGATCCGCGGATCGCGCCCTGATCGACGGCCACCACGCCCTCGCGATTCGACACGTTCCCGTGGATGAGTGAGCTCTTGCCCGAACCGGCGACGCCGGTGATGACCGTGAGCACCCCGAGCGGCACATCGACATCGACGTTCTCCAGGTTGTGCTGGTCGGCTCCCCGAACCTCGATCGCGCCGGTCGCCTTGCGCACGGATTCCTTGAGCTTCGCTCGGTCGTCGAGGTGCGTGCCCGTGAGGGTGCCGCTCGCACGCAGGCCCTCCACCGTGCCCGAGAAGCAGACCTCGCCGCCCGCCGAGCCCGCGAGGGGGCCGAGGTCGATGACGTGGTCGGCGATCCCGATCATCTCGGGTTTATGCTCGACCACCAGCACCGTGTTGCCCTTGTCGCGCAGCCGCAGCAGCAGCTCGTTCATGTTCTGAATGTCGTGCGGGTGCAACCCGATCGACGGCTCGTCGAAGACATACGTCGCGTCGGTGATCGACGATCCCAGGTGCTTGATCATCTTGGTGCGCTGCGATTCGCCACCCGAGAGGCTGCCCGAGGGACGCTCCAGGCTGAGATACCCCAGCCCGATCTGCACGAACGAGTCGAGCGTGTGCGACAGGTTCGCGATGAGCGGGGCGAGGCCTGGATCGTCGATCGACCGCACCCACTCCGCGAGATCCGTGATCTGCAGTGCGCTCGCCTCGGCGATGTTCAGACCGTTGACCTTCGCCGAACGTGCGGCCTCGTTGAGGCGGGTACCCCCGCAGTCGGGGCAGGGAGTGAACACGATCGCGCGATCCACGAACGCCCTGATGTGCTTCTGCATCGCCTCCCTGTCCTTCGACAGCATGGACTTCTGGATGCGCGGGATCAGCCCCTCGTACGTCAAGTTCGAGCCCTCGACCTTGACCTTCGTCGGCTCCTTATAGAGGAGGTCGTGGAGCTGCTGCTCGGTGAAGTCGCGGATCGGCGTTTCCATCGGCAGCAGCGCCCCGAATATGCGCCCGTACCAGCCGTCCATGCTGAACCCCGGTACCTTCAATGCGCCCTCCGCGAGGGACTTGTCGGCGTCGTACAGCTCGTCGAGCGCGAAATCGGAGACGCTGCCGCGACCCTCACACTTCGGACACATGCCGCCGAGGACCGCGAAGTCGCGGCGCTCCTTCACGATCTTGCCGTCCTTCTCGAACTGCACCGCGCCAGCACCCGAGATGGATGCCGTGTTGAACGAGAACGCGTTCGGCGGCCCCACGTATGGATCGCCGATGCGCGAGAACACGATGCGCAGCATGGCGTTCACATCGGTGGCTGTGCCGACGGTCGAGCGGGGGTTCGCGCCCATGCGTTCCTGGTCGACGACGACCGCCGTCGTCAGTCCCTCGAGCACATCCACGTCAGGGCGGCTCTGCGACGGCATGAAGCCCTGCAGGAAGGCGCTGTACGTCTCGTTGATGAGCCGCTGCGACTCCGCAGCGATCGTGCTGAACACGAGCGAGCTTTTGCCAGACCCCGACACCCCGGTGAAGGCGGTCAGGCGCCGCTTCGGAATCTCGACGCTCACGTTCTTCAGATTGTGCTCGCGAGCCCCAGACACGACGATCGTCGTGTGGGCGTCGGCGGGATGGACTGCGCTGTGCTCACCACTCATGCTGATCAGAGTAGTGCGCGATACCGACATCGGGCTTCTTCGATCCTGATCTCATGTCTGCGGGTCGATACGCTGAGGAGATGAGCAGCCGAACGGACATCCGCCCCCAGGCCGGCCCGCTCGGTGTCGTCGCCGCGTTGGCGGTCTGCCTGATCGCTCCCGCATTCTTCGTGCTCGAGATCGTGTGGCTCGGGATCGCGCTCGCCGCCGTCGGGCTCCTGCTGGCGTGGGCGGTGGTGCGCCGGGGGAGGGCTGGCATGCAGCCCGCGACCGCACCTCGACCGCCGTCGCTCCTGCGTGATCTCTCGCTGATCGTGATGGGGCTCGGCATCGTCAGGCTCATTCCGCTGGCCGCCGAACTCGACAACCTGGCGATGTTGCGCTTCACCCTTGCACTCGGAGGCGCGGTCGCGGTGCCCTACCTGGTCTCGCGATTCATCTACCGTGATCGCGCGACGTCGTTCCCGTGGCGGGGCGACGGTGGTCGCTGGACCCGGGCTCAGTGGATCTGGCTCGTCGCGGTGATCGTGCTCGCGTGGCTGATCCTTCCCTTCTACTTCATCAGCTCGGGCGTCTACCAGAACTGGCCAGAGGTGGACACCGTCGACCTCATCGTGCGCCTGTTCATCGGCGTCGGTGCGGTCGGCATCTGGGACGAACTCTTCTTCATCTGCACCGTGTTCGCGCTGCTGCGACGGCACTTCCCGTTCTGGACGGCGAACGTGCTGCAGTCGATCGTGTTCGTCTCGTTCCTGTGGGAGCTCGGATATCGGGAGTGGGGGCCGATCCTCACCATTCCGTTCGCCCTCGTGCAGGGCCTGATCTTCGTGAAGACCCGGTCACTGTCGTACGTGGTGACGGTGCACCTGCTGTTCGACGCCGTCGTGTTCGCGGTGATCGTGCACGCCCACAACCCGCACCTGTTCGACGTCTTCCCGTTCACCGGGTAAGCGCGCTGCGAGCGCTCAGTTCGGGGTTCCGAGTGACGGATCGGCTCGTTCGAGCCTGGACCGGGTGACGGGTTCCGACCGCCCGCGCAAACGCACGAACAGCCACCCCGCGCTGACCAGCGACGACAGGGCCATGGTGCCGAGGACCAGGATGTGCGGGCCGGGACGAAGCGGATTGGCGGCACTGGTCGAGGGTGCGAGCCACCAGTTCACTGCGAAGACGACCCCCGTTGCAACCACGGGCAGGAGCACCGCGATCGTCTTCTCCCAGCGATACCAGAACCGACTCGAGGTGACGAGGCTCACCCCCACGATCCACCCGAAGAAGGGGAGCAGCAGCCCACCACCGCCGAGAACCGCGAGTCCGGTGAAGGCGAATCCGGGGGTGTCGACGAGGTAGCGGCGGGAGGGGGTCGACTGTGTCTCGCTCACCGGGTCCCCGGCCGCTGGCGGTGGAGCTGTCGCTGCCGCAGGCGGGGTGGGGGAAGGATCCTGATCGCTCTCGGCGGCTTCGCGTGCTGCCTCGGCGATCGCCGCGGGATCGCCGAGTTCGGCGATGCGCTGGCGCGTGGCATCGTGATCCAGTCCATCGAGTTCTTCGCCGATGCCGGCGCGGAGCTCCGTCGCGATGGCGTAGGGGAGCGAGCCGATCGCCGTATCGAGTTCGTCGAGGTAGGTGCTGCGCAGCTGTTCGGCCGTCTGCGGTCTTTCGGTCATGATGCGCCTCCCGTGATGATGGTGTCGACCGTGCGAGTGAACGGGGCCCACTGCGCGCGGAATGCCTGGAGATGTTCGGCACCCAGCGTGGTGAGCCGGTAGTACTTGCGAGTGGGGCCCGACGTCGAGTGCTCGTGGAACGCTTCGATCCATCCGCGATCCCGCAGTCTTGCCAGTAACGGGTAGAGCGTGCCGATACTCGCGATGAGGTTGTGGGCCACGAGCGCTTCCGACAGCTCCCACCCGTATTTCGGGGCCTCCGCGACCAGGCCGAGAACGCAGTACTCGACGACTCCGCGTCGCAGCTGCGTGCCCACGTCCGTAGTCATGTCTCACAAGATATCATGCGGTACAAGATAGCTGGACTCCGTGCCGATCAGCCCGGTGCGCCTCACGGCGCTGTCGCTCGGTAAGCTCGAGTTCATGCTTCGCCTGATTGCGTTCGCGGCTGTAGGTGCGCTTCTCGGAGGGGTGATCGTCACGATCGTCGGCCCTCCCGGAGCGGGAACCATCGCCGTGAGTATCGCCATTCCCGTGGGCATCCTCGCTACGGTGCTTTCAGGAGTCGGCCGTTCGCTCGGCGGCGCGATCGGTGCCTCGCCGCAGGTGGTCGAAGCCGCGCGAGCGGCCGGCCGCGTCGGCATCGCCCGCATCGATGCGCTTCGCCAGACCGGTACGCAGATCAACGATCAGCCCCTGTGCGAGCTCGACCTGACCGTGCAACCCCTGCACGGCCCAGCCTTCGCGAGCACCATGCGCACCGTCGTGCCGGTGACGGCGATTCCGCAGTTCCAACCCGGAACCGAGCGTGCCGTCGCCGTGCTGCTCGAGGGCGGGCCCGAAGTCGCGTTCATCGACTCGGGGGAGGCCCCGTCGCAAGACCCGTGGGGTGTGACGGTGCCCGCACGGGACGCGGTCCCGTTCATCCCTGTGGAGCGTCACACCCGTATCGTCGACGGGAAGCGGAAGGGGCCATTGCTCGGCGTCGGACGCGCAGGGCGACCGAAGCGCGTCATGCTCTACGCGGTGGTCGCGATCGCTGCCGCGGCACTGGTCGTGTTGCCGTACCACGAAGCCGTGGTCCAGTCGCTCTCCGCGGTCCAGGACGGCCGCTTGCGTGCGGACCTCAGGCAGGCGGATGCCCTCGGAGACGCGCACCGTGCCCTGGAATCGGAGATCGGGCACGATCGGGTCACCTCGATTGTCGTCTCCTCCGACTTCGTGATCGTTGAGGCGCCGCTGGTCGTCGGAGAGACGAAGACGGACCGCTGGACGTATCGCGGGGGACGGGTGACCCACGACGGTGCGGCACCGATTCAACCCGACTTCGCCGAGGAGCAGTTCGCCTGGTCCGACGTCGCCCTCGATCAGGTGTGGCCGCTGTTGGAGGAGGGCGCCGCCCAGGTCGGCCTTCCCGTCGGCGACGCGACCGTGTCGATCACCCGCTCGACCGATGACGACATCGACAGCGAGACCTTCGCCCACCCGACCGGGTCGCCGCACATCGTCTTCAGTATCGGAGACGAGTACGGGAGCACATTCTTCTCCGCGGCCGCCGACGGAACCGGGCTCGAGTCGAACTAGCGGTTCGGGAGACGCGAAAGCACACGGTCCCCGCAGCAGCACACGGTGGTTCCGGAGAATACCGTGTGCTGTGGCGAAGACCGTGTGCTGTGGCGAGGACCGTGTGCTCTGGCGAGGACCGTGTGCAGTGGCGAGGACCGTGTGCTGTGGCGAGGACCGTGTGCTGTGGCGAAGACCGTGTGCTGCGGGGCCTCGGGATTGTCGAGGTCAGGCTCAGTGCCGCCGGGGACGCCGCCGACGCGCCCCCGCGCTAGGCCGCGAAGGGCACCATTGCGAGGCCGGCCCCGATGAAGAACATGATCGCGATCGCGGCCAGCGCGAAGAGTGCGAGCATGACGCCGTTGAGCACGATGCCCCAGATGGTGAGGGTGCGGTCGACGGTCGGCTTCTTGAGGGCGATGAGGCCGAGCACGAGGCCGACGATCGGCACGAAGAAGGTCCAACCCGCGGCGACCGAGACGATACCGAGGATGAAGCTGGTGACCGAGAAGGCGCGTGCGCGACGTTCGGCGATGGTGCGGTCCCCGGGAGCGACGACGGGCTCATCCGACAGCTTCTCGTCGGGAACGTAGACCGATGCCGACTCGGTCATGGGGGTGGTGGTGCCGTCTGCGATGCTCATGATGTTCTCCGTTCTGAGCGATTTCGTTGGTATGTCTACGAAGTTACGCTCGCTGAAGACCATGGTCGTCAGACCCGGGTATGCACCCGTGGGTACTCCAGTACCGACCGGTGACAGTACCGGAGTATGGTCGGCGATGGGTGCCGGGCCCAGCCCGTTGAAAGAGTGATCTAGCCGAGTCGTGCGGCGAGTGTTCGCAGGTGCGCCCGGGTGAGTGCACCGGCCCGCTCGCCGTCTCGTGCGGCGATGGCGTCGGCGATCTCTGCGTGGCTGTGCTGATCGGCACCGGACTCGGGGTGATCGACCAGACGGAGCATGTTCGTCATCGCCTGCAGGCTCCGTGAGGCGAAACCGTCGAAGAGTTCCAGCAGGAGGGGGCTGTGTGCCGCTCGTACAATGCAGCGGTGAAATGCCAAGTCGGCTTCGACGTGGCCGCTGATGGTCGGCTGAGGGTCTTCTCTCGCCCGCAAGGTGCGATTGAGGTCCGCAAGGTCGCCGGAGGTGCGGCGGCCGGCGGCGAGAACGGCCGCTTCCGTTTCGATGGCGGCGCGCGCGTCGAGGACGGCGAGGATGTCTGCCCGACCAAGCACGGACGGCCACGGCTCCAGTGCCTCGACCGACAATACGAAGACCCCGGCACCCTGACGAGTGGCAAGTACCCCTTTGCCGGCGAGAATGCGGATGGCCTCACGGGCGGTGGAGCGGCCCACGCCGAGTTGCGGGGCAAGCGTCGTTTCGCCGGGGAGCTTACTGCCGACGCGCCACTCACCATCCTGGATGCGGTGGAGGAGGAGTTCGGCGGCCTGCTCGGCAAGCGATTCTCGGCGCACGGTGGTCATATGAGTATCATCCCATTCCAAAACTACTCTACTTGTCTGAGGAGTTGTGCTACGCTCATTCCGTGCTTGTCGGATCATTCCTTCTTCTCCTTCTCCGCCACGGTGGGGTCTAGCCGCGACCGGCGCCCTCCCGTGGGTGTTCGTGGCGCCGGTCGATACTTCACTGTGACCAGGCAGGACACCCTCATGAGCAGCACTTCCTTTCCGACCCTCTCCACTCCAAGCGGCCCGATACCGCAGACCGCTCCGACCTGGAATCGGCAGCGGCACTCGCAGATGCCGTCTCACCGATACCGAGACGTCCACTCCCGAGTGGATGTGCCTCTGGCAAGCCGGGAGTGGCCGAATCGTATGTTGGAACACGCGCCCCTGTGGGTGCCGGTGGACCTGCGCGACGGCAATCAGGCGCTGGCCGAACCGATGGACCCAGTACGGAAGCGACGATTCTTCGACCTCATGATCGCCATGGGCTATAAGGAGATCGAGGTGGGGTACCCCTCGGCTTCTCGCACAGATTACGACTTCGTTCGTCTCCTGGCCGACACGGATATCGCCCCGGAGGATGTGACCCTCGTGGTGTTCACGCCGGCCAGGCGCGAGTTGATCGAGCGGACTGTGGAGTCGATCCGCGGGGTACGGAACCCCGTGGTCATCCACATGTACACGGCCACGGCTCCGGTATGGCGCGACCTCGTCCTCGGGGTCGACCGAACCGGTTTGCGCGAGTTGATTCTGGCCGGTGGTCGTGACGTGCTGGAGTTCGCCGGCGACATGCCGAATGTGCGATTCGAGTTCTCACCCGAGGTGTTCAATCTGACGGAACCCGACTTCGCCCTCGAGATGTGTGACGCGATGACATCGCTGTGGGACGCGAGTGCGGATCGACCCGTGATCCTGAACCTGCCGGCGACCGTCGAGGTCGCCTCACCGAACGTGTACGCCGATCAGATCGAGTACATGCACCGAAACCTAGCACGGCGCGACGCGGTTATCCTCTCGGTGCATCCGCACAATGATCGGGGCACGGGGGTGGCCTGCGCCGAGCTCGCCGTGCTCGCCGGAGCGGAACGCGTGGAGGGGTGCCTCTTCGGAAACGGGGAGCGCACCGGCAACGTGGATCTCGTCACCCTCGGGCTGAACCTCCACGCCCAGGGGGTCGATCCGATGATCGACTTTTCCGACATCGATGAGATTCGCCGCACGGTCGAGCACTGCAACAGCATCGACGTTCACCCCAGGCACCCGTACGTCGGGGACCTGGTGCATACGGCGTTCTCGGGGACGCACCAGGACGCGATCAAAAAGGGATTCGCCGAGCACCGATCCCGAGCCGCTGCTGAAAGTCGTGCCGCGAGCGACATCGCGTGGCGCATTCCTTACCTGCCCATCGATCCCGCAGACATCGGGCGCAGCTACGACGCGGTGATCCGCGTGAACTCCCAATCCGGCAAGGGCGGTGTCGCTTTCCTGCTCGAATCCGAGTACGGCATTGTGCTGCCGCGCCGTCTACAGATCGATCTCGCGCGTGAGGTCCAGGTGCGCACCGAGGCGAGCGGTGGCGAGGTGACGCCGGCGGAAGTGCGAGACATCTTCGAGCGCGCCTACCTCGAGGATCTCCCTGTGCGCTCCATCGAGCTCGTCGACGTCGAGACCACAGCGCACACGACGTCGGTGAAGCTCCGTGCAGAGGGGCAGCTGCGCACCAGCACCCACTCGGGGATCGGGCCCGTCGAGGCGCTCACCGCTGCGCTCGCGGACTTCGGGCTGCTGATCGACGTGCGCGTCCTTCACCAGACCAGCGTCGCCTCGGGTACCGACAGCGAGGCGATCACGCTCATCGAGTACCGCAGCGAGAAGTCGACCGGATGGGCGGGTGGCCGGCATCGTTCGGTGCTCGCCGCATCGCTCGCGGCGGTCATGCGTGCCGCGAATCGGGCGCACGCCGAGCTCGACGCCGATACCCGCGCGGTTCAGGGAGACCGTCATGAGGCTTCACTCAGCGGATGATCTGCGGGAGAATGCAGTGCGATCGATGAACTGCAGCTCCCGGCCTCGGTGCAGGCTCGCGAGGCCGAGATCCACATCCGCAGGGCGACTTCGGACGACCTCGATGCGGTGACGCGGCTGCTCGGTGACGACGCCATCAGCTCCAGCCGGGGCGATGGTGTCAGCGATGCGAACGCGGCGATCTACGCTGCAGCTGACCTCGCACGGGGAGCGCACGGACGCGCATCGCTTCTACACCCGGCTCGGATTCGCGGACTCGCACGTCGGCTTCACATACGAGTCGGACCGCGGGTCCACGGCGGAGCATGCCGGCTGACCGGGGACCGGGCGCGCCGGGCGCGTTTGGGTCCCCAGTCAGATCTCGATCATCGAAATCGCTACCGCGAGTGATTGCTCCTCGATGTCTTCGACGGCAATGACGTGCCCGTCGGCGGCGACGTGCCCGTGTTCGACGAATTCGGCGAGGCGGTCGACCAGGAGTTGGCTCTCGGCGGTCGGTGGCACTTCGATCGCGTTGACACTGGCATCCAAGCCGAACTCGGTCGTCGCATAGGCGCCGAAGCCGTTCGTGAGATCGGTGAGGAAGCCTTGAGACCGGTGGCGGATGTGCGCGCGCTGATCGGGCGAGTGCCCAATCAGCAGGAGTTTCGCGGGGTTGGCGAGTCTCGGGAAGATCCGGTCGATCGATTCCGCGGTCTGCTCCATTTCGGTGAGCCAGTCCTGCCACGAGACCTCGGCGTTCGCCTCGACAAAGATGAGCGCTGTGGTGAAGGGGTGCTCGGGATGAGTGTTCTCGGCGATGACCGAGACGGGCACCCGTGTGCGTGCGCGGAGGTCCGCCGCCCACTGCGCTGAGCGGGGACCGAAAACTCCGACGTGTGCTGACACTTTCGACGCTGACATGGTTCCTCCTGCGAATGGTGCTGAAATGGTCAGTGCGCCCCGCCTGCGACCTGCGTGCCCTTCGGTGTCACGCAGAAGACGACGGTGGCCACGGCGACCATGAGGGCGCCGCCGATGAGCCCGGTGGCCTGCATCGAGTGAGTGAAGGCGACACCCGCCTCGGTGGCGAGCTCGGGGAGTCCCGCCTCGCCCGAGATGGCGATGGCGGCACCGAGCGACTCCTGCGCTTGCAGGCCGAGCGCCGGATCCAAGCCCGCGAACGATGCACCGGTCGCGAACTCCGCGCGATACAGGATCGCCGAGATGCTGCCGAGGATCGCGACGCCGAGCACCGCCCCGAGTTCGTACGAGGTCTCCTCGAGGGCTCCAGCGTTGCCAGCCTTTTCCTCGGGCGAGTTCGCCATGACCATTGCGGAGGCGATGGCCAGTGATCCTGCTCCCGCCCCGATCAGGACGAGCGCGATGAGCACGATGGGCAGCGCAAGCGTGCCGGGGGTGATTCCGATCGTGATCATGCCGATGCCGGCGAGGCCGACACCGCCGGCGACGACCGCGCGGGCGCCGATGACGCGCGCGAGCGGGGGAGCGCAAACCGAGGCGAGCGCGCTGGCAATCGCCATCGGCGTGAGGCGGAGCCCGGCCTCGAGCGGCGACGCACCGTCGACGAGCTGCATCCACTGCGCGAGCAGGAGCAGCGCGGCGACCATCGCGAACGTGGAGCCGAGTGCGGCGATCATGCCGGCCGAGAACGGGCGACTGTTGAACAGGCGCAACTCGAGGAGCGGGTGGTCGCTGCGAACGCAGCGGAGCCCGAACCATCCGAGTGTCACCGTGGCACCGGCGAGGGCGATCCACGCCTCAGGCACGGCGAAGCTCGACTCCTTGCCGAAGGTCTTGATCGACCAGATGAGCAGCGTCATGCCGACGAGCGAGAGGAGGGCGGCGAGCGCGTCCCAGCGGCCGGGGTTCGCGACCCGCGACTCCGGGAGCAGTAAGAATCCGGCGATCAGCGCGCCGACCATGAGCGGCACGTTGATGAGGAAGGCGGCGTGCCACGAGAAGTGCTCGAGCAGGAAGCCGCCGGCGAGCGGGCCGATGGCGGCACCGAGCCCGGAGACGGCGGCCCAGATGCTGAGCGCCGTGGCGCGCTCCTTCGGGTCGGTGAACATGACGCGGATCAGCGACAGCGTCGTCGGCATGATCATGGCGCCGCCCACGCCGAGGAGGGCGCGGATCGCGATGACGGCCTCAGCGCTCTCGGCGAAGAGGATGAGGAGCGACGCCCCACCGAAAAGTGCGTAGCCGAGCATGAGCATGCGCTTGCGGCCCCATCGGTCGGCGATCGCCGCCCAGGAGACGAGAAGACCGGCGAGTACGAGCGAGTAGATGTCGACGATCCAGAGCTGCTGCGTGGAGGTCGGAGTGAGCTCGGCCGCCATGTCGGGGATCGCGATGTTCAGGATCGTCATGTCCATCATGATCACGAGGAGGCTCGCTGCCAGCACTGTCACTGCGGCCCAGCGGCCGCGGCGGCTGAGCTGGGTCGATGCGTGGGTCACGGGGCTGGTCTGCGACTGAGTCATGAGGGGTCCTGGTCGGGGGCGTTGAGGATGGTGCGGAAGAACGAGGTGAAGGAGGCGAGGGGGAGCGGGGCGTCGTGCAGTGCGGCATGGATGAGCGCTCCGTCCGCGAATACCGCGATCGCGGTGGCGCGTTCTCGCCCGACGTGCGGGGCGAGGGCATCGATGAAGCGGTCTGTCCAGCGGAGTGCCAGTGCGCGGAGTTCGGCGTTCTGCGTTCCCGCGGCGATGAGCGCCACTTCGGCGTGCACCTGGCGGGTGTCGAGCAGGAACTCGTGGAGCTTCGCGGCAGCCCGTTCGGGTGCGGTGATGAAGTGGGTGATCTCCTGCTCCATGACGGCGAGTTCCTCGTCGATCTCGTCCGAGAGGAGCTGCAGCGCCGAGGCGCGGAGGTCGTCGATCGAGCTGAAGTACTGGGTGGTCGACCCGAGTGCGACGCGCGCGCGCTTGGCGACGGCGCGGTGCGTGAGGGCGGAGTCGCCCTCCTCGACGATGATCGCGGTGGCGGCTTCCAGGATCGCGCGACGACGCGCTTCGGGGTCGCGCTTGCGGGGCGCAGGCTCGGTCTCGAGCGCGGTCATGCAATCACCTCATTCTTGCTGTACATATGTACATGTACATTTGTACAGAACTCTCGACAAGAGCGCAACTCCGCACGTTCGGCGACTGAGGAGGGTTGCGCGTAAAACGTCTGATGAATGTGATGCCGCAGTGCCACTCCGTTCAGTACCTTGGGGAAGCGTCGCCTGAACTCTGGAGGAACTGTGCCCCGCAAGCGTGCTCACATTGCAGCCCGATCAATCGCCGTACTCGCTCTGAGCGGACTCCTGTTGTCCGCATGCGCCTCGGGAACCGAGGAGACGAGTGCGGGGGCGGAGAGCGACGACGGGTTTCCCATCACCATCGATCATGCGCTCGGCGAAACTCGGATTGACCAGAAACCGGAGCGAGTGGTCGCGGTGGGCGGATGGCCGAACGCTGAAGCAGCGCTGGCACTCGGAGTGGTCCCCGTGGCGATGCCACGAGCGGACTACGGAGACGACGACGGTGATGGCGTGCTTCCCTGGACGCAGGAGCGCCTCGCGGAACTCGGCGGAGAGACCCCGGTGCTGCTCGACGAGACCGACGGCATCGACTTCGAAGCCGTCGCCGATGCGGCACCCGACGTGGTTCTCGCGGCGACCTCCGGCCTGACGGAGGAGGAATATGAGACGCTCAGCAAAATCGCGCCGGTCGTGGCCTACCCGGGGATCGCTTGGGGAACGACCTGGCGCGACAACATACTGTTGAGCAGTGAGGCCCTCGGGCTATCGGACGAGGGGAAGAACCTGGTTGCGCAGCTCGAGGAGGAGATCGGCGGGGCAGCAGCAGCGCACCCCGAGCTCGCAGGCACCAGCGCAGCCTTCGTCAACGTCTCCCCATCGGACACCAGCTCGATCGGTGTGGCGACCACACTCGATGCTCGAGCCTCGTATCTGAACGACCTCGGACTCGAGGCTCCCCAGTTGGTCGCGGAGCGCTCCGAATCCGCGGACGCATTCTTCTTCGATCTGAGCGCCGAGCAGGTCGACCAACTCGGGGACGCCGACATCCTGCTCGGGTACGGGGGAGAGGGAACGGAGCTGGGGGAGGTGCTGCGGAGCGATCAGCTGCTGAGGCTCCTTCCCGCGGTCGAGAACGGTGCCGTGGTGAGTATCAGCGATGGCACACCGTTGGCCGCTGCGCTCACCCCCAGCCCGCTCGGGATTCCCTGGTCGATCGATGAGCTCGCCTCCGAGCTCGCCGCTGCCGCAGCTCGAGCGCAGTAGGGGAGGGAAGTGACCGCGGAGCTCAGCTCGCGGGAAGCAGGCGCAGCAGCGTTCCGGTCCCGTGCGTCCGCGCGGCGCCTGCTCCGAGAACCCGGTTCTTGAGCTCTGCGTCGCTCGTCACGACCGTGACGTTCGCGCCCGACTGCACCAGGGCAGCCGTCTGGGTGACGATGGTGTCGTCTCCCAGGTCGGGCGCCTCGACGACCGTGACGTTCGGTGAGGCGGCGATGCCGCGCGCCCGGCCCTCGGTGACGAGGATCCACTCGGGGTGTGACCGCTCGAGTCCTGGAATGACGGTTTCGGGGAGCCCCACGAATCCGGGCCGTACGCCGGCGTCGGCGAGGGCATCGATGCGATCGCGGAGCCGTTCTGCGGCTCCGCGCCGGTCCTTCCACCATCCGTCGGGCACTGAGCCGACCACATTGGCGGCGTCGACGACGATGACGCGGCGGGCCCTGAGTAGGGGGCGCAGGAGTTCCCACGTCGCTGCGAAGGCCGGGTGCAGGTCGAGTGAGGCCACCTCGTCGATGGCCACCCAGGCGAGAGCGTGGCTCTCGGGGTCGGTGATCTGCGGTTCGAAGGGGGAGGTGACCTCTGCGATGAGTGTGGTGTAGGTCCACCCGGTGCGGTCGAGGAGGTGCGTGAATCGCGACTGCACGGCGTTGTCGGGAACCCCGGCTTCCTCCTGGGCCTCGCGGAGCGCCGCGGCCTCGGCGGGCTCACCCTCGTGGCGGGCGCCGCCAGGGATGCCCCAGGTGTCGCCGTGGTCGCTCCAGGTGACACGGTGCTGCATGAGCACGGCGTCACGGTTACGGTCGTAGGCGAGCAGGCCGGCGGCTCCGAACCGGCCCCAGTATCGGTTGCCGTCTGCCGCGGTGACCCATGCGTCACCCGGATCGCGCAGGTCGCTCACGGTGCTCCTTCCGGTGCGCTCCGCCTCGCGAGCGGTCGGGCACCGATCCCCACCCTATCCGGAGGCGACCTCGCCCCACACCGTGCGGAGGTGGGAACGGGCGTGGCGCTCGGCCGCGTCGGCGTCGCCGTCGACGATGGCGCGGGCGGTCCTGAGGTGGTCCTCGAGTGTGCCCTCGACCGGAACGGAGGGCGTGAGGCCGAGACTGGCGCGCCAGCTCAGCACGAGCTCGACGGGGCCGGTAAGGGTGGTGAACTGCGGGTTCCGCGAACTGGTGAGGAGGAGGCGGTGGTACTCAAGATCGACCCGCAGATACGGATCCGTGTCGCCGAGCCCCTGGCTGCCGAGCTCGTGGAGGCGCGTGGCGAGTCGCAGCAGTTCCGCGCGCTGCGCGTCGGTCGCACGTAGCGCAGTGAGTCGAGCCGCGAGCGGTTCGACCGCGACGCGCAACTCGAGGAGCGCTTCGAACTGGTGCTGGCGGAACGGGCCGGCGAGGTTCCAGCGGATGAGGTGTTCGTCGAGCGCGTCCCACTCATCGCGCGGGCGCACAGTGATCCCGATCCGCCGGCGCGAGGAGACCATGCGGATGCTCTCGAGCACCTTCACCGCCTCGCGGGCCGTCGTGCGCGAGGCTTCGTAGTCGGCCTCGAGGTCCGCGAGCGTGAACGAGGAGCCAGGGGGAGGATCGCCCGCGGCGATCCTCGTGCCGAGAGAGTCGAGCACGGTCTCGTGCACGTTGTCGACCACTGCGTCCTCCTCGTCGTCGCGTCGTATTGTCCGATACCCCGCCGGGGTTGCCGTCCGATTGATCATACTTTAACGTTGAGAATCGTATGACGTAACGTCCGCGAAACATTCCCGGACGTCCCCTCGATTCAACGGAGATCCCCTCATGGAAGACTGGACCCAAACCCTGGGCGCGGGTCCGCTGCTCGGCATTGCTGCCGTCGCGGTCGCCCTCATCCTGTTCCTCGTCATCAAGGTGCGGTTGCACGCGTTCCTCGTGCTCGTCGTCGTGTCGCTGCTGACGGCGCTCGCGACCGGCATCCCCGCCGACGCGATCGTGCAGACGTTGCTCGACGGATTCGGCGGGACGCTCGGCAACGTCGCTCTGCTCATCGGCCTCGGTGCGATCCTCGGCCGCCTCGTGGAGTCCTCGGGTGGCGCCAAGGTCGTGGCGGAGAAGATGGTGAGCATCTTCGGCGAGAAGCGTGCCGCGTTCGCACTCGGCGTGACCTCGCTGATCCTCGGCTTCCCGATCTTCTTCGACGCCGGCCTCATCGTCATGCTGCCGATCATCTTCGCGGTGGCGCGTCGAATCGGCGGCAAGAACCTGCTCCTCTACGGCTTCTCGGGAGCCGCGGCGTTCTCGGTCATGCACATCTTCGTGCCGCCGCACCCCGGCCCGGTCGCCGCGTCCGAGTTCTTCGGGGCGAGCCTCGGGCTCGTGCTGCTCGTCGGCATCGTCATCGCGTTCCCGCTGTGGTACCTCACCGGCTACCTGTGGGCGAAGTTCGTGAACTCGAAGGTCCCGATGATCGTCCCCGACCTGTTCGGTCGCACCGACGAGGACCAGCCGAAGAACCCGCCGAAGTTCGCCACCGTCGTGGCGATCCTGCTCCTCCCGCTCGTGCTGATCCTCTTCAACACCGGCCTCAACGCGCTCACGACCGCCGGCACCGTCGACGGCGACGCGACCTGGGTGCAGTGGCTGTCGCTCATCGGCACGGCGCCCGTCGCACTGCTCATCTCGGCGCTCATCGCTATCCTCGTGCTCGGCAAGTTCCGCGGTGAGACCGGCAGCGCGCTCGACAAGCTCGTCGACGGCACGTTCGGTCCTGTCGCGTCCGTGATCCTCATCACCGGCGCCGGCGGCATGTTCGGCGGCGTGCTCCGCACCTCGGGCATCGGCGACGCGCTCTCCGACTCGCTCTCCGACCTCGGGCTCCCGGTCATCCTCGCCGCCTACGTCATCGCGGTCGTGCTGCGCGTGGCGCAGGGCTCGGCGACCGTCGCACTCGTGACGGCTGCCGGCCTGATGGCCCCGGCGGTGATGTCGGGTGGCTTCACCGACCTGCAGATCGCCTGTATCACGCTCGCGGCCGCGGCCGGTTCGGTCTTCGCCAGCCACGTGAACGACTCGGGCTTCTGGCTCGTCGGCAAGCTCATGAACATGGACGTGAAGACGACGCTGAAGACGTGGACGGTGCAGCAGACGCTGATGTCGCTCGTCGGCTTCGCGCTCGTGTACGCCATCTACGGCATCGCCTCGGCGGTGGGCGTATGAGCGGCCTCTTCGATCTCGAGGGCCGTCTGGCCCTCGTCACCGGCTCGTCGCGAGGGCTGGGCAGATCTCTCGCGACGTCTCTTGGGCAGGCGGGCGCCCGCCTGCTGCTGCACGGCCGCGACGCCGCGGCACTCGCTGAAACCCGCGTCGAGGTGGAAGCCGCGGGCGGCACCGTCGCCGGCGAGCTCCGCTTCGACGTCACCGACGCCGCAGCGGTTGAGACGGCGATCGGTGAGATGCTCGCCGAGCACGGGGTCCCCGACATCCTGGTGAACAACGCCGGCGTGCAGCGACGGGCCCCGTTCACCGAGTTTCCGGTAGACGACTGGGACGCCGTCATCACGAGCAACCTGTCGAGCGTGTTCTACGTGTCGCGGTTCGTGACCCCGGCGATGGCCGAGCGCGGTTCGGGCAAGGTCATCAACATCGGATCGGTGCAGTCGCAGCTCGCCCGCCAGACCATCGCCCCCTACTCGGCGAGCAAGGGCGGTGTCGCGATGCTGACGAAGGGCATGGCGGCCGACCTCGCCCGCTTCGGCGTGCAGGTCAACGCGATCTCGCCAGGCTACTTCGCGACCGAGATGAACCGGGCGCTCGTCGAGGACGAGGCGTTCGATGCCTGGCTCAGGGCCCGCACGCCAGCCCAGCGGTGGGGTGATTTCACGGAGCTCTGGGGCACCCTCGTGTACCTGGCCTCGGATGCGTCGAGCTTCGTCTCGGGGCAGAACATTTTTGTCGACGGCGGAATGACGGCGGTGGTGTGATGCGTGCAGCGTTCATCGATGGCAAGGACCAGCTCGAGGTGCGCGAGGTCGCGACGCCGGAGCCCGGAGCGGGTGAGGTGCGGATCCGTGTCGACTACGTCGGGATCTGCGGTTCCGACCTGCACTACTACTTCGAGGGCGCGAATGGCGAGTACGCGGTACGCGAGCCGCTGATTCCCGGCCACGAGCTGTCGGGCATTGTCGACCTCGACCCCTCGGGCACCTGGTCGGCGGGGACGCCGGTGACAGTGCACCCGGCTCGGTTCGGCACCTCGGAGCCGGCGATCGCTGAGCAGCCGCACCTCTGGCCGAACGGCTCCTACCTCGGCAGTGCGGCGACCTGGCCGCACACTCAGGGCGCCATGAGCGAGTACCTGGTCGTGCGCGAGGACATGCTGCGCCGTCTTCCCGGGTCGCTGCCGGTGCGCCGCGCGGTGCTCGCCGAGCCCCTGGCCGTCGCCCTGCACGCCGTGAGCCGAGTCGCCGACATCGGCGCCGAGATCGCCGGTGCACGTGTGCTCGTCTCGGGGGCGGGGCCCATCGGCCTGCTCACGGTCATCGCCGCGAAGGCGCGCGGGGCGGCGCACGTGACGCTCAGCGACGTGCTCGCCGAGCCGCTCGCCCGCGGCACCGAGCTCGGCGGCGAGTTGAGCGCCGACGCGACGCTGCAGGTCGGCGTCGACGACGTGCCCGTCGCCGCGTTCGACGTGGTCTTCGAGTGCTCGGGAGCATCGCCGGCAATCACCACCGCTGGCGTCGCCGTGCGCCGGCGCGGCACCGTCGTGCAGGTCGGCATGGTGCCGAATGATCCGCGCCCCGTGGGCCTCGCACCGATCATCTCGAAGGAGGCGCAACTGCTCGGCACGTTCCGCTTCCGCGACGAGATCGATGACGCCGTGGCGCTGCTCGACGCGCAACCCGAGATCGAACGGGTCGTCACGCACGAGCGGTCGCTCGACGAGGCGGTCGCTGCGTTCGATCTCGCGAAGGACTCCCGGGAGTCGAGCAAGGTCGTCGTCGCGCTCCCCGGAGCGCAGGCGTAACGTACAGGCACGAGCAGGAGATCGGACATCATGAGCGCAGCGGCTGACGTCGTCATCGGCGTCGACATGGGAACGACGGCGACGAAGGCCGTCGCCTACACGCCGGACGGCCAGCAGGTGGCCGCGGCTCAGCACGGGTACCCGCTCGAGGAGCCGGAGCCCGGCTGGGCGGTGCAGGATCCGGAGCTGATCCTCGCCGCGGTGCTCCACGCGGTCGCCGACGTCGTCACCGAGGTGGGGGCGGACCGGATCGCCGGCCTGTCGTTCTCCTCGGCCATGCACAGCCTCATGGCGCTCGACGCCGACCTCACGCCGCTCACCGGCGTCGCAACCTGGGCCGACACCCGCGCGACGCTGCAAGCCGAGCGGCTCCGTGGATCGGCCCCCGGCCTCGCGCTCCACCAGCGCACGGGCACCCCGATCCACCCGATGTCGCCGCTCATGAAGCTGGTCTGGTATCGGGAGCAGGACCCGGAGACCTGCCGTGCCGCAGCGTTCTGGGTCGGCATCAAGGACTGGGTGCTCCAGCGCATGACCGGCGTGTTCGTGACCGATCACTCTCTCGCTTCGTGCTCGGGTCTGCTCGATATCTACCGTCTCGAGTGGGATCCCGAGGCCCTGCAGCGCGCCGGTATCACGCCGGAGCAGCTGCCCCGACTCGTGCCGACGACGACGGTGCTCGAAGGGCTCGTCGCGTCGACGGCCTCGGCGACGGGCCTCCCGGCATCGACGCGCGTGGTGGTCGGTGCCGGCGACGGTCCGCTCGCGAACCTCGGCGTGGGCGCCGTGCGCCCAGGCGTCGCCGCGTGCTCCATCGGCACGAGCGGCGCCCTGCGGGTGGCCGTCGAGGCGCCGGCCGTCGATCCTCAGGGCGGTGTGTTCTGCTACGCGATCACCGAGAACCGGTGGGTCATCGGCGGGGCGATCAACAACGGCGGCGTGGTGCTCAACTGGGTGCGCGACGAGATCGCGGCCGGCCGCGAGCTCTCGACTCCCGAGCTGCTCGATGCGGCCGCGTCGGTCCCCGCTGGCTCCGGTGGACTCATCATGCTCCCGTACCTGCTGAGCGAGCGCGCCCCGCACTGGAGCGGTCTCGCCCGGGGCGCCTACATCGGCCTGACCCGCGCGCACACCCGTGAGCACCTCGTGAGCGCCGCGGTCGAGGGCGTGGCCATGCAGCTCGCGCTCGTGCTCAAGTCGATGCGGGCCGCGGGCCTCGACATCGATGAGATCCGCGCGACCGGCGGGGTGACCAAGCACTCGCTGTGGCAGCAGGTGCTCGCCAGCGTGTTCAACACCCGCATCGACATGCTCGAGGAGCAGGAGGGGTCGGGCCTGGGGGCCGCGCTGCTCGGCATGGAAGCGCTCGGGCTCATCGAATCCATCGACGTGGCCGCCGACATCACCCCGGTGAAGCACTCGGTGTCGCCGCAACCCGAAGACGTCGAGACGTACCAGGCGCTGCTGCCGATCTTCGACAATCTCTACACGGCGCTCCTACCCACCTACACGCAGTTGCGCAGTCAGGCAGAGCTGCTGCCGATGACGCGGGACTGATTACGCCCGATCACTCTTCGTCGCTGCCGCGCCGTCGTGGAACCCGGTGGCCTCGGGAGGCATCGTCTCGGGCGCCTGTACTCGTGCTGCGTTGAGCACCATATCGATGTGTGCATCGCTGAGGCGACGAGCGGTCGCAGGGTCCGGTTCGAGCATCGCGTTGACGAGGCGGAGATGCTCCATGTACATCTTCTCCGAGTCCTGCAGGTTCCAGCTGATGAGGTCGATGAGCAGGAGCGAACCCGTGACCAGGCGGTGCTCGGCGAGCTCGAGTTCCCGATTCCCCGCGAGGGCGACCATGGCGACGTGCAAGTCGACGTGAGCCATCGCCGTCGCGGTGGGCTCGTGCGCCGTCGACTGGCTCGCGTACGCCGCGAATGCAGCCCGCAACCGGCTTCTCGACTCCTCTGAGGCGCGATCGCAGTGGTCGGCCGCGAAGCCTTCGATGAGCTTGCGCGCTTCCAGAATGTCCGTCACCTCGCCGGGGGAGTACGAGCGTACTCGAGCGCTCTTGTAGGGTTCCTGGTCCAGGTAGCGCTCGGCCACGAGGAGGTTGAGGGCCTCTCGGATCGTCGTCCGCGACGCTGCGAATCGCTCGGTCATCCACTTCTCGGTGACGGGTGCGCCCAGTGAGAGCTCGCCGCTCAGAATGAGCTGTTTCACCATTTCCGCGATGAACTGCGGGGCCGGCGGCCCCTCGGCGTGACTCGTCCGTTTGGACGCGACCCGCTTCGGTACTTCGATGCGCCCCATCGCGCTCTCCCGGATCTCCCGTGATCCCTTGTCCATGCTCGCCCCACACATAAATGTCTAACAAAGTTCCAGATGCTCTTGTCAGCCTACACATTTTCGGGTTAACTAAGGTCTCAAGATTGTTGGACAGTACGAATTGTCCGATAATCCGTTCCAGTTTTCTCGAGGAGGAGTGCATCTGTGAAGAGCCAGGAAACCGTCGGTGGCGTCCACGACGAGGGCAAAGTGTGGGGTGGCCGTTTCACGAACGGACCCGATCCCGCGCTCGAACGCATCTCTCGCTCTCCGCGTCGCTACTTCGATCTGGTGCCCCAGGACATCCGCGGTTCCATCGCTCACCTGGGTGAACTCGAACGGTGCGGTCTCGTGACTCGCCAGGAGCGGATCCGGCTCGTCGACGCCCTCGAAGAGATCGGGGAGCGATTCGACGCAGGTGAGATCAGCCCGGCGCCGACTGATGAGGACGTTCACGGGTTCCTCGAGCGGCAGTTGATCGAACGGGTCGGCGCGCTCGGCGGGAAGGTGCGCGCCGGCCGGTCGCGCAACGACCAGACCGCGAACGACCTCCGGCTCTGGTTGCAAGACCGAACGGCCGAGATCGCGCGCGGTGTGGAGCAGCTCGTCGATGCGCTCATCACGCGATCGGAGGACGCCGGCGGTGCCATCGTCCCCGGGTTCACGCACCTGCAGCCGGCGCAGCCGGTGCTGTTCGGGCATCAGCTGCTCGCTCACGCGCAGGCTCTGGCGCGCGATCTCAAGCGGCTCGGAGCCGCGCGGGAGTCCGTGTCCCTCTCGCCGCTCGGCGCGGCAGCGCTGGCGGGCAGCTCATTCCACGGCGACCAGATCGCGATGGCGCACGAGCTCGGCTACCGGGACGTCGTCGGCAACTCGATCGACGCGGTCGGGGCCAGGGACCATGTCATCGACTTCCTCTACGCCGGGGCGTCGATCGGCACGAGCCTCTCCCGGCTGGCAGACGAGCTGATCCTCTGGGGCTCCCCGCAGTTCGGTTGGATCCGGCTGCACGACGCGTTCTCGACCGGCTCCTCGATCATGCCGCAGAAGAAGAATCCCGATATCCCGGAGTTGACCCGCGGGAAGGCGAGCCGGCTGCAGGCCAACCTGACGGGAATGCTCGGGGTCATGAAGTCGGTGCCCTTCTCGTACAATCGTGATTTCTCCGAGGATAAGCACTACGCGTTCGACACCGCCGACGTACTCGAAACGGTGCTTCCGGCGATGACCGGGTTCGTGCGATCGATGGCCTTCGTCCCTGAGCGGATGTCCGAGCAGGCGGCTGAGGGGTTCACTCTCGCGACCGAGCTCGCCGACTGGATCGCCGAGCAGGGCATCCCCTTCAGCGATGCGCACGATATTACTGGCCGCGCTGTCGTCGCCTGCGAAGAACGGGGCATCGGGATCGAGGATCTGAGCGCCGCTGACCTCGCCGAGATCGATCCGCGGATCACTCCCGACGTGCTGCCTCGCCTGACACTCGAGTCTGCGGTCATGCGGCGGGGAGGCGCCAATGGCACGGCGCCGTCTCGGCAGAACGATCAGCGCGCCAGGCTTCGGAGCGAGATCGCTGAGTACCTGGCGGTGTTCGTGACGAAGGAGGACCAGGGATGACCAGTACAGCTCTCTCGAACTATCGAGTCGTCAGGCTCAAGCACATCGGGCGGTATCTCGCCGCGGCCGTGACCGTCGCGATCCTCGCCTCGATCGTCATCGCGTTCGCTCGCGCTCAGATCGATTGGGCGACAGTCGGCGAGTTCTTCACTGCTCGGACGATCCTGACTGGGTTCGTGATCACGATCGTGCTGACGATCATCTCGATGGTCATCGGCATCGTGCTCGGCGTGCTCATTGCCGTCATGCGGCTCTCACACAATCCGGTGGTCTCGGGAATCGGATGGATCTACGTCTGGGTGTTCCGCGGAACCCCCGTCTACCTGCAGCTGCTGCTCTGGTTCAACATCGCGCTCATCTTCCCGATGATCGGGATCCCCGGCCTGGTCGAGGCGCGCACGGTCGATCTCGTGACTCCGATCGTCGCCGCGATCCTCGGACTCGGGCTCAACCAGGCCGCGTACACGTCGGAGGTCGTCCGAGCGGGCATCCTCTCGGTCGACGAGGGGCAGACCGAAGCATCGAAGGCACTCGGTATCAAGGGGACGCAGACGATGAGTACGATCGTCCTCCCGCAGGCCATGCGCGTGATTCTTCCGCCGGTCGGCAACGAGGTCATCGGCATGCTGAAGACGACGTCGCTGGCCTCGGCGATCGGTGCGAGCGAAATGCTGAATGAGGCGCAACACATCTATCTCGTCAACAACATGATCATGGAGCTGCTGCTCGTCACCGCCATCTGGTACCTCATCGCCGTGTCGGTGCTGTCGTCGATCCAGTACTACGTCGAGCGGTACTACGCCCGCGGCAGCACCACCGCCGCTCTGCCGCCGACGCCGTACCAGCGGGTCAAGAGTTTCTTCGGTACCCCAGGGAGGAAGTCGTGAACACGTCACCCGCGCTCGTCCAATTGCGAGACATCCACAAATCGTTCGGCCTCCACGAGGTGCTGAAGGGCATCGACCTCGATGTCCGGAAGGGCGAGGTGGTGTGCATCCTCGGCCCGTCGGGGTCCGGAAAGTCCACGCTCCTTCGCGCGATCAACTTCATTGAGCGACCCACGTCTGGGTTCGTGCACGTCGGTGAGGAGATCATCGGCTTTCGCCGCGATGCGAAGGATCCCGACCTGCTCCACGAGTTGCGCGAGGATCAGATCGCGACGCAGCGCGCCGCGATGGGCATGGTCTTCCAGCGCTTCAACCTGTTCCCGCACATGACGGTTATGCAGAACATCACCCATGCCCAGAGGCTCGTCAAGGGAGTGAAGCTCTCGGAAGCTCAGAAGGTCGCCCAGAGCCTGCTCGACCAGGTGGGGCTCGGCGATCGAGGGAACTCCTACCCGCGTCAGCTCTCCGGTGGTCAGCAGCAGCGAGTCGCCATCGCGCGGGCACTCGCGATGACACCCGAACTCATGCTGTTCGACGAGCCGACCTCCGCGCTTGACCCCGAGCTCGTCGACGATGTGCTCTCGGTCATGAAAGCGCTCGCGCAAGGCGGGCTGACCATGATCGTGGTGACGCACGAGATCGGGTTCGCCAAGGAGGTGGGTGACCGCGTGGTCTTCATGGACGACGGCGCGATCATCGAGCAGGGCACGCCAGCCGACGTCCTCGACAACCCCCAGCACGAGCGCACGCGCGCCTTCCTGTCGCGCGTGCTGTAACCCCCGGAAGAAGGAAAGAACACATGAAGCAGAAGATTCTCGGAGTCATCGCCGTCGGCGCCGTCCTCGCATTCACGGGCGGGTGCGCCAGTGCTGGGGGAGGGGAGACCGAAGATGGCGAGTTCTCGACGATCGTCGATGGCACTCTGACGGTCGGCCTGTCTCCGGATTTTCCACCCATGGAGTACATGGACGGAGAGACGCTCATCGGCAGCGACGTCGATCTGATCACCGCTGCGGCGGAGCGGATGGGCCTCGAGGTCGCGTTCGAGCATCAGAAGTTCGATCAGCTGATCAATTCGGTGCGCACGGATCGCGTCGACATCGTGATCTCCGGTATGTCCGACACCGTCGAGCGTCAGAAGACGTTGGACTTCATCGACTACTACTCCTCTACGGGGCGCTTCTACACGCTGCCCGACCAGGCGAGCGAGTTCGGAGCGGAGACGGACGTGTGCGGGGCTGCTGTGGCGGTCAGCACGAAGACGGACTACTTCCCGGCCCTTCAACGGTTCAGCGCGGATGTCTGCGAGGCGGCCGACCTGCCTCCCGTGAACATCGTCGGTGCCGACTCGGGCGCCGCCGCACGCCTGCAGCTGGACCAGGGGCGTGCCGAGCTCGCGGTGCAGGGAGCGGAGAACCTGGCCTACTTCGAGCAGCAGGAACCGGGGAAGTACGAGATCGTGCTCGACGTGCTGATCGACCAGCCCTTCGCCGCAGCGGTGAGAAAGGGCAATACGGAGCTCGCTGAAGCCGTTCGCGACGCGTTCCAGGAGCTCTACGACGATGGAACCACGGAAGAGATTCTGACCGAGTACGGGATCGAGCAGGGGCTGCGGGAGCCAGCGATCAACGAGGTCGGGAGTGAGTGACACCTCTCTGAAGACCCGGGCGGAGGAGTCTTCCGCCCGGGTCGTGCTCGCGTTCGACCTCGACGGGCCGACCGGCGCGGCCATGGTCGACGGCAGTATCTGGCGGCGCCCGGGCCACTTCACGCTCGGCGCGTACGGGCCGCATCGAGCGGTACCGCGCATCCTCGACGTGCTGCGTGATCGTGGCGTGCAGGCCACGTTCTTTACTCCAGCCTGGATCGTGCGCACCTGGCCGGAACTCTGCCGCCGAATCGTGGACGAGGGGCATGAACTGGCGGGTCATGGTGACCTGCACGAATCGTTCTACGGCCGCAGTCGTGACGCTCAGGCCGGCATTCTGCGTCGGAGCCAGGAGACGTTTCGTCAGACACTCGGGCAGGCGGCCCTCGGGTTCCGCGCCCCGTCGGGTGATATCACCCGGGACACCCTCGAACTGCTGGTGGAGCACGGATACACCTACTCCAGCTCCCTGCGCAGTGGCGATCACCCCTTCGTCCACTCGGGTGTCCCGCTCGTCGAAATTCCCGCGAAGTCGCTGTTCGACGACTATTCCGTATTCGCCTACCATCGGGCGCCGCACTTCCCGATCGGCCTCGATCGGATCGCCCCGTACGCCCCCGTCTTCCGGAGCTGGATGGACGAGGTCGACGCGGCCGCGGAGGAGGGGGTCACGGTGGCGACGATCTGGCATCCGAAGGTGATCGGGACGCCGGGCCGGACGGTGCTGCTCGATGATTTCATCGGCGGACTCGTCGAGCGGAGCGATATCGAGATCATGCGCGCCGACGAGGTCGCGGCGAGTGCCGAGGAAGGGAGCGTGCGATGAACTGGCCGAATCACGCCGCATACGCGTTCGTCGTGACTATCGACGTCGACGGGGACCTGCCGCTCCTGGCGAAGCACCCCGGAAACGTCGAACGCATGAAGTCGCGATCGGCCGGCCTCTACGGGCCCGAGGTTGGCGTTCCTCGACTCCTCAGAGTGATGTCGGACCTCGGTATCGTCGCGCACTGGTTCACGCCTGGTGAGATCGCGCGACGCTATCCGCGCATGATCCGCGAGGTGCACGAGAGCGGTCAGCGGATCGGCGTGCACGGCGACCGGCACCTCGATTTCGGTCGACTCGACTTCTCGGAGCAGGTGGAGGAGATAGTCGCGGGACGCGCGGCGATTCAGGAGATCATCGGCCAGGAGCCCCAGGGGTTCCGCACGCCGGCTGGGGAGTGGGCTCCAGGCTTTCCCGAAGCGATGGACCGTGCCGGGTTCACCTGGTCCTCATCTCTCGCCTCGGACGAGCTGCCGTTCCCGCTCACCGGGTCCGGTCTCATCGAGGTGCCGTTCCGCTACGAACTCGAGGACCAGCAGTACCTCGCGTACAACCTGGACCCGCCGTTCCCGCCTGGGTTGTCGCGAATCACTCCGCTGGAGTCGGTGGCCGACAACTGGTGGTGCGAGGTGCGCGGGGCCGAGCGGTTCGGAACCCTGGTGCATCTCCGGCTGAATGCTGAGGTCATGGGAACGCCAGGGCGGGCGCGCATGCTGCACCGATTCCTCGCGGAACTCGCGGGGCGCGGAACCGCCTGGTTCACCACGGGTGACGAAGTCGCCGCGCATTCCCGCAGTGCCGGAGCGGATCCCGACCATCCCTACGCGATGTTCATGAAGCTCGCCGCGGAGAACCGCTGATGTCTCGCGCGCGTCGACTGGGTGCGTGGGTGAGCGGTCTTGACCGTGCAGACATTCCTCCGGACCTGATCGAGAAGCTGCGGAACCACTTCCTCGACACCGTCGGTGCGGCGATCGTCGGGGACGGGCGAGAGCCCGTACGGATCGCCTCCCGCGTGTTCTCGGCACCGGGGGAGACCCCGCTGCTCATCGACGGCGCACCGCGGCACTTCGTCGATGCAGCGCGGGTGAACGCCGTCGCCGCGCACGCCGCGGAGATCGACGACACCGAGGGGTGCGACCATACGGGAGCCGTCGTCGTGCCGGTGCTGCTCGCCCTCTTGGAGGAGGTCAACTGCACGGGAGACGATCTGCTCGCCGCGATGGTTGCGGGCTACGAGGTGGGTCGACGCGTGCAGCAGGCGCTCGGCGGGTACGACGAGCACAACGGTGCCGGGTGGCACTCCACTGCTACGTGCGGCGTCTTCGCTGCTGCCGTTGCCGCGGCGCGGCTCATGCGTCTCGACGCTGCGCAGTGCAATGCCGCACTCGCTATCGCCGCGAGTTCGAGTGCTGGAAGCTGGGCATTCGCCGCCGACGGGTCGATGACTAAGCAGTTCCACGTCGCGGGGGCGGCGGGGAACGGTCTGCAGGCTGCACTGCTCGCTCGTGCCGGAGCGACCGGTCCTGAGGCCATCTTCGACGACATATGGGGTGGATACTTCGCAACCCACGGCACGCCGCGGAGCAATCCTGACGCGCTCGCCGCAGGACTCGGCACCGAATGGCACGCAGAGCACTCCGCGATCAAGATGTATGCAGCCTGCCGTAGCGCTCACCCCGCGATCGACGGCGTGGTCGACCTCCTCAATAGCGGCGGCCCCGGCATCGACGACGTACGGCGGGTCGTTATCGAAGTCTCTCCCTTTCTCCGGCCGATGATCTGCCCGGAGAACCCCGGCTCCGTCGAGGCGGCCCGGATGAGCCTGCCGATTTCTCTGGCTCTGCTGTTCATGGGATCGCAGCTGGACCCGGACGCGTACGCGGCGTTCGCCTCACCGCGGGTGGCGCGGATCACCGGTCGCATCCGCGTCGTCGAGACGGAGCGGCTCGACACCCGGCAGTCCGTTCGGGTGACGGTGCGCAGCGCCTCGCAGGAGTGGGTGGTCGAGCGCCGCTTCGCACGGGGCAGCGAGGGGGCGCCGTTCACCACGGAAGAGATTCGCGACAAGTTCTGGCGCCTCGTAGTGCCGCGCATCGGTGAGCGTCAGGCGCGTCGAGCGATCGCATACGTCGATGCGCTGGGCGCGGATCCGGTGCCCACTTTTCCGGCCCTCCGGGAAACCGAGCCCGCGCAGTGACCCGTTGGTTGCGGGTGCGATCCGACTCAGCCCTCCGGATCGTTGAACGTCTCAGTGTCCTCGTTCCAACCGGTCCAATCACCGAAATACAGCTTGCCGTCGTCCACCTCGACGCCGTCCCCGCCGATCTGAGGGGGATCGTTGGTTCCAGGAGCCTCGTGGGGTAGTGCATTGAGTGGGTCGTCCGCCAGCTCCTCGGAGTAGTCATTCTCCGCCTGGCTGACCGGTGCCTCAGCGATTCGGGGTGTCTCCGCGTCGGCCCGACCCTGCTCCTTCTTGCTTTCAGCATTGGGTGCATCGTTGTCGACAGACTGGGGGACTTCGGCGGGGCCGGCCGGCTCGGCGATCGGGGGAGGATCGAACAGGGGCTCGAGCGAGACCGTCACCGAGAATGAGGCGACGATGGTTGCCGACGTCGCGAGCGCCGGCACGAACTTCTCTTTCCACC
The DNA here is from genome assembly GCF_020096995.1 of Leucobacter sp. Psy1. NCBI lineage: Bacteria > Bacillati > Actinomycetota > Actinomycetes > Micrococcales > Microbacteriaceae > Leucobacter > Leucobacter sp. Psy1. The sequence goes on from NZ_CP083692.1 coordinate 852,681, forward strand.
CACGCGTCAGCGCGAGCAGCCCCGCCAGACTCAAGCCGACGGCCGTCGCTTGCTCGAGGAAGAGGCGGTAGCGCGACGGGCACGACTCGCACGTCTCCAGATGGCGCTCGGTGGCTTTCCGCGTTCGGGTGCCCCGCTTGCCCCAGCGGACCGTCCCGAAGTGTCGAACTGCCTTCGCGCAGTCGTGCGGAAGCGCTTCGACCGGGCGGTGCAGGCGCTCGATCCAAGCCTTACGCAGGCCCTCTCGTGCCCGCTTGAGCAGCACCGATGCGGCGTTCGGTGACAAACCCAGTTCCGAAGCGACATCCTGGACGGGGCGCTGCTCGACATCGACCGCGACAATGATCTCACGCCAGCGATCCGGTAGCTCCTGCAACGCGACCGCGGCCGCCCTCCGATCTTGCGCGTCGGTCAGTGCCTCGGCATGATCGGGTGCATCGTCGACCGCGAACTCTCCGAGGTCGTCGAGTGGACTGGTGCGGCGTTCCGCGTTCCAGTGCTTCACGAGTGCAGAATCGATCGTCTTGAAGAGATACCCTCGAAACGATGCGGTCGGCCCGCCGCCGGAGCGCAGTGCCTGGAAGACCAGGGTGAAGGCCTCGGCCGTCGCGTCTTCGCCGGCTCGGGGGTCCTTCTTCAGCGCCCACCCCCGTGCACTGGCGTGGTGGCGGTCCCAAAGCACAGCGAGCGGCCAGGTGGCACCATCGCGAACGACGCCGCAGAGCTCCTCGTCGCTGAGCGTGCGTCCGGGATCCGGCGTTTCCCGCGTCACGCGTCAGTCCGCTGTGCGCGGCGCGAGCGGGCTCGGGCAACACCGATATAGAGTCCGACGACCAGGAATGCGACGAGTCCCTGCAACGCCAGCACGGACTGGAATTCGCTGAGCGGGGATCCGGTGCGTAGATCGTCGATCCAGGCCGAGGCTGAGGTTCCCGACGGGGAGTCGATCGCGTTGGGGCCGGGTGCTCGCGCAGCTTCGGGTCGCCAGGTCGGCGCGGCAGCCCCCGCGCTGTCGCTCGCTGCCGACGGATCCGACGTGCGTGCGGGCCGTGCTCGATCCTGCTCTCTCAGGAGCGGTGATCCGATGGCCGGTGCCGAGTCGTGGCCGACGGTCGGACCTGTCGCCTTGGGCGCAGCGGGCACCGCTGTATTTTCGGTATGGCGTGCCGGCAGCTCGCGCTCGCGAATCCGTTCCGCTGCAGCGCGCTCCTCCTCCATATCGACCGCGGGCGGTCCATCGCGATCCGGCGGGGTCGGGAGGTACTGTTCGCCGCGCGGTCCGAACGGATTCGGAGTGGCGTGCGGGCCGATCAGCATGAGGGTGCCGCTCCACCCGTTGACGCTCGCGCCGACGGCGCGCGCCGAGACCTGTGCTTCGATCCCGCTTGACGCATCCGCGCCCAGGTCGGGAACGACCCCCGTGAACTTCACCGTCGTCGCCTGACCCGGATCGATTGTCCGCTCGAGCTGTCGGGCGTCCCAGGCCGTACCGGAGAGGGACACGTGCACATTTTCCCAGGGATACTCGCTCGTGTTCGCGAAGTAGACAAAGGTCTCCATTGGCTCACCAGGCGAGGCCAGACCGTCTTCGTTCACATCATCGACGCGCGTTTTCACTTCGGGTTCGACGCTCACGAACGTACTGTCGGGGAGCTCGAACGTCGTCTGGTCGTTCTCGACATTCGGATCCGGTTCGACCCCAGTGACTGTTGCGAACCAGAGCGGCGGCCAGGCTTCAGTTTCTCCCGCCGGCTCGAAGGAGAACAGATACGTTTGCGTGCCCCCGGCGGGGAGAGTACCGCCCTGGCAGGCGAACCCACCGTCGTCCCTCGCCACGCACTCCGGCCCCGCGGTCACGGTTCGGTCGGTGCCTGATTGCGGCGCGAAGACGAGCGTGTGCCCGGAGGAGATTCCGGGGCCCGCATTCCGGACGACGATCTCGACGGAAACCGGGGTCCCCGCACCGGTCCATCCGAGCATCGGGAGCACTTCCAGATCAGCGGTCGGAGCAGCCACCGGGCCGGTGTCGGCATCTGAGTCACCCTCAACCGCGGCATCCGAATCGGCACTTGCGTCGCCGCTGACGTTGGCACTTGCGTCGGCGCTGGCGTCAGTGCTGGCGTCGGCACTCGCTGCGGTCCCGGTTGCTGCGTCCGCGCTACCAGTGTCATCCGACGAATGGTCATCGTCGTCATGATCACCGTCGTGGTCGTGGTCGTGGTCGTGGTGATGATGTCCGTGCCTATTGGCGTTCTCGTCAAGCGCTTGCGGTGCAGCGAAACCCGGAGAGACCGGGGTGAGAGCGAAGAGCCCGAAGACGGCGACGCAGGCCCATAGAACCGTTCTTCTCATCTATCACCACGTGTTGTCGCTGCTCGAGCTCGGACGACCGACACGCGCGTCCGAACTCCCTCTCCCGGGAGTCAGCATAAACACATTTCACCTGTGAAAGAAACAGATGCCTATCGTCCGCTGAAAACTCCCTTGACCGGGCCGTTCATCACTATCTAGGAGTCAAAACACCCCAGTAGTTGAGCGTGTTCAGGCGAAGATATGACGCGGTTCAGAGGTCTTTATTTTCGTGGCCGTCACTACGACGCACGGGGGCCCGTGACCCGGCGCTTGCCGAACCACGGGCCCCCGTGCGGTGCGAACGGTCAGTTCACCTGAGCGCCCTTCCGGCGCGACTTCCAGATGAATGCCGTGCCGAGTGCGGCGAGCACCGCAGCGATACCGATCCACAGGAGCGATGCGGCACCGGTGTTGACGAGACCGCCGTCGGACTGGCCGCTCGTGTCGCCAGGCTCGCCGGGAGTACCCGGTGTGCCCGGCTCGTTCGGGGTGCCCGGCTCATCGGGCTCGATGGTGTTCGTCAGTGAGACCTCGGTATCGTCCGCCTGGCCGATCACGATCACCTCATCCGAGAACGCCGCCGAGACCCAGTGTGCGCCGTCGATGTCGACCGGAGTTTCCTCGGTGAGCCGCACTTCGGCCCCCGCGGGCAAGCCCGTCACGCTGGTGGGAGTGCCGTCGGCAGTCACCGTGATCTGACCCGATCCGGCTTCGAAGCCGACACCGGCGTCGTAGGCGTAGTCGACGACGAAGGTCTCGCCCGGGTCGACGAGGTCGGCGCCCGCACCGGCGATCGACTTCTGCACGGTGAACCCGCCCTCGCCGAGCGCGACCACGTTCTCGAGTGAGATGCCCGACACGGAGTCCTTCTCGATGACCGCGATGTTGCCCTCGGTGAAGGAGGCGGAGACCCAGTGGCCGTTCTTCGGGTCCTCAGGCGCGACCTCCGTGAGCGTCACCACGGCGCTGGCCGGGATGCCGTCGACCGAGGCCGTCTCGCCGTTCTTGACGGTGAGCGTGCCCTCACCGGCCGGGTACCACTCACCCTCGGGGTAGGAGTACTCGACCGTGAACTCGGTGTCGGCCGAGACGAGTTCTGCGCCGGAACCGGAGACCGCCTTCGTGACCGAGAAGCCACCGAGATCGCGTTCGATCGCGTTGGTCAGCTCGACCGCGAAGGTGGTCTGGTCGCCGATGGTGAACGTCGGATTGTCGAACTCGTACCCCGTCCACGTGCCGCCTGGCACCGCGACCGGTGCGGCTTCACTCAGTGTGACCTCGGTCCCGTAGGGGAGCGGGTCACTCGTGACCGTCTCACCATTGTTGAGCACGGTCAGCGTGCCCGATCCCGTTGCGGGGTCCGCTCCGAGGGCTTCGGGCAGCGTATAGGTGTAGTCCACCGTGAACGCCGCTTCCGGTGCGACGAGGTCTGCCCCGTCACCGCTGATCTGCTTCAGCACGGAGAAGTCGCCGTCGTTCCATGAGATCGGGTTGTCGAGGTCGATCGATACGACGGTGTCTTTCACCACTGTGAAGGTGCTCTCGCTGAAGTCGGGATCACCCCAGGTGCCGCCTTCGGGGTCCGCAATCTCGAGCTCGGTCAAGGTGATGGTCGCGCCCGCGGGGATTCCGTCGACCGTGCCCGTCTCACCGGCGCCGAACGAGATCTCGCCGTTGCCGGCGGGGAAGCCGTTGATCTCGGGGTATTCGTACGAGACCGTGAAGGTCGCGTCTTCGGGAACCAGACCGGCACCGTCGCCCGAAACGGACTTGGTGACGGAGAATCCGCCGGTGTCCTGGGTGATGGTGTTCGTCACCTGGGCCGTGACGGGCTCCTCGCTTTCACCGATCGTGAGTGTCGTCGGGTCGATGACGGGTTCGCCCCAGGTCGCACCGGGCACGTTCGGCAGGTTCGCCTCGGTGAGCGTCACCTCGGCGCCGACGGGCAGGTCGCCGCTGGAGACCACGTCGCCCGAGATTGGCAGCTCGAGTGTGCCACTGCCGCCGCTGAAGCCCTTTTCGGCATCGGCAGGATACGTGTAGTCGAGTGCGAAGGTGAGGTCGTCGGCGAGGGGAACGCCGTCCTCGTTCACCACCGACTTCTGGGCCGAAAACGATCCGGTCTGCAGCGTTGCCTCGTTGACGAGACGGATCTCGGTGAGTGCGCCGAGCGTGCCGTTGCCGCCCGGGGTGAATGTCACCGTCTCGACTGGCTCACCCGAGGCGTCGAGGAACACCGGGTCGGCCCAGTTGACGTTGGCGGGATCGGTGGGTTTGACCTCGGTGAGCTCGACGACCGTGCCGCGGAAGAACTCCGGGCTGGTGAATGTCTCTCCGGCCCGGACCGTGAACGAGCGTTCGGCGGGCTCCTGGCCCGGTTCAGCCACCGTGTAGTTCACGGTGAACTCAGGGTTCAGGGTGGTGTCGCCGGTGAGTTCCTTGGTGACTGCGAACCTGCCGTAGTTCGCGCTCATCACGTTGCCGCCGGAGGTGTAACGCGTCGCGCTGCCGGTGGTGGGGTTGGAGCTGTTGCCGTCGATGCTCCACTCGGCGGCATTGCGGAAGACTCGATCGCCATTGGGTTGAATCTCGCCACCCGTGAGTGCTTTCACCTTCCACTGGACGATGTAGAAGCTGCCGTCGACGCCGCGCTGCGCACCCTGCGCCGGCGGATCGATGTCATTGCGCCAGTCCGATCCGCGGCCCTCGCGCGAATCGAAAGTGGCGGTCAGATCGCCGTTGCTCCAGGCCACACCTGCGTCGCGCACCTGCCACCCGCTGACAGATTCCCGTCCCCAGCGGTCGTACTGCAGTGTGCTCGACTCGAGCACGCGGGGGTAGGTTCCATCGACGAGCAGTTCGTAGTCCTCTTCGTCCAGCAGATCCGTAACGGTGATCTCCTGCCCGGCGGGAATGCCGTTTTCGCCGGCGGGAACCTGGACGGTCCACTCGATCGTGTCGTCGGCCTTGTTGTACCACCCGTATTTACCGCCCCAGAGATCGGAGAACTCGCAGTTCTCGGTGCACCAGTTGTTGCTGGGGGTGACGGTGACCTCGCGTTCGATCTCGCCGAACACGAAGGTCTTCTCGACTTCCTCGCGGTTGTCGAGGCGGGTTTCGACGTTGATGAAGAAGCTCCCGGAGACCTCGTAGGGGTTCGCCTCGATGAACGCGTCGTCGACGGTGCAGGTGATCTCGGTCTCAGTGACGACGCACTCGCCGGCGACCTGATCATCCGGACCCATCATCGGGAAGGTGTCCGAGAGACCGTGCAGCTCTTCGGGCAGGGGGAGGCTGAGGGAGACCGGAGCGACCGCCTCGGCCGGGATGCTCCACTCGACCGTCAGGCGCTGTCGCGTCCAGTCCTCGATGGTGTCGTTCTCGAATGAGACGTCGTCGATGCGGACCTGGTTGTCCTCAGGCGCCGCGAGCGCGGCAGCGGGTGCCGCGATGATGCCGGTCAGGGCGAGGAGCCCGGCAAGTGCCGCCCCTGCCGCCCTCAGGCCGCTGCGACCCGTGGTCGCAGCCTGTCGTCTACGGAATATCAAGTTGTGCTCTCCTCTGTGTGAACCGTGCGAGTACGGCGGTGCGAGCTGCGATCGGTGCTGCTGTACCGCCACCAGAGAAGAAGAGGGAGGATGCTGCGAGATGTGACGCGGTTCCTCGCAGAGATTCTGAGGGTGGGGGCAAATGCAGCCTCTGGGCCCGACCCGGGAGTGAGGCGCTGCCGTAAGCTGTGGAACCTATCGACACGGTGACTCGAGGAAGAGGGTGCGGTGGTGGCGATCCAGCTCGCCGAGGCGGAGGCGTACCGCCCCGAACTCATCGGCTACTGCTACCGCTATTTCGGTTGCTATGCCGAGGCCGAGGATGCGGTGCAGGAGACGCTGGTGCGCGTCTGGCGAGACGAGGCGTTCGAAGGGCGATCCTCGCTGCGCACGTGGCTCTACCGGGTCGCGACGAACGTTTGCCTCGACATGCAGCGGGCACCGCAGCGCCGCTCGCTGCCGATGGATCTTTCCTCGCCCGGGCGGGTCCCGGGTGATCCTGATGCGCTCACGACGCTTCCGGAGTACCGATGGGTGGGGCCGATCGCCGACGCGCATATCGGTGTTGCGGGGGATCCATCGGAGCTCGTGGCGCAGCGGGACTCGGTGCGGTTGGCATTCGTCGCTGCGCTGCAGCTGCTGCCGCCCCGGCAGCGAGTCGTGTTGATCCTGCGCGACGTGCTGGCCTGGTCGGCGCAGGAATGCGCCGAGATGCTCGACGTCAGCGTCGCTTCGGTCAACTCGGCGCTGGCGCGTGCGCGTCGCACGGTGGAGAGTCACGATGCCACGACCGCATTGGCGGTGTCTGCTGAGTACGACGCGCAGTTGCTGGCAAGCTATGTGGCCGCTTTCGAGGCCTTCGACATCGACCGCCTGGTGAAACTGCTGGCCGAGGACGCGGCGTTCAGCATGCCGCCGTTCGAACTGTGGCTGCGCGGCAGCGACGAGATCGAGCGCTGGTGGCGCGGCCCCGGACAGATCTGCCGCAACTCCCGCGCGATCATCACCGGCGCGAACGGACAACCTGCCGTCGCCGTTTACCACGCCGTCGGCGACCGGAGGTGGGAGCCGTTCGCAATCCACGTGCTCGACACGGAGGGAGGGAAGATCCGGGCGATCACCCACTTCATGGGTGCCGACGTCTTCGCGGAGTTCGCGTTGCCCGCTGAGATCCGGGAACCAATCGAAGTATTTCCGGATCGGACCGATCAGTTTCGGCATCGACGCTCGTCTGTATAGGTGAATACCATTCACCATCACCGAAAGGCCGCATCATGACCCGCAAGATCACTGCGCACCTGTTCCATTCCCTCAACGATGTCGTCGAGCACCCCGACCGCTGGCAGTTCGACGGGTTCGGAGCCGAAGAAGGAGAGTTGATGGGGGAGATGCTCGCCTCGACGACCGACACGATTATCGGCCGCAAACTCTGGCAGGAGTGGTCGGAGTACTGGCCGCAGGCCGATGATCCGTTCGCCCAGTGGATCAACCCCGTGCGCAAGCACGTTCTCTCGTCGACGCTTTCCGCGGACCTGCCGTGGAACAGCGTCCTGGTCTCCGGCGATCCCGTCTCGTACATCCGAGAGCTGCGCGAGCAGGGCAAGGGCGACATCTCGGTCGCCGGAGGCATCGAGACGGTACGTTCGCTGTTCCTCGCGGGCCTTGTCGACGAGCTCACCCTCACCACCCACCCGGTGGTCGCGGCCGAGGGCCGCCGCCTCTTCGACGAGCATGCGCCGCTGACGCGGCTTCGCCTGCTGCGCGCCGTGCAGACCGAGGCGGGCAACGCGATCCTGACTTACACGCTGCGGCCGGGTTCAGAGGCCGACGGCGGCGACACCCCAGCGGAGTAGACGAACACCTCACCACCCCGGCCCGCACCGGGCCGACTGCACCAGAAGGAGACCCCATGTCATTTCAGGCATACCTCGACGCCGTCGAGACCAAGACCGGACTCACCCCGCGCGAACTCGTAGCGCTTGCCGCCGAACGCGGGTTCGGGCCAGGCACCAAAGCCGGCCCGATCCTCGAGTGGCTGAAGGATGAGTACGACCTCGGCCGCGGTCACGGCATGGCGATCGTGCACGTGATCACCAAGGGCCCTGGCATCAGCTCGAAGCACGTGGGATCGAGCGGATCGCACGCCGACGCCTCCGACACGCTATGGCTCGACGGGGCGGCCACCAATCCGGATCGCTGAGCGCGAGGTCGGCGGACCCCGACGGCGTAGACGCGCATTTGCTCGGAAATCGCGACTGATCCGCGATCCTTGACATCCTCGGCCGAAGGCGTATCCTGACTTAGGGTCAAGGTGACTATAAGTCAGGATGCGGAATCCTCGGAGAGGTGTGCGAGTGGTCGATTACGCGAGCATGAGCGCGAGTGAGCGGCGATACGCCCCGCCCGCCGTCGCGGTGTCCGCGGTTGCCTTCGCCCTGGGTGCCCCCGAGGGCGCGGAACTCGGTGATGCCGACGCCGACGCAGGCGAGGCGCTCGAGGGCACCCTCTGGTTACCGCTCGTCCGCCGCACCCGTGAACCGTTCGCCGGGGTGTGGGCGCTGCCGGGCGGGCCGATCCCGTGGGATGAGACGCTCGCCGAGAGCGCCGAGCGCACCCTCCGAGCAACGGTCGGCCGCAGCCCCGGCTACCTCGAGCAGCTGTACGCCTTCGGCGATGTCGAGCGATCGGGCAGGGGGCAGCGCCTCGTCACCATCGCCTATTGGGCACTCTACGGCGAGAACGACCTCGCGGCGCAGGCCGAGTTTCCGGCAGAGGTTGAGAATATCGCCTGGTTCTCGGCCGACCGACTGCCCGAGCTCGCCTTCGACCACGCCGACATCGTCGAGTACGCCCTGTGGCGCATGCGCATGAAGACGGAGTACGCCGCCGTCGCGCACCGCTTTCTCGGCGGCACTTTCACGCTCGCGCAGCTGCGCCGTGTGCACGAGGCGATCCTCGGCACCGAGGTCGACCCGGCGAACTTCCGCAGGCAGGCGCTGGCGCAGGGCCACCTCGTCGACACCGGCGAGGTCGAGACCGGCACCCGGCACCGGCCCGCGAAGCTGTACCGGTTCCGCGAGAACTGACCCGAACCCCACCCGAAGCACCCGACCCCAGAGGAGCATGCAGCGATGACGAGCGTGCACGAACTCATCACCACGGCCGCCACCCGCGAAGCCGAGCGCGCAGCCCCCGCGCGACCGGCTCGCGGATCTCGCCGGCCGATCGCCCTGCGCTCGACCGGTGTCAGCAGTTGCGACAGCGGCCTGGTGCGCGACCCGTGGGCCATCGACCAGGATCCCGGGTACGGGCCGGGTGCCTCCGTCGAGGATCGCGCGCCGCGCACCTCCCCGCGCCAGGGGCCGCTGCCCGACGAATACACCCGCGCCGCCGAGGCGGAACTCGAACAGCGCATCGTGGCCGCGAAGGCTGAGCTCGGGGATCGGGTGGCGATCCTCGGTCACTTCTACCAGCGCGATGAGGTCGTGCAGCACGCCGACTTCGTAGGTGACTCGTTCATGCTCGCGCAGGCGGCGAAGCAGCACCCGGAGGCGGAGGCGTTCGTGTTCTGCGGGGTGCACTTCATGGCGGAGACCGCCGACATCCTCTCGGGCCCCGACCAGGCGGTGATTCTGCCGAACCTCGCCGCGGGATGCTCGATGGCCGACATGGCGAACATCGACCAGGTCGAGGACTGCTGGCGGCAGCTCACGGCAACCCTCGGCTCCGAGCCAGATGCGGACGGCCTGCAGCCGGTGATCCCGGTGACCTACATGAACTCGTCGGCCGCGATCAAGGCGTTCTGCGGCCGGAACGGCGGCATCGTCTGCACCTCGTCCAACGCGCGAACGGTGCTCGAGTGGGCGTTCGCGCGCGGTCAGCGGGTCGTCTTCTTCCCCGACCAGCACCTGGGTCGCAACACCGCGAAGGCCATGGGTGTCACGGAGGAGCAGATGCCGCTGTGGCGCCCGCACCTGCCGCTCGGCGGCAACTCGGCGGAGCAGCTGCGCGATGCGCGGGTGATCCTCTGGAACGGGTTCTGCTCCGTGCACAAGCGCTTCACCGTCGCCCAGATCGAACAGGCGCGCGCTGAGTACCCCGGCGTCCGAGTGATCGTGCACCCCGAGTGCCCGGCACCCGTCGTCGAGGCGGCGGACGCGAGCGGCTCGACCGAGGTGATCCGCCGCGCGATCGAGGAGGCCTCGCCAGGCGACGTGATCGCTATCGGCACCGAGATCAACCTCGTGAACCGGCTCGCCGACGAGCACCCCGAACTCACGATTTTCTGCCTTGACCCCGTCGTGTGCCCGTGTTCGACGATGTACCGGATCCACCCCGCCTACCTCGCCTGGACCCTCGAGTCGCTGCTCGCCGGTGAGACGCCCAACCGCATCACCGTCGACGCGTCCGTCGCCGACGAGTCGCGGGTCGCCCTCGAGCGCATGCTCGCCGCACGGCCATGAGTGCTGCGGTCGTCTGCGTGGTCGGATCCGGCGTCGCCGGGTTGTCGGCCGTGCGCGCCGCTGTGCGGGCCGGGGCGCATGTGGTGCTCGTGACGGGCGATGAGTTCGCGGTGGGCGACGGCGCCGTGGGGTCCGCTGGCAATCCCGTGGGTCGCGCCGCGAACACGGTTCGTGCACAGGGCGGGATCGCGGCCGCCATCGGCCCCGACGACTCCGACGCCGAGCACCTCGCCGACACCCTCGCCGCCGGACACGGGCTCGTCGACGCCGAAGCGGCGGAGCAGCTCGTCACTGACGGTGCGGAGGCTGTGCGGTCGCTGCTCGACGAGGGGTTCCCGGCTGATCGAGACGCCTCGGGTGCTCCCGCCCTTGGCCTTGAAGCTGCGCACGGACGCCCCCGCATCGTGCACGCCGGCGGCGACCGCACCGGAGCCGTGCTCGACGCGCACCTGCGTGCCATGGTCTCCGCACTCGTGCTTGCAGGGCAGGTCGAGGTGCGCGGCCGCACGCATGTGGCCGAGCTGGTCGTGCACGGTGGCGCGGTGACCGGGGTGCGCGTCGGTTCCGGCGCGGCCGACACCATCTCCGCCGACGCCGTCATCATCGCCACCGGCGGGTACGCGGCACTGTATCCGCGCACCTCGAATCACCCAGGTGCGCGCGGATCGGGGATCGCGCTCGCCGCCCGCGCCGGAGCCGTGCTCGCCGACCTCGAGTTCGTGCAGTTCCACCCCACGGCGCTCGTCGCCCCAGACAGCGCTTCTGCGTTCCTCATCTCGGAAGCAGTGCGGGGCGCGGGGGCGGTGCTGCGCGACGGGGCAGGCTCCCGATTCATGGTCGAGGCCCACCCGCGGGCCGAACTCGCGCCGCGCGACGTCGTCTCCCGCCACATCGATCGGGTGATGCGCGAGCGTGGGGAGACGTGCGTGTGGCTGGACGCGACCGGCATCGAGCGAGACGGGGGAGCGGGCACGCTCGCTCGGAGGTTCCCCGCGATCCACGCCGCCGTCACGGGTGCTGGTTTCGACTGGGTGCGGGAGGTGATCCCGGTCGCTCCAGCCGCGCACTACACGATGGGCGGCATCGCCACCGACCTCGACGGACGCACGAACCTCTCCGGCCTCTTCGCCGCCGGTGAGGCCGCCTCCACCGGCGTGCACGGCGCCAACCGGCTCGCGTCGAACTCGCTGCTCGAAGGGCTGGTGTTCGGGGTCCGCGCTGGGGCTGCGGCGGCGGCGACCTCTGACAGCTGGAGGTTTCGCGGGCGCGGCATGCACGACCTGTTGGCCGGTGCGCGGACGGTGGTCGTGCCCTCTGGGGCGGCGGAACTCCCGACCCTGATCGCTGCCGCCACCGCCTCCCGCACCGAGTCCCGCGGGGCGCACCAGCGCGAAGATTTCTCGAAGACCGACCCAGCCCAGGCGCGGCGGGCGGCGATCCGGCCAGTGATCGCGCGGGCGACGCCGATCCGGCGCTCCACCCATCTCGCGACCGAAGGAGCCCGTTGATGCTCACCCCGCACCTGATCGAGGCCGGGGTGCGCGCCGCGCTCGCCGAGGACGCCCCGTGGGGCGACCTGACCGCCGAGCTCGCGATCCCCGCACATGCCCAACTCACCGCGCGCTTCGTCGCCCGTGAGCGCGGGGTCTTCGCCGGTGGGGAGGTGCTGCGCGCCGCCTTCGCGCAGACCGACCCGCGGATTGCGGTGTCGGTGCTCGTCGCCGAGGGGTCCGCGTTCGAGGCGGGTGACGTGCTCGCCGAGATCGCCGGGCCTGCCCGCGGCGTGCTCACGGGGGAGCGGGTCGCCCTGAACTTCACGCAGCGCCTCAGTGGCATCGCGACGCTGACCGCCGAGTACGTCGCCGCGGTCGCCGGGACCCGCGCCCGCATTGCCGACACCCGCAAGACGACGCCGGGGCTCCGCGCATTCGAGAAGCACGCGGTGCGTGCGGGTGGGGGAACGAACCACCGGTTCGGGCTCTCCGACGCGATCATGGTGAAAGACAACCACCTGGCCGCGCTCGGCGCCGTCGACGCCGCGACCACGACCGCCGCGTTGCGGGGCCTGCGGGAGCGGGCCGGGCACACGACCGCGATCATCGTCGAGGTGGATCGCCTCGATCAGATCGAGCCGGTGCTCGAAGCGGGAGTGACCGGGATCCTGCTCGACAACTTCTCCATCGAGGATCTCGCGGAGGGAGTTCGCCGCGTCGAAGGGCGCGCCGTGTGCGAGGCGAGCGGGGGAGTGTCGCTCGACACCGTCGGCGCGATCGCCCGCACCGGGGTCGACGTGATCTCCGTCGGCCGGCTCACGCACGGCGCCCGCGCACTTGACCTCGGACTCGATGCCGTGTGAGTACTGGTCTGTTTCCTGCGTACCTGGATGCGTCGGCGACCGCTCCGCTGCGACCCGAAGCGCGTGAGGCGATGCTCGCCGTCTGGGACGGCGGGCCCGGCAACGCGTCGAGCGTGCACTCCTTCGGGCACCGTGCACGGACCGTCGTCGATGAATCACGGGCGGCGCTCGCCGCAGCGTTCGGCGTGCGACCCAGTGAGATCGTCTTCACCTCCGGCGGCACCGAGGCCAACAACCTCGCGGTGATCGGTGCGGCGCTGGCGCGGCCGCGCGGGCGGCACATCGTGACCACGCCGCTGGAACACCCGTCGGTGTTGGAATCTTGCAGGTTTCTTGAGCGGGTGCACGGGTTCGAGGTGTCGCTCGTGCCGGCGGATGGTTCTGGTCTGGTCTCTGTCGCCGATGCGGTGTCGCTGGTGCGCCCGGACACGACGCTCGTCTCTATCGGCCTCGCCAATGCCGAGATCGGGACGGTGCAGCCGGTGGGGGAGATCCCTGCAGCGTTGGCGTCTGCGTTCCCCGGCACCGGTGCTGTTCCCGGCGACCGGCCGCTGTTCCACATTGACGCCGTGCAGGCGGCGGCATCGCTCCCGGTGTCGCTGGCTAAAGGTGCGTGGCCGGGTGCTGGGGTCGACCTGATGACCGTGGCCGCGCACAAGTTCGGCGGCCCCCAGGGGGTCGGGGCGCTGATCGTACGTCGCGGGATTCCGCTCGAGCCCCTGTTGCACGGTGGTGGGCAGGAGCGCGGGGCGCGATCCGGAACGGAGAACGTGGCCGGCATCGCCGGCTTCGCCGCGGCCGTGACTGCCCTGCACCGGGATGGCGTGGGCACGCGGGCGGTCGCGCTCGCATCGAGTCGCGATGCGCTGGTAGGGAGAATGCTCGCCCGCGTGCGGGGGGCGCAGCTCACCGGTCACCCGTCGGAGCGCCTGCCGGGGCACGCGTCGTTCGTCATCGCGGGGGTGAGCGGAGAGTCCGTGCTCGTCGCGCTCGACGCGGCGGGCTTCGCGGTGTCGTCGGGATCGGCGTGCGCGGCGGGATCCGACGAGCCGTCGCCGGTGCTGATAGCGATTGGCGTCGATCCTGATGTGGCGCGGACGGCGATCCGGTTCTCGCTGTCGGCGCCCCTGGATCTGTCGGTTCTGGATCGCCTCGTCGATATCGTGGCGCGCGAGGTGGGGGAGTGAGCGTGTGGCGTCCGGCTCACTGAGTGGGAATGCCTCTGTCTTTTCGGTGCGTTGTGGGCGAGGATGAGGTCATGGGAGACGCACACGGACCGATCACGCATCTGGAGACGAGCGAGAGCTGGGAGCGGCTCCGATCGCAGCACCTCGGCCGAATTGTCACCCGCGTGGGTGACGTGGTCGATATCTTCCCCGTGAACTATGTGGTGGATGGGGAGTCGATCGTGTTCCGCACGGCCGAGGGGGGAAAGCTCGCGGAGCTCACCGTCAACGAGAACGTGCTGTTCGAGGTCGACGACTACGACGCGCTGCAGGCGTGGAGCGTCGTCGTGCGGGGGACGGCGCAGCGGCTCGAGCAGGGTGAGGAGATCGCGGACGCGGAGGACCTACCGCTGCGACCTATGGCCCCCACGCTGAAGACGAACTTCGTGCGCATCACCGCCACCGAGGTCACCGGCCGGCAGTTCGAACGCGGCCCCGAACCCAACCTCTTCGAGGTGCAACCGTACTGATTCTCGGGTCCGATTTCGGCGTCGTGGCGCGGATTCGCGCGGGCGTCGGAATGTGACTAATATGGAGGGGTTGCCTCGGGAAGTTTCTGGGGCATCGCGGGCTGTGGCGCAGCTTGGTAGCGCACTTGACTGGGGGTCAAGGGGTCGCAGGTTCAAATCCTGTCAGCCCGACGAAAAAGCCCAGGTCAGATACTGTTTCTGACCTGGGCTTCGTCGTGTCCGGGACTGTTCGTCTTCGCCACCGGTGCCGTCCGAACTTTCCGCTTGCATCGCCTCCCGTGGTCGCCTCAAGCCGCCCTGGTTGAACACCCGGGACCAAACCGGGACGAGAAGCCCATTTCCGGCCTCACAGGTCCCGATCGTCGCGACTACGCTTCGACTTCCCACGCCCCTCGCCAGACAACGGCTCGGGCCCCTCTGTCTGGGCGTCGAGGAACCGGTTGGCGAGCGCCCCGGCCTGGAAGATGTGATCGAGACCGGGGTGGAGGTAGCCCTTGGTCGTCTCGATCGACTTGTGGCCGAGGATCTTCTGGAGCACATGCAGCGAGATCCCTGCATCGGCCATCCAGGTCGCTCGCGTGTACCGCAGGCCGTGTCGAGACAACTGCAGCAGCCTCATCTCGTTGACGAGCTCGTCCCACTTAGTAGCTCGGCTGACGTTCGCGGTCCTGCGCCGCGCAACCTGTTAGTCAGAGCGGATCTGATTAGTAGCAGACGATCGCAGAGTTACGAAATGCGTTTGGCATGTACTCTCCGAGCACTGCTACCAGGATGCGAGCCTTTGGTCGTGACGCACATGATTCCCGCCGGGGCCAAACACGTGGGGGAAAATGAGTCGAGAGGAGTCTCGCACCCTCTGCGGTCGCTGCCTCCCTGAACCTTCGGCACGGGCGCACGACATCATCGACACCTACTTCAACCACCACCGCATCCACAACGGCGACACCGACACCATCACCGACGCTGCCTATGCGGCGTGGCGAGCCGACACCCGGGCAGGGCGGGCGTCGATTCTGATCGCGGAGACGAACGAGACCGTCACCGCCCTGAACAACCGCGCCCGCGCCGACCTCATCATCGACGGCACCATCACCTCAGTGAAGGAGATCGAGCTGCACGACGGCAGCACCGCCTCCGCCGGCGACACCGTCGTCACTCGGCGTAACGACCGACGGCTCCGCAACCGGCACACCTGGGTCCGCAACGGCGACCGCTGGCAGATCACCCACGTCCGAGACGACGGCTCCGTCACCATCCGACCCGTCGGGTGTCGGTTCGGTGGAGCGATCATCCTGCCTGCCGCCTACGCCTCAGAATTCTTAGATCTCGGATACGCCGTCACCGCGCATAGGGCGCAGGGCGTCACCACCGACACCGCTCACACGGTTGTGACGGCGACGACGACGCGAGAGAACTTCTACGTCGCCATGACCCGCGGACGCCACGCCAACCACGCCTACGTCGTCACCGACCAGCCCGACCACGATCACCAGCATCCGCACCCCAGCGACAACACGGACGCCACCGCGCGATCCGTGCTCTACAGGGTGCTTCAGCACGTCGGCGCCGAACCGTCAGCTCATGAGACCATCGCCGCCGAGCAGAAACGGTGGGGTTCGATCGCGCAGCTCGCGGCCGAATACGAAAAACCATCGCCCAAGCAGCCCAACACGACCGCTGGGCCGGGCTCCTTCGCGCATCTGGCCTCACCGACGAACAGACCGACGATGTCCTGACCTCAGACGCCTACGGGGCGCTGTCTGCTGAGCTTCGGCGAGCAGAAGCTAACCACCACAACATCGATGCTCTGCTCCCGCGCCTGATCCAGGCCCGGCCGCTCGGCGATGCCTACGACATCGCATCCGTCATTCACCACCGCGTTGAACGCGCCACCTCGCGTCCCGCCGGCTCCGGCCGAACCCGCCGTGCACCGCGTCTGATCGCCGGGCTCATCCCAGAGGCCACCGGCACCATGACAGAGGAGATGCGGCGCGCCCTCGATGAACGACGCGTGCTCATCGAGCAACGAGCAGCTGTCTGCCTCGACACCGCGCTCGCCAGGGGAGAACCCTGGACCGACGCTTTGAGTACCCCACCCACGAGGCCTCGCGAGGCGTCGCTGTGGCGCCAGCATGCGATCGTGGTTGCCGCTTACCGAGACCGGTACTACATCAGGAGCAGCGCTCTCGGCGATGTAGTCGAGGAAGCTCAGAGGACGGACGAGGCTCGGGCTCGAACTGCCCTTAGTGAGCTGTCCACATGACAACAGCGTCCAGACGCGCGTCGCCTAGTTGCCGAGATCGGCTACGGGATCGTATAGAAGCTGACGCTCAGGAAGACTAGATCGGCTCCCTCGTAGCTCCGGATCAGTTCACTTCGTAGACTTGAGACTATGTCAAAGCAGGTGAAGGACTCGGCGAAGCAAGATCGAAAGGGAATCGCTGCAGTGCAGAAAGTCGTGACGACCGACCTCGATTGGTTGTTCCGCGAGCAGCCGACCGATGACTATGGCATTGACGCACAGTTTGAAGTCGTAGAGAGTAATGCTGCTACTGGGCGGTTGCTCGCCGCGCAGATCAAGTCCGGCCCGAGCTATTTTAGGAATTCTCGTCCTGAAGGATGGTGGTTTTCGCTCGATCGCGACGACCTCGGCTATTGGCTTGAGCACGCCTTGCCTGTAATCGTCGTCATTTATGACCCAGATTCAGAGGCCGCTTACTGGCAGGCGGTTAATGATCGTACGGTCGTCACTGGCAGCCGAGGTGGAAAAAAGATCCTCATTCCTCAATCCCAACAGCTTGCTTCCATGTCGCGCCCAGAGCTGGCGCGAGTTGCGTCTGGAAAACCTGAGGAACTTCGGCTCCGACAGCTCCGCTTGGCTTTACCCTGGATGAATCTGCTGCGGAGCGGGCGACGGCTCTTGATCGAAGCTCAGGAATGGGTGAACAAGTCATCTGGCCGTGGGGACATCCGGATCATCTCGGTCGATGAAGATAATGAAGATGCTCAGGAACTAGGCTCGTGGTTCATCATGGTCGGCTTACGTCCTTACGAGGAAGTTCTTCCATCCCTGGTGCCTTGGGCAGATGCTGTGCTTCATGAAGAGACCTACGATGAGGCTGACTACGAGGCTTGGCAAGATGAGTGCGTCCGCTATGACAGCGAAGGTGACAGACTTGTCTCCGAACCATACGAGGAGTGGCGCTCTGGGCGAATCGTTGATGGCATACTCCGTCCTTTTGCCAATGGTGCCGGAGAGGTTGATTTCTGGCGGCTAGAGCTGGTGCTGAACGATCTCGGGAAGGGATTCCTGGCTGTGGAACGATATCTGAAGGGCGACGGCTGGATTCTGACGCCGAGGCTAGAGGACCACTAGCAGGTTTTCTCGGTCGCTCCCGATTTTGAAGCTTCGTCGTATAGTGGAAACGAGGCGGCCTCTAAATATGCGCTGCCGCTCGTCGTGACAGTATGGCTCCACTGCTCGCGGGTGAGTCCTTCAAGGTTCTTGTCGCCGAGACCACGACAGGACTCCGCCGTGCTCCGACTCATCTGGACATTCAGCGTCCACACCCGCAACTTCCTGCGCCGCTACATATGCCCACCAACCGGCTCCTCGACGCGATCCGCACCTGTCGCGGCCTCAAATGGAGCGTCCCAGCGATGCTCCTCGCGATCCCGTACCTCCTCGCCGCAGCCGTCTTCCGAGACCTCATCGAAGGAGGCGGACCTGAATGGCTGCACCTCCTGGTTCTCCTGTGCATCTGGAACGCCATGAAGCTGACAGTCATCGGTCCGTTCAGTCTGGTCCTCCTAATCCGCACCAGGGTGTCCGAAGGAATCGAGCAAGGAGCTTCTTCCGCGCATGCAAATCCTCGTGGATTCCCTGCCGTCGGACGCTCTACTTCTTTGGAACATAACGAGGATGGCCTGCTGAGAAAAGAACACAATCGCCTCTAAGCAGGTAGCTATTTCGAGTTTGCAATATTCCCATTCCGGCGAAATGTGGATTGTGAGATAATTGGAAGCAGATCGCAGCGTCCCGGTCGAGCCGTCCGGCTCCCGCCTGCGACAGCGCAGCCCGATCAAGGGCGCGGCTGCGCTAGCAGTGTCGGAGCTCGGCGGTAGCGTTGAACACGCATCCGATGAGAACTTTAGACGCGCCCTCAGCGTGGAGGAGAACCAGCACAACATGACAATGTTCAGCACTAGGTGGTCGCACGGCCCCGGCACTACCAAGCTTAACCGTGACGACCGCAGCCAGGGGGTCACCCGATGACCCCGTCGGTGCCGAACGAGACGCGAGATCCTCATGCAGGACTGCTCGCTCAGCTTCGCGATCTTTTGCCGAGTGCTTTCCTGGATGGCGATCTTGACCGGGACGCGCTGCTTGACGCGCCCAGGACCGACGAGACGAAGCCTACCTTCTCTCTCAGCTGGCCCGGCAATGAGCGAGCCTTTCAGGACGAGCGCGTCTCTGTGGGCGAGTACTCGCCCGACTGGATCATTGCCTACGACGAGCACGGTACCCAGCAGCTTTACCTCGTCCCCGAGGCTAAGGACACCCGCAACCTCGACTGGAACGAGGCGAGGCGCATCCGCTTCGTAGAACACCCCTTCGACGTCGCAGCGGTAGGGTCGGTCGACTACGACTGCGCGACCGACAACCACGCGCTGCTGATTGGCGGAGTTGGGGGTGAGGACTGATGGTGGAGAGCGACGCGGACGATCCGCAAATTACCGACGGCCCCGGAAACGGTGCGTCGGTAGCCGATCCTGTTCTTCCTCTCTCGCTGATGAATCGTGACCGATTCCTGGCGCTGTTCTACGACCCGAAACGCTTCGACATCCACACGAAAACGGCCATGCACCTGCATGTCCTGCGTATCGATGGTGGAGACTTCGCGATCAAGCCGCTGTTCAAGGAGCTGGTGAACAACAGCATCAGCTACGTGCTGTCGCGGCAGAACCTAGGCAAGCTCACGAGCGATCTCAGCCGCATGGGCGAGTTCTTCAGGAAAGCACAGATCCAGTTCAAGGCACCGGATCCTAACGCCGGCGAAGGCGGAGAACTGCTCCTCTACTCCTTCCTTGAAGGTCACCTTGGGGCACCGAAGATCCTCTCGAAGATGGAACTCAAGACGTCGTCAGAGCACTACGTGCACGGCACCGACGGCGTACACCTGCTAGAGGTTTCTCCGGGCGACTACCAGCTGATTTTTGGAGAGTCCAAAATGTACGGCGATGCCGCCGGGAGCGTCGGGTCGAGCGCTCGTCGTGGTGTGAAGGCAGCCTTCGCAAGCATTGGTAAGGTTCAAGAGGATGACTTCGATTTCGATACCTGGCTCGTCGAATCCGAGCTTCTCAAGGAGAGTCTCGACGACCACAAGGTCGAACTTCTGGCATCGATACTCTTGCCACCGGCCTCAGGGGCGTCAACGATAACGAAGTCAAATGCATTTGGGGTGTTTATCGGCTTCGAGCTGGACGTGACCACCTACCCGTTCGCAGACCATACGGCCGAGGAGATTGAGGCACATCTGCGCGACCTCGCCCTCGCGGCGATAGCCGCTGAAGTTGACACCATCAAGACTGAGATTCAGAACCGCGGGCTTGGCGGATACCAATTCCACATCTATGTCGTGCCGTTCCTGAAACGAAATGTCAATGGAACTGTGCGCGGCATCGAGGACATCCGAATTGGCCTCGCGTCTGAGCTCAGCGGTAAGAACCTACGCCCACCGAAGGAAAAGACGAAGAAGTGACGTCGCGTACGGCTGCTGATCTACTCAGCGAAATGATCCTCCAGCGTGCGGACTTTCAATCCGCTTACGGCGGTCTTGAGCACACCGTCGCGGAGTCGTTCCTCTCGGGCGATGTGACCCAGGTACTGGATCCGGTCGATGCTAAGCACCTCTTGCGCTATGCCGACGTGCTGTCGCACTCCAGCGATGCGCATCATCGGGAGCTGGCCTACACGGCGATTGCGCTGCTTCGCGAGTACGACAGTGCTGTGGGGCTCGAACAGGAATTGCGTGATCGGGTGCTCGCGGTCGCGGAGGCGGTGCTTGTTCAGCTCGGTAACTTTCCTGGAATCCGAACCCTGCAGAAGGGTGTCGGCAGCCGCTACGCACTACCACTGTCTCGCGGCGCACTACGCATCGCGAAGGAGGTGCTGCAGCGCACGAGCATGGGCGATGCGACACTCACTGATGCGCAATATGCGATCACGGAGAAGATGCGCGGCGAGGACTACTTCAGTTTCTCGGGACCTACGTCGCTCGGCAAGTCGTTCATCATCAAGGACGCGCTTTACGACATCGTTCGCCGAGACGAGCTCAACGACCACTGCGTCGTTGTCCTCGTGCCCACGAAGGCACTCATCGGCCAGACGGCAGCGGATCTCAGAAGTCTCCTGTCGGAGGTTCCTGAAGTAAACGTCGCGACCTATCCCTCGCTTCCGAAGCTGCTACGCCAGAAGTACCGGCGCACCATCTTCGTACTGACTCCCGAACGATTGCTCCGTTATCTGGCTGATCCAGTGCGCGAGATTGATTATCTTGTGGTCGACGAGGCACAGAAGGTCATCGCCAAGAACGATGCGCGCAGCTCGCTCTACTACCATGCGATCGTCGAAGCAACCCGTCGGTTCGCGACGAAGCTCGTCTTCGCATCGCCGAGCATCGCGAATCCAGAGCTGTTTCTGGAACTGTTCGGTAAGGCAACCAACGGGGCGTTGGCTGTCAAAGAACGGACGGTGGCACAGCATCGATACTTCGTCGATCTAGTCACTCAACGTCAGTACTACTTTTCGGGGATAGACGCGACACCACAGGAACTCGAAGCCCCTCCTAGGCAGACGGACGTGGTCGATCTCATACTCTCTCGGAGTGGGGATCGAAAGGCAATCATCTACATCAACGGCTCCTTGAAATCTGCGGAGTTCGCACTTCGGCTTGCGGAGCGTCGTGGCGTGGTGTCGGATGAGAAGCTCGATGAGCTGATCAAGCACGTTCGCGAGTACGTGCACAAGGACTATTTCCTAGCGAGCACTTTGAGTCGTGGCGTCGCCTTCCATCACGGCAAGATGCCCCAGGAAGTGCGTGAACGGGTCGAGCGAGCATTCGCGGATCCCGAGTCCCCGATCCAGTTCGTGGTCTGCACGTCCACGTTGCTTGAGGGAGTGAACCTCCCAGCGAAGAACATCTTCGTTCTTAGTGACAAGCACGGCAATAGCTCGTTTACGAAGATCGACTTCGAGAATCTCGCTGGCCGCGCTGGTCGTCTCACCTACGACTTCTCCGGCAACGTCGTCTGCGTGCGCGAAGAGACAAACCGCTGGGCTGACACGACCCGGGCACTGATTCCCCGGGCCGAACCCGCTCGCGCTGAAAGCTTCCTCGTCAATCCTGCGAACAACCGGAAGAAGGAGTACACGGACATCGCGCGGATACTGCGAGGCGATAGCCTGCCGGGCACGCCGTCGGCAGATCAGCAGCGAAGTGTTGAGCAGTATGCATCCATCCTGACCCTGCATCAGCTCGACAACCAGCAGACACCGCTCCGGAGCTACTTCCTCGACAAGGTCAAGGATGGGCGCGAGCTACTCCGGAAAGCGGCCGCTTCGGTGAAAGTGCCAACCGATGTGTTGCGCCGCTCCCCGAACATCCCTCCGGAGTACCAGGACCGCGTGTGGGCTGATCTCACCGGCGGCTCTGCCGCACCCCTCGTCGCTGAGGACGCAGACCTCGCCGACGTCAACACGTTCCTCAACTTACTCAGCCGCCTTAGTAACCTCTACGTGTGGCGAACGACTGAGGTTTCGGGAACAGACCCCCTGATGCCCAAGAACGCCGATGCTGACGGCTGGGAACGCCGTCTCTACTATTGGGCGCTCCTCATGCGCGGTTGGGTACGAGGCGATCCGATCAACCGGGTGATCTCCAGCTCAATCGCGTATTACGCCCAGCGTGGATGGATCACCTACCGCGACTACTCGCGTGAAGAGAGTCTCGTCAACGAACCTTTTGACCGAAACTCGGCGAAGCACGTTAACCTCATCATCGAGTGGACCCTGCGGGACATCGAAGGAGGCCTACGGTTCCGCATCATCGGGTACCTGCAGAACTTCTTCGATGTGAGCCTCATGGCACTCGGAAGAGATAGAGCCGGAGTCAACGTTGCGACGCTTGTCGAGTATGGCACGACTGATCGGCGGGCGATTCAGCTCCAAGAGGTGGGGTTCGGTCGGTCCGTCGCGACGGAGCTTCTGGCCGATCACGCCGATGCGCTGCAATTCTCTGCCGATGATGAACTCGAAGAGTTTGACTATGAAGTTGTGCTGGTAAACACCACGCTGTCGGACGAGGCGCGGGCCGAAATCGAGAACATCATGATCAAGGTGCAAGTTGATGCCACTGCGACGTAGCCGCAGAGCGGCGGTACCTGAGGCGGTGGAGGTTCCGGTGACGCTTGCGCCGACCTGGTCGTCTTCCTCACCGAAGCCGCTCAGGATGTCGGAGACCAACCGTATCGTCAGTTCGGGCGCCGAAGCTTGGAGGAAGACATGACATCCGACGGATATTCTTTCCCCGTCGCAATCTCGCGGCTCACCGAAGGCGAGACCTCGCGCGAGCCGCAGAACATCCGCGCAATCAAGTGGCTGCTTGACCAGCCCGGTCGATCCGTTGCAGTGGTTACACCACAGAAGCAGTTCCACGGCGACAGCCTGAAGCGCTTAGTAGCTCGGCCCGGAGTGCTGCATCTCAGCTGTCGAGGCCTATCGGTGGGATCGCTCTCGGGGCGCCGAGTGCTCTATGCCTGGCCCGACCGCAAGCACTTGAACGAACTGTGGGACGTCGATGCGGAAGCGCTCGCGGTCATCGAATGGAACGAGAACGAGACCGCCGAGTGGATCGAGGATGCCCGGCCGATTCAGCTTCTCCAGGGCAAGACCGTGCAGCCCCCCTCTCCGTCAGGGGACGATGCCCCGGAAGCGTCCGAGCCGCTGCCGAATGGTGTTGAAGAGATCTTGGAGCACATCGCGGCATGGGCGGCGGGCTACTCCACCGGGCTGAAGCGGAACGAAGAGGACAAGCTCAAGGCGGACATGATGAACCGACCGGAGCGGTGGGGGCCTATTACTGTTGAGCAGGTGCGAACGAAATGCCGGGCACTCGGGATGCGGCCGGACGACGTTGACACCGTCGCGGGGTTCCTGCAGCGACGGAAGGAAGGCCGGCGCTTCAACGTGCAGAGCTCGTACCGCACGTTCCATTTCACTTAGGAATTACGTCATGGCAAGCGAGCAGAAGCTGTCGAGGCACCAGGCGATCAGCGCGGAAGCTCAGCAGATGCTGGCGCTGGGGGAATCGGGGCGCTTCGAGTTCAAGCGTGACGATGATGCGGTATCGGTGAAGCTGCTTGCCACGCTGGCCAACTGGGTCGCTCTGGACCCTGATCGAGAGGTAGCCCACCTTCTGGTGGGCGTCGACGAGATCGAGGATCCAGCGACTGGCCTCGTTTCCGGAGAACCGTGCGGTCTGGCGAAGGGGCTCGATAGGACGGTTTCTCGTATCCAGGATCTTGCGAGCAAGACTCGTCCGGTGCCGGTGGACGCCTTCATCGTCGAGGAAGACGTCTCGGGTGAGAAACCTTTCGTGCGCGTGGAAGTGCGACCCACCATGCCGCCGCACTTCGATGACGAGGGGCGGCGCCAGACCCGTCAAGGCCGTTCTACTCGGGCGCTGACAGATGACGAGTTGCTGCGCGTCTACCTTGATCGGGAGGCTGGGAGTTTCGCTGCCCGATTCCGGCAGACCAGCGACGAGCTTCGTACGGCTGTTGGGGCGATTGGCGGCCAGGTGGACGACGTCGCTGCGGCGATCGAGGAGAACATCGCGAAGCCGATCCGCGTTGGCCCCATTGGGGGTGTCGCCTTCGCAGGCTGAGGTCATCGTGGTGCTGGGTCAGCACGGTCCCAAGACGCTCAAGGGCCTCGGTGAACTGTTGATATGCGAGACGGGAAGTCCGAGTCGACTCGTAGATTCGCTGGTGCAACGTGGTCTCATCGACCGCACCGATAACCCAATTGATCGGCGACAAGTTTTACTTCAGCTGACGAAAGATGGACGTAAGCTCCGACCTCAGATCGAGGCTGTTGAGGTGCTACTCGAACAGAAGCTGCAGCAAGCCTTCGACGATGCTACGCAGAGCGACGTTGTACATCGGATCCGCCTCTTCCTGGGGGATACTAACGTCGGTGCTGCGTTGCGCCGTCGCTTCGGGGGGCGACCGCAGGTGAATGCGGGGGCTTTGATACGTAGTGAAAGTTTCCGGTAGCACAGGCGTGCCTCGACGCGCCCTCGTTCACTGAACGCTCTTTCGCGGGAACCGCTCGCGTCTGTGCGCCTGCGCGCTTGATGGCTATGCACTTCTCGATGACGCGCACGTTGAGATCTCGCGATTGATCGCTCCGCGACGCTTCAGTCGAACGACGCCTTCGACCCATCATGCCGGTTTGATCGCCGATGGGCCCTCTCTTTCGGAGCTGCGCACCTGCTCGACCGGTTGGCCGATGACGACCGTGCCTGTACCCGAGATCGTCTCAAGACCGATCGATAGGCGACCATGACAGCGAATCGACATGGGCTTCTGCCTCTCTATAGGGGCGTCAACCGAATAAAGTCAACCCATCCAAAATATTCACCTCCGTAAAATAAGATCGGCTCGTGAACGATTTCGTGGCGTATCGAGATTTCCTCGCCGACGACAGCCGACCGCAGCGACGCCTCGCGCGACAACATGCGCGGCGAACGAGCTGAGGAAGACGAGTACGCGGAAGAATGAGCGAAGTTCAGATGCTGCGGAGTCTCTCCGCCTTGCGCAACGCACCACGCATCTTGCAAGCGTTTCCGCTTGCGGATGAGCTCGCACGAGCCGCGAGTGCCGTGAGGGAGGATGAGGGTGACGAGGGCGTTCGGCAGTTGATCGCAGCGCTCTCGGATCCGGATCACGTGACGGTCATCGCTGCCGTCTACGCGCTCGCGTGCCTCGATAAAGGGAACGGCACAGAAGAAAGTCGACGGGCGTTGGGACGCCTCCGCACCGACGACCGCGCATTCGTGCGCGACCATGCGGTAGCGGCGATGCGCGCCAGCGCGCCGATGCCGACGAGCGTGCCCTGGCTGCTGGACTGCGTGGGCGAGGGCGGCTTCCGGGGTATGCAGGCCCAGCGTGTGCTGGAAGCATGGGCGAATCGGGCGGCTCGGGGGAGCGCTCCCGAACTCGTCGCGCCCTTGACGGACGCCGCGGTGCGGTCCCCAGGCCCGGTGAGGGCGCGAAGGTATATCGAGACGCTCGGACTTTTGCGAGATCACCGAGCTGAAGCGGCACTGACGGATCTCGCTCATGACGCATCTCTGTCTGATGACTCACGTCACACCGCGCAAGAAGCGCTCGCGTATCGCGAAGATCTCGCCTGGCTCACCTCGGAGGGGCGCCGTCCGTCGCCGCACGCGCTCACCGTCGCTCAATCGTTCATGCAGGGCGAGATCGACCCGGAACTGCGGAATTCGGGAAGCGGTTCGACAGGGGGCATCTCGACCCTGCTCGTCGGGCTCGGAGATGCGCTGTGCACGACGACAACGAACGGGTCCGTGCAGGTGCTCACCATCTCCCGGGGAGGCGGGGCGAACGGACGAGTGCAAGAAACCCCGACTCTTCGGGCTTCGCGCAACCCCGGCCACCGCTTCGCGCACATCGCTTTCGAAACTGACTTGCCGGGAGAGGCTGCGCCCTCGCAAGAAACCCGGCGCAGTGATCCCTGGTCGGAGTACGCGGCACTCAGACGCGGTATCCTGCGCAGTCTCCGGCAAGCAGGTGGCGTCGACGTCATGCACCTCCGGATGGCGGATGTCGGCACGCTCGCCGCGTGGGATCTCGCCGCTCTCCCGCAGTTGCCCGTCGTGTTCACGGCGGCTCCCGATCCTCACGCACTCATCGAGGCGATGGAACTCTCCGGCGATATCACGCGCGAGAGCTTCGGCGACCGGGACGCTCGGGAGCGGCTCTGGGCGAGGGGACAACTGGTGCGTCAGCTCGCGCAAGACGCGGCGCACACGGTGCTGCTGCCGAGAGCGGACGTTTCAGGCGATGCGCTCCGACTCCTCGGCATCGACATCGATCAGGATCCGGAGCAGTTCTCGGTCGTCGCAGAAGGTATCGACCTCGCGGCGAGTGACCGCGCAGGTGATCGCGCGTGGCGGCATCGTGCGGGCGAAGTGGCGAAGGAGGAGAAGGGATCGCCCGCCGATCCGCCCACGGTGGAACCGACGGTTCACGGCGCAGTGGACGAGGACGACCCGATCGAGGTATTGCGAGAACTGCTCGGCGAACTGCCTGAAGAACGGCGCGGGCTCCCGCTCATCGTGACCGTGGGGCGCATGCATCGCGTGAAAGGCATGGCGACGCTGGTGCAATCCTGGGCGCGAAGCGAACTGCGTGACAGATGCAACCTGCTCGTCGTGGGCGGGAACCTCAAGCTTCCATCGGGGGACGAAGCAGAACAGCTGCAGCAAATCGACCTCGAGATTCCGCGTCCACTCCAAGCGGGCGCAGGTCTACTCCTGTCCGGGCATCGACCCAATGCGGTCGTCGCTGAGTGGGTCGCGGCAGTCCGATTCGGTCTCGCCGGCTACGCAGCGTCCGGAGGGGTGTACGTCTGCGCCAGTGTCAAAGAGGAATTCGGGCTGGCGATCATCGAGGCGCTCGCCGCCGGAGCGTTCGTGGTGGCACCGGTCAGAGGGGGTCCCAGCACCTACCTCGATCAGGGTCGTACCGGCCTGCTGTGCGACACCACTGATCAGGCGAGTCTCGCACGAACGATCGGCGAGGCCCTCGACCTCGTCGGCTCGCCGCAGGCGGATGAGCGTGCTGATGAGGCCCGCCAGATGGTGAGAGAACGATTCTCAGTCCACAAGATGGCGGAAGCGCTCTCGGCGATCTACCGGCGTGTGCAAAACCTTCCCCCGAACGTCGACTGCGCGGAACTGGAAGGCAGCACCCTACCTCGAACAACCTCAACCGAAAGAGCTCTATGACCCTGCTCATCATCAGCCCCGACTACGCATCCCATCTCTACCCGCTCGCAGCGATGGGGAGATCGTGGCAGGAACGAGGCGAGCGCGTCGTGGTCGCCACGGGCCCGGCAACGGCATCGATCGTGGAAGAGTTCGGGTACGAGCATCTCGAGCTCGTACTCGGAAAAGGATCGAACCCCGGCACGATTCGCGTGGAAGATCAGCCCGCCGGCGAAGACGACCTGCTCGACGGGTTCTTCCAGGCGACACGGAACGGCATGGTGGCTACCCTGATGTATCAGGCCCGCGCGCGACTGCACGACCTCATGTACGAACCCGTCGACGCGGCGAGACGGGTCCTCGAGATCATCGGCCAGGTCGAGCCCGATCAGATCCTCGTCGATCACCTCGCGTTCAGCGCTCGCGTCGGACTGCACGCCGCCGGAATCGACTACATCGACGCGGTTCTCGGGCACCCGTCAGCCCTACCGCTCGCGGAAGCCGGTGAGGTATACGGTTACCCGACGGCCTGGCCGACATCGTTCACCCCGAGGTCGGATGAGCTCGAGGAACTCGCGGATCTCTGCGCGCGTGTCAGCGAGAACTTCACCGAGGAGTGGAACCGCGTAGTGGTCGAGCTCTCTCCGGACATCGGCGCCACTCGCTCTGCTTCGCGCGTGCAGCCACGTCTCTCAGAGAACGCTTTCTCCGAGCGCGGGCGTACGCTCGTCCACAACTATCCGAGAGAACTGATGTCGGCGGACCGGCTCCGGTTCATGCCCGAAAGTGTCTTCGTCGGAGCTTCGATCCGAGATCTCCCGGGGAGCGCTGATGTAGACGAGTGGATTCAGTCGTCGGACGCTCCCTTCGTGTACGTCAGCTTCGGAAGCTTCCTTTCGGCCCGCGGCGACGTCTTGAAAGTGGTGGTGGAAGCCCTGCGAACGAGCGGCGTCCGCGCCGCGATCGCGCACGGTTCGACTCCGGTATCCGACCTCGGCACCCTCCCGCCTGACTGGTTGGTCGCCGAGTTCCTGCCTCAGGTGACGCTGCTCAAGCACGCCGCTGCCGCAGTGAGTCATGGTGGCAACAACAGCGTGACCGAGGCGCTTGCGTTCGGGGTGCCTCTGGTGGTTCTCCCGTTCTCGACTGATCAGTTCGCCGGAGCGGCTGCGCTCGAGCAATCGAACCTGGGTATCGTGCTGCCTCCGAACACCGCAACATCCGCCGAGCTCGCCCGCGCAATTGCGACGGCTCTCGACATGCCAGCTGAGAGCCGCGAACTGCTCGACGCTCTCAGGAGAGAGCAGCGATCGAGTGTGGACCTCCACGAACTGACATCTGAGCATCGATAGTGAAGCAGACGTGAGCGACCCCGGCCCAGATCGGCATGAATATCGGACCTGTGGCCCAGAGTACGTTCGTGGCGGTCGCGGGGACGATACTCCCGCTCGGGCCGTTCGACGCATAGCGTAGAGGGTAACGTCACGAGGAGGGGAGTCTGCATGAGCAGCGCAACTGGGTCTCGGCGCGCGAGGCCCGCATTGATTGCTCCCGCCGTGGTTGCGCTGCTACTGACCGGGTGCTCCGCGGTCTCGGAGCGGGGCGGAGTCGAGCAGGGTGGAGCCGAGCGGTCGAGCACGGCCGATCCCGATGCGTCCACGCACACAGTGGCTTCAGGGCTGGAAGCACCGTGGTCGGTCGCGTTCGCCGGTGACATCGCACTGGTCAGCGAACGCGACTCCGGACGCATCCTCGAACTGGACGACGACGGTGCGGCGCGAGAGGTCGGCACGATCACGGACGTCACTCCGGCAGGGGAGGGCGGCCTGCTCGGCATCGCCATCCAGAACGACGACCTGTACGCCTACTTCACCTCGGGCGACGAGAATCGCCTCGAGCGCTACGAGCTGACCGGGGAACCGGGGTCGTTCGAGCTCGGTGAGCCGGAGAGGATCCTCGATGGAGTAGACGCGGCGCGCTTCCACAACGGCGGACGGATCGCGTTCGGTCCGGACGAGATGCTGTACGTCACCGTCGGCGACGCGGGGAACGCCGCCCGCGCGCAGGACCGCGACTCGCTGTCGGGTAAGATCCTGCGGCTCACACCGGAGGGCACTGTGCCCCCGGACAACCCGTTCGACGACTCGCCCGTCTACAGCCTTGGGCATCGGAACCCGCAGGGTCTGGCCTGGGATCGGGATGGCACTATGTACGCCTCAGAGTTCGGGCAGGACACCTGGGACGAGCTCAACGTCATCGAGGCCGGCGGTAACTACGGATGGCCCGAGGCCGAGGGCATCGCCGACGACGATCGATTCATCGATCCCGTTCAGCAGTGGGAACCGGCCGAAGCCAGCCCCAGCGGTATGGCCGTAGCCGGCGAGGCGATCTGGATCGCGAACCTGCGCGGCGAACGTCTGCGCGAGATCCCGCTGACCGACATCGCCGCCTCGACTGAGCACCTGGTCGGCGAGCGGGGTCGGCTCAGAGACGTCTCCGTTGCCCCCGACGGGTCGCTGTGGGTGCTGACCAACAACACTGACGGCCGCGGCGATCCCGGTGAGAGCGACGACCGAATCCTGCGCCTCGAACCCTAATGCCTCACCACCCGGTAGAGTGAGGCGCACTGTCGCGGCGCTCGCCGGAGAACCTGGCTGCGGTGATCCAGAGGGGCGAACGAAGAGCACTTCGATTACCCGCTCGACTTCTTGGTGATCGATTTCCGTGAGCTGCCCGACTTCTATCGCGTGCGCCGCAGCGCTTCGAAAGCTGAGCTGCGATCAGGGGTGAGAGCGGCAGCAGGATTCGGTGTTGGTCATCACTGCAGTGACGCTGACACCTGATGGTGAAGAAGTCCCTGGAATCCGCCGCGGGTGGAGTTTGGAGTCAGTACCCCACGCAGACCTCACGCACCTGTGAGCCACACCCAGTCGACGGGGCGAGTGCTCATCAACCTGATGCCTGGGGGAGTGACGCTCGAGCGATGTGCAGCGCGAGGTATGCGACCTCCTCGTCGGGCACGACCACGTCGTACTCCCGCTTGATGAAGGTGCGCACGCGTTCTGCGGTGGTGACGGAAGCGGGATAACGCGCGCGCATGGTCTCCAATAGGACGTCGTCTTCGCGAAGCATGCGTTTGGCGAAGAGGTGTTCCACCGAGGAGGCACGATCGCCTGCTCGACTTCTCGACCGCGGTCACCGGCAATGTGTTCTTCGCGCCCACAGCGGAAACCCTGTCGCAGCTCGATTCGTAACCGCCCATCCGTGGCGCGCGGATTCACGGACAAACGGCGGGGCCCGTGGGCTTCGTGAGCCGATAGAGTCGGAGTACTGGACCCCTGAACGTCGGAGGTGACCCGAATGTCGGACATGGAACACGAGTACTGGTACAACCTGACCACGCACGAGGTCGAGTACGGTTTGCAGTCGCCGGCCGTCGACCGTGCCGGCCCCTTTGCCACTCGGGAAGAGGCTGAACGGGCTCCCGAGACGATCGCGGCGCGGTCGCGGAAGTGGGCTGAAGAGGACGCACTCGAGAACGAGTAGTGATGCCCATCGGCAGGTCATGGTGGAGGGCGTCCGCACCGTCGCCCGGCAAGATGCTGCGCTCGATCACGGCGTTCGCCGCCGCGTCGGGCTGAGCCGATCGAGAGGGGCGCCGTGAAAAAGTTCGATTACTCGCTCGACTTCTCTGCGATCGATTTTCGTGAGCGGCCCGACCTCTACCGTGTCGGTCGCGGCGAGCAGGGCGTGCTCAAGGTCGAGCCGTACAAGTCGGAGATCTTGCCCCACTGGCGCTTCAAGGATCCCGACGTCGCACGAACCTCGAGCGAGGAGATCTGGCGGCTCTTCGAGAAGTACCTCGACGATGAAGATTTCGTCGGCGCCGATATGGCGCGCAAGTTCTTGCAGATGGGGTATACCCGGGCCAGACGATACGCCAACCACCGCGGGGGCAAGAAGTACGACGGTCCGGTGCCCGACGACAAGAAGGGGCAGAGCGGCGCGCACGGCAGGACCGAGAAGCCGCGCGACGCTGAGGATCCGGTGAAGGCCGAATCCGCGCGCATCTTCAAGGCGGCGTGGGATCGGGCGGCGGCCGATCCTCGATATATCGCAATGCGCGAGATTCACCGGGAGCGCTTCGAAAGCTGATCCGTGCTCGGCGACGACGCGCGGTCTGCGAGCCCGTCAGTTCGCGGCCCGGCTCATCAACGCGATCACCTCGCCGGCCGCTCGGCGTACCGGGCGCCTGCGCAACCAGACCAGGTGCACGGGCATCGCGACGCCGTTCGTGATGTTGTCGAACTCCAGAATCCTCACGCGTCCCTGCGCGACCGCGCCCTCGACAGCGTCACGGGGGAGGTTGGCCCAGCCCGCGCCGCGCTCCACGAGTCCGAGTGCGGCCTCCACCGAGTCCACCAGCCAGCGGCTGTCCGAGACGAGGTGACGCGGATCCGAGACGGTGTCATCGGGGCCGCTCACGACGATCTGGCGACTGTCTCCCAGATCTTCGAGGCGTCGCAGATCAGTGGGGAGCCCCGGAGTGGTCGCGGTGGCCGAGGCAACCGCCACGAATCGTGTGTCGGCGACGTGGGTGAATGCCTCCTCGCGGTCGACACCCGGGGGCATGGCGAGGAGCGCCAGGTCTGCTCGTTCCTGATGAAGCATCTCGCGCACCTGCTCCTGGGGGAGCCGGAGGATGTGCAGTTTCAGGAGGGGGTAGCGGCGACCGACCTCGGTGAGGGTGTCGAGGAGGTGATGATCGGGAACGCCCGATGCGATCGCGACGGTGAGCGTGCTCTCCAGGTTCTGCGAGAGTTCGACGGCGTGCACCTGCAGGAGTCTGAGGCGGCTCGCGACGGAGCGCGCGTGGGGCAGAAGTGCCAGTGCCTCGGGGGTGGGCACCGCCTCACGCCGGGACCGATCGAATAGCGGGTACCCGAGCTCGGCCTCGATGTTCGCGATGCTCATGCTCACCGCCGATGGCACACGGCGAAGTGCACGTGCTGCTCCGGAGAAAGAGCCGTGGTCGACGACGGCGAGAAAGAGTTCGATGCCATCGCTGGAGAGGGACATATATCTATCAACTTTTCTGAAGGGAACTGACTTTTTCCATCACTTGCACTGAGTGTAGCGTCGATCCCTGTCGGCTTGGAAAGGCGGAGATTCAGTGCAGGGACTCACACGCAAACTCGTGTTCGTCGGCGGGTACGAGGTGCTCGGACTTGTCGTCGGCACTGCGGTCATGACCGCGGTCACCGGTGAGCCGCCGACGACCACCGGGCCGCTCGCTCTGCTGCTCACGGGCGTGGCCACCGCCTGGAACCTAGTGTTCAACACCCTCTTCGAGGCGTGGGAGCGACGCCAGCAGGACCGCACGCGGACGCTGCGGCGTCGCGTCTTGCATGCTCTCTGCTTTCAGATCGTGCTCGTGTGCATGCTCGTGCCGCTCATCGCCTGGTGGTTGAACATCACGTTGGTGCAGGCGTTCATGCTCGACCTGGTCTTCATCATCTACGTCCCGTTCTACACTTTCGCGTACAACTGGGCGTTCGACCGGGTATTTGGCGTGCCGAGTTCGGCGATCAATGACGGTCAGGATCCCGGGGTCAGGCGATCCCGAGCTCGCCGATCACTGCGGCGACGCGGACGCGCTGCTCGTCCGTCAGGCCGCGGATCGGCAGCGGCAAGCAGTGCCGGGGCGTGAGACTGAGCTGCTCGGCGATCGCCGCAATGACCCGCAGGCTGCCTCCGAACTCGGCGAAGAGATTCCAGAGCGGTGCGAGGCGCTTGGATTCGGCGAGAGCGTCCGCATTCCTGCCGAGCTGAACCGCGCGGGTGATGGTGAGCGCGGGGTCGGGGAGCGTGCCTCCGATCACCGAGTACCAGGCATCGCAGCCGGCGATCAGACCGGTCGCCGCTGAGGCGTCGCCCGAGACGCCGATCGTGACGTGCTCGGGAACGGACGCACGGATGCTCGCGACGTGGTCGCGCGCTGCCCCTGGGTCCGTGGGAACACCGGGGATCTTGATGGACGCGATGCCGGGCAGCTCAGCAATTCGGGCGTACAGGTCGGTGGTAAAGGCGAAGTGGGCGGTACTCGGGTTGTCGTACACGATGACGGGGAGCGAGGTGCGCTCGGTGACGGTGCGGTAGAGCTCGAACACGTCGTCATCGGTCAACATTTGGTAGGTCATCGGCGCCAGGAGGATCCCGGCCGCCCCCGCGTCCTCCGCTGCTTCGACGTGGTCGAGAATGTGGGAAGTGCGCAGTCCGCCGACCCCGACAATGACCGGCGTTGATCCGGCATGATCGACGGCGAGCTGGGCGACGCGGGCGCGCTCCTCGGGAGACAAGTAGGCGTACGAGCCGGTCGAGCCGAGTGCGGTAATGGAATCAACGCCGGCGGCTGAGAGCCGCTCGACGAGGCCGGTGAATGCGTGCTCGTCGACCCGGTTGTCGCGCAGGGGAGTGAGCGGGAAGGCGCTCAGCCCGGTGAAGATGTTCGGCATGCGGCTCCTGTTCGTTGGGGCTGCTCCCATTCTCACGCTTCCGTTCAGCGTCCCGGTAAGTTGCTCAGCGCCTGAGCCCGTGTCACCAAAAGTTCCGGGGCGCTGTCGTCGCGCTCGGTCCACTCAGCAGTCGCGAACTTCGCCGACAGTGACGCCGTCTCTCGCCCTGAGCGTCTGCATGAACTGCGCCCATGATGGAGGGAGTTGGTAGCTCAGCGCGCGTGCGCCGTCGATCTTCTCCGGATCCGCATCGCGGTGCGCTGATCCCCAGATTCCGATCGTGGCGAGCACGGGCACGAGCTCGATGCCCCGCTCGGTGAGCCGATATATCGCTTTCTGCTGGTGCGCGGGATCGTCGTCGCGCGTGATGATTCCCGCTGTGCGCAACCGTTCCAGTCGGTCGGCCAGGATGCTGCTCGTGATGCGCTCATCGGATTCGCGCAGAAGTTCGCGGAAGTGCCTGCGGCCGGCGAACATCATGTCGCGCAGGATCAGAATCGTCCATCGATCGCCGAGCAGTTCGACGGCGAGATTGATCGGGCACCCCGACCGGTCGTACACGGCCATGCTCAGCTCTCCCTGTCGGTGGCGAATGCGATCTCTTCGGCGATGAGCGCTGCCGTCGAGTCGGGGAGCGAGATCATCGGCCAGTGCCCGCTGCGCAGATGACGCTTCCGCCAGCGCGGGGCATCTCGCGCAACCCGCGGCGCGTGCTTCCACGCTTCGGTCTGGTCTCCGGTCTGCGCGAGCGCCACGTAGGTGGTGGGCTGCGCGGAGACAGGGGAGGCGAGTCGGGCGTGATCGGTGATCGTGTGCCCGGGGTGGGGAGTGAAGAGGTTCGCCAAGAAGTCTCTGTCTCGGTCCGTCAAATCAGACTCGTGATCGAGCATCCATCGCTCAGGGGGCAACCACAGACCTCCCGCCGCGGCGATGTCTTCGCGTTCCTGTTCGCGTGCTGCTGCCGAATCGCCCCAGTCGTCCAGAAGCGATCGCCCGTCGACCGGGAGAAAACCGCCGATGTGGACGATCCTGCGCACCCGTTCGCCAAGGCGATCGGCCGCGATCGCGGCGGGCATCGCGGAGTAGGAGTGCGACACCAGCGCGACGGAGCCGGCGCCCGAGCCCCCGATGTGGTCGATGAGTGCTTGAACGTGCTGTTCGAGTCTGACGACGGCTCGTCGACTATCCGATAGCCCTGGTTCGAGGCCCGGAAGGGTGAGCGTCTCGACGGAGTGACCCAGGTCGCTCAAGATCTGAGCGACCGGTTCCCAGACCCAAGTCCCCATCCAGGCGCCGGGAATCAGGATCGTCCGTACGGCCTCGTCACTCATGCCGTCTCCTCCACTGCGCTGTGCAACTCGGCGGTGTTGCGAAGTGCTTCCGAAAGTACTTCAACTGATCGCGAAATGCAACCAGATGGGTTTCATGGTGCGCTCGCCTGGCAGGTGCGGTGCGGGGGAGTCGTATCCGGGTTCGGTGGCTGCACCGAGCGCGCCGGCGTCTGCGAGACTGGGCGGCACGCTTGCAGACGTCGAAGCGCCCGCGATGCCCGGGCGGGAGAGTGGGGCCGGAATGACTGAGGCAGAGCAGGGAGAGCGCGCGCCGCATGCCGAATCGAGGCGCACGCACCTCCAGCAGACGAGAGTCATGCTGCGCCCGACGGGCAACCCGTTGCCTCTCGCGTTCATGGCGCTCGCCATCGCGACGGTGGGGTTCAGCGCACTGCAGCTCGGCATTGTGGCGCCAGCCGAGGAGCACCTGATCGCGCTCGCGGTGCTCGTTCTGACGGTGCCGCTGCAACTGCTCTCATCCGTGATCGGCTTCGGCGCGCGCGACCCCATCGCGGGCACCGGCATGGCGATGGTCTCGGGGGTGTGGGCCATGATCGCCGTTTCGACGCTGCTGTCGCCGCCCGGATCCAGCAGCCCGGCGCTTGGAATCCTGCTGCAGGTCGCCGCGGTCGCGCTGCTGGTGCCGGTTGCGGCATCTCGCGGCAAAGTTCTGGCATCGATGGTGCTCGTCGGGTCGGCCATCAGGTTCTCGGTGACGGGGATCTCGCATCTCTCTTCAACACCGGCCTGGGAGGTCGCTGCCGGAATTCTGGGCATGCTGCTCGGCGCGCTCGCGCTCTACGCCGCGCTGGGGTTCGAGCTCGAGGAGTCCGCGCACCCGGTGCAGCTTCCGCTGACGCGGCGGAAGGCCGGACTCGAGCCGTTCCGCGACAGTCTGGAGGAGCAGGTCGATCAGATCGCCAGCGAAGCCGGGGTGCGTCGGCAGCTGTAGCCGGCGAGGGGGCGTGGACCGCCTGCAGCACGGGGGAGATCCTGGGCGTTCGCTGCCCTGAGGAGGTATCTGCCGAGTCCCGGGATCGCGAACACCTGCTCGACCGCGACGGCTCCGCCAAGCATGCCGATGAAGACGGGACCGAGTTGATCCACGACGAGGGCCGTGGCGCGACGGAAGGCTCCGAGCAGCGTAACCGCTCCCGGCACCCCGGCGAGGCGCCACACGTCGACCCAGCGTTCGTCGGCGACACCCGAGACGGCATCCGAGAGGAGTCTGCCCAGGAGCCCGCCAGCCGGCGCTCCGAGGGCGAGCGCTGGCAAGACAGCGGTCTGCGGTCCGGTCCAGCCGTACGGCGGGAGCCATCCCCAGTTGCACTGCCACGACGACGAGCAGCGCGCTCGCGAGGAGGAAGTCGGGGAGCGCGGCGAGCGCCACGCCGACGGGGCCGTACCCCCGCTGCGGCTGATCGCGGAGCACAGGCACCGCAGCGGGAGTCACGAGCGCCACTAGGGTCGCGAACCGGGTCAGCGTTGCCGAGACCCCGAGCGCGCCCCACACCCCCGGCCCCATCTCCGCTCCGCTGACCCGAGATCACCGCGCAGGACACCGCTTTACCAGCGCAGGCTCGTGGCGACAGGACCGCCGTCGAGTGCCGTTCACACCCGCTCGATATCGCGAATCGGGTCGGACCGGGCGAGGACTGAAACGGTCAGCGGTGCTGCGCGGCAGCGTGCAGGCGGGCGTAGACACCGTCGCGGCGCAGCAGAACGCAGTGGGAACCGTGCTCCAGGACTCGCCCGTCCTCAAGCACCACGATGAGATCGGCGGTCTCCGCCTGAGCGAAACGATGCGCCACGATCACTGCGGTTCGTCCCTGGACTACCGCGGACACTGCCCGATCCAGCGTGCCGTCTGCGCCGCCGTGAGCGGTCGCCTCATCCAACACGACCACGGGTGGATCAGCCAACAGCACCCGAGCAAGCGCGATCTCCTGAATGCGTGAATCGTCGAGATCGTGGCCCAGGGGAGTATCGAGACCGTATGAAAGCTCGCGAGCCCACGATGCGGACACGATGTCGAGTGCGCGCCACAGTTCGGCGTCCGTGGCCGCCGGGGCGGCGAGACGGAGATTGTCGGCCAGCGTTCCTGCGAAGAGGTGGGCATCTTGGGTGACCAGGAAAGCGGCTCGGCGCCCGCAGAGGTCGGCGCCCGCAGCGGGTACTCCGCCGATCAGTACCTCGCCCCCGGTGGGGAGCAGGACTCCGGCGATGAGCTGGGCGAGCGTCGACTTCCCGGATCCTGACACCCCGACGAGCACGGTGGTCGAGCCGGGAGGCAGACGGAGATCCGTGCTCACGAGCGCGTCTCGTGCAGCTCCGCGGTAGCGATACCTGAGTGATCTCATCAGCACGCTCGCATCGACGATGCTGCGGCGCGGCGTGCGCTCGGGAACGGCCTGCAGCACACCGACCAGGCGTCCGAGGCCGGCGCCAGCGCGCTGCAGGTCGTCGATACTCGACAGCAGGGCACCGATCGGTGCGAATAGCCGGTGGAAGAAGAGTGCGGCCGCGGTGACAGCGCCGACGGTGAGACCCGCAGTAGTGGCCTGCCAGTATCCGGTCGCGAGCACTGCGGCGAGGCCGATGAATTCGGCCGCGTTGAGTCCGGCATTGAACCGGTTGCGTGCGCGCGTGGCCTCGCGCTCGGTCTCCACAGCTCTGAGGCTGCGCACGGCGACGCGCTCGAGATGCGCTTCTCCGGCGCCGGAGGCGATGATCGTGTCGGCGCCGGCGACTGCTTCGATGATCGCTTGCCCCCGCTCCGACTCCTCGAGACGTAGGCGCCGGTAGAGCGGGCGTGATCGACGCATGAATCGTCGGATCGCGAAGAGCTGGACCGGTACAGCGGTCAGCGCAGCGAGCGCCAGCCACGGATCAAGTAGCGTGAGCCCCACGACCGTGAGCGCGATCGTGAATCCGGCTCCGATGAATCGGGGGAGAACATCGGAGACGGCCGCGGTGATTGCCTCGACATCTGCGGTGACCCGGGAGACGACGTCGGAGCTCCCGGCAGCCTCGACGGTGTCGCGATCCAGGCGCATCGCTGCGGTGAATACCTCTTCGCGGAGTTCGGCGAGTGATGTTTGCAGGGTGGAAGCGAGCAGTCGGCCGCCGGTGCGAGCGAGGACCGCTGAGAGGGCTCCCGATGCGATGACTACCGTGGCGGCGAGTACCACTGTCGAGAGCGGGACCCGTTCGACCACCGCGTCGACGATCCAGCCCAGTGCGGGCGGAACGAGAAGTGCGGCTCCCGAGCTCGCGAGGAGCAACGCCGTGGAGAGGGCGAGCGAGCCGCGCCGCTTTCCGAGGATTCGCAGCGCGTGCCGAGCACTGACCATCCCTCTCGCGATCGGGAGACGACCCTCGGCACTGATCTCGTCGGCGCTGATCTCGTCGGCACCGGAGGTCTCGCTCACCGGATCGCCTCGGAGGTGCGCTCGTTCGCGGGCGTGGTGCTGAAATCGATGACGCGATCGCATGCGTGGAGCAGAACTCGGCTCGACGTGATGACGATGGTGGTGCGACCGAGCCCGGCGAGTCCATCGGCGACGCGCTGCTCGGTCAGCGGATCCAGAGCTGTCGTGGGCTCGTCGAGGATGAGTACCTCGTGCGGCTGGTGGAGTGCCCTGGCGAGGAGGACGCGCTGACGCTGACCTCCGGAGAGACGCTTGCCTCCCTCGCCGATGTGCGCATCGGCGGAGCCGAGGTGCGTGACCACGTCGTCGAGTGCGACAGCTCGTACGACCTCCTCGTCCCATTCGCGGACGAGCCCTGCGCTGGTGAGTGCACCGGTGACGTTCTCACGCAGCGTCCCGGTGAAGATCGCAGCGTCATGCGGCGGGGCAGTCACCACGCGCCGGTACCGCTCCGGTCCGGCCTCCACGGCATCGGTGCCGAAGATGGCGAGTTCTCCCGGGTGCGGCGGCACGCGCAGGCCGAGTCGCGCGGACAGTGCTCGCGCGGCTGCCGCCCCGGGGATACGCACCCCGACCA
This sequence comes from Leucobacter sp. Psy1, assembly GCF_020096995.1. Classification (NCBI taxonomy): domain Bacteria; kingdom Bacillati; phylum Actinomycetota; class Actinomycetes; order Micrococcales; family Microbacteriaceae; genus Leucobacter; species Leucobacter sp. Psy1. The sequence goes on from NZ_CP083692.1 coordinate 892,026, forward strand.
GCAACCCGGTCTGAGCCTCGATGCGCAGCGCCCCCGACTTCCACGCCAGAGGAGGGCACTCTCGATCTGGAGTGCCGGTCGGGCCATCCCCGCCCGCGTCGAGCGCGAACGGCTCGACCACCAGGGCACTCAAACGGCGGGCCGACGCGCGCTTGTGCGCCCAGTTCGCGGCGAAGGTGCCGATGTGTGCGAGGGAACCTTGCAGGAACTGCGCGAGGGCGACCGTGGTCACCAGCTGGCCCACCGTGATTTCGTCTGACCAAGCCATCCATGCGGCGGCGAGCGCAAGCAGACCCAGGTAGACGATGGAGACTGCGCTGCTGACGGCGTCGTAGGTGATGAGCTTCTGGGCGGTGGCCACGGCGCCTCGCAGTGAGGCTGCCGAAGCGGACCGGTAGCGGCTGATGACCTCGCCCTCCGCGCCGAGGCCCCGGACGATCCGCAGACCAGCCATCGCGTCGGTGGCGACTTCGCTGGCGGCGGCGACCGAGGCCTGCTCGGCCATGCCGAGCTTCTCCAGTGGTCGCGCGAGTGCCTGCATCCCGAGTAGCACTGCGACGGCTCCGATCAGCACGCCGAGCCCGAGAGGGAGGGAGATGATGAGCAGTGCACAGCTGGTTGCCAGGAGGGCTGCGATGGTCGATCCCTGCTCTGCGACGCTCCAGGCGATCCCGGCGACGCGGTAGGTGTCGCTCGTCGCGACCGAGAGCACCTCTCCTGTGCGGTGGCGCGCGTGCCGCCCGCGTGGGTTCAGTACTCGTGCGCCGGTCAGCTGGCGCAGATCGTGCTCACCGTGCCCGTACACCCGCACCATCGTCAACGCTGCGCGCTGGTAGCTCACGGAGAGGAGCACGAAGATGAGCGCGAGCACGCCGATCCACATCAGCAATGCGGTTCCGTCGCTCTTCACGATGGCCTGATCGATGACCACGCCGATCACGATGGGCACGGCTGCTTCACCGGCCTGATGAGTCATGAAGCCCAGCGTCGCCGCGGAGAGACGCCACCCGCGCCCGTTGCGAAGCAGCGCCACTGCGAACATCGACGCGGTCCGTGCGGCGGGCTTCGCATCGCGCTCATTCTGGGTCATGTGCTCCACGGTAGGCCGGGGATCGTTCCTCGGTGTAGACGACTGTTTATTCATTTCCGACATCCATGTGCGGAAGAATGGAGTTCGTCCCGGAGTTGCTCTCCTTCGCTCGATCGTGCTGGGAATCGCCATGTCATCTCTCTCGCTTCAGGGTCCGTTGTCCATCGGTTCGGGGGTCCGTGTGCCGTCGCACCCTCCGATCATTCCCACGGGGTACACGCTCACGACGCGGTTGATGCGCGACCGGTACTGGCACCCCCACTTCGGGTGCCCGCAAGGTGCTCACACTCATCCGGAGCACGTCGTGTTCTTCCCGATCCTGGGGACCGATTCGGTGGAGGTCGCCGGCGTCTCTCGCACACTGACGGTCGGCGAGGGGGTGTGGGTCCCGGCAGGCACGCCGCATGTCGTGCTCCGTGCGCCGTCGTCGACGATGGCGGCGGTGCACATCGACCCGGCGGCCTGGCCGGAAGGGTCGACGCTGATCCGTATCGTCGGTGTGCGTCCGGCGCTGAGAGAGCTGCTCATCTACCTGATGGAAGCGGCGATCTCGAAAGAGCAGCGGCTGCGCGCTCAACGCGTGTGCCTGGAACTGCTCGCCGATGAGGGGGGTCGGGAGTTCGACCTGGTGATCCCGCAGGACGAACGGATCGCTCCGATCGTCGAGCGGTTGCTCGCCGATCCCGCCGATGGCCGCTCGATCGAGGAGTGGGCCTGGGTGGCCTCCCTGAGCAGTCGGACCGTCGCGCGGGTCTTCGAGCGCACAACCGGGATGTCGTTCAACGCGTGGCGCATGAAGCTTCGGATTGTGCGCGCGGTGGAGATGCTCATCAGCGGGACCCCCGTCGGCGTCGTCGCGGGGAAAGTCGGCTACGCCAGCATCGGGGCCTTCAGTAATGCGTTCCACCGTGTCTCAGGGCACCGCCCTCACGAGTTTCTCCCGCCCAGGGCGTAGCGTAAATGCCAGGTGTCCGAAACGAGTAATAACTTGTCAGCCCCGGCTTTCGTGGCACTCCTACTCTTATTGAGGTGAGCCTGACCGACATGCCGTGGTGCTCGATCCTGAATCGGGTGCGCCGACGGTCATTTCTCGGGCGGCACTCCGGTGAGCACAGCGTCAGTACAAGAAAGTCAGGAAAGAGGAGACATGGAGTTCTGTGAACCCGCGGAGGTCGTGGCGGTCACGAGAGTGACCCCGTCGATGATCCGTGTGCGTCTCCGAGCGCTCGGCGAGTGGACCTGGTATGCCGATGGTCGGGGAGACGAGCGCGTCGACATCGCCTTCCCGTGGCCAGGCGAAACGCGGGCCGACGTGACCTACTTCAACCGGGAGCACGCTGGCGAGTCCCTGAACGAGCCGACTCCCCCGTGGCGGCACTACACCATGCGCGCAGTCCACGATCGTGGACGCGAGTTCGACGTAGAGTTCGTCGTACACGGGGATGGCGTCGCCTCGACCTGGGCCGAACGGGCGGAACCCGGCCATGTGCTCGGCATCTTCCTCGGCTCGACCGTGTCCCACGCCTACCACTCGCCTCCGAACGATGCGCAGTGGCAGTTGCTCGTTGCCGACGCCACCGGTCTTCCCGGATTGGCCCGGATCGTCGAGGAGCTGCCCGAGGGGGTCCCGGTGCAGGCGATCGTCGAGGTCCCAACTGCGGCGGATCGGCGTGTCATCGAGACCCGGGGCGACGTGGACTGGACCTGGATCATCGGACCAGGAGGTCGAGAGAGCGCATTGCCGACAGCGGTCGAAGGCATCGCACTCCCTGAGACGCCCGGATATGCCTGGGTGGCCTGCGAATCGGCCGCCGCCCGCAGCATCCGCACCCATCTGCGGCGGCGGCACTCGCAGCCGCGCGACCGGCATCGGGCAATCGGATTCTGGACGGCGGGGAAGATCGGGCACGATGGGCGAGGCACGGACTGACGATCGTCGGCAAGCGGAACGTACGGATGAGGGTGAGGTAACTCCGGTGCCCTGGGCTCTGTAGGGGATCGAGCGCGCGGGTCAGACCTTCTGCTTGGTCGTCCCCGCTATCACGAGCGCCTCGGACATCGTCTGGAGCTGGTTCCCGCCCGTAGGATCGGAGCATGAGTTCACCCGATGCGGTCCCGGGGGCGGCTGCACGCGCGGCCGGCCTGTCCGCGACGGACGTGCGCGCGCGCCTGGAGTTTCTCGAATCGACGGGGCACGGCTTGCTCGAATCCGGGCTTACGAGCGGCCAGACGGAGCACGCGCTCGCTCGATACGGTCTCGATCTCGGAGTTGAAGCGCTGTCGATCTCGGCGTTCGGGCGCATGCTGATCCTCGAGGCGGCTACGCACGACGGCGACACAGTGTCGTCGTCGGGTGCCGCGCGAACGCTCGACGCCATCGACTGCACTCGGTCGCGCGAACTGACCCGGCTCGCCGAGCGGACAGCGCACACCGAGGTTGCCCGGGTGCATGGTCACGATGCGCGAGAGCGGCTCGCAGTGGCGAAGCGGGTCGCCGACCGGCTGCGGCTCACTGTGACGCCCTGGTGGATCGTCGCGCTCGGCACCACCATGCTCGCGTTCTTCATCAGCATGCAGGTCGGCGTCTCCTGGGAGGCGTGGGTCACCGCCGCGCTCGTTCAGGCCGCCGCCTCGGTCGTCGGCGTAGGCACGACCGCGGCGCGCATGCCAAAGCTGTTCGCGGTCGCCGTGCAGAGCACGGTGGCAGGCGCGCTCGCCACGATGCTGGTGCAGTGGGACTTCGTCGATCCGGTCGGCGCTGCCGCGGCGATCGCCGTGAACTGGCTGCTGTTGCTTCCGCTTCCGCAGGTGATCGGTGCTGTCACCGACGCGATCGATGGCGACCACCTCTCTGCCGGAACCAGGGTCGCGAACGTCGCGGTCGCTGCAGTCGGCATCGTCATCGGTGGCACGCTCACGTTCGCCCTCGGGGAGGCACTGGGAATGGAGCACCCGAGGCTCGATGGGCTGCCCGCGATGCCGTGGTACTTGATCCTGGTCTTCTCTGCCCTGGGCGCCATCGCGAACTCGTTCGCCAACGGAGGCCGACTCAATCTCGTCGCTCCGGCCGCCTTCCTCGGGGTAGCTACGGGTGCCACGAACCAGGTGCTTCTCTCAAGCGGGCTTCCCGCCGTCTGGGCGACGGCGCTCGCCGCGACGGTGCTCGGGCTGCTCAGCGCCAGGATCGCGGTGCGCACCGGCTACCCGAGTCAGGTGCTGGCGCTCATGGGGGTGACGGGAGCCCTGCTCCCCGGTATCCCCGTGTTCTTCGGTATTCTGCAGCAAATGGGGGAGGGGTCGGGACTGGCATCGTTCGGCACGGCGGGCCTCATGAGTCTCGCGATCGGCATCGGCGTCGCGTTCGGCGGCTACCTTTCCCGTCTGGTGAGCTGGGAGCGGACCGCTGCCGCGGGGAGCGAGGAGACCTGATGGTGGGACCGGTCTGGCTCTCCGCGGCGCTGATCGTGGTCGGAGGCGTGCTTTTCGTGACGGGAGGCGCCGGGTTCCTCCGCGACGGGCGGCGCATCGGGGCACCCATCATCGCGATTCTCGGAGCGGGGATCTGCGCCCTCGGCGTCGGCCTCGTGCTGGCGGTTCTCGGTCACCCGCTGTTGCTCGTCATCGTGCTGGTGGTCGCGTTCGGTCTCCTGCTTCTCGGCAACGTCGTCGGATACCCGCTGCTCGTCATCTTCCTGCTGTATGCCGGGATCACCGTCTTGCGCCGCGAGAGCCGGACGCTCGGGAACGCTCTGGCACTCGTCGCGGCTATCGGGCTGATCCTGCTGCCGGGCACGCTCGGGTGGTTGGCTCCCTCCGATGTCGTGCGCGACGATCCCGCCTATCTCCTGCGGTACGCCGTGCACCTCGCGGCGATCCTCATCGTCGTCTATTTCGGGTTCGCCTTCGCAGCCTTCATGATCGCGTCGCTGCTGTATCGCTGGCGTCGCAGTCGCGTCGTGCCGGAAGCGGTTATCGTGCTCGGTTCCGGCTTGATCGACGGAGCGGTGCCGCCGCTGCTCGCCGCACGACTCCAACGCGGGCTGCAGGCGCAGGCAGACTTCGGTGGCGCCCCGATCCTCATCCCCAGCGGAGGCCAGGGGGACGACGAACCCCGTTCCGAGGGCGAGGCCATGCGAGAGTACCTCATCGCGCACGGCGCCGATCCAGCCGCCGTCGTCGCGGAGACGGAATCACGCACGACATCGGAGAACCTCCGGTTCTCGCGCACCCTCCTCTCGGAACCCGATGCGCCGGTCGTTGTCGCGACCAGCAGCTACCACGTGTTCCGCACAGCTCTACTGACCCGCGCGCTCGGCATGCGAGCTCACGTGGTGGGCGCACCCACCGCCTGGTACTACGTTCCGAGCGCGGTGCTCCGCGAGTTCGCCGGTGTGATGCGAGACCACTGGCGCGTCGTTGCCGTGAGCATCGCGCTCATGGTCTCGGGCGCCGTTGCATTCACCCTGATCATCGTTCCCGCCATGGTGCCGCCGGCCGGTTGAGTATCAGCGGTTCCGCGGTGCTCGCCACATACCGGCCGGCTCCGCGTGAGGGACGCGGGTGATCCGCACCGTGGCGGTGAATCCGAAACGGCGATAGAGCGACCGATTGCGCGGGCTCGACGATTCGAGGTAGGCGGCGTACTGCTCGGCATCGATCGTCGCGAGTCGCGAGCGGAGCAGTGCGGACCCGACACCGGTGCCGCGCCGATCGGGGCAGACGCCGAGCTCAGCGAGGTACCAGTGCGGCGCGCGGGGGCGGCATCGTGCGAGCGCGAGTTCGAGCCGCACGCCGGCGAAGAAGCCGCGCATTCCGACCGCGCGCAGGTAGGCCGGCAGTTCGGGGAGCTGCTGCAGGAACGTCACGCGGCGGCCCGGTGGCTCCCACGTTGCGGCTCCCACGACTCTTCCATGTTCGTCCCTCGCCGCGTCGACGCGCATGCCGGCGCGCGCCCCTGACCTGAGGAGCGCCTCGAACAGGGCACGAAAGCGGGCATCGCGGCGGCGGCCGGTGATGAGCGGCCCCATCACGGGGTCCTCACTGAAGGCCGAAGCGAGCACGCGGGCGACCGCCGGAACATCTGCCTGGCCTGCCTGAGTCACGGTGAGCATCTGTCCTGCGCCTTTCAGACGGTGATGGGGTCGTCGATCGGCCTCAGCTTCAGCGTAACGGCTGAGGCGTTCGGGCGGGGCGGTTCGGCCGCGTCAATCCCACGCGCCGCCGAGGGTGAAGCGACCCGAATCTGCAATAGGGGCGACGTTTGCGGCGACGCCGAGTTCGAGGTCGCCGTACGTGACGCTGGGGGAGGAGTAGCGGACCCGCTCGGTCTGCTCAGCCGGCGCGTTCGTCACCTCGGCGATGAAGATGTCGACCTCGGCGGGTGGGAGGTCCAGCTGATCAGCGAGGGATCGGAGCTGGCGATGCAGCTTTTCGGGTGCGACCGTCGCCCCGCGGATCCCGAGCGAGAAGCGATCCCCGTCGCTTCCGGTGGTCCGCTCGAAAGAAACGAGGCGGGCCTCCAACTGCACAGAGGTCCCTTCGGGCAGCTCCAGGAGGATCGGCCGCGGTTCGTCGGTCTCGTAGATGCCCGCAATGCGGTCCTCGGGGATGCCGAACGCATCGGTGCTCGGCTCCCCGGTCAGATCCCACCGCTCGACACCGTCGACCACGGTGCGGGCGGTGGGATCGGGACCGTCGGAGCCCGCATCGCCGGGGCTGTGCACGGTCACACAGCCCGAGAGCAGCGCGACCGCAACGGCCGTCGCCGCAAGACGCAAGATGCGGCCGATCGTGCTCATGACGCGCGCTGCAGGACCACGGTCCCGAATCTCTCAGCGCCGACCATGATGAAGTCATCTCCGACGGGGCGGATATCCAGCATCTGCGAGCGCGCGATGGCCGTCGCTGTCTCGGGGGCATCCGCACCGGTACGCGGGTCGACGAAGTACTGGCGCTCGTAGCCAGGCACGTACAGGTGGCCGTCGAGGGTGACGGCGTCGCCGAGCCACAGCGGCTGCATCTGATCGGGAGCCCCTGGAATGCTCCAGAGCTCCTCCCCGGTGTAGGCGTCGAGCGCGGTCACCTCCGTGGGGCCGGTGTGCAGGAGCACGACGTCACCGAGCACCTTCACGTAACGGTCGGCATCACCGGACGAGTACTCTTTCCCGACATCCGTGCCCGATACCTCCCAGACCTCCTGTCCCTCCGCGTCCAGCAGACGCACCGTGACCGCTGCGGACCCGAGACCCGAGTCATCAGATCGGGGTCGGAAATCGCTGGTCTCGGCGATGAGTATCCCACCATTTTCGACCCGATCTGGTGCGGCGGGGACCTGGTCGATGACCGCGATCGGATCCCCGGGCGACCCGTACTCCCAGAGCACTTCACCCGTCTCCAGGCTCCGGGCCTGAATCGGAATCAGATCGGGGTCACCCACGGTGTCGGTGGAGGTGGACACGGTGAACAGGTCGTCGGGGGTCAGGGACTCCAACCTGTACGCGTGCGTGAGGAAGATCCCCTCCGGCCCCATCGAGAGTGGGAGGGGTCGAGTTCGGGAGAAGCCGTCTCGCTCGTACTCCACTGCCGGGAGGGCGGTCGTGGAGCCCGGGGAGAAGCGAGGGAGCGTCACCTGCTGCACGGTCCGCGTGTCGATGTCGTCCTGCTCCTCATCGGCGACCATCGGGTTCCACGACTTCCCGCCAACGAGCAGGCCGACGTCGGTGGTGCTCGCCGCGTAGCCACCTGAGCCGGGGAACCTGCGGCAGTGTTCACGTTCACCAGTAGCTTTCCCGATGCTCATCAGCTCGGTGCTCTGCTCGCCGACGAAAACGTTCTGCCCGCGCAGAATGCGGTTCACGAGCACCAGGTGCTCACCCTGCTCGATCACTCCGGCATCCCGGCTCTCGTCGAGATTCCACTGCCACGACGCCTCACCTGTACCCGGATCGATGAGCGCGAGTCTTCGGATGCCCTGAGTTTCGTTGACGCTCAAACGGAGTTGGCCGCCCTGTGCTGCGACTTCCACCGAGACCTCGTCGGCGCTGACCTCGCCGTCGGAGTAGTCGGTGGTGCTCGGGATCTCGCCAACGGGTGTGAACCCGAGTCCGTCGGCGAGTTGCTCGATGCGCTCGCGATGCGTGTTGAGCTCGGCGGCGTCGACGTCGGAATGCTCGGCGTCACCCCAGGCCGCCCACGGGGAGTCGAAGGTGCCGGCGTCCATGCTCGAGAGGTCGCGCCCGCAGGTGATCCCGCTCGCATCCCATGCGCGCACGTACCAGTCGGGCCTTGCGGTGCCGATGACGAGCGCCGCGACGGCCACCATCGCAAGCGCTCCGCCACCGCCCCAGATCAGCGCGCGCCGCCGCCGTCTCCGAGGCGGAGGAGGCGCAGGTGAGGCATCGCTGCTCGTGGCCATGGCCTTCATGGTAGCCGAGCGCTCGGGGTAGCCTGGGGGAACGCTCGCGGAGGAGGGACCCCATGCTGTTCGCGTTGGTGGCGTTTTTCGCGGTCCCCGTCCTCCTGTTCGTGGTCGGCGTCGTCACGATCGTGCAGGCCGTGAAATCGCTGCGCAGAGCTCAGGGTTCGCGGGCCTCCGCGATTCTCCGCGTGATCGCCGGAGTCGGGTTCGTCGGGTGCGCATTCATCTCAGTCGGCGGGGTGCTCGCTCAGGTGCAGTACGCCATCGTGATCTTGCCGATGCTGGGCCTGTTCGGTGCGGCGGTGTGGGGAGGCGGGTTCCTCATCGCCGCCGCGATCGTCGAGGTGGTGGTGCGGCGACGGGAGCACGTGTCACGTGTGTCTCAGGAGCAGTGAAAGGTACTCGAGCAGGTAACGGAAGGTTTCTCCGCCACTGTTTACACACTGGATGCGGGAACGTGTTCTGCGGCGTGCAGCGCTTCGACGAACTCAGCCACTGCGCGTGCGCGCGGTGGTAAACGCATTCCCCGTGCGAAGGCGAGTACGACTCGAACCGGAGGGATGTCATCATTAATCTCAAGTACATGAATGGGTCGCCCCTCGGCCGTGACGCTGATCGGCGATCTTTGCCCGAGGACAGCGTAGCCGAGTCCGCGACCGACAAGGTTGCGCATGAGCTCAACGCTTGACACTGTGTAGGCCTCTCGTTGCGCACCCTCGGTCGCGCTGGAGGGTGTCAGCCGAGTGGCAATGGGAGGAATGCTGAGTCGGATGAGTGGCTCATGGATGAGCTCTTTCAGATCGATCGATGTGCGCGTGGCGAGCGGGTGATCTGCGGCCACGATGACGTAGGGGGCCATCTCGATGACCTGGATCCAATCCAGGGATTGGGGTAGGTCGCGCTCATAGAGGAACGCGACCTCGAGTTCCCCTTCTTCCAAAGCGGAAAACAATGCTTCCGGGCTTCCCTCCCTAAAATCGATGGACAGAGAAGGATGCTGCTTGGCGAAGGTGTCGCAGATCTCCGGCATCAGCATTGACGCGATGCCGGTGAGGCAGCCCAGATGGAGTGTGCCAGTCACAGCCCCTGAACGGGAGTCGAGTGTGAGCTGGAGCTCCGTGGCCTGGGCTGTGATCGCTCGGGCCATGGGGAGGACGTCGCGACCTTCCGGAGTCAGAGTGATTCCCTTGGCGCGGCGACGGTGAAGAAGCTGTGCTCCGAGCGCGCGTTCCAGTTCCGTCAACGCAACGCCCAGCCCGACCGGTGATACATGGCATCGTTCAGCGGCCGCTCGAATGGTGCCGCTTTCCGCAGCGGCAAGGAAGTACTCGAGTTGTTTCAGCGTGCATTGCGCTTGCATGGCGGCCTCCTGCTGGCCCGGCTTGAGGATCAAAAGAAGATCTGTACTTAAATGAAGATTATTACCATTTTCCATTTCTTTTTCATTGTGATGATAATGAATCAGCTGCTGGAACGCGAGAGACCTTCAGATTGTCGGAGGGCAGTGCTGACTGAAGCCGACCGGAGCTGAAGAAACGGGGCTCGCCGTACTGCGGGAGCGCGTGAACGAGTTTCATGGGGCGTGTCGCGCTGGTACGCACTGGGTCAACAAGCACGAAGAGGTGCAGAAGAAAGGCAATGATGTCTCATCGAATCACTCAGCGGCGCCGTTGGCTGCCGGTATTGGCCGCCACGATCGCCTCCGGAGCACTGGTGCTTTCAGGATGCACGAACGGTGCCACCGCTGACCCGTCCGAACCCTCGGATCACACACGCGAAGCCGAGTCGGGTGGCGATCTCACCATGCTCATGTACGTGCCGACTCGGAGCTTCGATCCTGCTGATGACAACACGATGGCGAGCACAGGAGACGCCACTCGTATGTCAGCCATCTACGACCTGCTATTGACGCTCGACCCGGTCACGGGGGAGGTGAGACCGCAGCTCGCCGAAAGCATGACCCCGAACGACGACGGCAGCGTGTGGACGATTGAACTGCGCGAAGGCGTCGAATTCTCCGATGGCACACCTCTCGATGCCGAGGCGGTGAAATTCACATACGAACACATCGCGGAAAAGGGTATCGCCTCCCAGGCGCGCGCGATCGAGAGCTGGAACATGGAGGTGACGAGTCCGCTCACTCTGCAGATCTCGATCCCGAACGCCAATATGCATCTCGACCGCACGGTCGCAGACTCGCTGCCCTTCATCGTGTCCCCGTCGGCCGTGAAGGCTGACCCGGAAGGCTTTTCGCGGGCACCCGTCGGTGCGGGACCGTTCGAGCTGAGCGAGTACGTGCCCGACGACTACGAGGTCTATACGGTCAACGAAAGCTACTGGCAGGAGGGGCTGCCCAAGCTCGACAGTCTGCGTTTGGAGCTGGTGCCGGACGCGGCACAGCGAATCAATACCATCGCTTCTGGAGCGGCGCATGTGCAAGCTCCGAGCGCCGACGCGGATGCCGCACTGCTCGAAAACGCCGTGAGCCAAGGGCTCTCGTATTTCGAGGTTGAGCAGAATGGCGGTGGCTGGATCTACATGAACAATGAGCGTCCCCCCTTCGACGATGAGAGGGCCCGCCGAGCGATGTATCTCGCCCTCGACCGCACTGAACTGACTCAGGTCGCTCTCGGTTCGCCTGAGGCGACGGCCATAGAAACTCTGTTCGTCGCCGACTCGCAGTACCATGAGGCCGACGTTCGATTCCCGGACCCGGACCCTGAGGAAGCGCAGCGGCTCTTCGATGAACTCGCTGCCGACGGTAAGCCGGTCGATATCAGCTATATCAACATCGCCGGCGAGGTGAACTCGCGTGCGGCACAGTTCATTCAGGCGAAGCTCGCCGAGTTCGAGAACGTGAGTGTGGAGATCGAAACGCTCGACGTGACAGCCGGACGTGAGCGCGTGTTCGTTGATCGAGACTACGACATGAGCCCGTACCCAGGCGCCTACAAATTCCCCGACCCCGAGCCCGGGCTTTACAACCTTCTCGCGACCGATGCCTTATGGAATACGACTGGATACTCGAACACAGAGGTCGACGCCGCGCTGGCGGCCGCGCGAGCGACTTCGGACCCCGAGGAACGGCGTGAGCAGTACCGCGTGGTCCAGGAGCGCTTTATGGAGGACTTGCCGGGACTCTTCACCTTCACCCCGACAATCACGGTAATAGCAGAGCCGTCGGTGACCGGGATGACGTACAACGCACGCGGGGTCGTCTCGTGGCCTGAAGTCGGATTCGCGGCAGAGTGACGAGATCCAACAGGGAGGGCCCAGATCTCGCACGCGCCCTCCTGGGGGTTCGTACGGCCACTGAGAGGACGAGAGGTGATTCGTGCTGCGACAAGTAGGAATGAGGCTGCTTCGGCTCATCCCAGTGATGGTGCTGATCACGCTTCTTGCCACAGCGGCAGTGGACTTCATGCCCGGATCGCCGGCCGTGGCGATGCTGGGCAACGAGGCAACGGCTGAGCAGGTGGCGGCGCTGACTGCGCAGATGGGGCTCGACCAGCCCTTGATCGTGCGATACATGGACTGGGTGGCCGGCGCGGCTCAAGGCAACCTGGGCACATCGATCCGGCTCGATCTGCCGGTCGCCGATGTGATCGCCCAGCGCCTGCCTGTCACGATCGAGCTCACGCTGCTGGCGCTGCTCATCGCGCTGCTGCTCTCGGTGCCCACCGCGCTTGTCGCCGGAGCCAACGTCGGCGGCTGGGTGGATCGGGTGGCCTCGACTATCTCGAGCGCGCTCATATCGCTGCCGTCGTTCGCTGCGGCGGTGATCCTGATCTATGTGCTCTCGATCCGTATCCAGGTCTTCCCGGTCAGTGGCTGGGTCCCATTCTCGCAGGATCCTCTGAGCAATCTGCAGCATGCCTTCCTGCCCGCGCTTGTTCTCGGGCTGATGGAAGCAGCCATCTTCTACCGTGTTCTCCGCAGTGATGTCATCGCTACCGTGCGCGAAACATTTGTGCTCGCAGCGCGCGCACGCGGCATGAGCAAGTCCTACGTTCTGCTGCGGCACGTGCTGCGCCCCTCGCTGTTTTCGTTGATCACGATCACCGGATTGGCGCTCGGCAGGCTGCTGGGTGGAGCGATGATCGTTGAGGTGCTCTTCGCGCTCCCAGGCCTCGGTTCAGTGCTGCTGCAGTCTGTTCCCTCTCGAGATATTCCTGTGATCCAGGGTGTTGTTCTGGTCATCGCCGTGGTCTACGTGCTGGTGAACATCGCCGTCGACCTGATCTACTCGGCGGTCGATCCCCGCGTCCGAGTGAGGAGCTCCGCATGACTCGAGAGCTGGTACCAGTCACCTCCCCAGCACCCCTTCCGATCACCAAGACGCTGTACGTGCCGCGCCGGCGAGCCCCGCTCGTCCGATTCTTGAAGCGAGCGAGCCACGTGCTCGCGATCACGTGGTTGATCCTGCTGACCGTGCTCGCTGCGACCGCGGGGTGGCTGCCGATCCCCGCGTATGACGCGGTCGTTGGTGCGCCGTTTCAGCGAATGCTCTCGCCGGATGCTCTGCTCGGAACGGATTCTATCGGTCGCAGCATCTTCTCTCGCGCGATCTTCGGCGCCCGAGCCTCCCTGACGTTCGGGCTCATCGCGGCGTCGGTCGCGCTCGTCGTCGGGGGCCTGCTCGGGCTCATTGCCGGATACTTCCGAGGGTTCATGGAGACCATCGTCGATCTCTGCTCGGAGGTCGTGCAAGCGTTCCCTGCGATGCTGTTCCTCGTCGCGATCGCCGCCGCGATCCGCCCAAGCCTCACGACGCTCACCGTGAGCGGAGCCGTGCTGATGGTGCCTGCTTTCGCGCGCATGATGAAGGGCGCCGTGCTCGCCCAGACGGGGCGCGAGTTTGTGTCGGCTGCTCGAGCCCAAGGCGCCGGACCGGTCCGGATCATGTTCCGCGAGATCCTGCCCAACACTCTGATGAGCATCGCCTCTTTCGGAATCATGATGATGGCGACCCTGATCGTTGTCGAAGGGTCTGTGAGCTTCCTCGGGTACGGGATTCCGGCGCCGCAGCCGAGCTGGGGCGGCATGGTTGCGGAGTCGCAGAGCCAGCTCGCGAGTCAACCTGCGGTGGTCATGATCCCGATCGTCTTCCTCTTCTTTACCGTGTTCGCGCTGAACGCTGTGAGTGACTGGCTGAGGTCCCGATTCGACGTAGGGCAGAACCAGATTTGAGCGCTCAGGAAAGGGTGAAGTGATGACACAAACCGCATCAGCGGTGGCTTCCGTGGACGCGTCGACGGCCGATGAACTCCTCGCAGTCGAAAACCTGAGTTGCACGCTCGCATCACCGCGGGGTGCGTTGCGCATCGTCGACGGTGTCTCGTTCAAGCTACGTCGCGGTGAAACCCTCGGCATCGCAGGGGAATCGGGGTCAGGCAAGAGCATGCTCACGCGCTCGCTCATGCGGATCGCACCCCGGGCTGCCGAACTCACCGGCAGCGTACGTTTCGACGGCATCGATCTCCTGAGACTCCCTCTCAGTCGCATGGGAGGCTACCTCGGTCCCCAGATGGCGATGGTGTTTCAGGACCCAATGACCGCGCTCAACCCGGTGGTACCGATCGGACGCCAGATCACCGAGGGCCCGCGTCGGCATATGGGCCTGTCAAGAACGGAGGCGAAGGCCCGTGCTCTGGAACTGCTCGACCTGGTGCGGATCCCCGAATCGCGGAAGCGGATGCGGCAATACCCGCATGAGCTGTCGGGAGGGATGCGCCAGCGCGTCATGATCGCCATCGCACTCGCCTGTGATCCGCAACTTCTCATCGCCGATGAAGCGACCACCGCGCTGGATGTGACGGTGCAGAAGCAGATTCTCGACCTGTTGCAGGATATTCAGGCGGAACGCCGCATGGCAGTCATTATGGTGAGCCACGACCTTGGTGTTCTCGCGGGCCGCACCGACCGCACGATAGTGATGTATGGCGGGCGCGTCATGGAATCGGCATCGACTCGAGAGCTCTTCACCAAAAACCGGCATCAGTACACAAACGCCCTGCTTGACGCGATCCCGCAGATGGATCAACCACGGCACACGCTGTTGCGGGCGATTCCCGGCGTGCCTCCGGATCCCGCGGCAGTGCTTGCCGGGTGTCGCTTCGCACCCCGCTGCAACGCCGCGATCGAGCGTTGCCACACAGAGATCCCGCGGTTGGAACCGACCGCGTCCGGCTCAGATCATCACTACGCCTGCTACGTGCCCGTCAACAGAGACGAGAGGGGAATCGCATGACCAAGACCGACATTCCGTCAGACCCCGCGGTCTCCGTCGATTCGGAGGAGGTGGTGCTCGAAGTCGATGAGCTCGTGCAGCAGTTCTCTGTGCCTGGGGGTGTAGTGCACGCCGTAGATGGAGTGAGCTTCAAGCTGCGCCGGGGTGAAACCCTCGGGCTCGTCGGCGAATCGGGCTGCGGCAAGTCGACGCTTGCCCGCACCCTGGTGCGGTTGCAGCGGCCCAAGAGCGGTTCTATCAGGTTGCTGGGTCGAGAGCTCACTTCGATGCCGAGACGACAGCTGCGACGGATGCTCGCACGAATGCAGATGATCTTTCAAGATCCGATCTCTTCGCTCAATCCGCGTCGCAAGACTCGTGACATCGTTGCCGAGGGGTTGCGGATCCATGGCGCAGAGCGCACCAGGATCCCCTCGCGTGCGCGTGAGGTCATGGGAGAAGTTGGCCTCGATCCCGATACGATGTCGGGCAGGCGCCCCGGCGACTTCTCAGGAGGACAATGCCAGCGCATTGCGATCGCCCGAGCGATGGCGCCGTCTCCCGATGTGCTGATCTGCGATGAGCCCGTATCGGCACTCGATGTTTCGGTGCAGGCCCAAGTCCTCAACCTGCTCGAGCGCATGCGTCAAGAGCATGGGCTGGGCATGCTCTTCATTTCGCACGACCTTTCGGTCGTCCGGAATGTGAGCGATCGTGTGGCGGTGATGTACCTTGGCAAGATCGTTGAGATCGGCGATACCGATGGCGTGTACCGCACTCCCGCCCACCCGTATTCGCGGGCGCTCATCGCCTCTGTTCCGGCGCCTGGAGCTCCGTCACTTCCGAAAGATGCCGAGCTGAGAGGAGAACTGCCGTCTCCCATGAACCCGCCGAGCGGATGCCGCTTCCGTACGCGCTGCCCCCTGGCAAGCGACCGCTGCTCAACCGAGGTTCCGGAATTACGGGAGGTCTCGCCGGGAAGGCGAGTGGCGTGTCACCACCCACTCATTGATGCACCCGAGCCGCAGAGAGCGTTACCGGGGGTGCAGGCATGAGCGGCGCTGAGCTCCAGAATGGCGGGGACGCACTGCTCGTGACAGTGCGCGACATCGACACGTCCGTGGTGGGGGTGCGCCGAGTGCGTATGGAGCGGATTGACGCACAGGCGGCACCGTCTTGGACGCCGGGAACGCACATCGATCTGGAATTGCCGAACGGTCTCGTCCGGCACTACTCCCTCTGCGGAGACCTCGACGAGACCGAGTTCCTGGAGATCGCCGTGCTGCTGGAAGACGAGAGTCGTGGAGGATCCTCCTATATGCACAACGCCCTGCGGGTCGGGGACGAACTGCGAATCACGGGGATG
Source organism: Leucobacter sp. Psy1 (assembly GCF_020096995.1). Classification (NCBI taxonomy): domain Bacteria; kingdom Bacillati; phylum Actinomycetota; class Actinomycetes; order Micrococcales; family Microbacteriaceae; genus Leucobacter; species Leucobacter sp. Psy1. The sequence goes on from NZ_CP083692.1 coordinate 908,128, forward strand.
CGAAATCATTTCAATTTCGATGCCGATATCGAGAGGGCGGTGCTCATCGCCGGAGGTATCGGGATCACACCGCTCCTCTCGATGATCGCCGCGCTGAGCGAACGAGGTGTTCCCTGGAGTCTCCACTATGCGGGGCGCAGCCGCGATCGCATGGCCTACTTGCAGGAACTGACCGAACGGTACGGCGAGCGGGTGGTGACGTACATATCGAGTGAGGGGCCGCGCCTGGATCTCGCAGACATGGCCGCGTCGGCCGGTGGAGGCACCGTCTTCTACGCTTGCGGGCCAGATCGAATGCTCGTGGACGTCGAAGCGATCGTCGGCCCCGTCGCTTCAGATCGGTTACGCGTCGAGCGGTTCCGTCCGCGGGAGGAAGCGGGTGCAACGGTGAACGCGGCGTTCACGGTCGAGCTTGCGGAGAGTGGCGTCGAAGTCGAAGTGCCTTCGGACCGCTCGATCCTCGACGTGGTGCGAGAAGCGGGGGTTGATGTGCCGTCCTCATGCGAGGAGGGAACCTGTGGTACGTGCGAGACGACTGTACTGGAGGGCGACCCCGATCACCGGGACAGCGTACTGAGCGAACTGGAGCGAGAAATGGGAGATTGCATGATGATCTGCGTCTCACGTTCCTGCGGGCGGAAGATCGTGCTTGATTTGTGAAGCTGAAGTGTGTTTGAAGCAATCAAAGCACTGCTTGATTGATGTTTCTGGGCCAGGGAGACTGAAGGAACTAGAAACGAGTGCTCGATGACGAGCAGAGAAGAGGACTCCGAGATGGCCCGAGGAACCCCCCACTTCGACTACTCGATCATCGACGTCGACGTACACCAGCGCTGGCGCCAGAGCGACGAGGTGCTTGAGACCCTGCCGGAGAAATGGCGCAGTTACGCCGAAAGCCGCACGGGCGGTCGCATGACAGCGCTCGTGCCCGCGGGGTTGACCTACCCGTTCCACCGCGGGGTCAACAAACGCCTGGAGGCCCTGCCTGAGGACGGTCGCGGCACCTCGTTCGCGCTCATGAAGGAGCAGTATCTCGACAAGTACCCTTCGGTGGAAGCGGTAAACCTCACGTTCGACATTGGGCAGGAGATGGCTCAACGGAATCCCGAGTTCAGCGCTGCCCTGGCGACAGCCATGAATGATTGGGTCGTGCGCACTTGGCTGACCTATGACGAGCGGATGCGCACCGCGATCGTCGTGCCGCCGGAGTTGCCGGACCGGGCGGTCGCAGAAATCGAGCGCATGGCGCCTCACGCCCAGGTGACCGGCGTGCTCATCGCTTGGAACCCCTTTGGGAAGCCGCTCGGCCACCCTGTGTACGACCCGATCTGGCGCGCGGCAGAAGAAGCCGGGTTGCCGATCATCATTCACGGAGCGGCGGGAGAGACCGAGGGAGGCCTCGCGCACACGGCTGCGGGCGGAATTCCAGGCTCTCGTCTGGAATGGCATACTCTGCTGCAGCAGCCGACTCTCGCGCACCTCGCGAGTTTCGTCGCCCAAGGGACGTTCGAGAAATTCCCGAACCTCAAAGTGCTGGTCGTCGAGACGGGGCTCGCATGGATCCCCAACTTCTTCTGGCGCCTCGACGCGGTGCGGACCGAGATGGGTGCCGAGAGTGACTGGGTGCGTCGATTGCCGAGCGAGTACCTCCGCGAGCATGTGAAGTTCAGTACTCAGCCCTTTGAACTGACCCCGCGCAAGGAGCAGCTCGTAGAGCTCTTCGAAGCTTTCGGAGGCATGGAGGATCTGCTGTGCTTCTCGAGCGATTACCCGCACTGGGATGCTGACGACCCCTTCTACGTATCGAGCCGCCTTCCGAAGGAGTGGTTACCGAAGCTGTTCTCCGAAAATGCGAGATCGATGCTGCGTCTTCGGCCCGCCGCCGTTCGAGGGAGCGAAGTCGCGTGAGCGAGGGAATCGACATCGGAGCATGGGAGGATTTCCCGGATCGTCAGCTGGTGAGCGTCGAACTGGGAGGCATGGAACTCGGAGTGTGCCGCTGGGGTGAGCGGATCTATGCGTTCCGGAACTCCTGCCCGCATGAGGGTGCACCGCTCTGCGCTGGATTCCTGCAGAAGCGTCTGACCGCCGAGGCATACGCGACCCCGGGAGAGCCTGACGTCTCGCTGAGTGTGGACGAGGAGACTCCTGTGGTGCTGTGCCCCTGGCACCGGTGGGAGTTCCAGCTCGAGGACGGTGCCGCTGCAGCCCCCGGGTTCCGCATGCGCACGTACCGCGTACGGCGAGAGGCCGGACGCGTGCTGTTGACTCTCGGAAGGAAGTGACGAAAATGTCCGCACCGGAAAGCTTTGATTCGCGGTCAGTGATCGATACGGCCGTGCACCACCACTGGGCCTCGCAGCTCGATGTCACCGACTACATGGATGCGGGCTGGCGTGAGCACCTGGGAGTGCCCGGAAGTCTTCCGGGTGGCGCGGGAGCCATGCACATCCTCCCCGCGACGGCTTATCGACGACCGGGAGGCGACTACGTCGAAGGCTCGGTTGCCGACCCCACTGCGCCGGCAGCCTCGGACCCCGAGCGAACCGTCGAACGGATTTTTGGAAGCGGCCAGACTTCGCGCGCGATTCTCTCCCATGATCGAGGGATGTTCATTCCCAGCGTCCCGAACGCCTACCGCGCTGCCGCGCTCGCGCGCGCTATGAATGAATGGACCGCGGACCGGTGGTTTGCCATGGACGAGCGTTTCTGCGGATTGATCCTCGCGGCCAACCAGACTCCGGTGCAAGCGGCGCAGGAGATTCGTCGGGCGGGTGAGAATGACCGTATGGTAGGTGTACTCATGGCGGCGAACGGTATGAACAAACCATTCGGGCATCCCGCATACCACCCCATTTACGAGGCTGCGGCCGAGCTCGACCTGCCCGTTGTGCTGCACGCCGGAGGAGATCAGGGCTCCGACACGCTGACACACCCGACCGCCGGAGGTCTTCCCTCAACCTTCGCTGAGGTGGCTGCCTTGTCGTATAGCCCGATGATGACTCACGTGCAGAGCATGATCGTGCAGGGGGTGTTCGAGAAGTACCCGAGCCTCCGCCTTTTCATTTCGGGGGTCGGTGTGGCCTGGGTGCCAGGCCTTTTCTTCCGCCTCGACGTGAACTGGCGGGGGCTGCGGCGCGAGGTGCCCTGGGTGCGCAGACTGCCCAGCGAGTACTTCCGCGAGCACTTCCGCATCGGGAGTTGGCCGTTCGATCGTGCTCCGGAGGTTGACGGCGCCGACCGGGTGATTCGCGCGCTCGAAGCCTTCGGGGGCATGGACGACCTCATCTGTTACGCTTCCGGGTTTCCGTCGTGGGATTGCGACTCCGTCGACGACGTCGCCTCGCGTGTGCCGGTGGAATGGCGTCAAAAGGTGTTCACCGATAACGCTCTGGAGTGGTTCCGTTGGCCGGAACGGACGCGTCGTCCGACAGAGGAGCCAACGGTCGCAGTGGGAGAGATGCCGGTGACCGGAGAGCTCGGGGACCCGAGTCGGCGTAGCTACGACACCGAGGACGGGCGGGAGATCGAGTGGGTGCCGGCTGGGGATTGAGTGCGGCGGGTGCCGCGCCACGTGACTGGGCCGAGCTCGAGGTGGCAGTCCGGGAGATTGGACCAGAGGTCGGGCCGGAGACGATCCAGCGCTCGGGGGGTCTGTTGGCGCCACTGCATGCAGTCGATCCTGACGATGACTCGGTGGTGAAGGAACTCGATGTTTCATACGGCCCGTATCCCGAGCAAGCGGTCGACCTGTATCTTCCTGCGTTCGCTGCCCCGAGGGGAGTGGTGATGTATGTGCACGGTGGTGCGTTCGTCGGCGGTGCCCGGCGGCGCCCCGGTAGCCCGTACCATGGCAACATCGGTCGGTGGGCTGCGCGCCACGGCTGGGTCGGAGCGTTAATCGGTCATCGCCTCGCTCCAGCGGCGCAGTGGCCTGCTGCTGCGGAAGACGTTGCGCTGGCAATTGACTGGTGCAATGACCGATTTCGAACTCCCGACGGTGCGCCGATTCCCGTGCACCTCGTGGGCAATTCGTCAGGCGCCGTCCACGCCGCGGCCTACACCGTCGGTGGACCAGGGTTCGCAGCTGCTGACCCCGCGCCCGCATCTCTCTCACTGGTGTCAGGCATCTACGATCTTCCCGCCTTCGGCTCAGAGCGTTTGAGACCCTACTTCGGGGCCCAGTCTGACGTGGTCACCGAATGGGACCTGTGCTCGCGACTCGCGAGACATCAAAGCCCGGTGCTGTTTGCTGTCGGAGAGTATGACACTCCGGACGCGCAGGACCAGCTGCGCACTGTGATGCGGACGTACTCAGAGATAGGTGGAGTCATGCCTCATTCCGTTTGGGCGCGCGCTGCGAACCACTTCACCACTGTTCACGCGATTGGCACACCCTTCGATGCCCTTGGCCCGGTGCTCTTGAGGTTCTTCGATGACGCGTCGCGCACCTATTCCAACATTGAAGATGATCGGGAGTTCCCTCGAGAAAGAGCCTGATTTCGAGAGGGAAACCGCGAATCTGCCTGTCGTGGTGACGGGTCACGTACGACGGAGTCAGGGGGATCCTCTTATGTACGACCTCGCGCCCGCACTGCGAGCAGCGCGCAGCCGACCACGGCCATGCCGCCGATCACCGTGTGCCACCCGATCTCCTCGCCGAGCAGCAGGCCGGCCCAGACCAGGCTCATCACCGGCTGACTGAGCTGCACCTGGCTGACCTGCGCCATAGGGCCGATCGCGAGGCCCCGGTACCAGGCGAAGAATCCGAGGAACATGCTGACGATCGCGAGGTAGGCGAATGCGCTCCACTCGAGCGGAGTGGCAGTCGGCGGGTGCTGGATAACGGCGACGGCGGTCAGCAAGATCATGAGCGGCGAGGCGAGGATCAGTGCCCACGAGATCGTCTGCCATGACCCGAGTGTGCGTGCGAGCAGCCCGCCCTCGGCGTACCCGATCGCGCACGCCACGACAGCGGCGAAGAGCAGCAGGTCGGAAGCGCTGAGCCCGACGAATCCGCTGCCTTGGACGAGAGCGAAGCTCACGGCGGCGACCGCACCGAGGGTGGCGGCGACCCAGAATGCGCGGGAGGGACGCTCACCCGTGCGGAGCACCGCGCACACGGCGGTGACTGCCGGCAGCACCGCGATGACCACGGCACCGTGACCTGCCGGTGCGGTGGTCAATGCGAACGAGGTGAGTAGCGGGAAGCCGACTACGGCACCACCCGCCACGACCGCCACCTGCCCCCATTGCGCCCCGCGGGGTGGTCGGGAGCGGGTGACCAAGAGCACGATCGCCGCGAGCAGCGCCGCGACCGCTCCTCGGCCGGCGCCCACGAAGAGGGGCGGGAGGTGGTCGTGCTCCACCGCGACGCGGGTGAGGGGCACCGTGAACGAGAAGGCGGTGACCCCCAGGAGTCCCCACCAGAGACCGGCTCGGGTGCGGGGTAGCAGTCGTCGAATTTCGAGAGTAGCGGTACTATGTTGCTTCATGACCGATAGTAGCAGTGATCGGATCGCCGCCGCGCTCCGTGCCCGGATCGCCGCGGCGACACCGGGGACCCGGCTGCCCTCAACGCGCGCGCTCGTAGCGGAGCACGGGGCGAGTCCGGTAACGGTGCAGCGGGCGCTTCGCACACTCATCGCGCAGGGGGTGATCGAGTCCCGCCAGGGCGTCGGCACGTTCGTGCGCGAGGTTCGCGCCGCGCGTCCGCACGACTACGGGTGGCAGACCGCGGCACTCGGCCCGATCGAGCATCGGCTCCCCGGGATGACGGCCGCGATGCGCACGGCGCCGAACGATGTCATCGCGTTGCACTCCGGGTACCCGGACCGTGAACTCCTGCCGGAGCGCCTCGTCCGCGCCGCACTCACCCGCGCAGCTCGCAGCGATGCAGTGGTGGGGCGCGCCCCCGCCGCGGGCCTCCCGGAGCTTCAGTCCTGGTTCGCGACGGAACTCGGATCCGGTACCCCGAACGGGGTCATGCCTCCCGCCGAGAGCGACGTCGTCATCGTTCCCGGCAGTCAGAGCGGGCTCAGCACTCTCTTCCGAGCGCTGGTCGGTGCAGGCAGACCCCTCCTCATCGAATCGCCGACCTACTGGGGCGCTATCCTGGCCGCCGCGCAGGTGGGCGTGCAACTCATCCCGGTTCCCAGCGGACCGCACGGGCCCGACCCCGACGAGCTCGACCGGGCGTTCGCGCAGACCGGTGCCCGGGCCTTCTACGCGCAGCCGAACTTCGCGAACCCGACCGGCGCGCAGTGGTCGGCGACGCTCGCGGATCGAGTGCTCGACACGGTGCGCGCGCACGGGGCCTTCCTGATCGAGGATGATTGGGCGCACGACTTCGGGATCACCGCTGCCGCCGCTCCGCTCGCGGCGCGGGAGGACGGCGGTCATGTCGTGTACGTCAGGTCGCTGACCAAGAGCGTGTCGCCGGCGCTGCGGGTGGCCGGCCTGATCGCGCGGGGACCCGCGCGCGACCGGATCCTGGCCGACACCCAGGCCCACTCGATGTATGTGAGCGGGGTGCTGCAGCGCGCCGCTCTCGATGTGGTGACCCAACCCGCGTGGCGCACGCACCTGCGGTCGCTGCGCTCCCAGCTCGCCTCGCGCCGCGACCTGCTCGTCGACGCGCTGCGCACCCACGCACCGTCGGCGCACCTCGAAGCGGTACCGGCGGGGGGACTGAACCTGTGGCTGCGGTTGCCCGACATCACCGACCTCGCCGAATTCGCGCGGGCCTGCGAGGATCGTGGCGTCATTCTTGCCGGAGGCGATGCATGGTTCCCGGCCGAACCGACTGGCAAGTATCTCAGGCTGAACTACTCCGGCCCGAACCCGGGCGCATTCCCCGAGGCAGCCCGGGTGCTCGGCGAACTGATTGCAGAAACGACGAGCTGAATCTCCGGGGAATTCACCGAGATGGGCACTCGCGGGGCCTCCCTCGATACGGTGTGCGGGCATATCGTGGACGCATGGACAGTCGAGCCGATGTACGTGAGTTCCTCGCGTCCCGTAGGGCTCGCGTGACCTCGGTGCAGGTCGGCCTTCCGGCCGGCACGTACCGCCCCTCACTGTCGTCGGCGGGGTGCCGGCGCGCGTGATCCGTGAACTCGAGAAAGGAAACTGATTCGCATGAGCATTCTGAACGAGACTTACACTCTGACCGGAGGCCTGGAGATCCCGAAGCTCGGGCTCGGCACCTGGTTCATCGACGACGGCCGGGCAGGCGAAGCTGTCGCGGCGGCGATCCGGATCGGTTACCGCAACATCGACACCGCTCAGGCGTACGGCAACGAGCGTGGTGTCGGAGAGGGCGTCCGCGCCTCAGACGTCGCGCGCGAGGAGCTCTTCGTCTCGACGAAGCTCGCCGCCGAGATCAAGGAATACGACGAGGCGGTCGCCGCCATCGACGAGTCGCTCGCGAAGCTCGACATCGGGTACATCGATCTCATGCTCATCCACGCTCCGCAGCCGTGGGCGGACTTCCGCGGCGGCGACTACTCCGAGGGGAACCTGGCTGCGTGGCGGGCGCTCGAGGAGGCGCATCAGGCGGGCAAGATCCGCACGATCGGGGTATCGAACTTCCTGCAGCAGGATCTCGAGAACATCATCGAGCACGGCGAGGTAACGCCGAGCGTCAATCAGATCCTCGTGCACGCAGGAAACACCCCGACCGACCTGATCGAGTACTGCCGCGACCGGGGCATCCTTATCGAGGCCTACTCGCCGATCGCGCATGGCGCCATTCTCGATAATCCCCAGGTAGCGGCTATCGCCGAGAAGTACGGGGTCAGCGTGCCGCAGCTGTGCATCCGGTACACGCTGCAGCTCGGCACGGTATCGCTGCCGAAGACCGGAAACCCCGACCACATGCGATCGAACGCTCAGGTCGACTTCGAGATCTCGGACGCCGACATGGAGGCGCTGCGAGAGCTCGACGAACGGGACTACGGCGAGCACTCGAAGTTCCCGGTGTACCGCGACAAATGACACTTCCTGAGATGTACGGCTCAGTCATGCGAAGATGACGGCATGACTGAGCCGCTCGACGAAGGGCCCTTCTTTCACGGGACTCGGGCTCAGCTGCGCGCCGGAGACCTGTTGACGGCGGGGTACAACTCGAACTACCGGCCCGAGATCGTGATGAATCACGTCTACTTCACTGCGCTGTCCGACGGAGCCGGGCTCGCGGCCGAAATCGCAGCGCTCGAGGGGATCCCGCACGTCTACGAGGTCGAGCCGACGGGCGCGTTCGAGAACGATCCGAACGTCACGGACAAGAAGTTCCCTGGCAATCCCACGCGGTCGTATCGGAGCAGGGAACCGCTCAGGGTGGTGCGTGAGGTTACCGAGTGGACGCGACTGGCCCCCGAGGCGCTGCACGCATGGCGGGAGCGCCTCGCCGCGCTCCGTTCGGACCCCGACGCGGAGATCATCAACTGATCTGCTGGAGCGGTGCGGGTGTCGCCTCGGGGTTACTCACGTCAGGATCAGGCGTAGGCGGCGGCGAAGTCGCTGTTCGGCGCGATTGGCTGGATCACATCGAGGAGCACGCCGTCCGGCGCCGCGAGGATGAAGTGTCGCTGCCCGAAGTCCTCGTCGCGCAGCGCTTGGACGACCTCGACCGCCGGGTTCGTGGTGAGGCGATCGTGCAGGGCGTCGACGTCGTCGACCTCGAGGTTCACGAGTACCCCGCTCGGGAGCGATCGATATGCCTCGGGGATGGTGGGGTGATCGTGCGCCAGGATCGCCAGTTCGAAGGCGCCGGTGCGCGTGCTGATGTACCAGTCGGACTCGAACGTCGTCTCGAACTCGAGAAGCTCCCGGTAGAACGTCGCGGCAGCGGCGACGTCCTGCGACATGAGGACGGGGTAGAAGCTCGTGGTGGGCATCGGTCTCTCCTTTACGTACACTGAGTATGTAACACTGCCCAGGATACATACGCTCTGTACGTAAAGGAAGCCCCGCATGCCTCGTGCGACCGCAGCCGCTGCTGCTCTCACTGCCGATCGGATTCTCGAGGCGGCGACCGAGCTGTTCGCGAACCGGGGCTTCGCGGAGATTTCGCTCGACGATGTCGCCCGGGCCGCGGAGGTGACCAGGGGCGCCGTGTACCACCACTATCGGAGTAAGACAGGACTTTTCGAGGCAGTCGTAGAGCGGTTGCAGTCCGAGGTCGCCGACGCCGTCGTCGCAGCGGCGGAACGCGCGGGGGACTCGCCGGAGGATCAACTCTGCGCCGGATCCCACGCCTTTCTCGACGCGATCACGTCGGGGTCCGCGGCACGGACGCTGCTCATCGACGCTCCCGCGGTCATCGGTTGGCAGGAATGGCGCCGGCTCGATGTCGAGCATTCGGCGGCGCACCTCCGCGACGCGCTCAGGGATGCCGGAGTCTCATCTGACCAGCTCGAGGCGACGACCGCGCTGCTCTCGGGAGCCATGAATGAGACGGCCGTCTGGATTATGCAGCAGGAGGATGCGGGATCCGCGCGAGCGCAGGCGCACCGCGCGCTCGATGGGCTGCTCGGCGCTTATGTCTCAGTCGACCCCGCTTCGAGCTGATCCAGCAGGTCGACCGCGGCGCTCATGTAGCCACTGATCCAGCGGTCGTGGAGGCGCTTGATCGGCAGGGGAGCAAGGGAGAGGTGGCGTTCGCGTCCCGCCTTCCGTCCGGTCACGAGTTCCGCATCCTCGAGTACGCGGGGGTGCTGGAGGACGGTCGTGCGATCCAGGTCGGACAGGTGCCCGCAAAGCGCGCCCGTCGTGAGGGATGAAACCCGCAGCGCGTCGAGCATTCTGCGCCGTACGGGTGACGCGAGCGCCTTGAACACCCGATCATCGTCGGAGTCATTGTCGCTCACAGGTACTTCACCACTGGCGGGGCGCGAGGCCGGCTCGAGGGCGCGAAGATGGCGTTCGGCAACCGCGAGGGTTGGACCGGCATGCTCGCAGCACTGAAAGTCTGGCTGGAGCACGGCATCGACCTGCGCGAGGGCTTCTACCGCTGAGGCTACGATAATCACGTGTCCCCACTCGATACGCTCGCGATGATCGGCGAGATCATCTCGTGGATCGGCCTCGGTGCCGGCATCCCGCTGCTGATCGTCGCGGAGATCATTCGGGGCGTCCGGGTGCGGTGGATCCCGATCGAGATCACGGTCGTCCGGATTGGTGTCTCGCTCAGCGCGCGCTGGTCCGCGGGTGGGGATCACTGGGAACGGCCGGTGCGACTCGACGAGGCCGGTATCGACGAAGGCGTCTACCCCGGCGAAGTGCATCGGCGGAGGCCGGATCTCGCGCGGTTCTCCGCGCCGTCGACGGCTCAGAAGACGTGTCTCATCACGGGCGGAGTACTCACCGGGGCAGGGGTGCTCGGGTTCGTCGCCTCGTGGATCCCGGCGCTCGTCTGACTTGATCTTCCGGCCGTCGATCTGGTCGTGACCCGATTCCAGTGCATACTGTCAGCTATGGATGTTGTGAACGAGTGGCTGCTCACCTGGGGCGACCGGTACTGGTCGTGGATCGTGCTCCCCGTAGTGATCGGTCTGGGCCTGTACTTCACCGTGCGATCGGGGGTGGTGCAGTTCCGGCTGATCCCGGAGATGTTCCGCACGCTCCGCGATAAGACTCCCAGGGATGAATCCGGGGAGCCGCAGTCGGTCTCCGCGTTCCAAGCGTTCACCATTTCGGCTGCATCCCGCGTCGGAGTGGGCAACATTGCCGGCGTAGGCACCGCCATCGCCATGGGTGGCCCCGGCGCAGTGTTCTGGATGTGGCTCATGGCCTTCGTCGGCGGAGCCTCGAGTTTCATCGAATCCTCACTGGCTCAGCTCTACAAGACTCGAGATAAGGACGGGTTCCGAGGCGGTCCCGCCTATTACATGCAGCGCGGTCTCGGTGCTCGGTGGATGGGTATCCTCTTCGCGGTCGTCCTCATCGTTTGCTTCCCGATCGCCTTCAGCTCGCTGCAGGCCAACACCATCCAGGCGACCGTGGCAGGAAGCTTCAGCGAAGACACGAGCGGCTGGCTGCCCTGGACCGTCGGTGTGACGCTCGCGGTACTCATGGGCCTCGTGATCTTCGGGGGTGTGCGGCGCATCGCATCGGTGACGCAGACCCTCGTGCCGCTCATGGCATTGCTGTACCTGCTCCTCGGGCTGGTCATCGTGGCGCTGCACATCGACCGGATCCCCGACGTGTTCGCCGCGATCTTCACTCAGGCATTCGGACCGAACGAGATCGTGGGCGCTGCGCTCGGCTACATCATCCTGACCGGCGTGAAGCGCGGCATGTTCTCCAACGAAGCCGGCCTCGGTTCAGCCCCTAACGCAGGCGCGAGTGCGGCCGTCACGCATCCGGTCAAGCAGGGTCTCGTGCAAACGCTCGGCGTCTACTTCGATACGTTCCTCGTGTGCTCGATCACAGCGTTCATCGTGCTGGTGTCGGTGCCGGATCTGTCCAATGCTGAGCAGGGGATCGTGCTCACGCAGGGGGCGATCGTCGGCACGCTCGGCGGGTGGTCGAATGTTCTGCTCACGGTCATCATCTTCCTGCTCGCGTTCAGCTCGATTCTCGGCAACTACTACTACGGGCAGACCAATATCGAGTTCATCACCATGCGATCCGGCGTGCTGCTCGGGTATCGCCTGTTCACCATCGTGGCGGTGCTTGCCGGCTCGGTCGTGTCGGCAGACGTGGTGTGGAACTTCGCCGACGGGGCAATGGGTATCATGGCGCTCATCAACCTCATCGCCATCGCGCTGCTCTCGGGAGTGGCCTTCCGCTTGCTGAAGGACTACATGCAGCAGCGACGCGAGGGGCGGGATCCGGTGTTCACCCGCGACCGTTTGCCTGATCTCAAGAATGTCGAGATGTGGGAGAGCGAGCTCTCCGTGACCGGTCCGATCGACATTTCTGAAAGGGACTCGCTCCGGCGCTAATCCGCCTCCGGAATCACGGCACCGTGTACCCGGCAGCGCGGAAGAGCTCGTACCACTCGGCGCGGGTGAGTGGCAGGTCGGATCCGAGCGCCGCAGCAGTCACGCGCTCCGGCGTGGTGGTGCCGAGTACCACCTGCATCTGGGCCGGGTGGCGGGTGATCCACGCGACCGCGATCGCCTCCGCGGGCACATCGTACTGCGCGGCGAGGCGGTCGATCACGGCGTTCAGCTCGGGGTAGCGATCGGACCCCAGGAATGGACCGTCGAAGAACTTCGATTGGAACGGCGACCAGGCCTGGATCGTGATGCCGTTGAGGCGGCAGTAGTCGACGATGCCGTCGTCGCGCACGATGGCCTGGTCGAGCCCCTCCATGTTCGCGGCGACGCCCTGGGCGATCATCGGCGCGTGCGTGATCGACAACTGCATTTGGTTGGCGACGATCGGCTGGGTGACGCTCGTGCGGAGCAGGTCGATCTGACGCGGCGTGTGATTGGAGACGCCGAACGCCCGGACCTTGCCGGCTGCTGACAGCTCGTCGAAGGCGCGTGCGACCTCGTCGGGTTCGACGAGCGCATCGGGCCGGTGCAGCAGCAGGATGTCGAGATAGTCGGTGCCGAGCGCCTCGAGCGACCCGTGCACGGACTCCATGATGTGCGCGTACGAGAAGTCGAAGTACGGGCCGTCCTTCACGATGCCGGTCTTGGACTGGATCGTCCACTGCTCCCGATCCGATGGCGTCAGCCGGAGCGCTTCCCCGAACCGGCGCTCGCAGCCGTGCAGGGTCGACCCGTAGATATCGGCGTGGTCGAGGAACGTGACCCCGGCGTCGCGAGCCGTGCCCACGAGCCGGCGCACCTCGTCGTCCGATTTCTCCTGGATGCGCATGAGGCCGAGCACGACGTTCGAGACGGCCTGCTCGAGGCCGGGGAGGGTGAGAGTCCGCATGCGCCCCACTCTAGTTGCGGGCGACCGATCCGCGCCGACGATGATGCGCGTGAATCTTGTATGGCGAGAATAGTCGCCATAACAGTGTCGTATGCGTTGTATCCTCGTCGCACGGAAAGGGAGAGTCATGGGTGGAAAGCGGATCGGTTGGAAGCTCTCGGGAGGGTAGCGAGCGGAGCATGAAGCCTGGGGTTCGGCGGTGTCCCTCCGCGGTACAGGAACCCGCCGTTACGGGCGCTGGTCCGCTGTCTCGGCGGGCGATCCCGCGTGCTTCGCCGTCGCCCACACCGGCCACCCGAGCAGCCAGATGCCGGTCACGAGCCACACCCTGGCGATCCAGCCGAGCAGTTCGGCGGTGCGGTCCGCATCGCCGACGAGCAGCGTGATGCCGCCCAGCACGGCCGTCGCGATGACGGCGCACAGCAGCATGCGCGCCCACTGCTGCCACTCGTAACGGACGTAGGCGGGACCCGTCTTCGGTGGACGCCAGGGTTCCGGACCGTCCGCGAACCGATGGGCAAACCAGGCGTCGACCCGGGTGATGATCTGATGCCCGAACGCGATCGTGAATCCGAGGTACACCGCTCCGAGCCCGTGGCTGAAGTCGGCGACGGCGTCGCTCGCGAGCAGATCCCACGCGATCAGGGAGAGCAGTGCGACGTCGAGGATCGGGACGCACAGCAGCAGCACCGTGGAGGTGCGGCGGAGGCGGAGCAGATAGCGGGCGGCGAGTCCGAGTCCGAGCACTACCCAGAAGCCGATCTCGCAGGCGATGATGCCGATCACGATGATGTTCATGCATCGAGCCTCCCGTTCCGGGGCTTCGTGCGCCTCGTGCCCCAGGCCCGATCTTCTCGTTCGATCGGAGGAGGCGGTGCCGCGCGCCATGGGGCAGGATGGAGCCATGATGGGGCGTCGCTGGGATGAGCTGAACGCGCGACCCCGCACCCGGGACGCGCTGGTGGCCGTGATCCATCTGCTGCTCGGCCTGGCGCTGCTCCAGTTCGGGGCGATCCGTCTCTGGTCGCAGGTCGCCGTGTTCCACAGCTCCGGCTTCGTGTTCCTCTTGACCCTGCTCGGTATGGTCGCGATCGCGACACAGCGATCGACTCGGCCGTTCACGGCGCTCGCGCTCGGCACTCCGATCGTCGTGCTCGACGTGCTCTTCGGCGGCAGCCTCGGCGTGATGCTCGTGTGCTTCGACCTGGTGTACTGCGCCGTGAAGTACGGGAGCGACCGCGGGGTCCGCATCGCCATGTGGACCGCCGCCGGTCTTGCCGCCGCGACCGGTGCCGGTCTGCTGCTCAGACCGTGGGGGTCCGCCGTTCCCCTGCTGGCGGTGCAGTGGGCGCTCATCATTGCGGTGGCAGGCATGTGGGGCTGGAACGTGCGGACCGAGCGCTTGCGCACCCGGGCGCAGCTCGCCGCGCAGCACGCCAGCGCGACGCGCGAGATGCGTCAGCGCATCGCCCACGACCTGCACGACCTGGTGTCGAACCAGATCGCAGTGGCGGGACTGCACGTCGAGGCGGCGCGGATGCGGATCGAGCAGGCGGCGATCGAATCGCCCGAGGCACTCGCGAGTCTGGATCGGGCGGGCGAAGGCGCCGAAACCGCCCACCGGCAACTGCGGCGGTTGATCACGGTCCTCACCACCGTCGACGATCTCGAGGAGGGCAATGCTGTTGAGGCCGAGACCGCGCTGGAGGAATTGGGGGCCCTTCCTCCGGGAGAGCGGACCCTCGAGTGGCGCTCAGGGTCCCGAGACGCAGTCGGGCAGGCGATGCGGGGCTGGGCGCCCGAGTGGTCGGCCGTGATCCTGCGCGTGCTCCGCGAACTCGTCGCGAACGCCGTCAAGCACGGCCGCGGCGACATCACCATCGACGCAGCGGTGACGCCCGACCTGTTCGAGGCGACGGTGAGGAACGCGTGCGCAGGGGCTCACCCGGCAGTTCCGGATCGGGGCATCGGCGTGACCGGAGCGGGTCTGCTGCTCGCCGGGTGCGGAGGGCGACTCGAATCTCGAGCCGACCCGGAAGGGGATGCGTGGTGCGCGAGAGTGACGGTGCCGCTGGAGGAGTCGCCGGCCTCGGCGAGCGGAACAGAGCAGCGGGACACGAGGCAGCGGCACACGATGCAGCAGCCAGGGAGTCGCCCGTGAACGCGTCGGAGCCAGACCGGGTGAGGGTCGTCATCGCGGACGACCACGAGGCCGTGCGCAGCGGTGTTGCCGCGATCCTCGCCACTGACCCGCGTATCGAGGTCGTCGGAGAGGCGGAGAACGGATTCGAGGCGCTCGCGCTGTGCGTGCACGAGCGGCCGTCCGTCGTGCTCGTCGATCTCCGCATGCCTGGAACCGACGGAATCTGGGCCACCGAGCGCATCACCGCCGAGACGGCGACCCGGGTGCTCGTGCTCACCACCTACGACTCCGACGACCTCATCGCTCGGGCGCTCGCCGCCGGAGCGAGCGGGTACCTGCTGAAGAGCACACGGGGGCCCGATCTCATCCGCGCTGTGCATCACATCGCCGAGCGCCGCCACGTCATCGACCCGGCGGTCGCCGGCGGCATCATCGCCAAACTGAACGCGTCGGGCGGGGGTCCACCGGAATCCGCGGGGGAGTCCGGATTCGACAGGTCCCGTCTCACGCCTCGTGAGGCTCAGGTACTCGACCTCGTGACCGCGGGCCTCTCCAATCCGGGTATCGCGGAACGGCTGCACCTCGGACTCACGACCGTGAAGACGCACGTCGGATCGCTGTACGCGAAGACCGGCACCGCGTCGCGCATCGAACTCGCGCGACTCGGAGAGCGGATCCCGCCACCCGGGTGACCGGTCAGGCGGTGTCGCCGTTCGCGAACAGGACCTGGCCGTTCACCCGCCTGCTACAACCGGCTCCTCGTGCCCGATGCGCCGCTCGATGAGCGCTTTGCCGATGGACTGGACGCCAACGTGCTGCGCGGTGCCGCGGTGTCCTGACGCTCAGACCTAGCGGAAGACGCGACCGATGGCGCTGCCGATCTGCGCAACCTGGATCCCCATCACCACACGGGTGAGCGGTCGCATGCACCACGAGAGGAGCCGCTGTCGCCGACGATCGGGGTGGCGGTCCCAGGAGAAGGAGATCGTCACCTGTGTCCCGCCAGCGGCGGGAGCGAGCGCGAGGTCGGTGACCCGCGCGTTGGCGCGATCCATATCGGGGTAGGTGACGCGCCACACGACTCTCACCTCGGGGTCGTACGCGTCGATCTGCACGCTGCGGCGTCGCATCGCTGGCTTCACCTCCAGGGGCTTGCCGTCGGGGCGATGTGTGGGGGAGTGAGCGACCCAGCTGCCGCCTGTTTGCCGGGGCTGGGTGGCCGCACCTTCGACGGTGCCGATGCTGACATCCCACTCGGGGAGGCGCCCCGGATCCGAGATGAGTGCCCAGACCTCATGCGGCGCTGCGGGGACGAAGGCCTCGGTCCGCTTGCTGAGTGCGTGGTGCGAGATGCGGCCGACGGGGTGCTCCGGGATGCGGTCCGCGGCATCGAGGTGCTCGAGCACCTCGGTCGTCGTGGTGTCCAGGCGGCGAAGAACGTTTTCAATGAGTCCGCTGGGTTCGGCGAGCAGTTCCCTGAGTACGGCCCCCGCATCGCCTCGTCGGCCTCGTCCGCCGGCGCGCTGGATGATGGCAAGAGCACGGTCGCCCCACTCGTACCCGCCGGATTCGTGAAAGGCGATAGGCCCTGACTGTGGGGGACTCGCAGTGATGCCAAGAGCGGCGAGCTGTTCCCCGTGCTGGTCCTCGATGGCTCCGCGTGTGGCGTGCAGGGTGATACCGAGGCTTCGGAGGACCTGGCCCGCCGGCTGGTCGGTGATCGTGAGCGCGAGCAGGAGGTGATCGATGTCCGCGGTCCTGTGTCCGGTCCGTGATGCCTCCTCCATCGCTGCGAGCGAAAGGCGGTGCGAAGTCTCGGCGATCTGGGTGAACTTGCTCATGCGTGCCTCCGGGGGATCGGAATGGTCTGGTCGACTCGTCTGGCGTGCTTCTTGTGCGCTGCCTGCCGCGTGACGCCGAGGGCGTCGGCGATCTGCTGCCAGGTCATCCCTGCCCGTAATCCGGCCTCCACCTGTCGGAGTTCCAGGGCGTCGGTGAGTGCGCGGAGCGAGGAAATGGCTCGCAGGCCTGCGTGCGGGTCGCTCGTGTCGGCCGCGACCTCGGCGATGTCTGTAGACTCCATGCTGTCAACCTACGTTGCTCGTTTGGCTCAGTCAACCTGGGTTGCGTATCGGGGGTGCGCCGGTGAGCCGAAATGCAGTCTGATGCGGTGACTCATCCAGAGGGGATGAGTCGCCGCAAAATCAACGGTTTCGCTTGGTAGTTTCCCCTGAGCGTTTCCTGAAAGGACGATGTATGCGTACACAGCTTCGGCGGAGTCCCCGGCAATGGTGGATCAGAGCGATGAGCGTGCTGTGCGCGCTGCTTGTCGTGTTCGCAGGGGGCACCATGGTGATACCTCCAGCCTCCGCAGCGACGGGAACGACCTGCTCAACGGCCGCCGAAGGGTCAGGACGGTACGCCTCCACGCTGTGCTGGTTTGATTTCTCAGACTACGATCCGGGCGAAGCGATGAGCTCGGGGGGCCAGACGATGTCCGTATCACTTCCGGGCGGTTCCACCTTGAGTTTCACGCTGCGTGCCTCAGGGGGACCGGTCGAGGCGGCATCATTTCCCACCTACGGATCCGCGTATCTCGGGAACGGATCGTACACCGGCGTTGCGGGGCAGCCTGCGATGTACCAGAGCCGAGAGGGGACGACGACGGACCTCGAACTCAGCGACATCGTGCTGACAACGCCGACGGGGGAGACTTCGACCGCATTCTCTTTGGTGGGTGCGGATGCCGAGACTACTGACGAGGGCGAGTCGATTCGGTGGAACTCGTCGAACACCATCTACTCGCTCACCGGTGATACGACCGATCCAGGCATCGGCAACGCCTGCAGTTCCGGGTTCACCGGGGTAGGAACACGAGAGGTGACCTGTACTGCGGATACATCGAACACGAAGTCAGGCACCCCGATCCTGGCGAGCCATGCGCCGGAGACGTTCAGTCAGCGAATGATTGGCACCGGGCGGCAGGCCGTCGGTTTCGGAGTGCTGCTGTCCCAGATCGAACTGAACAAGGAGGTCGAATCCCGTTTTACCGGCGACTCGTTCGAGATCGCGATTGACGACGAGGAGGGAAATCGGCTCTACGACGCGGAAACGGGCGCGACAGGCGTGACCGCGACCACCGAGGAGCAGACCGTAATCGCGACCGACCAAGGGGCAACGTTCGAATTTTCGGAGCGGGCGGTGAGCGGTGACCTCGAACGGTACGACGTGAATTGGTCCTGCCTCCGGAATGGGGAGGGGGACCCGACCCTCCCCTCGGGTGCAGGTGTCGGTCTCAGCGCGCAGGTGCACCTCGGCATTGGAGACTACGTTTCTTGCACGATTGTCAACCAGGCCAAACCCACCAGTCTGCTGCTCCAGAAACAGGCGAGTGCCCCAGAAGATGTCAACGGGAACGGGATCGCTGACACCGGTGATCGCATCTCTTACACGTTCGAAGTCACCAACACCGGTGACTTGCCCATCGGTCAATTGGCAATCGATGACTCGCTGGTAGGTGCGGTGACATGCCCCGCAGACGTGCTCGAACCCGGTCAGACGGTCACGTGTTCCGCTGACGCGGCGTATGCCGTGACCATCGATGATCAGAACACTGGAGCGGTGGAGAATACCGCGACGGCCTCGGGGGTGGTCTCAGGGACGACGGATCCAGTGGTGTCGAACGAATCCTCGACCTCCACCCCAGTGACCGCACCGGCCCCGAACATCTCGTTGACGAAGACCGCCACGCCACACGAGCCAAACACCTTCGTCGTCGGCCAGGAGATCACCTATCATTTCGCGGTCAGGAACACCGGGAACGTCCCTCTGGAGGATGTCGAAGTGGCCGAACTCGAGTTTTCTGGATCGGGTACGGTCTCGGCGATCGAGTGCCCGACCGATGCGCTGCCGGCTCACCGCTCGATGAGATGCACTGCAACCTACACGCTGACGCAGCAAGACGTCGACGCAACCCAGGTCACGAATGGAGCACAGGCGACAGGCCTCCCCGTAGGCGGAGGTGACCCCGTTCTCGATGAGGACTCGGCGCAAATTCCTGGTGTTGCCGTCCCCGCGATCGGACTCGCGAAGACCGTATCGCCCAGCACTGCGTTCGCGGCGGGCGATTCGGTCGAGTACGCCTTCCATATTACGAACCTCGGGAACGTGACGCTCGCCGATCCCAGGGTGGACGAGCTGCTCTTCAGCGGGACCGGCGGAACCCCCGATGTGGTGTGTCCGAGCGAGCCTGCCGAGCTCGCCCCAGGCGCCGCCATCGACTGCTCGGCGGTGTACGAGCTGACGCAGGCAGACGTCGACTCCGGAGTCGTCGACAATACGGCGGTGGCGACCGCGAGTCCACCCGAGGGAGTGGAGCCCGCGCCGGTATCAGAGGAGGCAAGCGCTCAGGTCGTCATTCCCGGCTCGTCCGGTATCACTCTGCAGAAGTCGACCGAAACCGACGCGTACTCGGAAGTCGGGCAGGAGATCACGTACTCCTTCGCCGTCACGAACACGGGCAACCGCACGTTGAACGACGTGGCCGTTGACGAGACCGAGTTCAGTGGTGCGGGGGAGATGACGGAGATCATCTGTCCGGAGACGTCTCTCGCCGGTGGTGCGTCGATGACGTGCTCGGCAACCTACGCAGTGCAACAACGCGATATCGATGCGGGAACACTGAACAATAGCGCGACGGCGATGGGCTTGCCCGCCGGGAGCGAAGAACCCGTAGTCAGTCCACCCAGTGACGTCTCGATCCCTGCTGTGCGCGACGCATCGATCTCCCTCGAGAAGACTGCGGATCCGGCGGTGGCTTCGGTTGACGACGAGATCAGGTACACGTTTACCGTAGCGAATACCGGGAACGTCTCGATCGTGAACCCTCGAGTGTCTGAAGTGGAATTCTCGGGAGCGGGGACCCTGAGCAGGGTCTGGTGCCCGATCGGCGTGCTCGAGCCGGGAGGTTCTGTGGACTGCGTAGCTCACTATTCGGTTGTTGAGGAGGACCGAGAAGCGGGGGAGGTGGTCAACACGGCCGTCGCCTCGGCGACGCCACCCCCAGGTGTCGAGGAACCCGTGTCGAACGAATCCACGGCGACAGTCGTGATCGAGAACCCCATGATCGAACTGCAGAAGACTGCGAATCGAGATGGGCTCACGGTCGGAGACACGATCACCTATTCCTTCGCGGTAACGAACACCGGCAACGTGCCGCTGACCGATGTCGCTGTCGACGACGACAGTTTTTCAGGTGCCGGGGAGATGTCGTCGATCACGTGTCCGGAGGAGCCAGTAGGTCTTGAACCTGCAGGGGTCATCGTGTGTACCGCGACATACGAGGTCGAACAGTCCGATGTCGACGCGGGCAGCATAGAGAATACCGCGATCGCGACAGGTGTCTCTCCAGAGGGAGTGGCGGTCTCATCGAATCCTTCTTCAGTGGAGATTCTGCAGGAGCCGGTCACCGCTCTGGGGCTTGTCAAGTCGGCTGATCCCTCCCGCGTCACGCAACCGGGCGACGTCGTCCGGTATACCTTCACGGTGACGAACCTCGGCACCGTGACCGTTCGGGACCCGCATGTCGAGGAACAGGAGTTCTCAGGTCACGGAGTCGTTCCAGAAGTTGTCTGTCCGGACGAAGTCGAGCTCTCGCCGGGCGACTCGGTTGACTGCTCGGCTTCGTACACCGTGGTCGCGGAAGATCTCACCGGGGAGCCTCTGTACAACGTCGCCACCGCGAAGGCTGTGGATCCGCGTGAAGATGAGGTCGAGTCGCCGCCGGCGAGTGTCGAAGTGGGTACGGTACGCGACGCGGACCTGGTCGACACTGGCGTCGATCACTCATCCATGGTGATCGCGACGCTGATCCTGATGGGAATCGGGAGCGTCTTGTTGCTGGTCCCGAGACGCCGGCGCGATTCGTAGGGGCCTGAGTGCGGTGGGTCCCTTCACCCGTCCCGGATGAGTGATCGCCTCGAAAGCTATCTGCGCTGGGACGCTGGGAAGACGGGAAACCGTTACAGATACAAGAGAGTGGGTCGAGATCATGTCGTTTTGGGAGTCATTATGGGCCATCGTGGGCTGGTTCCTCTGGGCCGCCATTTTCATCGGATATTTGATGGCGCTGTTTACCGTCCTCGCCGACATCGTCAGGGACGACACCCTTCGGGGTTGGGCGAAAGCCCTGTGGGTTGTGTTCCTGATCTTCGTCCCCTTCGTGACGGCACTGATCTACCTGGTTGCCCGGGGCGACGGGATGAGCGAACGCAGCGCCGAAGTGATGCGCGAGAACAAGAGAGAAGCTGACGACTACATCCGATCCGTCGTGCACATCGACCCGGCGTCTCAGATCGAGAAGGCAGCCGCACTCCTCGCTTCAGGCACCATCTCGCAGTCAGAGTACGAGCACATCAAGTCGCGTGCGCTCGCGGGGTAGAGGCGACGATGGGGCTGGGGGCGGCTGCAGCGAACACCGGGGTGTCGTTCGGTCCGCTGGAGATCGAAGTGGTGGCGGTGGAAGACTCCAGCATTGCTCCCAGCCTCCTGCGGGCCGTCTCGCGACCGCAGGATCGAGGGTGCGTGAAACTCCTCGATTTCGTAATCGCCAGCATCGAGCCGAGCGGGAGCATACTGATTCACGAGGTTGATCAGGATGAACTGATGCTGGCGGATCTCGAACCATACGCGCTCGGTATCTTGTCCGAGGATGATCTCTGCGAGCTCCTGAACTACCTTCCATCAGGATCAGTGGCCATGGTGCTTGTCTTCGAGGTGCTGTGGTCGAAGGATCTCGCCGACCGCCTGGCGCTGGAGGGGAGCGCACTGGTGGCGAGTGTCCGAGTGCCGTCGGTCACGGTGGTCCCGGACGTTCTGCAACGATAACGGCGTCTCTCGAGGGAGCGACATGGAAGCGCTTGACCGAATACCGGATCAGGTGAACTGGTGGAACATCGGATTCGCGCTGGCGTCGCTCCTGACGGCATGGGTGCTCTCGCGTCTCGCGCGTCGAGGAGTCCGGGCGATCGGCGAACGCACGCCGGGTATCACTGTCGAGATAGCTACACTCGCGGGGCGCATCTCGCAGTACGCCATCATGCTCGTGGGTTTCGGTATCGGACTCGCCTTTCTCGGGGCGAATGTGCAGCCGCTGCTCGCCGTGTTCCTGGTCGTCGGAGCAGTTCTCGTGCTCGTACTGCGGGGGATCGCGGACAACTTCGCGGCTGGAGTGCTGCTGCAGACTCGCAAACCGATCGCGGTGGGAGATGAGATCGAGTTCGCCGGGCCGAGCGGACCCTTGCGTGGAACCATCGATGAGCTGAATGGGCGCGCTGTTGTGCTGACCACCCCGGACGGACGGAGGGTGCATATCCCGAACGCGGTCCTGCTCCGAGAGGCCCTGGTGAACACGTCGGCCAGGGGAGCTCGGCGGAGCAGCGTCTATGTTCGTGTGATCAGGGACGGGCGATCCGCGGATGATCTCCTCACAGTAGTACTGGAGGCAACGACCTCGTGCAGCGCACTCGACCGGAGTCGCGCGCCGCGCGTGCTTCTCGAGTATGTTTCCGTTGATCGTCTGGGTGCGCGGGTCGACTTCTGGCACGCCCCGGAGCGCACGAGAGTCACCACGTCCATGGTGCTGCTTACCGTGTCACAGGTCCTTGAGGCTCACGGCTTGACTGCCGTGGTCACGAGTGAACACGCGGATCCTCCGCTGACTCCGCCGGGCTCGGTGTGACCCGGTGCCAACGACCGTCACCCTCCGCGGGTGAGGGCCGTTCGCCGACCGGGGTCTTGCCGCTACGGTCGGCGGTACCCAACGATGAGTGGTTCATCCGACCGAAGGAGATGCGATGTCAGACTTCAATAGTGAGTTCGCGGGCGAGATTCGACTTGATGTACGGGATTCGGTTCCGGATTGGGCCCCGTACGAACTGCAGAGCGCTCCCGACGGGGCCCCGAACGTTCTGATTATCTTGTTCGACGATACTGGGATGGCATCGTGGTCTCCCTATGGCGGACGTATCAATATGCCGACACTCGACCGCCTCGCAGCGGACGGACTCGTCTATACGCAGTGGCACACAACTGCGCTCTGTTCGCCCACTCGATCAACGTTTCTGACCGGTCGGAATCACCACGTCAATCGCACCGGGGTCATCATGGAGGGGACGAACGGATTCCCGGGATTCGCTGGTCGCATCCCTGCGGAGTGCGCCACGATCGGCCATGTTCTGCAGGACAACGGATACTCAACTTTCTGGGTGGGGAAGGACCACAACGTTCCGGAAGAGGACAATGCTCCAGGAGGAAATCGGTCCGCCTGGCCAGTGCAGCAAGGGTTCGATCGGTTTTACGGGTTTCTCGGCGGTGAGACGAACAATTGGTACCCGGACCTAGTGGAGGACAATCACTTCATCGAGGCCCCGAGCACTCCCGAGGATGGCTACCATCTTTCGAAGGATCTCGCCGACCAAGCGATGGGCATGCTCCGAGACCAACAGGCTTCGAACCCGTCGAAACCCTGGTACATGTGGTTCTGCCCCGGAGCCAACCATGCTCCGCACCATGCCCCTCAGGAATACATCGACAAGTACCGCGGTGCATTCGACGATGGATACGAGGCGTATCGGGAGTGGGTTCTCGCGCGGATGACGGAGCGCGGAATCGTTCCGGAGGGAACCGATCTCACACCTATGAACCCGATGCCGGAAGACGTCGCGAATGCCGCGGACGAAGTGCGCCCGTGGAGCGAACTCAGCGCGGATGAGCGACGACTGTTCTCGCGCTTCGCCGAGGTTTTCGCCGGTTTCTCGGAATACACGGATGCGCAGATCGGGCGGGTCATCGACTATCTCGAGGAGACTGGTCAGCTCGAGAACACACTGGTCTTCTACTGCGCCGACAACGGAGCTTCCGGAGAAGGGTCTCCGAACGGCTCCGTGAACGAGAACAAGTTCTTCAACGGGTATCCGGACGAATTCTCCGAGAATCTCTCGATGATCGACGAACTCGGCTCCCCGAACACCTATAACCACTATCCCACTGGATGGGCCGTCGCTTTCTCGACGCCGTTCCAGATGTTCAAGCGGTATTCGCAGTTCTCGGGTGGAACGTGCGACCCCATGATTGTGCACTGGCCCAAAGGGATCGCCGCACGGGGCGAACTGCGGCACCAGTACCATCACTCCGTCGACGTTGTGGCAACGATCCTCGATGTCATCGGTCTGGAGATGCCCGCGAACTACCGCGGCGTCGCGCAGCGACCGTTGGACGGCACATCGATGAAGTACAGTTTCGACGCCCGACCAGATGGCCCGACAGCGAAACACGTGCAGTACTACTCCATGCTGGGGACTCGCGGAATCTGGAAAGACGGCTGGAAAGCGGCTGCGATCCACGCTCCACTCAGCGGGAAAGGCAGTTTCGACACGGACGTCTGGGAGCTCTACCACGTCGATGAAGACCGAGCTGAGGCTCACGATCTCGCCAGCGAACACCCCGAGAAACTCGAGGAGCTCATCAGTGCCTGGTTCACTGAGGCGGAGCGAAACTTCGTGCTCCCACTTGACGACCGTTCCGCTCGAGACCAGATCACGGTAGAGCGCCCGCAAGCGGAGAGACCCCGCGAACGGTATGTGTACTATCCCGGTACGGCAGCGGTGCCGGAGAGTGTCGCGGTAAATGTGCGCGGGCGATCGTACAAGATCATCGCCGATGTGATTCTTGACCGGGAAGCCGAGGGGGTGATCTTCGCTCACGGATCGAGGTTCGGAGGGCACAGCTTGTTCGTGAAAGATCACCGGCTGACCTACGTCTACAACTTTCTCGGCATTGCTCCCGAGCAGACGTTCTCATCGCCTGAACTCGACTCTGGCCCCCACACTTTGGGGGTGGAGTTCGAACGAGAGTCCGTCGGTGAACATGGTGAGTCCCTCGGAGTGACGCGCCTGTACGTGGATGATGAGGTGGTTGCCGAGGGTCCGATGAGGACGCAAATCGGCAAGTTCACACTGTGCGGAGACGGCCTCTGCATCGGATGGGATAGTGCGGACCCTGTGAGCCGTCAGTATTCGGGTCCATTCCGATTCACGGGAGGCAAGCTGCTGGGCGTCGCGGTCGACGTCAGCGCTGAACAGTACCGCGACCTGGAACTGGAAGCTGCGGCGATGCTTTCCCGGGAGTAGAGATGCGGGCACACGCTGCGATGCTCGACATACCCGGGGGAGTCTTATTGATGGGCTCGGAGGAGTTCTATCCGGAAGAGGGGCCGGTGCACGAGCGAGAAGTAGCCGATTTCACCCTGGACGCTTACGCCGTAACGAACGAACAGTTCGCTCAGTTCGTCGCCGAGACCGGTTATCAGACCGTCGCGGAACGACCTCTGCGACCGTCGGATTTCCCCGGTGCAGATCCGCGGGACCTGGTCCCAGGTGCGCTGGTATTCACTCCGACCCGTGGTCCGGTCGACCTCCGAGAGTGGCGTCAATGGTGGACGTGGGTCCCCGGTGCTTGTTGGAAGCGGCCGTATGGCGGTACCTTCTTGAGCGGCGAGCGAGCTGATCATCCGGTGGTCCACATCGCGTACGAAGACGCGGAAACGTACGCCGACTGGGCGGGGAAGCGCTTGCCGACCGAAGCCGAATGGGAGTGGGCCGCTCGAGGCGGGATGAGAGGTCGGCGATTCGCCTGGGGTGACGAGTCCACGCTCGAGGGAGCGCTCCAAGCGAACACCTGGCAAGGGGCATTCCCTTATTGGAACTCCGGTGCAGGCGGGTGGGTCGGGACTTCGCCGGTCGGCCTGTTTCCTCCGAACGGATACGGTGCGTACGACATGATTGGAAACGTGTGGGAGTGGACCGCGGATGTGTGGACGCATCGACACGTCCCGCCGGGGTGGAGCGGAGTAGGTGCGAACGGGCGAGCGAATCTGCTCGCTGTAGAACCGGATCCGCGGCACGCGCGTCGGGTGTTGAAGGGGGGGTCGCACCTCTGCGCACCCGAGTACTGCCTTCGATACCGCCCAGCCGCGCGCTCGCCCCAGTCGGAGGACACCGCGACCACGCATATCGGTTTTCGCTGCGCCAGGTGAAGCGGTCGGGAAGGCGGCGCTTCACTCGGGGAGCACGGAAGCAATGCTCGTGTGCACGCGCTGCTGACGAATGAGTGAGAGGAACCATTCGCTGTGGACGGCCCTCACTCGCGCCTGTTCCGGCAGCGCTGCAAGGTGTATGGTGACGCCTGACCGTCGCAGCTCTTGATCGAGTTCCTCGAAGCTCGTGAGCACGGTGACGCTCAGGAACCGAAGCTGATGAGCATCGATCGCGACGATGCGCACCGGAGTAGTTTCGGCTGCGATGATGCCGAGGATGGCATCAGTGTTCGCCCGGACGTTCGCCGTGTAGAGGCCGTAGGCGAGACGCACAGCAAGAACGCCATCTCGCTTCCCCAAGACGTCGATGTGGGCGGAATTGATCTCTCGAAGCACGAGGAGGAGCGTCGACGCCACACCGACCGCCACCGCCGGAAGCAAGCCGGCGGTCAGCCCGACACCGGCGACCAGAAGGGCGATCCAGAAATCAACCGGACTGAGTCGAGCCCAGCGGATCAACGTTGGAATGTCGATCAGCCCGACAACTGCAACAAACACCATTGCCGCGAGCGTCGCCTGCGGAAGCAGGGAGATTGTCGGAGCCAGCGCCGTCGCGGCGAGAATCGCCAAACCTGCCGTGACCAGTGACGAGATCTGAGTTTTCGCCCCTGCTGCGTAATTCACCGCACTCTGAGAGAGGCCGCCTGCAGCGGGCATTGCCAGGAAGAAAGCCCCGGCGCAATTGGCGGCGCCTGCTGCTCGGAGCTCTCGACCAGCATCTGTGGGCGGCGCGTCAGCTGCCTGAACGCTGCGCGCGACCGTCGCCGATTCCAAAAACGCCATGATGGCGATCGCCAGCGCGCCTGGCAAGAGCCCCACCAACTGAGTCGTATCGGGCAGTGTGAAAGCGGGAAGCCCTTGCGGTACGGGATCGATGAGTGCGACACCTGTGCCGTCGACTCCAGCCCACGCCACCACGGCTATTCCTGCGCAGGCGACCAGGAACGTCCCGGGAACTCGGGGCAGGTAGCGTTTACAGAAGACGATGATCGCTATCGAAGCCACACTGATCGCGATTGTCGGGAGATGGGCGGTCTCGAGCGCACGTCCCGTCGCGAGCACGGCTCGAAAGAATCCTTCCCCCGCTGACCTCACGTCTTCTCCAAGGAGGATGGGGATTTGTGCGACCGCGACGGTCCCGCCAACGCCGATCTTCACCCCCAGTATCGTGGCGACGTTGATGTTCTCGATCAGGGCGCCCAGCCTGAGCGCCCGAAGCCCGAGGAGGACGAGCCCCACCAGCAGAGAGAGCGTGACCAACGAGCCGAGAGCGTCTTCTGCGCCCTGGGCGACGCCGGCTGCGACGAATGTGGTGGCGGTCAAAGTGGCGATCGTCGAGGTCGTCGAAACGCTCATGGCCGCCGACCCACCGAGAACCGCGTATACCAACATCGGGACGATGCAGGTGTATATGCCGACTTCAGCCGGCAGGTTGGCGATACTTGCGTACGCCATTGCTTGCGGAATGACCACTGCACCGGTCGTCAGGCCAGCGACGATGTCGTACCGGAGCCATGAGCGATGATACCCGGCGGTCGTTGGCAGGAGTAGACGTTGCGGCGGTCGGGATGGTGGCACTGTCATCTCGGCCCTACGAAGAGATGTGCGGTCCAGAAACAGCACCGAGGATGAAGCTCGAGCGATAGCGAATCGAGGTCGGTTTGCGCGGAGCCACACCGCAGGGGCGTGCGGAGTTCAGACACTCGTCATACCTCTTCCCAGAACTGATGCCCCGATGATCAGGAGGAGCACTGCCATGATGGTCGAGTTCTCACGAGCGAGCCATTCCTTCAGTGATCGCATCGTACCGGCGAGTCTTCGCGACGCGAAGAAGTACGCCAGTACTGGCGCGACGACGGTAGAGCTGGAGATCACCGCGTACACTCCCACGGCAAGGGCGGCTTCACTCGCCGTGAGAGACGACGTGCCGAGGGCGATGCCGGCGCTGATGCCGATCAGCAGATTCTTCGGGTTTATGGACGAGAGAAGGAGGCCGAGCCCCACCGTAGTGATGACCGACATGCGATCGAGGTGCTGCATCCACCCGGGCAGCTGCGCCGCTCCTTCCGCGCGGGGGCGATGGCGCCAGATACGTATCGCGAATACGATGAGTGCGATTCCGAGCACCACCTGGACCCAGCCGACGATGGGGATCCAGCTCGCGCCATCGAGACGCGGAAGGGTGCCCGCCAGCGCGGCGAACAGGAGAATGGTACCCACGCACCCCGCCAGCCACCCCACCGCGAAGGCGCCGCCACTCCGTTTCGCGTGAGGTGTGAGGAGGAGCACGATCGTGGCTATCACGGGAATCGGACTGATGGCCACGCCGAGAGCGAGGGGAAGAAGTTCACCTATCGCCGCGTTCACGAGATGCCCCTAAGCGAGGAGCTTCGTCTTCGCTGCGGCGAATTCGTCGGGCGTCAGCACCCCCGACTGGAACAGCGAAGAGAGCTCGGACAGCTGCTCGGCTATGCCGCTAGGCGGGTCCTGAGTCGCTCGGGTGTCGCCGCCTGTCGCGCCGGATGCCGCTACAGGCTCTGGATCCGCCTGGCGCGCGAAATCCTGCTGTGCCTGCTGTTGAGCTGTCTCGTAATGCTGCTGCTCGAGGTCGGCCTGGTTTCTGCGTCGCCGCGAGTTGTCGATTCCCCCTGCGACCGCCGAGGCGGTTCCGGCGACCACCGCCGTTCGTGCGGCGAGTCCCAGCAAGCCTGGCCGACCGAATCTCCGTATAGGCATGATCATTCTCCTCAGTTCTTTTCGATGGTGTTGATGAGCGCATTGACGATCGGGGCCGGGATGCGGGTGCTCCTGAGCACTGTGCCGCCACTGGAACCGAGCCGCTCGGCGAGATCTCGGGCGTAGAGCAACTCCCAGGCAACGAGGAGGGCGGATGAGCCGGGTTCGACGGCCTCCGAGAAACCCTGCATGTCCTCGTCCCCGATGAGCCCGTCTACGCTCTCTTCACTCTCGCGCAGAAGTGGGAAGGCATCAGATACCTCCTCTTCGAATGTCATGTTTCCTTGCGCGTCCTTGCTGATCCAGATGGCATCGAGCACACGCAGCACTCCGGCGCTGACCAACGTTTCAACCGCTGCCCAGACGTCGAGGTCTGGTGGCCCGTCAGCGAAGTCGATCAACGAGAGCTCTACGGGGCCGTATCGGAATTGCATGGTGCGTGCTCCTTCTCGTGAATTATTCATGTGATGACTGCAGGGGGTCGGGAGGCGAGAACGCGGCGACGGCAGCCCGATTGGTGGGAAAAGTCTGTTGGTCTTGAATGACGCCGAGTCGTCGGAGGCGGACTTCTGAGCGTGGTCGCAGGCGGCTGAACGAGAGAACGATATTTCTTCGTTGCAGCCACTGCGACAACTCCGTCACCGACTCCGCGGCCGTCACATCGACGTCCGTCACGGCTTCCATGTCGATGATCACGGCGCGCAGAGGATCTTTACCCACTGAGGTGACAGCGCGTTTCACTGTGTCCGAGAACACCACGCCATTCGCGAAGAACAATGGAGCTGCGAGCCTGACGACGAGCACGCCCGGCGCAGTGAGTGCTCCAGGGGAGGCGCTCTCGAGGAGCGATTGCTGCGGGTTGTCGTCCGATGCGAGAACATCGATCGCAGGCGTCGCCGCCCGTCGAGCCATATTCAGCAGCGCGAGAACGAACGCTACGAGGATGCCCGGGATCGATCCAACGAAGAGCGTCACTGCGAAGCAGGTCGCGCCGATCGCGAATTCGAATCGATCGAGTCTCCAGAGCCGTGCGAACTCGCGCACACCGAGGAGGGGGAGCACGGCAATTGCGACGATCGCGCCGATTGCAGGCGAGGGGATGTCGGCGAGCAAGCCGGTACCGAATAGCAGGAGCAGCAGAGTTCCCGCCGCGAGCACAAGCGAAGGAAACTGCGTGCGCGAACCGGACTGGTCCATGGCCGCCGTCCGGCTGGTCGAAGATCCTACGGCGAAGCTTCCCTGTGCCCCCGCGGTAATGTTGGCCACCCCGAACGCGAAAAGGTCTCGATTGGGCTGAGTCGCGTAGCCGCGCTTCTCTCCGTACGAGCGCGAAACCAGCAAGCCTTCAGCGGTTGTCACCATCGTGAGAGCGAGCGCCGAAGGAACAAGTGCCAGCCACTCGAGCCAGGAGAGAACAGGCCAGGTGAGAGCAGGGGGACCCGCGGGAACCTCACCGAGAACGGCCACGCCGTACTCGTCGAGCCTGGCGGTGACGGTGACGACCGTTGCGAGCACCATCACGATGAGCGCCCAGGGGACGGCCGCCCGAATGCGGCGGCCGACCAGCAGGATGAGAATTGCACCGACCGAGATGACGATCGACCACGCGTTCGCCCCAGCGAGACCCTGCACGAGCCCGACAACCTTCTCGACGAACTCTCCACCGGACTCGATCTTCACCCCGAGCATTTTGGCGACCTGCGAAACGAGGATGTCGAGGGCGAGTCCTCCCACGAAACCGATCAGGATGGGTTTCGACAAGAAGTTTGCGAGAAATCCCATCTTGAAGAACGCCAAGAGGACGAACATGACTCCGCACAGAATCGCCTGAGCGAGAGCCATCGTGGCGTATTGCTCCGAACCCGCGACAGCCAACCCGCCGATGGAGGAGGCGACGAGTGCGGCCGCTGCGGCGTCAGGGGACGCGACGACTTGACGGGATGAAGCGAGAAGCGCGTAGACGAGCGTGGGGACGACCAGTGCATACAGGCCCGCGGTGGCCGGAAGGCCGGCGATCTGCGCGTACCCGATGTTCAGAGGAATTGCGATCGCCAGCAGAGTGACACCCGAAAGTGTCTCGGTGACGAGCCGCGTTCGAGTCAGCCCTGCCAGAGGTCGCTGCACAATGTGTTCCTCTCCACTCGCCGGCGAATCGATCCCACCTGCGGGTTCATTCTCGTCCGAGGTCATGCTGAGTTTCCGAGGCACTCACCCGTCGAGGATGAGCGCGCGAGCAACGGGGGTGAGAACCGGCGATTCTCAAGATCCACTGGTGGAGGACACCCGGACGTCGCGCAGCGGAAAGAATGGGCGGATCATGCATGAACTCGTTCTCGTGATCTGGCGGATCTTGCCCGTAGTACTCGGCCTCGTGGCGAGCCCGCTCGCAGTGCTCGTCATTCTCGGAATCGTGCTGTCCGACCGACCAATCCGGAACAGCGCGTGCTTCTCCGTCGGGTGGGCCTCGTCGATCGCAACGCTCCTGGTCTGCGCGACCGTGATGTTGCGTCTGACTGGCGCTCACGAATCCCCGGTAGGCACGGATGCCCTGCGCTACGTTCACCTCCTCATCGCGCTGATCTGCGGAGGCGGGGCGATATGGACCTTTCGGCGTTCGAGGACGTTGCTGGAACGTGCCGCTGTGGTCAGGAGTCGTGAGCTTCCTGCAGATACGACCGCGGAGCTCCCCGGACTCGTGCGGATGAGTCGGCACTCGACTGCGCCCCGATCGTTGATCCTCGGAGCAGGGGTATTCGCCGCGAACCCGACCAACCTCTCGTTGATCCTCGCCACGGCGATCGATATTACTTTCGCTGACTTGGCTCCTCCAGACAAAGTCTGGTTGGCGGTCGGATTCGTCGCGGTGGCATCGATCCCGGTCCTCGTGCCCACCAT
Source organism: Leucobacter sp. Psy1 (assembly GCF_020096995.1). Classification (NCBI taxonomy): domain Bacteria; kingdom Bacillati; phylum Actinomycetota; class Actinomycetes; order Micrococcales; family Microbacteriaceae; genus Leucobacter; species Leucobacter sp. Psy1. The sequence goes on from NZ_CP083692.1 coordinate 939,951, forward strand.
GCTGTTGATCGCGGGTGGCGATCGCGCAGTCGGGCCGCTCACTGCCCTGCGCGGCTGGGTGCTCCGGAACAATGGTTTCCTCCGTGCTGGGCTTCTGCTGCTGGTCGCATTCCTGCAACTCGACCGAGCGTTCATCGGGAGCCGCTGGTGAACTGGCGAGACGATGTGAATCGATACCTGAGTCGTTTCGGCTCACGGCGAACGGTCATCGCCGACCTCAGGGCGGGCCTGACTCTCGGAATTGAAAGCGTTCCTGATGGGCTCGCCGCTGGTGTGCTCGCTGGCGTTAACCCGCTGATCGGGTTGAACGCCTACATCGTAGGTACGTTCGTCGGGGCGTTGACCACGGGGTCCGTATTCATGACGGTCCAGGCGACTGGAGCGATGTCTGTGATCGTCGCCGAGGCGCCCGAAGTTCACGGAGCGAACTCCGCCGGTGCACTTACGACTCTGGTGCTCTGCAGCGGGCTCACAATGTTGGTTTTGGGTATTGCCGGATTCGGCAAGCTGGTGCGGTTCATCCCCGGAGTGGTGATCATCGGATTCGTCAATGCGGTAGCCGTCAATATCGTGCTCGGTCAACTGGAGAATTTCACGGGGTACGCGAGCGTAGGCACTCACCGCCTCACCAGACTTGTGGACACGATGCTGAGTCCGTCTGAGTTTCACTGGTGGAGTCTCTGCGTCGGTGCGGTCACGATCGCGGTGATTCTCGCTCTCGGACGCACGCCGCTCGGCGCCTTGTCGATGGTCGTCGGTGTGCTCGCGGGTTCAGTGTTCGCGACGCTGGTGCCGCAAGCCCAGGTGGCTACTCTCTCCACGATTGCCGAGGTCACCCGCTCGCTTCCGTCGCTCGCGGTGCCGGATCTCTCGGTGATCGGCGCCCTCCTGGTTCCAGCGTGCTCTCTCGCCTTGGTCGGGCTGGTGCAGGGTGCCGCGATATCAGGATCAGTGGCGAACCCCGACGGCCGTCATCCCGATCCTTCCGCCGACTTCCGCGGTCAAGGTCTCGCCAATATCGCGTCAGGAATGCTCCACGGACTGCCCGTGGGCGGCTCGATGTCGGGAACCGCGCTCGCGCGGAGCGCAGGCGCTGGCAGTGCTCTTACCGGAGTCGTCGCGAGCGCAGTCATGGTGGTCACTGTCTTCGCGTGCGGCCCGCTCATCGGTGAGATAGCGATGCCAGCGCTCGCAGCCCTCCTGATCGTCGTGGGTGTGCGCTCGATTAAAGTGCATCAACTCACGCTGGTGTGGCGGACGGGCGCTGTGCCGACTGCGATCTGTGCCGCAACGTTTGCTCTCACTCTGTTAATTCCGTTGCAGTACGCGGTGCTGGCCGGTGCGGGCATCTCGGTGATCTTGTTCGTCGCCCGTCAGTCCAACCGCATTCGGGTGGTCCGGTGGGTGGTGGAACCGGCCAGCGACCGCCCTCGCGAGGTGACTCCACCGAAGAACATCGATCGCGGAGAGACCGTGGTGTTGGTGCCATACGGGAGCCTGTTCTTCGCCTCTTCCGAGGTGTTCAGACAACAGCTCCCGACTCCGAAGGGGCGCATCGACGGGGCGGTGGTCATCATCCGACTTCGAGGGGTCGAAGATTTGGGGGTGACCTTCCTGACGATGATACGGGGGTACGCCGTCGAGCTGCAGTCGGGCGGAGCGGACCTCATGATCGTCGGAGTCGCAGAAAGACTCGACGAACAGCTCCGGCTTACGGGTGTCGCGGAAGTGGTGGGGGAAGAGAATATCTTCCGGGCTTCGTCCCGTCTCGGGGATTCGTTACGCGAGGCGATCGCAGAGGCGGGTCGCCGCAGGGAATGGTGACGGCGTGGAACCCGCCTCAGGTGGTCGCCTCGAGTTCGATCCGCTCGATGGGAATGAACTCGATGCTGACGGTGTCGAAGTCGAGACCGGACGCTGCGAGATCGCGTGCGAGAGAGGCCGTTCTCGGCTCCGGCGCCTCGCCGCTCACCTGAATCACGATGCGGGGCTTCTCCACCTCGACATCGACGACGTGCCATCCGGCTTCAGTCGCCCAGTTCTCCGAGAGCGCTCGAATCGTACTCAAGTCGTGCTCGCTCCGTGCCGTCGAAATCGATGAAACGGCGAGAGGAACTGTGATGACCGCCAACATGATCACGAGGACGGCGGTTGACCGACGTGTCGATTTCTGCGGCGTAGCGCCGGTATCGGACGACCGATCACGGACACGGTACACGGACATGACGACGATACCGGTGGCAAGGATCGACGCGACATTCGTGGCGAACAGCCAGAGTGCGCCGACTGCCTGACCGTAGCTGGCAGACTCGATGGTGAGGCCGGTCACGGTGAGCGGCGGTACCAGCGAGATCGCGATCGCCACGCCGGGGAGCGTGTCGGAAATGTCGCGGCGTACCAGGGCGATCGAGCCTGCGACTCCCGTCGCCAGAGCTGCGAGAAGATCGATGAGTCGAGGAGTGACCCTCCCCGCGACTTGCGAGTTGGTCGCTGCAACGATGTCTTGGGGAACCATGAGCCCGACAACGTATCCGATTGCGATGCTTGCCGACATTCCCGCGAGGATGAGAGAGATACTGCGGAGAAGATTCAGGCGATCGCCGAGAACCGTCGCGAGCATGGCTCCTTGAATGGGAAGCATGAGTGGTGCGATGATCATCGCACCGATGACCGTGGCCGTGGAGTCTGCAGCCACCCCGGCGGCGGCGATGACCGAAGACAGAATGAGCAGAATCCAGAAGCGCTGCAGCCGTGTTCCACGTTCCGCTCCCGCGAAGAAGACGGCATCGCGCATCTCAGCAATTGAGTTCATGGTGATGGCTCCGGCGCGGTTTCCTCTGCCGCGGTCGAAGGAGCCGTGCTGGGTGACGGGTCGGCGGGGTCGGAGGGCCGGCGTATCAGCTCGACAGCGACCATCACACCAGCCAGCACCGCGATGGACGTGAACACCGCGGACACCGTTATCGGGCGACTGACGAAGAGCGCCACCACGCTTCCGACCACGGCAACAGCGAGTATCCCCGATCTCGATCGGTCGACGAGCCTGCCGAATCGTCCGGTGGTGATGCCCCGTTTCGCCGCGGCGGTCCGAATCGAGGCGCATGCGGACGACGTGCTGAGGCGCAGCATCCGTGCTGAGCGGGCAGGTCCGGTGAGCCAGGCGCCGAGCGTGATTACCGCGCCGAGGAACGCGAGTGCGACGGAGGTCGACGCCATCGACGCGGTCAACTGTTCGTAGATGGCGTGCGCGACCGGAGCCGGCATGAGCGAGGGGCTGACCGAGCTGACGAAGCCCCATCGTCCGATTCCCAGCCCGCCGGCCAGAAGGAGAAAAGTGATGGTCAGTCCGCTCCCCGCCCAGACCAGCGCTCTTCGATGCGCTGGAGCGAGCGCAACGCCGCCCGCCCAGAGCGCCAGCACGACCCAGGGCAGCCAGTGCCCGGCGAGGGTCGCGGTCTGGTACACGACTCGCGTCGTTACGAGGGCATCGGAAGTGAGCAGTGGGATCGATCGATCGATCTCAGGGATGTTCTCCGCGATCCCGATTCCTCGGTCCGCCAGCTCCGCACTGATCTGTCGAGTCGCCTCGTCGAGCCGCAAGGACAGTACGCCTGAGTCTGACAGCTCGAGTGCGGTATCCGGCGCGCCTTGGAGGACTGCAATAGCGCGCTGATGGGTCTCCCTGAGCGTCGCCGCCCACAGATTCGCGAAACGGGGAGACTCGACGATTCGGTCGACGCTCGAGTGGAGCACGGAACGAATGCCTGCCGCGGCCGGGCCCTCCAGCGCTGAGAGTGCTGATTCTGCTCTATCGGGAAGCGGGAGTGTCGCGATCCCTGCAATCATGTCGCTCACCAAGCGATCGATGTCCACGGCGTCTTCGACGGCGCCGGAGATCTGTTGCGACACGAATGCCTGCACTGCCGGATCCTCGGCGAGGGGTCCGAAGGTCTCGACGAAGCGATCGGTGTCGACGAGCTGGACCTGAGTCCATGTTCCGATGACGGCTACCGGGGCGAGGAGAAGACTGGCCGAGATCAGCACAGTGGCGAGAACGCCGCGCACCTTTTGGGGAGTATGGCTGCCCGACTTCTCGGCACGGAGCTTGCGGTTCTCCGACTCGAGTTCAGCGACTCTGATCGAAAGCGTGATGTGGCGGTGGTCCGCGTCCATATCTCTTCCCTGCCGCGTCGTCGGGTGAATCATCATTCGAGAGCGGCAGTATGCTCGATCTCCGTGAGCCAGGTGAGCGTCCACACCCGAATCGGGCGATACGGCACTACGCATCAGGGCATTGTGCGCGTCAGGGTGTCTCTGTCTACGAGAACTGCCTGACGGCATCTCGTCGGGTGCTGACGTCGAGCTTGCGGTAAATGGAGCGTTGATGGGTCTTGACCGTGTTGATGGAGACCTCGAGGGCGTCGGCGATCTCCTGCATGGTCTTGTCGGTTCTCATCTCGGCGAAGACGGCCTGTTCGCGCTCCGAAAGATGCTGGAGCGGCCCGCGTGGCGTCTCCGGGGAGAAGCATCGGGTGATGAAGCCCTCGAATTCGGTTCCCCATGTCAGATGCTCGTGCAGCAGGCGTCGCATCGCCATTCCGCCCTGTGCGAAGGGATAAGCTATGTGCTCCTCGGTCGCGAGATCGAGTGCGTGCTCGATGGACTCGTGCGCGCCATCTCGATGGCCCTCGTTCCACAGCAGCAGTGCTTCCCCGGCGCTCGTCGTCGCCTTGAGATATGAGAAGCCCGAGTAATTAGACTGTCTCGCGAGCATCTGGGCGGCAAGATCGTGCTTGCCTGCTCGCGTGGCGATCCCAGCGAGCAGAGCTGTCACGAGCGGGAGATCAGTCGCGTCGGCGTATCGGTCGACAATGCCGAGCGCTCGGCCACGATGACCCGCCGCCTCATGCAAAGCTGCGGTTGCCGCGTGCCGGAACGCGGGCCAGCTGACGCCCTGGCGCATCTTGTTCGGGATTGCCTGCAGCTCTTGGGCGGCTCGACGACAGAGGAGGGGGTCGTGAAGGGCAGCGGCCGTGAACGCGAACATCATCCGAGCAATGCCCGCGAAGGTTGCATGTGCGTTGGCTCCCTGCAGCGCGTGTGAGAAAGACTGTCTCGCGAGCTCGAGATCACCCTGCCAAAACGCCACGTGTCCAGCCGCCGTCGTGGCGGCGGCGTCCGAGCCGGCGTAGCGGACCCATGGTCCTGAGTCTGACTCAGTCGGACGCCCCTGGAGCGTCCGCGTCGCGGACCGGAACTCACCCGACCAGGCCAGCGTGTATGCCAGTTGACTTCTCGCGCGGTCGGCTAGGGGAAAGTTGGAAACCGCCTCGGCTTCGACTACGGCCGCGGAGAGGAACTGAACCGCGAGCGGAGGATCACGCCGGTGCCGAAGGAGGGCATATCCCGCGAGGTACGTGAGCGCCGCACGAGTCGCGCCGGTCATAGACGGCGACTCAATGAGTTGCTTCTGCACCGCTCGAGTCGCATCGACGAGCTCTCCTCGATCATCGGCGAGTTGCACGGATGCTTGCGCGTGCAGCGCTTCGTAGGATGAACGCTCGACAATGCCGTCCGCCCGTGCCTCGGCGCGCGCGAGCAGCATGCGTGCGAAATCGCTGTCACCGAGAATATCTTGCGCGCAGGCGCGCACGAGGAGCACGCGAGGGTCATCGTTGTAGGGGTGAGGTAGCTGGGCGCACCAACGGTACAGAGGTTCTATCTCACGTCCGACAAGGAGTTGCGGCCAGTGCGCGAGCATGGCGGTGACGGCGAGTTCCGGTTCATCCGCATCCAACCAGTACCCCATGGATGAGAGTGGTTGGTCCGCAGAGGTGTATCTTGCTGCTGCGACGAATCCATCGTGGAGTCGGCGAGGGTCGCGCTCTTGAAGTATTGATCGGCACTGCTTTGCGAACAGCTCATGCCAGCGGTACACCGGCCCTCCGCGAGTGTCGTACCGATCGAGGAAGAGGCCCGTGGAGACACAATGCTCCAGCTTCTGGTGTGCCGCGTCGTCCCCGGTGACGGCCTGCGCAAGTCCAGGAGTGATGTCATGGCATACCGAAGTTGTGAGCACGAACTCCTCGAGATCTGCTGGGAGCGTGCCGAGCAGGCGACTGCGTATGTACTCCGTGAAAACCGGGCCGTCGATGCGGCGTCCGAGAGCGATATCCGCGCGGGTGAGCTGTGCCGCACGAACCGCGATCGGCCACCCTCGAGTCTCTTCATGTATGGCGTGCACGTCGGAAGACGTCGATGCTTGCGCGAAGAGTGCTCCGACCTCTTCCTCGGTGAACGCGAGGTCCGCGCTCGTGAGTCGGTGCTCGGGATGGTTCAGCAGGAGTTCGCACAGCCGAAGCTCAACGTCGTCCGAGCCGGCGATGACGATGCGAAGTGGTGGGTGAGCTTCGGCGAGGAGCGCCCCGAGAACGCCGCCCGAGAGAGCGCCCCCCGCCCGGTGCGCATCGTCGATGACCAAGTAGAAGGGTGCATCTGCGCAGCTTGCAGCTTCGAGCAGGAGGTCGAGGAGTGCGGATGGGGGCAGGCGTTCGTCAGCGATCTCGAGAAAGTGGCGCAGGTCATGCTGAGATGACGATCGCGCGAGCTTTTGCAGCGCGTGGAGGATCTCGAGGCCGAGTACCTCCGGCTGAGGAGCGAATGGTCCGATGCCCAGCCAGGCCACTCGGCCAATGTGCCCGCGTGCCCACTCAGTGATTGCCGTGGTCTTCCCGAAGCCGCCAGGAGCGGTGATCAGGAGTGCAGCGCCGCCCGGGGCGATGCGGGCGTCGATCAGGTTGGTGACGCGCGGTCGGAGCAGACTTCCTGACTGCCACTCCGGCACGACATGAGCGAAGCGACGCTGCTCGCGGAACACATTCTTCGGGCTCATGTCGACAGTGTACGCAGGTTCGATACACTGATGTACTGAAATTTTTCGACAGAGCTATCCGATTTCCCCTCGAGATTCGCTCTCGTCTCCCGTGATCCAACGCGCAAGGCGCGAAGTCTCGGAGTCGTCGAGGAGTACCGCTCGCGCGAGGAGGGTCAGGGGAACCGCGAGAATCGCCCCGGTAGGGCCGAGGAGCACCGTCCATACGATGACGGAGAGAAAAGTTAATGTGAGACTGAGGTCGACCGCGTGGCTGACAAACTTCGGTTGTACGAAGGACTGCAGTACCACATTGATGATGGAGTACCCCAGAATGACGGCCAGACCGATGTGCCAGTCTCCCACGAGGAACGCGAGCAGCGCCGGTGGTGCCACGCCGATGACGAAACCGATGCTCGGGATGAAATTCGTAACGAAGGCGAGGAGCGCCCAGACAAGGGGAGACGGTACCGAGAGCACCGCGAGCAGGATCCCGTCCAGTACCGCCACGATCATGCCGAATGTCGTGTTGACCACGATGAAGCGCCGAATAGCCGATGCGCAGCCGGACAACCGTCGCACCGTTGCAATGCGGCGAACGCTGAACTCGCCGAGCACGCGTTCGAACCTGCTGGCATCAAAAGCTAAGAATGTGGCGTAGAGCATGACGAGCACGACAGCGAAGACCGCGCCTGTCAGGGCACCGGCTGAGCGGGAAAGGAATTCGACGAGGGAGGCCGGGTCGAACCAGGTGCGGAGGAGGCCGTCGAAACTTCCACTGAGTCCGGTCGAGGTGAGGAGTGATTGGAGTTGTTCTTGCGCCTCGATCATGTCGGAGCGGTGCGACACGACGATATCGATCATCGCGTCCGTCATCGCTATGACGAGGACGACCCCGGCGGCGACCGCGCCCCAGGCCAGAGTGACCAACGAGAGAGATGAGACCCAGTCTGGCGCGCCGCGGGATCTGAGTCCGCGGCGGACGGGGTACAAGATGATCACGAGCACGAGGGCAAGAACAAAGGGCGCAACTATGCCCCTGGCGAAATAGATACCGGCTGCGGTGGCGAAGAATGCGGCGAGAGACACGAGCCTGGTGGTCAGGCCTGCTCGTCCTGACCTGCTCATGGATACGCGCTTCCGCCGCGTTCTTGCCTGGACGAATCTGATGCGCGCATAACTCCTGTTGTAACGTTGGCGGGTGAGGTCCGTGCCACCGCCCATCTCTTCCGGGTGAGGGGAGCGGATGCCCCGGCGGGGCCGCGCAAGGGGTTGCACGGTGCGGATCCTGTTCGGTGAAATGAGGTCATGAGCACAGACTTGAAGCGAGGCGACCGAGTGAGCTGGAACACGTCGCAGGGCAGAACTCAGGGCAAGGTCGTGGAGAGGAAGACGGGAGACTTCACCCATGACGGGCAGAAGTTCACCGCATCGCGTGAGGAGCCTTCGTATATCGTCGAATCGGAGAAGACAGGATCACGCGCCGCACATCGCGGGTCCGCCTTGCGGAAGCTCAAGTCAGAGTGATCGCCAGTCATGATCAGCATCGAGATGCTCCTCGACGCTCAGACCGAGGCGCGCGTGCGCGCCGACTGGCATCGCCTGGCTGTGGCAGGGCTCTCGAGTCAGGGCGCGAATCCCGCGCCGAGTAATCGCCCGCACGTGACGATGCTCGTTCGCCGGCAACTCCGGGAGTGCGCGTTCCAGGAAGCCGTATCTCAACTGCCGATCGGCATCGAACTCGGCGACCCGATCGTCTTTCGTCGCGGGGACCGCGGGGTGCTCGCCAGACCCGTGCGGATGACGCGTGAATTGCTGTCGTTGCACGAGTCGGTGCACCGCGCAGCCGGAGTCGGCGACGACGCGCCGCATACGGCGCCGCAAGAGTGGGTGCCCCACGTGACTCTCGCCCGACGAGTGCAACTCGCGTCGCTGGAACGGGCGCTGAGTCTCGTGGAGCCGGCGTTCGTGGGTGTCGGCGCCGCACTGCGCCGATGGGATTCGCGGTCGCGCGAGGTGACGCTGCTCTCCTGCCCAGCTTCCCCTGGTTCCGTGTGACAATGAGCCATGAGGTTCGAGACAACGCTGTTTCAGGACGGCAACAACACTGGGGTCGAAGTGCCGGCAGAGGTCGTCGATGCACTCGGCGGTGGGAAGCGGGCGGCCGTATCCGTGACCGTGAACGGCTATCAGTATCCAAGCACGCTGGCGGTGATGGGTGGGCGTCACCTGATCCCGTTCTCATCGGACAAACGAGCGGCGACCGGGCTCGCCGGTGGCGACCCGATCGCGGTCGACCTGGAGCTCGACACGACCCCCCGAACCGTCGAAGTCCCTGAGGATTTGACCGCGGCCCTCGACGCCGCGGGGGTGCGGAGTGCGTTCGATGGGTTAGCGCCGAGCGCACGCAAGGCTCACGTGAATTCGGTCCTGAGTGCCAAAGCGCCAGAGACGCGCGCGCGGCGGATCGCCGCGATCGTCACGAAGCTCGGCTGAACGGTCTCAGCAGTGCGCTCGGTCAGTCTCGAGCATGCCGAAGATGACCGTGTCGGTCCACTCGCCCTTGCTCCACCAGTCCTGACGGAGATGCGCTTCACGGCGCATCCCGACTCGCTCGGCGAGCTTCGCCGATGCAGTGTTCCGCGCGTCCATCTGCGCGGTGACGCGATGCAGGCGCGCCGACTCGAAGGCGAAGCGCAGCACCTCTGAGACGGCTTCGGCGGCGAGACCCCGACCGCCGTGCTGCGGATCGAGTACCCAGCCGATCTCGGCGACCCGACGCTCGCGGTCAGTGAACCAGAGCTGCACATCACCGATGGTCGCATCGTCGAGTTCGATCACGAGTGAGAGCGCGCCGTTGCTTCCCTCCAGATCGTTCCGAGAGAGTCGCTCGTGCACGTTTCGCTCGGCGTCCTCCAGGCTCCACGGTTCTTCGAGCAAGAATTGGGATACGTCGGGGCGTCCGTAGATTCTCTGGAGTGGCCCGACGTCTTCGGTCGCATGCTGGCGGAGACGGAGTCGGTCGGTGACGAGCGGGGGCTGCTGCGGAGTGGATGCGGTCACTCCTCCACGGTAGCGAAGGTGCGTTCGTGGTCAACGTGGTCTGGAAGCTGGTCTCCACGCGGGGAACGGGTCGGTGAATTGCGCCCACGCGGGCGGACCCGCGGCGAGCTCCATGTCCGTGAGTGCGGCGCCGTCCAGTGCAGTGCGTAGCGCCTCGACTCGGAGGTCGAGACCGAAGAACGCGAGATCCTGCCCGGTGGCCGCCATTCGCACCGCCGTCTCCGGGGCCTGCACCGGGGTGACCGGGTCGATCGAGCAGACCTGCCCGACGTGATCCCAGCGGGCGAGCGTCGACGCCCTCGTTGCGATCCGGCAGAAGCCCGCCGACCGGATCACGGTACCGAATTCTCGCGGATCGAGCCGTTCGTCGAGCAGCGTGCGCAGCCGTGCCGGGTGGAAGGGGCGCAGCTGCTGATAATGCAGCGAGCCGACCCTGCGGTCGGTGTGTCTCGGGCGGTGGTGACCTTGCAGGAGGGAGACCCAACCCGCACGGATTCCCGAAGGCAGAATACCGCCTGCGGGGCGCTCGGGATCGCGCATCGGCTCGGTGTCGAGTGCGACGTGGGCCGTCGGGTTGAGCGTGCTGACAAGCGCCACGAGTGCTGTGAGGTTCGGAGTCGCGAGACCCTGCCAGTTCATCAGTGCGACGGTGGATGCGCCCTCGAGTTGGCGAGCGGTGAACATGGCGACGGCCGTGTGTTCGCGAGATACGGCGCCGGGAGGGTCATCTGACGGAATCAGTCTCGTGACGGCGTACGCATCGCTCCGGAGATCGTCGATGAGGTGCGTCGCGTCGGCGACGCACACGATGGAAGTGATGCGACAGGAGTGGTGCTCGCCTGCCGCTGCTGCGATGAAGTCCTCGAGCGGTACCGTGGTCGGGAGCTCGACGATGGCTCCCGAGGCATGGGCCCAGGGGAGCACCGCGATCGCCTCATTGACAGGGTCGGTGCTCATCGCCAACCGTCTCGCCGAGAACAGTGCGCGGCCGGTCGCGGCTGCGAGGCGCACGGCATAGTCAGTGCGTTCGTGGACGCACGTGCCGACGACGACGGTGACCTCGACGTCGGTCATCGGCGCCCGGAGATGTCTCTGGGGTTCGAGACGCGGCCCTCCGCGAGCCGAATCTCGCGATCGGCACCGTCGCTCTCGGAGCGATCGTGGGTGATGCAGACGACAGCGGCACCTCGGGCGACCTCCTCCGAGAGAATGTGCTGCGTTCGCTCAGCGCTGGCCGCGTCCAGACCTGCGGAGGGCTCGTCGAGGAGGAGCACATCGGGCCGCCGCACGATGCCCTGGGCGACGAAGATCCGCTGACGCTGGCCGCCGGAGAGCGTCGCGAGCGGGCGGTCGGCGAGCTCGCTCATGCCGACGCGTTCCAGCGCTCGGGATACGGCGCGCCGGCGATCCGCGCTCGATATTCGGAAGCCTCGCTTCCAGGTGCCGATCGAGACGGTTTCGCGCCCCGTGAGTGGGAGTGTGCGCGGGGCGTCGGGTTGCTGCAGGACGAGCGAGAGATCTCCGCGAAACGCAATCGTGCCGTGCGCGGGGGAGCGGACGCCGGCCACGAGCTCGAGGAGCGTCGACTTACCTGACCCGTTCGCACCGGTGATCGCCGTCAGTTCACCGGGGAAAAGAGTGAACGTGACGCCGCGCAGCACGGGAGTCGCCTCGTACGCGAAGTGCAGGTCGCGCACCTCGACGGCGGGTGAAGGATCAACCATGCAATCGACTATAGCATTTGATAATCGTTATCGATAACGTGTACGTTCTCTGGGTGTGCCAGTATTTCTCGAACCGTTCGCCACCGAATTCTTCACCCGAGCCCTGTTCGGCGGGAGCCTCGTCGCGGTGATCTGCGGCGTCGTGGGCACCTGGGTGGTGATCCGTGGCATGGCGTTTCTTGGCGAGGCCATCGGGCACGGCATGCTGCCCGGTGTCGCCCTCGCCACGATTCTCGGGTTGCCGCTCCTGCTCGGCGCTGCCGTCAGCGCGATCGTGATGAGCGGAGCGATCGGAGTGCTGCAGCGGAGGGGTCGGCTGTCGTATGACACGAGCATCGGACTCCTCTTCGTCGCGATGCTCTCTCTCGGAGTGATCATCGTTTCCCACTCACGCAGCTTCGCAACCGACGCCACGGCGCTGCTCTTCGGCGATATTCTCGCCATCGGCAGCACCGACATCGTCCTCCTCTGCGTGGCGCTCGTCGTCACTCTTGCGGTGACCACGGCCATGCACCGCTCATTCGTCGCGACAGCATTCGATCGGCGACTTTCCCAGGTCCTGGGCCTTCGCCCGCAGCTCGCGCACCTCGCGCTGGTCGGCCTCGTCACCCTCGCGGTCGTCGCATCGTTCCAGGCCGTGGGCACCCTGCTCGTCGTCGGTCTACTCATCGCCCCCGCCGTCGCAGCTCGTGCATGGACGGTCCGGATCCCCACCGCCATGGCGTTGTCCGCGGTGACCGGCGTGCTCGCGGTCACCTCTGGACTTCTCGTGTCGTGGCACGCCGGAACCGCGGCGGGGGCGTCGATCGCGGGATCGGCGATCCTGTTCGCCCTCTGTTCTTCGACGGCCCGAGCACTGTTCGAGCGCACCTTCCGCCGCCCGACCCCCACCATCCCACTCACGAAAGGACCACATGAACCTGTCGAGGTCACTGATCGCGCTCCCGCTGACGGTCATCTGCATCGGACTAGCGGGGTGCTCCACAGCACCCGAGCCGGACGATGATGCCGGAGCCGGCGCGGGCGACGGTCACGGCGAGATCGCTGGCGCTGCCGAAGTGGCGGAGCCGCCGCTCGCTCTCGTCACCGTCGATGCCGAGGGCAACGCCGGAATGCTCGATCTGTTGAACGAGGAGCAGAGCGACCTCGGTGCCATCGGAGCTCCAGAGGCGCTCGCGACCGACGGACGCTACGCGTTCGTCTCGACCGCGGATGGCGTCGAGGTCATCGACTCCGGCCGTTGGACCTGGGACCATGTCGACCACTTCCACTATTACCGTGCGGAGGCCCGCCTCGTCGGCACCGTCGAGGGTGAGGGGCCCGCACGGATCTCTACCGGCATGCTGTCGACCGCCGGGTCCACCGGCCTCTTCTTCGCGGGATCAGGCGAAGCGGTACTCCTCGACAACGCTGCGCTCGCCGAGGGAGAGATCTCCGAGCGATTCCGGATCGAAGTCGATGCCGATCAGGGCGTCGTGGCACCGCTCGGCGACGGCGCCCTGATCGCCGACGGCGACACGCTCGTCTTCCACGATGCCGACGGCGAGGCGACTGAGACTTCTGCTCCGTGCCCCGACGCGAGCGATTCGATCACGACTCGCGTGGCGCTCGCGGTTGGGTGCGGAGACGGGGCGGTGCTCGCGACCGCGACCGACGACGCCGTGGAGCTCGAGCACGTCCCGTTCCCCGACGGGACTGACGTCGAGGCCGGAGCCGTCACCGCGTTCGAAGCGCGGAAAGGACGGCCCACGGTGGCCGGTCTCGCCGCAGAGCGAGGGTTCTGGCTGCTGAGCACGCGAGAGCGGACCTGGTCCCACGTCGACACGGCTCACGAGCTCGAGCGTGTGGTCGCGGTCGACGACGCTGATGACCACGTGGTCGCCCTGGATGCCGAGGGGCGCATCCGAGTACTCGACGCCGAGTCCGGCGAAGAGCTCGCGGCGACCGAACCGCTGGTCGGCGAGGTCACCGAGAACGTCTCGCTGACCGTCGACGATCAACGCGCGTACCTCAACGACCCGAGTGCTGGGGTCGTGTACGAGGTTGACTACGCGGGAGAAGCGCGCGTCGCGCGCACGCTCGAGCCGTCACCGGTCGCCGACTTCGTCGCGGAGGTCGGGCGATGAGGTGGGTCCGCAGTGCAGGGCTCGTCGTCGGACTGGTCGTAGCGGCGGCTGCCACGGGCTGCAGTGCCGCCGGCAGCGACACCCCGCGGATCGTGGTGACGACGAACATCCTCGGCGACGTCGTCGGGGAGATCGCGGGGGAAGAGGCCGAGGTGACGACCCTCATGAAACCGAACGCCGATCCTCACTCGTTCGAGATCTCTGCGCAGGAAGCGTCGCTCATGGAGTCTGCTGACCTCATCGTGTCGAACGGGCTCGGACTGGAGGAGGGGCTGCAGCAGCATCTCGACCGCGCCGTCGCCGCCGGGGCCCCTGCGCTCGCCGCGGGGGATCACATCGCGGTGCTCGATTACACCTCGGAGGATGCGGCGGGCACGCCCGATCCGCACTTCTGGACCGATCCCGAGCGCATGGTGGACGTCGTGGATGCCGTGGAGGAGGAGATCGCCGCCATCCCGGGTGTTGACGAGGAGGTCGTCGGGGCGAACGCGGACGCGTATCGCGCCGAACTCGAGCTGCTCGACGCGGAGATGGTGGAGGCGTTCTCTGCGATCCCCGAAAACCGACGCGCCCTCGTCACCAATCACCACGTGTTCGGCTATCTGGCCGACCGCTTCGGGTTCCGCGTCGTCGGGGCCGTGATCCCCGGCGGCACGACGCTTGCTGCCCCGAGCGCCGCGGACCTCCGTGACCTCGCCTCGGCGATCGAGGAGGCCGACGTGCCGACGATCTTCGCGGAGTCCTCGCAGCCCGACCGTCTCGTGCAGGTGCTTGCGAGCGAGGCCGGCGTCGAAGTCGATGTCGCGGAGCTGTTCACCGAGTCCCTCACCGAACCAGGCGAGGGGGCCGACACCTACCTGACCATGATGCGCACCAACACGGAGCGCATCGCCGACGGGCTCAGCAGTTGAGCACCACCTGAAAGGAACACGATGAAACGTACGACACGAGTCACCGCTGCGGGCGCCGCAATCGCAGCGACGGCGTTGCTCGCGACGGCCTGCGCCGCGGGCGGCGGGAACGATGGAGGGAGCGACGACGACGGGGCGAACGCCGAAGGGCGGATCGCTGTGGCCTACGAGGGCGGGATATCCGTGCTCGACCCCGAGACGCTGGAGGTGGTGGACGAGCTCGAAACCGAGGAGTTCACCCGCCTCAACGCGTTCGGCGACGGTCGCACGGTTGCCGTGACCACGTCTGCCGGCTTCCAGATGCTCGATACCGCCGAGCCCACGCTCACGGATGTCGTTTTCGATGCGTCGGCAGCCGGTCACGTCGTGACCCACCACGGCAAGACGGTTCTCTACGATGACGGCACCGGGAAGACGACGATCCTCGACACCGACGTCTTCGCGGACGGCTACGGTGAGACACCGGAGGGGGAGAGCTACACTGCCGATGCGCCCCACCACGGCGTCTCGATCGTGCTCGAGGACGGTACCCTGCTCACGACGGTCGGCGACGAGAATTCGCGCTCCGGTGCCGCGGCGCTCCACGAGCACGGCGACCACTGGGACACCGAGGCATCGAACGACACCTGCCCAGGCATCCACGGCGAAGGCACGGCAGCGGACGAGGCCGTGATCTTCGGCTGTGAGGACGGCGCCCTGCTCTACCAGGCGGGTGAGTTCACGAAGTTCGACGCTCCCGACGACTACGGCCGCATGGGCAACGCGTTCGTTTCCGACACGAGCCCGATCGTTGTCGGAGACTACAAGAACGACCCCGATGCTGAGGGGTACCTGCTGAATGCGGTGACGCTCATCGACACGGCAGCCCACACGTATGAGGTCGTTGACCTGCCCGATGGCGTCGAGTACACGTTCCGCGACGTCGCGCGCGGCCCGGACGACCTCGCATACATCCTCTCCACCGACGGGCAGATCCACGTGCTCGACCCCGAGTCCGGCGAGGTGACGGACGCGTTCCCCGTTGTCGACGCCTGGGAGGGGCCGGCCGACTGGCAGGACCCCCACCCCGCCATCAAGGTGGACGGCGACATCGCCTACGTCACCGAGCCGGCGAAGAACTCCGTGCACAAGGTCGATCTGACGACCGGCGAGGTGCTCCAGTCGGTCGAACTCGACCAGACGCCGAACGAGATGGCGGTCGCGCTGGGGTAGTCCTCACGTTGGCGGGGCGGAACGACTCATCGAGGCTTCCGCCCCGCTTCCGCGTGCGAAGATGCCACGAAGTCTCCGTTCGCGGGGAGCGGTGAGCGCCGCCCATCCTGCGGAGACGCGACGGCGCTGCGTGAGGGCGTACCGAACTCAGGGGAGGCTGTGGTGCGCGGTGAACGGTTTCGCCGTCGTGCACGGCGAGGGCCGTGCTGTGAGCAGGGGCAAGGATCGGCCGGCCGAAGCCGGGGAACCGCTTCGGCGGCGGCACCAGGATCGCCGGACTGTTCTGGGCGAGCCAGCGGCCGGTGAAGGGGTAGTTCAGGTCGGCTGAAGTGCCCGCGGTGTCACCCTTCCATTGTGAATCGAGCAACCGTCGATGCGGGTTCGTGGCGCTGCTGCTCCTCTGGGGGGCATTCTCTGGCGCCGAGCGATCAAAGGGGTCGTTGTTCGAGCTGCTGAGTGCGCGGAGCGAATCCGCATCCGGCTGTCCGCAAATGTATTTGACAACTCAAGATGGCATATGCCAATGTTCTCGATAGCACGTAAATGTGGCATACATTTCGAGATCGAGGACCGATATGCGGCTATTTCCGGACCCTACTCCCGTAATTCCGGTTGCGGGTCTTGCGCTGATCACCGCGGTGGCAGTGATCCTGTCGGGGTCCGGGGCGGCTCCAGCAGTGGCCGAGCCGGCCGATGCGGTCGCGTCAGAAGCTGTGGAGACGATGCCGGTCGAGGCGGAGTCGGCTCGGCTCGTCGTGGACAACGTCACCTCTGGGGCACCGATCCCGTTCTCGATGCCGGGGGACACCGGCATTGCGACCCCGGCCACCACGGGTGCTCCGATTGTTGCCCCGACGGCTCGTCAGGACGGGGAAGTCGCAATCGGGCTTCCCGGTGACGCCGCAATCGGTGAGCGTGTACACGGCGGTGCGGTTCGCTACTCGGATCCGGATCTCGCGACCGAGTTCACCATCCAGAGCGCCGATGTTCCCGGAGTGCCCGAGATCGCCGGTGGGGTGCGGACGCTTATCTCAGTGCTCGACGAAAGCGCTCCAGGGCAGTATGCGTTCGACGTGGGCTTGCCCGCAGGAGTTCACCTGGAGGCCCAGCCCGACGGGTCGGTGTCAGCCGTCGATCAGGCCGGCGGTCTGCACGGTACCTTCGCCCCGCCGTGGGCTGTCGACGCGAACGGCACACCGATCTCGACGCGCTATGAGGTGCGCTGCGACACTCTCGTGCAGCACATCTCGCACGAGGGTGCGACCTACCCCGTGATCGCAGATCCGGTGTGGTTCGTGCCGGTACTCGTGATCGGTGCCCGTGTCGCGGCGCAGGTGGTAGTGAAGGCGGCGACGAAGCGTGCCGCACAGCAACTGGCGAAGAAAGCGGCGGTGCAACAAGGGTGGGCGAGATCCGTCACGAAGGTGAAAAAAGTCAGCTCGCCGTCCCAGGCTCGGGGGCGGAGCCACACCCAGAGCAACCTCCGCCATAACCTGAAGGTGCGAACCCATAAGAATCCGAAAGGATGTCAGGCGCACCACACGATGCCGGTGAAGTTCGCATCTCAGTTCGCGAGAGTGCGTGGCTTGAATATCAATGATCCGAAGTACGCGTTGTGGTGGAATTCGACCAAGGGGCTGCGAAACAACCATCAGTCGCTTGCGCGGCTCTACAACTCGGATTGGGACAGATTCTTCAAGCAGTTCTCACCTCGTCGTCCACCGACGAAACAGCAGATACTTGCGAAACGATCGCAGCTGGTCAAGAAATATGCGGCGTTCTATCGTTGCTAGACAACCGAGGGGGTGGAACAACGTGGGTGAGCGTATTGGCATTCGGGGCAAATGGGCTCAGCGGGATCTCTGGGCTGCCATGGAATGGGAGGGGCAAGGCACTACTGACGGGGACGTTCTTCCTGACGGAACAGACCCCAGTGGAGTGGTTGCGACTTACGGTCCCGAGGCTGTGCCGTTTCCGATCTGGTATCGGCAGTCGCAATACTCTCGGAATCAACGTCAGGGTGACATCCTGTGGGCGTGCGGTCTCGCCAACAAGCTCGTTTCTCGGCGGTTCGCTGATCGAGTGTTCGAGTTGGGAGTGACCGGATGCCGCACCTATGAGGTTGAACTTTATGATCGCCGCATGCGTCCCATCGAAGGCTATGTGGGCTTCGTTGAGGATCCCTCTGGTGAGGGAGAGCTCGCAATGGAGGCACGCGACTGGCCCACCACCTCTATGGTGTGTTCTCGTCGGGTGCTTGACGGACTTCTCGAGGTGGGCATCGATCAATTCGAGATCGACTACAGCCTGGAACCTCTCTTCTGAATCATCGACAGCGAACTGAGTTCGCGGAAGCCGTGCTTTCGAAGGGACCGTGGAGCACGATCCGAGGAGTCGCTAACCCCGCGACGCCCGCTTCAGTCTGCGGTACGCGAAGATCGTCATGGTGATGACCACGATCCAAGCGATCACGACGACGGCGCCCATGGCCACCGACGGGGAGGCCACGAAAGCGCCGACGGCGACGAGCGACACCTGGCCGGGCACGGTCGACAGTCCGCTGCCCACGAGGAAGTCGCGCTGGGAGATTCCGAACGCCCCGCTTCCGTAGTTCACTGGCCAGTAGGGGAGGCCAGGCATGAGGCGGAGCAGGTAGACCGACTCCACTCCGGCGTGTGTGAGACGTTCTTCCACGGTTCGAGCGTGACGCCCGAGGAGCTTCGTCACGGTCTGCTTTCCGAGAGCGCGGGCAAGCCAGTAGGCGACCCAGCTGCCGACCAGCGCGCCGATGACGGACAGAATGGCGCCTTCGACGACGCCGAAGAGCACGCCACCGGTGACCGCCATGATGGTCACTGGAATCGGAGTGACCGCGACGACTGCATAGAGCAGAGTAAATGCGATCCAGGCGGCGCCGCCCCAGCCGTCGAGCAGCTGCTGCAGCTCGGCGAGCGAGGGCAGACGCACGTGGAAGGCGAGCCACAGCATCGCGAGCAGAACGATGCCCAGCAGCACATTGCGCAGCAACGCACCCCAGTCCGTGCTGTGGTCGGAAGTGTTGCTCACTGCCCCATTCTAGGAGCTGTCGACCGAGGCCTTGACCCCGACGCGACGTCATGGTTTGCACTGGAACCATGACGCGCATCGTGCTCCCGTACCTGATCTCATTCGCCACATCGCTCCTCGGCAACTCGGTTACCGCGATCGCGCTGCCGTTGCTCGTGCTCTTCACGACCGGCAGCCCGCTCGGGGCGGGTGTCGTCGCGATCGCCGCGGCAGTGCCCGCCGCACTGGCGGGGATCCTGATGGGGTCGCTCGTCGATCGCATCAACCGTCGGACGGCGGCCATCCTCTCCGACGTGATCTCCGCCGTCGCGCTCCTGATCCTGCCCGTCGTCGACCTCACCGTCGGTCTCGATCTGGGGTGGTTCGTGGCGGTCGCGATCATCGGATCGTTCGGTGACGTTCCCGGCATCACCGCACGGGAGGCGATGCTGCCCGCGATCGCGACCGCATCGGGTGTCGACCCCGCGCGGCTCATCGGGATCCGCGAGGCGCTCTCAGGGGTCATGCTGCTCATCGGGCCGGCCGTTGCCGGCGTGCTCGTCGCGACCCTCGAGCCGGTCACGGTGCTCTGGGTCACCGCGGGCACTGCAGCGCTTGCCGCGGGCGTCACCCTCCTGGTTCCGCGGTCGGCAACGACGCAGGTGCGTGCGGTCGAAGCAGGCTCGAGTGTTGGCGCGCGGCATTTCAGTCCGAAGTCCCTGCTCTACGGAGTCCGGCAGTTGTTCCACACCCCGGTGCTGAGATCCTTGGTGATGCTCGCGACCGTGCTCGCCGTGGTGCTCGCCGCCACTCAGGGCATCGTGATCCCCGTGCACTTCGCCTTTCAGGGCGAACCCGGATACGTCGGGTTCGTGCTCAGTTCCCTCGCCGCCGGACTCCTGGTCGGTGGCGGCACGTTTGCGATCTTCGGACCGCGCGTGAGGAGGCGGACGTGGTTCGCGGCTGGCCTCGTGCTGCTCGGGCTCGGTTTCATCGGGATCAGCATGCTCGGGCCGGTGTGGTCGGTGTTCGCCGCCGCCGCGCTCGCGGGCCTCGGTGGCGGGTGCCTGAACGCCGTGGTCGGTCTCGCGTTCGTCGAGCAGGTCGCCGAAACGGAGCGCGGGCGACTGCTCGGCGCTCAGAACGCGATCATCACCCTGGCGCCCGCGCTGGGTATCGGCGGAGCCGCCACGATCATCGAGTTCGGCACGACTCAGCTCGCCGCAGGGCTGCTCGCCGGGATCTGGATCCTGGCGGCCGTCATCGCGCTCATCGTGCCGAGCCTCCGTCGCATCGGCGAGAATGGGTGCTGATGCGCATCGGAGAGCTCGCGGACCTGGCCGGCGTCACCGTCAGGACCATCCGCCACTACCACCAGCTCGGGGTCCTCCCCGAGGCCGAGAGGCTGGCGAACGGATACCGCGATTACTCCGTCGACCACCTCGTCATGCTGATCCGGATCCGCCAGCTCGTACGTGCCGGCTTCTCGGTGACCCAGGCGGGGAAGCTCCTCGCTGCTGCTCCAGACGACGCAGCCGACACCGCGCTCGACGCGGTGGACGCGGCGCTGCGGCAGCAGATCGCCGAGCTGCAAGAGCAGCGGCGCCGGCTCTCGGTCTTTCGGTCGGCACCTCACCCGGGTCTCTCGAAGCTCGCTGCTGCGCTGGTGACCTCGCCGCAGGATATCCCGCTCTCCACGATCTTCGCTCAGCTCTATGCGGATGAAGAGCAGGGGGACCGCCTCGCCGAGGTGCTGCAGGGGCCCGAGGTCAAGCGATCGATCGAGCGGACGCAGCGCGATTTTGCAGCCGTCGACGATGCGACGCCGGACGAGGTGCTCGAGACCCTCGCTACGGAGCTGGAGCGGCTTTCGGGTGTGCTCAACGCCGATCTCCCCGATATCGGGCCGGAACGCGGGAGACTGCTCATGGGGCTTGCCGAACGAGGCCTGAACGACCGACAGCGTCAGTTCCTGCGCCGGATCTCGTTCGAACGGTAGCCTGGCCGGCATGGAGCAGCAGCACACACCCCACGCCATCGTGACCGGAGCCACCAGCGGGATCGGCCGGGCCGTGACCGACCTGTTGGTCGAGCACGGGTGGACCGTGACAGCCGTCGGTCGTGACGAGGATCGCCTCGCCGCCGTCGCGGCCGCACCGCAGGTGACCCCGGTCGCGTTCGACCTGGAGACCGGCGAACCGGCCGAAATTGTGCCCGACCAGGTCGACGCCGTCGTGCACGCCGCGGGACTCCTGCCGACCGCGTCGATCGAAGAGGTCACCGATGAGGAGTGGGATCGGGTCTTCGCAGTGAACGTCACTGCGGCGATGCGCATCGCACGCGCGACACTGCCGGCGCTGCGCGCTTCGCGCGGCACGATCGTGTTCCTCAACTCGGGCGCCGGAGTGTTCAGCCGGCCGAAGAACACCGTCTACGCTGCCACGAAGCACGCGCTGCACGGTCTGGCCAACGGGCTGCGCGCCGACGTCGAGCACGACGGGGTGCGCGTCACCTCGATCTACCCGGGCCCGACCGACACTCCGATGCTCTCCAACGAGGACCGCACTCCGCTCGTGCGGCCGGAGACCGTGGCGCGCGCCGTCGTCGATGCGATCCTCGCGAGCGAAGACACGCAGCTCACCGATATCTACGTGCGGCCCCGGGCTGAGCTGAGCTGAGTCGATTCGGATCGTGGGGCAATCAGCGTCGTCGGACGATCAGCGCCGTCGGAGTGCGGCGTCGAGGAGCGCTGGCGGGGTGTCGTTCTTCTCGTCCGGAGCGAGATCGATGCCGGGAACGACGACCTCATCGATGGCGTTCAGGAGGTCGGGTGTCAGCGTCGTGTCCGCCGCCGCGAGTTGCGTTTCGAGGTGCTGCAGCGTGCGGGGACCGATGAGGGCAGCGGTCACGGCGCGGTGTGCGGTGACGAATCCCAAGGCGAGCTGGATGAGGGTGAGGCCCGCGTCGGCGGCGATGACGGAGAGTCGTTCAACCGCATCGAGTTTCGCACGATTCGCGGGAATCGACAGATCGAATCTGGTCCGCATGAATCCGGACCGGTGCGTGGTGACCTCGCGATCTGCGCGCACGGCACCGGAGAGCCAGCCCGAGGCGAGCGGGCTCCAGGCGAGGACGCCGAGTCCGTAGGTCTCGGTCACGGGCAGGACATCTCGCTCGATTCCGCGCTGCAGGATCGAGTAGTTCGCCTGTTCTGTGGTGTACCGCCGGAGCTGGTGGTCACGAGCCGCCCATTGGGCTTCGACGATGCGGTATGCCGGGAACGTTGAGCTGCCGAACGCGAGAATCTTGCCCGAACTCTGCAGGTCGGTGAGCGCGGCGAGCGTTTCCTCGTCGCTCGTGCGCGGATCCCAGCGGTGCACCTGGAATAGGTCGATCCGGTCAGTGCGAAGCCGGCGCAGACTGTCTTCGACGGCAGTGACGAGCCAGCGTCGGGAGCTGCCACTGCGTCGACGGTCGTCACCCATCGGGAGACCGGCCTTGGTGGCGAGTACGACGTCATCCCTTCTGCCGACGAGTGCCGCACCGAGCAGCTCCTCGGACTCGCCTGCGCTGTAGACGTCGGCGGTGTCGACGAGTGTCACGCCCGCGTCGAGCGCGGTGCCGACGATCGTCGCGACGTCGTCTGCGCCGGTGCGCCCGATCGCGCCGAAGTTCATCGCTCCGAGTGCGAGGGCGCTGATCTGCATTCCAGTGTGGCCGAGTGTGCGGTACTGCATGAGGTGTCCTTTCGTAGTGCGAGTTCCGCGCTGATCTGCCAGAATCGAAGCGGAACAATGTTCCGAATAGACAATACGGAACACCGTTCCGTTTAGCAAGGTGTGGCACGGGAGGTTTGATGTCAGACGGAATGGCTCGCGCGCCACGAGCGGATGCGCAGCGCAATCAGCGGGCGCTTCTCGCCGCCGCTGCCGAGGTGTTCGTCTCCTCAGGAGTCGACGCGCCCGTCCGAGAGATCGCTCGGCAGGCGGGGGTGGGCGTCGCGACGATCTATCGCCACTTTCCGAGTCGATCCGAACTCATCGTTGCGGTGTATCGGCATCAGATCGACTTCTGTGCCGCGGCGGGACCCGAGCTCTTGGGTGCTCGGGAGTCGCCGCACGCGGCGCTCGCCGAGTGGATTGATCTCTTCGTCGATTTTTTGGTCACGAAGCATGGTCTCGCCGGGGCGCTCCACAGTGACGAAGGGGCATTCTCCGGGTTGCACGGGGAATTCATTGATCGACTCGTCCCTGTTTGCGCGGACCTGCTTCGGGCGGCGCGCGAGGCGGGGGAGGTGCGCGCCGACATCGGGGCGTATGCACTGATGCGCGGTGTGGGAAACCTCTGCATCGGGGGTGAGGGTGGGGGCGACTACCAGCCCCGTCGTCTCGTTCGACTGCTCATTCAAGGGTTGCAGTGCGCTGATTCCGACTGACCCTCGTCGAGTGTCAGCCACGCGAGCTATCCGTCGTCTGACAATCCTCTTCCGCTGGTGTCTGTTGTCTGATAGGTTCTCTCCAGGTGTCCGGCATGGTGTTCCGGACGAGACTCAAGGGCGAGAGGAGCCGAACCCATGCTCAACGGTGATGCCTCAATGGCGTTCGATCGGATCGAGGAGCTTGAGCATCTGATCCGGCGCGAGACCGAGCGCGGCACGTATCACGGAGCAGTGCTCAAGGTGGCGCGCCACGGCGAACCGGTGATCGATCTCGCGATCGGTCACGCAGACGAGGCCGACGCGCGTCCGTTGCACGTGGATGACGTGTTCAGTGTGTTCTCGATCACCAAGGCGCTGATCAATGTGCTGGTGCTGCGCGCCGTCGAGCTCGGGAGGTTCAGTCTGACGACGCGCATGTCAGAACTCGTTCCCGAGTTCACCGGGGCGCCCCGTGACCGGGCGACGATCTTCCATTTTCTCACCCACACCACGGGAATGCCCGGTGTCTGGGAGCCCTCGCCCGGCATCGTGCTCGAGGAGCTCGCGGACGCCGTGGACGCCGTGGTGACGCACGTGCACGGAGCGGTCGAACCCGGTACGCGGTGCGATTACGCGCCGATGGCCAATCATGTGCTCCTCGCCGCTGCACTCGAGCGTACCGACCCGGCCGGTCGCCAGATACAGGAGATCCTGCTGGAAGATCTCGCCGAACCCCTCGGCATGCGCGACACGTCACTCGGCGTGCGGCCGCACATGCGCGATCGGCACGTCGTGCCTGACATGCGCGGGGTGATCCCGATCAAAGCGCCGTCGCGACTCAGCCCAGGTGATCAGGGAATGTACACCGCTGAACGAAATGGATCGACCTGGGCGGGCGCAGCCTCGACCGCTGGCGACCTGCAGCGGTTCATGGAGATGCTCCGCGGAAAAGGCACGCTCGACGGAGCGCGCATCCTCTCCCCGCGCATGGTGGAGTTGGCGACGCGCGTGTGGACAGGGGATATGCCGAACGAGCTCTACCAAACGGTAGCGCTGCGGAACGGGTACGCGGTGCCCCCGGCTTCACTCGGACTCGGCTTCAACATGCGCGGAGAGGGGATGGTGGTCACGCAGCTCGGCACGCTCACGAGCCCCGGCACCTTCGGCAACTACGGCGCCGGGAGCGCGCTGATGTGGGTCGATCCGCAGTTGGACCTCTCGTTCGTCTGCCTGACCGCCGGCCTCCTCCCGCAGGCCGAGAACATTGCACGTTTTCAGCGTATCTCCGACGTCGTCGTCGGCGCCGCACTCTAGATCCCTCATCAATCGTCCTGGAAGGGCACAGCTATGTCTCAGCACACCGTTACCGGCGCCGACGCGGGCGTTCAGCGGAACGCCCGCGACTCCCGGAGAGCTTCGCTCGGGAGCTACATCGGCGCCACTCTCGAGTGGTACGACTTCATTCTGTACTCCACTGCGGCGGCCCTGATCTTCCCCACCGTCTTCTTCGGCGGAATCGACCCCGCCCTGGGTGCTGCGCTCTCCTACGCCACGCTGGCTGGCGGATACGTCGTGCGTCCGGTCGGAGCGATCGTCTTCGGTCACTTCGGCGACCGGCTCGGGCGCAAACGGATGCTGATCATCACGATGGTCCTCATGGGCGTCGCCTCGATCGGGATCGGAGTGATCCCCGGTTCCGACACCGCTGGTCCGGCCGCTGCGGTGGCGCTCGTCGGGCTCAGGTTGCTGCAGGGCATCGCGGTCGGCGGCGAATGGGCGGGCGCGAGCCTGATGTCGATCGAGCACGCCAGGCCCGAGCGTCGCGGATTCGCAGGGGCCCTGGTGCAGAGCGGGGGGCCGAGTGGTTCGGTGCTCGCGACTCTCGCATTCGGCCTCGTCTCGCTCCTGCCGACAGAACAACTGATGTCGTGGGGGTGGCGACTGCCGTTCCTCGCCTCCGCACTCGTTGTTGTTCTGGCGATCGCGATCCGCGTGGGGGTCAAGGAGTCGCCGGAGTTCGTTGCGGCGGAGCACGTCGAAGAGCGCCCGCGGGTTCCGCTGCTGAGTACCTTTGCAGAGAACTGGAAGAGCGTGCTGGTCATCGTGCTCACCGCGCTGTCACCTTTCTTCCTCCAGTCGGTGACCTCGACGTTCGGACTCCAGTTCGCCATCGCGAGCGGTAACGCTCAACCGGTCACGCTCTGGATGCTCTCGATCGCGAATTTTGTGTCGATCTTCGCGACCCTGGGCTTCGCCGCGCTCTCGGACCGCGTTGGACGCGTGCGGATCATGGCAACCGGGTTCGTCGTCAGCGGGATCCTCGTGTGGGTGGCCTTCGCGCTGCTCGGGGCGCACAGCACCTTCGCCGTACTTGGGGCTTTCGTGCTCCTGCTCGCGATCGGCAATGCCATGGTCGCGGGACCCTTGGCTGCATACATGGCCGAGCTCTTCCCGGTGAAGAACCGGTTCACCGGGGTCGGAGTGTCGTACCAGTTGGCGGCGACAATCGCTGCCGGCTTCGCTCCTCTGATCGCCACGACCCTGATCGCATCCGCGAATGGTGGGACGACGCTGCTGACGACCTTCGTTTCGGTGCTCGCCGCGGTCGGGCTCATCGCTGCGCTGCTCAGTCGCCGTGTTCGCGTGGCTTGAGCGCAACCATTCACTCACATACTGGCGACTCTCGTCGTTGAAAGGACAGACCACTATGGCGACCAACGTTGTCGAGACGATTGACAGATCCCGAATGTCCGGATTCCAGGTGCGCATCGTGGCGATCTGCGCGGCAGTGCTCATCGTCGACGGTTTCGACGCTCAGGCCCTCGGCTTCGCGATTCCATCGCTCGCCCGGGACTGGGGCGTCGAGCCGAGCGCCTTCACGCTCGCGGCGACGGTCGGAGTGGCAGGTTTGCTGGTCGGCAGCCTGCTCGTCGGTGCGCTCAGCGACCGCTGGGGGAGGCGGCCGGTCACCATTGCCGGTCTCACGGTCATCACACTGACGATGTTCCTCACAGCGGGAGTGTCGTCGATGGCTTGGCTCGTCGTGTTGCGCTTCTTCACTTCGGTGGCCGTAGGTGCGCTGACGCCCAACCTCATCGCGCTGGTCTCCGAGTACTCGCCCCAGCGGCGACGCATGTTCACCGTTGCCGTGGCGATCTCGGGGTTCGCGCTCGGCGGCGTCATCGGCGGCTTCCTCTCGGCCTGGTTGATTCCGCTGGTCAACTGGCACGGGGTGTTCATCACGGGAGGCATCCTCACTCTGGTGACGGGGGCTGCAGTGGTACTCGGGGTGCCCGAATCCGTTCGGGTTCTGACGATGAGCGGACGGCAGGACGCGGTGCGACGCATCATGTCCCGCATCACGTCGCCGGACGAAGCAGCTTCGAACGACTACGTGCTGGTCGAGGAGCGCACGGCCCGCGCCTCGGTCGCCGCCCTGTTCCGGCAGGGGAGAGCGCTGACGACAGCGCTCGTCTGGCTCACCTTCTTCATGAGCCTGCTGGTGCTGTACTTCGGTGCGAACTGGCTGCCCACGATCCTCGATGCGGCTGGATTCGAACCGGCGTTCGCTCTGATCGGCACCTCGATCTTCAACGTGGCGATGGTGCTCGGCGCACTCCTCGCGGGCTTCAGCGCGGACAAGGTCCAGCGGCCCGCGATCCTGATCGGCGCGGCGTTCGCCGGCGCCTGCCTCGTCTTTGCCTCACTGCCCCTTTTCGCAGGCACGCCGATGCTGCTGCTCGTCGGACTGTGCGTCGCCGGATTCTTCGTCCAGGCCGGGCAGGCGAGCCTCGCAGCTTTCGCCGGCGGGCTCTACCCGACGAGTATTCGCGCGACGGGGCTGGGCTGGGGGTTCGGGGCCGGCCGCATCGGCTCGGTGGCGGGCCCCCTCATCGGTGGCGTCTTGATCGCGGCGAACCTTGGGCCGGTGTCGATTCTCGCTCTCCTCGCCTTTCCCGCCGCTCTCGCAGCGACGGCGGTGGGTACGGTGGGGCTCCGACGAGGAGCGCACGTGGCCGAGGTGGGGGCATCGTCCGCTGGAGCGGTACACACGAGTCACGGGTCCGAACTTCAGGGGCGGGCCGCAGTCGAGGAGCAGTCGTGAGCGGCGAGTCCGGAGTGACCGCTCCCTGGGAGGTCATCGCAGTCCGACATGGGCGACTCCGCACCACCCGTTCCAACTTCTACCTCAACTACTCGGAGTACGGTGAGCCCGACTCGCCTCTCGAACTCGGCTACTGGTTCTGGGTGATCAGCAACGGCTCGCGCAGGATTGTAGTGGACACCGGGTTCTCCGGCGAGGGAGGCGCGCGACGAGGGCGGGAGGTGCTGTTCGACCCGCTCCAGGCGTGCTCCGAACTCGGGATTACCCGCGACTCAGGTGACACGGAGATCCTCATCACGCACGCTCACTACGACCATGCAGGGAACCTGTCGGGCTTTCCGTCGCAGCCCGTGTACGTGCATCGCAGCGAAGCGGAGTTCTGGCTCGGCCCCGACGCGCGTCACCATCAGTTCCAATCAGTGGTCGATGACGCTGATCTTGAGCATCTCCGACGGGTCAGTCGCACAGATCGCGTGCGCTGGATCGAGGAAGCCCGCGAAATCGCGCCGGGAGTAACCGTCGTGCCTCTTCCCGGTCACACCCCGGGGCAGCTCGTCGTGCGCGTTGAGACCGAGCGAGGAACCGTGGTCCTCGCCTCAGACGCCTGCCACCTCGACGAGGAACTGGAGCGAGACATGCCGTTCAAGCACAACACAGACCTCGTCGGGCTGTACCGCGGTTTGCGCACGCTTCGGGAGTGGCAGGGAAACGGTGATCTCATCATCGCGGGCCATGAACCCGCGGTGCTTGACCGCTTCCCTCGACTCGACGGAGCACTGCGCGAACACGCAGTGCGGATCGCATAAGCCATGCGGCATCGGAGGAGTGCCCCGCGTGCAGGCGAGCGAGGGAGATCAGGTGCTGAACGGGTTGGGGGTCTCCTCAAGGATCGACAGCACGATCGTCGCCGCCTGAGTGACGTGCGCTGCGGCCCGCTCGCGTGCCCGCGCGGCGTCACCCGCCTCGATCGCTTCCTGGATCTCCAATATCTCCGCCACACTCGCCTCGGCGCGGCCGGGCTGTGCGAGCGTCAAGGCCCGAAGCTGATGAACGCGACGCTGCAACGTCTCCACCATCTGCTGCACGACGGGGTTGTGGGCGCCGGCGAAGAGAATCTCGTACACATCGTTCTTCAAGCGGAGCATGCGCATGTGCTGATCGGGTTCGGCGTCGCGAACGGCGGCTGCCAGTTCCTTCACGGCGGATGCGAATCGCTGCCGCTCGTCCGCATCGGCATGAAGGGTAAAGAGTTCAGCGGCGAGCCCCTCGAGTTCGGCCCGAACCACGTAGACGTGACGGGCGAGTTCGGGGCTCGCGACGCTGACGAAGGTGCCACGACCGTTCTGCGACTCGACCAGGCCTTCTCCCTCGAGTTGACGCAGCGCCTCTCGAACGGACGGGCGGCTCGCGGATGTCATCTCGCAGAGTTCGCGTTCGATCAGCAGCTGGCCTGGCATCAACCGCATTTCGAGGATGGCGTTGCGCAAGATCGCGGCCACCTGCTCACGGATCGGTGCATGACGCTGCACCTGCATCTGGTTCGTGCTCACCGGGATCCCGCCCTTCCTGGCGCCCGTTGTTCGGGCCAACGTAGATGAGGCCAACCTAGCAGACAACAGACAGGGACGAGCCGCCGAGTGGTCAAGAACTCGCCACGAAGTATCGGATTGTCATATAGTTGATGTCAGACAATGAAGTGAATGGAGCGTGTGATGGAACAGGAACAACGCAATCTCGCCGAGATGGGTGAACGGATGCGTCGCCAGGTGCTGGGGGATGAGCACGTCGATCGGTCCCTGAAGAATGCGACGGAGTTCAGTCGCCCGCTGCAGGAACTCGTCACCGAGTACTGCTGGGGGTACGCCTGGAACCGCCCCGAACTTCCCCTGCGGGATCGCAGTCTCATCAATCTGGCGATGATTTCCGCTCTCGGCAAGATGGAAGAGCTCGCCCTGCACGTCAAGGGTGCCATCCACAACGGGCTCACCCCGTCCGAGATTCGAGAGGTGCTGCTGCAAACCGCGATCTACTGCGGCGTCCCGACGGCGCTCGAGGCGACACGCACGGCCCAGCGGGTGCTCGATGAGATGGGAATCAACATCGATGACTGACGGAACCGTGGGGCTCATCGGGCTCGGAAACATGGGACAGCCGATGGCGACGCTGCTGGCTCGAGCCGGGTATCGCACTCGGGCGTTCGACGCTTCCAGCGCTGCGCTCGAAGCGGCCGCGTCTGCGGGAATCGATGCTGCGAGCTCGGCAGCCGATATCGCTCGTACCTGTGAGACGGTGATCCTGATGCTGCCGTCGAGCGACATCGTCGATGCGGTTGCGGGAGAGATGCTCGACATCGACGGCCGAGTGGCGACACTGTTCATCGACATGAGCTCTTCTGTGCCGGCGCGCACGGTCGCGCTCGCGGAGCGGTGCGCCGCACGGGGTGTACGGCTGATTGACGCACCGGTGTCTGGTGGGGTGGTTCGCGCCCGATCGGGCGAGCTCACCATCATGGTCGGCGGCGCAGAAGAAGACGTTCAGTCGGTCGAAGACGTCCTCGCCGTGCTCGGGAGCCGAGTCGTCCGCGTCGGCGAGGTCGGAGCCGGTCACGCGACGAAGGCGCTGAACAACCTGCTCTCCGCCACGCATCTGCTCGCGACCAACGAAGCCGTGCTGGCCGCCAGGGAGTTCGGCATTGACCCGGCCGTGTTCCTCGAAGTGGTGAACAGTTCGAGTGGTCGCAGTGGGTCGAGCGAGCTCAAGCTGCCGCGGTACGTGCTGACTGGAGCGTTCGACTCAGGGTTCTCCGCCGCACTGCTCGAGAAGGACGTCAACATCGCACTGGGGGTCGAGCATGCGCTGGGCGTTCCGGCGCCGGTGAGTGAGGCGGCAGGGGCGCGCTGGGCGGACCTGCGGTCGCGGCTCGACGAGGGGGCGGATCACACGGAGATCATCCGTCCCGTGGAGCGCGACCTCGGGAGAGAGTTGCGTTCACACGGCTGAACTGCCGTCAATGTCAGCACGATGGAGTGGAGGAAACGATGGATGAGCTCACGGGGCGCGTGGCCGTGGTCACCGGTGCGGCGAGCGGGATCGGCCGCGCGATCGCGGAGCGGTGCCTGGACGCCGGCATGCGGGTGGCCCTCGTCGATGTCGAGCTGGATTCGCTGACGCGGACCGCGCATGAGCTCGATCCCGCAGGTTCACGGACACTGACACGGCAGGTCGACGTTCGGGACCCAGCGCAGGTCGAGCACCTGGCTGCTGCAGTCGTGGCGCACTTCGGGGCGGTGCACCTGCTCTGCAACAACGCAGGAGTGGATGCTGGCGGTCCCTTCGTCGATATCTCCGACGCCACGTGGCGCTGGGTGATGGACGTCAATTTCTTCGGAGTGGTCAATGGCTGCCGTGCGTTCCTCCCGGCTCTTCGTGCGTCGGGAGAGGGACACATCGTGAACACGGCATCGATGGCCGCGGTGAATGCCGGGATGCGCACGATGGCTCCGTACATCGGGTCGAAGTTCGCCGTGCTGGGGGTTTCCGAAAACCTCGCCGTGGAGCTCGCGGAGAGCGATCCGGGGATCGGCGTATCGGTGCTCCTCCCCGGTGGAGTCCAGACGCGCATGACCGACTCCGAGCGCAACCGGCCGGCGGACGTTCCGCCGAGTGACGACCCGCTTCGTCAGAGCGTGGTCGACGGAATCAGATCGGCGACCGCGAGGGACGGACTCGATCCGTCCGATGTCGCCGTCGCCGTGCTCGATGCGGTGCGAGACCGCAGCTTCTACATCCTCACCCATCGAGAGCCGGCGCTCGAAGCGATCGCCCAGCGTCTCGAATGGATGAGGACCAATGCTCAGCCGCTGCCGAGGGTGCTGCGATGACCCCCGAGCAGCCCGGAAAGGTGAACATGCAGATCCAGCAGTACAACGATCAGCCCCCGGTGCGGGGGTGGGTCGATCCCCGTTTCGGCGGCGTCGTCGAAGCATATCTGGAGAACTTCCGACTCGAGGACGAACTCGGCTCGTCACTGCACGTGACGTGGAGAGGGAAGCCCGTCGTGGATCTCTGGGGCGGCTGGCTCGATGAGGAACGCTCCATTCCCTGGCGGGAAGACTCCATCGTCTGCATGATGTCGGTGGCGAAAGGGGTGACGGCGATCGCGATCGGCATGCTCGTCGATCGCGGAGTTCTTGATCTCGACGAGCCGGTCGCCACCTACTGGCCGGAGTTCGGTCAGAACGGGAAGGGTGGGCTTTTGCTGCGATGGGTGCTCGACCATCGGGCGGGCTTGCCTGCGCTGGTTGATGAGCCGCTGTGGCCTGGAGCGACATTCGACCGGGAAGCAATGACCGGTGCATTGGAACGAGCGAAACCGCTCTGGGAACCGGGCACAGTAGCCGCGTACCATGTGCAGACACAGGGGTACATCCTCGGAGAACTCGTGCGCAGGGTGACCGGCATGCCGATCGGGGAGTTCGTCAGGCAGCAGATCACCGGGCCGCTGGGGGCTGATTACTGGCTGGGACTCCCGAAGAGCGAGTTCTCCCGCACCGCCGACCTCCTCCCGAATGCGCGGTCGCGATTGATCGCCGCCCGTGACCAAGAGTCCGCCGATTCGTTGCGGGTGCGCGCACTCGCACAGAATCCGGATTGGCCATGGCGATGCATGGTGAACTCCGAGGAGTGGAGGACCTCCGAGATCGCGAGTGCGAGCGGTCACGGCAACGGTCGTTCTGTGGCCCGGATCTACACTCCGCTCGCTCTCGGAGGTGAGGCCGACGGTGTCCGGCTGATGTCGGGCGAGGGCGTCCGCGTGATGAGCGAGATGCAGCACAACATGATCGAACTCGTGCAGGAGCGACACTACCGACAGGGACTCGGCGTGCTGCTCAATTCTCCCGACGCCGTCTACATGGGGCCGAATCCAGAGGCGTTCGGCCATCACGGAATCGGAGGTTCCGCTGGGTTCGCTGACCCGGTGGACGGGGTCGCCTTCGGCTACGCCGTGAACAAGATGCACGAGGTCGGGACCAATGGCCCCCGTGCGAAACGACTGATCGATGCCGTCTATGCGGCTGTGAAGGGAAATGGGTCATGAACACGGACGAGATGAATGCTCCCCGAGTCGCGGTGGTGACCGGTGCCGGGAGGGGTATCGGCGCCGCGGTCGCGCTCCGGCTGGCGAGGGATGGGTTCCACGTGGTGGTCGCGGATATCGACGCCGCCCACACGGCAGCGGTCGTGGAGGAGATCGTATCTCTCGGAGGTACGGGTGAAGTCGCGAGCTTCGACGTTGCGGATCGAGCGGCGGTGCAATCGTGGGCCGCAGATTTGCTCGACCGGCACGGGAGATGCGATGTCGTGGTGAACAATGCGATCTGGATCAGGTATGGCGCGCTCCTGGACATGACCGAGCCGGACATCGATCGCATGGTGGACGTCGGGCTGAAGGGCGTGATCTGGATGATCCAAGCGGTCGGCAAGATCATGAGTGACCAGGGCTCCGGGTGCATCGTCAATGTCTCGTCGCCGGCTGCCACTCGTGGAACGCAGGATGCAGGTGTTTACGGGGCTATCAAGGGTGCGATTTCCAGTCTGACCTGGCAGATGGCCGCCGAGCTAGGGCGGCACGGCGTTCGCGTCAACGCGGTCGTTCCTGGAGCGGTGCCCACTGAGGGGGCGCGGATGCTCGTGGACGACGATGGTTACGAGCTTCGTCGTGCGAAGACGCCGCTCGGCCGGCTCGGCAAGCCGGAAGATCTTGCCGGTGCGGTATCGTTCCTCGCCTCCGAGGATGCGTCATTCGTCAATGGGCACCTGCTGACCGTGGATGGCGGCCTCATGGTCTCCTGACCTGCCTGAGGCTCGGATCACGCGCCCCGCGCATCGAGCGCCTCGCGGAGAGCGCGTTCGCTGCGGATCGCGCCAGGGTTGCGGCGCAGCCACGACCTGAGCACCCGCGTCACCATTGGCATCATCGCGAAGGTCATGGTCGGTGCCAGCACCGACACGAGGAAGAGCGAACGGAGTGGGACCGGTATCTCCGCCCACCAGGGGAACTGGGTGACGATCGTCGAGATGGTGATGTTGAGCGGGAGCATGCCCAGCCAGACGGCGATCGCCTGCTTCCAGCGCGGGGGAGCAGCCCGCACGCCGATGAGACGCGATGCACCGGTGCGGGGGTCGACGACCCGGCTCAGCTGGGGTTCGTCGAACCACCCCTCGATCCCGGTCCGACGCTGTACCGCGGCGCTCGACACCAGCTGCACACCGGAGCGCTCCCAGGCTCGGCGCTGCTCGGATCGCTCCCAGCGGGCGAGTGCCTCATCGTCGACGAAACGGTAGACGACATGCAGCACATTCTCGTGGCTGGCGTCGCGCATCACACCGCCACCGAGGCAGCCGTCGAACCCACGGGCCATCTCGAGGCCGCGGTCGATCCACTGGAGGGTCTCATCGATGCGGGCGGGGTCGGTCTCACGTCGTACGGCAACGGTCACGGGGCTGCTCATGACCTCTATTCGAGCAGACACATGTGACGGGTTCGTTTCACCCGCGTATCTGCCTCGCGAACACTCCATTGCGATCCACGAAATGCGACGCGTCGGGTGTGGAAGGACGGTCGCGCGACACGCCCGTGATTGATCACATGATGATGAGGTTTGCCTTACCTAATCTGCTCTTGTACAGTTCCAGAGGCTGTGATCCCCGACAGATTGGTACACCCATTGGTCTCCTCCACACTTCGACGCTCATCACTGGTCGCGATCGCGGCCGTCTCGACACTGCTACTCGCGTCCTGCGCGGGAGCGGATGATCCATCGGCCGAAGCCGAAGCCCAGACCGAGGGGATCGCCTTCGAGCACCCATCGATCGACGGTCTCGCCATCGAATTCGATGCTCAGCCGGAGAACGTTGTGATGGACTGCTATGCCTACAGCTCCCTCCACGAGTACGGCATCGAGCCGGTCGCCCTCTTCGGATACGAGTGCGACAACCCGTTCGTGATGGGAGATGCCGATACGGCGGGCATCGAAATGCTCGGCAAGGACGGAGAGATCGATGTCGAGAAGCTCGCCGAAGTGCAGCCGGATGCCATCGTCGGCCAGGGCGACGCGAACGGGTGGGCGTGGTTCGACGAGGACGTGAACGCTCAGATGACGCGTGTTGCGCCGTTCGTGCCGCTCCCCGCTGACGGATCGATGGATGAGCGGATCGCGGACACTCGCGAAGTTGCGGCCTTCTTCGGCGGCGACACGGAGTCAGAGGAGATCCTGCAGTCGGATGAGGATCTCGGGCAGGCGAAGGAAGCCGTCAGTGCGGCACTCGCTGAGAACGAGCGCAAGATCATGCTGGCCAGCCCGGCGAAAGAGATGCTGTACACCGGCGTCGGGTTCGCTCAGGCCGACCTGCTTGAGGAGCTCGGGGCGACGATCGTCGGAGCAGATGCGCCCGAGGAGGGGAACCCTTGGGGTCAGGTGGCCTGGGAAGATGCATCCACATACGAGGCCGACCTGATCCTCGTCGAAGGATACTCCGACGATTTCGCGTTCACCTCGGATCTCTGGGACACGCTGCCGGCAGTCGAGGCCGGTCAGCTCGCCGCTTGGAGTTCGAAGGGTGCGATGACCGCATCCACTTACGCCGCATGGCTCGAGGAGGTCGCCGACCTCGTCTCGTCCTCGAAGCAGGTTGTGTAACCCTCGGATGGTGCTTCCGGTCGACACGACTCGCCGATCAGCTCCCGGCACTGCGGTGCCCGGAGTTGATCGGCGCCGGTCGCTCCTGCGAGCGGGCGACGGGGGCCGCTGGGCCGGCCTCCTCGTGCTGGCGTTGCTCTGCGCTGCCGCCCTGATCGCGAGCATGCTCGTCGGCTCGCGCGGCATAGACCCGTCCGACGTGTTCTCCTCGCTGATCCATCCCGACCCCGATGACCCCGTCTCGCAGGCAGTCTGGTTCTCTCGCGTGCCGCGTACCGTGATCGTGCTCGCGGCCGGTGCGGCGCTCGGCGTCGCGGGCGCCCTCATGCAGGCTGTCACGCGGAATCCGATGGCAGATCCCGGCATCCTGGGCGTCAACGCCGGAGCGTCACTCGCGGTAGTCGTCGGCCTCGCGTTCTTCGGGGTCACCGATGTGGCGCAGTACATGTGGTGGGCGTTCGGCGGCGCGCTGCTCACGTCGATCCTCGTCTTCGTGATCGGCAACACGGGTACCGTGCGCGGTAACGCCGTCCGAATGACTCTCTCCGGAGTCGCGCTCGGCGCCGTCCTCTCCGGCTTCTCTTCAGCCGTGCTGCTCACGAACTCGCAATTGCTCGAACGAATGCGCGGGTGGTCGGCCGGCACCACGGCCTCCCAGCCGCTCGAAGGCACCGTGCAACTCCTGCCATTCATTGGTGCCGGACTGGTCATCGCGCTGCTCAGCTCGCGGGCGCTCGACGTGCTGTCGCTCGGCGAAGCCTCCGCGGTGGCGATGGGTGCGCACCCGAACCGCATCAGGCTCGTGGTGCTCATCGCCATCGCCCTGCTCGCCGGTGCCGCTACTGCGGCGGCTGGCCCGATCGGGTTCCTCGGCCTCCTCGCACCGCACCTCGCGCGCATGGTCGTCGGCCCCCACCAGGGCTGGATCCTCGCGTATTCGGTGCTGATCGCGCCGGCCGTCATGGGGTTCGCCGACGTGCTCGGGCGAGTGATCACGAAAGGCGAGGTCCCCGTCGGCGTCGTCACCGCGTTCATCGGTGCTCCCGTACTGATCGTCATGGTCCGCCGCCTCCGTGTCTCCGAGGTGTGAACCCATGACGCAACTCGACTTCGGACGGCGCGTCGTTCGTCTCGGCGGCGCCGAGCGCCCGGTCGCCCTCCTCGATGTCCGCTCGATCGTCCTCTGCACTGCGCTGTGGATCGTGACAGTGCTGCTGGCCCTCTACGCGACATTCTCGGGATCGGTGGGCATCTCTCCAGGAGAAGCGTTGCAAGCGCTCGTGGGGCGGGGTGACGAGTACACGACGATGATCGTGCTGGAGTGGCGAGCGCCGCGAGTCGTGATGGCGGTGCTCCTCGGCGTATGCCTCGCCCTCAGCGGTGCAATCTTCCAGAATCTCACCGGTAATCCGCTCGGTTCTCCTGATGTCATCGGGTTCCAAACGGGGTCCTTCACCGGAGCACTCGTCGTCATGCTCCTCCTCGGCGGCGGCTCGGTCGCGACCATGGCCGGCGCGCTCATCGGCGGGACCGCCACGGCGTTCCTCGTGTTCTTCCTGTCGCTCAAGCGGGGAGCGATGCGCGGCGTTCGATTGATCATCGTCGGGATCGGTGTGAGTGCGATGCTCGCGTCGGTGAACGTATGGCTGCTGCTCACCGCCACCGTCGAGAACGCCATCATGGCGAGTCTCTGGGGAGCCGGCAATCTCTCGGGTGCCT
This sequence comes from Leucobacter sp. Psy1, assembly GCF_020096995.1. Taxonomy (NCBI): domain Bacteria; kingdom Bacillati; phylum Actinomycetota; class Actinomycetes; order Micrococcales; family Microbacteriaceae; genus Leucobacter; species Leucobacter sp. Psy1. The sequence goes on from NZ_CP083692.1 coordinate 976,844, forward strand.
CTTGGGCGACCGCAACCGTCGTGGTGATCGGTGCGGTGATCTTCGTCGGCGGGGCAGGAGCACTCGCGCGGCCGATGCGACTGCTGCAGATCGGGGTCCTGTTCGCCACGGCGCTCGGGCAGAACGTGCGTGCGCTCCAAGTTGCGGCAATCGTCATCGGCATTGGGCTCACCGCGCTGGCGACCGCGACCGCCGGGCCGATCTCGTTCATTGCGCTCGCCGCGCCGCAGATCGCTCGACGTCTCGTCCGGTCAGACGGACTCGCACTCGGGCCGACCGCCGCTGTGGGGGCGCTCCTCTTGCTCCTCGCTGACGTGGTGTCGCAGCGGATCCACCCGGATACACCACTGCCCGTAGGGATCGTCACGGTGTCGATCGGTGGCCTCTACTTCCTCTGGCTCCTCCTTCGAGAAGGGAAAAAACAGTGACTCGTCTGCGTGTGGAACGGGCCGATCTCGGGTACGCCGACACGGTGGTGTGCTCGAACATCTCGGTGGAGGTGCCGGATGGTGCGTTCACGGTGATCGTCGGCCCCAACGCCTGCGGTAAATCAACGCTGTTAAAGAGTCTCACCCGACTCCTGCCTCCTGCCCGTGGCAGTGTCTTTCTCGACGGGCGGCGCCTGCATGAGCTTCCCACGAAACACGTGGCGCGTCAGGTCGGATTGCTCCCGCAGGGGGCCGTGGCCCCCGATGGCATTCGAGTGGTGGACCTGGTGACGCGAGGCCGGTATCCGCACCAGCGGCTCTTCAGCCCCTGGTCCCCGGAGGATGAGGACGCGGTACGTGGCGCGATGCGCGCCACGGGAGTGCACGAACTCTCGGGGCGGATGGTCGACGAGCTGTCGGGCGGCCAGCGGCAACGGGTCTGGATGGCGGTGGCGCTGGCGCAGGAGACGCCGATTCTGCTCTTGGACGAGCCGACCACCTACCTCGATCTCAATCATCAGATCGAGTTGCTCGAACTCTGTCGTTCGCTGAACCGGCAGCACGGCACCACTCTGGTGGCGGTGCTGCACGATCTGAATCAAGCGGCGCGATACGCCGACCACATCATAGCGATCCAATCGGGGGAAGTGATCGCGACAGGGACACCGGCCGCGGTCATCACGGAATCGCTCGTCGAGCAGGTGTTCACGCTCGATGCTCGGGTGATCGCGGATCCAGAGTCAGGTACGCCGCTCGTTGTCCCGCGCTGGCGGCACTCCGTCTCGGCTGCTCCGAGTGCGGAGCGCACGTGAGCGCACCGACCAGACCGACCGCCGCGGCCACGATGAACGCCGCGCGCTGACCGACGAGATCGCTGATGCCCCCGAGCGCCGGCGCGGCGAGGGTCTGCCCGAGGGCCAGGACCAGGAATGCGAGGCCGACACCGGCGGCCGGATGGTCGGCGTACACCCGGGTCCCCCACAGCAGGAGGAGTCCCGACGCGGCGATGTAGGTGGCCCCGAATACGGCGAGAGCGAGCGCCGAAGCAACGATGCTGCTCGGGGCAATTGCAACGAGCCCTGTTGAGGCGGCGAGGACGGTCACCGTGACGATCCACGCCCGTCTGAGGCCGAGTATCCGCTGCAGATCCCCGCCTGCCGCTCCGATGACCCCGAGTGCGCCGAGCAGGATCCAGCAGATCGTCGACGCTGTGTCGCTCAGGCGCCCCTCCGAGACGAGCAGGTCGCGCCCGAAGGTCCAGATCGCGGTGCTCGAGGTGCCGAGGAGGAGGGCAGCGCCGATGAGGCGCAGTGCGCCGGGAGGGAGGAGCGGGCGGGGGAGGAGGCCGGCGCCGGCGGCATGAATACCGGCTGTTGCGCCGGGTGCACGGGTCGTCCGGGGTACCGTGAGCGCCGCCCAGATCGTGATGGCGGCAGAAAGTGCAGCGAAAGCGATCCATGCCGCACGCCAGTGCTCGTGGGCGAGGAGCGCCACCGGCCCGGAGATCGCGACGCCCAAACCCGTGCCCGCGTTCACGACCGTCTGCACCCGGCTCTGTCTTGCGGTCTCCACGGTGTGCGCGATGGCGTGGGCGAGCGGAGGGGAGGCGATCCCCGTACTGGCACCCGCCACGATCACTCCCGCCGCGAGAGTGGCGGTGTTCGGTGCGAGGGCGATCGTCACAGTGCCGAGCGTCGCAGTGGTTCCAGCTGCGACCGCGATGGCGCGCCCACCGAACCGCGGAGTGAGGAGCGTCGAGATGATGATGGCCACGCAGTAGGAGGCGTACGAACCCGAGGCGAGTGCTCCGACAGTGGCCGCACCCAGGTCGAATGCTTCGCGAAAGGTCGGGACGAAGAGACCGTAGGCGAAGCGGGCGAGGCCGTAGCACGCGGCAATCAGTGCAGCGCCGGCGAAGGTGAGCTTCCACACGCTGCTGCGTGCGGGGGTGGTCGGAGTCATGCGGCCTCATCTCACAGATCGGTGAAGTCCTTCGAAGGCAATAGTATACTGATCTGTGAAGTGAGCGCGAGGGGGGAAGGCATGTCCGCGGAAGTGAGCGCCAGTCTCTGGGAGGCGCCAGTCCTGACGCCCGGAGCACGTCGTATTCTCGAGGTCGCTTCGGAGCTCTTCTACCGGCGGGGGATCCACGCGGTGGGTGTCGACACGATCGCGGCAGAGTCAGGCGTGACGAAGCGCACGCTCTATGATCGTTTCGGCTCCAAGGACCATCTCGTCGCGGAGTATCTCGCCGCCAGGCACCGGCGGTGGTGGGAGCATCTCGAAGAGCTCATCGCCGAGGCGCGGGCTCCCCGTGTGCTCGCGGTGTTCGATGCGTATGCGGACGAGCTGCTGCCGGCGGATCGCGGGTGCGCCTTCCTGAATGCGGCGGCCGAACTCCCGGCTGAGCACCCCGCGTATCGCCTCGTGCAGGAGCACAAGCTGGCGGTGCGGAAGCGTGTCGAAGAGCTCCTCGTGGAGGACCTTCCCGACGCCGAAGGGGCGGCCGAGACCGCCGACCACCTGATGCTCCTGCTCGAGGGTGCGGTTGCGCACCGGGGAATCGACGGCTCGCGCCGACTCGCTCGGCGAGCCCGCCGGATCGCGGCAGAACTCGTCAGCGGCGACGGTATTCGGCGAGTGTGACGCCTGAGTCGAACGTCTGGGTGCCCGTGCATTCCCAGGCTCGTGGAGCGAAATCCCGTGCGGCGAACAGCGGGATCCCAACGCCGAAGGTCACGGGGTTGATCTTCAGTGCGAGGTGGTCGATCTCGTCGGCCAGCGCGGCCGCGAGTCGGCCGCCGCCGCAGAGCCATATTCCCATTCCGGCCTCTCGTTTCAGTGCACGTACCGTCTCGACCGGGTCCGCGGCGGTGAACTCGACCTGGTCGCTGCCTGCGGGCCCCGCGTGGTCTCGTGTGAACACGATCTGGCGCAGGTGCGTGTATGGGTTCGGAATGTGGTGCTCGGGGAGTCCGACCGCATAGGTGTTCCATCCCATCAGGACAGTGTCGAATGGGCCATCGGCGACGTCGAGTCCTGCGGCGTCGGCGAGTGCGGTGGGCGCCGTTCCGCGGTAGCGCGACCAGATGGGTCCCATGTGGTCTCCCTCCGCGAGGAATGAATCGAACTCACCGGAGGGACCGGCGATGTAGCCGTCGAGGCTGACGGCGACGTAGTAGGTCAGGGTGCGCATGTGAACTCCAATCACAACAGGTGAAGTGGTGTGAAGACTACAACACCTGCAGTGGTTGCGCTAGGGTGAGGGTGTGGCGAAGAACGATGCGCGGAGAGCGGTGCTGGGTGATGCTGGAATCGCGCTACTCGCCCACTCGGGAGCGAGGGGGCTGACGCATCGCGCGGTCGACCGCGAGGCAGGGGTTCCTCTCGGGACGGCGTCGAACTACTTCAGGAGCCGTGATGCGCTGATCGCCGGGATATTCGAGCGCATCGGAGAGCGTCTCGCCCCCTCCGCGGTGGAGCTCGCAGAGCGAGCGTCGCGGTCGCCCGGCCGGGAGCTCTTCGCGGAGTACATCCGCGATATCGTGCGCCGTCTATCTGCGGAGTCGGATGTTACGAGGGCACTGTTCGAGCTTCGACTCGACTCGGCGAGGCGTCCGGATCTCGCCCAGGTGCTGGCTCCGTGGTTGCGTGCGGGGTTCGAGGCGGACGTGGCGTTCAATGCAGCCGCCGGTCTCCCGGGGGGGCGTCTCGAGGTCGCCCTGTTTCACTACGCGATCGATGGCCTCATGCTCGATCTGCTGACGAGCCCGGTCGACCCGGATCTTGATCCTGATGAAGCCATCGATGCCCTGGTGGCCCGGATCCTGCCCGAGGAGTAGGCGCCGGGGTGTTGGTGGGGGAGGCGCGAGCGCACGGCGCGCATGAACGTGCAGGCGTTGCAGTAATCGCTGCAATGCCGGTACTGTGAGGATATGTCGGATGCACGCGACCCCGCGGCCGATCTCGGGGAGTCTCTGTGGATCGAGCAGCCTGAAGGGACGCTCCGAGTGATCACCCGCGGTGAGCGAGGGACGCCGGTGCTCCTCCTGAGCGGCGCCGGAAACGACAACGTTTCGTTGAGCTGGCGCCGCCTGATTCCGGACCTTGCCGAGCACCACCGTGTATTCGCTCTCGACTGGCCGAAGCAGGGAGGCAGCGTGCCCTGGACCGGGACAGCGGACCATTCCCGGATGCTCGCGTGCATCGACGCGGTCCTGGAGCACTGCGAAGTCGACACCGTGTCTCTCGTCGGCCTCTCCCAAGGAGGTGCGCTCGCGCTCGCCTACGCGATCGAACGGCCCGAGCGTGTGGAGCGCATCGTTGCGCTCGCCCCGGCAGGGATCCTCTCGTTCCCACCGGTCCTGCACCAGTTGCTGTGGATGATTGCTCGAGTGCGCCTGCTGCATCGCACACTGCCGTCGCTCGTGTTTCGCAGCCGGGCCGCCTGCGCATGGTTCGCGCGACGGGCCCTGTTCGCAGGTACTGTCGACGACTTCGACGCCATCGTCGACGAGTACCACGCGGACGTGCTGAAGCACGGGTCAGGCTCATCCGACTGGCAGAACGCCTCGATCGGCTTCCGGCGCATGCGGGTTGATCTCAGACCTCGACTCCAGGAAATCTCCTGTCCGGCCCTCTTCATCCAGGGCGCGGAGGATGCGGGTGTCCCGTCGCACCAGTCCCGCGCGGCGGCGGAGACGGTTCCCGGAGCTCGTTTCGAGCTGGTTCCCGGTTCGGGACACTGGGTGAATCGGCAGCGTCCCGAGCTCGTCAATCGCTTGATCATCGAGTTTCTCCGGCAGTGAGCGGTCCGTATCCCGACCTGCACTGCGCATACGAGAGGATGGGTGAATGAGTGATCCGACCGAAGACGAGCTCGATTTCGTCGATGAGGTGGCATCCTTCTTCGCAGCGGAGGGGATGCCGCTCATCTCGGGTCGGGTGATCGGGTGGCTGCTCATCAGCGACCCGCCCGAGCAGAGCGCAGCCGACCTGGCGCGAGTGCTCGACGTCAGCCGGAGCTCGATCAGTACGGCCGCGCGGCTGCTCACCCCCAGTGGTCTCGTGGAGGGAGTGCGGAGACGGGGTGAACGCCAGGAGTACCTGCGGATCAGCGCCGACGGGTGGGGCCGGATGCTCGCGAACCGATATGCGAAGACCACAGCGTTTCGGCGCATCACCGAGAACGGGCTCGCGCTCATCGACAGCTCCGACCCGGAGCGACGGCGGAGGCTCGAGAACGTGACCGAGCTCTATCGTTTTCTGGAGTCCGAACTCCCCGCTTTGTGGGAGCGCTGGGAGCGGCACTCCGCGGGGAAGGCAGAGCAGGCAGAATAGAGGGATGGCCGAGAACCCGATCCCGCTCTTTCTCGACTGCGACCCCGGCATCGACGACGCCATCGCTCTCGCGTATCTGCTGGCTCAGTCCGACGTCGAGGTCGTCGGCGTCGCCGCGAGCGGCGGGAACGTCTCGACGGCGCAGGTGGCGCGGAACACCCAGGGCTGGCTGGCCCTCGCTGCCCGCCCGGACATCCCGCTCCACGTCGGAGCCACCCATCCGGTCGCTCGAGCGGCCGTCACCGAGGCGGATCCCGAGTACGCCGAGGAGACGCACGGCGACCGCGGGTGCGGCTACGCGACTCTGCCGGAGCCGGACGCAGCCCTGAGCGGCACGACCGCCGCCCAAGCCTGGGTCGATGCCGCACGAGCCCACCCGGGTGAACTCATCGGTGTGCTGATCGGACCGGCGACGAACCTTGCGCTCGCGCTCGAGATCGAGCCGGATCTGCCGCGCCTGGTGCGGCGCCTCTTCGTGATGGGCGGAGCCTTCAATTACCGCGGCAACACCCACCCGACAACCGAGTGGAATGTGACCTACGACCCGGAGGCCGCGGCGAGGGTGTTCGCCGCGTTCGGGGGAGCATTCGTCGATGGCGGATCCGCGCACCCTCCGGTGATCGCCCCGATCGAGGCGACCGAGGCCGTGGAGATGACCCCCGAACGACTGGGACGGATCCTCGGTGCGCAGACCGACCCGACCTGGCGCGCCGTGCTGCACGAACTCGGCGAAGCGCTGCGCTTCTACTTCGAGTTCCACGAGGCTGACGGCCACGGGTATATCGCCCACATCCATGACCCTTACGTGCTCGCAGCCGCGCTCGCCTGGGCCCGATCAGACCGGGGCGATGCGCCGTCACCCGTCCCAGTGCCCTGGGCGGAGACCGCGCTCGCCCCCGTCGATGTCGAGCTCACGGGAACCCTCACGCGCGGCGAGACCGTCGCCGACTGGCTCGGCCGTTGGAACCGTCCCGCGAACGCCGAAATCATTCGGCGCATCGACGCCGAACGCTTTCTCGACCACCTGACCAATACCCTGATGGAAGGACCGCAGCCATGACCCCGTCCGAGAGCACATCTGGACAGGGGCTCGACTTCACGTCGCGTCCCGGAGAACCTCGCACCCCCGCCCCGAAGTGGGCCTACCTGTCGACCGGCGCCGGCGCTCTCGTGATCGTCGCCACCTATCTCGCCGTGATCCTCACCCAGCCGGCGACGCTCGGCCTCGAACTCGGGCCCGCCACTCTCTGGGTGATGTTGGGCTACCTCGCCGGTGCCGTGCTCATCGCCGCCGGCACGCTCCCGCTCATCCCGCGCAGCATTTTCGCCCTGATGCCCGTCGCCATCGCGCTGAACATCACGGTGGGCCAGATCGTCGGCACCCTCACGCCCGTGCCGCTCTACCTCGACTCGCTGGGGTCCGTCATCATCGGAGTGCTCGCGGGCCCCGCAGCAGGTGCCCTCACCGGTGTCCTCGCAAACGTGATCTGGGGCGTCACCATCAATCCCACCGTCATCGCCTTCACGGCGGGAGCCGCCTTCATCGGGGCCGCCGCCGGGTGGGCAGCGCGACTCGGGGCGTTCCGTGCTGCGTGGACGGCGATCCTGGCCGGCTTGATCGCCGGGCTTCCCGGCGGGGCGCTCGGCGCACCGGTCGCCGCCTTCGTGTTCGGTGGCGGACTCGGCGTCGGTACAGGCGGGGTCGTCGCCACGCTGCAGGCCGCCGGTCTCGAGATGCTGCACGCGACGACGGTGCAGAGTCTCGTCTCGGATACCGCTGACAAGGCGATCATCTTCCTGCTCGCGTTCCTCGTGCTGCGTTCCCTCCCGCGACGCATCGTCGACCGGTATCCGCTGGCGAGCAGGTCCGTGCGCTCGCGTCGCCCGTCACCTTCGCGGTCGGCACCGGTGCCGTGACCTCACGGCGGCCTGACCGGGATGCGGATTCGAACCTGCACCCCGCGACGGGGTTCGTGCTGCTCTTCTGCGCGCTCGTGCTGATCTACGGCATCTCGTCGCCGGTGGTGCCGCTCATCGTGCTGCTCGCCTCGGCGGTCGGCGCGGTGCGCTCGCCGACGGGGTTCCGTCGATGGGCGGCGACCTGGGCGGTCCTCTCGGTGCCGATGCTGGTCATGGTCGGGATCGTGCAGGGGCTGTTCTACCCCGACGCGTCTGCGACGGTGCTGCACCGGTGGGGTCCGGCAGCCGTGACGGTCGAGGGACTCGCGATTGCCGTGCAGCTGTGGCTGCGCGTCGCCGCGATGGTCGCGGCATGTGCGCTCTTCGCGCTCGGTACCGACTCCGCGAGAGCCTTCGACGGAATGCGTCGCCTCCGGGTGCCGCTCGGCATCTCATACGTGTGCGCGACGGCGATGAGCCTTGCTCCGCTCGTGAGGGACCGGACCCGCCACGCACTCGAGGCGAGAGCGGCACGCGGGTGGGAGACGAATCGCCTACGGATCCGCGTCGCGCTGATGCCCGGCATCATCGGTGGCCTCCTGACTACCGCTCTCGTGCAGCTCGACCAGCGCCACGACACGCTGACGCAGCGCGGCTTCGGGGCCACTGCCCGCCCCGCACCTCTGCAGGACCGCGCGGACCCGATGGGTCAGCGCGCACTCCGGTGGGCGGCCCCTGTCTGCACCGTCGCGGTCGTCGCGGCCTCGCTATCAGGCGTCCTCACGCTGCCCTCGGCTTCCGAGGTCATCGCGATGTGGGGTGGTCCAGGTGGGTGAGCGGGCGATCGTCTGGCAATGCTCCGGCGTTGGCTTCACGTATGACGATGCATCAGCGCAGGCACCCGTGCCCGCGCTGACCGCAGTGGACATCGTGCTCCGGCGCGGTGAGATGCTGGCCTTGCTCGGCGCCGAGGGGTCGGGCACCTCGACGCTCTGCCGGCTCGCTGCCGGGCTGCTGAGCGAGCGCGGCACTCTCCGGGGTTGCGTGCAGTGGGGCGCCGAGGAGTGGTCGGCAGAGCATCCAAGCGCTCGCAGTGCCATGCTCGGCGACGACCCGGAGGCGCAGCTGACCGGGATGACCACGTTCGTCGATGATGAGGTGCGTCTGCCCCGGCGTCTGCACGGTCTCACGGGCGGGCCAGACCCGCTCGACGCTCTGACGGAACTCGGTGTCGCCCACCTCAGCGCGCGACGACTGGAGACGCTCTCCGGCGGCGAGCGCCAACTCGTCGCACTGGCCTCCCTGATGTCGCTGCGTCCGGCTCTGCTCGTGCTCGATCAGCCGGCTCTCTCCCTGGATCCTGACGCGCGTCGACGGTTGACGAGTGCCCTGCGCCGCTACTGCGATGCGGGAGGCGCGGTGCTGCTGTCGGGGCATCAGCACGACGAGCTCAGCTCGGCTGCGGATCGGATCGGGTTCGTGCGGGACGGCACGGTCGCGTGCACGGTGCCGAGTGCTGCCGTCCTGCCGAGCGATCTCGACGCAGCCGGGGTGTGGAACACCGTGCCGGGAGGCGGAGGGGCATCTGGGCGCAGTGCGGAGTGGGGTGGTCGTCCGGGGGAGGATCCGTCGGTTACGCTGCTGCAGGTCGCTGATCTGCGAGTCGCCCTACGCGAGCGGGTACTCATCGACGGCTTCGAGTTGTCGCTCGGTGCCGGCGATGTGTTGGCTCTGATCGGCGCGAACGGTGTCGGTAAATCGACGCTGCTGCGCGCGATCGCCGGCCTGCTCGATGACGAGGCTCGGGTGAGCGGCTCGATCCGGGGTGCAGGCGAGCGCGGCGAGGTCGCGCTGGATCATCTGCCGGCGTATCGGCGCGCGCGGCACGTGGGCTGGGTCGGTCAGGATCCGAGCGCGCAGCTCTCGGCCTCGAGCGCCCGGAGCGAGCTCGAGCGCGGAGTGCCGTTGCCGCCGCACCGTCGACGAGAGCGCACCCGCCTGCGGGCGGAGCGATCCCGTGCTGCCGCGGAACTGCTCGAAGCGCACGGGCTGTTACAGTTCGCAGACACGCACCCGTTCGATCTCGGTCCGGCCGCGCGGAAGGATCTGGTCATCGCCTCGGCGCAGTTGCTCGGTGCACCGGTGCTGCTGCTGGACGAGCCTACGCTGGGGCGTGACCTCGGTGCGATGCGTCGGCTCGAGCGCACGATCCAGGATCATACCGCTGGAGGGGGTGCTGTCATCCTGACGACGCACGACGTCAAGTGGGCTCGGTCCGTCGCGCGCGATGTCGTCCGGCTCGGAGGCTGAATTCGGCGTCCCGGTGATCAGGCCCGCTGCCGCCGCAGTTCCTCGCGCGGTGCCTGTTCGGGAGCGCTGGTTAGGTGCGTCGATAGGAGGTGGGGGTGAACCCGAGGACGTGCCTGAAATCGGCGGTGAGGTGAGCGTGGTCCGCGTAGCCGAGCTCGGCTGCGATCTGGGCGATGGAGAGACCGGGGTCTGCTCGGACGCGCTCGGCCGCCTCTTGGAGCCGGTACCGCCGGATGATCGCGAGTGGGGGAAGGCCGACGTAGCGCTCGGCGAGTCGCTGGGCCGCGCGGATCGACACGCCGAGCCGTTCGGCGACCTGCGAGAGGCGCACGACACTGCGGTCGGAAGCGATGAGCGTTTCCATCCGGTTGGCGAGCAGGCCGCGGTCGTCTGGAGCGGGGAGGTGCGTGAGTACCCACTCCGTGAAGAGGCGGACCGCCTCCTCGCGGGCTCGTGGCTCGTTCGCGTCGTGCATGGCGGCCGTGACCGCGCGGTGCAGGTCAGGCTCGGCACAGGGGCGGGCGGTGTTCCGGATCTCGCGCGGATCCGCGACGAGAGTTGCGAGCGCCGCGGGGCGCAAGAGCGCACCGACGGCCCATCCCTCACCGGTCAGCACCCGGTGCGATGCTCCGGTCGTCGGGCCGGCGAGGGAGACGCCGTCGGGTTCGATGACGAGGTTGGATGCGGGAAACGGGAGTACCTCCTGTCGCGAGGAGGTTCCGGGCGCGAGCCGCCAACGGGGGATCCAGAACCAGTGCACCAGCGCGGACACGGGGTCAGAGACCGGCACGCGGTGAAAAGAGGGAAGGCGGGCAGGGAAGAGCACGCCCCGTCCGTCGAAGTGCTCGGTCATGGCTGCCCCCGTTCGCCGCGTCGCGAATCTTCTAGCCGAACGCTCATCCGACGCATATGGTCAATCCTATGAACGAACAGCAAGCGCCTCGGCGCGGAGTCACCGGAGACCATACGACAGCGGGAGTACCGCACGGCTCCACGAGTCTCACCCCGTTCCTCGCAATCGCGAACGCGGCCGGCGCGATCGATTTCTACCGGTCGGTGCTCGGTGCCCGCGTCGTCGACGTCACCGAGCTGGGCGGCATCGTGGTGCACGCCGATCTCGACTTCGGCACGGGGAGGCTCCAGCTCGGCGAGCCGAACCCCGAGTATGGTCTCGTTTCGGCACCGACGGGCGGCGCCGATTGCTACTCGATGGGCCTGTACTGCGCCGACGTGGACGAACTCGTGGCCCGCGCTGCGGAGGCTGGAGCGGAGATCCGAGAGCCGGTGAGCGATTTCGTCTCCGGCGATCGGTTCGCTTCGATCCGAGACCCGTTCGGCGTGCGATGGTCGCTCATGTCCCGTGTTGAGGATCTCTCGGAGTCCGAGAGTGCGCGAAGGGTCGCCGAGTGGGCCGCCGAGATGGAGCGGGCGAGCAACGAGTAGCGCTACTGGACCAGTTCGAGGTGCAGGATCGGGTAGGGGCGCCCTGCCCCGTCGGTCTCGCTACGGTCGCGCACTCGGAACCCGGCGTGATCGTAGAAGGCGACGGCCTGAGTGTTCTGCTCGTTGACGTCGACGCGACGCACTCCGCGCTCGGCGATCGCGTGGGCGAGGAGCCTGCCTCCGACTCCTCGCCCCCGGAATGCGTCGTCGACGAACAGCATTTCGAGATTCCCGTCAGCGACTCCTGAGAAGCCGACGGTCTGCCCATCCAATTTCGCGCTCACCAGGTGGACGGCGGGGAAGTAGTCTGGAATGAGTGCGCGTTCGATCGCGTCCCGGTCGCCGGATGCCAGGAAGTCGTGCGTCGCGTCCACGGCGCTTCGCCAGATGGCGACGAGCCGGGGGAACTCGTGCTCGGCGGGGTTCTCGTGCAGCAGGGTCCCGGGCATCCCGACAGTTTACGCGCACCGAGTCCCCGGGCGACTTACGCGTAGTAGATACTGCCGCCCCAGTAGTTGCCGTTGCGCTGGTGGCACGGGATGTAGCGGTCGATCAGCCAGCCGCTCCGGAACGCCTCGTTGAGTTTGGCGTAGGCGACGCGCTCGCACTCAGCCTTGGTGCTGTACTGCCAGTCGGCCATGGTCGGGGGCGCGGCATTCGCGGCCGGGGCGGCGATCAGACTTCCTCCCGTGACCAGGCCCACTGCCATGCCGACGGTCGCTGCTCTGCGCTTGAAGTTGTTCACCACATTCTCCCTGTCTGTCAGGTCGGAACGGGGGCGTCCCGACGTGACGCCCATGGAAGCACAGCTGGCGGCGATCTGCCAGACCCTACCCCGGTACCGTCACTCCACGGCCCGCGAGAAGCCGCTCGATGACCTGGGCCACCCCGTCCTCGGTGTTGGCGGGGGCGATCTCGTCGGCGGACTCCCGAACCTCCGCCTGAGCATTCGCGACGGCGACGCCGTGCCCGGCCCAGGTCAGCATGGCGACATCGTTCAATCCGTCGCCGAACGCGACGACCTCGGTGCGATCGATCTCGAGCTCCGCGCAGAGCCGCGCCAGTCCGGTGCCCTTGGTGACCCCCTCGGCCATCACCTCGAGGAACGGGGCGCCGGAGAGCGTGGCCTCGAACCCCGTCACGCCGAGTTCGCGAACCGCGTCGAGCAGTGCGGCGGGGGAGAGTTCGGGGTGCCGCACCACGAGCTTCAGGCTCGGCTCGGAGAGGACCTCCTCGAGCGCCATCAGATCCATCGTCGACGGGTCCCGTTTATGGTCGGAGAACTGGGCGAGTGCCGCGTATCCGTGTTCGGCGACGAATCCTTCGCCGTCTCCGCGCACACTGGCGTAGTGCAGTCCGGGAATCCGTGCGTTCAAGGTCTGCGCGAACCGCTGCAGCACCTCTGCCGGGGTCTCCTGCGCGAAGAGCACCTCTCCGGAGACGAGATGGATGCCGAGCGAGCCGTTGCCGCACAGGGCCCACTCGTCGAAACCGCTCTCCTCCGCAAGTGCGCGCAAGCCGATCGGCTGCCGCGCGGTGACGGGGACCACCGCGATTCCCGCGGCGCGAGCCGCATCGAGCGCCGCACGCGTGCGCGGGGAGACCCGGCCGTCTCCGTCGAGGAGGGTGTGATCGAGGTCGGTCGCGATGAGGCGGAGTGAGGTGCCAGTACCCATGACCTCCAGCCTATGGGCCCGCGGTCGTGCCGCGCTCGGCGTGCGCCGCCGACTGCAGCAGGCGCACGAGTTCATCGAGCCAGGAACCCACGTGCTCGCGCGCTTCCCGTGTGTCGGGATATCTGCACCTCAGGTGCAGGCCCGACTCGTCCAGGATGAACCACAGCATGACGCCGTCGGTACGGATCGTGGCGCCGACGTACTGCGCCTCGAGGGATGTCGCGTCGATGCGCACCGGGAGGCGTCTCAAGTCGAGCCAGGAGATCGCGAACATGCCGGGCGCCTCGGGCATGCCGCCCCACGGTTCCAAGACTTCCTCAAGCGGCCAGGACCCGAGGCGGACGGCTTCGCGCACCGCGGCCGCGCACGCCGCGGGATCCGGATCCGCAGATTCGAGCACCGAGTTCGTGATGAACCAGCCGACGGAGGCGTACCAGGTGTCGTCGAAGCGACTGTGGACGGGGAATACCGCGCGCAGCGGTAGCGCCGCGAGATCGCGGGTCGCGGTGGTCATCGCCGAAACGGCGAGGGAGAGCGTGGAGACGCCGAAACCGCGCGCCCGCTCGGCGAACGCGTCGCTGTCGGCGACATCGAAGACGTCGCGCACCTCGACGCGTTCGGGCTGGGCACCACCGGAGCCGAGCGGCAGGGGGAACCGGGGCATCACGCCGCCGCTCCCGTCGATCACCTCGGCCCATCGCTGCCGCACCTCGGGCGGTGCAGCGTCGTGGCCGCGGAGCACGAGGGTGTGCTCTGCGAACGCGGCTGCCTCCGGAAGCTCGGCAACGGTACCGGAGCGGGCGGCCTCGAGAGCCGCCAGGAAGTCTCGAGCGATGACCAGCATGGACCACATGTCGACGTGGGCGTGATCGGCACCGATCACGATGGTCGGTCCTGCCGCGGTCTCGAGTACGCACAGGCGATGCGACGGACGGTCGAACGGGGCGCAGTGCCGATCGAGGACATCGCGAACGGCGTCGTTGACCGCCTGACCCGGCGCGATCGTGTGCTCGACCCATGCCCCTGGCCGCACCTCGACCTCGTGCAACCGGGGTTCCCCGTCGGCGCCCGGAATGAAGACGGAGCGGAGTGTGCCGTGCCGTTCGATGACCGCGAGCCATGCGGTTGCGAGCAGATCCCTGGGCAGAGGTTCACGCAGCCTGAACGACAGTGCCATCCAGGAGCCGGGTCGATCTCCGTCGCGCAGGTGTCGCCGCTGATCGAACGAGATCGGCAGTTCGCGGCCGGGCCGGGACAGGGTAACGTCATACCCGAGCAGCCTCCCGAAGGGGAGACGCAGGTGCGCAACGTTGGTCAACCGCATGGCGGTACTCTATCCCCTGTGGAGGCCGCGAGCGTTGCGGATCTTCCCGGTGAACACAAGGAGTGCCGATGCCGACCTTTGCCGTTCCAGGTGCCGAACTGGAGGTGGAGCTCAGCGACGAGGGCGGCCGCCCCGTGGTCCAGCTGCACGGATTGACCTCGAGTCGCTACCGCGACCGGGTGCTCGATCTCGATCTGGGGCGCGGTCTGAGCGGGACACGGCTGCTGCGGTACGACGCCCGCGGGCACGGACACTCGTCAGGACGGGCGGTTCCCGACGACTACACCTGGCCCCACCTCGCCGAGGATCTGCTGCGGGTGCTCGACCACTGGTTCCCCGGTGAGCAGGTGCACGGAGTCGGGCCGTCGATGGGGTGCGCGACCCTCCTCCACGCGGCCGTGCGAGAGCCTGACCGCTTCAGCGGCTTCACGCTGCTGCTGCCGCCGACCGCGTGGGAATCACGGGCCGCTCGCGCCGCAGAGTACGAGCGGTCGGCAGCCTACATCGAAGCGCACAGTCTCGAGAGCTGGGTGCAGTCGGGACGGGACGCACCCGAACCGCCTGCGACGATCGGACACCCTGAGACCTGGCCGGAGGTTCCGGAACGCACCCTCCCATCGATTCTGAGAGGCGCCGCGGCGAGCGATCTGCCGGCGCCGGCGCGCATCGCCGGACTCACCATCCCGACGACGGTCCTCGCCTGGAGCGGAGACGCCGCGCACCCGGTGTCGACAGCCGAGCGGCTCGCCCAGCTGATCCCTGGCGCGACTCTCTCCGTCGCCCACACGCCGGAAGATGTCTCGTCGTGGCCCCAGGTGTTGGCCGACGATGTGGCTCGCGCCTCGACTCGGGGGGCGTCTTCCGGAACTCAGCCTCGTGTGACGTCAGTCTGTTGATTCACGAGCGCTGTCGTCGATGGTCGACAGCGGCGCACCGACCCGGTACTGGGCGCCACGATGATCCTCGGGAAGTCGGTCGCCCGCGCCGAAGAGCTTCTGCCGGAGCGTGCCCTCGGCGTACTCGGTGGGGTAGACGCCGCGTCGCTGGAGTTCGGGCACGACGTACTCGACGACATCCTCGAATGTGCCAGGCGTCACCGCGTATGCGAGGTTGAATCCGTCGACTCCCGTCTCGGCAACGATCCGTTCGAGCTCATCCGCGACGGTCGAAGCCGAGCCCACCACGGTTGCTCCAAGACCGGCGATGCCGTTCCGCTCCACCATGTCCCGGATCGTCCAGGCACGACCCTCTGGGTTGTCCGCCTGGAATGCCGCGACGGTCGACTGGATCGCGTTGCTCCGCACGTTTCCGAGCGGCTCGTCGAGGTCGTACTGGGAGAGGTCGATCCCCATCCATCCCGAGAGGAACGTCAACGCACCCTCGGGGCTGACGTACGACAGGTAGTCCTGGTGCTTCGCCCGAGCGAGCTCGTCGGTCTCGTCGACGATGATCGTGAGGAGGAGGTAGATTTTCGCGGCTTCAGGGGAGCGACCCGCGTCGGCCAGTGCTGATCTGATTGCGTCGACGCTCGCTCGGGCGACCGCGTTCGTCGGGGAGGCGATGAAGATCGCCTCCGCATTCTGAGCGGCGAATCGAATCCCGCGGCTCGAGGCGCCCGCCTGGAAGACCAGCGGCGTGCGTTGCGGCGATGGTTCGGAGAGATGGATTCCCGGCACGGCGAAGTGCGTGCCCCGGTGGCCGATGTGGTGCACCTTGTCGGGATCGGCGAAGATGCCGCGCTCGCGATCGCGAAGCACTGCACCGTCCTCCCAAGACCCCTCGAGCAGTTTGTAGACGACCTCGAGATACTCGTCTGCGTGCTCGTAGCGCTGATCGTGCTCCATCTGGTCGTGCTGACCGAGGTTGCGCGCTGCCGAGGGGAGATAGCCGGTCACGACGTTCCAGCCCACGCGGCCCTTCGTCAGGTGGTCGAGGGTGGAAAGCCGACGCGCGAAGGGGACGGGGTGCTCGTAGGCGGTTCCCGCCGTGATCCCGAAGCCCACATGCTCCGTCACCGCGGCCATCACCGCAGCGAGCTGGACTGGATCGTTGACCGGGACCTGTGCACCGTTCCGAATCGCCGCGACGTCGTTCCCTCCGAAGACATCGTAGGTGCCGAGTACGTCGGCGATGAAGATGCTATCGAACAGTCCACGCTCGGCCACCCGGGCCAGGTGGGTCCAGTACTCGATGTCCTTGTACTGCCACGCACGGTCGTCTGGATGGCGCCAGAGGCCTGAACTCTGGTGGGCCACGCAGTTCATGTCGAAGGCGTTGAGCCTGATGTGCTGGCGGGACGGTGCCGTTGAGGATGCTGGCATGAACGGAGCTCCTTCGGAGTGGGACAGCGCCGTTCACCACGGCCCGTGCATCCGAACCTACTCATCCTTCGCGCGAAGGGCATTCTCCTGCGATCAGTGTTGCGTCGTGTGACGGACAGGCGTCGAGCCCGCTAGATAGTCATGGTTCCTGATTCGAGGCGTTGCTTCACTCCTGAGAGGAATCGTCCGGCGTCCGCGCCATCGATGATGCGGTGGTCGTAGCTCAGCGAGAGGAACATCAGATCGCGGGGCTCGATGCGCTCGTTCCCGTCGGAACCGATGACGACCGCGGGTCGGCGCGCGAGCGATCCGATGCCGAGGATGGCGGACTGCGGCTGGTTGATGATCGGGGTGTCGAGGAGCGTGCCGACGGACCCGTAGTTGGTGACGGTGAAGGTGCCACCCGACAGCTCCTCCGCGCCGATCTTGCCCAGGCGACAGCGCGCGGCCAAGTCGGCAGTGCGGTGCGCGATCTCAGTGACGGAGAGGGCGCCGGCGTCTGCGATTACGGGGACGAGAAGCCCGCGGGGGGTGTCTACGGCGACACCGATGTGTTGGGCCCCAGGATGACGGATGAGGCGAGCTTCACTGTCGAACCTCGCGTTGATCCTCGGAAACTCCTGCAGGCATTCGATCGCCGCGCGGATGATGAAGGGCAGCGGGCTCAGGCCGATGCCCTCGCGGTCGCGGAACCCCTCCTTCTCCGCCGCTCGGTAGACCTGTAGCTCGGTGAGATCGACTTCTACGGTCGCGGTGAGCTGCGCGGATTCATGCAGCGAACTCATCATGCGTTCAGCGATCGTGGCGCGCATCCGCGAGATCTTCTCGGTGGTCTCGTGCGATTCACCGGGCTCCGCTCCGGTAGCGGTGACGGGTGGCTGAGCGCTTGTGGTGGACGTCATTGTGGCACGATCTCCAGTGATCCAGGGCTGCAGAGCGCGCCGCGCGCTCTGGTAGAACCAAGGTAGCATCCTCGGTGACCCCTTCATCACCCTCGCGAAAGGCCGAAGATGCTCGAGATCGCACTCCTCGTTGCTCCGCTGTTCGTACTGCTCGGGATCGGCATGGCTGCCGGCTTCGCGCAGCGCTTCCGGAGTGCGCAGGCGGGACTCAATGCCTTCGTGTTCAACTTCGCGCTTCCGGCGTTCATTCTTATGGCTCTCGCCGAAGCCCCAGTCTCGGACGGTGTGCCATTCGTCTTCGTGGTGGCGTCGTTCGTCGTCCCTGGCTTGCTGGCGTTCGCGGTCGGAGGGGCTACCCGGCTCAGATCCAGGGTGCGGGGGCGGAGGGTGGACGCGCGAGGTCGGGATGCCCAGGAGACGGCTGTGGCGCCAGGGCCTGTGGCGATCGCTTCGACATACGGCAACGTCGGATACCTCGGCGTCCCCATCGTCCTGAGCGTGGTCGGCCCGCAGGCGGCGCTCGCGGCGGCGCTCGGGCAACTGCTGCACAACGTGCTGTTCATGGTCGGCTACCCGCTGCTCAAAGCGCTCCAGCAGCGACATCGGGGAGCCGGGAGCGAGTCCAGGACCGGGCTGGTGGCACTGGTCTGGCGGGTCTTCACGCGGGCAGTGCTCGTGAATCCCGTCATGATCTCCGTCGTGCTCGGTCTGATCCTGGGGGCGCTCCCGGTGACGATGCCTGAGGTGTTCAGGCAGAGCCTCGGTATGCTCGGCCAGGCGGCGGTGCCCGCGGCGATGTTCGCGGTCGGGCTGTCGATCAAACCGGCGTTTGAAGGGATGCGCTCCGGCGCTGTGCCCGTGCCCGCTGTGCTGCTAGCGTCCTCGGTCAAGCTCGTGGTGCTCCCGGCCGTGACGATTCTCGTGCTGCTGGTGTTCGGTGCGAATCTCGGTCCGTCGTGGATCGCCGCGGCTGTGATCATGGCAGCGATGCCGGTGTCTTCGACCGCGAGCATTCTCGTGTTCGAGTATGACGGCGACGCGCGAGTGACGAGCGCGACGACACTCGTGACGAGTGTCGTCGCAGTGATTACGATTCCCCTCGCCATTCTCGCTACCCCTGCATAAAGATCACAGTTAGGTAACGAAATATCTCACAGAAAAGCCTGATCAGGGGCGCTAAGCCCTCACCTTTGCACCCCTGGTCCAACCAGTAAGCGGGGATGCGCTGGTGGGCGAGGTTGTCTGGTTCTACCAGAGTGTGCATACTGATCCGAGGCGTTCGCTCTGAAACGCGGCGGAAACATGAATCGGGACCGTATCGGGACCCGGATCACCGCTTCACCTGGCCGTACACAACCCGTTCGACCAGTTCACACGTCTCAAGGAGGAGATGGACTTGAAGAAGAAGATGACTCTCGTCGCAGCAGCGTTCGCCGCATCGGCTCTGACGCTCACCGCGTGCGGTGGGGGAGCCGGAGACGGGGCCAGCGCGGAGGGTGAAACCTACAGCTGGGACATGACGATTACGGTGTCCGAGACCTCGACCTGGTGGGCGGGCGCTGAGAAATTCGCCGAACTTCTCGATGAGAAGTCGGACGGTCGCATGACGGTGAACCTCTTCGCGAACGAGCAGCTCTCCGGTGGGGACCCTGCAGCGGGCGTCGAGATGCTGGCGAACGGCGATAAGGCCTTCTCGTACAACTCGCCGATCATCTACTCGGGCATCGACTCGCGCTTCTCCGCAATCACCGCACCGTTCCTCTACGCCGATTACGAGGAGGCTGACGCAGCCATCGCCGATGGCGGTGCCGAGGCATACATGGGCCTCACCGAGGACATGGGCATCAAGATGCTCGGCTTCGGCGAGTCCGGCTTCCGCCAGATCACCAACAGCAAGAAGGAGATCACCGAGCCGGGCGACATTCCCGGACTGAAGGTGCGCGTCGCCGGCTCCGACCTGTTCCTCGACATCTATCAGGAACTCGGCGCCGACCCCGTCTCGATGAACTTCGCCGAGGTCTTCACCTCGCTCCAGAACGGCACCATCGACGGTCAGGAGAACCCGTTCGACGTCATCTATTCGAACGGTCTCATGGAGGTGCAGGACTACCTGACGGTGTGGAACTACGTCTACGATCCGCTGATCCTCGGCATGAACCTCGAAATGTACGAGGCGCTGAGCGATGAGGATCAGGCGATCGTCGACGAGGCAGCCGCCGAGGCCAACGAGTACCAGATCAATCTCAGCCGCGAGAACGAGGCGACGCAGCTCGCCGAGATGGAGGAGGAGATGACGGTGACGACCCTCGACGCCGACCAGCTCCAGGCCTTCCGCGAAGCGATGCAGCCGGTCTACGACAGCTACGAGAGCAAGTGGACCGCCGAGATCGCCGACGCGGTCAAGGCTCCCTAACAGTCCATGACGATGGGGCGGACCGGTCCCGGTCCGCCCCGTTGAAAGGCTCGACTCCTCATGCTTGATCTCATCCTGCGCCGCCTGGAAAACACGATCATCGCGCTCACCTTCCTCTTCATCACGCTCTTGGCCTTCGCCAACGTGGTGGCGCGCTATGTGTTCCACGCCTCGTTCTCCTTCACCACAGAACTCGTTATCAACCTCGCAGTGCTGCTGACGATGGTCGGCGCCTCCGCGGCGACGCGACTCGGCACGCACCCCAGCTTCAGTCTGCTCAGAGACTCGACACGTGGCGTCCTCCACAAGTTCGTCATCGTCATCGTCTGCGCGGCGATGCTCACGTTCTACGCCGTCTTCCTCTGGCTCGGGTGGGACACCGCCATGAACCAGCTGCAGTCCGGCCGGCTCACCCCCGCACTGCAGATCCCGCAGTGGATCCTCACGATGGGGCTCCCGGTCGGGGCACTTCTCGGCACCATTCGCACCATCCAGGTCGCGGTGATCGAACTCCGCGGCGGAGAGGGCTTCCAGGGCGAGGAGGCCGAGGCGCTCGCCGCGGCCGCAGCGCTGGAGGCCGATGCCCGAGCTGCCGACACCGCAGCCGCGACCCCGAAGGGAGCAGACCGCTCATGATTGAACTCGTGCTCTTCGGTACGTTCGCCGTCTGCCTGTTCATCGGCGTTCCGATCGCGATGTCGATGGGACTCGCGGCGTTCGCGACAATCACATTCACCGGTGGCGTGAAAGCGCTCGCCCCCGCCTCGGCGATTCTGTACGCCGGCATGTCCTCGGAGACCTTGCTCGCCATCCCCTTCTTCATTCTGGCCGGCGTCATCATGGAGCTCACGGGCATTTCTCGACGCCTGGTCGAGTTCGCCGATGCCTGCTTCGGCCACATGCGCAACGGCATCGCGCTCACCGCGATCCTGACCGCACTGCTCTTCTCTTCGATCTCCGGTTCCGGTCCGGCGACGGTCGCGGCGATCGGCGGCATCCTGATCCCGGCGCTCGTCAAGCACGGCTACAGCAAGCGTCATGCTGCGTCGCTCGTGGCGACATCCGGCGAGCTGGGTATCATCCTTCCCCCGAGCATCGCGTACATCGTGTTCGCCGTCGTCGCAGCGGACTATGCGGGGCCAGGGGTCGACCGCGTCACCATCGGCCGGCTCTTCATGGCGGGCGTCGTTCCCGGCCTGATCCTGGTCGTCGTTCTCTACTTCGTCGCACGGTTCCTGCCGCGCGATATGGAGATCGCCAAGGCGAACGCGACCGCGCATCTGAGTCAAGCGATGGGCAAGAACCGTCGCGTTCCCGAGGCGACGGTCACCGCGACCGGCGCCGTCGCCCGAACGGGTGACAACACGGGACTCCTGACACTCGAAGAGGTCACACCCGAGAACGCCGTGTCGGGTGGCGGCATTGGCATGCGCTCCACACGCGCACCCGCCTCCGTCGTTGCCAAGGCGTTCGGGCGAGCGGTACCCGGCCTGCTGGTGCCGGTCATCATTCTCGGTGGCATCTACGGCGGCATCTTCACCCCAACGGAGTCGGCTGCGGTCGCGTCAGTGTACGCACTCGTCTTCGGCCTGGTGACGCGCGACCTCAAGCTTGGCGCGATGTTCAAAATCTTCACCACCGCGGGAGTCATGTCGGGCAGGATCATGCTGATCATCGCGTCGGCAACGCTGTTCGCCTACGTGATCACCAGGAATCAGATCGCCGGCGATATCGCCGACTGGATGCTGAGCCTCACGGGCAGCATGGTGGCACTCGTTCTCATCATCAACCTGGCGCTGCTCATCGCAGGTATGTTCATGGATGCGATCTCCGCGTTCTACCTCTTCATCCCGCTCTTCGTCCCGGTGCTGCTCGAACTCGGTATGGATCTGTCGACGATCGGCGTCATGATGACGATGAACCTCGCGATCGGCCTCATCACACCACCGGTCGGCATCGACCTCTTCGTGGCGGCGAGCATTGCGAAGATCTCGTTCTTCGAAGCGGTGAAGGGAATTCTGCCCTTCCTCGCAACCGGCATCGGCGTGCTCATGCTCGTCACGTTCATCCCGGCACTCAGCAACTGGCTGCCCGACCTGCTCGGCCTGTGAGCCGAAGAGAAGGAATCACTCATGTCACAGGAGCTCACCGGCAAGGTCAGCGTAGTCACCGGGGCATCCGGTGGAATTGGCGCGGCGATTGCACATGAACTCGCCTCCCGAGGGTCCGATGTGCTCATCATTGATGTCGCAAATGGTGCACAGGCGGTGCACGACATTACCGAGGCGACCGGAGGCGCGGTTCGTGTGCGGAGCGCGCAAGTCGACATCCGCGACCGCGCGGCGGTTCGCGCGTGCATCGATGAAGTTGTTGCCGACTGGGGCTCACTGGATGTGCTGGTCAACAACGCCGGTACCGCCGGGCGCCTGAGTCTCGAGGAGATGACGGACGAGATCTGGGAGCGGGACATCCAGACCAACCTGACTGGCACCTTTTTGATGACGCAGGCAGCGGTCTATCCGCACATGAGCCGCGCCGGATCCGGTGCGATCATCAACGTGAGCTCGATCTCGGGCATCATTGGCGGCGCCAATTCCGGCGGGGAGGGCGCCGCTGCCCGAACCGGTCCCGCGTATGCAGCGTCGAAAGGCGGGGTGATCGCCTTCACCCGCTGGGTCGCGAAGGAGGTCGGCCCCCTCGGCATCACCTGCAACACTGTGGCGCCCGGACCGGTGGAGACGCCGATGACCCGGGGGGTTCCGTACCCCGTCGACGCCCAGCCCATCAAGCGGATCGGTCAGCCCGAGGACATCGCCTCGGCGGTCGCGTTCCTGGCGTCGTCCGGCGCCACCTACATCACCGGAGAAACCCTCAAGGTCTGCGGAGGTACGGCGATCGGCTGAGCACACTACACCTGATTCCTCCCTGCCGCGCTCCATACCCGGAGCCATCCGGCACGAGACCCACCACCGTCTCGGGGAGTCCACCTCTCACGTCACAAGCTGAATGGAGGACCCGATGCAACCACTCGTTCACCCGGGACCCAGAACCGAACATCGCATCATTTCGGTGCCGGTGCGCACGCGCAGCGTCGTGTGCGAGCTCGAGCCAGGCACCCCGCTCGTCGACCAGCTCCACGGGGCGCTCGCCGACCTCGGCGCCGACAGCGGGTATGCCGAGCTGAGCGGTGGCGACTACGCGCCGCTGAGATACTGCGTGCCAGACGTTGCGACGGCCGAGAAGGCGCTGAGCTTCTCGGAGACCCGCGGGCGGGCGGTCGCGCATCTCGTGTACGGCTCCGTCACCCTGGGGCTCCGTGACGGCGAACGCTTTATGCACAGCCACTGCTGCTGGCAAGAGCCCGGAGGCGCGCTCGAGGGTGGCCACCTCTGGCTCGAGACCGAGACCGGTGCGCCGCCGTTCGCACTCGTGACGGCGGTCTACGGGGCGCAGTGGACGAGTGCAACGGACCCGGAGACCCTCATGCCGGTATTTACCCCCACCGAACGGAGCGCACTCATGGGCGAGCAGCAGAATCACGACCAACAGACCCTCGACGCACCCGACACCGTCGTCGCGCGAGTACTGCCGAATGAGGACATCACCAACGCGGTGCTGGCCGTGTGCCGAGAATACGGCTTCACCCGTGCGGCAGTGCGGGCGGGCCTCGGCAGCTTCGCGGGTGCCACCTTCGTCGACCGCGCGTCGGGTGAGTCCCGGTTCGTCGACGGTCCGGCGACCGAAGTCATCGCGCTCATCGGCGATGTTCGTACCGTCGACGGTGAACTCACGGTGCGCCTCAGCAGCACGCTCGTCGACCGGCACGGCGTGATCCACGCCGGCGAGCTTGTCGCCGGTGAGAATCTCGTCGCCGCGACCTTCGAACTTACGGTGCAGCGCCTGGATTGAGCACGCGCCCCACCCCTTTCCGCCCCGTCAGGGGATCACCACCCACCGACATCACCATCCACATCACAAGGAGTACCAACATGGACGTCACCCTCAGCCAGGACCTCATCGGCGAAGAGACCGAAGCCGACATGGGGGAGTGGCTCGTCGAAGACGGCGCCACGGTCACCGAAGGCCAGGTCATCGGCTCGATCGAGACCTCGAAGCTGGTCAACGAGCTCGTGGCCCCCGCCGCGGGTGTCATCGCGCTGAAGAAGGAGCCGGGCGACCTCGTCGAGCTCGACGAGACGCTCGCGACGATTGCATAGGAGGCGACATGACTGACTATCAGGCAACCGAGCACGGCCTCACCGGACTGCGCTTGATGGCGAAGATCCGGGAGTTCGAACGGCGAATGCCGCTGCTCTCCGAGGAAGGGCTCATCCGCGGATCCACGCACCCCTCACTCGGTATGGAAGCGATCGCGGTCGGGGTGTCGCTTGCGCTGACCGACGCTGACGCAATCGCGAGTACCCACCGCGGACACGCGCATACCCTCGCCAAGGGTGCCGACTTCGGCCGGACTATGGCTGAGATCCTGGGTCGTGCCACCGGCTACTGCGGCGGGAAGGGCGGATCGATGCACATCGGCGCGAAGGAGATCGGCGTGCTCGGCACGAACGGGATCGTCGGCGCCGGCATCGGACTTGCCACCGGAGCGGCGCTCGCGTCGAAGCAGCTCGGTGACGGTACCGTCGCTGTCTCGTACTTCGGCGACGGGGCGTCGAACCAGGGCGTGCTCGCCGAGGCCTTCAACCTCGCCGCTATCTGGAAGCTGCCCGTCATCTTCGTTCTGGAGAACAACCACTACGCGCAGTCGGCGTCGATCGACGACATGGTGGCGCAGCCCGATTTGAGCCGACGCGGCGAGGCCTACGGCGTGCCGTCGGTGAACGCGAACGGCATGGATCTCGAGGAAGTGTACCGTGTGGCGAGCGAGGCCGTGGCGCGGGCCCGCGCGGGCGAAGGCCCCTCGTTCCTCGTGCTCGACACGTACCGGTACCTCGGACACATGGCTGGAGACACAGAGATCTATCGCAGTGCCGATGAAGTCGAGGAGGCGCGGGGCAACGACCCCATCGCGAAGCTGCTCGCGCGACTCATCGAGCAGGGAGTGCTCACCGAAGAGGAGTGGGAGCGCACCGCGGCAACGGTCGTCGAAGAGGTCGAAGCGGCCGAGCAGTTCGCTCGCGAGTCGCCCTATCCGGAGGTCGCGGAGGCCTTCACCGATGTGTACGCGAAGGGAGCCGTCGCATGAATGCGCAGACGAAGGACATGGTGACGTGGCGCGCACTGAACGCCGCCATGCACGAGATCATGGAATCGACGCCCGAAGCTTTCGTGCTGGGTGAGGACATCACCACTTGGGGCACGGGCGGCGGCACCTACGGTGTGACCCGCGGACTGCTCAAGAAGTTCGGTCGCGAGCGCGTCATGGACACGCCGATCAGCGAGGAAGTACTGCTGTCCGCCGTGTCGGCTGCCGCTGCGCGAGGGACCCGGCCGATTCTCGAGATCATGTATTCCGACTTCGCCTTCCTCGGGTTCGATGGCATCATCAACCAGGCGGCGAAGGCCCGGTACATGTTCGGTGGGCAGTTCGACACCCCGCTCGTGATTCGCAGCAATGGTGGTTCGGGCATCGGCAAGGCGGCTCAGCACTCGCAGTCGCTTGAGACCTTGTTCGCGCACATTCCCGGGCTCGAGGTCGTCGTGCCAGGCACACCGGGCGATGCCTACGGTCTGCTGCGAACAGCTGCGGCGTCTGACAACCCGACGATCTTCCTGGAACACAAGAATCAGTACTACGACCGGGGGCCGGTCTCGTTCGAGCCGATCCCGTTCGGGCAGGCGCGCATCGCGCGCGAGGGTACCCATGCGACGATCGTCGCGACGCAGCAGATCCTCGCATACGCTCTGCAGGCGGCCGACGAACTGGCTGCAGAAGGGATCGAAGTCGAGATCGTCGATCCGCGCACCCTGTACCCGTTCGACATGGAGTCGGTCTACGCGTCGGTGGGGAAGACTCGCCACCTCGTGGTCGGTCACGAGGCCGTGCGCGACTACGGCTGGGGTGCCGAGTTCGTCGCCCAGACGGTCGAGGCCGCGTGGGACAAACTCGATGCCGCACCGGTGCGCGTGGGCGGTGCGCGCACGCCGATCCCATACGCGCAGGTGCTCGAAGAGGCGGTCATCCCATCGCCTGCGGACCTCGTCGCCGCGGTGAAGCGGACGCTCGCGTAACTGATTCGAGAGGGAGGGGCGTCGTGGACGCCCCTCCCTCTCTGCTTGATAGACAGGATGGGAAATGAGAAGACTCGAGAACAAGACGTGCCTCATTATCGGCGGTGGTTCGATCGGCGGGGAGATCACCAACGGGTTGGCCGCCGCGATCACCTATGCGCGCGAGGGTGCCGACGTGGTCATCGTAGATTTGACCGATGAGGCCGTGACCGATGCGCTGGTGCGCGTCCGCCTCGAGTGCGCAGAACACGATGCTTCTCCGCAGCTGCTCGGGATCGTGGGGGATGCCACCGACGAAGCCTCGATGCGGGACGCGGTCGCTCAGACGATCGAGCGCTTCGGAAAGATCGACGTACTGCACAATAATGTCGGCATCGCCCGGATGGGCGGGCCGATCGAACAATCGCTCGAAGAGTGGCGGCAGGTGTTGAACGTTAACCTCACCAGCATGTTCATCACGTGTAAGCATGTGCTGCCCCACATGCTCGAACGCCGAAGCGGCAGCATCGTGAACATCGGTTCGGTTGGAGGCATGCGCTACATCGGATACAACTATCCGAGCTACTCGGCGACGAAGGGTGCCGTCGCGCAGTTCACGCAGAATCTTGCGATCGAATACGCCGCTCAGGGAATTCGCGCCAACACTGTTGCGCCGGGGTACATTGATTCCCCCATGATCTACCGTCAGATCAGCGATGCGTACGACACCGTAGAAGAGATGGTAGCGGCGCGTGATGCACTGTCACCGACGGGGAAGATGGGAGACTCGTTCGACGTGGCGAATGCCGCGCTCTTCCTGGCATCTGATGAGGCCCGGTACATCAACGGGGTCTGCCTGCCCGTCGATGGCGGGCTCGTGCAGAGTGTCGTCACCGCACCGATGAAGTGAGCGCACGGTTTCCCTGCTCAGGTCGACGTATCTGAAGCGGCGAGTCGTTCGCGCTCGCGCAACTCGTGGAGCCATGCGAAGTGAGCGTCGATTGCCCGAGTCGCGCCGCCCTCGTCCCGCGCCTCGACGGCTGCGAGAACGGCGCCGTGCACCGTACGCATCGTCTCGAAATCTTGCTCCAGTGTGAGGTGGCGGAGAGTGCCGTGCAGCACGGCACTGAGCATCTGGGAAAAGAAGAGCAGCGCTGGGGAGTCTGAGGCAGCAAAGAGTGCCTGATGGAACATCATGTCGGCGGCGAGGAGTTCTCTTCCGTCCTCTGTTCGGTTCATCGCCTCGTTACTCTTGCGCAACTCGGCCAGATGCGCTTCTGTCGCGTTGGCGCACGCCTCGATGGCCGCTTGACGCTCGAGCGCGTGCCGCATGGAGATGAGTGATTCGACTGTGATCTGCTCGAGCATGAGCCCGAGGACCAGGCCACTTCCGGCCTGCTCCGCCTGCATGCCCGAGTAGAAAGTTCCGAGCCGCTCCTTCCGCGTGAGAATCCCCATCGACTCGAGTTTTCCAATGCGGTCGCGTAGCGTGTTCCGGCTGATATTGAGTTGCTGCGTCAATTCCCGCTCGCTCGGGAGACGGTCGCCTGGTGACATTTCGCCGAGAAGACCGACCAACGCGACGAGTGCCGCGTCATCGAGCATGCTCGCGTAGAACTGATGGTTCTTCAACGAAACGCTCGGAGAGAATGGCGGAAGGCCGAGAGGCTTCATGCGGAGATCCTCCCGACTCAAAGCGAATTCCAACAGGTGCGGCGTCTAAAGCGATCATATTCCACACCGACAGAAATATTTCTGAACCCGGTTCAGTTGTGACAGTGGCTCTCGCGTTGATCGGAACTCAGCGATTGCTCCTAGGACTCAGCCGTGAAGTTCAGCGACAGCGAGTTCATGCAGTAGCGGTTGCCCGTCGGGGTGCCGAAACCGTCGGGGAAGACGTGGCCCAGGTGACTGCCGCAGCGGGCGCAGCGCACCTCGGTCCGCTCCATGCCGAGCGAGTGGTCTTCGAGCAGTTCGACCGCTTCAGGGCGCACCGAGTCGTAAAAGCTCGGCCAGCCGCAGTGCGAATCGAACTTGGTGCCGCTCTCGAAGAGTTCGTTGCCGCACGCGGCGCAGGTGTAGAACCCCGCGCGATCCTCATCGAGCAGTTCACCGGTCCAGGCGCGCTCGGTGCCCGCCTCGCGCAGCACCGCGTACTGCTCGTCTCCGAGCTCTGCGCGCCACTCTTCTTCGGACTTCTCGACCTCGTATGCCATGCCGACGATTCTACGCCTTTCGGCCGAATCTCGATGTGGCGGCGGGCGGCTCCGTCGTCACGGGACGACACACTCCCGAGTTCTCGGCGACCCGCCTCATAGGCTGGAAGCCATGACGGATCCTCGCGCTCAAGCCACGTATCAGGTGCGACTCGACTGGGGGACCGGGGCGCTGGAGCGCCTCGCTGCAGCTGAGATCGTCGTCGTGGTCGACGCCATCGGTACGAACCAGGCGTTCATCGATCGCGTGTCGGAGCGATCCGCCGGTGCCACGGTGTTCGTCGGCTCACTGCGCAACGCCACGGCGACGGCGCAGGCTATTCTCGACGAGCAGGTGGCGCGCGGCGGTCGCACCGCGATCAACCTGGTGCTCGCCGGCGACGAGGGCCGGTTCGCGGTCGAGGACTACCTGGCTGCCGGTGCGATCGGCGATGCGCTCTCGGCGCGCGGCATCGACCACACGGCGCCGGATGTCGCCGTCGCCACCGAGGGGTTCCGTCCGCTCGGTCGTGCGGTGAAGCATCTGCTCTCCGCAAGCGCTGCCGGTCTGGAGCTGTCGGCCTCGGGCCGCCGCGACGAGGTCATCGCCGCAGCGCAGGTCGACGCCGAGGCCGAGGCCACTCGCTGGAAGTGAACCCCGGCCGCGGCAACGTTCGTACCGAGCAGAACGCTACCGAGCGACGACCTGCCGCTTCGACGAGATCACACCGGTGTCGAAGCCGGCGAGGTGCAGCCCGCCGTGGAAGCGGGCGTGCTCGATCTTGATGCACCGGTCCATGACGACGTCGAGTCCCGCTGACTCCGCGATCTGCGCGGCCTCCTCGTTCCAGGAGCCGAGCTGCAGCCACAGCGCCTGCGCACCCACATCGACGGCTTCCTGAGCGACGCCGGGCAGGTCATCGTGCTTCCGGAATACGTCGACGATGTCGGGCACCACCGGCAGGTCGGCGAGCGAGTCGTACGCCGGATGGCCCAGGATCTCGTCGGCGCGCGGGTTCACGAAGTACACGTCGTACGGTGAGCTCGAGAGCAGGTAGGTCGCCACGAAGTAGCTCGCACGTGCCGGGTTGTTCGAGGCGCCGACGATCGCGACGGACTTCGCCCGGCGCAGGATCCCCAGCCGCGACGCGGCGCCAGGGGCCTGCCAGGACCGGGCGTCCGAGGCAGCCGGCGCCGAAGCGGGAACCGCGCAGGCCGCGCCGGAGGATGCAGGGGTGGTGGCGTCGCTCATCGGTGTGCTCCTGTCGCGAGAGTGAGGGCCTGATCCAGATCCCACACGATATCTTCCGGATCCTCGATGCCGACCGAGATCCGGATGAGGTCGGCGGGCACGCCGGCCGCTTCCAGCTGCTCGGGGGTGAGCTGCTGGTGCGTCGTCGAACCCGGGTGGATGACGAGCGTGCGCGCGTCGCCGATGTTCGCGAGGTGGCTCGCGAGCTGCAGCGACTCGATGAGTTTCTCACCGGTTTCGCGGGCGGCCTGCAGGCGCTCGCCCTCGGAGTCGAAGTCGCCGGAGGGGCGGACCCCGAATGCGAACACGGACCCGGGGCCGAGCGGGAAGTACTTCTGCGCGCGGTCCTGATGCGGGTGACCCTCGAGTCCCGCCCAGGTCACGAACGAGACGCGCGGATCGCTCGCCAGCCACTCGGCGACGACACGCGCGTTGGCGACGTGGGCGTCGATGCGCTGGGGGAGCGTCTCGATGCCCTGCAGCAGGTTGAACGCCGACTGCGGGCTGAGCGCCGGCCCGATGTCGCGCAGCTGTTCGGTGCGCAGCTTGGTGAGAAACCCGTACTCTCCGAAGTTGTCCCACCAGCGGATGCCGCCGTACGATTCGACGGGCTCCGTCATCGAGGGGAACTTGCCGTTGCCCCAGTTGAACGTGCCAGCCTCCACGACGACGCCGCCGAGCGTCGTGCCGTGCCCGCCGAGGAATTTCGTGACCGAGTGGATCACGATGTCGGCGCCGTGCTCGATCGGACGCGAGAGGTAGGGGGTGGAGAGCGTTGCATCGACGACGAGGGGGATGCCCGCCTCGTGCGCTACGGCGGAGAGCCCCGCGATATCGGAGATCTCACCGCCGGGGTTGCCGATCGCCTCGACGTAGAGCACCTTCGTGTTCGGGCGGATCGCCTTGCGGAACTCCTCAGGGTCCGAGCTGGCGACGAACGTCGTCTCGACGCCGAACCGCCGCAGCGTCACGTCGAGCTGCGTCACGGTGCCACCGTAGAGCTGGGACGAGGCGACGACGTGATCGCCCTGCCCGACGAGCGCGGCGAACGTGATGAACTCGGCCGACATGCCGCTCGCCGTCGCCACCGCGCCGATGCCGCCCTCGAGGGAGGCGATGCGCTCTTCGAGCGCCGCCACCGTCGGGTTGCCGATGCGCGAGTAGATGTTGCCGTACTTCTGCAGCGCGAACAGGTTCGCGGCGTCCTTCGCGTCGTCGAAGACGAACGATGTCGTCTGGTAGATCGGCACGGCCCTCGCGCCGGTCGCAGCGTCGGGCGTTCCGCCCGCGTGCAGTGCTCGGGTGCGGAACCCGAACTGGTGCTCACTCATCTGGTCTCCTTCGGTGCGGTGATGTCGTTCAGGCGTGCGAGGCGCACGGCTTCGCGCACCTCGTCGACGGCCCAGGGGTTCTGCAAGCTCGTGGTGTCTCCGAGCGTATCGCCCTGCCAGAGCTGCGCGAGCAGGCGGCGCAGGATCTTGCCCGAGCGGGTCTTCGGGAGTTCGGGTACGCGCACGATGATCCGGGGCTTCGCGATCGGCCCGATGTCACGGGTGACGCGGGCGCGCAGCTCCTCGTGCTCGGCACCGCCCGCTGCACCGTCGACCACGAACGCGGCGACGGCCTGACCGGTCAGCGGATCGGCGACACCGGTCACGCCCGCCTCTCCGACGGCGGGGTGCGAGACGAGGGACGACTCGATCTCGATGGTCGAGAGGCGGTGCCCCGAGACGTTCACGACGTCGTCCAGCCTGCCGAGGATCCACACGCAACCGTCGGCATCCACCGTCGCCCCGTCGCCGGCCACGTAGTAGGCGCCGTGCTCACCGCGGCCCGCGAACGGGGCCCAGTACGAGTCGCGGTATCGCTCGGGGTTGCCCCACACGGTGCGGGCCATGCCTGGCCAGGGGCGCCGGACCACGA
Organism: Leucobacter sp. Psy1; assembly: GCF_020096995.1. Lineage (NCBI taxonomy): Bacteria > Bacillati > Actinomycetota > Actinomycetes > Micrococcales > Microbacteriaceae > Leucobacter > Leucobacter sp. Psy1. Next base: position 1,008,441 of record NZ_CP083692.1, read on the forward strand.
GCGTACCCGAGCGGCCGGGCGCAACCGGTTCGCCATCATCGTCGACGACGGCGACATCGATTCCCGGCAGCGCCACGGTGGCCGACCCCGGTTTCAGCGTGGTGACGCCCGGCAGCGGCGCGATCATGGCCGCCCCGGTCTCCGACTGCCACCAGGTATCGACCACCGGCGTCTCGTCCCGACCGAAGTTGCGGCGGAACCAGACCCACGCCTCGGGGTTGATCGCCTCGCCGACGGTGCCCAGCAGCCGGATCGACGAGAGATCGTGCCCGATCGGCAAGTCGTCGCCGAACCAGGTCATGAGGGTCCGGATCAGGGTGGGTGCCGTGTAGTAGACGGTCACCCCGTACCGCTCGATGATCTCGAGGTGGCGCTCGCGATGCGGCGCGTCGGGGGTGCCCTCGTAGATGACCTGCGTGAGCCCGTTCGAGAGGGGGCCGTAGATCTCGTAGGTGTGCGCAGTCACCCACGCGAGGTCCGCCGTGCACCAGTGCACGTCATCCGGCTTCGCGTCGAAGTGGGCCCAGTGCGCCCAGCTGGCGTGCGTGAGGTAGCCGCCCGAGGTGTGCACGAGCCCCTTCGGCTTCCCGGTCGTGCCTGAGGTGTAGATGATGAAGAGCGGGTGCTCGGCGTCGAAGGCGACCGGTTCGTGGACGTCGGACTGGGCGTCGACGAGTTCGTCCCACCAGACGTCGCGGCCTTCCACCCACGGGATGTCCTGTCCGGTACGGCGAACGACGAGCACGTGCTCGAGGTGCTCCAAGCGGTCCGCCGCCGCATCTGCGGTCGACTTCACCTCGACCCGCTTTCCGCGGCGGTGCTGACCGTCAGAGGTGACGAGGAGCTTCGCTCGCGTGTCCTGCAGGCGGAACCGCACGGCTTCGGCGGAGAAGCCGCCGAACACCAGCGAGTGCACGGCACCGATGCGTGCACAGGCGAGAGCGATGACCACCGTCTCGATGAGGACGGGCAGGTAGACGACGACCCGGTCGCCAGACTCGATGCCGAGCGCCGTGAGTGCGTGGGCGGCGCGTGAGACCCGGCGCTGCAGGTCGGCGTAGGTCACCGACACGCGGTCTCCCGGTTCCCCTTCGAAGTGGAGGGCCACCTTCGAACCGAGTCCGGCGTCCACTTGCCGGTCGACGCAGTTCGCGGCGACGTTCAGCGTGCCTCCCGCGAACCAGGTCGCTTCTGGCACGGTGAGTCCGTCGGGCCCTTCGACCGGGGGCGACCAGGTGTGCGCCGTGTGCCACGGCTCCGCCCAGTCGAGGCGTGCGGCCGCGCGTTCCCAGAAGGCGACGGGGTCGGCGGATGCTTCGGCGTAGATCGAGGCATCGACATTCGCCTGGTCGGCGAAGTCGGCCGGAGCAGGGTAGCTCCGTGTCTCGTGGAGGCGTGCTTCGGTCATGCGTCAGGCGTGCTCCGCCGTCGTGCCGGCGAATCGGTACGCCGCACCCCGGTGGTCATCCGCCAGGTGCGGGCCGTGGCCGCCGAGCCGCTCGCGGAGCGTTACGGGAGTCTCTGCCGGATCCTGCAGCAGCCCGCGGCTCCGGAGCTCGGGGGAGACGAGCCGTGCGAAACGTTCGAGATCAGCCGGCCGGACGGCGGCCGAGATGTTGAAGCCGTCGATGTCGGCCTCGTTCATCCACCGTTCCAGCTCGTCGACGACGGTGGTCGGGGAGCCGACGATCACGGGGCCGCGGCCGCCGATGGCGACGAACTCCGCGAGGTCCCGCACCGTCCACGTCTTGCCGCCGGCGAGCGTGGTGAATGAGGCGAGTGCCGACTGGTTCGCGTCGGTGACGATGTGCTCGAGTTCCTGCTCCGGTGTGACCCCGGCGAAATCGACGCCGGTCCAGCCGCTGAAGAGCGTCAGCGCGGCAGCGGTGTCGACGTACGCGCGGTACTCGTCGAGTCGCGCCTCCGCCTCCTCGTCGGTCTCTGCGACGACGATGGTGGCGAGCGAGAAGATCTTGATCGCGTCGCGCGGACGACCGGAGGCCTCGAGACCGTCGCGTACCCCGTCCACCCATTTCCGGACGAGCTGCGGGCTGCCGCCCGAGAAGAAGATCGCCTCGGCGTGCTCGACGGCGAACTGCTGCCCGCGCTTCGATGCCCCGGCCTGGAAGAGGAAGGGCGTCCGCTGCGGGCCAGGAGCCGCGAGCGCCTGACCCGGAACCTGGAAGTATTCGCCCTCGTGGCCGATCTCGCGCACCTGGGTCGGCTCCACGAACACGTTCCGCTCACGGTCGGCGACGACGGCGCCGGGGGCGAACGAACCCTCGAAGAGCCGGTACATGACCTCGAGGTACTCGTCTGCCCGATCGTACCGCTCGTCGTGGGGGATCTGCGCCTCGCTGCCGACGATGTTCCGTGCAGCGGAGTCCTGGTAGCTCGTCACGATATTCCAGGCCACGCGCCCATCGGTGAAGTGGTCGAGGGTGGTGAGGGTGCGGGCGAGGAGGTAGGGCCGCTCGTACGAGACCGATGCGGTGACACCGAATCCGAGGTGCGAGGTGGCGGCCGCCATGGCCGGGACGGCGACCAGCGGGTCGAGCAGCGGGAACTGCACGCCTCCGCGCGCGGCTTCGTCGCCGTTGCCGCCGTAGACGTCGTACACACCGACCACGTCGGCGAGAAACAGCGACGCGAACCCCGCCTGCTCGAGGGTCTGCGCCAGCGAGGTCCAGTATCCGAGCCGGTGGTAGTCCTCGATGCTCGAGTCGGGGTGGCGCCAGAGCCCCGGTGACTGGTGCACCGGAGTGAGCATGTCGAACGCGTTGAGGAGGATGGCGCGGCTCATGAATTCCTTCGGTCGGGTGAGGGGTTACTGACGGAGCGCTCGTTCGGCGCGCAGTTCGGCCTTGCGGGGGTCGCGGGCGAGGAGCGTCGCGGTGAGCGAGATGAGGGAGATGAACGTGACGTATGCGCAGATGAGCCAGGGCGTGCCGCCTCCGAGCTGGAAGAGGAGCGCCGCCACCATAGGCATGATCCCCCCGCCGATGACCGAGCCGATCTGGTATCCCATGCTCACGCCCGAGTAGCGCACCTCGACCGGGAACTGCTCGGCGAACCAGGCCGCCTGGGGGCCGTACACGGCGTCGTGGGCGATGTTCATGCCAAGGATCACGAGCAGCGGGAGCAGGGCGAGCGAGTCCCCCGAGAGGTAGGCGAAGAAGATCCACACGAACGCCGCGATGGCGACGTAGCCGAAGACCGTGACGGGCTTGCGCCCGAAAGCGTCTGAGAGCCAGCCCCAGAACGGCGTGGTGAGGATCCCGACCGCGGAGGCGATCATGACGGCCTGCACGCCAGCTTGACTGTCGCCGTGGGTGTCGACGAGGTAGCTGAGTACGTACACCGTGATGAGGAAGTAGATGCTGTTCTGCGCGATGCGCTGGGCGATCGTGATGAGCAGCGGCCGCCAGTGCTGCGTGATGATGACGGCGACCGGGGTGCGCTCGGTGCGGCCCGACTCCTTGAGCTCGCGGAATTCGGGGGCGTCGCGCACGCCGAGACGGATCCACAGGCCGATCACGACGAGCACCACCGAGAACAGGAAGGGGATGCGCCAGCCGAAGGCGGCGAACTGCTCATCGGTCGTCAACGACTGCACGACGACGAAGGCGCCGGTCGCGAGCAGCATGCCGGCCGCCGACCCGATCTGCGTGAACGAGCCGAACAGTCCGCGTCGATTCGCCGGAGCGTGCTCGACCGAAAGCAGGGCTGAACCGCCCCACTCGGCACCGGCAGCAAGACCCTGCACCAGTCGGAGGAAGACGAGCGCTGCAGCGGCCCACCAGCCGATCGCGGCGTAGTTCGGCACGAGGCCGATGAAGAACGAGGCGACCCCCATGAGGAGGAGCGAGGCGACGAGCAGCGACTTCCGACCGATCCGGTCGCCGAGGTGGCCTGCGATGATGCCGCCCAGGGGGCGGGCGAGGAATCCGACGCCGAGCGATGCGTACGACGCGATCGTCGAGGCGAACGCGCTTTCCGAGGGGAAGAACTGCACGTTGAAGATGAGCGCGGCCGCAGTGCCGTAGAGGTAGAAGTCGTACCACTCGATGGTGGTGCCCGAGAAAGCCGCGAGCAGGACGCGGCGCTTCTCTCGCGGGGTCGACTCGGTGACCGTCGGAGGTCGGTCCAGAAGTTCGGTGCTCATGACGATGCTCCGTTCCGCGCGGCATCGCCGATCGCATTCAGCCCCTCGGGGAGGACTCCGTTGATCCAGTAGTCGCCGAGCGCCCGGGCTCGGAACGAGATGGGGTTGTGGGTGGCGACCGTCTGCGCATTGCGCCAGTGCCGGTCGAGCGCTTTGCCTGTGGAGGTCGCCGAAGCGCCGACGGTGAGGAACAGGTCCTGCGCGGCCCCGAGCGCGAGCTCGGGTACCGTCACCTGCGCGTGCTCGACGGCGACCTCCGAGTACTGCACGGCGTCGGGAGCGGGGGTGTTGCCCGCGGTCACTGCCACACCGTCGTCCAGTACGCGAGCGGTCTGCAGCACGATCGCCTCGGCGGCATAGGCCTTCGCCGCGATGCGCCCGACCGCCTCCTGGATCAGCGGATCGTCGCGGAACGGCAATCCGCTGCCCGTGTTGAACGTGCGAGCCCGCCCGGCGACGAGCGCCGCCGCGTCACGGCGTGCGGCGTGGGCGATACCCGAGAGCACCGCCAGCAGGATCAGCTGGAAGAAGGCGGCCTCGTGGACGGCGTCACTGGAACCGAGAATCCGGTCGAGCAGGCTGCCAGGCTCGATCTCGACGCCGTCGAAGATGGCGGTTCCGGTGCCGGTGAGTTTCTGACCGAAGCCGTCCCAGTCGTCGAGCACCGTGACACCGGGGGCGGTAGTGGAGACCACGGCGAATCGCCGGCCGTCCCTGCCATCGACCGCGGCCGAGACGCGGGTGTAGTCGGCGAAGATCGTACCGGTCGTATAGAACTTGCGGCCGTTGAGCACGGCGCCCTGTTCGGTCTCGGTGATCACGGTGTTGAGACGACCGAGCGCGTTGCCGCCCTTCTCAGTCGAAGCGTTGCCGACCGTCGCACCGGCGAGGATCCGCGGGTACCACAGCTGCTGCACCTCCTCCGGCTGGAAGCGCAGTGAATCGAGGAAGCCGAAGTGCGAACGGTACTGGTGCGCGACGTTCGAGTCGGCCTGCGCGAGATCGATCAGAAGGTGGGTGAAGGTCTCGATCGTCACCCCAGGACCTCCGTGCTCGGCCGGGACCCGCAGGGTGCCGAAGCCCTCGGCGTTCAGACGCGCGATCTCGTCGAACGGCAGGCGGCGCTCCTGCTCGCGGGCAACGGCGCCCGCGGCGATACCGTCGAAGATCGGCTGGAAGCGGGCGCTCAGCGACGCGTAGTCCGCAGGCAGTGCCTCTCCCTGGTCGCGCGTGACCGCGTCGGAGGGGGTGGGATGCGTCATCGATCGCCTTTCCGTTCGAGACCGAGTGGGGTGGAGCCCGCAAGTATCGGGCTGTACGGCGATTCTGACGCCGAGAGGGTACGGGTCGCACCCCGGCCCGTCACGATCCGTCACACTCCCGGACCGCGGGGGTCGTCACATCCACCGTTTCAGCACGGCCTTCTCGAGGAGCACCAGGATCGCGTTCGTAATGGTGCCGAGCAGGGCGAGCAGCACGATGGCGAGCAGAATGCGGTCCACGCGCCCGGTGTACTGCGAGTCGCTCAGCATCCACCCGAGTCCCATCGAGGCGCCGAGCAGCTCGGCCGCCACGAGGAACAGCCAGGCCTGCGCGAGTCCGAGGCGGAGCCCGGACACCACTGACGGCACGACCGCCGGCAGCTGCACGGTGCGGAACAGGGACCAGCCCCTTAAGCCGAACGTGCGACCCGCCTCGACCAGTTGGGGGTTCACGTGGCGGAGCGCGTCTGCGACGGTCGTGTAGACCGGGAAGAACGCGCCGATCGCGACCAGCGTCACCTTCGACTCCTCACCGATCTGCATCCACAGGATGAGGAGGGGGACCCAGGCGAGCGAGGGCACTGCGCGCAGTGCGACGAGCGTGGGAGCGAACAGCACGCCGCCCACACGTGACAGGCCGACGATCGCCGAGAACGCGAGCGCGATCGCCGATCCGATGGCGAAACCGATGAGGACGCGCTGCACCGAGATCGCGATGTGCAGCCAGAGTTCACCGCGTTCGGCGAGATCGATTCCGGCCTCGACGACCGACCAGGGCCCTGGCAGCCGATACGGCGGCACTAGTCCCGTCGAGGTGACGAACTGCCAGCTCGCGATGATGAGGATCGGCAGGAGGAAGCCTCCGGCGATTCTCGCCCAGGTGCGCGACCAGATCGGGGTACTGGGTCGCGTCGACCGGGGCTGCGCCGCGGCTGTCCGCGTCGCGGTCTCCGTCATTCGGCCGCTTTCTGCGCGAACTCGTCGTGGACGATCGAGTCGATGGCCTGGTCGATGGCATCCCGGCCACCGGCGACGTCACCCGACTCTGCGATGATGGGCGCGATCTTCTCGAGCACCTCGATCTGCGCGTCGCCAGGCACGGGGTCCACGTCGAGGTTCGAACGCTCATCGATGACTGTCTTCGCGACCTCGAGGTCGATGCCGGCCTCGTCCGCGAGCAGCTGCGCCATCTCGTCGGGGTTGTCGATGGCCCAGGCGCGCGCTTGCTCGTAGGCATCGACGACGACCTGCGCGACGTCCGGGTGCTCGGTGATGAACTCCTCCGTCGCGTTGAGGAACCCGTAGGTGTTGAAGTCGACGTTCCGGTAGATGAGCTGGTCGTCCGACTCCACCTCCGCGGCGGCCATAATCGGATCGAGACCACTCCAGGCGTCGACCGAGCCGCCGTCCAGCAAGGAGCGGCCGTCCGCGTGCTGCACGTTCTGCACCTCGACGTCCGAGGGCTCGAGTCCCGCCTCCTCCAGTGCCTGGAGCAGGAAGAAGTAGGGATCGGTGCCCTTCGTCGCCGCGACGGACTTCCCCTCGAGCTGCGCCACTTCGGTGATATCGCTGTCGGGGCCCACCACGATCGCGGACCACTCGGGCTGCGAGTAGACGTCGATGACCTGGATGGGGGAGCCGTTGGCCCGGGCGAAGAGCGCTGCGGATCCCGCGGTCGAGCCGACGTCGATCGAACCGGATCGCAGCAGCTCGTTCGCCTTGTTGCTGCCGGCCGACTGCTGCCACTCGACCTCGACGGAGTCCCCGAGGGCCTCCTCGAGCAGGCCCTGATCCTTCACGACCAAGCTCAGCGGGTTGTAGGTCGCCCAGTCGATGGCGAGGGAATCGGTCGACCACTCGCCCCCTTCCGCGGAGGCGGAGTCGTTGCTGTTCTCACCCTGCACGCATCCCGCGAGGGCGAAGGAGAGCAGTCCGGCGACGGCAGTGGCGGGCAGAATGCGACGGGTAAGGGTGCTCATTCGTTCTCCTTGATGGTGAGCTTGTGGACACCGAGCCCTTCCAGGAGGCTGGTGCGGAGGTCGGTGAACGAGCGGGCGCCGCGGTCGCGCGGCCTGGCTCCGGGGACCGGGACGAGGCGGGCGATCGAACCGGTCGAGGGGCGGTCCGTCGCCGGCGTCTCGGCGGCGCGCTCGTGAGTGCTCGCCGATCCCAGCGCGCCCATGCCTGAGGAAGAGCCGAGCGCGACCACTTTCGCGCGAGGACGATCGGTCTGAGCTCCCACCGCGTGCAGATTGCGGAGCATGAGCACGCGGTCGGCGAGGTACAGCGCTTCCTCGACATCGTGCGTGACGAGCACGATCGTGCTCGGTTCGGCGCGGTGGATGTCGAGCAGGAGATCGTGCATCTGCAATCGCGTCAGCGCGTCGAGGGCGCCGAAGGGCTCGTCGAGCAGCAGGACACGGGGGCTGCGCGCCAGCGCTCGCGCCAGAGACGCCCGCTGCGCCATGCCGCCGGAGACCTCTCGCGGACGCTGGTCAGCCGCGTGCGTGAGCCCGACCAGGTCGAGGAGCTCGGCGACGCGCGCCTTCGCCGTGCGCGCCCGAGTGCCGCGGGGGAGTCCGAGCGCGACATTCTGCGCGATCGTGCGCCACGGGAGAAGTCGGGGCTCCTGAAAGGCCATGGCGGTCGAGTCGTCGTGCGCCTGCACGCTCTCGTCGTCGAGCGTGATGCCGCCATTCGTCGGAGCATCGAGGCCGCCGATCAGGCGCAGAAGCGTCGACTTGCCGCATCCAGACGGGCCGACGACGGCGATGATCTCTCCCGCCGATACATCCAGCGTGACGTCCCGCAGCACGGTCCGCGAGGACTCCTTCGTCGCGAACGTCCGTTCGACATCGACGATCTGCACCCGCCCTGCGGGCGCGCGCGACTCGACAAGTGTGGACATAGGTACATACATTGCCTGGCTGCAGGCCGATCGCGAAGCCACGGTGTAACACAGTGACGCAATCGGGTGCCGCCGACTTCGAGCGGGCCTCGTGCCGTGGGGCGGGTGGAAGCCGGTCGGGCGCTACGCCTGCGCGAACCGCCTGAGGGCTTCGGAGTACTCGGCAGGGCTCCGCCGCGTCGACTCGGTCAGCAGCAGCGATGCGTCGCCGATGATCCTCGTGCCCGCTCCGCGGCAGGGGATGGTCACGACGCGGGTGAGTCCCGCTTCCCATGCGATGACGAGCGCGTCGAGGGCGAGACGCTCGGGAGAAGCCGAAACACCCTGAGGTGCCGCGGCGAGTGCCAGACGTTGTTCGCGTTCTGCACGATTCCACTCGTCGAACGCCTTGCCGAGCGATGCCGGCCCGAAATGGTCGGGCCAGGTCGGACCGGTGTACGCGCGGACCAGCGCGGCACGCTCGTCTGAGCCGACCTGATCCGAGCCGACCTGATCCGAGCCGACCTGATCCGAGCCGACCTGATCCGAGGCGAGCGCCGCGAAGAGCGCCGGGTCGGGTGGGGCGGCGGCGTGCTGGACCGCGCCCTCCCAGAGAGCCGGCCAGGCCGTCTCCCACTCTGCCCGATCCTCGGGCTCGCCGATGCGGGCGGGAGTTCTCGTGAGTCGGGGCGGGCCGCCGGGAGGCGGGTGCAGGCCCCAGGCTTCGCGAACCCACAGCAGCTCGATGAGCGGGAACGCGTCATCCTCGATCGTGATGACCATGTCGTGAGGCCAGGGGTTGCCGGGGTCCGGAACGATCCCTCTCATCTCCCCTCCATTCGCGCTGCGACCGATCCCAGTATGGCGCAGCTTGCCCGTCCTGTTGCGAAACGTGAACCTTCAGGTAACCGGCATGTTTCGGCTGTTACGTGTCGGTTGCCAGGTGCTCGGAAAGTGCCGAAGAGCGCGGAAAACCGCCGGATCAGGCCGCTGAGCCTCCCTAGGCTGAGCGCATGTCAGCACTCACCCAGCAGCAGCGCACCGCCTCCGACTCCGCTTCCCGTCCACCCCGTCGCGTCGTCGTCGCCGAGGATGAATCACTGGTTCTCGTCGATGTCGTCGAGTTCTTGAGCGAGAACGGCTTCGATGTGGTCGGCCGCGCCTACGACGGCGAATCGGCCGTACGACTCGCGACCGACCTCACCCCCGATCTCGTGCTCATGGACGTCAGCATGCCGCTTCGCGACGGTATCAGCGCCACCGAGATCCTCAGCAGGCAGGGCATCGGCCCGGTCGTGCTCATGACGGCGGACGGTCGTCGCGAGTCATATCAGCGAGCGACGACGGCGGGAGCGCTCGGGTACCTCACGAAGCCGGTGCGACCCGAGGGGCTTCTTCCGGCCATCGAGATCGCGCTCGCGAGGCACCGCCAGATTCGGGGGCTGCGCTCACAGGCCGCCGAAATGCTCGACCAGCTCGAGTCCCAGGGACTGGTGAACCGGGCGAAGGACGTGCTCATCGAACGCTTCAGCCTCTCGGCGATCGAGGCGTCGGCGTGGCTCGAGCAGACCGCGGCGGAGCGCGGACTCACCGAGCGTGAGGTCGCTCGCACCATCGTCGACGGGATGAAGCGCAAGTCACGGGGTCGCAAGCGCTGACACCGCCCGCTTGCGTCGGCCGGGAGCCAGTTGCCCCGCGACCATCGCGGTGAGCGCGACCGCGAATCCGACGAGCTGAATCGCAGTGAGCGACTCGCCGGCGATGAGCGAGCCGAGAAACGCGGCCGTGAGCGGGGAAAGGATCCCGAGGAGTGCGGTCGCGGTGACGGGAAGCGCACGGATTGCCGCGAACCAGACGGAGTACGTCAGCAGACCTCCGAGGAGCCCGAGCCAGAGGTAGCCCACCACGGCCCGTGCATCGATCGCGGCGGGAACGCCGTCGATGGCGAGTGCGGGAACGAGGAGGACGAGGCCGGCTGCGGTGAGCTGCCATCCGGCGAAGCCGAGAGCTGAGACGTGTGCGGGTCGCCCCCATCGCTTCGTGAGTACCACTCCGAGCCCCATGGAGAGTGCGCCGCAGAGGCCGGCGGCGATGCCGAGGGGATCCGCGGCGGCGTTCGGTCCGAGGGCAACGAGTGCCACCCCGGTGACGCCCGCGATGCCCCACGAGATGCGCCAGAGCGAGAGCCGCTCGTGCAGGATCGCGACGGCGAGGATTGCGACGATCAGGGGTTGGGCAGCACCGAGTGTGGCGGCAATGCCGCCAGGAAGGTGCTGTGCGGCGATGAACAGGAGCGGGAAGAACGCAGCCATGTTCAGGGTGCCCAGCACGAGGCTCTTCCACCACCACGAGCCTCGCGGGAGTTGACGAGCGAGCAGGATCGCCAGCAGCCCCGCGGGCAATGCGCGGAGGAGTGCTGAGAAGAGTGGGTGTCCAGGGGGGAGGAGCTGTGTCGTCACGATGAAGGTCGTGCCCCAGATCATGGGAGCGGTCGCCGCTGCCGCGGTCCAGCCCATTCGGTGAGTAATGGCGGGGGTCATGGGCCCAGTCTCGATGCGTCGCAGACATGAATCCAACACATAGTTGTCATGGGTTATATGACGTGTGATCATGCAAGTGTGGAACTACAGCAGATGCGGTACGCCGTGGCCATCGCCGACGAGCGGAGCTTCACTCGTGCGGCCGCCCGATGCCACGTCGTGCAGTCGGCACTGAGTCACCAGATCGCCGCTCTCGAACGCGAGCTGGGGGTGGCGCTCTTCGCACGGTCGAGTCGACGCGTGGAGGTCACCAGTGCTGGGGAGGCGTTCGTCGCGGCGGCTCGCGAGAGCCTCGAAGCTGCGGAACGGGCGAGCGTGGAAGCCGCGGCCGCAGTCGGGTTCGTGCGCGGAGTACTGACGATCGGCATGATTCCGACCGTGACCACGCTCGACCTGGCCGGCGCGCTCGCCGAGTTCCGTGAGGCGTACCCGCAGGTCAGGGTGCGGGTCAGGGAGGGGAGCAGCGACGAGTTCATGGCGTCGATCGCAGCGGGTGAGATGGACGCCGCGGTGCTCGGGCTTGCCGAGGCGACCCCGCCGCGCGGTGTCGCCTGGCGAGAGTTGCACCGCGAGCAGCTGGTCGCGGTGCTGAGCGAAGACCACTGTTCGGCCTCGCGGAGTCGGATGGCGCTCGCGGACCTGACGGACGAGACTTTCGTCGACTTTCCAGCGGGTGCTCCCGGCCGTGCCCAGTCCGATATCGCGTTCAGCGCAGCGGGTCTGCGTCGTGACGTGGCGTTCGAAGTCATGAGTATCGAGCTCATGCTGGAAATCGTGCGGCGGAATCTCGCCGTGGCCCTGCTCTCGCCCGCCGTCGTGCCAGGCGACTCCGGTCTCCGCACCGTGTCGTTGGACGACGGGCCCCGCCGTATCGAGTACCTCGCGTGGAGTGATTTCAACCCCTCGCCGGCCGCACGAGCCTTCCTCGACGGGCTGCGTCAGTGATCGCTCGGGCGCGCCCACTCGGCATTGTCGAGTGAAATCTCTTCGGTCATGTCGGTGAGGAAGCGTGTCACCACATCGCGTTCGCTGCTGGTGAGTCGAGCCGCAGCATGAAATCGCCTGGCCTGGTGGCGCCCCACCGACTCCCGTGCGGAGGCCTCGGTTTCCGGAGTGATCTCGATCATGAACGCGCGCCGGTCTTGCGGGTGCAGGCGGCGCACGATGTGATTGCCGCGTTCGAGCCGATTGAGCAGCTTCGTCGTCGATGCCGCTGAGATGCGCAGGTGCGCGGCGAGAACGCTGGGGGTCACGATCTGCCCCTGACGTTTCGCGACGATGAGGTAATGCAGGGCTCTCATGTCTTGGTCGCTGAGGTTCATGTATTTGCGCGACGCCTCCGAGAGGAGGAGTTCGGCTTCTCGCAGACGAGCCAGCGTGTTCATCAGTTGGGAGATCCCTGCGAGATCGTTCTCGTCGAGTTCGGGGTGCTCGCTCTCGATGCCGGTTCCGGTGGCGTCGAGTCGATAGAGGTTTCGCGTCACGCCGTTGTCACCGCGTCGCGCCTCAGTCGAATCCATGGGCCGATTGTACATTTTTCTACACCAAATAGGAATATAGTATCCAAAAGTAAACTGTCTACTTCACGCTATATTAGAGTGGATTGACCACCCTGAAGACGAAGGAGCCCTCATGGCGAGATCCCCCGAGCTGTTGGTGCTCCTCGACTCAGACGGCACGCCGATCGGTCGCCGAGAGAAGCACGAGGTGCACGGCTTCGATACGCCGCTGCATCTCGCGTTCTCCTGCTACCTGCTCGACGACGACGGTAAGGTGCTGGTCACGCGACGTGCACTCGAGAAGCAGGCATGGCCCGGAGTGTGGACGAACAGCTTCTGCGGTCACCCCGCGCCAGGCGAGCCTATGGAGGCCGCGATCCGACGACGAGCTCAGCAGGAGCTCGGCGCTGAGATCGATGAGGTCCGGGAGCGCCTGCCCGACTTCCGCTATCGGGCGGTCGACGCGAGCGGCATCGTTGAAAACGAGATCTGCCCCGTGTACACCGCGGTGGTCAGCGGCAGCGTGAACCCTGAGCCGAACGAGGTCGTCGAATGGGAGTGGGTGGACCCCGAAGTGCTCCTGCGCTCGGTCACCGGCACCCCTTTCGCTTTCAGCCCCTGGCTGCGCGAGCAGCTCCCGAGTCTGATCGAGCGGTCGGCCTTTACCGGGGCGGGAGTCGTATGAGTACGGTGACGGACCACGACGAAAGCGCGACGATCGAGCAGGAGATCCACGAGCAGATCCGGGAACTCCTGGATCCGCCGAACGCCGGTCCGATGTCAGGACTGCTCTCGCCGGCACCCCAAGTGGCTCAGGCGCTCAGACTCGCGACGCACTGCATCGCGGGAGGGAAAATGCTCCGCCCGCGCCTGCTCCTGGGCGCCTTCGACAGCCTCGGACGCGACCATGTCTCCACAGGACAGGAGTCTTCTGGCGTTCGCCCGCCGTCAGTGCTGCGCCTGGCGGCCGCCATCGAACTGCTGCACTTCTCCTTCCTCTTGCACGACGACGTGATCGATGAAGATCTCTTCAGAAGAGGTCAGCGGAACCTCGTCGGCCGCATCCTGGACCAGGCCGGCGGAAGCGACGCCGACACCGGACATCCTTCACGGGATCGCCCGCTGCACTGGGCCAGAACGAACGGAATCCTCATCGGTAACCTGATGCTCACGTCGGCGCACCAGGTGTTCGCACGACAGTCACTGCGTCTCGACGACGCCGAGCGATTGCTCGACCTGTTCGACATTGCCGTCTCGGAATCGGTCGTCGGGGAACTCTGCGATGTCGGACTCAGCGATGGCGTGATCGCCTCGGACCTGAGTACCGTGCTCGAGATGACCCGGATGAAGACGGCGACCTACACCTTCGAACTCCCGTTGCGGACGGCGGCTGTCCTGGCCGGGGCGAGCATCCAGGTCGAGGAGGCCCTCGGCCAAGTCGGCCGGCATCTCGGCGTGGCATTTCAGCTGCAGGACGACCTGCTCTCCGCGTTCGGCAGTGCCAGCGAGCACGGGAAGGATTCGTTCTCCGACTTCCGTGAGGGCAAAGAGACTGCGCTCATCGCTTACGCCCGGATGACCTCGTTCTGGCCGTCCATCGAACCTCTCCTCGGCGCACCCGGTTTTACCGACGTAGACGGGATCGCGATCCGTCGTATGCTCGTCGACTGCGGTGCAGAGGCATTCATCCGGTCGATGGTCGAGGATCAGGTCCGTACCGCACTGGATGGGCTCTCGCGAGAGGATGGTGTCGTACCGACCGCGACCGCGCAGTGGGTCGCACGTATGGTGGATACGCTCGAGGGGAGGACGGCGTGAGACGGACGCTCGCAAAGCTCGACCCGCTCGAGCGGTACTCCGCCGCGTCCGAGCGCGCGGCCGGACGCATCATCGCCGCGTACTCGACCTCGTTCGGACTGGCGACGCGGCTGCTCGGCCCGCGGCATCGGACCCACGTGCGCAACATCTACGCGCTCGTGCGGGTCGCCGACGAGCTCGTGGATGGGGTGGCCGCAGAGGCAATGGTCGATGCGGAGGTGCAGCGGACCATGCTCGATGAGCTCGAGGCCGACGTGGAGCAAGCGCTCCGAACCGGCTACAGCAGCAACCCGATCGTGCACGCGTTTGGCAGGACCGCTCGTGCGGCCGGAATCGACGCTTCGCTCACCGGCCCGTTCTTCGCCTCCATGCGCACGGACCTCCGCGTCGCTGGTTCGCCCGGGCGAGACGTGACAACGGAAGGCGGCGCTCCGGCCCCGAAGGAGTTCGACGCCGGAGCGCACGCCGAATACGTCTACGGTTCGGCCGAGGTGGTCGGTCTGATGTGCCTGAGGGTCTTCCTGCGAGACGAGCAGATCTCGAGCGCCCAGTCGGCCCGGCTCGAATACGGGGCTCGACGGCTCGGCGCCGCCTTCCAGAACGTCAACTTCCTCCGCGATCTCGCCGACGACACGGACCGACTGGGGCGCAGTTACCTCACCGCAGGAGAAGAGATGACACCCGAGCGGCAGGCCGAGTGGATCACGACGATCCGTGCGCAGCTCGGTGATGCCGAAGCTGTCCTCCCCGAATTGCCCCGCGACGCGCGCGTCGCCGTCGGGTGCGCATACCGACTGTTCGCGAAGCTGACGGATAGGCTCGCCGAGACCCCCGCCGAGCAGTTGCGCACCCGTCGGGTGCGCGTCGCCGACCCCGTGAAGGCGGTTCTGGTGCTGCGATCGGCTCTCGACGCGCGGAAGTCGGCCAACGCATGACGCGCACCGTGGTCATCGGGGGCGGGATCGCCGGTCTGGCGACCGCAGCGCTGCTCGCGCGCGAGGGGCACCAGGTCCGACTGCTCGAGCAGAACGAACGGGTCGGCGGGCGGGCGGGCACGCTGGAACGGGACGGGTTCCGGTTCGACACCGGACCATCGTGGTATCTGATGCCGAGCGTCTTCGAGCACTTCTTCGCGCTGCTCGGCACAACGGCCGAGGAGCAGCTCGACCTGCGCATGCTGGATCCCGGCTATCGGGTCTATGGGGAACCCGACCCTTCCGGTGGCGCGCGCGGGATCACCGTGCCGCACGGGATCGACCGTGTCGTCGACCTCTTCGAGCGGGTGGAGCCGGGCAGCGGCCCTGTGCTCCGCGAGTATCTGCAGTCCGCGGCCCACGCCTCGGACATGGCAGAGCGCTACTTCCTGTACAACCCGTTCACCCGCCTCGGGGCCGTCGCGATTCCCGAGGTGCTTCGAGCTGCCCCGCAACTGATCCGTCTGCTCGGTTCCTCGCTCGAGCGCTTCGTCGCGCGGCGGTTCCGCAATCCGTTGCTCCGGCAGATTCTCGGGTATCCCGCGGTGTTCCTCGGTACAGATCCGCGCCGCGCTCCCGCGATGTATCACCTCATGAGCGGCCTCGATCTCGACGAGGGCGTGCAGTATCCGATGGGCGGGTTCTGGGGGATCGTCGAGCGGCTCGAGGCGCTCGCCCGCGAGGCAGGCGTCGAGATCGTGACCGGGGCGCGCGTCACGGAGATACTCACACGACGCAGCGGATCAGGGCTCACCGTCAGCGGAGTGCGTTGGCAGGATCAGCACGGTGGCACCGCTGGCGGGCCCGGGGCGCTGCACATCGAGCACGCGAATCTCGTGGTGTCCGGAGCAGACCTGCACCACACCGAGACGGAACTGCTCCCGCCGGCCGCGCGGAGTACTCCGGAGCGCGTCTGGCAGAGGACCGAGAGCGGGCCCGGGGCCGTGCTCGTGCTCCTCGGAGTGCGGGGGGAGATCCCGCAGCTCGAGCACCACTCGCTGTTCTTCACGCGGGATTGGAACGCGAACTTCGACGCCATCTTCGGGGACGACGCTCACGTGCCCGATCCGGCGTCGCTCTACGTCTGCCGGCCGAGCGCGACCGATCCGCACGTCGCGCCCGCCGGGCACGAGAACCTCTTCGTGCTGATCCCGGTGCCGGCTGACACGACGATCGGCAGTGGCGGACCGGACGGTGCCGGTGATGACGCGGTCGAACGCGCGGCCGATGCCGCGATCCAGCAGATCGCCTCGTGGGCGGGAATCCCGGATCTCGCCGAGCGGATCGTCGTGCGGCACACCATCGGTCCCGAGGATTTCGCACGAGACTACGCGTCCTGGCGAGGTGGCATGCTCGGGCCGGCGCACGTGCTCAGGCAGAGTGCGATGTTCCGTGCGCAGAACGCGTCGAAGCGGGTCGACGGACTCTTCTACGCGGGTGCGACGACGGCCCCGGGAGTCGGAGTGCCGATGTGCCTCATCAGCGCCGAACTCGTGCTCAAACGCATTCGCGGCGATCACTCGCCAGGGCCCACGGCGCCGCGGGAAGCGCGCAGTGCAGCCGAGGCGTCGCAATGAGGAGCCGTATGGTTCCGACGGTGCGCCCGGCGGCGCTCCTGCGCTTCGCATTCACGGCATCGCGGCCGGTGAGCTGGGTGAACACCGCCTTCCCGTTCGCGGCCGCCATGCTGCTGGCGACGGGAGAGGTGAACGCGATCCTCGTCGTCGGAACGCTCTACTACCTGATTCCCTACAACCTCGCGATGTACGGCATCAACGACGTCTTCGACTACGCCTCGGACATCAACAACCCGCGGAAGGGCGGTATCGAGGGCGGCCTCATGCCTCCCGAGTACCACCGGCCGCTGCTCTGGCTGGTCGCGGCGACGAACCTGCCGTTCGTGGCCTGGATGATCGCCATCGGCAGTCCCGCGGCGGTCGCTGCGATCCTCGTGAGCACGTTCGCCGTCATCGCCTACTCGGCACCGGTACTCAGGTTCAAAGAGCGGCCCGTGCTCGACTCGCTCACCTCGAGCACCCACTTCGTGAGTCCGGCCGTGGTCGGCCTCACCCTCGCGGGAGCCACGTTCGACGGTGCGCTCGTGCTGCTGCTGGCGGCCTTCTTCGCGTGGGGCGTCGCTGCCCACGCGTTCGGGGCAGTCCAAGACATCGTGCCCGACCGGGCCGCCGGCATCGGTTCGATCGCGACGGTCTTCGGTGCGCGGTGGACGGTGCGGTTCTCGCTGGTGCTCTGGAGCATCGCGGGTCTCCTCATGCTCGCGACCCCGTGGCCCGGTCCGCTCGCCGCGGTGGTCGCGGTGCCCTACCTCGTGAACTGTGCCCCGTATGCGCGGGTGACGGACGCCGAATCCGGGCGCACGAACCGTGCCTGGCGGCGTTTCATCTGGCTCAACTACGCGTCAGGATTCCTCGTGACGATGATCCTCATCCTCCACTGGTCGCTCGTGTCATAGTCGATCGGCCCGCGCACCGCGCGGGTCGAGGGGGACGACGGTGGGCGTTCCGGTCACGGGGTCGGGCACCACGAGCGCGCGGAGCCCGAAGACCTCCTCGATCAGGGGCGGGGTGATGACCTCGCCCGGTGCGCCGGCGGTGACCACTCGCCCGTCTTTCATCACGATGAGGTGCCGGGCGTAGCGGGCTGCCTGGTTGAGGTCGTGCAGTACGGTGACGACCGTCTTGCCCTGCTCGTTGAGGTCGCGCAGCAGCTCCAGCAGATCGAACTGGTGCGAGATGTCGAGGAAGGTGGTCGGTTCGTCGAGCAGCATGACGGGGGTCTGCTGAGCGAGCAGCATCGCCACCCAGACGCGCTGCCGCTGCCCGCCGGAGAGCTCGTCGACGAGTGCGCCGGAGAGGCCGGTGAGCCGGGTCGCTTGCAGCGCCATAGCGACGGCATCCTCGTCCTCGCGTCGCCACTGCTGTATGAGGTTCTGGTACGGCGCCCGGCCGCGGGCGACGAGGTCGGCGACGCGGATCCCGTCGGGCGCGAGGGAGCTCTGGGGGAGGAGGCCGAGTCTGCGCGCGACCTCTTTCGGTTTCAGTGAGGCGAGATCTTCGCCGCTCAGCAGGATTCGT
Source organism: Leucobacter sp. Psy1 (assembly GCF_020096995.1). Lineage (NCBI taxonomy): Bacteria > Bacillati > Actinomycetota > Actinomycetes > Micrococcales > Microbacteriaceae > Leucobacter > Leucobacter sp. Psy1. The sequence goes on from NZ_CP083692.1 coordinate 1,026,681, forward strand.
CCCTCGGATGGTTTCAGCACTCGGGCGAATGCGCGCAGCAGCGTGGACTTGCCGCACCCGTTCGGGCCGATGATGGCGGTGAATGACTGCTCCTCCACAGCGACGTCGATGTTCTTGGCGATGATCGTGCGTTCGTAGCCGATGGTGGCGCGCTCTGCGTGCAGTACCGGGTGCGCGGGTGTCGTCATGATGTGGTTCCGTACTGTGTGCGGGTTTCGCGAATCAGCAGCCAGATGAGGTAGACCCCTCCCAGGCTGATGGTGATGAGGCCGACCGGCACCGGTCGCATGAGCTGGGCGAACAGCAGAGAAAGCAGCTGGGCGGCCGTGAGGAGGAGGCACCCCATCGCCGCTGAGGCAAGGAGGCTCACGCCGGCGGTGCCGGTGAGTCTTCGGGCGATCTGCGGGGCGACGAGCGCGATGAATCCGATGGGACCGGCGGCTGCGGTCACCATGGCGGTGGTGGAGACGCCGACGACGATGAGGAGCAGACGCGCCCGACCGATACGGGTGCCGAGCGTGACGGCGGCGTCGTCACCCATCTCGAGTCGTCTGAGATCTCCGGCGAGCAGGCTCGCGGCGATGAAGATGACGGCGGCGACGATGAGGGAGGGGATCATGCTCGACCAGGAGACTCTGCCGAGCGAGCCGGCGCCCCAGAAACCGACGGCGACGGCATCGCGCAGGTCGGCGCGAGTAATGAGGTAGGAGTTCACGGAGCCGAGCATGGCTGTCACGCCGATGCCGACGATGATGAGACGGAATCCCTGAATGCCGCGCCGGTAGGCGAGCACGTAGACGGCGAACGCGGTGAGGAGGCCGCCGCAGATCGCAGCACCTGCGATGGGCCAGTACGAGGTGTTGCCCGCGACGAGCATGAGGGCGACAACGGCGGTGTACGAACCGGCGTCGAACCCGATGACGTCTGGTGATCCGAGCGGATTGCGCGTCAAGGACTGGAAGATGGCTCCGCCGACGCCGAGGAGCGCGCCGAAGACGAGTGCCGCGAGCAGGACCGGCAGTCGCCACTCGATGACGATGGTGCGGTGGAACTCCTCACCGCTGCCGATGAGCGTGCGAACCATTTCGTCGAAGCGCAGCGGGTAGTCGCCGAGCGTGATGGCGAAGATTGCGAGCACCATCGCGAGGATGAACAGCGTCGCGGTGACCGTCGCGAGGCGCACGGCGAGACGACCCGATATCCAGCGGGTCCGCACGCTGAGGCTCGGATAGCCGAAGTCGATTCGGGTCACAGTCCACTCGCCTTTCTGCGGCGAACGAGTGCGATCAGGACTGGGGCGCCGACGATCGCGGTCAGCACGCCGACCTCGATCTCTCCCGGGCGCGCGATCACGCGTCCGATGGCGTCGGCCGCGAGCACGAGCACCGGCGCGGCGAGCGCCGAGTAGGCGATGATCCAGCGCTGGTCTGGGCCCACGAACCAGCGCACGATGTGCGGGATCATCAGCCCGATGAATGCGATGCCTCCGGTGAGAGCGGTCGCAGCTCCGGCGAGCAGCGTCACCGAGATGAGGCCGAGCACGCGCGTGAGGACCACCCGGGTGCCCAGCGATGCGGCGAGGTCGTCGCCGAGCGCGATCGAGTTCAACGACCCCGAGATCACGACGGCGAGCAGGAGCCCGACGGCGATGAACGGGAGCACCAGTGCGGTGTCGCCGGGATCGGTGCGCGCGATGGATCCGAGCCCCCATCGCAGGACGGCCCGGAACGTCTCGGGGTCGAGCAGCCTGACGAACTGCGTCACGCCGGAGAGCACTGCGGCGAGCGCGACGCCGGCGAGCACGAGCGTGATCGGCGAGGCCGCTCCGCGCCCCGTTGAGCCGATGAGATACACGAGGATCGTGGCTCCCGCAGCGCCGGCGAAGGCGAACCAGACGTAACCCGTGATCCCGGTCAAGCCGAGGTAGCCGACCCCCAGTGTGACGGCGAAACTGGCTCCAGCATTGACGCCCAGGATTCCGGGATCCGCGAGCGGGTTCCGTGTGAGCGCTTGGATGACGGCGCCCGCGACGCCGAAGGCCGCGCCGACGACGATGCCGACGATGGTGCGCGGGATCCGCATCGTCCAGACGATCGCCGAGGCTTCGGAGCCGTCGGGCTGGCTGAGGACGTCGAAGACCTCGGTCAGCGGGAGGGGTTTCGAGCCGAACGCGAGGCTCGCGAGCACCGACACCGCAAGGGTGGCGATGATCGCGAACAGACCCAGCGTCCGGCGGTTTCTCCACCCGCCGATCGCCGCTTTCTGCGGCTCACGTGTCTGGAGTGCGGTCACGGGTCTCGGTTCAGCTCGTGAGCTTCGCGCCCAGGGGAGCCGCGAGCTGCTCGGCGGCCCAGGCCTTGCCGAGCAGGCTGGTGCGCGCGAACGCCCATGGCAGGTTGCCCTGGTGCGTCTCTCCGTCGATCGCGTAGTCGGTGAAGTTGTTGGTGATGATCAGGTCGTGACCGCTCGTGACTGCCCCGAGGCTCTGGTAGAGCGAGTTCCCGGTGATGTCGGTGATGCTTCCCTCGGAGTTGTCGGACATGATGAGCACATCCGCGTCGATTTCGGAGAGCTGCTCCTCGCTCACGGTCGAGGCCGACTTGTCGTTGACGGCGCCGCCGGAGAACTGCTCGGCCTTCGGGTTCCGCTCGAATCCGAGCTCCTGGAGGAGGTGCGAGGGGTCCGCCCCATCGGTCGACTCGTAGTTCATGCCATATTCCTTGCCGAAGTACACGACGTAGGTGGCGGTCTTCCCGGTGAATTCGGGGTGCTCCTGGCGCACTCCGGCGATGGTCTCGTCGTACGCGGCCATGGCGTCGGCCGCGGTCTGCTGAAGGTCGAGTGCCTCGCCGAGCGCCGGTATCGTCGTCTCCCACCGGTTCTCGCCCTCGGGGACACTGTTGCGGTCGACGCTGAGAACGGGGGCGATCTCGCTGAGCTGCTCGTAATGATCGGTGAGATCGTCGTTGATGACGATCAGATCGGGATCGGCTGCGGCGATCGTCTCGAGGGGGTAGGGATCGGCCTGCGGGTCCGCAGGCACTTGCGTCTCGATTCGCTCGACGAGTTCGGCGTCGAGCCACACGAAGGTGTCCTCGATCGCCGTCGAGGCTGCGGGTACTCCGCCGAGCGCGAGCAGCTCTTCGGTCGAGGTGCCGTCAGCGGTGAGTGTCACGATCCGCTCGGGTCGTTCCTCGAGCGTGGTCTCGCCCCACGCGGTGTCGAGCGTCAACGGGTACTCGGTCGCCCCCTCCGCGGCGGGGAGGAGGCTGTCAGCTGCTGCAGCGGTTCCATTCCCCTCGGTCTGGCCCGCGCAACCGGTGAGGGTCAGCGCGGCGGCGATGCCGACGACGGCGAAGCGCGATGTGCGATTCATCTGCACGGTACTCCTGGATCATTCTCAGAGCCACTGACGGAGCGCTATTTGGCTGCTCCCAGGATGCCTCCCAGACGGGGCACCAGAATAAGGGTAGGCTACGCTGAGTAACATCTGATGTGCGAGATGCGACACGCGATAGACCGAACACGACAGTCGAAAGGGCGCTCGAATGGATGCACTCTCGATGGACGCTGACCGTGTCGATCCGAACGTGCATCTGCTGTTCTGGCAGCAGCGCGGTGCGGGGGAGTGCCGGATCGCAGGCCTCGCCCACCGGTTGACCGTCGACGAGGCGCTCTGGGTGCCGGCCGGTGTCGCCTACGCGATCTCGGTCGGGCCGGACTCGGTGCTCTGCCCACTCGGCTTCGACGTCGACACGCGTCCGACTGAAGCTCACGGGCCTGGCATCGTCGAGGTGACCGACGAGATGCGCAGACTCTGCCTGCTCCTGGCGCAGATGCGCTCGATGTTCGTGCGCTCGGACTCGAATCTCGAGTACGAACTGCTCCGCATCATCGAGGTGGCGCTCGCCGATCCGGCGCTCACGGTACCGGGGAGTCCGGCGGCTCGGCACGCCGCCCTGGCGCTGCGGCGGGACCCCGGAGACCGCCGTTCAGCGCGCGAGTGGGCCGCCGCGGGACACGTCTCAGTGCGGACGCTCGAGCGGAGTTTTCGGGATGAGACGGGACTCAGTTTTCGGGAGTGGCGTGCCAGATGCCGGATGCGCGCCGCGCGGGGCCTTCTCGCGCAGGGTGAGGCGCCCGGCTCGGTCGCGCAGCTCGTGGGCTACGCCGATCCGAGTGCATTCGGTCGCGCGTTTCGCGTCGAGACCGGCCTGACCCCCGGCGCGTACCTGCGGGATCGCGCCCCGCTCGGTGCATCGGGCCTCCGTGGGGGTGCTGGCCCTCAGATCTCGCCGATGGGTTCGCGCTTCTCGGCCTGGAACGTGTCCTCGATGCGCCCGTAGGCCCAGTACGCCGACAGGGAGAGCTGGGACCGTTCGAGTCCGCGTTCATCGGTGAAATACGGTCGCAGCGACTTCATGGCACCTCGCTCGCCGTGCGCGAAGACCTGCACTCGCCCGTCGCGCCACGGGGACTCTCTGACCGCGTCGACGAGCAGTGTCGTGGTGCCCGGTTCGCGCTCGCCGCGGTGCAGCCAGTGCACGTCGATACCCGCTGGAGCGTCGAGCTCGAGGTGGTCCCGCTCGTCGCTCACCTCGATGAACGCGACGCCTTCCGCCTCGCGCGGCATGGCTTCGAGAGCGGATGCGATCGCCGGAAGTGCTGCGTCGTCGCCGGCGAGGAGGTGCCAGTCGGCGTCGGGGTCTGGCGCGTAGAGGCCCCCGATGCCCATGAGTACCACAGGGTCGCCCGGCTCCGCGCGATCCGCCCAGGGGCCGGCCACCCCGTTGTCGCCGTGGGTCACGAAGTCGATCCAGATGCGATCGTTCTCGAGGTCGAATCGGCGCACCGTGTACGTGCGGATCGATGGCATGAGCTCGACCGGGAACTCGGCCCTGAGTGCTTCCAGGTCGTACGGGGGAGTGAGCGACGTCTCGGGGTGCGGGAACAGCATCTTGCTGTACGCGTCAGTCTTGCCGTTGTCCTCGACGGCCGAGATGCCTGGCCCACCCGCGTGAATGCGCACGAGATGCGGGCTCAGCTGCTCCCGTTCGAGCACCTCCAGTACGATCTGCGGTCGTCGCTGGCGTCGGGCGGGTGCGGCTGCGTTCCCAGTGGTGGTCATGCGTCTCCCATTCATCGGATGATCCTCCCAGGCTATCCGCTCGGGAGGTCGCGATGTCAGGGGGTAGGCGTTCCGTCTGCGGCGAGGTGATCTCGCAGTGCTTCGGCCGCTTCGCCCATCACTGCGAGCTGGTCGGCGGAGAGCGCGTCGACGAAGACGCTGCGAATCGCGGCGAGGTGAGGGATCGTGCTGTCCCGGAACGCCCGTGCCCCCGCCTCGGTGAGGACGGCGAGCGACCCACGCGCGTCTTCCGGGCAGGGCGCCCGGTGGATGAGTCCGCGCTTCTCCATGCGACCGAGGTGCGCGGAGAGGCGGCTGCGCTCCCAGTGGATGTGCGCCGCCAGCTCGGAGGAGCGCATCTCGTGCGGATCGGCTTCGGATAGCGCCAGCAGGATCTTGTAGTCGCCACTCGAAAGATCGGAATCCCGGTGCAGTTGCGCTTCGATGCGCGCGCGCACGGCCTCGAAGGATTCGAGATAGACGCGCCACACGGCAAGTTCTCGGCTGGTGGGCAAGCGGTGCTGCGGGCTCATGATCGGCATCCTCAGTAGTTGACATGTCAATCATATGGAGGGATAATTCACATGTCAATTACATGGCGGTCGGGTGCTGGGAGCGGTTCCACATCGGCCCGCGCAGAGCGGAAGGGAACGACTCATGGACGCCTCGCGCATCGAGTTTGGCATCGACAGTTTCGGGGAGCGACCGCGCAATGCGCGCGGCGAGGTGGTGTCGCAGGCAGAGGCGATCCGGATCGCCGTCTCGGAGGCCATCCTTGCCGACGAGATCGGCATCGATGTCATCGCGCTGGGCGAGCACCATCGTCCCGAGTACGCGATCTCGAGCCCCGAGACCGTGCTCGCGGGAATCGCGACCGCCACCCGCAGGATTCGGCTCGCCTCAGGCGTCACAGTCCTCTCCTCGGACGACCCCGTGCGGGTCTTCCAGCGCTTCGCCACTGTCGACGCGCTCTCCCATGGACGCGCGGAGGTGATCCTCGGACGCGGCTCGTTCACGGAGTCGTTCCCGTTGTTCGGCTACGACCTGAAGGACTACGACCTGCTCTTCGACGAGAAGATCGAGCTCTTCCACCGGCTCCTCGACGAACAGCCGGTCACCTGGGAGGGCACCACGCGGCCCGCCCTGCACCAGGCCGACGTCTACCCGAAGACCGAGTCGGGTCGCCTCTCCACCTGGGTCGGCGTCGGGGGCACGCCCCAGTCCGTGATCCGAACGGCGAAGTACGGCTTCCGGCTCATGCTCGCGATCATCGGCGGGTCGCCCGAGCGCTTCACCCCCTATGTGGATCTCTACCGGCGCGCGCACCAGCAGCTCGGCACGACGGCCGAGCCGATCGGCATGCACTCGCCAGGGTTCGTCGCCGAAACGGACGAGGAGGCGAAGCAGCACTTTTACCCCGGGTACCGCGAGATCCACGACCGCATCGGCGCGCAGCGCGGGTGGCCACCCTTGCAGCGGGGGCAGTTCGAGGCCGAGGTCGCGAGCGGATCGCTCTATGTCGGATCCGTCGAGACGGTCGCTCAGAAGATGGCGCACGCGATTCGCGCTCTCGACGCGGGCAGATTCGACATGATCTACTCGGCCGCCGGCACGGTGTCGGCCGACGCGCGGCGCCGATCCGTCGAGCTCTACGGTACTCAGGTCATTCCCCGGGTGCGCGAACTCCTCGCCGACGACGGTGCCCGAACGCGAGGAGAGCGCTCGTGACCGCGCCGCCCTTCGGTGCGTCGCCCCTCACCATCGGTATCGTCGGAGCGGGAAAGCTCGGGACGGTGCTCGCGAGGCTCGCGCTCGCAGCAGGGCACCGGGTGCTCATCGCCGGCTCCGGCGACCCCGAGCGCATCGCCCTGACCGTCGAAGTGCTGACCCCGGGTGCGACGGCGGTGCGCGGCATCGAGGCGATCACGGGGTCCGACGCCGTGATCCTCGCCCTCCCGCTCGGCCGCCTCGGCGACCTGGACCCCACCGCCTTCGACGGCGCGCTCGTTCTGGACGCGATGAACCACTGGTGGGAGATCGACGGTCCGCGCGAGGACACCCTGCCGTCATGGCTCTCCACGAGTGCGTTCGTGCAGCGGCAGTTGCCTGGGGCGCGCGTCGTCAAAGCGCTGAACCATATGGGGTATCACGATCTCGAGGGAGGTGCGCGTGCCGCCGGCGATCCCGAGCGTCGGGCCATCGCGGTGGCCGGCGGGTCGGAGGCCGATCGTGAGCGAGTGATGCGGGTCGTCGACTCGCTCGGATTCGACCCGCTCGACCTCGGTGTTCTCGAGGCCGGTGCCGCGCTCGAACCCGGAGCACCGGCATTCGGCGCGAACGTGGATCTCACTGCATTGCGGGCACTGGTGGCTGCGCATGCACCGGCACCGGAATCCGCGGCGGCGGAGGCGTAGAGTGTCCGCGAGGCCGGGCATCGACCGGCAGTGGGAGGTACTGACATGACCGAGAACCTGACCGATCGCACCGGCGCCCCGGTGTCGGTGGAGCTGCGGCACGGCAATCCGATCAGCGCCTTCACGGTGAGCCTCGGCACCGGAGAGCCTGTCGGCAAGGCCCAGTTCATCGACGGTGCCGGCTCGGAGCCGGAGCGCGTCTTCTTCCACACCGAGGTCGACGAGGCGTACGGCGGGCGTGGACTCGGCGGTCTGCTCGTGCGCGAGTCCCTCCGTGCGAGCCGGGAGGCGGGGATCACGGTGGTCCCGGTCTGCCCGCTGTTCGCGCGGCACCTCGAGACGCACGGCGAGGCCTACATCGCTGCAGGCGGCACGTTCCGCCGGCCGAAGCCCGCGGACCTCGCACGCGTGCGCGCGGCGGTCACCGGCGGTTGAGGATCTGCCGCTGTCATGGGCCGTTGTCGTCGACCTCTGGTCATCGGCGTCTGCGCCGCGCGCTCAGTACGAGGAGTCGACGGTCATGAACACCGGATCGCCGTCGACGATGGTCGCCGCCACCCGCACGTGACGCGGGCGCGTGGCGAAGGGGTCGTTGTCGAGCAGTACCAGGTCACCGCGCGACCCGACTTTGACGGGGCCTGCCCCGTTCGTTGATGCGAACAGGGCCCGAGTCGTATCGATGCGCTCGTCGGGGTACCAGGGCGCATCGCCCTCGTCTGCGCGCCAAACGGCGGCATCGATGGCGAGCCAGGGGTCCAGGGCCGAGACGGGAGCGTCGGAGCCCAGCGCCAGCGGCACTCCCGCGTCGCTCAGGCTGCGCAGCATGAACGCTCGGTCGGCGCGATCCGCCCACACGTGATCCGTCACGGTGCGGTCGTCGAGCAGGTGGGCGGGCTGGACGCTCGCCCGGAGGGGCAGTGCGGCCATGCGCCCGACGTCCGAGCGGCGCATGAGTTGCGCGTGCTCGATGCTGCCCCTCGCGCCGGTCTGCTCGAAGGCCGAGAGCGCATCCGACACCGCTCGGTCGCCGATCGCGTGGAGTGCGACGTCGAGGCCGGCCGCGCTCGCCGTGGCGAGGAGCTCCACCAGGTGATCCTGCGAGATGTTCCGCTTGCCCCGCGGGTGCGGGCTCCCCGCGACGTAGGGGTCGCAGCAGTTCGCGGTCAGTGTGCCGAGCGATCCGTCCGAGATGATCTTGAGCGGACCGAGCGTCACGAGGTCGGCGAGGGGGTCACCGGTGCGCAATCCGGAGTCGAGTACCTCGGTGAGCGCGTCCTCGTAGAATCCGGTGCGCACTCGGAGGCCGCCGAGCCCGGCGGCGACCCGGTCCGGCCAGGTGCGGTGGCTCGACTCGAACTCGAAGTCGGTGATGCCGACGATGCCTCGCGAGGCGGCACCGTGCAGCGCGCTCTGCAACTGCTCGTGCTCGCTGCGCACCCCCTCGCCGAGCTCGGCGAGCCTCGCCATGACGGGGAACCAGTCGTTCTCATCGAGAATTCCTGCCCGGACGGGGAGGCCCAGTGCCCGGAGCGCCGCGGAGTTCACCCAGCCGTTGTGCGCGTCGCCGCCGATGAGGACCACGGGTCGCGCTCCGGTCACGTCGTCGAGTGCAGCCACCGTCGCCGGTTCCTGCCACAGCGATGCCCGGTACCCCATTCCGATGAGCGCGCGGTCCTTACCGACCCCTGACGCGTCGAGCGCGGCGACCGCGGGGCCGACGCGCCCGAGGAGGTCAGCAGGCGACGTCGTTCCGGTCAGATCCAGACGGTCGGAGAAAGCGGCCCAGGTCGTCATGTGGACGTGCTGGTCCCACAGGCCGGGGATCAGCCATCGGCCATCGGCGTCGAGCACGCCTCCGGACGGCGCCGGGGCGAGCGCACCGGCCGGTGCGATCTCGTTGACGACGCCGCCGGTCACGCGGAGATCGACGAGGGGCCCGCCGCCCTCGGGGCGCACGACCCGCGCTCGAGTGATGACGAGGTCGGTCATAGGAGAAGTGTAGCGACGCTCCGCCCGCCCCGATCCGACCCCGCGCCTACCCCGTGAAGAACTCGTGCACCAGCCTCCCGGCGATGATGAGCATGACGATGGCGACTCCGGCGTCGAGGATCCTCCAGGCGCGCGGGTTCGCGAACAGGGGCGTCAGCGCGCGCGCCCCGTAGCCGAGGGCGAAGAACCACGCGAGGCTGGCGGCGGCGCCTCCGGCGACGAACCACCACCGCCCTGGGTCTCCCTGGGCATTGCCGATGGAGCCCATGAGCACCATGGTGTCGAGGTACACGTGCGGGTTGAGGTACGTGATCGCGAGGCAGGCGAGCACGGTGCGCCGTAAAGAACGCGACTCGCCGGCGCCTGTGACCATTGCTGCGGGGCGCATGGCTCGTCGCGCCGCGGTCACGGCGTATCCGAGCAGAAAGAGCACGCCGCCCCACAGGACGACATCGAGTACGAGGGGAGCGCGTGCGACCACAAAACCGATCCCGGCGACGCCGACGAACTCGAGCAGAGCATCGGTGAGGCCGCAGATGAGCACGACCGGGAGAACGTGGCGGCGCTGGATGCCCTGCCTGAGGACGAACGCGTTCTGGGCGCCGATCGCGACGATCAGCGAGAGTCCGCTGCCGGCGCCGAGGAGAAATGGGGTGAACACGGAGACGACGTTACGGTCCGAGGCCCGTGTCTCGCATCTGCAGCATACCTAAACTTTCTACAGTTGCATGAATTCTGCTTCACTAGGACGCATGCAGCTCCCGATCGAGTATCTGAGTACGTTTGCGACCATCGTGCGAGAGGGGAGCTTCGAGGGTGCCGCCCGCGCACTCCGCGTGACCCCTTCTGCGATCAGTCAGCGCGTCCGCCTCATGGAGGAGCGAGTGGGATCGGTCCTGCTGCAGCGCAGCCGGCCCGTCGCGGTGACGGAAGCCGGAGCGACACTCCTGCGCGCCGCCCGGCAGATCGACCGCGTCGTCGACGACGTCGCCCGTGAGCTCGGCGACGGTTCAGTGCGCGGCGCCGTGGTACCGATCGTGGTGAACGCCGATTCGCTGGCGACCTGGTTCATGCCGGCGCTGGCGCGAGCGGCACGCGAGACTGACGCGCGCTTCGAGGTGCTCCGCGCCGATGAGACCGTCTCGACCGAGCAGTTGCGCCGCGGCGCCGCCATGGCGGCGGTGACCGCCACACGAGCGGCCGTGCCAGGGTGCGTCTCGCATCGCCTGGGACGGATGCGCTATCGGGCCGTGGCGAGCCCAGCCTTCGCCGCAGCGCACTTCGGTGAGGGCGTGACGCCGAGCGCGCTGGCCACCGCGCCCATGCTCGAGTTCGACCGGCACGATGTCTTCCAGCAGCGGTTCGTCAGGCGCATCACCCGGGCCGCGATCGATCCTCCCAGGCATTTCGTGCCCTCTTCGTCCGAGTTCGCGCGAGCCATCGAGCTGGACATGGGGTGGGGCATGCTCCCGGCGGCGCAGTGCGACGCGCAGCTGGCGCAGGGCAGTCTCGTCGAGCTCGGCGCTGATTCCTCGATCGCGCTCGCCCTCTACTGGCAGCGGTGGAACCTCGAATCGCCGATGCTCGACGCGCTCACTCGGGTGATCACCGAGGCGGCCGCCGAGTCCCTCGAGTGATACCTCGGGTCGGTGACGATCTCCCGGCTCAGGTGCGGGGGAGCCTGATCCGGAACTCCGTTCCCTCGCCCTCAGTGCTCGAGACGTCCATCTGACCGCCGTGCGCGAGGACGATCGCGCGCGTGATGGTGAGTCCGAGCCCCACGCCCTGCACGGCGTTTCGCGTGGCGGTCGACGCCCGGAAGAACCGGGTGAAGAGCTGGCCCTGCTCGTCGGCGGGGATCCCGATGCCCGTGTCGCGGACGGAGATCTCCGAGGTCCGCGATTCGTCGGTCACGGTGACGCGCACCTCGCCGCCGGCCGGAGTGAACTTGATGGCATTGGATAGCAGATTGTCGATCGCCTGCCCGAGTCTGCCCGGGTCTGCCTGGAGCTGCACGGGGTGGTCGGGGACAGTGAGCACGAGTGCGACGCCCTGCCGGTCCGCGTGGGGTGCGGCCGAGGTGACGGCCGTCGAGGCGAGCGCAGCGACGTCGGTGTCCACGGGGTCGAGGGGGAAACGACCCGATTCGACCTGGGCGGTGAAGAGGAGATCGCCGACGAGCGCGAGGAGGCGGCCGGCATTTCGCTCGATGATATCGACGAAGCTCAGCTGCTCGGCGGTGAGCGGTGCGCCGGGGTTGTCGCGCAGGAGATCGAGGAAGCCGATGATCGAGCTGAGCGGGGTGCGGAGCTCGTGAGAGATCATGCCCACGAACTCGTCCTTCATTCTGACCACCTCGACGGTCCTCGTCTCGTCGGTCACGACGAGGAGGTAGCCGTGCTGGTGGCCGTCGCCCCCGGTGCGACGGGTGACGGTGAGGCGCGCGGGAACCTCTGAGCCGCTCGATGTGAGAATCGGAATGTCGAGCTCGACGTGCTCGCCGGCCTCAACCCGTTCGAAGAGGACCTGCGCACCGGTCTTGGGTGACGAACCTGGCACAGACTCCGATGACGCATTGCACTCGCGATCGTCGACGAGTGCGCGGAGCGAACGGTCGGGGAACAGGTCAGTGATTGTTCCTCCGGCGAGCGCTTCGGCGGCAGCGCGGCCGAACAGGTGCTCGGCGCCAGGGTTCCATGCCGTGATCCGGCCATCGGCGTCGACCGCGATGACCGCCTGCGCGGTGATGGAGTCCCACAGGCTTTCGAAGGACGCGAGGAGCGCCTGGTACTCGGCCTGACTTTCGCGCAGGCGCTGCACCATCGCCTGGTTCTCGGTGAGCGCCTGTGCCCGCTCATTCGCGAGCGCTTCGGCCTGTCGCGTGCGAGCGCGTTGCTGACGAGAGAGCTCATTCACCACGCCAGCCACCGTCGCGAAGACCAGAGGCGACACCACCCCGCGGAACCAGTCCGCCGCGCTCTCTGGAGGGTTTGCGATGTAGGGGAGCAGGATCATGAACGAGGTCAACCCGACGATCACGAAGACGTATCTGATGCCGGGGGCGGCGGCGAGCCACACCACCGGAATCAAGACGAGTGCGCCGTACAGCGACTGCGCACCCCCGGTCCCCGCGCGGAACAACCCGAACGCGATGATGTCGACCATCGGGATGATGTACACCCATTTGCCCGGAACCACTCCACGTGCGCTGATGACCGCGGCGACTACGGTGACCGCGACGATCAAGCCGATCCCGGCAAAGGCCACCGGCTCCGACGAGAAGTCGATGTCGGGGACGAACGAGGTGAGGATCACCGCGAGCAGCAGCGCCAGGAACGACGGCATCTGCTTGAGGAGCGGCGTCGGTTGATCGAGGAAGCGGTGCCAGCGGCTTTCGGGCGGAGCCGTGCGGGTCACAGGAAGCACCCTCTGAGCACGACGATGCCCGCGACCACCACGAGCGCGATGAGGGCCTGGGGAATGAGGCGCCACTCGCTCCGGCGATCAGCGTCGATCTCGATCGACTCGTCGATCCCCGCGACCGATTCCGGCTCGGGAGCCCGGTGCCTGCCATCGCTCATGAGACCACTCTCCCGACTTTCTCCGTCTTCACCCACGACGCATCGGCCCGGCGCCACTCCTTGATGTACGAGTCCACCGTGATCGCGCAGAGCAGTGAGCCGTACCCGAACACGTAGATGCAGAGCCCTGCCAGGAACCTGCCTCCCGGGAGGCGCTCGAGCCACCGCGCGGCCCAGGCTCCCAGCAGCGAGAGCGGGCCCCAGAGATAGAGGATCGCACTCACCACGAACCGGTCGCGCGGAGTGAGTGCGCCGATCCAGTCCACGAGCAGCGTCTCGAAGACGCTCGGGAAGATCGCGATCGCCATGAGGATCATCGCGCCGAGTCCGGGGAAGAGCAGCGCTTCACGCCACGAGCTCCGTCCCGTGCGTCCATCCAGCTGCACGGCGAAGATGATCGAGTAGAGATACGTGCACGCTGCGAGGATCCACATGAAGCGGAAGACGGGCTCCGCGATGTCGCTGTGCAGCACGAGCAGCGTCATCAGCCCGGCAGCTGCGAGCAGCATGAACACGGGCAGTAGGAGGATGCTGAACCAGCTGATCCCGAACGAGAGGCTGCCGAGCCGGTGCGCACGGCTCGGCCTGAACCACAGCCTGCGGTAGATCGACGTGAGCTGCACGTTGCCGCGCGCCCACCTCAGGCGCTGCTTCCATAGCGCGTCGACGGTGCGCGGTTCCTCGGCGAGGACGACGGCGTGCGGCTCGAACACCATGCGCCGCCCGTGCAGTTGCCCCTCGAACGTCGTCATGGTGTCCTCGGCGAGGGTGCCCGTCGGAATGCGCCCGCCGATCGCCTCGAGATTCGCACGCGAGTGCAACTGGGCACCGCCCGCGAGGCATGCCACGGCACCGAGCACGTTCTGCGTGCGTCGCGATCCGAGCTGCGCCAGCACGTACTCCATACCGATGAACCGCGTGAGATAGTTGCGATCCTGACTGCCTTCGGCGATGTAGGCGGTGACCGCCCCAACCCGTTCGTCGGCGAGGTGCCGCGTCATCTTCCGCAGCGAGTCGCGCGCGAAGATGACATCGGCGTCCATGATGAGCACCGCCTCGGCCCAGTCCTCCGCAAGGACTCGCGAGATCCCGTGATTGAGCGTGTGCGCTTTCCCCTCGCCGCCGACGTCGCGCCGCAGGTGGAAGACCCGGCCGGGGTGTGCTGCGGCGCGCCGCAGCACCTCATCGGGCGTGTGGTCGGTGGACGCGTCATCGACGACGTAGATCCGCAACCGATCGTCCGGGTACTCGAGGCTCAGCATGCGTTCGATCGAAGCGCCGATGACGAGCCCCTCGTTCCACGCCGGCACGATCACGGCGACGCGCGGGGCATACGGTGCCGCGCGACGGTAGTGATTCTTCAACGCGTGGAGCGGGAGCACCAGGAACTGGTAGAGCGTGTTGAAGACCGGAGTGGTACCGACGAGCACGCACGCCAGCAGGAAGACGACGTACGCGATCTCGAAACCGGTCAGTTCGCTCATGCCTGCCCACCAGGATCATCCAGCAGGGTGCGCACGCGGTCGTAGCGCCCCACATCCGCCGCGACATGACTGTCGGTCGAGGCGACGAGCGCGGCGCCGGCCTGACGGAGCGCTCGGAGCGAATCCGGAGTCGGGCAGCCCCACTTCTCATTCACCTCGACGAGCGTGTCCGTGCGCGCCGCAGTGCTCGCCCAGGCGGCGATGCGCTCGCCGCCGAGCTGAGCTTCGGAGAGCCCCACCTTCGGCAGGATCGAGAAGCAGTGGGCGAGCTGATTCCCCGGGTATCGCTCCATGGCCGTGATCAGGGCCTCGACCAGCGTGTCGAGGGCGTCCTCCGCTTGCCACCCGTCCGCGAGACGCTCGCGGACGGCACCGGGGCCGATCGGACCAGCGGACGTCGGGAACTGATGATCGGCGATGAGGATCCGGTCGATGCCTGCGGGAAGCGCGGGGGCGTCGAGTCCGCCGGTCGTGTCGAGGAGCTTCGCTTCGACGCCGGTGACGACCGTGAGGCCCTCCGGCACCGTGAGGGCGCCGACCGCGGCGACGAACTCGGGCACCCAGGTGGTGCTCACGCGCACGTGATCGACAAGGCGGAGCGTATCGAGTCCGGCGTCATGCGCCGCGCTGACGTTCTCGGCGAGCGTGGAGACCGCGTCGTCGGAGAACGTCGAGTGGACGTGGTGATCGCCGCGGAGGAGGGCCGCCGTGCTCACGCGTCGTCCTGATGGCCGGCGTGAGGCGACTCGAGGACGTCGGCGACCTCGACGATGACGTCCTCGAGGAAGCGGACGGACGCGATCTCCCGGAAATCGACGCGAGCCGGGATCTCGCGGTCGAGGAACAGATCGACGACGAGCGACGGGATGTCGACACCAGCGGCGATCGTCAACGGAAGCGCGCCGGGGAAGCGGGGGTTCACCTCGAGCAGCATGGCACGGCCGGCGCGATCGCGCCGCAGCTGCACGTTGGCTACTCCGACCAGGCCGATGGCGCGCGCGACCGCGGCGGCCGTTTCTTCGAGTTCCGGATCCCGCACGGTGCGCCCGGCGATCGAGACGCCCGAGTCGACGCGCGCCCGGGTGCGCGGCACCGCGGCCACGACCGAACCCGAGGCGTCGGCGATGACATCGACCGAGTACTCTTCACCGGGCAGGAGATCCTGAACGATGAGCCCCTCGTCGGTCGGCAAAGCTTCGAGCGCTGCGCGATCCTCGACGCGTCGGATGCCCCGGCTCCCTGCGCCCTGCCGGGGCTTCGCGAACACCGGGAACTCCCAGTCCACCGCGAGTGCATCGGGGCCGGCAAGTACGGTGCGCGGCGCCCGGCCAGTGCTCGCGCACCGTTCGGCGAGGGCGAGCTTGTCGAGCGAGACCTCCAAGGTGTCGGCGGAGGGTGCGGCGAGCACCGCGGGTTTCAGCTCTTCGCGTCGACCCGCAAGTGCGAGGAGTTCGACGTCGACCGTCGAGATCACGAGATCCAGGTCGTCCGCTGCGACCATGTCGGCTATCGCGGTCACGAATGTCGTGTCCTTGCCAGGGGGGAGGAGCCTACGGTGCGCGGGGGGCACGAGGTAGAGGCCGCTCGCCCAGCCGTCCATATCCGCGGCGAATACCGTCACATCGCTGCGATGCAGCAGGGATCGGATCACCGCCACCCCCGCAGGGCCACCGGCACCGGTCACGAGTACGCGTGCAGTCATCAGGTCTCCAGTCGGTGGTGTTCGAACGCTCGCGCGGGCTCGGAGCTCTCACGGACGACCTCGAGGGGCTCGACCGCTGTTCCGCCCCCGAATCGCGTCCAGTAGCGGGCCGTCGCGCTCACGAAGTCGGGGTCGAGATAGTCGCGGCTCGCGGTTTGGGAGTCGAAGCACCGCAGCAGTTCGAGTTTGCGTTCCAAGAACTGCTCCACCCGAACGAACTTCGTCGGCCGATAGTCGATGGTGGCGGAGGGACTCTGGTAGCAGGCGACCGTTGCGACCCTCCGCGTTGCGACGACGGTCGCCTCGCTCACGGCACGGTGGTCCTGGTGGCGGTCGTGGATCGAGTGCGTGTAGACGATCGTCGGCTCGACCTCGCGCACGACCTCCTCGATGAGGCGGACTGTCGGGCCGCCGCTCGGGATCTCGGTGTCGACGAGGTCCTTCAGGAACAGGCGCGCGCCGAGCATCTCCGCGGCGGCGAGCGACTCGTCCTGCCGACTGTCGGCGTCACCGCCTCTGGCGCCCCGGGTGAGGGTGAGGATCGTGATCGCGTCACCCGCCGCGGCGTGCGCGGCGAGAGTGGCACCGGCGCCGAGCTCGACATCGTCGGGGTGCGCGCCGATCGCGAGTACGACCTCGCGGTGCGGTCTGGCGTCTCTCCGTGCACGGTTCTCCGCGGCGAGACGCGTCACGGTTTCCACGAGTCGGGTCGCGTCGAGCGGCTTCGTCAGGAACTCGTCGGCCTGAGCCCTCAGCGCCGAGACCGCGTAGTCGACGGAGACGTGCGCCGTCATGACGACCACCGGCACATCGGGGACCCGGGCGCGGAGCTGCTCGATGAGCTCGAGTCCGCTGATGCCGGGCATTTCGATGTCGGTGACGACGACATCTGGAGTGCGAGCTGTCGCGTTCGCGAGCGCGGTCTCGCCGTCCTCCGCGACATCGACGGAGCAACCGCCTCGCCGTTCCAGCATCATCCGCACGAGCAGTGCGACATCGGGATCGTCATCGACGACCAGAACGTGCGGTGCGACTTCCGACATCTGTGGCGTCCTCCTCGATGCCCGCTCGGATACGCGAGCGGGCCAGCCTCATAGGCTTCCCCAAGCCCATGCATCAAAAGTATGTCATATGCGTTCCGCGATCCTCGGGTGTAGGTGATTGCCCTTCGGGGGAGTGCGGGTAATGTCGGAATATGAGCACATCATCTGAACTCACTTCAACGTCGGGCTCGCTCTCCGCGATCATGCAGGATTGGCGAAAGGTGCTGGCGCTCGGGCTCCTCACGATCGTGACGCTCGGCATCGCTCTCGTCGCGCTGCGTTTCGCCGGTGTCCTGCTGCGGATGCTCGCAGGCCTGACCGTGACGGTCGGCGGACTGGCGGCGGCGATCCTCGCACTCCAACGCTTCGGCGGCCCCCTTCTCGGGCGTCGTGGGAGCGACCGGAACGGGTAGCGCCGTGCGCGTGCGAACGCAGTTCGCGGTTCCGTGCTCCGCAGAAACCGCGTGGGCGGCGGTGCACGCGCCCGCTGTTGCGGCACGCCTGTACGCCCCGCTGATCGTCATGCGGCCTGAGAGCGACCTCCCGGATCGATTCGACTCGGGGGATCGGGTTCGCGTCCGTCTGCGGCTCTGGGGTCGGCTGCCGATCGGCGCGCAGTTGATCTCGATCGAGGATTCGGGGGCGGAGGACGGCTCGGCCGGCGGACGGACCATGCACGATGTCGGTCGACCGCTCTCGGGTCCGCTCGCGTTGCTCTCGGGTTGGCACCATCGGATCACCATCCTGCCGGTGACGGCACGGGGGGCGATATGGCGCGATGAGCTCAGCGTCTCGGGCACGGTCGCTCCGCTGTTCTGGCCCGTGCTCGCGGTGATGTGGCAGTGGCGCCGAATCAGACTGGAGCGGCTGGCGCGCTCCTGGGAGGCGCGCCAGCCGACTGCGTGATCGGCTAGCCCAGTTCCACTGCCGTGCGGAATCCGCGGTTCCATCGGAGTAGCGGATCCCCCTCGTCGTGGAGGCTGCCTCGCGTCACCTCGCCCGCGAGGAGGACCTGGTCGTTCACTGGGGTGGTCGAGTGCACCGTGCACCAGAGGGTGACCAGGGCGTCGGGAAGCCAGAGGGGACCTTCCGGCGAGGTCTCGGCACCAGCCGCGCCGAGGGCCTCGAGACGCTCCTGGCGCGTGTTCCGCGCGGTCAAGGCGCGCACGAGCGGGAGGTGCTGGGTCGCGAGCACCGACACCGCCCACGGAGCCCCCGAGGTGATGGGGGTGAGGGCGTCTCGTCCCTGCCCGACCGATACGGCGAGCGCGAAGGGGTCCACCGATGCGGTCAGCACCGACCCGGCGACGAAGAAGCGATCGATGTCGTCATCGCGGACGCTGATCAGCGTGACCCCGCTGCCGTAGAGAGCGAAGCTGTCGATCAGCGAGGGAGCGGTCGTCGTCGCGCTCATGCGGTCGCCTCGGCGAACCGCCTGGCCACGTCCTCCCAGTTCGCGATCTCCCAGAACGCCTTGACGTAGTCGGCGCGCACATTGAGATAGTCCAGGTAGTACGCGTGCTCCCACACGTCGAGCTGCAGGAGCGGGGTGACGCCGAGGGGAGCGTTGCTCTGCTGGTCGAAGAGCTGGAAGATCACGGGCTTCTTCCCGACACCGTCCCACGCGAGGACCGCCCAGCCCGAGCCCTGCACACCCAGGGCGGTCGCGGTGAAGTGCGCGCGGAACGCATCGAACGAGCCGAAGTGGTCGTCGATCGCTGCGGCGAGCTCGCCCTCGGGAGCGCCGCCGCCGTCGGGCGAGAGGTTCTGCCAGAACACGCTGTGGTTGACGTGCCCGCCGAGATTGAACGCGAGATCTTTCTCGAGCTTGTTGATGGCGGAGAAGTTCCCCTCCGCCCGTGCGGCCTCGAGCTGCTCGAGGGCGGAGTTGGCGCCGGTGACGTAGGCCTGGTGGTGCTTGGAGTGGTGCAGTTCCATGATCCGGCCCGAGATGTGCGGCTCGAGCGCGGCGGGATCGTAGGGGAGGTCGGGAAGCGTGTAGGTGCTCATGGGGTTCCTTTCAACAGGTGCTCCCACCATAAAAGCTCAAGCTAACTTGAGGTCAAGTCGTCGTCGTCATCATTCGTCATGATGTCCAGCCGGCGTGGACCTGCACCGGTCTCCGCCAGTGCATCGTCGGGGTTCAGAAGGCGGCACGCCTTCATCGACAGGCACCCACAGCCGATGCACCCGGTGAGCTCCGCCTCGAGCCGCTCGAGACCCCGGCGACGCTCGATGATCTGTCGCTTCCACTGGCGCGAAGCGCGCTGCCAGTCCTGGTGCGTTGGCGTGCGATCGAGCGGCACGTCCGCGAAGGCCTGCTGCACGTCGTGGAGCGGGATACCCAGGTTCTTGGCGACCGAGATGAGCGAGATGCGGCGCAGCATGTGCCGCGCGAACCTGCGCTGATTGCCCGCCGTGCGCTGCGAGGCGATGAGACCGAGCTCCTCGTAGTACCTGAGCGCCGAGAGCGCAACACCGGTGCGCCGGCTCATCTCCCCGATCGAGAGCAGCTCTTCGGGTTCGTGCTTCGCGGACAACGGGACCTCCTCGGCTCACACCTGAACCTCGCTTGAGAGTCTACCGATTGGCTCGCACCGCGGCCGCGACTCCGTCGATGTGCTGTCTGGCAGCGCGTTCGGCACCTTCCCGGTCGCCCGCCTCGATCGCGGCGAGGATGTCGGCGTGCTCCGCGTCCGAGTCGTGCTGACGCGCCTGCGTGATGTTGAGGAACTCGGACTGCGGGTCGAGAGCCCGGCGCATCGAGGCGCTGATGCTCATGAGAACCGAATTGCGGCTCGCCTCCGCCACGAGCGTGTGGAAGTCGTGGTCAAGTCGCACCCACTCGTGGATCACCGTGGTGCTGCGCATTCGCGCAAGCAGCGCGCGCATGCGTTCGAGTTCCTCGGGGGTGCGTCGATCCGCGGCGTGTCCTGCCGTCGGCACCTCGATGTGAATGCGCGCTTCCATGAGGTCGTCGGGGTCGTATCCGCCGAACTCGGCGGCGCCGGTGGGCGTCTTCGAGATGACGAACGTGCCGCTGCCGCTGCGGGTCTCGGTGAGGCCGAGCGTGGCGCAGGCGTGGAGCGCCTCGCGCACGACGGATCTACTGACGGCGAACCGGCTGGCGAGAGTGATCTCGCCGGGAAGGCGGTCACCCGGCGAGATCGACTCGTCCTCGATGAGGTCGCGGATGGCGCGGAAGGTAGCTTCGGTCGCGCTCACGCGGTGTACGGGGGAGTGCATCTGAGGCCTTTCTCGGGTGCGGTGCGAAGACGCGGGAGTGAGGGGATCGCTCACGCGACCAAAATACTCCGAGGAACAGACTATTGAGATTTTCCGACAATCCGGTAACCTGTCAGACAGCCGGACAGATAGTCGCGGGAGTCGGATGGGAAGAACCGGGAGACAACGGTTGCACGAGACGAGCGCGCGGACGGATAGCCGGCTCCTCCTCGTCTACTGCGGCGGTACCTTCGGAATGCGCCCCTCGACCGCCGGGCTCGTCGCTCGAGACGACCTCGACGCCGAGCTGGCCGAGCTCATCAGCGCTGCGGGGGAGCGCAGGGACGCACCGTTCTCGTGCGTGCTCGCCAGGCCCGATCGGATCATCGACAGCGCCGCGGCGGACCACGGAACAGCGCTCGAGGTAGCCGACCTCATCCGCGAGCAGTGCCGCCGTGCAGACGATGCCGGCGCACCGTTCAGCGGCGTGACGGTCGTCCACGGCACCGACACGCTGGCCCACGGTGCCGCACAGGCGGCGTTCGCCCTGGCGGATCTCGGGACGCCGATCGTCTTCACGGGTGCACAGTACCCGCTTGGAGTTGCGGGCGGAGACGCCGAGCGGAACTTCCAGGACGCCTGCGACGCCGCACTCGACAGCGGAAGCACCGGAGTCAGCATCGCTTTCGGGGGACGAGTGCTGCCCGCGGTGCGCGCTGTGAAGCGCTCGAGCGAGCACGCGGACGCCTTCATCGCGAGACGGCCACTCGAAGCGGGCTCAGCGGCGCTCCCCGGTGACGTGCCGGCCGCCCTTGTCGCGGCCTCCGGTGCCACCGCGCCTCGCGTGGGCATGCTCACCGCGGTGCCGGGGCTGCCGACGGCACTCGTTGACGCCGCGCTCGACGCCTTTTCGGACGGGCTCGTCCTCGAGTGCTACGGCGCAGGCACCGCCCCGTTCGCCACTCCGGAGACGCTCGCGGTGATCCGGGATGCCGGGGCCCGCGGGGTTCCGGTGCTCGCCATCTCGCGCTGCGAAGACGGTGCGATCGACCTCTCCCGCTACGCCGTGGGAGCCGCGCTGCGCGATGCGGGCGTGATCGGCGGTGCAGACCTCACCGCAGAGGCGGCGATCGCAAAGCTCCGGGCGCTGCGGCGCGCTGGGTACTCCGGAGAGCGGCTGCGTGCACTGCTCCAGCAGAACCTCATCGGCGAGCAGCGCGACGCCGCTCACTCGTGATCGGGTGCTGAGGGGTCCGGATCGGGGTCCGCGGAGAGTCTGCGCTGACCGTGCGGGTTCACACGATGGTCGGCAACACGCCGCCCTCAGCGCGCAGTGCAGCGCCGTTGATGGCGGAGGACAGCGGGCTCGCCAGGAAGGCGACGAGATTCGCGATCTCATCGGGTGAGATGAACCGCTCGAGCAGTGAGGCGTCGCGCACGAGCGATTCGGCGAGCTCTTCCGGGGCGATCGACTGAGTTGCCGCGATCTGCTCCACCGCGCGTGCCACGCCGTCCGAGTACGTGGGGCCGCCGAGGACCGTGTTGACCGTGACGTCGGTGCCGCGAGTGAGTTTGGCGAGTCCGTTGGCGCAGGCCAGAGCCGCCGCCTTGCTGGCACCGTAGTGGATCATGTCGGCGGGAACATCGACAGACGACTCCGTGCCGATGAAAATGATGCGCCCCCGACCGCGATCGAGCATTCCGGGGAGGAGGCCCCGCGCGAGCCGGACGCCGCTCAATGTGTTCACCTGGAAGTAGCGCACCCATTCGTCATCGGAGATTGTGGCAAACGGCGCGACGTCGAAGTGCCCGACGTTGTTCACCAGGATGTCGACCTCGCCGAGGCGGTCGAGTAGCTCGGCGACCTGATCCGAGTTCGAGCAGTCGGCCGCCGCCGCCGAGACTCGGCTCCCGGGTCGTGAGGCGAGGAGGCGCTGGGCAGCCGCTGCGGTCCGCTCCTGGTCTCGTCCGTTCAGAATGACCGTGGCTCCCTCCGCGGCACACCTTTCGGCCACCGCGTAGCCGATCCCCTGGGTGGAACCGCTGACGAATGCCGTGCTGCCGCTCAGTTTCAGGTCCATAGTCGGTCATCCTCTTCTGCGTGACGTCCGCACGCGCATTTACTTGCTTGGGCAAGTGAATGCTAGCGACATTTACTTTCCTGGGCAACTGAAGTGATACGGTGGGGCCATGAGCGAAGCACGTCCAGACGATCGATTCACGGCGGAGGAACTCGACACCTGGTCGTCGATCGCGACACTCCTCGAGTGGCTTCCCGCCGCCCTGGATGCTCAGATGCAGGAGGAATCGGGCATCAGCCACTTCGAGTACGGCATCCTCTTCGCACTGTCGCGGTCGGAGCAGGGCGTGCTGCGCATGAGCGAACTCGCTTCCTACGCGAACAGCACCCTGTCGCGTCTGTCGCGCGCGGTTGTCAGGCTCGAGCGCCGGGGGTGGGTGAAGCGCGATCCCGACCCTTCGGACGGGCGGGCGACCGTCGCGGCCATCACCGAGGCGGGCGCGCACGCCGCGCAGTCGGCGACGCCCGGACACGTCGCTCTCGTGCGCAGGCTCGTGTTCGCCTCGCTCTCACCGTCGCAGGCGCGTCAGCTGGGGGAGAGCAGCCGCAGGATTCTCGCGGCGATGGGCGACGAAGGGCGCTGGCGCTCGGCGAACTGACGCACTGGTTCGGTCGCGAGGCGATCTCGCGACCGAACCAGCCTCAGAGGAGCTCGGCGACTTCCGGTGCGGCCGCGGCGCGTACCGCCTGTCGGGCGCCCTCGGGGGACTCGGCCGCCAGAGCCTCACGGGCGAGCGCCTCGCACTGCTCCAGGGTGTGGCTGCGCAGCGCGAGTCGCACCGCTCGGACCTTGCCGGTCGCCATGGAGAGGCTCGTCACGCCGAGACCGACGAGAACGAGGGCGAGGAAGGGGTCGCCAGCCGATTCGCCGCACACGCCGAGCGGCTTGCCCGCCTCGCGTGCACCGTTCGCGGCCGCCGCGATCACGTCGAGCACCGCGGGCTGCCACGGATCAAGCAGGTCGGAGAGCTCACCCTCCATGCGGTCTGCCGCCATGGTGTACTGCGCGAGGTCGTTGGTGCCGAGGCTGCCGAAATCGACGGCGGTGAGCACCTGCGAAGCGCGGAGGGCAGCGCCAGGTACCTCGATCATCACGCCGGACGACGGCAGATTGTTCGCGCGCACCTCCTCCGCGAACCAGCGCGCCTCCGATGCGGTCGCGACCATGGGGGCCATGACGCGCACGTCGGCTCCCGTCGCCTCCGCTGCGGCCGAGAGCGCCTCGAGCTGCGTCGACAGGATGTCGGGCCGCGCCTGGGAGAGTCGCAGGCCGCGGCGCCCGAGCGCCGGGTTCTCCTCGGGCCCAAGATCGGCGAACGCGAGGGGCTTGTCTGCGCCGGCGTCGAGCGTGCGCACGACGACTCGCCGCTCACCGAACGGTGCGAAGACCTGTCGGTATATCTCGGTCTGCTCTTCGACGGTGGGTGCCTGATCGGCGGAGAGGAAGACGAATTCGGTGCGGAACAGGCCGACGCCCTCGACGTCTTCCGCCCCGGCGAGCTCGGCGTCCTGTACTCCGCCGATGTTGGCGAGGAGGGCGACGTGATGCCCGTCAGCGGTTTCGCCGGGACCCGTGACGTCGGCGAGGGCCTCGGCGAGCCGCTCGCGTCGTTCGCGCTGCGCGTCGACGAGAGCGGGATCGGGGTTCAGGATCACGGTGCCCGAGCCACCGTCGAGTGCGACGGGCGTGCCGCTCGGAATCGAGGTCGCCTCGGGTAACTGGACGACCGCGGGGATCCCCATCTGCGCTGCGAGAATCGCGGTGTGGCTGGTGAGCCCGCCGGCTCGGGTGATGATGCCGAGCACAAGCGAGCGATCGAGCGTGGCCGTTTCGGCGGGCGCGAGGTCTTCCGCGACGACGATGCTCGGTTCGCTGAAGTCGGGCACTCCTGGTGCCGGTTCGCCGAGTACGGCGGCGATCGCTCGGGAACCCACGTCGCGGAGGTCGGTGACGCGCTCGGCGAAGTAGCCGCCCAGCGCTGCGAACTGCTCCGCGAACTCATCGATCGCCTGCGCGATGGCGTTGGCCGGACCCAAACCTGCGGAGAGGTGCTTCGTGACGGCGCGGTGCAGCGATCGATCGCGAGCGATCATCGCCGTCGCCTTGAGGATGTCGCGGGCCGATGCGTCGGCCTGCGCGGCCTTGGCGTCGAGGGACTCGGCGACGTGCATGAAGCTCGCGATCGCCTGCTCGGCTGCGGCCGCGGGATCCGCCGCGGCGGGTTCGTCTTTCGGAGGGCCGACCGGCGACGCCACCTGCACCACGGGGCCGTAGGCGGAGCCGGGGCTCACCCCGATGCCGTGTCGCTCCTCGGCGGTCTGCCCGCCGCCGAGAGCTCCGGTGTCGTCGCCGGCCGCACTCACTGCGCGTCCAGATCTGTGGCGAGCAGTTCTGCGAGACGGTCGAGCACGGCGTCAGCGTCGTCGCCCTCCGCTGTCAGCACGACCTCTTCACCGTGCTTGGCTCCGAGCGCCATGACGCCGAGAATGCTGCCGGCGTCGACCGCGGCCTCACCCGGCCTCCCGATTTCCACATCCAGGCCCGAGTCGCCGACGGCTTCGACGAAGAGCGAAGCGGGTCGGGCGTG
The DNA here is from genome assembly GCF_020096995.1 of Leucobacter sp. Psy1. Lineage (NCBI taxonomy): Bacteria > Bacillati > Actinomycetota > Actinomycetes > Micrococcales > Microbacteriaceae > Leucobacter > Leucobacter sp. Psy1. The sequence goes on from NZ_CP083692.1 coordinate 1,051,915, forward strand.
CAGGCCGACGGACGATGCGATGGTGACGGAACGAGTTGCCATAATGTCTCCTTGGTTGCTTGGGTCCAGCGTAGCTCGCCGGGTGACGAACGTGCGAACGATTGATGAGTCGGGGTGTCAGGCGGCCGCAGGTGCGCCCGTCCGTACTTCAGCGGCGTCCTTCGCCGCCTTGCGGCGGGCACCCATCGCTTTGAAGAGCACGACGAGCGCCGCCGTGATCACGACGCCGACCGCCAGGGCGACGACGAAGAGCAGCGGCTGTCCGATGAGGGGGAGGACCCAGATGCCGCCGTGCGGTGCGAGCAGCGTCGAACCGAACAGCATGACAAGGCCGCCGGTGGCCGCAGATCCGATGGTCGAGGCGATGATGATGCGGATGGGGTCGGCCGCGGCGAAGGGGATCGCTCCCTCGGAGATGAAGGAGGCGCCGAGCAGCCATGCGGCCTTGCCGTTCTCCCGCTCGGGAGCTGAGAACAGGCGAGGGGCGACCGCCGTGGCGAGTGCGAGTGCGAGTGGAGCCACCATGCCCGCCGCCATGACAGCGGCCATGATCTTCAGCTGCGGCGCGTCCATGGCGGTTCCTGCGGCGGAGAGTCCGGCGGTGGCGAAGCCGTAGGCGACCTTGTTCACGGGGCCGCCGAGGTCGAAGCCCATCATGGCGCCGAGGATGAGGCCGAGCACGAGCACGCCGCCGCCGGTGAGGCTGTTGAGACCGTCGTTGAGGCTGTTCATGAGGGCGACGATCGGGCGGCCGAGTACCGTGATGAAGAGCCCGGCGGTCACGAGCGACGACAGCAGCGGGATCACGACGACGGGCATGACGCCGCGCACTCCCTTGTGCACCTTCCAGCTCGAGATCCAGCGTGCGACGGCACCCGCGAGAAGACCCGTCACGATGCCGCCGAGGAAGCCGGCGTCCATGGTGATGGCGATCGATCCGCCGACGATGCCGGGCACGAGCCCTGGCCGGTCGGCAATGGCGAAGGCGATGTAGCCGGAGAGGATCGGCACGAGGAACCCGAACGAGGCCGACCCGATGACGTTGGCGAGCGCCGCCCACGAGGTGAGGCTCGCCGGGTTGAAGTTCTGCGCGATGTTGTACTGGTCATCGCCCATGAGGCTGTACTTGACGATCTCGATGGCGCCGTTCTCGCCGAGCGCGATCTGCGCGAGCATGAACGAGATGGCGATGAGGATTCCGCCTGCCGCGACGAAGGGGATCATGTACGAGACGCCCGTCATGAGCCACTGACGGAGCTTCGTGCCGAAACCGACGCGGGCGGACTGGTCGTCCTCGGAGCTGGAATCGACGGGATGCGCGTCGGTTCGCGCCCGGGAGGGGTCCGCTTCCCAGGCCGCAGCGAGTTCCGCCGCCTGCTCGATGAGTTGGGGGCCGTCCGAGATCGCCTTCTTCACGCCGACGTCGATGGTCGGCTTCCCGGCGAAGCGCCCGCGTTCCTTCACTTCGACATCGTGAGCGAAGATGACGGCGTCGGCGTCGGCGATCTGTGCGGCGCTGAGCGGAGTGGATCCGGCGGATCCCTGCGTCTCGACAGTGATCTCGTGGCCGGCTTCCCGCGCCGCGTTCTCGAGCGCCTCGGCGGCCATGTACGTGTGCGCGATGCCGGTGGGGCACGAGGTCACGCCGACGAACCGCAGGGTGCGGCCGGCCGGAGCGCTCTCGGCCTCTGGCTGAGTCGCGGGGGAGTCGGCCTCTGACTGGACCGCAGGGGTGTCGAGCTGCACGTGCTGCTCGACGATTTCCACCACCTCGGCTGCCGTCGTCGCGGCGAGCAGGGCGGCGCGGAAGTCCTCACGCATGAGCGCACGCGCGAGCTGCGGCAGGACCTGCATGTGCGCATCCCCGCCGTCGGCTGGAGCGGCGATGAGGAAGACGAGTCTGGCCGGACCGTCCTTGGCACCCCAGTCGATGCCGTCGGCGATTCTGCCGAACACGAGCGAGGGCTCCGTGATCGCGGCGCTCCTGGCGTGGGGGATGGCGATGCCCCCGGGAAGGCCGGTGGCGGTCTTCGACTCGCGCTCGCGGACGTCGGCGACGAACTGATCGAGGTCGGTGCACCGCCCGGTCGCGACCAGTCGTTCTGCGAGCGCACGCGTGGCCTCGTGGCGGTCGTCGCCGGTGAGGTCGAGCACCACCTGATCGTCATTGATGAGGGGCATGTCGATTCCTTTCGTAGGGTGAATTCGGGGTTCGGCGCGGGGCCGGTTCAGTCGTCGAGGGGCATGTCGCGACCCGGGGACCGGGTGAATGCGACGTCGATGCCGTCGAGGTCGGCCGGGGTCGGCACTTCCGTTCCGGGAAGGCGCACGGCAGCGGCACCCCAGCTGACGCCCTGCTGGAGGGCCTCAGCCGGGTCCAGGCCGCTGTCGAGGCCGAAGAGCAGTCCAGCGAGCATGCAGTCGCCCGCGCCCACCGTCGAGACGGGCTCGGTGATGATCGCGCGCGCGTGGCTGACGTCCGATGCCGTCACGAGGACCGCTCCGTCGCGTCCCAGGCTGACGGCGACGTACGCGACGCCGCTGCGCACGAGCTCGCGCGCGGTGTCGATGACGGCACCCAGAGTGTCGAGAGTTCTGCCGGTGAGCTCGGCCAGTTCTTCGCGGTTCGGTTTGATGAGCGTGGGACGCGCGGCGACGGCTTCGGCCATCGGCGACCCGGAGGAGTCGATGGCGACCGAGGCGCCTCTGGCGACGGCTTCGCGCACGAGCTGGGCGTAGAGGTCGGAGGGGGCGCCCGGGGGGAGGCTGCCGCATCCGGCGACCCACGATCCGGGTGTCGCGCGTTCGAGCGTCGCTTCCATGAGCGCGTTCACCTCCGCCTCGCTGAGATCGGGCCCCGGCTCGTTGAGTTTCGTCGTGGTTCCGTCTGGTTCGAGCACGCTGATGTTCATCCGCACGCTCCCGGCGACCTCGACGACGCTCGCGGTGACATCGGTCTGGGCGAGGAGCGCCTCGAAGAGCGCTCCTTCCGGGCCGCCGGAGGGCACCACGACCAGCGGATCCCCGCCCATCGCCGCGATTGCTCGGCCGACGTTGACACCTTTGCCGCCCGGGTCGACCCGAGATGAGGTGGCGCGCAGCACCTGGCCGCGTTCCAGGTCGCCGACGGAGACGGCTCGATCGACGCTGGGATTCGGGGTGAGTGCTGTGATCATACGGCAACTACTTTCGGTCCGGCCGCGCGGATGGCATCCGCGGTGTCCTCGTCGAGACCGGTGTCCGTGATGACCAGGTCGATGTCGTCGAGATCGGCGAAGCGGTGGAGGTGGACGGAGGAGGCCTTGCTCGAGTCGGCGGCGACGACAGTGGTGCGGGAAGCCCGCACCATGGCGCGTTTGGTCGCCGCCTCGGCTTCGTCGGGTGTCGAGAGTCCTCGGATCGCGTCGAATCCATTGGTGCCGATGAATCCGACGTCGACGGTGAGCTCGTCGAGGGCGTCGCACGCCCACCTGCCCACCGCGGCCCCGGTCGTGGCTCGGACCCTCCCGCCGATCTGCAGCAGCGTCACCTCGGGCATCGCCGTCAGGATCGAGCAGATCGCCGGACTGTTCGCGACCACCGTGTAGGGGGTGTCCGCGGGGAGAGCCTGCGCGATGGCGAGCGTGCTCGTGCCTGCGTCGAGCAACAGGGTGCCGCCCTCGGGAAGTTCTTCGATTGCGCGCTGGGCGATGCGGCGCTTCTCTGCCGCGCGTCGACCGATGCGCTCGGCCATGCCGAGTTCGCGTGTGAATGCTTCGACCGGGATCGCGCCGCCGTGCACTCGCGTGAGCAGGCCGCGCGCCTCGAGTGCGGTGAGATCACGGCGAATCGTCTCGGAGGTGACCCCGAGTCGCTTGGCGAGCGACGCAACCTCGACGCGGCCATCGGCGCGCGCGGAACCGAGGATCGTCTGCTGGCGTTCGGCGGCGTACACACTCACATAATGCCACATAAACAGAAACAAGCAAAGCAAAAACAACATTTCACTCTGGGTGTCTTGCGCTGCAATGGGGCGTCACACTCGCGCGAAACCCATTCGTCTCATGAATGCTGGGTATCACCACACCTTTTCAATCACTGCGGGAGGAAGACATGCCGCACACCACCGAGCTGACGTTCGCCGACGCGCATGCGGCGTGGCACGCGAGTATCGAGACCCAGCGCACCGCCCCCTACGGGCCGCTCAGCGCGACCGCCCTGTACTGGCTGGGCGCGGAACCGCAGGATTTTCCGGGGGTACCGGGGCTGTGGAGCACTGACGGCGCCGGAATCGTCACCGCCTGGTTCGTGTCGGGTGACGGAGTCACGCTCGACGGTGCGGCGGCACAGGGCGCGGTAACGCTCGGTCCTCTCAGCGGTACCGATTCCGTCGTACTCGAATGGGGCGAGCGTCGCATCGAGGTCGCGGCCCGCGGTGATGGAATCGCCCTGCGTCCCCGTGATCCCGCCTCGCCGGATCGGGCGGAGTATGCGGGGACCGAGACCTTTCCCGCCGATCCCGACTGGATCGTCACGGCGCGCTACGTGCCGCGAGACCCGGAGACGGTCGTGGTGGACTCCGCGGCGGCCGGGCGCACTCAGCAGTACGCCTCGCCGGGGCGTGCGGAGTTCACGGTCGACGGCGTGCCTGTGGCGCTCACACTCTTCGGAGAGGAGGAGTCGCCCACACTCCAGGCCATCTTCGCCGATGCAACGGGGACCGACGTCACGTTCCCGGCTGCGCGGTTCGCTCAGGCCGTGCGTGTCGATGCCGAGACCGTCGTGATCGACTTCAACCGCGCCGTGAATCCGCCGTGCGCCTATTCGGCGAGCGCGACCTGCCCGCTGCCGCCGGCGGAGAACCGCCTACCGGTGCGCATCGAGGCGGGTGAGCTGCGCCCCGGCGTGAGATGAGTGAAACGCCGCCCGCGTTGTCCGCTGTCGCTTGAGATGGTGTGATGGAGGCATGACCACGTCAGACGCCGCCACTCCGGTCCTCGCGATCCGAGGCCTTCGCAAGCAGTTCGGCCAGCACGTCGCCGTCGACGATCTCTCGCTCGACGTGCCTGCGGGCACGATGCTCGGTCTGCTCGGGCCGAACGGCGCGGGGAAGACCACGACGCTCGCGATGGCGACCGGCCTGCTGCAACCCGACGCGGGGAGCGCGTGGGTGCTCGGCGCCGACGTGTGGCGGGATCCGGCGGGCGCGAAAGCCCGCATGGGCGTGCTGCCGGACGGCATCCGGATGTTCGACCGGCTGACCGGAGCGGAACTGCTGCGCTACAGCGGGTTGCTGCGCGGCCTCGCAGAAGCCGAGGTGCTTGAACGGGCGGGCGAGCTGCTGGACGCGCTCGGACTCGCCGAGGCCGGCAGCACGCTCGTGGTCGACTACTCGGCCGGCATGAAGAAGAAGATCGGACTCGCCTGCGCGCTGATCCACGCTCCGCGGCTCCTGATCCTCGACGAACCGTTGGAGGCGGTGGACCCGGTCTCCGGCGAGACGATTCGCCAGATCCTGCGCGCGTTCGTCGCCGGCGGAGGGACGGTCGTGCTCTCGAGCCACGTCATGGAACTGGTGGAGTCGCTCTGCGACCGCGTGGCGATTCTGGCCGAGGGACGGCTGCTCGCTCACGGCGACCTCGATGAGGTTCGGGCCGGGGTGAGCCTGCAGCAGCGCTTCCTCGACCTCGTCGGGTCGCACGAGCTCGGAGAGGGGACGCTCGCGTGGTTGCGATCCTCGTAGGCCTCCGCTGGCGCCAGCTCGGACATCAGCTGAGCCGGAACCCGTGGTTCATCGTGGCGCTGGTCTTCAGCGGGCTCGTCGGCGCGGGCATGCTGACCGCACTGGCGTTCGGGCTCGGAGCGCTGCGCGTGCTCTCGCCCGATCTGGTCGGCCCGATCCTCATCATCGTTGGATCCGTGATCACGGCCGGCTGGTGGGTCGGATCGATCGTCGTCAGCGCCGACGACTCGCTGGCACCGGACCGCTTCGCCCTGCTCCCCGTCACGGCGCGACGCCTCCTGCCCGGTCTGGTGCTCGCGGGGGTGACGACGATCGGTGGCATCGGCACGGCGCTCGCGCTGCTGCTCACCTGGGTCGGCTGGTCCGTCTCGCCCGCCGCGCTCGTGACGGCGATCGTGCTCGCGCCGCTTGCGCTCCTCACCTGCGTGCTCGGTGCGCGCGTCGTGAGCGGGCTCCTCGCCGGGTGGCTCGCTCGGCGGCGCACACGCGACTTCGTGCTGACGGTCGGCGTGCTGCTGCTCGCGTCGTCCGGCCTCCTCTTCAATCTGCTCGCCTCTCTGGTCGGTCGGCTGGGGTCGCCAGGTGAATCGTTCCGGCTCGTGGCCGAGGTGCTCGGCTGGACACCTCTCGGCGCCGTGTACGGGGTATCGTCCGCGGCGGCTGCGGGAGAGTGGGCAGTGAGTGCCGGGCGCCTGCTGGTCGCGGTCGCCACCGTCATCGCGCTCTGGGCCGTCGCCGAGCGCTCGCTCGCCGCCCGTCTCGTCGACCCGATCGTGAGCAGCGGCGGCGGGCGCGTCCGGTCGGGAGGGGTGATCGACCGCCTGCTCCCGGCGACTCCCGCCGGCGCGATCGCCGCCCGCACGCTGCGTTACCGTCGCCGGGACCCTCGGCACCTGGTGAACGTGGTGATGCTGCTCGTCTTTCCGCTGCTGATGGTGGCGGTCGTCGCGATGAACAGCCTGAGCAGCGGAGGCTGGTCCGTCGGCCCCGCACTGATCCTGCTCCCGGCGATCAACGCCTTCCTCCTCGCCACCATCGTGCAAATGGATATCGCCTACGACAACAACGCCATCGCACTGCACATCACCTCGGGTGTGCGCGGGGTCGCGGATCGCGCCGGCCGTCTGCTCGGCATGGCGATCCTCGCGGTGCCGCTGCTCGCGATCCTCTGCGTACTCGCCTGCCTGGTGACCGGAGCGTGGGAGCTGCTTCCGGCGAGCTTCGGCGCGACGTTCGGGCTCTCCCTCGTCGTCGCCGGGGCCGCATCGTTCGTGGGGGCGCTGCTTCCGGGCCGGGCGCCTCCGCCGGGTGCGAACCCGCTCGGGCGGGGCTCAGCGGGCGGAGCGCAGTCATTCCTCGCCCTCATCATCGTGACCCCCATCGCGCTCGTCATCGGCGGCCCGGCGCTCGGATTCGCGATCGCGAGTCTCTGGACCCCCTGGCTCGCCTGGGTGAGCCTCGGGTGCGCGCTCCTGCTCGGGGGCGCTGCCGTCTGGGGTGGCATCGTGCTCGGCGGGCGCATGCTCGACCGCCGCTGGCCGCGCGTGCTCGCCGAGGTCTCGAGCGAGGGGTAGCTGACGCGCTCCAGTGCGGAAGCGGCGAAGCCGCGGCGAGCTCCGGTGGTGCGTGCTCAATCACCGTCGTGAGTACGCGAACGGGCGTAGACCTCGTTCCAGGTGTGCTGGAATTCGGGCCAATCCGCGGCACCGCGGTCGAAGCTGCGTTCTGCTCGGCGGAGCTGGTGGAAGTCTTCGACGATCGCAAGATAGCGATGCGTCTCGGTGCTCGAAGCAGATCGCGGCACGCTCGCGAAGTGCTCGACCACCCTGCGCCTCACCGGTGCCGTCATTCGGGTGAGAGCGACGCCGACCCCAGCGGTGAAACTCAGGCCGATCAACCCCGCCATGAGATACGAGACCGCGGGGAGGAGATGGGAGGTCCCGACTTTCGCCAGGATGATACTCACGCTGAGAAGCGGCCAGAGACGCGCGAGGCGAGCGAGGCGGCGTTCGAATCGAGAGCTGTCAGGCGGGTAGATGCAGAGCAGGATCGAAGACGACCCGTACCGGCCCGCCCGCTCGGAAACCCACCCCCAGCGGTGCCATCCGTCGAGGATCTGTCGTCGCATTCGCGCGAGGGGCGGCATCGTCAGATCCCTCAGTCCGCCGAAGCTCGCGAGTCGCTCTTCGGGTCATCCTCGTACTCGCCGAGGTCGTCGTAAGCGGGGCGGTGCATGCGCGTGCGCGTGAGATACGCCGATCGGGCGATCGCCATGGTGCCGACCGCGGATGTCGCCAGCTGCAACGCGACGATCAGCGCAACTTTGACGGTATCCGCGCCCGTCGGCTGATGCGTCAGCGCCCCGACGACGATGAAAATGATGCCGACGCCGCCCGCGGTGCCGATCGCGGACGCTCGCGTGTACGCGTCGGGGAATCGAATTACCCCCAGCGCCGCTGTGGCGAAGACGAGCGCGCCGACGAGGATCAGTGCATTCCCCACCAGTTCCAGTGCCGTAGTCATCGTTTCCCTCTCGTCAGAGCGCGAGCCAGCGACAGTGCCCCGAGGAAGCCGACGAGCGCGGCGATCAGCACGATGTCGAAGGTGAACGCGTTGTGGGTGCGGACACCGAACAGCGCGATGAGGCCGACGACGCCGAACAGCAGCAGGTCTCCGGCGAGTGCCCGGTCCGCCTCAGTGGGGCCGGCGAGCATGCGGTATGTCGCTCCGACGCAAGCGAGGCACATCAGCACGATGCCGATATCGATACTCATGACGTCACTCCTCTCCGCCGTACGGCGTGCAACATGCGCGACTCCATTCGCGAGAGTTCCGCCCTCAGTGCGTCGGCGTTCGGTGCGTACAGTCCGTGCACGAACAGCACGCGCCGACCGTCGGCCTCGATGTCCGTTCCCAGGGTCAGGGTGCCAGGGGTGAGTGTGATCAGGGCACCGAGCAGAGTGATCTCGCCGTCGCTGCGGCATCGCGTACGGAACCGCGCGATCCCGGTCGTAGAGTGCTGGCCCGGTGTCAGGTTGTCGCGCAGCACAGCGACGTTCGAGGTGAGGACTTGCCACACATACCACGCTCCGAAGGTCGCGAGGCGAGCGGGCCAGCTGATCCAGGTCATGCGTTGACCACCGCCTCGACGTACGCGCTAGTGTCGAGGAGCCCTCGTGCGGCGACATCGGAGAGATCGAGCAGGAGCTCGGCTCCGATACCGAGGCCGCAGGTGACCGCGGCGAGGAGCACCGCAGGGGCCGCGAGTGCGAATCCGATCCGGCGACGCGGTACTGCGTCGGTCGTGGTCCTGGTCGTCGCGGCGCGAACGCCGTCTGCCGATGGCTGAGGTGCCGGATCGGGCGCCGGATCCGCGCGCTGCGAACCTTCTCCGGCATCCGACCGCCCCCAGAAGACCCCGCCCCAGATCTTCAGCATAGAGAGGAGGGTCACCAGACTGACGAGGAGCATCACCACCACCGCGGCGATCTGCCCGGCTTCGAGCGCGGCGAGAATGAGCGTCAGTTTGGCGACGAACCCTGAGAACGGGGGAAGACCCGCGAGGGACAGCGCTGCGACGAAGAACGCGGCCGCGATCCAGGGTTCCCGCTTCGCGATACCGGAGAGGTTGCCGACCGTTCCGCTGCCGTATGCGACTTCGACGGCACCGGTGGAGAGGAACAGGGAGGCCTTCACGATCATGTGGTGCAGGAGGTAGAAGATTCCGGCCGTCAAGCCCGCCTGAGTGAAGAGTGCGACGCCGAGGAGGATGTACCCGATCTGGCTGACCATGTGGAACGCGAGAATCGACCGCATCGTCGGCTCGCCGACGGCGCCGAGCACCCCGATGATCATCGTCGCGCAGCACACGACGACACCGATCCAGAGCCATCGGGCGTCACCGTCGAAGAGTACAGCGTAGAGGCGATAGATGGCGTAGATCGCGACTTTCGTGTGCAGGCCAGAGAACAGCGCAGTGATCGCGGGCGACGTCGCGGGGTAGGCCCGGGCCAGCCACCCGTGCACGGGGACCACCGAGGCCTTGATGCCGAGCGCGAAGATGCAGACGGCAGCGGCGATCGCGACGGTGCTGTCCGTCGAGGCGAGCCCGGCCAACTCTGCGAGATTCACCGACCCAGCCGCTCCGTACACCAGACCGACGCCCGCGAGAAAGATCGTAGAGGTCAAGAGGTTCAGCGTGACGTACAGGCGCGTGCCCGAGACCTGTCGGAGCGGCGCTCGGCCCTGCGTCGCGAGCACGAAGAGTCCGTAGGAGGGGAGCAGCATGACCTCGATGAACACGAACAGGTTGAAGAGGTCGGCCGTGAGGAGAGCACCGTTGACCCCGGCGACGAGAACGAGAATCAGGGGAGCGAAGTATCGCGAGTTCGCGCGTCCTGAAGCGACGGCGAACGCGGTGCAGGTGACCGCGAGGAGACCGGTGACGGTCAGCATGAGCGCCGAGAACATGTCGGCGGCGAAGGGAATCGCGATGCCGAAGGCCCATCCTCCGACGCCGTGGGCGAGCGCACCACCGTCACCAAAATTCGCGATCAGTGCGACGCCGCTTCCCGTCGAAGCGATCAGCACGACGAACATGATGATTGCGTGAGCCGCTGGACGACGGCCGAACATGGCGAGCACGCCGGCCGCCAGGAGCGGACCTGCGACGAGCAGCGGAAGCAGTGCGCCCATCATGCGTGGGCCTCCTGGTGCCCTTCGTGTGTGGGCTGGCCCGACACGGCGGCACCTGCCAGACGCTCTGCGTCGACACGCCGTTCGATCTCGGTGAAGTCGGGCTCGGGGTCGTCATCGGTCGTGTCATCGGTCTGCGAGCCGGTGGCGGAGAGCACGAGCATGACGATCGTGATGGAGAAAGCGATCACGATCGCGGTGAGCACGAACGCCTGAGGGAGGGGGTCCGCGACGCTGCCCGGATCATCGGGTGTTCCGAATGGCATTCCTCTCCGATCCGCACCTCCAGCCGAGATGATGATGAGGTTGGCGGCGTGCCCGAGGAGCACGAATCCGAGGATCACGCGGAGCATCTCGCGCTGCAGCAGGAGATACATGCCTCCGGCGGTGAGTACCGCCACCGTGAGTGCGAGGGTCATGGGTTGCTCCGATCGGTCACGGGCCGCTGTGCGGTCCGGGCGCTGATTGCGGCGTAGGGGCGGCCCAGCAGGTTCAACGAGGTCAGTACGATGCCGATCACGGCCAGATAGACGCCGATGTCGAAAATGATCGCAGTCGTGAAGTGAACGCCGAACACATCGAAGTGGACCGGAGTGAGATACGACCCCTCGAGGTAGCCGAGCAGGCCGGTGCCGGTGCCCACTGCGATCCCGGAACCGATGAGCAGCAGGTACGGCAGTTTCACGCGAGCCTCCGAATCCGAGGGAGCGGCGAGGTACAGCAGGGCGAAGCCGGCCCCTCCGATGAGTGCGGCGATGAACCCGCCACCCGGTTCGTAGTGCCCTCGGAACAGGAGGACAAGTGAGATCAGGATGATCACCGGTGTGAGCAGGCGGGTGATCTGCCGCACGAACACCCCGTTCGTGCGCGCGTCCGACAGGGGGGTCTCCGAACGCAGATCCTCGGGGCGGATCGGGGCGAGACCGCGCGCATTCAGCAGCGCCGCCACAGCGATCCCGGCAACGCCGAGCACCGTGAGCTCTCCGAGGGTGTCCAGCGCGCGGAAGTCGACGAGAATGGTGTTGACGATATTGGAACCGCCCGTGAGCTCTTCGCCTGAGCTGAGGTAGAACGCAGCAGCATCGGACATCTCACGTCGGCCCGTCAGGGCCCAGACGCCGAGTCCGGCTGCGAGTCCCGTGCCGATCGCGATCGCACCGGTCGGAATCCGCCTACGCCAGGGTGCCGTGCTGAACTTCGCCGGGAGTCGACGGAGCAGCAGAACCATGACGCACACCGTCAGTATCTCGACGAGCAGCTGCGTGATCGCGACATCCGCCGCCCCGAGCACGAAGTACCAGACGGTCATCGAGAAGCCGACCACTCCGGTCACGACGATCGCAGAGATGCGCGTGCGGGCCCGCACCGCAGCCACGACCCCCGCGAGTACGAGCACGATCAGTGCCCAATCGAAGGGTTCGGTCGGGTCCCCGACCATCACGGGAAGGTCGCCGACGGTGAAGGCGCCGGCGAGGGCGATGAGGATCAGGCACACCGCGGGGATCGCCAGGTGCAGCTGCGGTGAGCGCGATCCCGCCCAGCTGCCCACGAACGATCCGAATCGGATCGTTCCACTCCTGAACGCGTCGACCACCGCGAGTCCCGAGACGGGGAGTTCGAGCGGGGCCGCGAATCGGTCGACCTGACGTCGGCAGAGCACCAGCGTCAGCCCCGCACCGATGATGAGCCCCGAGGCGAGGAGCGCCGGGGTGAGGCCATGCCAGAGTTCGAGATGTGCGTGCGCTTCTGCACCGCTCGCGGCGCTCGCGGCCGTGTCGACCAGTCCATCGAGAAGGAACGGCAGAAGCCCGAGGGCGAGGCCTGCACTCGCAGCGGCGGCCGGAACGATCCAGAACGCCGCGGGCGCCTCGCGCACGAGTTCGCCCGCGCGTCCGCGGAACGCCCCGATGAGCATCCGTGCGGAGTAGGCGAACGTCAGCGCGGAAGTGATGACCGCCCCCACCGTGATCGCCACGGCTGCCACGACGGGGCCGGGGAACTCAAGGAATGCGGTGAGCATCAGCTCCTTGCTCACGAACCCCAGCAAGAGTGGAACCCCCGCCATGGACGCGGCCGCCAATGCCAGAGTGGTCGCGGTCGCCGGCATGCGCAAGCGGCGCTGAGCGAGCATACGGATGTCTCGGGTGCCCGCCTGGTGATCGATGACCCCGACGACCATGAACAGTGCCGACTTGAACAGCGCGTGAGCAATGGTGTGCGCGACTGCCGCCGTCAAAGCGGCTGGGGTGCCGACGCCGATCATGGTGACGAGCAGGCCGAGCTGGCTCATCGTCGAATAGGCGAGCAGTTCCTTGAGATCGTGCCGGCGAATCGCCGCAGCGGCGCCGAGGATCGCGGTGATCAGGCCCGAAGTGATGAGGAGGATCATCCAGAGCGGCTCGCCAGCGAGTGCGGGTGAAAAACGGAGCAGCAGGTAGATTCCCGCTTTCACCATCGCCGCTGCGTGGAGATACGCGGAGACGGGAGTGATCGCGACCATCGAGTCGGGCAACCAGGACTGGAACGGGAACTGAGCCGACTTGGTGAATGCCGCTCCCGCGAGCAGAGCCGCTACCGCAACGGGAAACGCGCCACCCTCGTGCCAGACGGAGTGCGCGAGAGCCTCGCTGATGCGGGTGGTTCCCGTGCCGACGATGATGACGACGACCGCCGCGAGCAAGCTGAGTCCTCCGGCGGCAGTCACGAGGAGCGTACGAATCGCTGGTTCCCTGGCGTGCGCTCCTGAGCGGGCAATCAGGAAGAACGAGCAGAGCGTCGTGGCTTCCCAGGCGACGAACAGCACCACAAGATCATCGGTGAGGACGAGGAGGAGCATCGCGGCGGCGAACGTCGTCATGAGCACGTAGAACGATCCGTGGCGACCGTCTCGACCGAGGTACCGAGTCGCATACCCGAGCACGCCAGCACCGATGACGAGGACGATGAGAGAGAAGACGAGCGAGAGTCCGTCGAGCCGAAGCGCGAGCCCCACATCGATGGTCGGCATCCAGGGAACGAACTCGTCAGTGAAGCCGAGCGGAGCAGCCGGCGCCGCCATGAGTACCAGCGCTGCGCCTCCCAGAAGGGGCAGCGCGAGCACCCATCCGGCGTTGCGCCCGAGCAGACGCGTCGTCGGCGCAGCGATGATGCAGGTGAGTGCGAGGGTCGCGAGTGCGAGAATCAGCAAAGGTCCGCCCGGGGTCGAAGTGACAGTTCACTCGTCGAACCATGTAACGAGTCTGCACTCGTATGGCGCCCGCAGCGCGTTCGGTTCGACGCTTACGCGTGAACGATGGTGGCGGGCACGCCCGAGAGGGCGGGTCCCCAGGAGGTGATGTAGCCGTTGGTCCCGGCTCCGGGCAGCACCCAGGTCACGAGCGAGTCGATCGCTCGGGGAGTGCGGCAGTGCTGAGACATTGCTGGACAGAATAGCATGCGCGATTCGTCAGCCGATGATCGGTCGTTCTTCCGGGTAGGTAACGAATTCCTGTCGCTGCCGCACCGCGAGCGCGGATGCGAGGACGATCGGACCGACACGACCGGCGAGCATCAGCGCGGAGAGTACGTATTGCCCGAATGGGGCGATGTCGGAGGAGATGCCCACGCTCAAGCCGCAGGTGGCGAACGCGGAGATCACCTCGAACAGGATCCGATCCAGTGAAGCATCACTGACGACCGTGAGGAGCCCGGCGGCGACGAAGACGAGTGTGGCGCTGAGGAAGACGACGCTGATGGCGAGCCGCAGTGTGCCGTTCGGAATCTGTCGACCGAGCGCTTTCGTCGTGCGGGTGCCCCGTGCCTCGGCCACGATCGCGAGGAAGAGCACGGCGAGGGTCGTGACCTTGATGCCGCCCGCCGTCGAAGCCGACCCGCCGCCGACGAACATGAGCGCGTCGCTCATCAGCATGGTCGTCGCGGTCGATGACTCCATGTCGATGATGGAGAACCCGCCCGATCGCATCATCGTCGAGGCGAACAGCGCATTGCCGAGCTTCTGCCACCAGCTCGCTCCGCCGACGGTTTCGGGGTTGTTCCACTCGAACGCGGCCCAGCCGAGGGCACCGGCGACCAGCAGGATGACGGTGGTGATGATGGTGAGTTTGGTGTGGAGCGTCCACTTGCGACGACTCCACCTGGCGCGAATGAGGTTCAGGAACACCGGGAAACCGAAACTGCCGACGAATACCCCGATTGCGATGGGCACGAGGACGAAGCCGTTGTCCGCGAAGCTTGCCAGTCCGCCGTCGTGCGGGCTGAACCCGGCGTTCCCGAAGGCGGAGATCGCGTAGAACACGCCATACCAGAGGCCCCACCCGAATGAACCCTCCGCGACGGTGAAGGCAGGTATCAGAGCTGCGGCGAGCACACCCTCAACGATGAACGTGGTGAGGACCACGACCCTCAGGAGATGGCCGACCTCGCCCATGCCGGAGGACCCGATGCCTTCCTGGGCGAAGACTCTGGTGCTCACGCCGAGCCGTCTGCTCACCATGAGGGCGAGGAGCAGTGCGATCGTGACGACGCCGAGCGCACCGGTCTGCACGGCGAGCAGAATCACGATCTGGCCGAACATCGACCAGTGCTCGGCCGTGTCCACGCTCGTGAGGCCGGTCACCGTGACGGCCGAGACCGCGGTGAAGAACGCGTCTGCGAGATCGGTGTGTTCGCCGCGTGCCCCGGCCGCCGGAGTCATCAGCAGTCCGGTGAACAGGAGTGTCGCCAAGCCGAAGATGGTGATGGCGATACGTGCCGGGGCGTGACCGGCGGCGAAACGGAGGCGATGCCGGATCCCGCCGAGAGTCGACCGCACGCGGCCGGCGGTCTCGCTCGCGCTCAGTGCATCCACCGGACTCTCCTCGATCTTGCTTCGTGAGCCGTGCGTTGTTCGGTGCACGCCGCCCGGGCTTCACGGCGCCGGAGTCGAGGCTAGTACGGGGCGGGGGAAAAAGACAGCGAGTCCGTGTCGATGCGTTCGTTCACTTCTCTCGCGCCGCGAACCTGCCGGCGAGTACCAGCACCACGACGAGTGCAGCCGGGAGCAGCCACCCGCTCCAGCCCGTGATGTTCGCGTGCAGGGGGTCGTAGACGCCATTCTCGGCGATGAAGACGAGGGGGAGCGTCGCCGCGGCATTCAGTGAGCTGTGCGCGAGCGCGGGAGCCCAGACTGATCCGCTGCGCAGGCGCAGCCAGCCGAAGAGCCCGCCCATGACGGTGCAGAATCCGATCATCGCGAGCAGGGCGAGCCAACCGGGTGTGCCTGTGTAGTTGTAGCCGAGCAGAATGACGGGAGCGTGCCACAGGCCCCAGATGATCCCCGAGATCAGGATCGCGCCCCACGGTCCGAAGCGCATGAGCTTCGGCAGCAACCAGCCGCGCCACCCGATCTCCTCCCCGAGAGCGGGAATGATGTTGATGAAGAGCGCTGCGACGAACACGTTCACGAACTGGCCGACGATGAGGGTGGCGACGGGGAGCTCCATGTCAGGGGCGCCCGCCTGGGCCAGCTGCGCAGCCGTGATCTGCTGCAGGCCGGAGAAGTGCGTGAAATCGCCGGGGAAGAGCCCGAGGAGCGATCCGATGACGAGTGCGAGGACGCAGAGCGCGATCGGCAGGAACAGCCCCAGTGCGAGGTACCCGATCAGCCGGCCGACCGGAGTCACCGGAACGAACCCGAGAGCGTGCGCGGTGCGGCGCGGGCGGTCGACCTTCCACACCACGGCGAGGGCCGCGATGGTCGGCGTGCACATCATCACCAGCATGAGTGGAAGTGCAGCGGGGGAGGCGAGTCCGTCCCCGAGCCAGAGCGGCAGGGCTACCAGCCACGCGAGTGCACACGCCAGGAAGGTGTAGACGAGGATCGCCGGAATGGATCGTCCGTTCTCGCCGCGCTGCTGCTCCGCTGATCTCCCGTGCGCTTCCATTGACGTCACTGCGTCTCCTCTCTCAGTACGCTGCCACATCAACCTTACAGGCGGACTGCTCTCAGGCTGGTCTGTCAAAATGTTGTTGACAGACGCGCACTGTCAATCTATTGTTGACACCATGAGGCACGCGTTCACGTTCTACGGCACCGTCGAAGACCGCCCCGGCCCCCGGTGGCGTGCACTGTTCGACGCCGTGTGGCCCGGATACCGGGCCTGGTACCTCCGCGATGGTGACGCGGCCCGCCCCGACCTTGCGACGGCGGAACGCAAGCTCCGTCTCCACATGCCCGAGCTCGTGCCGACCTGGGAACGGCTCGTCGAATTGACGGGGCACGATGAAACTGCGGCGCGGATGCTGACGCTCTGGAACCCGCCGCGGTTTCTACCCGGCTGCTCGCAGGTCGCCCTGCAGGCCCCGGAACCCGCCTTGCTCCGCAACTACGACTACGGACTCGAACTCTTCGAGCAGGTCCACAGCTCCACCCGATTCGAGCGCCGACGCGTCATCGGCACGTCCGACTGCCTCTGGGGGCTCCTCGACGGCATGAACGATGACGGGTTGGCGATCTCGCTCGCGTTCGGCGGGCGACCGGGGGACGGGGACGGGTTCGCCGCTCCGCTCGTCGTGCGCTACCTGCTCGAGGTCTCGAGCGATGTGGAGGAGGCGGTGCGCCGGCTGGCGACGATCCCGGTTTCGATGTTCTACAACCTCACGATGGTCGATGCCGGCGGGAGCTCGGTGACGGCCTACGTCGGTCCAGGCATGCGTCCCGAGGTCCACGAGGATCCGGTGGCGACGAACCATCGGGGCCGCACGCCCGAGTATCCGGATCACGCTCGCCGCTTCCGCAGCGTCGAGCGTCAGGAGGTCCTCACCGACGTCGTGGAGCGCGATGGCGATGTCGCATCCGTAGCCGAAGCAATGCTCGGCCCCGAGGTGTTCAGCCACGACTACGACGGCGCGTTCGGCACCCTGTACACTGCCGTCTATCGGCCGCTCCTCGGAGAGGTCGAGTACCGTTGGCACTCCGGCAGCTGGACCAGGAGCATGACCTCGACGGAGGAGACATACATCGTGACCCTCGACGACGACGCCGCGACGCCCGCTCAGCCGAGCGACCTGGGCGACACGTACGGTACGAGATGGTACGCGGGCGAGCCGAGTGCGGAGCCCCCGGCCGAGAGCCCCGGCGCCGGTGTCCCGGTCGCCGAGGCTCAGGCCGCAGCCAGGAGAGCAGTTCGCGACCTCTCGCTGTCGTCCGACCCGGCCGCGTTCTCCGCGCTCCTCGCCCTCTCAGCGGAGGTCGGTGAGGCCCTCGGCACGAGCGCGCGCACGCTCGCCGAGCAGAACTCGTGGGCCCGCGTCGCCGAGATCGCCGCCGTCAGCAGGCAGGCGGCGTGGCACCGCTGGCGCTGAGGGTGCTCGAGCTGAGGGTGCTGTGAGTGACGGGCGGCTCGGGCCCAGCGGAGCAGCATGGATGATCTGACCGAGCGGATCATCGGCATGCTCCGTCAGGACGGTCGGATGGCGTACACGCGCGTCGCGGCCACGCTCGGAGTGAGCCGCGAGATCGTGACGGATCGTGTGCGCGCGCTCACCGACAGCGGGCGCTTGCGCATCGTGGCGGGAATCCACCCCGGCGCCGTCGGGCTCCCGGTCTCGGCGCATCTCTCGATCTGGGTCACCGGCCCGACGCAGCCCGTGATCGATCGGCTCGTCGAATTCGATTCGATGTCGTTCATCTCAGAGGTCACGGGCGCCTTCCAGATCTCGACGGAGACCTGGTTGACCGACACTGCCGCACTGCGCGAGCAGGTGATCACGATCCGCGCGATCCCCGGCGTCGTCGACGTGCAGGTGCTGATGTTCGACCGGATCCTCAGCAGTTTCTTCGGCGGGACCACACCGGACCCAGCGGCGATCTCCCTCGACCGCACGGATCTGCGGATCCTCGAAGCCCTGCAGCAGGACGGGCGGGTACCGCTCGGCGACCTCGCCAGCCGCGTGCAGCTCTCGCCGAGCGGCACGCGGCTCCGCATGCTCAAGCTCATCGACTCAGGAGTCATGAAGATCGGGGCGATCGACCAGCACACCGGATCGAGCGAGGATCTGCTGCTCGGATTCGGCATCAAGGTGCTGGATGACGCGCGTGTGATCGATGCGATTCTCAACTCGGGCGTCGCGGTCGAGTTCCTCGCGCAAACCCTCGGCCGCTACGACCTGAAGGCGACGATCGCTTTCAGCTCGGTGGATCGATTCCACGGTGTTATGCAGCGACTGCGCGACGAGGGCCTGATCGCGATGTCGGAGACCTGGCTGCACACGCGCATCGTGCTCGAGCAGTACGAGCGCTCGCTCGACATCGCGTAACCCCGATCAGGCGGGCCGGTTCACCGGCGACTCAGGACGCCCGGTCTCGGCGAGCGCGACCGCGTTCTGCGCTTGAATGCGCACGTACTCGATCTCGGTGCGGGCCGAGAAGTACGCGATGTGCGGGGTGAGTACCACGTCGTCCCGGCCGACGAGCGGGTGTCCGTGGGCTGGTGGCTCCTCCTCGAGCACATCGAGAGCGGCGCCGGAGAGGTGGCCACGATCGAGTGCCTCCGCGAGCGCGGTCGAGTCGATCAGGCCGCCCCGCGAGACGTTGACGAGGACGCTTCCCTGCGGCATACCCGCGAGGAACGCGGCGTCGACCATGCGCTCGGTCTCCGCGGTGAGGGGGAGATGCAGGGAGAGCACATCGCTCTCCGCCTGCACCGCCTCCAGCGAGGTGCGGGTGACGCCGAGCCGGTCGAGGTCGGCACGGACCTCGGCGGTGTCAGGCAGGAACGGATCGAACCCGAGGATCCTGCCGAACAGCGGCCCTGCGAGCCTGATCAATTCTCGGCCGATCTTGCCGAGCCCGACGACTCCGAGCGTGAGCTCGCTGAGGCGAGGCGGGGCCGAAGCCGCTCGCTCGTTCCAGGTGTTCGGTCCTGCCGACGCGGTGTAGAACCCCAACTGCCGCACGGCACTCAGCAGGATCGCCAGCGCGTGGGTGGCGACCTCCTCGGTCGCGGCGCCTGGCACGTTCGTCACCCAGACCCCGTGCTCGGTCGCGGCATCGACGTCGACGTAGTCGAAGCCCATGGACATGAGCGAGATGAGCCGGAGGTCGGGCAGTGCAGCGATGATGTCCCGCGTGATCTCGGCGTAACCGGGAAGGAGCACGGTGGCATCGGCTGCTCCGGCGATGATCTCGCCGGCATCGCGAGTGCCGAGCACCCTGACCTCGAATCCGTGCGACTCGAGCAGCTCGATGCCGAGCGATGGGTCGGTGTCGTCGACGTCCGTGTAGACGGCCACTGGACGCGCAGAGGCGAGGTTCATCGTCGTCTCCCTCAGTTCGCGAACGTCGACTGGTCGATGTGGATGAGTTGCAGCCCACCGTCGCGCACGGCGCTCGCAACTGCGTCGGCGAGCTCGGCGGCACTCCGAGCCGCGCGACCGGTGCCGCCGAAGGCGTTCGCGACCGCGACCCAGTCGGGCTGCACCAGATCGACCGCGACCGGCGCGATGCCCGCGTCGATCTCGTTCTGCTTGATCTCCTGGTACCCGCCATTGTCGACGACGATGACGGTGACGTCCTCCTGCTGCTCGACCACCGTGATGAACTCGTTCATCGAGAACATCAGGGCGCCATCGCCGACGACCACGAAGGACGGGCGATTCGGCTCGGCGACGCGGGCGCCGAGTGCTGCGGGCAAGCCGTATCCGAGTGTGGCGTACGTCGCCATGTAGGGCGTCGAGTTCGGCGAAGCGACGCGGAGCGTGTTCAGCAGTCCCCAGTAGGCGATCTGCGACGAGTCGGTGGCGACCATCGCATCGGAGGGGAGGGCCTCCGCGATGCTCTCGGCGAGCGCCGTGTTCTCAGCGGAGAGTTTCGCGCACTCGGTTCGTACCGCCGCCAGGGTCTCTGACACCCCCTGCGCCGCGTCTCGCGGTGCGCCTGCGCCGAGGGCGGCGGTGAGGGCGCTCAGAGCGGCCCCGGCGTCGCCGACGAGGCCGATCGTCGCGGGCTGGTTCTTGTCGATCTGCGTGTCCAGGAGATCGATCCGGATCACGGAGCCCCTCGCCTCCAGCTGCTCCACCCACAGCTCCGCTTCGCCGAGCTTCGAGCCAACGACGAGCAGCACGTCGGCGTCACGCGCACGGTTCCGGGCCGCGGCGAGGCGCAGGTTCGATCCCAGCGAGAGCGGATGATGCTCGTCGAGCACACCCTTCGCGTTCAGCGTCGTCACGACCGGGGCGCCGAGCCGCTCGGCGAGCGAGCGGAGTTCTGCGCCAGCCCCACGGGAGCCGCCGCCCGCGAGGATGACCGGGTCCTCCGCCGCGTCGAGCAACCGCGCCGCCTCGGCGACGGCGGCAGCGTCCGGCGCCGGGATCGGTGCGAACGCCCGCGGCTCGACCGCATCCGGGGCGATCTCGGCCTCTGCTTCGAGCACATCGAGGGGGACCTCGATGTAGACCGGGCGCGGCCGGTTCGTCGCGAAGAGCGCGAACGCGTCGTGCACCGCGGTCACGGCCTCCTCGGCGGAGTCCACCCGCCGGCCCCACTCCACGATCGCGGACGCTGCGCTCAGCTGATCCTTCGTCTCGTGGAGGGTGCCGACGTCCGCGAACTCGCTGCCCCTGGCGGGGCCTGGCGCGAGAATGATCATCGGGCGCGACTCGCAGTATGCGGTACCCGCTGCGGAGAGCGCATTGAGCAGTCCAGGTCCACTCGTCGTGATGACCACACCGGGAAGACCCGTCTGGAGGGACCACCCGTCGGCTCCGTACCCGGCGCCCTGCTCGTGACGCGTGGTCACGGGTCGGATGTCGAGCTCCGCGAGACCGCGGTAGAACTCGAGATTGTGGGTGCCGGGGATCCCGAACACCGTGTCGACGCCGTATCCGCGAATCGTCTCCATGACGACCCAACCGGTCGTGCGCTTCCGAGTGGTCTCCATAGCGGCGGTGAACCTACTTCCCGTCGGGGTTGGTGATGGTGGTGGTGTCGAGGCGCGGTGCGAACGATCCGGTCACCGGCGCCTCATCGGAGTACTGCGGGGCGAACCGCGTGCCGATCACTGCCGCGACGGTCAGTAGACCGAAGAGGCCGACGACCGACCAGAAGTTGTCGCCCGTTGCGATGAGCAGCGTCGAGGCGATGGCCGGCGAGAGACCGCCCCAGATGGCGGCGCCGACACCGTACGACAGCGACATCGAGGTGTACCGCGACTGCGGGCGGAACATCTGCGCCATGATCGCCGAGAGCGGGGCCCACGCACCGCTGAGCGTGACACGGATGAGGATCACGAACGTCCAGATCAGCACGACGTTCTGGTTCTGAATCGCGATGACCAGCGGAATCATGCAGAAGAAGGAGAGGATCGTACCGAGGTACATGATCACCTTGCGTCCGATCTTGTCGCCCAGGTAGGCGATCGGCAGCGTGACGAGCATTTCGACGAGCGAGGCGATGGTCATCGCGCCCAGAATGATCGCCGGGTCCAGGCCGACCTGCGGGCTGTCGGCGTAGCTCTGCACGAAGGTGGTGGCGAGCACGTAACCGCCGGACGACATCGCGACGATGCAGATGCCCATGAGGATCGGGAACCAGTTGTTCTTGAGAGCGAACAGGATCGGCGTCGACTGCTGCTGGTCCTCGACCTTCGCCTCGAACACCGGAGTCTCCTCGACGCGGTACCGCACCCAGAATCCGACGCCGATGAGCACGACGCTGAAGAGGAACGGGATGCGCCAGCCCCAGGTGAGGAGCACGTCGTCGCCGAGCGAGGTCAGGATCCAGAACATACCGGTCGCCATCAGCGCGCCGAGAGGGTTGCCCACCTGAGTGAAACCGCCGTAGAACGTCTTCCACTTCGGCGGAGCGCTCTCGACCGACATGAGGCTTGCGCCGCCCCACTCGCCACCGACCGCGAGGCCCTGGCACATGCGGAAGATGATGAGCAGGATCGGGGCCCAGATGCCGATCACGGCGTAGGTCGGGAGCACGCCGACGAGGGTCGTCGCGATGCCCATGAGGAGCAGGGTCATCGTGAGCGCAGGCTTCCGGCCGAGCTTGTCGCCGATGTGCCCGAAGATGATGCCGCCGAGCGGACGCATGAAGAACGCGACGGCGTAGGTGCCGAACGAGGCGAGCGTGGCGAGTGCCGGGTCGAGATCCTCGGGGAAGAAGATGTGGGGGAACACGATCGCCGCGGCGGTCGCGTACACGTAGAAGTCGTACCACTCGATCGACGTGCCGACGAGCGCGGCGAACCCGCCCTTCAGGGCGCGTCTGTGGGTGTTCGGTGGTGCTGAGGTGGTGGCCGACACGGGGAGCTCCTTTGCTGGGCCAGGGCGTCGTTCGGCGCGGAGCGCGCCACGGACCGACTGTAGGCGAGCGCGCGGATCGGCGGAAGTGGCACCCGTCCGTGGATCGGGCCGTGACGCTGCTGATTCGCGCGCGAGGATTCCAGACGTGCAGCGGGTGAGACCGAATCCCGGGCTTTCACTGCTGACTCGGGCCGCGACGGCAACAGATCACGCGACTTCGGTTTTTTCGGAGAATCGCTCAGGCCGTGGTGTCCGATTCCCGCTGATCCGAGCCGGTCGGCCATGGCAGGCTAGGCGTATGCACAGCACACCCAGTACCTTCGACGAGCGATACCGCGCCGTCGAGGCGCGCGATACCCGGTTCGACGGGCAGTTCGTGACGGGTGTGCGGACGACGGGAATCTACTGCAGGCCGTCGTGCCCTGCTCGGACGCCGAAGCCGTCGAACGTGACGTTCTTCCGCACCAGCGCCGCGGCGCACGAGGCCGGATTCCGGGCCTGCAAGCGATGCCTGCCGGAAGCGGTGCCCGGGTCGCCCGAGTGGAACCTGCGCGGCGATACCGTCGGCCGAGCCATGCGCCTCATCGCCGACGGAGTCGTGGAGCGCGAGGGTATCGGCGGCCTTGCCGCCCGCCTCGGCTATTCGTCGCGCCATCTCGGGAGGCTCCTCATCGCCGAGCTCGGTGCCGGGCCGCTCGCCCTGGCTCGCGCCCACCGCGCCCACACCGCCCGCACACTCCTCGTGAGCACCGACCTGCCGATCGCCGATGTCGCGTACTCCGCAGGCTTCGGGAGCGTGCGACAGTGCAACGACACGGTGCGCGAGGTGTTCGCGATGACCCCGACCGAACTCAGGGCACGGAGGCGCGGAGCGGATCCGGCCCCCGGGGCGATCACGCTCCTGCTGCCGGTACGGGAGCCCTTCGACGCTGCGGGTCTCCTTGCCTGGTTCGCGGCGCGGGCGATCCCCGGAGTCGAGCAGGTCACCCACTTCGGGTACCGTCGCACGCTCGACCTGCCGGGCGGGCCGGGGTTGCTGGAACTCGAGCTCGGTCGGCAGACGGGACAGGTCCGCATGCGGGCCTCGCTCGCGACCCTCGCTGACCTGGGATCGGCCGTCGCGCGCACCAGGCGTCTCCTCGACCTCGATGCCGATCCGCTCGCAGTCGATGCCGCGCTCTCCCGACACCCGGCCATTGCACCGCTGATCGCCGAGACGCCAGGGGTGCGGGTGCCGGGCACCGTCGACGCGCACGAGACGCTCATCCGCACCATGATCGGGCAGCAGGTCTCCGTCGCCTCGGCTCGGACCGCCCTCACGCGGCTCGTGGCGGAGCTCGGCAGGCCGGCCCCGACGCGAGGAGCGACCGAACAGCCGGGGGAGAACACCCCTGACACGCTCTTCCCGACGATGGCCAAGATCGCCGAGCATGGCGATGAAACCCTCAGGGGGCCAGAGGCCCGCCGACGCGCCGTGACCGCCGCGGCAGCCGCGCTCGCCGCAGGGACGCTCGAACTCGGTCAGGGTGACGACGGCCGCGATCAGCGTCGTCGCCTGCTCGAGCGCCGGGGGATCGGGCCGTGGACAGCGGACTACGTACGCATGCGCGTGCTCGGCGATCCCGACGTGCTCCTCGCCGGCGACAGCGCGATGCGCGCCGGCGCCAGGGCCAGGGGTCTTCCGTCTGATCAGCGCGGGCTTCTGGCCTGGGCCGAGCGCGCGGCCCCCTGGCGCAGTTATCTCACTACCCGGCTCTGGAGCGAGACAGGGACCACCTCAGTCACTCCACGACAGGAGACACCATGACGACCGCCACCGCCACCGCAACCGCCACCGTGCAGACCGTCGCCACCCCTGACGGGCCGTTCACCATCGTGAGCGACGAGGATGAACGCGTCCTCGCCTCGGGCTGGACATCCGATGTCGCCGACCTCATCGTCCGAGCGCACGCTTCGCTGCGGCCCGCGCAGCTCGTGACCGGCACCACTGGCGCGGCGGACGCCGTCGCCGCTTACTACTCCGGCGACGTCGCTGCCATCACCGCCGTGCCGGTCAGGCAGCACGGAACGGCGCTTCAGGTGCAGGGCTGGGCGGCGCTGCGTCGGATCGAGCCGGGCGCGCCGCTGTCGTACACGGGGTTCGCCACGCTCCTCGGCAAGCCCACCGCGGCACGAGTTGCGGCGTCGATCTGCGCCCGCAACGCGCCAGCCCTCTTCGTGCCGTGCCACCGCGTGCTCAGGAACGACGGATCTCTCGGCGGCTTCGCCTGGGGGACGCCGGTGAAGGAAGCGCTGCTCGAACGCGAACGAGCCTGACCGTTCGAGGCGAAGTTCCGACGGCCTACGGTTGCAGCCCGGCGATCGCCGGCTTGAAGCCGAGGCGCGGATTCTCGCAGCAGCCCGGTCGGCAGACGTCGAACCAAGGACCGATCCGCGTGGTGTTCGCCCGTTCACCGACGGGGCGCCCGACCACACGCTCCTCGACGAGGTCGACGAGTGCGTCGACGAACGCCGGGTGCACGCCGGGAGTCGGGGTCCTGGTCACCCAGAGGCCGCGCGCGGTCGCGGTCTCGGTGGCCTCATTGTCGAGATCCCACATGACCTCCATGTGGTCGCTGACGAAGCCGACCGGCACGATGATGACGGCCGTGCGGTCCGCGAGCGCCTCGATGGCGTCGTTGATGTCCGGCTCCAGCCAGGGCTGCGAGGGCGGGCCAGAACGGGACTGGTAGACGAGCTGCCAGGAGATGTTCGGAGCCGCTTCGGCCATGACGTGTTCCGCGACGGCGAGGTGCTGCGCAGCGTAGCCGCCACCGTCGACCTCGGGGAAGAGTCCGGCCCCCGAAAGGTCGGCATCTGCAGAGGGAATGCTGTGGGTCGAGAACATGACCTCGATGTCCTCCGGCCGATTCCCGGCCCCGATGGCCTGCGCGACGCCGCTGCGGACACCCTCGATGAACGGCTCGACGAATCCGGGGTGCGAGAAGAACTGCCGCACCTTGTCGATCTGCATCGTCTCCTGCAGGCCGCTCGCTTCCAGTGCGTCGGCCCAGTCTTCCCGGTACTGACGGCAGGAGGAGAACGACGAGTAGGCGCTCGTCGGAATGGCGATCATGCGCCGCACCCCGTCGGCTGCGGCCTCGCGGAGCGCGTCATCGAGGTACGGAGCCCAGTTCCGGTTGCCCCAGTACACGGGCAGATCGATGCCGGCCGCGGCGAGCGCTTTGCGGAGCACCGTCAGCAGTTCGCGGTTGTGGCCGTTGATCGGGCTCACTCCGCCGAAGTGTCGGTAGTGATGGGCGACCTCTTCGAGGCGCTCGTCGGGGATTCCCCGGCCGCGGGTGACGTTGCGGAGGAATGGGAGCACGTCCTCCTGCCCCTCGGGGCCGCCGAACGCCGAGAGGAGCACAGCGTCGTACTGCTGCGGGATCGACGTGTGTTCGGGGCCGTCCTGCGACGCTGCCGTCGCATTCGGTACGCGTGCGCCATCGGCGAAGCACACGCCTGACGCCGCCGGCGGCTTGATCTCTCGTCGTTC
Source organism: Leucobacter sp. Psy1 (assembly GCF_020096995.1). Lineage (NCBI taxonomy): Bacteria > Bacillati > Actinomycetota > Actinomycetes > Micrococcales > Microbacteriaceae > Leucobacter > Leucobacter sp. Psy1. Next base: position 1,078,158 of record NZ_CP083692.1, read on the forward strand.
CTGCGGGGCGGTGTGCTCCGGGTTCGGTGAGTTCGTGGACGCGCGGTCAGCGGTCGTGCTCATGGCGTGGAGGCCTCCTGTGCCTGTCGTACACGCGCCCCAGGGAAACGGCCGGGGGCTGAGGGAAATGCTCTATCCAGTCTAATCGAGCCTTCCTGCAGAGCCGCCGCAGGGCGCGTGACAGCGGTGCTCAGTCTCCTTGGGGTGCCTCCGCGGGGCGGGGAAAGGGATCGCTATATGCTGCCCATGCCCCCGGCCCTGCGGTGAATTCCGCGTCGGAGAGCGCGACGGCATCGAGCGCCAGTCGGATCGCCGTCGGGTCGAGGTCGATGCCGATGAACGCGAGCTCCTGGCCCGGGGCGGGGAAGTCTCCGTCGTCGCGTTCGGGGTGATGGTCGTCTGGAACTGCCTCACGGAACTCGATGGTGCTCCCGACGTGATCCCAGTACAGGACGCGTCCCGTCCGCGTGGCGAATCGGCAGAACCCCGCCGACCTGAGGACCTGCCCGTATGCGCCGGCCTCGATGCGATCGAGAAAGGCCTGAAGTCTGCCGGGATGGAGCGGGCGCAGGTGCTCGTAGCGGATCGCGGAGACGCGGGGGTCGGTCATGTGCGGTTCCGCGTCGCCGTTGAGGACTCCGATCCACCCGGCCCGTTCTTGTTCCCGTTGGTAGGGGGCGGACGCGAAGACCGTCGCGGTCGGGGACCCGTCCAGTCGCAGGCGTGCGAGTGGACTGAGGTGGCTGACGACGGCCATGATCATCGAGAGTTCTCGGGTGGCGATGGCCTCCCAGTTCACGATGATCACGACGGAGGCGAACTCCATTTGTGTGACCGTCAGCAATGCTCGGGCAGTGCAGTCGAGCATGGTGCCATCCGCGTCGACCTCGGTGACGACGAAGTCGTCGACGGCGAGGTCGTCGAGCAGGTGCAGGGCGTCGACCACGCACACCACGCCCGTGAGACTGCCGCCCCCCTCGAGCGAGGTGAGTGTTCCGATCACTTCGGTGACCGCGGTCGTCGCGTCGAATTCCACGACGACGCCTGCGGCCGCCCCGGCGTCGGTGATGGCTGCTGCAGCGGCCTCGATCGGGTGCGTCTCGCGCGTGAGACGGCCGGCGGGAATGAGCACTCGCGAGCTTTCCGTCGCGAGTGCTCTCGCGAGCCGTTGGCGCTCTGGCCCGCACGCCCCGACGACGACGGTCACGTCTCTACTGCTCATGTGTTCTCCTCGGCTGATGACTCTGCTATCTTCTTCATGATATCCATTATCAATAAGGAGTCGGTCGTGAAGGTCAGAGCATCGCTGAAATCGCTGAAGCAGCAACCGGGAGCGCAGGTCGTCCGGCGTCGCGGCCGGGTATACGTGATCAATAAGCAGAACCCGCGGTTCAAGGGGAGGCAGGGCTGAGCCCGATGTCGTACGCGCGTGCCATCCTGGAGGCATGACCGAGTACTCCGTCTCCAGTCCGCTCACCGTGCGCGATGCCGCCGCGTGGCGCGACTGGCTCGACCAGTCAGAGGACGTTTCGGACGGAGTCTGGCTGCTCCTCGCGAAGAAGGGCGTGACGCAGCCCACTCGACTGAACTACCAGGAGGCCCTTGTCGAAGCGCTGTGCAGCGGGTGGATCGACGGGCAGCGCCGATCGCGCGACGCCACCACCTACCTGCAGCGCTTCACCCCGCGCAGGCCACGGTCGATCTGGTCGCAGCGCAATGTCGAGATCGTGACGCAGTGCATCGCGGAGGGGCGTCTCAGGGACCGAGGATTCACCGAGGTCGAGCGCGCTCGGGCGGATGGCAGGTGGGATCGTGCGTACGCGGGGCCGGCGTCGGCAGAAGCGCCTCCTGAGCTGGAGGCGGCGCTCGATGCGGCTCCACGGGCACGACAGGCCTTCGAGCGGTTGACCGGGAGTGCGCGATACAGTGCACTGCATCCGGTGCTCACCGCCGCCACCGAGGCGACACGGGAGCGCCGGATCCTGAAACTGATCGAGCAGCTCGAGGGCGATGCGAGCGAGGGGAGGGGATCCCGCGATGGATGACAAGCGCCCCGACTCGTCCGTGCGCGGGGTGGAGATCGGATCCATGATCGGGGGCTCTTTCGGTCTCGTCTTCGTGGGCGTGAACTCCGGAACGCTCCCCGGTGTGCTCCAGATGCTCGTCATCGGGAGCGCCGCCGTCCTCTTCGCGGTGATCGTGTGGCTTGCCGTGCGGGCCCTCTCTGCCCGGGGGCGGGGGCGGCGTTCACCACAGGGGGATGCTCCGCCTGCGAGCTCACGAGGCTTTCCGCGAAGCTACTGGGTCATCGTCGGCATCGAAGCGATCGCGCTGATCGGCGGTGCCCAACTGCTCGCTCGCTTCGGGTACCCGGAGTTCGGGGTCGCGTGGGTCGCCGTTGTGGTCGGCACGCACTTCTTCGCCCTGGCCCGGGCGTTCGACCTGGCTCGATTTCATCTCCTCGGCGCGGTCATCACGCTGCTCGGAGTTGCGGGCTTCGGGCTCGGGGGCTTTGGCTCAGTGGGCCTCATCCCGGTGGTCAGCGGCGTCGCGAGCGGCTTCACGCTGCTCGTATTCGCGCTCTGGGCGCTCGTGACGTGGCGCGGGGCGGTGCCTCGGTCAGCATGAAAGACTCTGCGCGGATCACGCGCCGAGTGAGAATCGGGAGAGGCGGCTGATCGTTCGGGGGAGGTCAGCGGGCGGCTCAGCGACGTCCCCGAGCTCGCGCCAGTGCCCCGACGCGATGCAGTCCACGGTGATATCGGCGTCTGCGAGGATGTCGATGAGCACGCAGAAGCGGGCGGCGGATTGCGGGTCGAGGCGGTGAAGCTCCGGGATGCCCGACACGACGATACGCGGGTGCCGCTCTGCGAGCTCGAGATAGTCCCAGGCGCCCTTCGGAGCTTCGCAGAGCGCGGCGAAGGAGAAGGTCGGCGCTCCGTCTCGAACTTCTGCCTCACCGGCGTCCGGCCCTCCGCCTCGCACCGTCCACGTGCTGCGGGCGAAACCTCCCGTGCGCGGCGCGACATCGACGGAACGGTGATCCGGCCCCTGGCCCACCTCGACGACCGAGAGGTGCTGCTCGATGAGCGCGATCGTCGTGAGGAACCGGTCGTGGAACATCGGGTCGGGCAGCAGTCCGGCCGGGGCGTAGTTCGAGGTCGCGATCACGAGGATGTCGAGTTCGAGGATCACCTCGAACGTCCGCGCGAGGTAGACGGCGTCGGCCACGTCGTGGACGTGGAACTCATCGAAGAGCACGGCGCGGTCGCCGGCGAGCATCTCGGCGATCGTCTCCTCGATCGGCCGCCGCCCGGCGATGATCTGCGCGTGCAGTTCGCGGAAGAATGCGTGGAAGTGGACGCGGCGTTTTGCGGAAGTCGGGATGGACCGGAAGTACGCGTCGGCGAGCATCGTTTTCCCGCGCCCGACGCCGCCCCACAGGTACCACCCCTGCACTGTCGGCCGCCTGAGAGCGGCGACCGCCTCGCGCTGCGCCGGATCGAGCGTCAGACCGCTCCCCGCGATCTCGGTGAGAAACGCATCGCGGGTCTGCTCGGCGAGGAGCGGTGCCTGCACAAGCGTCGTCTGCGGTTCGGCGTCTGGACCCTCCGCCTCGGTCGGCGGATCGGTGACGGAGCGCGTATCGGGGAACATCGGCCTCTACTGTACGGGGAGACAGCCCGGAGGGCCTGATCCCCGCCTAGAGTGGACGCATGCGCTCACCGATTCAGCCGTACCTGCAGAACGTTCTCGACAGCATCGCGGAGCGGACGGACGGTGAGCTCGCCGACTACATCCCGGAACTCGCGCAGGTCGATCCTGCCCCGTTCGGCATCGCGATCTCGATGCTCGACGGGCAGACCTACGCGGCGGGTGACTCCGATCTCCCGTTCACGATCCAGTCCGTCGCGAAAGCTTTCACCTATGCGCTCGCGATTCGCGAACGGGGCCTCGAGCACGTGCTCGAGCATATCGGGGTCGAGCCGTCAGGCGACGCGTTCAACCGGATCTCGGTCGACGACCGCGGTCGTCCTGCCAACCCCATGATCAATGCCGGCGCGATCGCCGCGTTCGCGCTCGTGCCGGGGGAGAGCGCGGAGGAGAAATTCGCGGAGGTCCTGCAGTTCCTCTCCGCATGCGCCGGTCGCCCCCTGTCCGTTGCCGAGGACGTCTTCGCGTCAGAGATGGACACCGCGTACCGCAACCTCGGCATCGCCAACATCCTGCGAGCCGGCGGGGCGCTCGCCGCGGAACCTACGGTGGCGGTCGAGGGCTACGTTCGGCAGAGCTCGGTGCTCGTGACCACGGAGGATCTCGCGGTCATGGGTGCGACCCTCGCGTCGGGCGGCGTGCAGCCCGTCACCCGGGAGCGGGTGATCGACGAGGACACCGCGGGGCACGTGCTGTCGGTGATGACCACCTGCGGAATGTACGACGCCGCGGGCGACTGGGTCTCTGCCGTCGGCTTTCCCGCGAAGAGCGGCGTCGGCGGGGGCATCGTCGGCGCCTCACCCGGGCGGATCGGCATCGCCGCGTTCTCTCCGAGACTGGATCGGCACGGCAACAGCGTCCGCGCCGTCGCCGCCTGCGAACGGCTCTCGCGCGACCTCGGTCTGCATCTCATGCGCATTCCCGAGGTCGGTCATCTCGCGGTGCGCGAGGCGGTCACCAACACCTCTGTCGAGAACGACATCGGCAGCGCCGCGTACTTCCGGCTCCAGGGGACCATCGATTTCGTCGCAGCGGAAACCGTGGTCCGCCGTATGTCGTCCGAGAGCGTGTCCGAACGCTACGTGGTGGTCGACCTCGCAGAGGTGATCGAGGCGAAGTCGGTCGCGCTGCTCATGCTGTCGGAGGTACTCGGTGCCTTCTGCTCGGAGGGGAAGTACCTCTACGTGATCGACCCGGCAGGCATCTACAGCGCTGCCGACATCGAAGCCCACGGGCTCGCGGGCCGCGTGCAGCACGTGGGGTCCTGGGAAGAGGGGGAGCGAGTGGCTCGCGAGCGCACGGAACAGGGCCTCGAACCGTGAAGGGTTCGAGGGTGAGTGTGCTGACATGAGGGTGGACCGCTTGAGTCGTCCACTGATCTGCGCGGTGGCGCTGGGGTGTCTCCTCGGTGCGGTTGGGTGCTCCTCAGGGGCCGCCGCTCCGGAGGTGCCATCCTCTGAGACAGACAGATCAGCACTCGATTTTCCCGTGGGCGCGGAGTTCGACTATCAGCTCGGCGCGGCGTACCCACTGCCGGACGGCGTGACCATGGTGACGCGCGACCGAACCGCTCCGGCGGTGCCAGGCGCGTACTCGATCTGCTACCTCAACGGCTTCCAGACGCAGCCGGGCGAGGTCGACGACTGGCCAGAGGAGGCCGTGCTGCGCAGCGATGGCGACATCGTGTACGACCCGGATTGGCCCGACGAGGCGCTGCTCGACATCTCGACGGAGGCCGGACGCGAGATCGTCGTCGCTCGAGTCTCGGACTGGATTTCGGGGTGCGACGAGGCGGGGTTTGCAGCGGTCGAGTTCGACAACCTGGATACCTTCACCCGATCGGACGGGGCGATCAGCCGGGCCGATGCGGAGCTGGTCGCTGCCGACCTCGTCGATGCGGCGCACGCCGCAGATCTCGCCGCGGGACAGAAGAACGCGGCGGAGCACGCCGTCTGGTTGCGCGAGCAGGCCGGGTTCGACTTCGCGGTGAGCGAGGAGTGCGCGGCGTTCGAGGAGTGCGCGGCCTACTCCGATGTCTACGGGGACGCCGTGATGAACATCGAGTACACGGACGAACTGCCCAAGCCATTCGCCGAGGTGTGCGCGGACCCTGAGACCCCGCCCACAACGATCCTGCGCGACCGTGAGCTCGTCGCACCGGGCGAACTCGGCTACACCTACGAGACGTGTTGACGCGACCCCTGTCCACCGCAGTCGGGATGCGAGAGAATGCAGCATGGCACCGCAAGCGAATTCCGAGCTGGACTACGACCTGATCGTCATCGGGGGAGGCCCCACAGGTGAGAACGTCGCCGACGGGGCGGCGCAGCGCGGGTTGCGGGTTGCGCTCGTCGAATCCGATCTGGTCGGCGGGGAGTGCTCCTACTGGGCGTGCATGCCCTCGAAGGCGCTGCTGCGGAGCGGCCAGGCGCTCAGCGCTGCACGACGCGTTCCCGGCGCGCGCGAGGCAGTAACGGGCGAACTCGACGTGCAGGCGGTTCTGGACCGCCGGACGTCGTTCACGAGTCACTGGAACGATGCGGGCCAGGCCGAATGGGTCGCCGGCGCAGGGATCGAACTGATCCGGGGGCGTGGCCGGCTCATCGGTCGCGGCAGGGTCGAAGTCGACGGGCGGGAGCTGACCTGCTCGGCCGTGGCGCTCGCCACGGGTTCGGTTCCCGTGCTCCCTCCCATCGACGGACTCGCGGACGCCGCGCCCTGGGGCACGCGGGAGGCGACCTCCGCCTCCCGCGTGCCGGGCAGCCTGATCGTGATCGGCGGAGGGGTGGCCGGCACCGAGATGGCGTTCGCCTTCGCATCACTCGGCGCACACGTCTCGCTGGTGTCGCGAAGCGGGATCCTGGGTGGTGCGGAGCCGTTCGTCGGGCCGCTGGTCACTGAGGGACTTTCCGATGCGGGCGTCGAAGTGCGGACCGGGGTCGCTCCTCAGCGCGTCGACCGCGGGTCGGACGGGGCGGTGTCGGTGGAACTTGCAGACGGGGCCCGGATCACAGCGGAAGAGGTCCTCGTGGCCACGGGGCGGCGGCCGAACACCGATGGGCTCGGGCTCGAGGAGCTCGGTCTCTCCACGCCGCTCGCGGTCGACGACACGATGCTCGTCGCGGAGACGGACTGGCTCTACGCGGTCGGCGACGCGAACGGCCGCGCACTGCTCACGCATCAGGGCAAGTACCAGGCGCGCGCCGCGGGTGCGGCCATCGCGGCGCGAACACTGGGGGAGCCCGTCGACGATGAGCCGTGGGGTCGGCACGTGGCTACCGCCGACCACGCGGCTGTTCCCAGCGTCGTCTTCTCCGATCCGGAGGTGGCGAGCGTCGGGCAGACCGAGGCGGTAGCGCGAGAAGCGGGTATCGATGTTCGTGCGGTGGAGGCCGATATCGGAGCGGTCGCCGGTGCTGCACTCCACGCCGACGGCTACACCGGCCGTGCGAAGCTGGTGATCGATGCGCAGCGGAGCACGCTCATCGGTGCGACGTTCGTGGGGCAGGACGTCGCCGATCTGCTCCACTCGGCAACGGTCGCGATCGTGGGGGAGGTGCCGGTCGATCGGCTCTGGCACGCCGTCCCGGCGTACCCGACCGTCAGTGAGGTGTGGCTGCGGCTGCTCGAGGCCGATGTCGCTGCAGAGTCCGGCGGCGCGAAGACCGCGTAGCCGCCCCGCCTGTCAGCTGCGGGTGGTGGACTCTCGGATTTGGAGCGTTACTTCAGGCGTACTGAGCGGCGTCGAGACGGTGTGACCCTCTGCGAGCCGGATCGCTGCGTCCACCGCGAGTTTCGCGGTTTCCTCCGGATGCAAGTCGAGTGTGGTCACTGTCGGGCGACTGGTCAGGTTTTGCATCGCTCCTGACGCTGCAGCGACCATGAGGTCGGCCGGGACCTGGAGACCGCGCCGCTGCGCCGCTGTGACGACACCGGCGGCGTGACGGCCGGTGAGGCAGAAGATCGCATCCGGGCGTTCGTCCGCGTGGCCGTCGAGCAGGCGCCTGGCGATGGGTTCGCCGGCGCCCTCACCGTCGGTTTCGGGGATCTCGAGGATCTGCGGCCGCTGGCCCCGCGCGGAGGCCCAGGCGCGCATGGTCTCCTGCGATCCGAGATTCCAGTCATTCCGATCGGTTCCCGTCACCATGGCGATGCGCTGGGCACCCGCGTGCGCGAGGTGTTCGAGCATCGTGATTGCTTGCTGCTCGCTCGACTCATCGAACTCGACGAAAGCTCCTCGTCGAGCAGGGTCGGCGCCCACGGAGACGAACGGGATGCGCTGCTCGCTCAGGAGCGTCAGGACCGGGTCGTTCTCGAACGGTTCGGTCACGATGTAGGCGTCCGCCGCGAGCGCGCTGAACGGGACGTCCGGTCGCGTCGGGTCGTCGATGAGCATCATGCTGTAGCCGCGATCCATGGCGGCGAGCGACGCACCGCCGGCCATGCGAAGGAAGTAGTCGACGCCTTCGGGGAGGAACGTGTCGAGGCTGTGCAGAGGGCGGATGACCAGGGCGAGAAGTCCGAGACGCGAGTTTTGCAATCCTCTAGCGATCGCGCTGGGGCGGTAGCCGACCTGGGCGGCGATCTGCTCGACGCGCTCAGCGGTCTCGCGCCGGACGGTGCCCTTGCCGTTCAACGCATGGGAAACAGTCGTCGGCGAGACGCCGGCTGCCCTGGCGACATCTTTGATCGTCGGTTTTCCGCTTCTCTGCACGCCCACAGACTACTGGTTTCCTGCGCCAACGGCGATTCGTGCACGTTGACCCGGTTGTTATCGAACCGTGATCTACAAAACGATTTATGTAAATCGTTTTGGGTGTTAGTCTCCTGCTTGGGTCTCCGTCCATGGCTGTGCCAGACCACGGGGGTTCGACGACGAAACTTCGAATGGAGAACAGTGTGAAACTCGCAACGATGAGAGCTTCAGTAGCCCTGCTCGCAGTCTCGGGCCTCGTGCTCGCCGGCTGCGCGACCGGCAGTCGCGGAGGGACCGCTCCTTCAGAGGGGAGTGACCTGCAGCAGGTGACCCCCGAAGCGGCAGGTGAGATCGACCGCGTGACGTGGAACTCGCCCTACGGCGAACTCGCGAACCTGGACCCGGTCAAGGCATTCAACTATCCCGAGAACGGCGTCATCGCGAACCTCTGCGAGTCGCTCTTCCAGATGCAGCCCGACTTCTCCATCGAACCGAATCTCGCCGAGAGCTTCGACGTCTCCGACGACAATCGCACCTACACGTTCCAGATCAGGGACGACGTGACCTTCTGGGATGGATCGCCCATGACCGCAGGGGACGTCGCCTTCAGCTTGCAGCGGCACCTCGACCCCCAGGAGGCGAGCGTCCTGGCATCGAGCTTCGAGAAGGTGACGAGCATCGAGCAGACCGGTGAGTGGGAGGTGACCCTCGAGCTTTCCGAGCCGAACTCGATCCTCACAGAGGAGCTGGCGACGAACCTCGGCGCCGTCGTGCAGCAGGCGCAGCGCGAGGACGCCGGCGAGAACTACGGGAACCCGGAAACCGGGGTGATGTGCACGGGGCCGTTCCAGTTCACTCCGGGCAACTGGAAGCAGGGGCAGTCGATCACGCTCGAGCGCTACGACGAGTACTGGAACGAGAAGAAGCGAGCCAAAGCCGGCGAAGTGGAGATCGGCTTCGTCGTCGATCCGACCGCGATCGCGAACGGCCTCTCCACCGGAGAGACGCAGGGGACCTACGACGTGCCCCTTCCCGCGCTCGGGGAACTCTCCGCGAGTGAATCCGGCACCCTGACCCTCGGCGAGGGCATGCAGATCATGGCGATCATCTCGACGGGCAACGGCGCGTTCGGCGATCCGGCAGTGCGCAGGGCGCTGACCCGCGCAACCGACCGCGAAGCGATCGGCGAGACGGTGTATGAAGGCACCGGCACGGCCTCGCGATCAATCGTGCCGCAGGCTCCGTGGGACGCGGTGCCCGAGGTCGCCGAACTGCGGGATGAGCAGCTGCCCGACCTGAGCTTCGACATTGACGCGGCGAAGGCTGAGCTGGAGGCAGCCGAGGTCGATACGACGCAGCCCATCAAGATCGCCTACCCGAGCGAACGGAGCTTCTACGCCGACATCTTGAACGAGATGGCGAGTGGCGCTGAAGAACTCGGTCTCACCCTCGAGCCGACTGGCGTACCCAGTGCGCAGTTCGGCGCGTTCTTCTCCGATCCCGCTGCTCGCGAGGGATACGACGGATTCGTCACGACGAACTACCTGAGCTCGCCGTCGCCGCTGTCGCACCTGGACAACGTGGCCTACACGGATAGCCAGCAGAACTACTCCGGGTTCTCGGATCCCGACGTCGACGCGGCGATCGATGCGGCCTACGCCGAGTCCGATCCCCAGAAGCGCGCCGAGCTCACGGTCGAGGCCGAGGCGCTCGTCATGGAGCAGCAGCCCTGGGTGCCGATCAACGATCTCGCGGTCCGCATGTACATGGACGAGTCGGTGACGGGCGCACCCGCCTCCTTCATCTACCTGTACTACCCGTGGGCCGCTGATCTCGGCGCGGCCGAGTAGGCGCTTACCCGCCGGAAGGGATCGTCCATGGTCTATGTTCTGCACCGGCTCGGCGCGCTCGTCGCCGTGCTCCTCGTGTCCAGTTTCGTGGTGTTCGGAGGCATGTATCTCGCCCCCGGAAGTCCCGAGCAGTTCCTGATCCAGGGCCGTACAGTCACGCCCGAGGTGCTCGCCGCGATCCGCGCGCAGTACGGGCTGGACGATCCCTTCCTCGTGCGCTACGCGCAATGGCTGTTCGACCTCGTCCAGGGGGACCTCGGGAGGTCCCTGCTCACGCAGCAGGACGTGACGACGCTCGTCATGTCCCGCCTGCCCACCACCCTCTCCCTCGCGCTCTTCGCGGCGATCCTGATCTGCGTGTGCGGCGTCGGGCTCGGGATCCTCGCGGCCACGCGATCCGGCGTGTTCGAGAAAGCCGTCGTCTTCGGCTCGAACCTCGGTTTCGCTGTCCCGACGTTCTTCGCCGCGCTGATCCTCATGGCAGTGTTCGGTTCGGGCCTCGGGTGGTTCCCGGTCTCCGGGTCCGGATCCGGGTTCGCCGATCGACTCTGGCACCTCACGCTCCCCGCCATCGCGCTCGCGTTTCCCGGCATCGCCGTCGTCGCACGAATCACACGGACGGCGGTCCGGGAGGAGCAGGGGTCGGAGCACGTGGTGATGGCGATTGCGCGCGGAGTGCCCAAGCAGTTCGTGCTGTGGCGGCACACGATCCGCAACTCGATGCTGCCGGTGTCGACGGTGCTCGGCACCCAGATCGCGGGGCTGCTCGCGAGCGCGTTCGTCATCGAGTACGCGTTCACCCTCGACGGCATCGGTTCGCTCCTCGTCAACTCGGTCCAGAAGAAAGACTTCGCGGTGGTGCAGGCGATCGCGCTCATCATGGTGCTGGCCTTCGGTCTCATCAACCTCATCGTCGACCTGCTCTACGCGGTGATCGACCCCCGTGTCCGACTGAATCAGAGAGTGACGACGCGATGAAGCAACAGAATTCCACGCGGGAAGCCACTGCGGACGCGCGTGCACAGGACACGATTGCCGTACAGCTGCTCCGCAAGCGGCGCAACGCCGCACCGGTCACCGGATGGGCACTGATCACCCGCCGACTCGGTGCTGTCGGAGTGGTGAGCGCGGCGATCATCGTCGTCATCGTCCTCATGGCGCTCCTCGCTCCACTCGTCGCGCCGTACGACCCGTTCGAGGGCAGCGTGACGGCCCGCCACGAGGCCTGGAGCGCCGCCCATCTCATGGGTACCGACCAGTCCGGTCGCGACATCCTCTCGCGCATCATGTGGGGTGCCCGCACGAGTCTCATCGGCCCCACGATCGTGATCCTGATCGCCGCATTCCTGGCGACGACGCTCGCGCTCACGGCGGTGTGGTTCGGAGGCCGCGTGGATGCCTGCATCAGTCGCGTGCTCGACATCCTGTTCGCATTCCCGAACATGCTGCTCGCCATCCTTGCGGTCGCAATCTTCGGGCCCTCGCTCCTCACCGCGTCGATCGCGCTCGCTATCGGATTCACGCCCTACTCCGCCAGAGTGATCCGTTCGGTGGCGCTCCGTGAGCGTCAGCTGCCCTACGTGGCCTCCGCGCAGCTGCAGGGGATCTCAGGATTCCTCATCACCGTCCGCCACATCCTGCCGAACGTTCGCACGCAGATCCTCACCGGCATGTCGATCAACTTCGGCTACGCGATGATCGAGCTCGCGGCGCTTTCGTTCCTCGGTCTCGGGGTTCAGCCGCCCACCCCCGATTGGGGTCTCATGGTCTCCAACGGACAGGCGTCACTGCAGCAGGGATATTGGGAGCAGAGCGTGTTCGCCGGTGTGATGATCGTGATCACGGTGGCCGCGTTCGGCTACGTCGGCGAGCAGCTCGGTGGCCGTCGTGCGGCAGGAAGGATCCGATGATGCTGCAGGTAGAGAATCTTGTGCTCTCCATCACCGACCCGGACTCCGGGGCAGAAACGGAGATCCTGCACGGCAACTCCTTCGCGCTCGCTCAGGGAGAGGCCCTGGGGCTCGTCGGTGAATCGGGATCAGGCAAGTCGATGACGCTCCGCTGCATCCTCGGCATCGAGCCGGGCGGAGCGCGCGTCTCCGGCCAGATCGATCTCGACGACGCGAATCTGCTCGACGCCGAGGGGGAGGACCTCAGACGGATCCGGGCGAACGACCTCGCACTCATCGCCCAGAATCCGCACGGAGCACTGAACCCCGTGCTTCCGGTCGGTCGATTTCTGATCGAGGGGATGACCGATGCGCGCGCAATGACGCGTTCCGAAGCGACATCGCTCGCTGCGGACCTGCTCCATCAAGTGGGTATCAGCGACGCCGAACGCGTGCTGGCCTCCTACCCCCACCAGCTCTCGGGGGGACTTCTGCAGCGCGTCGTGATCGCGGGGGCACTGTCGGGATCACCGAAGCTCCTGCTCGCGGACGAACCGACCACGGCCCTGGATGTGACCACCCAGGCAGAGGTCGTCGCGATCCTCGACGAGCGGAGGCGCGCACACGGACTCTCCATGATCTTCGTGACCCACGACCTCGATCTTGCGGCCGCAGTCTGCGATCGTCTCGCGGTGATGAAGGACGGCGAGATTCTCGAGATCGGCACGCCTGAGGAGATCAGGGACCGGCCGAAGACCGAGTACACCCGGGCCCTCATGGCGGCGCGGCCGCTTCTGTATCCGAATGATCGAGGCGACCTGGCGGATGCCGCAGGGACCACCACGCTGAACCCTGAGGAGACGGGCGAGTGAGCACGACACCCATCATCGAGGTCGAGCACCTCTCGCGGACATTCCACCTCGGCCGTGGGCACAGCATCGCGGCGCTCGACGACGTCTCCTGCGCTCTGCGCACCGGTACCTGCCTCGCGATCGTCGGCGAATCGGGTTCTGGCAAATCGACGCTCGCCCGAGTCGTCGTCGGCCTCGAATCTGCGGACTCGGGAACCGTTCGCATCGCCGGCACCGAGGTGAGACCCACGACAGCCCGCAGGGAGCTCCGGAAGCGCGCGAAGCTCGTGCAGATGGTCTTCCAGGATCCTCAGGGCTCCCTGAACCGGTCCTTGCCCGTGTCCGCGACGATCGATGAGATGCTGCGCGCGCATCGACCGGACCTCGATCGCTCCGCACGTCGAGCGCGGGTGCTGGAACTCTTCGACGAGGTGGGCCTGACCGAGCGCCACGCGGACGCGAAGCCCGCAGCGCTCTCGGGCGGCCAGAAGCAGCGTGTGGCGATCGCTCGGGCGCTCGCCGCCGAGCCCGAAATCCTGGTCCTCGACGAGGCGGTGTCGGCGCTCGACGTGTCCGTCCAGGCTCAGGTCCTCCAGCTCCTCAAACGGCTCAGGCGCGATCGGGGCCTGTCGTACCTCTTCATCACGCACGATCTCTCCGTGGTGCGCGACATCGCCGATGACGTCGTCGTCATGCGCACGGGACGCATCGTCGAGCGGGGCTCGGTCGATGCGATTCTGGATCGACCCGAAGAGCCATACACCAAGCTGCTCATCGCCTCAGCGCCGAGGCCGGGCTGGAAGCCGCAGCGGGGCCTCCGCGACGCACTCATCGGATCGGGGAGCGCTCCCCGGGAACAGGAAACCACGTCATGACCGAACGAACCGAACGCCTCCACCTTGAGATCTCTGCCTCCTCGCATCGCGAACTCGGAAGGCGCAGAGGCGAGGCGCTCAGCGGGACGCTGAGTGAGGCATACGCGAAGTACGCGGAGCTCTTCCGCGTGCTCGGTGTCGACCGGGAACGTGAGGAAGAGGGCGTCGCCGCGGTCGTCGCCACGCTCTCCGACTGGCGGCCAGAGGTGCTCGCAGAGCTCGACGGGATCGCCGAGGGAGCCGGCCTGCAACTCGCGCAAGTCGTGGCGCTGAACGCGAGGACCGAGATCATCGCGCTCGGCGCGCTCGCGTCGAGCGAGTGCTCGACGGTGACGGCCGAGGTCGATGGCCGAAGGCTCGGCGCGCAGACCTGGGACTGGCACATCGAACTCGCGGCGTATTGGCACACCCAGATCGTCGACGGCCCCGGGTACCGCTTCGCGGGCCTCACGGAGCAGGGCATCCTCAGCAAGATCGGGGTCAACGAGGCCGGCCTCGCGCTCCACTTCAACATCCTCGGGCATCGCGCAGATGGGCCGACCGGCGTCCCCATGCATGTGCTGTCGAACATCGTGCTGACCGAGTGCGGCTCTGTCGACGAAGCCGTGGCGCTCATCCGGAGCGCCCCCGTGTCATCCTCCTCCGCATTCACGCTGCTCGACAGCACGCGGGCGGTTTCGGTCGAAATGAGCCCGGCGGGTGTCTTCGTCATCCCCGAGGTCGATGGCTCGGTGCAGCGCACGAACCACTTCCAGGACGAAGTGCCGCTCGCCGCGCAGAAATCCGAGATCTACGAGCCCGATTCCTCCGAGCGACTGGCGCTGCTCCGGTCACGCGTCGCCACAGGGGTGCCGGGAGACTCCGCCGGACTGGTCGCGCTGCTCGCCACGGGAGCGGGCGAGGCGCCGCTCACGTGCTTCGCCGATCGATCGAAGTCTTACGGTGAACGCTGGGAGACGCTCGCGACCGCTACGACGGATCCGCAGGAGCGCACACTCGGCGTGCTCGACGGCAAACCGACCGAGGCCGCGTCCGGTAACTGGCGCGTGCTCACCGCCTGAGCTGAACGGCCGAGCCTGAGAGTTCTTTTTCTCGAGTGGGAGGGGTGCGTTCTCAGGCCTCGGGTAGGCGAATGCCGACCGTGTTCAGCGATTTCTGCTTGTCGCGTCGCGTCACCATCACGCTGACGAGCGCGAGGAGCAGCCCGATCACGGCGAGGCCCACGCCGACCCAGCCCGGGGCGAGGTAGCCGAAGCCCGCCGCGATCACGGCACCGCCGAGCGCGGCTCCGAGACCGTTGCCGACGTTGAACGCGGCGTGGTTCACCGCGGCACCGAGCAGCGCGGCCCGATCCGCGATCCGAATGAGTCTCGCCTGGATCGAGGGGATGAGCATCGACTGGGTGATGCCGATGAGGAATACCGTGACGAAGAGTCCCACCGGGGTTGGCGCGAGCCACGTGTAGAGGATCAGGGCGACGATGAAGGTCGAGAAGCCGACGACGATGGTCTTCGTCAGGTCGCGGTCGCTCGCCCAGCCGCCGATGAGGTTGCCGAGGGTCATGCCGATGCCCATGACGGCGAGCACCCATGGAATGGAGGCGGTCGAGAGTCCGGCGACCTCGGTGGAGACTTCCGCGATGTAGGAGTACACCGCGAAGAACCCGCCGAACCCGATCGAGCCGACGGCGATCATGATCCAGGTGCGAGGGTTGCGGAACGCACTGAGTTCGGCACGCGCGTTGCGGGAGGGATCACCGGGGAGTCGCGGCAGCGCGAGGAAGGTGAGTACGAGCGTGAGCGCGAAGATGACGGCCACCATGATGTAGGCCCACCGCCAGCCGAGGTGCTGCCCGAGCCAGGTGGCGAGCGGGACGCCGACCACGTTCGCCACCGTGAGCCCTGAAATCGCCAGCGCCACGCCCTTGCCCTGGTTGCCCGGGCCCATGATGCGGGCCGCGATGAGCGATGCGACGCCGAAGTATGCGCCGTGGGGGAGCGCCGCGATGAACCGGAACGCCGCGAGCCAGCCGAAGTTCGGTGCGAGAGCTGAGGCGATAGTGCCGACGATGAACAGGGCGAGCAGGAGGAAGGTGAGCTTCGCCTGCGACGCGCGTGCGCCGAGCGCCGCGAACACGGGCGCTCCGACGACGACGCCCAGCGCATACATCGTGATGAGGATCCCGGCGCGCGCGATCTCAGTGGTCGGCGACGCGGCGTACCCGGGGAGGAGGTCCTGCGCGATATCCGGGAGGAGCCCCATCGACGCGAACTCGGTCACACCGATGCCGAAACCGCCGAGCGCGAGCGCGAAGAGTGCGATCGCTCGGCGGGCCGGGGGGAGGGCGGGGGAGGGCGCAGTCATGAGGCGACCTTTCGTGGAAGAAGCGGGCGGCGAGCTCCATTGCGCAAAGGGCCAGTGTAGTCCCGGTGGGAGACACACTTCGAGCCCGTACCGTCGATTCGAGGGGGAGTTTCTGATGCGGCGCAACCCCTTCTTCGTGAGGGCCGGGGCTGAGTACACTCGGGAACGGGTCGGGCGCGACGGAGTTCCTCTGTAGCGCACTGGCCCGCCAGCTGAATTCGAGGAGGAATCATGAGCGGTACGGAAGAGGATACGAGCGGTCTCGAGGGTCCGGCTGACGGCGGTGCTGCGGGTACGCCGGGTATTCACGATGGTGGTGCCGACGGCGGTGCTGAGGGTCCGGCCGATGGTGGCGCGGCGGGTACGCCAGGTGTTCACGATGGTGGTGCCGACGGCGGTGCTGAGGGTCCGGCTGACGGTGGCGCGGCGGGTACGCCGGGTGTTCACGATGGTGGTGCCGACGGCGGCGCGGATCGCTCTTGACCGCGTCTGAAGACCGATCCCAGGACGCCGGAGCCCACGAGGGCGCCGGCGTCCTGGAGTCTCGCCTGATCGATATCGACCGGGACCGTTTCGCTGATGAATTCTGGGGCAGGCGTGCACTTCTGACGCGAGGGGCCTCCGATTTCTCTGATGTCTTCTCGGCGGGTGCCGTCGACGAGCTCGTATCGCGACGCGGCCTCAGGTCGCCGTTTCTCCGGGTGGCGAAGGACGGTGCCACGCTGCCGACGACGACGTTCACCTCGGGTGCCGGTGTCGGAGCGACGATTTCGGATCAGCTCGACGACACCGCCCTCTGGCGTCAGTTCGACGACGGCGCGACGCTGGTCCTGCAGGCACTGCAGCGCACCTGGGATGCCATCGGTCGTCTGGTGACGACGCTCAATGAGGAGCTCGGTAACCCGGTCCAGGCGAACGCCTACATCACTCCTCCGCAGAACCAAGGCTTCGACGATCACTACGACGTCCACGACGTGTTCGTGCTCCAGATCAGCGGGACGAAGCGCTGGGTGATCCACGAACCGGTCTTCGCCGATCCTCTCAGGGACCAGCCGTGGACTGACCGGCGCGACTCCGTAGCGGCTGCCGCGGCGACCGAGCCGGCCATCGACGCCGTGCTTGAGCCGGGCGATGTGCTGTATCTGCCGCGTGGGTGGCTCCACGCCGCGCAGGCGCAGGGTGAGGTCTCCATCCATGTCACGCTCGGGATCCACAATTGGACCAGGTATGCCGTCGCTGAAGAGATTGCGGCCGCGGTTCTTCGCGAACTTCGTGAGGTGCCCGACGTCAGGCGGAGTCTCCCGTTGGGAGAGGCGGGCGCGACCCGCGACATCGTGGAGGATGTCAAGGCGCGATTTGCCGAAGCGCTCGACCAGTCGGACCCGACGGCTGGCCTGCACCGCACCCGCCGTTCTCAGGCACGGCCTGGACCGCTCGGACCACTCGCGCAGCGGGCATTCCTCGCAGGCGTGAGCGAGTCCTCGAACGTTCGCGTGCGCGCGGGTCTCGAGGCGAGATTCGTGGGGGAGCGGCTCATGACGCGAGTCGGATGGTTGGAGTTCAGCGATCAGGATCGTGAGATCGTGCGCGGGCTCCTGAACTCTGGCAGCGGCCTCCGAGCAGCGGATGAGCTTCGCGCCGGTGATCTCGGGATCGAGCTCGCGCGGCGCCTGCTGCGGGTCGGTGTGCTGGTTCCCGGCGACTAAGCGCTCCCGTGTCAGCATCCGCGCCGTTCTTCTGCGCCGCCGCTGCGGATCGGCGAGGCGACCCTCTGGCCGGTACGGCGCCGCGAGGAACGACCTGGGTGCTCATCGAGTACCGCGGAGCCTGGCCGGTGAACGGCTTCGACGGGATCGACCTGGATCGAGCCGTGCACGACGAGGTGTTCGCCGTGGCACGTGTCCTTCGCGCTCGGATCCTCCTGGTGCGTCGCCACGGTCGTCGGCGCCCAGGAGGTTCGGGTCAGTGGGCGGTGCTGCACCGCACGACGTCCGGGCGGTCGCGGCAACGGTGGGGAGTGTGGCGGCGCGACACTGATCTGGAGGAGATCGCGCGGATTCTCCGGGCCATTGCCGAAGCGGGAGACGGTGAGGTCGCGCCGCTCGGAGACGACGACCGGCCCTCTGTGGTCCTGGTGTGTGCACATGGTCAGCACGATGTGTGCTGTTCAGTTCGGGGGAGGCCGGTGGCTGAAGCGCTCAGCGATGCATGGCCGGAACGCGTGTGGGAGTGCACGCACGTGGGCGGGGACCGGTTCGCGCCCAACGTGCTCGTCGTCCCCGACGGCGTCGCCTATGGCAGACTCACGCCCGGAACGGCGTGTTCGACGATCGAGCAGCACTTCGCAGGCCGCATCTCGGCCGATCACCTGCGCGGCTACACGGATCTCGTGCCCGTCGCTCAAGCTGCCATCGCGGCACTCCTCGCCTCGTTCGGCCCAGCGGGGCGCGATGATTATGCGATCGTCTCCATGGATCGCGGGGCGGAATCCTGGCGGCTGCGGGTGCGCGGTCCGCACCCGGAGTCTGGTCGGTACGACATCGAGGTCGCAGCAGTCCAGGCTCCGGCACGCCGCCTCACCTGCCGCGGCAGCGAACCCGCGGCCTCACTGGAGTGCACCGTGAAGGCGATCGCTAGAGCCTCGGGTTAGTGGTCGGCGACGGCAGCCGCGAGCTGGTTCAGCGACTCCTCCAGCTGTTCCTCGGAGACGGCGGGGAAGAGGGGGAGGAGCTTCGGGTGAGTCACCTTCGACCAGTCGTACGTCAGCGTGACCTCGGTCGTCCCCGAGTCGATGGAGTTCAGCTCGTACAGCCACTCCCAGCCCGCCGGGTCATCAGGCTTCTCGGCGATCGCGGGCTGCCACCCCACCATCTTGTTCTCCGCCAACGCGGTGACGTGATTGTGCATCTGGTAGTCGCCCATCGCCTCGGCGTGCATGTTCATGACGAACACGTCACCGACGCTCTGGATGCGCTGCGACTTCTCGTCCGATCGGACCATGCCCGACCCATCGAACTCGGAGTGCCGTGCGGGGAGCGTGAGGACGTTGAAGAGGTCCTTCGTGGGTGCATCGATGGTGCGGGTGACGACGATCTTGTTCTCGTGAGTAGCCATCCCTCCACCATGCCCGACCGGGCCGAACACGTCACCCCCTTGTTCGGTAGGAGCTGAATCGATACCAGGGCAGATACGATGAGCCTTTCCGCACCGAGCAGAGGAGGGGAGCCCATGGACGACACCCCCACGGTGGTGATCACGGGTGCGAGCGATGGCATTGGCGCTGAGGCCGCACGCATTGTGGCGCAGTCGGGAGCGAGAGTCGTGGTGGTAGGCCGATCCCCGGAGAAGACGCGCCTCGCCGCGGAGCGCGTAGGAACCCCGTACGCCCACGTTGCCGACTTCGCGCGCCTCGACGACGTGCGCCGTCTCGCAGGCGAGCTGCGAGATTCGGCGGGCAGGATCGATGTCCTCGCGCACAACGCCGGCGGCATCTTCAGCGGTCCGTCGATCACCCAGGACGGACACGAGCGCACATTCCAGGTGAATCATCTCGCCCCGGTGCTGTTGACGCGTCTGCTGCTCGATCGTCTCATCGATGCCAAGGCCACCGTGGTCCATACCGCGAGCGTGGCGTCCCGCGTCTTCGCCCGCGTCGATTTCGACGATTTCGACAGTGCGCGGCGTTTTCGAGCTCATCGGGCATACGGCAACGCGAAGCTCGCAAACGTCGTCACGGCCCGCACCCTCGCGGAGCGGTACGGGCCGTTCGGTCTCTCCTCCTTCGCATTCCACCCAGGGGTGGTCGCCACGAACTTCGCCTCCGACACCTCTTCCGCGCTGCGCTGGGCGTATGGGCCACTGCTGCGCCGCTGGCTCAGTTCATCGGCGGAGGGGGGAGCGACGCTCGCGCAGTTCATCGATCCCGCGGTCGTCGACCGGTGGGAGTCCGGCGGGTACTACCTCCCGAGCGGGCGCCGCGGACGCATCCTCCGCGCGGCGTCGAGCTCAGAGTTCCGCGACCGCCACTGGGCGCGCACGAACGAGCTGTTGCGCATCGATTGGCCGGATGTCGCCCCCGGGTGATCGTTCAGCGGATGCAGATCACCTTCGGCTGCGTCATGTCCTCGTATGCGAATCGCACGCCCTCGCGACCCATGCTCCCGTACTTCGCGCCACCGAACGGCATGGCATCCACTCGAAAGTCGGACGAGTCGTTCACCATCACCCCTCCGGCCTCGATCTGCTCGGAGACGCGGAGAGCAGTGTGAAGGTTCTCGGTGAAGAGCGCGGCGTGGAGCGCGTAATCGAGCCGATTGGCTTCGGCGACGGCTTCGGCCTCAGAGGTGAACGTATCGAGGATCGCGATGGGAGCGAAAGCCTCTTCTCGCGAGAGTTCATGATCGTGCGGAACGTCGGAGAGGACGGTCGGTGGAAGGAAAGCACCTTCCGCCGAGCCACCGCACCAGAGGCGCGCACCGTGCGAGACCGCTGACGCCACAGTCCGCGAGGCTCTCTCGGCTGCCGGTGCACTGATCATGGGACCGACATCCGTGCGCTCATCGGTCGGATCGCCGGTGCGCAGAGTGCGCGCACGCGCGATGAAAGCCTGCTGGAACGCGGGAGCGACCGACGATTCCACGATGAGGCGTTGCGCGCCGATGCAGTTCTGACCGGCGGCCCAGAATGCGCCGGAAACGCAGGCCTCAACCGCGGCATCGAGATCCGCGTCGGCGAAGACGAGGATGGGGGCGTTGCCCCCGAGCTCCATCGCCAACCTCTTGATTCCGGCGATGCGCGAGATCGCATCTCCGGTGGTGAAGCCTCCGGTGAAGGAGACCATGCGGACCTCTTGCGCGGCGACCAAGGCTTGGGTCAGGGATCGATCGCCGTGCACGACCGTGGCAGCGGAGTCGGGCAAGCCGCACTCGATGAGAAGATCGACCAGCATCCTGGCCGAGAACGGTGTCTGTTGCGCGGGCTTCACGATGACGGCGTTTCCACCGGCGATCGCTGGTCCGATCTTGTGCGCCACGAGATTCAGCGCGTCATTGTAGGGCGTGATGGCGAGGATGATTCCGAGGGGTTCGCGGGTGTACCACCCTCGGCGGTCCTCCGCTCCGGCGAAAGCGTCGAACGGGATGACTTCGCCTCCGCCTCTTCTGGCCTCGGTGGCCGAGAGCGAGAGGGTGACTGCCGCTCGGCCAACTTCTGCACGCGCCTGGGTGATGGTTTTCCCGGCCTCGCGCACGATCATGTGTGCGAACGCGTCCGCGCGTCCGCGCAATGCGGCAGCCGCACCGTCGAGGATCGCGGCTCGCTCGAATCTGCTGAGCGCGCGCGCCGCGCGACGCCCGCGCTCGGCTACCGCGAGCAGGCTGGCCACGTCGTGGGGGCCGTGCTGGGGAACCGTGCCGACGATGGACCCGTCTGCCGGGTTAGTGACAGTGAGGGGAGCGATCGATGCGGTCATGACCGGCGTCCACGAGCGGTATCGATGGCGATGATGTCGGAGAGGAGTGCGAAGGCGGTCTGCGTACGCCCCGCCCCCGGGCCGGACACCGTGACCCGGTCCACCAACTCGGTACTGAAGGTGACGGCGTTGGTCGGGCCCGAGATTCCCGTGAGCGGGTGATCTTCGGGGAGTGCCATTGGCGCGACGCGAGCCGATACGGTTCCGTCGGTTGCGCGTGCCACGCTCCCGACGAGCTTCCACCGCGCCCCCGTCTCGCGAGCCGACGCGATGTCGGCCGCGGTGACCGAGGAGATGCCGGTCGTTGCAATGTCTTCGAGAGGGATGCGTTCGCCCATCACCTGCTCGGCGAGGATCGCGACCTTCAACCGGACGTCGGATCCGTTGATATCGGCAGTCGGGTCCGCTTCGGCGTATCCGCGTGCCTGCGCTTCAGCGATTGCCTCATCCTGACTCAGGCCATCCTCCTGTCGTCCGAGCACATAGTTGGTCGTGCCATTCAGAATGCCCTCGATCGCGACGATACGGGTCCCGGCCAGCTGCTGCCGCGCGAATCGCAGCACGGGGGTACCGCTCATGACGGCGCCCTCGAACTCGAAGTGCGCACCGGTCCGGTGCGCGAGACTCGTGAGCTCCTCGCCGGCGATGGCGACCGGTCCTTTGTTCGTGGTCGTGACGCTGATTCCCGCTTCCAGTGCCTGTCGCACGTGTGAGAGAGCCGGTTCACCAGTGATCGGGTTGGTAAATGTCGCTTCGACCACGATGTCCGCGCCGCTGTCGCGAATCGCCCGCGCATTGTCTGCCTCGGGGGAGCCGCCCGCGAACGCCGCGAACGTCTGCTCGCGAGCGACGGCGAGTGCGGCGGTGAGATCGATGCCGGTGGGTTGGATGAGTGTGCCGAGGTTCAGGTCGGTGATCGCGACGACGCGCAGCGAGAAGCCGAGTTCTCGGGCGATGCGGTCACCGTCGTCTCTGATGATTCCGGCGAGAGCGCGTGCGACGCCTCCGAATCCGATGAGAGCGAGTGAGTACTGGTGCATGAGGTTTCCATTCTCCGTAGGGGCATCGGTGATACGTGTCCTAGCCTCGCGGGTGCCACGTCGCCAGGCACCTGTCCGATCGGCACTCTCACCGAGCATTCTGTCGGTATCGAGGACGATCTGACGGAAGGCGATGTGCTGGTGCGTACCGGCCTGGGATCGCACGTACGGTGACAACCACACCTCTGTTGTGCGCTATTAACAATGAAAGTTGGTTATAGTGCACGTACAGGTGCTTCCACTGACCCCGTTCTCGAAGGCGAGCTCTCATGAGTCGAAACCGTGCAGATGACACACTCCCGAACAATCTGCCCCACACCACAGCGACCCAAGTACCTCTCAGAAAGATGCAACGATCCATGGGGTCGAGGCATCTTGTGATGATCGCCCTTGGCGGTGTCATCGGATCAGGCTTGTTCTTGAGCTCCGGCTACACCATCTCGCAGGCGGGGCCGCTCGGTGCCGTGATCGCCTACGGTGTCGGTGCAGTGGTCGTATGGCTAGTCATGGTCTGTCTGGGAGAGCTGGCGGTCGCGTATCCCGTCTCGGGTGCGTTCCACATCTACGCCGCTCGTTCGATCGGACCAGCGACCGGATTCACCACTGCGTGGCTGTATTGGTTGTGCTGGGTGGCCGCGCTTGGATCAGAGTTCGCGGCCGCGGGAATCCTCATGCAGCGTTGGTTCCCGGATGTCCCAGTCTGGATCTGGTGTCTGCTGTTCGCGGGCGTGCTGTTCATGGTCAATGCGATCTCGGCGCGCGTGTTCGGCGAAACCGAGTTCTGGTTCTCGATGATCAAGGTGCTCGCCATCCTGGTGCTCATCGTGCTGGGTGGCGCGGCGATCTTCGGTTTCGCACCGCTCTCGGATCAGCCTCGCGAAGCGCTCTTCCTGAGCAACTACGTCACCGACGACGGGCTCTTCCCCACCGGGCTTACGGGTATCGTCATCACTGCCCTCGCGGTCTTCTACGCGTTCAGCGGTACTGAGCTGATCGGTACCGCAGCGGGGGAGACAAAGGATCCCGCGAAGAACATCCCGCGCGCGATCCGATCGACCGTGCTGCGCCTGGTGCTCTTCTTCATCTGTGCGATCGCGATTATTGCGGCTATCATTCCGTATGACCAGACCGGCGTGACTGACTCACCGTTCGTGACCGTCTTCGACTACATCGGCGTGCCGTTCGCCGCAGACATCATGAACTTCGTCATTATCACCGCGCTGCTCTCTGCGGGGAACTCAGGTCTCTTCTCCTGCGCCCGCATGCTCTTCTCGCTCGCGGACGAAGGACACGCGCCGCGCGTGTTCTCGCGGCTGACACGTCGAGGGATTCCGCTGATCGCGCTGTCCGTCAGTATCCTCGGTGGTCTTGCCTCGCTCATCTCGAGCGTGATCGCGCCCGAGACCGTGTACCTCGTCCTGGTGTCGATTGCAGGTTTCGCAGTGGTCGCCGTATGGATGTCCATCGTCGCCTCTCAGTTCTTCCACCGCCGATCCTTCGTGCGCCAGGGAGGAGACGTCTCGCAGCTCGCCTACCGCACACCGCTCTACCCCGTGGTCCCGATCCTGGCTTTCGTTCTGCTCAGCATCTCCATGGTCGCCGTCGCGTTCGATCCGAACCAGGTCGCGGCGCTGTACTTCGGAGTTCCGTTCGTCGGCCTCTGCTACCTGTTCTTCTGGTGGCGGCACGGGAGGCGGGGAGCGCGGCTCCGGCCTGAACAGGTACGGGCGGCGGAAGGATGAGTGACCGCTTCCGCGTGGCCGTCGACGGTTCCGCGATCCGACGAAACGTCGAGCTCGTGCAGAGGAGCGTCGCGGCAGCCGGAGGGGCCGAGATCTGCGCAGTCGTGAAAGCCGATGCCTATGGTCACGGTATCGACATCGTGGTGCCCGAACTGATGCGGGCAGGGATACAGACCCTGGGTATCGCGAGTAATGCCGAGGCGCGAGCAGTGCGGCGGCTCGGCTTCTCGGGGCGGCTGCTGCGCGTTCGCGCCGCCACTCCGCGAGAGGCTTTATCTGGAACGGCGCTGCGTATCGAGGAGTGGGTTGGAGGACTCGCTCACGCCCGGGCGATCGCGGAGGTCGCCCGGTCGGAGTCGCTCACGCTCGATATCCACCTCGCCACAAATGGTCCCGGGATCTCTCGAGAAAGCGTTGATCTGAGCAGCGATGCCGGCCGCGCCGAGCTCAGGGCGATACTGATGCTGGACGGTCTCTCCGTGCGTGGCGTCTGCGCACACTTCCCCTGCGAGTCAGTGGGGCAGACACGCGCGGGGCTTGAGGCGTTCCTGAGCGATGTGGCGTTCGTGTTCCGGGAGCTCGGACCCGATCGGGCCATCGACGTACAGCGTCACTGCGCGACCTCGTTCGCCGCGTTGACGCTTCCCGAGAGCCACCTCGATCTGGTTCGTATCGGTGCGGCGGTCTACGGGGACACGTCCGCACCGGTTCCCGGGCAGAGCCCCGCGATGCGCGTGACATCGGAGGTGGCGTCGGTTTCGCGCTATCCGGCAGGCGCGACGGTCGGTTACGACCGGACGGTCGTGCTCGAGCGGGATGCGGTCATCGCGACCGTGCCGCTCGGTTACGGGGACGGCATTCCGCGCCTGTTGAGCGGCACCGGCCGGGTGCTCATCCGCGGACGAGCCGCGCAGATGATCGATCTCGTGGCGATGTGCTCGTTTTCGATCGATGTGACTGAGGTGCCAGGGGTGCAGCCGGGAGACGAGGTCGTGATTCTGGGGGCGCAGGGGGCCCATCAGCGGACCATGGATGAGCTCGCCGCGGAGTCCGGCGTGATCGCTGCTGCGACGTATGCGGCCTGGGGTGGAACGCTTGCATCCGGTCGCGTGGCGCTCGGGGGTCCTGCGCACCATGCTGGTTGATGAGTGAGTAGTCTGAGCGAATGGAATCCTCTTCAGCGTCGACCGAGCGCCCCTCTGCTGCAGCGTCGTCCGTGATGCAAGGAGCCGCTTTGCTCACCGCGATCGTCGACCGTGAAGTGAGCGGGAGGCCGGGTCTCACGGCGTCCCGTCTGGCGCAGTTGGTGAACATCGAACGAAGTCGTGTGTCTCGGTTGACTCAGGAGCTGGTCGATCTCGAGTACCTGCTTCGTGAACCCGACGGCGTGTTTCGCGCCGGACCAGCGTACTTCGCTGCCGCGGCCGTTCGGCAGGAGCATTGGGTACGCGCCGCGCGAGCGGAGATGCGTCGCCTCGCGACGACGTTCCAGGTGATCGTCCGGCTCGTCGTGCCGCACGGTGACCGCGCGGTTCAGCTGCGTTACGAGGGGTCGGCAGGTGCTCCGGAGAGTGCGGTCAGGCCGGGAATGGAGACGCCGGTCTGGTGCGGTGGGCCACGTGCGCTGCTCTGGTTCGACAGTGAGGCGGAGGTCTCGACCCGTCTGGCCGCAACCTCTTTCACCGGGGTCGGAGGCCCGCGGTCCGCGCGGTCCGTCGCTGAGGTGGTGAGGCTCGTCGATCGGGATCGCGGACGTGGATATGTCGATGCGGATCAGGAGTACGAGTACGGCGTACGCGAGTTCGGTATGCCAATCGTCCGTGGGGGAGAGGTGGTCGGCGCACTCAGTGTGGCGAGCCGATCCGAGGAAGTCCGTGCTGCCCGGAAGGTTCCGACAGCGCTGCGCTCAGTGGTGGACCTGTTGGAAGTCTGAGGCGCTTGCCGCTCCACGGAGGACGGCGCTGAGATGCTCCGCTGCTGCTCGGCAGGCGTCGCCGAGCTCGGAGACGCGGGATCGCACGGGTGCGCTGTGGCCGACGACCTGCATGGCCGCGACCACTTCATCCCGATAGTCGAACACCGGAGCAGCTACTGATGTCAGCCCCGACTCGGCCTCCTCGTCTACGATCGAGTAGCCGCGCGCGCGTGCACGCTCCAGTCTGGTGATGAATTCAGCCACTCCCGCCACCGCGCCGGGCCCGCCGAGCGATGCGTCGATCCGCCCGAGCACGGCGGCGATCTCCGCGTCATCGGCGTCCCACAGCGCGGCGTATCCCGCATCGCTGCAGAACGCCGGATACGCGCGCCCGACCCATGATCCCACCATGCCCATTGACTGCGGGATGCTCTCGGCAATGGTAACCGTGCTCGCACCGTACAGCTCCCCGAGAAAACATGCCTCCCCGGTGACAGAGCTCAACTGTTCGAGAACGGTGAGCCCGTCGACCCGCAGTCGATGCTCGGAAAGGGCCTGAGCACGCGCGTAGGTGCGGGCTGCGACCCGGTAACCCGACCGTGTGCGGTCGACCAGCCGAGCCTGCGCGAGCGCAGCAAGAGTCCGCGACACCTGGGAGCGATCACGCTCCAGGCTTTCCGCGAGGCTCGAGACCGGGGTGCCGCAGGGGAGAGCGTGAGCCGTTCGGCCGAGGCTGCGAAAGACCTCCATACCGCGTCCCATGCTCGAGTGTGTGGCCATGGCCTCAGCCTAGGACACCGGTAACGCTTGTTGAAACGAGGTCTCGACCTGTGCAAGATAAGCACGTTAGTATGCCAATAAAGCCCATAAAAGTGTGGGTATCAGGAATTGATGACGAGGAGAGCGCCGAAATGATCGAATCCCGACCCGACCGGAGTGATCACGCGACGCTCGGACCGCTGAGTCTGGCCGTTCACGGGGGAAATCGGATAGACAGTACCCGTGCATTGCGCACCCCGCTGGTGATGGCGAACTCGTATCTGCTGCCCGACGACCCGAGCGACATCAGCTGGTCCGCCACCACCGAGGGCCTGTACACCCGGAACAGCGGCGTCAATCAGGCGGCCCTCGAGGAGAAACTCGTCGCACTGGAAGGCGGGGAGGCCGCGGTCGCGCTCGCGAGTGGGGTGGCCGCCCTGCACGCTGTCTTCTTCACGCATGTTCGAGTCGGCGACCATGTGCTCGTCAGCGATGTCACCTACGAAGCCACCTGGCGGCTCTGGTCGGAACTGCTCCCGAACCGATACGGGATCGAAGCGACATTCGTCGACATCAGTGACCTTGACGCGGTGCGCGACGCGGTCCGCCCGAACACCCGAATGATCTGCATCGAGGCGATCGCGAATCCGACGACGAAGGTCGCCGATGTGACCGGGGTGGCGCAGATCGCGCGCGAGGCTTCGGCGATTCTCGTGGTCGATTCGACGTTCACACCGCCCCCGTTCTATCGACCGCTCGCAGACGGGGCTGATCTGGTCGTGCACTCTCTGACCAAGTACATCAACGGGCACGGCGATGCGATGGGTGGCGCCGTCATCGGCAAAGCGGATCTCGTCGAACGCATCAAAGCCGATGCCATGGTCGATGTCGGTGGAATCATCTCGCCTTTCAACGCGTGGCAGATCCAACGCGGATCCGTGACGCTTCCGCTTCGCCTGCGTCAGCAGTTCGCTTCTGCGCATGCGATCGCCGACCTGCTCGACGCGGACAGCCGTGTCGAGTACGTCGCTTATCCCGGCCTGCCCGGCCACGAGCAGCACGACCTCGCGACCCGGCAGTTCGGCGGCTCCGGGTATGGCGGCACGCTCGCGTTCGCCGTTCGCGGGGGTCCGGACATGCAGAACCGATTCGTCTCGCAGTTGCGACTCATCACTTCAGGGTTCTCGCTCGGACACGATGACTCGCTCATCGTTCACGTCGGAACCGAGGGTGGTCGGGTTCGGTACTACCCGGACGAGTTCCGGCACTTCGGGCACTTGCGGCTCTCGGTGGGTATCGAGGATCAGCGCGACCTTCTCGATGATGTGGAGGCGGCTCTGGATGCGACGTTCGGTGGCGGTACGTCGTGACGGTGCACCGGGATGCGATCGATGAACACATCATCGCCGAGCTGACCGCAGACGCCCGCATTCCACTCGTCTCGCTCGGGGCGAAGGTGAGGCTCTCGCGGAACGCCGTTCGCCAGCGCATCGAGCGTCTCGAGCGTACGGGAGTCATTCAGGGATACACCATCATTCGCGGGGGGTCTTCGCCCCAGGAACGGGTGAGCGCAGTGCTCTTCATCGATCGCGCAGACCGCATGCGCGGTGCTGAGGTCATCGCGCAGCTCGCGAGAATCCCTGAGGTGGTGAAGTGCGACATTCTTGCGGGTGACCTGGACCTGCTTGTCCGTGTCGACGCTCGCTCGGTGGAGCGGGTGCAGGAGATCTGGGAGACGGTCAGCGCGATGCCTGGTGTGAGTAATACGGTGACCTCTTTCTCACTGTCGACGGTCATCGATCGAGGGTGAGCAGGTGCTCCAGATGCTCACGGGTCACGCGCCGTTCATCTATCGTTCGCGCGTGCAGCGTAGGGTCGCCGGTGACCGACTCAGTCACCGAGGGAGGATCCCATGTCTCAGATCCCGACGCTCCAGCGACCGCACCGCGCCGTCGCTCGCGGCCCGCGTATCGCGCAGCTCATCCGCGACGCTGACGCCCTGCTCATCGACTTCAACGGCACGCTCTCGGACGACGAAGAACTCATCGGCCAATTGGTCTCCGAGATCGCCATCGAGCGACTGGGCGTCCGCCTCGACCGCGAGCGGTACTTCGACCGGTTTCTCGGGCGCACCGAGGAGAGCATGTTCCAGGAGCTCTCGGGCGACGCCGATCCCCGTCGCGTCGGCGAACTCGTGGAGCTGTTCAATCGACGCTATCTCGATGCGGTGTACCGCGAGCGACGCATTAGCGGTGAGGCGGAGGCGTTCGTGCGAGCGGTGCACGCAGGGGGTACCCCGATCGCGGTGGTGACGGCGGCGAGCAAGACGGTGGCCGTCCCAGCGCTCAGCCAGATCGAACTGCTTGACCAGATCGACGTCGTGGTGGCGCTCGAGGACGTGGAGCGGGCGAAGCCTGATCCCGCGTGCTACGTACAGGCGCTCGAGGTGCTCGGCGTCGAGCCGGAGCGCGCCGTCGCCTTCGAGGACTCGCCGATCGGGTTCGCCGCTGCGCGCGGTGCCGGGCTTCCCGTGGTCGGCGTCGGCCGGGGAGCGATGCTCAGCGAGATCGCCACGACAGCGGTCGATGCGCTCCGGCCAGACCTGCTCATCTCCTGAGGGAAGACCGTCGACGCTGAATGCCGGTCAGACGTCGACCGCTTCGAGCGCCATGAGCACGGCCCCGATGGCTGCTGAACGATCCGCGAGGTCCGCCTGCACGACGGCGGTGTGAGCGGCGATCGATTCGAGAGCGTGACGCCGGAGTCCTTCGCGGACGCCGTCGAGCAGCAGGTCGCCCGCCTCGGCGAGGTCGCCGCCCACCACGATCGCCTCGGGGCCCAGGATCTGGGCGAGCGAGGCGGCTGCACGGCCCAGATGGCGCCCCGCATCCTCGATGAGCCGACGTGCGCCGACGTCGCCGTCGGTCGCCCGACCCACGAACTCCGACACCGTGAGGTCCGGTGCGATGGTGCGGTACTGCCGCACGAGGGAGGCGCCCCCGGCGTAGGACTCGAGGCAGCCGCGGCTGCCGCAGCGGCACAGCGGTCCGTCCTCCTGCATGGTGAGGTGTCCGAGTTCGCCCGCCGTCGCGATGCCGCCGCGGAAGATGTGTCCATCGAGGACGATACCGGCTCCGATGCCCGACGAAACCTTGATGAACGCCACAGACGAGTACGGTCGCCCCGCGCCCACGGCGAACTCGGCGAGTGCACCGAGGTTCGCATCGTTGTCGACGATCGTCGGGACTCCGAATCGCCGTTGAACGGCTTCGCGAGCGTGAATGCCGACCCAGCCGGGAAGGATCGAGCCGGAGTCGATCACCCCGTTCGCTCCGATGGGGGCGGGGAGACCGACGCCCATCGCGTGCAGGGTGAGCGAGGGATCGGCCTGGGCTCTCAGGCCGTCGAGGAGGTCGTTCGCGAGCGCGAGGCCATCGTTCGAATCGTGATCGTCTGCGATCGGCGCAGTCGCGCTCGCGGTGATCGTCCCTCCGAGGTCGGCGAGCGAGACGCGCACGTGCGAGTGACCGAAGTCGATCCCGCCCACCATCCCTGCGCCCGGGTCGATGCGCAGTACCGCTCCGCGGCGGCCGGCACCGGCTGTGACGGTGATAAGGCCCGCGGCCTCGAGTTCCCGCACGTTCGTCGAGACCGTCGCGGGGGCCAGCGAGGTGTGCCTGGCTACGTCGGCCTGGCTGGCCTCGCCGGAGGGGCCGAACGATCTGAGCGCGTCGAAGACGAGTTTGCGGTTCCGGTCGCGCAGGGCCGCCGAACTGTGTGGACTCGTCATGACCGTACTGTCGCGCAGTTTGCCTTTGGCGTCAAGGTCTAAACACAAAAGTCAGAATTCGTGGAAGTTTTGGCAGTTTTGTCTTCGACCCTTGACGGCAACGCCTGAGCGGCGCACACTGTGGATCGAGCCCGTACGCGATTCGACATGCGGGCGCACATTTCACTCAATGGGGAGGAAACCCGTGAACCGTATATCCCGCACCGCCGCACTCGGATTGGTCACACTCATCTCGGCCGCTGGTCTCACGGCGTGCGCGGCGAATTCCGCCGACGACGCTTCGGGCGACGGCGGCGAAGGCGGCAAGACGATCGCTCTGCTGCTGCCCGAGACGAAGACCACGCGCTACGAAGCCTTCGACAAGCCCCTGTTCGAGGCCAAGGTCAAGGAACTCTGCGATGACTGCACCGTGAACTACCTGAACGCGGATCAGGACGCGTCGAAGCAGCAGCAGCAGGCCCAGTCGGCGATCACCGACGGTGCTTCCGTGCTCGTGCTCGACCCTGTCGACGGCAAGTCGGCCGAAGGCATCGTGAAGTCATCGCAGTCCTCCGACGTTCCGGTGGTCGCGTACGACCGATTCATCACCGGTGCCGACTACTACATCTCGTTCAACAACGAACGCGTCGGGGAGCTGCAGGGGGAGGCGCTCGTCGATGCCACAGGCGATTCGGGCGACATCCTGATGCTCAACGGAGCGCCGACCGATCCGAACGCCGCCCAGTTCAAGCAGGGAGCGCACAACGTCATCGACGAGAGCAAGTTGAACGTGGTCGCCGAGTACGACAACCCCGATTGGAGCCCGGACAACGCGCAGCAGTTCACGAGCAGCCAGTTGAACAACATCGACCCCGACGATCTTGCGGGCGTCTATGCCGCGAACGACGGGCAGGCCGGCGGCGTGTTCGCCGCGCTGAAGGCCGCAGGCGTGAGCGAGTACCCGCCGATCACCGGTCAGGACGCCGAACTCGCGGGCATCCAGCGCATTCTCGCCGGAGAGCAGTACATGACGGTCTACAAGCCCATCAAGACCGAGGCTGAGCAGGCCGCGCAGCTGGCAGTCGACCTGCTGAACGGGGAGACGCCGAGCGACACGACCGATTTCCAGGATGTGCCCTCCTACATCCTCGATCCGATCGCCGTGATGAAGGACAACGTGAAGGACACCGTCGTGAAAGACGAGTTCTACACCGTCGACCAGATCTGCACCGACCAGTACGCCGACGCCTGCGCGGCCGCCGGCCTGAGCTGATCGGCACGGGCGGGCGCCTTCGGGCGCCCGCCCTGCACCACCGTCACTCTCTCGAAACGAGGAACATCGATGTCGACAGCCCCTCCCGTTCTGACGCTCTCAGCGGTCGGGAAACGATTCGGCGCCGTCCAGGCGCTGACTGACGTCCATTTGAACGTGTCTCCCGGCGAGGTCGTCGCGCTCGTCGGCGACAACGGCGCCGGCAAGTCGACGCTCGTCAAGATCATGTCGGGCGTCTACCAGCCCGATGAGGGCGAGATCATCTTCGACGGCAAGCGGGTGACGATCAATGGCCCGCGCCAGGCGAAAGAACTCGGGATCGCGACGGTCTTCCAGGATCTCGCGCTCGCCGACAACCTCGACGTCGTCGCCAACCTCTTCCTCGGCCAGGAGGAGACGGTCGGAGGTGTGCTCGACGAAGTCGAGATGGAAGCGCGCAGCTGGCAGCTGCTGCGGCAATTGAGTGCGAAGATCCCCTCGGTGCGGATCCCGATCGCCTCCCTGTCAGGCGGCCAGCGGCAGACCGTGGCCATCGCCCGCAGCCTCGTCGGCAACCCGAAGGTGGTCATGCTCGACGAGCCGACGGCGGCGCTCGGCGTCGCACAGACGGCCGAAGTGCTGAATCTTGTCGAGCGCCTGCGCGAGAACGGCCTTGGCGTCGTACTGATCACCCACAATATGGCGGATGTCCAGGCCGTCGCGGACCGCATCATCGTGCTGCGGCTCGGCAAGAACGCGGCGGAGATGACGATCGAGGAGGCGACGACGGAACACCTCGTCGCCGCTATCACCGGAGCGTCCGACAACGTCGTCGCGCAGCGCGCCGCAAAGGAGAAGCACGCATGACCGATCAGCCTGAGACCATGAGCACGAACACCGTGAACAGTACGGCGCTCCCTCCCACAGCGTTCGCAGACCGGAGCGATGAGCGTCTCGTCGAGGACTCGTCGCCAGGCGAGCTGCTGCGCGGCTTCCTCCGACGGATGCGATCCGGAGACCTCGGCATGGTTCCGGTGCTCGTCGGACTGGTCGTGATCTGGGGCATCTTCTACTTCCTGAACCCTAGATTCCTGTCCTCGAGGAACCTGGTGGAGCTGAGCCTCGACTCCGCCACGATCGGCATGATCTCGGTGGGGATCGTCCTCGTGCTTCTGCTCGGAGAGATCGACCTGTCGGTCGGCTCGGTGAGCGGCGTCGGCGGTTCGATCATGGCGGTCCTCTTCGTCTACCAGGGGTGGCCGCTCCTCACCGCCATGCTGGCCGCCCTCGTCTGCGGTCTGCTCATCGGTTCGCTCTACGGACTGCTCTACACCCGATTCGGGGTACCGAGCTTCGTGATCTCACTCGCCGGTCTGCTCGCGTTCCTCGGTGTTCAGCTCTGGGTGCTCGGCTCCAACGGCACCGTGAACCTGCCCGGCGACTCCTGGATCATCGACTTCGCGAACTTCTGGTTCCTGCCCGACTGGGCGTCCTACGCACTGGCCGTCGTGGCAGGTCTGCTCTACTTCGGACTGCGCATGCTCGCGATCCGGAAACGACGGAAGAACGGCCTGTCGGCGCCGACGACGCTGTCCATCGGGATCCGGGCCGTGTTGATGATGGCGGCGATCGGGGGTCTGGCCTACTACCTGAACATCGATCGAGGCATCGGGTACATGCCGCTGCTCTGGGTGGTGATCATCGTGATCATGGATCAGGTGCTCCGCCGCACGACCTGGGGGAGGCACGTCTACGCCGTCGGTGGCAATGAGGAGGCGGCACGACGAGCCGGTATCGCGGTGAACCGCGTCTACCTCAGCGTGTTCGCGCTGTGCTCGATGTTCGCCGTCTTCGGAGGCGTGCTCGCAGCCGGCCGCCTCCAGTCCGTCGCCCAGTCGAGCGGCGGCACCGACACGAACCTCATGGCGATCGCCGCGGCCGTCATTGGCGGGGTGAGTCTCTTCGGCGGACGCGGCTCGGTGTTCGCGGCGCTCCTCGGCATGCTGGTGCTGCAGTCGATCACGAGTGGCCTGAATCTCATCGGGGTGGCCGCCGAGGTCCGCTACATCGTGACCGGTGCCGTGCTCGTGCTCGCGGTGACGATCGACTCGCTGTCGCGACGGGCGAGACGGAGCAGCGGCAGATTCTGAGGGCGGGCGAGCAGGGCGTCTCCGGCGGCAGGAAAAAAGTTCGACGAATTTGTGACGAATCGCGTGCGGCGTCCGTCCTATGTGTAGCGCGAAGTTCGAGCGCACGGTGCGCAGGCCCGCATTAGTCGGCGCATCGCTTTTCTCACACGAAAGGACACTGCACATGTCGAACGAAAAGGTCAACACTCAGGCTGCCGGTGCCGGTGAAGGCTCCTCGGCGGCGAAGGCGCCCGCATCGGTCGGTCGCGTCGATCGGCCGGCGACGCCCCAGACTCAGGGCGACATCGACGCTACCGGTCGCACTACGATCGCCAACGATGTCGTCGCGAAGGTGGCGGGGATCGCAGCACGCGAGGTCTCCGGCGTGTACGCGCTCGGCGGCGGCGGAGCGCGGGCGTTCGGTGCGATCCGCGACGCCATCAATGCGACGGATCTCACGCAGGGTGTGAAGGTCGAGGTTGGCGAAACCCAGGCTGCGGTCGATCTCACCATCGTCGTCGACTACCCCGCCCCGATCCAGACCGTCGCTGAGAATGTGCGGGTATCTGTGACCGATGCCATCACACGACTCGTCGGGCTCGAGGTCGTCGAGGTGAATGTGGACGTCAACGACGTGCACCTGCCAGGTGACGATCACGAGGACGACACCGAGCAGCGTGTCTCATGAATCCCGTGGCAACCGGCGCACTGATCGGCGCCGCACTCGCGATCGCGGCGCTCCTCTTTGGTTTCTGGGGCTTCCTGCTCGTCGCCGTCTTCATGGTGGTGGGTGCCCTCATCGGCGCACTGGCCAGCGGACGCACCAACGCGAACGCGATCTTCGGGGCGTTCACCGGCCGTAGGAGCTCGTGATGACTCCCGAAGCTGGCCTGCCTGTGCAGGGCGGCGACGGGTCCCCAGCCGTTCCGGGCCGCGTGCGAGTGCGCGAGCAGGTGCTCGAGAAAGTGGCGCGCGAAACGGCTGCGGCCGTCGTCGGCGTTCCGCGAGGCGACGTGAGCGTCGACCTGGGGGAGTGGCGAGGAGGGCTCGCGCTTCGTGTGAACGCCAAGCTCGGCATCCCCGACCTCGGAGACGACGCGGCGATCGCGGAGCACACGAACCTCCTCGATCACGTGTCCGCCATTCAGGCAGAACTGCAGAACCGCGTCGGTGCTGCGACGGGCCGCGAGGTTCATCGCGTCGCCGTCACCATTACGGGCGCGATCGTCGCCGCGAGAAAGCGGGTGAGATGACATGAGCGAACAGGTATTGGAACGCGTCGTGCGTCGGGAGTCTCACTCCTCACGCGCCATCGCCGCGGCGATCGTGCTGGTCCTCGTGATCGTGGCGCTCGCGTGGGTCGCGACGGAGACCATCCTCCGCTCCCTCGAGCTCCCGGCGCTCCTCGCGCCTCCTGGAGCCATGGCCACATGGCTCGCGGAGCTCCCCGAGAACGGACAGGTCGTCGCGATCGTCGCGGGATCCGTTGTCGTCGGGCTCGTCGGGATCGCCTGCGTGTTTCTCGCGCTTGCACCGGGCCGGCTCGCGAAACAGCGGGTGCAGAACGAGGGGCCGGCGATCCTCGTCGACAACGGTGCGCTCGCCTCGGCGATCGCACAGGGAGTCGCGAACGACCTGAGCTTCGATCGCCGCGAGGTGAGTGTCGGAGTGGGGCACCGGGTCGTCGATGTCACCATACGCCCGTCGTTCGGCGTCGAGGTGGACCGCGCCGCGGTGTCTGAGTCGGCGGCGCGCGAGCTGTCGCGGATCGGACTCGAACGAGAACCGCGCGTCCGCGTATACGTGGTCGCCGCACGAGAGAAGGAGCCGGCATGAACCACGTGAACCGCGGCCTCAACCGCGCCATCCTGTTCATCGTCGGCGTCGTTCTCCTCGCCGCGGGGGCGCTCGCCGCCACATCGGTGCTGGTCGCGCCGATCGGGGAGGCCTGGGCGAGTGCCGGCAGAGCGGCGATCGAAGCCGCTCAGTCCGCTCAGAGCAGCACCGTGATCACAGCATCATCCGCGGTGACGTGGCTCGATGTCGCCGTGGTCGCCGCGTGCGCCATCGTCGTGCTGATCTGCGTGACCGTGATGGTCCGCATGCTCACCCGACGGCGGCGCGACCGCGTGCGGATCGCGGTGCGGGAGGACGAGCTCGGTCGCGTGGTGATCAGCGACAGCTTCGCCGCAGACGCGCTGCAGCAGTCGCTCGCGCAGCGTTCGGAGATCGTTTCTGCGAAGATCTCGGGCGGACGCTACCGTGGGCAAGAGGTGCTGCATGTCCGCGTCACGCCTCGGTCCGGGGTATCTCCGAGAGAGGTGGCCGACACCGTCACGTCGCTCGCAAACAATCTCGCCACGCTCACGGGGTCGGCGAACCTCGTGTACGTCTCGATCCATGCTGGTTTGCGGTCGCGCATCGCGGCTCCCCCGGCACGGGTCCTGTAACGCCAGGCCGCCGTCGGCGACCGGGCATCTCCACCCACATCCTCACGAAAGGACTACGAACATGAGTGCACAAGACAAGATCAAGGCGAAAGCTGAGCAGCTGACCGGCAAGGCGAAGGAGGCCGTCGGCAACGCGACGGACAACGAGCGTCTGGTGGCGGAGGGCAAGGCCGATCAGGTTAAGGGTGATGCCCGCGAGGCGGCCGAGGACGTAAAGGACACGTTCAAGAAGTAGGCCTCACTCGCTGGGCGCGGTGCGGAGACTGAGAATATGGTCCGCGGTCTCCGCACCGCTCCTGTCTGGCGATACGCTGACCGCAGGGGACGTCGCCGATCAAGTGAGCCAGGTGTCGTCAGTGCGGCGATGGGGGTGGGCAGATGCTCGATGGAACCGTCAGGGTCTCAACGAATCTCGATGATTCTGAAGACCGAATCGTTGTCGGCCGATGCGTAGACGGCGATGTCGCGGCATTCGGTGTGCTGGTACGCCGCTACACGCCGTTGATGCGCGCCTATGCGCGACGCATGCTCTCTGGGAGTGCCGATGTCGACGACATCGTGCAGGAAGTGTTTGTCGCGGCCTGGCACCGACTTCCCGAGCTCCGGGACCCGAACAAAGTGAAGTCGTGGCTGATGCGGTTGGTCAGTCACCGGTGCATCGACCAGATTCGCAGAGCCGGTCGTGAAACGGACCTCGACGGGGTGGACTTGCCCACCAATGCCGAGGCCAGCCCCTCCAGGATGGCCGAGAACAGTGAGAGACTGCGGGCTCTGGGTGAGGCACTCAGGTCGTTGCCGGATGAGCAGCGCGAATGCTGGGTGCTCCGCGAACTCGGCGAACTCTCCTACGGCGAGATCTCGACCGAACTGGGTGTCCCGGTGTCCACAGTGCGCGGCCTGATAGCCAGGGCACGGAAATCGATTATTGTGCGGATGGAGGCGTGGCGATGACTCGCGAACCCGAACTGCCCGACTCGCTGGAGGTCGAGGACTTCGACGGGTACACCCTCGAAGAGCTGAGTGACTACGTCGAAGCCGGCAGAGTGCCACGGAACGCTCGCATCGAGAGTTCCCCGTCGTGCCGCATCGCTCTTGAGGCTCTCGAGCGCCTGCGAGATGTGCGCAGTGAAATGCTTCGAGCCGACGTCGAGGCAGAGCCCCCTGCTGACGAGCTCTGGATCGATCGCATTCTGTCTCAGATCCCGCCCAACTCCCGACCGGGACGGCGGATCCCGCTCGAGGTCCCGGGTGCCGACGGGGATTTCGGTCTCACCGAGGGGGCCGTTCGCGGGCTCGTCCGCGGAGCCGATGCCGTGGTGCCCGGGGCGCTGATCGGTCGCTGTCGCATTCGAGGTGACGTGGAAGTACCGCTGGCTCCGGTCAGCGTTGAGATCGAAGTCAGTATCTGTTACGGGTACCCGATTGGAGCGGCGGTCGACGCCCTCCGCGACGAGATCGCGCAACGGCTGGCCGAGCACACGCAATTGAACGTTGAAGGGATCGACATCGACGTCGTGGACCTGCAGGCCAGAGGCGGTGAGTAGCAAGTCATGAGTGAAAAGGAGAAGAACGCTATGCCGGTCGCTCCGAGCATCGAAGAGATCGAGAATGTGCTGTGCAGCGTTGTGGGCGTCACGAACCTGTACCCTGCAGGTTCCGTGCTGTCGCGTGCGGTCGCGCTGGGCGCCTCGGCCTGGGGCGCGGAGGCTCCCAGTGCACGCGTGCGAGTTGTCGACGGTTCAGCGGCGGCCGAGATCACGGTGTCAGTGGGTGTCTCATCGGCGCGGCCCTTGCTGGAGACCCTCGGCGAGCTGACCGAAGCGCTCGCAGCTCTATTTGCGCTCGCCGATCGCCCTGCCCCGATTCTCCAGCTCACGGTGGTGCACCTGGATGATCGTTCGCAATCGCGCCCTGTGCGCCGCTGAGCATACGCCGAGTGTTCTTCGCTCCGACGAGTTCGACGGTGCGAGCTGTGTATTCTGGAACCCCTGCCCGACTTCCACGCACTGGAGAGTGAAGCCGACACATGGGTTCTGCCCCTGAGTCCGGGTCGTCATCTGACGGCCCGAGTCATAGTTGCCGCCGTACCGAAACTCCTGATCGCTTAGAGCGATCCGCGCCCAGCAGGCGCGACGCCCTCGCAGAGGGGGTGAATCTCCCGTGCTGACGGCAGTCCTGACACTTATCGTCGGCATCATCGTGGTCCTCGTGATCATCGCGCTCAACGGCTACTTCGTCGCCCAAGAGTTCGCGTACATGTCGGTCGACCGATCCCGGCTCGCCGCGAGCGCGCAGGCCGGTGACACCGCCGCGCGCCGCGCGCTCGCCGTGACGAAGCGCACCTCGTTCATGCTGTCCGGGGCGCAGCTCGGCATCACTGTGACCGGCCTCCTGGTGGGCTATGTTGCAGAGCCGCTCATCGGTGAAGCCCTGGGCGTGCTGCTCGGCGGCGTCGGCGTCCCGGCCGCCGTCAGCGTGACGGCAGGCACCGTTTTCACACTGATCGCGGCCACGCTGATCCAGATGATCTTCGCGGAGCTGTACCCGAAGAACCTCGCCATCGCCGCTCCGGAATCGCTGGCACGCGGGCTCGCCCGCTCGACCCTCATTTACCTGCTGCTCTTCGGATGGTTGATCACGGTCTTCGATCGGGCGGCCAACGGTCTCCTCCGCCTCATCCGCGTTGAGCCGGTCCACGACGTCGACTCCAGTGCCTCTCCGGAAGATCTCAAGCGAGCCGTCGCGGACTCCCGAGAGAGCGGCGACCTTCCCGACAACCTGTCGATGCTCATCGATCGCGTCCTGGACTTCCCCGATGAGGACGTCGAGCATGCGATGATCTCCCGCTCCCGCGTCGCGGTCGTGGATGCCGACACCACGCTCGGCAACCTGCGCGCCCTCATGGCGCACGAGCACAGCAGGTACCCCGTCGTCGATGATGAGGACGAGCCGATTGGCGTCGTGCAGCTCGTCGACCTACTGCGCACCGACCTCCCCGACGAGGCTCGGGTGACGCAGATCATGCGCGCGCCGCTGTTCGTGCCGGCGCTCATGCCGCTCCCCGACGCGCTCGAGGAGATGAGTGAAGCGCACGCCAAGTTCGCTTGCGTCATCGACGAGTACGGCGGGTTCGCCGGGGTGCTCACCACTGAGGATCTCGCGGAGGAGCTCGTCGGCGAGATCACCGACGAGCACGACGACGACGCACCTGCCGCGATCGTCGCCGAGTCTGATGGGACCTGGCTGGTCGACGGCGAAGTGCACCTCGACGAGGTACAGCGGGCGATCGGACACGATCTCCCCGAGGGCGATTACGAGACCCTCGCGGGCCTCGTGATCTCCGCGGATCGGGGGTTCCCCGAGGTTGGCGACACGGTTCGCGTGCCGCTGCCGGAGGACCCGGCCGACCTCGTGCTGCCCCGACCGGTCCGCAGGGAACTGCAGGTGGAAGTGCTCGGGATCTCCAAGCACGTGCCTGATGCATTGCGCGTCGCTGTCATCGAGGTCGAAGACACCGAGAACCCCGAGGGCGTCGCCGAAGAGGCCTGGGCCGAACCGGGGTCGTGCGAGGACGATGCGGAGCAGCGCACCGTCGGCGCCGCGCACGAGGGGGAGGACCGTCGATGAACCAGCCAGTCGTCGTCATCAGTGCGACCGTTGCCTTGATCGTCCTCACCGCATTCTTCGTGGTGATCGAGTTCGCACTGCTAGGTGCACGCCAGCATCGTCTGGAAACGGACGCGAAGACGAGCCGTTCTGCGCGTGCAGCGCTGCGGGGGGTCAACGAGCTCACCCTCATGCTCGCCGTAGCCCAGCTCGGCATCACGGCGTGTACGTTCGCGCTCGGGGCGATCACCAAACCCGCAGTCGACGCAGCGCTGGGTACCGCACTCGCGTCATGGGGTCTGGCCGTGCAGGTGGCCGACGTGTCGGCATTCGTGCTCTCGCTCCTCGTCGTGACGTTCCTGCACCTCGTGATCGGCGAGATGATGCCCAAGTCGTGGGCGATCGCGCATCCGGAGTTCGCCGCGAAGATCATCGGCGTGCCGTCGCGGGCGCTGGCCTGGATCTTCCGGCCGCTGCTCGTGTGGATGAACCGAATCGCGAACCGGCTCGTCGTCGCGAGCGGCGTTGAGCCGGCCGAGCGGCACGCTGCCGGAGGACAGGACGTTGCGACGATCCGACAGCTCGTAGAGCACTCGGGCAGGGTCGGCACGCTCAATGCGTCCTTCCGTTCGCAGCTCTCGCGCGTCCTCGATATCGAGCGATTGAAGGTCGAGGACATGGTCCGGGAGGACTCAGTCGACGCCACGACCGTACCGGCGACGGCGACGGCGGGCGATGTGCGCCGGGTCGCCGCCGACACCGGTCATCTGCGCGTGCTGCTGAGGCGAGGAGCCGGGGTGCCTGGCGTGGTGCACGTGCGCGATCTCCTGCTCGAGCCCGAGGCGGTTCCCGCCGCGGAACACGTGCGAGAGCCCCTGATCCTCTCGGCCGACGCGCCGGTCTACGAGGCGCTCAGTACGCTGCGCGAAGCGGGCGAGCAGCTCGCGGTCGTCGTGCGGGGCGATCGGGTCGTGGGTGTGCTCACGGTGGCCGACATCCTGCGCAGGATCATGCCGCGGGGATCGAGTCTCAACCTTTAGGGTTTTGAATCATTCAAAACAGCGATAGGGTGGGGCCCATGATCCGCACCGAGACTCCTG
This sequence comes from Leucobacter sp. Psy1, assembly GCF_020096995.1. Taxonomy (NCBI): domain Bacteria; kingdom Bacillati; phylum Actinomycetota; class Actinomycetes; order Micrococcales; family Microbacteriaceae; genus Leucobacter; species Leucobacter sp. Psy1. Next base: position 1,119,629 of record NZ_CP083692.1, read on the forward strand.
AGACTCGTCGTGCTGGCGTGCCGGATCCGGAGGAGTGGAGCGCAGCGCTCCGCTCCTCCGGGCTGCGCAGCACTGCCGGGCGCGTCGCGGCGCTCGGTTACCTCGCCGCGCACCCGCACAGCTCGGCCGGCGAAGTTCACGCCGGTCTTGCCGATGAACTGCCGACGCTCACGCTGCAGTCCGTGCACAACATCGCGCACGACCTGACGGAACACGGTCTGCTCCGACGCGTGAGCCTGCCCGATTCCGACAGCACGCTCTATGAGACCCGCATTGGCGACAACCATCACCACGTTCAGTGCGTCGTGTGCCGACGCGTCGAAGACATCGACTGCGTCGTCGGCGAAGCGCCGTGCCTCTCCCCGGACCACGCGCACGGCATGCGCCTCCTGGAAGCGGCCGTCACGTTCCGTGGCGTGTGCCGCGAGTGCGAGGCCAGCGGCGCCGCAGCGCAGGCGCACTGACGCCGTATCGGCGCCGATACCGCATCGGAGCTGACACCACATGCGTACAGACTGACTCACCCCCCAACGAAGGAAGGAACTGAGAGTGACCGAAGAGAGTAAGTGCCCCGTCAACCACTCGAGTGCACCCGACAATAATGCACCCGGTGAGGGGCTCGCGCCGGCAGGAGGGCGAACCGGCAACGCCACGTGGTGGCCGAACCGGCTCAACCTGAAGGTGCTGGCGAAGAATCCCGACGTCGCCAATCCGCAGGGAGGGGATTTCGACTACGCCGCAGCGTTCGCGGCCCTCGATCTTGCCCAGGTGAAGCAGGACATCGCCGGACTGCTCACCGACTCGCAGCCGTGGTGGCCAGCCGATTTCGGCAACTACGGACCCCTGATGATCCGTATGGCCTGGCACTCGGCGGGAACGTACCGCGTCTTCGATGGTCGCGGCGGCGGCGGCACGGGCCAGCAGCGCTTCGCACCGCTCAACAGCTGGCCGGACAACGTCATTCTCGACAAGGCCCGCCGACTCCTCTGGCCGGTCAAGAAGAAGTACGGCAAGTCCCTGTCCTGGGGCGACCTCATGATCCTCGCTGGCAATGTGGCCCACGAGCAGATGGGGATGCCCGTGTTCGGTTTCGCCGGCGGTCGTCCGGATGTCTGGGAGCCGGACGACGACGTCTACTGGGGTTCCGAGCAGACCTGGCTCGGCGACGACGCCAGGTACGAGGGCGATCGTGAGCTGATCCGCCCGCTGGCTGCGACCATGATGGGTCTCATCTACGTGAACCCCGAGGGTCCGGGCGGCGAGCCCGACCCGGTGAAGGCGGCGCACGACATCCGCGAGACCTTCGGACGCATGGCGATGAACGACGAGGAGACCGTCGCGCTCATCGCTGGCGGCCACACCTTTGGGAAGACCCACGGCGCGGCGCCCGAGGGCGACCACGTCTCGGAGGATCCGGAGGCGGCTCCCATCGAGCAGATGGGGCTCGGCTGGAAGAGCGGACACGGCACCGGCAGCGGAAACGACGCCATCGGATCCGGCCTGGAGGTCACCTGGACCTACCACCCGACTCGCTGGGACAACGAGTTCTTCCACATCCTGTTCGCCTACGAGTGGGAGCTCACGACCGGCGAGGGCGGCCACTACCACTGGCGCCCGACCAATGGCGGCGGCGATGACATGGTGCCGATGGCGCAGGGGAGCGGGCGTCGCGAGCCCCGCATGCTCACGACCGACCTGTCGCTCCGCGAGGATCCGATCTACCGTGAGATCTCGCTGCGCTTCCGCGACGACCAGGAGGCATTCACGGAGGCCTACCGCCGCGCATGGTTCAAGCTGACGCACCGTGACCTGGGCCCCAAGTCCCGTTACCTCGGCCCCGAGATTCCCGCAGAGGACCTGCTCTGGCAGGATCCGATCCCCGCGGCAGACGGTGCCCCGATCGATGCCGCCGATGTGGCGTCGCTCGAGCAGCGCATCGCAGATGCCGGTCTGACGGTCTCGGAGCTCGTCAGCACCTCGTGGGCGGCGACGTCGTCCTTCCGAGGCAGCGACAAGCGGGGCGGCGCGAACGGCGGTCGCATCCGTCTCGAGCCGCAGCGCAGCTGGGAGGTCAACCGTCCCGAGCAGCTCGCCCGTGTCATCGAGGTGCTCGAGGGAGTGCAGCGCGACTTCAACGCGTCGGCGGGAGACAAGCGGGTCTCGTTCGCGGACCTCGTCGTCATCGCGGGTAACGTCGGCGTCAAGCAGGCGGCGCGTGCTGCCGGCCACGAGGTGGAGATCCCCTTCGCTCCGGGGCGCGCCGACGCCACTCAGGAGCAGACCGACGTCGAGTCGTTCGAGTACCTGAACCCCGCGGCTGACGGGTTCCGCAACTACGAGAGCGAGCGTGCGCTCGGGCTGCCAGCCGAGCACCTGCTCGTGGATCGCGCGAATCTCCTGACGCTGTCGGCGCCCGAGATGACCGTGCTGCTCGGTGGCCTGCGCGTGCTCGAGACGAACTGGGACGGCTCGCGGCACGGCGTGCTCACGAACCGTCCGGGGGCGCTCACGAACGACTTCTTCGTGAACCTGCTCGATCTCAACACCACCTGGCGTCCGCTGGACGACGAGTCCCGCACGTTCCAGGCGACCGATGAGACGACGGGCCAGCCCTCCTGGACCGGTACGCGCGCCGATCTCGTCTTCGGCTCGAACTCCGAGCTCCGAGCGGTGGCCGAGGTGTACGCGAGTGACGATGCGCAGGAGAAATTCGTGAGCGACTTCGTCGATGCCTGGGCGAAGGTGGCCAACCTGGATCGGTTCGACATCCGCTAGGTCACCCGAGTGGGATCGCGTCGCCATCGCACACTCTCTACCATGGAGTGATGACAACGGTGGTGTGGTTCCGCGATGACCTCAGGATCGGGGACCACCCGGCACTGAACGCTGCGGAAGAGGGCGACGACGACGTCGTCGCCCTCTTCGTGCTCGATGAGGAGTCGCCAGGGGTGCGTCCGATCGGCGGTGCAGCGCGGTGGTGGCTCCATCACTCGCTCAAGGCACTGACGGTTGCGCTCGCCGAGATCGGCATCCCTCTCGTGCTCCGCAGGGGGCCGGCGCGGAAGGTCGTCCCGGAAGTCGTGGCAGAGGCCGGTGCCACCCGGGTCTCCTGGAATCGCAGATACGGTGCCGCGGAGCGGACGATCGACGCCGACCTCAAGCAGCGACTGAGGGAGTCCGGCGTCGACGCGCACTCGTTCCCGGGAAACGTTCTGCGCGAACCGTGGACCATCGCCACGCAGCAGGGCTCGCCCTATCGGGTATTCACGCCCTACTGGCGGGCCTGCCTCGCAGCGGATGAGCCCGCAGCGCCCCTTCCCGCACCGCGAACGGATCGAGCGGCACGCTCGGGACCGCCCTCCGTCCCCGAATCGGACGAGCTGGTGGCGTGGGGGCTGCTGCCGGCTGCACCGGACTGGTCGGCGGGACTCGCCGCGCGCTGGACCCCGGGTGAGGCGGAAGCGCATACGGTGCTCGAGGACTTCCTCGAACGGTCACCCGCTGAGTACGCTCGTCTGCGGGACGTTCCAGCGGTGTCCGCGACCTCGAGCCTCTCGCCGTACCTGCGGTGGGGTGAGATGAGCCCACGAGAGGTCTGGCATCGCACGATCGCTGTGCGCGGCGATCGGGCCACCTTCCTCTCCGAACTCGGTTGGCGCGACTTCGCCTGGTACACGCTGTATCACCGACCGGAGATGCCGACGGAGAACCTCGACGCTCGCTTCGACGCCTTCCCCTGGGCCGAGCCGGATCGGGACGTGCTTCGCGCCTGGCGGTTCGGTACCACCGGAATGGGGCTGGTCGACGCGGGGATGCAGGAGCTCTGGCAAACCGGGACCATGCACAATCGCGTCCGCATGGTCTGCGCGTCGTACTTCACCAAGAACTTGCTGCTCGACTGGCGGATCGGCGAGGCCTGGTTCTGGGACACGCTCGTGGACGCCGATCTCGCGAGCAACACGTTCAACTGGCAGTGGATCGCGGGCTGCGGGGCGGATGCCGCCCCGTTCTTTCGCATCTTCAATCCGGAGACTCAGCAGCAGAAGTTTGACCCGGAAGGCGCGTACGTCGCTCGCTGGGCGCCGGAGAGCGCGATGCTCGCCCCGCTCATCGATCTGCAGATGAGCCGGAAGCGAGCGCTTGCGGCATTTGGGGAGATCAGCGGGGGCGCCTGACTCGCCTAGCCCTTCACGAGGCGCATCGTCTGGTGCGAGAGCAGCCGGTGGACCGCCGGAAGCCGGGAGAGCGTGTCGAGGGTGAGACGCTCGTAGGCCTCGGTATCGGCGACCTGCACTCTCAGGTAGTAGTCCGGCTGTCCGAGCATGCGGCGCATCTCGACCACCTCGGGCACGGCGGCGGCGGCCGCTTCGAAATCCTCGATGGTCTTGCGATCGTTCATCGCGATGTCGATCGCCACCATCACCTCGAATCCGCGTCCGGCAGCTTTCGGATCGACCTTGGCGTGGTAGCCCTCGATGACGCCGTCCCGTTCCAGGCGCTGCACGCGGCGCAGGCACGGGGCAGGGGTCAGGCCGACCCGACGAGACAGTTCGGTGTTGCTGAGTCGAGCATCTCGCTGCAGCTCGGCAATAATTGCGTGATCGAGGTCATCGATGCGATGATCATTGCTCATCTTTCGAGAGTATCAGGCCGATTCGGCAACCCTGTGAGTGTCGAAATTCCCTACCATTGCAGTATGAGTTCACGTTCGCCACAGACTCGCCGCCCGGAGGCGGCGCCCGAGCGCGAAGCCATCGAACCCGCTCGGCGCGACGAGATCGTTGCGGGGGCCAGGACGGTGCTGCCGGCGGGGCTTGCTGTGATCCCGCTCGGTCTCGCCCTCGGCGTGCTGGTCGTGCAGTCGGGGTTCGAGTGGTGGTGGGCGACGATGCTCGCGGCGATCGTCTTCGCCGGCTCCCTCGAGTTCTTCCTCGTCGGACTCTTCGCAGCCGCGGCGCCGCTCGCGCAGATCGCGGTCAGCGCCGTCATCGTGAACTTCAGGCACGTCTTCTATGCTCTCTCGTTCCCGCTGCACCGTGTGACTGGACGGGGGTGGAAGGCATACAGCACCTTCGCGCTGACGGACGAGGCGTACGCTCTGACGGCGACGCCCGCCGCCCACGGGTGGACCCGAGCGCGCATCCTGACCATTCAGGCCGGTTTCCACTTCCTCTGGGTGCTGTTCGTCACGATCGGGGCCGGGCTGGGCACGATGATCCCGCCGCAGGTCGTCGGTCTCGATTTCGCCCTCACAGCGCTTTTCGTCGTGCTCGGCGTCGAAGCCTACAAGGTGCGAAGGTCGCTACCGGCCCCGGCGCTGGCATTCGGGTGCGCGATCGTTGGACTGCTCGTATCACCGGAGAACATGCTCATGATCGCCATGGGGCTGTTCGTGCTGGCGCTGGGGTGCGGATACGCACTGACGAAACGGACGCGCCGTGTCGGCTGAGCACTCGTACCTGCTGGCGGGGATCCTGATCTCAGCGGCGATCACCTGGGCGATGCGTGCCGTGCCGTTCGGGATGCTCGCGCCGCTTCGCGACAGCGAGCTCCTGGCCTACCTCGGCGCGCGGATGCCCGTGGGGATCATGCTCATCCTCGCGCTGTACACGGTCCGCGACGTGAATCCGACCGAGGTGATGCACTTCGGCCCGACGGTGCTCGGCATCGCCATCACCGTCGGGCTGCAGCTCTGGCGGGGGAGTGCGACGTTGAGCATCTTCAGCGGGACGGCAGTGTACGTCGCGCTGTCATCAGCGGTCGCGGCCGCCGGGGCATAGGATCCCAGTATGAACGAGCACGAAGCCGTGCCTGAAGGCACCAGACCCCGGAAGCTCGCGAAGCGCGCGTACGAACGCGAGCTCCGCCGCCTGCAGGCGGAACTCGTCGCGATGCAGCAGTGGGTGATCGCTTCGGGTGCCAGGGTGTGCCTGGTCTTCGAGGGGCGCGACGCGGCGGGGAAGGGATCCGCCATCAAACGGATCACCGAGTATCTGAATCCCCGGCACGCCCGCATCGTCGCGCTGCCGACGCCGACGGACCGCGAGCGTTCGCAGTGGTACTTCCAGCGCTACGTCGAGCACCTCCCTGCCGCGGGAGAGATCGTGCTCTTCGACCGGTCCTGGTACAACCGGGCCGGAGTCGAGCGCGTCATGGGGTTCTGCACGGAGCCGGAGTATCTGCGCTTCCTCAGGCAAGCGCCGGCGTTCGAGCGCATGCTCGTGGAGGACGGTATCCACCTCATCAAGTACTGGTTCTCGGTGTCGGACGCCGAGCAGGAGGCACGGTTCCGCTCCCGGGCCGAGGATCCGATGCGCCGGTGGAAGCTGTCACCGATGGACGTGGAGTCCATCACCAGGTGGGAGGAGTACTCGCGGGCCAAGGACGCGATGTTCGCGGCAACGGACCTCCCCGGATCGCGCTGGGTCACGGTCGAGAGCGAGGACAAGAAGCGCTCGCGCATCAACGTCATGCACGACATCCTCGAGCGGATCCCCTGGCGATACGTCGAGCCGGCGCGCATCGAGATCCCCGAGCGCCCCGCCGAGCGAGACACCGATTACGTGCGACCGAATCGCGACGATCTGCTCTACGCCGCGGACGTCGCAGCTGCGCTCGAGCGGTGACCGCGCGCACCGTGCTCCAAGCCGGGCCGGTCTAGGCTGGAGCGCATGCGGAACAAGTCCCCACGTGAGCCTCGTGAGCCTCGTGAAAGCACGCTCGCGAGCGGCTGGACCGTCGAGGAGGAGGGTCAGGCCCCCGACCCGCCCGTGGCGCTCTCACCCGAGGCACCAGGAGTCGTCGCGTCCGGAACCGGCGAAGCCGAATCCGTACGCGATCTCGACGAGATCGAGTCGGCACCGGAACCTCGCCAGCAGCTCAGCAACGGCGCGCTCGTCCTCCTCGGGGTGATCGGCGGACTGTATCTCATGTACACCTATGTCTGGATGACGTGGGCTCAGTACTACAGCGGGGTGAACACAGCCGTTGCGGCGAACAGCGGCGTCATCGGCGGAGCACTGCAGCAGGTCGTGTTCTGGGCCGCGCCCGTCGCCCCGGCGCTGTGGTTCCTCAGCGCCGTTCTCCTCAACCGCGGCCGGTCGACGCGCCGCCTGGCCGTGGCGCTCATCGCAGGCGCGATACTGCTGGTCCCGGTGCCGATGCTCGTCTCGAGCGGAGGGGCGCTCTAATGGCCGCGAAGATCTCGGGATGGGCGACCGCCGCGGTCATCACGGCGCTCTACATCTACGCCTCCGTCGCAGCGGTGGGCAACCTCCTCGGCATGGTCGGGTTCCTCGGCGACGCGCTGAGCACGACCGCCTGGATCGCGCTCATCGCCGGCATCGCCGCACCGCCGATCGGTTTCGTCGTCGCGCTCTGGCTGGGCAGGCGCAGGACCGGAGGGATCCGCCTGCTGCTGCTCGCGGCCGGGCTCTGCGGGGCTGCCGCGATGCAGCTCGACGTACTCCATCTCATGGGGTGAGGATTTCGACCGGTTGCGCGCGCTAGACTGATCCACTGGGCCGCACGGCCCACGTCGCACTCGCTGACCCCGAAGGAATCTGTCGTGTCGAAGCCGATCGTGCTGATCGCCGAAGAACTCTCGCCCGCCACCATCGCCGCGCTCGGCCCCGACTTCGACGTGGTCCACGTCGACGGAACCGATCGCGGAGCCCTCCGCACCGCACTCGCCACCGCCGACGCGATCCTCATCCGCTCGGCGACGCAGCTCGACGCCGAAGCGATCTCCTGGGCGTCCGGACTGAAGGTCATCGCCCGCGCCGGCGTCGGCCTCGACAACGTCGACATCAAGGCGGCCACGCAGGCCGGCGTCATGGTCGTCAACGCCCCGACCTCGAACATCATCAGCGCCGCCGAGCTCACCGTCGCGCACATCCTCGGCCTCGCTCGTCACCTTCCGCGCGCGCACGCCTCGCTCTCCGCGGGGGAGTGGAAGCGCTCCGCGTTCACCGGCATCGAGCTCTACGAGAAGACGGTCGGCATCATCGGACTCGGCCGCATCGGCGCGCTCATCGCCGAGCGCCTCCGCGGCTTCGGGGTCGAACTGATCGCCTACGACCCCTACGTCACCGCCGCCAGGGCCCAGCAGCTCGGGGTGCAGTTGGTGACGCTGGAGGAGCTCGTCGAGCGCGTCGACTTCCTCACCATTCACATGCCCCGTACGCCGGAGACCCTGGGCATGATCGGCCGCGAGCAGTTCCGTGCCATGAAGTCCTCCGCGTACGTCGTCAACGTGGCGCGCGGCGGGCTCATCGACGAGGAGGCGCTGGCAGAAGCGCTCGCTGCGGGCGAGATCGCCGGAGCGGCCCTCGACGTCTTCGTGCAGGAGCCGCCCGCCGATACCTCGCTCACGGGTCTCGACCGTGTCAACGTCACCCCGCACCTCGGCGCCTCCACCGCTGAGGCACAGGAGAAGGCCGGCGTCGCTGTCGCGAAGTCGGTGCGCCTCGCGCTCGCCGGTGATCTGGTGCCCGACGCCGTGAACGTCGCCGGCGGAGCCATCGACTCATACGTGCGCCCCGGTCTGCCGCTCACCGAGAAGCTCGGCCAGGTGTTCGCCGGGCTCGCGGCCGGTCCCATCACCTCGCTCGACGTCGAGGTGCGCGGCGACCTCACCGAGCACAACATCGAAGCGCTGCGTCTCGCGGCGCTGAAGGGCGTGTTCTCGCAGATGGTGAGCCACCCGGTGTCGTACGTCAACGCTCCGCTCCTCGCCGAACAGCGGGGCATCGAGGTGAGCTTCACGACTGAGCCGGTCTCGGAGAGCTACCGCAACGTCATCACCCTCCGCGGTGTGCTCGCCGACGGTACTCCGGTGTCGGTCGCCGGCACCCTCACGGGGCCGAAGCAGGTCGAGAAGATCGTCGGCCTCAACGGGTACGAGGTCGAGCTCCCGATTCCCGAGCACCTCATCGTCTTCAGCTACGAGGATCGCCCGGGCATCGTCTCCACGTACAGCACGATCCTCGGCGAGGCCGGGGTGAACATCGCGGGTCTGCAGGTCGCGCGCGACGATCAGCACCGCACGGCGCTGTCCGTCCTCTCGATCGATGCCCCGGTGCCCGAGACGCTCATCGATCAGCTGCGGGATTCGATCGACGCGTCGACGCTCAGGGCGATCACCGTCCCCGAGATCTGACGCGCCGGCTCGCCGTGCTCGTAGAGGCCGCAGCTGCGGCGCCGATCCTCCTCGTGTATGCGGGGGGCACGTTCGGCATGCGCGACCGCGGTCGCGGCCTCGAAGCACCCGTCGATCTGCGCACGGAGATGGACGACGTACTCGGGGCCGGTGCTCGGAGCGACGAACGCGGGCGTGCGCACCCGTGGATCCATGCTCGGGCACCGTTCATCGGGGACAGCTCGCAGACGGGGCACGGCGGCGGACTCGAACTCGCGGACCTGATCCGATCGGCATCGGCCGACCGGCACATCGGGGGCGCCGTCGTCGTGCACGGCACAGATACCCTCGCGCACGTCGCCGCGCAGACCGCATTCGCTCTCGCCGATCTGGCGCTGCCCGTCGCCTTCACCGGCTCGCAGGCACCGCTCGGCACTTCGGGAGGCGATGCCGAGGAGAATCTGCGCGACGCCTTCGCCTGGTGCGCGGAGTCGTCGACCGGTGCGGCATCGAGCTCCGGCGGTGCGGCGACGGTCGTCGTGTTCGGCGGACGGACCCTCCCCGCTGTGCGGGTGACGAAGCGCTCGAGCGAAGAGCCAGACGGCTTCCACGCTCCGCTGCCGCTCGCCGCCTCCGCGGTCGGGATCGACGACGGGCTCGCCCGCGCCCTTGCCTCGTCCGCAGACCGGCAGGCACCGCGCGTCGGTATCCTGACCGCCGCGCCTGGCCTGCCTGCAGCCCTGGTCGAGGCCGCGGTCGCGGCGTTTCCCGACGGCGTCGTCCTCGAGGGGTTCGGCGCAGGGACCTTCCCACTCGACGAGGGGCGGATCCCCGCGGCCATTCGGCGCGCGGTCGATGCGGGGACCCCCGTGATCACCACGACCCGATGCTCGGGTGGAGCCGTGGGGTTGAGCCGCTATGCGGTCGGTGCGGCGCTGGTGGAAGCGGGGGCGATCGGAGGCTCCGATCTCACCGCGGAGGCGGCGGTCGGCAAGCTCCGAGCACTGGTGCGCGCCGGGCTGAGTGGCGCGGAACTCGCCCGACGGTTCGCCGAGAACCTCATCGGCGAGCAGCGCACCAGCTGAGCGCTACGCTGGAACCCGTTACTCGTTCCGCCTGCAGAATCTCGGAGGCCCCCATGTCCACCATCGCTCTCGTGCGCCGGCCCGGCTCGAAGCTCGACGACGGCATCGTCGACCACATCGAGAAGGTGGCCGTCGATCTTGATGTCGCTCGTGACCAGTGGCGGGCCTACGTCGACGTCCTCGAGCAGCACGGCTGGTCGACGATCGAGGTCGAGGAGGCGGAGGACTGCCCGGACGCCGTCTTCGTCGAGGACACCGTGGTGATGTTCCGCAACGTTGCCGTCATCTCGCGACCAGGCGATGACCGCCGCAAGCCCGAGACGGCTGGCACCCGCCGTGTGGTCGAGCAGCTCGGCTGTCCTGTCGCCGAGATCCAGGAGCCGGGAACGCTGGACGGCGGTGACGTGCTCAAGATCGGCGACACCGTCTACGTCGGTCGCGGAGGACGCACCAACGCCGAGGGCATTGCGCAGCTGCGCCGCATTCTCGGCCCGCTCGGAGCGCGCGTCGTCGCTGTGCCGGTCACGAAGGTGCTCCACCTGAAGACGGCCGTCACAGCGCTGCCCGACGGGACGGTGATCGGCTACCCGGACTACGTGGACGAGCCGGGACTCTTCGAGCGCTTCCTCCCCGTTCCCGAGCCGCACGGCACGGCCGTGGTCTGCCTGAGCGAGCACGAGCTCGTCATCTCGGCGTCGGCACCGCGCACAGCCGACATGCTCCGCGACCTCGGCTACACCGTTACCGAGACCCCGCTCAGCGAGTTCGAGAAGCTCGAGGGCTGCCCCACCTGCCTGTCCGTGAGGGTCCGCAACCTGGGCTGATCCCGAGACTCGCCTCGTGCCCGGTGCGTTCTCGTACGCGGGTGGTAGTGTGACGGGGTGGGCTGATGCCCACCGTCAACGATGTACCGAGCACGAGGCGGCTGGTCTTCGGTGGAGGATTCCTCTCGCGAGGCGGGAGTGATCGTGCACTGTTGATCAGCACTGCAGATCAGTGATGTCGCCGCGCAGACGGCGCGCCGACCCGCAGCGTGCTCACCTGAATGCAAAGGAGAGCCCGTGGAGGGTCCTGAAATCAAGTTCGCCGAAACCGTTCTCGACAATGGTCGGTTCGGCAAGCGCACCATCCGCTTCGAGGCAGGCCGCCTCGCACAGCAGGCCCAGGGCGCGGTCGCCGCGTACCTCGATGAGGAGACGATGCTCCTCTCGGCCACCAGCGCCTCGAAGAACCCGAAGGATCACTTCGACTTCTTCCCCCTGACCGTCGACGTCGAGGAGCGCTCGTACGCCGCTGGCAAGATTCCCGGCTCGTTCTTCCGTCGAGAGGGCCGCCCCTCGACCGAGGCGATCCTCGTCTGCCGTCTCATCGACCGCCCGCTGCGCCCGTCGTTCGTCGACGGTCTCCGCAACGAGGTGCAGATCGTCGTGACCGTGCTGTCGATCGCGCCCGGCGAGTTCTACGACGCGCTCGCGATCAACGCCGCATCGGCATCGACCCAGATCTCGGGTCTGCCTTTCTCGGGTCCCATCGCCGGCGTGCGCCTCGCGCTCATTCCCGGCGCAGCGGGTCAGGACGACCAGTGGGTCGCCTTCCCGAACGTGGCTCAGCTCCAGGAGGCCGTGTTCGACCTCACCGTCGCCGGCCGCGTGGTCACGAAGGCTGACGGCACCGAGGACGTCGCGATCATGATGGTCGAGGCGGAGGCGACCGAGGGCAGCTGGGAGCTCATCCGCGGCGGCGCTGTGAAGCCCAACGAGGCCGTCGTGGCTCAGGGACTCGAGGCTGCGAAGCCGTTCCTCGCCCAGCTCGTGAAGGCGCAGGAGCAGCTGGCTCAGCAGTCGGCCAAGGAGGTGCAGGACTACCCCGTATTCCCGCCCTACGCCGACGAGACCTACGCCGCTGTCGCCGAGCTCGCCGAGAGCGAGCTCGCCGGGATCTACCAGATCGCCGACAAGCAGGAGCGCCAGGATGCCGACGATGCGCTGAAGTCGCGCGTCAAGGAGGCCATCGCGGCCAAGGTCGAGGCCGGCGAGCTGTCCGCAGACGCCGAGGGCCAGGTCTCCGGGGCGTACAAGGCCGTCACGAAGAAGATCGTGCGCAGCCGGATCCTGACCGACGGTGCGCGCATCGACGGTCGTGGTCTGCGTGACATCCGTGCGCTCGACGCCGAGGTCCAGGTGATCCCGCGCGTGCACGGCTCCGCCATCTTCCAGCGCGGCGAGACCCAGATCATGGGCGTCACCACGCTGAACATGCTCAAGATGGAGCAGCAGATCGACTCGCTGTCGCCCGTGACGAGCAAGCGCTACCTGCACCACTACAACTTCCCGCCCTACTCGACCGGTGAGACCGGCCGTGTCGGCAGCCCGAAGCGTCGCGAGATCGGGCACGGCTTCCTGGCCGAGCGCGCCCTCGTGCCGGTGCTGCCCGCGCGCGAGGAGTTCCCGTACGCCATCCGCCAGGTCTCCGAGGCGCTCAGCTCGAACGGTTCGACCTCGATGGGTTCGGTCTGCGCCTCGACGTTGTCGCTCCTCAACGCGGGCGTGCCGCTGCGCGCACCCGTTGCCGGCATCGCCATGGGCCTCGTCTCCGACGAGGTCGACGGTGAGACCCGGTACGCGACCCTCACCGACATCCTCGGTGCCGAGGACGCGCTCGGCGACATGGACTTCAAGGTCGCAGGCACCAGCGAGTTCGTGACCGCGCTGCAGCTCGACACCAAGCTCGACGGCATCCCCTCGGATGTGCTCGCAGGTGCCCTGTCGCAGGCGAAGGAAGCGCGCACCACGATCCTCGACGTGCTCGGACAGGCGATCGACGCTCCCGATGAGATGGCTCCGACCGCGCCCCGCGTGATCTCGGTCCAGATCCCGGTCGATAAGATCGGCGAGCTCATCGGGCCCAAGGGCAAGACGATCAACGGCATCCAGGACGAGACTGGCGCCGACATCTCGATCGACGACGACGGCACCGTCTACATCGGTGCTGTCGACGGCCCCTCGGCCGAGGCGGCTCGCGTGCAGGTCAACGCCATCGCGAACCCGACCAACCCCGAGGTCGGGGAGCAGTACCTCGGCACCGTCGTGAAGAACGCGGCCTTCGGTGCATTCGTGTCGCTGCTGCCCGGTAAGGACGGCCTGCTGCACATCTCCGAGGTGCGCAAGCTCGCTGGCGGCAAGCGCATCGACTCGGTCGATGACGTGCTCTCGATCGGCCAGAAGGTGCTCGTCAAGATCACCAAGGTCGACGATCGCGGCAAGCTGTCGCTCGAGCCCGTCATCGAGGAGGCCGCAGCGGCCGCAGGTGCTGCTGTAGCCGCCGAGACGACCGAGCTGCCCGACGAGCCCACCACGGTGAACCCCGCGTAAGCGGTTCGTCCTCCCGTTTCTCGCGGGATCTCAGCGCCCGTCCTGCTCAGGCAGGGCGGGCGCTGCTGCGTCCGCTCTGATGTTCCGCCCGCGATCCGATGTGTACACGCTCGGGTCCAGCGGACCGACGGGCGCACAGCACCGGCGGGTTCGCAGGGCGGGGGCTCTAGGCTGGAGGGATGCGCGAGCCGATCCAGTTTCCCCTCGACCAGTCCGCCCTCGACGTCGACCTCGGGGGGACGCGCGTCCGACGCACCGTGCACCCGAGCGGCCTGCGCGTGCTGACGGAGTACATGCCCGGGGTGCGCAGTGCCTCGGTCGGATTCTGGGTGGGCGTGGGCTCCCGAGACGAGCAGGCCGAGAACGACGCCGCGCGGGGGAGCCTGGGGTCTACTCACTTCCTGGAGCACCTGTTGTTCAAGGGCACTCCGACTCGTGACGCGTATTCGATCGCGACGAGCTTCGATCGGGTCGGTGCTGAGAGCAACGCGCTGACGGCGAAGGAGTACACCTGCTACCACGCCAAAGCCCGCGATGTCGATCTCGAGGGCGCCGTCGAGGTGCTCGCCGACATGGTGACGAACTCGGTCCTCGATGCCGGGGAGTTCGAGAACGAACGCGAGGTGATCCTCGAGGAGCTCGCCATGGCAGCCGACGATCTTGCCGATGTCGCGAGCGAGCGGTTCTTTGAAGAGGTCCTCGGGGATCACCCGCTGGGGCGTCCGATCGGCGGCAATACCGAGACCATCAGGGCCGCTCGGCGCGATGACGTGAACGAGCACTACGCGCACCGGTACGACCCCTCGACGCTCGTCGTCACGGCAGCGGGCGCGGTCGATCATGATCGGCTCGTCGAGCTCGTACTGCGAGCACTGGAGGGAAGCGCCGATCCTCGCTGGTCCACCGAGGTTTCACGGACCCCGGTGCGCCGGAGCACGGTACCCGATGACGTCCCCGCCGCCTCGACGACCGCGCAAGAAGCACCCGAGGCCGTGAACGCCGCACCGCGCGTCGCGGTCACCGAGAAGCCGAGTGAGCAGGTGAACGTCATTGTCGGTACCACGGGCCTTCGCGCGGGGGATCCGCGTCGTTTCGCCATGGGGCTCATGAACTCGGTCCTCGGCGGCGGCATGTCGAGCCGTCTCTTCCAGGAGATCCGCGAGAAGCGGGGGCTCGCCTACACGGCGTATTCGTTCGGTGCGAGCTATTCGGATGCAGGCCTGTTCGGCATGTACGCGGGCACGGCCCCGCAGAAGGCGGCTGAAGTCGTGGACCTGGCGCGCACGGAGCTCGCCAAGATCGCGGACGACGGCATCACTTCCGAGGAGCGCGAGCGCGCACTCGGGCAGATCGCTGGTTCCTCGGCGCTCGCCCTCGAGGACTCCGACACTCGCATGGGTCGGCTCGGCCGCGCCGAACTCGGCACGGGGGAGCTGTACGACCTCGACACGTCGCTCGAGCGGTTCCACGCCGTGACCGATACCGACGTGCGGGAAGTCGCCGCACTGCTGCAGCGTCAGCCGTCCACGATCGTCGCCGTCGGCGAAGTCTCGCGCTCGACGCTCCGGTAACCTGGAAGCATGCCTACGCGCGTTGCTGTCTCCGGTGCCACCGGCCGCCTCGGATCACTGGTGTGCGAGGTGATCGAGGCGGATCCCGCGTTCGACGTCGTCGCCCGTCTGTCGAGCGGCAGCGATCCGGAGGACGGTGCAGCAGCCGATGTCCTCGTCGACGTCAGTCACCCGGACGCCAGTGCCGACATCGTCGACCGGGCGCTCAGCCGCGGCCAGCGCGTCATCGTCGGCACGAGCGGGTGGTCGGCGACGCGCCTGGAGTGGCTGGCCGATCGTGTCGATGACGCCGGCGGCGCGGTGATCGTCGTGCCGAACTTCTCTTTGGGGTCGGTGATCGGAACCGCCCTCGCCCAGTTCACGGCGCCCTACTTCGACGCGGTCGAGATCATCGAGGCGCACCACCCCCAGAAGGTCGATTCGCCCTCGGGTACCGCCGTGCGCACGGCCGAGCTGATCGCGGAAGCCCGTGACGGTCGCCCGGTCGAGGCGCCGTTCGCCGATCAGCGTGCTCGGGGTGAGCACGTCGCCGGCATCCCCGTCCACAGCCTCAGGCTGGCCGGGGTGGTGGCGAAGCAGGAGGTGCGCTTCGGGGGACCGGGTGAGGTGCTCACCATCACCCACGACACTCACTCGAATGATGCGTACCGTGCAGGGATCCGCGCCGCGCTCGGGGCTATCGGAGGCGCGTCCGGTCTGACCGTCGGACTCGACCGCGTGCTCGGGATCGGCGCGCCGACGCAGGCCAACAGGCAGGACGCCGCGGACGGCACGCCCGCATGAACGCCAGGTCCCGGGCGATCGCCGGTGTGATGTTCCTTTCAGCGGTGCTCGCGATCTATTTCGTGTTCATCGGCGTCCGGGCCGTGGCCCTCCTCATGTCTGGAACTCTGCTCGCGGCGCTCATGGGTGTTGCACTGCTCGTGCTGCCCCTGATCGGCGTGTGGGCGCTCATCCGTGAACTGCGCTTCGGCTTCTCCGCGAATCGTCTCGCCGCGGAACTGGAGGCCTCAGGACTGATGCCGGAGGAAGAAGTGGAAACCCGCCCATCGGGGCGCCCCGTCCGTGAGCAGGCCGACGCGGTCTTCCCGCGATACCGGGACGCCGTCGACGCCCGGCCCGACTCCTGGGTGGACTGGATGCGATTGGGTGTGGTCTACGACGCCTGCGGTGATCGCAGGCGGGCTCGTGCCGCAATTCGTGAGGCGATCACCCGTGAGCGCGCATCCCGACGCGAAGATTCTTCGGACGAATAGCGCTTCGCGTACCAGGGGTCTACACTTTTCCAGGCACCAGCGGTCGGGGCCCAGATGACCCCGTGCAGACCCGTTGCCGGCAGTACGCGAGCGCAGTGGTGCGCGAGAAAGCACGGATGTCATGAGCAAGTACGATTTGAACGCCGATCCGGCGACGCGCACCCTCGACTCGGTTACGGGGATCAGCAAGAAGGGCCTCCCGTCCGGCACCGTCGGCGTGCTCGGCGCGCTCGTGATCGGCATCTCGACCTGTGCGCCCGCATACACACTGACCGCTGCGGTCGGACCCGCCGCGACCCAGGTCGGGTACCAGACCCCCGCGATCTTCCTGATGGGGTTCATCCCCATGCTCCTCGTCGCCCTCGGGTATCGCGCTCTGAACAGCGCGATGCCGGACTCGGGGACCTCGTTCACGTGGGCGACCCGGGCGTTCGGGCCCTGGATCGGCTGGATGGCCGGGTGGGGGCTCGTGGCAGCGACGGTGCTCGTGCTCTCGAACCTCGCCGGCATCGCCGTCGAGTTCCTGTTCCAGTCGATCAGCATTCTGGTCGGTGATCCGGCGATCGCCGAGATCGCGGGGAACCGCTTCATCAACATCGCGGTATGCCTCGGGTTCATGGCGCTCGCGACCTTCATCTCCTACCGAGGAATGACCTCGACCAAGATCTTCCAGTACATCACCGTGCTGTTCCAGATGGCGGTGCTCGTCTGGTTCATCATCGCCATGTTCGTGGGAGCCGGCGACCCGGCAAACACCGAAGGCCGCACCCCGGAGCTCTCCTGGTTCAATCCCTTCGAGGTGGACAGCTTCAGCGCCTTCGCCGCCGGCATCGCCGTGTCGATCTTCGTCTACTGGGGTTGGGACACCGTGCTGACGATGGGCGAGGAGACGAAACCGTCGAAGGGCAAGCTCTCGACCGAGAGCAAAGCGGCGATGATTCTCGTCGGGATCCTGGTCGTCCTGTACGTCGGCACGGCGGCCGCGACGGTCGGCTACGCCGGCCTCGGGGATACCGGTACCGGACTCAACAACTCGGCGATCGCTGAGAACGTCTTCGCCGCGCTCGCCCACCCGGTCATGGGGCCGGCCGCGATCCTGCTCTCGGTCGCCATCCTCGTGAGCGCCATGGCGTCGATCAACTCCACGGCCATCTCGCCGGCACGAACGCTGCTCGCGATGTCTCACTACGGTGCATTGCCCGCGTCCATCAAGAAGATCCACCCGAAGTACAAGTCGCCGTACCGCGCCCTGCTGCTTTCGTCGATCGTGGCCTCCATCTTCTACGCCGTGATGCGGTTCATCAGCGAGGACGTGCTCTGGGACACCATCACCGCGCTCGGCATGATGGTCTGCTTCTACTACGGGATCACGGCGCTCGCGAGTCCCTGGTACTTCCGCAGAGCTGCTGTGCGCGAGGGGATCGGCTCCGTCATCTCGAAGATCGTGCTCCCCGGTATCGGCGGCATCCTGCTGCTGGTGGTGTTCGTGCAGACGACGCTCGACAGCATGGACCCCGAGTTCGGATCGGGCAGCAACATCGCCGGGGTCGGGCTGGTCGGCATCATCGGCGTCGTCGTGCTCGGCCTTGGGCTCGTGCTGATGTTCGTGCAGGCGAGGGTCTCGAAGGACTTCTTCAGCGGACGAGTGCTCGCTCGGACCGAGGCGACATCGGACACCTCAGCACTCGAGCTGTTCGACGACGGTCTCGGGTCGTAGTGAAGACGTTGTGCACAGCTGAGAGAAAACCCGGTTTATGAAGCGAAGTTCACCCGGCGGAAAGTGAGACTTAAGTCATACAGACTTAAGTTCTATTGACTCACGTAAATGAACATGGTGTTCTAGATGCATGACATCAATTCTCCGGAAAAGCCTGTCTCAGCGTGTAAGTGCAGCGGTCGCAGCGGTAATCGTGGCAGCGATTGGATTCACGGTAGTGCCTGGTGAGGCGGCTGACGCGCTGTACCGATATCGCGTTGTCGACAAGGTGCATAAGAACTATCAGTTCGGATCAGTGTTCGGCTCCTGCAAGGTTATGACGACCGGGAGTGTCTGCAACATCTCGAAGAACTTATCCGCGAGCCGCACTATTGGAGTGGCGTTCGGCTTGAGTCGTTCGGCCGTCGCCTCTCAGCTGAACATATCGAGCGCGAAGACCCAGTCAGTTTCGGTGGGATGCACTTCACCGAAGATGAAGAAGGGTCAGGTCTGGGAGGCGAGGTCAGTCGGCACACGCTATGTGTACAAGATCCGTAAGGATAAGGCGTACAAGCCCAGATTTGGTCGGACGAGGTGGGCGCCGAAAGCAACGAGCGGGTTCAGAGTGGCATTCAATCCGTCCAAGAGTCACATTGCGTGCCGACTGCGATGAGACGATTGTGGTCCACAGTATTCATCGCGGCCCTCGGGGTGAACGGGCTGGTCGGGTGCTCAGAAGAAGAGCAACGAATGCTGGTGTGGGACGCGGTGGCGACGTCTCTCGGCAGCACGTCGCACGAGGTCTCCGTAAATGCGGAGCTGTATATTCAGGATGCTTCTCCACGGGTGGGCGCTGAGGCCACATACCGCGGCGGCCCGGAATCGGATGCCTGGATCATCGTGGCGGCCTGCGCTGATCAGGTTGTGATCGCAGAGGCGACCGAAGTCGAGTTCGCTGTGATTCCCGAGGCCACGATGACGGATGAGGTGCGTCAGGAGATCGAGGACGGTGACTTCTTGAACGCCGTGTGGTGCGAAGGTCGTCCGTACCGTGCATAGCGGTGTGGTCGGGAGGTGTGCGTCGACGGGCTGGCGCGATTGATCCACCCCGCCTCGTGTCAGGGGTCCGCAGTAGACTGTCCGCGTGACTGAGACCCCGATTCCGACGCCCTACGAAGATCTGCTGCGAGAGATATTGGAGACCGGGACTCCGAAGGGGGATCGTACCGGAACGGGCACGCGCAGCGTGTTCGGCAGGCAGATCCGGTTCGACCTCGCGGAGTCGTTCCCGCTGATCACGACGAAGCGCGTGCACTTCAAGTCGGTCGCGGCCGAGCTGCTCTGGTTCTTGCGCGGCGAGAGCAATACCGCGTTCCTGAAGGAGCACGGCGTATCCATCTGGGACGAATGGGAGGACGACAACGGGGACCTCGGCCCCGTGTACGGCGTTCAGTGGCGGTCCTGGCCCACCCCTGACGGAGCGCACATCGATCAAATCGCACGCGTCATCGACGACATTCGACGAACCCCTGACTCGCGCCGTCTGGTGGTCTCCGCGTGGAACGTCGCTGATCTCGACGAGATGGCGCTCATGCCGTGCCACGCGTTCTTCCAGTTCTACGTCGCCGATGGCAAGCTGTCGTGCCAGCTCTACCAGCGATCAGCCGACATGTTCCTCGGTGTGCCGTTCAACATCGCGTCCTACGCCCTGCTCACGCTGATGGTGGCCCAGCAAACCGGACTCGAACCAGGAGAGTTCGTATGGACGGGCGGCGACTGCCACATCTACGACAATCACGTGGAACAGGTGCGCACCCAGCTCGAACGCGACCCCTACCCCTACCCGCGACTCGAGATCGCAGCACGCGACTCCATCGACGCCTATGAACTCGGCGACTTCTCAGTACTCGACTACCAGCACCACCCCGGGATCAAAGCCCCGGTGGCGGTGTAGAGCAGTCGGAGACGAGCGAGTGACGACGAAGGACGAGTTGCGCGACGACCTGCAGCCACGCATCGGCGAGGGTGTGGGCATGATCTGGGCCGAAGGGCGCGACGGCGCCATCGGCCGAGGTGGGCAGATGCCGTGGCATCTGCCGGAGGACCTCGCGCACTTCAAGGAGCAGACCTGGGGCGCACCCGTCGTGATGGGCCGCCGCACCTGGGAGTCGCTGCCCGAGCGCTTCCGCCCGCTGCCCGGACGTGAGAACGTCGTCGTGACCCGGAACGAGCGCTACGTGGCCTCGGGGGCCGTCGTCGTGCCCTCGATCGAAGCGGCGCTCGAACGCACGAGCGGAGTCGTGCAGCGCGAGTACGCCGAACACCTCGAGAACCTCGCCGCAGCCGAGGGGGCCGCGTGTCAGAGCCCCGGATCCTGGCCGGAGATCGGGGTCTGGATCATGGGAGGAGGCGAGCTGTATCGCGCCGCGATGCCGGCCGCCACGGATCTCGTCGTGACCCGCATCGACGTCGCGGTGCCGAATGCCGATACCCACGCGCCCAGGATCGATGCCGAGTGGCAACTCGTCCGCAGTGAGGGGCCGCATCGCTCTCGGACAGGCCTCGACTACCGATTCGAGTGGTATCGCCGTCATGATGGGGGTCTCGGCGAGTAACGTCCGGTACCCTGTTATGGTGACGAACGCAGAGAATCCTTTCGGGCAGGTCCTCGTCGCTCTCGTGACCCCGTTCCACGCGGACGGCGAGGTCGACTGGGAGGCGACGGAGCGGCACATCGACGGCTGCATCCAGAGCGGTGCAGACGGCATCGTCGTCACCGGTACCACCGGTGAGACGTCGACCCTCACGGACCCCGAGAAGATCAAGCTCGTCGAGGTCGCGAAGTCCGTTTCAGGCGGACGCGCGAAGATCATCACCGGTGGCGGGTCGAACGAGACGGCGCACGCCATCGAGCTCTACCAGGCCAGCGAGAAGGCCGGCGCCGACGGTGTCATGATCGTCACGCCGTACTACAACAAGCCCACGCAGGCGGGTCTGCTCACGCACTTCCGCCTCGTGGCAGACGCGACCGACCTCCCAGTGATTCTGTACGACATTCCGGGTCGCACCGGGGTGCCGATCAAGTACGAGACAATCCTCCGCCTCGCGAAGCACCCGAATATTCTCGCGGTGAAGGACGCGAAGGGCGACTTCAGCGAAGTGAGCCGCGTGCTCAACCAGACCGACCTGATGTACTTCTCCGGGGACGACGCGAATGTGCTGCCGCACCTCTCCATCGGTGCGAGCGGACTCATCGGCGTCACCGCCAATATCGCGCCGGCGCCGTACCGGCGCATCATCGACGCGGTGAACGCCGGAGACCTCACCACGGCCCGCGAGGAGCACCAGCGCCTCGAGCCGCTGGTCCGCGCCGTGATGACCCACGTACCAGGCACCGTGGCGGCGAAGTACATTCTCCACGGTCTCGGCTACATCAACAGTCCTCGCGTGCGCTTGCCGCTCGTGGGGCCCGAGGAGTGGGAAGCCGCCCTCATCGAAGACGAACTGGCGCTCGTGGGAGAGATCCCCGGCGTCGACCTGACGAATTTCCGGCCCGACCGCAACGCGGCTGCCGGCGGTGCCCTGCCGAAAATCGCGGGCACCACACGCTAATACAACACAGGAGGCCCAGTGCCGAACCCCCCTTACGCTCCGCCCACCGCGCAGAAGGACACGCTGCGCATCACCCCGCTCGGCGGGTTGGGCGAGGTCGGTCGCAACATGACCGTGTACGAGATCGACGGCAAGCTGCTCATCGTCGACTGCGGCGTGCTCTTCCCTGAAGAGCATCAGCCGGGAGTCGACCTGATCCTGCCCGATATCTCCAAGATCGAGGATCGCCTCGGCGACATCGTCGCCGTCGTGCTCACCCACGGGCACGAGGATCACATCGGCGCGGTGCCGTACCTGCTGAAGCGGCGAGAAGACATCCCGCTCATCGGTTCGAAGCTCACACTCGCACTCGTTGAGGCGAAGCTGAAAGAGCATAGGATCAAGCCGGTGACCCAGGTCGTCGCCGAGGACGAGCGCCTGTCGAAGGGCCCCTTCGATCTCGAGTTCGTCGCCGTGAACCACTCCATCCCCGACGCGCTCGCGGTTATGATCCGCACGGCGGCCGGCAGCGTGCTCGCGACCGGCGACTTCAAGATGGATCAGCTGCCGCTCGACGGCCGCATCACCGACCTCCGGGCGTTCGCCCGCCTCGGTGAAGAGGGCGTCGATCTCTTCATGACCGACTCGACGAACGCCGAAGTGCCCGGCTTCACCCCGCTCGAGAAGCACATCGGGCCCGTCCTCGAGCAGGTTATCGAGCGCGCACCCGGCAAGGTCGTCGTGGCCAGCTTCTCGAGCCACGTGCACCGCGTGCAGCAGGTGCTCGATGCCGCCGTCAAGGCGGGTCGCCGCGTCGTGCTGCTCGGCCGCTCGATGGTCCGCAACATGAAGATCGCGTCCGACCTCGGGTACCTCGACGTTCCCGAGGGCGTGCTGGTCGACCTGAAGAAGAGCGGCGACATTCCGGATCACCGCATCGTGTACATGTCCACGGGTTCGCAGGGCGAGCCGATGGCGGTGCTCAGCCGCATGGTCAACCAGGAGCACCAGGTCGAGATCGGCGAGGGCGACACGGTCATCCTCGCGTCGAGCCTGATTCCGGGCAACGAGAACTCCGTGTTCCGCATCATCAACGGACTCATGAAGCTCGGCGCCAACGTCGTGCACAAGGGCAACGCGAAGGTGCACGTCTCCGGGCACGCCGCCGCGGGCGAGCTCATGTACTGCTACAACATCGTGCGCCCGAAGAACGTCATGCCGATCCACGGCGAGTTCCGTCATCTCGTCGCGAACGCGAAGGTCGCAATCGAGACCGGTGTGCCCCAGAACCGCACCATCATCGGCGAGAACGGGACCGTCGTCGACCTCGTCGACGGTGTCGCCCGCGCGGTCGGCCAGCTCGAGATCGACTTCATCTACGTCGACGGCAAGAGCGTCGGCCGCGTCACGGACGACGACCTGCGCGACCGTCGGGTGCTGGCCGAGGAGGGCTTCATCTCCGTCGTGACGGTCGTCGAGCCGACCACGGCGCATATCGTCTCGGGTCCCGACATCCACACCAAGGGCGTCGCAGAGGAAGCCCGCGTCTTCGACTCCATCAAGCCGAAGATCGCGGATGCACTCGAGACCGCGATGAGCGAGGGCGTCCACGACGCCAAGCAGCTGCAGCAGATCACCCGCCGCACGATCGGTCGCTGGGTCGGCACGAAACTGCGACGGAAGGCGATGATCGTTCCCGTCGTCGTGGTGGTGTAGCGTGCCCCAGCTGCGGTTCGCGAGCGCAGACGAGATCGCGCACTGGGACGAGAGCGTCGAGCAGCTGCCGGGCGGCGGTGAGGTCTGGCAGAGCCGGGAGTACGGTCAGGTCAAGCGCTTCCAGCGCTACCGGCCGCTGTACGTCGTCGGCCAGGACTTCCCTCCCACCCTCGTGCTCGAGAAAACCATCCCGTTCCTGGGGCGACTCTGGTACGTGCCGGGCGGGCCCACGGCGGACGGCGTCGAAGCGACGCGGACCGCCGCGGAGCGACTCGGTGACTTCGCCCGCATCAACGGGGTCTTCCTGCTGAAGATCGAGCCTCGGCTCGAGAAGAGGCCTGAGACGCTCGAGGAGTTCGATGAGGCCGGCTTCTCGTCGGCCGTCAGGATCCTGCCGAACGAGTCGACGATCCTCCTCGATATCTCCGGTGAGGAGTCCGACGTCATGTCGCGCTTCTCCGGGAGCACGCGCACGAAGATCAGGAAGGCAGACAAGCTCGGCTTCGAGGTCCGCAGGGTCGAGACGAGCGACGAGAACTGCCGAACGATGTACGACCTGCTCGCCGAGACGGGGGAGGGGCGCTTCGAGCTCCGGCCCTACGAGTACTACCGTGATTTCTGGCGCACGTTCGCCGACGCCGGTCGCGGGCAGCTCTTTCTCGGCTACGCGGAAGGCGCACCCGTCGCCGGGATGTTCGCTACCGTGTTCGGGAAGACCAGCGGGTACAAGGACGGCGCCTCGACCCGCTCTGGTTCGCTGCCGAACGGGGCGATGTACCGGATGCAGTGGGAGCTGATCCTCTGGGGGCGCGAGCACGGTGCCGAGGTCCACGACCTCATCGGGTCGCCACCGAGCGACCGCTTGGACGACCCGGAGCACCCGTTGCACGGGGTCGGCCAGTACAAGCTGCGGCTCTCCAAGCAGGTGACCGACTACGTCGGCGTGCTCGATCTGCCACTGCGGTCGAAGCACGCGCAGCTCTGGGCCCGTCTCGGCGACCCGATCGCGCGGCGCTGGGCGCTCCGGATGCGTCACGACGTCTTCTACTGAGCTATCGCGGGGCCGGATCGGGCCGCTGGCACCGTTCCGGGTCTGTCTGCGGCCCGGAACGGTCCCGCGTCAGACCCGTCCGCCGACGACCTTCCGCGCGAGCGAGTAGACGGCGTAGCTGACGGGCCGCACGGGGGCCTCCCACGCGCCTGAGAAATCGATCTGCTCGCCGCCGAATGAGCGCTTGAAATCACTGAAGCCCGACCAGGCGTGGTCCGTCACCTCGGGAGGGACGACACCGTAGAGATCGAACTCCGGCCGCCCCGCCTCGTGCGCCTCCTGCATCATGGTCGTGACGAGCACGACACCGGGGGAGAGCTTCCGGTGCGCCGTGTCAGCGGCGGCGTGTGCGTAGTACCTGCGCTCCGCATCGTCGAACACGAGCGACGCGGCGATCGGCAACGATTCGCCCTCGAGATCTACCAGGTAGATCGTCGCGTCGCCCGAAGCGACGAGCGTGCGTGCCTGCTGCCGAAGATAGTCGTCGGCGTGGGCGTGCATGCCGGTGCGGTCGGAGACCTCGCGGAGCAGGCGGAGCAGGTGCTCAATGTCATCGGGCTGATCGCTCGCCCGGATCGAGAGTCCCTTCTTCGCGGCGTTGCGGTGCAGATTGCGGTTCGTCTTCCGCATGTCCGCGAGGACTTCGTCGAACGGGCGGTCGAGTCGAACGCGCTGCGTGTGCTCCGGCTGCACACGCGCGACACGACGGAGCCCGGCGGCCTCGAGCGTGGCGGCGGGAAGGGCCGGCTGCGATGCTGCGTCCGTCTGACGCAGCATCGGCTCCACGCGCACGAAAGCCGCGCCCAGACGCTTCGCCTCACCGCGCAGCGCATCAAGCGCGGCGGGCAGCGCTTCAGCTCGGTCGAGCTGGGGGCCGTATGGAGCGTACAGCCGGGAGTTCAGCTTGCCGCGCTCCAGGATCGCCTGTGCGCTCCAGCCGTCCCCGTCGAGCGACACGACCGTGCGGCCGAGGTCTCGCTGCAGCTGAGCCCATGCGGGGCTCTGGAGGAAGTGTCCCATGTGTGTCGTCGCCTCTCGTGCGGGTGCGGTCTGCGGACGCGCCGGTGCTAGAAAAGCCCGAGGTCGTGATAGCGCCTGCGGTGCAGCCGCTGGGCGACCGGGAGCCCGTACCGCTGCCACCGGCGGAACGCCGCCGGACGCAGCACGAGATCGTACGCGCCGATGTACTCGGTCACCTCGCGGGCGAACGAGAGCTTGAACGGGGCGAGGGAGTGATTCGGGTGGGCTGGGTCGTCGAGCTGATCTCGCGGAGGTACCCCGAGCATGTCGTAGGTCTTCGCTCCCGCGTCGCGTGCTTGGCGCATGAGATGCCACTGCATGAGGTTGGACATCCCGGGCGTCACGCGCGGACGTTCGGAGCCGCCGTCCTTGTAGAACGCGCGATCGCCGATCCGGATCGAATACGCCATCACCGCCGGGGTGCCGTCGACCTCGATGGCGGCGAAGGATCCCTGCCCGCGCGCGGAGAAGCCGCGCCAGAAGCGCTCGGCATACTCCTCGGACCGCAGATTCAAGTCCTGCTTGTTGCCGCCGCCCACGAGGCGCATGAGGCGGTGCATATGCGCGAAGGTCTCCGGTGTCGCCGGCATGTCGACGATGCGAACCCCGTCGCGCTCGGCCCGCCGGATCATGTTGCGGCACTTCTTGTGGAAGCTGGTCATGAGGGCGTCGTCGTCGCGATCGATGTTCACAATGGCAGTGCTCGTGTTGCCCTGCAGGCCCTCGCGCCAGCGCGCATCCATGCCCGAAAGGGAATAGGGGCCGGTCTCCAACGCCTCACGGTAGGCGGGGGCGTTCTCGA
The DNA here is from genome assembly GCF_020096995.1 of Leucobacter sp. Psy1. Classification (NCBI taxonomy): domain Bacteria; kingdom Bacillati; phylum Actinomycetota; class Actinomycetes; order Micrococcales; family Microbacteriaceae; genus Leucobacter; species Leucobacter sp. Psy1. The sequence goes on from NZ_CP083692.1 coordinate 1,145,927, forward strand.
CAGGCGGCTCGATCGTGATGGCGAAGACCCGGGGGGCACCGGCGTTGGCGAACGCGGCAAGTGCCTCGGCGTGCTCGTGCGTTTCCATCGGCGTGGTGACTGCAGGGCCGTGCGGCAGATACCAGTAGGTGCCGACGGTCGGAATGCGCCGCTCGAGCACCAGTGCCACCGAGACGATCTCCGTTCCGCGCGCGAACACGAGGTGCCGCGGCGTCCATCCGACGGCCGCCTTCGTCTCGGCGAAAGCCTCTGCGAGAACGAAGTCCCCTCCGGCTGGATTCGCGGCGACGAGCTCGTCCCACCGTCGCCGTTCTTCGGCCGTGGCGGCGCGAGCCTGCAGACTGCTCATGTGCGGGAGACCCCTCTCGTTCGGGTGGACGAAGATCCAGTGTAGTGCGTGGGTCGCAGCGGTCCCTGGCCGGTACCGCAGTGGCCTCAGCGGCTCCCCGGAAGCATTCCGCGGAGCCGGGCGAGGATCGAGATCGCCTCCCGGTTGCGCATCACGAGCAGGATCAGCCCGTAGACGACGGCCATTGCGACGGTGACGATGGCGCAGGCGATGAACGCTCCGAGGAAGCTGCGCATGGCCAGAGCTTCGGGTTCGATGCCACCGAGCAGCGCGAGAACCCCCCATCCCGCGAGAGCGGCCACGACCGCGGCGACGAGGTTCTGAGCGATGCCGCCGAGGATGCCGCGACCGCCGAGGATCCCGACCCTGCGCCGCAGGAGCAGGAACGTCGCGAGCATCTGCAGCACGAACAGTGACGAGATCACTCCCGTCAACGTCGCCGTGATCATCTCTGATGGGAGGGTCGTGCAGAAGATCGCCGCGAGAATCGTGAGCGCCGACTGACCCACGGCGATGAAGAACGGCGTCCGCGTGTCGCTCAGCGCGAAGAACCCGCGGTTGAGCACGAACAGCAGGCTGAACGGGAGGAGACCGATGAGGTTCGCGATGAGCACGACCGACACCGTGCTCACCACCCCGTAGGTCGCGCCGGGCTGAATCAAGCGAATCAGCGGAAATGCGAGTACGAGCATGGCCGCGGTGAAGAACATCATCGAGAAGCCGACGAGCCGGGCCGAACTGGTGATGTCCGACGTGAACGCGGCGAAGTTCTCCGCGTGGACGTTTTCACTCATGCGAGTGAACCGCGCAGTCACGAGAGAGATCGTGATGATCGAGTGGGGCAGTACGAAGATGAGGCCGGCGAGTTCGGCTGCGGCGAGACCGGCCTCGCCCGATCCCGCGAGATTCATGACGCGGGTGTTGAAGAGGCCGACCGCTTGTGTGAGGAGGACCGTCAGGAACGTCCAACCGGCAACCTTGCCCATGGTGCCGAGCCCGATGCCGCGGAAGCCGAAGTCGATGCGGAACGTGAGACCCGCTCGACGCCAGAACGCGAAGAGGATGAGCGCCTGCGAAGCAACACCGAGCGTTGCCGACCCCGCCACGAGCGCGATGCCGAGCAGATCCCATCTCCCGGCACCCGCGACTCCGTCAGGGTCGGCTCCGAAGATGACGACGAAACCGATGAGTCCTGCAATGTTCAGCACGTTGTTAAGGACGGGGGACCAAGCATATGGGCCGAAGAGGCTGCGTGCGTTCAGCACTTCCCCGAGGACCGTGTACAACGAATAGAAGAGAATCTGAGGGAGCAGCCAGAACGCGAACACCGTCGCGAGCTCCACCTGGTCCGCGCTCCAGCTCGACCCGAGCCATGAGATCAGAGGGGGCGTGAACACGCCGGCGATCACCATGATGGCGCCCGAGCCGACCAGGGCGAGGGTGATCAGCTTGTTGATATACCGGGCGCCGCCGTCGGCTGCGAGGGCCGCTTTCGTGATCTGCGGCACCAGGACCGCCGTGAGCGCCCCGGTCGCGATGAGGGTGTAGACGGTGTTCGGCACCTTGCCAGCGTTGGCGAACGCGTTCGCGCCGAAGCCGATCGAACCGATGGCGTACGCCAGCACCATCGCCCTCACGAGGCCGAGCACGCGAGAGGTGAGCGTGCCCGAGGCGATCCAGAGGCCGGCGCGACCGACGCTTCCGGCCATCAGCGACGACTCCTCAGCGGAGGCGTCGGGATCGACTCGAGTCCGGGCATACGGGCGGCTCCAAGCAGGTGACGGGGCGGTGGGCAGAACGTGGACGAGTCTAACCGGGAGCTCGGGTGAATTCAGATCAGGACTGTTCAGCAAGCGTCCAGCCTGCTATCGTGTCAAAGGTATGTGCGGGCGTTGGGTGTTCGCGGGGAAGTACTGAATTGCTGAGGAGGCGCATGTCTGCCACGAAAGCCGCTCGCCGGCGCGGAGATGCTGTGAGGCGCGGAATCGGGGCGATCGCAGTGTTCGCTGTGGCCGCATTCGGGTTCACGGGACTGCAGGTGCAGGACGCGCAGCCGGCTCAGGCCCTCGACCTGGATCTCCCGACCTGGGACGACGTGCAGAAGGCCAAGAGCAACGAGGCGTCCGCCGCGAAGAAGGTCACGGAGATCGAGAATCTCCTCGACGAGCTCGAGGTGCAGGTCGAGAAGACCCGTAACGCCGCCGCCGATGCGCAGCAGGTCGCCGAAGCAGCGAGCGAGGATGCGCTCACGGCTGCCAATCGAGCGGACGCGCTCGCGGAGGAGGCCGAGAAGAGCCGCGTCGAGGCCGACGAAGCAGCCGAGCAGGCTGCCTCGCTCGTGTCGCAGATGTACCGCTCGGGCGGTATCGACCGCAACGTCGAGCTGTTCCTCGAGACCGATGACTCCACCGCGGACCAGCTGCTTGAGCGCCTCGCATCGATGTCGAAGGCCACGGAGCGCAACACCTCCGTCGCTGACGAGGCCGAGCGCACCATGAACACTGCAGCGTCCCTCGGGAAGCAGGCGGAAGAGGCCAAGGCAGAGCGTGACCGACTCAGCGCGATCGCTCAGCAGAAGAGCGCTGCGGCCGCGGCCGAGGCTGAGGAAGCCCGTGTCGAGCTCGTCGAGCAGGAGAAGCAGCAGAAGACCCTGCAGACCCAGCTCGAGGCGCTGAAGGACAAGACGACGAAGACCGTCGACGGCTACGAGGAGCGCCTCCGGAAGGAAGAGGAGGAGCGTCAGCGGATCGCCGCCGAGATCGCCCGTCAGCAGGCCGAGCTCGCGCGCCAGGCCGAACTCGAGCGTCAGCGCCTCGCCAACAGCGGTGGCGGTGGCGGGGGTGGCGGCGTTGTGCCTCCGCCCGCAGGCACCGGTGGTGGTGGCGGCGGTGGCACCGGTGGCGGTGGCTCCGGTGGCGGTGGTGGCGGCGGCAGTAGCTCGGGCGGCTGGGTGCTTCCCCTCAGCAGCTACCAGGTGACCGACCGCTGGGGCGGCGCACGCGCGCACAACGGCATCGACCTCGCGGCTCCTATGGGAACCGAGATTCGCGCAGCGGGAGCGGGAACCGTCGTGTTCTCGGGTTGGAACACCTTCTGCGGTGGCAACGAGGTGCGGATCCGCCACGATGACGGCGGTCCCGACACCTGGTACTCCCACCAGAACACGGCTCCCTACGTGGGTGTCGGCCAGCGAGTCGGTGCCGGACAGGTCATCGGTCAGGTCGGCACGACGGGCTGCTCCACGGGGCCGCACCTGCACTTCGCGACCTGGTGGGGCGAGTCGCAGGCCGTTGAGCCGGAATCCGCCATGGCGGCCAGGGGACTCTACTTCTAGACTCCGCTGCTCACGCACTGAACGCCCGCGTCGGGCCGGACTGCACCCGTGCAGTTTCAGGCTCGCCGCGGGCGTTCTGCGTTGGCGTCGGAGGTCCGCGGTACCGTAGATGTATGCCCAGTAAGACTTCAGCGCGCGGAAAAACCGGGAAGGCCACCGGTACGTCGACGCGCGCGAACTCGAAGACTTCGGCGAAGACTTCGAAGACCCGTGTGCTCGCGGAAGCGCCCGAGCCCACCGAGGGCGTGATGGTCCGTGCCTGGCGCGGTCTGGGCCACGGAGTCGGGGCGGCAGCGCGGGCGTTCCGTCTCGAGCCTCTCGATCCGGCTGATCGCCGCGACGGAATCCCGCTCCTCTTGACGCTGATGGCGATCGCCGGTGCGGTCATCGAGTGGTTCCTCATCGGGCAACCGGTCGCGGTACAGCTGGATGCTTGGACGTTCGGCGCGCTCTTCGGTCGCCTCGCCTTCGGCTTGCCGATCATCATGATGGGGTTCGCGTTCTGGCTCTTCAACAATCCGTCGAGCGTCAGCGATAACCGACGTATCGCGATCGGTCTCTTCATCGCGATGCTCAGCATTTCCGGACTTTGCCATGTCTTCGGCGGTACACCGCGACCGGCTGACGGGATGGAGACTCTCGCGGCAGCTGGTGGGCTGCTCGGATGGCTCGTCGGTGCCCCGCTCTACGCACTCACGGTGTGGGTTGCCGCCCCCGTGCTGTCGCTGCTGCTCGCGCTGGCTCTCCTCATCGTGACCAAGACGCCTCCCGGGCGCATCGCCCGCCGCCTGGGTGAGGCATACGCGTTCCTCTTCGGAGCCGTGGACGAGGACGACGAGACATCGCGGAGTCGCGCCGACGCCGCCGATGCCGATGCCGCAGCGGCGAAACCGAAGCGCTCGAAGCGGAAGAGTCAGGAGACGCTCTTCGACCTCGAGGATGAGCCTGTCGAGACCGGGCAGCTACCCTGGTGGCGCCGCAACGCGTCGGGTCGCGAAGAGGATCCCGACTACGCCGACCAGGGAGCCGATGATGTCGACCGTGTGCTTCCGGGCGCCGAGGCTCCGGCTGCGGCTGCGGAGGGCGCGTTCGACAGCGCACTCGAGGATCCGCAGACCCACGCCCTCCCCGGCGACCTCCTCGGCGATATGGAGCAGGCGGAGGCGGCGGTCGCCGGTCGCGCTCCTCGTCCGGCGTCCGGTCTGGGAGACGACTCGTTCGAGCAGCCAGAGGGTATCCCTGAGACCCCGCCGGAGCATCCGCTCGAGACCGGGGCGGGTGACCGTACATTCGCGGTCGCTCCCGCGCATGAGCCGGCCGCTCCCGTCGACTACCAGCTGCCCGATCAGTACGAGCTCTCCGCGGGCGAACCCGGGAAGGCCCACACTCGGGCGAACGACGAGATCATGGAAGCGATCACGGAGGTGCTCGCTCAGTTCAAGGTCGATGCGTCGGTCACCGGCTTCTCGCGCGGGCCGACGGTCACGCAGTACGAGGTGGAACTCGGACCCGGCGTGAAGGTTGAGAAGGTCACCCAGCTCTCGAAGAACTTGGCCTACGCGGTCGCGTCCAACGAGATCCGGATCCTCTCGCCGATCCCCGGCAAGAAGGCGATCGGTATCGAGATCCCGAACAAGGATCGGGAGAATGTTGCGCTCGGCGACGTGCTGCGCTCGGCGAAGGCTCAGCGCAGCGCGCATCCGATGACTATTGGTGTCGGCAAAGACGTCAAGGGCGGGTTCGTCGTCGCGAACCTCACCAAGATGCCGCACCTCCTCGTCGCCGGCGCGACGGGTTCGGGCAAGTCCAGCTTCATCAACTCGATGATCACGAGCCTCCTCATGCGTGCCACGCCCGCTGAGGTGCGGATGGTACTGATCGACCCCAAGCGCGTCGAACTCACCATCTATCAGGGCGTGCCGCATCTCATCACCCCCATCATCACGAACCCCAAGAAGGCGGCAGAAGCGCTGCAGTGGGTCGTGAAAGAGATGGATATGCGGTACGACGACCTGGCAAGCTTCGGGTTCCGTCACATCGACGATTTCAACGAAGCGGTGCGTTCTGGCTCGATCGTCCTCCCCGAGGGCAGCCAGCGAACACTGAAGCCGTACCCCTACCTGCTCGTTGTCATCGATGAGCTCGCCGACCTCATGCTCGTCGCACCGCGCGACGTCGAGGACTCGATTCAGCGCATCACCCAGCTCGCGCGCGCTGCCGGCATCCACCTCGTCCTCGCGACTCAGCGCCCGTCGGTCAACGTGGTCACCGGTGTCATCAAGTCGAACGTGCCGAGTAGGTACGCCTTCGCGGTCGCCTCGGGCACCGACTCCAAGGTGATCCTCGATGAAGTCGGCGCTGAGCGTCTGATCGGTCAAGGCGACGGCCTCCTGCTCGTGAACGGCGACTCGACGCCGATGCGCGTGCAGGGTGCTTGGGTGCCTGAGAACGAAATTCACCGCGTCGTCGAGCACGTCAAGTCGCAGGCGATGCCCGAGTACCGCGCGGATGTCGCGCAGGCGGCCGAGAAGAAGGAGATCGATGCCGACATCGGCGACGATCTCGACGACCTCCTTGCCGCGATCGATCAGGTCGTCACCTCGCAGTTCGGTTCGACATCGATGCTCCAGCGAAAGCTCCGAGTAGGCTTCGCAAAAGCGGGGCGACTCATGGACCTCATGGAATCCCGTGGAATCGTCGGCCCCTCCGAAGGTTCCAAAGCTCGAGACGTCCTGGTCGCGCCCGAGCAGTTGCCCGAGGTGCTCGCCAGGATCACGGGGGACGGACCCGCTCCGCCTGCAGCGGCACCGCCTGCAGCAGCTCCGTCCGCAGCACCGATTTCGTCGCCCGCCGGGGGAGTCGCTGGACCGCACGCCGGCGGTGCAGCTCCGTCCGCAGCAGGGGAGGCAGTCACCGAGGTGCTGGCCCCGGCAGGATCGGGCAGCGCACGCTCGAGCGATGACGACCGCTACGACGATCCGATCGGGAGGGCGCAAGAGGGCCTCGAAGAGGTCGAGGCCGATTCCGACGAGGATGCATGGGGGCTGACCGGACGTGACTGAAGCGCAGACGCCCGCGCGACCGAGTAACTGGAACGCGCCGAACATCATCACGGCGGCGCGTATCGTTGCGACGCCGTTCTTCATCTGGATGCTGCTCGCAGACGGGGGAGAGATGGGGCCGCTCCGCTGGACGGCCGCCGCATTCTTCGTGGTCGCGATCGCGACCGATGCCTGGGACGGCTACCTTGCCCGGTCACGCAACCTCATCACCGATCTCGGAAAGCTCCTCGATCCGATCGCCGACAAGTTCCTCACCGGCGCTGCCCTGGTCGGCCTGTCGATCCTCGCGGAGCTCCCCTGGTGGGTCACGATCGTGGTGCTCGTCCGTGAAGTCGGAGTGACTGTGCATCGGCTGTTCGAAGCCCGCAGTATCGTGGTGGCAGCCGCCTGGATGGGCAAGCTGAAGACCGTCGCCCAGTCAGTGGCCATCACCCTTGCGCTCCTCCCGCTCCCGGAAGTACTCGGCGACTGGTTCAACTGGGTGAACATCGTCACCATGACGATTGCCGTCGTGCTGACGATCGCAAGCGGTATCGACTACGTCATCAACGCCGTTCGTACGGCCCGGCGATAGGGCACCGGGTGTCCGCGACGCCGGCCGCCGAGCTGATCCGTTTGGCGGGGGAGCGCGGAGGGCGGATCGCGGTCGCCGAGTCGCTCACGGGCGGGCGCTTGTCCGATGCCATCGTCTCGGTTCCCGGCGCATCCGCCGCCTTCTCGGGGGCGATCGTCGCGTACGACACGGCCCTCAAGCAGAGGCTCCTGGGGGTGGATGGCGAGCTTCTCCGGCGCCGAGGTCCGGTCGACCCCGAGGTCGCGAAGCAGATGGCCTCGGGTGTGAGGCGAGCCTGCGCCGTGCCCGGTGACGGAGCAGGCGTCGAGGTGGCTTGCCCTCGCGTCGCGCCTGCGATGCTCGGGATCGCCACCACCGGTGTGGCGGGCCCCGATCCGGATCCGCAGACCGGGCAGGGGGCCGGCACGGTGTGGATCGGAGTGAGCCTGGCGGATTCCGCCGTGGCGACGGGCGAGCGAGCGTGGGCGGTGCGGTTGCCGGTGGTGCAGGGTTCGCGGGAGCAGGTGCGGGTGGCGACCGTCACGCAGGCGGTGCGGCTCGGGGTCGCGGCATTGCGCGGAGATTTCGCTGAACTTGAGTGAAGCCCGCTCAAGTTCAGCGAAGACTCAGGAATAGTCTCGGTAGTCTCTGAGTTGTTTCCTGTGATGCCGGTAATGAATCGGCACTTCCGTGGCGACCTGACAAGCGCGCGGGTAGAGTGGGACCACGATCACACGTCGTGGAAGTCAGAAGGAGGGTGCACATGGTGCTGTTTCGTCAGGAGATCGGTGACGTGCTCCGCGACTTCCGCCTGCAGAAGGGCCGGACGCTGAGACAGGTCGCCGGTGAGGCCAGCGTGGCTCTCGGCTATCTCAGCGAGGTCGAGCGCGGGCAGAAGGAAGCGTCGAGCGAGATCCTCGCCGCGGTGGCCGAAGCGCTGGATACGCCGCTCTCGGTGATCCTCGGTGAGGTCAGCGAGCGCTACACGGTTGCTGAAGGCCTGAATGTTCGGCTGGGTGATCGGGTTCCCGACACGGTTCCCGACGATCTCGTCACGGACTTCACTCCCGAGCTGGTTCCATAAGGGTCCCGTGCGGCTGAGTGAGTTTCAGCGCGCGATGGCCGAGGAGTTCGGGCAAGCCTATTCGGGGGTGCTGATCAGGGATCACTGGCTTTCGAAGCTCGGCGGTACTCCGGCGGACGCTCTTGAGCGCGGAGTTCCCGCGCGGACGGTCTGGGTCGAGCTCTGCGAGGATCTCCAGGTGCCCCCGGACCGGCGTTATGGGCGTGGACTGCGAGAGCCGAATCGGTGAGTGCTCCCGGTGCCCCGGAGGGTGATCCCTCCGGGGCACCGGTGTGTCTGCCCCGAGTTGTGCTGGTTCGATGCGCGACACGCGGTTCGAGCGAACACATATCCCGAAGATGTGTTCGAACTTTGGTATTGTCGTGCACAGGTGAGGTGATCGGGGATCCGATCCCGAGTTCCGTGAATCTGGCTCCGATGTCAGAGGTGCGGCCTAGGGTTTTCCTGAACACCCCACTACGCCTTGTCGGTGACTCCGGAACGTTGGAGGCCGACAGCCGGTAGGCGGCAGAACGCGGAGAGATCCGCCCAATCGAGGAGAGACCATGGCAGCACCCAAGAATCGCGAGAAAGCACTCGACGCGGCGCTCGCGAACATCGACAAGCAGTTCGGTAAGGGCGCGATCATGCGCCTCGGCAGTCAGGAGCGAGAGGCCGTCGAGGTCATCCAGACCGGCTCGGTCGCACTGGACGTCGCGCTCGGTATCGGCGGGCTGCCCCGTGGCCGCATTGTGGAGATCTATGGGCCCGAGTCGTCGGGTAAGACCACGCTGACGCTGCACGCGATCGCCAACGCTCAGCGGAACGGCGGTATCGCCGCGTTCATCGATGCGGAGCACGCGCTCGATCCCGACTATGCGCAGAAGCTCGGTGTTGACATCGACGCGCTGCTGGTCTCGCAGCCGGATACGGGGGAGCAGGCGCTCGAGATCGCAGACATGCTCATCCGGTCGGGGTCCGTCGACCTCGTCGTGATCGACTCCGTCGCGGCGCTCGTGCCGAAGGCCGAGATCGACGGCGATATGGGAGACAGCCACGTGGGCTTGCAGGCCAGGCTCATGTCCCAGGCGCTGCGCAAGATGACTGGTGGCCTGAACGCGACGAAGACCACGGCGATCTTCATCAATCAGCTGCGCGAGAAGGTCGGCGTGTTCTTCGGCAGCCCGGAGACCACTTCAGGTGGAAAAGCGCTCAAGTTCTACGCCTCCGTCAGGCTCGACATCCGCCGCATTCAGACCCTCAAGGAGGGGACGGACGCGGTCGGCAACCGCACCCGCGTGAAGGTCGTCAAGAACAAGATGGCGCCGCCCTTCAAGCAGGCCGAGTTCGACATCCTGTACGGCCACGGGATCTCCCGTGAAGGTTCCCTCATCGACTACGGCGTGGAGCAGGGGCTCGTCAAGAAGAGCGGGGCCTGGTACACCTACGACGGTGACCAGCTCGGGCAGGGTATGGAGAACGCCCGCCGGTTCCTTGTCGAGCACGCCGATATCGCCGCCGAGATCGAGGAGAAGATCCTCACGAAACTCGGCGTGAACGGGCGGGGCGCGGCTGAGCCCGAGGCCGAGGCGGAAGCCGAGGTCGCTCCGATCCGCGACGAGCGCCTCGGAGCCTAAGCGCTCATGGCTGTACGTTTTCGACCGTCACCCGGAGACGCGGAGCGGCCGCAGGGAGAGGACCGCGGCGATCTCGCCGAGGTGATCTCCCTGCGGTCCAAGCTGCCCCAGCGCGAGTGGGCGCAACCCCAGCGGGAGTGGGCGACCGCGGAGCAAGAGCCCGAGCCCGAGTCGGATTTCGACGGAGAGCGGGAGGATGCGTCGCCTTCCGCTCCCGTCGAACTGCACCCGATCCGATCGCTGCCGACTGCGGCTCCGACGGAGCAGCCCTCGGACCCTGCGCGAGAATCCGCGTCTGAGGGCCCGCAACGCACGACGCACGAGGACGCAGTGCGCGTGCTCGGACGCAAAGCTCGCTCGAGCGGGGAGCTCAGGCGTGATCTGGAGCGGCTCGGCCACGACCCGCACGAGGTCAGCGACGTGATCGACGAGTTCCGAGAGAGCCTGTACCTCGACGATGTCGGCCTGGCACGAATCGTCACCGAAAAGCTTCGCGACACGAAGGGCGCGAGTCGGGGTCAGATTCGCCGGAAGCTCCAGGAGCGCTTCTTCGACGACGCCGCGATCGAAGCGGCGCTCGCCGACCTCGACGAGGAACAGGAAGACGAGCTGCTCCGTACCGCGGCAGAAGACCGGGCCAGGCGCCTCACCGGCCTCGATCCGCAGACCGCTGAACGGCGACTCCTCGGATATCTCGCCAGACGCGGGTGGGGCGGCGAGCCGGCGAGACGTGCGGTCCGCGACGCGCTGCAGGGCCGCGGTCGCGGCGGGTCGGGCGTCCGGTTCCAGTGAGCCTGGCGAACTGACGCGACGGTAGAATCGACACCATGTGTCCCACTCCCGCTGACTCCACCGTGATCGACCCGTCGCCCGCCGCGCTGCGGGCCGACGGGTCGCCGCGCAGCTACTCGGTGCGCACCCTGGGCTGCCAGATGAACGTCCACGACTCGGAACGCCTGTCAGGGTCACTCGAAGCCGCCGGGTACACCGCGGCTGCGCCCGACGAGCAGGCCGACGTCGTCGTCATCAACACCTGCGCGGTCCGCGAGAACGCGGCAAACAAGCTCTACGGCAACCTCGGCCAGCTCGCCAAGGTCAAGCGAGAGCACGACGGATTCCAGATCGCCGTCGGCGGGTGTCTCGCGCAGAAGGACCAGGGTGCCATCGTCGAACAGGCGCCCTGGGTCGACGTGGTCTTCGGCACCCACAACATGGGGTCCTTGCCGGCACTGCTCGAACGAGCGCGGCACAACTCGGAAGCCCAGGTCGAGATCCTCGAATCGCTCGAAGTCTTCCCCTCGACGCTGCCGACGAAACGAGACTCGGCCTCCAGCGGCTGGGTCTCGATCTCGGTCGGATGCAACAACACCTGCACCTTCTGCATCGTGCCCGCGCTGCGCGGCAAGGAGAAGGACCGTCGCCCGGGTGACATCCTCGCGGAGGTGCAAGCGCTCGTCGATGACGGAGCGATCGAGATCACGCTGCTCGGGCAGAACGTGAACACCTACGGTGTCGAGTTCGGCGACCGTCAGGCATTCGGCAAGCTCCTGCGGGCGATGGGTGAGATCGAGGGGCTCGAGCGCGTGCGCTTCACCAGCCCGCACCCCGCGGCCTTCACCGACGACGTCATCGCTGCGATGGCGGAGACCCCCAACGTGATGCCGTCCCTGCACATGCCGCTGCAGTCGGGCTCCGACGCGATCCTCAAGGCGATGCGACGGTCGTACCGGTCGCGCCGGTTCCTCGGCATTCTCGATCGGGTGCGCGAGCAGATCCCGCACGCGGCGATCACGACCGACATCATCGTCGGATTCCCCGGCGAGACGGAAGAGGACTTCCAGGAGACCATGCGGGTCGTCGAGGCGTCCCGATTCTCGAGCGCCTTTACGTTCCAGTACTCCATCAGGCCGGGCACTCCCGCGGCCACCATGGACGATCAGGTCCCGAAGGAAGTCGTGCAGGAGCGGTTCGAACGTCTCACCGCACTTCAGGAGCGGATGTCGCTCTCGGAGAACGAGGCGCTGATCGGATCACTGCAGGAGGTGCTCGTCGCCGCGGGTGAAGGGCGGAAGAACGAGGCCACCCAGCGGTTCTCGGGTCGCGCCGAGGACAACCGGCTCGTGCACTTCGCGCTGCCCGACGGCAGCGAGCGGCCACGCCCCGGCGACGTGGTCACGGTCAGGATCACCGACGCTGCGCCGCACTTCCTCCTCGCCGACGACACCGCGGCGGTGCGGATCAGGCGCACGCGCGCCGGCGACGCGTGGGACCGCAGGCAAGCGGACAGCTGCGGAGTGCCGTCACCTGGTGTCTCCGCTGCACCTGGCGCCGTCAACCTCGGTCTGCCGACGCTTCGCATCCGATGACCGCGGGCGGTTCGTCGCGGCTGTGGGTCGTCGTCGGCGCGACGGGCACCGGCAAGTCGGGTCTCTCGCTGGACCTCGCCGAGCGAATCGGGGAGACGGGCCGCACCGCGGAGATCGTGAACGCCGATGCCATGCAGGTGTACCGCGGCATGGACATCGGCACCGCGAAAGTCCCCGTTGCCGAGCGACGCGGTATTCCCCATCATCTGTTCGACGTCCTCGAGCCCTCCGAGGAGTCGACCGTCGCGTGGTACCAGCCGACGGTGCGCGAGACGATCGCGCAGGTGTTCGCTCGCGGCGCCGATGCGATATTGGTCGGCGGATCCGGACTGTACGTTTCGAGCGCGATCTACGACTTCCGCTTCCCGCCGCGCGACCACGCGATCCGAGCTCGCTTTGAAGCCGAGCTCGAGGTCGTCGGCGTAGATGAATTGTTCTCGCGTCTCGAGCGCCTCGACCCCGCCGCCGCTGCGGTTGTGGACGGCCGGAACGGCCGCAGAGTCGTGCGTGCGCTCGAACTGCACGAGCTCGGTGAGTCGGCCCACGGCACGCTCCCTGAGACACCGGAGCTCTGGGCGCCCGACACTCGGATCGTCGGTGTGCACGCCGAGCGCGGTGCACTCGTGGAACGACTCGACCGCCGGGTGGAGGCCATGTGGGCGGACGGAATCGTCGCCGAGGTGCGCGAACTCATTCCGCGCGGCATCGGCGACGGCCCGACCGCGTCGCGGGCCATCGGGTACGCTCAGGCTCTCGCGCAGCTGAACGGTGAACTGTCGCAGGACGAGGCGATCTCTGAGACACAGCGGCTCACCCGGCGCTATGCCAGGCGACAAGTGAGCTGGTTCCGCCGGTACCCGGACGTCACCTGGCTCGATGCGCCTGACGTCGGGGCCATCGAGCGCACCTGAAGCTCAGCGGGTACCAGACTCTCTAGACTGGTGGGCATGGCATTGATCGAGTTCACCAAGGGTCACGGCACCGGCAACGACTTCGTGCTGGTGAGCGACCCCGAGGGGCGGCTCGACGTCTCGCCCGACCAGATCCGGTACCTCTGCGACCGGCACTTCGGTATCGGAGGGGACGGGTTCATTCGCGCCATCCGCTCATCGGCCCACCCCGAGGGCGATGACCGTGCAGAGTGGTTCATGGACTACTGGAACGCCGACGGGACGCCCGCCGAGATGTGCGGCAACGGGGTGCGCGTGTACGTGCACTTCCTCATCGCGGAGGGACTCATCTCGGTGGACCCCGGCGACTCCATCGCCATCGCCACGCGAGCCGGAATCAAGGACGTCCTCGTCGATGCGAACGAGTACACCGTCGATCTCGGCGGGTGGCGGCTCGCCGAGGAGCGCCTGGTCACCGTGCCGGGTCTCGACGTCGCGCGCCCCGGTCTCGGCATCGATCTCGGCAACCCGCACGTGGTCTGCGCGCTCGCGCACGACGGGGAGCTGGAAGCGCTCGAGCTGACCAGTGCGCCGCGTCTGGATCCGGTGCCCGCGAGCGGCGCCAACGTCGAGTTCGTGGTGCCGCGGGAACCGCTCGTGACCGATGGCATCGCTGAGGTACGGATGCGCGTGCACGAGCGCGGCGTCGGAGAGACGCTCTCGTGCGGCACGGGTACTGCGGCTGCCGCGCTGGCGTTCCGGCACTGGGGAGGACCAGGCATGCCGGACGACTGGCGCGTTGCGGTGCCGGGCGGCACGCTACTCGTGAGCATGTTCCCCGTCGGCGACATCGAGCACGTATCCCTCTCCGGGCCCGCGGAGCTGGTGTACCGCGGTTCGATCGACCTCCCGTAGGGGATCGGCCGCGGGGGCGGCGCTTACTCGCGGGTGACGCGGAGCACGTGGAATCCCCGATCCCGATGCGCCCGCTCCACCGCGAGCGTCGGGAACTCCCGCGCGATCCACTTCGCGAGCGACTCGGCACCGAGATGCTTGGCGACCACGAGCGAGGCGGATCCGCCGTCCGCGAGGCGGGGCAGCCACTGACGCAGGATCACGTGGAGTGCCTCTTTGCCGACTCGAATCGGCGGATTTGATCGGATCTCGGCGAACTCGAGGTCGGCGGGAACGGCGTCGGGCTCCACCACGTGGACGTTGACCGCGCCCAGGCGCGCGGCGTTCTGCTCGCAGAGCTCGCGGGAGCGCGCATTGACGTCGATCGCCCAGATCTGACGGTCGGGGTGGGCGAGTGCCGCGCTCACCGCGATCGGCCCCCACCCGCAGCCGATGTCGAGGATCGCGGAGGCCTGGTCCGGTTCCGGGGACGCGCTCCGATCAGGGGTGGCGCCGGCTCCCGACGGTTCCTCGACCTCGTCGAGCCACCGCAGGAGAACTTCGGTGCCTCGGTCGATGCCGTCCGGGCTGAAGACGCCGCCAGCGGTGACCACCGTTCGCGCGGAGCCGGCGAGGTCGACCTCCACCTCCCGCGGACGATAGTCGCCTGCCGGGGTCGCAGAGAAGTAGTGCTGGGTCTCATCGCTCACTGCTCCAGTATTCCAGGCCGCTCGCACCCTGCGCTGTGGGCGAACTCGCGACACGCGCGGGCGCGGGGCACCTAGACTGGCCTCAGATGAGTAGACCAGAAGATCAGCAGCCGACCGACGACCCGATCGAGCGGATCCTCGCGCGCGCATCGCAGCGACGGGACGCCACCGTGATGCGCGACTGGAGCGAGGGTGCGCAGGCGCTCGGCGACGCCGAGCACGACCAGCTCGCCGAAGACCTCGATGCGATTCGCATGGAGCGCGAGCAGCGGGCGTCGCTGCGGCGCGTGCCGAGCCTGTCGACCGAACTCGAAGACGTGTCGGAGGTCGAGAACCGCGAACTGCGGCTCGAGAACGTGGTGCTGATCGGCGTGTATTCGCAGGGCAGCGTCGACGATGCGGAGAACTCGCTGCGCGAACTCGCGGCGCTGGCCGAGACGGCTGGAGCACGCGTGATCGACGGCTTGCTGCAGCGCCGGGCGAATCCCGACCCGGCCACCTACCTCGGCAAGGGCAAAGCCCAGGAGCTCGCCGAGCTCGTCGCCGCCGAGGGAGCCGATACGGTGATCGCCGACACCGAGCTCGCACCGAGCCAGCGGCGTGCGCTGGAGGACGTCGTGAAAGTGAAGGTGATCGACCGCACCGCAGTGATCCTCGACATCTTCAGTCAGCACGCGAAGAGTCGAGAGGGCAAGGCCCAGGTCGAACTCGCGCAGCTCGAGTACCTGCTGCCGCGTCTGCGCGGCTGGGGTGAATCGATGTCCCGTCAGGCCGGTGGCCAGGTCGGTTCCGCTGGAGCGGGAATGGGGTCAAGGGGCCCGGGTGAGACGAAGATCGAATTGGACCGCCGCCGGATCCACTCGCGCATGGCGAAGCTCCGCAAGCAGATCGCGGGGTTCGCGCCGTCACGCGCGACGAATCGCGCGAACCGGAAGCGCGGCGAGGTGCCGTCGGTCGCGATCGCCGGGTACACCAACGCAGGCAAGTCGTCGCTCGTGAACCGCTTGACGGGGGTGCAGGAGCTCGTGCAGAACCAGCTCTTCGCGACGCTCGATACCGCTGTGCGGCACGCGGAGACCGATGATGGCAGGCAGTTCACGTATGCCGACACTGTCGGGTTCGTGCGCAACCTGCCCCACCAGCTGGTGGAGGCGTTCCGGTCGACGTTCGAGGAGGTCGCGGAGGCTGACGTGATTCTGCACGTCGTCGACGGCTCCCACCCGGATCCTGAGGCTCAGCTCCGCACGGTCAGGGAGGTGATCGCCGAGGTCGACGGCCAGGCGATCCCCGAGCTGGTCGTCTTCAACAAGGCCGACCTGGTCGACGAGTCCACGCGGATGGTGCTTCACGGCCTCGCTCCCGACGCCGTGTTCGTCTCGGCGCGCACGGGCGAGGGGATCGAGGAGCTGCGGCAGCGCCTGTTCGCCGCGCTGCCCGTGCCCGACACGCTCGTGACCGCTGTGATCCCCTACGAGCGCGGTGAGCTCGTCGCCGAACTGCACGAGCGGAACCGGGTGCTCGAGACCGAGTACGAAGAGGGCGGCACCCGGGTGAGCGCCTTCGTGTCGCGAGAAATGCTCGCGAAGCTCGAACCCTTCCTCGCAGCCTGAGTCACTCGTCCGGCGCCGCCGGTCGAGTGGCCTCGCGAGGCAGAGCATTAACCCCGCCGGGGAGGCTGCGCAGGCGGAGACCGAACTCTTCGGCCGCCGCGGTCTCCCACTCGGCGACGACGCTCCCGCTGCGCTTGCCCGATGCGCAGTAGACGATGATCTCGCCGGAACGGTGTGTCTCGTCGGAGCTCTGTGTCTGGTCGAATCCTCCGTTGAGCGCACGGGCCGCCCGGCCGAGAAGCGCGCGGAACGCTTCTGGCGAGATCTCCGAGAGCGGCATGTGGAGTCCTGGCACCCGGAGATCGGCGATGAGCTTCTCGTGCGCCTCGCGGACGTCGAGAGCGACGGCGCGCCCCGCGTCGAGGAGTGCGAGCGCTGCGTCGGCTTCCCGGCGGTCGGCGTCACCGGTGTTGGCGGCGCCGGTACCGCCTGGGGAACGGCATACCGAGGGGCCGTAATCGTCGCGCAGCTCCAGCACCGGCGAGCGGTCGGGGTCGTGCGAGACGGAGAACTTCCGGGTCTCCGCCGCGAGAGCGTCGTAGCTGAGCAGCGTGCCGACGAGCGACGTGCCGATTCCGGACAGGTGCTTTACCGCCTCCGTCGCCATGAGGCCTGCCACGACGGCCGTGGTCACCCCGAGTACACCGGCGGTGGCGCAGTCTGGCACGGAGTCGGCGGCCGGCTGATCCGGGAAGAGGTCGCGCAGCCCGGCGCCGCCCTCCGGCGATCCAGGGCCGCTCCACCAGAGCGCCACGTCGCCGCGGTACCTGAGCACGGTGCCCCAGACGAGCGGGGTGCCGGTCAGCTCGGCAGCGTCGGCCACGAGGTACTTGGTCGCGAACGTATCGGACCCATCGAGTACGAGGTCGGCCGCTGCCACCAGCTCGACGGCGTTGTCGGAGGTGAGCCGTGTGCGCAGCGGCGTGACGGTGATCCCGGGCTGGAGACGCTGAAGCCGTTCGGCGGCGACCTCGACCTTCGGACGCCCCTCGTCGTCCGCGCCGAAGAGAATCTGCCGGTGGATGTTGCTGAGATCCACGTCGTCGTCGTCGATCACGGTGATGCGCCCGACGCCGACGGCCGCCAGCGACTGCATGGCCGGGCAGCCGAGCCCTCCCGCGCCGATGACGAGCACGTGGGCTTCGGCGAGTCGTTCCTGCTGGGGCAGCCCGAACCCGGGGAGGGCGAGTTGCCTGGCGATGCGTCTGAGCTCCCGTTCGTCCAGCGCTGCGGGCGGGCGGGTCACAGGACCTGCTCCGCCCAGCTCGCGAGACCATCGAAGGTGGACGACGCGACGGCGTGCTCCCGTTTCGGGATGCGGCCGGCCTGCCGGGCGAGAGCGCCGGCCTCGACGGCGTGACGCATCGCCTGCGCCATCACCACGGGGTCCTGGCACCGGTTGACGGCGCTCGCCAGCAGCACGCCGGAGCATCCGAGCTCCATCGCGAGCGCGGCGTCCGAGGCGGTGCCGACGCCGGCGTCGAGCAGCACGGGCACCGTGGCGCGATTGCAGATCAGCTCGATGTTGTGCGGGTTCAGGATCCCGAGGCCAGTGCCGATGGGGGAGCCGAGCGGCATGACGGCCGCCACACCCGAGTCCTCGAGTCGCGCGGCGACCACGGGGTCATCGGACGTGTAGGCGAGCACCGTGAACCCCTCCGCGACGAGCAGCTCGCAGGCATCGAGGAGCTCCGCGGTGTCGGGGAGCAGAGTGCGCTCGTCGGCGATGACCTCGACCTTCACCCAGTCGGTGCCGAGGGCTTCTCGGGCGAGCTTCGCCGTAATGACGGCGTCGCGGGCGGTGCGGCACCCTGCGGTGTTGGGGAGCGGGGCGATCCCGAGTCGCTCCAGCAGCGCGAACACCGACTCTCCCTGTGCCTCGGAGTCGCCGCTGTGGCGCCGCATGGAGACCGTCGTGAGTTCGGTGCGGCTCGCGACGAGGGCTTCCTCCAGCAGCGCGTGCGACGTCGCCCCTCCCGTGCCCATGACGAGCCGTGAGTCGAAGGTGCGGTCGGCGATGGTCAGCACGCCGTCACCCGCCCTGCACCGCGGTGAGCACGTCGACGGCGTCGCCGTCGGACAGTGCGCGATCCCAGGCGGACCGCGGCACCACGTCGCCGTTCAGAGCGACAGCGACGCCCTGGGTCGCCGAGGTCAGGCCGGCGACGAGCTCGGCGATGCTGATCGCCTCGGCTTCGTGCGGATCGCCGTTCACGGTGTAGTGCATGCGTCGGTTCCTCTCGAGTCGTGCTGGTGGGGGTCGGGAGCCTGCTGGGTGCCGGAGGGCGCCGAGCGCTCGGCGTGCCTCCAGGGGTCGCAGGCCGAGATATCGAGGTCGGCGACGGTGCCGGATCCGGATACCGCGTCGGACACCACGCGTCCGCCGAGCGCGGCCAGGAGGACACCGTGCCTGAAATAGCCGGTCGAGACGACGAGGTTCGACCCCGCTCGGCCGAGGTACGGCAGGTCGTCGGGAGTACCCGGACGGACACCGACCGTCGCCTCGAGCAGTTCGCACTCCTCGAGTCCGGGGACCACGCGAATCCCGTCGCGAAGCAGGTCGTAAAGCGAACCCGCTCGGGGGAGCCGCCCGTCGTCCTCGCGGCTGGTCGCCCCGAGAACGACGGTGCGGTCGTCGCGGGGGATGAGGTACACCGGCCGATCCTCGACGAACGCGCGGATCACCCGGGTCGTGAGTGGACGCAGTCGCTCGGGGACCCGCAGCGTCATGATGTCTCCGGCGACCGGCCTGAGGCGGAGCGGGTGCGCGCCGCGGTACCACCCAGTCACGTCGGCGGCACCCATCCCATTCGCGAGCACGACGGTCGCCCCAGAGGCATCGATGGCCCCCGACTCGCAACGGATCGACCGGCAGGGGTCGCCGCCGTCGAGGCTGACGGCCCGCTCGCGAATGAACTCGGTCCCGCGGCGTTCGAGGGCGTCGATGAGCGCGGCGGCGAAGCGTCGCGGTGCGAGCTGATGGTCTCCTGCGATCGAGACTGCGGCGGCGAGGCCGGGTGCGAGGGCGCCCTCCAGACGACGTGCCTCGCGCACGGTCAGGCGATCCACCGTCATCCCGTGCGCGCGCTGGTAGTCGGCGAGTCTCCGGAGATGGTCGGCATCCGCGCGATCCGCCGCGACCACGAGCGTCCCGTCGTCGCGGTATCCGGTCGGTAGCGGTGTCGCCGCCCCGACTCGCTGCACGACGTCGGCGGAGAGGGCAGCCGAGCGCAGCATCAGCGGGAAGAGGGCCTCCTGCCGGTACTGCACCTCGGCGATCGGCGCGAGCATGCCGCCCGCGTGGTGCGTCGCACCCGACGCCGGAGCGGGATCGATGAGCGAGACGGGAATGCCGAGCTCTGAGAGTTCGAAGCACGCCACGAGGCCGACAATGCCTCCGCCGATCACGATGGCGCGATCCGTCGTGCCGATGCCGCTCATCGTCCGGACTCGAACCCGCGGATCACCGACCTGGCCAGTCCCTCCGGATCGCGTGCCCCCATGAACTCCCGCGAGATCGCGACTCCGGTGACGCCGGTGCGCGCGAGATCGGCAGCGTCCTCAGCGGTGACATCTCCGATGGCGATCACCGGGACCGGGGATTCGGCCACCAGCGACGGGTAACCGGCGAGCCCGAGCGGCGGGCGTCCCGAGTCCTTCGTCGGGGTCGGGCGGAACGGGCCGGCACCGATGTAGTCCACGAGGTCGGCAACGTCGTGGATGGCGTGGACGAGGTCCCACGTGCCCGTCGTCACGCCGATGATCGCCGAGCTGCCGAGGAGCGCGCGAGCGTCGCGCACCGTCACATCGTCCTGCCCGATGTGCACCCCGTGTACCGGAACGCCGCGCAGCGCCAGCGCCGCCGCGACATCGACGCGGTCGTCGACCAGCACTCTCGTACCGGATGCAACTGCGGCGACCGCCTCGGCCACGTGCGTCGTGAGCTCGGTGAGCGCGCGGGCGGAGATCGGTTTCGAGCGGACCTGCACCACGCCGGCACCTCCCGCGGCTGCGGCGCGGGCCACCTCGACGGTACGACGATGGTCATCGCCGCCGGTGACCACGTGGCAACGGAAATCGGGGATCATGCTGGGACTCGCTTCCTCCGCTGGTGCTGACCAGATCAGGTTCGACGGTCCCGCGCGGCCGAAGCGCGATCTCAGCCCGATGCCTCGGGCACCCGTGGGGTACTGCCACCCACCCTAACGCGTCGTGGGGCGGGGCGCTACGGATGAGCCCCGCCCCACGACGCACGCAGGTCTCAGACCGCCTGCGGGAACGCGTCAGCCGCCTTGTCGGCGAGGTGCTGCAGGTTCTCGGGAACAGGACGGTTCTGAACCGCCATCGTCTGCGCCCAGAGCCGACCCGCACGATACGACGAGCGGACGAGCGGCCCGGCGAGCACTCCGGCGAAACCGATCGCGTCCGCATCGGCCTTGAGCTCGACGAATTCCTCTGGGCGGACCCAGCGATGCACTGGTCGGTGCAGTTTCGACGGGCGCAGGTACTGGGTGAGCGTGAGGATGTCGCACCCGGAATCGAACAGTTCCTGCATCGTGTCGTGCACCTCCGCGCGCTCCTCGCCCATGCCGAGAATCAGGTTCGACTTCGTGATCATCCCCGCCTCACGTGCCTGCCGGATGACGTCGAGCGACCGCTGATACCGGAACCCAGGGCGGATGCTGCGGAAGAGGCGGGGAACGGTCTCGAGGTTGTGCGCGAACACTTCGGGCTTCGCGTCGAATACCTGCTGCAAATCGGACGGACGCCCACCCAGGTCGTCCGCGAGTACCTCGACCCCGGAGCCCGGGTTCAACTCGTGAATCTGGCGGATGGTCTCGGCGTACAACCAGGCTCCGGTATCCGGCAGATCATCTCGCGTCACGCCCGTGATCGTCGCGTAGCGCAGGCCCATGGTGCGCACCGACTCGGCGACGCGACGCGGCTCGTCGGTGTCGAGGGGGAGCGGTTTGCCCGAGGTGATCTGGCAGAAGTCGCAGCGCCGCGTGCAGATCGACCCGCCGATGAGGAATGTCGCCTCGCGGTCCTCCCAGCACTCGTAGATGTTCGGGCATCCTGCCTCCTGGCAGACCGTGTGGAGACCCTCGCGCTGCACGAGACCTCGCACGTCGGTGTACTCAGGACCGGTTTTGGCTCGCGTCTTGATCCACTCGGGCTTGCGCTCGATGGGAGTCTCGGCGTTTCTGGCCTCGATGCGCAGGAGTGTACGCCCGTTCGCGGTGGGTCGTCCCTCCTGGTCAGGCGAGGGGGCGGAAGCGGCGGGGGGTTGCCCGCCTCCGCATCCTCCGGTCGCGACGACCAGTTCGGGTTCACGCGGCGCGACCTTCAGCGCCTTTTCGGCTCTAGTCTGCTCGGCGAGCACCTCGGAGAGAGGGGCGCCGATGTTGCGCGCGCTCATGCGGCGAGCTCCTCGAGTGCGGCGACCAGACGCGGAGTGATGACCGGCACCACATCCGCAGGGGTGATCGCCGTTCCCGCGAGGGTGCTCAGCGTGGCCGCGCCGGCGTCGGTGATGCCGCACGGTACGAAACCGCCGAACGGTTCGAGCGAGTTGCTGCAGTTCAGGGCGAAACCGTGGGTAATGACGTGCGCCCGTGCACGGAGACCGATCTGCGCGTACTTCGCCTCGGCGGCTCCCGCCTGAGCCCACACCCCGGTGCGACCGGCGACCCGGTACCCGGTGACCCCGAACTCGGCGGAGACGTCGATGATGACCTGCTCGAGCGCGCGGACCACGTCGACGACGCCCCGGTTCGGGCTGAGCTTGATGATGGGATACCCGACGAGCTGGCCTGGCCCGTGCCAGGTGACGAGGCCCCCTCGATCAACGGGTACGACCGGAGTGCCATCGGTGGGGTACTCCTCCGGACGCGCGCGCCGCCCTGCCGTGTACACGTGCTCGTGTTCGAGCAGGATCAGGGTGCCGTCGTCCTCCCCGGCGACAACGCGATCCGCCGCCGTGCGTTGCAGCTGGAGGCCATCGGCGTAGGGGACGAAATCGGGGTCGAGTCCGGCGACATCAACGGCCACCGACGATTGAGCGATCATGCTCCCAGATTAGTTGAACCGCGTGCAAAAAGGCCAATCCCGCAAAAAACCGCCCGGTGCCGACGGGGTCGTCAGCGCCGGGCGGCAAGGTTTCGGCCCTCAGAGGGAGCGGAAGACCGCGACGACTTTGCCGAGCACGTCGGCGAAGTCGCCGAGGATGGGCTCGAAGGCGCTGTTGCGCGGCAGCAGCCAGGTGTGCCCATCGCGGCGGCGGAGCACCTTCACGGTCGCCTCTCCATCCAGGAGGGCCGCTACGATATCGCCGTTCTCGGCGTCGTTCTGCTGACGGATCACCACGTAGTCGCCGTCGCAGATCGCGGCGTCGATCATGGAGTCACCGACCACACGGAGCATGAAGAGCTGCCCCTCGCCCACGAGGTGCCGAGGCACCGGCATGACCTCGTCCACCTGCTGCTCCGCGGTGATCGGAATGCCTGCCGCGATCTGCCCGACCAGCGGTACATACGCGGCCTCTTCCGGGGTCGCGCTCGAGGGAGTGGGGTCGCTCATGCTCGGGAGTTCGATGAGGATCTCGAGCGCGCGCGGCCGATTCGGGTCGCGCCTGAGGTATCCGAGCAGCTCCAGTCGCGTGAGCTGGTGGGTCACGCTCGACAGGGAGGCAAGCCCTACCGCATCACCGATCTCGCGCATGCTCGGCGGGTAACCGCGCGATGCCACCGACTGACCAATGAACTCGAGGATCGCCTGCTGCTTCTCGGTGAGCGGCTTGGCGGATTTCGATGGCTTCGAGGGGCTCACGGTGGGTCCTTTCCCGGGGCGGCGACGCGAATGTCAGAGGTGCGTGGTTGAGTGCTGCTCGTGATCCCGAGTGTAGGTGAAGTGTTCGAGTGGAACAAACATCCATTCGAGTGTGTCGCGGATTTCGCCGCGGAATATTCGAACACTTGACTTGATCTTCGAAAAAGGGGTATATATATTCGAAAGAAGCGTTCGGTTCGATGAGAACACTCGAACGTTTCATCCGAAAGGAGAGAGCAATGACCGCCATCGCAGCATTCGATCAGGCACGAGACGACGCTCAGGGCGCCATCACGGGTGAAGCAACGCACCTCCGCTTGACGCACCGGGGCCGAGTCGTGTTCGGCACCCTCGGCACGCTCCTGGCTGCAGGCCTCCTCGCACTCCTCGCTTCGCTGGGTGCGACCTCGGCGTCCGCGTCGGCCGAGCAGAGCGAGCAGTCGTTCAGCACCGTCGTCGCGGCACCGGGCGATTCGCTCTGGGCTATTGCAGAGTCCCTGGACCCGCAGGGTGACCCTCGTGACCTGGTCGCCGAACTGGTCACCCTGAACGGTATGGACGGGTCGAGCGTGCAGGCGGGGGAGAGCATCGCGGTCCCGCTCCGCTTCTCAGATGCGCCGGGCGTGATCCCGGCTCCTTAGTCCTCGCGTTCATCGGAGTCGAATGCGTGCCCCGCGTAGACTGGTCGCGTGACCAGTCTGAGCGACCTTCCTCTCCGTGACAATCTCGTCGGCAAGCTGCCGTACGGCGCTCCTCAGGACCCCGTGCCGGTCAGTCTCAACGTCAACGAGAACACGCATCCCATCCCCGAAGAGGTCGTCGAAGACGTCGTGGCTGAGCTGTCACGGGCGGTACGGGGAGTCAATCGATACCCCGACCGAGACTTCGGTGAACTCCGCGCGGCGCTCGCGGGGTACCTCGGACACGGTCTCAGCGCTGATCAGATCTGGGCGGCGAACGGCTCGAACGAGGTGCTGCAGCAGATTCTGCAGGCGTTCGGCGGTCCGGGTCGACGGCTGCTGAGCTTCACCCCGACCTATTCGATGTACCCCCTGCTGGCAGCCGGGACCGATACGGAGTGGGTGCCGGTTCCGCGACCCGACGATTACGTGCTCCGGCCGGATTTCGTGGCCCGGACGCTCGCCGAGCAGCGCCCCGATGTCGCGATCATCTGCGGACCGAACAATCCCACGGGCACGTCGCTCGATCTCGAGGTCGTGGAGGCCGCTGCGGACGCGTTCGACGGCATCCTGATCGTGGACGAGGCGTACCACGAGTTCGACGCCGAGCATGAGAGCGCCCTTCGGCTGCTCCCCGGTCGCCCGCGGCTACTCGTCTCGCGCACCATGAGCAAGGCCTTCGCCTTCGCCGGTGTGCGCTTGGGATACCTCGCTGCGGACCCCGCTGTGGTGGATGCACTGCGCCTCGTGCGCCTGCCGTACCACCTGTCGGCGCTCACGCAGGCCGCGGCGATCGCGGCGGTCCGGCATGCCGACCGCATGCTCGCGACCGTCGACGACATCCGCGGTCAGCGGGACCGGCTCTCGGACGCGCTGACGAAGATGGGGTACACGGTGCACCCTTCGGGCTCCAACTTCCTGCTGGTGGGGGGCTTCGCGAATCCCGGAGCGACGTTCGACGCGCTACGACGTCAGGGGATCCTGATCCGTGAACTCGGCATCCCCGGCCACCTGCGGATGACGGCGGGTACCGAAAGCGAGACGTCGACGCTCATCTCGGCGATCTCCGACCTCGGGCCAGGCGGCGCGCCCTCGGAGTGAGCCTGACGCGCGATAGGATCACTGTATGACCGAAACCGCGCGCACCGCCCGTCTCGAGCGTCAGACGAGCGAGTCTCAGATCAGTGTCGAGGTGAACCTCGACGGCACCGGGACTCACGACATCGAGACGGGAGTCCCGTTCTTCGATCACATGCTCACGGCGTTCGCGCGGCACGCATTGATCGACCTGACCGTGCGCGCAGCCGGCGATGTTCACATCGACGTGCATCACACCGTCGAAGACACCGGGATCCTGCTGGGAGCCGCCCTCCTGGAGGCGCTCGGCGATAAGCGCGGGATCACCCGGTACGGCGACGCTCTCGTGCCGCTCGACGAGGCACTGGCCCAGGCCGTGGTCGACATTTCGGGTCGCCCGTACCTCGTGCACTCCGGTGAGCCGACAGGGTTCGAGTATCACCTCATCGGCGGGCACTTCACGGGATCGATGGTCCGGCACTTCTTCGAAGCGCTCGTGTTGAATGCGCGGCTGACAGTGCACGTCAGACTCGTCGAGGGGCGCGATCCTCACCACATCGCTGAGGCGGAGTTCAAGGCGTTCGCGCGGGCTCTGCGCCAGGCGAAGTCCTTCGATCCGCTCGAGACGGGTATCCCCTCGACGAAGGGTGCGCTGTGACCGCACCTGCACCGACGGTTGCGGTACTCGACTACGGCTCGGGCAATGTGCACTCTGCCGTCAAGGCGCTCGTGCGCGCCGGGGCGGACGCGAGTCTCACGCGAGATCCTGAGACGGTTCTCACCGCCGACGGGCTCCTGGTGCCGGGTGTCGGGGCGTTCGACGCCGTCATCCGCGCGCTCCGTGCGGTCGGCGGCGATCGCCTGATCGCCGAGCGGCTCTCCGAGGGGAGGCCGGTGCTCGGCATCTGCGTCGGCGAGCAGGTGATGTTCGCGCGCGGCATCGAGCGCGGCGTCGAGAGTGACGGGCTCGGGTACTGGCCGGGTACGGTGCGGGAACTGCGCGCGCCCGTGCTGCCCCACATGGGCTGGAGCCCCGTCGACCCGCCTGCGGAATCGCGCCTGTTCCGCGGCGTGGAGCGAGAGCGCTTCTACTTCGTGCACAGTAATGCCGCCCCGGAGTGGGCGGTGGATTCAGGTCCATCGGCAGCTCCCCGGATCACCTGGGCCGAGCACGGCGAAAGATTCGTGGCCGCCGTCGAGGACGGCCCGCTCTCCGCGACACAGTTCCACCCCGAGAAGTCCGGGGCGGCGGGTATTCGGTTGCTCGGCAACTGGATCGAGTCGCTCCGTACCACCCCCTCAGAAAGCGAGTAATCCGTGACGGCGTTCACCGAACAGCCCCGACTGACCCTCCTTCCCGCGATCGACATCGTGGACGGTGCCGCTGTGCGGCTCGTGCAGGGCGAGGCGGGGAGCGAGACCGACTACGGCAGCCCGCTCGACGCTGCTCTCCAGTGGATCGACCAGGGCGCCGAGTGGATCCATCTCGTCGATCTGGACGCCGCGTTCGGGCGGGGCAGCAACGCCGGTGTCATTCGGAAGGTGCTGGCCCACGCGAAGCACGTGCGCATCGAGCTCTCGGGTGGTATTCGCGACGATGCCAGTCTCGACGCGGCGCTGGAGCACGGTGCGGCCCGCGTCAACCTCGGCACGGCCGCACTCGAGGATCCGGAGTGGACGGCAGCAGTGATCGCTCGCTACGGGGAGCGCATCGCGGTGGGCCTCGACGTGCGGGGCGACACTCTCGCGGCACGCGGGTGGACTGAGGACAGCGGCAACCTCTGGGAGGTGCTGGATCGCCTCGAGGAGGCGGCCTGCCCGCGCTATGTGGTCACCGATGTGACTCGCGACGGCATGATGCAGGGCCCGAATCTCGACCTTCTGCGCCGCGTGTCGGAGCGGACCGATCGCCCCGTCGTCGCCTCCGGTGGCATCTCGAGTCTCGACGATCTCGCGGCGCTCCGCGAGCTGGTCCCGCTCGGCGTGGAGGGCGCCATCGTGGGCAAGGCACTGTACTCGGGCGCCTTCACCCTCGGGGCAGCGCTCGACGTGGCGGGGCGGGCCGAGTAGGCCGTCATGGCGATCAAGCGCCTGCCGTCGACGGGTGACGCCCCCCGATCCACCGGTGTTCCCGACAGCTTGGTCTCCGGCGGGGCGACTGATTCCGCCGGGTTTCCCTGGGCTGGACGCAGCTTCGACCACCACGAGACCGCATTCGCGGACGACGACGGGGCGACCCCCGAGATCTTCAGGGACGCGATCGATGCACTGCGCGCCGCGGCCTCGAGCCTGAGGGGCGCCACGAGCGCCGAGGGGCAGCGTACGGCGCTCGGCGAACTCGCCGCCGCACACGCTGACGCTCTGGTCACGCTCTCCCGGTGCCGAGTACTCGTGCCGCTTGTCGCGGAGGCGGGGGACATCGGTGAGACCGAGGGCGGGCGCACCGTCGAGAAGACGCAGGAGCTCTCCATCGTCACGGTCCTCGGGCCTGACGGGAGACGAGTCATGCCGGTGTTCAGTTCCGTCGAGGCCCTGCGCACGTGGAACAGCGACGCCAGGCCGATCCCAGTGGCCGCGCCGCAGGCCGCCCTCGCGGCGGCACAGGACGATCACGCGCTCATCATCGTCGATCCGGGTACTGCCGAGCGCGAGTTCGGCGTCCGGCGGACGGCACTGCAAGCCCTCGCCGAGGGCGGAGTCGCGCAACCGGCGTGGGCTGATCCGGATGTCGAGCGAGCGTTCGCCTCCGGGATCGCGGGGGATCCTCGCGTGAGCTACACCGCGATCGTTCCCGGGGACCCCGAGGCACGATTGCTGGCGCCGGAAGTCGATGTCGTGCTTGGGCTCGTGCCAGGTCTCGACCGAGAGTCGTTG
Organism: Leucobacter sp. Psy1; assembly: GCF_020096995.1. Taxonomy (NCBI): domain Bacteria; kingdom Bacillati; phylum Actinomycetota; class Actinomycetes; order Micrococcales; family Microbacteriaceae; genus Leucobacter; species Leucobacter sp. Psy1. The sequence continues at coordinate 1,173,854 of NZ_CP083692.1, forward strand.
CGGGCGGTCGTGCAGGCGGCGAGCAGCGTGTGGTCGGCCGATCCGGTGATCACCGAGCGCGTCGACTCCCTCAGGGTCGTGCCGACGGGCTCGGCGAGCTGAGCCCTAGTTGACGGGTCCGGTGTACTTCTCCCCGGGGCCCTGACCCGGCGCGTCGGGGAACTGGGAGGCCTCGCGGAACGCGAGCTGCACCGATCGCAGGCCATCGCGCAGGCTTCGCGCGTGCATGTCGCTCACCTCGGGCGCACCCGCCGTGATGAGACCTGCGAGGGCATTGATGAGCTTACGTGCCTCATCGAGATCGATCTGGCTCTCGGGATCGTCGGCGAGGCCCACCTTGACCGCGGCCGCGCTGAGGAGGTGCACGGCGGCGGTGGTGATGACCTCGACCGCGGCGACGTCAGCGATGTCGCGTGTGGCGTCCGCCGCGGGGTCGGTGGCGGACGTGTCGGGTACGGTCTCGTCGTTCATGGCATCCTGTCTGTGGCTGTGCTAAACTTCTGCTGGTTCTCGGTGTTTTGCCGAGAAAACGGAAGTGGAGATTCTCCCACCCGGCACCGCACATAACAGGTTACCGGGTCGTTGACACCCCGCCGCGCATCGCGCGGCAGCAGAAGGGTGTGAGAGTGCGCGTCGCTCTTGATCTCCGTGACCGTGGTCCGCATCGGACCCAGTACACGAGATCAGAGGAGCAAGCGATCAGCGATCCCCGCACGAATGACAGAATCCGCGTCCCCGAGGTGCGACTGGTTGGTCCCAGTGGCGAGCAGGTCGGCGTGGTGCCGATCGAGACTGCTCTGCGCCTGGCAGCGGACGCCGATCTCGATCTCGTCGAGGTTGCCCCGAACTCGAAGCCGCCCGTGGCGAAGATCATGGACTACGGCAAGTTCAAGTACGAGGCCGCCCAGAAGGCGAAGGAGGCCCGTCGCAATCAGGCCAACACCGTCCTCAAGGAGGTCCGGTTCCGCCTGAAGATCGACAAGCACGACTACGAGACCAAGACCAAGCGCGCCATCGGCTTCCTGTCGCAGGGCGACAAGGTGAAGTCGATGATCCTCTTCCGCGGTCGTGAGCAGTCGCGCCCCGAGCAGGGCGTACGTCTGCTGCAGCAGTTCGCAGAGGACATCGCGGAGTACGGCACCGTCGAGTCCGCTCCGCGTATTGACGGCCGCAACATGGTGATGGTCATCGCCCCGGTGAAGAACAAGTCCGAGGCTAAAGCGGAGCAGAACGCTCGCCGCGCCGAGGAGAAGGCGGACCGCAAGGCCCAGAAGGCCGGCGAGTCGAGCGAGACCGGCGAGGCCGCCGCGTCCGCCGAATAGAGACTTCGGTGCCCAGCGCGCCGTAGCACCCGTGGTCGCCCAGGCGACGCACAACACGAATCAAGGAGAAATCGATGCCCAAGCAGAAGACCCACTCGGGGGCCAAGAAGCGGTTCAAGGTCACCGGCTCCGGCAAGCTGATGAAGCAGCAGGCCGGTATGCGCCACAACCTCGAGGTCAAGGCCTCGAAGCGGAAGCGCCGCCTGAACGCCGAGCAGGTGCTCTCGAAGGGCGACGCTCAGCAGGCCAAGCGGATGCTCGGCCTCTAACCGGCACCCGAACCCAGACTTTTTCGTAAGGAAGACAGAACATGGCAAGAGTCAAGCGGGCAGTCAACGCCCACAAGAAGCGTCGCGTAATCCTCGAGCGCGCTGAGGGCTACCGCGGACAGCGTTCGCGCCTCTACCGGAAGGCGAAGGAGCAGGTCACCCACTCGCTCGTCTACTCGTACAACGATCGTCGCAAGCGCAAGGGCGATTTCCGTCGTCTGTGGATCCAGCGCATCAACGCGGGCGCGCGCGCCAACGGCCTGACCTACAACCGCTTCATCCAGGGCCTCGGCCTGGCAGGCATCGAGGTCGACCGTCGCATGCTCGCCGAGCTCGCCGTGAACGAGCCCGCAACGTTCGCGACCCTCGTCGCGACCGCGAAGCAGGCCCTTCCCGAGGACACCTCGGCTCCGAAGGCCGCGTAAGCGTCGTTCTCTCCGCCGGAACCCCGTCGCCCTGTGGGCGGCGGGGTTCCGCGTTTTCCCGCCCGATGCGGTCCACGTAGGATGGGGCGGTGAGCGACGTCATTCTCAGTAACCGTCAGTCCGGCCGGGTCAAGCGCGCTGCGGCCCTCGTGCGGAAGAAGGACCGCCGGGCGCAGGGGCGGTTCCTCGTGGAGGGGCCTCAGGCGGTGCGCGAGGCGCTCGTGCACGCGCCGCAGCTCGTCGAGGTCGTCTACGCGACCGACGAAGCGCAGCCCTGGCAGCTGGAGCTCGACCGTCTTGCCGACCGAGAGGGCGTCGAACTCGTCCGCGCGACAGCGGACGTCGTGGCCGCGATGACCGAGACGGTCACACCGCAGGGTGTCGTCGCGGTCGTCGCCGATTGCCGGGTACCGGTCGCTGAGGCCTGTGCCGGGGGGCGTCTGGTGGCGATTCTCCACGAGGTACGCGATCCCGGGAATGCCGGCGCCGTGTTGCGAGCGGCGGACGCCGCTGGTGCGGACGCCGTGGTGTTCGCCGGCGACAGCGTGGATCCACTGCACCCCAAGGTCGTGCGGTCGACTACCGGCTCGCTGTTCCACCTGCCAGTCGCGTCAGCACCCGCACTGGAGGATGCCGTGCTGGCTGCGCGGGAAGCCGGTCTCGCCGTCGTGGCGGCGGACGTCGGTGGTGCGGAGCTCGCTGCGTCCCGCGAGGAGCAGGGGCTTGCCGAGGCCACAGCGTGGGTCTTCGGCAATGAGGCTCGGGGCCTGTCGGCGAAAGCGCTCGCGCACGTGGACCGTTCTGTACGCCTTCCGATCTTCGGCCGCGCCGAGTCGCTCAACCTGGCAACCGCCGCGAGCGTTCTCCTCTACGAATCCGCCTTCGCTCAGCGCTCACGCTGAAGGGCGGGCGTCGCCCTCGCCCCGGGGCGAGGAACACGCCGGACAGCGCGGTCCGGGCGCGCCCGTCGCCCCGGGTGCCGGGGCCGGCTCAGCTGTCTTCTGAGGGGCCGTCGGGCGTACGGTCCTCGGGCCGCTTCCGGTTCTTCATCACGACGACGATCACCGCACCGATCGCCGCGAGCGCCCCGAGACCGATGATCGCGGGGAGCACGTATCCGGCGCCGTCCGCCGACGCATCGCGCGCGGCGTCATCGTTCTCTTCGGCGGTGGTGCCGTTGTCGCTTCCGGCGGGCTCGGAGGGGTCGAATGGGCGGAAGCCGGGATCCTCAGACGCGGGGTTCTCGAGGTCGAAGACGAATGCGCCCTCGATGGGGTGGCCGTCGCTCGAGACGACACGCCAGACGACCCGGTACTCACCGGGTTCGAGGTCGTCCGCGACGGGCTGATCAACGTCGCGCCCGCTGTGCTGAGGCTCGCCATCCGTGACATCAGCGCCGTCCGGGTCGGTGACGGCGATCTCGGTGCCGTTGGTGAGGATCTCGTCGCTGAAGCTGAGTTGGACCGCGGCGACGGAGTCGACGTCGTCGAGCACGAGCCGCTGTCCGACGAGCTCGTCGTGGGCGAGTGCTGGCGTGGCGATGCCGCCGACTGCCACAGCGGCCGCGAGCGCCGTAGCGGAAGCGAGTCGCAGGCCGGTGCGTCGTCCGGTGCGGGGAGTAGAGGGGGAGTGACCGCGTGCGGCCGTGTGATCGTGGAGTTCCGGAGTGAGCATGGGGGTCCGTTTCGTCGGGTCGGTCGGTGGTTCGGCAGCGTGCGCATCCGAACCGGGTCAGAGGACGAGGACTCCCGGAGGCCCGCGATGGGAGATGGCGGAGAGGCTGCAGAGGCGGGGGCGCAGTGCGGAGTAACGGTCACGGGCGGCAAGGATGCCGGCGCGGTGCCGATGCGCGACGATTGCGGGAGCGGGTGGGAGAACGATGCGTCGCAGCAGACCTCGTACTGAGCGAGCTCCAGCTTCACCGCGAGAGATGAGCGCGACCGTCGCCGCTGCCGCAAGCGCGTGGCTGATCCACATCAGGAGGGAAGCTTCGCCGAGCGAGACCGAGCTGAGGGGCGCCTCGGCTCCCTGCAGTGTTCCGAACCGCACGCTGTGCGCAGCATGTGCCGAGATTCCGGTACCCGCGGTGGTCACCGGTCCATGTGCCGCCCCGAGTCCGGCGAACGACCAGTGGAAGAGGAATTGACTCGCGACGACGGCGACGCTCGTCCGGAGGAGCGAACCGGCGCGGCCGGACAACGCGATGCAGACGGGCCAGGCGAGCGCCGCCGTCGCGACGACCGAGAGCGTCGTCACCTCGGAGCCGCCGAGGGCGTGCGAGCCGGCCGCGAGCAGCGTCGAGGCGACGGCGACGAGAGTTCCGCGCAGCACACGCTCTCGCCGGCTCGGCGCGCGGGCAGGTGCGGACCCCGCGTCTCGCGTCTCGGAAGGTCCGCCCGTCTGGTCCACGGCCCTCAGTGTAATCGGGGCCGCTGACGAGGTGCCCGGCGGCCGGCGGCGCACGGTAAACTTGATCACCGTGTCAGACTCCAACCCCATCTCACCCGAAGCGGTCGATGCCGCGGTCGCGGCGGCCCTCGCCGCATTCGAGTCTTCGGACTCCGTCGCCGACCTGAAGCGCGCCCGCGCCGAGCACGCAGGCGAGGCATCGGCGATCGCTCAGCTCAATGCGCTGATGCGTCAGGTTCCCAAGGATGAGAAGGCCGCGACCGGCAAGCTCATGGGGCAGGCGCGAGGTCGCATCGAGGGCGCCTACAAGTCGCGTGAGGCGACGCTCGCCGAGGCCGAGGCGCAGGCCAGGCTCGTCGCCGAGACGGTCGACGTCACCGCGGCGCCCGTGCGGCGCGAAGCGGGCACCCGTCATCCGCTCGCTCAGCTCCAGGACGACATCGCCGATGTCTTCGTCGGGATGGGCTGGGAGGTCGCGGAGGGCCCGGAGCTCGAGCACGAGTGGTTCAACTTCGACGCGCTGGGCTTCGATCCCGATCACCCGGCGCGCGCCATGCAGGACACGTTCTTCGTGGAACCCGCTGAGCGGCACCTGGTGCTCCGTACGCACACCTCCCCGGTGCAGATCCGCGCCCTGCTCGGCGAGCAGCTGACGCACACGGCCCTTCCGCTCTACGTCGTGGCCCCGGGACGCGTGTACCGGACCGATGAGCTCGACGCGACGCACACGCCCGTCTTCCACCAGATCGAGGGCATCGCCATCGATCGCGGCCTCACGATGGCCCACTTGCGCGGCACGCTGGAGCACTTCGCGAGGCAGATGTTCGGCGAGGGCGCCGAGATCCGTCTCAGGCCGAACTTCTTCCCCTTCACCGAGCCGAGCGCCGAGATGGACGTGTGGCAGCCGCACGCCAAGGGCGGCGCACGCTGGGTCGAGTGGGGTGGATGCGGCATGGTCGATCCGAACGTGCTCGCCGCCGCCGGTGTCGATCCGGAGGAGTACCAGGGGTTTGCCTTCGGCATGGGCATCGAGCGCACCCTGCAGTTCCGCCACGACCTCAGCGACATGCGCGACATGGTCGAGGGCGATATTCGTTTCAACTCCCAGTTCGGAGGATTGGTCTGATGCGCGTCCCACTCAGCTGGCTCGGTGAGAGCGTCGAACTCGCGCCAGGCGCGACCCCCGAGCAGGTGCACGCCGACCTCGTGCGCGTGGGCTTCGAAGAGGAGTCCATTCGCCGCTTCGAGGTGTCCGGGCCCGTGGTGGTCGGGGAGGTGCTCTCCGCAGAACCCGAGCCCCAGTCCAATGGGAAGACGATCAATTGGTGCCAGGTGCGCGTGGCTTCCGAGGGGCAGACCGCTGCGGACGGCGGTGCGGACGTCCGCGGAATCGTCTGCGGAGCCCACAACTTCGGGCCGGGCGACCGCGTTGTCGTGACGCTGCCCGGAGCGGTGCTGCCAGGCGACTTCAGGATCGCCGCCCGGAAGACCTACGGGCACGTCTCGGACGGCATGATCGCCTCCGCACGTGAGCTGTCGCTCGGTGAAGACCACGAGGGCATCATCGTGCTGTCGCGGCTCGGTCTCGACGAGACGAACGGTGCCGTCATCGGTGCCGATGCCCTGGCGCTGCTGGGCCTGGATGAAAGTGCGGTCGAGATCAACGTGACTCCCGACCGCGGCTACGCCTTCTCGGTTCGCGGTGTGGCGCGCGAGTACGGCCATGCCACGGGAGCGCCGTTCACCGATCCCGCTGCCGCGGTGTCAGTCGCCGAAGCCACGGGGTTCCCGGTGGTGCTCCAGGATGAGGCCCCGATCCGCGGACGCGCCGGAGCGACGGGCTTCATCGCGCGCGTGGTGCGCGGTATCGATGCGACCCGTCCAACCCCTCCCTGGATGGTCTCGCGACTGCAGCTCGCTGGAGTGCGGGCCCTCTCGCTTCCCGTCGATATCTCGAACTACGTCATGCTGGAACTCGGTCAGCCGCTCCACGCCTACGACCTGAGCAAGCTCGACGGCGGAATCACGGTGCGCCGAGCGCGCGCAGGGGAACGCCTGCAGACGCTCGACGAGCAGGATCGTGAACTGCACCCTGAAGACCTCGTCATCGCCGATGACGCGGGTGCCGTGGGACTCGCCGGCGTTATGGGCGGGCAGTCGACCAAGACCGATGAGACGACGACCGACGTCCTCGTGGAGGCCGCGACGTTCGATCCCGTCTCGATCGCGCGAACGGCGCGCCGGCACAAGCTGCCGAGCGAAGCATCGAAGCGCTTCGAGCGAGGAGTGGACCCGCTCGTCGCGGCCGCCGCGGCGCAGCGCATGGTGGACCTGCTCGTCGAGCTGGCAGGCGGCACCGCCGACGATCTCGGCGCTACGCTCGTCGCCGAGTGGCAGCCGACGCCAGTGCGCCTGCGCATCGCGCGCGTCAATGGTCTGCTGGGCACCGACTACACGCCCGAGGAGATCCGCGGCGCGCTCGAGATGATCGGCTGCACCGTCGCACTCGGTGCCGCCGGCGATCCCGACCTCTGGTTCGTCACCCCGCCGAGCTGGCGGAGCGACCTCACGCGGAGCGCGGATCTCGTCGAGGAGGTCGCACGGATCGTCGGGTACGACCGTATCCCCTCAGTGCTTCCGGTGGCCCCGGCCGGCCGTGGTCTGACGCGTGCGCAGCGCTTGCGCCGTCGGGCCGCGAACACCGTCACGGCAGCGGGCTTCAACGAGGTGCAGAACTACCCGTTCGTCTCCCGCGCGCAGCTCGACGCCTTCGGCTCGGGGCCGAGCGACGCCGCAACCGAGGCCTCCGCTCCCGTTTCCGCCCTGGCGCTCGCGAACCCGCTCGATGGTGAAGCACCCTTCCTGCGTCGCTCGCTGCTGCCCGGCCTCATCGGCGCGGTGCAGCGGAACGCCTCTCGTGGTCTCACGGATCTCTCGCTCGTCGAGTTCGGTGCGGTCTTCGTGCCCGTCGCGCCAGGCGCGGAACTCGGCACCGAGAGCGTGCCGCCGCTCGGCGAGCGCCCGGCAGACGCCGTGCTCGCCCAGCTCGACGCCGCGATACCCGAGCAACCGCTCCGAGTGGCCGCGGTGCTGACGGGGCTGGCAGAGGCGAAGCAGCCGGGACTCGGTGACCGGGCATACGACTGGGCCGATGCCCTCGACGCTGCGCGCACCGTCGCCGGCGCCGTTGCCGCCGAACTGGTCGTGCGGCAGGGGAGCCACCGGGCATTCCACCCCGGCCGGACCGCTGAACTGTTCGTGCGCACGGAGCAGGATGCCGAGCTCGAGCTCGTCGGCGTCGCTGGCGAACTGCTGCCCGACCTGGTCGCCGATCACCACCTCCACGGTCGCGCTGCGGCGTTCGAGCTCGATCTCGGGCGCCTGATCGCGATCGCACCGCAGACGCCGGAGACGGGGCCGCTCTCGACCTACCCGGCGGCGACGCAGGATCTGACGCTCGTCGTCGGGAGCGACGTGCCGGCGGGCGACGTGCTCGACGTCGTGCGGTCAGGGTCGGGCTCGCTACTCGAGAGCGCCCGCATCGTTGACGACTACCGCGGAACGGGCCTCGAGGAGGGGCAGAAGGCACTGACGTTCGCGCTCAGGTTCCGCGCCGACGATCGCACGCTGCGGGCCGAGGAGGCCAGCGAGGCGAAGCTCGCCGGTGTTGCCGCAGCTGAGGCGGCCTTCGGAGCGAAGCTCCGCGAGTAGCTCTCGACGAGCCGGCGGACCGCCGTCAGGCGGCGGGAGCCGGCTCGTCGGGCACCAGCAGTTCCCACCCCAGTCGCTCGGCCGCTCGCCGGTCGAACGTCACCGTTCGGGTGACGCCAAACAGTTCCATCGCGCCCTGGATGAGCGCGTCGCCGAAGTCCGCGCCGTTCTCGGCGAGAGCGATCGCGCGGCCGACCCCTTCCGCATCGTCGAACTCCAGTGCTTCGCTCTCGAACAGTCGCCGCATGACGGTGAGGCATTCGCGGCGCGGCAGCTTCAGCGACCGGGACAGCACCCAGTACGTCTCCGCGAGGGTGACCTGGGTGATGAACCCGGGGGATTCGGGGGTGAGCTGGGCGAAGGCCCGCTCTGCGAGCGAGTAGTGAGCGTGGTCATCTCGTAGCAGGTAGCGGAGCAGCACGTTCGTGTCGATGCCGGTGAATCCGGTCGAGTCGATCACCGCGCGTCCCTGAGCGTGATCCCCTGCATGCCGCTCGCGGCCCCGCCCTCGGCGATCGCCTCATTCATGTCATCGATGGTCATGGTGGGCCGATCCGGGTCGTGGAGGATGCCTGCGAGATCCATCAGGCTCCCGGTTCTCGGAATGATGCGGTAGTGCCCCTCGCTCACGCGGATGAACGTCACCTTCGATCCGGCTTCGAGGTGTAGTTCCTCGCGCATCTCCTTCGGGATCGTGATCTGACCCTTGCTGGTCATCGTTGCAGTGGGCATCAGCGGCTCCTTTCGCTTCTCACGTCATCTTACCTGCGTGCTAAATGTAAGGGGAGAGCCGGCGAGGTTGGTTGTGCGGCGCCGTTCCGAGGCCGATACTGAATCCACGTCCGCGTTCAGCGCCGAACCGAGGAGCAGGCCATGCAGAAGATCGTCCCGAATATCTGGTGCAATGGAAACGCGGAGGAGGTCGGGGAGTTCTACGCTTCCGTGTTCCCGACGGCGCACGCCGAGGTCGAATCCCACTACCCGCACGAGGGATTGCTCGACTTCCAGCAGCCCCTCGCGGGGCAGCCGTTGACGGTGGGCCTGACTATCGCGGGCACGCGGCTCGTGCTCATCAACGCGGGCGATGAGTTCTCGCCGAACCCCTCTGTCTCGTTCATGCTGAACTTCGATCCGCTCCTCTTCGACGCCGACGAGCCCGCCGCCCGAGCCCGCCTCGACGAGGTCTGGGAGGCGCTCAGCGAACAGGGGTCGGTGATGATGCCCCTGCAGGAGTATCCGTTCAGCAAGCGCTACGGCTGGGTGCAGGATCGGCATGGCGTGAGCTGGCAGCTGATGCTCACGGATCCGGCGGGGGATCCTCGGCCGTTCCTGCTCCCGGCGCTGATGTTCTGCGGGACCGCGCAGAACATGGCGACGCAGGCGGTCGACCACTATCTCGACGTGTTCCGAGAGGCCGGGACCGATACTGAGCTGGGGATGCGCGTGACGTACCCGGCCCCGCAGGGTCCCGCGACCACGGACTCGGTGATGTTCAGCGACTTCCGGCTCGGAGACCAGTGGTTCACCGCCATGGACTCCGGTGTCGAGCAGGACTTCTCGTTCACGTGCGGCATGTCGCTCGAGGTGAACTGCGCCGACCAGGCAGAGATCGATCTGCTCTGGGGCCGCCTGTCGGCGGTTCCCGAAGCGGAGCAGTGTGGTTGGCTGGCGGACTTCGCCGGCCTCAGCTGGCAGATCGTTCCCGCACGGATGGCCGAGATCATGCAGACCCCCGGCGCCTTCGAACGGATGATGCCGATGAAGAAGCTCGTCATCGCCGAGCTGGAGGGCGCCTCGGCCGGCTGACGCGAAGCGTCTCTTCTGGCTGACGCGAAGCGCGTCCGCCGCGGCGTATCAGCCGCGGCGCCTCGGCCGGTGTCGAGAGGGCCGCGCAGGGAGTGCCAGAATAGAGACACTCTGTGCCGGGTGAGAAGGAGACGAAGATGGCCTACAGCGTCGCGGTAGCGGGTGCGAGCGGATACGCGGGCGGCGAGCTGCTCCGTCTCCTCGCCGAGCATCCCGAATACGAGGTGCGCACCGTGACAGGCCACTCGAGCGCCGGGCGCCCGCTCATCGAGGCGCAACCGCATCTGCGTTCCCTCGGTCATCTCGTGCTGCAGGAGACCACCCCCGAAGTGCTCGATGGCCACGACATCGTCTTCTTCGCGCTGCCGCACGGCGCCTCGGGTGAACTCACGGCGCAGCTGCGCGAGGTCCGACTCGCCGTGGACTGCGGTGCCGATCACCGCCTCCGCAGCGCCGATGACTGGGAAGCCTTCTACGGTGGAGCGTTCAACGAGCCCTGGGTATACGGCGTACCCGAGCTTCTGGTGGCCGGCGACCACGGGCACGTGCGTCAGCGCGAGATGCTCACCGGCGCCGACCGGATCGCGGCACCCGGATGCAACGCCTCGACGGTGGCTCTGTCGCTGGCGCCCGGAATCGCCGCCGGTGTCATCGAGCCGGATGACATCGTCAGTGTGCTCGCGGTCGGCCCCTCCGGTGCCGGGAAGGCGGCGAAGACCCACCTGCTCGGTGCCGAGCTCATGGGCACCGCGAATCCGTACGCCGTGGGCGGGAGCCACCGGCACATCCCCGAGATCAGGCAGTCGCTGCGCGCAGCGGGCGCGGCGGGGGATATCGGCATCAGCTTCACCCCCGTCCTGGTGCCGATGAGCCGAGGTATCCTGGCGACATCGACTGCGCGTCTCGTGCCAGGCACGACCTCTGCCGAGGTGCGACGCGCCTGGGCGGACGCCTACGCGGACGAGCACTTCGTCCACCTCCTCCCTGAAGGGGTGATGCCGCGCACCGCCGACGTGCTGGGTGCGAACACCTGCCTCATCGGCCTCGCCGTCGACGAGGCGGCAGGACGTGTCGTCGCGGTGGCCGCGGTCGACAATCTCGCCAAGGGCACCGCGGGCGCCGCGATCCAGTCGGCGAACATCGCCCTCGGCCTCCCAGAGGCCACGGGGCTCAGCGTGAATGGAGTAGCACCGTGACCGTCACCGTTCCCCAAGGCTTCCGCGCAGCCGGCGTCACCGTCGGCCTCAAAGCCTCAGGAGGCCGCGATCTCGCGCTCGTCGTGAACGACGGGCCGCGGGTCGCGAGCGCCGCCGTCTACACCGGTAACCGCGCGCAGGCGAACCCCATTCTCTGGAGCCGCGCCGTTGCTCAGACGCATACGGCGCACGCCGTGATCCTGAACTCGGGGGGAGCGAACTGCTTCACCGGCGACTTCGGGTATGAGACGACACGTCTCACCGCAGAGGCCGTGGCGTCGTCACTCGCGGGCGGGCTCGTGCCCGAGCAGATCCAGGTCTGCTCGACGGGGCTGATCGGTCACGGCGGACAGGACTTCCGCGACCGCATCGTGGAGGGGGTGCCCGGTCTCGTCGACGCGCTCGGCGATCACGGCGACCTCGCCGCCGAAGCGATCATGACCACCGACTCGGTTCCAAAAACCGCCGCACACCGTCACGCGGATGGCTGGACGATCGGCGGTATGGCCAAGGGTGCAGGCATGCTCGCCCCCGGGCTCGCGACGATGCTGGTCGTCATCACCACGGACGCCGAGCTCGACGACGCAGCCCTGGACCGGGCTCTCCGCCACGCCACCGGCACCACGTTCGACCGACTCGACTCGGACGGGTGCATGTCCACGAACGACCAGGTCACGCTGCTCGCGAGCGGTGCCTCGGGCGTACGCCCTGAGGAGCACGCGTTCGCCGAGGCGCTCGCCGCCGTCTGCGACGACCTGGCGGCGCAGCTGCAGCACGACGCCGAGGGCGCGAGCCACGACATCGACATCGAGGTCCTCGGTGCTGCCAGTCCCGAGGACGCCGTGATCGTCGGCCGGTCCGTCGCACGCAACAATCTGTTCAAGGCGGCGATCTTCGGCAACGATCCGAACTGGGGGCGCGTGCTCGCCGCGATCGGCACGACCGATGCCGCGTTCGATCCGTACCGCGTGGATGTGTCGTTCAACGGTGTGCGTCTCTGCCACGCAGGCGGACCCGACCGCCCGGTCGAGGAGTGCGATCTGACGCCTCGGGCGACGCGGGTGCGCATCGAACTGTTCGCCGGCGAGCACGACGCCACGATCCGCACCAACGACCTCACGCACGACTACGTGCACGAGAACAGCGCTTACTCGAGCTGAGAGCAGACCGATGACCGATACTGTTACCCCACTGGACCACGAGCAGGCCGCCGCGAAGGCGCGCGTGCTCGTCGAATCGCTGCCCTGGTTCAAGAAGTTCCGCGACTCGATCATGGTGATCAAGTTCGGCGGCAACGCCATGGTCGACGATGAGCTGCTGCGCACCTTCGCCGAGGACGTGGTGTACCTGCGCCTCGCGGGGATCCGCCCGGTCGTGGTGCACGGCGGCGGCCCGCAGATCAACGCCATGCTCGGTCAGCTCGGCATCGAGAGCGAGTTCCGCGGGGGCTACCGCGTCACCACGCCGCAGACCATGGAGGTCGTGCGCATGGTGCTGACCGGCAAGGTCAACCCCGAGCTCGTGGACGCCATCAACACGCACGGCCCGCTCGCCGCGGGCACCACAGGTGAAGACGCCGGTCTCTTCATCGGGAGGCGGAGGCCCCCGATCGAGGTGGACGGTGAGACGGTCGACCTCGGCCTCGTCGGCGATGTCGTGGGGGTCCGCACCGAGCCCGTACTCGCCCTCGTCGAGGCCGGTCTCATCCCGGTCGTCTCATCCATCGCGCCAGACGCCGACCACCCCGGCGACTCCCTCAACGTCAACGCCGACGCCGCCGCTGCGGCACTCGCGAGCGCCCTCGGTGCGTCGAAGCTCGTGATCCTCACCGACGTCGCGGGGCTCTACGCGAACTGGCCGGATCGCGACTCGCTGGTCTCCTCGATCACGGCGTCCGAGCTGGAGGCTCTGCTCCCGTCGCTCGAAACGGGAATGATCCCGAAGATGCGGGCGTGCCTGGAGGCGGTCGGCGGAGGCGTCGAGAAGGCTGTGATCATAGACGGCCGGGAGCCCCACTCGGTGCTCCTCGAGATCTTCACCGAGCAGGGCATCGGCACCGAGGTCACCGCCTAGGTGGCGGTTGCCGCGTCGGGGGCTCTCTACGCCGCGTTCGCGGTGGCTTCGGCGTGGCTGGCACTGACCGACCTGCGCACGCGCCGGATCCCGAATCGCGTGCTCGGTGCGGCGTCCGTCGGCGTCGCGGCGTGCGGCGCGGTGTCGGTGATCGCGGGTGCAGATCCGGGTCGCCTCGCGTGGGCAGCGGCTGCGGCGGCGCTCTACGGGGTCGCCGCGCTGACACTCTGGCGGTACGCGCCCGGGGGCTCGCTCGGCGGCGGGGACGTGAAGCTGGCACCGCTCGTCGGGTTCGCGGCCGGATGGGCCGGAGCGGAAGCCGCGTTCGTCTGGACCCCGATCGGGATCGCGGTGGCCTCGATGTGCGCTCTCATCTGGGCGCATCGCCGGGGTCGGCGGACGCTCGCCTTCGGGCCCGTGCTGCTGGCGGGCGCCTGGGTGGCGATCTTCGCGTCCTGGTGGTGAGACACCCCAGCACCCCGTCACCCGCGGCAGGTAACGATCCCGTCTCGGGCCCGATCAGGTATGACGTGCGCGGTGGCAGCGGAGTAACGTGATCTGCGGAAGCGGCGGCATGCCAGTGCAGGATTGCCGCCCTGACGCGTCCGGAAGGACGATGAGCAGGGAACCACGATGACGAGGAGAGCTTCATGAGTACTGGAACAGTGACGACCCGGCGGGCTGCGCGAGGGTTCGGCCGCGGCCGAGTGGGCACGGCCATCGGTTTCACGGCCGCGACCGCGCTGATGCTGAGCGGTTGCGCGGGCGGCGGGGGAGGCGACGAGTCCCTGGGCGATTTCGAGGGTGAAACCCTCACCGTCGCGGCGGCCTGGTCGGGTGCCGAGCAGGAGAACTTCGAGGCGGTGCTGCAGGAGTTCAGCGACCGTACGGGCGCCCAGGTCGACTACACGAGCTTCGGCGACAACGGGCCCACCTACATTCAGGGGCAGCTCGAAGGCGGCACCCCGCCGAACGTCGCCGTGATCGGTCAGCCTGCCCTCATGCAGTCGCTTGCGCAGAACGGCGATATCGTCGCGGTCGGCGAGGGCGTGCAGTCTGCGGTGGCCGAGAACTACGCCGACACCTGGGCGGACCTCGGCAGCGTCGACGGGGACCTCTACGGTGTCTGGTTCAAGGTCGCCAACAAGTCGACCGTCTGGTACAACTCCGACATCTACGACGAGGCGGGTGCTGAGGCTCCGGAGGACTGGGATGGGTTCCTCGACCAGTTGCAGCTCGTGAGCGATGCCGGGTACTCGGGCATCTCGGTCGGTGCCGACGTGGGGTGGCCGCTCACCGACTGGTTCGAGAACGTGTACCTGCGGACTGCCGGGCCAGAGAAGTACGACCAGCTGACCAACCACGAGATTCCGTGGACGGACCAGTCGGTGAAGGACGCGCTCGAGGTGCTCGCCTCGCTCTGGGGCACGGACCTCGTGCAGCCGGGCGGCGATCAGCGCGACTTCCCGACCAGCGTGACCGAGGTCTTCGGGGCGGACCCCGAGGCCGGTACCGTCTTCGAGGGCGATTTCGTCGCGGGCAACATCGCGGCCGACGGAACCTCGGTGGTCGGTGAGAACGCGCTCTTCTACGATTTCCCGGCGATCGACGGATCGGATCCGAGCGTCGTCTCCGGGGGCGACGTCGCGGTGCAGTTCGCCGATGACGAGGCCACTGCGGCGCTCATGGAGTTCCTCGCCTCGCCCGATGCCGCAGAGGTCTGGGTGCCCGAGGGTGGCCTGCTCTCGGCTAACTCGGGGGTGGACACCTCGCTCTACCCCGACGAGACGACGCAGCAGATCGCCGAGTCCCTGCTCGAGGCCGAGGAGATCCGCTTCGATATGTCCGATCTCGCTCCGAGCGCCTTCGGCGGCACACCCGGTCAGGGGTTCTGGCAGGAGATGATCTCGTTCTACCAGGATCCGAGCGACATCGACGGTACCGCGCAGCGTCTCGAGGACGCAGCGGCCGACGCCTACTGAGTCTGACCGCACCATGAGCCGTACACTCACGGTCCCGGTGCAGGTCCGGGGTCGCGGACCGAAACTCCGCGGCCCCGCCCGCCTGCGCCGCGGGCTCGTCATCGCGTCGTTCCTGGGGCCTGGCCTCATCGTGCTCGGAGCGCTCGTCGTCTACCCGATCGTCTACACGCTCATCCGATCGTTCTTCGACCGCACCGGTGCGGAGTTCGTCGGGTGGGAGAACTACGTGACGATGTTCACGAACGAGACCACGTTCACCGCGATCCGGAACAACATCATGTGGGTGCTCGTCGCCCCCGTCGCCGTGACGGTGCTCGGCCTCATCTTCGCGGTGCTCGTCGACAAGCTCGGGTGGAAGACCGCGTTCCGGCTCATCGTCTTCATGCCGATGGCCATCTCGATGCTCGCGGCGGGCGTGATCTTCCGCGGGATGTTCCAGGAGAGCCCGCAGCTCGGCGTCGTGAACGCCGCCATCACGAGCGTGCAGAGCGTCTTCGGTGACGACGCCGGGTACCCGGGTGCCGGCCCCCGCGAGGGCTTCGGCATCGTGGACGACGGCGGGATCATCGCCTCGGAGGCCGAGGTGGCCACGGGATCGATCCAGAACTTCCCGTTGACCGGCATCAAGCAGAGTGATCTGCCTGAGGGACTGGTGGACGCCGAAGCCGTGGACGCCGCGGGATCCTCGGAGATTTCGGGCACCGTCTTCCTCGACGTCATCTCGGGTGGCGGCGGGACGAACGGCGAAATCGAGGACGGGAAGCGCGGACTCGAGGGAGTCCGCGTGGACGCCGTGGACGCGGACGGGTCGATCCGCGGGTACGCGACCACCGGAGCGGGCGGCACGTACACGATCGAGGGACTCGACGCCGGAGAGAGCTACCGTGTCGCCCTTCCTGCCGCGAACTTCGACGCCGGCGCACAGGGCGTGTCGTGGCTGAGCTCCACGTTCATCAACGTCGTCGTGATCCTCTCCTATATCTGGATCTGGGCGGGGTTCGCGATGGTGATGATCGCCTCGGGCCTCTCGGCGATGGACCGCTCGCTCCAGGAGGCGGCGCGCACCGATGGTGCCAGCGAGTGGCAGGTGTTCACGCGGATCACCGCTCCGCTGCTCGCCCCCGTGCTGGTGGTGGTGTTCGTGACGCTCATCATCAACGTGCTCAAGATCTTCGACCTGGTCTACGTGATCCCGCCTGGCGCGTCGAAACCGGCGGCCAACGTCATCGCGGTGGAGATGTGGACGGTTTCCTTCGGCGGCGGAGGCAATCAGGGACTCGGATCAGCCCTCGCGCTGCTCCTCCTGATCCTCGTGCTGCCGTCGATGATCGTGAACATCCGGAGATTCAAGGAGGAGCGGAGCCGATGAGCGTGACAACTCCTGCTAAGCCCCGCCGTACGATGGGCCAGCGGATCGCGAGTGGATTCGGACGGGGGATCATCAACGTCGTGCTCCTCATCGTCGCGATCTTCTGGCTGGTGCCGACGGTCGGTCTGCTGCTGACCTCGTTCCGATCCGTCGGCGACAATGCGTCGAGCGGGTGGTGGACCGTGCTCACGAAGCCCACTGAGCTGACGATCGAGAACTACGCCAACCTCCTGTCGAACCCGACGATCACCGGGTCGTTCTGGAACACCGTCGTGATCGCGGTGCCGACCACGGTGCTCGTCGTCCTGCTCGGTTCGCTCGCCGCGTACGCGTTCGCGTGGTTGCGCTTCCCGGGACGGGACTGGTTGTTCCTCGCCGTCATCGTGCTGCTCGCGGTGCCCCTGCAGGTCGCGCTGATCCCGCTCGCGCGGCTGTTCGGGGCGCTCGGGATCTTCGGCAGCGTGCTCGGGGTGATTCTCTTTCACACGGCGTTCGGGCTCCCGTTCGCGATATTCCTGCTGCGCAACTTCTTCATCCAGGTGCCGGCGGAGTTGCTGGAGGCGGCGCGGATCGACGGAGCGAAGGACTGGCGGATCTTCTTCCAGGTCATGCTGCCGCTCGGGTTGCCCGCGATCGCGTCGCTCGCGATCTTCCAGTTCCTCTGGACGTGGAACGACATGCTCGTGGCGCTGATCTTCACGAATTCCGACTCTCAACCGCTCACCGTGGCCATCCAGTCACAGCTCAGACAGTTCGGATCGAACATCGATGTGCTCTCCGCGGGCGCTTTCTTGTCTATGCTGGTACCGCTGATAGTGTTCTTCGCGTTCCAGCGGTACTTCGTGCAGGCGCTGCTGGCAGGATCCCAGAAGTAAGACGAAAGCCACGGAAGGGTCGACGTATTGATCGACGACTACGACGCGTTTCTGTTCGACCTCGACGGGGTCATCACCCCCACCGTCGACCTGCACATGCGGGCCTGGCAGGAGACATTCGACGAAGTCTTCGCGCGTCACGGCGCGGAGCCGTACCGGGAGAGCGACTACTACCGTTCGCTCGACGGACGCCCGCGGTTCGACGGTGTCGCGACGCTGCTCGAGGCGCGGGGCATCTCGCTTCCCCCGGGCGAAGCCGGGGATGACGGGCTGGACACCGTAACGGGCATTGGCAACCGGAAGAACCGGGCGTTCACCGAGGTCCTGGAGCGGGACGGGATCGAGCCGTACCCCGGTTCGCTCCGCCTGCTCGATCAGCTCGCCGGCCGCCCGCTCGCGATCGTCTCGAGTTCTCGGAACGCCGACGCCGTGCTCCGCGCTGCGGGCCTGCGCGACCGGTTCCCGGTCGTCGTCGACGGTACCGTCGCCGATCGGGAAGGGCTCCCTGGCAAGCCTGCGCCGGACACCTTCGTGAGGGCCGCCGAGCTCCTGGGGCATCGGCCCGAGCGAGCAGCGGCGTTCGAGGACGCCGTCTCCGGTGTCGCAGCGGCGCACGCCGGAGGATTCGGTCTAGTGGTCGGCGTCGACCGAGGGACGGGAGCCGATGCCCTCCGCGCTGCGGGTGCCGGTGTGATCGTGAACGATCTCGAGGAGTTGGTGCGATGAACCCGGGAGTCGAGACGCAGCGTTGGTTCGGCGACGACCCGTGGAAGCTGGTGGTGCGGGGGATCGACCCCGCCCTCGCCGGAGAGGATGAGACCCTCTTCTCGCTCGCGAACGGCTACCTCGGTCTGCGCGGCAATCACGAGGAGGGGTTGCCGCTCGGCAGCCACGGCACCTTCGTGAACGGCCTGCACGAGACCTGGCGCATTCAGCACGCCGAGAACGCCTACGGGTTCGCCGAGCACGGTCAGACGATCGTGAACGCGCCGGACGCGAAGACGATCCGGATCTACGTGGACGATGAGCGACTGAACCTCGAAACCTCCGAAATACAGGAGGTGACGAGAACCCTGGACCTCCGGGAGGGCACGTTCACCCGGTCGCTGACCTGGCTCACCCCGACGGGCAAGCGCGTGCGCGTCGACACGAAGCGCATGGTCTCCTTCGTGCACCGGCACATGGCGACCGTCGAGATGACGGTGACGGCGCTCGACGCCGACGCGGAGCTGACGTTCAGCAGCCTGGTGATCAACCGGCAGGATCTGGCGCGCGTCAACACCGAGACGCCTGGCGTCGAGGTCGGGGAAGCGGGGCAGACGCGCGAGATGAACGACCCTCGCCAGAGCGAGATGTTGACGGACCGGGTGCTGAACCCCGGTCCGCATCGCCACAGCATGAGCCGCACCATCATGAGTTACGGCGTGAACAACTCCGGGATGAAGGTCGCGGTGGGCGTGGACCACGTCTTCGCGCCGGATCCGGAGCGGGACCCGCTGCAGTTGAACACCGGTATCTCGAGCGGCGCGCTCAGCGAGATGCAGGATCTCGGCGAGGGGTGGCACTCCCGAGTCGAGGCGGGGCCCGACCGCGTCAGGCACCTCTTCCAGGGCACGGCGTACGAGGGTCAAACGGTCCGGCTCACGAAGACGATCATGTACCACTCCTCGGCCACCTCGGCGCTCACTGAGATGGTCGACCGCTGCGAGCAGTCGCTCGAGCAGCTCGCCATCGAGCCTGCGGGGGAGCGCTGGCGGGCCCAGCGCGCGTTCCTCGACGAGTTCTGGCGTGCGAGCGGTGTCGAGGTCGACGCCGAGCAGGGCGTGCAGCAGTCGATCAACTGGAACCTCTTCCAGCTCGTGCAGGCGGCGGCGCGTGCCGATGGACGGGGTATCCCCGCGAAGGGCCTGACGGGGTCGGGGTACAGCGGACACTACTTCTGGGACTCGGAGATCTACGTGCTCCCGTTCCTCACCTACACGACCCCTCGCTGGGCGCGGAACGCACTGCGGGCGCGCGAGCGGATGCTGCCGCGCGCCAGGGCACGGGCGGCCATGCTCAGCGAGAACGGCGCGCTCTTCCCCTGGCGCACGATCAACGGTGAGGAGGCGAGCGCCTACTACGCGGCCGGGACCGCCGCGTACCACATCAACGCCGACATCACCTACGCGCTCGCTCGGTACGTCTCGGCGACGGGGGACACCGGCTTCATCGCCGGAGGCGCCAGTGACATCGCTGTGGAGACGGCGCGACTGTGGTCGAGTCTCGGCTTCTGGAGCGGCGGCGCCGTCGGCTCAGGCCAGTTCCACATCCACGGAGTCACCGGTCCGGACGAGTACACGACGGTGGTGAACGACAACCTGTTCACGAACGTCATGGCGCAGTTCAACCTCCGGTTCGCGGTCGAGGTCGTGCGCCGCATGATGCGCGATTCGCCCGCCGACTACTGGGACCTCGTGGAGCGCCTCGACCTCGCTGATGATGAGGTGAAGAACTGGGCGATGGCCGCCGAGCACATGTGCGTGCCCTATTCGGAGGAGAGTGGTGTTCACCCGCAAGACGCCCATTTCCTGGAGCGGGAGATGTGGAATCTCGCGGCAACGCCCCCCGAGCAGAAGCCGCTGCTCCTGCACTTCCACCCGCTGGTGATCTACCGGTACCAGGTGCTCAAGCAGGCCGACGTCGTCCTCGCGCTGCTGCTCGCGAGCGACGAGTTCACGCTGGAGCAGAAGCGGGCTGACTTCGAGTACTACGATGCGCTCACCACGGGCGATTCCAGCCTCTCGGCAGTCGTGCAGTCGATCATCGCCGCCGAAGTCGGCTACCAGGATCTCGCGTACCGGTATTTCGAGCACGCGCTCAGGGTCGATCTCGACAACCTGCATCGCAACGCCTCCGATGGCGTCCACGTCGCCTCGGCCGGCGGCATTTGGATGACGCTCGTCCAGGGGTTCGCCGGCATGCGCGACGCCGGCAGGCGACTGAGCTTCGATCCGCGTCTGCCGAAGCACTGGGGGCGCCTCGCGTTCTCGCTCATGTGGCGCGGGAAGCGAGTCTCGGTCGAGCTCGAGCGCGAAGCGATCTCGTTCGCGCTCGTCGACGGCGAGGAGCCCGTGACCGTGTACGTCCGCGGGCGGGCCTTCGAGGTCGCCGTCGGAAGCCCGGTGCGCGTCGAGCTCGACGGGCAGGGGCCGGACCTCGGAGAGTTCGAGGGACTTTCGGCCGGCATCCTGCCGCGCGACGGCGAGGGCGAGCACCACGTGCCGACGGTCGAGGTGCCGGTGATCACCACCTCGATCCCCGTCAAAGCGCCGCTCACGGTCGCCGAGCCCGAGCTGTAGCGCGTTCGCGCAGGTGCGCCGGGCGTAGGATAGAGGGGTTCCGGTGCAGTCGATTGAAAGGTGAGGTTCTGTGACCTACGTCATTGCTCTTCCGTGCGTTGATGTGAAGGATCGTGCCTGCGTCGACGAATGCCCGGTCGACTGCATCTACGAGGGTGAGCGCTCGCTCTACATCCACCCCGATGAGTGCGTCGACTGCGGCGCCTGCGAGCCCGTGTGCCCCGTCGAGGCGATCTACTACGAGGACGACCTGCCCGAAGAGTGGTCCGAGTACTACACCGCGAACGTCGATTTCTTCGACGAGATCGGTTCTCCCGGCGGAGCGGCGAAGACGGGTGTGTACGATTTCGATCACCCCATCATCGCGGCGCTTCCTCCGCAGGGGGAGTAGCCCGTGCGCGGTACGCTGCCCGACTACCCGTGGGACGCCATGGCGCCGTACGCCGAGCGGGCAAGAGGGCACGCCGAAGGAGCGTTGAATCTCTCCGTCGGTTCGCCCGTCGACCCGACTCCCGAGCCGGTGCGCCACGCCCTCGCCACGGCGACGGACGCCCACGGATACCCGGCGACTGCGGGGTCGGACGAGTTGCGTGCCGCGATCGTGGAGTGGTTCCTCCGCCGTCGCGGTGTGACGCTCGGCACCGATGCGGTGCTGCCGACCGTCGGTTCGAAAGAGCTGGTGGCACTGCTGCCGATGCTGCTCGGGCTCGGCGCCGAGGAGACAGTGGTGCACCCGCGCGTCGCCTATCCGAGCTATGCCATGGGCGCCGCGCTGGTCGGAGCAGCGGCCGTCGCCAGCGACGATCCGGCGGAGTGGCCAGACAGCACGCGTCTCGTGTGGCTGAATTCGCCTGGCAACCCCGACGGCCGTGTGCTCGGTGTGGAGGCACTGAGTGCCGCCGTCGCGCGTGCGCGTGAGCTCGGCGCGGTCATCGCGGGCGACGAGTGCTACGCCGAGTTCGGGTGGGAGTCTCCGTGGATCAGCGAGGCGATCCCGTCGATCCTCGACCCCCGCGTCGTCGGCGACGACCACTCCGGCGTCCTCTCGGTGTACTCGCTGAGCAAGCAGTCGAACCTCGCGGGCTATCGTGCCGCCCTGATCGGGGGAGATCCGGCGCTCGTTTCCCGCCTCCTCACGGTGCGCAAGCACGCGGGCCTGATGCTTCCCGCTCCGGTGCAGCACGCCATGGCCGTAGCGCTCGCAGATGACACGCACGTGGAGGAGCAGCGGGAGCGCTATCGGGCACGGCGCGCGATACTGCGCCCCGCCCTGGAAGCCGCTGGCTTCCGCGTCGAAGGCAGTGAAGCCGGCTTGTATCTCTGGGCGACACGCGACGAGGACGCTTGGGACTCGGTCGCGGCATTCGCAGGCCAGGGAATCATCGTCGGCCCGGGGCACTTCTACGGTGACCACTCGCCGCGCCACGTCCGGCTCGCGCTGACGGCGTCGGACGCCGATATCGCTGCCGCCGCGGGCCGCCTGAGCGGCGTGTGAGGCCCTGAAATCGCGTTTTGCTCGACGTCGAGATAGTCTGTGCGTGCGGGCAACGCACCCGCACGGATAAGGTGGAAGAGCTGTGTGCAATCACCTCTGCGCGCGCCCCTGCACCCACAGACCTCACGAGGAGATGACGTGACCGAATCGACTCAGGGCCAGACTCAGGCCTCCGCGAAGCTCACGTTCCCCGGCGGATCGGCAGAGCTGCCCATCCTGCAGGCGGAAGACGGGGCTTCGTCGATCGACGTGAGTTCGCTGACGAAGCAGACCGGCCTGACGGCACTGGACTACGGGTTCGTGAACACGGCGTCCACCAGGTCGCGCATCACGTACATCGACGGCGAGGCCGGGATCCTCCGCTACCGCGGATACCCCATCGAGGAGCTGGCGCGCCAGTCGACGTTCCTCGAGGTCGCCTACCTGCTGATCTACGGCGAGCTGCCGACGCCCGACGAGCTCGCGGAGTTCGATGGCGTCATCCGTCGGCACACCCTGCTCCACGAGGACATGAAGTACTACTTCGAGGGCCTGCCGCACACGGCTCACCCGATGGCGGCGCTCTCGGGTGGCCTGCAGGCGATGTCGACCTACTACGAGGACTCGCTCGACACCGCGGTGCCCGAGTTCGTCGAGGTCAACACGATCCGTCTTCTCGCCAAGCTCCCCGTGCTCGCCGCGTATGCGCACAAGAAGTCGATCGGGCAGGCATTCCTCTACCCCGACAACAATCTCGGTTTCGTCGAGAACTTCCTCCGCCTGAACTTCGGTAACATGGCCGAGGAGTACGTGATGAACCCCGTGCTCGTCGACGCGCTCGACAAGCTCCTCATCCTCCACGCCGATCACGAGCAGAACGCGTCGACCTCGACGGTCCGTCTCGTCGGGTCGACCGGAGCGAACATGTTCTCGTCGATCTCCGCGGGCATCAACGCGCTCTCAGGCCCGCTGCACGGTGGCGCCAACGAGGCCGTGCTCGACATGCTCGGGCAGATCCGGGACTCCGGCCAGAGCGTGCAGACCTTCGTCGAGAAGGTCAAGAACAAGGAGGACGGGGTGAAGCTCATGGGCTTCGGTCACCGCGTCTACAAGAACTACGACCCCCGCGCGCGTATCGTGAAGGAGAGCGCCGGTCGCGTGCTCGAGGAACTCGGCATCAACGATCCGCTGCTCGACCTGGCGCAGGAGCTCGAGCAGATCGCGCTCGAGGACGACTACTTCAAGGAGCGCAAGCTCTACCCGAACGTCGACTTCTACACCGGCGTCATCTACAAGGCCATGGGTTTCCCGACGCGCATGTTCACGGTGCTCTTCGCCATCGGTCGTCTGCCCGGCTGGATCGCGCAGTGGCGCGAGAGCCACGAGGACGCCCAGACCAAGATCGGGCGCCCGCAGCAGCTCTACATGGGCAGCCGAGAGCGGCACCTCGACCGCTGACCTCGAGGGTCCCTCCCGGGCCCAGCACCGAGATCGCAAAAAGTCACGCCTCAGATTGCTCGAAGCGTGACTTTTTGCGATCTCGCGGACGCTGCCGCGCGGGCGGTGTGCGGGGCCCGGGTGGTACCCCACACACGCGCCGTCAGGCGTGCAGCGCCGCGTTGAGGGTCACACCGTGGCCCTCTCGCGGGAGCGCCTCCACGGCACCCGTGCGCGAGTTGCGGCGGAAGAGCAGCTGCGGAACTCCGGAGAGCTCTGCGGCCTTCACCTCGACCGACGAACCACCCGACTCGACGGTGCCCTGCGGAAGGGTGACCTTGGTGCCCGCTGTCACGTACAGGCCCGCCTCGACGACGGTGTCGTCTCCGATGGAGATGCCGATACCCGAGTTGGCGCCGAGCAGCGCGCGCTCGCCGATCGCGATGCGCTGGGTGCCACCGCCGGAGAGGGTGCCCATGATCGATGCGCCGCCGCCGATATCGGAGCCGTCGCCCACGACGACGCCCTGCGAGATGCGTCCCTCGACCATGGAGGCACCGAGCGTACCCGCGTTGAAGTTGACGAACCCCTCGTGCATGACGGTGGTCCCGCGGGCGAGGTGGGCGCCCAGGCGGACGCGAGTGGCGTCGGCGATGCGGACACCGTCCGGGACGACGTAGTCGGTCAGACGCGGGAACTTGTCGATGCCGGTGGCGGTGATCCCCGCGACGCGGAGCTCCGGGAGCCGCTTCAGGTACTCGTCGTGCAGCATCGGTCCGGCCGTGGTCCAGACGTTGTTCGGCAGCTGACCGAAGATTCCGTCGAGGTTGATGCTGTTCGGGCGGACGAGGCAGTGCGACAGGAGGTGGAGGCGCAGGTACGCGTCCTCCACCGACGCAGGCGCCGCGTCGAGGTCGATCTCGACGTTCACGACCCGGATCTCGACGCCGCGCCGCTCATCGGCTCCTGCGGCGCGCTCGAGCTCGGCGGGGGCGATCCACCGGCCTTCGGTGCTCGAACGGGTGCCGAGTTGCGGAGCGGGGTACCAGGCGTCGAGTGTGGAGCCGTCGGCGGCCACCGTAGCGAGGCCCGACGCGTGTGCGGTGCGAGTGTCGTTCATGCCTCCAGGGTATCGCGGCGGAGGCGGCTCCGCCGTGCCGTAGGGTGGTCTGGTGAGCGATACCTCCTCGAACCTCCTGGATCCCGGTGCCGGCCCCGTTTCTCTGACTCGCCAGCTGTGCGACATCGAATCGGTGTCCGGAAATGAGCGCCGGATCGCGGACGCGGTCGCCGATGTGCTTGCCGCGCAGGCCCCGCACTTGACGGTGCACCGCGACGGAGACACGCTGATCGCCCGCACCGAACTCGGTCGTGCGCACCGCGTCGCCATCGCCGGCCACCTGGACACGGTCCCCGTGAACGAGAATCTCCCCGTCGTCGACGAGCAGGATGCCGAGACGGGTGAGACGATCATCCGCGGTCGCGGCACCGTGGACATGAAAGCGGGCGTTGCGGTGCAGCTCGCGCTCGCAGTGGAGCTCGAGGATCCCGCGGTCGACGTCACCTGGATCTGGTACGACCATGAAGAGGTCTCCGCAGATCTGAACGGCCTGGGCAGAGCTCAGCGGAATCGCCCCGATCTCTTCGCCGCCGACTTCGCGATTCTCGGCGAACCGACGCGGTCGGCGATCGAGGGCGGGTGCAACGGCACCATGCGCGCCCGAGTGAGCTACCTGGGCACTCGCGCGCACTCGGCGCGGAGCTGGAAGGGCGTCAACGCGATTCACCGCGCGGGCGGCCTGCTCGAACGCCTGTCGGCCTACGAAGCGGCACGTGTGACGGTCGACGGGCTTGAGTATCGGGAAGGGCTGAACGCGGTGCGCATCTCGGGCGGCGTCGCGGGAAACGTCATCCCGGATCGCGTCGACATCGAGGTCAACTACCGCTTCGCGCCGTCGCGCACCACGGATGAGGCTGTCGAGCTGGTCCGAGAGTTCTGCGCCGATGCAGACGAGTTCGAGGTCACGGATCTCGCGCCCGGAGCTCGACCCGGACTCGATGCGGAACTTGCGCGCGGCTTCGTCGAGGCGGTCGGCGGCACGCCCGAGGCGAAGGTGGGCTGGACCGACGTGGCACGCTTCTCCGCGCAGGGCGTTCCCGCCGTGAACTTCGGGCCGGGGGATCCGCTCCTCGCCCACGCCGACGACGAGCGCGTGCCGGTGGGCCAGATCGAGGAGGCCCATCGGGCGCTCCGCGCCTGGCTGCTCGGTGACGGTGCGAGGGGTGCCGTGTGACCCGTCGTGGCGGACCGGATTTTCCAGATTCCGGAATGCACCGGATAATGGAGATGAACGACGACTAGCGAGGAGGCGCCATGGCGGCGATGAAACCGAGGACCGGCGACGGGCCCATGGAAGCGGTACGCGAGAGCCGAGTCATCGTGCTCAGGGTTCCGCTCGAGGGTGGCGGCCGTTTGGTGGTCTCCGTGAACGACGACGAGGCGACGGAGCTTCGCAATGTGCTGAACGGCGTCCTCGACGGCTGACGCGGCCACGCGAAGACACGCGCGCGCTCCCCACCGGGGAGCGCGCGCTGTTGCGTTCGGGGGCTGATTGCGGGCCCCTGGCGGCTACTCGGAGAGACGCGTCAGGGTGAGCAGGCCGTCCCCGACGGGGGAGAGCGCCGGGGCGATCGCGGCGGACTCGGAGACCATGGCGAGCAGGTCACGCACCGCTTGCGTGCGGTGATCGCGCGCGGCGGGATCGGAGACCCGGCCGCGGGCGAATGCGCCTGGCACGACGATGCACCCGCCCGGTCTGACGATCGTGAGGGCGTACTCGACGTACTCGAGCAGGTGCTCCGCGTCTGCGTCGAGCAGGGCGAGGTCGTACGAAGCCAGATTCAGGCGGGGGAGGACCTGCTGCGCGTTGCCCTCGATGAAACGGACATGCGAGGCGGGGATCCCGGCGCTCGCGAACACCGTCCTGGCTTCTTTCAGGTGCTCGGGTTCGACCTCGATGGAGGTGAGTACGGCATCGGGGGCGTAACGCAGCAGTGCGAGTCCGCTCACGCCGACACCGGTGCCGATCTCGCAGATCGCGCGGGCACGACTGAGCACGACGAGCGAGGACAACTGCGCGGCGATCGCCCGGCTCACGGGCTCGATGCCGAGCTCGAGAGACAAACGGCGCGCGTTGATCTGCGGTTCGGTCTCGTTCGGGTACTGTTCCGCGAACTGCCAATTCCGCTCGAGCTTGCTCACCGATTGCCTCCTGGATCCTGACCGGTCACGCGGTTCCGAGTGTAGAGGGTCTGCGGGCCGTCGCGCCTCGCACACGCCGGATGTGGGGCACGCTCACGGCGTGCGGCACTACGATGGTCCCCATGGGTCTCACGATGGACAAGCTGCTGGTGATCGCGGTGGTCGCCATGTTCCTGCTGGGTCCCGACCGGTTGCCCGTCTACGCGCAGAAACTCGGCGAACTCGTGCGCAACGTCAAGCGTATGGCGAATGGTGCGAAGGACCGCCTGCGCGACGAGATGGGCCCGGAGTTCGATGAGGTCGACTGGCGGCAGCTGGACCCGAGGCAGTACGACCCGAGACGCATCATTCGCGACGCCCTCGTCGAGGATGAGCGCGAAGCGCGCGCCGAGGCCAGACGTCAGCGCATGCAGGAGGTCGCGGAGCGACGACGAGCGGTGAGCAATGCTCCGCCGGCCGCCGATGCAGAGCCAGATGGAGACGCCACGGGAGACCGCGCGGAAGGGGCCGCCGCTGCGGCGACGCTCGCCGATGCTGGTGCCGGTGCGGGAGCTGCGGCAGGGTCCGAGACTCCCGTCAAGCTTGCGGTGGTGAGCGGTGATCTGGTGCTGAACTTCGACGAAGAGGCTACCTGAGCCCTCCGTGGCAGCGTCAGACCCGCGGTCGTGCGCGATGCACCGACCGGTGAGGTCGATGGGCGCGCTCAGCTCGCGGGACTGAGACCGAGCGAGCGGCCGACGAGCCCGCGCCCGAGACCGCTGATCCGATCGGCGATGTCGATGACCGCTGCCGCGGCCGCGTCATCGGGGTGGGCGAGTACGGCAGGCGACCCGGCGTCGCCCGAGGCGCGGAAGTCGGGGCTCAGCGGGACGGTGCCGAGCAGCGGCACCGTCCCGTGATCCTCATCGCTCAGACGGTCGGCGACGAGGGCGCCGCCGCCGCTTCCGAAGAGCTCCAGTACCGAGCCGTCGGGCTGCGCCAGGCCGCTCATGTTCTCGATGACGCCGATGACGCGCTGGCCGGTCTGCCGCGCGACCAGTGCGCTGCGCACGGCGACGTCCGCCGCTGCTTCCTGTGGCGTCGTGACCACGACGACCTCGGCGTGGGGAAGGAGCTGGCCGATGCTGATCGCGATGTCTCCGGTGCCCGGCGGGAGGTCGAGCAGCAGCACATCGAGGTCGCCGAACCAGACGTCGCGCAAGAACTGCTCCATGGTGCGGTGCAGCATGGGTCCCCGCCACGACACGGCTGTGGTGCGCGGGTCTCCATCGCCGAGGAACATGCCGATCGAGATGACCTTCACGCCGTGTGCCACCGGCGGGAGGATCATGTCGTCGACGCGGGTCGGCTGCTCGACCTTGCCGTCGCGGCTCAGCCCGAGGATCCCGGGTATCGAGAACCCGAAGACGTCGGCGTCGATGAGTCCGACCGCGAGTCCTTGTTTCGCGAGGGAGACCGCGAGGCCGGCCGTCAGCGATGACTTGCCGACGCCGCCCTTGCCGCTCGTCACCGCGATCACCCGTGTGAGCGTGTCCGGCCCGAACTGATTGCCGCGCTGAGCCTTCTCGCCCCGTACCAGCTCCGTGAACGCGCGTCGCTCCTCCGGAGTCATGACCTCCATGACGACCTCGGCTGAGCGGACGCCGTCAGCGCCGGCGACGGCCTCCCGCACGTCTCGCTCGATCCGTCGTGCTGCGGGGCAACCGGCGATCGTGAGCCGCACCCGCACGGCCGCCGCGCCGGCGTCATCGACGCGCACCTCGGGCACCATGTTCAGTTCCGTGATGGGGCGCAGGATCTCCGGATCGCGCACGCCGTCCAGGGCGCGCCAGACCAGCTCCTCCGCTGCAGACGCGCCCGCACGGGGCGAGGCCGCATCAGTCATTGCGCTCCTCGCGCTCGTCGAGCTCGGCGAGCAGCGAGCGGAGCTCCTGCCTGATCACGTCGCGGTCAGGAAGCTCCTGGATCGCCAGGCGCAGCGCGACGACCTCCCGTGCAAGGAACTCCGTGTCGGCGAGGTTCCGTTCGGCGCGCTGGCGATCCTGCTCGATCTGCACGCGGTCTCGGTCGTCCTGACGGTTCTGAGCGAGCAGGATCATCGGCGCCGCGTACGACGCCTGCAGCGAGAGGATGAGCGTGAGCGCCGTGAAGCCGAGCGCCGCGGAATCGAATCGCATCTGTTCGGGCGCCAGGGTGTTCCACACCAGCCAGGCCACGCAGAAGAGGGTCAGGATCAGCAGGAACCACGGAGTTCCCATTCCTCGCGCGATGCTCTCGGTCCAGCGACCGAAGCGCTCGTTGCCGTGACCGCCGCCCGAGCGCCGAGGCCGGCCAGCGGCGGTGCGCGGTGCATCGAGACCCGGGTCGTCGCGGAAGAATCGCTTCATCGGGCACCCCCTCGGCTCGCCGCACCCGTATCGCGATCATCGGAGTGCTCGTCGTCCGCGTGCCGCCAGTCATCCGGGAGCAGGTGATCGAGCACATCGTCAACCGTGACGACCCCGACCAGGTGGTCGGCGTCGTCCACGACCGGGAGCGCCACGAGATCGTAGCTCGCGAGTCTGCGGGAGACCTCTGCAGCGCTCGACTGGGCGGGGATCGGCTCGATCTCGGTGTCGAGCAGTACGCTCAGCCGCTCGTGCGGCGGGAAGCGGAGCATGCGCTGGAAATGAGCGACCCCGAGATACTCGCCCGTGGGGGTCTCGTACGGCGGATGCGTCACGTAGACGGCTGAGGCCATCGCCGGCGTGATCTCGGATCGACGGATCATCGCGAGCGCCTCGGCGATGCTCGCCTCCGCGGGCAGGACGATCGGAGCGGGGTTCATGAGCCCTCCCGCCGTATCGCGATCGTATTCGAGCAGACGCCTGACGTCCTCGGCTTCCTCCGGCTCCATGAGCCCCAGAAGTTCTTCGCCCCGTGCCTGCGGGAGAGCCGAGATGAGGTCGGCGGCGTCGTCGGCGTCCATGCGGTCGAGCACCTCGGCCGTCCGGTCGGACGGGAGCTGCGCGAGGATGGACAGCTGATCGGTCTCCGACATCTCCTCGAGCGCATCGGCGAGCCGTTCGTCGGGCAGCGCCGCCATGACCTCGAGCATGCGGGTTTCCGGCAGTTCGAGCAGCGTCTCAGCGAGATCGGCCGGCTTGAGGTCGACGAGGGTGCTGAGGAAGAGGTCCACTGACTGCGCACCTGAGCCGGTGTGCGGCATCCGCAGGTCGCTCCAGCGCAGAATGCGGGACTCGCCGCGTGCGAACGCGCCGCCGGGCTTCGGGAAGCGCACCGACAGTTCCGAGACGACCCACTCGCCTGAGCGGGTTTTCTCGATCGCGGCATCCTCGATCGTCGCGACCGGTCCAGGAGCATCGGGCGCGAGTACCGAGACCTCCCGACCGATGAGCTCGGCGATCATGCGGGTCTCGCCGCCCCGCTGCTCGAAGCGGCGCACATTGATGAGGCCCGTGCTGATCACCTGACCGGATCGGATCGAGGTGATCCTGCCGATCGGCGTGAAGACTCGGCGCTTCCCGGGAATCTCCACGATGAGTCCCACGACGCGAGGCGCTTCGGCACTGCGGAACACGACGAGCACATCGCGGATCTTGCCGATGCGATCGCCAACGGGATCGAAGACGCCTCGGCCCGCCAGACGTCCCACGAAGACTCTCGAGCTGCTCACCCCTCCTACGGTACTGGCACCGCGCTGAATGTTGCGCATTCTCCGACGATTCACCGGTCGGGGAGTGGGACAATGGTCGTATGAGCATGCCAGGCCCCTCCGCATCGTCACGACGACTCGCGATTCCCGAGATCCCGGAGGGTGAGATCATCTCGACCTACGACCGATACGAGGATGCGAAGCACGCCGTCGACGTGCTCGCGCGCGCCGGCTTTCCGGTCAGAGAGGTCTCGATCCTCGGCAACGATGTCCGCAGCGTCGAGCGAGTGACGGGTCGGCTCACCTACGCCCGCGTCGCGCTGATGGGAGCCATGTCAGGCGCCTATCTCGGCCTCTTCCTCGGACTGCTGCTCTTCATTTTCCAGCCGGACAACGCCGGCATCGCCGGCGTCTTCCTCGCCGCCATCGCTATCGGTGCCGGGTTCGGCATGCTCTTCGGCGTGCTCTCGTACGCGATGAACCGCAACCGCCGCGACTTCTCATCCGTCATGCAGATGGTCGCGTCGCGCTACGACCTCATCACCAGTTCAGAGCTCCTCTTCGACGCGAGACGCATTCTGACGGACGCCTCGTAGGCGCGCGAGCGCGGCTCCGCTTGCTCGATCGGGGATGGGCGGGGATGTCGGATGCGTGCCCTAGGCTCGCAGAATGACCGCAGAGGATATCCAGAACGAAGTGGCGGCGTGGCGAGCGGTGGCGCTCGACTCACAGCGCGTCGGCGAGCCGGCAGTAATGCTCAGCGGACGGCATCCGAGTGACGACAGCGTCATCATCAGGCTCGGCATCACCCGCCAGCACGCTGATGAGCTGCTCGGCTCGGTGGATCTGCGCGAGATCGACGCGCTCATGCTGTCGGCGTCGTGCTGGAACGCGGAGAGCGGGGAGCAGATCGATACGAACGAGTCGCTCTTCATCGCGCACATCCACAAACTGCTGAGCCGGGAGCACGCACTCGCCTCGTTCGAGGCCGACCTGGAACCAGACTCGCGCACGCACTATCGACTGGTGCTCGTCGATCAGCGCCAGCAGCCGGTGGTGACGCAGCAGGGCGGTACATCGGACGCGTTCGGGGTGCGGCGCTCGGGGCGCGGGTGAATCGTTCGCCGGCATATTCCCGCGTGACGTCGCGTCGCGGAACGAACCGGCTCGCCTCGGGGAACGCAAGCCCCTGCGTCCAGCACGCACTCCGTGCGAGCATGGTGCCGTACGCAGTTCCGACATCTCCGAAGGAGGCCACGCATGACCGCAACGGATGAGGCAGCGCAGGAGCCCGACGGCACCCCCGCCAACGTGACCGGCCGCACCCTGATCTCGGCCCGCGAGGAGACCGAGGCCGAGGCGGAGGCGTCAGCCGACGGCGACGCGACTGCCGAGGAGGCCGGGCAGCCGCACGCCGACATGGAACCGGAGGAGCGGGCCGACGCGCTCGACGCCGAGGAGCCGGCCAGCGGCACGCAGGGCGAGCGCGACGAGCAGACCCAGGACCAGGATCCCACGGCACTCGATGCCCCCGATTGATCCGTCATGAGAAGCATTGCGCGCGTTGTGCTCGGAGTCTTCCTCGTATTCGCCGGCATCGCACATCTCACCTTCGGCAGGAGAGAGTTCCGGGCACAGGTACCCGAGTTCGTACCCGTCGACCCTGACACCACAGTGGTCGCATCGGGAATCGCTGAGATCACCCTCGGCACCGCAGTAGCCGTCTCCCAGGGGAAGCGGGCGAGGGGAGTCGGAACGCTCGTCGCGCTCTTCTTCGTCGCGGTCTTCCCCGGAAACCTGTCCCAGTTCACCAACGGGCGCGACGGCTTCGGTCTCGACAGCGACGGGAAGCGACTCTTCCGCCTCTTCTTCCAGCCAGTGCTGGTCGCATGGGCGCTCTGGGCGACCGGCCCTCGCCGCTGACGCGTTCCCGGCAGTGAGGGGCCCGCGGCAGTGCGAGCGGGCCCCTCAACCCGTTAGCGGCCCGTCGCCGCCTGCACCCACGCCTCGACGGCGTCTGCGGTCCTCGGGATGTCGGCCGAGAGGTTCACCGAGCCGTCCTCGGTGACGACGATGTCGTCCTCGATACGCACGCCGATACCGCGGTACTCCTCGGGCACCGTGAGGTCGTCCGGCTGGAAGTAGAGTCCCGGCTCGATCGTGAACACCATACCCGCCTCGACGATGCCGTCGAGGTAGAGCTCGCGGCGTGCGCGAGCGCAGTCGTGCACGTCCATGCCGAGGTGGTGGCTCGTCCCGTGCACCATGTAGCGCCGGTGATAGTCGACGCCCGGTTCGGCGTTCTCCGGAACAAAGCCCCACTCGCGCGTGCGGCGCTCGATGACCGCCATGGCGGCGTCGTGCACGTCGCCGAACCGGATGCCGGGCCGCACGATGGCACGTGCCGCGTCCGCCGCTTCGAGTACGGCCTCGTAGACGCGACGTTGCACCTCGGTGAAGCGCCCGTTCACGGGAACCGTGCGCGTGATATCGGCCGTGTAGAGGCTGTCGAGCTCGACGCCCGCGTCGAGCAGCAGCAGATCTCCGTCGAGGACGTCACCGTCGTTGCGGATCCAGTGCAGCGTGCACGCGTGCGGACCGGCAGCTGCGATGGTCTCATACCCCACGCTGTTGCCGTCGAGACGCGCACGCTGGTTGAAGACTCCCTCCACCACGCGCTCGCCGCGCGGAGCCGAAGACGCGGCGGGGAGCGATGCGAGCACATCGGCGAATCCACGCGCCGTCGCGTCGACGGCTGCCTGCATCTCCGCCAGCTCGTACTCGTCCTTCACGAGGCGGAGCTCCGAGACGACGCGCGCGACGGCGTCGTCATCGAGGGTGCGCTCGCCCGCAACGCTCGCGAAGTCCTCGAGCGGCGCGGTGCGCAGTTGCAGCATCGAGGCCACCTGCTCGAGAGACGGACGCGGTCCAATCCAGAACTCGCCGATCTCGGGGTTCGCAAAGAACTCCTCGCTGTCGCGACCGGCGCGTTCCCGGAAGTAGACCGTCGACTCGTGACCGCCCTCGACAGGGTCGAGCACGAGCACGGCGCCAGGCTCCGACGCGGATCCCCACCCGGTCAGGTGGGCGAAGGCGCTGTGGGGGCGGTACGGGTAGAAGGTATCGTTCGATCGCTGCTTCATAGGGCCGGCCTCGATCACGACGCGCTCACCGGGGAATTCCCGCGAGAGAGCCGCACGACGATCCGCAGCGAAGCGCGCAGCCGGCGCCGCAGCCGGCGTCTCCGCGCGCTGCGGCGCCCATCCGGAGGAGATGAACTCGAGGAACGCGTTGCTCCGCGGGGTCGAGCTCCGGTTGCTGTGGTCGATCTTCGCCTCGTGCGTCTCAGTCATCCCTCCATCATGACACCGGACGTGCCGGGCCGCGACCGCTCCGCATCCGGCGGGCTAGCATGGGGGAATGGCCTCTTCGCTGAGCGGGTACGACCTGCACACGCACTCGATCCACTCCGATGGGACCACGACTCCCGGTGAGATCGTTCGGGAGGCCGCGTCGCTCGGGCTCGAGGGCATCGCCCTCACCGACCACGACACCGTCACCGGCTGGCCCGAGGCGCGGGCCGCGGCAGCTGACGCCGGCATCGAGTTTCTCCCAGGAGTGGAGATCACGACCCGATTCGGACACCGGTCGACCCACCTCCTCGCCTATGGCGTCGATGTGTCGCGCGGCGGTCTCGCCGAAGAGCTCCTCGCCGTGCGCGACGCCAGGCACTCGCGCGCGCAGGAGATGGTCGCGCGACTCGCAGCCGACTACGACATCGCGTGGGAGACCGTGCTCGCCGAAGGGGACGACCGTACCGTCGGACGCCCGCACATCGCCGATGCGCTGGTCACGGCGGGTTACTACCCGGATCGGAGCACCGTCTTCGCGGAGATCCTCCACCCCAGGTCGCCGTATTACGTGCCGACGTACGCCACCGACACCGCCGAGGCGATCGAGCTGGTGCGCGAGGCCGGCGGGATCGCGGTGCTCGCACACCCCGCGGCATCGCGGCAGCGGGGCCCCGTGGCCGACGCGGCGCTCGAGGAGCTCGCCGACGCCGGACTGTGGGGCGTCGAACTCGAGCATCCGGAGAACCGCGAGGACTGGCTGACCGGACTGCGCGAGGTAGCCCTCCGCCGCGGACTCGCCGCCACCGGTGCGAGCGACTTCCACGGGGCGGGGAAGCCGAATCGTCTCGGCGACCGCACGACGGACGGCGAAACGTTCACCCAGATCAGGAGCCTGGTCGCGGTTCCGCGCTAGCGGCGGGTGCGCCGCCGCCTTCCGGGGGAGGCGCTGCCACTGGGTGCAGGGTTCGGCACGCTATCACCGGTGAATAACGTGCAGAACCCTGCATCGAAGCGGCCTACCGAGCTGCCGAAGTGGCTACTGAGCTGCCGAAGCGGCTATACCGCTGCTCCTGCAGCCTCGCCGCCGGATGCCGATCCCGCATCCCCGCCTGACTCAGCGGCACCAGCCGCACCAGCGGCCTCGGAACCCTGACCCGATCCGCCCCGACGGCGACGACGCCGACGTCGGCGGGGCGCCGTACCAGGCTCGCCCTCGACGGGCTTGCCCTCGGGAGCAACGTCATCACCGGGAGCTGTGCTCTCGGCCTCGCCGCGGGCAGGGGCGTGCGACTCGTGACGACCGGGTCCCTGCGGGTTGGCGCTGCGCGTACGGCGACGCGAGCGATTCCGCTCCGAACCCGAGCCGCCCTCGTCGGAGCGATCGGAGCGATCGGAACGCTCAGAGCGGTCTGACCGCTCGGACCCTGACCGTGAGCCGCGTGCCTTCGGTGCGCGCTCCTTGATCGGCGTCGCCTTGAGGCGGCCCTTCGACCCCTCGGGTATGTTGAGGTCGCTGTAGAGGTGGGGCGACGACGAGTAGGTCTCCTGCGGCTCCGGACGGTTGAACTCGAGGGCGCGGTCGATGAGGGCCCACTTGTGCAGGTCGTCCCAGTCCACGAAGGTGACGGCAATGCCGGTGCGACCGGCGCGACCCGTGCGGCCGACGCGGTGCAGGTAGGACTTCTCGTCGTCGGGCACGGTGTGGTTGATCACGTGCGTGACATCGTCGACGTCGATGCCGCGAGCAGCGACGTCGGTCGCGATGAGAATGTCCTTCTTGCCCGACTTGAAGGCGGCCATGGCGCGCTCGCGCTGGTCCTGATTGAGGTCGCCGTGCACGGATGCAGCGGCGAAACCGCGGTCGACGAGCTCTTCCTGCAGCTTCGCCGCGGCGCGCTTCGTCCGCATGAAGATGACGGTCTTGCCGCGGCCCTCGGCCTGCAGGATCCGGCCGATCACTTCGTCCTTGTCGAGCGAGTGCGCGCGGTAGACGATGTGCTCGATGTTCGCCTGCGTGATGCCCTCATCGGGGTCGGAGGCGCGGATGTGGATCGGCCGCGACATGAAGCGGCGGGCGAGCGTCACGATGGTGCCGGGCATCGTGGCGGAGAACAGCATGGTGTGCCGGGTCTCCGGCGTGAGCGAGAAGAGCTTCTCGATGTCGCCGAGGAAGCCGAGGTCGAGCATCTTGTCGGCCTCGTCGAGCACCATCTCGCGGACCTTGCCGAGGTCGAGCAGACGCTGGCCGGCGAGGTCGAGCAGACGGCCAGGGGTGCCGACCACGATCTGCGCGCCGGCCTTGAGCTGCTCCACCTGCCCCTCGTAGGCCTTGCCTCCGTAGATCGGCACGACCTGGACGGCCCGATTCTGCGACGCGAGTTCCAGATCTTCGTAGACCTGGTGCGCGAGCTCGCGAGTGGGCACGACGACGAGCGCCTGAACTCCCGGCTCCGGATTCGCTCCGATGCGCTGCAGCACCGGGAGGCCGAAGCCGAAGGTCTTGCCGGTGCCGGTCTTCGCCTGGCCGATGATGTCCTGGCCGTCGAGTCCCAGCGGGATCGTCTGCTCCTGGATGGGGAAGGCATCGACGATGCCCTTCGAGGCGAGCGCCTCGACCATGTCGGCGTCGACGCCGAGCTCGGTAAACGTGGTCACGTGGTGTCCTCTGCAGTTCGTGGTGACGCTACGCGCTGATTTCAGACCCCGCGTAGCCGCCGGGGATCCCTGTCCTCCGACGTGGGCGTACTCCGCACAGTCTATGTCACGCCTCCGCGCGGAACGGGGAGGAGGGGAGGGCAACATGCCCGGTTTCCGATCCGACCTCGCTACAATGACGGGGTGTTCGAATGGATCCGTGGACTGCGCAAGTCGAGCGCGCCGGCGCGCAAGCTCCGGACGCGCGGAGACGTCGAGCGCGCCGAACGCGTGGCCGTGTCGGAGTTCGCGCCCGGCATGCTGCCGTTCCTGGGGATGACGGCGTACCTGCAATTGGAGCTCTACGCGGCCGCGACGCGAGCCGTCTCTGGGGCGGCGACACTCGAGGGCAAGGACGTGCTGGCCAGAGTCGCTGGCATGGCGCTCACGAAGCACCAGCGACTCACGGAGGAGATTCGGCGGCGCGGTCACGAACCCCACGTCGTCATGACGCCGTTCAGCCCGGTCATCGATCGGTACGTCGAGCGCATCGACGTACCCGACTGGCATCAGCATGTTCTCTCGCTCTACCTCGTGGGTGGTCTGTTCGACGACTTCTTCGCGAGTCTCGCCGGTGGCATCAAAGACGGGTACCGTTCCGATGCCGTCGAGATCCTCGGAGACGGCAGCGCCCGAGAGGAGCTGCACGACCTCCTCGCCCGCGAGATCGCCGGTGACGACGGGCTCGCCAGCTGGCTCGCGCTCTGGGGGCGACGTCTGGTGGGCGATACGCTCCTCGTCTCGCGCGCCGTGCTCACGCTGAGCGAGCAGCGCGAGTTCGTGGAGAGCGAGGTCGAACCGGTCTTCACCGACCTCATCGCCGACCACATCCGTCGCATGGACAGTCTGGGGCTGACGGCGTAGTGACCGTCGTCGCGGATCGGCGCAGTGCGTCCCCGCACGTGCCGTCGGTGCGCTGCGGGTACTTCGTGTCGGGAGCGTGCCGCTCGTGCACGCTCATCGAGACGCCGTACCCCGACCAGCTCACCGCGAAGCAGGCGCGCTGCCGTGAGCTGCTGCCTGCCGTCGCCGAGGAGGCGTGGTCGCCAGCCGTTCCCGGCGGTGTCCGGGCGTTCAGAAATCGCGCCAAGCTCGCCGTCGGCGGACGAACGGGAGCCGTGACGCTCGGCATCCTGGGGCGCGACGGCAGCGGCGTCGACCTGCGTGCCTGCCTCATCCAGGGGCCGGCGATCCACGACGCGATCCCCGCCATCGCCGAGGTACTGAACAAGACGGGTCTCGCGCCCTACGACGTTCCTGCGCGTCGTGGAGAACTGAAGTACGTGCACGTGACCGAGGCGCCGAGCGGAGAGCTCATGATCCGGTTCGTGGTGCGCACGCAGGAGGGGCTTGGTCGTCTCCGGGCGCGCGTCTCCGCGCTGCGCGCCGCGGTGCCCGCCGCTGCAGTCATCACGGTGAACCTGCTCCCGGAGCACCGGGCTGTCCTGGAGGGGGAGGAGGAGATCGTCCTCCACGGCGAGTCGCTGCCGATGGCGCTCGGTGCAGTGACGCTGCACCTGCAGCCCAGGAGCTTCTTCCAGACGAACACGAGCGTTGCCCGAGCGCTGTACGCGCAGGTCGCCGAATGGGTCGCGGCGATCGATCCGGGGAGCCTCTGGGATCTTTACTGCGGCGTGGGCGGTTTTGCGCTCCACTGCACCGCGCCTGGTCGTGAGGTGCGGGGCGTCGAGTTGAGCGCCAGCGCGATCGAGGCCGCCGAACGCAGCGCTAGCGAGGCCGGCCTGGATGCCACCTTCGTGGCCTCGGACGCGACGGCATACGCCCTCGAGCGCGAGGATGAGGCCCCCGAACTCGTCGTGGTCAATCCACCGCGCCGAGGCATCGGCGTCGAGCTCGCCGAGTGGCTCCAGCGCAGCGTGCGGATCCGCAGCGTGGTCTATTCAAGTTGCAACCCCGAGTCGCTGGCGCGCGATCTGGCGCTCATGCCGGGGTTCGTGGTGCGCAGTGCACGGCTCTTCGACATGTTCCCCCACACGGGCCACCTCGAGGTCGCGGTACTGCTCGAGCGCTGCGACCCCGAGCCGACCGCGCAGGGGAGCGCGGCCGGACGGCCCTCGTCGATCAGCTGACGAAGCCCACCTTGCGGCCGGTCTCTCCGCCGAACTCCACGTAGGAGATGCTGTCGATGTTCACGAGGAACTGCTTTCCCTTGCTGTCGCTCAGCGTGACGAGCTTGGACCCGTCGCTTCCTGCGCGCTCGAAAAGATCGCGAACGCTCTCCGCGCTCTGATCGGTTTCGAAGCTGAGCTCGCGCGGTGACTGTGCGATGCCGATGCGTACCTCCACGGCTTACCTCCTGGTTCGGTGACACTGACAACTACCGAGAACGATTCTAGGGGTCGGGGCTATTCCCGGGCTGGGACGAGTCGCAGCACCTCCTGCGCGGCGGCGTCGACGGCTTCGGGGGAGTATGCCCAGGGGTACTGGCGCCCGACTGCCCAGTCCTCCGTCTGGTCGGTGTAGTGCCGGTGGAACGCGTGCCCGCTCGCCCCGGTGAGGTGGTGCCAGGTCGAGCGGTCCCAGTCGCCCGGGTCCATCACGGTGCGCAGCGAAGGGACGTTCTGTGTGCCGTACCCTTCGCCGAGTTCCCACCCTGTCGCGTTCACGACGCCCGACCCGCCGCTCACGGCGTACGGGCCGCGATTGAAGAGGCGCTCGACGGCCGCGATCCCGCTCGTGCCGAAGGTACCGTGGGTGAGCTCGATCGCGTGCAGGTCGCCCCAGTTCCAGCGATCCGGATCGGCTCCCTGTGCGGCGACCAGTTCGTCGACCGCCTGTCCCACGGCCTCGGCGAGGACCGCGTCGCGCCCCGTCACTCCCGACGCCTCGTCACGCCACCACGGTGAATCGGACTCGGCGAGCTGCTCCTCGAAGACGAGCGCGAGCAGCGTCTGGTCCCCGCGGGGGATCGGCGTGCTCCCGCTCAGCATGAGGGCGGTGACGCGGTTCCACAGCACGTTCGCGAACGCCGCGGCCGCCGATTCGGCATCGTTCTGACCGTCCCACTCGGCGAGGAGTGCGAGCGCGGCGTCAACGGTCTCCGTGTCGGTGTCTGCGGCACGCTGCACCGCCGCCGCGT
Source organism: Leucobacter sp. Psy1 (assembly GCF_020096995.1). Classification (NCBI taxonomy): domain Bacteria; kingdom Bacillati; phylum Actinomycetota; class Actinomycetes; order Micrococcales; family Microbacteriaceae; genus Leucobacter; species Leucobacter sp. Psy1. The sequence continues at coordinate 1,213,607 of NZ_CP083692.1, forward strand.
CGAGTTCGGCCACCGCCTGCTGCAGCGGCTCGGTGACGGGGAACCGGTTGTCCATCTGGATCTCGCGCATGTCGTCGCCCGTCAGGAGGCCTGCGGCGATGCGATCCTCGAGCAGCTCGGTAATCCGTGCGCCCCGGAATCCGGAATCCCAGTCCCGCGTGAGGAAGTACGGGTACTCGTCGGACACGATCGCGTGATTCGCCGTGACGATCACCCCGGATTCGGGGTTGAGCTCGGTCGGGAGATCCTCGAACGGGATGTACCCCTCCCAGTCGTAGTCGCTGTCCCAGCCGGGCTGCGGCATCCAGCCGTCGCCCGCACCGCGTATCGGAAGCTTGCCAGGCGCCTGGTACCCGATATTGCCCGACGTATCCGCGTAGATCAGGCTCTGGGCGGGGACATCGAACTGCGACGCCGCCTCGCGGAACTCCGCGAAATTCGATGCGCGGTTCAGCGTGAAGATGGCCTCCGCCGTCCGTCCGGCCTCGAGCGCGGTCCATCTGAGACTCAGCGCGTGCTCGCCGCTCAGATCGTCTGCGCGGACGGTCGGATTCTCGGCAATCCCGGTGAAGTCGGGAGTGAGACCGGAAACGATGGGGCCGTGCACGGTCTCACGCACCTCGAAGGTCACGTCGTCGCCCCCGGCTACCGCGAGGGTCTCCTCCCGGGTCTCGAGTGGCACGCGCTGTCCGTCGCGCCAGTATTCGTCGCCGTCGACGCGCTCGACGTAGAGATCCGCCACGTCGGTCGACAGGTTCGTGAATCCCCACGCGATGTCCTGATTGTGCCCGATGGCGATGCCGGGCACGCCCGAGAAGCTGAAGCCCGCCACGTCGAACGGGCACTCTGCGGTGACCGGGGCGCAGCGGAGCTGCTGCTGATTCCACACCGACGGGAGCTCCGCGCCGAGGTGGGGATCGTCCGCGAGGAGCGGCATCCCCGACTCGGTGTGCTCGCCCGAGACCACCCACGAGTTCGATCCGATCCCCTCGCCGAGCTCGAGGATGCCGGCGAGATCGGGGGAGACGGCGGCGTCTTCGGGGGCGGCGCCGGAGGGGGATCCTGCGGGGTCTTCGGGCGGTGCAGCCGGATCGGTGAACGACACGGTGTCCGCCGTCGTCCCCTCGACCGAGCGGTTCGCCGTCATGCCGCCGTCGTCCCAGTCCCGATCGACGACGACCGGGTGGTCGGCGAACGGGTAGCCGGGGTAGAGGTCCTCCAAGCGGTCCATGGGCAGAGACTGCGCGAGGATCGCGCGGTCGGTTTCGTCCTCGATGTTCGTGCGCAGATCCCACGCCATCGCCTTGAACCAGGCGACTGAGTCGGCGGGGGTCCACGGCTCGGGCGCGTACTCAGGGTTCTGCAGCCCGAGCACGGTGTACTCGAGCGATAGACCGCCACCTGAACGCTCGTCGAGGTAGGCATTGACACCGTCGGCGTAGGCCTCGTAGTAGGCGAGGACCTCGGGCGGCAGTGCTTCGACCTCCTCTTCGGCGACCTGGCGCCATCCGAGCGTGCGGAGAAACATGTCGGTGCCGACCTGAGACTCGCCGAACAGTTCGGAGAGTCGTGCGCTGGTCAGGTGCCTGCGGAAGTCCATCTCCCAGAACCGGTCACCGGCGTGGGTGAACCCCTGGGCGAAGAACAGGTCGTGGGACGTCTCCGCTGTGATGGTCGGCACTCCGACCGCGTCGCGCTGCACGAGCACCGGTGCGTCGAGTCCCACGGCGGTGATCTCGCCGCGTGTCTGCGGGAACGGCCGCACGAGCGACCATGCGATGACCGCGGAGATGATGAGCGCGAGCGCGACGACGACGGCGAGCGCCCAGGTGAGGGCGCGGCCGATGCGCGAAGGGCGGGTGCGAGAGCGGCCGGTGTGCGAGCGGGGATCGGATCGCGGCGCTGCCGCGATCCCGGTGTTCTGCGTCATGCCTGCGAGCTCCAACGTCGATGGTGGGTTCTGCGGTCAGTCTGCCATGGACCGACCGCGTCGACGACGCGGCGGAACCGAGGAGCGCGGTGATATGTCAGAGGGGGCATCTACACTGGGGGCACGATGAGCGACTTCGAACTTCTGGATCCCTCCGGTGTACCGGTCGGCGGCGACGACTCTCTAACTGCCGGCCTGAATCCGGCGCAGGAGCGTGCCGTTACGGCGCGCGGCCAGGCGCTGCTCATCGTCGCGGGTGCCGGGTCGGGCAAGACCCGTGTGCTGACCCACCGCATCGCCTCGCTGATCCGGGGCCGGGAGGCGTGGCCGAGTCAGATTCTCGCCATCACCTTCACGAACAAGGCGGCGGCCGAGATGCGCGAGCGCATCGAAGGCCTGCTCGGTGCATCGGCGGAGGGCATGTGGGTATCCACGTTCCACTCCGCGTGCGTCCGCATTCTCCGTCGTGAGGCGGAACGCTTCGGGTACGGGTCGGGCTTCACCATCTACGATTCGGCCGACTCGCGTGCACTGCTGAAGCGGATCATCAAGGACCTCGACGCCGATAGCTACGGATTCACGCCGGCGAACACCGGATCGAAGATCTCCCGGCTCAAGAACGAGCTCTCGGACGCCGACTCCTACACCGCCACGATGAACGCGTCCGACCCCCGCGACCGGCTCTTCGCCGAGATCTTCCGCACGTACGACGCGGAGCTCCGGCGCGCCCACGCGTTCGACTTCGATGACCTCATCGGGCAGACGGTGCACCTCTTCCGTGCCCACCCCGATGTCGCCGCGATCTACCAGCGTCGTTTCAGGCACGTGCTCGTGGACGAGTATCAGGACACCAACCACTCGCAGTACGCACTGATCCGCGAGCTGACGAAACCGGTGGCTCCCGCGGACGCCGAGCGACTCGTGCCCCCCGTGCGCGACGCGGAGGTCGACGGAACGGGCGCGATCCCGGGCGCCAGCCTGACGGTGGTCGGCGACTCCGATCAGTCGATCTACGCCTTCCGCGGAGCCGACATCCGCAACATCGTCGAGTTCGAGCGCGACTTCCCGGGAGCCGAGGTGGTCAAGCTCGAGCAGAACTACCGCTCCACGCAGAACATCCTGAGCGCCGCCAACGCCGTTATCGGGAACAACTTCGATCGGCAGGAAAAGAGTCTCTGGACCTCCGAAGGCGACGGCAAGCGCATCGTCGGCTTCACCGGGTACTCCCAGCACGACGAAGCCCGATTCGTCGCGGAGGAGATCGAGGAGTTGCATCGCTCGGGCCTGGCCTACAGCGACATCGCGGTGTTCTATCGCACCAATTCTCAGACGCGTGCGCTCGAAGAACTCCTCATTCGCTCGGCGGTGCCGTACCGCGTGCTCGGCGGCACGAAGTTCTACGAGCGGGCGGAGATCAAGGACGCGATGTCCTACCTCACGAGCATCGCGAATCCGTACGATCCCATTTCATGGTCCCGTCTGCTCGGCGTGCCGAAGCGCGGCATCGGACCGATGGCGGAGGCGCACCTCGCGAACTTCCAGGAGGCGCAGGGTGTGTCCTTCCACGAGGCGATGCTGCGCGCCGGCGAACTCTCGTTCGGACCGAAAGTGCTCTCGGCGATCACGGGTCTCGGCGATCTGCTGAGCCGCGCCGCACGCATGGCCGCGGGCGGCGGAGCGACGGACGACTCCGACTCCGAGAAGCAGCCGGCGCCCGTCGGCGACCTGCTCAAGCTGATCCTCGATGAGACGGGCATGGTCGAGCGCCTGCGCGAGAAGCGCGACCCTCAGGACGAGGCCCGGGCGGAGAACCTCGAAGAACTCGTCTCCGTAGCTCGCGAATTCGACGCGAAGAACCCCGGGGCGGGGCTCGTCGAGTTCTTGACAGAGGTGAGTCTCGTCGCGGCCGCCGACGACCTCGACGATGCGAGCGGCACCGTGTCGCTCATGACCCTGCACACCGCCAAGGGGCTCGAGTATCCTGCGGTGTTCATCACCGGCGTCGAGGAGGGGCTGCTCCCGCATCAGATGTCCGTCGATGAGGTCGGGGGCATCAGCGAGGAACGCCGCCTGATGTACGTCGGAATCACCCGCGCACGGCAGCAGCTGTTCATCACGCTCGCCTCGACGCGCGCGCAGTTTGGCGACATCTCGGTGGCGATGCCCTCCCGCTTCCTCCAGGAGATTCCCGAGCACCTCATCGAGTGGCGGCAATCACCCGGTGAAGTCACCGGGCGCGGCGGAACGGAATCTCGGGCGCTCAATGCCCCGCGATCCGGCTCGAGGCCGACGCGCTCAGGAGGGAGCACGAACTCGAGTGTCACATTCGGGAGCGGCGGCGGGCGCGGGAGCGCCGCGCTCGCGGAGCCGGCCAGCGGCAACATGCAGTCGGCGCTCGACAAGTGGCGGGAGCGGAAACGGCTCGCCAAGGAGCAGCAGGCCGCAGGCGGCGGCTTCCCGAACCTCGTCGGCGGAAACGTGCGCGACAACGGTGATCTCGAGTTGGCTGCGGGTGATCGGATCTCCCATGAGGACTACGGAGAGGGCCGGGTGACCGGTGTTACCGGTGCCGGATCGAAGCGCATCGCCCATGCCGTGTTCGAATCGGTCGGAGAGCGAAAACTCCTCGTGAAACTCGCCCCCATCACCAAACACGAGTAACCCGATACCGCTCCCCGGCAGAGGCGCTATATTGAGATCCGGGGTGACTATGCGACAGGTGCGTTTCAATCGGGCCGTTCGATGAACGGGATAGATCGGCGAGCCCTGTTGACGCGTCTTTGGTGGCACCACGACGCTCACTCGATTTTCATGAGCATCGCCGCCGCGCTGCTCAGCGTCACGCTCGTCGTCGACATCTCCACGAGCAGCGACGCCTACGGCGTCGGGCCGCTCGCCGTCATCCTGACAGTGACGGTCACGATGTGGGTGGTGGTCCTGATCAGGGGCGCCAAGATCTCTCGCGCGTTCGGGCTGGCGGCGGTCTGCGCTTTCGGCCTCGCGCAGGTCTTCTTCCTCAGTGGTCTGAGCGACCCGAAGGGCGCGGTCAGTAGTCTGCAGGAGCTCCCGATCCTGGGCTTCTACCTGGGCTGGTTCGTCCGCCCCGCTCTCGCGCGCTCCCTCATGGCCGTCACCCTCACCGCGCTCATCGTGGCGATCACGACGAACCCCGACTTCGCTCCCGACGGTCAGCTGGGGGTGCCGACAGCCGTTCATGGACTGCTCAGCGCCGTGTTCTGCTTCGAGGTCGGCAGCTATCTGTGGCGCCGCTCAACGGTGCTCGCCAACACCGATCCGCTCACCGGCGTGCTGAATCGCCGGGGGTTCCTCGCGGCGCTGCGGGGCGAATTGCGAGCGCCGGCAGCGTCCCAGCGCAAGCACCCGATGGTCTTCGTCGTCATCGACTTCGACGACTTCAAGCAGGTCAATGACACCCTCGGGCACGCTGAGGGGGACCGTGTGCTCCGGGATACCGTCGCCGAGTGGCAGCGGGAATCGCGCACCCGCGACCTCATCGCGCGGACCGGAGGCGACGAGTTCGTCATGCTCCTCAAACGTACCGACGAGCGGCACGCAGAGGCGATCATGGGGCGACTGCAATCGGAATCTGCGCACCCCTGGTCGTGGGGTGCGGTGACCGTGGAGGCGGACGACTCGGCCGAGTCCCTCTTCGCTCGAGCAGACCTGCGGCTCTACGCGCAGAAGAGCGCTCGGAAGGGAGCGACATGAGGCGCGCTCCGGGGCGCAGGCCCGAGTTCCGGCTGCGCGCCGCGGCGGAGATCGTGGTGAAGCGCTTCGTCGCCTGGCAGACCCCCTTCTCCGTTGTCAGCGGCCTCATGCCGGGCGTCCTGGTGATCGTCTTCATGTCCGACTACTTCGTGGGGCACGAGGGCGTGAATCGTCCGCAGATCCTCAGGTGGGTGCTGCTGTTCAGCGTCGCTGCCGTCATCCCGTTCCTCCTTGGGCGCCGGTACCCCGGCTGGTTGGGGCTCCTGATGGTGGGCATCTACGCCAGCTGGATCACCTACTTCATCGCCTTCGTGAGCCACGTTCACGCCCACGTGAGCGCGCTGCTCGAACTCCCCGTCGTCGCGCTCTACCTCGGCTGGTTCTACCGGCCGCGCATCGGCCGACCATTCATGCTCGCCTGCGTCGTCGCGGTCATTATCGCGGCGATCCTGAATCCCGAGATCGCGGGCCCCGGTGTGCCCGCGTGGATCACCACGGGGTACGCGATCATGATCGCCAGCCTCGGGTACGAGGGTGGCGTCTTCGTTCGGCGCATGGCAGACGTGCGTCTCGAGGTCGACGAACTCACCGGTGCGCTGAACCGGCGCGGACTCGAGCGGCGCACACGCGTTGCGACGCGCAGCGCCGCGCGCGAGGGGGATCCCCTGAGCTGCGTGGTCATCGATTTCGACCGCTTCAAAGAACTCAACGACAGCGCCGGGCATGCGGCGGGAGACAGCGCGCTGCGCGAAACGGTCGTGCACTGGATGCGCCACATGAACCGGAGCGACCTCATCGCGAGGACCGGGGGTGACGAGTTCGTCATCGTCCTGCACTGCTGTGCCGAGGACGCGCGCATGCTGGTGGAGGACGTCAGACGGGCGTCGCCGCACCCCTGGTCGTACGGCATCGCAGCGTTCCCCCCTGGGGAGACGCTCGACGGGGCGATCGCGCGCGCTGACGAGCACCTCTACCACGCACGGGAAGATCGGCGTCGGGAGGCTTGAGGAGCCGGTGATACACTCGAATGCGGTCGATATTTCTCTCGACATCGAGACGTTTTTGCCTCGGAACACCCCGACCAAGCAAAGGACAGTACGTGGATCTGTACGAGTACCAGGCCCGAGACCTTTTCGAACGCTACGAGGTTCCCGTCCTCGCAGGCATCGTCGCAGACACCGCTGAGGAGGTGCGCGCAGCGGCCGAGAAGCTCGGCGGCGTGGTGGTCGTCAAGGCTCAGGTGAAGACCGGTGGTCGCGGCAAGGCCGGCGGCGTCAAGGTCGCGAAGAACCCCGACGAGGCATTCGAGGCTGCGCAGCAGATCCTCGGCCTCGACATCAAGGGCCACACCGTTGAGCGCGTGATGGTGGCCGCAGGGGCCGACATCAAGGAGGAGTTCTACTTCTCGGTGCTCCTCGACCGCGCCAACCGCTCCTACCTCTCGCTCTGCAGCGTCGAGGGCGGTATGGAGATCGAGCAGCTCGCCGTCGAGAAGCCCGAGGCGCTCGCGCGCATCGAGGTCGACCCCATCACCGGTATCGACGCTGCCAAGGCAGAGGAGATCGCTCGCGCCGCGAACTTCCCCGAGGAGCTCGTGTCGAAGGTCGTCCCGGTCTTCCAGAAGCTCTACGCCGTCTACGCGGGCGAAGACGCGACGCTCGTCGAGGTCAACCCGCTCGTCCTCACGGGCGAGGGTGACATCATCGCGCTCGACGGCAAGGTCTCGCTCGATGAGAACGCCGAGTTCCGTCACACCGAGCACGCTGAGCTCGCCGACAAGTCGGCCGAGAACCCGCTCGAGGCGAAGGCCAAGGAGCAGGGCCTGAACTACGTGAAGCTCGACGGCGAAGTCGGGGTCATCGGCAACGGCGCCGGACTCGTGATGTCCACGCTCGACGTCGTCGCCTACGCCGGCGAGAGCCACGGCAACGTGAAGCCCGCCAACTTCCTCGATATCGGAGGTGGCGCGTCGGCCGATGTCATGGCAGCCGGTCTCGACGTGATCCTCGGCGATCCGCAGGTCAAGTCGGTCTTCGTGAACGTGTTCGGCGGCATCACGGCCTGCGACGCCGTCGCAAACGGCATCGTCGGTGCCCTCGACAAGCTCGGCGACGCGGCCAACAAGCCCCTCGTCGTCCGTCTCGACGGGAACAATGTCGAGGAGGGGCGGGCGATCCTCGAGCGCGCGGCTCACCCGCTCGTGACCCTCATGCCCACCATGGACGAGGGCGCCGACAAGGCGGCCGAGCTGGCCAACGCCCGATAGACAGCGACGAGACGCGGAAAGAAGTACACACTTATGTCGATCTTCCTCAATAAGGATTCCAAGGTCATCGTCCAGGGCATCACCGGCGGCGAAGGCACCAAGCACACGGCGCGCATGCTCGCTGCAGGCACGAACATCGTCGGCGGCGTGAACGCGCGCAAGGCCGGGACCACCGTCTCGCACGTCGACGCTTCAGGCGCCGAGGTCGAGCTGCCCGTCTTCGGCTCGGTCGCCGAAGCCATGGAGGCAACGGGCGCAGACGTTTCGGTCGCGTTCGTGCCGCCGGCCTTCACGAAGGACGCTGCCGTCGAGGCCATCGACGCGGGCATCGGCCTGCTCGTGATCATCACCGAGGGCGTGCCGGTCAAGGACTCGGCCGAGCTTTGGGCGCACGCGAAGGCGACCGGTGGCAAGACCCGGATCATCGGACCGAACTGCCCCGGCATCATCACGCCGGAAGAGGCGCTCGCGGGCATCACCCCGGCGAACATCACGGGCAAGGGCCCGATCGGTCTCGTGTCGAAGTCGGGCACCCTGACCTACCAGATGATGTTCGAGCTGCGCGATCTCGGGTTCTCCACCGCCATCGGCATCGGCGGCGACCCCGTCATCGGCACCACGCACATCGATGCGCTCGAGGCGTTCGAGGCCGACCCCGAGACGAAGGCGATCGTCATGATCGGCGAGATCGGCGGCGACGCCGAGGAGCGCGCAGCCGAGTACATCAAGGCGAACGTCACCAAGCCGGTCGTCGGCTACGTCGCGGGCTTCACCGCTCCCGAGGGGAAGACGATGGGCCACGCCGGTGCGATCGTCTCCGGCTCGGCCGGTACCGCCCAGGCGAAGAAGGAGGCCCTCGAGGCCGCCGGCGTCAAGGTCGGCAAGACGCCGTCCGAAACCGCGCGCCTGCTGCGCGAGGTGTACCAGAGCGTCGCGTAAGCGCGCTCCCTCCTCGAGACCCTGAGATCCGGGTCACTGGGGTCGGGTTCCGCAGTCGCGGACCCACCCCCAGTGACCCGGATCTTTGGGTTTCAGTCGTTCACAGGCAGGCGGTCTCCCTCTCGTCGACTCGTTCTCGTGGATCATCCTTGCGCGGGAGTGGGGGACGGGGATTCTGGAAGCATGAATCGTCGCGCCGCACTTCCCGCCCACCTCGAAGGGGTTGCTCTGAGCGCAGCCGAGCTGCGAGCGGCAGGAGTGTCGGCCAGCCGGATGCGCGCGAAAGATCTGCAACGGTCCGCGCGCGGCGTGGTGATGCTTCCCTCGCGCAGCAACGACACATCGACCCTCGAATACCGGTGTCGCACACTTCTCCCGATCCTGAACGAGCACCAGATCTTTTCCCGGCGCACCGCCGCGCAGCTTTGGGGGGTTACCGTCGCCGGAACCACCAGCCGGGCGGGTCGAGATCGGGTCCCCGCATCCATCACGTGCGCCGCGTCGACCTGAGGTGAGTGGACATCGTTTCAGGGCCGGCAGCGTTGAAGTGACGCGACTTCGTGGTCTGCCCGCACCGACTCCCGAAGACACCTGGTGTCTGCTCGGCGGCGTGGTGACCTGGAGCGACCTCGTGGTCGTGGGTGATGCGCTCGTCTCCGGAGGACGGAACACGGGCGGGTCCCGGAGCCCTCCTCTTGCGACGCCGGAATCGCTGGCCGATGCTGCTGGACGGTATCGCGGCACCTCGGGGTCTTCCCGACTCCGGCACGCCCTTCGGTATCTGCGCGCGGGTGTGGACTCGCCCGCGGAGACGCGACTTCGCCTGATCATCGTGCTGGCCGGGCTTCCGGAGCCCCTCGTGAGCTGTCCGGTCGACGTAGGCGTTCGCGTGCTCCATGCGGATCTCGGATATCCGGATCTGCGCCTCGCGATCGAGTACGAGGGACGGTATCACTTCATCGGCGGCGAGGAGCGCGCGCGCTTCGACGTCGAGCGCATTGAGCTGATGCAGTCGGCTGGATGGCGGGTGCTGCGCGCGACCGCGAGAGACCTGCGTGACCCCGACGGTTTCTGCAAGCGGCTGCACATCGCCAGAGCACGCGCGCTCCAGTCGAGCTGAGGAACCCGACCCCATGCTCACTTTTCGGGTCGCTGAGTGACGGTTCAGGGGTGATCGGACCCGCAAGAAGTGACCCGAGTTTGCCGGGAACGGTTGGGCGAACGAAGGAAGCGGGGATGGGAGCGCTGACGGGGGATACTGGAGGGATGGATCAGCGCACTGCACCGCACCCGAAGCCCGTCGGCGCCCACCTCGTCGGCAGCATCAACTTCGATGATGCGGAGACCACGATCCGCACGGCGGCCGAGCATCTCGGCGATCGACTGAAGCGAATTCCCGACGGTGAGGTGGGGGAGCGCTTCCACTGGATCGCGTTCCAGCCCGGCCGTCTCGCCCAGGCGGAGGGCATCGAGCGGGTGGGCGATGAGCCCGTGAGGCTCCGCATGCTCGATATTCGGCCGATCAGGCTTGCGGCGGGCGTGAATGCGGCGGATCTGGTGCTCCCGGAGCTCGGGTACGCCGCGGCCGCCATCGAGTCCTGGGGGACCTTCGACCGGTTGCAGCGGGAGGGAGTCGTTCCGGCGGGTACCCGCTTCCAGGTGTCCCTACCCACTCCGGTGGGCGTGGTCGGCAGTTTCGTCCGCGCTGAGGATCGCGCCGCCTTCGAGCCGGTGTACGAGGCGGCCCTTGCTGCTGAGCTCGACCGCATCCTGCAGACGATTCCCCACGAGCGCCTCGCGATCCAGTGGGACGCGGCGCTCGAGTTCGCGATCCTGGAAGAGCTCGCCCCGGCGGGCAGTCGCTACGAGTGGTTCGACGACATCTGGGCCGGCACGAGCGAGCGTCTCGCGAGACAGATCGATCGGGTGCCGGTGGACGTCGAGGTGGGAGTGCATCTCTGCTACGGGGACGTGGCCGAGCACCACTTCGTGGAACCGGCTGACACCGCGAAGCTGTCCCGGTTCGCGGGTCTCGTGGCGGATCGGGCGACTCGCGAACTCGACTGGGTGCACCTGCCGGTGCCGATCTCCCGCGACGATGACGCCTATTTCGCGCCGCTCGGGGAACTCGCGATTCCCGATGCGACCGAACTCTACCTGGGGCTCGTCCACCGGGAGGACGGTGTGGCGGGCGCCGAACGGCGCTTGGCCGCCGCGCAGCGCCACGTGCGCCGCCCGTTCGGGGTCGCAACCGAGTGCGGATTCGGCCGCGCCCCCGAGGGGACGACGCTGCCGCTCTTCGAGACGCACCGCGCGGTCACCGCCGCCTGGGGGCAGCGGTGACCGCGCCGGCGGCGCATCAGCCGCGGAGCCGCTCCATGGCGGGGTCGTAGAGCGGATCGTCGACCACCGTCGCCGGAATGACGCGGTCGAAATACTCGATCTCGACGGAGTCCCCGGTCCCGACGCCGGTGGGCAGCCAGGCGTACGCGATCGGTGCGCGCACGGTGTACCCGTAGGCGGCACTGGTGACGTAGCCGGCGACCTCGCCATCGACGCGCACGGGCTCCTTGCCGAGGACGACCGAGACGCCGTCGTCGATGGTGAGGCAGCGCAGGCGCTTTGTCGCAGCGGCGGCGCGGGCGGCGAGCGCATCCTTGCCGACGAAGTCATCGGTCTTCGACGCCTTCACGGCGAAGCCGAGGCCGGCCTGCTCGGGCTCGTGCTCGCTCGTCATGTCGGTGCCGAATGAACGGAAGCCCTTCTCGAGACGCAGGGAGTTGAACGCTTCCCTGCCCGCTGCGATGAGTCCGTACTCCTGGCCGGCCGCGAAAATCGCGTCCCACAGCCGGTGGCCGACGTCGGCCGATGCGTAGAGCTCCCACCCGAGTTCGCCGACGTAGGACAGTCGCATCGCCGTGACAGGGAGGCCTGCGACCGTGATCTCCTTCGTGCGGAAGTACTTCAGGCCCTCGTCGGTGAGGTCGTCGTTCGAGACTTTCGCAATGACCTCTCGGGCGAGCGGACCCCAGAGGCCGATGCAGCAGGTCCCGGCCGTCGTCTCCTGCACCGTCACCCACTGCGCGGGATCGGCGGCGCTCTGGGCGCGGGCCTCTCGTGAGATGTAGGCGAAGTCGATGTTGCTGTTGGCGCCGACCTGGTAGGTCTGTTCGTCGAGGATCGCCACCGTGATGTCGCTTGTGATGCCGCCCGCCTCGTCGAGGAGGAGCGTGTAGCTGACCGCACCCGGCTTGCGCAGCATGCTGGAGGTCGTGAGCCGGTGCAGCAGGGGGCCTGCGCCTGGGCCGATGACGGTGAACCGCTTGAGCGCGGTCATGTCGTACATGGCGACGGCGGTGCGGGTCTTCCAGGCTTCGACGGCGGAGATCGGCGAGTGGAATTGCGCGGCCCACGCGTCGCGCTCCGGGGCGGCCCATTCTGCGGGGAGCTCGGGCAGGAGCGCGGCGTTCGCCTCGTACCAGTGCGGGCGCTCCCACCCGTTCGTCTCGAGGAAGAACGCGCCGAGTTCGCGCTGCCGGTCGTTGAATGGGCTGAGGCGCACGTCGCGCGGAGAGAGGCGCGGCTGCAGCGGGTGGAGGATGTCGTAGATCTCGACGAAGTTCTGCTGCGACGTCTCGCTCACGTACTCGGGAGTGGTGAGGGCGTCTTCGAAGCGGTTGAGGTCGAGACCGCTGAGGTCGGTATGGGAGTGGCCCAGGGCGATGAGTTCGGCGACGGCCTTCGCGACGCCGGCGGCGTGGGTCACCCACACGGCCTCGGCCACGAAGAATCCGTCGACCTCGCGTGACTCGCCGACGAGCGACCCGCCGTCAGGGGTGAAGGAGAAGATGCCATTGAAACCGCGTTCGACCTCGGTGCCGCGGAGTTCGGGCAGGAGCTCCTGCGTGGCCTCCCACTCGGTCACGAAGTCTTCCGGGGTGAACTCGAGACTCGACGGCATGCGGTCGCCCGTGATCTCGTCAGGGCGGTACGCGCGGAGCGTGTCGAGGTCGATGGGCATCGGGCGGTGCGCGTACGATCCGATGCCGATGCGCTCGCCCCACTCGCGGTAGTAGAGATCCCGGTCCTGGTAGCGCAGGATCGGGCGGCTCGTGCTGTCGGGGTACTCGTTGACGCCGGCGAGGCTCGCCACCGGCTGAGTCCACGCGAACTGGTGGCCGAGGGGCAGGAGGGGGATCGGGGTTCCCACCATCTTCCCGATGTTCGGCCCCCAGAATCCGGCGCACGACACCACGATGTCGGCGGGGAAGCGCTCCTCGCCCGCGATGACGGCGGTGACCCTGCCGCCCGACTGCTCGATGTCGGTGACGACGGTGCCGCCGCGGAATTCGACACCGGCGGCCTGGGCGCGTTCGATCACGAGTTGTGTGCCCTGCGCGGCGAGGGCGCGTCCATCACCCGGTGTGAGGAGCCCTCCGAGTACGAGGTCTGGGTTCAGCATGGGGAACTGGCGGAGGCATTCCTCGGCGTCGATGACGTGCGCCTCGACGCCCCATGACCGGTTCCACCCGGCGCGCCGGTGCAGATCCTGCATGCGCTCGGGTGTCGTGGCGATCTCCAGGCCGCCGACCGCTTGGAAGGATCCCTTCCCGTCCGGACCGATAAGTGAGCTGAGCTTCTCAATCGTGTACTGCGCGAACTCGGTCATCGACTTCGAGCCGTTCGAGGAGAAGACCAGGCCGGGGGCGTGCGACGTCGAACCTCCGGGGAGGCGCAGCGGACCCTGTTCGAGGACCAAGACATTGTCGTGTCCGAGCTGGACGAGTTCGTCGGCGAGGTTCGCGCCGACGATGCCCGCGCCGATGATGACGATGCGGGGGGTGGCGGTCTGGGACATCGGGAACTCCCTCGTTCGATGTGTTGCGTATTACGCACGGTGTGCGCGCTATGCAACTATTCTCTCGTGTGATGGACTGGCCACGCAAGGAGCGCGGCGTTGACTTCATGCTCAGGCGTCGATCACCAGGTCGGACTGCGGTGTCGAGCAGCAGGGAAGGAACTTGCCCGCCTCGATCTCACGCGCGCGGATGCCGCCCTGGTGGTGCATCTCCACCTCGCCCTCGATCTTCACGACCTTGCAGGAGCCGCACATCCCCTCCTGGCAGTTCATCGGAATCCGCACTCCTGCGCGTTTCGCGACTTCGAGCACTCGTTCGTCTCGGTCGATCCGCACGTTCTTCCCCGTGCGGATGAAGCGCATCGTGAACTCGCCGTCGCCGACGGTCTCGAAGTCCGCTGCGGAGGTGTTGTCCTCGAGGGCGGGATCGGGCTCGACCGCCGCTTCGGGGTGGTCCGATGCGGCCTCCGCAGCGGGAACCGTGTCCGGCTCCTCCGTGAGTCGTTCAAGCCGGAGTCCGTCAGCCTCCAGGGTGCCGTCGGCATCGTGGCTCGGAGTGTAGAGGTCGAACGCGGCGGGCTGCTGCTCGTAGTACTCGTCGGTGGCGGCAGCTGTGTGCTCCTCGGCGAGCTCGCCAGCGAGTGCGACTTCCTCCTGGTACTGCTTGAGCGTCTGGCGATCGCCGGAGAAGTACTCCACGTTGATGGAGGAGTCGTCGACGCCGACTTTCGTGAGCATGTCCACCGCCGCGTTCAGGTAGCCCTCTGGGCCGCAGGCGAACACCTGTCTGCCGTTCGCGTCCGGTGCGACTTCGTCGATCATGGCGGGGGTGAGCCGACCGACCATGCCCTCCCAGGTGCCGGGGATGCTGCGGTCGCCGAGGGAGTAGACGACGGTGATGCGCGAGTCGGTCGCGGCGAGGTGTTCCAGCTCTTGCGAGTAGGTGAACCCTCCGGGAACGGCTCCGTGGTAGAGCATCACCACGTCGGCGTGACCGGGGAGTGTGTGGATCGTGCGGATCATCGACATCAACGGGGTCACGCCGGCGCCGGCGGCGAGGAAGAGATAACGGGCGCGGCGATCGACATCGGGCAGATGGAAAGCGCCGACCGGGCCCAGCATGTCAAGCACGGTGCCCGGTCGCACGTGGTCGTGCACCCAGGGGGAGACGAGGCCGCCCGGATCCCGCTTCACGGTGATCGCGAAGGTCCAGGGTTGGGTGGGCGCGCTCGACAGCGAGTAGCTCCGGTCCACCGGAGCCTCGTCGGAGCCGTGCACCGGGAACTCGATGTTGAGGTACTGCCCCGAGCGGAAGGCGAGCGGCGCCCCGTCGAGTCTGCGGAACACGAACGTCATCATGTCGCCGGCCTCAGGGATCGTCTCGACGCACTCGGCGAGGAACTCCTGCGGGTGCCATGGGCCGAGTGCCCGCGCCGCTCCCTCGGGGGTCGCCGAGCTCCGGAGCACCCGGTTCCACGGCATCTCGAGACCCCGGATCCGCTGGGCCTGGGTGAGCGCGGAGGGGGCGTGGGTCATGCCACGTGCTCCAGCATCCGCTGCACGTACCAGTTGATGAAGGCCTCGACCTGGTACTCGCTCTTCATGTATGGTCCTGGTTCGTACATCGGGCTCGCGGCGCCCTGCTGGCACAGTTCCACGAACGCCTTGTCCTGCAGGTTCGTCTGCTTCCAGGTGTGGGTGAGCTTGTCGAGGTCGTAGTCGACGCCCTCGACGGCGTCGTCCGCCACTAGCCAGGTCGTGCGGACGAGTGTCTGATGCTCGTTGATCGGGAACGCGCCGAAGGTGATGACGTGGTCACCGAGGAAGTGGAACCAGCTGTTCGGCTGCAGGTGCATCGAGCAGCGCCCGAGGCGGAAGTCAGGCAGATCGCCGAGCAGCTTCTTCGACAGGCGGTGGCCGTCGGGGGAGAACGACTCCCCGTCCCCGTCGAGGGACTCGCGGGAGATCCGGATCCCCGCTACGCGGGTATCGAGCTCCTCCACGACCTCGTAGGGAAGACCGTAGCGGCGGCAGCGGTACTCCAGTGACGCCTGCGCGTTCTGGTTGCGGTCCCAGACGTCCTCGAGGTGCTTCGGGACGGTCTCGTCGGTGAGGCCCCACGTCGGGAACAGTGAGCATGCGAGCTCGGGGTGGCCATCGCAGTGGTAGCACTCGCGATTGTTCTCCATCACGAGCTTCCAGTTGCCCTCTTCGACGATGTTCTGCTGGTAGGCGACCTTCGTCTTCGAAAGCTCGTGCGGGGCGAGGTACGGTTCGAAAATCTTGGCGGTCTCGTCGAAGTCGGTGGGGGGCTCCTCGGCGAGGCAGATGAAGATGAGCCCGGCGACGATCTTTCCGTGAGCGCGTTTGAGGGCGTAGCACTCCTTGTCGAAGTCGATCTCGCCTGGCGCCGAGGCGTGGATGAGGTCGCCCTCTGGAGAATACGTCCAGGAGTGGTACCCGCAGACGAGGTTGCCGGTCGTTCCAGTCGGCTCGGTGAGGACTCGCGCGCCCCGGTGGCGGCACACGTTGTGGAGCACGTTGACGCCCTCGTCGTCGTTCCGCAGCACGACGAGCGAGTATGGGCCGTAGTCGATGGTGACGTAGTCTCCTGGTTCGGGAACCTCGGCCACGCTGGCCGCATAGATCCAGTGCTCGCCGAAGATGGCGCGCATGTCGAGTGCGAAGAGTGCCGGGTCGGTGTAAAAGGGGGACTCGAGCGAGAAGCCTGCGCGGCGGCGCTCGAGCAGGTCGGTGATCTCCTCGAGTTTCTCGTCGGCGATGCCATGTCCGGTCGAGGGTTTGGCTGGGGACAGATTGATTGCAGGGGCCAAGATTCATCTCCACTGATGCAGGGGCGCCGCCGACCGCCGTGATCGTCGACGACGCTGAGGAACGAGCTGCTGTTGGCTACCTAACCAAACTTCCTGCTGCAACAAAAGCGTCAAATAGTGGTGGATTTCATGCATAATGACTGCATGATTGACTCGCGGTTGCTCACCCTCCGAACGTTCGCCCGCTGCGGCACGGTTTCGTCCACGGCGGAGCTCACCGGTTACTCGCCTTCAGCGGTGTCGGCGCAGCTGCGCGAGCTGCAGCGCGCGCTCGATATGCAGTTGCTCGCGAAGGACGGGAGAGGGCTCCGCCTCACGGCCGCGGGGCGATATCTCGTCAAGCGCTCAGACGGGCTCGTCGCCGAGTGGGAGTCCATCAAGGCGGCTGCGCTCCGCGCGGGAGAGCAGACGCCGACGCACTTCGGGATGGGCGGGTTCTCGACTGCCGCGTCGAATCTCCTCGCTCCGCTCGCGGCGCACCTGAAGCACGAGCACCCCGGCGTGCAGGTCCACGTGCTGGAGGCGACGCCTGCCCGCTGCCTGGACCTCCTCGTCGCGGAGCGGGTCGACCTCGCAGTGGTGATCGCCAGTCAGACCGAGGGGCAGTTCGACGGAGATCCGAGATTCGAGCAGATCGGTCTGTTGAACGACCCGCTGGACGCCATCGTTCCGGCCGACCATCCGGTGGCAGGGCGGGGACCGGTGACGCTCGAGGAACTCGCGAATGAGGAGTGGATCACCGACGTTCCGGGCACTCCGTATCACGACCTTTTCACTGCGGCGTTCTCGGCACTCGGCTTGACTCCCCGCGTCTCGCACGAGGCGACCGAGTGGGACACGTCGACCGCGCTCGTCGAAGCCGGGCTCGGCATCGGCCTCGTTCCGCGGCTCGCGAGTCTGGAGAGTGCGCGCAACGTCGTGCGAGTGCGGATTGCGGGACAGCGCCGCCCGATGCGCAAGATCGTCGCGGCGGTCCGGGCGGGGAGTGCGGGATCTCCGCTGATCACCGAAGCTCTCGCGCATCTTCGCGCGACCGCGAAGGCGATTCTCGAGTCACGGCTCGACGACGAGAGTTGAGTCGTCAGGGCGGACCTCGACGGGTCGCGGCTTGACAGGTGCCTCCAGGAGCACGGAGAATGCTCGGACGGCCTCATATTCAACTGATATTCCAGTTGTCGAGCGAGGAATCATTTCCCACAACGAAGTAGGAGAGTCACCGATGAGCAACAAGGCAGTGAGCTACGCGGGCCCGGGCAAAGTCGAGGTCATCGACACCGAGTACCCGGATTTCGTGCTGAAAGACGGTCCCGGGGTCAACCCGGCGAACGTCGGGCGTCGCGTCGACCACGGCGTGATCCTGAAGACCATCGCCACCAACATCTGCGGGTCCGACCAGCACATGGTGCGCGGTCGCACCACCGCCCCCGAGGGGCTCGTGCTCGGTCATGAGATCACGGGCGAGGTGGTCGAGGTCGGTCGCGACGTCGAGTTTGTGAAGGTCGGCGACGTGGTCTCGGTACCGTTCAACATCTCGTGCGGGCGTTGCCGCAACTGCAAGGAGGGCCAGACCGGCATCTGCCTGAACGTGAATCCGGACCGCCCGGGCTCCGCGTACGGCTACGTCGACATGGGCGGCTGGGTGGGCGGCCAGGCCGAGTACGTGCTCGTGCCCTATGCGGACTGGAACGTCCTGAAATTCCCTGACCGCGACCAGGCGCTCGAGAAGATCCTCGACCTCACCATGCTCTCGGACATCTTCCCGACCGGCTTCCACGGAGCCGTCGGCGCGGGGGTGGGCGTCGGTTCGACGGTCTACGTCGCCGGGGCGGGTCCCGTCGGCATCGCTGCAGCGACATCGGCGCAGCTGCTGGGCGCATCCGTGGTCATCGTCGGTGACCTCAACGAGGATCGTCTGGCGAAGGCTCGTGCGTTCGGCTGCGAGACGGTGAACGTGGGTCAGGGCGATCCGAAGGACCAGATCGAGCAGATCCTCGGGGTGCCCGAAGTCGACTGCGGTATCGACGCGGTCGGTTTCGAAGCCCGTGGACACGGTGCCGATGCCGCGAAGGAGCAGCCGGCGGTCGTGCTGAACTCGCTCATGGATATCACCCGAGCCGGCGGCAATCTCGGTATTCCCGGTCTCTATGTCACTGAGGATCCCGGTGCTGCGGATGAGGCGGCGCGTGTCGGATCGCTGTCCATGCGGTTCGGTCTCGGATTCGCGAAGTCGCACCGATTCGTGACCGGCCAGTGCCCGGTCATGAAGTACAACCGCGGGCTGATGCAGGCGATCCTGCACGACAAGGTGAGTATCGCGAAGAACGTCAATGCGACGCCGATCTCGCTCGATGAAGCCCCCGCCGGATATGCCGCGTTCGACGAGGGTGCGGCGCAGAAGTTCGTGCTCGACCCGCACGGGATGATCAAGCGCTGAGTCTCAGCGTCGTGAGGGGCCGTGTCGTGCGACGACACGGCCCCTTCGGCGTCTCTGAGTCGACGACCGGCCTAGACTGATGAGCATGCATGACGACGCCGCCGGGCCGGGAGATCCCGCGAGTGAAGCAGGCCCGGTGCAGGCGGTGGATCGCGCTCTCCGCATCCTCGAGATCATCGCCGATGGCGGAGCGCAGTCCGTGAGCGCTGTGGCTCGCGAGCTCGGCGTCCACCGCTCCACCGCTTTCCGTCTGCTCGGCACGCTCGAGGGGCGCCGCTTCGTCACGCGTGACGCCGACGGCGCCTACGCGCTGGGCAGCGGCGCACTGCGCATCGCTGGAGCGGTTACGACCCGCGTCGACTTCGCCAGGGAGTCACAGGTGATCTGCGACGAGGTGACTGCAGCGATCGGCGAGACCTCGAATGTCGCCATCCTGGTCGATGGGGACGCCGTGAACATTGCGCAGACGACCGGCACGAGCAGCGTTGCCGTGCGGGACCAGTTCGTCGGCCAGCGCACGCCGGGCCACGCCACCTCATCCGGTAAGACACTGCTCGCCTACGCTGACGAGGACACGTGGCAGCGGGGCAGCGCAGGGCTCGTGAGATTCTCCGATCGCACGATCGTCGACCCCGAGGCGCTGCGGAGCGAATTGCGCAGCATCCGAGAACGGGGTTGGGGGAGCGCGCTCGCGGAGTGGCAGGAGCACACCAACGCTGTGGCGGTTCCGGTGTTCGCCGGAGACGGTACCGTCATTGCCGCACTCAGCGCCACCGCACCGGCCTTCCGCATGCCGGAGGACGACCTGCCGGAGCTCGCCGCTCGGCTGCGCGGCTTCGCCGATGAATTCGCGAGGCGGCTCGGCCACCTGGCGCCGGGCCGCCGCACCCTCTGAGAGCGAGGCGGCCCGGCACGCCAGTCGGCAGTGATTCGGATTACGGGACCCGTACCACCTGGGTGTCGAGTGCTGCGTGCTTGGTCTCCGGAGCCCAGAGCATCGAAGCGACCCACCCGACGATCGGGAAAGCCGCGAGCAGCAGCAGCGTCCCGCTGGCGCCGAACGCGGAGAGCGCGAGCGGGAAGAGGTACGTGGCCCCCGCAGCGCCGATCCGGCTCATCGCCGCAGAGAAGCCGACTCCGGTACTCCGAAAGCGCGTCGAGAACATCTCGGGCGGGTAGACGTACTGGATGCTGTTCGAAGCGACGATGATGAAGACGAACGCGCTGAACACGATGAGCTTCAGGAGGGGTGGCTGGTCGGCCCACAGACCGAGGTAGAGCAGCAGGGCCGCGAGGATCCCGAACGTCCAGATGACGAACCCTCGCCGCGTCATCACGTACAGCAGCCAGAGCCCGAACGCGGCTCCCGCGAGTTGGAACGCGTTCATCACGAGGTCGAGGCCGAAGCCTCCGCTGAACCCCAGCTCATCGAGAACGGGGTTGATGAACGTGAAGATCGCGAAGAGCGGACCGACCTGACAGAACCAGAACAGGCCGGCGTACAACACCCGACGCCAATCATTCTCCACGAAGAAGTCGCGCAGCGTGGTACTGGTCGTCGATTCGACGGCGGGGTGGAGCGTATAGCCGTCGCCGTAGTGACGGGTGACGATCTCCTGGGCCTCCCGCTCCCGACCCTGACTCTGCAACCATCGTGGTGATTCGGGGATCCCGAGCCTGATGAGGAGGACGATGAGCGCGGGGACGGCGCTCGATGCCAGCAACCAGCGCCACGCCTCGGGATCCCAGAAGTGGGAGACGACGAAGGCGGCGATGAATCCCACGAACCAGAATGGGCCGATCGCTCCGACGAGCACGGTGCGCTTCGCTACCGGAGCGAATTCAGCGAGCAGCGAGGTGCCCACTGCGTACTCCACGCCGATGAGCAGGCCGAGCACCAGACGCAGCGCGACGAGATCCCAGGTGCCGACGACGAACAGCTGCAGGAGCGACACCACCGTGAAGCCGACGAGATTCCAGAAGAACACGCGTTTGCGGCCGAAGCGGTCGGCCACGCGGCCGAAGAAGAGCCCGCTGATGAAGATGCCGATGAGCGCGCTCGCGGCGATCAGCCCGGTCCCGAGCAACGAAAGACCGAGCTCATCGGTGGCGGGGACGACGGCGCCTCCGATCACGCCGAGAATGTAGCCGTCCACGAAGATGCCGCCCAGGCAGGCGATGGTGACGAGGACGACGATGCGATTCACGGGAGCGGCGTCGTAGGGAGTCGTGCCGGTGGCCGTGGGCAGGGAGGAAGGCTGCGTCGTGCTCACGCGCGCACCCCCTCGGTGAAAGAAGGAATCATGGTCAGGACTCCAGTAGTTGAACAGAGAACGGTGAGCGGGGCCGACGGGCTCAGCGGAGCACGACGGTGCGTCCGCCATTCAGGAAGACGCGGGACTCGCAGTGCCACTTCACGGCCTCGGCGAGCGCCTTCGACTCGGTGTCGCGACCGGCAGCCACGAGATCCTCGGGACTGTACGTGTGGTCGACCGGCTGCACCTGCTGCGCGATGATCGGTCCCTCGTCCAGTTCGTGGTTCACGTAGTGCGCCGTGGCTCCGATCGTCTTCACGCCGCGCTCGTAAGCCTGATGGTAGGGCTTGGCGCCCTTGAACGACGGGAGGAATGAGTGGTGAATGTTGATGGCGCGGCCCGTCAGCTCCCGAGAGAGGTCATCCGAGAGGATCTGCATGTACCTGGCGAGGACGACGAGGTCGATTTCGAACCGGTCGATGATGTCGAGCAGCTTCGCCTCTGACTGCGGCTTCGTCTCAGCGGTGATCGGGACGTGGTAGAAGGGGATGCCGTGCCACTCGACGAGCTGACGGTGATCAGGGTGATTCGAGACCACGGCGGCGATCTCGGCCCGGAGCTCACCGGTTCGCTCACGGTAGAGCAGGTCGTTCAAGCAGTGCTCGAACTTCGACACCATGATGAGTACACGGGGTCGCACGTCGCCCGGCTTGAGACCCCACTCGGCCCCGTAGGTCTCGGCGAGCTCTCCGAACTCGGTCTCGAGCGCAGAGACGTCATCCGCCTCTGCGACGGTGAGGGCGAAGTGCGCGCGGAAGAAGAAGCGCTGCGTCACCGGATCATCGAACTGCTTGAGTTCAATGATGTCGCCGTCGTGGTGCACGAGCGCGCCGGTCAGTGCGTGGACGATACCCGTGCGCTGCGGGCACGAAAAGGTCAGAATGAACTCGTTCTTCGCGGTCATGTTGCTTCCTTGCAAGTCAGGTCGTCAGAGAGGTGAGGGGCGCGCGGGAACCCGGTCCGGTCTACGCCCCGCCGAGGCCCCGAGTGGCGAAGCCGGAGGCGCGGAACTCGCGCATGCCGTCGATGAGCCAGAGCACGGTGTATTCGGCGAACGATGACCTGGGCAGGATGCGGAAGGCGTTGTGCTCCGCTCGGTGGATGATCACGGGTATCGTCCCGAGCAGTGTCTGCACCGCCTGTCCGACCTGGAAGGCGCGGGGGTGGAGGTCGACGTGGCAGCCCTTCTCGAGCACCGCTCTGGCCTCGCTGCCGGAGAGCTCGATGATGGTCCGGTTCCCCGAGAGGTCGATGACCTGACCCGGGAGTCCTTCGAGGGTCGCCGCTGCCGCATCGGCCTCTCCGGGCTCCTGACGGCGCGAGACGTCGATGACCAGGAACTCGTCGGGTGAGAGCCAGAGGCAATGGAGTCCGTGAGCGTCTCCCGTGGTCTGCCCGCACCACGTCGGCAGAACGATGCCGAGACTCTCTTCCACCCGTTCGGCCGAAGCGGAGCCAGGCCGCGCTCGCACGCCGAGCTGGGGTGCGAACGCGATCTCGCGCACCGCAACGACTCCGGGGACCTCTGCGGCCGACATCTCGTCGGCGAGGCCGGCTGCGGGTGAGCGGCGCAGCTGATCGAGGTGGGTGGTGTTAGCCATCGCGACGGCTCCCTTCGGGGTCGAACAGGATTTGCGGGGTGATCTCGACGTCGATGAGGCGGCCATCCTTCGGGGTCTGCACGATTTCACCGGCGCGCTCGCGACCATTCTCGATGAGGGCGAGTCCGAAGGGATGGCCGAGCGCGGCCGAGAGATATGAGGAGGTCACGTGGCCGATCATGGGTACCGGTCCGTCCTCGGGAGTGACCGGGGTGCCCGAGACGATGAGCTGTGCGCCTTCGTCGAGGCGTGTCTCCCGGTCGACCGGGACGACTCCGACAAGGTGCTTCCGGTTCGCGCGCATGTTGTCGTCACGCGAGTATGATCGCTTCCCGACGAAGTCCTTGAGCTTCGAGACCGCCCATTCCATGCCGGCGTCCTGCGGCGTCACGGTGCCGTCGGTGTCCTGGCCGATGATCACGAGTCCCTTTTCGGCGCGGAGCACGTGCATCGTCTCGGTGCCGTACGGGGTGATGTCGAACTCCGCACCGGCTTCCGCGATGAGTTCCCACGTCGAGAGACCGTAGAAGTTGTCGACGTAGACCTCGAACGCGAGCTCTCCCGAGAAGGACACGCGGGCGATCCGCGCCGGCACGCCGTTCGCGAGCGTGGTCTCCCGGTACGCCATGAACGGGAATGCCTCGTTGGAGACGTCGATGTCGGGGGCGATCTTCCCGATCACCGCGCGGGATTTCGGCCCGGCGACCGCGACGACGTTGTACTGCTCGGTCGCCGAGGTGAAGCAGACATCGAGCTCGGGCCACTCGGTCTGGTGCCACTCCTCGAGCCAGTCGAGGACCTTGGCGGCACCGCCGGTCGTCGTCGTCATGAAGTAGCGGTCGTCGGCGAACCGCATGGTGACGCCGTCGTCGAAGAGCATGCCGTCCGGGGTGCACATGAGTCCGTACCTGCCCTGACCCACCTTGAGCTTCGCGAAGCCGTTGGTGTAGATCCGATTGAGGAACTCGGGGGAATCGGCGCCCCGGATCTCGATTTTGCCGAGAGTCGAGGTGTCCTGGAAGCCGACCGACTCGCGCACAGCCGCGCACTCGCGCAGGACGGCCGTATCCACGTCCTCGCCGTCCTGCGGGTAGTACCACGGCCGCTTCCACTGCCCGACGTCTTCGAACAGCGCACCGTGTGCGACGTGCCATGGGTGAATGTTGGTCACGCGCGCCGGGTCGAAGAGTTCACCACGGCGTCGACCCGCGAGCGCCACGAACGGCACCGGGGTGTACGGTGGCCGGTTCTTCGTCGTGCCGACCGCGGAAGGATCCTGGGAGTTGAGCACGGCCGCGATCACTCCCATGGCGTTGACGCCCGACGTCTTCCCCTGGTCGTTCGCCGTCGAGATCGACGTGTAGCGCTTGATGTGCTCCGGCGAACGCATGCCTGCGCCCGTCGCGCGGAGCACGTCGGCGACCGTCTGGTCGCGTTGCAGATCGACGAAGTGAGTGCGCCATTCGTCAGCCGCGGCCGACTCGAGCGAGGCGCCGCGTGCCGGCACGATCCACAGCGGGCGGACTGCCGCGTCGGGGATCACGTCCGAAGCGGAGGGCACGACGAGTGGAGCGGTGTACCCGAGATCGCGAGCTGCCAGGTGACCGGCCTCGGCACCCTCCCTGAGAGAGGACGCGAGACTGGTCGCGCCGTTCGCCGATCCGACGACGGCCTGGTTGTTGACCGGGGCTTCTGGCACGAACGCCGCGAGGTGGTCGTCCCACCGCACCAGACCCTGCCGGTTCGTGTGCAGATGCAGAACGGGGGAGTGCCCGCCCGAGACGGCGAGCAGGTCCGCGTGGAGTTCTTCGTGCTCGCCGACCGGCCGACCAGCAGCGTCGAGAGCCGAGACGACTACTGCTGAGAGCCTGCCATCGGTTTCCGCTGCGGTGTCGAACAGGACCGAGTCTGACGCCGAGGCGGTGTCGACCACGGCGGAGCCGAAGATGCCGCGGACACCGGTCTCCGCGAGCACGGCATCGGCGCGCGCCGACGCCTCAGGGCGGGAGTCGACGACTGCGGCGACCTGCAGTTCGGCGTCGATCAGGTCTTCGACCAGTGCGTATGCCGCGTCGTTCGTCGTCGCGACGACGACGCGCGAACCCGGAGCGACGGCGTACCGGTTGAGATAGGTGCGTACGGCGCCTGCAAGCATGATGCCTGGCCGGTCGTTGTTCGCGAAGACGATCGGGCGCTCGTGCGCGCCGGTGGCGAGGACCACGCGTTGCGCGCGCACGTGCCACACGCGCTGCCGCGAGACGCCGGCCGCGGCGAGCCGCTCGCGTTCGGCTGCGGGGAGGTGCGCCGTGCGGCGCTCGACGGCGATCACGTAGTTGCTGTCGTAGCTGCCGATCGCCGTGGTGCGGGGAAGATAGGTGAACTCGTCGTGTGCGTCGAGTCGGTCGATGGTCGCGCTCGCCCAAGATACGGAGTCCTGCTCATCGATCTCGCCGTCTTCGCTGCCAGGCCGAGAGGAGAGCAGGCTTCCGCCGGGGAGCGGCTGCTCGTCCATGAGCAGCACTCTGGCACCGGTCTTCGCCGCCTCGCGAGCTGCAGCGAGGCCGGCCGGCCCCGCGCCGACGATCAGTACGTCGGTGTGCACGTGACGATGGTCGTACACGGCCCCGTCACCCGCGGGGTCGAGACGCCCGAGACCCTGAAGCCATCGCGCTTCGAGTCCACTGCAGGCGTGGATGGTGGTGGCGGGCAGCATGGACTCTGCGGGCTGTCCGCTCTGCTGAGAGGAGACGTGGAGGAGAGCGTTGGGCTCCTCCACGCCCGCGGTCAGAATGCCTCGGGGGCGCGCGAGGTACAGGGACGGGCCGCAGGCGATCCGATCGGCGGCGATCGCAGCGCTCGCGACGGTGTCTCCATCGAACCCGTGAACATCGCCTCCGTCGAGCGTGAACGTGAAGGCGTCTTCCCGGTCGATGCCGTGGCCGGGGGAGTGAGCGGGGGACAGGCGCGAGGCAGTCATCGTGCGCTCCCTTCGATGTTGGGGGTCTGCTGACCCATGGGGTACACGGCGAGGAACTCGTAGGTCACGGTGTCGCGCACGGCATTGAACCACTTCCGGCAGCCGGCCGCGTGCTGCCAGCGTTCGGCGAAGGCGCCCTTCGGGTTATCGCGGTAGAAGAGGTACTCGGCCCACTCCTGATCGGAGAGCGCGTAGGGATCCTCGGGGTAGGCGACGTGCGCCTGGCCGCCGTAGTGGTATTCGACCTCGTCGCGGGGTCCGCAGTTCGGGCAGTCGATGAGCAGCATGAGCGTGCCTTTCGTCTCGGATCAGTGGGCGACGGCTGCGGCGCCGTGCTCGTCGATGAGGTGGCCGGTCTCGAACCGGTCGAGTGCGAAGGGGGCGTTCAGAGCGTGAGGCTCGTCGTGCGCGATCGTGTGCGCGAACGTCAGTCCCGCTCCCGGGGTCCCCTTGAAGCCGCCAGTGCCCCAACCGCAGTTCACGTAGAGCTGGTCGATGGGGGTCTTCGAGACGATCGGAGAAGCGTCGAAGGTGGTGTCCACGATGCCGCCCCATGTCCTGAGCAGGTGGGCTCGCGAGAAGATGGGGAAGAGTTCGACGGCGGCCGCCATCTGCTCCTCGATCACGTGGAATCCGCCTCGCTGGCCGTAGCCGACGTAGGGGTCGATGCCCGCTCCCATGACGAGCTCGCCCTTGTGCGCCTGCGAAACGTAGACATGGACGTGGTTCGACATCACTACGGTAGGGTGCACGGGTTCGAAGAGCTCGGAGACGAGCGCCTGCAGAGGGTGGGACTGGATCGGAAGCCGGAAGCCCGCGAGGTCGGCGAGCACCGAGGAATGCCCGGCTGCGGCCAGCGCCACTTTTCCTGCCCCGATCCGACCGCGGTTGGTCTCCACGCCGATGACGCGATTCCCCTCCTTCACGAAGCCGGTGACCTCGCAGTTCTGGATGATGTCCACGCCCATCTCATCGCACTTGCGGGCGAACGCCCACGCCACGTGATCGTGCTTCGCGATGCCGGCGCGGGGCTGATACGTCGCACCCATGACTGGGTAGCGGATGTCGTCCTCGATATTGATGATCGGGCAGACCTCCTTCACTTGCTGGGGGGCGAGGTACTCCGCATCCACCCCGTTCAAGACGTTCGCGTTGACGCGTCGGCGCGATTCGCGCACATCCTGCATCGTGTGGGCGAGATTCAGGACTCCGCGCTGGGAGAAGAGGAAGTCGTACTCGAGCTCTTCGGGAAGCTGTTCCCACAGCTTCATCGACTGCTCGTACATCCCGGCCGACTCGTCCCAGAGGTAATTCGAGCGGATGATGGTGGTGTTGCGGGCCATGTTGCCGCCGGCGAGCCACCCGCGCTCCAGGATCGCGACGTTCGTGATCCCGTGCCGCTTGGCGAGGTAATAGGCGGTCGCGAGCCCGTGCCCGCCGCCGCCGACGATGATCACGTCGTAGGTCGGCTTCGGCTCGGGGTTCCGCCACAGGAAATCAGGGTGCTCGGGGAGGAGGTCGGCCACGATCAGGCTCCGTTCTCATCGGTGGAGAGGCTCGGGTACAGGGGGTGAGCGTCCGCGAGGGCACGCACCCGGTCGCGGAGGGCATCGAGCGTGCTGGAATCTGCGTCGCCGTCTCCGGCCCCCGCGATGAGGGTCTCCGCGATGATGTCAGCGACCTCGGCGAATGCCTCCTCGCTGAAGCCGCGGGTGGCGAGTGCCGGAGTTCCGATGCGCAGGCCCGACGTCACCATGGGTGGGCGGGGGTCGAAGGGGACGGCGTTGCGGTTCACGGTGATGTCGATCCGTGCGAGCAGATCCTCGCCCTCCTGCCCGTTCAGACTGCTGTCCCGCAGATCGACGAGCACGAGATGGACATCGGTGCCGC
This sequence comes from Leucobacter sp. Psy1, assembly GCF_020096995.1. NCBI lineage: Bacteria > Bacillati > Actinomycetota > Actinomycetes > Micrococcales > Microbacteriaceae > Leucobacter > Leucobacter sp. Psy1. The sequence goes on from NZ_CP083692.1 coordinate 1,241,380, forward strand.
CGGTGAGCACGCGGATGCCGCGCGCCGCCACATCGGGAGCGGACAACCGATCGGCCAGGATCCGGGCCCCCGCGAGTGTGCGTTCCTGCCGCTCGCGGAAGTCCGCACCTGCGGCGATGCCGAACGCCACAGCCTTACCGGCGATGACGTGCTCGAGCGGTCCGCCCTGCTGGCCCGGGAAGACCGCAGAGTTGATCTTCTTCGCGATTTCGGGGTCGTTGGAGAGGATGATTCCTCCGCGCGGACCCGCGAGCGTCTTGTGCGTCGTCGAGGTCACGACGTGCGCGTGGGGGACGGGGCTCGGGTGGAGGCCTGTGGCGACGAGTCCGGCGAAGTGGGCCATGTCGACCATGAGGAAGGCGCCGACGGCATCGGCGATCGCACGGAACCGCTCGAAGTCGAGCTGGCGCGGGTAGGCGGACCAGCCGGCGACGATGAGCTGGGGGCGGTGCTCATGGGCGAGGCGTTCGACCTCGTCCATATCGATGGTCAGGGTGTCCTCGGTGACGCCGTATGCTGCGACGTTGTAGAGCCTGCCCGAGAAGTTGATCTTCATTCCGTGGGTGAGGTGGCCGCCGTGCGCGAGATCGAGGCCCAGGATCGTGTCACCGGGTCGGATGAGTGCGTGCATGACGGCGGCGTTCGCCTGGGCACCCGAGTGCGGCTGCACGTTTGCGTATGCTGCACCGAACAGCGACGCGACCCGGTCGATCGCGAGTTGCTCGATGACGTCCACGTGCTCGCACCCGCCGTAGTATCGGCGTCCCGGGTACCCCTCGGCGTACTTGTTGGTGAGCACCGAACCCTGCGCCTCCATGACGGCTTGCGCCGTGTGGTTCTCCGACGCGATCATCTCGAGTCCGTCGCGCTGCCGCGCGAGTTCGAGGTCGATGCGGCCGGCGACCTCGGGGTCGAGGTCGGCCAGGGTCCTGGTGAGGGACTGCGTCGCCACCGGGGGAGGGAATGCCACGTTGCGCTCCGTTCGATGTGCTCGTCTCGCGCGGGGCGAGACGATCTCCGGTAATCATCAACTGATATATCAGCCGTGTACCTATACTAGGTCTCGGGTATGCCAGGCGCAAGCGCCATTCGGCGACGTTCACGACGAGTACGCGGAAAGAGCACGGGATGATCACCTCGGTGGAGGAGCAGACGAACGAGTCGCTGGCCGATCGCGCGTATCGCCTGCTCAGGGATCGCTTGATCCTGCTCGATATCGAGCCGGGCGGGCCGATCGTCGAGGCCGCCCTCGCGCAGGAGCTCGAGGTCGGGCGCACGCCGCTGCGCGAGGCGATCAAGCGGCTCGAAGCGGATCACCTGGTCGTCACGTTTCCCCGTCGCGGTACGTTCGCCACGAACGTGGATCTCACGGAACTGTCCACGATCTCTGAGATCCGCGGTGCGCTGGTGCCGCTCGCGGCGCGACGTGCCGCTGCGAATGGCGGAGGATCCGTCGCGACGGCTCTTGCGGAGGCACTCGCCCGCATCGAGGCTCTCGGGGACGACGAGAACACGCGTCACCTCATGGAGTTCGACGTGGAGGTGCACCGGCTCATCAACCGCGCGTCTCAGAGTCCGCATCTCGAGGAGATGCTCGTCCGGCTCGACAGCCTCGTGACGCGGCTCTGGTGCCTGATGCTCGATCGCCTGCCGCCGATGCGGGAGCACATTACTGAGCACGTCGCCCTGATGCGTGCAATCCTCGACGGTGACGAGTCCCGCGCCGAGCGCCTGGCCGCCGAGCACGTGCGGCACTTCGACAGCGCCGTCCGCACGGTGCTGTAAACCCCTCGAGCGCTGCCGCTGCGGAATCTTCGCAGCATACTCTGCGGAGAGACCGCGCACTTTCTTCGGTCTGGATGCGCTTCGGCGTGCGTAAGATATATCAGCGCGAGTGCACCCCCGGTTCGACGATGACCCGAGCACGCGCCGACGTCCGCTCCGGCGGTTCGTCGTCCGAAGAGGAGTACATGCCATGACGCAGAACGACGATTCGATACAGGAGCTGGTCGGCCAGCTGCGCTCCGCGAGACAGGAGCAAGCGCCGAAGGCTCGGTCATCAGGCACCGACTACTGGGTATTCGGGCTCGCCGGCTGCCTCGCGGTCGCGTTCATCGTGTGGGGGTTCGTCTCTCCCTCGGGCCTCGGCAGCACCGCGAGTGCCGCGCTCGACTGGGTGATCACCAACACGGGCTGGCTCTTCGTCATCGCAGCGTCGGTCTTCACGGTGTTCGTGCTCGTTGTGGCCGCGGGACGCTTCGGTCGCATCCCCCTCGGCAAGGACGGTGAGAAGCCGCAGTTCAAGACCGTCTCCTGGATCTCGATGATGTTCGCGACGGGCATGGGGATCGGACTGGTCTTCTACGGTGTGGGCGAGCCGCTCTTCTTCTACATGTCGCCCCCACCAGGCACGGTTGAAGGGCAGACCGACGCCGCCCTCAGCACGGCGATGGGCACGACCCTCTTCCACTGGACGCTGTTTCCGTGGGCGATGTACGCCATCGTCGGTCTCGGTATGGCCTACGGCAGCTTCCGGCTCGGCCGGTCCCAGCTCTTCTCGTCCATGTTCACGCCGATCTTCGGTGAGCGGGTCGTCAACGGTTGGGGCGGACGGATCATCAACATCCTCGCGATCATCGCCACGCTGTTCGGCTCGGCGTGCTCGCTCGGACTGGGTGCCCTGCAGATCGGAGGCGGAATCCAGTCCACCGGCATCATGGATCAGGTCGGCTCCGTCACCCTCGTCGTCATCATCGCGGTCCTCACCGCCATGTTCGTGGCGTCGGCGGTCTCGGGGATCGAGCGCGGCATCCAGTGGCTCTCGAACATCAACATGGTGCTGGCCGTGATCCTCGCCCTTATCGTCTTCATCGGCGGACCGACGCTGTTCATCTTGAACGTGATTCCGAACGCGGTCGGCTCATTCATCGGCGACCTACCGCAGATGGCGTCTCGGACGGCGGCGACGGGCGACGATGCGCTCGCGAGCTGGCTCTCCTCTTGGACGGTCTTCTACTGGGCGTGGTGGGTGTCGTGGACGCCGTTCGTCGGACTCTTCATCGCCCGCATCTCGCGCGGTCGCAGCATCCGCCAGTTCGTCACCGGTGTGCTGCTCGTGCCCTCCGGCGTCACACTGCTCTGGTTCTCCATCTTCGGGGGAGGGGCGATCGGCATCCAGGAGCGTGCGGAGCGTTCGGGCGACATGGGTCAGGCGCTCGCGAACATCGTCGACGGGGCGCCCGACATCAACTTCGACCTCATCCTCTTCGACATGCTCGGAAGCCTGCCCGTTCCCGAGTGGGTCGCCGTGGTGCTGATGGTCGTCACGGTGGTCCTGATCGCGATCTTCTTCGTCACGGGTGCCGACTCCGCGTCGATCGTGATGGGGGCTCTCAGTGAGCACGGGGCCGAGGAGCCGACGAAGAAGGCCGTAATCTTCTGGGGCGTCTCGACCGGTGCCGTGGCGGCGGTGATGCTGCTCGCCGGCGGATCGGATCCGGCAGCAGCGCTCAACGGGCTGAAGAACATCACGATCGTGTCGGCCCTCCCGTTCGTCCTCGTGATGCTGCTCCTCTGCATCGGCATCTGGAAAGACCTCAGTCGGGACCCCCTCGTGCTGCAGGGGCGCGTGGCGCGTGAACTGCTGGAGCAGTCCGTGGCGGAGGGCGTCGATCGTCACGATAGCGGCCACTTCAGCCTGGTCACCACCGAGATCACGGTCATCACCAGTGAGGCTGCGCAGCGGGATGCCGATGAGAAGGCGAAAGGCAAGCGGCAGGAGGACCCCGAGGATCCACCACCAGTATCCGGCACCTGAGGTATAGCTGCTGCGGGGTGCTCGTCTCTCGGCGCGGAGCCGGGTACCCCGCAGGTCCAGGCGATACACTTCCAGGCGATGAGAGCCACACTGACGGCCGTGATCGCGGCGATCGAGGCGGGAGCCGTCGCACTCGCCGGGTTCGTACTCATCGGGGTGCCGGCGATCCTCATGTGGGTGATCACCTTCGGACTGGACGCGACGCCGGCAGAGCTGATCGGCGGCATCGTCTCGGTGTGGTTCCTGGCGCACGGCGTGCCGCTCGAGGTGTCGGTGACCGCCGAGGCCGCGCTGGGTCTCGGCCTCCCCGGCGAGGCGTTCGCCTTCCCGGTGTCCCTCGCACCGCTCGGGATCTCACTCGTGACCGTTCTCCTCGCGATGCGCGCAGGCTGGAGATTCGCGTCCCGCGGCGGATCGGGTGCGGCCGGCGTCATCGGCGGCGGCATCGGTTTCGCGGCCGTCGGATTCGCCTGCCTCCCGCTCGTCGCCCGGGCTCTCCCCGAACCCGAGTGGCGCGCGCCGCTGACGCTCGGACTCATCTACGCCATCAGCATGCTTTCCGCCTTCGTCGTGCGCGCCGGCCTCACGGACCAGCGATGGTTCTCGCGCGCGGTCAGGCGTCTGCAACTGACGGTGAACCGCGTGTCGCCGATCCTCGCCTCAACACTCCCGGTCAGAACCCAGGAGGTGCTGCGGCTCGCACTCGGCGCGCTGGCAGGTCTCGCAGCGCTCGCCGCAGCCGGCTTCACGATCTCGCTCGTCATCGGCTACGTCGACATCACCGCCCTCTCCCAGAATCTGCAGCTCGACCCGCTCGGAGCGATCGTGCTGTTCGTCGTGCAGCTGGCGTTCCTCCCCGTGGCGCTGATCTGGTCGCTGTCGTGGTTCGTCGGAACGGGGTTCGCGGTCGGCATCGGCACGTCAGTCTCGCCGTTCGACGCCCTTGTCGGCCCGATCCCCGCCCTGCCGCTCATGGGGGCGATTCCGCCGAGCTGGGGCAGCTTCGCACCCGTCGCGCCCGCGATCGTCGTCATCGTCGGCCTCGCGCTCGGGGTGGCCGCCGCCCGCCGGACCACGCTGCGCGGCGCGGGCTGGGGCGCCGCGGTCGTCGTTCCCGTGCTCGCCGCGGCCCTCACCGGGCTCGCCGTCGTGCTCCTCGCCGTGCTCGCGAGCGGTGCGATGGGACCGGACCGGCTCGCGCAGGCTGGGCCGGACCCGTGGGTGACCGGAGGGATCGCCGCTGCCGAGATCGGGGCCGGGATGCTCCTCGGCGTCGTCGCCGGCCGCGCAGACGCCGCTCGCATCGGGACCGTCGTCGAGCTGGTGCGCGGCGGGGAGCGTCGGGCGCTTACCTCCCGGAACGCGGATACCGACGCGGAGACGCAGCCCTGGAGTTCAGACGCACTCGCCGCGGCCATCACCGACGACGCCGACGGGCCGCTCGCGAACGCGGATCGCGCTCCGGGCGTGCGAGCACGCTGGGCAGGTGCGCGTGAGCGGCTCACCGGATTCCTCGGGTTCGGCGGCGCTACAGCCGGCACCGGCGCAGCGCAAGCCGACGCCCTGCCGGAGCTGCCGCCGGTGGACGAGGAACCCGGGACACCCGATCATGCGCCAGACGGTCCTGGACACGCAGCTGTCGACGCGGACGAACGTGAACCAGATGAGTTCGAGACCGCGGAGGTGACGACCGAAGAGGTCGAGCCGGAAGCGGTCGAGTCAGAAGGGGTCGAGCCGGAAGCGGTCGAGTCAGAAGCAGTCGAGGCCGATGAAACTCGTACCGACCACTCCGAGACCGACGAGCCCGCATCCGACGAGCCTGCGCCTGATGCGACTGCTCCGGATGAGCCTGACCTCCCGGAGCGTCTGGACGACGTCACTGAGGACGAGTTGCGGGTGAGCGACTCGGAGGCCGAAGCGATTCTCGCCGCGTTCTCCTGGGACGGTGCCGTCACCGATTGGGAGGAGGCGCCGCGCGACCGCCTCGACGGAGCCGCTCCTCGTGAGGACTCCGGAACCCCTGCGGACCCCGACGCTCAGGAGACCGCACAGGTCGACGGATTCACGGACTGGGACTCGCCGGACGACGCACCTCGGCCCGAGGCCGGCACTGGACGACGCATGTGGCGGTGGCCGGGGCGCAAGCGGTAGACTGACGGGGCAATCCACGGGAGTCCGGACGCGCCGGGCTGAGAGGGAGCTCGCGAGCTTCGACCGTTCAACCTGATCTGGTTCATACCAGCGGAGGAAGGAAGCCTCGATGATGCCCATGCGCACCGCCGTGCCGCGCCGACGCGCCGCACTCACCACGACCGCCGCTCTCACCGGAGCCGCCGCGCTGCTCCTCGCCGGATGCTCGGCCGATGCCGGCTCCGACGCCGACGCTGGCGGCACTGTCACGCTGATCGTGCACGACTCATTCCCGAACGAGGCATTCGCCGAGGCGGCCAGCGCGGCCACCGGATACGACGTCGAGGTGGTCGGGTCGGGCGACGGGGGAGAACTCGCGAACCAGCTCGTGCTGACACAGGGCGCCCCGCTCGGCGACGCGTTCTTCGGCGTCGACCAGATCTTCGCGTCGCGAGTCGTGGACGCCGATGTCGCAGAGGACTACGTGCCGGAGGGGCTGCCAGAAGACGCTGCCGCGCTGGCGGTTGACGGGTCGGACGCGCTCGTGCCGATCGACCGGGGCGCAACCTGCTTCAACATCGACCCGGTCTGGTTCGCTGACCAGGGGATCGCGGCCCCCGAGACCTACGAGGATCTGCTGAAGCCCGAGTACCGCGAACTCACGGTGATCCTCGATCCCGCAGCGTCGTCGACCGGGGCTTCGTTCCTCGTGGGCACGGTCGCCTACTTCGGCGCCGACGCGTACGCAGACTACTGGAGCGATCTCGTGGAGAACGGCGCCCGGGTCGAGCAGGGGTGGAGCGACGCCTACTACGGCCAGTTCACGCAGGGAGGCGAAGGCGGCACCCGCCCGATCGTGCTCTCCTACAGCTCGTCTCCCGCGGCGACGATCGCCGACGACGGGTCTTCCACGAGCGCGGCACTGCTCGACACCTGCTCGAGTCAGGTCGAGTACGCCGGCGTCCTCGAAGGGGCGGAGAACCCCGAGGGTGCCAGGGCGGTCGTCGACTACCTGCTGTCGGGCGAGTTCCAGGACACGATCGCCGAGACGATGTACATGTACCCGGTCGATCCCGAGGCCTCCGTGCCCGAGGAGTGGGAGCAGTTCGCCCCCTTGCCCGAGGAGCCCCACGACCTGCCGAGCGACGAGATCGCCGCGGGGCTCACGGACTGGCAGAAGGCCGTCGCCGACGCGGTCGCCGGCGCCGCGGCCGGGTGATGCGCGGGCGGCTCGCCTGGGGGATCGCCGCCGCGCTGCCGCTCGTCTTCCTCGCGCTCTTCTTCCTCTGGCCGGTCGCGGCGCTCGTCGCGACCGGGTTCACGAGCGACGGCGCATTCGATGCGAGCGGGGTTCCCGCCGTGTTCTCGGACCCGCGCACCTGGCAGGTGATCGGTCATACCGTCACCCAGGCAGGGCTCGCAACGGTGCTCTCGCTCGCGCTCGGCATTCCGGCCGCCTTCGTGCTGTACCGACTGGACTTCCGGGGGCGTGTGGCGCTGCGCGGCCTCCTCACGGTGCCGTTCGTGCTGCCCACCGTCGTGGTGGGCGTCGCCTTCACCTCGCTCTTCGGTGCGGGAGGACCGCTCTCGTGGACCGGGCTCGAGCGATCACTCCCCGTCATCGTCGCGGCGCTCGCGTTCTTCAACGTGACCGTCGTCATGCGGACGGTCGGAGGGTTCTGGTCCCAGCTCGACTCGCGGACGGCACAGGCCGCGAGCATGCTCGGTGCCGGCCCGGTTCGCGTGTTCTGGACGATCACGGTGCCGGCGCTCGCGCCGGCGATCGCGTCGGCTGCCGCCCTCGTCTTCCTGTTCTGTTCCACATCGTTCGGCATCGTGCTCGTGCTCGGCGGGCGGCGGTTCGCGAACATCGAGACGGAGATCTACCAGCTCACCGTCCAGTTCCTCGACCTGCGCTCCGCCGCCGTGCTGTCACTCGCCCAGCTCGCGATCGTGATCCTCACGCTGGTCGTCTCGTCGCGACTCCGCAGGAAGCGCGAGCGCGCCGTGGCGATGCGGAGCGAGCGGGAAGAGGGTGTCAAGCCGGGCAGACGGCATCTGCCGGTGATCCTGATCTTCGCCGCGACAGTTCTGCTGCTCCACGGGCTCCCGATCATCACCCTGGTCGCGCGCTCGTTCCAAGCCTCGGGCGGCGGGTTCTCGGTGCAGAACTATGTGAACCTCGTCGACCCGCCTCCCGAATCCCCGATCATCGGCTCGGTCCTCCAGGCGGCGTGCCGCTCGATCGGGATCGCGCTCATCGCGACCGCGATCGCCGTCATCCTCGGTGCGCTCGTCGCCCTCGTGCTGTCGCGGCGCCCCCGCTCCCGCGCTCTGCGTCGGAGCATCGGCGCGTTCGACGCGCTCATCATGCTGCCGCTCGGCGTCTCGGCGGTGACGGTCGGGTTCGGCCTCCTGCTCACCATGCACCAGCCGCTGGGCATCGGGTTCGACCTCAGAACCTCGGTCGTGCTGATCCCGATCGCGCAGGCGCTCGTCGCCCTTCCGCTCGTCGTGCGCACGATCCTGCCGGTGCTGCGCGGCATCGATCCCCGTCAGCGCGACGCCGCGGCCATGCTCGGCGCCGCTCCGCTGCGCGTGCTCGCGACGATCGATCTCGCCATGCTCGGCCGCTCCGCCGGACTCGCGCTCGGGTTCGCGTTCGCGGCGTCGCTCGGCGAGTTCGGTGCGACGGCGTTCCTCGTGCGACCGGGAGCGCAGACGCTCCCCGTCGTCGTGGCCGAGCTCATCGGACATCAGGCGATGGGAAGCTACGGGACCGCGCTCGCCGCTGCGGTCGTCCTCGCCGCCCTCACCGCTGGCATCATGATGCTGGCGGAACGGTGGCGCACGAACACGGGGGGTGGCGAATGGTAGACGAAACGGTGGCGGGGTCCGGACTGTCGGTGGACGACGTGACCGTGCGGTACGGAGACGCGCGACGTCGTTCTGCGGCAGCGGCGACGATGGCGGCGGTCGACGGGGCGACCTTCAGCGTCGCCCGCGGCGAGGTGGTCGGGTTGCTCGGTCCGTCGGGGTGCGGCAAGTCCACGCTCCTGCGGGCGATCGCCGGCCTCGAACCGCTCGACTCAGGCTCGGTGCGCTGGGAGGAGGACGACCTGGCATCCGTGCCTCCGCACCGCCGCGGGTTCGGCCTGGTCTTCCAAGACGGTCAGCTCTTCGTCCACCGCACCGTCGCCGAGAACATCGCGTACGGCCTGCGCGTACAGCGCCTGCCGCGCCGGGAACGGGAGGCGCGCGTCATGTCGCTGCTCGAGCTCGTCGGCCTACCGGGAGCCGGGGACCGCTCCGTCACCGAGCTTTCCGGCGGTGAGCGCCAGCGGGTGGCCCTCGCCCGCTCGTTGGCGCCGGCGCCGCGTCTGCTGCTGCTCGACGAACCGCTCTCGGCGCTCGACCGCGCGCTGCGCGACCGGCTCGCCGATGACCTCGCGGGCATGCTCAGGAGTACCGGCACCACCGCGATCCTCGTCACCCACGACGAATCGGAGGCCAGCACGATCGCCGACCGCGTGATCCGCATGGAGCAGGGGCGCTTGCTGGACGCCCCGCGCGCCACCGACATCCGCGTACTGCCCGATCGGAGGGACGGATGAACCGCCCGGGCGCGCCCCTCGGTGCCGACCTCTTCGGACTCGCCCATCGTGTCCACGGGCGCCTCCGCGCCGCGGAAGCCGGACCGCCGAGCATCGTGATGATCGACGGCAGATCCGGATCGGGCAAGACCTCGCTCGCGGCGGGCCTCGCGCGCCTCCTCGGAGCGGCGATCCTCGCCGTGGAAGACCTGTACCCCGGCTGGGACGGTCTCGCAGCGGGCTCGGCGTCGCTCGCCACCGCCATCGAGACGGGCACGTATAGACGCTACGACTGGCACGCGGCGGCCTTCACGGAGCGCATCGAGATCGACCCCGCGAGACGGCTCGTGATCGAGGGCTGCGGTGCGCTCTCGGACGCCAGCGTCGCGGCCGCCGCACGCCGCGCGCGCGGGACAGGGGGTGGCGCGGTGCACACCGTCTGGGTGGACTGCCCAGCAGAGGAGCGCAGGGAGCGCGCCCTGGCGCGCGACGGCGACACCTTCCGCCCGCACTGGGACGCATGGGCGGCGCAGGAGCACACCCTCTTCGCCCGCACGCGCCCTGTCGCGCTGGCCCGCGAGATCATCCACGCCGAGTCCCGCTGACGCTTCTCCCGGCTCGGGAGGACGGGCCGCGGCGGGGTAGACTGTCGTGGTGCTGTCACTCGCGGTTCTCATCTCCGGCGGCGGAAGCAACCTGAAAGCGCTGCTCGATGCCGCAGCCGACCCCGATTACCCGGCGCGCATCGTCGCCGTCTTCGCCGACACCGACGCCCCTGGTCTCGCCCACGCCGCGGCCGCCGGCGTCCCCACAGCGGTCGTCCGTCCGAGCGACTTCCCCTCGAGAGACGCCTGGGGCGAGGCCCTCGCCGAGGGGATCCGCGCCACGGGCGCCGGGCTCGTCGTGAGCGCGGGTCTCATGCGGATCCTGCCAGCCGGGTTCGTCCGCGCATTCTCACCTCGTCTCATCAACACCCACCCGGCGCTGCTGCCGCTCTACCCGGGCGCGCACGCCGTTCGCGACGCGCTCGCCGCCGGAGCCGTGGAGACGGGGGTCACCGTCCACATCATCGACGAGGGCGTCGATACCGGGCCCGTGCTGCGCCAGGAGCGCGTCGCGGTCCGGGCGGGGGAGAGCGAGTCCGAACTGCACGAGCGGATCAAGCGGGTCGAGCGGCCGCTCCTCGTCGACACGGTCAGAGACATCGCCACGGGGGCACTGACGCTCTCCGCCGCCGAACCCGAGCACACCACCACCCCGTACCCCCACCCCTGAGGAGCCACATGGCAGTCCAGAGCCACGACCCGAGCCTGTACGAGCATCGCGACCAGATCCCGGTCCGCCGGGCACTCATCTCCGTCAGCGACAAGAGCGGGCTCCTCGATCTCGCCGGCGCGCTCGCCGAGTCCGGCGTCGAGATCGTCTCGACGGGTTCGACGGCGGCGACCATCCGCGAGGCCGGGCACGCCGTGACCGATGTCGCCGAGGTCACCGGGTTCGCCGAGGCGCTCGACGGGCGCGTGAAGACGCTGCACCCCGCGGTCCACTCCGGGCTGCTCGCCGACCTGAGGCTCGCGGACCACCGCAGGCAGATGAGCGACCTCGGTTTCTCCCCGTTCGAGCTCGTCGTCGTGAACCTGTATCCGTTCGACGAGACGGTCGCGGCAGGAAAGCCGGCGGCCGACATCGTCGAGAACGTCGACATCGGCGGGCCCGCGATGGTCAGAGCCACGGCGAAGAACCATGCGAACGCCGCCATCGTCGTCTCACCCGGGCGCTACTCCGAGATCGTCGACGCCGTGCGCGCGGGTGGCACCACGCTCGCGCTCCGCCGATCCCTCGCGACCGAAGCCTTCGTGCACACGGCGAACTACGACGCTTCCGTCGCCAACTGGTTCCTCGAGCAAGACGAGCGCGGGTGGGAGGAGTCGGACGGAGCGGACGATGCTGAGCAGTCGGGAGGACCGACCGAGGCGTCGATCGACAGCCTCTTCGACACCGTCGAGGGCTACGTCGGATACGAGGTATTCGGTCTGCGCGAGTCGGTGCTCCGCTACGGCGAGAACAGTCACCAGCGGGCCGCGCTCTTCACTGAGAACGAGGGCTCCGGGATCGCTCAGGCCGCGCAACTGCACGGCAAGCCGATGTCCTACAACAACTACGTGGACGCCGACGCAGCGGTCCGCGCCGCCTTCGATCATGAGCGGCCGGCCGTCGCGATCATCAAGCACGCGAATCCGTGCGGCATCGCGGTCGCACCCGAGGGCGCGGCCGATCCCATCGCCGCGGCGCACGAGCTCGCGCACGCCTGCGATCCCGTATCCGCGTTCGGAGGCGTTATCGCGGCGAACCGCCCCGTGACCCGTGCAATGGCGGAGACGGTCTCCGGCATCTTCACCGAGGTGATCGTGGCGCCGGCATTCGAGCCGGAGGCGCTCGAGATCCTCACCCAGAAGAAGAACGTGCGCCTGATCGCGCTTCCGGCGGACTTCGCGCAGAACCCTGTGGAACTGCGCCAGGTCTCCGGCGGATTCCTGGTGCAGGACGCCGACCGGTCATTCGCACCCGCCGACAGCTGGACGCTCGCCACCGGAACGCCCGCCGACGCCGAGACCCTCGCCGAACTCGAGTTCGCCTGGCGCGCGTGCCGCGCCGTGAAGTCGAACGGGATCCTGCTGACCGCAGGCGGCGCCTCCGTCGGCGTGGGCATGGGCCAGGTCAACCGCGTCGATTCGTGCCGCCTGGCGGTCGACCGCGCCGGTGAGCGAGCGGCGGGATCCGTCGCGGCGTCCGACGCGTTCTTCCCGTTCGCCGACGGCCTGCAGGTGCTCCTCGACGCTGGCGTGCGCGCCGTCGTGCAGCCCGGCGGGTCGGTGCGCGACGAGGAGGTCGTCGCTGCTGCGGAAGCCGCAGGCGTCACCATGTACTTCACGGGGGAGCGGCACTTCGCCCACTGAGGAGCTCAGGGCTCGCTCCGCTCTCGCCGGAGTGCGGAGCGCGCCCGCCTCCACACCTCTCGCGGTACTCCGGGACCATCGAAGCGGCACCCGGGTCTGACGCGGCCACCCCGGCCCCGTCCGTAGCGTCGATGGCATGGAGATTCAGACGAGCAGCATGGGCCTCGTGGCCCGTGTCACCCACCTCAGCAAGCACTACGGCACCGACGACCACCGGGTCACGGCGCTCGACGACGTCTCGATCGGGATCAGGCGAGGTGAGTTCACCGCCATCATGGGCCCGTCGGGCTCGGGCAAGTCGACGCTCATGCACGTCATGGCCGGCCTCGACTCCGCCAGTGAGGGGCGCGTCTGGTTGGGAGATGACGAGATCACCCACCTCGGGGATCGTGAGCTGACCCGCCTGCGTCGGCGACGCATCGGCTTCGTGTTCCAGGCGTTCAACCTCGTTCCCACTCTCGACGTCCGCGGCAACCTGCGGCTGCCCTTCGAGCTGGGCGGTCGCGGGCCGAACCGGGAGGAGCGCGAGCGCATCGACGCCCTCGTCGCCGGTCTGGGCCTGGCCGACCGGACGGCGCACCGGCCCCACCAGCTGTCAGGCGGTCAACAGCAGCGCGTGGCGATCGCACGGGCGCTCGCGACGCGCCCCGACATCATCTTCGCCGACGAGCCGACGGGGGCGCTCGACTCGCGCACCAGCCGTGAAGTGCTGCGTCTGCTGCGCTCCGCTGTCATCGGATCCGGACAGAGCATCGCGATGGTCACCCACGACCCCATCGCGGCGAGTCACGCGGACCGCATCCTGTTCCTGGCAGACGGGCGCATCGTCGCCGACCACGTGGCCATGAGCGCTGAGCAGATCTCGGAGATGATGCTCGGCCTCGAGGCGGTGACGGCGTGATCCGGGCGGGCGGCGGCGTCCGGGCCGCCGGACCCGTGCCGGGCGGGGTGCGCGAGCACGCGGCCACAGTGGTGGTGGCCGCACTGTCGAGTCTCTTCGCCGTCACGCTGATCCTCGGCGTCGGGGTACTGACGGCGTCGATCGATCCGGCACTCGTGGCCTCAAGCGGCACCTTCTGGATCATGCTGATGCTGGTGGCGCTCATCTTCATCCTCATCGCGCTCTACGTCGGCGCGATCGTCACGGCGAACACGTTCGCGACCATCATCGCGGGGCGCGTGCGGACCATCGCGCTCACTCGGCTCATCGGTGCCACTGCACGACAGGTGCGCGCTCGAGTGGCGGCGGAGGGCCTGCTCATGGGCTGCGTCGGCGCGCTCCTCGGCGGAGCACTCGCGGTCGGGCTGATGCTCGCGATCGTGCGCTGGGGGCCCGCACTCGGATGGTTGCCTTCCGGCCGCGACTACCCGGTCTTCCATCCGCTGGCCTTCGCTGCAGTCGGCGTCGTGGCGCTCACCACGTGGATCGCCGCCTGGACGGGGTCGCGTCGCGTCGCCGGCGTCTCGCCGGTGGCGGCCACCGGTGCCGCCGTCGAACTCGCTCCTGCGGAGTCCGTGCGGCGCACGGGACGCACCGTGTGCGCGATCGTGCTGCTCGCCATCGGGGCGGCACTGCTGGCCGGTGGTGTCATCCTCGGTCTCCGATACCCGATCGGGCTGTTCGTGTCGTTCTGGGGTGGCGTCCTGTCGTTCACCGGCATCGCCATCGGAGCGCACGTCATCATGCCACCACTGCTCCGCTGGGCCGCGATCCCGCTGTCGGGCGGGCCGACCGGCAAGCTCGCGGGGGCCAATGCCGTGCGCTTCCCCGAGCGGAGTGCGCGCGCCACCATCGGACTCGTCATCGGCGTGACGCTCGTCACGATGTTCGCGGTCGCACTCGCGACCTACGAGCAGATGACGCTGCAGATCTTCGCAGAGGATCCGGAGATGGCGGCGATGCTCAGCGACACGCTCGCCGTCACGACGGCCGTCTTCACCGGCCTCGTCGGTTTCTCCGCGATCATCGCCGCCGTCGGCATGGTGAACACGCTGTCGCTCGGCGTGTTGCAGCGCACGCGCGAGTTCGGCCTGCTCAGGGCCCTCGGATTCACCGGCGGACAGGTTCGGGCCATGGTGGTCGTAGAGAGCGCGCAGATGACCCTCGTCGCCCTCGGATTCGGCCTCCTGCTCGGCACCCTCTACGGGTGGGCGGCAGCGCAGTCGCTCATGGGCTTCGAGGTCGGACTGACCGCCCCGACGCTCCCGTGGCCGATACTGGTCGGCATCGTGGCCTTCGGCGTCCTGCTCGCTGCGGTAGCGGCGGTCGCGCCGGCGAGACGAGCGGTGCGGGTATCCCCGGTGGCAGCGCTCGCCGTCGACTGAGCGTCAGCTCGGGGAGGAGCGGCGAGACCAGCGTTTCGTTACCGATGTATCGCTACGCTGGCACCATGGAGATTTTGAAGGGTGTTCTGGTCGTCCTGCACATCATCGGGTTCGGCGTGGTCATGGGCGGTGCCCTGGCGCAACTGCCGAACGTGAAGCTCGGCACGGCGAAGGTGAGCAAGGGGATTCTGCACGGGAGCCTCCTGCTCCTCGTCACCGGACTCGCGCTCGTCGGCATGGTCTACGCACTTGGTGGCACGCCGAACAACGCGAAGATCGGGGTGAAACTGATCGTGCTGATCGCGATCATCGCGTTGGTGATCGTGAACCGCAAGAAGGAAAAGATCTCGGGCGGGGTGCTCGGTGCGATCGCCGGTCTCTCTGCGGTGAATGTCGCGCTCGCCGTGCTCTGGTGAATCGCAGCGGAAACGGATCCCTCGCGATCCGGTGAAGAATGTGCCAGACTGATCGCGTCAGATCAGTCTGGCACTTCACTTTCACGAAGGATCGTCCGGCACGTACCTGCCGGTGAAAGAAGGGAATACCTCAATGGCGAGCGTCATTTACGACAGCACGACCCTGCACTACCCGGGCACTGAACGCCCAGCGGTGACCGACCTCGACCTCACGATCGGCGACGGCGAGTTCCTCGTCCTCGTCGGACCGTCCGGGTGCGGCAAGTCCACCGCCCTCCGCATGCTGGCGGGGCTCGAAGAAGTCACGAGCGGGCGGATCCTCATCGGAGACGAGGACATGACCCATGTCTCTCCGAAAGATCGCGACATCGCGATGGTCTTTCAGAACTACGCGCTCTACCCGCACATGACGGTGGCGGAGAACATGGGCTTCGCGCTCAAGATTGCCGGAGTCGGCAAGGAGGATCGACGGAAGCGCGTCGAGGAGGTCGGCGAGCAGCTCGGACTCACCGAGTACCTCGACCGGAAGCCGAAGGCGCTCTCCGGCGGGCAGCGGCAGCGTGTCGCGATGGGCCGAGCGATCGTGCGCGAGCCCCGAGTCTTCCTTATGGATGAGCCGCTGTCGAACCTCGATGCGAAGCTCCGCGTGCAGACTCGCACCTGGATCGCCTCACTGCAGCGCGAGCTCGGCATTACGACGGTCTACGTGACCCACGACCAGACCGAAGCGCTCACGATGGGCGATCGGATCGCGGTCATGAAACTCGGCGTCCTGCAGCAGGTGGGTACACCGCGCGAACTCCTGGACCATCCCGTCAACACGTTCGTCGCGGGGTTCATCGGCAGCCCGGCGATGAACCTGTTCACCGCGACCGTGGATGACGCCGGCCTCGTGTTCGGCAACGCCCGCGTGCCGCTCGCACCTGAAGTGCGCGAGGCGATCGGCGGCGACCGCGTGACGGTCGGCGTTCGTCCAGAGGACTTCACTGTTTCCGGGCCGGGGGGCGAGGGGATCTCGATCACGGCGACCCTCGTGGAAGAGCTCGGCGCGGACGGCTACCTCTTCGCGGATGTGGACCTCACCGGCGAGGAGACGCCGCTCGTTGTCCGGGTCGACGGACGTGATCATCCCGACGCCGGGGACGAGGTGACGGTGCTCCCGCTGACGCCGCGTGTGCACCTCTTCGATGTCGAATCGGGGGAGCGGATCGGCACGCCGGAGGCGAAGCGCTAGGGATGCCCACCCAGCTAGTCATTGTCGCAGACACCCACCTGCCCAAGCGGGCGAAGGTGCTTCCCGAGGCGCTCTGGGAGGCGGTCGAGGCGGCTGACATCGTGCTGCACGCGGGAGACTGGATGGACGAGGCGACGCTCGACGCGTTCGAGGCCCGATCGCGGCGTCTCGTCGGCGTCGCGGGCAACAACGATGGGCCTGAACTTCACGCCAGACTATCTGAGGTCGCCTCGCTCGAGATCGAGGGACAGCGCTGGGCGATGATCCACGAGACGGGTGCGAAACAGGGGCGCGAGCAGCGGATGGCGTCCGCCTTCCCCGATGTTGACGTGCTCGTGTTCGGTCACAGCCACATCCCGTGGGACTCGACCGCGCCGAACGGCATGCGCCTGCTCAATCCGGGCTCGCCTACGGATCGGCGTCGGCAGCCCGTCTGCACCTTCATGACGGCCGAGGTCGACGGTCGCGAGATTCGCGACGTGACGCTGGTGCCGGTGCCCCGATAGCGGGCCCGGCACCGGCGCCGTCGGATCAGCTCGCGGTCTTCGGCTGCTGCTGCGTGATGCAGTGGATGCCGCCGCCGCGCGCGAAGAGCGGGCGGGCATCGATGCCGATCACCTCACGGCCCGGGTAGACGTCGCGCAGCACGCCGAGTGCGTGGTCGTCGGCCGGGTCGTCGAACGAACAGGCGAGCACCGCGCCGTTGATGACGACGTGGTTGATGTAGCTGTAGTCGACGAACCCCTCGTCGTCGCGGAGCACCGACGGGGCCGGAAGATCGAGGATCTCGACGCCGGCGCTCGTCGCGTCCACCCACTGCTCCGCGACATCGCGGTTCGTCCTGGCGATGACGTGGTCGGGGTGGCTCTCGGCATCCTGCCGGTGCATGAGGAGCACGTTCGGCGTCGGGAATGCGGCGAGAATGTCCGAGTGGCCGCGCGTGCCGAAAGTGTCGTGGTCGCGCGTCAGCCCGCGGGGGAGCCACAGCGCGCTCGTCGTGCCGATGGTCCGGTGCAACTCGGCCTCGACCTGCTCGCGGGTCCAACCGGGATTGCGGCCGGGATCGCGCTGCACGGTCTCCGTGAGCACGACGCGGCCGGTGCCGTCGACCTGGATGCCGCCGCCCTCGTTGACCATCTCGGAGTCGATGCGCTCCGCTCCAGCGGCTTCCGCGACGATGCGGCCGATGTGCTGGTCGTGGTCCCACTGCGCCCAGTCCTGGCCGCCCCAGCCGTTGAAGACGAAGTTCACGGCACCGAGACGGCCGTCGTCACCGATCACGAAGCTCGGTCCGATGTCGCGCATCCACGCGTCGTTCAGGGGAGCCGTCAGGAGTTCGATGGAGCTCGAGAGGTACCGGCGTGCCACCGGCTCGTCGCCCGGGTGCACGACGACCGTGACCGGCTGGAACTCACTCGCGGCATTCGCGACGGCTGACCAGGTGCGGCGTGCCTCTTCAGCCTCCGCCTCGGTGTCGCCGAGCGTGTATCCGGTGGTCGGCCACGCCAGCCACAGACGTGACTGCTCGTGTCCCTCGATGGGCATCTGCCAGGTGGTCACGGGTCCCTCTCCTTCGGTGGGTGACGCGGATGGCGCGTCGCGCTCCTCCGAGCGTACCCCGTTCGCGCAATTCCGAGTGCAGCGGGACTTGAAGTTTGAACTATCTGCGGTGACGGCGTAGAATATATTCATCTGAATATAAAGAGAATCGCTGCGGGAGGAACGCTATGGTGTCACACATCCAGGTGGGAATCGGAGGAATCCCGCCGCACACCCCGTGGTTGCTCGCCTCAGCGGCGGTCGCATCATGAGCGCCAACGAGCGACTCGCGGTGGACGCCTGGGAAGCGATGTTCCGTGCCCAGAGTACGCTGTTCCGACGCTTTCAGCAGGCACCGGTCTGGGCGGACCGGAATCCGCGCGAGTACGACGTGCTCTATCAGATGTCTCTTGCCGGGGGGTCGGGAGTGCGCCAGCGAGATCTCATGAACCGGCTGATGATGTCGCAGCCCTCGCTCAGCCGGGTCATCGACCGTCTCGTCACGGACGATCTCATCGATCGGTGCCCCGACCCGAGGGACGGGCGCGGGGCACTCCTCTCCCTGACTGCTGAGGGGAGTGCACTGCAGCGGAGGATCGGAGCCGCCCACGCCAAGGACGTCGCACAGGCGTTGACCAGCAGACTGAGCGACGATGAACTGGTGCAGTTGCGCTCGCTCACCCAGAAACTCACCTGCGCCGAAACCCGCGATGCCGAGGGCCGGCAGGGGGACGCGGCGTGACCGACGCCACCGGTGCGCCGGACACGACCCGTGCGCGCGTGGTCGTCGTGAGCGGCGGACTCGGCACTCCCTCGACATCTCGGCGCCTGGCGGATCGCATCACCGGCCACGTCGAACGAGCACTCGCCGCGCACGGCTGCGGCGCGGAGGTCACCGTGATCGAACTCCGGGAACTCGCCGTGGCGATTGCGCATCGTCTCGTCGACGGCGCGTCGGACGCGGCCCTGACCGACGCGCTCGAACGGCTCGAGACAGCCGACGGCATCGTGGCGGTGACGCCGGTGTTCAACGGCTCGGTCTCCGGACTCTTCAAGTCGTTCTTCGACCTCGTGCAACCCCAAGCGCTCCAGGGAATTCCGATGGCACTCGGGGCGACCGGGGGGAGTGCGCGCCACTCACTGGTGATCGAGTACGCCCTCCGTCCCCTCATGACGTACCTCCGGACGTTCCCCATGCCCACGGGCGTGTTCGCCGCCACCACGGACTGGGGTGACGAGCTCGCCGGAACCGCCGAGATCGAGAGCCTGGAAACACGGACCGCGCGACTCGGACGTGAACTCGCGGACGCCATGCGGCTCGGGCTCGAGCAGCGCTTCGACGGGCTCTGAGCGTCGCCGACCGCATACGCTGAGGGGCCCCGGCCCACCCGAACGGGTGAACCGGGGCCCCTCAGTGTGACCTAGTCCTCGAAGCGGAGCGCGGCGGCGACGAGCGCCTCCTGCTCCACGGCGTGCACCTTCGCCGAACCGGTCGACGGTGCGGCGGACGCGGCGCGCGACACGACGCGGATCCGATCGTTCGCGAGCTGCTTCGACAGCTCGAGCGAGATGAACGGCCAGGCACCCTGGTTCTCGGGCTCATCCTGGACCCACACCAGCTCGGCTCCGGAGTACTGCGCGAGTACGCGGCCGAGCTCGATCCCGGGGATCGGGTAGAACTGCTCGACCCGGACCAGTGCGACGCGCGGGTCCGGATTCTTCTCGAGCGCCGTGCGCATGTCGTAGTAGACCTTGCCCGACGTCAGGACCACGCGAGTGACCTGGCTGCGATCCTCGATCATCGGATCGTCGATCACGGGGCGGAAGGTGCCCTCGGTGAAGTCCTCGACCGACGAGGTCGCACCGCGCAGGCGGAGCATCGACTTCGGGGTGAAGACGAGCAGCGGCTTACGGGGCCGCGCGTAGGCCTGGCGGCGGAGCAGGTGGAAGTAGTTCGCCGGCGTCGAGGGACGCGTGACGATCATGTTGTCCTCGGCGCACATCGACAGGAAGCGTTCGATGCGGGCCGACGAGTGGTCGGGCCCCTGGCCCTCGTACCCGTGCGGCATGAGCATCACGACGGAGGACTGCTGGCCCCACTTCTGCTCGGCGGACGAGATGAACTCGTCAACGACCGACTGCGCTCCGTTGACGAAGTCGCCGAACTGCGCCTCCCACACCACGAGGGCGTCCTCGCGTTGCAGCGAGTACCCGTACTCGAAGGCGACCGCGGCGTACTCGGACAGGAGGGAGTCGTAGATCCAGAACCGCGCCTGATCGTCCGAGAGGTTGAGCAGGGGCAGCCACTCCTGGCCGTTCGCCCGGTCGTGGAACACGGCGTGGCGCTGCGCGAAGGTGCCGCGTCTGGCATCCTGACCGGCGACGCGCACGGCAGTGCCCTCCATCAGCAGCGATCCGAGTGCGAGAAGCTCGCCGAAGCCCCAGTCGATGTTGCCCTCACGGCTCATCTGCACGCGCTTGTCGAGCAGCTGCTGCAGCTTCCGGTGCACCGTGAAGCCGTCCGGCTGGTTCTGGTGCGCGTCACCGATGCGCTCGAGCACGCTCACGTCGACGGCGGTCTCGATCTTCTCGACCGGGGCGCTCTGGGCATCGACTCGCGTCGTGATCCCGTTCTGGTCGATGACCGGGATCGCACCGGTCTGCGCCGCGTGCGTCTCCTGGAAGGCCTCCTCGAGGCGGGACTGGAAGTCCTGCTTCGCCTTTTCGTACTCTTCCTCGGTGATGTCGCCGCGACCCACGAGCGCGCTCGTGTAGAGGCGTCGGGTCGAGCGCTTCGCCTCGATGAGGTCGAACATGAGCGGCTGCGTCATCGACGCGTCGTCGCCCTCGTTGTGACCGCGGCGGCGGTAGCAGACGAGGTCGATGATGACGTCCTTGTGGAACCGCTGACGGAACTCGTAGGCGAGCTGCGCGACGCGGACGACGGACTCGGGGTCGTCGCCGTTCACGTGGAAGATCGGTGCCTGCACGACCTTGCCCACATCGGTCGAGTAGATCGAGGAGCGAGAGTCGAGCGGGAGCGTCGTGAAACCGACCTGGTTGTTGATGACGATGTGCAGCGTGCCGCCGGTGCGGTAACCGCGGAGCTGCGACATCTGCATCGTCTCGTACACGACGCCCTGACCGGCCATCGCGGCGTCGCCGTGGATCAGGATCGGGAGCGTGGTGAACGACCCGATCGGCTTCAGATCCTGCTTCGCGCGCACGATGCCCTCGAGCACGCCGTCGACCGTCTCGAGGTGCGAGGGGTTGGCGGCGAGGTGGATCGGCACCTGGGTGCCGTTCGGTGCCGTGAAGGTGCCGGACGTGCCGAGGTGGTACTTGACGTCGCCCGAGCCCGACTTAGAGGTCTGGGCGCCCTCGAACTCGCGGAAGATCTGGCCGTAGGTCTTCCCGGCGATGTTGGACAGCACGTTGAGACGGCCGCGGTGCGCCATGCCGATGTCGACGCTGTCGACCCCGTCGTCCGCGGCGTCGACGAGCATCGCATCGAGCAGCGGAATCACGGATTCGCCGCCCTCGAGGCTGAAGCGCTTCTGACCGACGTACTTCGTCTGCAGGAAGGTCTCGAATGCCTCGGCCTCGTTGAGCTTCTCGAGAATCCGCATCTGCTGGTCGTGGCTCGGCTTCGCGTAGGGAACCTCGAGCTTCTCCCTGAGCCAGTGGCGCTGGTCGGGATCCTGGATGTGCATGTACTCGATGCCGATCTTGCGGCAGTACGTGTCGCGGAGCACGCCGAGGATGTCGCGCAGTTTCATGGTGCGCTGTCCGCCGATACCTCCCGTGACGAACTCGCGATCGAGGTCCCAGAAGGTGAGCCCGTGCGATTCGATCTCGAGATCGGGGTGGGTGCGCTGCTGATACTCGAGCGGATCGACGTCCGCCATGAGATGGCCGCGGACCCGATACGAGTTGATGAGCTCCTGCACGCGGGCGGTCTTATCAACGGCGCCCGAGATGTCGACGTGGATGTCCGACGCCCACTGCACAGGCTTGTACGGGATGCGGAGCGCTGCAAAGATCTCTTCGTAGAACCCGTGCTTGCCGATGAGACGCTCGTGGACGAGTTTCAGGAATTCGCCCGAGCCTGCGCCCTGAATCACGCGGTGATCGTAGGTGCTCGTCAGCGTGATCGTCTTCGAGACGGCCAGGCGCGTGAGCACCTCCTGCGAGGCACCCTGGAACTCCGCGGGGTACTCGAGTGCGCCCGCGCCGATGATCGACCCCTGGCCGTTCATGAGGCGGGGGACAGAGTGCACTGTGCCGATTCCGCCGGGGTTGGTGAGGGAGATCGTGGTGCCCTGGAAGTCGGCGGCGCCGAGCTTATTGTCGCGCGCGCGCTTCACCAGATCTTCGTAGGCGACCAGGAACTCGTTGAAGTCGAGGGTTTCGGCACGCTTGATGGAGGGGACGAGCAGCGAGCGCGTGCCATCGGGCTTGGGCACGTCGATCGCGATGCCGAGACCCACGTGGGCCGGCACGACGATGGAGGGCTTACCGTCCACTTCGGCGTATGCCACGTTCTGGCTGGGGAAGTCCTTGAGCGACTGGATGAGGGCCCAGCCGATGAGGTGCGTGAACGACACCTTTCCGCCGCGCGAGCGGCGCAGGTGGTTGTTGATGACGATGCGGTTATCGATGAGGAGCTTCGCCGGAATCGTGCGGACGCTCGTCGCGGTCGGCACGGTCAGGCTCTGATCCATGTTCTTGGAGAGCGTGCGCGCCATGCCCTTCAGCGCCTTGACGTCGTCCTGCTGCGCTTCGACGACGTCGGTGTTCGGCGTGGTGCGAGGGGCGTCGGCCGGGATCGGGGCCTGCCGCGGAGCGGCGTTCGTCGTCCGCGCCGGCTGCGTGGTCGTCGACACCGGAGCGGTCGACGGCCCCGATGCGGCACCCGAACTGGTGGGGGAGGCCTGGGTCGGGGCACCGCTGGAGGTGGAAGACCCCTGCGCAGCCGAATCGGACGAACTCGTCGGCGAGTCGCCGGCGGAGGCCTGCTGCTCTCCGCCGTACTGCTCCAGCACGGGCCACCACGACCGATCGACTGAGTTCTTGTCTTGTACGAACTGCTTGTAGAGCTCCTCCACAAGCCACACATTCGCACCGAAATCTTCTGCGGAGCCCCCCGTAACGGGGGTGCTCGTCCGCTCAGCCAAACCGACTTCCTTTCACCGTGACTTCCGCATTCCCGCGCGCTTCGACGCGCCTGTTCACTAGCCTACGCCGTTTTGCGGGGCGGTGCGTGACCGTCGGGCTCCCGTCTCGGAGAAGTTTTTGCTACAGTAACGCTCATCATGGACCCAGCCTCTCGACGCACGGCAGATACAGACCCTCCGAGTACCGGCCGCGCGAGAGCGCGGACTCCTGAGCGGAGGCGCCGGTGAGCGACTGGCTCCTTCTTCTGATCGGTATCCTGCTGACGGCGGGCACCGGTATTTTCGTCGCAGCCGAATTCTCTCTCGTCGCCCTGGATCGCCAAGAGGTGGAGCGCCAGCAGGCACGGGGCACTCGCGGCCTCGGGGTCGTGGTCCGCGGTCTCAAGCACACGTCGACCCACCTCTCGAGCGCACAGCTCGGCATCACCCTCACCACCCTGCTTGCCGGCTACACGCTGGAGCCCGCGATCAGCGGCTTCCTCGACGGTCCGCTCGGCGCGATCGGCGTGCCGGAGGACTTGCGGCGCACCATCAGCGCGCCCATCGCGGTCGCGCTGGCGACCGTGTTCTCGATGATCGTCGGTGAGCTGGTGCCGAAGAACTTCGCACTCGCGAAACCTCTCGGCACGGCGCGCATCGTGATGCCGGCTCAGGCCGCCTTCACGACGACCTTCAAGCCTGCCGTCGTCACGCTCAACGGCAGCGCGAACGGCCTGCTCCGGGCGCTCGGAATCGAGCCGCAGGAGGAGCTGTCGGGTGCGCGCACGGCAGAGGAGCTCTCCTCGCTCGTCCGGCACTCGGCGAGCGCCGGATTCCTCGAGGCCGACACGGCAACCCTGCTCGATCGAACGCTCAAGTTCTCCGAGCGGTCCGCCGCCGATGTCATGACTCCTCGCCTCCGGGTCGAGAGCCTCCAGAAGCTGGAGTCGGCACAGGCCGTCCTCGAGCTCTCCGGGCGTACCGGATACTCCCGCTTCCCCGTGATCGACGAGGATCGCGATGACATCATCGGGGTAGTGCACGTGAAGCAGGCGATCTCGGTGCCGCGAGCGAAGCGGAGCGAGGTGCCGGTCGCGGCACTCGTCGAGGAAGCGGTGCGAGTCCCCGAGACCATGCGCCTGGACCAGTTGCTCGAAGAGCTCAGATCGCAAAGCTTCCAACTTGCGATCGTGGTCGACGAGTATGGCGGGACCGAGGGGATCGTCACACTGGAAGATCTGGTGGAGGAACTCGTCGGCGAGGTTGCGGACGAGCACGACCGCGCCAGTGCAGGTGTTGTCGGCACCGCCGAGAGCATGACGTTCCCCGGCGACTTGCGGCCCGATGAGGTGCTCGAACAGACGGGCATCCACATTCCCGAGGACGACGACTACGACACCGTGGCGGGCTATGTGCTCAGCCAGCTCGGCCGCATGCCGGTCGTAGGTGACGAGGTTTCCGCGCCGGATGAGGGCACGCTGCGCGTCGAGCGTATGGAAGGACGACGGATCGCGCGTCTCCGGTACACGGGGGCTCCCGTGCCGGAGGCGGCATTGGACGAGGAGGATCGGGCATGAGCGACTGGGCCGGAATCCTGTGGTTGGTGATCCTGTTGGTCTTCAACGCCTTCTTCGTGGGTGCTGAGTTCGCGGTCATCTCGGCGAGGCGATCCCAGATCGAGCCGCGCGCCGAGGCGGGGTCGAAGCGCGCGCGTACCGCGCTCTACGCGATGGAGCACGCAACGCTCATGCTGGCGACGAGCCAGCTCGGCATCACCGTGTGCTCCCTGCTGATCCTGAACGTGTCCGAGCCGGCGATCCACCACCTCCTCGAGGGGCCGCTCTCATGGACCGGTCTCCCGCCCGAGGCTGTCTCCATCACGGCGTTCGTCCTCACCCTGGTCGGCGTCTCGTACCTGCACGTGGTCTTCGGGGAGATGGTGCCGAAGAACGCGGCGTTCTCGCTGCCCGACCAGGCGGTGCTGCTGCTCGCGCCTCCGCTGGTCATGGTCTCGCGGATCTTCCGCCACCTGATCGCCGCGCTCAATGCCATCGCGAACGGTGTGCTGCGTCTCTTCCGTGTGGAACCGGTGTCCGAGACGAACAGCACCTTCACGCTGGAGGAGGTCGCGAGCATCGTGAACCACTCCACTCGTGAGGGTGTGCTCGAAGACCGGAGCGGAGCGTTGAGCGCCGCGTTCGAGTTCACCGCGAAGCGTGCGAGCGACCTGCTGGTTCCGACCGTCGATCTCGTGACGCTCGATCCTGGAGCGACACCGGCCGACGTCGAGGCCGCGGTCGCGCGCCACGGGTTCTCGCGCTACCCGATCCGAGACGAAGCCGGGGCGCTCGACGGCTACGTGCACATCAAGGATCTGCTCCGTCTCGGTGAGGACCGGGTGCACCAGGCGATCCCGCCGAAGCGCATCCGCGAGATGCTCGCCGTACGAGCGGACACCGAGATCGAAGACGTCCTCTCCGGCATGCAGGCACGGGGCATCCACCTCGCGCGCGTCTTCGACGCGGCAGATGCCGAGCTCGGCGTCGTGTTCTTAGAGGACGTCATCGAGGAGCTCGTCGGCGAAGTCCATGACGCCACCCGTCGTCAGCGCTTCGCCTGATCGGCAGGTGCGCCGCCCCGAATCGTCGGGCGTCGTGCCTAATCGACAACCAGACTGATGCGGGCGGTGATGGCGTCGAGTCCAGCGGAATCGCCCGTGGCCGGGTCATCACCGTTCTCCGTGCTGTACCCGTTCGCCTCTGACGGCAGGAAGACGGTGTTCAGCGACCCGATCTCGACATCCAACTCTGCTCGGTCGGCCTCCTCGAAGCTCGGCGTCAGCGTCACCGAGGTGCCGTGCCGCTCATAGGTGCCGACGGTGAGCGTGCCGACCGCGTTCACCGGGACACCGTCGCCGCCTTCGCGTCGGAGCACGAGCGGCTCCGTGAGCGTGAACGTCACGGTCGGATGATTTTCGAGCGTGACCGAGAACTGGGCGTCCGTGATGACCCCGTCGCTCAGCGTCATCGCGCCGTCGTAATCGACCTCTTCGAGCTGCTCCTCAGCAGCGGCGTCGAGACCCGGAGCGCTGACGTCGACATTCTCGACGCCGTACACCTGCTGCGCGGGCATCTCGACCATGTCGGAGCCCGAAGCGGCGCGAAGCTCGGTGCCGGTGATGTCCTGCGAGGGCGATGAGCACGCGGTGAGACCGAGCGTGCAACCGAGCGGGAAGATCACGGCGGCCCCGATGACGGCGTTGCGCCGGCTTGTGCGGGGCAGCCTCCACTGCGTCACTCCGAATCCCTCCTCGCGTCGCCGGTCTCTGAACCTGGAAGACGCCGCAGGAGCTCTGCGACGCGTTACAGGGTTGAGCCTATGCGTCGAAGGTGGGAGCAGGATGAAAAATGCATGGGAGTCGATCCGGTGCGCGCTGGACGCGGACTGGATGCGCGGGTGCCGACCCGGAGTATCTCCGTGATCTACGGCTTCCCGGCAAGTGAAGCGAGGTGCTCGACCGCGAAGACGTACCCCTGCGGCCCCGCACCGGCGACGACGGCGTTGGCCGCTTTCGAGACGAAGGAGTGGTGCCGGAACTCCTCCCGTCGGTGGATGTTCGTCAGGTGAACTTCGATGACGGGCAGCTCGGAGGCGATGAGCGCGTCGAGGATCGCGATCGAAGTCGTGGTGTAACCCGCCGGATTGATCAGAATGCCGGATCCGTGGTCTCGAGCCTCCTGAATCCAGTCGACGAGCTCGCCCTCGTGGTTGCTCTGACGGAAGACGATCTCATAGCCGAGTGCCTGGGCTCGCTCCTGGCACAGAGCCTCGATGTCGGGAAGCGTGGTCGTTCCGTACGTCTCGGGTTCGCGGACTCCCAGGAGGTTGAGGTTCGGTCCGTTGAGCACGTAGAGGGGGAGCGTCATGTCCTTGATCCTACCGCTGGGCCCAGAGGTGCCCGGTGCGCAGCACGCGTCAGAGCGCGAGCAGCCGACTCAACTGTGCGCCGACCAGATCGGACTCGATGAGGAAGGAATCGTGCCCGAATGGCGAGTCGATGCGCGTGGCGCGGTCGCCGTCGAGGCTCCCCGGCGCGTGCTGGGCGATGAGATCCTGGCCCTCGACGGTGAAGAGCCGGTCGCTCGGAATGCCGAGGACAAGGGTGGGCAGGGTGAGCTGGCTCAGCGCCTCGGCGACGCCCCCGCGTCCGCGCCCCACGTCGTGCGAGTTCATCGCCTGCACGAGCGTTACGTAGCTTCCGGCATCGAAGCGGCGGGTGAACTTGTTGCCGTGGAAGTCGAGGTAGGACTCCACGGCGAAGCGACCCCCTGAACCGAGGGGGCTCACCGCCGACTGCCAGGTGCGGCCGAAGCGGTCGTCGAGCTCGGTGTTGCTGCGGTAGTTGAGGAGTGCGAGCCTGCGCGCGGTCGCGAGCCCGTGGTGCGGGCCGACACCTCCTGGTGCGTCGTAGTAGTTTCCGCCGCGGAAGTATGGGTCCGAGCGGATCGCTTCCAGTTGGACGAGGTTGAGACCGATTTGGTCCGCCGTGGTGACCGGGGGAGCCGCGATGACGGCGAGTCGGTCGACACGATCGGGGTGGGTGAGCGCCCATTCGAGCGCGTGCATGCCCCCCATCGATCCGCCGATGACCGCGGCGAAGCGGTCGACGCCGATGAGGTCGGCGAAGCGTGCCGTGGCGGCGACCTGATCCCGAATGGTGAGGTAGGGGAATCGGCTGCCCCACTCCCGATTGCCTGGACCGAGCGTGCCTGGACCGGTGGAGCCCTGGCATCCGCCGAGCACGTTGGGCGCGAAGACCGCGTACGTGTCGGTATCGAGGTACTTCCCGGGGCCGACGATCTCCGACCACCACCCGTCGGTGGGGTGCCCCGGTCCTGCGGGCCCGACGAGGTGACTGTCGCCCGTGAGCGCGTGGAAGACGAGGATCGCGTTGTCCCGCGAGGGGGAGAGCTCGCCGAACTGCTCGTAGGCGATTCTCACTCCGGAGAGTTCGCCGCCGGACTCCGTCGTGAGGTCGCCGAGTGACACGAACCGCCGATTCCCGACGGGGTCGCCCTCGCTCCACCCGCCCGATACCGGCGGACGTCCGATGATCGCCCTCAGCTGCGCGTCGGTGATGAAGTCCGTCGGGAACGAGTCCTCGGGGGTCTGCCAGTCCATTGCTCTCTCTTCTGCGGCGAAGCGATGCCGCCCGAGGGGATCACGCCCCGGGCGGCATCGCCATCGGTGGAACGGTTACGCTTCGGCCCGTGCGCGGGCGACGACCTCGCGGGCCGCCGCGAAACCGCGCTCGAGATCCGCGGTGATGTCGGAGATGTTCTCGATGCCCACCGACAGGCGCACGAGACCCGGCGTGACACCGGAGACGAGCTGCTGTTCAGGCGTGAGCTGCGAGTGGGTGGTCGAGGCAGGGTGGATGATCAACGACCGCACGTCACCGATGTTCGCCACGTGGCTGAACAGCTCGACGCCCTCGACGAGCGCCTTGCCTGCGTCGACGCCGCCCTTCAGTTCGAACGAGAGCACGGCGCCGACGCCCTTCGGGGCGTAGCGGTTCGCCGCAGCGTACCAGGGGCTCGACGGCAGCCCGGCGTAGTAGACGGTGGCGACGTCGTCGTGCGCGTCGAGCCACTCGGCGACCTCCTGTGCGTTTTGCACGTGGCGCTCCATCCGGAGGGAGAGCGTTTCGATGCCCTGGAGCAGCAGCCAGGCGCTGTTCGGTGCGACGGAGGCGCCGATGTCGCGGAGCAGCTGCACACGCGCCTTCATCACGTATGCGACCCCGTCGCCGAGCACACCCGTGTAGCTGACGCCGTTGTACGAGGGGTCGGGCTCCGTGAGGCCGGGGAAGCGGTCGGCGTGCTGGGACCAGGGGAAGCGCCCTCCGTCGACGATGACGCCCCCGAGAGTGGTGCCGTGCCCGCCGAGGAACTTCGTCGCCGAGTGAAGCACGATGTCCGCGCCGAACTCGATGGGACGGATCAGGTAGGGGCTCGCGACGGTGTTGTCGATGATGAGCGGGACGCCGTTCTCGTGAGCGACCTCGGAGACGCCGGTGATGTCGAGGATGTTGACGCGCGGGTTGGCGATGCTCTCGGCGAAGAACGCCTTGGTGTTGGGGCGCACGGCGCGCTGCCACTCGCTCAGGTCGTCCTGGTCCGCGACGAACGTCACCTCGATGCCGAGCTTCGCGAGGGTGTACTTGAAGAGGTTGTAGGTGCCCCCGTAGATCGAGGCGGAGGAGACGATGTGGTCGCCGGTGCCGGCGATGTTCAGGATCGCGTAGGTCGCGGCCGCCTGACCGCTCGCGAGCAGCAGCGCGGCGGTGCCGCCCTCGAGTGCGGCGATGCGCTCCTCCGCGACTGCCTGGGTCGGGTTCGTGATGCGGGTGTAGATGTTGCCGCCCTCGGTGAGCGCGAAGCGGTTCGCCGCCTGCTCGGTGCTCTCGAACACGAACGACGTCGTCTGGTGGATCGGGAGGGCTCGCGCCCCGGTCGCCGGATCCGGAACCTGACCCGCATGGATCTGCTGGGTCTCGAACTTCCAGGTCTGGTTTTCGGTCATGGAGTGCTCCCTCGCGTGGACGGTGATGGTGTGTGGGCGGCGCGTCATCGGGCCGCAAGATCTGAGCGTACGGCGCTGCAGTCCCAACGACAATCGTCGCAGACTCTCAACGTAACCTGAGACGCCTGGATCCTTCAGTGCCGGCCGGTGATGACATCGGCGACGGAGGCGATCGGGGATGTGGAGCCGCGGCCGTGGGATTCCGAGCGGTCGGCGACCCCGTAGGCGGCGTACAGCCCCCGCGTGGCAAGCCACCTGAGCGGCTCCGGTTCCCACTTTCTGACGCGGTGGTTCACCCAGGGGAGCGTCACGAGGTCGCTCTCGTTGCCCAGGATGAGATCTGCGATGGTACGGCCAGCGAGGTTGGTGGAGGTGACCCCGGTGCCGACGTATCCGCCGCCCCAGGCGATGCCGGTCTCGCGATCGAGGCCGACCGTCGCCGACCAGTCGCGGGGGACGCCGAGGACGCCCGACCAGACGTGGTCGATCAGCGTTCCGCGCGTCACGGGGAAGAAGCGCTGCAGGATGCCGCGGAGCGTCTCCACCGTGACCTCGGGGGTGCGGCCGTCGGTGTCGGTGCGCGACCCGTACCGGTACGGCACCCCCCGGCCGCCGATGGCGATCCGGTCGTCTGCCGTGCGCTGCGCGTACATGTAGACGTG
This sequence comes from Leucobacter sp. Psy1, assembly GCF_020096995.1. Lineage (NCBI taxonomy): Bacteria > Bacillati > Actinomycetota > Actinomycetes > Micrococcales > Microbacteriaceae > Leucobacter > Leucobacter sp. Psy1. The sequence goes on from NZ_CP083692.1 coordinate 1,271,794, forward strand.
GGCCATGTCGCCGAGCACTTCGCCATGCTTCCAGTGCAGCTCATCCCAGACCGACTGCGGGAGCGGCTCGGTGGCGATGATCGAGGAGTTCATCGGAAGCCAGAGCCGCTTGAGACCTGTGAGATTCGCGGTGAATCCCTCGGTCGCCCGAACCACGTACTCCGCGGACACGGTTCCGTGCGTAGTGCGCACGCGGTGTGGAGCGATCTCGACGGCGCGGGTGCGCTCGTAGATCTGGACGCCGAGGCCCTCGACGACGCGTGCGAGGCCCGATGCGAGCTTCGCCGGCTGAATTCTGGCGGCGTGCGGGTGCCAGGTTGCGGCTCGGGTGGCGGAAACGTTGATCTTTGCCCGCGCGGCATCGGACTCGAGCAGCTCGAGGTCGGTCGACCTCCAGCGCTGTTCGGAGGCGGCGAATCTGCGCAGCCGCTGCTCCTGAGCAGGGGTGTAAGCGACGGTGAACTCACCGCCCTGCTGAATGTCCGCGTCGATCTGTTCAGCACCGGCGACCCTGATGACCTCGTCGACGGTCTCGTTCATCGCGCGCTGGAAGCGCTCGGCGGCATCGCGGCCGTGACGCTCCACGTATTGGTCGCGGCCGCCGGTGATGGCGTTCGTGAGCCACCCGCCGTTGCGTCCGGACGCCCCGTAACCGGCGTGCCGCTGCTCGATGATCACGATGCTGAGGTCTGGGCGCTGCTGTTTCAGGGCGTAAGCGGTCCACAGGCCCGTGTAGCCGGCGCCGACGATCGCGACGTCTGCGGAGAGGCTGCCGGGGAGCTCGGGGCGCTGTTCCGGCGTTCCGACCTGCTCCCACCAGTGCGACACGTGACCGTTGAGCATACATCCCCTTCTGCGCGGTGAACGGTGCGCTTGGCACCCGGTCCATTCTCTCGCGCCGAGGGTGAAAGCGCAGCCTTGAGTACACTCGGATCGGGTCGATCACACGCGCGAACGAGTTTCAACCGACCGGAGCGAACCAGAGGAGCATGAGGGTGGATGACGGACGGACATCAGGGGCCAGGGCGGGTCTCGGCCCTCTCGAACTCGCCCGTGAGGGGTATATCGCCGCGGACTGGGCCGAGGCGCTCGTGCCCGTCGGCGAGGATCTCGCCGAGCTCGGGCGCTTTCTGCGCGCAGAACGGGACGCGGGGCACCAGGTCCTGCCCGCGGGGGAGCGGATCCTCGCCGCCTTCCAGCGACCGCTCGCAGATGTGCGCGTACTGATCGTCGGTCAGGATCCGTACCCGACTCCTGGACATCCGATCGGCCTCTCATTCGCGACCGCACCAGACGTCCGTCCGATCCCGCGCAGTCTGCAGAACATGTACCGGGAGCTGGAATCGGATCTCGGGATCGCTCCCGCTGCGCACGGCGATCTCACCGGATGGTCGGACAGCGGTGTGATGCTGCTGAACCGCGTGCTCACGGTGCGGGCAGGCACTCCGGCGTCGCACCGGGGCAAGGGGTGGGAAGCGTTCACGGCGCACGCCATCCGCACCCTCGTCGAACGAGGGGGACCGCTGGTCGCGATCCTCTGGGGCAACGACGCCCGTTCGCTGAAACCTCTGCTCGGCAGCACGCCCGTCATCGAGAGTGCCCATCCGTCGCCGCTCTCCGCGTCCCGAGGGTTCTTCGGATCGCGCCCGTTCAGTCGTGCGAACGATGCGCTCCGGGATCTCGGGGCGGCGCCAGTGGACTGGAGGCTGCCCGGAGCCTGATGGGGCGGTGGCACGCGGCTACGCGTCGCGTGCCACCGCGTTCATCACTTCGGAGCGGCGGACCTGAGCCGCACGATTGCGCATAGCGTCTCGAGCACCGGAACAGCGACTCCGTGCGTCGCGCCCAGACGGCACACGACACCGCCGATGCTATCGACCTCGGTGAGTCGGCCCGACTCGAGATCGACGAGCATCGACGGACGATGATCAGCGTGGTGCTCGAGTGCCCATTCGACGTGCTCGCGCACCCGGGCGGGGTCGACCGGCATGTCGATCGCGCCGGCTACCGCAAGCGTTTCTGCCAACACCGTCAGCGCGATGCGCTTCGCGTCTCGACTCGCGCCGACCTCGCCCACGGTGAGACCGGCGGCCGCAGTGAGCGTGTTGAGCGTTGCGTTGAACGCCAATTTCTCCCAGATCGGAATGAGGACCGCCGGGTGCACGGTCGTCCGGACTCCTGAATCGCTGAGGGTCTGGGCGACGCGCGCGCAAGCTGGATCGGCCGATGGGTCGAGAGTCCCGATCACCACGCTCCCGCTCGACCGTGCGTGCACCACGCGATCAGGGCCGAGGTCGGCTGGATAGTCCGTCATACCCACGAGGGTGCGAGTGCGACCCAGCAGCTCGATCAGAGGATCGTGGTTCCCCAGGCCGTTCTGCACCGTGAAGCCCAGTGTCGCAGGATGGACGAGATGCCGGACGGAGTCGAGCGCCGCCCGAGTGTGCATCGACTTCGTGAACACCATGATGAGGTCGACGGGGTCCGTCAGATCTTCCGCGCGCGCGGCACGAGCGGCGACGTGGTGTTCTGTCCCTTCGAGGGCCACCGTAATTCCTCTGAGGTTCAGGTCGGCGATCGCCTCGGGATCGACGTCCACCATGGTGACGTCTTCGCCGCCGGCGATGAGCAGGTTCCCGAAGAGCCTGCCCATGGCGCCGGCGCCGACGACGACTATCTTCATCGCCATGTCAGAAGGGATAGGGGGCGATATCGGACCGCATGGTCAGCCACTGCGTCTCTGTGAACGCCTCGATGTTCGCGTCGTACCCGCCGAAGCGCGAACCGTTGCCCGAGTCGCCGACGCCGCCGAACGGGGCGTTCGATTCGTCTGCAACCGTCTGCTCGTTGATGTGGACCTTGCCGGAACGCACGAGATCGGCGAGTTTCATGGCGGTGCCCACGTCGCCGAGAATGCCCACCGACAGACCGTAGTCGCTCGCATTCACGATGTCGGCGGCTTCTTCGATCGTGGAGAACGACATGACGGGCGCCACCGGCCCGAAGATCTCTGCGGTCCAAGCGGGATTGTCGGCGGAAACGTTGGACAGCACGGTGGGGCGGTAGAAGAGGCCCTCGGAGGTGCCTCCGGTCTCGATCGTCGCTCCGGCTCGTTCGGCCTCATGCACGATACGGTCCACGTTGTCGCGTTGACCCTCGTCGATGATGGGTCCGAGCGGCGCGCCATCGGCCCAGGGATCGCCGACCGGCAGCTGCGCAGCTTTCTCGCGCAGCGCTGCGATGTACTCGTCGCGAATCGACTCGTGCACCAGGTGACGGCCGGCCGTCATGCAGATCTGACCCTGGTGCAGGAACGACCCGAATGCGCCGGCTGATGCTGCTGCCGCTACGTCTGCGCCCGGAAGCACGACGAGCGCGTTGTTGCCGCCGAGTTCGAGGTGCACGCGCTTGAGCGTGCGCCCGCAGGCTTCGCCGACTTTGCGCCCCGCCGCGGTGGATCCCGTGAAGGACACGACGGTGATCTCCGGTGCCTCGGTGAGTGCCGCACCCGCCTCGGCGCCACCGGGAAGGACCTGCAGTGCTCCGGCCGGAAGACCCGCTGCTTCGAACGCACGGGCAATCATGTATCCACCGGAAACGGGAGTGCGCGGGTCGGGCTTCAAGATCACGCTGTTTCCGAGCGCCAGTGCAGGCGCGACCGAGCGGATGGACAGGATGAGGGGGAAGTTGAACGGGGAGATCACTCCAACGACGCCGGCAGGTTGCCGTCTTGCAAACGACCAGTGGTCACCGTCGGATGCGAGTACGTCGCCGTTCCGATGATGCGGCAGTGCGGCGGCATCGAAGCACTCGTTTGCTGCGACGTGGAGCTCGAGACCGGCTTTCGCCGCGATGGCGCCGGTCTCACGCTGGATCCACTCCGCCAATTCGGCCTCGTGGTCTTCGAAGAACGCACCGGCTCTGCGGAGAACGGCGGCCCGAACCTCGGGCTTGAGCGCCGCCCACTCTCGTTGTGCAACCGCGCTGCGCTGAGCGGCCTCCCGCACATCCGAGCCGCTGGCGAGTGCAACTCGGCCCAGCGTCTGACCTGTGGCAGGTTCACGGACGTCGGTAGTCCCAGCGGATCCGGTGGTCCACTCGCCGGTGAACAGCCGGCCCTCCCAGCGTTGCGGATCCAGGCCTGTGCTCTGATCTGACATTGTTCCTCCTTGTGTGACGAGAGTGGGTTCTGATGGGGTCATTGGACGATCGCTTCGATGAGGATCGGTCCGGTGGTGGTGAGGGCAAAGCGGTATGCCTCGACGAACTCTTCGAGGGACGTGACTCGGCTCGCCGACACGCCATATCCCTGGGAGATCGCGACGAAATCAATGCCACCGAGTTCGAGGCCGGGAACGTGGTCCGCGCCCATCCGCTGTGAGAACCCGGCGAGCGCACCGTACCCTGAGTTGTTGATGATGATGAAGATGGTGCGCGTCTGGCGTTGAGCCGCGGTGTAGAGAGCGGTAATGCCGAAGTTCGCCGATCCATCACCGATCGTCGCGACGACCGTCGCTTGTGGATCCCCGATAGCGAACCCGACAGCAGCAGGGAGTCCGAAGCCAAGGCCCCCTGAAGCGGGGAAATGGTACATGCCCGGCCGGTCGATGTCCACGCGCTCCAGATAGTCGAGATCCAGCGTCGTTGTCTCGTTGACATAGACCACGGTGTCGTCGACGAGCGTGTTCATCGCTTGAAGCAGGTCGTGACCAGTCAACGGGGACGCAGCCGCATCCGGCTCGGGGTGGCTGCGCTCCGTTGCTTCGCGGCGTACGCCGCGGTCGGTGACGTCGCGAGCGAGCCCCAGGAGCGCTGACCCGATCTCTGCGAGGTAGGACCGACCGAACGGTGCTCGCGCTGCGGCGTGCGGATCCTCGGTGAGCTGGCACACATGCGCGTCAGGAGAAACGTAGTCGGCGGGCTCCCACCGGTGATAACGGAACACGGGTGCCCCGATCACGAGAACCGTATCGAATGGTGCCAATCGTTCCTGCACCGATGCGATGCCGGGCACCAAGACCCCCTCGAACGATGGGTGAGTGGTCGGGAACGCGCAGCGGTACGGCGACGGTGCGATGAACACCGAAGCATCGAGCTTCTCGGCGAGCTCCTGCACTGCAGCGAACACCGCGGGCTGATCTACCGCAGCGGCATCGAGCTCCCCGCCGACCACGAGGGCGACACGGGTCCCAGCGTTGAGCGTCCGGGTGAGCTCTCTGACCACCAGTCCGTCTTCTGACCGGTCGCGCAGCACCGATCGGCGAAGCAGCAGTGCATCGCTCTCGAGAGCGGGCTGCTCCCAGTCGTCGAGCGGTACTGACAGGTAGACAGGGCCGCGGGGGTGCGTCGTCGCCTCGAAGATGGCTTCCGAGAGTGCCCGGGGCACGTCCGCGGCGGCGAGCGGCTCATGTGCGTACTTCACGAGCGGCGCCGGGAGCGTCGCCGCATCAGTATTCGAGAGCATCGTCTCCTGTCCGACTGTCCTCCGAACCTGCTGTCCGGCGATCACCACCAGTGGCACGTTCCCGGAACGCGCGTTGGTGAGCGCGCCCATGGCATTCCCGCTGCCTGAGGCCGCGTGCAAGTTGACGAGTGCCGGCTCTCCCGTGGCTCGTGAATACCCTTCGGCCATCCCGACGACGACCTGCTCGTGCAGGCCGAGCACGAACTCCATGTCTTCGGGAAGACCCGCGAGGAACGGGATCTCATTCGACCCCGGATTCCCGAAGACCTTCGAGATGCCGTGATTCCGTGCCAGCGCGAACACCGACTCGCGTACAGTCGTGGGCGACATATGGTTCCTTTCGTCGGGGGAGACCCCCATGTGAGCAGCTGACATCACTGCACTACCAATGATGGCAACCAGAGCACGAGCGATGGTGTCGCGAAGAAGAGGGCCACGAGCCCGATCTCCATGACCACGAACGGCCAAACGCCGCGAAAGACCTCGCTCGACTTGATCCCAGCCGTGCCAGCCACGACGAAGCAGTTGATGCCGACCGGTGGAGTGACCATGCCGATCTCGATGAGCTTCACGATGAGGATTCCGAGCCAGATGCCGTCGAAGCCCAGTTCCATCGCCACCGGGTAGAGGAGCGGAACCGTGATCACCAGGATCGAGATGGACTCGAGTGCCATACCGAGCGGGATGAGGAAGGCGAGCAGCAGCGCCAGGATGAGCCAGCCGGGAACGTCGAGCGATGTCACCGCGTCCGTGACCGTCTGCGGGACGCGAGCGACCACAAAGAAGAGCGACAGGATCGCCGACCCGACGATGATGGCGAACACCATCGACGTCGTTCGTGCTGTCTCCTGCAGGGCATCGATCACGCGAATCCAGAGTTCTCGTGCACCAGCGCGGCGGAACTCCAGGACCAGCATGACCGCTGCTGCGAGCGCCCCGACCGCGGCGGACTCGGTCGGAGTGAAGATACCGCTGTAGATCCCGCCCATGATGATGATGAACAGGATGGCCAGGCGCACGACGCCCCGGAAGGGGAGGCGCAGCTTTTGAGCGGCTGCCCCGCTTCTGGCCTGTTCAAGCGCTTCACCGAGCGCTGAGTCCGTCTCCGCGGCAGCAGGATCGACCAACTGCATCTTCCGTGTCCTCAGACCGATGTACACCATGTACGCGATCGCTGAGAGGACACCGGGAATGATGCCTGCGGCGAGCATCTGCGCGATGGATTCTCCCGCGAGGATCGCGTAGAGCACGAGGAAGACGCTCGGAGGGATCATCGCGCCGAGTGTGCCGGCCACGGCGACGAGCGCGCCCGCGAGACTGGTGGGGTATCCGGCTTTCCGCATCTGGTTGACCGAGAGATTCGCCATCGTCGCGGCGGTACCGATCGTTGAGCCGGACACGGCAGCGAAACCTGCGCACGCTGCGACCGTCGAGATGCCGAGACCTCCAGGCAGCTTGCGGAAGCCGCGCTGGGCGACGGCGAACACCTGCTCGGCGATGTTCGCTTTCACGGCGAACGTTCCCATCAAAATGAACATCGGGATGATCGTCAGCGAGAATGTCGAGGTCTGGTCGAATGGGACCGCCCCGAGGGAACTCGTCACGAACTTTTCGCCGCGCAGGAGGAAGAGACCGGCTGCTCCCGACCCGGCGAGTGCGAGCCACACCGGCATTCGGCAGGCGAGCAACACGAGAAGCAGCAGAACGACAACGAGGATCACGGCTCCGGTAGTCATCGGTCACCTCCGTCTCGGGCATTATCAGGGGTGTCGTCTGCGCGGGTGCGCGTGTTGCCGAGAGCAGCCGCATCACCGGCTGTGCCGTTTGGCGACGCCAGCGTGCCTGCTGCAGGATCGGGAACGATCTCCTGTCCGAGCAACGGTTGTTTACGCAGGAGGAGAATTACATTGATGACGGCGACGATGAGGAAGGCGATCAGGCCGATCGTGATGAGCCACCGCGAGGGCCAGAGCGGCCAATCGACGAGGCCAGCACGCAGTTCGTTCGACCGTGTGCTGGCGAGCGCGCGCTGCATGCTGCCGACCACGAACCACGCCGTGATACCCACCCCGAGGATCCACATCGTCAGGGTGGCGAGCCTCGCGAGTCCCGCGGGCATGGCGTCGGTGAAGAGATCGACAGCCACATGCGCGTTCGTCGCTCCGGCATAGGCGAGGCCCAGGAACACCGTGGCGACGAGTGCGGACTCGCTCATCTCAACCAGCCCGGGAACCGAACTCTGGCCGATGTTGCGCGACACCACATCGATCACGATGGCGACCATCATCACGATGGTCGAGAGCGATGCGAGCGCGCCCAGCGGGCCAGCGATCGCGCGTGCCAAGCGGCGCACTGGATCGGGTGCAGGTGCCGAGACTGTGCTCGGATCCGAGACCGTCATGAACGGCCGGCGCAGGTGAGCGAGGGATCTTCCACGACGGACTCGTCGAACGCTGCCAGTTCATCCTGGTACATCTCGAGGTAGCCCGCTGCATCCTCGAGTCCATTCGCGGTGGCGTCATCGATCCACTTCTTCTGCAGATCATCGCCGACGGCGGCCTCCCACTCGTCGGTCGCGGCGGGGTCCCACTCGTCGATGCCGTCGATCGTCTCGAGGATCGTGTCGCACTGCTCCGTCGTCACTTCGCGGAAGACGTCCATGGCGGGGCCTGAATTGAACTCGTCGTTGACCGACTGCACGGCCTGCTGGAGGTCGTCGGGGAGACCGTTAAAGACGTCCAGATTCATCCACTGACCGACGGTCGTGTATTGACCGATGCCCGGGTCAGTCCACTGCGGGAGGATGTCCTTGAGCTGGTAGCTCACGAGGCCGTCCATCGGAAATGCGACTGCGTCGACTACACCGCGCTCGACGGCTTCGTAGGTCTCGGGCGCCGTGAGGGCGACATTGCCCGCTCCGATGGTGTCGACCGCCGCCTGCATGTACGGTCCCGCCATGCGCCAGCGCAGGTCCGCGACGTCGTCGATCGAGGTGACGGGCTCGTCGCTGCCGAGTAGCAGCCGCCCCGCGGGCCAGTGGCCGAGCATTTTCAGGTTGTTCTGTTCCCAGAGCTGGGCTGCACCCTCGTGCTCGGTGCTCAGCGCGTAGAGGGTCTCATGCGTGGCGTCAGCGTTCTGGGTGATGAAGGGGATGCTCACGACGGTGGTCTGCGGGAAAAGCTGGGGTGCGTAGTCGGAGATCGTCTGTCCGACATCTGCACGCCCGTCGCGTACGCACTCCGGGATCTCGTCGGCAGCGCAGAGCGCGCCGGCACCGGAGACATCGAACGTGATGCGGCCGTCGGTGGCCTCCTCGATCATCCGAATCCACTCTTCTTGGATGGCCTCGTTCGAGCTGCCCGGGGTCGCCCACGAGGCGAAGGTCAGCACATAGTCTTCGTCGCCTCCGGCCGTGCCGCCGCCGTCGGCGCAGCCGGCGAGCATGAGACCGGCCACCGCGACTCCGGCGGTGGCGGCGTAGGTACGGCGGCGTGATCGACTGTGTAACGTCATTGTGTACTCTCCATTGAATATCCACGAGTGATGCAATTCGAGGCTAGCCAGGGAGAGGCGGGCAGCGGGACCCTTCCGGACCGCCCGTTGCTAACGGGCGGTGTTAGCGTGACTTACTGACCTCGTCGATGACGAAGGGGACGGGGAACGTGACGCTGCGCGATTCGGTCTCGGTGATCGCCCGTGTCACGGTTTCCCGGAACCAGTGCAGCGCCGGCGCATCCTGGTACGCGCGCCTGGAGTACAGACGCACCTGGATGGACTCGAGCCCGAACGGCAGTGGACGGGCAGCGAACTCGGGTGACTGCGACCAGACCTCTGCGAGACTGCCGGGAACAGTGGCGATGAGGGCGGCTCCCTGGAGAATGCGGGGGAGCGCTGAGAAGTGGTTCACGTGCAGCCGCGGTTCGACGTGCTGGTCGAGTCGTGCGAGCGCGGAGCGCACCCACGGTGCCCCCGAGTCCCCGCTCACGAAGACGTGATCCGCGGCGCAGTAGTCCTCGAACGAAATGCGATCATCGGCCGCGAGCGGGTGTTTGGCCGCGAGCAGCACGGCGTAGTCCTCGGACTTGATGGGCCGGGAATCGAGGCGCGCACTGAGGTTCGCGGAGTGAATTGCGAGATCGACGGTTCCTCGCGTGAGGTCCTCCTCGATCGTCGACAGGTTGAGCGATTGCACGTCGAGGCTGATATGAGGCCCGTGACGTCGTAGTGCTCGCGAGATCGGTGCGGCCCAGTGCAGTTCGCCCATCTCGGTCAGCGCAATCTTGAAGCGGCGCCGAGATTCCCTCGGTGCGAAGCCGCGCGTGGCGACCGCACGGTCGAGCGCGTCGAGAGCCTCGCGCACGGTGCCATACAGTTCGTCGGCGAATGCCGTGGATGACATTTCACGACCAACACGGATGAACAGGCGATCATCGAAGTTCTGACGGAGTTTGGCGAGCGTCTGACTGACCGCTGACGGCGACACGTACAGGTTCTCGGCGGCGGCGGTCAGGCTCCGGGATTCATAGATCGCCGCGAACGTGCGAAGAAGGTTCAGATCCACAACTTCATAGTAGGGTGACGACGACCGGGTGAATGAGTCATGACGTGCGAAGGAGCATCGATGCCGAACGAGCGACCCAGCCCCGAGCCGCCAGACCTGAGGTTCTTCGCGCGATTCACCATCCGTGTGGCGACGCCGGTCGAGACCGGCACCATCGGGTCCGCTCGGCATCGGATCATCCACATCACGGGTGGCGCCGTGGAGGGACCGGCGATCCGCGGCGAGGTCCTGCCGGCAGGCGCCGACTTCCAGGTCATCCGCTCCGACACGACGACCGATCTCCTCGCGAAGTACGCGATCCGCACCGACGACGACGAGGTCATCATCGTCGAGAACGCCGGGGTCCGCACCGCAAGTCCCGCCGACGTCGAGCGAATCGCCGCGGGCAAGCCGGTTGATCCGGAACGGGTCTACTTCCGCTGTGTCCCCCGACTCACTGCGAGCGGCTCCTGGTCCTGGCTTGAAGATCGCGTCTTCATCGGAGCCGGCCAACGTTTCCCCGACCGGGTACAGGTCGACGTCTTCGAGGTGCTCTAGGCACTCGAGGCGCTCACTCCGCGCTACGCGATGCGGGAGCCGCGGGGCACGTGTCTGGCCGGCGTGCGGAGCCGCCGGTACCCTCCGCCGAGCGCGAGCAGCGCGAGTACGGTTTGCAGCGTCATCCCGAGCCACCACACCGGAACAGTGTCGTCGAGGTCGTCCTCGACGGGCGTCTCGAGTGCCGACGGGGCGCACTCGTTGTAGCCGGGCTCGGCCGTTTCGGCGACCTGCATCGAACGGACGGCCCCCGCGATCGTGCTGAAGAGGTCGTCGTCGGCCCACCTGTCGCGCGATGGACCGCCCTGCCCCGTCGTGACGGTGTCGGCGACGACCACGTAGGGATTGAGCGCGAGCACCCACCAGGTCCCGGTGGTGTCGGTGACGGGCCACGTGTCGACGGTCGGCTCGCATGTTTCAGGTACCGCGTCGAAGCATGAGGAGTCGTCGGGAGCGCACGCGTCCACCGCCTCCCAGTATTCGTCGGTGAGCGTCTGGCTCTCGACCTCGACGTACTGGGTGCTGAGCCCCGTAGCGAGCGCGAACGCGATCAACGTGCCCACTGAGAGGAGCGCCACGACGAGATACGCGGTGACGATCGCGAAGACCTGCGACGAGATGAGCGCAGACAGGCCGACCCCGATGATGGTGAACAGGCCGATCTGGAGAACGAGTGCGAGTAAAGCGAGCAGGAGCCTCGACGCGTTGAACTGCCCGAACGCCAGGCTCGCGACGACGAACGGTGACGCCACCACGAGGAACGCGATACCTGTGATCCAGGCAGCGAGCGCCTTGCCGAGGAGGATCGCCCACGGTCCCAGCAGCGTGACCTGCGTCGTCGCGAGCGTTGCGGCAGCGCGATCGGCGCCGATCGAACCCGCGGAGACAGCCGGGGCGACGAGCGTGCCGAACAGGAGCACGAAGTACACGATCACCGAGAACATCGGGAACCCCTGCACCGAGGTGTCGTAGGCGGAGGCGCCCGCGTCGAGGATGAACCAGGTCACCACCGTCACTGCGCCGATCACGACGAACCAGACGATGGCGAGGATCAGCAGGACGCGTGAGCGCATCCGCTGACGCAGTTCGAGCCCCGCCACGATTCCGATACCGCGGAGAAGCCCTGGAGTCGCCGGGTTCATGGGGATTCCTCTCCCTCGTGCGCCGGTCCGCCGTCTGAGCCCAGGTGCATGAACGTGCGCGCGATCCGCCCGGTGACGGGAGCGAAGTCCACGACCGGCACCCCCGATCCCACCAGCCGTTGGAGCAGGGCCACGGCTTCCTGCTCCGTGGCGAGGTCCACGATGACGGCGGGTCCGGCCGCGGTCGCCCGTTCCTCGCGCACGGCACCGTAACCCGCGAGTGTCGAGACGAGCGCGGTGTGATCGAGGGCGCGCACGCGGTAGCGCTCGCCGGTACTCGCCGCCGCGAGGGTCTCGGCGTCCACCGTTCGGCCGTCGCGCAGGTAGACGGCTCGGTCGGCGACCTGTTCCAGGTCTTCGAGCAAATGGCTCGTGATGAGGATCGCGACCCCGTCGGCGGCGAGACGTCTGAGCGTGCCCCGCAGATGCGAGCGGGCGGCGGGGTCGAGTCCGGAGGCGGGCTCGTCGAGCAGGAGGACGCGCGGGCGGTGCACGAGCGAGCGGCCGAGGCTGAGCCGTTGCTGCTGGCCCCGCGACAGGGTGGCGGTGCGCTGGTCCGCGAGGGGAGCGAGGCCGGTCTGGTCGAGCAGCTCCTCGACCCTGGTGGTGCAGAGCGGCCCGCGGATGCCGTACATCCTGGCCATCGCCGTGAGGACCTCCCTGACCGTGAGGTTCGGCCACACGCCAAGGGTGTCAGGCATCCATCCGAGCGCGGCGCGCACGGCGGGAAGCTGGGTGACTGGATCGTTGCCAGCGATCCTGATGGAGCCGTGGTCGGGAGCGAGCAGCGACGCGAGCATCAGCATGAGCGTCGTTTTGCCGCTGCCGTTCGGTCCGACGAGGGCTGTGATGCTGCCGTGCGGCACCGTGAGCGAGGCGTCGACGACGACGGGAGTCTTGCCGAAGGACCGCGCGAGCCCGATGGCGACGATCCCGCCCTCGGGGTCGGTGGAGGTACTCATGGCGTCAGCCTATCCCTCGCACCGACCGCCGACCGGCGATCCGCGCTACAGCGTGTTGCCGAGCTTGAAGCCCTGCTCCTCGCCGTCCGACCGCGTGTACGAGAAGCCGTCCGCGCCGATCGTCACCTCCATCTCGGAGTCGTCGGTGCGGGCGACGACGGGCTGGGGGTTGCCGTCGAGATCGAGCACGAGCGATCCGTCCGTGTACCAGGACGGCACCACAGGGTTGCCCCACCAGTCGCGGCGCTGATTGTCGTGCACATCCCAGGTGACGACCGGGTTGTCGGGATCGCCGGTGTAGTAGTCCTGCGTGTACACCTCGACGCGGTGCCCGTCCGGATCGCGGAGGTACAGGTAGAACGCGTTCGAGACGCCGTGCCTGCCAGGGCCGCGCTCGATGCTGTCCGACCTGCGCAGCGATCCGAGCTTGTCGCAGATGGCGAGGATGTTGTGCTTCTCGTGCGTCGCGAAGCACACGTGGTGCATGCGCGGGCCGTCACCACCGGTCATGGCCGTGTCGTGCACGGTCGGCTTGCGCCGCATCCAGGCCGCGTAGACGGTGCCCTCGTGATCCTGAATGTCCTCGGTCACCCGGAATCCGAGATTCTGCATGAACCCGACCGCTCGCGGCACGTCTGGCGTGATCTGGTTGAAGTGGTCGAGGCGGACGAGCTCGCCCGGAATGTGGAGGTCGTAGCGCCACGACATCCGCTCCGTGTGCTCGGTCTGATAGAAGAACTCGTAGGGGAACCCGAGTGGATCCACCACCCGCACCGAGTCGCCGATGCCCTCGACGAAGCCGTCAGGGTTGCGGCGCACCTCGCAGCCGAGCTCCTCGTAGAACGCGACCGCGAGATCGAGATCCTCGGGGCTCCGCACCCGGTACGAGAATGCCGCGACGGCCGCGACCGGGCCCTTGCGGAGGATCAGGTTGTGGTGGATGAACTCCTCCGTCGAACGGAGGTAGATCGCCTCGTCGTTCTCGGTCGTCACGTACAGCCCGAGTACGTCCACGTAGAACTCGCGCGACGCGGCGAGATCCGTGACGATGAGCTCCATGTACGCGCAGCGAAGGATGTCGGGGGCGGGCGAGGTCGCCTTCGGGATCGGGTTCGCCGACTCGATCGGGGCTTCCTTCGTCACCCAGAATCCGGCGGACTGCTTGTCGGCATCGTTGAGCTTGGCCATCGTCGTTCCCTTTACTTGCCTGCGCCGAACTTCGGCGAATGCGCCTCGTTCAGTGTGATGTGCACCGCCTGCTGGTCGGTGTAGAAGTCGATCGAGCGGTAGCCGCCCTCGTGGCCGAGGCCTGACGCCTTCACGCCGCCGAACGGGGTCCGCAGGTCGCGCACGTTGTTCGAATTCAGCCACACCATGCCCGCCTCGACCGACTGCGAGAAGTTGTGAGCGCGCTTGAGATCGGATGTCCAGATGTACGCGGCGAGGCCGTACTTGGTGTTGTTGGCGAGCGCCAAGGCCTCTTCGTCGGTGTCGAACGGGGTGATCGCGACGACGGGGCCGAAGATCTCCTCCTGGAAGATGCGGGCGTCCGGCGCGACGTCTGCGAAGACGGTCGGGGAGACGTAATTGCCGCGCTCGAAGCCCTCCGGGCGACCGCCGCCCGCGACCAGCCGGCCCTCCTGCTTGCCGATCTCGACGTAGCTCATGACCTTGTCGTAGTGCTCGGGGTGTACGAGCGCACCGACCTCGGTGGCAGGGTCGGACGGTTCGCCGACGACGACGTTCTTGGCGCGCTCAGCGTACCGTTCCACGAACTCGTCGTAGATGTCGCGCTGCACGAGGATCCGGCTGCCGGCGGTGCAGCGCTCGCCGTTCAGACTGAAGACGCCGAACACTGTGGCGTCGATCGCCGAGTCGAGGTCGGCATCGGCGAAGACGACGGCGGGGCTCTTGCCACCCAGCTCCATCGAGAGGCCCTTCAGGTACGGCGCCGCGTTGGCGAAGATCAGCTGCCCGGTGCTGCTCTCTCCGGTGAACGAGATGAGGGGAACGTCAGGGTGCTTCACGAGCGCGTCGCCGGCTGCCTCACCGAGACCGTTCACGAGGTTGAACACGCCGTCGGGCACGCCCGCCTCGCGGAAGATCTCGGCCCAGAGGGACGCCGACAGAGGGGTGAACTCGGCCGGCTTCAGCACGACAGTGTTGCCGGTCGCGAGCGCCGGGCCGAGCTTCCACGACTCGAGCATGAACGGGGTGTTCCACGGCGTGATCAGTCCGGCGACGCCGATCGGCTTGCGGTTCACGTAGTTCATCTGGCGGCCCGGCACCTTGAAGGCGTCATCGTGCTGCGCGACGATGAGGTCGGCGAAGAACCGGAAGTTCTCGGCGGCTCGTCTGGCCTGCCCCTTGGCCTGCGTGATCGGGAGGCCCGAATCGAAGCTCTCGAGCTCGGCGAGCTGCGCATCGCGCGACTCGACGATGTCGGCGATCTTGTGCAGCACGCGCGAGCGCTCGCGCGGCAGCATCTTCGGCCACGGTCCGTCGTCGAAAGCGCGCTTCGCTGCGGCGACGGCGGCGTCGATGTCGGCCTGCTGGCCGGCGGCGGCCTGGATGTACGTCTCGTTCGTGACGGGGTTCAAGACGTCGAACGTCTCACCGCCGATGGAGTCGACGAGCGCACCGTCGATGAAGTGCTGGATCTTCTCGGGCAGCCCTGCGGGCGTCTGCTGGGTCATGGTGTTGCTCCCTGGTGTGTGCGGATGCTGGTGCGGTCAGGCGGCGTCGGTGCCGCGGGTCTGGTGGTGTCTGTCGGGTGAGTCGTGCCGGGGCGACTGCCGCGCGAGCACGGCGTCGAGCGTGGCGGTGCGGTGCGCGCGTGCGCAGAGCTCGACCTCGATCGCCGGGGCTCCCGCCTCGATGAGGGCGAGGATCTGCTCGTGCTCGGCGACCGACTCGTGCGCGCGGCCGGGGACGAAGCTGAAGGAGGAGTCGCGCAGCACGCGCATCCGGTTCCAGCCGCGATGGACGAGGTCGAGGATATGGGGGTTCGGGCACGACTCGAAGAGCACGCTGTGGAACTCGAGGTTCAGCTCGGTGAATCGGTGCGGCTCGAAGTCGGCGAGGGTCTGCCGCATCGTCTCGTTGATCGCCCGAGCCCGGGCGATCTGCTCGGCGCTGATGGCCGGAGCCGCGAGCGCCGTCGCCGAGCCCTCGACCAGGGCGAGGGTCTGCATGGTGTACAGGTACTCGGTCTCCTGAATGAGGGCCACCTGAGCACCCACGTTGCGCTCGAACGTGACGAGGCCCTCGGCCTCGAGCCGTCGGATCGCCTCGCGCACCGGTACGACCGACATGTCGAGTTCGGAGGCGATCGAGGCCAGCACGAGCCGGAAGCCTGGCACGTACGTGCCGTCGTCGATCCGCTCGCGGAGGACCCGGTAGGCGCGCTGCGACTTCGACTCGGTGCTCATGGCTTCGCGCCCGTGTGCCCGCCATCCGCGGTCTCGGCCTCGTACTGGGCCCGCCACTCGGCATTCATCGGAAAGAGTCCGTCGACGGGCGCGCCGCCCGCGACCTGCTCGGCGATCCACGCGTCCGCGCGCTCCTGCGCGGCGGCTTCTGTAGCGACTTCGGCGAGGAGGGCCGGCGGGATCACGATGACGCCGTCGCGGTCACCGAAGATGATGTCTCCCGGTTGCACGGCCGCGCCGCCGCACCCGATCGTCACGTCGGTCTCCCAGGGCACGTGCCGTCGACCGAGCACACTGGGGTGCGCGCCCTGCGAGAAGACGGGAATGTCGAACTCCTGCACCGCGGCGAAATCGCGGACCCCGCCGTCGGTCACGATGCCCGCGGCGCCGCGCACCTGTGCCCGCAACGCGAGCACGTCGCCGACGGTGCCGGTGTCGCGCACGCCGCGGGCTTCGATGACGAGCACCTCGCCGGGGTTCACGGTGTCGAACGCGCGCTTCTGGGCGTTGAAACCGCCGCCGTGGGCCGTGAACAGATCGGGGCGGAAGGGGATGAAGCGGAGGGTCTTCGCGGGGCCGAGGATCCGGTCGCCCTCGTGGTTCGGGTGGACGCCGTCGATGAAGATGTCCACGTAGCCGCGCTTTCGCAGCGCCGCAGAGACGGTGGCGACCGCCACGTCGGCGAGCAGGTCGCGGATCTCATCAGTGAGCGGCGAACCGGCGGGGTCATCGGCTCCCGCCGTTTCGGCGTCGAGGGCGGTCGCCCGACCCGCGGCGACCGCTGCGGCGTGCTCCTCGGCGCTGCCCCAAGCCTCGATGCGCTGCAGGTCGTCGACCTTCGGCCGGTTGCCGAAGTCGCCGAAGGCGTGCTCGCCCTGCGTGACGGTGGTGACGAGGCGACCGCTCGTCGGTGCGCCTGCGGCGTGAGGGGCGTCGACCTCGACCTCGACGACGTCGCCGGGGAGGACGACCGAGGACCCGGCCGGGGTGCCGGTGAGGATCACGTCGCCGGTTTCGAGCGTCATGTGCTGCGACAGGTCGGCGACGAGCTGTCCGAAGGGGAACTCGAGGGTGTCGGACGTGTCCTCCTGGACCAGTACGCCGTTGACCCAGGTGCGCACCCGCCAGTCGCCCTCGCCGATGCCGTCCGTCGGGATCGCGACCGGGCCGATCGGCGTGTAGCCGTCTCCACCCTTGTTGCGCACGTTCGATCCCTTGTCCGCGGCGCGGAGGTCGTAGAGTCCGAGGTCGTTGGCTGCGGTGACCTGCGCGACGTGCGCCCACCCCTGGTCGGGGGCGACCCAGCGGGCCGGCTTGCCGATCACCAGCGCGATCTCGCCCTCGAACGCGAGGAGCTCGGTGCCGGCCGGACGCTCGACGACGCCTCCGGTCGGCGCGAGCGAGGACGCGGGCTTGAAGAAATATGAGGGGAACTCGGGGGACCTGCCCCGCTGCGCGATGCGCGACGGGTAGTTCAGGTGCACGGCGATGATCTTGCCTGGCGTGTCGATGCCGATGCTCATGTCTGTGGTTCCTCCGGGTCGTGGTCAGTAGGACGGGCGCGGTGCGCTCGTCCGATCCTGGTCGGCTGCGTCCGCTTCGTCAGTGCGTGGCGCGGTGAAGCGGTCGGCGAGGGTTTCGGTCTGTCTCGCGAGGATCGCCACGTCCGCGCCGACGGCGACGAAGTCGGCGCCCGCGGCGAGGTAGCGTTCGGCGTCCTCCGGTACGAAGGCGTTCACGCCGACGGGCACGCCGGCGGCGTTCGCGGCGCGGATCGCGGTGAGTACGGCCTCGACGACGTCGGGGTGCCCCTGCTGGCCGAGGAACCCCATGGAGGCGGCGAGATCCGACGGGCCCACGAACACGGCGTCGATACCGTCGACCGCGAGAATGCGCTCGACATCGGCGATCGCGGCGGCCGATTCGATCTGCACCGTGAGGCTGATGGTCTCGCTCGCGCGCCCGAGGTAGCCATCGACCCGGTTCCAGCGTGCGGATCGTGCGAGCGCCGACCCGACCCCGCGCACACCGCCGTGCGGCCCGCCCGGATAGCGCACCGCTCGCACGACCTCGGCGGCCTGCTCAGCGGAGTCGACCATCGGGATAAGGAGGTTCTGGGCGCCGAGGTCGAGCACCTGCTTGATCGTGACCGGGTCCCCGAACGGCGGCCGCACGACGGGAGCGACGGGGTACGCAGACATGGCGTGCAACTGCGCCAGTATCGATTCGAGACCGTTGGGGGAGTGCTCGGCATCGAGCAGCACCCAGTCGATGCCGCTGCCGGCGACGATCTCGGCGGCGACCGCGCTGCCCGAGCAGACCCACAGGCCCGCAAGCGGACGGTCAGCGGAGCGGATACGGGAGACGAACGTCTCGGGCAGGGTCAGATGAACCGGCATGTCACCGCCCCCAGCGTGCCGTAGTCGGCGTGAACGGTGTCTCCGCGCTCGACCCACATCGGCCGCGTGAAGGAGCCGGCGAGGATGATCTCGCCCGCATCGAGTGACTGTCCGTGCTGGGCGAGCTTGTTGGCGAGCCAGGCGACGCCCATCGCCGGGTGGCCGAGCACGGCGCCAGCGACACCGGATTCTTCGATCGTCTCGTTGCGGGAGAGGAGTGCAGAGGCCCACCGCAGGTCGAGCCCGTCCGGGCGCACGGGCCGGCCCCCGAGGACCATGGCGCCCATTGCGGCGTTGTCGCTGATCGTATCGACGATCGTCCGCCCTTCCATTTCGAGGTGCGAGTTCAGCACCTCGAGGGCGGGAACGACGTAGTCGGTGGCGTTGAGGACGTCGAAGATCGTCGTGCCGGGCCCGGAGAGCGGCTTCGCGAGGACGAACGCGAGCTCGACCTCGATGCGCACATTCGAGAAGCGGTCGAACTCGAGGGCGGTCCCGGATTCGACGACCATATCGTCGTGGATCACTCCGTAGTCGGGTTCGGTGATCCCGGTCGCGACCTGCATGACCTTCGAGGTGAGACCGATCTTGTGTCCCACCAGGCGAGCCCCCTGCGCGATGCGCCGGTCGGACCAGAGCTTCTGGATCGCGTAGGAGTCGTCGATCGTCATGTCGGGGTACCGCTGCGTCAGGCGGGGCAGGACAGCCCGCTCGCGATCGGCCCGGACGAGTTCGTCGGCGATGGTCTCGATCTGCGTCTCGGTGAGCACAGGGCCTCCGTCTCCTCAATGAATACGTATCTGAGATCGTATATGATCTGCTGGCATTGCGCTAGGGGTGATGGCAGCATCGCGCTCGGGGCTGAGGGGCGCCTCCGTATGGAGCCCCCGCCATCTCGCGAGGACAGTGTGGACCCCTATACTCGACGCAACGAAAGGGGTGCCATGGGTCCGACCGCGCTCGACGACCTGCGCGAGCGGCTGGGAGCCGCCGTGCTCACCGATGCGGAGGCGATGGCGCCGTATGCGCGCGACACGTCCAGGGCCGCGCCCGAGGGCTCGCCCGTCGCCGTCGTGCTCGCTGAGACTACGGACCAGGTGTCGGCCGCGCTGGCGTGGGCCACCGCCCACCGGGTCCCCGTTTCCGTGCGCGGTGCGGGTACCGGGCTCGCCGGAGGAGCGGTCGGATACCGGGACGGGCTCGTCGTCTCGCTCGAGCGGATGAACCGGATCATCGCGATCGACCCAGCGAACCGTCTCGCCGATGTCGAACCGGGAGTGATCACGGCCGAGCTCGACCGTGCAGCGCACGAGCACGGGCTCTTCTTCCCGCCGGACCCCGCCAGCGCCCGCATCTCGACGGTCGGAGGCAACATCGCGACGAACGCGGGGGGACTGCGGTGCGTCGCGCACGGGGTCACCACCGACTCGGTCGCCGGACTCGAGGTGGTCCTGGCTGACGGGCGCGTCATGCGCACTGGGGGCCGCACCATCAAGGACGTCACCGGGCTCGATCTCACGAGCCTCTTCACGGGATCCGAAGGCACGCTCGGCGTCATCACGCGCGCCACCGTCCGACTGAAGCCGGTGCCCGAGGGGGAGCCGCGCACATTCCGCGCGAGCTTCGCGAGGATCGAGGACGCCGGTGCCGCCGTTGCAGCCATCGTCTCCGGTCCGGCGAGGCCCGAGGTGCTCGAGCTTCTCGATGCGCTGAGCGTGGAGATCATCGAGTCGTTCCACCCGAGTGGCCTGCCCCTCGGTGATGCGGCGATCCTCGTCGGTCAAACGGTGGGCCCGCGAGCCGCCGACGATGCCGCGGCGATCCTCGCGGTCTGCGCGGCGCACGGCAGCGTGGCCTCGGAGATATCGGAGACCGACACGCTCCTCGAAGCACGCCGGCTCTCGAACCCGGCGCTCAACGCACGTGGCCTGCGCGTGTCCTGCGACGTGGGCGTGCCCATCGCTGCGCTCGCCGAGATGTTCCTCGGAGTGGAGTCGGTCGCGCGCGAGCACGGCCGCCGCGTCTCGACGGTCGCGCACGCCGGCGACGGCAACCTGCACTGCACCGTCGAAGCAGGCGAGTCCGCCGACGAGTACGCGGCCGCTGAAGCGGTGATCGACGACATCACCCGACTCGCGCTCACCCTCAACGGCACCGTCACCGGCGAGCACGGCATCGGCTCGGTGAAGCGGCACGAACTCGGGTGGCAGCTCGATGAGACCGCGATCGACGTGCAGCGGGCGATCAAGCGCGCACTGGACCCCGAGGGAATCCTGACGCCCGGCCGGGGGATCTGAGCGTCGCCAACGTCGCACCTGTGCCTGGTGTCGCACCTGTGCCTCACTGAGACCGCAGTAAGTCGGGTCACACTCGCGGTGAATCCCAACTATGTGCATTCTCGGCGAGTTCCGGCTTCAGTGGGGAGGTCGCCGGACTCTTCGCAGTTCCGGCGGCCGGGTATCCCGCAAAGCTGCGGTTGACTCGCCCCGCAGTCCATTTGACTCAGGGCGACCACCCCCGCGGCGGCACTCGACCCGAGCGGCGAGTGCTGCCAGGCTGGTGCCGTCGATGCGGCAACGGTGCCGTGCGTGGAAGGAGTTCTTATGTCGGAGCATGCGGATTCGGTACGCGCGCCGAGGACGGCGATTGTGGTCGGCGCTGGGTCGGCCGGTTCGGTGGTGTCGCGCAGGCTCGCCGACGCTGGTGTCGAGGTGACCCTCCTCGAGGCGGGCGGTGAGGACACGAACCCCGCCATCCACGATCTCAGCCGGATGGGGGAGATCTGGCACTCGCCGGACGACTGGGACTACTTCACGGTTCCGCAGCCGGGCGCGAACGGGCACCGCTTGCATCTGCCGCGGGGGAAGGTCCTTGGCGGTTCGCACTCGCTCAACGCCATGATCTGGGTGCGCTGCGTACCGGAGGACTTCGATCACTGGGCCTCTCTAGGTAATGAGGGATGGAGCTGGGAGGAGGTTTTGCCCGTCTACCGCGCTATCGAGAACTACCGTGGCGGGGGAGAACCCGCCCTCCACGGCGCCGAAGGCCTCCTCGACGTCACCGATGACTACGAACTGTCCCCCATACAGCAGTCCATCATCGACGCGGCAGTCGAGGAAGGCCTCGCGCGCAACCCCGACTACAACGGTGCCTCGATCGAGGGGGTCTCGCAGCAGCAGATCACCGTTCGAGACGGCAAGCGCTTCAACACCTACATGGCCTATGTGAAGCCTGCGCGAGACCGGATCACGGTCGAGACCGGCTGCCACGTGCACGAGCTGATCTTCGCCGGAGATGACGCCCACGACGGTGCTGGCTCAGAACCGTCTGCGCGGCCGCGCGTCGTGGGCGTGCGCTTCGCGCAGGGCGGGGAGGTGCGCGAGCTGCACGCCGATGAGGTGATTCTCGCCGCCGGCGCGATCGACTCTCCCCGCGTATTGCTGCGCAGCGGCATCGGCCCCGCCGACGAGCTGCGTGAGATCGGGATCGAGCCGCGCGTCGACCTGCCCGGCGTGGGCAAGAACCTGCACGACCACTTCCTCGCGCCGGTGATCTTCGACACCGAGCGGCCGATCGACCCGCCGCGCGAGGGAGTCTCGGTGACGCAGTCCCACCTGTTCTGGAAGAGCCGCGCAGAGCTCGACCGACCGGACACGCAGCCCATTCACTTCTCGGTGCCGATGTACGGCGACTTCCTGGAGCCCTTGGGTGACAACGGATTCTCGCTCATGGCTGGCCTCGTCACGCCGGAGTCCCGCGGCTCGATCTCCCTTTCGGGCCCGTCACCCGAGGATCCGCTGCTGATCGACCCCTGCGTGCTCACTGCGGATCACGACGTGCAGTCGCTCGTCGCTTCGGTGCAGCAGTGCCGCCGTATCGGCAGCCAGGCCGCGCTCGCCGCGGCTCCGGACGAGGGCGGCTGGGGATCGACGGAGATCTACCCCGGTCCAGACGTGGGCGACGGCGAGGACCTGGTTGACTACGTGCGCAATACCTTGGCCACGTACCACCACCAGGTCGGCACCTGCAAGATGGGCGTCGATGAGATGGCCGTGGTCTCGCCGCGTCTCGCAGTGCACGGGGTCGACGGACTTCGGGTGATCGACGCCTCGATCATGCCGCGCATCACGACGGGCAATACGAACGCGCCAGCCGTGCTCATCGGGGAGCAGGGAGCGAAGTTCGTGCTCGCCGGAGAACGGTAGAGGACCCGGGGACGGTCAGGCAGATCCCGTGTCCGTCCCCGTTCGCCTCACCCGATCGGGAGCGTCTGGACTGCGACGGGCAGCACGGTCGCGCCGCCCGTCGCGTAGTTCGGTACGTCGGCCTCGACCGCCCGGCCTTCGGGCGAGGTGAGCGCGGCGGTGAGCGCCGCCTCGTCGGCGAACGTCGCCTCGAAGACCGCGAAATACGGTCCGTCGCCCGGTTCGTCGATGTCCAACGCATAAGTGATCCGCTGTACGCCTGGGAGTTTCGCGCACAACGGCAGGTGCGTGTGCAGGTAGTAGTCCCGGAAGGCGTCGCGGTCGACGGGTTCCGGGTAGAGCACGATGAGCTGGTGCACGGGCATCTCCGATCGTGGTTCAGTCGCGCCGGTAGACGCGGCGCCCCGAGAACCAGGTCTCGGCGACGGTGGTCTGCACGAGTTCACCCGCCGGGTGTGCGAACGGGTCGCGATCCAGCAGGATGAAGTCGGCCGACTTGCCGACCTCGAGCGATCCCGTTTCCTCGGCGAGCCCCAGCGCGGATGCCGCGCCGATGGTGAACGCGGCGATCGCCTCTTCGAGGGTGATCGCCTGCTCGGGCCACAGCGCGCCGGGATACTGGCCGCTTGGATCCTCTCGCGTGACGAGTCCGTGAATGCCCTCCCACGCGTTCGGGGAGACCGAGACCGGCCAGTCCGAGCCGCCCGCGACGACGGCACCCGCGTCGAGGAGGTCGCGGTTCGGCTGCATCCGGTCTGCCCGCTCCCGCGGGAGCACCTCGCGGATCGCTTCGACGATCGGTCCAGGCACCCAGATGAACGGTGAGATCTCCGCAACGACCCCGAGTTCGGCGAAGCGCGTGATGTCGTCCGGGTGGATGAACTGCCCATGGGCGACGTGGTAGCGGGTGTCCGCGAAGCCCTCCTCTCGGAGTTCTTCCACCGCGTTCAGTACCGCGTGCGCTGAGGCGTCGCCCGTGCAGTGGATCTTCGCCGAGAGGCCTCGCTGAGCGACGCGACGCAGCCAATCGGTGAGTTCCTCGGGTGGAAGCAGCGTCTCGCCGTGGTGGTGCGCGCCGTGCACGTCATCGGGGAGGTAGGGCTCGATGAACGCGCCCGTGCGGGTGGGAGGCACCCCGTCGAGAAAGATCTTCACGAAGTCGGGCCGGTGGTGCTCGGTGCGGTACTGCTCACCGTCGAAGACGAGATCCTCGCCGATCGGGGTGTATCCGAAGATCTCGTCGTTGATGAGCATCGACGACACCACCCACGCGTCGAGGTCGCCGCTCGCGTCCAGCGAACGGAGCGCCTCGAGGGTCGGAGCGGAGACCGCGGCGTCCTGGAATGCGGTGACGCCGAACGAATTCAAGATCTCGACGCCGCGCTGCGAGGCCAGCCGGCTCTGCTCGGGCGTCAGGCCTCCGGCAGCGCGATGCGCCCGAGCGACGGGGATGCCAGCAGCTTCGAACAGCACGCCGGTGGGCCGGCCATCGGCGTCAACGACGACGCCGTCGTGTTCCGCCGAGACGCCCGCGAGTTCCAGCGCGCGGGAATTGACCCAGCGGTTGTGGTGCGAGTCATCGGAGAGCATCACGGGGCGGCCCCCGGCCGCCTCGTCGAGTCGTGCGAGAGCATCGGCACTGCTGATCTCGCCCAGGCGATCGCTCGCCCACGGGCCGCCGACGATCCACGCTTCCTCGGACGATCTCGCCGCGTGATCGCGAACCGCGGAGACGATGCCGTCCAGGTGCGCGCCGATCGGCAGACGCAGCTGGAAGAGCTCCTCCTCACCGGCGATGGCGTGGTGATTGTGCGCGTCGATCAGGCCAGGCATCAGGAATGCGCCCGCGAGATCCCGGACCTCGGTGGACGGCCCCGCGAGATGCTCGATCTCGGCGCTACTGCCCACCGCCGAGATGCGTCCGTCGGTGACGGCGATGGCCGCGGCGAGCGGTTGCGCAGGGTCCACCGTGTAGATGGTTCCGTTGACGAGGATGAGATCGGGGTGCGGCATCGTCGACTCCATTCGTGTGTGTTCAGCGTTCCTGGCCGGGGGCGCTGCGGGGCGTCGTATCCGTGGTCGTCGAAACCCGCTCCACGTCGAACCGTTCCAAGTCGTTCGAGAGGCTCGCGTATACCTGGGGTTTTCGCGAGCGCAGGTACGCTGCGTACGCAAGTCCGCCGACGAGGGCGAGGAGCAGCAGCAGCGGCAGCAGATTGACGGCGAGTGCATCCGAACCGGCGACGATATCGAAGTTCAGGAAGGCGAGTACCGCGATGCAGAGGAGACCGGTGAAGCCGATCCCCGGGGCGATGAACGTTGCGATGAAGCGCGGATCGCGCTGTCTGCGGAAGGCCACGATCACGGAGAGCGCGGCCAAACCCTGCAGCACGATCAGGCTGAGCGTACCGAAGCCCAGCATGGCGGGGACCAGGGATGTGATCGGGTCGACTCCCGCGAGCGCGAAGCAGAGTGCGACGACTGCTGCGAAGCCGGCTTGGACGATCCCGGCGAACTGCGGTGCGCCGTTGTCGCGGGTCCGTGCCAGGGCAGAAGGGAGGATTCGCGCCCGACCGAGCGCGAACAGGTACCGGGTCGCCGCGTTATGGAATGCGAGCATCGCGGCGAAGAGGCTCACGAGTAGGAGCACCTGCATGAGCACCACAGCCGGCCCCCCGAGGTACTGCTGAGCGAGCGCGAAGATCAGGTCACCGCCCTCGAGGTGCGCGAGGGCCTCGTCCTGCGCCTGCGCCACGCCGGTGGCGCTGACGACGGACCAGGTGGTCCAGGCCAGGATCACCCCGATCAGGATGATCGCGGCGTACGTCGCGCGCGGGATCGTCTTCTGCGGATCGCGTGCCTCCTCGCCGAAGAGGGCGGTCGCTTCGAATCCGAGGAAGCCGGTGGCGGCGAGCAGCAGACCGATGGGCAGCGAGCCAGCGAAAACAGCCGATGGTGAGAACGCAGCGACGTCGTACCCGGTCTGCACGAGCACCGATACGTTGAACACCACCAGCATCAGGACCTCGAGGACGAGCGCCACGCCGAGGATCTTCGAGCTGAAATCGATCCCCCGTCTCCCCATGAGAAAGGAGACCACGATGGACGCGAGGCCCCACACGTACCAGTGCAGATTGAATCCCGTCAGATCGGCGATGACAATCTGCATGAAGAAGCCGCTCGTGCCGATCGTGCCGACGACGAAGAAGTTGTAACCGAGCGTGGCGATCAGACCCGCGACGAGCCCGCCCGGGCGCCCGAGGCCCTTGACGACGAAGGCGTAGAAGCCGCCGGCGTTGACGAGTTGCTTCGACATCTGGGCGTAGCCGACGGCGAAGAGCAGCAGGACGACCGCGACGATGAGGAAGGACATGGGTGTTCCGCCGCCGTTGCCGAGAGCGATCGCGAGGCCGGCGACCACGATGGTCCCGGTGAGCGGGGCGACCGCCGCGAGCACGAGGAACACGATGCCGGCGACACCGAGCGCATTCTTCCTCAGAGCGGTGTTGACGTGAGATTCAGACATGGCAGGCTCCTTCGCCGACCGGAAATGCAGGGGATGGAGTGATTATGCACACAGATGGCTTGACCGTGGGGGCAGGTGGCTATGACGTCAGCGTCGGGATCCGATAGTGGTGGGGGCGGGCCGGGAGAATGGCGGTACGGGTGCCGATGGCGCACCACATGCACAACGGAAGGCGGATTCGCATGGTCGCGAGGGACGAAGGAGTTCAGGGGCGCGTCGTCGTCGTCACCGGGGGAGGCACCGGCATCGGTGCGGCGATCGCCCAACGGTTCGCCGATGACGGGGCGACCGTGGTCGTGCTCGGTCGTCGGAGGGGCCCGATCGAAGAGGTCGCCGCGCGTATCGGGGGCATCGCCATCACCGCGGATGCGTCCGAGGCCGCGTCAGCCCGGGCCGCGGTGCAGGAGGTGGTCTCGAGATTCGGCCGCCTCGACGTCCTGGTCGCGAATGCCGGTGGACACGGTTTCTCCGCCGTCGGCGAAACGAGCGATGAGGACTGGCAGGCCGCCATCACCGTGAATCTCTCGACGGCGTTCGTGATGGCGCGCGAGGCGTTGCCCGCGCTCGAGGCAGACGGCGGTGGTGAGATCGTCGTGATCTCGTCGCTCGCTGGGCTCTTCGCCGGACCATCGGTTGCCGGGTACACGGTCGGCAAGCACGCGCTCATCGGCCTCACCAAGAGCCTCGCGCGCGACTACAGTCGTCGCGGGGTGCGGGTGAACGCGATCTGCCCCGGTTGGGTCCGCACCCCGATGGCCGATGCCGAGATGGACGAGTTCGCGAGCCACGCCCCCGAGATCGGGGACCGGGCGGCCGGTTACGCGGCGGTCACCTCCGATGTTCCGCTGGGACGCCCGGGCGAACCTGAGGAGATTGCCGCGATCGCACGCTTCCTCGGATCTCGCCAGTCCTCGTACATGACCGGGGCTGTGCTCGTCGCGGACGGGGGCGCGCACATCGTGGACCTGCCGACGCTCGCGTTCGAACAGGCGGGAATGTAGGTCGTCCGGGCTCGGCCGCGCTGGTCGAGCCCGGACTGCCGTCTCGGGTCTATCCACCGAGGTAGGCCGAGCGGAGCAGTCCGTCGTCCTCCTGGAGTCGGCGGGCAGGGCCCTGCGGCTGGGTGACCCGCCCGCTCGCCAGCACCATTGCATCATCGGCGATGCCGAGAGCGAGGTGGGTGAATTGTTCGACGAGGAGCACACCGACGCCGGATTCGGCGATCTGCTCCACGAGCGGGAGCAGCCGCATGAACACGACGGGTGCGAGCCCTAGCGACATCTCGTCGATGAGAAGGAAGCGTGGCCGCGCAGCGAACGCCCGCGCGAGCACGACCATCTGCTGCTCACCCCCGGAGAGGAGCACGGCCTGCGAGTCGATCCGCTTCTCGAGCTCGGGGAACGAGTGCAGTACGTCCTCCAGGGCAGCTGTGGTCTTCGCCGTGAGCAGGATATTCTCCCGCACAGTGAGCGATGGGAAGATCGCGCGGCCCTGCTCGATGTGCGCGATTCCGGCACGCGACCGCTGCACTCGCTTCCACTTCGTAATCGACTCGCCGTCGACGGCGATGTCTCCGCTCGAGTGCCCGATTACGCCGGAGATGGATTCCAGGAGGCTCGTCTTCCCCGCCCCGTTCGGGCCGACGAGGGCGACGATCTCGCCGGCGCGCAGGGTCAGGTCGACGCCTGAGATCACCGGTCCTGCCCCGCGGCTGACCGTGACCCCACTCAGTTGCAGTTCGCTCATTGCGTCATCTCCGCATCTCCCATGTAGGCCGCGATCACGGCAGGATCGTCGAGAACCTCGGCGCTCGCCCCCTGCGCGAGGACCCTGCCGAAGTCGAGGACAGTGAGCTCCGTGCACACGGAGCGCACGAGGTCGAGATCATGCTCGATGATCACGATCGCCGTGTCGAAGCGCGAGGGGATCCGCGTCAGCCGGTGTCCGAACGCGAGATGCTCCTCGTGCGAGAGCCCAGCGGCCGGCTCATCGAGGATCAGCACGCGCGGCCCTGACAGGACCGCAGCAGCCACCTCGATGAGCCTGCGCGTACCGACATCGACGTGAGCGAGCCTCTCACTCGGCGGCGGGCACCCGAGGAACGCGAGCGCGTCGGCAAGCTCATCGTGATCGAGCCGCTCGCGTGCGACGAATCGGACGTATGCCTCGACGGACAACTGAGGCGGAACGCGATCCTGCTGGAATGTCCGGCGGAGGCCGCGTCTCGCCCTGGCCGCTGGCGAAAGTCGGCTGATGCTGTTCCCGTCGAGCGTGACATCGCCCGTGTGCTGGGGAAGAAAACCGCTGACCGCGTCAACGAAGGTCGATTTGCCCGCGCCGTTCGGCCCGATCAAGCCCATGATGCTTCGCGGACGGACCCGCAGGGAGACCGCTTCGAGGGCCTTGAGCTCGCCGAACTGCACTCCGAGGTCGCGCACTTCGAGCACGGGTGCGGCGTCGTCGGGGATCGGTTCCGCCGCCTCCGGTACCGCGAACACATCGAGCACGCTCGTACCCACGTCGGGCGGATCGGCGGCAGAAGCGGCCGCCGCCGCTTCGCTCCGCCGTTTCGCGCGCTTCGCGAATCCGCCGCGGATCGCCTCGCCGAGGTTGGATCCGCTGGTGAGCGCCTGGATGCCGAGGAGACCGAAGACGACGAACGCCCAATCCTGGGGAATGCCCCAACCCTTCAACAGCTCGGGGACGAGGACCCAGAGCACCCCGGCGAAGATCGCCATGTCGATGAGGTAGGCGCCGCTCATGACCGCGAGGATGTAGAGCGCAAGCGACTGGATGGGGGTGAAGCTCGCGGCGTACGGGATGCCGACCTGGCCGGCGAGAAGCCCACCCGACACTCCGCCGAGTGCCGCGCTCACCGCGAACGCCGACAGCTTGGCCAGGCGCACGCTCTGCCCGACGGCGGCGGTCCCGCGCTCGGAGAAGGCGACGGCCTTCCAGCTGCTCCCCACGCGACTTCGCTGCAGCAGCGCAACACCGAGTCCGCAGACGACGAGCACGATCACCGCGAAGAAGAAGTACTCGCGGTCACTCGAGAAGAAAGACGGACGCTCCACTGAGAGCCCGTCTTTTTGGCCGGGGAACTGCGTCTGCACGAGCAGCACGTCGAAGGCAGCCGCGAGACCGAGCGTCACGACGGCCAGATTGACCCCGCGCAGCCGGAGCGCCGGGAGCCCGATGAGTACTCCGGCGATACTTGCGACGATCGCGCCCGCGATGAGCCACACGACGAAGCCGCCGGGAGTCTGCGCGACGTTAAGCCAGGACACCACCCAGGCGCCGATGGCGGCGAACGTGAGCTGGCACAGTGCGATGATTCCGGCGGAGCCGGTGACGACGCCGAGCCCGAGCACCGCGATCGAGGCGGTCACCATGCTGATGGCGAGGTAGACCGTGTAGCCGGAGAGACCGGCGCTCAGCGCCCAGCCCACCGCGAGGGCGGCGACGGCGATGCCGACGGGTAGGAACGCGCGCACGCGACGATTAGCGAGCAGCATCCCACACCTCCTTCCGCTGCGACCAGAGCAGCAGTATCACGATGAACAGGAGCGGCACGAAGTTGCGCACGAGTGCGAGTTCGTTGATCTGCGCGACCACGCCGTTCACCACTCCCAGGACGAGGCCACCGACAACCGCGAGGTCGAGGCGCTTGAATCCGCCGAGCAGCGCAGCGGCGGCGGCGGGAATGATGAGCATGGAGAGGCTCACCGCGTCGTTCGACTGCGTCGGGGCGATGATGAGGATCGTCACTGCGCCGACCGCGCCGGTCACGGCCCACACACCGACGGAGAGCGGCTTCGATGCGATGCCGATGAGCTCGGCCGTCGTCGGACGGTCGGAGAGGGCGCGGAGCTGGGTGCCGATCGTCGTCTTCCGCAGCAGGACCGCGGCGGATGCGGCGACGAGCACTGCCAGGGTCACAGTGATGACCGTCACCCAGCTCACCACTACTCCGGCGACGCTGAAGGCCGCGCCGTTGAAGATCGGGGAGAACGGCTGAGGCTTGTTGCCGAACATGATGTATGAGAGTGACATCAGGAGCAGGAACGGCGCGACGGTCATCGCTGAGCGCGTCGACAGGTCGGCCTCGGACAACCACGTGGCTGCGATCCAGCCGATTGCGGCGCTCAAGAGGGCGCCGACCAGGATGCCGGCGATGGTCGCCAGCCAGATCGGCATGTCGAGTCTGCTCGCGAACCACACGGCGATGAATGCGGCGAACATGCCGGTCGCGGCCTGGGCGAAGTTCACTACGCGCACCAGGCGGGACATGAGGGTGAGGGTTACCGCGAACACGGCGTACACGCCGCCGGCCGCGAGACCGGAGAGGGCGCCCTGGAGCAGTGCACTGCCGTTCATGACGGGGCACCGAGCGGCTGCGGGGTGAAGAGAGGGTGGAACATCAGCGGCCTTTCGTGCCGGAGGTGGGGGAGCCGGGGTTGGCGGGCAGCGCGCCCGCCAACCCCGGCAGAGCGGTGAGCGTCAGCTCGCCGGGATCATCAGCCAGTCATCGGCCGCCTGCTCCCAGGCGTTGGTGCCCGACTTCAGGACGACGGGCCAACCGCCCGGCTCGTAGTCCTGGGCGGCGATCTGGTCGAATTGATAGGGATACGCGAGCATGTCGTTGTCAATCGGCTCCATGTTCGCCAGCGCGTCGTTGACGCTCTCACGGGTGATGTCTCCGTCGATGCTCTCGAGTACCTCCACCATGAACGTCGCGGCGAGGTAGCCGCCCTGGCTGAACGAGGTGAGCGTGATCTCGTTCTCCTCCATCAGCGACTTCCAGTCGGCGTTGATCTCGTTGTCTTCGGTGAAGGGGTAGAACTCTGCGGGAACGTAGACGCCTGCCGCACTGTTGTCCACCGCTGCCGCGAAGCTCTCGCTGTACGTCGAGGTGAGGAACAGGAACGAGACGTCATCCCAGCCCTGCTGATTCGCCGCCTTGATCTGCCCGATCGCGTCGGGCTCGACAGCGTTGCTGACGATGCCGTCGCAGCCGGCCTCTTTGGCCTTCACGATATAGGGCGTGTAGTCGGCACCGCCGTAGGGGACGGTGTCGTCGATCATGGTGGTCTCTTTCCCCGTGATCTCGCTCCACTGCTCAACGGCGGCCGCGTAGGCTGGACCGGTCGAACCGATGACGCTCGTGAAGACGCAGAGGTTCTCGAGCCCGAGCTCCTCAGACCCGTAGAGCATGGTCAGGGTCGTGTCGTTGAACGGGCCGATGTTTGCGGGCGCAATGTTCGGCGAGTCGAAGCACCCGGGGTCGACGCCGATGCCCTGGATCGATCGGACGTCTTCCTGCTCGTAGTACTTCGCGTTGATCTCGCAGTCGAGCAACGAGGCGCCGCCGACCAGGCCGACAACCTCGTCGCTGCCGATGAGCTCGCGTGCTGCGGCGGTCGCCGTGGCGGGATCGGCCTTGTCGTCCATGGCCTTGTATTCGATCTGTCGACCGTTGATGCCGCCGTCGGCGTTCACCTGGTCGAACACGGCCGCAGCGGCCTCGGACGCCTCGGGGAAGGTGGCGGGACCGCTGATGGTATTGACGGAGCCCAGCTTGATCGGTGCGTCGCCGTCGCCGCCGGAGCCTCCGGCACAACCGGTCAGCGCCAGCGCGGCGGCCGCAGTCAGGGCGGCGATGCCCAGGATGCGTGATTTCATGGTGTTCCTCTCGAACGGAATGGGGGAGTGAATCAGTGAGTCGGGATCAGACGGGTTGCACGTCGGGGTAGGCGACGGTGCCGAGCGGGTACACGTGGCCTCCTGCTCGGGAGTGCTCGGAGGTTCCGCTGCCAGTGATGCCGAGGAAGATGCCGGTGGTCATGAGGTCGTAGCCGAGATCGTGCAGCCACACGCTCGCCACCGGAATGCGGAACTCACGGAAGCAGAAGAGGTAGAGCGCGTCGTCGAGCTTCCAGACGGTGGAGAGATCCATATCGCCGTGGCCGCGCTGCACGCCCTGCAGGTTCTGCCAGGCATAGCGCTCGGTGGACATGTAAACGTGCTCGTACAGGTGCTCGGGACTGTATCGGTAGAGGTTGCGCTTGCCGATGAGGTCCCGGGATTCGGCGGGTGCCTTCCCGGTTGCGGCACTCCCGTCGAGCGTTGCGGCGATGAAGTCCTGCTTCACCTGGGGCTCACCATCCGTGTGCTCGGCATCGATGCGGGAATGCGTCACGATCGCGCGGCCGGTGCGTTCGGACCAGACGACCGTGACTGCCTCGCGATCGCGCGAGGTGAGGGGCAGGTTCAGGAAGAAGACGTCGCTGCGCACCTGCACGGCGTCGTACGGGTCATTTGCGCCAGGTTCCGCGATGGAACCGTTCGTGCTCCACGTCACGGTGTCCGTGGCGAACGAGAAGGAGAGCACATTGCCGTCCGCGAGCGTCAAGGCGAGGGTGCGGCCTCGCAGTGATACGTTCGGCAGCCGATAGGTGTCGATGCCCGCTGCGAACTCGTCGTAGGTGGCCCAGTCGTCGACGCCCTTGCGTTGAGTGTCCAGTGCTCCGATGCGCGCGTGGATCATGCTGCTTCATCTCCTTCGAAGAAGCCGGGCGATGATCTGGGAACACCACCGTCCGGAAGTGATCTCACTGTAGGCACCGAAACGGCCACCGAGGCATCCGATCACCGCCTCCGACAACAGTCGTGCGCTAACGGTCAACGCGTGTCTCAACTCGGTTCCGATTCGAGGCGTGCAGAGGCCTGCAGGTACGCGCGCCGGGGTGCTCCCCGACGATGCGGGGAGGATCGCAGCTACGCGGAGTGGCGGCTCAGCCGCGGCGCAGGTCGCTCGGTGAGAGGCCGTACGCCGATTTGAAGACACGGCTGAAATGCGCCGCGTCGGTAAAGCCCCAGCGTGCCGCTATCGCGGAGACCGTGCGTTCGGCGAGCACGGGATCAAGCAGATCCGTCCGGCAGCGCTCGAGTCGTCGCTCGCGGATCCACGTGGAGACCGTGGTGTCGGCCTGCCGGAACAGCGAGTGCAGATGACGAG
Source organism: Leucobacter sp. Psy1 (assembly GCF_020096995.1). Classification (NCBI taxonomy): domain Bacteria; kingdom Bacillati; phylum Actinomycetota; class Actinomycetes; order Micrococcales; family Microbacteriaceae; genus Leucobacter; species Leucobacter sp. Psy1. Next base: position 1,305,039 of record NZ_CP083692.1, read on the forward strand.
TCGAAACATAGTGGGCTGCTGCGATGGAGCCGGGCGAGAGGTCACCCGATGAGAGGTGTTGTTCGATGTAGGCGTAGATCTTCTGCAGGAGCACCTGGTGGGGGTCGCGCTGACCGGGAGCAGCGTCAAGGATGCTCGAGAACAGCGTTCCCATGAGATCGATGCTCGTGTGAGCGAGTTTCGCGCGCACGGGCTGGCTCAGATGAGTGAGTTGCCCGGGGAATTGCGAGAGGAATGCCGTGAGGACGGGGGAGACGCCCCGGTGCTCCTGGCTGAGCGACACGGCCGTCAACTGGTCGGTGAAGGACGAGGGGATCTCGAGACGGTCCTTGGGGAACATCATGATGAGGTTCCGAAAGTCCTCGCCGAAGAGCAGTGAGTAGGGTCGCGACGTGTCGTAGACCGAAAGGTCGCCGGGGCGCATCACAAGTTCTTTACCGTCCTGTACCAGGATGCTGCTGCCTGAGAGCAGCAGGCTCACCTTGTAGTAGCCGCTCCCTCCGCTCGCGATCGTGTCTCGCGTGCGCTCGACGAGATGGGGGCGGGCGGCCACCTCGGTGAAGACCACGTCATCGGCATCCGCCGAGCAGAGCCGAGCCATGAACGGGCCGCGCTCCTCGCCGCTGATCTCCAGCGGCACGAATGAACTCGATACGATCCGACGGAACGCCCCGATGCTGTCGACCTGGGTCGGACGCGAGTCCGCCCGAGACACGTTCTGCTCCTGTGCAGTTGTCATGCCCTGTACCTTTCTCATGATGCTCCGCCTTCGAAGCATCACCTGCTCCGAGGGTACTCCTTCGGCAGACTCGGGCGCGAAATTTACACCTCGGCGAGTGACTCATCCAGTGCGTCGAGCAGGATCGGCAGCTCATCCGAGCTGAACGCGAGCGGGGGCCTGACCTTCAGCACGCTCTCGTCGCGGCCGATGCGCGAGATCAATACGTTGCGGCGCTTCATCGATTCAACGACCTGCTTGGCGAGTTCGGGTGCCGGGGCCCCGTCGATGGCGAAGTCGAGTCCGAGGAAGAGGCCGGCCCCCTTCGCGGAGCGCACGAAATCGTACTGCTCGGCGAACTCGCGGAAGCGGGAGCCGGCAGTCTCACCGAGCCCGCGAGCGCGGGTCATGAGCTGCTTCTCCTCCATCTCGAGGAGGACGGCTTCGCCGACCGCCGCCGAGACGGGGTTGCCCGCGAACGTGTTGAAGAACTCGTTGCGCGACCCGAACGCGTCGAGCACGGCTTCACTGGTCACGACGCCGGACATGGGGTGGCCGTTGCCCATGGGCTTGCCCATCGTGACGAGGTCCGGGCTCATGCCGGCGTACTCGTGGCCCCACATGTGGGTGCCGGTGCGGCCGAACCCGCTCTGCACCTCATCCGCGATGACGAGACCGCCCGCGCCGCGCACTCGGTCGACGATGCCCGCGATGAGCCCCTCGGGGAGCCGAGGCATTCCCTCGGTCGAGAAGAGCGGATCGAACAGACAGGCGGAGACCCCGAAACCGTGCTCCTGGAGCGAGTCGATGGCGGCATCGAGCTCGGCGAGGGTCGCGGCAAGTACTTCGGCCTCGGGTCGGTCGTCGCGATCGAGATCGGGGATCCTGAGCGTGCGCACGTGGGCGCCGAGCGGTTCGCGCGTCTTGAGGCCCGTCGTGAGTTCCGCGAGCGTGATCGTCGTGCCGTGGTAGCTGTAGTCGGAGACGATGACGCCGGTCGCGCCCGTGAGCTGCCGTGAGATGCGGAGCGCGAGCTCATTCGCTTCGGAACCGGAATTGCCGTAGAGCACCCGGTCGAGCTCGGGCGCGAACGTTGCGAGCAGCCGCTCGGAGTAGTCGACCACCCGCTCGTTGAGGTAGCGGGTGTGGATGTTCAGGGTGGCGGCCTGGGAGCACAGCGCACCGACCACCCGCTCATTGGCGTGGCCGACGTGCGGCACATTGTTGTAGCCGTCGAGATACCGCTCGCCGTTCGCCTCGGTCAGCCAGACGCCGTGCGCTGAGACGAACTGCAGCGGCTCGGTGTAGAACAGGGGGGAGTAGGGCCCGATAGTGGCGTTGCGGCGGGCGATGAGATCGGCGTTCGAGGTCATGAGCGGGCTCCTGCAGAGGGGGTAACGGACGGCGCAGCGTTGAGTTCGTGTGCCAACCGGACGATATGGGGGAGAACATCAGTGGCGAGCCACTCCGCGGTCGGCTCCCCGCGGCGGTCCGCCGCCCACCCGAGGTAGGTGAGACCGCGAGCGAGCAGGATCGCCGGGAACACCGCGTGGTCGGCGTCGTCCAGCGAGCGCACCGACGCGTACCCGGCGAAGAGCGCGTCCCGGTACTCGGTGAAGCGCGGATGCGGCACGTAGAAGTGCAGTGCAGTCGCGAGGTCGAAGAGGTGCCAGCCCGCGGCGAAGTCGTCGAAGTCGATGAGCACGAGTCCCGCCTCGGTGCGGAGCACGTTCTCCGGCGTCAGGTCGGAGTGGATCGGGCCGAACCGGTGCTCCGGTGTTCCGTAGTCGCCGAGCAGCGACCGGATGCGCGGGATCGCGTCGACCACGGCGGCCCGATCGTCTCCGGCGAGCTCATCGAGCCGCAAGGGATCGCCCCACGCCGGCTCGGCCCCCACGAGGCCGTCGAGGTCCCAGTCGTCCCGCGGCACCGCCATGCGGTACCCCGAGCGGGCCGTGGCCTCATGCACCTGGGCCGCGAGTCGGCCGAGCTCGGCGAAGTCCTCCGGGTCGATCATCGCCGACCCATCCACACCGGTGCGCTCGTCGCCGAAGTTTCCCGTATTGGCGAGGTGCCGCTGCACGTCGACCTGGTGCGCACCCTCGGGGTGCTGAGCACCCACCACGGCGAACCCGCGGCCGTCGTCGGCCAGCAGGAAGTCGGGAACAGCCACGCCCTCCGCCCGCAGCGCACGAACGAACGCGAGCTCGCAGTCGAGCTCCGCGTCGGAGTGGTACCCGCGCCGGTGCACACGCACGACATAGTCGTCGCCGCGCGCCGTGAACGCGTAGACCGCGTTCTCGCGCTGCTTGAGGAGTCGCAGTTCGACCTCCTCGGTGAAGCCGAAGCGCGGCAGCGCCTGGCGTGCGAGCGCGGCGCCAGCGCTCGGATCGGCGGTGACCATGGCGTTCCTCTCGAGGTCGTGCGTCGGTGCGCGGAGGGATATCGATGCACACGCTAACACGCGAATAGCAGTAAAACTAGACTCGTAGTCTAGAACCTGCATTCACCATCCGAGTGAGCCTCGCCCGGGTCGTAGACTGGGCCCGTGACCCCGCGAACCGACGACGCCGCACCCCCGACGCTCCGGCAGCGTCGACGCGACCGAACCCGCCAGGAGATCGCCGTCGCCGTCCTCGACGTCATCGCAGTGGGCGGCGACTCCGCCGCCACCATCGACCGTGTCGTCGCGGCCTCCGGCGTCGCCCGCGGCACCGTCTACGCGCACTTCCCCGGAGGCCGCGACGAACTGCTCCGCGCCGCCTACGCCGAACTCGGAGCTCGGGTCGTCGAGCGCACCCGCGCCGCCGTCGATGACGCAGGGAGCTGGACCGAGCGCATCGCCGCCCACGCCGCACCGCTCTTCGCGCTCGCCGCAGACACGCATCTCGGGCACTTCTACAATGTCTCGGGCCCCGCGATCGTGCACGGAGGCCCTGAGCGGGGGATCGGGTCGGGGGCGAGCGCCGGAATGATCTGCGAAACGCTGGAGGCCGCCCGAGAAGCGGGGGCGGTGCCCGCGGATACCGATGCCCACGTGGTCGCTGCGCTACTTGTCGGAGCGCTGCGCGAGGCAGCGATCGGCGTCGCGTCCGGTGCCCTGGACCCTGACCGGGCGGCGGCAGCCTTCGCCGCGCTCGTCTCGGGAATCGCTCGGGCGGCAGAGTCGCGCGATTAGCGGTAGTTCCGGGCGATCCTGTCGGCGGTGCGGTGAAGGTCGGCGACCACCGACGCCACGTCGTCTGGGGTGCTGAAGTGCACGACGGCGACGGCAGCCGGGGGCTCGCCAGCAATGGTCAGGGGCACGGCGATCGCCACGACCCCGTCGATGACCTCCCCTTCGGTGAGGGAGTACCCCGAGCGCTGCGCTGCGGCAGCGGCGGGGGTGGGGTCGGGGTCTCCGAACAGTCGCTCATGCGCGTCGGGCGTCAACCCCGACTCGATGGCGTGCCCGGGGGCGCCGCGGTCGATCGGGTGCCGTACGCCGGGGCTGCGCGAGATGGTCGCGGGCACGCTCGCCGGTTCTGCAGAGGCCAGCGTGATGACTTCGTCGGCGTCGAGCACGGTGATGAACGCGGTCATGCCGACGGTCTCGGCCAGCTCAGCGAGCGGATGCTGAGCTGCGGAGGTGAGCGACGGCGCCACTCCGCGGGCGAGGGCGGTGAGTTTCGGGCCGAGCCTGATGAGGCCCGCGTCATCGCGCACGACGAAGCGGTGCGCCTCGAGGGAGCGGAGCACCCGGTAGGCACTCGACCGGTGCACATCGAGCGCCCGGGCCAGCGCGGCGATGGAGAGCGGCCTCGGCGCCTCGGCGAGGATCTCGATGGCACGCAGCCCGCGGGAGAGGGTCTGGGCCCCAGCCCCGCCCGCGTCGCCAGTCGTGCCGGACTCGGAGGTGGTCGCCATCATGCTCGCCGTCTTTCCCGGGTTAGTGACGCGTCGCTGTGACTCGTTCGTTCGTACTTGTGAGATCGTGACGCACCGCATAGTCTGAGTGCGCGCTATTCGAATATAGAGTTCAAATAGTGAACATGCAACAAAGGAGATGCAGTGCAGTTTCACCACCACGGGTACGTGTCCACCGATCCGCGCGTCGAACCGGCTCGCGGGGTCGGGCTCGATCGGCCGGACGACCTGCCGGGTGAAGTCGATGTGCTCATCGTGGGTTCCGGCCCGGCGGGAATCGTCGCTGCAGCACAGCTCGCCCAATTTCCCGATGTCGTGACCCGCATCGTCGAGCGCCGCCCCGAGCGTCTCGCGATCGGTCAGGCGGACGGGATCCAGGCGCGCAGCGTCGAGACGTTCCAGGCGTTCGGATTCGCCCAGCAGATCATCCAGGAGGCGTACCAGATCACCGAGATGGCGTTCTGGAAGCCGAGTGCGGAAACGCCGCGCGACATCACCCGCACCGCGGTCGCCCCAGACGACCCTGCGGGGATCAGCGAGTTTCCGCACCTCATCGTGAACCAGGCCAGGGTGATCGACTACTTCGCCGAGTACGCGCAGCATTCGCCTGCGCGCGGAGCGGTGGACTACGGCTACGAGTTCGTCGGACTCGTCGTCGAGGACTCGGGCGACCGCCCCGTCGTCGTCACCCTGCGGCGCACCTCCGGGCCGGACTCGGGATCCGAGGTGACGGTGCGGGCGAAGTACGTGGTCGGAGCGGACGGAGCCCGCTCGGGCGTGCGTCGCGCCATCGGCGGTACGCTCGCCGGCGACCAGGCCTTCCACGCCTGGGGCGTGATGGACACGCTCGCGGTCACCGACTTCCCCGACATCCGGAAGAAGTGCGCGATCCAGTCTCACGACGGCGGCAACATTCTCCACATCCCGCGGGAGGGCAACCACCTCTTCCGGATGTACGTCGACCTCGGCGAGGTCGACGAGACCGATGGGGGTCGGGTGCGCGAGACGCCTCTCGAGGCGATCATCGAGCGGGCCCAGGCGATCCTGCACCCCTACACCCTGGACGTGAAGCACGTCGCCTGGCACAGCGTGTACGAGGTCGCCCACCGCCTCACCGACCGGTTCGACGACGCCGAGACCTCACCCGACGGCAAGCCGCGCGTATTCCTCCTCGGCGACGCGTGCCACACCCACAGTGCCAAAGCCGGGCAGGGGATGAACGTATCGATGCAGGACGGCTGGAACCTCGCATGGAAGCTCGGGTACGTGCTCGAGGGGCGCAGCGACGAGACGTTGCTGCGCACGTACTCCGACGAGCGTCAGGTCGTGGCGAAGAACCTCATCGACTTCGACCGGGAGTGGTCGACGATGATGGCGAAGCGGCCCGAGGAGTTCAGCTCTCCCTCGGAGCTCGAGGACTTCTATGTCGCAACCGCCGAGTTCCCCGCTGGCTTCATGACGGAGTACGCGCCGTCGATGATCACGGGTGATACCGCGCATCAGGAGCTCGCATCCGGGTTCCCGGTCGGGAAGCGGTTCAAGTCCGCGCCGACGGTGCGCGTCGCCGATGCCGTGCGGATCCACCTCGGTCACCACCACCGGGCGGACGGCCGGTACCGCGTTTACGCGTTCGCCGATGCCGGCGGAGCGGCACTGGAGCGGTGGGCGAAGTGGATGCACGAGGATCCCGCTTCGCCGGTGCGGCGCTGCACTCCTCAGGGTGCCAATCTCGACGCGATTGTCGACGTGAAGGCCGTCTACCCGCAGGACTACTCCGAGATCGACGTCACGCGAGTACCGCAGATCTTCCTGCCGAGAACCGGGCCCTTCGACCTCATCGACTACGAGAAGGTCTACGCGACCGAAGACGGGAACGACATCTTCGCCGAACGGGGTATCGGCCGCGACGGCGCGGTGGTCGTGGTGCGGCCCGATCAGTACGTGGCGGCGGTCCTGCCGCTCGATGCCCCCGAAGCCCTCGGCGAGCTCCTCGAGCGAGTGCTGCTCGCCCGCTGACGCGGCGTGTCGCCATGCCGGGAATCGCGGTACCGCGACGAGGGGCGTAAGCTTGTATGATGACCTCTTCTGAGCACGCACCGCACACTCCGGCTGGCGACACTGAACACACGACGCCGAACGAGCCCGCGCAGGCGGCTGAGACGGGCGAGCAGGCCGCATCGCAGGCCGAGGGCGAGCTCACCTTCTCCGACCTCGCCCTGAGCGCCGACGTGCTCAAGGGGCTCAAGGACGTCGGGTACGAGACGCCCTCCGCGATCCAGGCAGCGACGATCCCCGTTCTGCTCGAGGGGCGCGACGTCGTCGGCCTCGCGCAGACCGGCACCGGCAAGACGGCCGCGTTCGCGCTGCCCATCCTGTCGCGCCTGGACGTCTCCCAGAAGACGCCACCGCAGGCGCTCGTGCTCGCACCGACTCGTGAGCTCGCGCTGCAGGTCTGCGAGGCCTTCGAGAGCTACGCCGCCCGCATGAAGAACGTGCACGTGCTTCCCGTCTACGGCGGGCAGGGCTACGGAGTGCAGCTGTCGGCCCTGCGCCGTGGCGTGCACATCGTCGTCGGCACGCCCGGCCGCATCATGGACCACCTCGACAAGGGCACGCTCGACCTCTCCGAGCTGAAGTACCTCGTGCTTGATGAGGCCGACGAGATGCTGAAGATGGGCTTCGCTGAAGACGTCGAGACGATCCTCGCCGATACGCCCGACGACAAGCAGGTCGCGCTCTTCTCGGCCACCATGCCCGCGCAGATCCGCCGGATCTCGCAGCAGCACCTCAACAACCCCGAAGAGATCAAGATCGCGGGAAAGACGCAGACGAGCGCGAACACCACGCAGCGTTACGTGGTGGTCTCGTACACGCAGAAGCTCGACGCGCTCACCCGCATCCTCGAGATCGAGAACTTCGACGGTCTGATCGTCTTCACCCGGACGCGCAACGATACCGAGCAGGTCGCGGAGAAGCTGCGTGCTCGCGGCTACTCGGCCGCCGCCATCAACGGCGACGTTGCGCAGGCGCAGCGCGAGCGCACCGTCAATCAGCTGAAGTCGGGCAAGCTCGACATTCTCGTCGCAACCGATGTGGCTGCCCGCGGACTCGACGTGGAGCGCATCACCCACGTCATCAACTACGACCTGCCGATCGACACCGAGTCCTACGTGCACCGCATCGGCCGCACGGGCCGCGCAGGCCGGTCCGGTGACGCGATCAGCTTCGTCACCCCGCGTGAACGTCGCATGCTGAAGTCGATCGAGAAGGCGACGCGCCAGCCGCTGACGCAGATGCCGCTCCCCGGCATCGAAGAGGTCAATGCGACCCGCCTCTCGCGCTTCGACGACGCCATCACCGCGGCCCTCGCCGAGACGGAGCGCGTGGAGCGCTTCCGCGACATCATCGCGCACTACGTGCGGAACCACGATGTGCCCGAAGCCGACGTCGCCGCTGCGCTCGCGGTCGTGTCGCAGGGCGACACGCCGCTACTGCTCGACGAGAACGACGACAAGAAGTTCGCTCGGGACCGTGCCCAGGCCGCGCGCTTCCTGGAAGAGGGCGACGGCAAGCGAGACCGTCGCGACGATCGCGAGCGCGGTGAGCGTCGGAGCCGCCCGAGCGGGTCGCTGAGCACCTACCGCATCGAGGTCGGCAAGCGCCACCAGGTTGATCCCCGCCAGATCGTCGGCGCGCTCGCGAACGAGGGCGGCCTCAACCGCGACGACTTCGGCAAGATCACGATCCGACCCGACTTCTCGCTGGTCGAGCTGCCCGCGGACCTCTCCGACGACCTGCTCGCCCGTCTCGCCGACACCCGCGTGAGCGGCCAGGCGATCCAGATCAAGCGCGACAACGGACCGCGCCGCGGGCGCGATGACGACCGTGGCGGTTCGCGAGGCTACAGCCGCGACCGCGACGGCGGCCGGGATCGCGACGGCGGCGGTCGTGGACGCTTCGACCGCGACGACCGCGGAGACCGCGGCGGCAACCGTCAGGATCGACGCGGACGCGACTTCGGAGGGGACCGCCGTGGCGGTGGCTCCGATCGTGGCGGACGCTCGTGGGATCGCGATGACCGCGGCTCGGGTCGAGGCGGGTACTCCCGCGACGATCGTGACGGCCGGGGCGGTCGTGACGACCGTCGCGGTCGCGACGACCGCGGTCAGTCCGACGGTAAGCGCAAGCCGCGCTGGTAGTCCCCGCGGCGCCGGTTCGGCGAACGGCACCGGGAGTGGCAGACTGTTCTCCATCGTGAGAACCGGCACGACGGCGTGCCGGGCGATGTGAAGGAGTCGCCATGGCGCTGCACCCGCTGGATTCGCTGACCGCCGACGAACTGTCGGCCACCTCGTCCCTGCTCGCGCGCGAGCACGGGATCGACGGGGGTTGGCGCTACGCCTCGATCATTCTGCGCGAGCCGCCGAAAGCGGAGATGCGCGCCTGGCGAGCGGGCGACCCGGTCGTCCGCCGATCCCTATCGGTGCTCTGGGAGAAGCGGACGAACGAGGTCTTCGAAGCCGTCGTGAACCTCACCGAGGGCACCGTGGAATCGTGGACGGGGAAGCCGGGGGTCACCCCGAACTTCACCGTCGACGAGTACCACGAGTGCGACGAGGTACTGCGAGCGGAACCCGCGGTTCGTGCCGCGCTCGAGCAACGCGGAGTGAACGTCGACCTCGTGCTGTTCGACCTCTGGACCTATGGCAATGCCGTGATGCCGCCCCAGTGGCGGGACCGCCGTCTCGGCTGGGTGGACATCTGGGTGCGAGCGACCCCGAACGGGAACCCTTACGCGCACCCGCTCAGCGGGATGAAGATCATCGTCGACGTGAACACCATGGAGGTGCTCGAGATTGACGAGGGCCACGACCGAGGGTTCCCCGCCGTCGACGCCGAGTACACACCGGAACTGCGGAATGAGACGCCGCGGACCGACCTGAAGCCCCTCGAGATCACCCAGCCGGAGGGCGTCTCGTTCTCCCTCGACGGGTCGCTGCTGCGCTGGCAGGACTGGGAGTTCCGCATCGGCTTCAACTACCGCGAGGGCCCCGTGCTCCACCAGGTGCGATTCAAGGACGGCGACGAGTACCGCGACATCGCGTACCGGATGTCACTCGCCGAGATGATCGTCCCGTACCGCGACTCGAGCTTCGATCACTACCGCCGCACCGCATTCGACATCGGCGAGTGGGGACTCGGTTACATGTGCACCTCGCTCGAACTCGGCTGCGACTGCCTCGGCGAGATCACGTACCTCGACGGGGTGCTCCCGGACACGTCGGGTCAGCCGCGCGTCACGAAGAACGCCATCTGCCTGCACGAGGAGGACGACGCCGTGCTCTGGAAGCACGTCGATCCCGACGCCGGCACCGAGGTGCGGCGCATGCGGCGCTTCGTCGTCTCGGTGCACGCGACCGTAGCGAACTACGAGTATCTCGTCTACTGGCGCTTCTACCCCGACGGAAACATTGAGTGCGAGATCCGCGCGACGGGCATCATGGTCTCAACGCCGATGGAGGACGCATCGGCGACCCACCCGACCGGCACCGTCGTCGACCAGCGCACGTATGCGCCGTTCCACCAGCACTTCCTGGTCGCCCGCCTCGATCTCGACGTCGACGGCGATGACAACACTGTCGTCGAGTCCGATTCGATGGCCGCGCCGATCAGCGATGCGAACCCCTTTGGCCTCGACCTCCACACGCGCGGCACCGTCATCGCCTCAGAGTCGGAGGCCGGTCGCGTGTTCGACTGGGAGCGGCAGCGATCCTGGAAGGTGCAGAACCCGAACCGCCTGAACGCATGGGGCGCGCCGACGGCGTACAAGCTGGTGCCCTCGGCGTCGTTCCCGGCGATGCTCGACGAGTCCTCCCCGATCCTGCAGCGAAACCCGGTCATCGGGAAGACGCTCTGGGTGACGAAGCACCACGACGGCGAGCTCTGGCCGGCGGGCGACTACCCGACGCAGTCAGCCGATGATCTCGGCAACGGGATGAGCGCGTGGATCGCTGACGACGAGAATCTCGTCGACACCGACGTGGTCCTCTGGTACGTGTTCGGCATCCACCACATCACCCGCACCGAGGACTGGCCGATCATGCCCGTCGACAAGGTGGCGTTCACGCTGAAGCCGTTCGGGTTCTTCGACCGGAACCCGTCGCTCGACGCGCCGCGCTCGAAGCCGCACGGGGCTGCGGGAGACGCGTGCTGCGGCGGTGGCGAGGCCTGCGCCTGCGAGCACTAGGTCCGCGCGGCTCTGGCCCTGGCACGGGCCCTGGCCCTGGCCCTGGTCACCCCGTTGAGTGGAGGGTTTCGCATGCTATTCGGTGAGAATTCCATGCGTAACCCTCCACCGAACCCTCGACTGAACCGCGTGCTGGCCTGATCGGCCGATGTTGGACTACTCGCGCGGCAGCACGCGGTGCGCGAGCGCGCCCCCGACCGCGGTGGCGAGCCCGAACGTCGCGAACAGGAGCGCGGGCCCCCACGACCCGCCGCCCGACCACCCGAGCGATGCCTGCGCTGCAAGCGGGAGGAACCCGCCGACGACGGCAGCCAGGTTGTAGCCGAGACTCACTCCCGAGTAGCGGAGTTCGGTGGGGAAGAGGCCGGCGAGGGCCGATCCTGCCACGCCGTAGGCGAGGATCACCGCCGAGAGCCCCAGGCTCAGCGCCGCCACCGCGGCGAGCGGGTGCTGCGTGTCGACGAGCCAGAAGACCGGGAATGCGACGGCGGTGGTGGCGAGCCCACCCCACAGCGTCACGCGCCCCGGCCCGAAGCGGGTGGCGAGGCGGCCAGACCAGATCGTGACGAACGCCTGTACGACCGCCGCGATGAGCATGGCGTTCACCATGATCTGACGGTCGATGCCGCGCTCGTTGGCGCCGAAGTTCACGAGGAACGTGTTCATGAAATAGAAGCCGCCGACGCCCAGCATGGAGACCAGGATCGCGATCCCGAGCCGGCCAGGCGCGCGCCTGAAGAGTTCGATAAGGGGAACCCGCGGCCTCGTGCCCGCAGCGGCGATGCGGGAGAACTCGGGTGATTCCTCGATTTTCGCCCGCATGATGAGCGCGATGACGAGCATCGGGAGCGCCGCGATGAAGGGGAGTCGCCAGCCCCAGGCGTCGAAGGATTCCTCGGGGAGGAGGAGCACGAGGGTGAACGCTCCGCTCGAGAGCAGCGTGGCGATGGGGGAGGAGAGTTGCACGAGTGCCGCGAGCTTGCTGCGCTGTTCAGCGGGCGCGTGCTCGACCGCGATGGTCATCGCGCCGCTCCACTCGCCGCCCACGGCGACGCCCTGCACGAGCCGCAGCAGCACGAGGAACACCGGAGCCGCGACGCCGATCGCCGCGAAATCGGGGAGCAGCCCCATGCACACCGTCGCAGCGCCGATCAGGGTCACGCTGAGCAGCAGCGCCGGACGGCGGCCGATACGGTCACCGATCGATCCGAAGAGGATCGCGCCCAGCGGCCGCGCCACGAACCCCACACCGAACGTCGCGAAAGCGGCGAGTGACGCCGCCCGCGGGTCGAGCGTCGTGAAATAGAGCCGGTTGAACACGAGGGCCGCGGCAAGGCCGAACAAGTAGTAGTCATACCACTCCATCGCGGTCCCGGCGAGGGCCGCGTACGCGACGCGGCGCGCAGATTTCGCGGAATCGCGCGGATGCTCACGCTTCGCCGGGGTGCTCAGGGTCATCACTTGCCTTCCACGAGGCCGTCGGGGGAAAAGTGGGGGAACATGACAAATCTTATGCCGCCCGCGCGTGCGCGAGCGGATAGGCGCTCTCGGTGCGGTCACACCCGTCTGTCGATCTCTCGTGAGCCTCGGCTCGATGCCTACAGTGGTCCAGCCTCAAACAGTCTTCGTACGCTCATCCGTGAGAGCGTCGAGCACCATGCTGAGCACGCGAGGGTCAGAGACGTAGCGTGTCTCTCGGTGGTCCGCCGCGAATCCGAGGGCATCCTCGCGCGACCTGAACGCTGCGACGCCCACCGAAGACACGTACGTCGCTTCGATACCGTCCGAGGGCCCGCCATCACTCACGAGATAGACGATTTCCCCAGCTTTCGGGGCGAAGACATCATCGCCGTGGAGGGGCACCGACTGCCAGCGCAGCTCCATATGCGGGACGTCGCGATGGTCATCGATGTATGCGAGAGCGTTCGTCTCGGATGAGAAGACTCCGATGGCAGGTTCATCGAGGGTTTCGAGACCGACTTCGTACATCACGTGGACGTAGTTGAGGCTCCCGATCGTCGACGGACTCAAACGATGCAGCAGCGCCCGAAACTTCCCCACCGCCCCGGTGAAGCGGCCGCCATGCCGGTGCACCAGAGGCTCAACCTCACGCTTCACGGGATCGCTGGGCTGCGCGCGCTGCCCGGTATCGTCGGATGCTGTCGCCGACGCCGCTGCGCTCCGACTCTGGTGGGTCCCATACGACGACGAGAGCGGTCGCGAGCGGGCCGAGGAACAGGCCCGCCACGAACCAGATCAGCCGATTCCGATTCTTCTGCTGGGCGAGTCCTGCGGTGATCAGGGCGAGGCTGAACCAGAAGACGCCCATGGAGACGGTGCCGCTATCGAACACGACCCCACTGTACCCACGGCGCACTCGTGAACAAGGGTAGCGTGGAGTCATGACCGCACTCATCTCGTGGGAGACCTTCCAGCAAGTGGAGATCCGCGTCGGCACCGTTGTCGCGGCTGAGCCGAACGCGAAAGCCCGAGTTCCGGCCATCGTGCTCGACGTCGATCTCGGCGATCTCGGTGTGAAGCGATCGAGCGCCCAGATCACTGACCTGTACTCGCCTGACGAGCTCGTCGGGAGACAGGTGATCTGCGTCACGAACTTCCCGCCGAAGCGGGTGGCGGGGGTGAAGTCGGAGGTACTGGTCACGGGGGCACCGGACGACGAGGGACGCATCGTGCTGGCTTCCGTGGAATCTCCGGTGCCGAATGGATCACGCTTGGCCTGATGTCCGAGCCGGCTCCTGTCCATACCCGGCAAGGTCGCGGATGCTGGTTTCAACGCGCTCGAGTACATAGGGTGGAAACCCCGACCCTGGGGGATCACGAGACAGGGGAACCACATGAGTACATCGAACGTCGTGCTGTTGAGTTGGGACGAACCGAGCAAGGCCTACGAGGCATTCAGCAAGTTCAGGAATGCTGATTATCTTGGCATCACCGTGTCGGGTGCCGCGGTGGTGGAACGGACAGCGAGTGGTGAACTCCGCGTGACGGACGGCCAGGACAATGTCATCGGGCTTGCGACACTCGGGGGTGGCAGTCTGGGAGCGCTCATCGGAGTCCTTGGAGGTCCGCTGGGGGTGCTGTTGGGCTTCGCGAGCGGCGGACTCATCGGTTCGGCATTCGACCTGACCCGTGACTCTGCCTCCGAGGGCGTGATTGCTCAGATGAGTCAGGCGCTCCCTCCGGGCCACGCGGGTGTAATCGCTGAGCTCAGAGAAGACTCGCCGGCCGAACTCGATGAGTTCGCGAAGTCTTCCGGAGCCACGTTGCTCCGACGCGGGGAGGAGGATGTGCTCGATGAGCTCGCCGCCGCCGAGATTGCCGCGGATGCCGCCGCGCAGGCTGCTCACGAGCAGGTCCGTGCCGAGAAGCATGCCGAGCGCAGGGAGCATCGCCAGGAACGCATCGATCGTCTGAAGGCGAGATTCCAGCACAGCGACTAGGGGGAGTAGCGGGCTGGCTCGCTCGCGACGCTACTTCGCGCTACGGGAAGAGTTGCCCCTCGCAAGCGGCTGGGCCGGAACCCCGAAGGATTCCGGCCCAGCCGCTTGGCGCGTGATACGCGGGGGACGATCAGCTCGCGAAGCGGAACAGCTTCTTGTTCGCGAACTCTTCCATACCGCCGCGGCCGAGCTCGCGCCCGTAGCCGGAGCGCTTGACGCCGCCGAAGGGCACATCTGCGCCCTCGAGGCCCGCACCGTTGATGAAGACCATGCCGACGTCGAGCTGGTTGCCGATCTGCTCGGCGCGCTCGAGATCCTCGCAGATCACGATTGAGCCGAGACCGTAGGGCGTCGCATTGGCGAGCTTCACGGCCTCCTCGTCGCTGGAAACGCGGTAGAGCTGCGCGACGGGGCCGAAGAGCTCTTCGGTGTAGACGTCCATCGACGGCGTCACGCCCGAGATGACCGAGGGGGTGTAGAAGTTGCCCTCAGGCTCGTTGTTGCCGACGAGGATCTCGGCGCCCTGCTCGACTGCTCCGGCGACCTGCTGCGTGAGCGTCTCGGTGGCCTTCGAGGAGGAGAGCGGGCCGAAGTCGTCGTTGTCGGCGGAGAGGCCGCTCACCGCCTGCTTGAACTTCTCGACGAACTCGTCGAAGTACTGGTCCATGACGATGATGCGCTTCGAACCGTTGCAGGCCTGGCCCGAGTTCTCCATGCGGCCGGTGACGGCGTGCTGCACGGCCGAATCGATGTCGCTCGTGTCGAGCACGAGGAAGGGGTCGGACCCGCCGAGCTCGAGCACGCACTTCTTGAGGTGCTTGCCCGCCTGCTCGGCGACGATCGCGCCGGCGCGCTCCGACCCGGTGAGAGAGACGCCCTGCACGCGGTCATCGGCGATGATCGTGGAGATCTGGTCGTGCGAGGCGAAGACGTTGACGTAGGCGCCCTCGGGGAAGCCGGCGTCGCGGAAGATCTGCTCGATAGCGAGAGCCGATTCGGGGCACTGCTCGGCGTGCTTCAGCACGATGGTGTTGCCGAGGACCAGGTTCGGCGATGCGAAGCGGGCCACCTGGTAGTAGGGGAAGTTCCACGGCATGATGCCGAGGATCACGCCGATGCCCTGCTTGCGGATGAAGGTGCGGAGACCGTCGTCGACCTTCAGCTCTTCGTCGGCGAGCCACTCGGGAGCCATCTCACCGAACTTCGCGGTGATCTCACCGGCGAACTCGGCCTCGCCGATCGAGTCGGCGAGCGGCTTGCCCATCTCGCGCTGGATGATCTTGCCGAGCTCTTCCTTGCGCTCGATGAACAGCTCGCCAGCCTTCTTGGCGAGGGCGCACCGCTCTGCCAGAGTGGTCGTGCGCGACCACTCCTGGTAGGCCTTCTGGGCGGAGGCGATGGCCTCTTCGACCTGTGCATCGGTGGCGGTCGGGTACTCGGCGACGACCTCGCCCGTTGCCGGGTTGGTGACTGCGTAACTCGTCATGATGAGATTTCCTCCTGGAACTGCATCGGTGGTGATCACGTGTCAGTCTGACACATGCGACCCGGCGGCGTCAGGGAGCTGCACGGGTTCGGTATCGGGGATCGGAGTGGCGTTGCGGCCCTTCAGATCGGGGATGATCCGCATGCACGCTGCGGAGAGGATCACGGTCGCCAGGAGGAACAGGATCGACACGATGATCGCGCCCACGGGTCCGTACTGGTCGATGGCGACGCCGGCGATCGCCGAGCCGAGTGCGACGCCGACGAGCTGCCCCGTGCCGACCCAGCCGTACGACTCGGCGGTCTCCGAGAACTTCACCGTCGCACTGACGGTGGTGGAGAGGGCCGCGAACATCGGTGCCGTGCCGAGGCCGCCGAGGAAGAGGACGACGGAGAGCCACCAGGCCTCGAAGCTGAAGAGGCAGAGCGCGGTGCCGATCAGGACGACGAGTGAGCGGAGCAGCATCGACCATGGTCGCATCTGGCGGTGCCCGACGAGCAGGCCGCCGAGTAGCGAGCCGCCGGCGAAGACGGCGAGCACGACGCCGGCCTCAAGCGCGCCGTGGCCGAATACCGCGACGATCCCTGCCTCGAGCGCGGCGAAGGAAGCGACGAACAGGAAGCCGGCGATGGTCGCGATCACGACGGTGGGGTGGCGGAGCACGGCGCCGAAGCGACGGCGGGCCTGCGGGATCCTGACCCGGCCGACCGCCTTCGTTGCGATGAACCAGAGGCCGCCGAAGAGCATGAATGCCGCCGCGACCATGAGGCCCCACTCCGTGCCGAACTGGGACGACACGAACACCGCGACGACGGGACCGAAGACCCAGATGATCTCCTGCGCGGAGGCGTCGAGCGAGAAGAGGCCGGATAGCTGGTGTCCTGGCACCATCTTCGGGTAGATCGTGCGGACGGCGGGGGTGACCGGCGGAGTCGCGATGCCCATCGCGAACGCCATGCCCGCCACCACTGCGAGGGGCAGATGCACCCAGGCGATCGCGATGAGCAACGCCGAGCACGCGAGCGTCGTGATGGAGAGCACCGGCCGCATGCCGAACGCTCCCATAAGGCGCCCCATCAGTGGGCCGGCGATCGCCTGCCCGAAGCTCTGACAGGCCAGCACGATACCGGCGTACGTGTACAGTCCGTACGCCTGCTCGATGTGCAGCAGCAGGATGATCGAGAGCATCCCGAAGGGGAAGCGCGCCGTGAGCTGCGCGAAGAGGATGCCGAAGACCCCAGGGCTGCGACCGAGATCACGATAAATGCCCATCACAGCAGTATACGGGCGAAATGATCGTATTCTCTAGGGGAACACGACGGAATTCGACGTGAAACCGCGAGAATGGTGGGGGATCAGCGCGCAGCGAGCCGAGCGGCACCCACGATGCCCGCGTTGTTGCGGAAGTGCGCCGGAATGACCTCGGCCCGCACGCTGGCGAAGGGGAGGTACTCGTCGCTCGACTTGCTGATGCTGCCGCCGATGACGATGCGATCGGGCCAGAAGAGCTGCTCGATGTGCACGATGTACGCGCGCACGCGCTCCGCCCACTCGCTGAGCGAGATGCCCTCGCGCTCGATGTTCTTCGGCGACGCGTACCGTTCGTAGTTGCGGTGCTCGCCGAGGTCGAGGTGTCCGAGCTCGAAGTTGGGCACCAGGACGCCGTCGTGGATGAGCGCCGCGCCGATTCCCGTGCCGAACGTGAACACGAGGGTCACGCCGGAGCATCCGGCGACGGCACCGAACGCGCTCTCTGCGATGCCGGCGGCGTCGGCGTCGTTCACCACGTACGCGGGCGAGCCGATCGCATCCGACATGAGCGCGACGGCGTCGAGATCGATCCAGCTCTGATCGATGTTGGCGGCGGTGCGCATGATGCCGTGCTGCACGACGCCGGGGAGAGTCACGCCGATCTTCGGGGTGACTGACCTGTCCAGGATGCCGTTCTCATCGAGTTCGTCGCGGATCGCTGAGACCATCTCGGCAACGCTCGCGGCGACCGCGTCGGGCATGCCGCCCTCGGGAGTGAGCGACTTGTGACGCTTCGTCAGCTTCTCGCCCGTGGCGATGTCGACCGCCGCCCCTTTGATGCCGGTGCCGCCGACGTCGATGCCGATCGCGAGCTCCGTCGACTCTCCCGTGTGCTGTTCCATGGCGTCAGCATATCGAGTTGGCGGCATGTCACGCGAGCGCGCGCTGGACGCGCGCGAGCGAGACCGGTTCGGCGGTGCGCAACTGCTGCGCGAAGAGGCTCACGCGCAGCTCCTCGATCAACCAGCGCGCCCGCGTGAGCCGTTCCGGAGCGTCGGGCGGCAGGGGGATCTTTCCGCCGGCATCGGCGAACGCCGCGAGCGCGCGATCGACGTCGTTCTGCCTGACGCGGTCCCTGCCCGCGTCACCGGTCAGCGCCTCCATGCGCAGCCGCACGGCCTCCAGGTAGACGGGCAGGCGTTCCAGCTGAGCGAGGCCGGTCCGCGACACGAACCCGGGGTACACGAGTCCGTCGATCTGCTGCGCGGCACCAGCGACCTGCCCGAGCACCTGGAGCGACTTCGCGCCCTCGACGGCTTTTCTCGCGAGACGGGCACCGTCGAGCACGCGCGCGGTCAGAGCGATGGCGCGGTAGATCTCGTCGATCAACGATCTCGCGTAATCGTCGGCGAGCGCCTGGAAGGCGCGTTCGGACCACACGAGTCCGTCGGGCGCGTGCCTGCGGATCACGGCATCCGCCACCGCCAGCGAGACGTCGGCGATCGTCTCGTCGAGGCTGCGGTAGGGGCCGGCGCCGAGCAACAGCTTCTCCTGGTTCGAGAGGTGGTCGCGCACGTAGCTGGCCGGAGAGGGTGAACTCAGCGCGACCAGGCGCCGAAGCCCGCGCCTGCTGAGCCGCGCCTGCTCCTCCGCATCGGCGACAAGGGCGAGATCGACGTGCTTGCGCCGGTCGACGAGCGCCGGATACGCGCGCACCACGCCGCTCCCGGTTCCGCGTTTGCCCTTCGCGTAGGTGGAGTCCACGTGCTGCGGAATATCGCCGAACACCCACGAGGTCGCGCCCGTCTGCTCAAGATCGCTCTTCGGCATGGCAGCGGCAGCGACCCGAGCCACGCCGGCCGTGGCCTGCGACTGGTGCGCGCGCTGCAGCTCGCGGAGGTCCTTGCCGGTGCCAACGGTACGACCCCTCCCGTCGATCACGCGGAAGGTCGGCGTCAGGTGGGCAGGGAGTCGCTGTGGATCGAAGTCGTCAGGCGACACGCGGACGCTCGTGCGGCGCTGGATCTCGGCCGCGAGGAGCGCGGTGAGACCCGTGGCCGGATCCTGACCCGCACCGCCTCCCGGACCAGCGGCATCCAAGCGCGGTCCGACCGCTTCGAGCAGTGTCCGCGCCCAGTCCGCAGCGGGGACCACGTGCTTCCGGATCGCCTTCGGCAGTGTCTTGAGCAGCGCCGTGACGAGCTCCTGGCGCAGTCCGGGAACGAGCTGTTCGAACTCGGCCCCGTCGAGGCGGGGGAGCAGTGGCAGCGGGACGGTGACCGTCACACCGTCGTCGTCGGCGGTCGGATCGAAGCGGTACTTCAGACGCAGCTTCTGATCGCCCGAGCGCCACTCGCGCGGGAACTCGCGTTCGTCGACCTCCGCCTCGGCGTCCTCGAGCAGGTCCTCCCGGCGCAGCTTCAGGAGGTTCGGGGTCTTCCGCTGCGCCTCCTTCCACCAGCCCTCGAACGAGCGCGTGCTCGTGACATGCGCGGGGATCCGCGCGTCATAGAACGCATAGATCGCGTCGTCGTCGGTGACGAGGTCGCGCCGTCTCGTGCGCTCCTCCAACTGCTCGAGCTCCCTCCGCAGCTGTCGGTTCGCGCGATCGAACGCCTGCTGCGAATCCCAGTCCCCGTCGACGAGCGCGTGACGGATGAACAGTTCGCGCGCGTGCGCCTCATCGAAACGGGACAGCTGCACCCGGCGCTGCGAAACGATCGGGACCCCGTACAGCGTGACCCGTTCGTACGCGACGGCGGCCCCCTGCGACTTCTCCCACCGAGGTTCGCTGATCTGGCGCTTCGCGAGCGGACCGGCGAGCTCCTCGGCCCACTCCGGGTTCACGACGGCGTTGCTGCGGGCGAAGAGCCGGCTCGTCTCGACGAGCTCGACGCTCATCACCACCTCCGGCGGCTTCTTCGCCAGCACCGAGCCCGGGTAGAGCACAAAACGCGTGCCGCGCGACCCCAGATACTCCTGCGCGGGGCGGCGCTTCGGGGCGCCGCGTCCACCTGAGGCGCGCGGGGCGCCGCGATCCTGCCGGTCGTCGCGCACCCCGAGCTGGGAGAGGAGGCCGGCGAGCACTGAGCGGTGCACGGCGTCGCCGATCCCGCCGGACCCTTCCCCGCCTTCGGTTCCGGCCCCGCCCTCGACCCGTGCCCCGCGCGGCCCCCGTGCGATCCGCTCGATCTGCCTGACGAGATCCATCCACTCGCGCACGCGCAGGAAGTTCAGGTACTCAGCCTTGCACATGCGCCGGAAGCTGCTCGATGAGCGTTCGCGCTGCTGCTCCTGGAGGTAGTTCCACAGGTTCAGCAGCGTCATCAGGTCGCCTTGGGGGTCGGCGAAGCGGGCGTGCAGTTCATCGGCGCGGCCCCGCACCTCGGCGGGGCGCTCGCGCACGTCCTGCACTGTCAGACCCGCGACGATCGCGAGGACTTCGGGGACGACGCCGTGCCGGCGCGCCTCGACGACCATGCGCGCGAACCTCGGCTCGATGGGGAGACGCGAGAGCTCGCGCCCGATCTTCGTGATGCGGTGGCGCGCGGGTTTCGTGCCGGATCCGCGGCGCCGAGCCTTCCCGCGACCGCCATCGCGACCGCCGTCGCCCGTGCCGGCCGGTGCAACTGCGCCGAGCTCGGTGAGGAGGCCGAGGCCGTCGGCGACGCCGCGCGGGTCGGGTGGGGTGAGGAACGGGAAGTCCGCGACCTCTCCGAGATCGAGGGAGAGCATCTGCAGGATCACCGAGGCGAGGCCGGTGCGGGTGATCTCGGGGTCGGTGAACTCCGGCCTGGTCAGGTAGTCGTCTTCTCCGTAGAGCCGGATCGCGATGCCCGGACTCGTGCGACCCGACCGGCCGGAGCGCTGATTCGCGCTCGCCTGGGAGATCGCCTCGATCGGGAGGCGCTGCACTTTGGATCGCGAGCTGTAGCGGGAAATGCGTGCGGTGCCGGCGTCGACGACGTACCGGATCCCCGGCACCGTCAGCGATGTCTCCGCGACGTTCGTGGCGAGTACGACCCTGCGATGACCGGGCTTCCCCGGCTCGAAGACCCGGTGCTGCTCGGCTGCCGAGAGGCGACCGTAGAGGGGGAGGATCTCGGTGCGGGTGCCGCGGAGGCGCCCGCCGAGCGCGTCGGCGGCGTCGCGGATCTCCGCCTCGCCCGAGAGGAAGACGAGGATGTCGCCCGGCTCCTCACGCGTCAGTTCGGCGACGGCGTCGCCGATGCCCTCGAACAGGTCGCGCTCCTCCGTGATCGTCTCGGCGGTGCCGTTCTTCCGCTGCACCTCGCGCTCGCGGGTGAGCGGCCGGTACCGGATCTCCACCGGGTAGGTGCGCCCGGAGACCTCGATGACAGGTGCCGGTTCACCGGTCGTCGGGTCGGCGAAGTGGCGGGCGAACGACTCGGGGTCGATCGTCGCTGACGTGATGATCACCTTGAGGTCGGGGCGGCGCGGCAGCAGCGTTCTGAGATAGCCGAGGAGGAAGTCGATGTTGAGGCTGCGCTCGTGCGCCTCGTCGATGATGATGGTGTCGTAGGCGGAGAGGTCCCGATCCCGATGGATCGCATTCAGCAGGATCCCGTCCGTCATGAGCCTGATCCGCGTCTCTTCTGAGACACGGTCGGTGAAGCGCACCTGGTAGCCGACGAGACCGCCGAGCTCGGATCCCAGCTCCTCTGCGACGCGCTCGGCGATCGTGCGGGCGGCGATGCGGCGGGGCTGGGTGTGCGCGATGCGCTCGCGCCCGAGATCCAGTGCGATCTTCGGCAACTGGGTGGTCTTGCCCGACCCGGTCTCGCCGGCGACGATCACGACCTGGTGCTCCGAGATCGCAGCCGCGATCTCCTCCCGCATCTGGCTGACGGGCAGCTCCTCCGGGAACTCGATGCTCATGATCACCCATTATCCAACGTCCGCCCGCTGCACCCCAATGCGCGGTTTCGGGTGGTGCTCCGCGTACACTGGCCCCAGCGTGCCCGCGATCGCCGCGGCCGCCGACCGCCACCGAATCGGAGGGATCAGCGAAGACCATGACAGCGATACCAGCACCCCGCATCCAGCTGAACGACGGCCAGAGCATCCCCCAGCTGGGCCTGGGCGTCTTCAAGGTCGAGGCCGGCGAGGCCGAGCGGGTCACGAGCGACGCGCTCGAGGTCGGATACCGGCACATCGACACCGCCTCCTTCTACGGGAACGAGGCAGAGGTCGGCCGGGCGATCGCCGCGTCGGGGATCCCGCGCGACGAGATCACCGTGACGACGAAGCTCTGGAACACCGATCAGACGCGAGCGCACGAGGCCTTCGACGAGAGTCTCGAGCGCCTAGGGCTCGACTCGGTGGATCTCTACCTCATCCACTGGCCGCAGCCGATGTACGGCGAAGCTCTCGGCGCGTGGCGATCGCTCATCGAGATCGTCGGTTCCGGTCGGGCGAGCTCGATCGGGGTCTCGAACTTCGAGATCGAGCACCTGCAGCAGCTGCTGGAGGAGACGGGGGTCGTTCCAGCGGTCAACCAGATCGAGCTGCACCCGATGCACCAGCGGCGCGAGCTCGTGCAGTTCTGCCGTGACCACGACATCGCAGTGGAGGCGTGGGGCCCGCTCTCGCAGGGCAAGTCGGACCTGCTCGAGCGCGACGCCATCGTCGAGACCGCCGCCGCGCACGGAAAGACGCCGGCCCAGGTGGTCATCCGCTGGCACGTGCAGCACGGGACCATCGTCTTCCCGAAGACGTCGAAGCGCGAGCGCATGATCGAGAACGCCGACGTTTTCGATTTCGCGCTGACCGACGCCGAGATGGCGGCCATCGACGCCTACGAGACGGGTCGCGGCTTCGGCGCGGACCCGCGCACGTTCGACCTGCGCTGAGAGGATCCCCGATGACTGAGACGACGCGCACCCCCGTCACGATCACCCTCACGGGAGCCGGAGGGCAGATCGGTTACGCGGCACTGTTCCGGATCGCCGCGGGCGACATGCTCGGACCCGACCAGCCGGTCAGGCTGCGTCTGCTCGAGATTCCGCAGGGCATGCGCTCGGCTGAAGGGACAGCGATGGAACTCGCGGACTGCGCCTTCCCGCTGCTCGCGGGAGTGGAGCTCAGCGACGACCCCGCCGTCGGATTCGATGGCGCGAACATCGCCATGCTCATCGGTTCGCGTCCCCGCACCGCCGGCATGGAGCGCGGTGACCTGCTCGAGGCCAACGGTGCGATCTTCGGACCGCAGGGGCGCGCGATCGGGGAGCGGGCGGCAGACGATGTCCGCGTCATCGTCGTGGGTAATCCGGCGAACACCAACGCGCTCATCGCCCAGCAGCACGCCGAGGGAGTTCCCGCTGAGCGATTCACGGCGCTCACCCGACTCGACCACAATCGCGCGGTCGGCCTGCTCGCGGCTGAGGCTGGCGCCCCCGTCGCGGACATCGATGGCGTGACGATCTGGGGCAATCACTCGGCGACGCAGTACCCCGATCTCAGCAGTGCGACGGTCGGAGGGCGACCCGCGCTCGAGGTCGTCGACCCCGACTGGGCGCGCGGTGCATACATCGACCGCGTGGCGAAGCGCGGAGCGGAGATCATCGAGGTTCGCGGCGGTTCGTCGGTCGGTTCGGCGGCGAACGCCGCCATCGAGCACGTGCGCGACTGGGTGCACGGCACGGGGGAGCGCCGCATGAGCGCCGCGGTGGTCTCGCGGGGCGAGTACGGGGTGCCCGAGGGACTCATCTCGTCGTTCCCCGTCCGTTCAGTGGGCGGCGCGTGGGAGGTCGTGGAGGGGCTCGACGTCGACGCGTTCTCGCGCGAGCGGATCGACGCGTCGGTGGCCGAGCTGGTCTCGGAACGCGACGCCGTCCGGGAGCTCGGTCTGATCGACTGAGGCAGGGGCGGGTGGACATCCGCGCCCCCGCGTCACCCCTAGGATAGAGAGCATGTCCAAGGTTCTTTCATCTCTTCCCGTGGGCGAGCGCGTCGGCATCGCCTTCTCCGGCGGTCTCGACACCTCGTGCGCGGTCGCGTGGATGCGCGAGAAGGGCGCGGTGCCCTGCACGTACACCGCAGATATCGGTCAGTACGATGAGCCCGACATCGACGGTGTCGCGGATCGTGCCAAGGAGTACGGCGCCGAGATCGCGCGCCACGTCGATGCCAAGCGCCCCCTCGTCGAAGAGGGCTTCGTCGCCCTCCAGTGCGGCGCGTTCAACGTCCGCTCCGGCGGCAAGACCTACTTCAACACGACGCCCCTCGGGCGCGCGGTTACGGGGACGCTGCTCGTCCGCGCCATGAAGGAGGACGGCGTCGACATCTGGGGCGACGGCTCCACCTACAAGGGCAACGACATCGAGCGCTTCTACCGCTACGGGCTCATGGCGAACCCCGCGCTCCGCATCTACAAGCCGTGGCTCGACGCCGACTTCGTCAGCGAGCTCGGCGGCCGTCACGAGATGAGCGAGTGGCTCGTCGCCCACGGCTTCCCCTACCGCGACGCGACGGAGAAGGCGTACTCGACCGACGCGAACATCTGGGGAGCGACCCACGAGGCGAAGAAGCTCGAATTCCTCGATGCCGGTCTCGACATCGTCGAGCCGATCATGGGTGTGGCCGCCTGGCGCGAGGACGTCGCGGTCGAGACCGAGGAGGTGTCGGTGCGATTCGAGGCCGGCAGGCCCGTCGCGATCAACGGCGTCGAGTACAGCGACCCGGTCGCCCTCGTATTCGAAGCGAACGCCATCGGCGGCCGTCACGGTCTCGGCGTTTCCGACCAGATCGAGAATCGCATCATCGAGGCGAAGTCGCGCGGCATCTACGAGGCGCCGGGCATGGCGCTGCTGCACATCGCCTACGAGCGGCTCGTCAACGCGATCCACAACGAGAACACGCTTGCGTCGTACCACACCGACGGACGCAAACTGGGTCGCCTCATGTACGAGGGGCGATGGCTCGACCCCGAGTCACTCATGCTCCGCGAGGCGCTGCAGCGCTGGGTCGGTTCGGCGATCACCGGCGAGGTCACCCTCCGCCTGCGCCGCGGCGACGACTACACGATCCTGAACACGACGGGATCGAACCTCAGCTACCACCCCGAGAAGCTGTCCATGGAGCGCACGGTGGGTGCGGCGTTCGGCCCCGAGGACCGGATCGGACAGCTGACGATGCGCAACCTCGACATCGCGGACTCGCGTCAGCGACTCGAGCAGTACGCGCAGCTCGGCCTGGTCGGCGGCGCGACCGCTGAACTCGTCGGCGAACTCGAAGCGGGCGGCGCCGAGCAGATCGCCGAGGCCGTCTCGGGCATCGACGAAGAGGGCGACGCGCTCGGCCTTTCCGCCGCGTTCGACACCGGCACCGACTAGCGCCGCAACGGACCGTAGGCACGCGAAAGGCCCCGGGGATTCCCCGGGGCCTTTCGCGTGCTGAGTGCGACGTGCGACTCAGGAAGCGCGACGCGCGCGAGCGGCGCGACGCTTCAGCGCCCGACGCTCATCCTCGCTGAGCCCGCCCCACACGCCGGAATCCTGGCCCGTGTCCATGGCGTACTGCAAGCACATCTCGGTGACGGTGCAGCGTGCGCACACCGACTTCGCGCGCTCGATCTGATCCACCGCGGGTCCGGTGTTGCCGACCGGGAAAAAGAGCTCCGGGTCAACCGTGAGGCAAGCTGCCTGCTCGCGCCAATCCATACTGTGTCCTCCTCATGTGCATCGCACGCACGCGAAGATACCAGTGGCTGGGTAGCCTGATCTCGCGCCGTAACTGTTCAACGTGGCTGAGTATGCTCACGTCGGCGTGCGCGAAACTCGACTGCATATATGGTTTCACGGAACTCCAGTCAAATCAATAGTGAATTTCTGAAATGTGAGACCATGCTGTGGGTGCGCCGCGCGGGTGACCCGGGGAGGAAACGTACATGCAGCAGGGGCAGGGGAGTCACGACGGGGTCGAGGCGCGATCACGTGCGGCGTGGCGGGTGCTCGTCGCGGTGCTGATCGTGGAGGCTATCGGAGGCGTCGCCCTGATGTGGCCGGTCGTGCAAGCGGTGTTCGCGCCGACGCACGATACGCTCGGTGCGCGCGTGAGCGTGCTTCTGGCCGTCGTGCTCGCCTGGGCGTGGGTGTGCGTGACTCTGGCCGGTGCGGTCGTGAAGCGCGCGCCGTGGGCGCGCGGTTCGGCGATCACCATTCACGTGCTCATGTTCGCCGCGGGCACCGGAGTGCTGCAGGGGATTCTCGGAACGCCGCTGCTCGGCTGGCTGCTCGTGATCCTGGCGTTCCTGGGGTTCTTCTCCGCGCTGCTCGCTCGCCCGACCGTGGTGGATGGCGCGGCAGGATCCGCGGTGCCCGAGGTTCGCTAGCCCCGCTCAGCGGTGGCCGCCTACGCGCCGAGGAGCTTCCGGACGCGTGCGACGTGCCCGGTCGCCTTCACGTTGTACAGTGCGTGCTCGATTTTGCCGTCCGCATCGATGACGAACGTCGAGCGGATGACGCCGTTCACGACCTTCCCGTAGAGCTTCTTCTCGCCGTACGCGCCGTAGGCGTGGTGAACGGCGTAATCGGTGTCGCTCAGCAGTGGGTAGGGGAGCTCGTCGCGCTCGGCGAACCGCTTCTGCTTCACGGGATCGTCGTGGGAGATGCCGAGCACCTGGATTCCCGCCGCGAGCAGAGGCTCGACGGCGTCCCTGAAGTCGCAAGCCTCGGTCGTGCAGCCGGGGGTCATTGCCTGCGGGTAGAAGAACACGACGACTCGCTGACCGCGGAAGTCGTCGAGCGATACGGTGTTGCCGTCCTGGTCGCTGAGGGCGAAGTCGGGTGCGGGGGCGCCGGGTTCGAGGATCACACGATCAGTCATGCCACCAGCCTACCGACAGCGGGGCGTTGCCGGGGAGCGCACGAGGGCTTCAGCGTTCGGCGGACCTGTCGGCTGACCGGTCGTGCAGGAGTCGCCTGAGCGATTCCACGCGTTCGGCACCGACGGCGTCGAGTCTGCCGTCGGCGATCGCGGCGTCGAGCTCGCAATCGGGAGCGTCGGCGAGGTGGGTGCACCCCCTGGGGCACTGGTCGATGAGCGGCGCGAGGTCGTGGAAGCTGCGGAGGATCGACTCGGCATCCACGTGGCCGAGACCGAACGAGCGCACGCCCGGGGTGTCGACAACCCAGCCGGGAACCGCGTCGAGGCCCACGAGGGACGGGTCGGTGCGCAGCGCGATCGACGACGATGAGGTGTGACGGCCGCGGCCGGTGACCTCGTTGACGTGCCCGGTGGCCCGGTCCGCGTCGGGCACGAGTGCGTTGATGAGCGTGGACTTGCCGACACCCGAGTGGCCGACGAAGACGGTGGTGCGGCCGGCGAGCGCTTCGTGGATCTCTGCGAGGGGTTCGGCGCCCACCTGCGAGCGGAACACCGGGATCTCGAGTGAGGCGAAGGTCTCGAGAAAGGGTTCGGGGTCGGCGAGGTCGGTCTTCGTGATGCAGAGCAGGGGGGTGATCCCTGCGTCGTATGCTGCGGCCAGGTATCGGTCGACGAGGCGCACCCGCGGCTCGGGGTTCGCTGCGGCGATCACGATGAACATCTGATCGGCATTGGCGACGATCACCCGCTCGACGCGATCGCTGTCGTCGGCGCTGCGCCGGAGCAGCGTACGCCGGTCGCCGACGCTCACGATCCGGGCGAGGGAGCCCTCCTCGCCGCTGACATCGCCGACGAGCTGCACGCGGTCGCCGGTGACGATGGCCTCGCGACGCAATTCGCGTGCGCGGCTGGCGACGACGGTGCGCTCGCGGGCGTCTTCAGGATCGGCGCCCGCCGCGACGAGCACCGCGTACCTGCCGCGGTCGACGCCGGTGACCATGCCGCCGACGGCGTCGGCGTGCTCCGGGCGGCGCTTCGTGCGCGGGCGGTTGGCCTTCGGGTTGGGCCGTGCGCGGACGGTGTGGTCCGCGTACTCACCGTAGGGCTCGTCGGCGTCATCGTCGTCGAAGTTCAGCCAGCTCATGTCGATCCGGCGCCGTCAGAGCCCGAGCGATGAGAACGGGGACCCGAAAGGATCGGCGGTCGAGGACTCCTCTTCGCTGCGCCCGGGGTCGTCGACGCCGAGCATGCGGTGCCACAGCTCCGAGAACTGCGGCAGGGTCTTGCTCGTGCTCTCGATGTCTTCGACGGTGACGTTCGCGACGCGGAGTCCGATGAGGGCGCCGGTGGTGGCCATACGGTGGTCGGCGTAACTGCGCCAGAGGTCGCCGTGGAGCTCCGCCGGCTCGATGGCGATGCCGTCGTCGAGCTCTCGGGCCCGGCCACCGAGGCGATTGATCTCCGCGACGAGCGCAGCGATGCGATCCGTCTCGTGGTGACGGATGTGGCCGATACCGGTGATCTCGCTGGGGCCGTCGGCGAGTGCGGCGAGTCCGACGAGTGTCGGCGCGAGTTCTCCGGCCTCCGGCACGTGCAACCGGACGCCGCGGACGGTGCCGGTGCCGGTCACGGTGAGGACGTCGCCATCAAGCGAGGCCTCCGCACCGAACTCGGGAAGCAGCGTGCGGAGTTGGTCGCCCACCTGAGTCGTGCTCGACGGCCAGTGGGGCACGCTGACGCGGCCGCCGACGGCGAGGGCAGCCGCGAGGAAGGGAGCGGCGTTCGACAGGTCGGGCTCGATGCCGAGGTCGCGGGCGCCAATCGGGCCGGGGGCGACGCGCCACTCGTTCGGTGCGGGCGAGTCGGCATCGACGCCTCGCTCCCGCAGCGCCTCGAGCGTCATCTCAATGTGGGGGAGGCTCGGCACCCGCTCACCGGTGTGGACGATATGCACGCCCTCGTCGAATCTGGGCGCCGAAAGGAGGAGACCCGAGACGAACTGGCTCGAGAGAGAGGCGTCGATCTCGACGCGGCCGCCGCGCAGGCGCCCGGCACCGTGCACCGTGAACGGCAGCGCGCCGCGCCCCTCGTCGGAGATATCGGCACCGAGCTCGCGCAGCGCCTCGAGAATGGTGCGCATGGGGCGCTTGCGGGCGTAGGGGTCACCGTCGAACGCCGTGGGCCCGAGCGCAAGAGCAGCGACGGCGGGGACGAAGCGCATGACCGTGCCGGCGAGCCCGCAGGCGATGCTCGTCGATCCGGTCAGCTCGTCCGCCGGCCGGATGCTGAGGTCTGCGCCGAACGGCTGGTCGCCGGCGATCTCGGTAATGTCCGTTCCCAGGTTCCGCAGCGCATCGATCATGAGCGCGGTGTCGCGGGAGTGGAGCGGCGCCCTCAGGCGGCCGACGCCGTCGGCGAGGGCGGAGAGCACGAGCTCGCGTCCGGTGAGGGATTTCGATCCGGGCAGGGCCACGCGGGCGTCGAGTCTGGCCGGCGCGACGGGCGCCTCCCAGGGCGGCGGGGCGTCGTCTGCGGTCTCACCGCCGCGCACTTCGTCGCCGTCTTTTCCGGGGTTCATCTTTCCAACCAGCATCGTGTTCGAGTGTAGCGGGGGAATAGTGCGGTCACCCGACGAGTTGCACTCGGGGAGCGGGTCCGGCGGGCGGACCGGCACAGATCGCGGAGGTGGCCGTGCCAGCACTGGATCTCGTGGAGCGCCTAGGATCGGGGAGTGTGAGCGGACCCGATGAGACCCCGATGGCGTCGAGCGCGCGCTTCGAGCGAGACGCGCTGCCTCTGCTGGACCAGCTGTACGGTGCGGCGATGAAGATGACGCGGAATCCGCAGGACGCGCAGGATCTGGTTCAGGAGACGTATCTGAAGGCGTACGCCGCGTTCGACAGTTTCGCGGAGGGCACGAACCTCAAGGCGTGGCTGTACCGGATCATGACGAACTCGTACATCAACGGGTACCGGAAGAGGCAGCGCGAACCGTTCCTGGGCGCCGTGGACGATCTCGAGGACTGGCAGATGGGCGGAGCGGAGTCGACGACGGCGATGTCGTCGCGCTCGGCCGAGGCCGAGGCGATCGATCGCGCCCCCGACTCGGTGGTGACGCGGGCGCTCAACGCCCTGCCGGAGGATTTCAGGATGGCGGTCTACCTCGCCGACGTCGAGGGGTTCAGCTATCAGGAGATCGCGGACATCGTCGGAGTGCCGATTGGCACCGTGATGAGCCGCCTGCACCGCGGTCGCGGACGTCTGCGCACGGCGCTCCGCGAGTACGCGTTGGAGCAGGGCGTCGCCGTCGATCAGCGGGGCCGAGCCGGCACGAAAGCCGTGCGACAGAGAACGGGCAGCGACAGCGCCGACAGCGAAAGCGACAGCGCCGACAGCGAAGGAGGAGCGGAATGACCGAGAACGAGTGCGCGCAGGCGCGTGCGAACATCGAGGAGCTCATCCGGGGCGAGCAGTGCGCCGGGCAGCGCGAGGCCCTGATGCGGCATCTCGAGGAGTGCGATGACTGCCGCTCGGAGGAGCAGGTGTGTCATCGGCTGACCGAGGCGGTGAAGCGGGCCTGTGCCGAGTCGGCCCCGCAGTCGCTGCGGGAGGCGATCCGGATCGGTCTGCGCGACCTGCACCGCGCCTAACGGGCGACGCTGATCCCCTCGAGGGGGATCCGGGAGTTGGTGTTGCACTCGGGGAACCCTGAAACGCCCTCGGCGATGACGTTCGTCGGCGTGTAGTTGTAGAGCCACTTCGCCGGCGCGTCCTCGGCGACCTGTCTGGCGGCATCGGCGAGCAGTCGCTCGGTCTCCGGGATGTCGTCAGACGCGATGGCGTCGGCGTAGAGCCCCTGCACCCGCTCGCTGTCGTACCCGAGGTAGGACCGGGGGTCGGCGTAGCGCTTGATGTCGCGCGCGTCGGCGTGGTCGACGTAGCTCAGCTGGAAGTCCCGGTTCGTGTAGACCTCGTCGATCCAGGCCGAGAACGGAACGCGCTTCACGCGCACGCTGACGCCGACCTCGGCGAGCTGCGTCGTGATGAGGTCGAGCGGTGCGGCGTCGTAGAACTCGGGGGCGGTGAGGGTGAGACTGAGGTTCGTCTGGCCAGCCTCCGCGAGCAACGAGCGCGCCGCCGTGGGGTCGTACGCGTTGATCGAGGTGAGGTCCTCGTAACCGGGCTCCGGTTCGGGGATCGGGCCGCCCAGCGGCTTGCCGTCGCCGTTCTGCGAGTCGATGATGGCGTCGGGGTCGATGGCGCGGCTCAGCGCCTCGCGCACGCGCGGGTCGTCGAGCGGGGGCCGGTCGCTGTTGAAGGCGAGGGTGAAGACGTCGCTGCCTTCGGCGCGCACCATGCGGAAGGAGGTGTCCTCCTCGAATTCCGGGCGCAGCGAGGGCAGCAGCGCCGTGTGCACGTCGACGTCACCGTCGTGGAGCGCGTTCACGGCGTCGCGACCGTCGACCAGGAACCGGAAGGTGGCGCGATCGATCTCCGGTTCGGTTCCCCAGTAGTCGTCGACGCGGGTCAGGGTGAGCTGCTCGCCGCGTTCCCAGTCGTCGAAGCGGAAGGGTCCCGTGCCGTTCGTGTCCCTGGTGAGGTCGGTGTGGTCGCCGCTCTCGAAGATGAGTCCTTCTCGGCCGGCGAGGTACCAGAGGAGGTTGTTGTTCGGCTCGTCGAGGGTGATCGTCACGGTGCGACCCGAAGCGGTGACCTCGGCCCAGTTGTCGTCGCCGAGCGTACCGCTGTTCAGGGTGGTTTCGAGGGATTCGACGACGTCGTCCGCGGTCAGCGCGGACCCCGAGGCGAAGCGGACGTCATCGCGCAGCTCGAACTCGTACTTGCGTCCGTCGTCGCTGATCTCGGGGAGCGCTGTGGCGAGCACGGGCCGGTAGGCATCGATGGATCCCACCTCGAGGCCGATGAGCCCCTGGTACACGTTGTCGATGAGGATCTGATCGAGCGGCGCACCGGGAGTGCTGCGGATATCGAGATTCTGCGGTTCTGCGATGAGGCCGATCGCGATGCGGTCGCCGGCGGTTCTCACCACGAACGCCCACACCGCCGACGCGACGAGTGCGAGCGCGAGCGCCGCGGCGATGGCGAGCGTCGCTCGACGTCCCGGCCGGCGGCGCGACGCGGGCGACGGCTCCGCTGCGGCGGCGGTGGGTGACTCCGACACGGTGGGGGCTCCTGTCCGGGGTACGTGCGCGAGCTCGTTCGGGCGCGCGAAAATGATTCGAGTGATGGTTCACGCGCGCCGGTGCACGATCGTCGGTAGCCGACATTACGCCCCGTGGCAGGGTGCGCGGGCGCGGATCGCGTGTTTGTTGCGGTCTTGTTATGCGCCGCTCAGGCGGCCGCGGACGTCAGCGCAGCGAGGATCCGGAGGACCGTCGGCAGGTCTTCAGCAGCAGCGGACTCGCTCGACGGCGCGAACTCCGTGATGTCGGCCCCGGAGAGCGGCAGTGCGCCGACGGCGGCGCGAATCGCGGCCGTCAGTTCGGCCACCGTCACCCCGAACGGCAGCTGCGAGTGCACCGACGAGAATTCGGCGGGATCGAGGATCCCCAGACCGACGTGCACGTAGAGGTGAGTGGCGCCGGTCTCCGCCAATCGCGTGCGGATGCGTTCCGCGAGCGCGTCCGGACCGTCGACGCCGTCCGGGCCGACGTCGATGGTCGTCAGACCGCGCCGCTCGATCTCGGCAAGCTCGTCGATGTCGAGATCGCGGGCCCCGACGAGGGTCACGGCCGCGGGGGAGATCGGGTGGGAGAACGTCAGATCGGCGACACCGTCGCCGAGCGCGTGCCGCAGGGTCATGCAGGCGGCGGCGCCTGTCGCAGAGGTGCTCGGGTGCTCCAGTCCAGCGTCGGCATCGCACCAGAGCACCGCGAGCCCGTCCCCGTGAGCGCGGACCGCGGCGTCGAGGCCGGCGAGGCTGGTTGCGGTGTCGCCGCCGAGGGTGATCGCCGGCTCCGCCACGGAGCCGAGCACCTCCAGTGCCGCGTCGCGCGCCGCGAGAACACTGCTCAGTCTCGCGACGGGCGTGCCGAGCGCGTCACCCGCCTTGTCGGGCACCGCGATGTCGTGGCGCGCCCGGCTCGGAAGATCCTCGCTGAGCGCGTGCGCGCCGTCGATGAGCTGCATCGCCCGCGACGAGGGCGAACCCTGCCACTGGGGCATCCAGAGGTAGACCGGCTTCGACATACCCACATCGTACGCTCGCCGCTCGCGGTTTTCAGCTGTGACTACGGGACGGTGACGAAGTCGATGAGGTGCTCCACGCGGCCGATGAGCGCCGGTTCCAGATCGCGCACATTGCGCACCCGGCCGCGGATCCGCGACCACGCCTCAGCGATATCGGCCGGTTCGTCGCCCGGCCAGCCGAGCGCCCGGCAGATGCCGGTCTTCCACTCGATGCTGCGCGGAATCTCCGGCCACCGCTCGAGGCCGACGCGAGCCGGTTTCACGGCCTGCCAGATATCGACGAAGGGGTGCCCGACGATGAGCACATTGTCCCTCCATGGACCTTGCTCGATCGCCGCCGCTATGCGGCTCTCCTTGCTGCCCCGCACGAGGTGGTCGAGCAGCACACCGGCCCTGCGGTCCGGACCAGGACCGAACTCGGCGAGTACGGCTTCGAGGTTGTCCGCACCCTCCAGGAGCTCTACGACGACGCCCTCGACGCGGAGGTCGTCGCCCCAGATCTGCTCGACGAGTTCGGCGTCGTGCTTGCCCTCCACGAAGATGCGGCTCGGCATCGCGACCTTCGCCCGCTGATCCGCGACCGCGACCGACCCCGACGCGGTGCGCCGAGGGCCCTTCGGCGCCGCCTGAGGCATCTGGAGCGTGACCGGCTTCCCCTCGATCATGAAACCGTCGCGCAGGGAGAAGGCGCGCACCTTGCCCCGCCCGTTCTCGAGCTCCACGAGCCCCTGCCTGACCCCGACCACGGCGCCGCACCACTCCGTCTCGGAGTGCTCCACGATCAGGCCGCGCTTCAGCGTCACCGGGGTGCGCTGCTGCGGCCCGCGCTGCGGTTTCATGTCGGCCAGCACATCGCGGTCGTAGCGGGGATCGTGCATGGAGACGAGCCTACCGCGAGCGCGGTGGTACGGTGCTCGGGTGACCACAGAGGACCCGCCGGACGCGCAGCGCGGATCCCGGACCCCCGGACGCCTCCGCGGCCTCCTCGTCGACATCAGCCCCCTCCGGCAGAGCCCCGCCTTCGCGCGACTCTGGATCGGCACCTCCGTGGCGCAGATCGGCGCGCAGCTCACGGTGGTCGCCGTCGCGCTCCACGTGTACGAGCTCACCCACTCGACCCTCGCCGTCGCACTCGTCGCGCTGTGGGCGCTCGGCCCCATGATTCTCGCCGGCTTCCTCGGCGGTTCGCTCGCCGACACCTTCGACCGTCGGCTCGTCGCCCTCGGCACCTCGGTCGTGGCGTGGATCGCGATCGGCGCCATGACCACCATCGCATTCCTCGACGTCACCGCCACCTGGCCGTACTACGCGCTCGCGGCCGTGAACGCCGCCTCGGCCACCATGATGGGCACCGCCCGCGGCGCGATCGTGCCGCGCATCGTCCCCACCCAGCTTCTCCCCGCAGCCGCCGCGCTCAACGGCATCATGATGGGGACCGCCGTCACGGTCGGGCCAGCCCTCGCCGGCGTCTTCGTCGCCTCGTTCGGTTTCGCGTGGACCTACCTCGTCGACGCCGTGCTGTTCACGGCCGCGTTCGTCGGGATTCTGAGTCTGCCGCCCGTCGCCCCGGATCGCGGCGCCCACACGTCGCGCGGGCTCGGATTCTCGGCGGTGACCGCGAGCCTGCGCTTTCTGAAGCACGCCCCAAACGTGCGAGCCACGTTCATCTTCGACCTCATCGCCATGACGTTCGGGCAGCCCCGAGTCGTCTTCCCCGCAGCAGGCGCGCTGATCCTCGGCGGCGACGCCGTCACGGTCGGGGCTCTCACCGCCTCCTTCGCGGCCGGTGCACTGCTCAGCGGACTCGTCTCAGGACCGCTCGGACGCGTGCGACGACAGGGACGCGCCGTCACCGGCGCGATCCTCGCCTACGGCCTCTGCATCGCCGCGTTCGGCCTCGTGCTCCTCATTACGGGAGCCGTTCAGACCGGCACCGCCACCCCTGACGACCCGCGCGATGTCGTCTGGCCCGCGCTGATCCTCGCCTGCGCGACCCTCGCGGGCGCCGGGGCGAGCGACAACGTCAGCGCCGTCTTCCGCACCACCATTCTCCAAGCCGCGGCTCCCGACGACGTCCGGGGTCGCATGCAAGGACTCTTCTACGTCGTCGTCGCCGGAGGCCCGCGCGTCGGAGACCTCTTCGCCGGCGCGCTCGCCGCGGCGCTGGCGCTCTGGGCGCCCGCGCTCATCGGCGGCCTCCTCATCGTCGCGCTCATGACGGTGATGTTCCGCGTGTACCGTGGGTTCCAGCAGTACGACGCGGCCGCGCCGGTCCCGTGAGCGCCGAGCGCGACGGAACCGGGGTCGGGGCCGTTCTCACCGAGCCGAAGGAGCCCCTGTGACCGAGACCGCCGCCGCATCAGCCGCACCCGAGCCGACCGTGCTCTCGCGCCGGTCGGGAGCCGCCCTGCACGTGACGCTCAACCGGCCGCGCGCGATCAACGCGCTCACGCTGGAGATGTTCCAGCTCCTCGACCAGGCGCTGACCGAGGCTGTGGATGGTGGGTCGCGGCTCATTCTGCTCGACGGGGCCGGCGAGCGCGGGTTCTGCGGGGGCGGGGACATCAAGGCGATGTCGGCGGATGGTGCTCGCGACGCGCACGAGATCCTGTCGACCGAGTACGACGTCGATCACCGCATCGCCACGTCGCCCGTTCCGGTCGTCGGCATCATGGACGGCGTCACGATGGGCGGCGGCCTCGGGCTCACTGCGCACGCCGCCGTGCGCATCGTGACGGAGCGGAGCGTGCTGGCGATGCCCGAGGTGCGCATCGGCATCGTGCCGGATGTCGGGGGCAACGTGCTTTTCGCGCGCGCACCTGGTCGCATCGGCGAACTGCTCGCGATTACGGCGGGCACCATGGACGCAGGCGACGCGCTCGCACTCGGGTTCGCCGATCACTTCGTGCGATCGGAGCGCCTGCCCGAACTGTATGAGGCGCTCGAGAGTCTTCCCGCAGAGGGCGATGCCCGCGATGCCGTTCAAGAGACGGTGCGACGCTTCGCAGAAGCGCCGCCGGAGTCGGGTCTGCTCGAGGCTCGCGAGTGGTTCGACCCGATTGCGGACGCCGCCCTCGCCGGTGGTGATGCGGCCGCCGAGTCGGCCGCCGCCGCGGGAGCGCTCATCGAAGCACTGGAGTCGTCGGATGATGCGCGAGCCGGCGAGACCGCGGCGACGGTGCGGGCGATGTGCCCGGTCTCGGTGGCGGTCGCGATCGCGAGGATCGCCGAGACGCGGTCGCTCGACGCCGAGACGGGCACCGGCGACGACCCGTCGCGTACGGTGCTGCGGCGCGTGCTCGACGAGGATCTTCGCGTCCTCTCCGCGCTGGCGACGCACCCGAACTTCGCCGAGGGCGTCAGGGCTCAGGTCATCGACAAGGATCGCCGCCCGCGCTGGCAGCCGACGCGGATCGAGGATCTCACCCCGTCCGACGTCGAGGTCGTCGGGGCGACGCGCACGTAGACGCCGCTACGATCGAGGGGTGACAGCGCCCTGGGATCCCGACGCGGCCGCGACCGTCTACCTCGGCGATAACTTGCCGATTCTGCGGTCGATGCCGAGCGCCGCGTTCACGGTCGCGTACCTGGACCCGCCGTTCAACACGGGTCGCCTGCGTCAGGCCGAGCGGGTGCGCGGAGTGCCGCTCAGCGAGGGCGGCAACCGGCTCGGGTTCCGCGGCCTCGGGTACCGTGTGACGCGCCAGATGACCCTCGCGTACGACGACCGCTTCGGCGCGTACTGGGACTTCCTGGAGCCCAGGCTCGCCGAAACATGGCGCCTGCTCGCGCCAGACGGCACGCTCTACCTGCACCTCGACTATCGAGAGGTCCACTACGCCAAGGTGCTGCTGGACGCACTCTTCGGGCCGGAGTGCTTCTTGAACGAGATCATCTGGGCGTACGACTACGGCGCTCGCGCGCGGAATCGCTGGCCCACGAAGCACGAGAACATCCTGGTCTACGTCAAAGACCCCGAGCGGTACTACTTCGATGCCGACGCGGTCGATCGCGAGCCGTACATGGCGCCGGGTCTCGTAACGCCAGAGAAGGCGGCGCGCGGTAAGCTGCCGACCGACACGTGGTGGCACACGATCGTGTCGCCGACGGGGGCCGAGCGGACGGGCTACCCGACGCAGAAACCGGTCGGCATTGTGCGGCGAATGATCCAGGCCTCGTCGCGTCCCGGCGATGCCGTGATCGATCCCTTCGCGGGCAGCGGGACCGCCGGTGCGGCGGCGCTCGATCTCGGGCGGCGTTCGGTGCTCGTCGACGACAACGCCGAAGCGGTCGAGGTCATGCGTCAGCGGTTCGATGGACGCGGGGTGCGATTCGTGCCGTGACCGCGGCGCTGCCGTCGATCTGATCGAGGAGCATGCGGTGCAGCACGGGGTCGCGGCTCACCTCGGGGTGGAAGGCGACACCGGTGACGGGCAGTGTCGTCGAGGCGGCGCCGACGACTCTGCCGTCGACGTACGCGATCGGTCGGGCGGCCCCGCCCACGGCCGTGATCTCGGGGGCGCGGATGAGGGCTCCCCTCACCGTCGTACCGGGCTCGGTTCCGGTTTGGGATCCCGCGTCGGCGGTCCCGGGCGCGAGCACAAACTCTGCCTCCCGCGACGCGACCTGGGCGCCGAAGGCGTTGCGTCGCACCGTGACGTCGAGCACCCGGAGGGACTGCTGGCCGGGGGCGGGGTCCGCGACCCGTTCGGCGAGGAGGATGAGTCCGGCGCAGGTGCCGAGGGTCGGGATCCCGGCCAGGATGAGGTCGCGCAGCGAGTCGGCGATCCCGAGCCTGCGTGAGAGTCGGTCGATCACGCCGGACTCGCCTCCAGGGAGCACGAGCGCGTCGACGCGCGGTCCGTCGGGCCCCGCCGCGTGCTCGGGTCGGCGTACGAGCACGACCCTGGCGCCGAGCCCCTCGAGCACGCTCGCGTGCTCGGAGACACCACCTTGGAGGGCGAGTACGCCGACGGTCGGGGCGCCGGCGAGCCTCACCAGCCGCGCTCGGCGAGGCGGTGCGGTGCCGGGAGGTCGGCCACGTTGATTCCGACCATGGCCTCGCCGAGACCGCGCGAAGCGTCGGCGATCGCCCGGGGGTCGTCGTACTGCGCCGTCGCGGCGACGATCGCCGCGGCCCGCTTCTCCGGCGCGCCGGACTTGAAGATGCCCGAGCCGACGAAGACGCCGTCGGCGCCGAGCTGCATCATCATCGCGGCGTCGGCCGGGGTGGCCACGCCGCCGGCGGTGAAGAGCACGACGGGCAGGGTGCCGGTCTCGGCGACCTCGCGCACGAGATCGACGGGGGCCTGCAGCTCCTTCGCGGCGACGTAGAGCTCGTCTGCCGTGAGCGTGCGCAGACGGTTGATCTCACCGCGGATGGTGCGGATGTGCTTCGTCGCCTCCGACACGTCTCCGGTGCCGGCTTCGCCCTTGGAGCGGATCATCGCCGCGCCCTCCGTGATGCGCCTGAGCGCTTCGCCGAGGTTCGTCGCCCCGCACACGAATGGGACGGTGAAACCCTGCTTGTCGATGTGGTTCACGTAGTCAGCGGGGGAGAGGACCTCGGACTCGTCGATGTAGTCCACCTCGAGGGCTTCCAGCACCTGCGCCTCGACGAAGTGCCCGATGCGGGCCTTCGCCATGACGGGGATCGAGACGGCGGCCTTGATGCCGTCGATGAGGTCGGGGTCGCTCATGCGGGCCACGCCGCCCTGCGCCCGGATGTCTGCGGGGACGCGCTCGAGCGCCATGACGGCGACGGCGCCCGCGTCTTCGGCGATCCGTGCTTGCTCGGGGGTGACGACGTCCATGATGACGCCTCCCTTGAGCATGTCGGCGAGACCGCGCTTGACGAGAGGGGAGCCGGTTGCGGAGGTGTGGTGAGCGGTTGCTGAGGTCATATGGATCAGCCTGGCGGAGCGCATTGGTCCATATCAAGATCCAAGAACTGCAGAGTGAGGTGGACCAAAAGCGAGACGCATGGCAGAATGCTCCTGTGCGCAGAACCGGGCCGAGCGGGCCGAGCGAGATTCCGCTCCACCTCGATCGGACGGCCGAGGCGACGCTCCCCGTGCAACTCGCGGCCGGCCTCCGCGACGCCATCGACCGCGACACGCTTCGCGGTGGCGAGAGCGTGCCGCCGACGCGGGAACTCGCCCGTCGCGCGGGGGTCGCCCGCGGCGTCGTCGTCGCCGCGTACGAGCAGCTCATCGCAGAGGGTTACCTCCGCGCCGGCCACGGGCGCGGCACCATCGTGAACCCGGATCTCGGGCGCTCGGCGGGCCCGCGACGCGTCGCCGGGGGGAGCGAGCTCCGGGATCCGGAACCGACTCGCCGTCGACCACCCCTGGCGCCAGGCGCACCGCTCTCCGACGCGACGACCCGGCCTGCCTGGCGCGCTGCCTGGCGCGAAGCCGCGCGCCGCCCGCTGGCCGGATCGCCGCCCGCAGGCGACCCGAGACTCAGATACGAGATCGCGGAGCACCTGAGGCTCATGCGCGGAACGGCGCGATCGGCGGATGACGTGCTCATCACCGCGGGAGCCCGCGAGGGGTTGGGGCTGCTGCTCACCGCGCTCGGCACGACCAGGGGGCACGGGCTCGTCGTCGGGGTGGAAAACCCCGGGTACCCGTCGCTCCGCGGCGTAGCCGCTCGGCACGGGGCCCGGATCGTGCCGCTCGCCGTCGACCGCGACGGATTGCGCACGGCGGACCTGCCATCCGGTCTGCTCGATGCGGTGATCGTCACGCCGAGTCACCAGTATCCGGCGGGCGGGTCGCTGCCGCTCCAGCGCCGGCGTGAGCTGCTCGAGTGGGCCGGCCGCACCGGCGTCGTGGTCGTCGAGGACGATTACGACTCGGAACTCAGGTACTCGGGGAGCCCGCTGCCCGCCCTCGCGGCGCTCGACGATCCGCTCTCGGGCTCCGTGGTCACACTCGGCACGTTCTCGAGCACCGTGAGCCCCGCGCTGTCGGCTGGGTTCCTCCTCGCGCCTGCGAATCTGCGCGGGCTGCTCGAGCCGATCCGCGCGGATCTCGGTGCTCCGGTCTCGAGCGTCGTGCAGGTCGCCCTCGCCGAGTACCTCGCGGCGGGTGAGCTGCGCCGCAACATCACTCGCGTGCGACGCCGCACGAGTGCGCGACGCGACGAGCTCTCGGACACGCTCGCGGGGATCGCCGGCGTCCGTGTGCGGCCGATGAGCGGTGGACTGAACGCGGTGCTCGAGTTCACCGGCGCCCCGGATGCCGATGCCGAGCGGAGGATCGTCGCGCGCGCGTCCGCACCGACGTCGCAGTTCCCGACCGGTCTCGGGGTGGCGGCGCTCGGTGACTACTGGCAGCACCACCGGGGCGCGGCGGGCGCGGGGCTCGTGCTCGGGACCGGCGGACCTGACGAGGGGGAGTTCCGGGCGTCGATCGCCGAGCTTCGGGCCATGCTCGTCGCCGAGTCCCGTAGCCTGGACTCGTGAGCGTTGACACCCTGACCCCGAGCATGCAGAACTACCTCAAGGTGATCTGGGGACTGCAGGAGTGGAACGACGCCCCCGTCTCGAACTCCGCGATCGCGGAGAGCGCCGGCGTCCGGCTGTCGACCGTCTCCGACGCGCTGCGCAAGCTCGCGGAACAGGGGCTGGTCGGGCACGCCCGCTACGGCGACGTGTCGCTCACCGCCGAGGGGCGCGAGTACGCGATCTCCATGACCCGCAGGCACCGGCTGCTCGAGACCTACCTCGTGCGCCACCTCGGATACCAGTGGGACGAAGTGCACGACGAGGCCGACCGGCTCGAGCACGCCGTCTCCGACGAGCTGGTGGACCGCATCGACCACGCGCTCGGATACCCCACGCGCGACCCGCACGGCGACCCCATCCCGACGCGAGACGGAGAGGTGCGACGACCCGACGCCGTGCCGCTGGGCGAGGTCCCTGCGCCCCGCCGGGTGCGGATCGAGCGGATCTCCGACGCCGACAACGAGATGCTCCAGTACTTCGCCACCCGCGGGCTCGTCGTCGATGCGGTATTGGACATCGGCGAGAGCGCACCGTACTCCGAGACGGTCGAGGTCACCGTTGCGGATGCGAGCGGCCAGGGAGCCGGACCCTCTGCAGGGTCCGAGCCCGTCACCCTCGGGGCGTCGGCGGCAGCAGCGATCTGGGTCGCACCCATCGCTGAGCGGGACACGGTGTAGCTAGGCGATTTCAGCCACGGAATCCGTCGACTTCCGAGGCGCATCGCCCGCGAACTTGAGCCCGAGCACGCACCCGACGATGCCGGCGAGGAACAGGATCTTGAGCGCCGAGACGGGTTCGGTGCCGAGCGCCATCGAGACGGCGACGGTGAGCGCAGCACCGAGGCCGGTCCAAATGGCGTAGGCAACGCTGACCGGAATCGCGCGCATGGCGTATCCCAGACCGAGCATGCTGAGCGGCAGGGCGATCCCGAAGACGATCGCCGGGCCGAGCACCGTGAACCCGCGGGACT
This sequence comes from Leucobacter sp. Psy1, assembly GCF_020096995.1. Classification (NCBI taxonomy): domain Bacteria; kingdom Bacillati; phylum Actinomycetota; class Actinomycetes; order Micrococcales; family Microbacteriaceae; genus Leucobacter; species Leucobacter sp. Psy1. Next base: position 1,346,647 of record NZ_CP083692.1, read on the forward strand.
CGTCGAGCGCGATCGCCCAGGTCGCCTCGAGGAACGCGCTGGCGAGCAGGACTATCCAGTGCCGGGTGCCCGCCACGCTCAACTCACCGCCTTCAGGCCGACGACGCAGGCTATGAGGCCGACGAGCAGGCACACCTTGACGACGGTCGCGCGCTCCCTCCGCGTGACGAGCGCCCACGCCGCAGTGAGGACCGCCCCGATACCGACCCAGACGGCGTACGCCGTTCCGACGGGAATCTCGAGCATCGCCACCGCGAGTCCGGCCATGCTGAGCGCGAGCGAGATGACGAAGACCACACTCGGCCAGAGCCGCCGGAAGCCCTGCGACGCGCCGAGCGCGGTGGCCCAAACGGCCTCGAGCATTCCGCTGGCGATGAGAATCACCCATGCGAGCGACACGATCCACCTCCCGTGGCAGTCTTGTCGCTGGGCGGGTACTGCTCCCTCGTCCGCGCCCCGCCTTCGCGGGACTGCTGACAGTCTCTCACACCTGGACGTGCGCTGCCGGCGTCCGGTAGGGGATAATCGACTGAGGAGAGGTCACGACGGAGGGAGCGCAGTGTTCAGCAGGTTCTTCAAGCGCGACCGCAAACGTCGTGCGCCACGTCGCTTGCCTCGTCGAGTACTCGCTCCGGTCGAGGAGATCGTGGAGCAGGGACTGCTGGTCGATGACGTTGCCGTTCGCATGAACGTCAAGAACGCCGTCATCATGAATGCGCTGAAGCGCGGCGTCGACTACGACGAGCAGCAGATCGCGGGCATGGTCCGCACCACGCTCACCGATCTCGCGGACGAGCGGGATCAGGATGCGCAGCATATCGGCCGCATGCTCGGTGAGATCCGCGACACCGGCTCGAGCGCGTCGAGCGACTCCGAGTACGGCAACGACGACAACCGGACCCTCCGCCACCGGCGCGAGGTCTACGAGACGATCGCGAGTGCGCTGCGGGAGCGGGCGGCAGACGACGCCTATGTGGCGCAGATCGTGGAGCGAGCGAGCGAGGCGGCCTGGTCGGAGATCAGTGACTCGCTGAAAGAGCGCGCCTCGCACCCCTATTACGCCGGCGGAGCGAGCCCGGAGTACCAGGCCGCACGAGATGACCGGATCCAGCAGCTCATCGAGCGAGACCTCACCGCCCTTGTGCAGCAGCAGAGTCCGAAGAACGGCAAGTCGCCGCGCAAGTGGGGTAAGAAGCGCGAGTCAGAGTGAGCGGGAGCGTCACGCCAGGTCGGGGTGCTCCCTGAGGTAGGTGGCGACGAATGGGCACGACGCCGCGATCCTGCGCTCGCGCGCGAGGTCGCTCGTCACCGCCGCGTGGACGAGACGCGATGCTATGCCCTGTCCGCGCAACGCGGTCGGCACCAGGGTATGATCGAAATCGATCCCGTCGTCGCCGAGCAGCCGGTAGTGCGCTTCGCCGACGCGTTCCCCGTCGCTCGCACGCACTGCCGTGAAGCGGTGCCGATCCGGCTCGTGCATGAACTCGATGTCTTCGCTCATGCCGTCAGCCTAGCGATGGAGCGGAAGCCGGGATAGACTGAAATCTTTGCTCGAGAGGACCCCACCATGTCTGCCCCCGCCAACGCGCAGCCCTCCACCGGTCCCGTCGACCTCCCCGAGTCGACGGACGCGCCGCAGTTCGGCGCTGCCGAGAAGTTGGCGATCTGGCTGCTGCTCGGATCCGCGTTCGTCGTGATCCTGAACGAGACGATCATGGGCGTGGCGCTGCCGCATCTCATGACGGACCTCGACATCACGGCGGCCGCGGCGCAGTGGCTGACGACGGTGTTCCTGCTGACGATGAGCGTGGTGATCCCCATCACGGGCATGCTCATCCAGCGCTACCGGACCCGCACCCTCTTCATCGCTGCGATGTCGCTGTTCACGCTCGGCACGCTCGTTGCCGCGGTCGCGCCGGGCTTCGGCGTGCTCGTCGTGGCCCGAGCGGTGCAGGCGAGTGGAACGGCGATCATGATGCCGTTGCTGATGACCACGGTGGTGACGCTCGTGCCCGAGCGTCAGCGCGGACAGCTCATGGGGCGGATCGCGATCGTCATCTCAGTCGCCCCTGCGCTCGGACCGACCATTTCGGGACTCATCCTGCAGTGGCTGACGTGGCGCTGGATGTTCATCCTCGTGCTGCCGATCGCCGTGTTCGCGCTCGTCGCCGGCATGGTGCGGATGCCCAACGTGGGTACGCAGCGTCGCGCTCGCATCGATGCGCTGTCGGTCGTGCTCTCGGTGGTCGCCTTCGGTGGCCTGGTGTACGGGCTCAGCCTCGTCGGCGAGGCCGCCAGCGCCGATGAGCTCGTGCCGCCGTGGGTTCCGGTGGTCGCGGGAGCGGTCGCCCTCGCGCTGTTCATCTGGCGTCAGCTGCGTCTGCAGCGCGAGGATCGGGCGCTGCTCGACCTCCGCACGTTCCGCACGCGCCCCTTCGCCCTGTCGACGATCCTCTTCGCGTTCTGCTCGATCGCCCTGTTCGGCACGCTGATCCTGCTTCCGATCTACATGCAGAACGTGCTCGGGTATGCAACGCTCGAGACCGGGCTCATGCTGCTCCCCGGCGGATTGCTCATGGGTCTGCTCGGCCCGGTGGTCGGCCGTGCCGTGGACGCCCGCGGTGCTCGCTCGATGCTGCTGCCAGGCACCGTGCTCACGGCGCTCGCGCTCTGGGCGATGACGCTGCTGGGTGACGAGACGTCGATCTGGCAGGTGCTCGCGACCCACCTCCTGCTGAGCGTCGGGCTGGCCGGAACCTTCACGCCGCTGTTCTCGGTCGCCCTCGGTTCGCTGCCCCCGCACCTCGCGTCATATGGCAGCGCCACGATCTCGACGGTGCAGCAGGTGGGCGGTGCCGCTGGAACGGCCCTGTTCGTAACGATCATGACGCTCGTCTCCACGGCGGCGGCCGGGTCTCCTGAAGCTGTCAATCCGCATGACCTGGCGGCGGGAACGCGCGCCGCGTTCATGGTCGGCGGGATCGCTGCGACGGCGTCGATCGCGCTCGCGGTGTTCATTCGCGAGGAACCCCGCCGCATCGCCTGACCGTGCGTCGTGCCTCGTCGCACCGGAGTTCAGCGCTCCGATGCGGCGAGGCGCCCGAGCGCTTCCTGCACCGCGTCGGTCACGTGCCGCATGGCCGTCGGGGGGAGCCGGGGGTTCGCCTCGCGCGGCGTCGCGAGGAGCAGGGTGCGCGTGAAGACGGGATCGTCGATCGGCACGAGCGAGACGCCAGGCGCCTCGGATTCTCGCGCGAGCCTGGAGACGAGACCGATGACCATGCCGGCGGCGATCATACCGAGCATGACCGAGAAGTCGTCGGTGCGCATCGAGACGTCGATGGTGCGTCCGGCCTCGGCGAACGCGTCGACGATCACGGTGTCCATGGGATCCTGCCGGGTTGCGCCGAGCAGCCAGCGCTCATCGGCGAGGCTCACGAGCTCGGTTCGATCGATCGCGTCGCGGCCGGCGAGCCGGTGCTGGTCGGGAAGCGCGAGGTAGAGGGGATCCTGCCAGAGCTCGATCGTCTCCACCCCCTGTCTGAGGGGGAGTTCGTAGCCGGGCACCGAATAGAGCAGGGCGGCATCGAGCTCGCTCTGGTTGAGGTGTGCGACGAGCGGTGCCACCTCGGCCAGCGTGACGTCGAGCGAGAGCCCGCGATCCCCGAGCGCGTGCACGACGTCGGGGAGGAGGCGCGCCGCTGCGGTGGGGAAGGTGCCGAACCGGAGTCTCGCGTGCCCCGAGACGGCGTAGCTGCGCGCGTCCTCGAGCGCGCGCTCCGAGAGGGCGAGGATCTCGAGCACGCGCTCGAGGACGAATCCGCCGAGCGGCGTGAGCGTGCTCCCTCGTGACGTTCGTGACAGCAGCGGTGCGCCAACGAGCCGCTCGAGATTCGCGAGGTGGTAGTCCACAGTCGGCTGGCTCCAGGAGAGTGCGCGTGCAGCGCCGGCCACGGAGCCGGCGGCGTCCACGGCGCGGAGCGCCTCGAGCTGACGCAGATCGATCACGGCATCCTCCTGTCTCTGTTGCCCGGACCACGATGTTTCCGGCAGCTACAGAGAGTATATGGTGGCCGGGAGAAAGCTCGGGGTTCCGTGCGGTCCGCGCCTGCGGGAACATTGACCCATGCTCGAAGCCGACGTCCCCGATGCTGCCCACACGCTCGCCGATACGCGCGAAGCACGAGTGACGGCCGATACTCCTGCGTTGTCTCAGGAGGAAACGCCATACGCCGACGCCCTGCAGGCGTTCGTCGATCAGCGGCCGGTCCACCTGATGGTGCCGGGGCACGGCGGCGATGCCGACGGGCTCAGCCGCAAGCTCGCCGACTTCATGGGCGAGCGGACGCTGCAGCTCGACGTCCCGATGCTCATCGAGGGCATCGACCTCGGTGAGGATCCGCCGCTGACACGCTCCCTGCAGCTCGCAGCCGAAGCCTGGGGTGCCAGGCGCACCTGGTTCCTCACCAACGGGGCGTCGCAGGCGAATCGCACGGCGGCCCTCGCGATCCGCGGGCTCGGCCGGAACGTGCTCTCGCAGCGGAGTGCCCACTCGAGCTTCAGCGACGGCGTGCTCGTCTCCGGGCTGATCCCGTCGTTCGTGCAGCCCTCGGTCGACCATGTCCACGGCATGGCGCACGGCGTCTCGCCCGAGAGCCTCGAGACGGCGCTGCGCGAGGCGGAGGAGCAGGGGCGTCCGGCAGCCGCCGTCTACGTGATCTCGCCGAGCTACTTCGGGTCGGTCTCGGATGTCCGCGGGCTCGCCGACATCGCCCATGCGCACGGCGCGCCCCTGGTGGTCGACGGCGCCTGGGGCCCGCATTTCGGCTTCCACCCCGATCTTCCCGAGTCGCCGGCCCGGCTGGGTGCCGACCTCGTCATCTCGAGCACGCACAAGCTCGGCGGCTCGTTGACGCAGTCGGCCATGCTCCACCTCGGCGACGGGCCGTTCGCCGATCGTCTCGAGCCGCTCATCGAGCGGGCTTTCACCATGACGGCGTCGACGTCGACGAGCGCGCTCCTCAGCGGCTCCCTCGACATTGCGCGGCACGCCCTCGCCACGGGTGAGGAGGAGATCGGTCGCTCGATCGATGCAGCCAGGGAGTTCCGTCAGCGTTTGCGCGAGGATCCGCGCTTCGGTGTGGTGAGTGACGTCTTCGGTCAGTTCGACGACATCGTCGACACCGATCTGCTGCGGGTGCCGATCGACGTCTCGGCGAGCGGCGTTACGGGGCACTGGATGCGCCGTCAGATGGTCGCCGAGCACGACATCTACTTCGAGATGGCCACCGCAACCTCGGTCGTCGCCGTCATTGGCGCGGGCAAGGTGCCCGACTACGACCGGGTCTACCGTGCGTTGGTCGAGGCCGTCGAGTCTGAGGCCGCGGTCTTCGAGCGCGCAGCGAACGCCGAAGACGATGCCTTTCCTGCGCTGCCTGCTCCGGGGGAGCTGCGCATGCTCCCGAGCGAGGGGTTCCTGGGGGAGACCGAGCTCGTTCCCGCTGCCGAAGCCGTCGGACGGGTCTCCTCGGACACGCTCGCGGCCTACCCGCCAGGTATTCCCAACGTGATCCCCGGTGAGGAGATCACGGCGGAAACCGTTGCGTTCCTCCAGGCTGTCGCAGCCTCGCCCACCGGCTACGTCCGCGGTGCCGCGGACGGCACCGTTTCGCGCTTCCGCGTCGTGAAGAACGACCGCGCCTGACGCACTACGATGTTGTCGTCGCCATCCGGCGACGACAACGACTCCTGCCGTTTTCCGGCCCCACCAGACAAGGAAGTCGCCCACATGAGTACATCGAGCCCCAGTGTGCCGCTGCGCCAGCAGCTGTTCCGGGTGAAACCCGTTCCGAAGGCCGGAGCTGACGGCAGCGAGCTGAAGCGCACCATCGGGCTGTTCCAGCTCACGATGATCGGCGTCGGCGGCACCATCGGCACCGGTATCTTCTTCATCTTGTCCGAGGCGGTACCGATCGCCGGCCCAGCGGTCATCTGGTCGTTCGTGATCGCGGGCGTGGTGGCCGGCCTCTCGGTGCTCTGCTACGCGGAGCTCGCCGGCGCCGTGCCGGTGTCCGGATCCTCGTACTCGTACGCCTACACGACCCTCGGAGAGCTGCCGGCCATGGGTGTCGCGGCCTGTCTGCTGCTCGAGTACGGCGTCTCCACGGCGGCGGTCGCCGTGGGCTGGTCGCAGTACGTCAACCAGCTGCTGAACAACCTCTTCGGCGTGCAGTTGCCGCACGCGCTCTCGTACGCCCCTGAGGAGGGCGGCATCGTGAATCTGCCGGCCATCCTGCTCATTGCGATGTGCGCCTTCATCCTGATCCGGGGCACCTCGCACTCCGCGATCACCAACACGATCATGGTCGTGATCAAGATCGCCGTCCTCATCTTCTTCATCGCCGTCGGCATGACCGGGTGGAACACCGACCACTTCGCCGACTTCGCACCGTTCGGGTTCGCCGGCGTGATGACCGGTGCGGGACTGATCTTCTTCTCGTTCGTCGGGCTCGACGCTGTCGCGACAGCGGGCGACGAGGCCAAGAATCCGCGTCGCAACCTCCCGATCGCGCTGATCTCCGCGCTCGTCATCGTCACCACCGTCTACGTGCTGGTCGCGCTCGCCGGTCTCGGCGCGCAGGAGACGGAGAAGTTCGACGGCCAGTCGGCCGGTCTTTCGGCGATCCTCGAGAACATCGTCGGTGCCAGCTGGCCGGGAACGGTCGTCGCCGCCGGCGCGGTCATCTCCATCTTCAGCGTCACCCTGGTCGTGCTCTACGGGCAAACCCGCATCCTCTTCGCCATGTCGCGCGACGGCATGATGCCGAAGATCTTCCAGCGGGTGAACCCGCGCACGAAGACCCCCATCGCCAACACCATCATCGTCGCAGCCGTGGTCTCGGTGCTCGCCGGCGTGCTGCCGATCAACTTCCTCGCCGAGATGACGAGCATCGGCACCCTCGCCGCGTTCCTCGTTGTATCGATCGCCGTCATCGTTCTGCGCCGCCGAGAGCCGAACCTCGAGCGCTCGTTCCGCGTACCGCTGTACCCCGTGATCCCGATCCTCTCCATCATCGGATGCCTCTGGATCATCAAGGACCTGCGCCCGATCACCATCGTCGTCTTCGTGCTCTGGACCGCCGTTGTGCTGGTCTGGTACTTCTTCACGGGACGCAAGAACTCGGCGCTGGCTCACCGCCCCGTCGACGCACGGACGGAGGACACGCTGTGAGTATCGTCGTCGGAGTGGCCCCTGGCCACAGCGCGAGCGCCCCGGTGCAGCTCGGGATCCTGCTCGCGCGCTCGTATCGTCAAGACCTCGTCGTGGTGTCGGTCTGCGCCTCGACCTGGCCGCCACGCATCGGTCGTCGAGAAGCGGCCTACCAAGAGGCGCTCGTCGCCGGTGCCGAATCGGTGCTCGCTGAGGCTCGCGCGCTCGTTCCCGGTGATCTGACGGCCGCGTTCGAGGTGCGCACGGCGTCATCGGCGCGGCGTGGACTTCTCGAGGCCGCCGGCGAGCACGGCGCGGTCCGCCTCGTCGTCGGAGCGGCTGGCGACGCGGCCGAGGGCGTCATCGCGGTGGGATCCGTGTCGACCGGCCTGCTCCAGAGCGCTGACGTACCCGTCGCGATCGCGCCCCACGGCTTCACGGCCGGAGCCGAGGATCGCCTCGAGCGCGTCACCGCGGCCTATAGCGGCTCGGAGACGTCTGCGGAGCTTGTGCTCGGGGCGGCGGCCGTCGCAGCGGACGCGGGCGCCGACTTCCGCGTCGCGTCGTTCGCGACCCGGCCACAGGCCGTCACCGAGGCTGCGATCGGCTTCACCGTCGAGGACGACGTCATCGACGAGTGGGCAGAAGTGATCCGCGCGCACACCGAGGAGATCCTCGCAGACATCGCCGAGTTCTCCGAGCGCCCGAGGTCCGTGGACATCGTGGTCGGTGCGGGCGACACCTGGGCCGATGCGATCAGCGCCATCGGATGGCGTTCGGCAGAGGTGCTGCTCGTCGGCTCGAGCAGTCTCGGTCCGCTCGCGCGCATCTCGCTCGGCTCGCACGCCATGAAGATCGTGCGGCACTCGCCAGTGCCCGTGGTCCTCGTGCCGAGGCGAGCCGCAGAGGCCTACGCGGCACGAGCCGGCGCGCAGTGACCATGCGCACCGAGTAGAGCGCAGCACCCACCATCCCCACCCACGCCACTTCGGAGGTCATGTGAATCAGGTACCCGTCCCATCGCTCGACGAGCTGTGGTCGATCCTCCCGGAAGAAGCGTCGGCCGACGCCGCGACGCCTGAGGTGCTCAGCATCGGCGGCGTCCCGGTCACGGAGCTCGCCGAGCGGTACGGAACGCCCCTGTACGTGTACGACGAGACCGGACTGCGGCGCCAGATCCGCCGGTTCACCGAGGGTCTTCGAGAGCGATGGCCGAACTCTGAGGTGCTGTTCGCATCGAAGTCGTTCCCCGCCGTCGGCATGTACCGGCTCGCGCAGGAAGAAGGCCTCTCGATCGACGTCGCCGGGGGTGGGGAACTCCAGATGGCCTTGGCCGCCGGAGTCGATCCCGCCCGCATCCACATGCACGGCAATGCGAAGACCGACGCGGAACTCGCGATGGCGCTCGACGCGGGCATCGACACCATCATCGTCGACAACGCGGACGAGCTGGACCGGCTGGAGCGGCTGCTGCCTGCGCGCTCCGGCGATCGCGCCGCGACGCCGCAGCAGCTCCTCCTGCGCGTGATTCCCGGCGTCGCCGCGAAGACGCACGCCTCGCAGGCGACCGGCGGAGACGAGTCGAAGTTCGGGCTGCCCCTCGGTCAGGCGGCCGCTGCGATCGAGCGGATGCGCGCGCACCCCCTCATGGACTTCGCCGGCGTGCACCTGCACATCGGATCGCAGATCCTCGACGTGGAGCAGTTCGCCGAGGCGGTCTCGAAGCTCTCGGGCGTCACCTCGGACATCTCCGGCGGCACTCCGTTCCGCACCTACGACGTGGGTGGCGGCCTCGGGGTGAAGTACACCTACGCCGACGACGCGCCGGCCGTCGACGCCTACCTCGACGCCGTCGTCGCGGCGGCGCGCGAGCACCTGCCGGCCGATGCGCGCCTGCTCATCGAGCCGGGTCGGTCGATCGTCGCGCGCGCGGGTGTCACGCTGTACCGCGTTACGTCGGTCAAGCGCACGGGGCGGACCTTCGTCGCCGTCGACGGCGGTCTCGCCGACCAGATGGATGCGGCACTCACCGGTCAGCGTTTCGAAGCGGTGCTCGCCAACCGGCTCGACGCCCCCTGGAGCGAGAGTGTGCAACTCGTCGGGCGTCAGTGCGAGTCGGGCGACCTGCTCGTCGACGGCGCACCGATGCCGCCGGCGGAGGTCGGGGACCTCGTCGTCCTCGCGACCACCGGCGCGTACGGGTACACCCTCGCGAACAACTACAACGGTGCGCTGAAGCCCGCGATCGTCTTCGTCGGCGACGGTGCGTCCCGGCTCATCGCTCGGCGAGAGACCTACGCCGACCTGCTCGCGACGCACGAACCAGCCATCGTCTCGCGCGCCTGAGCGCGGACCGCGCGTACCGCCGCATACAGCAGAGCGCGGCGACCCACTGTTCGGGTCGCCGCGCTCTGCTGCGTATCGAGGGGACTAGTCCTTCTTGTCGAAGAGACGCCCGACGAGGATCGAGGTGGCGAGCACGATCACAGCGAGGATGATGATCACCGCGAAGATGGCGCCGTACTGGAACGAATCGTTCGCGCGCGAGAACATGCTGTCGAGGTCGCTGCCGCCGTGTCCGCCCTCGGCCGCGAACGCCGGCGCTGCGACGAACAGCGAGAGCAGAGCGGTCGTCACTGCGGTGGCGATGCGGGTGCGGGTCTTCACGTCGGGTTCTCCTCGCGGGTGGTTCGGGGTCGCGCGGGGCGACCCATGTGTGCTCAGTCTATTCTGCCGTCTCCGGGGTGGTCTGCGCCAACCGGCGCTCGAGGTGTCGCAAGATGCGCCGTTCGAGGCCGACCCGCACCCCGGCCCACTCCGACTCGGTGATCGAGAACACCACGGTGTCGCGCAGGTAACCCGGCATACGCATGTGCGCCCGCAGGATCCCGTCCTGTCTGGCCCCGAGCCGCGCGATGGCGGCCCGGGACTGCTGGTTGTGGAAGTCGGTGCGGAACTCCACAGCGGGGCACCCCCACGTTTCGAACGCATGGCCGAGCATGAGCAGCTTCGCATCCGGGTTCGTGCCAGACCCCTGCGCGCTCACGGCGTTCCAGGTCGACCCGATCTCGACGCGCGGCACGCGAGCGTCGATGTTCATGAACGTCGTCATGCCGATGATCTCGCCGGTGTCGTTCCGGAGGGTCGTGAATGGGATCATCGATCCCGCCTCCTGTAGACCGAGGCGCCGATCGATCTCGGCGTCCATCCCCTCCGGAGTAGGCACGTGGGTGTACCAGAGGTTCCACAGTTCGCCGTCACGGGCCGCTGCGACGAGACCGTCGTGATGCTCGTGGCTGAGCGGCTCGAGCGTGACGAGCCTGCCGGTCAGGGTTCCAGGAAGGGGAAGAGCCATGGGTTCATCCTAGGGGCCGTGCTGAGGCCTCGGGTCAGGGCTCGCCCGCGCCCGCGCCCCTCGTGCGCCCGCCCTCGCCTCGCCTTCGGCGCGCTTCGAGCCCGCCCTCGCCCCTCGAGATTGCAGTTTGTCGGGGTTCACGTGTCCTGAAACCGGAGGAACTGCAATCTCGACGAGGCGTGCGGGTTACGCGCCGGACGAGCTCGTCGAGTAGACGGTGCCACCCGAGCTCTGCGCGCGGCGGCCCGAGCGACGCTGGCCGCCCTGTCCACCCTGGCCACCGCGGCTCGACTGGCCCTGACCCTGGCCCTGGCTGCGGCCCTGACCCTGGCGCTGGCCGCCTTGACCCTGGCCGCTCTGACCCTGGCCGCTCTGACCCTGGCCGCGTGACTCGCCGTTGCCACCGCGGCCCCGGCCGCCCTGGCTGCGACCCTGGCGCTGCTGGCCACCGCCCTCGCTCTGGCCTTCGCCGCCCTGCCCGCGTCCGCGACCGCCGCGGGAGCGCTTGCGCTTCGCATTGGCACCCTGGGACTTGCCCTGGCCAGGCGCGCTGGCGTTACCGCCTGCGGCTCGCTGCTGCGCGGTCTGCGCCTCAGCGCGGCGATGCTCCGTCACGCGGGGGTCGACGCGGGGCGCGACCTCTCCGATGAGCTCGAGCACCTCGGTGTCGACCTCGCGCGCGTTCGGGTTGACCTTGCGGGGGGTCACCCGGATCTTCGCGGCGCGCATGAGCTGCTTCATCTCGCCACGCTGCTCGGGGAGCACGAGAGTGACGACGTCGCCCTCGGCCCCGGCGCGTGCGGTACGGCCGGAACGGTGCAGGTACGCCTTGTGCTCTACCGGCGGATCGATGTGCACGACGAGTTCGACGCCGTCGACGTGCACGCCGCGGGCGGCGACGTCGGTTGCGACGAGCACGCGCGCGTCGCCGTTCACGAACTCGGCGAGGTTCCGGTCGCGCGCATTCTGCGAGAGGTTGCCCTGCAGCTCGACTGCGGGGATACCTGCGGCGGTGAGTTTCTTCGCGAGACGCTTCGCCTGGTGCTTCATGCGGGTGAACATGATGCGGCGACCGGTTCCCGAGGCGAGGGCCTCGATGAGGGCGTCCTTGTCGTCCTTGTCGGAGACCTCGAAGACGTGGTGGGTGAGCTGCGGCACGGGCGACTCGGCGGAATCGACTGAGTGCAGGATCGGATCGTGCAGGTACTTCTTGACGATGTTGTCGACCCCGTTGTCGAGGGTCGCGCTGAAGAGCAGGCGCTGGCCGACCTTCGGGGTCTTGTTCAGGATGCGCGTCACGACGGGCAGGAAGCCCATGTCGGCCATGTGATCGGCTTCGTCGAGTACCGTGATCTCGACGCCGCCGAGGTCGACGAGGCCCTGCTTCATGAGGTCATCGAGGCGGCCGGGCGCGGCGACGACGATGTCGACCCCGCGCTCGAGGACTTCCTCCTGGCGACGCTGGGAGACGCCGCCGAAGATGGTGGTGACGCGGATCTTCACGGGATCGGCGAGGAGCTTCACGGTCTCGGCGATCTGGGTGACGAGCTCGCGGGTCGGGGCGAGCACGATGGCGCGCGGGCGGTTCGGCCGGCGCTTCGCGTCGGCGTCCTCGGTCAGATTTGCCACGAGCGGGATCGCGAAGGCGATCGTCTTGCCCGAACCGGTGCGGCCGCGGCCGAGCACGTCGCGTCCCTGCAGGGTGTCGGGCAACGTGTCGCGCTGGATGGGGAATGCCTCGGTCTTGCCGTTCTTGGCCAGCGCGTCGGCGAGGGGTGCGGGGACGCCGAGATCGGCGAAGGTGGGGGTGGTGTCAGTCACGTGTGATGCTTTCGGATCGGGCGCGAACGGGCGCGGCACACGCTCAAGAGCGGTGCGGGGCCGTCGCAGTGGTTCGGCGGGCGCGCTGTGCTGCGCACCAATTCGCCGCAGAAAACCTGGTGGCGCACGCGGGTTGCGGCTGCCGGAGATTCGCGACGCGATGGCGGACGCTGGGGGCCGCCGTGCTCCATCCTACAGGTCGGGGCGCGATAGGCTCCGAAGATGAGTGAAACCCGGTGCCCCTGCGGTCGGGGCGAACCGTATGCGACGTGCTGCGAGCCGCTGCTCGCCGGCGAGTCCGTGGCGGCCACCGCCGAACGGCTGATGCGTTCGAGGTACACCGCGTTCGCCGTCGGTGACGCCGAGTATCTGCGGCGTTCCTGGCATCCAGCGACTCGTCCCGCATCGCTCGAACTCGACGAGGGGACCGAGTGGAAGCGGCTCCTCGTGGAGCGCTGCGAGGCCGGGGGTCCGTTCGACGGGGAGGGCACCGTAACCTTCACCGCCATCGCGCGTGTCGACGGATCGCGGTTCGTGCAGCGCGAGCGGAGCCGATTCGCGCGATCGGGCGGACAGTGGGTCTATGTGGACGGGACTTCGCTCGATCCGGAGATGTAGGGGTCATTTCGCGGGAATTCTGGCATGATCGCTCCATGGGGCGCATACACATACGCGAGTTCCACGACGACGACCTCGACGCCGTCGTGCGGCTGTGGCTCGAAGCAGGAGAAACCGGTGATCAGCCGGTGTACTCCCTCGCCGAGGTGACGGCTTCATGCCGCGAGGACCACGCGGTCGTCGCGGTGCTCGGCGAGGAGATCGTCGGTGCGGCCGTCGGGCGGGCCGCGCACGCACAGGGGTGGATCGTGTTCTTCGGTGTGGTCGGAGACGGGCGCGGCGACGGAGCGGCGCCAGGACTGCTCGATGCCCTCGAGCGGAAGATGGCGCCACTCGGGCTCAGCACGCTCTCGGTCCTGCTGCACGAGGACGGCCGCAACCTCGACGCGCTCACGACCAACGGTTTCCAGCTCAGGCACCGGCTCCGCTATCTGGAACGGCAGATGCCGGTTCAGCGGCGCGAGCTCGACCTGCTCGGCGACGTCGGCGGCAGGATCCTGCCCCGCCACCTCTGGGGCACCGTTGCCGGGATGCAACGCGAGAAGCGGCTCCTCGAAGAACGACTCGTCGCCCCGCTCGCACAGCGCGAACTCGCCGACCGGTACGGCGTGGTGCCCCCGCGAGCCGTGATGCTGTTCGGGCCTCCGGGCACCGGGAAGACGACGTTCGCGAAGGCCGTCGCCTCACGACTCGACTGGCCGTTCGTTGAAGTCTTCCCCTCGCGGCTCGGTGATGGTCCGGCCGGCATGGCCGCAGCGCTCAGAAGCATCTTCGCGCGGATCAGTCAGCTCGAGAACGCCGTCGTCTTCATCGACGAGGTCGAGGAGATCGCGTCGCAGCGGCGCGGGGATCCGCCCTCGCCGACGCAGGGGGTCACGAACGAGCTCCTCAAACTGGTGGCCGAGTTCCGCGACCGGGAGGGGCTGCTGCTCGTCTGCGCGACGAACTTCGTCCGGGCGCTGGACGCCGCGTTCCTCCGGCACGGCCGCTTCGACTACGTCCTACCCATCGGCCTGCCGGATGCCGAAGCGCGACGCGCGATCTGGGGACGCTACGTTCCGCACGATCTCGCGGGCGCGATCGACTTCGACGTGCTCGTCGGCGCGAGCGATGGGTTGACGCCAGCTGATATCGAGTACGCCGCGAGACGCGCTTCGCAGGAGGCGCTCGCCCGCGCCCTGGAATCGGGTGCCACAGGGAGGGACGACGCCACGGGACTCGCGACGGAGGATTACCTGTCGGCTCTCGGCCACACGCGCGCCACGGTGTCGGAGAGCGAGCAGCGGGCGTTCCTGGAAGACATCGAGACGCTCGCGCGACTCTGATCGCTGCGCTGCCGACACACCCAGCGTCGGTGTCGGAGGTGCCGGGTAGCGTCGGGGTGACGCCCCGAGAGAGGACCCTCGATTGTTCATACAGCAGGAACGACTCGTCACGAGCGCCAGCGACCTCACGTCAGCCAGCGCGTGCGAGTTCGCCTTCCTTCGTCGCGTGGATGCGAAACTCGGCCGCGACGTCGCAGTGCCTCCTGACGATGATCCGATGCTCGCCAGGGCGGCGCGCCTCGGTGATGCGCACGAGAACCGGGTGCTCGCCGAGTATCGAGCGTCGCACCCTGGCGACGTGGTCGAGATTCCACGCCCCGCGTCGATGAGTGCAACCGACCTGCACGACGTCGCCGCTCAGACAGTCGACGCGCTGCGCTCCGGAGCCGGAGTGGTCTTCCAGGCGACGTTCTTCGATCCGGCGCAGCGCCAGGCTCGCCACCCCGAAGAGCCAGATATCGCCTTCGTGGGTTTCGCCGACTTCCTGCTCCGCACCGGTACCGGTGCATTCGAGGTGCAGGACGCCAAGCTCGCCCGCCGTGCAAAAGTCACGGCCCTCATGCAGCTCGCCGCGTACGCCGAGCAGCTCGAGCGTGTCGGGGTTCCGGTGTCGCCCCGCGCCACACTGATCCTCGGCGACGGTTCGCGCTCCGAACACCGCATCGCCGACATCGCCCCCGTGTTCCGAGCTCGCCGAGCACGACTGCACGAGCTTCTGCTCGCGCGCGTGGCGGCGAACGAGCCCGTCTCCTGGGACGACCCGGGAGTGGTGCGGTGCGGGCGCTGCGAGGTGTGCGAGCCGGAGATCGAGCGCACGCGAGACCCGCTCCTCATCGCGGGCATTCGCGCCGCACAGCGCGATCGCCTCGTCGCCGCCGGGTACGCCACGATCGACGACGTTGCGTCCTGGAACGGTGCTCCGGTCGACGGCATGCCGCAGGGTGCAGTCGCGCGACTCGCCGCGCAGGCTGCGGCCCAGGCGCGGAGCGATGATGCAGGAGTACTCGTCTTCGAACCCCACGACCCGGCAGCGCTGGCTGCGATCCCCACTCCCGACCCGGGCGACCTATTCTTCGACTTCGAGGGGGACCCGCTCTACCGGGCTTCGAACGGCACATGGGGCATCGACTACCTGTTCGGCATGATTGACACCGCCGAACGCTTCACACCGCTCTGGGCGCACGACCTCGCCGAGGAACGTCTCGCCCTCGAGCGGTTCCTGGCGCTCGTCGCCGAACGCCGCCGCCTGCACCCCGGCATGCATATCTACCACTACGCCGCCTACGAGCGGACACACCTCCTGAGCATCGCGGCGCGGCACGGCGTCGGGGAGGCGGCCGTCGACCAGCTCCTCCGCGACCACGTGCTCGTCGACCTCTATCCGATCGTGCGACGAGCGCTGTGCGTCGGATCGCGCTCCTACTCGATCAAGAAGCTCGAACCCCTGTACATGGGCGACGAACTCCGCGACGAAACGGGCGTGACCAGCGGCGCGCAGTCGGTGAGCGAGTACGCCGACGCCACCGCCCTCCTCGCGTCGCCGAGCGCGGAGGAGCAGGAGGAGGGCCACCGCCGGCTCAACGGCATCGCCGACTACAACCGATACGACTGCGTCTCCACACTGCGGCTCCGCGACTGGCTCCGCGGCATCGCCGCCGAGCACGGCGTCGCACCGTACCCGGCGGAGGAGTCCCAGGACGAGGGACCCGAACTCGTGCTCAGCCGCGTGGGTGCCAGGCTCACCGCGCAGTCCGAGACGGTGAGTGACCCGCGAGATCGGCAGGCGGCTGCGCTCGCCGCGAGCGCGATCGACTACCACCAGCGCGAGCAGAAGTCGTTCTGGTGGTCACACTTCGCACGCCTCGTGGATCCGATCGATGACTGGGCCGAGACACGCGACGTCCTCGTCGTCGACCCGGATCGGAGCCGTGTCGTCGAGGAGTGGCACGTTCCGCCGCGCGCGCGGAGCGAGCGACGGCACCTGCGCCTCGGTGGAGAGTTCGGCCCGGGTAGCACGGTGAAGGCAGGCGGACGGGGCTTCCTGGTCTACGAGCATCCGGGGCCCTATCGGCAACGGGGCGCCGCACCCGGAGCTCGGGTTGCACGGGAGGTGACCATTCTCGAGCGTCACGAAGACGGCGTGACCGTCATGGAGACGCTGCCGCCCGACACCGATCCCTACTCGCGGCTCCCCGTCGCCCTCACTCCGGGCACCCCGCCGCCAGCCGGAGCCCAGAAGGGCGCGATCGAGGAGTGGGGGAGCGCCTACTCCGCCGCGCTCGACCTCGACGCGGCCGGAGGGGCATCGCGGGATCCGGTCGTCGATCTGCTCCGTCGCACGCCGCCGCGCCTCACGGACGGCCTCCCGCTCGTCGATCCTCACTCTGAGGAGGCGCTCCGTCTCGCCGGGGGCGATGAGGAGGCCCGCACAGTCGCAGCGGTGACGGAGAGCGTCCGTCGGCTCGACCGCTCCGCGCTCGCCGTCCAGGGGCCACCGGGCACGGGCAAGACCTACCTCGCGGCGCACGTGATCACGAGACTCGTCTCCGAGTACGGGTGGCGCGTCGGCGTCGTCGCACAGTCGCACAAGGTCGTCGAGCATGTGCTGGGGGCGGTCGCCGCTGCTGGACTCCCGAAGGGACAGATCGGCAAGGTGCCGCAGACCACGCCGGAGGATCCCGACGAACTGCCGTTCACCGCAATCCGGCGCGCCGGCCATGCCTCGTTCACCGCGGCGCACGGAAACGCCGGTCGCGGGTGCGTCGTCGGGGGGACGGCGTGGGACTTCAGTAACGAAACCCGGTTCGCGCGGCAGAGTCTCGATCTGCTCGTCATCGACGAGGCTGGCCAGTTCTCCCTCGCGCCGACGATCGCGGCCGCAGTATCGGCGGAGCGGCTGCTGCTGCTCGGTGACCCGCAGCAGTTGCCGCAGGTCTCCCAGGGGAGTCACCCCGAGCCGGTCGACACGTCGGCGCTCGGCTGGCTGCTCGATGAGCACGACACCATGCCGCAGCACCTCGGCTACTTCCTCGCCGAAACGCGTCGCATGCGGCCCGAGCTGGCGCAGGTGGTCTCCGATCTCGCCTATGAGGGGCGACTGTTCGCGCACCCCGCAGCCGCGCGCCGCGAGTTCGTCGGCATCGGCCCGGCGGGCCTCACCTGGCACCCCGTGTCACACTGGGGCAACGCGACATTCTCCGTCGAGGAAGCCGCTGAGGTCGTGCGCATCGCCAGGGACGTCCTCTCGAGCCGCACCGTCGCGCCAGGCGACCTCATCGTGGTCGCGGCGTACAACGCACAGGTCGAGTGCCTGGTCGAGGCGCTCTCCGAGGCTGGGCTTCCCGAGATCCCTGTTGGCACGGTCGACCGGTTCCAAGGGCAGGAGGCGGTCATCGCGATCGTGAGTCTCGCAGCGTCGAGTGCGCAGGACGCTCCGCGCGGACTCGACTTCCTGCTCATGCGCAACCGGCTCAACGTCGCCATCAGCCGGGCCCAGTGGGCGACCCATCTCGTCGGGTCAGCGCACCTCGGCGACGGCCTCCCGTCGACCGCAGAGGGCGTCGCGGCGCTCTCCGGATTCCTCCGCCTGACGGAAGCCGGGTGAGCCGGTAGCGTGGTGCCATGGATTCGATGCCGACGCCGCACCATGCCCCAGCCTCAGGACCCGCGCCCGTGCCCTCGGAACGGTCGCGCATTCCACCGTTCCAGGTCATGCGGATCACCGACGCCATCGCACGTCGACGCGCTGCCGGGCACGACGTCGTCTCGCTCTGCGCGGGGGAGCCGAGCGCGCGCCCCGTACCCGGTTCGCTGAAGCCCGCCGGGTACACGGGGCCCCTCGGTACGGCACCGCTGCGTGAAGCGATCGCTGGGCACTCCCGAGACTGGTACGACGTCGAGGTGGATCCCGCGTCGGTCGCGGTCACCACCGGTTCCTCCGGCGCGTTCCAGTTGGTGTTCCTCGCGGCGTTCAACCCCGGCGACCGCGTCGCCCTCGCGAGTCCGGGGTACCCGGCCTATCGCAACATCTTGACGGCGCTCGGCGTGCACGTCATCGAGTTGCCGACCGGGCCGGACACCCGATATCAGCCCACCCCCGCACTGCTCGACGCGGCCGAGGCCGAGTTCGGGGCACTGGCGGGTCTCGTGATTGCGTCGCCCGCCAACCCGACCGGCACCATGCTCGGGCGTGCCGAGCTGGCGGAACTCGTCTCCTGGTGCCGGGCGCGGGGCGTCAGACTCATCAGCGACGAGATCTACCACGGCATCACCTTCGGAGACCCGACGGACCCCGACTTCCGGGGTGTGAGCGCTCGCTCGCTCGACCCAGGCGCAATCGTCATCAACTCGTTCTCGAAGTACTGGGGCATGACCGGATGGCGGCTCGGCTGGGCGATCCTCCCCGAAGATCTCATCGCTCCGATGGAGGCGCTCGCCTCGAACTTCGCGCTCTCGCCGCCGGCTCCCGCTCAGGAGATGGCGCTGACGGCGTTCACTCCCGAGACGTATGCCGAGCGGGATGCGATCGTCGCGGGTTTTGGACGTGCCAGGCAGCTCATCCTCGAAGCCGAGCCCGACCTCGCCTGGGGCATCGCCGCTCCGGCGGACGGAGCCTTCTACTACTACTACTCCGATCTGGGGCCGCAGTTGGAGCGCTTCGGCACGGCGACGGCGTATGCGGCGGCGCTGCTCGAGCGCGCCGATGTCGCCGTCGTCCCCGGACTCGACTTTGACCCGGTGGCGGGAGATCGCGCCGTGCGACTGTCGTACGCTGCGGGCGAGGCGGCCGTCGTCGAAGCCCTGGAGCGGATCATCCGCTTCCAGCGCGGTTGATCAGGGTGACCGGAACCGACCGGGCAGAACTCGGGCTGTTCAGCCGAGGCTGACCGGCGTGCCGGCCGAGATGCCGGTGCGCCGCTGGAAGGCGTCATCCGTGACGAACGCGACGGCGCCGTTCTCCGCCTCCCGCGCGGTCGGGAAGAGGGTCGCGATCACGTCGGGCCCCTCCGCGCCGACGGTGATCGTGATGCCGGTCACCGCTTCGCTCAGCGGTCCTTCGAGCTCGGCGACGGCCCGCGATATGGCCGACCGTACGGGGGCTGCCAGCGCGGTTCCCGCCTCGGGAACCTGGGCGCGCGCATACGTGACGCCGTCACCCGACACCGCTTCGGCGATGATGTCGTCGGCTTCGCGTCTGACTTGGATCTCCAGCACGCTGCTCGTGGATGACGGGGCGGTCGTGAACGGGAGCGGGATGCCCTGGGCTGGCGCTGCAGCCGACTCGCGTCCGTGGTCGTGCGCGTCCCCGTCGTTCGGGCCGCCGTTGAAGGTGAACTTCAGATCCATGGCATCCAGCCTACGCCCGTCGAGAGACGGCACGAGCCCGCCCTGCCGAAGACGATCGGCGGGACGGGCTCGTGTGAGTGCGAGACGGTGCGGGTTACGCGTTCGCGGCGAGTACCTCGTCGACGGGTGCGTAGGCGAGCTCGGGGAAGGCGTCGGCGACACCGCGGAACGTAAGTACGCCGTCGTGGGCGTTGAGGCCCTTCGCGAGCGATGCGTCGTCCTGCAGCGCCTTGACCCAGCCCTTCTCGGCGACCGCGACGACGTAGGGGAGCGTCGCGTTCGTGAGTGCAGCGGTCGAGGTCTCCGGCACGGCGCCGGGCATGTTGGCGACGCAGTAGTAGATCGAGTTGTGCACCGGGAAGGTGGGGTCATCGTGAGTGGTCGGGCGCGAGTGCTCGAAGCAGCCTCCCTGGTCGATCGCGATGTCGACCAGCACCGAGCCGGGCTTCATCTGCGCGACCATCTCGTCGGTGACGAGCTTGGGCGCCTTTTCGCCGGGGATCAGCACCGAGCCGATGACCAGGTCGGCCTCCTTGAGCGCCTGGGTGATGTTGTGGGCGTTCGAGGTGCGGGTCTGGATGCGGCCCGAGAAGGCGTCCTCCAGCTGCTTGAGGCGCGGGATGGAGATGTCGATCACCGTGACCTCGGCTCCCATGCCGAAGGCGATGCGGGCGGCCTGCTCACCGGCAGCGCCGCCGCCGATGACGACGACCTTGCCGCGACGGGTCGCGGTGACGCCGCCGAGCAGCACGCCGCGCCCGCCGTTGGCCTTCATGAGGCTGTGAGCGCCGACCTGTGCGGAGAGACGGCCGGCGACCTCCGACATCGGTGCGAGGAGCGGCAGGCCGCGGTTGGGCAGCTGTACCGTCTCGTAGGCGATGGCGGTGGTTCCCGACTTCAGCACGGCGTCGGTGCAGTCGCGCGAGGCAGCCAGGTGCAGGTAGGTGAAGAGCACCTGATCCTTGCGCATCTGGTCGTACTCGGCGGCGATCGGCTCCTTGACCTTCAGGATCATCTCCGCCTGCGACCACACCTCATCGGCACCGTCGACGATCTCGGCGCCGGCCGCGACGTACTCCTCGTCGGTGATAGCGGATCCCAGGCCGGCACCGGCCTGGATGAGGACCTCGTGACCGCGTCGGGCGAGTTCGAAGACCCCCGCCTGCGTGATCGCGACGCGGTTCTCGTTGTTCTTGATCTCGGTGGGGATTCCGACGCGCATGCGTGCTCCTTTGAAACATAGTCGACGCGATTTCGTACCTTCCGATTGTGCAGCATATTCGGCCAGCATGCACGAACTGTGAATTCTGTGCGGTCTGAGACCGTAGACTGGGGCTCATCGCATCGCACGGAGGGGGAATTCGGTGGAGAACTCGAAGAATCTGCAGGGACAGGTCGATCTCGACGAAATCGACCGCAACATTATCGCCGAGCTGCAGGCGAACGGGCGGGTGACGAACGCGGAACTCGCCGAACGCGTCGGTGTCGCGGCGTCCACGTGCATCGCCCGCGTCCGCAGCCTGGTGAGCCGAAAGATCATCACAGGGTTCACCGCGACGGTCGACCCGCGCGCTCTGGGGATCGGGCTGCAGGTGCTCATCAGCGTGACGGTCCGCTCGGGCGCGCGGCAGGGCATCATGGCGCTGTCGGATGAGCTGCGCGCGCTCCCGGAGGTCATGGAGCTCTACTTCCTCGGCGGCGTCGAGGACTTCATCGTCCATCTCGCCGCGCGCGATGCGGATCACGTGCGCGACTTCGTCGTCGAGCACCTGTCGGCTCACCCCGCCGTGTCCTCGACCCGTACGAGCATCGTCTTCCACCACTATCAGAACCCGGTGCGTCCGCTTTAGACTCGACGACATGGCGCGGGCATTGCTGATCGTGGATGTGCAGAACGATTTCACCGAGGGCGGGGCACTCGGGGTAGACGGGGGTGGGTCGGTGGCGCGGAGGATCACCGAGCTGCTGCGCGGACCCGAGGAGTACCGGCTGGTCGTGGCATCCCGCGACTGGCACGAGGAGGATGGCGACAACGGCGGGCACTTCGCCGCCCTGGGGGACGATCCCGATTTCTCCACGACCTGGCCGGTGCACTGCGTGCGGGGCACCACGGGTGCCGACTACCACCCGGACCTCGACATCGATCGCGTCGACGTGCACATCAGAAAGGGCACGGGAGAGCCGGCTTACTCCGCCTTCGAAGGGGTGAGCACCGACGATGCAGCGCTCCGCGACGTGCTGGCGGGGGCAGGGATCGATGCCGTCGACGTGGTCGGTCTGGCGACCGACTACTGCGTGCGTGCTTCGGCGCTCGACGCCGTCGCCGCGGGGCTCGCCGTGCGGCTGCGCACGGACCTCGTCGCAGGGGTGGCCCCCGAGACGACCGTGGCGGCACTGAAGGAGCTCGCCGCGGCCGGCGTCGACCTGGCCTAGGAACCGCCGAGGGGCGTTCGCGCAGTCCCGGGCAGGGTACGCTCAGTGCTCCTGCGGGGGCATGAGACGCGTCTCCTGCGCGTCGAGCGCGACTTCGGCTGCTCGCAGCGTGTGCGAGCTGTAGCGACCGATGGCCTGTTCCTCGATGAGGGTCTCGCGCTGCGCCTGAAGCACGGTGCGGGCGAGGCGCAGGTAGGTCTGAGCGGGGGTCTCCGACTCTGTACCGTCGGCTGTGGAGGCGATCGAGGCCGACATCGCGAGGGGCGCGAGGGCGGCCTTGCTGGTCTGCCGCACCCGGTCGATGATGGCGGGGTCGATCTCGCCGTCCGGATCCTCGGCGTCGTCGCCCGAGAGTTCGTCCTCGAGCGCCGTGTCGCCGGCCTCCAGAAGGTCCTTCTTGAGCGCCGAGAGCTCCCGAGCCGTGTCCGACTTGGCGTGCTGATCGGGCCAGAGTTTGCGGATGAGCGGAGGGAGCGTGAGCCCGTGGAGCAGCAGGGTCACGATCGCGACGATGAAGGCGATGAGGACCACCTGCGCGCGGTAGGGGACCTCGGTGGGGATCGTCTGCGCTGCAGCGAGCGTCACGACGCCGCGCATCCCGCTCCACGACAGGACGGCACCGTCGCGCCACCCGAGTGCTTGCTCCTGCTCGTGGGCGAGATCGGCCTCGGAACGCTGGCGCATGCGCTCGACCCGCTTCATTCGCGACTCGTCGACGCGATCGCTCTTCCGTGCTCGAGCGGCGAAGAGACCGATCGTGCGACTGCGCTGTTCGAGTCGATCCGCGTCGCCCCGCATGCTCCACAGCATCGGGACGAGGAAGAGCGCGCGGCAGATGATGAGCACCAGCACGACCCCGAGCCCGATCAGGCTGAGGTGCTGGAACTTCCACGGGCTGTCGCTCACCTGCTCGACCAGGGAGTGCAGTTGCAAGCCCATGACGAGGAAGACACCGTTCTCGACGACGAACTGCAGGGTGCGCCAGTTGAGCCGCTCGTTCACCCTGGCGGTCGCGCTGAAACGCTTGGCGGAGTGGTGGCCGGTGTAGAGGCCGGTGACTACGACGGCGAGCACGCCTGACGCGCCCACGTACTCGGCGGGAATGAACGCGACGAACGGCACCGTGAACGAGATGACGGTGTCGTAGACCGGGTTGCGCAGGTGAGAGCGGAGCCAGACGGTGATGATGCCCATGAGGAACCCGATCAGCACCGCGGCCGCTACCGCGAACGAGAAGTTGCCGACCGCGTCCCAGAAGACGAAGCTCCCAGCCGCGACGGCGGTCTTGAGGAGCACGAGCGAGGTCGCGTCGTTCACGAGGCTCTCGCCCTCCAGAATCGAGACCAGCCGCGTCGGCATGCCGAGCTTCTTGCCGATCGAAGTGGCCGCGACGGCGTCGGTCGGGCTCACGACGGCGCCGAGAGCGATGCCGACAGGAAGGGGGATCGCGGGAATGAGGAGGTGCAGGAGGACGCCGACGACGACGGCGGAGATGATGACGAGGACGACCGACAGTCCGATGACGGGTTTGAAGTTGCGGCGGAAGTCGACGAACGGCACGTTGACCGCTGCCGCGTAGAGCAGCGGGGGCAGCACTCCGAGCAGGATGATCTCGGGATCGATCTCCACGAGCGGCACGAAGGGGAGGTAGCCGATGCCGATGCCGGCGACGACCAGGAGGAGGGGTGCGGCGACGCCGATCCTGCTCGACACGATCGCGATCGCGACGACCAGGACAATTCCGACGACAGCGACGAGCCCGATCTCCATGCTCAAAGTCTAGGCACCTCCGCCCGGTGCGGCGAATGCCTGCCACGCAGCCGTCGGCGCCGCCAGTCCGCGTTGACTCAAGCGTTTTCCGGGCAGGGGGACGGCCTCGATCGGTGAGGAAGCGCCTGTGCCGCGTTTCCACGTGCCGACGACTCGGCCATCGCGGACCACCGTGGCGAGGAACATCCCGTTCTTGCCAGGCAGGATGCGGGCGAAGTGCGCGGGATCGAGTTGCGCGTCGCGCCCCGTGTACCCGAGCAGGTGCTCGTCGAACGCCGGGAGCAGGAGCCACGGCGGGATCGGAGCGTCCGCGGCGTCCAGCGTGCCCGGAGCCGCCCAGTAGGGCGCGGGGTCGTCCATGACGGCGACGGGAACGAGCGCCTCAGCTTCGGTGGCGAGCGCGAGGCCGAGCCGCGCCTCGCGCAGTGTGAGGCCCGACCACCAGGCGAGGTCTTTGTCGGTGACGGCGCCGCGCGCCGTAGCGTAGCGGGCCGCGAGCTCGGCGAGCGCGGCGTCGCCCTCGACCTTTCGGGGGTGCCTGATCCACTCGTCCGCCAGTACGAGCTGCGACTCCTGGGTTGTGCCATCGACGGGTCCGAAGGTCGTGAGCCCGTTCTGGCACATCCACCACAGCACGTGATAGCGCCACGCGCTCTGCCACTCGATACCGGCAGCGGTCCAGAGATCGGAGACCGCCGCCCGGCTCAGCCGTCCGCCGCCGCGGAGTGCCGCGACGGTCGTGTCGACCAGCCGGTCGAGTGTCAGGTCGTCGAGCCCCAGGAACGCGCGGCGCTTCGGCGCCCCTGGGAGCACACGGTGGTTCGTGGCGCGCTGCATCCACCCGATGTCCTCGGCCGGCACGACATGGATGGTGCCGCGCATCGGCCAGGCCCGCACTACAAGGCCCTCGTCGAAGGCGCGCAGCACATCGGTGTCGCGAGTGCCAGGGGCACGGACGCCGAGCGCCCATCGGGACGATCGCCAATCCTGCCCCTGGAGCGCCAGCATGTGACGCACGACCCCCGCGATGCGTGCGGCTCCGTCCGCGCCCGCGGGAGACGGCTCGTCCGACCCAGCGCTGAGCAGCTGTGCGCGCATGCGCAGCCGCAGCAGGTCTGCCGTGCTCAGTGAGGTGGTCCGCGGCTGCTCGCTCATGGTGAGCAGTGTAGGCCGCACCGCCGACAGCGGAGTGCGAGAGCTCCCTAGAACCTCGCGCGAGCGTACTGGCCGGGAACGAGCGCGTCGGCATGCGGTGCGCGCAACTCGTGTGCCCAGACGATCGGGAGGTGCGGGTTCACGAGCAAGGGCCGCGCGAGGGAGACGACATCCGCCTGACCGGTCGCGAGAATGCCCTCGGCCTGCGTCGCCGACGTGATGAGACCCACAGCGCCGACCGGGAGGGGTCCGCGCCGCACCTGAGCGGCAAGCCCGACCTGGTACGAGGGCCCGATCCGCGGAGGCAGCGTCGGCGAATTGCCGCCGGACGACACGTCGATGAGGTCGGCGTCGTCTTCGGAGAGCCACCCGGCAAGGGTTTCCGCCTCATCGACCGAGAATCCTCCGTCGACCCAGTCCTCGGCTGAGACGCGCACGACGATCGGCAGGTCGGGGTGCTCAGCGCGGATGGCCCGGACGATCTCCCGTACGATCCGGGCGCGTCCGACGAGATCGCCGCCGTAGCCGTCCTCGCGGCGGTTGGACAGCGGCGAGAGGAACTCGTGCAGCAGGTATCCGTGCGCCGCGTGCACCTGGACGACGTCGATCCCGGCGCGGACGGCCCGCGTCGACGCATCCACGAAGGCGTCGACGAGCGCGGGCAGCTCATCCGCCTCGAGTGCTCGCGGCTCGTCGAAGCCCTCGAACGCCACCGCCGACGGGGCGACGGTCTGCCAGCCGCCCTCGCTCACGGGAACCGTTCCGCGCTCGAAACCGGGCAGTGCGGGGTAGGTGGAAGCCTTGCGACCCGCGTGCGCGAGTTGCACCCCGATCCGCGCGCCGTGGACGTGGACGGCGTCGGCGATCCGGGAGAAGGCCGCCTCCTGCGTCTCGTTCCAGAGACCGAGATCGCGCGGAGAGATCCGCCCCTCGGGCACGACGGCCGTCGCCTCGGTCACGACGAGTCCTGCACCGCCGCGGCCGAGGCCTGAGAGGTGGGCGAAGTGCCAGTCCACCGGAACGCCGTCCTCGGCGTCTGCAGAGTACTGGCACATCGGGGCGGCCCAGACCCGATTGCGGATCTCGAGGTTGCGGAGGGTGAACGGCTGGAAGAGCAGAGGATCGGCCATAGCATTTCAGCGTAGCGCTGGAGCCGCCGTCAGGGCTCCACATCGAGCACCGCTGAGAGCGAACGGCAATCGGGAAGAATTCGGGCGGCGTAACGTTGGATACTCCAGATCACACTTGGAGGCCCCCGCCCGTGAAGACCCTGCTGCGCATCCTGCGGTTCACCCGCAGTCTCACCCCGTACTACATCGGCATCATGGTGGCCGCTGCCGTCGTGACGGCTGCGGGGCTGACGGTGCCGTTCATCACGGGGCGCGCTACCGACGTGATCGTCGACGCGGTGGGCGCGGTTGCGGACGGCGGCAGCGGAGCGGACGGCGTTGTGGGCACCGCGATCCGGACGATCGTGCTTCTCGGCCTCGCACTGCTCGCTGCGAGTCTCGTGGAATCCGTCGTGAGTAATGTTGGCGGCTACTGGGGCGACGTGATGAGCGCCAAGATGCGCGTCATCCTGTCGAACCGCTACTTCGCGCAGCTGCTCGCACTCCCGCAGCGGTACTTCGACGGCGAGCTGACCGGCACGATCGTGGCGCGGTTGAACCGCTCCATCTCCGAGGTCACGAACTTCATGAAGACGTTCTCCAACATGTTCGTCACCATGCTCATGACCACCGTCGCGGTCCTCGCCATCAGTGCATGGCACTACTGGCCGCTGGCAGTGCTGCTGCTGCTCGCGTACCCCATCTACCTCTGGCTGACCGCGCTCACCAGCAAACGCTGGCAGCTGCTCGAGGGGGAGAAGAACGAGCACATCGATGTCGCCTCAGGGCGCTTCGCCGAGGTCGTCGGCCAGATCCGCGTCGTGAAGTCGTTCGTGCGCGAGCGCCGCGAACTCGACCACTTCGGCGGCCATCTCGACGACACCGTCGAGATCACGGGCCGGCAGTCCAGGCACTGGCACGTCATGGACGCCCTGCGGCGGGGTGTACTGAACGTCATCTTCTTCGGGCTCTACCTCATGATTTTCATCCGCACCGTCACCGGAGATTTCACGCCGGGCCAGATGGTCATGCTCATCCAGCTCATGGCGATGGCGCGGCAGCCCGTCACGACGCTGAGCTGGATGGTCGATGCGGCCCAGAGGGCGATCGCCGGTTCGAAGTCGTACTTCGAGGTCATGGATCTCGACCCTGCCCGCGTCGATGGCGGGGGCGGGCGCCCGCGCGAACCCCGCAAGGCGCTCCCCGCGGACGGCACGGCGGAGGGTGAGGCCGACATTGCCGTTTCGTTCCGCGATGTCAGGTTCGGGTACGACGACGATCGCGACGTGCTCTCCGACATCACCTTCGATGTCAAGGCGGGGGAGCGCATCGCCTTCGTCGGCGAATCCGGTGGAGGGAAGACGACGCTCACGAGCCTGCTCATGGGGCTCTACGGCACCCGTTCAGGAGACATCGAGATCGTGGGATCGGGCGACGACCTCGCGACGCTCAGGGAGAACATCGGCGTCGTGTTCCAGGATGCGGCGCTCTTCTCCGGCACCATCGCCGACAACATCGCCTACGGCAACCCGTCGGCGACGCGGGAGGAGATCATCGCTGTCGCGGAGCGCGCGGCGGTCGACCGTTTCGTGGCGAAGCTGCCCCACGGCTACGACACCGTCATCGGTGAGCGCGGAATGAAGCTCTCGGGGGGCCAGAAGCAGCGCATCGCCGTCGCAAGGGCGATGCTCAAGGATGCGCCGATCCTGGTGCTCGATGAAGCGACCTCGGCACTCGATACCCGCTCGGAGCGATTGGTGCAGGCGGGACTCGAGGACCTCATGCGCGGCCGAACGACCTTCATCATCGCCCACCGTCTGTCGACGATCGCGGAAGTGGATCGCATCATCACCCTGCGCGACGGCCACATCGACGAGATCGGCTCCCCGGCTGAACTCGCGGCCTCTGGCGGCATCTACGCCGAGTTGCTCGCGCTGCAGCACGCCGATTCCCAGGCCGGCCGCAAGCGCCTCAAAGACTTCGAGGTCGTCGGGTAGCGAGCCGTTCTTATCCCGGCCGACGGCGCACCCTGGGGTCGGCGATCACACGACGAGGATCGCCTTGCCAGGTGCGAGCGTGCGGTCCGCGTGGGCTGCGTGCAGCGCACTTGCCTCATCGAGCGGCATGCGCGTGGTGGGCGCGGTGCGGATCCGACCATTCGCGATGAGCGGCCAGACCGTCGACTCGACGGCGCGGACGATCTCGGCCTTCGATCCCGGTCCGGTGACCGGCCGCGCCCGCAGCGTGGTGGCGGAGATGGTGAGTCGACGGCGCATCATGACGCCGAGGTTCACCTCGGCCTTCGGCCCGCCGAGTACGGAGATGACGGCGAGGCGACCACCGATGGCGAGCGAGCGGAGATTGTCGGCGAGGTAGGGGCCGCCGACGACGTCGAGCACGAGGTCAACACCGGTGCCCCCGGTCTCGTCTGCGACGAACTCCGTGAAGTCGCGCTCGTGATAGTCGCATGCGGCGTCCGCTCCGGCGTCGAGCGCGTGCGCGACGCCGTCGCTCGAACCCGCTGTGGCGAGCACGCGGCACCCGAGAGCGGCCGCGAATCCGATGGCGAAGGATCCGAGGCCTCCGCTGCCGCCGTGCACGAGAACGGTCCGGCCAGGACCGGGGAGTTCGGGTGCCGCGAAGTTCGAGAGCACGGTGCACGCGACCTCGGGGATCGCCGCGGCGTCGACCAGTGAGATGCCGGCGGGGACGGGGAGAACCTGCACCTCGGGCACGGCGACGAACCCGGCGTAGCCGCCTCCCGCGAGGAGCGCGCAGACCTCGTCGCCGATGGAGAACAGGTGCGCGCCCTCGCCGGTGGCGGCGACCGTCCCCGAGCACTCGAGTCCCGGCAGGTCCGAGGCGCCTGGTGGGGGAGGGTAGGCTCCCGCGCGCTGGGCGGCATCTGCACCGTTGAAACCGGTCGCGACGACCCGGATCAGGATCTCGCCGGGTCCGGGGACGGGTACGGGGCGCTCGGCGACGACGAGCGCGTCGGGCCCGCCGGGCTCCCGGATCTCGACCACGCGCATCTGCTGGGGGATATCGCTCGCACTCATGGCTCCACACTACGCGCCGGCGTGCGTGCGCATGCGTGGCAGGGAGACGCCGTGTCAGTGGCGTGTGCCAAGCTGGGTGCGGCTCGAGCAATCGGCATCGAGACCCACGAATCCGACGGCACCGAGGAGGCCAGATGCGTTTCCTGCACACCTCGGACTGGCATCTCGGCCGGAGCTTTCACGGCGCTTCGACGGTGCCGCAGCTGCGGGAGGTGCTCCGGTCGATCCCCGATCGGGTGCGGGAGCACGGGGTCGATGCGGTCATCGTGGCGGGTGACGTGTTCGATCACGCTGCTCCGGCAGCGGAACTCTACGAGGTGCTGGCCGAGGCGATCAGAGGAATCCGCGAGGCAGGGGCGCTGGTCGTCATCACGAGCGGCAACCACGACAGTGCATCACGGCTCGGCTTCCAGTCTGAGTGGGCGGCACTGGGCGGCGTGCACGTCGTGACGAGGCCGGATGGGTTCCGGAACCCCGTGACGCTCCGTGATGAGCACGGAGAGGTGGATGTGTACGGCATTCCGTACCTCGAACCCATGCTGCAGCGAGACCTCTATCCCGGAGAGCGGTTCCGAGGACACGGCGAGCTCTTGACCAGAGTCATGGGCGAGGTCGACGAGACGCGCGCCGCGCGCGGGCGGCGGAGCGTCGTCGTCTCGCACTGCTTCGCCGCGTCGGGCGGGGCAGCGGATCCCGACGCGGGTGCCGACCTCGTGTGGGATCTGACGGCGGGCGGGCTCGACGTCGTTCCCGCGGAGATCTTCGGGGGTGCCGATTACGCGGCGCTCGGCCATCTGCACGGGCGGGGGAGTCCGCTGCCGAACGTGAGATACAGCGGGGCCCCGCTGCACTTCTCATTCAGTGAGGCGACGAAGCCCCGTGGGGGGTGGCTCGTCGATCTCGATGCCGAGGGACTCGCCGCCGTCGAGTGGTGCCCGTTCCCGGTGCCGCGACCGCTGGTCCGTCTCCGCGGCGCACTCGAGTCGCTGCTGACCGATGCCGAGTACCGTGAGCACGAACGCAGCTGGGTCGAAGCGGTCCTCACTGATCGGGTGCGGCCGATCGACGCGATGCGGAGGCTGCGCGAGCGCTTTCCGCACTGCGCCCACATCGAGTTCGATCCTGAGGGTGCGGTTCCCGTCGAGCGCCGTAGCTACGCGTCGCGCGTGAGCCGGCGCAGCGACTTGGATGTTGTCGATGAGTTCCTCGTGCACGTGCGATCCGGGGAAGCACTCGACGACATCGAGCGGGCAGTGGTGCGCGAGGCGATCGCCGCCGCCGGAACCGGTGAAACTCTAGCTCGCGAAGGGCGGGAGGACTAGCGATGCGGATCCTCGAACTCGAACTGGAGGCGTTCGGCCCGTTCCGCGACCGGCAGCGCGTCGACTTCGCGCGGGCCGCCGAGAGCGGTCTCATGCTGATCGCCGGGCGCACGGGCGCCGGAAAGTCGAGTCTGCTCGACGCGATCAGTTTCGCCCTGTACGGTTCCGTTCCCCGGTACGACGGCCGTGTCGGTCGGGTGCGGAGCGACCACGCCGATCCCGCGCAGCCGACCCGGGTGCGCCTCGATTTCGAGATGGGCGGTGCCCGCTACCGCGTGGAGCGGCAGCCCGAGTGGCAGCGCCCGAAGCAGCGCGGCGAGGGAACGACACTGCAGAAGGCAGAGGCCCGCTTGTGGGAGTGGGATGAGGTCGGCGGCTCGGAGGGGACAGGCGATTGGCGTGGCCTCGCATCCCGACCCGCAGACGTGGGACCGGAGCTGCATGCGATTCTCGGACTGTCTCTCGACCAGTTCCTCCAGGTGGTGCTGCTCGCCCAGGGCGGATTCCAGCGATTCCTCCACGCCGACGATCAGGAGCGGCAGGCGACGCTGCGCACCCTCTTTCGCACCGAGCGGTTCGCCGACATCGAGCGGATCCTCGTCGAGCGCCGCAGCGCGCTCGGTGAGCGCGTCGGCCAGTCCCAGGCACGGATCTCCGCCTTCCTGGAACAAGCGGAGACGCGGGAGGAGGCACCGGAGACTCGGGATGCCGGTGCTTCCGCCGATGCCGATGCACCGGACCCGTCGTCTTCAGCGGATGAGATGAGCGTCGCCGCGAGGCGCGACCGCGTCGCCGCGTCCCTCGAACAGGATCGCGACTCCGCCGCTCAGCTGCGCGCTGACGCGCGCGAGGCCGCCCGCCTCGCGGACCGGGCGGACGCCGATGCGCGAGAGACGCGACGGACCGCCGAGCTGCAGCGCCGTCTCGTCGCCGCGCGCGAGCGCGAGACGGAACTCGCCGGCCAGGCTGAGGAGATCAGCGCCGCACGCGAACGCCTGGCGGCCGCCGAGCGTGCGGAGCGCGCGGTCGACCGGGTGCGACGGGCCGAGCAGGCGGGGGCCCGCGTCGCCGCCGTCCGCGCAGCACTCGCCGAGCACCGCGAGCGATTCACCGAGGCCAGCGCATCCGCCGGTGAACTCCACGAAGCAGGAGCAGCGGGTCCCGAGCTCCGTGACCGCGTCGCCGGGACGCTCGCCCTGCTCGAAGCCGGGAAGGCCGACGAGGCCGGCCTCACCGCATTGGCACAGCACTGCGACGCACTCGAGCGCCGGATCGAGACGCTCACCGCCGCTCACGCGCGCAGCGAGGTCCGAGCCAACGAACTGCCAGGGCTCTTCGCAGCAGCGCAGGAGGCAGTGGCCGACGCCGAGCGGCGCTCCGCCCCTCGCGCCGAGCTCACTGAAGCGAGGGATCGCGCCTATTCTGTTCGCGAGGCAGCGCAGCGGGTGCCTGATCTCGAGGACCGGCTCACCGCAGCGCAGCGACACTCAGCCGAACTCGCTGGGAAGTCCGCCGCCGCCACCGCGACGGTCAGGGACCTGCTTGCACGACGGCTGGACGGCATGGCAGGAGAACTCGCGCATCAGCTCGTGGACGGCGAACCCTGCGCCGTCTGCGGGTCGACGGCGCACCCGGCGCCCGCCTCGCACGACGACGCGGTCGACCCCGAGACCATCGAGCAAGCCGAGCAGGCCGCCGGAAGTGCGCAGACCCGTCTCGAAGCGGCGCGTGCCGCCGAACGCGAACTCGAGACCGTGCTCACCGAAACCCGCACCCGCGCTGAGCACGCGACACCAGATAGTGCTGAAATCCGCGCCGCAGCCGCGGACTCCGCGCTCGCCGACGCCGTCGCGGCAGCCGATGCGCTTCCCGGACTGCGGGAGCGCGCGACGCAACTCGAGCGGGAGTTCGCCGGCGTGGCTGAGGAGACGCGCGAGATCGGACAGCGCCGTGACGAGGCTGCTCGAGAACTCGCCACGGCGCAGGAGCAGCATGCCGAGCGCGCGGCGGCAGTCGAACGCGCACGAGCCGGATTCCCGTCGATCGGGGCCAGGATCGACGCTGAGCGCGCACTGCGCGACGCCATCGATGCGGTGATCGCCTCCGAAACCGAACTCCGGGCCGCCACAGTAGCGGCGGACGAGGCCGACCGGGAGCAGCAGGCGATCCTCGCGGAACTCGACTTCGCCGACGTCGCCGAAGTGCGCCGATGCGCACTCGATACCGCGGACCGCGCCGCCCTCCGTGAGCGGATCGGCGAGTACGACGCCGCCAGGGAGCGGAACGCCGGCGTGCTCGCCGATCCCGAACTCCAGACGCTTCCCGACGCCCCGGTACCTCTGGAGGAGGCGGAGGCCGCCCTCCTCGCGGCACGGAGCACGGCCCAGCAGCGCGAAACGGCTGCGGCGACTGCAGAGCAGCGCCTCGACACGCGCATCGCCGCGCTTGCCAGGCTCGACGCGGCCATCGCCGAGGGCGCGGACGGCGAGACCGAACTCCTGCGCCTCCGCAGACTCGCCGACACCGTGCAGGGCAAAGACCCGAACACGCGACGCATGCGACTCGAGGTGTTCGTGCTCGCCGCGCGGCTCGAAGCCATCGTCGCCGCTGCAAACGGGAGACTGCGGCGCATGGTGGGGGGACGCTACACGCTCGAGCACGACGACGACGTCCGCAGTCGAGGGAGGCAGTCCGGACTCGGCCTCAGGGTGATGGACGAGTACACCGGTCGAGCACGGAGTGCCGCTTCGCTCTCGGGCGGCGAGACCTTCCTCGCCTCCCTCGCGCTCGCCCTCGGACTCGCCGACGTGGTCACGGCTGAGTCCGGCGGCATCACCCTCGATACGCTGTTCGTGGACGAGGGCTTCGGCTCGCTCGACCCCGGCGCACTCGACGAAGCCATGGCAACGCTCGACGGACTCCGCGAGGGCGGGCGCACCGTCGCCCTCATCAGCCACGTCGCCGAGATGCAGGAGCGAATCCCCGCGAAGCTCGAGGTCGTGGTCGACGGTCGCGGGGTCAGTCGACTTCGCGGCGACGGAATCGATGCGGCGGACGACCCCGCCGGCGAAGCGAACACCGCACCGGACCGTCGCAGACAGTGATGAGGAGTACAGCGAGCACATGAGCCTGGGCAGCATTCTCGACCGCACGATCGCGGGACCCGAAGCGGTCGCGGGCGCCGTCGTCGAGCCCGACGAGACGTTCACCGTCTTCGAACAGTGGGTCCGCGACGACCGCGGCCTCGCGCTCTACCCGGCACAAGAGGAGGCGCTTCTCGGGCTCGCACTCGGGAGCAATGTGATCCTCGCCACCCCCACCGGAACAGGGAAATCGCTCGTCGCCCTCGGTGCCCACTTTATCGCGCTGGTCGAGGGGCGCCGCACCGTCTACACCGCCCCCATCAAGGCACTCGTCAGCGAGAAATTCTTCGATCTCGTCGAGGTATTCGGGGCTGAGCGCGTGGGCATGGTGACGGGTGACACCTCGATCAACCCCGACGCCCCGATCCTCTGCTGCACGGCGGAGATCCTCGCGAATCTCGCGCTGCGCGACGGTGACGCCGACAACCCCGAGGCGCACGGCATCACCCAGGTCGTGATGGACGAGTTCCACTTCTACGCGGAACCGGATCGCGGCTGGGCGTGGCAGGTACCGCTGCTCCTCATGCCGCGCGCCCAGTTCCTCCTGATGTCGGCGACGCTCGGCGATGTCACCGAGCTCGGCGCCGACCTCACTCGTCGCACCGGCCGGGACACCACTCTGGTCACGGGCGTCGAGCGCCCCGTTCCGCTCACCTTCGGGTACGCCGTCGCGACGGCGCACGAAACCGTGGAAGGGCTGCTCGCCGACGGGAAGTCCCCCGTCTACATCGTGCACTTCAACCAGTCACACGCCGTCGAACAGGCGCAGGCCCTCTCGAGCATCAAGCTCGTGGACCGCGCCGGGCGCGATCGCATCGCCGAGGCGATCGGCGACTTCAAGTTTTCTACCGGATTCGGGGCGACCCTCTCGCGTCTCGTCCGCTCGGGCATCGGGGTGCATCACGCCGGCATGCTCCCGCGGTACCGGCGCCTCGTCGAACAACTGGCGCAACAGGGCCTCCTGCGCGTCATCTGCGGCACCGACACCCTCGGCGTCGGGATCAACGTGCCCATCCGCACGGTGCTCATCACCGCGCTCACCAAGTTCGACGGCGAGAAGATGCGACGACTCTCGGCGCGAGAGTTTCACCAGATCGCCGGCCGCGCCGGCCGAGCAGGGTACGACACCGAGGGCGACGTGCTCGCGCTCGCACCCGAGCACGAGGTCGAGAACGCGAAGGCGGCCGCGAAAGCCGCGGCCAAGGCGAGCGGAGGGAAGAAGGCGAAGCCGGCGAAGAAGAAATCGGCACCGCAGGGCTTCGTCTCCTGGAACGAGGCGACGCTGGAGAAGCTCGTCGGCTCTCAGCCGGAGCCGCTCGTCAGCCGGATGCGCATCACCCACGCCATGGTGCTCGGAGTCATCGGCCGCGGCGAGGAGCACGAGGGCGAGGCGCTCGAGACGATGCGCACCCTCGTGTTCGACAGTCACGAGCCCCGGGCCGCGCAGTTCGCCCACGCGAGACGGGCGCTGGAGATCTTCCGCACCCTGCGGCGCGGCGACATCGTCGAAGTCCACGAGAACGCAGCGGGAGAGCGGCTGCTCAGGCTCACGGTGGACCTCCAGGCGAACTTCGCGCTCAACCAGCCGCTGTCGCCCTTCGCACTCGCGGCGATCGAACTGCTCGACCCTGAGTCGCCCGAGTACGCGCTCGACGTCATCTCGATCATCGAGGCGACGCTCGAGGATCCTCGGCCGATCGTCCGAGCCCAGGAGCACCGTGCACGAGGCGAAGCGATCGGCGCGATGAAGGCGGAAGGGATCGAATACGAGGAGCGCATGGAGCTGCTCGAAGAGATCACGCACCCGCAGCCGCTCCGCGAACTGCTCACAGAGGCCTTCGAGGCGTACACGCAGGAGGTCCCCTGGGCGCGGGACTACGAGTTGCGGCCGAAGTCGGTGGTGCGGGACATGGTCGAGCGCGCATTCGGCTTCCGCGATCTCATCTCGTTCTACCAACTCGGTCGCTCGGAGGGCGGTGTACTCCGTTATCTCAGCGACGCGTTCCGCGCCATCTCGCGCACCGTCCCCGAGCAGGCGAAGACCGACGAACTCGAGGACCTCATCGAGTGGCTCGGCGAAGTGGTGCGGCAGGTCGACTCGAGCCTCCTGGACGAGTGGGAGGCACTGGCCCATCCCGACGAGACGCTCGGCGAGGGCGCTCGCCCCGCGTCCGGAACGGACGCCTCGGCCTCGGCCGTGAGCGGCCCGCCTACCCGCGGACCCCTCAGCCGTCAGCGGGCCTTCCAGGTCATGCTGCGCAACGCGCTGTTCCGCCGAGTGCAGGCCGCCGCGTTCGAGCGCTACGCCGAGCTCGCGGAACTCGACGGACCGCACGGGTTCGGCGAGCAGCGATGGCGCGACGCCCTCGACGGGTACTTCATGGAGCACGACGAAATTCGTGTCGACGGTGACGCCCGTGCCGCCGCACTGCTCGACCTCGACCGCTCAGACGCCGGGTCGTGGCGATTCAGGCAGGTCCTCCTCGACCCGGACGAGGATCGGGACTGGGGGATCGAGGGGCGCGTCGATGTGGTCGCGTCAGATGAGGCGGGGGAGCCCGTCGTCACCGTCGAACGCGTCGGGCCGTTCGTCGGCTGACCTGCTCGCCCTAAGACAGCAGACCGAGATCGCGTGCAGCGGCGACGGCGGCGGTGCGTGAGGTCACGTCGAGCTTCGTGAACACGTGCACGAGGTGCGACTTTACCGTTGCGTCGCTGATGTGCAGTTTCCGGGCGATGCCGACGTTCGGTTCACCAGCGGCGACGAGCCGCAGCACCTCGAGTTCTCGGGCGCTCAGCGCGGGCTGCGGACGCCGCATGCGCGCGAGCAGTCTTCCGGCGATGACGGGGGCGAGTGCCGTCTCGCCCGCGGCTGCGGCCCGGATCGCGGCGATCAGTTCCTCCGGAGGGGTGTCTTTCAACAGGTACCCGCTCGCCCCTGCCTCGACCGCGCCGAGGATGTCGCCGTCGGTGTCGTAGTTCGTGAGGACGAGGACCGCGGGTGGGGCGGGCAGGGCACGGATCGCACGCGTCGCCTCGACGCCGGTGCCGATCTCGTCGCCGGGATTCGCGCCCTCAGTCTGCACGGCTGACCCTGATCCGCCACCGAACCGCAGGTCCATGAGCACGATGTCGGGGGTGAGCTCGCGCGCGAGACGCACCGCTGCAGCTGCGGTATCGGCGGCACCCGCGACCTCGAAGTCGGGGGTGGCGGCGAGCATCGCGCGGAGCCCGGCACGGACGACGGGATGATCATCGGCGAGCAGGATGCGGATCATGCGGTGCTCTCTGCGCTCTCGGTACTCGAGTTCGCCGGCGGCGCTGGGTCGAGCGGCAGCCTGGCGGTGACACGGGTGCCGGCGTCG
Organism: Leucobacter sp. Psy1; assembly: GCF_020096995.1. NCBI lineage: Bacteria > Bacillati > Actinomycetota > Actinomycetes > Micrococcales > Microbacteriaceae > Leucobacter > Leucobacter sp. Psy1. Next base: position 1,383,678 of record NZ_CP083692.1, read on the forward strand.
GGCCGGGAGGTGACATCGATATGGCCATCGAACTGGGCGACGCGCTCGCGCATCGCTTGGAGGCCGAACGAATCGTTCGTCTGGGAGTCGGCAACGGCGGTGCCGACGTCGAACCCGCGGCCGTCGTCCTGCACCGTGAGGGTCACCGACTGCGCCGAGGTGGCGAGGTCCACCGTGATCCTGGTTGCGTCGGCGTGGCGGACCGCGTTCGAGATCGCCCCCTGCGCGATCCGGAGGAGCGCCGTCTGCGAGGCCATCGGCAGGTCGGTTTCGTCTGCGCGGACCTCGACGGCGATCCCGGAGTTCCGCTGCTGGTCCGCTGCGAGGCGGCGCAGTGCGGAGGGCAGCCCGTCGTCGAGGCGTGCCGGAGTGAGCTCCCTGATGATCTGGCGGGTCTCAGCGAGACTCTCCGCGGCGGTTTCGCGCGCGAGCCGGACGTAGCCCGCTTCGGGTTCGGCGGTGTCGCGCTCGGCGGCGCGAAGCAGCATCTGGATCGATGAGAGCCCCTGGGCCACGGTGTCGTGAATGTCCCTGGCGAGACGCGCCCGCTCTTCGAGGGCGCCCTGCTCCCGCTCAGTGCGCGCGAGCTGCTGACGCGTCCTCAGCAGCTCGGCCAACAGAGCTTCTCGCTCGGCGGACTCGCGGCTGAGCGCCCGGTAGGCGAATCCGATGAGCAGCGCCACACCCGCTCCGACCAGCGGACCGATCACACCGCCGATGCTGAACCCGAGGTGGAATCCGAGCGCGCAGATGGCATACCCCGTCGTCGCGAGAATGGCGGCGACCCCCGCGCCTCCTGGCAGGAGGTGAAGGTAGAGGAAGAAGAGCGGGAAGACGAGGTAGGCCCCCTCGGGGCTCAGCCAGACCAGCACGCCCCAGATCACGGTGAGTGCCGCTATCCAGACCAGCGCGATTCCGCGACGCGGACGCCGCCCCCGCGCGAGGAGGGCCCCGGCTGCGTAGGCGGCGACGAATGCGGTGCCGGCCACCAGCGTGGCGACGGCCGTCGGCGACTCCACGACGAAGGCGCGAACGACGGCGAAAGCGGCCAGCCCGATGAGGAGGGCGTGGAGGCCGAGCCTGAGCCCGTGAAGACCGGGGCGAGCGTGGAGTGCGACATGACGGTCTCAGCCTAAGCGAGGCGCGAGGGCACCGGCATCAACCGAAAGTTGCATCGCGAATCCCATGGAACGGGCGATGCTGCGCAGGGGCCTCCCGACGGACAGTGGTGGGGAAGCTTGCGCACGGAGCGCGAGCGGAAAGGCATCATCGTGTTCGTCGCCTGGAGAGAGCTGCGGTTCGCCCGTGGCCGCTTCCTCCTCATCGGGGCCGTCGTGGCCCTCATCACCTTGCTCGTCGGGTTCCTCGCCGGCCTCACCGGCGGGCTCGCCGCACAGAACGTCTCGTCCGTGCTGGAATTGCCAGGCGATCGTCTGGTGCTGCAAGCGCCCGAGAACGGGGACCCGAGCTTCGCGACTTCTTCGCTGGACGAATCAACCGTCGCGGCCTGGCAGCAGGTCGACGGTGTGGACTCGGTCACTCCGGTCGGGATCGTCCAGTCGCGGGCCGCCGTCGACGGATCGGACGACCCATCTGGGGTCGCACTCTATGGCCTTCCTACCGATGTGCCAGGGGCTGACGGCAACGCGCTGCTCTCGCTCGCCCCCAGCCACGATGATGAGGTCGGTCTTTCGGCCGGCGCAGCCGACGCGCTCGGAGTCGAGACGGGCGACACCATCTCGATCACGGGCACCGACTACACCGTCGCTCAAACGGGCGGAGACCTCTGGTTCAGTCACACGCCCGTGGTGACGATGACGCCCGCAGCGTGGAGCGAGGCGAGTCAGCGCGTCGGCGGGACCGGCGATCCGACGGTTCTCGCAGTGTCAGGTGCCCCTGACTGGGATGCCGCGGGAACGCGCACCGGCACTGTCGCTGACACTCCGCTCGCCAGCCTGACGGCGCTCGAAGCGTTCCAGTCGGAGATCGGGTCTCTCGGGCTGATGATCGCCATGCTCTTCGGCATCTCCGCCCTGGTCGTCGGAGCCTTCTTCACGGTGTGGACGATGCAGCGCGCCGGCGACATCGCAGTGCTCAAGGCGCTCGGGGCGACAACGGGTTCGCTCGTCGTGGACGCGCTCGGGCAGGCCACGATCGTCCTCGTCGTGGGCATCGGCGTCGGGCTTGCCGCCGTCCTCGGCCTCGGCGCGCTCGCGGGGCAGGCCCTGCCCTTCGTCGTCAGTCCGCTCACCACACTCGCTCCGGCCGCCGTCATGACGGTACTCGGACTCGCTGGCGCCGCGTTCGCGCTGCGCTCCGTCACCCAAGCCGACCCTCTCACCGCACTCGGGAGCAACCGATGATCGAACTGCAGAACGTCACCCTCACCTTTCCCGACGGCGATCGCCGAATCACCGCGGTCGATCGCGTCTCGCTGCGCGCGCGGAACGGCGCCGTCACGGGGATCACCGGCCCATCCGGATCCGGCAAGTCGAGCATCCTCGCGGTCGCCGCAACCCTGATCCGCCCCGACTCGGGCGGGGTGCTCATCGGGGACGACGACCTCATCGACGCGGCGCAGCTGTCGCGCAGCGAGGCCACCGCGCTCCGACGGGAGCGGATCGGGATCGTTTTCCAGCAGTCCAACCTGCTTCCCGCACTCACTGCCCGTGAGCAACTCCGGGTCATGGCGCGGCTCGGCGGGGGTCGGAACGCCGAGCGCCGCGCATCTATCGACGAGCGAGTAGACGAGCTGCTTGACGCAGTTGGACTCACCGATCAGGCGGAGAAGCGGCCCCATCAACTCTCCGGAGGCCAGCGGCAACGCGTCGCGATCGCGCGTGGACTCGTCCATGAGCCCGAAGTGCTGCTCGTCGACGAACCGACGAGCGCGCTCGATCAGGAGCGCGGGGGAGAGATCATGCGTCTCATCGCGGACCTCACGCACCGGAGAAACACGGCGACTCTGCTCGTCACCCACGATCTGGTGCACCGCGACGCGCTCGACGAACTGGTCACGGTGGTCGATGGCCGGATCGCGGAGCCGGTTCCCGCCTGACCCCGCGCCCCGCCCGAGCGGCGCCGAGATCGCAGTTCGTCGTGTTTCATAGCCGCGGAAGCCCCACGGAGTGCAGTCTCGGCGAGCCGGCGCCCAGGGGGGGGCTCGGCACGGCGCTCGGCCTGCTCACGAGCGCGTTCGCGCAGACGGAGTTCCAGGCCGTCCAGTTCATGCCGCTCCTCGTGTTCCCGCAGGTGATCCTCGGCGGGGTGTTCATGCCGCGCGAGGACATGCCCGAGGTGCTGTCGGCAGTCTCCGATGTGCTGCCGGCGCGCTGGTGCTTGCCTCGTGCACGCTCCGACGGCGCACCCGGGAGGCTCCGCTACGATCGACGCATGACCGCAGCACCGACCGCAGCCCAGCCGAGCACCCCCGACGTTCTTACGCCCGAGTACTTTTTGGAGATCGCCGATCACACCCTGCTCGCGAGCGGGACCACGGCGGATCAGCTCGACGCCTTCCTCGCCGACGCCGCTGACCTCGGCGTGAAGCGGGTGTGCGTGAGCCCCTCGCTGCTGCCGGCGAAGGATCGCGGCCTCGAGATCGTCACGGTCGTCGGGTTCCCCTCCGGTGCGCACCACGCCGACATTAAGGCTGCCGAGGCGGCGCGCGCCGTCGGCGACGGTGCCGAGGAGATCGACATGGTCGTCAACCTCGGCCTCGTACGGGCCGGACGCTGGGACGACGTGGCACTCGAGATCCGCGCGGTGCGCGACGCGTGCCCCGGCCGCGTGCTCAAGGTGATCCTGGAGACGGCGTCGCTCACCGATGAGCAGATCGTCGGCGCCTGCCGGGCAGCGGAGACCGGGGGAGCGGACTTCGTGAAGACCTCGACGGGCTTCCACGCCGACGGAGGGGCGAGCGTCCACGCCGTGCGTCTCATGGCCGACACGGTCGGCGGCCGCCTGGGCATCAAGGCCTCAGGAGGGGTGCGCACGGCCGCCGCCGTACGCGAGCTCTGGAACGCGGGGGCCACCCGGTTCGGCGTTTCAGGCACCGCCGCGATCCTCGCGGACTGGGACGCCGACGCCGACGCCGACGCCGACGCGACCGCTGCAGGCCCCGGCGCCTACTGAGGCGACACGCTCACGCGGTGCGCTGGGGTGGACGGAGCGCCGCGACCGCCTCGGTGAACATCTCGCGCGAGCGTTCAGGGCTCACGCCGAGGTCGCGCATCTGCTCGGCCGCGTCGAGGGCGATACGGCGGGCTGCCGCACCGACCGGGTCTTCGTCGAGTGAGACGAAGGTGCCTGCTCTGCCGCGTCCCTCGATGACGCCGGCGCCCTCGAGTGAGCGGTACGCTGCGGCGACGGTGTTGACGGCGACGTCGACGTGCCCCGCGAGCGCCCGGATAGTGGGCAGTTTCTGTCCCGGCAGGAGCCGACCGTCCGCGAGCGCCTGCACGACCGCGTCGTGCATCTGGCGGAACGGCGGTGTCTCGGCGGTCGGGTCGACGGAGAACACGTGGAGCGGATCGTGATCCTGCGCTACATCGGGCATGCTCACCAGGGTATGCGATCGCGCACTAGACTCGTGCGCATGCGACTCGGCGTGATCGATGTGGGATCCAACACCGTCCACCTGCTCGTGGTGGATGCCCACCCCGGTGCAAGCCCAATCCCGTACCACTCGCAGCGCAGCACCGTCAGGCTGATGCGGTACCTCGACGACGACGGCGCGATCACGGAGGAGGGCGTCCGCCTCATCGTCGACGCCATCAAGGAGTCGAGCGTGAAGGCACAAGAGATCGGGGTCGACGACGTGATCTCGACGGCGACGTCGGCGTTGCGCGAGGCGGCGAACGGCGAGGAGGTGCTCGCGCGGATCACGCGGGAGACGGGCATGGTGCTGCGCGTGCTCTCCGGTGAGGACGAGGCGAGGATCACGATGCTCGCGGTGCGGCGGTGGCTCGGCTGGTCTGCGGGCGAGGTGCTGCTCTTCGACATCGGCGGCGGATCGTTCGAGATCGCGCAGGGCGCGGACGAGTACCCGGACGTGCAGGTGTCGCTGCCTCTCGGTGCCGGGCGCTCGACGATCAACTTCCTCCGTGAGGATCCGCCGCAGCGCGAGGCGATCTCCGCCCTGCGCGCGCACGCGCGTGCCGAGTTCACGCGCGTGCGCGACGAGCTGTTCGCCGACCGGCCGAAGCCGAAGCGCGTCGTGGGCACGTCGAAGACGATCCGCTCGCTCGGCAGGCTCATCGGAGGCCCGTCTGATCCGGTGACGGGCGATCTGTCTCAGCTGCACTACACCGGGCTGCGCGAGTGGGAACCGACGCTTCGGCAGATGCCCGGCGAGGTGCGCGAGTATCTGCCGGGGATCACCCCCGAGCGCGGGTACCAGATCCTGGCGGGGGCGGTCGTGCTGCGCACGGCGATGAAGGTGTTCGGCGTGTCGACGCTCACGGTCTCGCCCTGGGCGCTGCGCGAGGGCATCGTGCTCAGGTACATCGATGCGCTCGACGGGCGGGGAGCGGACCCGGTCGAGCACCTCGCGTAGTCGCCCCGGCACCCCCGTTTGTAGGAATACGACGGACGCCTGTCCGCGGATGACCAGGTCAGGTGTCAGATTGGCATCGGTTCTGCGTGCCGCTTTCGTCTGGGGAAAGGCACCTGGAATGATGATCTCTTAGCGCGGTATGCGTACGTCAGATATAGGACTTGCGAGGGAGCAGGGTGTTGAAAATCTCGAAAACGACTCAGGTACTGGGTGGCATTGCCGCCGCAGGGCTCGCCTTCGGCCTCAGCGGCTGTGGGCAGGCTCCCGAAGAATCGGGCGGGGAGGCCTCGGCGGATGTCGTGGAGGGCTTCAAGCCCTGCATGGTCTCCGATGAGGGCGGCTTCGATGATCGCTCGTTCAATCAGCTCGGCTTCGAGGGGCTGACGAAGGCCGCTGATGAGCTCGGCATCGAGTACACGCAGACCGAGTCGCAGAACTCGAGCGACTACGCGGGCAACCTCGACGGTCTCGTCTCCGAGGGCTGCACCTTCATCGTGTCGGTCGGCTTCATGTTGAGCGCGCCGACCGTCGAGTCGGCGAACGCCAACCCGGATGTCGAGTACGCGATCATCGACGACTGGGCGGACAACGACCAGGACGGCGAGACCGATGCGCCGAACATCAAGCCGCTCGTGTTCGACACGGCGCAGGCCGCATTCCTCGGCGGGTACGCAGCGGCGTCGTACTCGGAGTCGGGCGTCGTCGGTACCTTCGGTGGTGCCAAGATCCCGCCGGTCACGATCTTCATGGACGGCTTCGCCAAGGGCGTCGACTACTACAACGAGGAGAAGGGCGAGGACGTTCGCGTCACCGGCTGGAACGTCGACTCGCAGGACGGGCAGTTCACCGACGAGTTCGCCGCGAACGATGTGGCGAAGCAGATGGCGCAGGGCCTCATCGATCAGGACGCCGACGTGCTGCTCCCTGTCGGCGGACCGATCTACCAGTCTGCTGCAGAGGCGATCCGCGACTCCGGCGGCGATGTCGCGCTGATGGGCGTGGACGCCGACGTCTACGAGAGCGATCCGAACGTGGCTGATCTGCTGCTCGTGTCGATCCAGAAGTCCATGGACCAGGCCGTTTACGACGCCGTCATGATGGCAGCGACCGGTGACTCCGACACCGAGGCCTACGTCGGCACGCTGGAGAACGAGGGCGTCGGGCTCTCGAGCTTCCACGACTTCGAGGACAAGATCGACGCCGACCTGCAGGCCGAGCTCGACGACATCCGCGCCGGTATCATCGACGGGTCGATCGACGCCGAGTCGGTCTCTTCGCCGTAACCCGCTGACCGGCGGCCCTCGGGCCGCCGGTCGCACCCCCTCCCCACTCCACCCCTGATCCGCGAGAGCCACGTATGACACTGGAACTGCGCGGGATCACGAAGCGATTCGGATCCCTCGTCGCGAACGACCGCATCAACCTCGAAGTGCGCCCCGGAGAGATCCACGCGCTCCTCGGGGAGAACGGCGCGGGCAAGTCGACGCTGATGAACGTCCTGTACGGACTGTACGACGCCGAGGAGGGGGAGATCCTCATCGACGGAGTGCCGCAGCACTTCCGCGGTCCGGGCGACGCGATGGCCGCTGGGATCGGCATGGTGCACCAGCACTTCATGCTCATCCCGGTCTTCTCCGTCGCCGAGAACGTAATGCTCGGGCACGAGGAGACCCGGTTCGCCGGGGCCCTCGACCTGCCGGCGGCCCGGAAGCACGTGAGTTCCGTGGCGGACCGGTTCGGGTTCCGCGTGGATCCGGACGCCCTCGTCGAGAACCTGCCCGTCGGCGTGCAGCAGCGCGTCGAGATCATCAAGGCGCTCTCGCGTGACGCGAAGATCCTGATCTTCGACGAGCCGACCGCCGTCCTCACGCCGCAGGAGACCGACGAGCTCATGGGCATCATGCGGCAGCTCCGCGACGAGGGCACCGCGATCGTCTTCATCACGCACAAGCTGCGCGAGGTGCGCGAGGTCGCCGACCGGATCACCGTCATCAGGCACGGCAAGATCGTGGCGGAGGCGCAGCCGGACTCGACGAACAGCGAGCTCGCCTCGCTCATGGTGGGCCGCGCCGTCGAACTGACGGTGCAGAAGGATCCGCCGCGCATCGCCGAGGGCTCGGGTCTCGCGGTCACCGGGCTGAGCGTCACCGACGACACCGGTCACGTCGTAGTTGATGACGTGAGCTTCGAGGTCAAGCCTGGCGAGGTGCTCGCCATCGCTGGAGTGCAGGGCAACGGGCAGACCGAGGTCACCGAGGCGCTCATCGGTCTGCAGCCCGTCTCGAAGGGCAGCGCGAAACTCGAGGGCAGCGAACTGCTCGGGCGCTCCGTCAAGCAGGTCATCGACGCCGGTGTCGGGTTCGTACCGGAAGACCGCACCGTCGACGGTCTCGTCGGCGAGTTCACCGTCGCCGAGAACCTCATGCTCAACCGGTCGGGCGACTCCGCCTTCGTTTCCGGTGGTACCGTGCGCCGCAGCACGCTCCGCGACTTCGCGCAGGAGAAGATCGACGAGTTCGACATCCGCACCCAGGGCCCGGATACGCCCGCCGGCAGACTCTCGGGCGGCAACCAGCAGAAGGTCGTCATCGCCCGCGAGCTCAGCCGCGACCTGCGGCTGCTCATCGTCTCGCAGCCGACGCGCGGCGTCGACGTCGGCTCGATCGAGTTCATTCACAAGCGGATCATCGCGGCCCGTGACGCCGGGGTGCCGGTCGTGCTCGTCTCCACCGAGCTCGACGAGGTCTCGGCACTCGCCGACCGCATCGCCGTCATGTATCGCGGCAGCATCATCGGGGTCGTCCCCGGAGACGCGTCGCGCGAGACGCTCGGCCTGATGATGGCGGGCGAGCGCATCGAGGAGGCTGCCGCGTGAGCGACACCACAGCACAGGCCGGGCAGGGATCCGGAACGCCAGCATCCGGTGCTCCCGCCGCCGAGACGCCGGAAGCACCCCAGCAGAACAAGCTGCTCTCCCAGATCTTCAACGCCAGCGTCCTGACGACGGTGCTCGCGATCGTTCTGTCGATGATCATCGGCGGGATCCTGATCGCCGCGACCGACGAGGGCGTGCAGGATTCGCTCGGCTATTTCTTCGCCAGGCCCGCCGACACGCTCGTCGCGCTCTGGGATGCGATTGCCGGCGGATACGCCGCGCTCTTCCGCGGCGCGATCTTCAACTACGACGCGCCGACGTTTATCCGCGCGATCAAGCCGCTGAGCGACACCCTGAACTACGCGACACCGCTCATCGCCGCCGGTCTCGGCGTGGGACTCGCGTTCCGCGTCGGCCTCTTCAACATCGGCGGTCGCGGTCAGATGCTCATGGGCGCGGCGGCCGCTGGTGCCGTCGCCTTCACAGTGCAGGCGCCGTTCATCATCCACCTGCCGCTCACGATCCTCGCCGGCATCATCGGCGGTGCGATCTGGGGCGGCATCGTCGGCATTCTCAAGGCGCGTACGGGTGCCCACGAGGTGATCCTGACGATCATGCTGAACTTCATCGCGCTCTACTTCGTCGCGTGGCTCCTGTCGACCCCTGGCCTCCTGCAGCGCCCTGGCGGCAACCAGCCCATCTCACCGGCGACGCCAGAGACCGCGCAGTTCCCGCTGCTGTTCGGCGCTCCGCTCACCACCAACTGGGGCTTCGTCGTCGCCATCGCTGCGACGGTGTTCGTGTGGTGGCTCATTGAGCGGTCGGCCCTCGGCTTCCGCATGCGCGCGGTGGGCGAGAACCCGCACGCCGCGCGGGCTGCCGGCATCTCGGTTGGACGCATCATCTTCTACGCCATGGCGTTCGCCGGTGGTCTCGCCGGTCTCGCCGGCGTCAACCAGATGGCCGGAACGATCACGAGCGGCTTCGCCAGCCACATCGACGCCGGGATCGGTTTCGACGCCATCACCGTGGCGCTCCTCGGGCGCAGTCGCGCCTGGGGCGTGTTCGCCGCCGGCCTGCTGTTCGGTGCGCTGAAGGCGGGCAGCTTCACGATGCAGATCGCCGAGGGTATTCCCGTCGACATCGTGCTCGTGGTGCAGTCGCTCATCGTGCTCTTCATTGCCGCGCCGCCGCTCGTGCGCACGGTGTTCTTCATGAACGGGAAGCGCGTGAAGCGCGCGCAGCGGCTCTTCGCTGCGAAGGAGGTGCAGGCATGAGCGCTCCGGCCATCGCCGTGAACGAGGACTTCGGGCAGCCCGTCGTCCGCACCCGCAGCCTCAAGGCGCCGATCTCGTTCGGGATCGCGTCGATCCTGATCCTGCTCCTCGCCTTCCCCGCCGGCCGCGAGGGGCACAGCAACTTCCGCCTCGCCGACCGTTCGTCCGAGGTGCCGCTGCCCGACCTCGCCATGCCGACGGGCCCGACCGTGACGGTGTGCGCGCTGCTCATGGTGCTCGGGACCGCGTTCGCGTTCTTCCAGTGGAGCCGGTACCGCCCGACCCCGCTGTGGTTCGTGTCGCTGTTCTCGGTGGTCGGCGTCTTCGCCTTCCTCGTCTGGTCGTCGGCAGACGGCCTCGTGCCGGTGACGGGGCTGTTGTTCGGTGCCGTCTCGCTGTCGGTGCCGCTGATCTTCGGCGCACTCGGTGGCGTGATCGGCGAGCGCGCGGGCGTCGTCAACGTGGCGATCGAGGCGCAGTTCCTCTTCGCGGCATTCTCGAGCGCGCTCATCGCGAGCCTGACGGGCAGTTACGTCGCGGGGCTCATCGGTGCCATGGTCGCCGGTCTGCTCGTCGCCGCCGTGCTCGCTGCGTTCTCGATCAAGTACCTCGTGCAGCAGATCATCGTCGGCGTGGTGCTGAACGTGCTCATCACGGGCCTCACGAGCTTCCTGCACGGCGCGATCATGGTGCCGAACGCGGCGCTGCTGAACTCGCCGCCTCGCTTCCCGCGCTGGTCGATCCCGCTGCTCAGCGATATTCCCGTGCTCGGGCCGGTCCTCTTCAACCAGACCCTCATCGTCTACCTGGCCTACATCGTGGTGCCGCTCGTCGCCTGGGGCATCTACCGCACGCGCTGGGGCCTTCGGCTCCGCGCGGTCGGCGAGCACCCGAAGGCCGCCGACACCGTCGGCATTCGCGTGAACCCGACCCGGTTCTGGAACGTCCTGCTCGCCGGCGCGATCGCCGGCATCGGCGGCGCCTACTTCACGCTCGGCGCTGTCGGCTCGTTCGATAAGGAAATGACCGGCGGTCTCGGCTTCATCGCACTCGCCGCCATGATCTTCGGCGGTTGGGACCCGATCAAGGCGACCCTCGCGGCGCTGCTGTTCGGGTTCGCCAGCAACCTGCAGACGCTGCTCGTGAACCTCGGATCGCCGATCCCCGGCGAGTTCATGTCGATGCTGCCGTACCTGGTGACGGTGCTCGCGGTCGTCGGCTTCACCGGACGCTCGCGGCCGCCCGCGGCCAACGGCACCGCCTACGTGAAGGAGTGAGCGTGGCTGACACAACCCCCGTGGACTGGTCCGCTCTGCGCGCTGCCGCAGTGGAAGCGGGCACCCACGCCTACGTCCCGTATTCCCAGTACCCCGTCGGCGCGGCCGCGCTCACCGAAGACGGGCGGCTCGTGACGGGCTGCAACGTTGAGAACTCGTCGTACGGCCTGACGCTGTGCGCCGAGTGCGGGCTCGTCTCCGAGCTCCACCGAAGCGGCGGAGGGCGACTCGCGGCCTTCGTCTGCGTCAACGGGTCGGGCGAGATCATCATGCCGTGCGGGCGCTGCAGGCAACTGCTCGTCGAGCACGCCGCTCCCGGCATGCAGTTCGACACCGTGTCGGGGGTCCGCACCCTCGATGAGGTCCTGCCCGACGCCTTCGGGCGGGGCGATATCGACGACTACCGAGCGACTCAGAGGAGCGATTCGTGAGCCCAGAACCCTTCGACGCCGTCGATGTGATCCGCGCCAAGCGAGACGGGGGTGACGTGCCGGAGCCCGCTTTGCGGTGGATGGTCGACGCGTACACCCGCGGCTACGTCTCCGACGCGCAGATGGCGTCGTTCGCGATGGCGGTCTTCCAGCGCGGCATGAGCCGGGACGAGATCCGTGTGCTCACGGACGCCATGATCGCGTCGGGGGAGCGGCTGAGCTTCGCCGACCTCGGCAAGCGCACCGTGGACAAGCACTCGACCGGGGGCGTCGGCGACAAGATCACGCTGCCCCTGGCGCCGCTCGTCGCCTCGTTCGGCGTCGCGGTTCCGCAGCTGTCCGGCCGGGGCCTCGGACACACGGGTGGCACGCTCGACAAGCTCGAGTCGATTCCCGGCTGGCGCGCCGCGCTGTCGAACGACGAGTTCTTCGCGCAGCTCGCCGGCGAGGTGGGCGCTGTGATCTGCGCAGCGGGATCGGGGCTCGCCCCCGCCGACAAGAAGCTCTACGCGCTTCGCGATGTCACCGGTACCGTTGATGCGATCCCGCTCATCGCGTCGAGCATCATGTCGAAGAAGATTGCCGAGGGCACCGACGCGCTCGTGCTCGACGTCAAGTTCGGATCGGGCGCCTTCATGCAGCGCATCGACGACGCCCGCGAGCTCGCCGAGACGATGGTCGCGCTCGGCACGGACTCCGGTGTCACGACGACAGCGCTGCTGACCGATATGTCGACCCCGCTCGGTCTCGCGATCGGCAATGCGAACGAGGTGCGTGAGTCCGTCGAGATCCTCGCAGGAGGCGGACCCGCCGATGTGCGTGAGCTCACGGTCGCGCTCGCCCGCGAAATGCTCGCGGCCTCCGGTCAGCCGGACGCCGACGTGGAGGCGGCGCTCGATGACGGCCGCGCCATGGACACCTGGAACGCGATGATCCGGGCGCAGGGCGGGGATCCTTCCGCGCCGCTGCCCACGGCTCCCGAGACGCACACCGTCGTCGCGCCGACGTCGGGTGTGGTGACGCGGATCGAAGCGCTCCCGTTCGGCATCGGGGCGTGGCGACTCGGGGCAGGGCGCGCCCGTGCCGAGGATGCCGTCGTCTTCTCGGCCGGCATCGACCTGCACGCGAAGCCCGGTGATCGGGTCGAGGCCGGGCAGCCGCTCTTCACGCTCTCCGCCGAGGACGCCGCGCGCTTCGATCGCGCGCTCGATGCCGTCGACGGTGCCTGGGAGATCGGCGATGCTGCGCTCGAGCGCGGTCCGCTCGTGCGTGAGCGCATCACGGCCTAGCCTGGCGATCCTCTCGACGTCGGAGAAGCGACGCCGGAGCGAGCGCGGCCAATACGCGGCGGGAGCGGGTGCTGGCCCTCGCGAGCCCAGCGGTCGCGGTCGTGCACTGGCGCATGAGTGCCTCCGACGATGCCGGGGCGGCACTGGCGCCGTAGCGCTCAGCGGTGACGGCTGAGGCGAGCGCCCACGCCGCCCCGACCGCTGCGGAGTCGGTCAGTGCTCCGGTGGCCACGAGGTACTCGACCGCGGCCTCAGGTGTGCGCGCTCGGGGAGCGGAAGCAGAAGCGCCTGCTCCCTGCCTGGCGTCTGCCCGTTCGACGCCGAGATCCCGTGCTCGCGAGCGGAACTCCGCCCACGCCGCTGACGCCGGTGCGGCGCCTTGGCGCACGCGCCTGCGTCGCACGAGGCGGACGGCCTGCCGCACCGCTGCCGGAACGAGGAGCAGAAGCAGCGCCGCGAGTGCTGGCGCGCTCCTTGCGAGCCACGCTCCAGTGTCTCCCGTCGCGGAAATGTCGGTGCCGTCGTCTGCGGGAGCGGCAGCCTCGTCTTCGGTCGGCTCATCGATCTCCTCGGGAGTCGGGGAGCTCTCCGGTGTCGTCGTCTCGTCCGGACCCTCCGCTGGATCCTGCGCGCCTGGCGTGGATGGCACGTCCTCACCCGTGTCGGCTCGGAATCCTGCACCGCCCGGCGTGGGCTCGAAGGGGATCCAGCCCTCCCCGGTCACGTAGACCTCGGGCCAGGCATGGAGGTCGCGTCCGCGCACCGTGGTCCGCTCCGAGGACTCGGCTCGTGCGGCGTACCCCACCGCGACTCGGGTGGGCAGCCCGAGCTCGCGCGCCAGGACGCCGAACGTCGACGCGTAGTGGATGCAGAATCCACTGCGGTCGGCGAGGAACGTCTCCATGATCGCGTAGGGGTCATCCGCATCGTCGTCTGCGGTGGAGGGCGCCGACTCGTCGTAGGTGAATGCCCCGGAGCGGAACCACCGCTCGATCGTCTCGGCGATGACGAGGCGATCGTCGGATCCGGCGCTCACGCGCAGCCGCTCCGCTGCGTCGCTGATGCTCTGGGGCACCTCACCTGGCAGCTCAAGATACTCCTGCATCTCCGGTGGCGCGGAGGCCGGGTCGGTGATGCGCGGCTCCGTCTCGGGTGTCGGGATCGGGACCGCGTTCGCCGCATTGCGCCCGCCCTCCGGGCGCGGGGATGCGGGGAAGCGATCGAACGGCGTGTACAGCGCCATGTACGAGTCGCCGCGCTGCGTGGCGGACCGCTCCGAGCGTGCTGCTGCTGCGGCGTCGACCCAGAGCCACTGGTCGGTGTCGATGCCGCCGCCGCGCGCGGTGCCCACGATCGCCGTCGACTGGGGCAGCGGCATCCACTCGCTCACGAGGCCGTCGATGGTGATCTGCAGGCTGATCGAGCGATCCACGGGAGCGGTGCTCTCGGTCTGAGGTGGCAATTGCGCGGGATCGCGCTCCACGGTCACGTCGAGGCCGTCGCTCGTGAGCGCGTCCTGCGGTTGCCAGCGTCCGCCGCTGAAGTCTGCGACGGTCGCGAGGGTGAACCTGAGCGGTGAGCGGTCCTCGGCGACGAAGCTGAACGCGGGGGTGTTGCTGCGCTCGCGGAGGTCGTCGGCGAGCGCGAGACTGACGTCCGGTGTGTTGCTGCCGACCGGGGCGGTGACGTTCGCCGAGTTCCAGACGCGGTCCCGCGTGGGCGGTGCGAGGGAGACCGCCCCGGCCGCGACCGCGACGGCAACGCCGGCGGCGACCAGTCCGCCTGGTCGAAGCGTCGGCGATCCCGCCCACAAGATCACGGCGAGCAGCAAGCCGGCGATGACGAGAGTGAGGGGATCGACGCCACGGGTGGTCACGATCGGGGTGGCGAGGAGGAGGAGCGCGACGGTGATGCCGCTCGCGAGGAGCGCTCGGGTGCTGAAGAGCACGACCACCACGACGGAGATCAGAAGCACGGCGGTGCAGATGACGTCGCCGAGCTCGGGCGACGGGCGGACCGGAGCTGCTCCGATGGTGAGTTCGAGCGAGATCTGCTGGACCAGATCATTCGGGAGTTCGAGCCAGGTCCTCAGACGTCCACTGGCCACCAGCGGCGCCGCCCAGGCCGCTCCGCCGACGAGCGTGCCGGTCACAGCGGCGAGCACACCGGCTCGCCAGGTCCCCGTGCTGCCCGGGAGTAGAGCACGCGCACCGGCTGAGCCGAGCACGGCGCCGACCGCTATGACGATCGCGCGGGGGAGCCACCCGTCCGCCGCGAACACTGCGGTGAGCGCCACGAGCACGAGCGCGAACAGGCAGGCGAGGGCGGTGCCGGCGATCAGGATCCGCGCCCGCTCCGGTGCTCCTGAGTTCCGCGCCGTGCGTCCGCGGGCGTCACGCACCATGGCCTGCTCCGATGTCGGAGACGGCGTAGAGCTCCACTCCCGGATCGGGTAGGCGCTCCCACAGCTCCGGTGTCGCTCGTCCGGTGACCACGGCGTCGATCCGCGGCAACGGGTGGTCGTCGGTCTCCGTGCTGAGGGTCGCTCGCGCGAGCAGGATGAGCGCGTCATCCGGTGCATCGAGTCCGTGTGCCTCACCGTGACCGACGATGAGGCGCACCGGGTGACCCTCGCGCTGCCAGTGCACCGCGAGGGTCGCGGCGGTGGAGACGGCGTGCTCGAAACGGTCTGCCGCCGGGGCGTCAGGTTCGGCGTCCGGTGCGCCAACCGCTGCGTCTGCTGCTTCGCCGACCCGCGGAGCAGCGTAGCTCGCCGGGTCGGTGTCGATGAGGATGGTGCGTTCGGAGACCTCGGCGTCCTCGGGAACATTGACGAGCAGCTGCCCTTGTCTGGCGCTCTGCTTCCAGTGCACCTGGCGGATGGCGTCGCCGGTCCGGTACTCGCGAACGGATCCGCTGGGTTCGCCTGAGACCTGAGCGGTGGTGCGCCCGGCCGGGGCTGCGGAGGCGCCGTGCACGCTGACGCCGCCCCGCGGCTCGGGGAGATCGTGCACGAGTGCGGGGAGGACGAGCACGTCGAGGCCGGCGCGGCTCCGCACGCGGTGCCGAGCGAGGCCGAGCGGATCCTGCACGATGAGCGCCCCGACGCCGACCCTGAGCGGACCTCGGCGGTGCGCCGTGCAGGTCACGATCCGGGGCGCAGTCGTCTCGGGGCCGGCGACCAGGCGCTGGCGTCCACCGCCTGCAGCCCATTCGAGCTCAACGGGGATCGTCGCTGGCAGTCTCGCGTGCACCTGAAGAGCGACTGCGAAGCGCGTGCCGGCGGTCGGGGTCGGGTCGTCAGTGGTGAGGATCGGCCGGAGTCGTGCTGCACGGGGGAGCGAGATCACGATGATCGCAGCGACCATGACGAGTGCCACGAGGAGGGCGGCGAGGTACCAGAGATCGCGGATCCCGACGCCGAACCAGGCGGCACCGAGTGCTGCACCCGTGCAGAGGACTCCGGTGCCGCGGCGCGTGAGCGTCACCGGCGGTCGGCGCCACCAGTGCCGACGGTCGGCTGGTCGCGCTGCTCGGCGTCTGACGCTCACGGTGCGCGCCTCACGGAACCGGTGTGCGGGCGACGATCTCGGCGACGATCTCCGTGGCCGCACTCATCGATGCCGCCACGGATTCGTAGCGTCCCCGAGGCACGAGCCGGTGCGGCAGGACGATGCTCGCGAGCGCGGCAACGTCGTCTGGGGAGACGAAGTCCCTGCCGCGGATCGCCGCCCGTGCGCGCGCCATACGTGAGAGGTGGAGTGTTGCTCGTGGGCTGCCGCCGAGCGCGATGCCTGAGTGCCGACGGGTGCTCGCCACGACGGCGACGAGGTACTCCTGCACCGGCTCCGCGAGATGCAGACCGGCGACCTCGTGCCGCGCGCGGAGCACGTCGGCGACCGTCGCCACGGGGGTAACGGCGTCAAGCGGGTCAGAGGCCCCCCGTTTCGCGAGCATCGCACGTTCGGCGGCGGCGTCGGGGTAGCCGATCGAGATCTGCGTCATGAAGCGATCCCGCTGCGCCTCGGGCAGGGGGAACGTGCCCGCCATGTCCTGCGGATTCTGCGTCGCGACGACCATGAACAGGTCGGGGAGCGGGTGCGTCGTGCCGTCCACCGACACGGACCGTTCAGCCATAGCCTCGAGCAGAGCGGACTGGGTGCGCGGCGTCGCGCGGTTGACCTCGTCGGCGATGACGATGTTCGTGAAGATCGGACCGGGGTGGAAGGTGAAGGCGTGCGCGTCCTGGTCGAAGATCGAAAGCCCTGACACGTCGGTCGGCAGCATGTCCGAGGTGAACTGGATGCGGTGGCTGTCGGCGCTGATCGTCCGCGCCAGCACCGAGGCGAGCGTCGTCTTGCCGACGCCCGGTACGTCTTCGATGAGGAGGTGCCCGCCGGCGAGGAGCGTGAGGATCGCGGACTCCGTGGCCTCGGATTTCCCGGTGACGACGCTTGAGATCGAACGGGCGATGCGCTGCGCGAGCGCTCGGGTCGAAGTGTCCGCTTCCGCCATCGTCGACCGCCCCTCGGTTTGCTTGTCCGTTCCACCATACGGGGCGGCGAGTACGGCGTGCCAGGATTTGGTGTTCGATGACCGACCCGGTAGAGTTATCTCTCGGTGCGAACGACGCGGAAGTAGTTGATCCGAGTCGAAAGCCACTCCTTTGGGGTATGGTGTAATTGGCAACACGACGGTTTCTGGTACCGTTATTCTAGGTTCGAGTCCTGGTACCCCAGCCATTTCAACCCCGGTGTTCTGCGGAATACCGGGGTTTTTGCGTTTCTGGCGCGCGGGCCGTCTTCTTTAATTTGTGTTGGAGTGTTGGTTCGGGGCGGTGGGCTGAGTGCTGGTGACTTGAGACCGCCGTTTGCGGGTGTCAGTAGGGGTCCCATTCCATGGTCAGGCGGTTCGGGTGTGCGGCCTTTAGGGTGATCCGGCGATCGCTTCTTCGGGTACCTCTGAGTTGTGAACCGGAATTGTGTCCTATCTATAGGTGTTGCCTCCGCGCCTTACAAGGCGCCTCGAACCTAGGGCAAAGGTGGCGACAGGTTCCAGCTATCGTTGTGATCTGAGGAGTGCTGAACGCAATCGAATCGGTGGCGCTTCACGGGTGTTGGGTCTTCTCGCTCACGGAGACTTCTAGGTGCCACGGGGTTTGGGCTACAAGCTCAAGCTGCGCGTGAGTGAGGTTGGACTGAGAGCAGGGGGCTCCTATAGTAAACATATGTTGTTGAAGATCTGGAGCGACGCCGCGTTTCGTGGGTTGAGCACTATGCCTTTCCGAAGTGATAGCTGTGTGCTCGGTGCCCAAACCATTATCTACGGACGTAATGGCTCTGGTAAAACCACGTTCTCTGAGGCGTTACGTCTCTCTTCGCTTCTGGGAGACGCGAACGGCGTGACATTTCGAGCGCGTGCTTTCGTTGATGGGGCACTTTGGAACGGGGCATTCTCTTCCGAAGAGTTCCCACTCAAAGTTTTCGTCTATAACCGCTATTACGTGCATGACGCTCTGCGCCTGTTTCTAGACGGTGAAGGGAGCGCGCTTCCGATTCTGAAGCTCGGAGTGGAAAATGTGCAAGCTGAAGCGGGGATACAGCGGGCCCTTGACCACCTGGATCTCCTGCAACGACGCAGGGCTAGCGTGAGGACGGCTTCCGATAGTATTTCCGTCGAACGGGAGACCCTCGAGCGAGAGGTAAAGGCGTCGGTCATCTCGGCTCTTGCTGAGGCGAACTCTTCGTATTATAACCAGACAAGGTATCAGGTCACTCAAGCCCGAAAGCTTCTCAACGATTCTGACTTAGTAGAGCTCACGGACGCTGAACTGAAGGCCGAGACTGAGGTTGCTTCAGCCTCATTGAGGGAACCGGTAAGAATTTCGATATCACCTGAGCCATTGGAGCCCGAGTTTCATGAGACATTAAACAGTCAACTTCTCGGCACGACGATTGAGTCAGTTCCCGATTCTCGACTCATGGGCAAGGCGGAGCTCGCCAAATGGGTGGAGGAGGGAATGACGCTCCACTTTGAGGGAGATCTTTGCGGATTCTGCCGAGAAGGTACTGTTTCTCGAGAAACACTACTGTCCTATCGGGCCCACTTTAGCGACGCTTTAGATGAATTGCGAAATAGCTGCCTCGCTGCGATCAACTTTCTCGATGAGCGCAGAGGCTCTTGGGAGCGCTGGTTGAGCGACTTGCCCGCCGTCGCAGATTATCTTCCCGATTTTAAGGATCTCGCGTCTGAACAGCACTCACTCGTGCAAGAAGCTGTACAAGTGCACGTCGCGGCACTGGGACGGGCGACCGATCTCATCCGCGAAAGACTCGCAGACCCCCTCCGCCCGCTCCCTCCTTCTGAACAAATTGCGGTTCAGCTCCCTTCAGTAGACCTAAGCGCATTTCAAGAGCTCGTCAATAAGAACAATTCTGCCGTGGGCTCCCAGTCTGGTCGTATTCAGGCAGCTCGCACTGCAGTTGAATCCCACTTTGGTGCCGCCTCAGGAGTCGAATATCGAAGGTTGCAGTCTCGACTTGAAGGGGGAAAGCGAGCAATTCTGGCGATTGAGAAGCTTGAGTGCAAGATCTCTGACAAGCTGACGGAGCTTCGAGAATCTCAGCAGGATGTTGGGAGGATGGCTCGCTTGATCGATGATGACCTCCGACAGTACTTCGGCCATGCCCATCTCCGCGTCTCCGTTTCCTCCGATGGGAAGGGGTACGTCGTAAACCGAGGGGATCAGGTCGCTCAACGACTGAGTGAAGGCGAGAGGAACGCGATCGCTTTCACATACTTTTTGCGCTCTCTTGAAGAAGATGGAAACGAACCCGAGAGGTCGATAGTAGTCGTTGACGATCCGATGACGAGTCTCGACAAGGAAGGGCTCTTCGCCACTTTTAGCCTCATGCAAAAGCGCACAGCTACTTTTGCGCAACTCGTTGTCTTAACCCACGACTACGAATACTTCAGACTAAATCTTCTCGGGCTGCAGAACCGTTGGTTTCAGTCCCAGAAGAAAATTCGAGAGGGCGACGTCGCGGAGGCGCAAAGACCGCGGGTGGCGATTCTCGAGATGATCGCGTCGTCGGCAGATAACATTGGTGGTCGTGAAGGCCTTCTGCGGGAGCTCCCTCGCGGACTCGTTCAACACGCTAGCGAGTATCACTATCTCTTTCGGCATGTGTTGGAAGCGATAGTTGACGCAGATGCCTCCTTGTCCGAGTACTTACCTCTACTGGGTAATGCTGGCAGGCGTCTACTCGAGGGATTTCTGTCGTTCAGAGCGCCCAGCAAGATCAAGTTCCAAGAGAAAGTTGACGAGGTTGTCAAGAAATCGTCAATTGGCAGCGACCTTGCAGAACGAGTCGTCAAGTTCCTTCATAGCCAGTCTCATCGGGAAGAGCCTAGGCCGAGTGGCGCTCTGGACTTTCCTTCGATACGTGAGGAACTGACGACCGCTTTAGTGTTCATGTACCTAGCAGACCGCGAACATTTTTTAGCCATGGTCAAAGCCGTTGGGATGGATCCTCAAGCAGTTGAAAGCCTTCTGGACACCGGAGCTCTGTAGTCTCCTGCGACCAAGTCTCCATTCAGTTAATAGTCGAGCCCGGCGGACTCACTGGGTGGACTTTGTGTAAATGTCGAAGTTGGGAACTTGGGGGTGAGAAGGTTTGAGGCCGAGTCTGAATCTCAGGCATCAGTCGACTCTTGGTGACAGATGAACCGCGCAAGTTCAGAGTCGACTCGGAGCTCAGTTAGAGCTTTAGAGAGTGGCAGTTCCTCGCGCTCTGTCTGGCTCGAACTCTCGCAATGGATCCGGCGCCATTCCCAAGCATTGAAGACGGCCAGTTCAGTGATGTTCGCTCCACTGCAAGAATGAGATCCATGCGTCGGGCAGCGGAGTGGATGGAGCGGCACCAGGTCGTCCTGTACCTCGTCGCGCTCGGCATCGGTGCTCTGCTGGGGCTCGGCATCCCGGCCATTGGCCGGCCGGCCGAGTCCCTCATCACCCCCGTCCTGGGTCTCCTGCTCTACGCGACGTTCCTCGGCGTCCCGTTCGCGAGGATCGGGCGCGCGATTCGGGATGGTCGGTTTCTCGCCACGGTCCTGATCCTGAACTTCGTGATCGTGCCCCTCGTGGTCCTCCTCCTGTCGAGGATCGTCTCCCACGACCGGGCGCTGCTCATCGGGGTGCTCTTCGTACTGCTCACTCCCTGTGTCGACTACGTCATCGTCTTCACCGGGCTCGCAGGAGGGGCGCAGGATCGCCTCCTCGCTGCGGCCCCGCTGCTCATGCTCGCGCAGATGCTCCTTTTGCCGGTGTTCCTGTGGCTGTTCGTCGGCTCGGAGTTCGTGCAGCGCGTCGACGTCGTGCCATTCGTCGAGGCGTTCCTCGTGCTCATCGTGCTCCCGCTGCTCGCGGCTGCGCTGACGCAGCTCGCCGCCGCGCGCACGCGAATCGGCCGGGCCGCTCAGGATCGGGTGCTCGGCGCGATGGTGCCGCTGATGATGCTCACCCTCGCCGTGGTGGTCGCCTCGCAGATCGCCGCAGTGGGCAGCCGGATCGGCGCACTGCTGCTCGTCGTACCGGTGTTCGTGCTGTTCGCCGCCGTGATGCTTCCCCTCGGCGTCGTCGCGGGTCGGATCGCCCGACTGGCTGCGCCAGGCACCCGCGCGGTCGTGTTCAGCGGGGTGACGCGGAACTCTCTCGTGGTGCTGCCGCTCGTCCTCGCGCTGCCCGAGCCGTTCGCGCTCGCGTCGCTCGTCGTAGTGATGCAGACGCTCGTCGAACTCGTCATCATGGTGATCTGCGTGCGGCTCGTCCCGCGCATGACTCGCTCCGCGGAGCCCGCGTAGGCGACTTCAGAGCACCTTCGTCAAGTACACGCTGTGCGGATCCTCCCGGTAGTCTCCGAACGGCGCCGCGTCGATGAAGCCCGCGCGTCGGTACAGGGCGCGGGCCGCGGCGAAGAACTCCATGCTTCCGGTCTCGAGCGACACCCGGGTGGTGCCGCGCGATCGTGCGTCGTCGAGTGCGTGCGCGAGCAGGCGTGAGGCGATGCCCCGACCCCGGTGCGCGGGGGAGGTGCGCATGCTCTTGAGCTCTTCGTGCCCCGGCTCCAGAGCGGCGAGCGCCACCGTTACGACGAGCTCGCCTGCGGCGTGCGCGACCCAGAGGCGCACCCCGTCCCGCTGGAGTGCACTCAGATCGAGGGCGTGCCGGGATTCGCTGAGGGCGGTGGGTGCCATGTCGTCGAGGTGCGCGTGCAGAAATGCGATCAGCGCCGGATCTGCGAAGTCTGCTCGGCTCACGGTGATCATCGGCGGCTTCTCGTGGAAATGCATCGTCAGTTCGGCACGTCTTGCGTGCGCGCTCCGCGGCGGCTCTGCTCGAGCGCCTCGATGAGCGTCCGGGCGTCGTAGCTGCCGACATGACGTCTGCCGTTGACGAAGAACGTTGGCGTGCCGCGTGCTCCGCTCATGTCGGCGCTGACGGCGTCGCGACGTACCCGTGCGGCGACCTCAGTGCTCTCGAGGTCGTCGATGAACTGCTCCGCGTCGATGCCGAGCTCCTCGGCGTAGCGGACGAGGTCCTGGAGCTCGAGGGCGTTCTGCCGGGGGAAGACGTAGTCGTGCCACTCCCAGAACTTGCCCTGGCGCGCGGCGGCCTCGGAGGCGTGAGCCGCGAGGAGCGCGTGCGGGTGAACGCTTTCGAGCGGCAGGTGGCGTACGACGTAGCGAAGGTCATCCCCGAAGTGCCGGCGCAGATCCTCCCAGGATCCCGTGGTGTGAGCGCAGAACGGACACTCGAAGTCGAGGTACTCGACGAGCGTGAGTTGCGCGTCCTCGGGGCCGCGGATGTGGTCGATCTCGGGGTCGACGGCTGGTTCGAGGATCATCGGCAGGTCGGCGGTCTCTTCGCCCCACTTCCGCGCGGCCGTCCGGAAGATGAGCCATCCGAGAGCGGCGGCGAGCACCATCGAAACGAGCACACCGACCGTCGCCTGCTTCCCGAGCTCGGAGGATGTGCCGAACGCGAGCCCGATGATGAGCAGCGAGACGGTGAACCCGATACCCGACAGCGCCGCACCGCCGAAAACGCTGCCCATGCCGACCCCATCGGGGAGGCGCCCGATGCCGAGCCGCACGGCGGCGAACGTGACGAGCCCGATGCCGAGCAGCTTGCCGATGACAAGCCCGATGATCACGCCCCACGTGACCGACGATGCGAACGCCTCGCCGAGCACGCCACCGCGGAGATCGACGCCGGCGTTGGCGAGCGCGAACACCGGCACGATCACGAGCGCCGTCGGCAGCCGCAGATACTCGTGCAGGCGTTCGTTGACCGAGATGCCTCGCGACAGGCCCCGATCCATCGCCCGCGCCGACGCGGCACTCGGTGACTGCCAGAAGTCCCGGAACAGCTGCTTCGCGGCGACGACCTTCTGCCGCTGCGTGGCGTACGAGGGGATCAGGAGACCCGCCACCATGCCCGCGAGCGAGGCGTGCACTCCCGACTCGAGCGTCGCGAACCACAGCACGACGACGAGCAGCACGTACGGAGTCGCCTTCCACTGCCGTGCCCTCCCGAGCAGCCACAGGCCGAGCAGACAGACGAGCGCGATGAGGATCGGCACGAGCCGGATCTCCTCGCTGTAGACGACGCCGATGATCGAGACTGCGAGAAAGTCGTCCACCACCGTCAGGGTGAGCAGGAAGACCCGCAACTGTCCCGAGAGGCGCGGTCCCACGATTGCGAGCGCGCCGAGCATGAATGCCGTATCGGTGCCGACGACGGCGCCCCACCCACTCAGACCCTCACCACCGGAGAGCCCGACCACCAGCACGTAGATGACGGCGGGCAGTGCGACGCCGGCCACTCCGGCGATGAGCGCGAGGCGAGCCCGGCTCCGATCCCGCAGGGATCCGTGAGCGAACTCCTGCCGCACCTCGAGACCGATCACGAAGAAGAAGACCACCATGAGGCCGTCGTTCACCCAGTGGTGCAGGTCCATGTGCAGGCCGAACGGGCCGAGATCGAACCCGACGTCTGCGTGCCACAGCCCGAAGTACGCCTCCGAGAACGGGGAATTCGCCCACAGCAGCGCGACCGCGGTCACGAGGACGAGGAGCAATGCGGATCCCGACTCCGTGCGCAGCGAGCGAGTGACCCGGGCCAGGCCCCGAGCGGGCCGCGCATTCTGCATGGAGGCATTCTAAGCCCGGGAGTCCGCTCGGCCGCTCGGCCGCTCGGCAGCGGTCAGGACGACTCCACCCAGGCGCAGCTCATCATCTCACCCGTGTGGATCCCGACGAGCTGCCACCCATCGAACACCCCGTCGTACACCGGCCACGACTCCAGGGGGAACACCCCGAGCTCAGTGCCCTGGGCGACCTCGGAAGTGTCGCTGTCCGGTGCTCCGAACAGCTGCCCGGAGAAGGGGTACGCCTCGTAGTCCGCCGCGGTCGGGCAGAGCCCGCCGTACCCGCCGATGGGCGCGGTCTGGACCGGCCACCAGCCACCCTTCGAAGGGAGTTCGACCGCCGCAACCGTTCTGATGCGCTCATCGGTACCCTGCTCGGAGCACGCGATTCCCTCGTCGCCGATCGTTCGCCGTGTCTCATGGACCCGCACACCACCCTCCACTGCGGTCACCGAGTGCGTGGCCGTGCCGCAGCGCGACATGCGGGCGATGGGAAGCGTGACCTGCACGGGTCCATCCTCCGTCGCCACCCACAGGTACCACTGGTCATCGAGTCCGTTCCCGTCGTGCCCCGTGATCTGCACTGCCGCATCCACGAGCTCGTCGCCCGTGAACTCGGAGAGCACGACCTCGCCGAGCGTGTACTCGGCCGAGTCGAGAGTCGCCGCACCGTCGACGAGATCCAGAGCGACGGTGTCAGGCGAATGCCCGCCCTGCCGCACCTGCCAGGTCAGGTTCCCGAAGTCGGTCGACTCGAGCCCGACCGGACCCGCGGGCGTCGGCTCTGGCGCCTGTGTCGTCGCAGCCGAACCGGACCCGCTCGAGGCGCCCTCTCCGTCGCCGCCCGACCCGGCACCTCCACCGCAACCGGCGAGAGCCAGCGCCAAGACCGCAAGCGCCGCCACGGCCGGGCGGGGCCCGCCAACCCGCGCCAGCGAAACCCGGGATCCCTCCCGCACAGTCGGCGATGCACGGCGCATGGCGAAAAGATAACCCCGTCCGAGCGCGAACGTGACGACCGACGCCGAAACGTGATGCAACCGAGAAGAACGCCAGCGATCTGGGGCGCCGCGAGCCAGTCATGACACCGGGAATACCGCACGCCCCACGCCGGTTGCACCGTTCGTGACTGACACCATTCGAGTAGACATCTGGTCCGACATCGCCTGCCCCTGGTGCTACATCGGCAAGCGGCGCTTCGACGCCGGCACCGCACTCTTCGCCCAGCAGCACCCCGACGTGACCCTCGAAGTCGAGAGCCACAGCTACGAACTCTCACCGGACACCCCAGAAGACTTCGCTGGCGACGAGATCGACTTCCTCGTCAAGCACAAGGGCATGCCCCGCGCCGACGTCGAATCCATGCTCGGCCAGATGACCGAACTCGCAGCATCCGAGGGACTCGAGTACCACTTCGACCGACTGCAGCACGTCAACACGCGCCGCGCACACCGCCTCCTCCACCTCGCCAAGGACCGCGGCCTTCAGCCCGAAATGTCCGAGCGCCTCTTCGCCGCCTACTTCACGGAGGGCGCCAACCTTGCCGACGCCGACGTGCTGGCGGCGCTCGCCGCAGACGCGGGCCTCGATGCCGACGATGCCCGCGCTGCACTCACCGACGAGGAGTACGGCGACGCCGTCGACCGCGACATCACGCGCGCTCGCATGCTCGGCGTGACGGGTGTACCGTTCTTCCTGTTCGACCAGCAGTACTCGATTCCCGGTGCGCAGACGGCGGAGATCTTCGCCGACGCCCTGGGGCGGGTGCTCCAGTTGCGCGAGCAGGCGACCCGCGAAGAAGCCACCGCCGAGTAGCACCCACCCAGCATCGAGAGGATTCACCATGACCGAACAGCAGAAGACTTCAGAGCCCGCAGTCACCGACGCAGCGCAGGTGCAGTCAGAACAGCCGGAGCAGCCAGAGCAGGGCTTCATGAGCGCCGCGGGCTTCGCAGATGCCGAGTCGCGTGAGATTCTGAACCTGCTCGGCCAGGGGGAGAGCGGAGCATCCTGCTGCGGCGGGTCCTGCTGCGCGTGAGGTAACGCACACCTCACCGATCGAGCTCAGCGTCGGTGAGGCCGGCGACGTTCCGGGGCGCGTACCTGTGCTTCAGTTGTGTGTTCGCTGGTAAGTCGGCGAGACGGGGGTTTCTGAGTCGCGTCTGAGACGGCATTCTCCACGATGAGGGCATGTCAGCGATTCACACCCTCAACTCACCGTCTGCCCCGCGGTCCGCGCATGACGATCGGAAGTCTCGTCACTACCGCAGGGCCCCGGCACCGCCCGAGTTCGCGGTTCCAGGTCACCCGCGCGCGTGGCGTGCTGCTGCGACTGTCGTCGTCTGGCTGAGCTCCCTCGCAATTACTGCGCTCTGGGTCGCGGGCGGCGGCGTGACCGACCTCCTGGCGTTCTCTGCGGAGAGCCTCGTCAGTCTCTCTCGTATCACCGGGCTCATCTCCGCGAACCTGCTCCTCCTGCAGGTGATCCTCATGGCGAGGATCCCGGTCTTCGAACGCGGCTTTGGCCGGGCCGCGATCACCCGCGCACATCGGACCACCGGCATGTGGTCGTTCGCCCTGCTGACCGTGCACCTCCTGCTCATCGTGATCGCGTATGCGCTGCAGGACGGCGTGAGCTTCTGGGCTGAGGCGTGGAGTGTGGTCACCGGTGTTCCCGGCGTACTCGCGGCGACGATCGGTGTCGCGGCCATGATCCTCGTCATGTCGTCGTCGGCCGCTCCCGTGCGCCGCCGGCTGCGCTACGAATCGTGGCACCTGCTCCACCTCTACGCCTACTTCGGAGTCGCCCTCGCGATTCCCCACATGCTGCTCTCGGGAGGCGATTTCGTCGCGAACCCGATCGCGTCAACCTACTGGTGGCTGCTCTGGACCGCGGCGTTCGCGAGCGTCGTCGTGTTCCGAGTCGGGATGCCGCTCGGGCGATCTCTGCGCCATGGGATCCGAGTCGTCGAGGTCACTGAGGACGGACCTCGCGCAGTGACGGTGCGGATGCGCGGTCGCGACCTGCACCGTCTGCGTGCGCGTGCCGGCCAGCACTTCGTCTGGCGCTTCCAAGACGGCGCGGGGTGGAGCGCCGGACACCCGTTCTCGCTGTCTGCGGCCCCCACCCGAGACCACCTGCAGATCTCGGCCCGGGTGGTCGGCGATGGCAGCGCGCGCCTGCGCGAACTCAGACCGGGCACGCGGGTGCTGATCGAGGGCCCCTTCGGGCACATGACTGGTGCGCTGCGCTCGCAGCCGCGCCTCCTGATGATCGGCGCGGGCGCAGGCGTCGCACCGCTGATCGCCCTGCTCGAGGCTGAGCCGTTCGCGCCCGGTGACGCGATTCTCGTCACTCGTGATCGAGCACCGAGTGAACGCATGCTTGACGCCTCGATTGAGCGGCTGGTGCAGGCGGGCGGACTGGTCCACATCGCGCTCGACGGCCCGCGTGAACGCGCTGGATCACCCTGGTTGCCGGCCGCCGCGGGACCCGACGGCGTTGAGCTGCTGCGGCGGCTCGTCGGGCCTGGCGCGGCGCCAGGCCCGGACCCGTTCACCGACGTGGACGTGTATCTGTGCGGACCCGCCGCGTGGATGTCTGCGGTGCAAGACGACCTCACGCGTGCGCGGGTGCGACCTGACCGCATCCATATCGAAACCTTCGCCACCCATCGAACAGGAGCAGCATCATGAATAAGATCACGACCACCGTCATGGCCACTCTGAGTGGACTCGTACTCGTCGGCAGCTATCTCTTCTCGCTGCAGCAGGCCTCGGACACCACTGCAGCGTCTCCGTCTCAGGCTTCGAGTCCCACGGTCCCGTCAGCGACGACACCGGATGTACCGGCCTCGTCTGGCCCCGGTTCGACGGCGGCGAGCCCGGCCCCGGCCGCAGGATCGGGACTCACCGATGGCACGTACACGGGAGACGCCGCGTCGACCCGCTACGGAGACGTACAGGTCGCGATCACGGTGGCTGACGGCCGGATCACAGATGTCCAGGTGCCCCAGTTCCCGACGGGTGGAGGGCGCGAGCAGAGCGTGAACGCCCGTGCTCTCCCGCAACTGGTGCAGGAGACGATCCAGGCGCAGTCCGCGAACATCGACATGGTTTCGGGTGCGACATACACCATGAGCGGCTATCGCGAATCTCTGCAGAGCGCTATCGATCAGGCGGACGCCGCAAGCACGGCATCGTCTGCGGCCACGGCACCGGGAGCGGGTCAGTCATGAGTGCGCTGACAGCAGCTGAGACGCGACGGTGGGTGCGCGTGGAGCACATCATGGGAACCGCCGTGAGCGTACACGTCGTCCTCGCCACCCTCGGGGGTGGACGGCGTGCCGACACCACCGAGGCGGCGTCTGCACGTGCCGCGAATGCCGCTTTCGCCGACCTGCGTGGCATCGAGCGCATCTTCTCGCCATACCTGCCCGAGTCCGAGGTCTCGCGAATTCGCGACGGCCGGCTCGACATCGAGGCGGCCGATCCGCGCGTTGCCGAGGTAGCGCGCCTATGCGACAGCGCCGAGAGACTGACGGGAGGTCGATTCTCGGCGTACTGGCGTGGCGGCTTCGATCCGACCGGCTACGTCAAAGGGTGGGCGGTCGAATCGGCGTTCAACGTGTATCTGCGACCGCTGCTGGAGCTCGATGGCGTGACCGCGGTGGGCATGAACGCCGGGGGTGACCTGCAGGTCGACACCGCCGCTGACGCAGACTGGGAATGGGAGGTCGGAATTGCGCACCCACGAGACCGTGACAGGCTCGGGGCGCGCCTGGCGCTCCGGGCGGGCGCTGTCGCGACGTCCGGTCCCGCAGAGCGAGGCGAGCACATCATGGACCCCGTGACCGGACGGCCGGCAGTGGGCGTGCTGAGCGCCAGCATTGTGAGCCCGCATCTCGCAGACGCGGATGTTTGGGCAACCGCTGCGGTGGTAGCGGGCATCGAAGAACTCGACTGGGTCGCGACGGCGCCGATGACCAGCGGGGTGATGTTCGGAGACGATGGTCGGGTTCGACGATGGTCGGGAGGCGTGGAGGTCGCATCAGCGCAGCCGCTGCTGAACATGGTGCGTTGACGCGCCCGCAGCAGTGTGTGCCGAGGCTTGGTCAGGGCCGATCAGTAGCCGATCAGATCACTCAGCCGAGTCGCGATGGGTGCTGCTCCGGGGCAGAGTGACCAGAAATGTCGTGCCCGACGGAGAGGTGTGCTCGACGGTGAGGCTCCCGCCCGCGCCGTGAGCGAGATCTCGTGCGAGGGCGAGTCCGAGGCCGAAGCCGGTTCGCCGTTCGGCCCCTGCACCGCGCGCGAATCGTTCGAAGAGACGCTCGGTCTGCTTCGGGTCGATGCCGCTGCCGGCGTCCGAGACGCGGAGCTCGACGGTATCGGATTCGTCATGGGAATCGACCACGACTGCGGCACCCTGCGGGCTATGCGCGATGGCATTGTCGATCAGCACGATCCAGAGTCGCGTGCACGCCACGATGCCGAGCGGGACGCGTGTGTCGCCCGGCGACGGCGCCTGAGGGGAGACGGTCAGGTGCACTCCGCGGGCATCTGCGAGTGGACCGAGCCGGTCGACGGCCGCGTGCGCGGCGGCGACGGGGGAGCACTCGCCTGAAGCGTCATGGCGGCCCGACTCCGCCGACGCCGCGAGCAGCAGGTCCGTGAGCGTGTCGCTCATCGCATCGGCGTCGCGTCGCAGCTTCGCGACGACTTCGGCGGTGGGTTCGCCCCGTGCGAGTCGCCGCTCCAAGATCTGGACCCGGCTCACGAGCGCCGTAAGGGGAGTGCGGAGCTCGTGGCTCGCATCGGCCACGAAGGTGCGCTGGAGTTGCAACGCCTGGACCAGTGGTCGGACGGAGCGGCGGGCCGAGAGCCAGGCGATGAGCGCGAGCGCGGCCACGGCGAACAAGGCGAATCCGATGAGCCACGGCACCACGTCGTCGATGTCGACGACAACGCGGTCGGCATCGATCCCTGGGGGGCCGGCGGGCCGCTCGCGGCGAGACTCTCCCATGAGGCCCACGATGAGGACCGCGATGCCGACGGACACGATGAGCGCGGAGGATCCGCCGACCAGCACGCCGACCCGACGCGCGGCGCGTCGCACGCGCGCGTCATCCCCGAACTCGGCGGAGGCGGGAGCAACGGGGTGTCGGCGCTTCATTCCGGCACCCCCAATCGGTACCCGCGCCCGCGCACGGTCTCGATGACGTGCGCCCCGACCTTCCGGCGGAGATAGTGCACGTAGGTCTCGACCGCGGTGGCGCCGACCTCGGAGTCGGTCGAGTGGAACACCGCGGCGAGTAGTTCATCGCGACTGAAGATGTGCTCGGGGCTGTCGGCGAGGACCGACAGCAGGGCCGTCTCCGTTTCGGTCAGCGAGACGCGGTCTCCGGAGGGTGCGTACATCGCCTGCGATCCGGCCACGAAGGTCCAGTCGCCGATCGCGCGGCGCTCCGCTTCGGCGGCGAATGATCGGCGCAGCGCGCGCAGGCGCGCGAGGAGTTCGGCGAAGTCGAACGGTTTGACGAGGTAGTCGTTCGCACCTGCATCCAGGCCGTCCACCCGGTCGTCCACTGCGCCGAGCGCGGTGAGGAGGAGGATCGGCGTGGTGATCCGGGCGGTCCTGATCGCTCGGACGAGGCTCACTCCGTCCATGCCTGGCAACCTTCGGTCAAGCACCATGGCGCTGTAATGGTGCTGCAGCGCGCGATCGAGAGCGCGGCGGCCGTCGGTCTCGTGATCGACGGTGTAGTTCTCGGCGAGTACTTCGAGGGTCATCTCCGAGATATCGGGATCATCCTCGACGTAGAGGAGCGTTGGCCGTTCCATGTTCCCACCGTACGCCCTCGCGCTCAGGCGACCGCCACCCCGAACAGCAGGCCGATCACGTAGGTCGCGGCCATCGTTGCGGAACCCATCAGTACGTTCCGCAGGATCGCCCGAACGATCGGTGCCTGGCCGAGGGCGGCGCTGATCCAACCGGTCAGCAGGAGCCCGAGGATCACGGCGATGGCGGTGATCGCGACTGGATTGCCGACCGGGAGGAGCACCATGCCGAGCGGAATCAGAGCACCCACGACGAACGCGAGGAACGAAGACAGTGCCGCGTGCCACGGATTCGTGAGCTCATCGGGGTCGACCCCGAGCTCGATCTCTGCGTGCGCCGCCAGGGCACCGTGCGCCGTGAGCTCTTCAGCGACTTGACGCGCGAGCTCTGCGGAGAGGCCCCGTGCCCGGTAGAACCCGGTGAGTTCGTCGAGTTCGGCTTCGGGTTGCTCGGCGAGTTCGCGGATCTCCTTCGCGAGCATCGCACGCTCGGTGTCGCGCTGGGTGCTCACCGAGACGTATTCGCCGCCGGCCATCGAGAACGCGCCGGCGACGAGCGCAGCCACGCCCGCGGTCGCGACGGCGACGGTGTTGCCCGGTGCGGCGGCAGCGACACCGACGACGACACCGGCCGTCGAGACGATTCCGTCGTTGGCCCCGAGCACCCCAGCGCGGAGCCAGTTCAGGCGCTGCCCGAGCTTACCGGCGGAGTGCGCCTCGCCGGGGTGCTGGGTGAGGGCATCGATCTCGGATTGCTCATCGCTCATACCGTCATGATGACCGGTGCGCTATCGGGGGACAAGCCCTGGATAAGGTGCCGCGAGCATGTCGACAGCCCATGACAGTGCGCGACAGCGGCACGGCAGTGCGACGGCAGCGGCGCCGGGCACGCTGGTCGCATGACATCACAGAACGAATGGGCCGTCGAGGCCGAGGGGCTCGTGAAGGTGTTCGGCGACAACCGGGCGGTCGACGGCGTCGACCTCCAGGTGCGCGCTGGCTCCGTCTACGGCGTCCTCGGCCCGAACGGCGCAGGCAAAACCACCACCATCAGCATGCTCGCGACGCTGCTCCGCCCCGACGGCGGCAGCGGGCGCGTGTTCGGGCACGACGTCGTCCGTGAACCGCAGATCGTGCGGCAGCTCATCGGCGTCACTGGCCAGTACGCCTCGGTCGACGAGACGCTCTCGGCGATGGAGAACCTCATCATCTTCGCGCGCCTGCTCGGGCTGTCCCGTGCAGAGGCGAGAGCGAAGGCCGTGGATCTGCTCGAGCGCTTCGGCCTCGCCGATGCCGCGAAGCGCCCACTGAAACGATTCTCGGGCGGCATGCGTCGCCGGCTCGACCTCGCGGCATCACTCATCGCGCAGCCCCCGCTCATCTTCCTCGACGAACCCACCACGGGTCTCGACCCCCGCACGCGCGGGCAGATGTGGGACACGATCCGCGAACTGGTGGCCACGGGTTCGACGGTGCTGCTGACGACGCAGTACCTCGACGAGGCCGATCAGCTCGCTGATCGCATCGCGGTGATCGACCACGGTCGTGTCGTCGCCGAGGGGACGGGCGACGAACTCAAGGCGTCGGTCGGCACCTCGTCGCTGCAGCTGCGCATCGCGCCGCGGGCCGGGGGCACCGTCGACGAGACGGACACCGCCGAGGTGCTGCGCGCCGTCGAGCGCGTCCTGGGCGTGCGCGGCACCGACTCGCCCGAGGGATCCCGCGTCACCGCGCCGATGACCGATCCGGACCGTGTCGCCGATCTGCTCATCGATCTTCGCGGCGCCGGTATCCGCCTCGCGGAGATGAGCGTGCAGAAACCCACACTCGACGAGGTCTTCCTCACCATCACCGGCCACGGAGCTGACGCTGGAGGAGACGACACTGATCAGGACTCGATCTCCGAGCCCGCAATGCAGAAGGAGGTGCGCGCATGAGCGTCACCGCACTGACCCGCATTCGCCCCGCAGCGGACCGTGACCTGCAGAACCGCACGAGCATCGCGCAGACGGTCGCGAACACGTTCACGATGGCCTATCGCGGACTCGTGAAGATCCGGCGCACACCCGAGCAGCTCATCGACGTCACGATTCAGCCGATCATTTTCACGCTCATGTTCGCGTACATCTTCGGTGGTGCGATCGCCGGCGATGTGCAAGAGTATCTCCCGCACCTCATCCCCGGCATTCTCGTGCAGACTGTCATCACCGGGTCCGTCGTCACCGGCACGCAGTTGCGTGAGGACATGGACAAGGGGGTGTTCGATCGCTTCCGCTCGTTGCCGATCGCGCGGATCGCACCGCTCTCGGGGGCTCTGCTCGCCGACACGGTGCGGTACGCGATCGCGACGGCGATGACGTTCTTCGTCGGGTTCCTGATGGGGTGGCGCCCCGAGGGCGGGGCAGGCTCCGTGCTCGCGGCAGCGTTCCTCGTCATCGCCTGCTCCTGGGCGATCAGCTGGATCTTCGCCTTCTTCGGCGTCGTCGCGCGTACGGCGTCGAGCGTACAGGGCATCTCGATGCTCGTGCTCTTCCCGCTGACGTTCCTCTCGAACGCGTTCGTGCCGGCCGACACGCTGCCGAGCTGGCTGCAGTGGTTCGCGAACGTGAATCCGGTGTCGCACCTCGTCACGGCCGTCCGCGATCTGACGAACCAGGGGATCGTGAGCGGCGACCTGTGGGCGTCGCTCCTCGGTGCGGTGGTGGTCGTGGCCGTCTTCGCACCGCTCACCGTCCGCGCCTACATGCGGAAGGCCTGACGCAGGACGCGTTCGATCAGGATCGTGACCCGAGCACCTCGAGTGCTCGGGTCACGCGCGCGTCGGAGGGCACGGTCGCGGCGGCGGCGCGGGCTGACGCGAGTGCCGCATCGCCGACGATCCGCGCGGCCCGATCCCGGTGATCCGCGAGCCGGAGGCTCGGCTGGTCCTGACGGGCGCCGAGCACCTCGGCGAGCGCGAGCGCCTCGAGTCCGCGCTCACGGTGCTCGGGGATGGCGAGTGCCCAGGCAGACCAACCGGTGAGCACGCACCCGAGCACGGGGAGGTCGGCGAAGTCGCGCTGCACCCGGTAGAAGGCGAGCGTCCTGGTGCGCATGCGCGCCGCCCACGGAGCGACATCGTCGCTCGGGAGCGACCCGTCGAGCGAGGCCGCGGCGACGAGGGCGGCGACGCTGATGAGGCTCCAGGGCGTTGCTCGCTGGTGCAGTGCCTCGAGGTCGGCGACGCCGCGCTCGAACGCGCGGATGGCACCCGCCGGGTCGCCCTCGGCCCGTCGGATCTCGGCGATCCCGTTCCACCCGATGGCTGCAGTCTCGTGGTGCTCGGGTGCAGGCCCGTCCCGGGTGAGGTCGGCGAACAGCGAGCGCACTTCATCGGCACGCCCGAGCGAGATGAGCGCCATGCCGCGCAGCCAGCCGCGTTCGCGCAGGTCTTCCTCCGCCCCGAACGCTTCGAGCTGCTCCGTCGCGCGGTCCATCCAGACGAGCGCTTCCTCGGGTCTGGCCGACTGGCTCGCCAGCTGAGCCGCCGAACTCGCAGCGGTGGCGGCAAGCCAGAGTTCGCCCTCGGCGAGCGCGAGGTGCCAGGCGCCGACGGCTCCGGCGAAGGCATCGTCGGGGTGGCCGTCGTTCTCGGCGAGCTGTCCGGACGCGAGCTCGCCGACGAGCCTGGCCACCGGAGCCGGATCCGTGAGGAGCTGCGCCGCCGCGGGGCGCAGTCGGTCGGGTACGGGCCCCGCCTCGACGAGGTCGATGGCGGCGCGCCAGAACGGGTGCAGTGACGCCGCGGTCTGCCGCCGGATCATGCGCGCGCGTGCTGCGCACCGCAGCGAACCGGGGTGCTGCTGAAAGACGAGTGCGACGGAGCAGATGACGAGCGCGATGACGAGCGCACCGCGGTGAACGTCGCTCGGGTGGACGTGCGCGACAACGTCGATCACTTCCTCGGCGATGCCCGCGAGCTCGGTGTGCGCACCGCGGACGACCCATCCCTGCGCGAGCGCGGCGAAGATGAGCACGACGTCGGCACGGTCGTCCACGGCGACGGCGTTGCGCAGCGCGGCGAGCAGGTTCTCCTGCTCGGTCCGCATGTCGCGGAACATCGCGGGACCGACGGAGCCCGGGGGTCCGAACAGGCGAGGGGAGCGAGCGAGCACGTACCGTCGGGCCCACGCGCGCAGACCGCTCCACGCGACCGCTTCCGCGCCGTCGCGGCGCAGCCGAGCGATGCCGAACTCCCTGACGGTCTCGAGCATGCGGAACCGCAGACCGCCGGTGCTCGGTTCGTCGCGCACGATGAGCAGCGACTGCGAGACCAACTGGTCGAGCAGATCTTCGGGAGCATCGACGCCGAGCACGCCCGCGGCGGTGTCGAGGGAGAATCCGCCTGGCAGGATCGCGAGCGCCGCCATCGCCGAGCGTGCGGAGTCGTCCAGCAGCTCCCAGCTCCAGTCGATGACGGCCTCGAGTGTGCGATGCCGGTCGGGTGCCGCACGATCCCCCTGGGTGAGCAGCGCGAACCGGTCGGCGAGGCGCGCCTCGATCTGCTCAGGCGTGAGCGTGCGCACCCGCGCGGCCGCGAGTTCGATCGCCAGCGGGAGTCCATCGAGGCGCACGCATAGCCGTGAGACGGTGTCCGGGTCCAGCTGCGCCGTCGGCCGCACGGCCAGCGCTCGCTCCCAGAACAGCTCTACCGCCGAACCGTGTGCCGCCGGAGTGTCCTCCGCCCCCGTCTTCGCTGCGGCGTGCGGAGCCTCGATGTGCAGCGGTTCCAGCGGGTAGACGGTCTCGCCCGCGAGTGCGAGCGGCGTGCGGCTCGTGGTGAGCACCGTCAGCCGGGGGAGCAGTGCGAGCGCCTCCGCGACCCAGGCGGCGACGCCGTCGATGACCTGTTCGCAGTTGTCGAGGATCAGGAGCGCCGCCCCGTCGCCGAGTGCCGTGCGCACGCGATCGCGCAGGTCGGGTGCAGGTCGCTGCTCGGAGAGTCGACTGATCGCGGCCTCGCTGACTCCGAGCGATGCGGCGATGGCGGGCAGCACATCGGCGTCGGCGCGCACGCCCGCGAGCGGCACGAACACCACGGTCGGTGCCGTCGCCTCGTGCGCGACCGCCTGCGAGAGGCGGGTCTTCCCGAGCCCTCCGGTGCCGAGGATCGTCACCAGTCGGCGTGTGTGCAGCAGCTCGCCCACGTCGACGACGTCTGAGTCTCTGCCGATGAGGTCACCGAGACCGGTCGTGAGTCCGATGCGGACCTGCGTCGTCGCCGTCGGCTCCTGCTCCCGGAGCAACCGCGCGTGGAGGTCGAGGATCGCCGAGCCAGGAGAGACCCCGAGCGCATCGCGGAGCCGTTCACGGAAGTCCGCGAACACGGAGAGTGCGCCGGGGAGATCCCCGATAGCGGCGAGGGACTCCATCAGCGATCGGTGGAGACCTTCGTCTTCCGGGTGCGACGCAACGAGGTCATGCAGGAGGTCGCGTGCTTCGCGGTGGCGCCCGCACCGCACCGCGGCGGTCGCGCGCAGGCGCAGCAGGCGATCGCGCAGCCGCGCGGACTCCTCAGCGAGGTGGCCCGCGACGGGAGCGGCGCCGAGATCGCTGCCCGGTGCCCCGGCCCACAGCGACAGCGCTGTGTCGATGTGCTCGAGCAGGTCTTCAGAGGCACTGTTCGCCGAGACCCGGCCGCCGAGCGCGGCCTCGGCGGCGTCGACGCTGGCCCGCGCAAGCTCGAGGTCGCTGCGGTACGCGCCGCCTCCGGCGTCACGGAGTCGGTAGCCCCCCGCCTCGGTGCCGATCACGTCGCCGACGGCGCCGCGCGTTCGCGAGACGAGGCTCTGCAGTGCGGCTCGCGGGTGCGCCGGAGGTGCGTCGCCCCACAGGTCATCAGTGAGTGCCGACACGGGCCGGGGTGCGTGCGCATCGGCCAGCGCGAGCGCGGCGACGAGGGCGCGTGCCCGCGCACCACCGGGATCCGCGCCGTCGACGCTGACGGGGCCGAGCACCTTGACGCGCGGCTCCTCGGACAGCATGCGTCGAGTGTATCCGAGGCCGCTTGAGCGTCGGAGACCCGGGTGTTCGCCGGCCGTTCACCCGCCGGACTGGTTGCGCCACCCCCGCGTCATCTGCACTCATTACGCTCCTGAACCGTGCCGGCGGGGAGTCCGCCGCGCGCTCTGAACACCGGACACCTGAGAGGGAACACCTTGCAGTTGAAGCAACACGCAGTACCGCTCCTCGCCGGCGGTTTCGCCGTCGCGCTCGCGGTCGGCGGCACCGCCGTCGTAGGCAATGCCTTCGCCGCGCCCGCGGCAGCCGCCGAAGCGGAGACCTCGCCGAAGAACGTCATTGTGCTCATCGGCGACGGGATGGGGTACAACCACGTCGACTTCTTGAACGCCGAGACGACGGGGGAGACCCACTGGCAGGTGCAGCGCGGCGGTGACGGGAAAGTGATCCCGTCGGGTCAGAACACCGCACCGTCCGAAGGTTGGCAGTCGTGGAACCACCTCGGCATGTCCACGAACTGGCACGACGGCCCGGCGTACGACCCCGCGAAGTCGTGGAGCGATTTCGAGTGGAACAAGGACAACCCGACCGACTCCGCCGCGGCCGGCACCGCGATGGCGACCGGGGTGAAAACCTACAACGCGGGCATCGGCGTCGATGTGGACGGGGCCGAGGTCGAGAATCTCTCGGAGCGTGCGCAGCAGCTCGGCAAGAGCGCGGGTGTCGTCTCATCGGTGCCGTACTCGCACGCGACGCCGGCCGCCTATTCGAGCCACGACGAGAGCCGCAACAACTACCACGGCATCGCGAACCA
The DNA here is from genome assembly GCF_020096995.1 of Leucobacter sp. Psy1. Taxonomy (NCBI): domain Bacteria; kingdom Bacillati; phylum Actinomycetota; class Actinomycetes; order Micrococcales; family Microbacteriaceae; genus Leucobacter; species Leucobacter sp. Psy1. The sequence continues at coordinate 1,421,248 of NZ_CP083692.1, forward strand.
GCAGATCACGGGCGACCTGGAGGTCGTGATCGGTGCGGGCCACCCGTTCTACGACGACAACCACCAGCCGACGACACAGGGCGACTTCTCGTACATCTCGCAGGAGGACTGGAATGCCGTCTCGGCGGGGGAGACCGACCGTGCGTTCCTCGAAACACGGGCCGACTTCGAGGCGCTGACCACGGGTGAGACGCCCGAGAAGATCTTCGGTGTGCCGCAGGTGGCTTCGACCCTGCAGCAGGCCCGTGACGCGGACGCGCCGCTCAACGACGTGCCGAACCTGGCGACGCTCGCACAGGGCGCGATCAACACGCTCGACGCCAATGAGAACGGGTTCTTCCTGATGGTCGAGGGCGGAGCGATCGACTGGACGGGGCACGCGAACGAGAGCGACCGGAACCTCGAGGAGGTGGCGGACTTCGACACCGCCGTCGATTCGGTGGTCGACTGGGTCGAGACGAACTCCAGTTGGGACGAGACGCTCGTCGTCGTCACGGCGGATCACGAGACCGGCTACCTGTACGGGGAGCAGGAGGGCGACTTCAGCTCGATCATCCCGGCCGCCCCCGACGCGGAGGAGGGGACGCTCCCCACGCACACCTGGAACAGCGACAACCACACGAATCAGCTCGTTCCGTTCTTCTCGAAGGGTGCAGGGGCGGATCAGATCGCGGCACTGGGCACGGGGCGCGACCTCGTCCGCGGCCACTACCTCGACAACACCTCGATGGCGGCGTGGCTGCTGGAGGGCCCGTGGGCGCAGCGCGAAGAACCGGAACCCCCGGCCGCAGACGCCGACGCGGACGCCGGTGCTGCCGCGGACGCGGACGCCGGTGCAGGTGCAGACGCGGGTGGCGGCGCAGACGCGGGTGCAGCAGCTGATGCAGATGCTGACGTTGACGGCGCGGCTGGCACCGGTGCCGACGGGTCGGCGGGCGCGGGTGCGAATTCCGGTGCCGGTGCTGACGGAGGCGCCGAGACCGGTGCGTCCGGGGGTGAGACCCCCGCGGTGCAGAACGGCGGGCAGGTCGAGACGAGCGCCAAGGGCGGCAATCTCGCCAGTACCGGAGCCGAGTCGCTCGCCCTGCCGATCGGGATCGCAGCCGGCGCTCTCGTGCTGGCCGGGGGTGTGCTCCTGATGCTCAGGGCGCGACGCGGGTCATCGTCCGCGGAGTGACCGATGGGCGCGGCCCCGGGTTCCCGCCCTGCGAGGGGGTCCCGGGGCCGCGTTCGGCGATCAGGCGACGTTCACCCGTGCCCGTGCGATCACGGCGAACGGGTACCGGTCGGACGCGGCTCGGAGCTCCGAGGCCACGGGTTCCGAAAATCGATCCCCGGTCTCGATGTCGGGCGCGGTCGAGACGGCGACGCGACCGCTGGTGTTGACGAGCACCGCATCCGGAATGCTCGCGAGTGACGGCATGACGATGCACTCGAGCTCCGAGACGAGCACGTCGGCGCAGATCACCCCGCTGAACACGCCGCTCAGTTCGACGGGGAGGGAGGACGTGACGGTGATCTCGTTGGAGCAGAGGTAGTCCACGAAGGGGCCGGCGACGTGCGGGTCTCCGGTCGACTGCGGCACGCGGAACCACTCGAGTCGCCCGAGGTCGATCGCTGCCTGACCCGGGCCGAACGTCGAGGATGCGAGGAGCGCGCGATCCGGTCCCTGCCACCAGGCGAGCGGGTTTCCGGAGGCGACGACGTGCTCGGCTGCGCAGTAGCCCACTCCGTAGAGCGGGAGCCGCGCGTCGTCGAGGATGCGATCGGCGTCGGATTCAATGAGGGTGGCGAGCTGCCCACCGGTCAGCGGTCCGCTCGCGGTGGCCTGCTCGACCTGGGCGGCGAGGCGCGGACGCCACTCCTCGAGCGGAGCGAACACGCCGTCGAAGAACTCGTCGATGACTGCGATGACGCTGTCGAGCGCTGCTGCCGTCGTCCCGGTCGTCATGTCCACTCTCCCTCTCGCCGCACGGTGCACCGTCGCTGGTGGTGCGGTCTGACGCATACAGTGTGCCACGAAGCCGACGCGGGCGGGGGTCAGAGTTGTGCGCGGAAGTCGACGAGCCAGCGGACCGAAGCCCTGATCGTTTCGCGCACGACGCTACGCGCCACCTCGATATCGCCAGCCTGTGTCGCCTGGATCTGGTGCACGAGCGCGTCGTGGGTCGCATGCCTCGCAGCGTCGTCGTGATCCTGCAGCGCGAGGAGGGGAGTGAACTCGGTCTGCAGGCGGACGTGCTCCGTCGTGAGGCGCACCGACTGGCTCAGCGAGGCCAGTTCGAGCTGGACGTCGGTGATGCGGCGACGCCACAGCTCCGGGGTGAGCTCCCTGGCCTCGACGAGGATCTGCTGCACGACGGCGAGCTCCTCGTGCGTCGCCCGGCGGCAGGCGTATTCGGCGCATGCCGCCGAGATGACCTCGTAGTGGAGGCCGAGATCGGCCAGCGCGACGCGGGGCATCGATTTCAGCGTCTGCGCGTTCACGCTCTCGATGGCGCCCTGGCTCGGACGCACGAAACTGCCCCCGCTGCGGCCCCGCCTGGTCTCGATGAGCCCGCGGTGCCTCAGCGCACCGAGTGCCTCGCGCACCGTGACGACGGCAACGCCGAGCAGCTGGGCGAGCTCGTTCTCGCTCGGCAGGCGCTCGCCCTCCATGAACGCGCCCGCTGAGATCGCCTGGACGAGACGCGTCTCGACGAGAGCGGTGCGACCCTCGTCGCCGATCGGGGCGAACGCGGCGCTCCTGAGCCTGCTGGAGGGGCTGGAGTGCGGCAGCGCAGGCGATGACATAGGCCGCTCCGTTCCCGAAAACTCTTCAGATGAGTCTGCCATGAGCTGCATGAGTGTCGTCTGCGTAGGTTCGAACTCAGGGTGTGCGTCGTGATCGAAACGTGATGTGGAGACGAAGAAAAGTCGCTTCGAACTCTAAAACATCTAATTTCCGATGTTAAAGTGATTCGCATCGACACCGAAGTTGAGGAGAGACTGAACATGACGCACACGACCAGTGCAGCCCCGGCTGAGTCCGAAACCGCGGTCTCGCTGCGAGACGTCACCAAGAGCTTCGGCGACCTCACCGCGGTCGACGGCCTGAACATCGATATCCGCAGGGGAGAGTTCTTCTCGATGCTCGGGCCATCGGGTTCGGGCAAGACGACCGTGCTGCGCATGATCGCCGGTTTCGAGGAGGTCACCTCTGGCAGCATCCTGCTCCACGGCACCGATGTGACGCGGGCGGCACCGTTCGATCGCGAGGTCAACACGGTCTTCCAGGACTACGCGCTCTTCCCGCACCTGACCATCGCCGAGAACGTCGCCTATGGCCTTCGCGTCCGCAAGGTCGCGAAGGAGACGCGGACGCGCCTCGTCGGCGAGGCGCTCGAGCAAGTGCAGCTCGGGCACCTGGCCGAGCGACGGCCCTCGCAGCTCTCGGGCGGCCAGAGGCAGCGGATCGCTCTCGCCCGCGCCCTGATCCTGCGCCCGAAGGTCCTGCTGCTCGACGAACCTCTCGGCGCCCTCGACAAGCAGCTGCGAGAGCAGATGCAGATCGAGCTCAAGCAGATCCAGCGCGAGGTCGGCATCACGTTCGTCTTCGTCACTCACGACCAGGAGGAGGCGCTCACGCTCTCCGACCGCGTCGCTGTTTTCAACGGCGGGAAGATCGAGCAGGTCGCGAGTCCGCGTGAGGTCTACGAGTTCCCGCAGACCGAGTTTGTCGCGAGGTTCCTCGGAGTGACGAATCTCCTCTCCGCCCCCGTCTCCCGCGATCTGCTCGGCAGCGAGCTCGCGCACAGCGTCAGGCCCGAGCGTCTGCAGCTGTCTGCACCAGCGCCGAGCACCGACCCGGACGTGGTGTCGCTGCGCGGCGTCGTCGTCGAAACCGTGTACGCCGGAGCGCACACCCGCTACCTCATCGAGACCGAGAGCGGACTGCGCCTGATGGCCGAGCGTCAGAACGCGCACGCACCGCGCGTCGACGCCGGGATCGCGCGGAATGACGCCGTGAGCGTGGAGTTCCGTCGGGATCACGCGACCGCGGTCCCCGGTACGGAGGAGGTGCGAGCGGCAGCAGTGGCTTGACGTCAGTTCCCCGAAAACCCCGCGGCACGCCGCCGCACCCCCACGAAGGAGTGAAGGACCCATGAACAAGAAACTTGCCGCACCCGCGGCGATGATGGCCGCACTCGGCCTCGCACTCGTCGGCTGTTCCGGCGGAGGCGGGGGCGGTGACGAGGCCGCAGGCGAACTGCAGATCGATGTGCCCGAAGTGCCGATGGTCGAGGAGCTCGGCGATACCGAGAACGAACTGAACATCGTGGCCTGGTCTGGCTTCGTCGAGCCCGCGTGGACCGACCAGTTCACCGAGGACACCGGTTGCACCGTCAACCGCAAGGTCGCGGCGACGAGTGACGAGATGGTGCAGCTCATGCGGACGGGGGAGTACGACCTCGTCTCGGCGTCGGGCGACGCCAGCCTGCGGCTCATCGTCGACGGCAACGTTCAGCCGATCAACACCGAGCTCATCCCGAACTTCGGCGACGACATCGTCGAGGGGATGAAGGGTCAGCTGTACGACACCCTGAACGGCAACGTGTACGGCATTCCGATCGGCCGAGGCGCGAACATCCTGCAGTACAACTCCGACGTCGTGACCGAGGAACCCGACAGCTGGAGCGTCGTCTGGGAGGAAGACAGCCCCTACGCCGGCAAGATCGCCGCCTACGACAGCCCCATCTACATCGCGGACGCCGCGATCTACCTCATGGAGACGCAGCCGGATCTCGGGATCGAGAACCCCTACGCCCTCGACGAGGAGCAGTTGGCGGCGGCGGTCGACCTCCTCAAGCAGCAGAACGCGATGGTGTCGGAGTACTGGAACCCCTCGACGAACGTCACGTCGTTCACCGGCGGCACCTCCGATGTGGGCACCTCGTGGGAGGTCCTGCGCAAGGCCGCGGAGGACGACAAGTTCAAGGGCGTGCTGCCGAAGGAGGGCTCGACGGGCTGGTCGGACGCGTGGATGCTCGGCACCGATTCCGAGCACCCGAACTGCGCCTACGCCTGGATGGACTACACCAGCTCGCCCGAGGTGAACGGCCAGATCGCGATGAACTTCGGCATGGGCCCGGCGAACGCCGCGTTCTGCGAGCTCAACGACGAGGCGCGTCAGCACTGCGAGGACTACAACGCCACCGATGAGGAGTACTACTCGCAGGTCTGGTTCTGGACGACCCCGATCGACCAGTGCCTCGACGGCCGCACGGACGTGACGTGCACCAACTATCAGGACTGGACGGCCGCCTGGCCCACGGTCAAGGGATGACCCCGCCCCGGGGCGCCCCATCGGCGCCCCGGGTACTCCCTTCCGGTCGTTCTGCGGCCGCTCCGAACCGCACGATGCATTGAGGATCACCATGAGTGCTCAGTCCCCGTTCACGACGCGCCAGAAACCGATCTCGACCGCGCTCTACCGGCACCCGCGCGGGCGTCTCGCGTCGCTCCTCGCCCTGCCGATGACGTGGCTGGTCGGCGTCTATCTGCTGTCACTCGCCCTGCTGCTCATCACGGCGTTCTGGGAGACTGACCCGTTCACGTCCCGGGTGAAGCCGGGATTCACGCTCGAGAACTTCGCGAGTATCGTGACGGTCCCGGCGTACTTCTCGACCTCGATCCGGACGCTCGGCATCGCGCTCGCGGTGACCGCGATCTGTGCGGCGTTCGCCATTCCGCTCGCGGTCTTCATGGCGAAAGTCGCGAGCCCCCGCTACCGGGCGCTGCTCGCGATCGGGGTGACGCTGCCGCTGTGGGCCGGTTACCTCGTGAAGATCATCGGCATGCGGCTCGTCTGGACCGACAACGGCTTCTTCAACTGGGCGCTCTCGGCGTTCGGCATCTCCGGGCCGGCTTTCGGCGTACTGACGGTGATCCTCACACTGGTGTACCTCTGGTTCCCGTACATGGCGATCCCCGTCTACTCGGCGATCGCGCAGATCCCGGCGAACCTCTTCGACGCCTCCGCAGACCTCGGGGCCGGGGGTTTCCGCACCATCCGCACCGTCGTCGCACCGCTGCTCATTCCCGCCGTCTTCGCCGGATCCATCTTCACGTTCTCGCTGAGCTTCGGCGACTACATCGCCGCGATGTACGTCGGCGGATCCACCCAGATGATCGGCAGCATCATCGCCTCGAACATCAACCTCAACCCGCCGCTCGCGGCCGCGTTCTCGGTCGTGCCGATCGTGATGGTGCTGCTGTACCTCGCCGCCGTCCGCCGCACCGGCGCACTGAACAGCCTGTAGGAGACGTCATGCTTCGCTTGAACCGTACGACGAAGATCGTGCTCGGGGCCGTCGCCCTCGTGGTCTTCGGATTCATGTACATCCCGCTGTTCGTGATCGTCATGAACTCGTTCAACTCTGGGCGGGTGGCGGGGTGGCCGATTCCCGGCTTCTCGCTGGAGTGGTGGGAGAAGGCCCTCGGCAATCCGGCGGTCCACGCCGCGCTGCTGAACTCGGTGATCGTCGCCTCCGTCGCGACGGTGTTCGCGCTGCTGCTCGGCACGCTCGCCGCGTTCGCCCTTCAGCGCTTCCGGTTCTTCGGGCAGCACACCGTGAACCTGCTGCTCGTGCTCCCGATCACGCTCCCCGGCATCGTCACCGGCGTCGCGCTCTCGAACACGTTCCACTCGGTGCTCAAGCCGATGGGCATCAACGTCGGGTACTGGGGCATGATCATCGCCCACGCGACCTTCTGCATCGTCATGGTCTTCAACAACGTCATCGCGCGGCTGCGACGCATGAACCCGAACTTCGAAGAGGCCTCGATGGACCTCGGGGCGAGCATCGGGCAGACGTTCCGCATGATCACGTTCCCGCAGTTCCGCAGCTCGTTCATCGCCGGTGCGCTGCTGGCCTTCGCACTGAGTTTCGACGAGATCGTGGTGACGATCTTCACCGCTCCGCCTGGCGTCGAGACGCTACCACTGTGGATCATGAACCAGATGGCGAGACCGAACGAGGTGAACCAGGTGAACGTCGTCGCGACCGTGATGATCCTGCTCTCCCTGATTCCGGTGTACGTCTCCCAGCGCGTGCAGCGCGCATCCGACGCGACGTAGGGTCGTCACCGTGATGCGAACGGCGATGCCCCCGGGCGAGGTCACTGGCACACTGGAACGATGACCGATCAGCAGCCCCCGCCGCAGCAGGTGCCAGGCGCGGCGCCGTGGCAGGCCGCACCGCGGCCCCGCGGTTCGGTCTGGTTCGCCTGGAGTATCGCGGTCCTCTCGTGGGCGGTGCTCGCGATCGGCGGTGGCGCGGTCACCGTCATGTACCTCGGCCTCGGCGTCGTCATGACGAACACGATCGACGGCGTCTTCGGTTCCGAACCGGAGTATGCGTTCAACTGGATCCTGCTGTGGACCGCGCTCATCGGCCAGCTGCTCGGTGTGCTCGCGTCGGTACTGGTCTCCGTCATGGCGCTCAGGGACCGCAAGCGCGGGCTCCGTCTGGCGACCGCCGCCACGGTGATGGGATTCGTGGCACTCGCCGTCTTCCTGCTCATCGGCCTCTTCCAGTTGCCGCTGGTGAGCATCCTCTTCGACGTGCTCGCCCTGTGACGGGCGCGCACCGCTGGGTCAAGGCGCCGTGAGGGTCAGGTGCGCTCGGTAGGTTAGACGTATGGCACGCAGCAGAACGCTCGAACAGCACATCGCCGTGTTCGGCGAGAGCGGCAGCGGCAAGACCGTGCTGCTCTCGTCGTTCTTCGGCGCCACGCAGGAGCCGCAGTACGTGCGGGAGAGCCTGTACCACGTCGTCGCCGACCAGCAGAGCCAGGGCACCGCGCTCATGCGCAACTATCTCGGCATGCGAGACGCTGGCCAGGCGCCGATGGCGACGCGGTTCACCTCGACGTCGTACCCGTTCACGCTCCGACTCAAGGACGCGGGCACCCGCCGTTCGAAGGAGCGCCCGTTCGACGCCCTGCGACTCGTGTGGCACGACTACCCGGGCGAGTGGTTCGAGCAGGACGCGTCGGGGCCGGAGGAGGCCGCGCGCCGAGTCGATACGTTCCGTTCGCTGCTCGGCTCCGACGTGGCGCTGCTCCTCGTCGACGGGCAGCGCCTGATCGACAATGCAGGGCAGGAGGAACGGTACCTGCGCTCCCTCTTCACGAACTTCCGGAACGGGCTGCTCTCGATGAAGAACGAGCTGCTGGTGAAGGGGAAGCCGCTCGTCCGGTTCCCGCGCATCTGGATTCTTGCGCTCTCCAAGGCCGATCTGATGCCTCAGACCGACGTGTACGCGTTCCGCGATCTGGTGCTCGGCAAGGCGGGGGAGGACGTGATCGAGTTGCGGAACGTCATCGCCGGCCTCATCGAGGGCAAGGATGCCCTCTCGGTCGGTGAGGATTTCATGCTCCTCTCCTCGGCGAAGTTCGATCCGGATCGCATCGAGGTGCACCGCCGCATCGGCGTCGAGCTCATCCTGCCGATCGCGTCGACGCTGCCGCTCGAACGGCACGTGCGGTGGGCGCAGATGCAGCAGTCGTCAGGCCGTGTCGCGGAGAATCTGGTGCGCAGCGCCGGTGGACTCGGAGACGTGGTCGGCGCGATCACCGGTGTTCTCAGCAAGGTTCCGCTGCCCGGCCGGCTCGGCATGGCGAAGCGTCTCGCCGTCTCGGTGATCTCGGGGAAGGCGATCAAGCGCCTGGCCGATCTCAGCGGGGACAAGCTCGCGCAGATCAACGCGCAGGCGCTCGCGAAACGGGACTACCTCACTGCCGTGCTCACGAGCTTCCGGATGGGGCTGGACCGCGGCGAGGCCGAACGCGTCCTCCTGAGGAGCCGGCGATGAGCGCGGACGAGTTCATCTGGGCGACGCGGGGCAGAACGTGGGGCTTCCGGTTCCTCCGCGACGGGGGTGTGCCCGATCCGCTGCCCGTCTACGAGCAGGTCTTCGGCGGCGTCGGCGGCGATCCTGAACTGTGTCGCGCAGTGGGGGATCGCGTCGCCGTGCGATTCCCCGACCCCGAGGGCCGCACCGATCGCGCGGGCCGCGTGATCCCGCACGAGTTCGTGGTGTTCGCGCCGCTCGCCGAGCGCATCACCTCGGTCGAGACTGCACGGGAGGTCCTCTGGCCGCTTGTCGTGGACGAGTATGCGCGGGTGTGGGAGACTGCCGGCACACGCTGACGAAGGAGTCGGACATGATCGATCACGTGCTCGCACAGTGCACCGTCACCGACCTGGAGCGCGCCGAGCGCTGGTACCGCGACCTCTTCGAGCGCGCCCCCGATGCGCGTCCGATGGCAGGTCTGCTCGAGTGGCATCTCGGCGAGGGGTTCGGCTTGCAGGTGTGGTCGGAGCCGGATCGAGCCGGGAAGTCCGCAGTTGTTCTCGGCGAGTCCGATCTTGACGGCGCGGCAGCGCGTCTGACCGAGGCGGGCTTCGCCCACGAGGGACCGCAACCTGGAGGTGGTGCGCGCATCCTGCAGCTCACCGATCCCGACGGTAACCGGGTCGTGCTGTTCGGTCCGTGACCACGGCCCGCGAGCAGTTGCTCGAGCGCGACTGTCCGAGGGATCGTGCTCAGCTCAGGCTGAATCCGCCGTCGCTCGTGAGGACCTGTCCCACGATCCACGATCCGCCAGAGGAAGAGAGCCATCCGATGAGTTCGGCGGGATCGGAGGGGGCTCCGACTCTTCCGAAAGGCAGTGCAGCGAACCGCTCGTCGAGACTGTCCAGGGCTCGGTCGGTGGTGTCAGCATCGAGATAGCCGGTGTTCACCGGTCCAGGATTGATCGTGTTGAGCACGATGCCGAGACGCATCAGCTCGGCGGCGACGGTCTTTGTCACGCCCGCGAGCGCCGCTTTGCTGGTCGCGTAGGCAACCTCGCCCGGCATAGCCTCGTCGATCTGTCCTGACGTCATCCAGAAGACGCGACCTACGGGGCTTGTGAACGGTCCGTGGAACGGCACGGGGTCGCCGGGTCGCAGCGGAGCCGCTTGAGCGGCGCCGGACTTCCGTCGCGCGAACTCAGCGGTGAGCAGGAGGGTCGAGCGCGTGTTGGTGTCCCAGAACGCGTCCAGCCGCTCCGGTGTCATGTCGAGGATGCTCCCGTCGTCGCCGCTCCGAGCGTGATTGCAGACCACGATGTCGAGATCCCCCGTCAGGGAGAAGGCCGCGTCGAGTACCGCCGGGACCTTCGAGGCGTCGGTGAGGTCTGCGTCGATATCTCCCGTCGTCGCATCGCCCGTGAGTGCAGCGCGCACACCCGATCGCACTTCGTCGAGATCGTCGCCACCCCAGGGGAGCCGCTCGTCATGCGGGCGATAGTGGTGGATGAAGACGCTCGCGCCGAGCGTCGCGAGCTTCGTTGCTACGGCGAATCCGATCCCGCGTCGACGTGAGACGCCGGTGACGAGAGCGGTCCTCCCGGAAAGTGGAAGATCTTGAGGCATAGTGGGCTCCGTACGTCGGCTTCCGAGACTATCAACTGAGTGAGTCTTGGAGATCCGGTGCGTACCGTGGGCGACATGCCAGTATCAACCGGGACCTCCGTGGGCGCCGTCGTGTTCGACCTAGGGAACGTGCTCGTCGGGTGGGATCCGCACCGTCCGTTGGCCGACCGTCTCGATGAGCGGGAGTGGCACGAGTTCGCGGAGGCGTCCGACTTCGCCGCGTTGAACGCTATGGCGGATCGGGGCGTTCCGCTCCGTGAAGTGGTGCGGCGGGCGACCGAGCAGCACCCGCGGTACGGCGACCTCGTCGGTCAGTAATCCGAGCGCTTCGGCGAGTCGCTCACGGGCCCGATTCGCGGGACGGCCGACATCGTCGGAGAACTGCGGGTGGCGAACCTGCGCATGCTCGGCCTGACGAACTGGTCGGCGGAGACCTATCACCGCGCTGCGGAGCACGCCCCGGTGATTCACGACCTCGACGCGGTCGTCGTATCGGGTCGGGAGGGCCTCATGAATATCGGCGTGCCCATTTCGATCTGAACTGGACAGTGCTGCGCGCTACCGATCGCACGTTGAGGCCCGGCTCTTGCTACCCCGTCCGGGTGACTGCGATCCTGGCCGGTCCCGATGGCATCTCTCGCTGCGCTTGGGTCGGTGACGACGTGGAGTACCGTCGCTACCACGACGAGGAGTGGGGCGTCCCTCTGCGCGGGGATCGGGCACTGTTCGAGAAGATGGCGCTCGAGGGGTTCCAGGCCGGTCTGTCGTGAATCACGTTCCTGCGGAAGCGTGCGCGGTTCCGCGAGGTGTTCGCGGGCTTCGACCCGGCGCGCGTCGCCGCGTTCGGTGAGGACGACGTCGAGCGGTTGCTCAGCGACGCCGGCATCATCCGAAACCGCGCGAAGATCGAGGCGACGATCGCCAATGCGGCGCTGGTGCGGGATATGGCGGACGGAGAGCTCGACGAGCTGATGTGGTCGTTTGCGCCGGTGCGCTCCGGAGCTGACCGGGTTCGCCCGGTCGCAATGGCCGACGTGCCCGCGGTGACGCCGGAGTCCACTGCCCTGAGCAAGGAGCTCAGGAAGCTCGGTTTCCGCTTCGTCGGCCCGACGACGATGTACGCGCTCATGCAGTCGGCGGGTATGGTCGATGACCACTTCGCCGGGTGCTGGCGGGTATGACCGAAGCGGCTGGTCGCTACGCCTCGAGCGTACCGACCGCGTGAACAGGAGCGCGCAACCGATGAGCAGCAGTTCGAGAGACGCGCTAGGGTGGGGGCGAAGACACGGGGTGCCCGAAGCGGGCTGAGATCACACCCGGGAACCTGATCGAGTTCGTACTCGCGGAGGAATGTCCATGAACCACAGTTTTACTGAACAGTTGCGCCTGCAGAATCGGGAGACCTGGGATCAGGCGGTGACGCATCGGTTCGTCCGGGAGCTGTACGACGGAAGCGTCGACGACGCGGTGATGGCCGGGTACCTGGTGCAGGACTACCGGTTCCTCGACAGCTTTCTCGTGCTGCTCGGCTCCGCGGTCTCGACCGCAGACGCGCTGGGACCGCGACTGAGGTTCTCCCGCTTCATCGGCGAGGTCGCGGGGGATGAGAACACCTACTTCCTACGCGCATTCGAGGCGCTCGGCGTCACCGAGGCGCAGCGCTCACGCATTCCCGACACCGAACCGACGGCGGCGTTCACGGCGCTGTTCCGGGAGGCCGCCGCGACGCGGGAGTACGCGGCGATCCTGGCGGTGCTGCTCGTCGCCGAGTGGCTCTACCTCGACTGGGCGACAAGAGCACCGAAACCGCTGCCGGAAAGCTTCGTGCACGCGGACTGGATCACGCTGCACGACTACCCGGAGTTCCACGATCTCGTCGGGTTCCTCCGGGCCGAGCTTGACCGGGTCGGGCCCGCCCAGCGCGCCATCGCCGAGAACTTCTTTGCACGAGCTGTCGCCATCGAACTCGACTTCTTCCATGCGAGTTATACCCACCCGGTGATGGGAGAGCAGGGATGAGTCTCTTCTCAGATCTGAAAGCTGCGATCGGTGCGGAGTGGCAGGCGTACACCGAGCACGAGTTTGTGCGGGGGATCGAGTCCGGCACGGTGCCGCTCGGCGCGTTCCAGGACTACCTGGTGCAGGACTACCTGTTCCTGGTGCAGTTCGCGCGAGCGAACGCACTCGCCGCGTACAAGAGCCGCAGTCTCTCCGACATCCGCGACGCGAGCGGCGCGCTGGAGGCGATCCTGCACGAAACCGACCTGCACCGCCGGCTCACGGCGAGGTGGGGGATCTCCGAGGAAGAGCTCGATCGCGCCTCCGAGAAGCAGGCGACGGTCGCCTACACCCGCTACGTGCTCGACACCGGCATGGCCGGCGACCTGCTCGATCTGCACGTCGCGCTCGCTCCCTGCGCGATCGGCTACGCGGAGATCGGTACCGCACTCGATCCCGCACGTCGTGCCACCGCGGATCATCCCTACGCCGAGTGGATCGGCGAGTACGCCGGCGCCGAATTCCAAGGCGCAGCTGAGCTCGCTGTCGGGAGACTCGATGCTCTCGGCGGCGAGACGGTCTCGAGGGAGCGATTCGATGCGCTGGTCCGGATCTTCCGCACCGCGACCCGGCTCGAGGCCGACTTCTGGCAGCAGGCGCTCGACTCAGCGCGCTGAATCCACTCCGAGGGCTTCCAGCAGCGTTCGCTCCAGCCCGATGAACTCGGGGTCGGAGAGGACCTCCACTCCGCGCGGGCGTGGCAATGCGACGTCGACCTCCGCCAGCACCCTCGCGGGTCGCGGGGAGAGGACGACGACCCGATCCGAGAGCAGGATCGCCTCCCGGACGTCGTGCGTGATGAGCAGCGCGGTCCAGTCGTGTTCGAGCCAGACCTCTTGGAGCCACGCCTGCAGCTCGCGTTTCGTCAGTGCGTCGAGGGCTCCGAACGGTTCGTCGAGCAGGAGGGTGCGACGCTCCTGGACGACGGTGCGGAGCAGCGCCGCGCGCTGACGCATGCCACCTGAGAGCTCGTGGGGGAGCGCATCCTCGAACCCGGCCAGGCCGAATCGCGGGAACCACTCGCGCGCACGGGCCCGCGCCAGCCGACGCGGCACGCCCTGGACCTCGAGCCCGAGCGCCGCGTTGCCGAGTACGGTGCGCCAGGGGAAGAGCAGATCCTGCTGCGGCATGTACGCCGCATGATCACGGCGGCCGACAGCATCTGCACCGTCGATTCGGAGGGTGCCCGCTGAGGGCGAATCGAGACCCGCGATGAGGGAGAAGAGGGTGCTCTTGCCGCAGCCCGAGGGCCCGATGACGGAGACGAACTCACCGGGAGCCACTGAGAACGACACCTCATCGAGGACCTGCCGAGATGATCCGCCGGGCAGCGGAAACTCGCGCGAGATCCCTCCGAGCTCGAGGCCCGGGTGCGGTTCTGTGCTCGGTTGCGGTTCAGTGCTCATGCGCGGCTCTCCGCTCGGTGATGTGCCAGGGGATGACGAGACGTTCGACGATGATCGTCGAGAGGTACAGGGCGATGCTGAGCGCCGCGGTCACCCCGACCGCGGCGAGCACGAGGTCGGTGCGGAACGCGTTCTTCTGGACGCTCATGTAGATGCCGAGCCCGTGCTGGGCGCCGACGTACTCCGCGAAGATCGCACCGACCACGGCATAGGTGATGCCGATGCGGAGCGCAGTGAAGAACGACGGCAGTGCGGACGGCAGTCGTACGAGCAAGAACTCGCGGATCCGCCCGGCACCCATGCTGCGCAGCAGCGCCGAAGCCTCGCGGTCGGTGCGGGCGAACCCCTCGACGAGTCCGATCGCGATCGGGAAGAACGTGACGAGCGCCACCACGATCACCTTCGGCAGCAGTCCGAAGCCGAACCAGATGATCATGAGCGGGGCGATCGCGACGATCGGGATCGTCTGCGAGGCGACCAGCAGCGGGATGACGCCACGGCGGAGCAGCGACGACCAGTCGATGGCGATCGCGATCGCCCACGCGCACACCAGTGAGATGCCGAAGCCCACGGCGGTGACGCCGAGCGTGGCCACGGCGTGCTCGAAGATCGCCGACCGGTGCGCCCAGCCCGAACTCGCGACGAGCGACGGGGCGGGGAGTATCTGCGGGCGCACCTCGGTGAGGCGCACGGCGATCTCCCACACGCACAGCAGCGCGCCGAAGCCGGCGAGCGGCACCCACAGGTGCGTCCGGCGATGTGCCCGCACCCTCAGTCCTCGAGGTATTCGTTGGTGAAGAACGCGGACCAGTCTGGCCGCTCGGCGAGCGGCGATCCGTCGCGTTCCGCGAGCAGGCCGGCATCGAAGTAGAAGTCCCCGAGCTCGCTCCACTGCGCTTCCGTCTGCCTGCCGAACTCGCCCGCCTCGTCGAGCATGAACTGCTCCGAGAGCATGCGCTGGCTCTCCACGAGCAGATCCAGGTCGGTCAGGAGGCTGGCGTTCTCCTCCTGCAGCATCTCGGCGGCGGCCTCCGGATCATCGATCGCGTCCTTGTAGCCTCGAGCGAGCGCCTGCACGAACCCGCGGGCGAGGTCGGGGTGCTCCTCCATCCAGCTCGCGTTGCCGGCGACGATCACCTGGTACGCATCCGGAAAGCCGGAGTCGGTGTAGGCGAACGTTTTCAGATCGACGCCGCGGTGCTCGGCCTCGATCCCTTCCCAGGCCACGAACGGCACCGTGAAGTCGACCTCCCCGGCGTACAGCGCTTCGTAGGCGCTCGTGCCGAGCACGACCGTCTCGAAGTCGCCGGATCCGCCTGCCGCCTCCACGACGCCGCGCATCGTGCTGGTCTCCGCGGGGTTGTCGAATCCGCCGAAGACGAGCCCGTCGAGGTCGGCGGGGCTCTCGATGTCGTCCCGCTCAGCGAGCACAGCGACCTCGGTGGTCCACGTCTGCTGAACGGCGAGCACCGAGCGGAGGTCGGCCCCCGAGGCCATGGACAGGGTGGCGGTGTCTTGGAAGCTGATGCCGAACTCCGCCTGGCCCGCATCGACGAGCACCTCGGGATTGCTGTTGTTGAAGGGCAGCACCTCGACGTCGATGCCCGCCTCGGCGAAGTACCCCTGGTTCAGTGCGACGTAGAGACCCGTGTGGTTCGTGTTCGGCGTCCAGTCGAGTGCGAACCGGACCGTCGGGGGTTCTGCGTCGGATTCCGCGGCGCCGGCCCCGGAGCAGCCGACGAGTGCCGCGAGGACCGCGATCGCGGCGGTGACGCTGAGGGCGCTGGTGATACGCCGGGTGGGGTGGTGTGACGTGGGCATGGACTCTCGCTTTCCTCGAGGGCGAGGGAATGCGGAGCGGCCCGACGGCTCAGGGCACACCGGTTAGGTGCGGGGTGCCTGGAACGCAGGAGATTCATGCGGACATTCCCTTCGCCAGTACGAACTGGATCAGGTTCGACGGGTGTGATCTCAGCCGCCGGATGCGGCACCCCGTGTCTTCTCGGATCACCCTAGCGTATGAGTGGCTCGCGGGAGTCGCTTTCGGTGACTGCTGCCGCACGCCTGGCCGGAATCGCCAGCCCGACGATGAAGACCCCCGCGAGTACAACGCCCCAGATGATCGCCGCGAGCGTGCCGCCGACGAGGAACGGGAAATTCCAGATCGATATGCCGAGCACGAGCAGGAGTCCGATGCCGCCGGCCACGGCAGAGAGAGTCACGCCGACCGGCGCGGCATCGCCCGAGTCTCCGCGGTGCCGCGCGCCGAACGCGACGACGGCGAAGCTCGTGAGCGCCATCATCCAGATGACGCCGACGGCCCCGGCGCCCGAGTACCAGGTGTAGATCTGCAGCACGGGGTCGAGCTGCGCGAGCGCGGAGACCAGCACCACCGCGGCCGTGATCCCGGTCACCCAGAGCGAAGCGCGTGAGGGCGCCCGGTGCCTGGGGTGGACGCCGGCGAGGCTCTGCGGCAGCACGCCGCGCTGGCCGAGCGTGAAGAGGTACCGCGTGACGATGTTGTGGAACGCGAGCATGCACGCGAACATGCTCGTCACGACGAGCACTTGCACTAGATCGGCGATGATGGGCGCGACGACCTCGCCCGCGAGGGCGACCACGACGCCGTCCGGGTTCTCGTTCGCCGCGGCGACGGCGTCGGTCCCGCCCAGCCCCGAGATCACGAGCCACGACGACACGAAGTACAGGGCGCCGATCGTGCCGACCGCGATGTAGGTGGCGCGCGGAACGGTCCGCTCGGGATCCTTCGCTTCGTTGCGGAACACCGCCGTCGCCTCGAACCCGAAGAACCCGAGGAACGCGAACAGCAGTCCGAGTCCCGGTGCGCCCGACAGTGCCTCGACCGGGCTGAACGGGGTCGCGGTGAGCTCCCGGCCCGAGGCGAGCACACCGATGTCGATCGCGAGCACTGCGACGACCTCGAGCACGAGCACGACGCCGAGCACCTTCGCCGACAGTTCGATGTCGCGGTAGCCGAGCAGTCCCACGATCACGATCATGACGCCTGAGATGAGCCACCACGGCACTTCGGCGCCCGTCCACAGCGCGATGAGGTTGCCCGTCTGCACTCCGAGGTAGCAGGTCATCGACACCGTGAGCAGCACGTACGAGAGCAGCGCGATGGCCGCGGTGCCGAGCCCGGGGCATCGCCCGAGTCCGCGATGCACGTAGGAGTAGAACGCTCCAGCGTCGGGCACGCGCGGCGTCATCCAGGCGTAGCCGACCGAGAAGAGGACGAGGATCACGGTCGCGGCGAGCACCATCATGGGAGCGCCGATCGATCCGGACACCGACAGGATGATCGGGAAGTTCGCGGCGACGACGGTGATCGGAGCCGCCGCGGCGATGACCATGAAGACGATGCCGGGGACGCCGAGACGGCGGTTCAGGGTGGTTTCCACGAGTCGGAAGCCTAGCGGAAGACTCGGGTCAGCGCGGGCCTCGCCACTTCAGCGGGTCCTTCCCATGCGGTCGGGGAGCGAACGGATAGTCGAGCGGCTCGGTGGCAAGGTCGAACGGGGGAGCCGCGTAGGCGAGCTCACCGTACCCGCTGGACCGCGTGAGCGGCGCCTCTGGCGGGAGCGTCTGGACGAGCTCTCCATCAGGATCCCTGCCGGCTACCGACAACTCGAACAAGAGGTCAGCCGTGGAAGCGAGGGCGAGACGCGCGTGACCCGTGGTGCCGCTCTGGGCCCGTGCCGTGAGCAGCGACATCGTCGCCGCGAAGATGCCGTAGCCCGTGGCATGATCGAGCGCTTGCACGGGCAGCGCACCGGGGCTTCCGTCCGCGCTGCGGTACGCGTCGGCGATGCCGCACGCCGCCTGTACGACGCTGTCGAATCCGCGCCGATCTTGCCACGCTGTGCCCCATCCCCAGGCGTTGAACCGCACCACCGACAGCCCCGGGTATCGCTCGCGCAGTGCGTCGAGGCCGAGCCCGAACCGGTCGAGGCTGCCTGCGCGGTAGCCGAGCAGCAGCACGTGCGCCGACGCGAGCAGCTCGTGGAACCGCGCTCGCGTCTCCGGGCGCCCAAGGTCGGCTGCGGCGGTGTACTTGCCCGGATCCCCGTCGATGTGCTGCGCCTCAAGCTCCGGGTTCGCCGGCGGGTCCACCCGGAGCACCTCAGCGCCGAGCGCCGTCATGAGCCGGGACGAGATCGGCCCGGCGATCGTGCGGGTGAGGTCGAGCACGCGGAGGCCGCGGAGCGGGCGGGACGACGTGTCGTCCGGGATCCACGGGTTGCCGCTTGATCCCGCTGCTGCGCGGTCATCGAGTGCGATGTCGATCCACTGCGCCGTCGGCGTGCGAGTCGCGAGTGCGCTGGACCCCCACTCCCGACGGGTGCGCACTGCGGCGCCCACAGCGCCGATGGATTGGATCCGCTGCTCGGCTTCGAGGCTCGTCATCTCCGCGAGGGCCGCGGGCACGGCTTCGGCGCGGTCGACACTCAGCGCCTGCAGCAGGAGGCGGGCATGATGCGGGTAGTTGCCGTGCGTGCGAACCCAGCCGTCCGCCGTCGGAAAGAAGCGCGACAGTCCGGAGAATGCGCGGATCGGTGCGCCGTCGATGCGGAGCACACCGGGGGAGTCGAACGAAGCGGCGACCCGGGGCGAGAGGATCCGCTGCACCGCCGTCCGCCCGAGCAGGCGATTGAGGGAGGCGGCCGCCGCGCCGACCGAGCCCAGCGCGAGCGCCTCCACATCGAGCGCACCGCCCCACCAGTGCCGAGTTCCTTCGACGGGCAAGGGACGCAGATCGTCCAGCCCCGGAGGGGCGATACGCAGCACTGGGACGGCCTCCATGGACTTCTCCTCCGCTCGCGTCGGTGGACAGCAGTGTACGCCGATGACCGGGTTTGACGGTCGGTGCGACAGGCAACAAGATAGAGAAGTGTCGAATCAACGGGTCGCCGCATGACCGAATCAACGCCGTCCGTGCTCTTCGTTTGCGTGCACAATGCCGGCCGGTCCCAGATGGCTGCGGGCTATCTCCGCTCTCTCGCAGAGGGGCGCATCGAGGTTCGCTCGGCCGGGTCGATCCCCGCCGACGACATCAACCCGGTCGCCGTCGTCGCTATGCGTGAAGAGGGGATCGACCTCGCCGGAGCCGCACCCCAGCTGCTGACGCCCGACGCCGTCCAAGCCTCGGACGTCGTGATCACCATGGGGTGCGGGGACGCGTGTCCGATCTTTCCCGGCAAACGATACGAGGACTGGACGCTCGACGACCCGGCCGGTCAAGGGATCGAGGCGGTGCGTCCCATCCGCGACGAGATCAAGCGCCGCGTGCGAGCGCTCGTCGACGACCTGCTCGACGCCGAGTCCGTTAGCTGACGCGCTGGGGCGTTCGCGCCGCAGCGCCGACGCCCGATGCGCTCGCTAGTCGCGGTCGACGCTCAGGACCTTGAGGTCCATGTCGAGATCGACGTCGGTGTCGTTGCCGTTTCCCATGTCGACCGACACCTCGTAGGCTGCAGGGCCGTTGTCCGTCGAGATCGACTCGATCGTGCCGCCGCCGGCCTCGGCGAGCGCGGCATCGATGATGTCGCCGAGTTTCGCCGTGTCGAGCAGGGGATCGTCATCGGTGTCGGAATCACCCTCGCGCACCGTTGCCGTTCCGTCGAGCGCGACGCGGACCTCCTGTTCGGTGCCGTCGGCGAGCTGCACGTCGACGTCGTAACCGTCGCGCTCCACCTCGATGGCGGTGGCGCCCTCGCCGTTCGCTTCGGCGATGGCCGCTTTGATGGCGTCCGTGAGGTCGCCGGCCTCCGCGGGCGCAGCTGCTCCGCTGTCCGAGCCGGCGGAGTTGCCGTTGTCGTCGCCATTATCGCCGTCGTTGTCGTCGTCATCTGAGCCGGACTGGGCCGAATCGTCGGACTGCACGCCGGGCGCCGAGCTCTCCGAGTTCGTGAGCGAGACCTGGTCGTCGTCATCGTTGTCGGCGATCGCAGCGCCGATCGCGATGCCTCCGCCGCCGAGCAGCAGGATCGCCGCGGCCGCGCCCGCGCCGATCAAGAGCGGGCGCATCTTCCGGCGACGCTCCGCACGATCGGGGTCGGGGTTACTGTCTGCCGACTGGCCTGCGGGCTGTGGCTGGCCGCTGGCCGGGGGCTGGTACCCGGGCGGAGCGGTGCTCGCGTTCCCTTCCAGCGGCACGGTGTGCTGGTAGTCCGAGTTCAGGGGGCGATCGGGAAGCGGTGTGGTCTCCGCGTTATCGGGCTGCTGGCCGGAGTTGTGGGGCTCGTTCGGGTTCATGATGCCAGCATCGCCGACGGGTACTGACTCCCATCTGAACGCACCTGAACACACGGTCAGGGTGCCGAGTCTCCCGGTTCGTGTCACACGCTATTCGCCGGGGCACACGCTACTCGCCGCGAGGTGCATGTGCCTGTGCGAAGAACGTGCGCGCCCGCGAACACCGAGGACCACGGGTGAAGCTGCACGCGCAGCGCGCCTACTCGGCGGTCGCGGGCAGCACGATCACGAAGCGCGCCCCGCCGAGGGGAGCGTTCTCCACCCGCACGGATCCGCCGTGGGTACGCACGATCTCCGCGACGATCGCCAGCCCGAGGCCGCTGCCTCCGGCGTCGCGTGAGCGCGCTTCGTCGAGGCGGGTGAACCGTTCGAAGACGCGCTCCCGCTCCGACTCGGGCACGCCGTCCCCGTCGTCGTCGACCCAGAGCAGCGCCGATCCGCCATTGACCGCCGTGCCGAGTGCGACGGTGCTGCGCGCGTGACGTACCGCATTGTCGACCAGGTTCCGCACGGCGCGCGCGAGGAGTCGCGAGTCCCCGCTGACCCGTGCGGGGCCGATGCCGCCGCCGTCGACGGAGGCCGTGCCGAGGGCGCGGATCCGGCTCGCTTCCGCAAGCGCGAGGTCGTCGAGGTCGACATCGCCGCGTGCGCCCGACTGTGCGGAGCCCTCGTCGAGCTTCGCGAGCAGCAGGAGTCCCTCGACGATCTCCTGCATGCGGGCGCCCTCGCCAAGCACGACGTCGGCGAGTTCACCCGGGGGAGCCGCGCCGGGGTGTGCCCGCTCGAGCTCGGCGTACTGCCGCATGGTGGCGAGCGGGGAGCGGAGCTCATGAGACGCGTCGCTGACGAAGCGCTGGCGGGTGCGGTACCCCTCTTCGACGCGGTCGAGCATACGGTTCATGGTCGCGGCGAGCCGGTCGATCTCGTCGTCGTTGCCGGTGCGGGGGACGCGCTGGTCGAGCGTCTCCGCGCCGACGTGGTCGACCTGCCGGCGTATTCGGTCGACGGGGCCCAGCGCCCGCGCGGCCACGGCCCACACCACGACTCCGATGAGCGCGACCGCGATCGGCACCGCCACCGCAAGCACCATCGTCGCAGCTGAGACGGCGTCTCCGACCTCTTCCGTGGAGCGGGCGACGACGAGTGTGCCGCGATCGCCGCCGAGGTCTTCGCTCAGGATCAGCATCGGCTCGTCATCGACTCGCGCTTCGGCCCGTTCGCTGATCTCGTCCGGGCCGGAGAGTTCATTGGCATCATCGTCGTTCACGATGGTCCGCCCGCCGGTGTGGAGCGCGATGAGCACGTCGTCGTCGCGCTCGGTGATCGCGTCGGGTACGCCGGATTCGACGGTGTCGGCGATCATGTCGAGGTCGTCGTCGAGTTGGGCGGCGATCTGATCGGTGAGGACGCGGTCGAGGGTCCAGACGGTGCCGACGGCGCCGATTCCGAGTAGGGCGGCGACCACCGCGACGGCGACGAGCGTGATCCGCGTGCGCACCGAGCGGGTGCGGCTGGTCTTCTGCGCCTCAGCCACCGTCGGCCGCCAGACGGTATCCGGCGCCGCGGACGGTCTCGATGGCGTTTCGCCCGTAGGGTCGGTCGACCTTGCGGCGCAGGCGGCCGATGTAGACCTCGACGATGTTGGGATCGCCCTCGAAGTCGTCGGCCCAGACGTTGTCGAGCACGTCGAACTTGGTGACGACCTCGCCGCGGCGGCGAAGCAGGAACTCGAGTACCGACATCTCCCGCGCCGTGAGGTCGAGACGTGCCTCGCCGCGGTGTGCCGTGCGGGCAGCGGGATCGAAGCGGAGGTCACCTGCCTCCAACACTGTCGGCCGCTCCCGTCCGCCGCGCCGCACCAGCGCCCGCAAGCGGGCGAGCAGCACCGGGGGAGAGAACGGCTTCGTCAGCCAGTCGTCGCCGCCGGTGTCGAGCCCCTCGACTTCGTCCCACTCGCCGTCTTTCGCGGTGAGGAAGAGCACGGGGGTCCAGTCGCCCTCCTCGCGCAGCGTCTGGCAGACGAGATACCCGCTCATGCCTGGCATCATGACGTCGAGCACGATGACGTCGTAGCTGAACTCGCGTGCCCGCCACAGTCCGTCGACGCCGTTGTGGGCGACGTCGACGGCGCAGCCCTCGGCCTCGAGGCCGCGACGCACGCCCTCGGCGAGACGCGCCTCATCGTCTACGAGCAACACACGCATGGACACAGTCTGCACGGATTGCGCTGACGCTGGGCTGAATCGGTGCGAAGCGACGGGCGAGCCGAGTGCGGAGCGGTTTCGCCCATGAGTGGGCGTAGTGGAAGAGCGATGGAATCAGCGCAGCGCGTCCGCGGCGATGACGAGCTGCGTTCCCCACGGATCGGGGACGCGGATCTCGGCTCCATCGTCACGCACGGGTACGGAGCGGAAGGCGAGCCGGTCACTGAGGGCGTCGAGGTCCTCCCGGCCGGGCACGCGAATGCGGACGTCGCCGAGCCCGAGTGACGCGGCACGGGGTCCCGCGCCGGCGCTCTGCCAAGTGTTGACGCCGATGTGGTGGTGGTAGCCGCCGGCCGAGAGGAACAGGGCGGTGCCGAACTCGAAGGTGATGTCGAAGCCGAGGGTGTCGACGTAGAAGTCGCGCGCCGTTGCGATGTCGCCGACCTGCAGGTGCACGTGACCGATTGCGGCCGAAGGCTCGTCGTGCGCGTCGGTGCGCACGTCGTCGTGCCAGCGCCGCAGGAATGCCTGCGGGTCGAGCGGCAGGCTGGCCATCTGCACGGTGCCGTTGGGGCCGATGCTCCACTCGTCGCGCGGGCGATCACGGTAGAGTTCGAGGCCGTTACCCTCGGGGTCGTGGAAGTAGAAGGCCTCGCTGACGAGGTGGTCGGCGCTGCCTTCGTAGAGGCCGGAGGCATGGCGGGCCATCGATGCCAGTGACGACGCCAGTCGCGCCTGATCCTGGAACAGGATGGCAGTGTGGTAGAGGCCGGCACCCCGTGCGTCGCGGCCAGGCAGATCTTTCTCCTGTCGCAAGCGCACGATCGGGATCCCGCCGCGTCCCAGAACGACGGTCGCACCGGATTCGTCCAGCACGTCGAGCGTGACGGCCTCCCGGTAGAACCGGGACATGGCGCCGAGGTCGTGGACGAGTAGCTCGACGGTGTCCATCTCGGTGCCGTCCGGCGCGGCTCCGGTGGTGTGGGTGGGGGCCTCGCGCCACGACGGCGTGGTCCGGGAAGTGCTCATCATGACGAAGGCTCCTCATTTTGTTGTTGCAACAAGTTTTAAAGAACAGGTTTATCACGCTTTCGTTGATGCGACAAGTAAAGCTACCCTGGGAGGATGCACACCACGGTTCCACGGATGACCGAGGACGAGTCGGCGGCGTGGCTCGGGCTCATCGGCGTCACGCAGCTTCTCCCCGCCGCCCTCGACGCGCGGCTGCAGCGGAAGTCGTCGATGACGCACTTCGAATTCATGGTGCTGACGATGCTGCGGTTTGCCCCGGACTCCACGCTCCGCATGACCGCGCTCGCGGAGGCGACCAACGCGACGCTGCCGCGGCTCTCGCACGTCTGCGCGCGGCTCGAGAAGCGCGGGCTCATCGAGCGGAGCCCGTGCCCCGAGGATCGCCGTGCGACCAACGCGACGCTCGCGAGCGATGGCCGCCGGGCGCTCGTCCTCGCGATGCCGGATCACATCGCCACCGCGCGCCGCCTGGTCATCGACGCCCTCACGCCAGAGCAGCTCACCGCGCTCGCCGAGATCACGACCGTCATTCGGGATCGTCTCGGAGCGAGTGTCGACCCTGCGTGATCGGGCGGCACGGCCTGCAACTTCAGGTTTCAGGTGTCGAAGCGACCTCGCGGAACTTCACCTGAGGAGGCTTGCCAGCTCTCCGAGCAACCTGTTTCAGTCTCAGTAATATTTTTTGAGATAACACTAAAACAGTGTTAGATTCGCAGCATGTCATCCCTCGATGTCAATGAAGCATCTGTACCTTCCCCCGAGAGCGGCTCCGTTGAGCCGGGCCTCGGTGATCGCCTGCGTCGCCGGCGCAAAGCGCTCGGCTTGACGCTGCGTGACGTCGCGGAATCGTCCGGCCTGACGCAGGGGTTCCTGTCGCAGATCGAGCGCGGCCAGGCGAATGCCAGCGTCAAGGCACTGCAGAGCATCTGCGGCGTGCTGAAGCTCGATGTCGGCGCGCTGTTCCGTCCGGTCGACGAGTACGGGCGGGGTCGGGTGCAGCGGTTCGCCGATGCGCAGGGCTTCTCGTTCGGAGACGGAGCGACGAAGATCAAGCTCACACCCTCGACGTTCGATCACCTGGAAGTCCTCATGGGACTGTTCGAACCGGGAGGATCGACCGGAGTCGCGCCGTACACGCACGGTGCATCTGAAGAAGTCCTGCTGGTGCTCGCCGGCACGGTCGAGGTGACGGTGGGCCACGACACCTACACGCTCGGCGAGTTCGACTCCCTGCACTATCACAGCAACGAACCGCACCGCGTCGCCGAAGCCACGGGATCCGCGCACGCCCGCGTGCTCTGGACCATGGCACCACCCACCTACTAGCGCGGACTTACGAGCGCCGCCGCCCGGCGCACCACGAGCCCCCCGAACGCTCGAAGACGACGACCCCACCACTACGACGGAGTACCCCATGCATGATTTCGTGAACGGCAGCATCTCGCACTGGATGACCCAGGCGAGCGCCGCGAGCGCTCCCGACCACCCGAATCGCCATGCGAGCCTGCCTGACGAGGAGCAGGCTCTCGTCATCGTCGGCGGCGGTTTGACCGGCCTGTGGACGGCCTACTACGCCATCACGCAGCACCCCGAATGGAAGATCACGGTGCTCGAGGCGGAGCAGGTCGGCTACGGGGGTTCCGGTCGCAACGGCGGGTGGCTTTCGACCCTGATCCCGGGCAATCGTGCGGTCTATGCGCGTGCGGCGGAGCGGCAGGGCCGAGATGGCGCTGCGGCGGTGCGCGCGTTCCAGCGCGAGATGTCGGGCGCGATCGATGAGACGCTCCGTGTGGCGGAGGTGGAAGGCATCGAGGCCGATCAGCACCGTGGCGGCCAGCTCCAGGCCGCGACGACGCCGGCCGCGCTGAAGCGACTGCGCGGCACCTACGCCGCGAACCTGCGGAACGGGTACGCGGAGGACAGCATCGAGCTGCTGAGCGCCGATGAGCTGCAGCAGCGGATCAATATCGCACCGGCTCTTGGTGGCATGTACTACCGGGACACCGTCCGTGTCGATCCCGCGAAACTGACTTTGGGCCTCGCGAGCGCGGTCGAGGCGAAGGGCGTGCAGATCTTCGAGCGCGCCGCGGTGAACTCGATCCGCCCGGGAACCGTGGTCGCGTCGCGCGGCGTCGTGCGGGCCCGGACGGTGCTCAGCTGCGTCGAGGCGTACACGAGCGAGATCGAGAGCGAGGCGCCGGGGTTCGGGAGCCGTCAGCTCATCCCGGTCAACTCCTCGATGATCGTCACCGCCCCGTTGAGCGATGCCGACTGGGAGCGGATCGGCTGGAACGGCCTCGAATGCCTGAACGACGGCGCGCACACCTTCGTCTATGCTCAGCGCACGGCGGACGGCAGGATCGCCATCGGGGGTCGCGGTACCCCTTACGCCTACAACTCGGGGACTCCGGGCCTCGGTGCCGTCGATGACGCGACGATCCAGACGCTCAAGGATCGCCTCGACTACTTCTTCCCCGGAACGCGCTTCTCGATCGATCACGCGTGGCGCGGCGCCATCGGGGTGACCAGGGACTGGTGCGCCGGCATCTTCTTCGACCCCGAGACGCGGATCGGCACGGCGCGGGGATACGCGGGTCACGGGCTGACCGCGACGAACCTCGCCGCGCGCACGCTGCTCGATCGCGTGAGCGGCGAGTGGACGGACCTCACGGCGCTCCCGTGGAACGACCACGAGTCGGGCACGTGGGAGCCCGAGCCCATCCGCTGGACCGGCGTGCACACCATGTACCGGCTGTTCGGCGTCGCCGACCGCTGGGAAGAGGCGCGGCACTCGGAAGACACCTCACTCATCGCACGATTCGGATCCCGACTGGCAGGACTGCACGAATGACCACGAATATCTCGACGACGCCGTCGATCGACACCGACCAGGGTGCGCCCCGCCGCCGCGGACTCCCGCGCGGCGTGTGGACCCTCGCGTTCACCGAACTCTGGGAGCGCTACTCCTTCTACGGCCTGCAGGGCATCCTCTCGTTCTACCTGCTCTACGCCCTCGTTGACGGCGGCCTCGAAGTGGCGCCGGCGGCAGCCGCGGGTATCGTCGGCGCCTATGGGGGATCGGTGTACCTCGCCCAGATCTTGGGCGCGTGGCTCGGCGACCGACTCGTCACCCCGAAGAGCATGGTGCTCTGGGGTGCCGTCGTCATCACCGCAGGGCACATCGTGCTCGCGTTCGTGCCCGACTTCCTGGGGCTCGCGATTGGCCTCATCCTGATCGTGTTGGGTACCGGCGCGTTGAAGACGAACATCACTTCGATCGTCGGTTTCATCGTCGAGGGCCGGTCGCAGCAGACACGCGACGTGAGCTTCTCGTACTTCTACATGTCGATCAACATCGGTGCGGTGGTCGGGCCGCTGTCGACGGGCTTCGCCCAGAACCAGTGGGGCTTCCACTTCGGGTTCGGCCTGGCGGCGATCGGCATGATCGCCGCGCTGATTCAGTACCTGTACTCGATGAAGCACCTGCCCGAGCGTGCACGCCTCGTGAACAATCCGCTCCCGTCGAAGCGTCTGCCGCTCGCGATCGGCATCGGCGTCGCCGCGGTCGCGGTCATCGTGATCGCCGCCGTCAGCGGTATGCTGCGGGCTGAGAACCTGTCGACTACGACCACGATCCTCGCGCTCCTCGCGGCTGCGGCGTACTTCATCACCATGTCGACGTCGAAGCAGGTGACCTCTGACGAGCGTCGCCGGGTGTTGGCGTTCCTGCCGCTGTTCCTCGCGGCGGGCATCTATTTCGGTCTGCTCTTCCAGAAATTCACGGCGATCTCGATCATGATCACCGAGCGCATCGATCTCTCGATCGGCAGCTGGACCTTCCCGGTCGCCTGGATCACCACCGCGAGTCCGCTGGCCGCCGTGCTGATCACCCCGCTGATCGCCCGCCTCTGGAACCTCATGGGGGATCGCCAGCCCTCACCCGTGACGAAGTTCGCGATCGGGCTGATCCAGATCGGCTGCGCTTACTTCTTCCTGCTCCTCGTCTCCGAGCTGGCGGGTGATGCGTTCATTCCGCTCGCGCTCATCATCCTATTCATGGCGATGGCCGGATCATCGGAGGTCTTCGTTGGCCCCATCGGGCTGTCGGTGGCGACGCGGATCGGACCGCAGGCGTTCAAGTCGCAGGTCGTCGGCCTGAACTTTCTCACCCTCGCACTGGGGTCGTCGCTGTCGGGACTCCTCGGACAGCTGTTCACTCTGATCGACGAGCCGACCTATTACATCATCGTCGCGGTGACCGGCGCGGTGCTCGGGCTCGCACTGTTCCTCACGAGGAAACCGCTGTCGACGGCGCTGAACTCGGGGCTCTGACCACATTCGGGTTCGGCGCGGACCGGTGCGTCCGCGCCGAACCCGATTAGTCTGGTGCGCATGAACGCAGCAGCACCCGCAGAACGCAAGATCCTCGGAACCGTCGTCTGCCTGCCCTCGACCGATCTCGAAGCGTCACTCGATTTCTATCGCGGCGTCTTCGACCTTCCGGATCTGCAGATCGACGAGGACATCATCGCCGTCGAGCTGCCGAACCTGTCGCTCTTCGTGATGGGTTCGGCGCAGTTCGAGTCGTACACGCTGAAGGTCGGTCGCACCGTACAGCGACCCAACGGGGGTACCGGCGTGATCCTCAGCTGCGCGGTCGAGACTCGTGAGGGACTCGATTCGATGATCGCTAGCGTCCCCCTGCACGGCGGCACCGTACCCGTTGAAGCTGCAGAGGACGCCGATCTCGGTCTCTACCTCGGCTACTTCTTCGATCCGGACGGTCACCACTGGGAGCTCGCCGTGCCGAAGTCGGATCAGTAGCCCCCGTCGCAGGATGTGCTGATGACACGCACCGCCGAGCGTCGCATCGCTTTCGCTCGTTGGCGCAGCGCTGTTGCGAGCGGCGGGAACCGCTATGACGATGAGCTGGTCACTGCGCTGACCGGGCTCGGCATCGAGGTCAGCGAGCGCTTCATGGAGGGACCGTGGCCGCTGCCCACCGATGAGGATCGCGTGGCGCTCGACGAGGTTCTGCAGTCGGCGCCCGTCTGGCTGATCGACAACATCCTCGCCTCGGCCGCACCGGATGCCGTGGCAGCAGCCGTCGCCGTGGGTCATCGCGTCACCGTGCTGGTGCACTACTTCCCGTCAGACGACCCCGCTCACTGCGAGAGCGAGCGTGCTGACCTCGCGCGGACAGAGCGCGCGGCGATCCAAGCTGCCACCTCGGTCGTGGCGACGAGCACCTGGACCGCGGGCGAACTCGCGCGCAGATACGGGCGCGATGACGTGCGGGTCGCAGTACCCGGGGTCGCCCCGGCACCGCTCGCGCTCGGCACACCTGATCGCCCGCACTTCGTCTGGCTCGCGCGGGTGACGGAGACGAAGGACCCGCTCACGTGCGTCGAGGCGCTGATCCGGGTGCGCGACCACGCGTGGACCGCTCAGTTCGTGGGGCCGGACGACCTCGATCCAGCGCTCTCCGATGCCGTGCGGAGGCGCATCACCGACTCAGGCCTGGAAGACCGTATCGAGGTCAGCGGCCCCCAGCACGGGGCCGAACTCGACTCGACCTGGAACCGCACCGACCTCCTCATCCACACCGCCCGAACCGAGCCCTATGGCATGGTCGTCACGGAAGCCGTCGCGCGCCGCATTCCCTCCATTGTGCCGGAGCACACCGGAGCCGCCGAGGCGCAACAGGGCGCGGGCGATCAGTTCCCCGTCGGAGACGCCGAGGCACTCGCCGTCGCGCTCGAGGAATGGTTGACGCACCCCGAAACTCGCGCGACCTGGAGTGCAGCCGCGAGATACCGCCGCGAACGCCTACCGACGTGGCGAGACACCGCCGAGGTCATCGCGGACGCACTCAGCTGACGGGCGTGCGGCGACGTGTCTCAGCGCTCACGCCACCTGATGCAGCACGAACGCCGAGACGAATCCAATCGACGCCCAGATGCCGGTCATGAAGTGCTGGGTGCTGAACGCCTCGGGAATCACCGTGTTGGCCACCATGGCGAAGAGCGCTCCGGCCGCGACGGTGGTGATGAGCGCGATGAGTTCGGGCGGCGCATCGGCGAAAAGCAGGAAGCCGGCTACCGCGGCGATGACACTCGCGATGGCGATCGCGCCGAAGATCGCGAACGGTCGCATGACGCCGTATCCCTGTCGCCGCATCGCGGCGGTCGATCCGAGGCCCTCGGGGATGTTGCTGATGGCGACCGCGACCACGACCGGGATGCTGAGGGCTCCGCCCTGCAGAACCGCCAGTCCCATCACGATCGATTCGGGGATCCCATCGATCAGCGCGCCCACTGCGATAGCCGCTCCACTGCCGCCCGCTGACTTCTGGTCGCCCGAAGTTCGCGAGCGTACGCGCCTGGCCGCAATGTTCGGATCGCCGGGCCCTGCGCGGTGCGGGCGGCTCACGAACCAGTCGGCGACCACGTAGAGGATCGCGCCGGCGATGAACCCGGTTCCGGTCGCGAGGGTGCCTCCGGTGTCAGCGGCCTCGCCGACGAGCTCGAACGCGAGCGTCGCGACAAGCACACCGGCTCCGACGGCCATGACGGCGGAGATGACGCGCTGCGGAATGTCCGCGAACCAGGCGATCGCGGTACCGACGAGGAGGGCGCCGCCGCCCAGCAGTCCGCTGATTGCCGCGAGCCACACGCCGTTCATGGGCGCATCACGCTATCGCGCCGTCGGCAGTGCGCGCAGGGCGATCGCCTGGCTCACCGCGAACAGCGCGATGTCGATCGCCACAGCAGCCACCGCAATTACCACGAGCACGGTCGCCGCGGTGGTCGACACGAGAGCGACGGCGAGGGCGGCGAGCAGGTTGGCGCTCATGACGAGCCAGAGTGCTCGGCGCAGGGGGAGCCGGGAGAGCATCCAGAGGACCCCGCCTGCCCACACCACCACGGAGATGCCGACGGCCGCGACGAGCCAGGGCGCGAGGGCGATGCTCGACGCGATGCGCTCCGCGAAGACTGCGACGCCGAGCCCGAGCAGCACGCAGTAGGCGGCGTCGAGTCGCAGGCTCCAGCGTCCGAAGGTCTCACCGTTGATCCGTCGCACCAGCGCCTCCTCGTGAGTCGGTTTTCGCCGTCTGTTCGTCTCCTTCGAGTCTAGATCCGCGCCTCACTCCGAGACCACCTTCGTCCCGGTCGGCGGCAGGGCAGGGCGCTGCTAGCCTCCCGGTATGGAGCAGTGGGTGAGTTGGGTGATCGGCGTCGCCGCCGTGGCGCTGGCAGTGCTCGGCGCGCTCAAGATGGATCGTCGGGTGGCACTCGTGCTCGTCCGTGCGAGTAAGCGATCCGCGGTTCGCGCCGTGGGCGTGCTCGTCGCGTACTCCGTTGCGCTGGTGCTTGCGGGCAGCATCGCCACCCTGGTCACCGTTCAGGTGCGCGAGAACTTGGGCATGCTGCCTGGCGCGTTGCTGACCGGCGTTTTCGTCGCGATCATCGGCCCGTTCACGGTGACGCTCATGCCTCAGACGGTCACCGGGAGTTCCCAGTCGGCGACCGCGAGCCGCGAGCTTCGCAGGCAGACGAAAGCGACAGCAGCGGTGTCGCGGGTGCTCGGCATCGGAGGCGCACTGCTCTGGTTCCTGACGGTGACGCCGTTTCTGGTGCTCGCGATGCTCGGCCTCGGCATTCTGCGGGAGTGACCGCGTGCCTCACCACCGCGTCTGTTCGGGCGCGACGACGCGCAGTACGCGCTGTTCAATGAACTCGATGAGCGCGTAGGCGAGCAGCGACACCACCGTTACGACGACGACGGTCGACCACAGCGACGTGTAGCGGCTCGTCGCCGCGTCGACCGCCATGAGGTTGCCGAGTCCGGTGCCGGTGGCGAGCCACTCGGCCACCGTGGCGGCGAGGATCGCCGACGGGGCCGCAATTCGCGCCGCCGCGAAGAACGCGGGAGCCATCGCGGGCAACCGCCCGAGCAGCAGCACCCGCGTCGACGGGGTCGCATAGGTCGCGAACACATCGGACACCTGCCCGGGCAACTGCCGGAGCCCGTACAGGCACGACACCAGCGTCGGGAAGAACGTCATGATCGCCACCACGACGGCCGTGCCGAAGGGGCCGCGCCCCAGCGCGCCGACGAGCAGGGGAGCGATCGCGATGATCGGCACGCACCGCAGCGCCACCGCGACCGGAGTCAGCGCCTGCCGCACCCGGTTCGACAGCGAGAACGCCGTCGCCAGTCCGAGCCCGAGCAGCAGGCCCGCGAAGTACCCCGGAATCGCCACCGCGATCGTCTGCCCGACCGCCTCGAAGATCTCGGCGCGGTGCGCACCCGCGTCGGCGGACGCGACGAGCCAGTCCCAGACGTCCCACGGACGCTTCGCGAAGTAGGCGTTCAAGTCCAGTGCTTCAAAGATCAGGATCCACGCGCCCAAGACAATCACCGTCGTCAGCGCGACGCCGCCGACCCCCCGCGCCCACCGCTGCCAGCCGGTCATCCGGCGGGCGGATCCGGGCGGAGTGAGGATCACGTCGGGCCGGTCGGGGGAGACGCGACGCGCGATCCAGGCGATGATTCCGTACCCAATGAGCGAAACCACTGTGCTCAAAAGCATCAAAGCCCAGAGGCCGTTCGTGTCGAGGCTGCGCAGGGCGAGGATCGACAGCACGCCGAGACCGCGCTCCGCACCAGTGAACTCGCCGACGAGCGCGCCGAGGAACGCCGCGGGCACCGACACCTGCAACCCGGCCATGAGGTAGGGGAGCGCCGCCCGCGCACGGACCGTGACGAGCGTCGTCCAGCGCCCGCGCCCGTAGGTGGCGGTGAGGTCGAGCCAGGTGCTCGGCAATGCGCGGAGCCCCACGAGCAGCGGCACGAGCGTCAGGTAGAAGACCGCGATGGCCGCGAGTGTGATCTGCGGGCCGTCGGTGAAGCCAAAGGTGAGGCGCAGCAGCGGGCCGAGCGCGACGAGGGGGAGGCAGTAGACGACGAGCGCGATCCGGAGCACTTGCCGCTCGAGCCCCGGCAATAGCACCACGACGACCGCGAGCAGCGCCGCGGCCAGGTTGCCAAAGAGGTAGCCGAGCGCGGCCTCGTTCGTCGTGAACAGGAGCCCGCGGCCGTAGACATCGAAGTTCTCGACGATCTTGATCGCGATGCCCGAGGGTGTCCCGATGAGGTGGCGCCCCGCGAGGATCGTGCGCCCCACCAGCTCCCAGAGCGCGATGATCGCGACCCATCCGATGACACCGCGCAGGATCAGGACCCAGCGTGTTGAGGCCCTGTGCTTTTGCGCCTTGGTCACGAGTGCGGGCTCGGGCACGCGAGCCGGAGCGTCGCTCTGGATCGCCACGGTCAGGCCCCGTCGGCGGGCACGGGGGCGTCGACGCCGAGCAATGCTCCGATCTCTTTGACGAGTTCGGTGAAGCGGGGGCTGTGCAGGTGCTCCATGGTGCGGGGCCGATCGAGATCCACCGGCAGGTCGGCGACGATCTTGCCGGGTCGCGGCGACATGACGAGCACGCGGTCGGCGAGGAGCACGGCCTCCGAGATGGAGTGCGTGACGAGGAGGGTCGTCGTCTGCGAACCCGACCACAGCGGCGGCAGCTCGATGTTGAGGCGGCGGCGGGTGAGCTCGTCGACGGCACCGAATGGCTCGTCGAGCAGCAGGAGGCGGGGTTCGGTGATGAGGCAGCGGGCGATGGCGGCGCGCTGGCGCATACCGCCGGAGAGCTGCGCGGGGCGCGCCTTCTCGAAGCCCTTGAGCCCTACAGTTTCCAGAAGCTCAGCGATACGCGCCTGGTCGACCGGCTGGCGAGCGAGCTTCTGTGCGAGGGCGACGTTGCCTGCGGTGGTGCGCCAGGGGAGGAGCGAGGCGTCCTGGAACGCGATGGCGAGTTCGCCGCGCTTGCGCAGCTGCTCGGGGGAGTCGCCACCGACGGTGACTATGCCGCCCAAGTCGGGGGACTCGAGGCCGGCGATGATCCGCAGCAGGGTTGACTTCCCGCACCCGGAGGGCCCGACGAGCGCGGTGACCGACCCCGCTTCGAGGGTGAGGTCCTGCGGTTCGAGCACGGTCAGTGGCCCGCTCGCGGCGGGGAAGGTCTTGCCGACCGCGCTGCAGACGACCTCGGGCGCGGTGTTCACGGCGTGATCAGGCTTCCGATCGAGCACACGACTACCTCCCGGGTTCTCAGACTTTAGTCCAGCCTAGCGAGCGGGGGTCTTCGAAATGGGGCATTGACAGGCGGGGCGAGGAAGCGCAAAGGGGGAATGCGCTTGGCCGGCGCCGCCGAAGCGAGTAGACTTGAATCAAGTTCGACAACTTGATTCAAGAGGTGAAGTGATGAACGCCATGGTCGCGGCAATCGAAAACGCTCGAGCCGCCGCCGGACTCTCTCAGCGTGCGCTCGCGGATAGGACCGGGATGTCGCAAGCGACGCTCAACCGGATCCTCGCCGGAGAACGTGTCGCGAAGATGACCGAAATCATACTGATCGCCGACGCGACTGGATGCACAGTGGCCCAGCTCACCGGGAGTGCAGTTGCGGACCGCGTGCAGTGCGCGGCTCGCGCGACCGACGGTGCGTCCATGAGTTCCATGCGCCAGCGCTTGCTGCACTTCATGGAACTCGACGCCTACCTCGACGACCACGCGATTCCGTCCGCCCGATGACGGTGGGCGCTGAGAAGCAGGCGAGCGATGCCGCGTGGGAGTTCCGCACCCGGCACCACCTCGGGGTGCAGCCTTTGGGGGACCTCGTCGAGCTGATCGAGCGGACGACTTGCGCAGACGTCGCGGTGCTGGACCCCGATGACGGTGAGCACGGGCTTACGATGCGCGACCCGGTCGGGGGCGCGGTCTTCATCGGCATTGCGAGGAGTCGGAACCCGATGCGTCAACGCAGTACGCTCGGGCATGAACTCGGCCACCTCATCTTCGAAGACTGGGCGAACGAAACCGAGTACGGCGCGCG
The DNA here is from genome assembly GCF_020096995.1 of Leucobacter sp. Psy1. Lineage (NCBI taxonomy): Bacteria > Bacillati > Actinomycetota > Actinomycetes > Micrococcales > Microbacteriaceae > Leucobacter > Leucobacter sp. Psy1. The sequence continues at coordinate 1,455,647 of NZ_CP083692.1, forward strand.
CTCGCCCGAGGAGATCCGCGCGGACGCATTCGCTCGTCACCTCTTGATACCTGTCGTCGGTGTTCGCGAGTTTCTGGGGGAGGGGAGGCCCGCCACCGAGACGGACCTCTCCGCGCTCGTGCAGCGCTTCCGCGTCTCGCCACAGATCGCGGCGATCGCTCTGTATGACGGAGGGTACATCGACGAAGATACCAAGGCGACGTGGATGCGCTGCTCTACACCTCAGCTGGCCACTCGACACGGGTGGACCGATCACTATGCGTCCCTGCAAGACGATTCTGACCGGTTGCGGGCACCGCAGTCTCTCGTGGCGCGTGCCGTCACGGGCTACGCCGAGGGAGTGGTCACCGCGCAGACGCTCGCCACACTCCGTGGTGTTCCGCTTGAGACCATGCTTGCTGAATTGGACGCGGCAGGCGTCAGGCCAAGTCAGCTTGAGCCTGCCGATACCGAGGAGCTGCCCGACCTTGACGTGGACCTCAGCGATCTGGAGGACGAAGGCGCGTCCTCATGAGCCACCGTCCGATCATGGATGCGGGGCCGGGTATCAACTTCTTTTCGCTCAATAGGGAGCGGCTGCTGTTCTCGGCGGTCGGGCCGCTTTCTATCCCCGAGATCGTCGAACAGGAGATCTTGCGGAAGGCCCGCCGAGAGGAGCGTTTCGCCGCGGCCGAACGCGTGATCAAGAAAGTGCCCGAGCGGCTGCTCGAAGTACTTTCCGATGATGTCACAGAAGAGCTCACCGTCGCCGTCCAGCGCATTGCAGGGATGCCGTTGGGGGAGCGAGTCCGTTCGAGCAGGGATCTCGGTGAGACGATGGTGATCGCGCACGCGGTCGTCGCTGCGGAGCATGGTGAGTGCGTGCTCGTCTTGATCGATGACAGCGGAGGGCGACGGGTGGCTGCGCGAGAGCAGCGTCGCCTCAAGCGGCTTTCGGATCAGGGCAATGGCTCGGGACGCATCGACCTCATCAGTACCTTGAGTGTCCTCAAGAAGGCTGCTGGCGGCGCAGATCTCCCCGATCGTGGTTCCCTGCGCGATCTCTACGGTCGGCTCCGCAAGCTTGACGACGGGCTGGTGCCCCTCGATAGTACCGGGCTGATGGACCTTCCCTGCTGGTCCTGAGCCTGACTTCGAGGTCGAGCTATGCCGTGGGCCCGTCGGCGTAGATCTCGTCGAGGATCGAGTGGTCCCACATCTCTGGTGTCGCACCTTGGATGCCGAGGCGGTCGAAGAGTTCGAGGCTCTCCTGCACCTGTTCATCCGTGTACCAGGCGAAACCGAACTGCTCGGTGGCATCCGAGAACATGATGTCGAGCTGAACCTCAGCCTGCTCCTTCTGCGTGTCGAGGTCGAGTCCGGCGTCGGGGTACTCCTCGACGACGAGCTCGGCGGCCGCAACCGGATCCTGCTGGTACCGCTGCCACCCCTGCGCGTCCCCGCGGATCAAACGAACAATCTGATCGCGGACCGCTTCGTCGTCGAGGCTCTCGCGAAGCACGGTGTAGACCTGACTCATCGGGTTGTAGCCGAAGTCGGCGAGGAGCATCGAGTAGGCGTCAACGCCCTGGACCCGCAGGGCTACCGGCAGGTCGTTGTAAAAGCAGAAGAGTCCGTCGACCTGCCCAGCGGTGAGCACGGCGGGGTCGTACTGACTGGGCACGTACTCGACGTCGTTCTTCGCGATGCCGTTGATGTCGAGGAACGCGTCGAGCGCGGGCACATTCGCCCCGGCGACGCCGATCTGCCTGCCAATGAGATCCTCAGGGGACTCCAGGGGCGCGTCGCCGAGTGACAGAATCGTGTTCGCCGCCCGCTGGTACTGCGCACCGACGATGACGAGGTCGGCGCCCTCCGCGTTGGATCGAGCGACGCCGTCGCCACCCGAGATGTTCATGAGCGCTTTGCCGCTGACGGTGTTGGTGTCGCCAGCAACGTTCGGCCCGCCCGCTGCGAGCGCGACGGTGAGGTCGAGGGAGTCGAAGAACCCCTCGCTCTCGGCGAGGTAGGTGCCGCCGAACTGTACCGAGTGCGTCCAGGAGAGTTGGTAGGTGACGTCAGCGGGACCGCCGGGGGTGCCGCCGCTGCGGCTGCACGCCGTCAGTGTGCTGAGCGCGGCGGCGCCGAGACCTACACCTAAGGTGCCAAGAAGGGTGCGGCGGGAAAGCGCAGGGGAAATCATGCGACTGCGCTATCTGCGTGCACGCTGGTGCGCATCCGGGACTGCGTTGGCGGGGTTCGCATCGTGCGCATGTCTGACTCCATCCGTTGGGACTTTGGTCCAGCGTAGCGAGCGGATTCAGGAACGTCCCTACGTTGACATGCAGAGCGAATTCAGAGTATCTGAGGCGATTTTCACTGGTCTTTCCGGGCGGGGAAGCTATTGAGCTTGAGTATCGATGCGCCGGCGCAAGTGGGAGAGGATACTCAACGCGTCGAGGCAATCCTGATAGGTGAAGATACCTTTCTGCTCGAGGGTAACTCGTTCCTCGTGAGTGATCGGATCGCGAAAACCCGACCACAGACCCTTCGATAGCACCCTCTGAGCAGTGCGAATATTCTTCTGAGTATCGGTCGACAGCTCGAGGTCGATCCATTGCTTAATGACATCGAGTTTCGGGTTGGCATCCGCGAAAGCTCCTTCGATTATGGAATGCTCGTTGCCGTTGATTTGAGAGAGGCTTTTGACGTCGTTCACATAGCGCTTGATTCCCTCCACAATTGCGGCATGATAATGACGGTCTTTATATTCCATCTCGCATGCCTCCTGAATTGACGGGTGCAACTGGCGCCAGTGGAGGTCCGCGTACTCCGGTGCGATTGTCTGCAGTCCTTCGACGATTGCGCTCTGGTTCGAGTCGCTCATAGCACTATCCGGAGATATGACAGCATCCAGAACGTTGGAAACGGCGTCGGCACGAGAACGATCTCGGATCGAGCTGACCCACATCCCGGTGTCGATGTTCAAAGTCTTTTCAACACGACCCTTTTGCGCTTTCCTCCGCGACTCCCTACGGCGTCGACTGATTTCCAACAGTAGCTTTCCCAACGCGCTTCTTAACCCCTCGGGTTCGGGTAGCTCCCATGAGATCGATCTTCGATCCGTTGAGATCACGTCCTCTGATAGTTCGTCGAGATAGTCGGCATCGATGTAGCCTGTCAAATACGAAAACGCATAGCTCGATTCGGATACGCCGAAGAACTCGGGATCGTTAGCAAGTCGACCGTTCACGTAGAGAGTGATTCCACGAAGCTCCTGATGGAGTGGTTTCGCACTGGCGATGATTCTCCCGTGCAACTGGTCCATCAGAGGATCGATATTCGAATCGGAGAGATCGCTTGGGATTGCCCATTCGGACTCCTTCTCGATGCTGGAGTAACGCAGTTCGCGCGTGACTTCCATGATCCTGTTGTCTTCCGACTGAAGACTGAGTTTGAAGTCATCGTCTACGTAGTTAAACAATCTCGAGAGACTGTTCGCCAGAGAATCTGTGTTTACCGGAGTCTTACGTTTCAGAGATGAGATCATCACTGAAGTTCCATGGGCCTCTCGATCACCCGGCTCTTGCCAGGAGCTCGGCTCGTATTCTCCATCAGCGCTCAACATCGCGTTCCAGTCGAGCTCGACCACCTGGTATGCGGTGGTATCTCGTCTTTTGGTTCTGATGGTCACGCGTATGCCGATTCCGAAGAGGGCAAGTTTTCCAAGACCTTTCTTTCCCGCCACCCTACGTTTGCCTGACTCAGATTTCCTCTCACCTTCTTTGACCCGATTGCGGCCGATGCGTAGGTACTTTTCTTGTAGATCGTCCTTGCTCATGCCATGTCCGTCATCGACGACGGTGACCGATGGCTCTGGATGGCTGATCAACTCGATCGAAACCCGAGTGGCGTCTGCGTCGTAGGCATTCGCTACGAGCTCGGCCAGCGCGTTCGGGAGATGCGAGTACATCTTGAATCCGAGATGCTCGATGGTCAGCGGATCGAATGTCAACTTCAACTCATGAACCTTTCTCGCGGGAGTGCACATCTCCATGAGGTGATGCGTGAGTTAGGGTCTATGAGTCATGTATAGCCCAGAACGTGGCAGTAGTACGGTGCCGTGCCGGGGAGGGCGTGATCAAACTTAGATCGCATGCAGCAGCTGAAGGGCTATTGCCCGGCCCAACGGAATCGGGACGGCGTTCCCTATCTGCCGAGCGATGGCCGTACGCGAACCCACGAATCGATGATCATCAGAGAACCCTTGAAGCCGTGCTGCTTCGTAGTGGGTGATTGCACGATGTGCGGTCGGGTGGAGGTAACGACCCTTCTCGGGCTTGAAGAATTCGGTGCGGATTGTCACCGATGGCCGGTCGGCGTAGAGCCGCCCCATCACATCTCCAGAACCTGACTTGTGCTTGCGCCAGCATGGTGCGAGCAGTTCATCGGGGAGATCGAAGCGATTGCCACCGACTGGAATCGCGGCAAAACGGTCGAGGGACAGCTGCCGATAGGATCGACTCCAATGAAGCTCCCTAGGTGCGAAGCTTCCTGAGAGGGCTCGGCCTTTGCGTTCGATGGATCGGGCATCTGCAAGATCGTCCATGTCAGGGACCAGCGGTACGTCGGCGAACTCATCGCCCACTGTTCGATACTTTTGCAAACCGTCTACTGCAGAGGGACCGTGGGTGATCTCTGGAAAGCCCGGGAACGAGATATCTCGTTGATGCCCGATGAGTACGGCGCGTTTCCGGGACTGTGCAGCACCGTAGTCCGCGGCGTTCAGGATGCGGTGCTGGAAAGTGTAGTCTTCGAGAATCCCTCCGGTATCGGTAGCGAGTTCGAACTGCTCGAATTGCGCAGAGTTCGCGAACGCTGCGACATTCTCGACCACGAAATACTTCGGCTTCACGCGAATCAAGGCGGCTGCGTACTGCTCCCAGAGGGAGTTCCGTTCGTCCTGCTCGTCCTGCTTGCCAAGTGTGGAGAACCCCTGGCATGGTGGGCCGCCGATGACAACGTCAGCTGAATCGGGTACGTGCTCAGACTCGAGCCAATCCTGAATCGATCCTGTGTACACGATCCCCTCGCCGAACGTGGCTTCGAAGGAGGCTGCTGCGGCAGTATCCATCTCTACTGCGGCGATAGTACGGAACTGTTTTGACGCAGCATGGAAACCTGCGGTCAGACCGCCTGCGCCCGCGAACAAGTCGAGTATTCGGATGTCACGCTGCTCCATGATTTATCAGGTTAGCCGGCACCTCGGACATCTCCAAGCTGGCGCGCGGGCGATCGTGCGCCCGGAATGTCCGAGTTCCGTGCTTAGCTGGGATCGGCAGAGGTAGCGAGATGGCGAAAGGGATATCGAGAGATGGCGACAGGATATCGAGCCGTACTTCGGCTCGACGATGATCAGGATGCGGTGCGCATCGTTGAAGAGCAGCTGCGCTCCTGGTTGAGTGCGAAAGCCTCTGGCAGGCGCGCGACTTTGGAAACAATCGGATGGGAAGGCCAGGGGGTGCATCGGCTTGGGCCGGATTCGAAGCTATCTGTCGTGGAGGAGGACGACGGACGGGATGCGAGCCGTCGACGTCTCTACCGGCTCGTTGAGGAGAACAACGGCAGGACCTGGACCGTTTCCCTCTTTGTCGCTTCCCTTCCAGAAGCACGTCGTCATCGGCAGACCATTGTCGTCGAAGCCGAGGTTGAGGGTGCGGGCGGGGACCAAGCGGTAAGAGAGCTTGGCACACCTCGTATCGTTCCCATGATCCTCGAGTCGATTGGAGCTCATGACAATGAAACTCCGTTGAAGGGGCACCCCGTCGTGATCAGACGAGGTGACGTGGAGCAGGTCATCCGCGCCATCGAAGACGAGGAGCGCACGGTCTCCGTCGTCGTTGCGGGCTCGCTGGGCGAGGAGAGTGATCAACGCTGGACGGAGGCGATCGCCAGCCTTACCAAGGAGAGCGTGGGTATAGCAGCGACGTTCGTCGTCTATGCCGATGCAATGGAGGAGCTGCAGGAGCGACTGCCGGCGAGCCATGCCGTAGACGCCGGTCGGGTCAGAACCTTCTCGCCTCATGTCGACCTTGACGATGTATCGGACGCGACAAGGCACAGGCGGCTTGGGCCAGCCACGTTCACCCGATCGCTTCGGGGAACGAGAGTCGGCAGGCCGCTGCAGATGCGCCATGCCGAATCAACGCGCCGTCGTCTGATCGAGCTGGAGCTTCCTGCCGACGTAGTAAGGAACCGGAATGTCCTCCGTCAGGCCGAGACCAGGGTTCTGAGGGATGCCGCGGTGACTGCACGAGTAGCCGAAGAGGAACGGCTTCAGCGCAGTGGAGCAGGGCCTTCGCAGGTACGGCTCGTCACCTCGAACCCTGTTCGGGAAGCGCAACCCGATGCTTCCGCACCCGACGGTTCCCTATTCGCCTCGCTCACGGCATTGTGGGAACGAGCTGCGCAGTCGTTCGCAAGGTGGCTGACAGAGGAGGAGCCGAGCCCTTCTCGTCTCGATGAACTGGACCGATTCATCGAACGGAAGAGCGCGGAAGGAGCTGTTGCACAGGAGCAGCTCGACGAACGCGAGCTCAAAGTCCTGGAGCTCGAGGACGAACTAACGCAGTTGCACAGACATCTTGAGGACCTCGAGATCGATCGCGCGCAATCAGAACAGGATATCGTCTCACAGCAGGAGGAACTCGCGACGCTCAGGCAGCGCATCGCGGCGAGCGCGCAACCGCAGGACGCATATGTTGCGCCCAACGACGATGTCTGGGGCGCGCCGGAATCCGTAGAGGAGCTTCTGAACCGCATCACGCCGGGACAAGATGAGCACCCTGTGTTCAAACGCGTCGTCTTCACTGGCGACGAATCGACCGCCCTCGAAATCGATCGTCGCTATGCCCTCGGCACATATGCGCCCTCGCTTTGGCAGTTCATTCGTGTGCTCTGCGACTATGCGGAGTTGCGCGAATCCGGAGAATTCACCGGCAGTGTGCATATGTATCTCAACGATGATCGCGTGATCGGCACGAAATGCAGCCCTAATCGTCACGCAAGCACCGAGAGCGAGACTGTGCTGACAAATACGAAGTGGAGAGAGGAGCGCGTGTTGCCGGTTCCGAAGGCAGTCAGTTCAGATGGGCTGATGCTCATGGATGCACACTTCAAGCCGCCGCATCGGGATACCTTCGCTCCTCGCATGCACTACTACGACGACGTCTCGGGTACGGGAAAGATCTACATCGGCTACATGGGGAAGCACCTGACGAACACCAAAAGCTGAGGGCTCCGGTACGGCATGATTGGCGGCGTGCGCACTGTATAGACTCGATGGCAATTGCAACACGTGGCGGAAGTAGAGGCTATTGGCGAAGAAAAAGCTGATCGAGGTGGCGTTGCCGCTTGACGCGATCAATGCGCAATCGGCGCGGGAGAAGTCCATCCGTCACGGACATCCTTCGACCTTGCACCTATGGTGGTCCAGAAAGCCCCTTGCAACAGCACGAGCCGTGCTTTTTGCGCAGCTCGTCGATGACCCTTCGGCTCGTGAGGACGAATATCGAGCCGAAGCACAGCAACGCGGCGAGAGAGATATCGAACGCTACGTCGAGCAACGGGTCGAAGCGGAACGAGAACGTCTCTTCGATCTCATTACTCGGATGGTGAACTGGGACAATCTAGGAAACGAACGCCTTCTTGGCGAGGCAAGGGATGAAATCTTACGATCCACCGGTGGTGCGCCGCCCGCCATCCTGGACCCCTTTGCTGGTGGTGGGTCTATTCCGCTGGAAGCTCAACGGCTGGGACTCCAAGTGCATGCCTCCGACCTGAACCCGGTCGCAGTATTGATCAATAAAGCGCTGGTTGAGATTCCACCAAAGTTTTCGGGGCAGTCGCCTGTCTTTCCTTTTGCTGCAGCGGAAAGCAACTCCTGGCCGAAGAGTACGGGGCTCGCTGAAGATGTCAAGAATTACGGGAACTGGGTTCAGCAGGAAGCGAAGAGGCGAGTAGGGCACCTCTACCCGAAAGCCACCCTCGAAGATGGGAGCGAAGCAGAGGTTATTGCGTGGATTTGGGCCCGCACTATCCCATGCCCTAACCCTGCCTGTGGAATTAAAATGCCCCTCGTAACCTCTTGGTGGATTAGTAAGAAGAAGGGGCGTGAGGTTTTTGTAGTCCCCACGGTGCGTGAAGGCGGGGTTGAGTACTCGATTGGAACTGACTCGCGTCTTGGCCCACCGAAAGCTGATGATGGTACAGTCTCCGGTCGCCGGGGCGCTAAGTGTATTTCCTGTGGAGCACATGCAGGAATTGACTACATTCGGGAGCAGGGAGAGTTGCAGGCTATGGGGGCGGATCTCATGGCGGTCGTGGCTGGTGGGAACCGGCGGCGACTCTACCTTCCGCCGACAGCGGCTCATCAGGAAGCAGCGAATGTCTCGAGGCCGTCTGACGCCCCTTCTGGGGCAATGGCTGACAATCCCCGGTGGTTTTCTCCACCCGCATATGGAATGAAGCAGTTTGCAGATGTTTTCACTCTTAGACAACTCACGACACTGACAGTCTTTAGCGACCTCGTGGGAGAAGCCCGCGAGAGAATCTTTAACGATGCTATGGAATCGGACAGTTTGAAGCTTATAGCTGATTCGTCCGAGTCAAGCGCTCGCGCATACGCAGACGCTGTTGCGACTTATCTTGGGCTTTGGATCGGCAGGATAGCAAACCGCTCTTCAAGCTTGAGCGTCTGGAATAGGCCTGCTGAGAAAATCGAGCAGCTCTTTGCCCGGCACGCGATACCTATGTTGTGGGAGTTCCCTGAGGCCAACCTGTTCTCCCAGTCAACAGGTAACGCTCTTGGTCAGCTGGGCTATCTAGTCGACGCTATTGCCGCAGTGCCGGGTGGTGAACCCGCGACAGTAACGCAGGCTGACGCGGCTTCTATGGACTATTCGAATGCACTGATCTCTACGGATCCCCCTTACTACGACAGCATCGGGTACTCAGATCTCTCGGATTTCTTTTACGTATGGTTCCGCAGGTCGATGCGTGACTTTCACCCGTCGCTGCTAAGTACGTTGCTTGTTCCTAAAGCGGAAGAGCTTGTCGCCAATCCGTATCGGCATGGCGGGAAAGTTGAGGCGAAGGACTTCTTTGAAACGGGTTTTGAGCAAGTATTCCAGAGGGCTCGGAAAGTTGCCTTGGATGATTTTCCGATCACTGTCTACTACGCGTTCAAACAGTCTGAGGTTGACAAGGTCGGGAAATCCTCTGTGGGTTGGGAGACGATCTTGAGTAGTATGATCCGCGCGGGGTGGCAGATTACGGCCACTTGGCCTGTGCGTTCTGAGCGCGCGGGGCGGATGAATGGTAACGGTGTTAATGCGCTCGCCTCCTCGATCGTGCTCGCATTGCGCCCGCGGCCGAAGAACGCGCAGGCCATCGAACGTCGTAGCTTCTCCGCTGAACTGAGATCCACGCTGCCCGAAGCGTTGCGTGCACTGCAGCAGGGGAGCGTCGCGCCGGTAGATCTCGCTCAGGCCGCTATCGGTCCAGGCATGGCCGTATACTCGAAGTATTCCGAGGTGATCGAATCCGACGGATCGAGCATGCCCGTGCGAGAGGCCTTGCGGCAGATCAACGCCGTGCTCGACGAAGTCGTCTCCGAACAGGAGGGCGAGTTCGACGCCGACACCCGTTGGTGCATCGCCTGGTACGAGAGCCACGGTTTCGACGAGGCGCTCTACGGCGAGGCCGAGACGCTCGCTAACGCGAAGAACGCCTCGATCGACGGGCTGCGCCGATCCGGTGTGCTCCGCTCCGGCGGCGGCAAGGTCGCACTGCTCGCTCCGGGTGAGCTGCCTGAAGGGTACGATCCGGCGAAGGACGACCGCATCAGTCTTTGGGAGGTTGTGCTGCACCTCGCGCGCGCTCTCGACGACGAGCGCGGCGGTCTCGATGCCGCGGGCCGGATCCTGCAGCGGGCCGAGGCCCGCGGGATCGACGGAGCCGCCGCCCATCAGCTCTCGTACCTGCTCCATCAGATTAGCGAGAAGAAGGGGCGCACCGCAGCGCAGATCCTTTTCAACGATGTGGCGGCATCCTGGCCGGAGATCCGAGCCGCCGCGCGTGCTGCCGAGAAAGAGGCGGCCCCTGCGGCCGTTTCGACCCAACTCGACTTCGATCTGCTCGAGGAGGTCTGAACATGGCGATCAGCAACAAGGAGCGCGTGGGCCGCGCACTGGAGCAACTGGGATCGGCTCTGGGGCCGTTCGTCGAAGAGGTGCTCAGGCCCCACGTCTCTTTGGGCCTCGACTGGACGGCGATCCTGAAGGCGAAGGACGGCGATAGTCGCGATGGACGCGACTATGATCCCGCTGACGTGCAGATCCAGTTGCGCGCAGTGACCGAACGCCTCGGCTCCCTCGGCTTTCCGTTCGGAGAGCGACTCTCTCGCGGCGAACAGAACCTCGCCGGCGAGATGCGCGAGGTGCGCAACAGATGGGCGCACGATCCCAAGCCGTTCAGCGCCGACGATACCTATCGTGCGCTGGACACCTGCGAGCGCCTGCTGCGCGCCATCGGTGCACCGACAGAAGCCGACGCAGTGCGCCGTATGCGTGCAGATGCTCAGCGAGCCACCTACGCGGAGGAGACCCGGCGTGATATCCGCGCGGCGGTCTCCTCGATGCCTGACCTGGCAGACGCCGAACTGACACCCTGGCGGGAGGTGCTGTCGCCGCACCAGGACATCGCAGCCGGGAACTTCGCGCGTGCGGAGTTCGCAGCCGACCTGCATCAGGTCGCTGCTGGAGAAGCCTCGCCCGAGTACGGCGACCCGATCCAGTTCTTCCAGCGCACGTACCTCACCGAGGGGCTGAAGACGCTGCTGACGATGAGTGCCAAGCGCATCTTCGGCAATGCCAACGCCCAATCGGTCATCAACCTGCAGACGACGTTCGGCGGCGGCAAGACCCACTCCATGCTGGCCGCATGGCACCTCTTCAGCGGTCGACCGCTCGACGTTTACCCGCAACAGGTGCAGGATCTGCTCGGTGCGGACGGAACCGTCGCGCTCGAACGCGAGGTGAAACGGGTCGCCATCGTCGGCAACGAGATCGCTCCGGGGCAGCCGACGACGAAGCCCGACGGCACCGTGGTGAACACCCTTTGGGGTGAGCTCGGCTGGCAATTGGGCGGCGCAGAGGGTTACGCGATCCTCGCCGACGCCGACCGCACCGGCACCAACCCGGGCGAGGCGTTGCGCACACTCATCGCACGCTGCTCGCCGGCGCTGATCCTGATCGACGAATGGGTCGCGTACGCTCGTGGACTCTACGGCCGCGACGATCTGGTAGGCGGCACATTCGATACCCAGTTCACCTTCGCGCAGCAGCTGACGGCAGCTGTGCAGTCGGTGCCAGGTGCTCTGCTCCTTGTCTCCATCCCCGCATCCGACGTGCGTTTTGACGACGAGACCGAAGCTCCGACCGGAGCGGATCTCGAGATCGGCGGCGCGAACGGTCGTGCCGCCCTGCAGCGTCTGCAGCACGTGGTCTCCCGCGTCGCGCACAACTGGACGCCGGCATCGAGCGGCGAGTCCTTCGAGATCGTGCGACGCCGACTCTTCACTGAGCCAGATGCCGCGGGCCGTCGAAAGATCGATGCCACCGTGCGCCGATTCGCAGACTACTACCGCGCTCAAACGGGTGAGTTACCGCCGGAGACCCGCCAGATGGAGTACGAGGCGAGACTTCGTGCGGCCTACCCGATTCATCCGGAGCTCTTCGACCGTCTCTACGGCGACTGGTCGGCACTCGAGCGCTTCCAACGCACTCGCGGTGTGCTGCGCATGATGAGCGCGGTAGTGCACTCGCTGCACGCCTCCGGGGATGATGCGCCGTTGATCATGCCGGGATCGATGCCCCTCGATGACCCGGCAGTGCGCGACGAGGTGACCGCCTACCTCGACGATGCCTGGCGCAGCATCATCGAGACAGATATCGACGGCGAGAACGCGGCACCGATTCTAATCGATAAGGAGCGGCCGCTGTTCGGACGCCGAGCGCTCACCCGACGCATCGCTCGTGCTCTATTCCTCGGTTCCGCGGCGACGCTCGACAGCGGGCACAAGGGTATTGAACGTCAACGGGTCTTCCTCGGTGTGGCAATGCCGGGAGACAGCATCGGCAACTTCGGTTCGGCGCTTCAGATGCTTTCTGACAGGGCGACCTACTTCTACTCCGAAGGCAGCCGCTACTGGTACGACCGTCAGCCCTCGGTCAACCGGATGGTCACCGAACGTGCGCAGGCGCTCGATATCGAGGATGTGTATGCGAGGGCTGTGGCGCTTCTGCGCGGGGCCGTCGGTTCGGCGCCCGAGTTCTCCTCGATTGTCGTCGCACCCGAAGCGACTTCCGATGTGGTGGAAGCGGACGCGGTGCGGCTCGTCGTGCTGCACCCGCGTCACACCTTCGCCGCGAAGAGCAGGGAGAGTGCAGGCTGGCGGTTCGCGGATGAGCTTTTCCGTCGCAGAGGGAGCGCCGCACGGCAGAACGCCAACACTCTCGTGATGCTCGGGGCTGACGAGAACCGCTGGGCAGAGGCAGAAGATTCGCTACGCACTCACATGGCATGGGCCGCGATCGTCTCCGGGGTGCGCGAGTTCGATCTCCTGCAGAGCCAGATTGAGCATGCCCGCAGACGTGAAGCTGAAACTCGAGCCATCGTCGATCAGCGGCTCGCCTCCGCCTGGATCTGGGCGGCTTTCCCCGAGCAGTCGGACGGGGCTCAGCCGCCTTCGCTCACAACGATGAAGGTCGAGGGAGACGACCGCCGCCTCGCGGTGCGTGCCGGGCTGCGCCTCGGCCGTGATGACGTGATCTACACGAACACCTCGCCACTCGCGCTGTGGCTCGTGTTCAACGGACACCTGCGCAGCCGGTGGAACCGCGGATACCTCTCCGTGGGCGAGCTCTGGCAGTACCATCTGCAGTATCCATACATGCCGCGTCTCAAGGATCGGGGTGTGCTCCTTGATGCGATCCGGTCGGTGATGACCGATGCTGGGTGGTCGGAGCGGGGATTCGCGCTCGCGGACGATTATGACGACGAGACAGGCGACTTCATCGGCCTCCGGGTGCCGTTCGAGGTCGATTCCGCCGGTGTCGTCGACGATTCAACCCTGCTGGTGGCACCGCGACTGGCGGAGGAGCAGCTGGCCCGGAGCAGGGCTGCTGCTTTGGCTGCAGCTTCCGTTGTCGCCGATCCCGATGACGAGCCCCTGATCGATATGGGTATCGGGCGGGGCACCGGGGCGCTGCCTGCAGTGCATCCATCGGCCCCGCCCAGCCGGATCCAGAACGCGCGCTTCAGCGGCGCGGTGGATCTCAGGCCGCGGGGTGATCTCAGGGCGCAGTTGATCGAGATCGTGGATGAGGTCCTCGTGCACCTGCAGAACGCCGACCCCGACACCTTCGAGATCAGAATGTCGGTAGATGCCGACAAGATGGCGGGGTTCGACTCGGATACTGTGCGTACGGTTTCCGAGAACTCACGCCATCTCGGGATTTCACCGGGACGCTTCACGGAGGGCTGATTCGCATGGAGAGCATCGACGAGGTCGGGTATAAGGAGGTTCCTCCGGATCCGAGCATCGCCGATGCCGTAGGACGGCACCATTCGCTCGCCACGGCGGTAGCAGACCTCGTCGACAACAGCATTGATGCCGAAGCGGCGCGCGTGCACATCCGTTTCATGTCGGAGAACGGGTTCGTGCGAGGTCTGCGAGTCATTGACGACGGCCGGGGTATGAGTTCCGCGGATATGGATCGAGCCATGACCTTCGGCGGTCGGCGCGCATACGCTCCTGGTGATCTCGGAAACTTCGGACTCGGCTTGAAGGCGGCGTCCCTCAGCCAGGCCGATCAGCTCGACGTCTACACACGGGCGCTCGGCAGCTCGGTGTTTGCAGGGAGACGGATCCTCGCCGGCCGTGCGACGCGGGTGGTCGAGCTCGGCGCGGCAGGCCTGACTGGACTCTTCGGTGCGACCGCTGCGCAGATTCCGGGTGGCCCGGTCGCGCACGGCACGATTGTGGAATGGCGCGACGTGCGCACTTTCCTCAGTTCTCCTAGCGAAGAGGAACGCCGAGCGTGGCTCGAGGACACCGTCGAGTCGTTGCGCGCTCACCTCGGGCTCGTGTTGCACCGGATCCTGTCGCGCGGAGACGTCACGATCACGATCGATGAGTTCGATTCCACGTGTGAGATGGCAGGGCCTGCGCGGCGAGTGGATCCGATCGACCCTTTCCGCGCTCCAGGCGGTATATGGCTGCACTCATCCGAGCTGCGGGGATCGTTGCCCGAGGGCGACTTCGTGCTGTCGGCCGCGATCTGGCCGGCATCCGGGAGAAGCTCGCCGGAGTTCAGGCTCTTCGGACTGCCGGGCTCGCGATCGCAGGGGTTCTTCATCTACCGTCATGACCGTCTGCTGCAGGCCGGCGGTTGGAACGGCGTGGTGCACGGTGGACGGGAGATGGAGTTCGCGCGGGTCGTCGTGGAGATCGATGCAGCTCTGGCCTCGCATACGACTATCAACCCCGAGAAGTCGGGAGTGGAATTCGATTCCGATCTGAGGGCCGCTATCGACGCGGCGGTCTCCGAAGGCGGCACGACGTTCAGGGACTACCTCGCCGAGGCCGAGCAGGCCTCAGCTGCCTCGCGTCGACGTACTCGGAGACCGATCATGCTTTCCGAGGTACGCCGCGGTCTCAGCCCCGAGCTCCGGGATACGCTCGCCGATTCGGTCGTGTTCTCGGAGCACGGTCCCATCGAGATCCGCTGGAAGTTGATGCGCGGAGGCACCTTCGTGGAAGTCGACCTAGAACACCGCACTCTTTGGCTCAATACGCAGCACCGCCGGGCTCTGGGAGCGCTCGCTGGCGAGGCCGACGACCTGCCGCTTTTTAAGATGCTGCTCCTGCTGCTCTACTCGAGGTTCTTCGAGGGGGCCATGCTGGGAGCCCGCGAGAAGAACGAACTGCAGGTATGGCAGGAACTGATCGACGCAGCGCTCGACGAGGAGTTGGAACGTCGATCCTATGGAGAGGAACCGAGTAGTGGACGATGAGTCTAACCGTGTGATGACTCCGGAGACCCTCGAGCAGTACGTGCGCGCCACCGTGCCGACGCGGCATCCTCTCTCGGAATCGCCGGTCTGCGTGCTGATCATCGAGCCCGACAGTCGTCGTTTGAAGCTCCGGACCCCGGCCACGAATTCCTATCCTGAACTCGGTTCGTACGACCGGCTTTCGTTCGATGTGATGGAGGAACCGGGCGAGGATGGCGTCTGGTTCGAGCTCGGCATCGACGTCGACGGAATGGCTTACGAGGGGTACTCCGTCATCATGTCGGTGGTCGATCAGCTCGAAGCCGGTCGACCATTCCGCCACTCCGTCGAGGATGCCCTCGCGAGCTTTCGGGAGCTGTTAGCGAAACGTCGGAAGCTCAGCGAGGAACAAGAGACCGGATTGTTCGGAGAGCTCGGCCTGTTCGCTCATCTCGTCGGACGGATAGGGGAAGAAGCGGCCACGGCAGCCTGGCTCGGTCCGGAGCACGAAGAGCATGACTTCGTGCTCCCTGAATTCGACGCCGAAGTGAAGACCACGACATCCGAAGGTCGTATCCACGTGATCGGCAGTGCCACGCAGCTCTCGAGATCCCCTGGACGGCCGCTGTACCTCGTCTCGATCCAGGTGACAGCCGCAGGTGCTTCGACTGAAGGCGAGACGCTGCCGGATCGTGTTCGTCGGGTTCGCGGACTTCTGGATCGGAGTCGGCGCTTGTACGATGAGCGACTCCGTTCGATCGGTTGGGAACCGAGTGCGGCTGAGGATCTGTATACGCGCAGATTCATCGACAGAAGTGTGCCCAGAGCATATGCCGTGACGGACCATTTCCCGGCGATCGACCACGAGGGGATTGCCTCGATCATCGAGCGGCCGGAACTCGTCGTAGGTCTGGTCTACCGTATCGACGTGACAGGTCTGGAAGCGGCGGAGCCACCGACGGTCATAGAAGGATTCTGCGAGAGAGGGAAGCGCAATGGTTCGTGAGGATGAATACACCCGGGCGATCGTCTCGACGTTGAGGGGCATGTCAGATTTCGGTCCCGAGGACTTTCTCGAGCTGGTAGCGCATCGGCTTTCCAAATCGGGTAAGACGATCGATGAGTTCGAGCTCGTCCGGGTACTCACCGGTGACGATGTGAACTCCAGGGAACATACCGACTTCCGCATCGCACTCGCCCGTTGGGACGCCGAGTCCGAGCCGGAATGGTCGGGAGACACGCCACCGCGGACACGGGAGCGTCGTTCGAAGGTGCTTGATCTGCTCGGGTTCTCCGAGGATGCGGCTGAGCAGATCAATGGAGTCCATCCGGCCTATTTCGAGACTGACGTCGTCATCGCGGACCCTGATTGGAGTCCCTGGTACACACCCGAACGGCAGCGGGCGCATCGCTTCTACTGGAATGCCTACTCCGGTGTGCTCGGGGATAAACTCGATGCTTCTTCGCTGGCCTCCGTCGATTCCGTGACTACCGACATCGTTTCGCGTCTCGCCGACCCTGCTGCGAAGGAGCCGTATCAGTCGAAGGGGCTGGTCGTCGGGCACGTGCAGAGCGGGAAGACTGCGAACTTTACGGGTGTGATCGCGAAAGCGATCGACGCCGGGTATCGGCTCGTCATCGTGCTGACGGGCACGGTGGAGCTGCTCCGCGCGCAGACTCAGCGCCGCCTCGACATGGAACTGATCGGCAAGGAGAACATCCTCGGGGGGAGGGACGAGAACGATCCGACCGCGGTGTCAGATATCGACTACGTGAGCGATGGTGACAGCGACTGGCTCCTCGGGAGGTTCGTCGACCATGGAGTGGATTTCGGAATCGAACCCGATGTTCCTGCTATCCGCAGACTCACAGGTAAGGCTTACGATTACAAGCGGCTCGCGGCCGGGCTCGATGCCCTCGACTTCCGCAGCGGGAATGAGCTGAGGAACCCTCGGCTTCCCGTTTGGGACGCCGAGAACCTCTACAGCACGGATGTGCGGATCGCCGTCGTGAAGAAGAACAAGTCAGTCCTCACGAAGCTTGTGCAGGACCTCAAGAACGTTCGCGCGCGGCTCGACGAGATCCCGGTGCTCATCGTGGACGATGAAGCCGACCAGGCTTCTGTGAACACGATCAATCCCGCACGGCAGAAGTCACCCGATGAGACTGAACGCACCGCGATCAACGCTCTGCTCGCGGAACTGCTGGGAGAGCTCAAGCGCAGCCAGTATGTCGGATATACCGCTACGCCCTTCGCAAACGTCTTCGTTTCGCCCGATGATTCCGAGGACATCTTCCCGAAGGACTTCATCATCAGTCTAAATCCTCCGCCAGCGTACATGGGAGGAACGAGTTTCCACGATCTCGAGCCGGTGGACGAGGAGTATCGCGGTGACCCGGGGTTCTCGAATGAGGCGGCATTCGTGCGGAACCTCGAAGCGGAATCCGAGGATGATTCTCCCGAGGAGCTGCGCAGCGCCTTGGACGCATTCGTGTTGAGCGGCGCGATCAAGCTCTGGAGAGCGGGAAACGGGCATCGTGTGAAGGTCGACCACCACACGATGCTTGTTCATGAAACGGTGAAGCAGGCAGATCATAAGATCCTCGCCACGGCGATTAGGCGGGAATGGGCTTCAGCCGGCTATTCGTCTCCGTCGGGTCTCGCGCGACTCCGGAGTCTTTACGAGACCGACTTTCAGCCAGTGTCGGCGTCGCGGGACTGGGAGGCGCCTATGCCGACAGCGTTCGAGGACTTGCGGCCGCACATCGGTGCAGCCCTCGACAAGATCATGATGCTGAAGGACCCGGTCGTCGTGGTGAACGGCGACAAGGACAACGAGTATGAGCAGATCGACTTCGATAAGGCGGACATCTGGCGAATTCTCGTCGGCGGGACGAAGCTGAGCCGAGGATTCACTGTCGAGGGCCTCACCATCACTTACTACCGTCGTCGAGCACAGGCTGCCGACAGCCTGATGCAGATGGGACGTTGGTTCGGCTATCGGCCTGGGTATCGTGACCTCGTGAGGTTGTATGTCGCACGCCGCGCTATCGGGCCACGGGGCAAAGCCTTAGACCTGTACGAAGCCTTTCAGGCGATCATCGAAGATGAAGAGGAATTCCGAGCGCAGCTGCGCACGTTTTCAGAGGTGACAGAGGAGGGGGAGCCCGTGCTCCGCCCGATCGATGTGCCTCCCATGGTGTTCCAGCAGCTGCCCTGGCTCACCCCGACCAGCCGGAACAAGATGTACAACGCCGAAATCGGTTTCATGGGTGAAGGCGGGAAGCTCAAAGACTTTCCGCGCCAGCCTTTGCGGGGAAAGGGGGAGAATAACCGGCGGCATTTCACAGCGGTGCGTGGCTGGTTGGATCGCTTGAGCTCTCCGACGAAGTTCGGATATTACGACTCCGTGACTGATAAGCCAGGCGAGTTCGACGCGCGCACTGCGATCGTGTCGGCGGATGAGATGTTGAAAGCGCTCTCGGATTTCGAGTGGGTCGAAGGCTTCGATTTCTCACCGACAATTGCGATGCTGCAGCAAGCCATGGGCGAGGGAGGACTCGAGGATTGGGCCGTGATGGTTCCCTACCTGGGCAAGCATCCGGTGCTGAGGGAAGTCGATGGAGTCGATATCCCCCTGCTGAAGAGAACACGACGAGGAGGGACCCGAGGCGGTTTCTCGGGAAGCTCGTTCAGACAACGCGATGCGGTCGAGCGCATCGCCGGCAACATGACGAGAATACATGCAGGTGCAGAAGCGGAAGCTCTGTACGCGCCAACGCGAGGCTCCATGCTGCTGACGTTCGCGGCGGATCCTGTTGCGACTCAGGAAGATAGAGATCCGCGCAACATGCCTGACGAAGTGAAGCCTGAGGACGTGGCTACTCTCTTCTCCCTGGTGATCCCCGAATCGGTTGCGCCGCGTGGACGAATCGGATTCCGCGTACGCGATGAAGGGCGGCGGAAGTCCGCGATTGTGCCGCGGAAGGATATCTAGGGTGATGGTTCTGGGGCGTACCGGCTGGGCGAGCACGCCCGGTACAGCAAAGTCGATGCGCTCCAATCGGCGTAAGGATACAAAGCCGGAACTTGCGATCCGGAAGATTCTTCACCGGCGCGGGTTTCGCTATCGCGTCGATTTCGCCCCGCTGGCGGAACATAAACGGCGACGTGCCGACATCGTCTTCACGAGGCAGAAGATCGCAGTATTCATCGACGGCTGCTTCTGGCATGGCTGCCCCGAACATGCGACCTACCCGAAGAGTAACAAGGACTACTGGTTGCCCAAGCTTGCGCGGAACATTGAGCGCGATCGGGAGACCGACACCGTTCTGTGTGAAGCGGGTTGGAATGTGATCCGGATCTGGGAGCACGTCGTACCTGAGAAGGCGGCAAGGCTGATCCTGGATGCAATCGCCGGTGACTGACGCAAAAGACCACACTTTGCGTGTACCCCGCTCCATCACCAGAATGGTCACCAGCAACCCTCCCGAGGTCATCAAATTGGCTGGCATCTGCCGGTAACGACCGGTAACCCGATGCCATGAGAACCGCAGAAACACGCGGTGTTTCGCTAGGTTTTGGCGGGGAGACGATTCTTTCAGGAGTCCTCAGTTGTTCTTGGTTTGAGTCGTTCCTCTGTAGTCCCTGTAAGACTGCGTCGATGGACGTTGATTCAGGCCAGCCCTCAGCGGTGTCTCCCACGCGACCTCCGTCAGTGCCCCGCGCGCAGTAACCCTCCGGCTCGTCGCCCGGTCCAGGCTCCGGCCTCAACGACCCGCACCCCGTTGACGAACACGTCGCGCACCCCTGAGGGGTTTCGCATCGGGTCGGCGAAGGTGGCATGGTCGACGACGTCAGCTGGAGACAAGAGCACCAGGTCGGCGGCGTACCCTTCGAGCACGCGCCCACGCCCGCTCAAGCCGAACACTTCAGCGGGCAAAGCGGTCATGCGGCGAATCGCCTCCTGCAAGGTCAGCACCTGCTCTTCGGCGACGTAGCGCTGCAGTACCCGGGGGAACGAACCGAACGCCCGCGGGTGCGGCCGCCCACCGGTGCCGGCGGGCAGGCCGTCGGTGCCGATCATGGTCCGCGCATCGGCGAGGGCGGTGCGCACGTCCTCCTCGGCCATGGCGTGCACGATCATCGTCGCTTGCAGTTCTTCCTCGATGAGGATCCGCCCGACCGCTTCCACGGGTCGCAGCCCGGGCCGGTTCGCGATCGATGCGAGGGACTCGCCTTCGAAGCGGTGCGAACCGGTGCTGGCGATGACGACGTTCTGCCACCCCGCTTGCAGCGCGTAGTTCTCGAAGTCGAGCGACGCGTCGGCGATATCGCGGGCGGCACGCTCGAGCTCAGCGGTGGAGCCCAGGCGGCGGAGCAGCGCACCGGAGCCACCGTCGTGCATCCATGGCGGCAGCAGCGCCGACAGCATGGTGCTCGCGGCTGTGTACGGGTAGATGTCTTGGGCGATGGGCACCCAACTCGCGCGACGGTCCGCCAGGTAGTCGAGCGCCGTGCTCATCTCGCCTGCGCGCCGCAGATCCGCGAATTTCAGGTGCGAGACGTGGCAGCGCACACCTGCGGCCTCGGCGACGTCGACCGTCTCCTCGAGGCTTCGCAAGAGGAAGCGGCTCTCATTGCGCATGTGGCTTGAGTAGACCGCACCGCGGGGGAGTCGCCGTGCGAGCCGCACGACCTCAGGCGTTTCGCTGAAGACGTCCGGCGGATAGATGAGCCCGGTCGAGAGCCCCGCAAATCCGTGCTCGAGCGCCTGATCGACCAGTCGCTCCATGGCCTGCAACTCGACCTCGTCAGGCTGACGGTTCTCGGTGCCCATCGCGGCGATCCGGAGCGTGTTGTGCCCGAGCAGCGTCGCAAAGTTCGTCACGAACTCGCCGCGACGCAGCTCCTGCAGGTACTCGCCGAAGCTGCGCCAGTCATGGCGGAAGCTCGTGAAGATGCGACGCACCAGCGACGCGTAGTCGTCCTCGAAGTCGGTGGCGTTCGGCGCGAGGCTGAACCCGCAGTTGCCGTTCACCTCGGTCGTGACGCCCTGCATGATCTTCGAGGTGTCGTCCTCGGTCATGAGCGGGGTGTGATCGCTGTGGGCGTGGGTGTCGATGAAGCCCGGGGTGAGCATGAGCCCATCGGCCTCGATGCTTGGGATCGCGCCCAAATGATCGAACGACCCCGGTGGGGCGATCCGCTCGATCCGACCGCCTGAGAGGAGTACGTCGTGCGGGCGGTCGCCAATGGTCTCGCCATCGGCAATGATGGCGCCCGCGATCAGGGTGGTGGTCACAGCAGCTCCGCCTCCGTCGTGAATGCGTGGGTCAGTGCAGCGCCGTCAGTGAAGTACTGCACCATCTCCTCGTCGGGCACCATGCTGCCGCCGGTGAGCCACACCAGGTGCGTGGTGGTCGGGGCGTCGAGATCGGTAGGCAGTTTGCCCGCCTTGACTGCACGAGCGATCCGCCACGGGATCGTCAGCCCGGCCGTTGCTGAGGGTTCGACGGACACACCTTCGGTGTGTGTGAGCAGGCTCACGCCAGCGCGCATGACGTCGTCGTCGACGGTTGCGAAGCCGTCGACGAGGCCGCCGACGCGTTCGCCCACAAACCATGACGGGCGGGCGACCGCGAGTCCGTCGCCTGCGGTGCGACCGGTAAGCCCGATGTCTTGCACGCATATATCGCTGTGCAGTCCGCTGCGCACGCCGAACGTCATCGCGGGTACCTCGACCGGTTCCACGAACACGCAGAGCACGGCGTCCCCGAACTCCTGCTTCAACCCGTAGGTGACGCCGCTGGGTCCGCCACCCACACCGCACGGGAGCGACACCACGAGGCGGTAGTCTCGATCCACGACGATGCCCTGGTTTTTCAGCTGGGTGCGAAGCCTGCGTGCAGCTCCCGCGTAGCCCGCGAACAGGCTCCGCGAGTCTTCATCATCAACGAAGTGCGTACGCGGGTCGCCCCCGGCAGGGGCGCGTCCGGCGGCCACGGCATCCCGCGCAAATCTGGCTGCGGGGAAGTCGTTCGGACACGAGGCGGCGGAAGCCGAGGCGCTGTTTCTGGTGATTAAATTGCACACATGTCGTCTATTTGTATGTCTGCGGATATACTGTGCGCTAGGGGGGGGAGCGTTATGGGTATGCATCGAAACGTGATTTCGGTATCGGCGGCGGCCTCCGCGCTGATCCTCGCAGCTATGCTGTCCGCGTGTAGCAGTGGTGCGGCGACGACAGCTGGAGAATCCGAGCCGTTCACGGATTGTGGCGCTTTGCTGGGATCGGTTGTCGAGCGAAATCGAATCGGTGATACGCACGGCGCAATCAACGCCGAAATGGATGCACTGAGCGCCTCGTGCCCTGATGAGTACGATATCGCGACCGACTACTTCTCCGTACTGATCGAGGCGTCGAACAAGGGGCCGGAATTATGCGACTCTTGGGGTGACTACGCTCTCCGTCCGGAGGCGATCGAGCTTCTCGCGGCAGATGGAATGTGTTCGAGAGAGTCGCAGAAGACGCCCGATGAGCTGTGGCCAGAGGGTGCACTCGGATGGGATGAAGCGTCTGATTATGTGGGTGACATTCAGCTGGTGTGTGGTCCACTCGCGACAGTGCGGGGTGATGCCCAGGGGGTCTTCGTGAACGTAGGGAAAGACTACCCTGACCCGCAGAGGTTTGCCTTCGTGATCTGGGGTGAGTGGTGGCTAGACCCGATCGAGGCGGGCGCCACGGTATGCGCGAGTGGACCGATTCATCTCTACAACGGTGTAGCTCAAATGGAACTTGTACATCCGTCCGAGCTTAAGGTTTGGTAATTGCACATTTCGAAGTTTTTTCTTGGAACAGGAAGTTGGCCGAAACTACAGCGCTTCTGATCGAGAGCAGCGCAATGAAGCTGCTTTTCGGGCATCGGCTCGGGCCGTGGTCGAGCCCCGCGCAAGATACGCTCGTGAGGAGTGAGCGTTACCGCTCTCACTGATGAGGATCGACGAGGGAGTCCGCTGTGAAAGCTGTAGATGCGAACTTGCTGGAGCTGCTGAAGAAGTGCGAGCGCTTCATCGTTCCGATCTATCAGCGTGTCTACTCGTGGGGCAACGACGAGTGCGAGCAGTTGTGGACTGATGTCGTCCGAGCCGGACGGACTGCGGGCCTGAGCAATCACTTCACCGGGTCCATCGTGTACATCGAGTCGGACCATGGCAACATCGTCGCTCGTGAGCCCGATCTGTTGATCGATGGGCAGCAACGCGTGACGACCGTAACGCTCCTCCTGGCCGCGTTGGCGGCTCACCTTGACAGTCTGCCCGAGGAGGAACGGGAACCCGTCGAAGGCTTCGCACCTCAGAAAATTCGTGGGCTGTACCTGACGAACCCGTTCGAATCGGGAGACAAGTTCTTTAAGCTCACGCTCTCGAAACGGGACAAGGATGCCCTGAAGGCGGTGGTGAGGAATGCGCCCCTCCCGTCATCTGATTCGAGAGTGATCGATAACTACGAGTACTTCGTCGGGTTGCTGTCACGAGCGGACCACGCGACGGTCATTGAGGTGTGCCGCGGCCTCGCGAAACTTGTGGTCGTTGACGTCAAGCTGGTTCGCGGAACAGATGATCCGCAGTTGGTCTTCGAATCGATGAATGCCACCGGCAAGAAGCTCTCCGAAGCCGATTTGATACGGAACTTCGTGTTGATGGACGTGCCCCAGGCCGAGCAGGAGCGCCTATACGAGGACTACTGGTTTCCGATGGAGCGGTTGTTCCATGGGCCGAATGAGGCGCGCTTCGACGAGTTTGTTCGCCACTACCTCACGCTGAAGACGCGCAGCATTCCCCGTCTCGACGAGATCTACGATGCGTTCAAGTCATACTCCGCGGAAGTCACTCCCACTCCTCAGGGCCGCCACGAACTCGTTGTGGATCTCAGTCGACACGCTGCCTGGTTTGCCGCGATGGCGCTGGGCACCGAGACCCACCCCGCGCTGGCGAAGCGGTTCGGAGAACTCGACCAGTTGGCCACGGTCGCGTATCCGTTCCAACTGCGACTTTACGCAGCGTACATCGAAGGCGCGCTCACGAGCGAACAGTTCCTGGAGATACTCGACACGGTCATTGCTTACCTCTTCCGGCGGGCGGTGTGCAAGATACCGACGAACAGCCTCAACAAGACGTTCGCGACGCTCGCGTCAGTAATCGATACTCAGGACTATGTCGGAAGCGTCTCCGGGCGCCTGCTGACACTCCCGGACTATCGACGGTTCCCCACCGATGAGGAATTCGCAGACGCGCTCAAGACCACGGACCTGTATCACCTAAAGCGTCGAGGGTACTTCTTCAGAACGATGGAGAACTTCGACAGGAAAGAAGAGGTGTCGACGGCCGAGTACACCATCGAGCACATCATGCCTCAGAACGCGAACGACGCATGGCAGCAGGAGTTGGGCGAGGACTGGCAAGCCGTGCACGATCGCTACCTGCATACACTCGGCAACCTCACGCTCACCGGATACAACCCCGAGTACTCCGATCGCCCTTTCTTGGAGAAGCGCGACATGGAGGGCGGCTTCCGCGAGAGCCCGCTGCGGCTGAACCAGGGCCTCGGACAACTCGTCAGCTGGAATGCGCGAGACATCGAGGAGCGCGCCGAGGCCCTCGCTCAGAAAGCGGTCAAGATTTGGGCGCGCCCGTCGTTGACCGAGTCGGAGATGAGCGACTACCGCCGCATGTTCAACGACTCCAACAGGTTCGACTGGTCGCTCGCGCACGCGATCCTCTCGGTGCTTCCTGCGGGTCGGTGGACGAGCTACAACGCGCTCGCGGAGGCCGTCGGAACAGGTGCTCAGGCCATGGCGCGTCATCTCATGACCTGTGACCGATGTACAGCTCCCTATCGTGTGCTGACGTGGGACGGTCGCGTCGCGGGCGACTTCACCTGGGCAGACGGTAGAGATCCTCGCGATCCGAATGAGCTGCTTCGGGCTGAGGGCGTGCACTTCGAGAACAGAGGGGCTGACGTCGAACAGCACCTCTCCTCTGCGGACCTCCTCGACCTGGTGGGGGAGAGCCCCGCCTAACTTCTCAACTATGGGCTTCGAGTTTGGAGAAGTGCTCTGCTGACGATTGCCGTCCGCGGAGCACAGGAGGCGAAGTTCTCGCAGGGAAGCCAAGCGCATGACGTGTGCGCTAGCTGAACCCGCCGATCGAGACACTTAGTACGCCGCTGGACTCAGCCAGACCACGCGGGCGAGATCTCTCGCGTCACCGGGATCATCCGCAAGCAGCCCTGCCATTCGCAGGAGAACAGCCCTTTAACGATGTTCCGCATATGCGCTTTAAGTCACTGCGAAGTCGTCGGCGAGACTCACGTGAGGAGTGCCGCGTCCGTGGTGAACGCGTCAGCGAGCCCAGCTCCCTCGCGCAGATACTGCGCCATCTCCTCCTCGGGCACCATGCTCCCTCCGGTGAGCCACACCAGATGAGTGGTGGTCGACGAACCTAGCTCGGCAGGCAGTTGACCAGCCTGCACCCCGAGCGCGACCCGCCACGGCACCGTCAGCCCGGCCGTCGCCGACGGCTCCACGGCAATGCCTTCCGTTCGCGAGAGCAGGCTCACTCCGGCGCGCATCACGTCGTCGTCCACGGTCGCGAACCCGTCGATCAGACCGCCGATGCGTTCGCCCACGAACCGCGAGGGTCGGGCGACCGCCAGTCCGTCGGCTGCGGTGCGGCCGGAGAGCCCGATGTCTTGCACGCAGATGTCGCTGTGCTTACCGGTGCGCACGCCGAGTGTCACCGCCGGAACCTCGACCGGCTCTACGAACACGCAGTGCACCGCGTCGCCGAACTCCTGCTTCAACCCGTAGGTGACCCCGCCGGGTCCACCACCCACACCGCAGGGGAGTGACACCACCAAACGGTGCTCCGTGTCGACCACGATCCCGGCTGCATCGAGCTGTGCACGGAGCCGACGTGCCGCTACCGCGTACCCCGCGAACAGGCTCCGCGAGTCCTCGTCATCGACGAAGTGTGTGCTCGGGTCGCTCTCGGCAGAAGCGCGACCAGCGGCCACCGCCTCGTCGAAAGGGCCCTCGTGCTCGATGACGGTCGCGCCGCGCTCCCGCAGCAGGTCCTTCTTCCACGCGCGCGCATCGACGGACATGTGGACGTCGACCGCGAACCCGAGCGCAGCGCTCAAGATCCCGATCGACAGGCCCAGGTTGCCCGTCGACCCCACAACAACGCGATGCGACTTCGCGAGCTCGAGAAACTCGGGGGAGTCGTACGTCTGCCAGTCATCGATCGGGAGGCCCGCCCGCGCCGCGACCTCCTCGGCGAACTCGAGCACCTCGTGGAAGCCGCCGCGCGCTTTCACGGAACCACTCACAGGGAGCGAGTCGTCTCGCTTCAGCAGGAGCGTTCCCGCAAGCGTCACCCCCAAGCCGTCGATCTCAGCTTGCGCGCGATCCGCGCGGACGAGCTCCGACTCGATGATGCCCCCACGGTCGGCGGTTTCCGGGTAGTGCGAGGCGAACCAAGGTGCGAACCGCGCGAATCGAGCCTCAGCGTCGTCAACGAGGTGCTCGTCGATTCCGGATCCCGCGATCACCTCGGCGGCCGACCCCAGATCGGCGCGCCACCAGGTGAGGGGGCGTCGCTGGGTCAGCGCATCGAGCACTGGGTCAGCTGCGGTGTTCTCGAGAGTCATGTCTCCGGGCCTCCTTGCGGTCGATGAGCTCACTCCATCATGGCGCGTTTGGAGGGACGGTGAACAATCACGGCGCGCGTAACGGTCTCGGAGAGTTGGACCCCGCCTACGTGACCTTCTGCCAGCACTCCGCTTGCTCGTCTTCGGGGGTGTCCTCGTTGCTGATCTGCGGGCCCTCGTCCTTCTTCAGCCCCGCCGAGAACTCCTCGAACGTGGTGCTTTCGGGGAGCACCCCTGTGTCGATGAGGCATTCGTAGACGGCTCGCTCGATCTCCTCGTGATTTTGCTCAGACCCGTCATCGTAGAGGTATGCGTAGATCTCATTGATGTACATGCTGGTCTTCTCGTAGCACTCGGTGTCTTGCTCGCGTTCTCGTTGCTGAGCCTCCTCATCCCCGGGTTCGCTGCCCTCGTTCACCTCGCTCTTGATGAGTACCTGAGTGCCCTCGTACACGAGTTCAACGTCCTGACCCGCGGCGATGAGGCACGCCTTGTACTGCTCGTTGGCTTCCTTCCAGTCCGTTTCGCTGAGCTCGCCCTTTTCCTGGACCTTCCTGAGGACTTGCTTCTGGAAGTCTGATTTGGCGTTCGCGAGTCCGTCATCGATGAGCTCTTGGAGCGTGTCGGTGCTCTCATCGACGCGCATCTCGGTGTATCCGGAACATCCCGAGAGCAGGAGTGTGAACGGAAGAACGATTGCGAAGACAACGGCGGTAGGAAAGTACTTCATGGGGACTCCATTGGGGTAGTGAGGAGGCTGGAGGAGCGGGTGTCTCATGTGTTATCTGCCCAGCACTTCGCAATCGCTTCGTCTTCGGGTGATTCTTCATCAGACGGCTGCTCGTCCTCGTCGTAACCGGAACTTGCCTGGAACTCGTCGAACGTCGTGTCTTTCGGAATGAGGTCGTTCTTCACGAGGCAATCGAACACGGCACGCAGGGGGTCGCTGCCGTCAGCACCGGGCTGGTCACCGGCGAGGAATGAGTAGATTTCGTCGATGTACGCACTTGTCTTCTCAGAGCAGTCGATCGTGTCTCGGTCTCGCTTCTTCTGCGCCTCCTCGTCTTCTGCCTCATCAAGGTCCATGATCCACAGGACCTTTGACCCCTCGTACACAACGTCCATTTCATATCCCATGGCCGCCATGCATTCTTTCTTCTGGTTGTTTGCCTCTTTCCAGTCCGCCTCGCTGATCTCGCCGGTCTCCTTGGCTTTCTCGAGAACTTCTCTCTGGAAATCTGACTGAGCGTTGGCGAGTCCCTCCTCGATCATCTGCGCGAGGGTCTCAGGCTCCTCTGGCGCGGGTTCCTCGGGTGAACCGCTGGTGCAGCCCGCGAGAAGCAGCGCGGTGAGCACGGCGAACGAAACAGGCAGTCGGGAAGAAGTGAGTTTCATAGGAGATTCCTTTCTGGGGAGGGCCGGGTGGCCGCGCCGTTTGTTGGGCACGACCACCCGGCAGACAGTGCGTTGAATGATGTACTTACCGGGTGCTTGCTCGGCTCACCAGATCATTGCTCGTTCGTAGGAGCGTGCGCCCTGCGTCCACCTCACGGAGACCGCCTTGTTCCTTACATCGGCTCTCACGATTCGCTGCTTGCCGCCGATGACACGCCCGACTTCGGCGCGCGCCCACCCGCACATGTTCTTCGCGTAGGCGTAGCCAGCTGAACGGTCGAGTTTCCCTGCACACACCCTCGCCTCAGACGGCGCCGCCGTCGCGACCTGCGCCGCGGTCAGCCCCGTGAGGGCGAGGGCTCCGGTGAGCACGGCAGTCCCCAGCCGCCGCAGGCTCTTCTGCTTCGCAGTGGGTGCGAGTGTTCCAGTCATGATGTGTTCCTTTCTGTGCGATGTGACTCCGCCAGTGCAGCGGAGCCCGACTGCCCCATTCGGTCTTCACGATCGCCCTTTGAAGTAGACGAACAGTCGCTGTTCGCGTATCAGCAGGGCCGCCGTGAGCGTGCCGAGGATCGCCCCAGACACCGAGAGGGCAGGCGTCAGTGCAGCGGCGAGCACCACGGGGAGGTGGTCGTTCGCCGCCAAAGATTGTGTGAGGATCGCGATGATCGGAATCGTCGTGAGTGCCCCCGCCATCGACCAGGCGAAGGCTTCGAGCAGCAGCGTGCTGAGCTCGTCCGCTTTGCGCACTCCCGAGTGGAGGGCAGAAGCGATCTCGATGCGGCGCATCCACACCGCCGTGACACCGACCAGCAGACTGACGACGAACGCTGCGACGGGGAACATCGCGGTCGAACGAGCGGCATACGTCTGCGAGGGGTCGGCCGCAACGCCGAGCGTCGCGTTGTGCTGGGTGAGCTCCGGACTGTCGTCGGACTGCGGGGCATCGGCCGACACCGCGGTGTACAGCATGTCGAGCGTCGCCTGCGTCACCGGGAACGCATCGACCCAGCACTGGTCAAAGAGCGTCTCCGCGGGTCCGGGTGCGATCGCCGCGTACCCCATGCCGCGCGGTCTGCCGTCATCGGGGTACGCATAGGTGCCACCGAGCACTGTCGGCCCGCTCGCGGTGTGAATCGGGTCGCCGACATCGAGCCCCAGGGTCTCGCTGAGTTCAGCGGGCAGGATCAGACCCGCGTGCTGCTGGCCCGTCGACTCGGGCAACATCGTTGCGAATCCCGCGCTCGAAATGAATGAGGTGACCGGGTTCTGCGGAATCCCCGCCAGAATCAGCGGCGCCTCCTGTTCCGACAGGGCGCCCGCGGCCCGCACTCCGTCAAGCTCGCCGAGCGCATCGCAGACACGCCCGTCGATACTCCCAGCCAACTGGAGAATAGTGATCGAGCCGCCTCGTTCGCGGAACTCGGCTGCGGCAGCGAGCTCTCCCGTCATCGACTGGGTGTCGAGCGCCGCGAGCGTACCGGAAGCCGTCGCGAGGAGCATCGCGAGGAGTAGTGCGCGGCTCGTGCCCGAGGCGAGGTTTCTAGCGGCCTCACGTCGAACCTCGCGAAAACGCATCCGCACCGGGCTCATGAGATCGCTCCGAGGTCGATGATGTCGGTGCAGGCGTCACGCGTGCGAGCGTCGTGCGTGGCTACCACGATGATGGTGCCGGCCGTCGCGATGTTAGCCAGCGCATCGCTGACGGTCGACGCGGTGTGTACGTCGAGCTGCGCTGTAGGTTCGTCGACGAGCAGCAGATCGGGAGCTGCGGCGATTCCACGTGCGAGCATCAGCCGCTGCCCCTCACCACCGGAAAGTGCACGGAACTGCCGATCCATCGCGTGCTTCAGGCCGAAGCGAAGCAGCAGTTGCTGCGCCTCAGTGTCGGCGGTGAATCGCGACTCTCCGCGGGCGATGAACGGAAGCGCGACGTGGTCGAGCGCCGTTCGGCGCGGAACCCCGTGCGGGTTCTGGAAGATCCAGCCGATGCTGTCGACATCGGTCCGGTCGATTGATCCCGCGCTCGGCGCGATCCACCCGGCCAGCATGCCGAGCAGAGTCGACTTGCCCGATCCGGACGGGCCCGTCAGCGCGTAGACGCGCCCAGGGTCGAGGCGCACGGTGAGGTGCTCGAAGAGGAATGGGCGCCCGTCGAAGCGGTGGCCCACGTCGGTCAGCGTCACCAACATGAGAGATCCTTCGGGGCGCGTGCCTGCACGGCATCGACTGTTGGTGCGTCGGCGAACGTGATGTAGCTGCGTCCGAGCTTGGATGAGACGACCGTGACCGGGAGGGCATCGCCGTCCATCGACGCGACGCATCCGCTGGTGTCTCCCGTCATCGCCACGGCAGCCGGGGGCACCGGATAGGCCGTCAGCGGTTCAGCGAGGGTGAGGGTGCCTTCCAGAGGAGTGTTCTCGGCGTCCTTCGCATGATTCCGGTAGGCATCGGTTTCGGCGAGTGTGCCGAGACTCTCCGCCGTGACGGATCCGTCCTCACTGATCGCGATGCCGATGTCGTTGACCGTGAGGGTTCGTGTACCTGGCAGCAGGTCTGACGGCATGGTCTTCACGGAGGCAGAGAGCAGGGTGGAGGGCAACGACACCAGCGCTCCACCCGAGCTGGCCTTCTGTCCGAGGCGCAGTGGACACGCCGAGGCCGTGACCTGCGCGGTCGGCAGCCACACGATGTGAGTCAGGTCGAGTTCGCCATAGGTGGTGTCGCCGCCGAGGCTCTCGACGATCGTGTCCCAGGCGATCCAGGTCTGCCAGTCGAACCGCGCCGTCTCGGTGACGGCATAGCCGAGGCGGGCGAACTCGTGCTGCAGCGCCATCACATCTTCACCTCGGTCGCCGAACTTCAGGCTGCGCCACAGGGGAGTGCCGGTGTGC
Organism: Leucobacter sp. Psy1; assembly: GCF_020096995.1. NCBI lineage: Bacteria > Bacillati > Actinomycetota > Actinomycetes > Micrococcales > Microbacteriaceae > Leucobacter > Leucobacter sp. Psy1. The sequence continues at coordinate 1,486,746 of NZ_CP083692.1, forward strand.
AGGTTGATGAGGGGATCGCTGTCGACCGTGAACGAGGTCGTGGCCGAGGTGAGTGTGGCGCCCGGGGAGCAGGATGTCCGTGTGATGGTCCCGTTCACCGGTGATGTCAACGATGACTCTTCGCCGACTTCGACCTTGAGCTCCACGGTGCGAGCGTCGGTCATGTCCTCGGCGACGAGTGCTGCCTCTTTCGGCTCCGCAGCCACCGCGAGTGATGGCGGTACCGGGTGGTACATGGCGAACGCGACGACGGCCGCAGTGGCCGCTGCGGTGGCGAGGCACAGCAGCACGATCGAGGGGTTCCAGCGTCTCCGGTCGCGGGGTGCGAGGTCAGGGGACTCCTCAGGCTCCAGGTCGGAGAGAGGTGCATCGGTGGACGTCGGTCGTGGCATGCAGCCAGATTGCCCAGGGGGTGGTATTCAAGCGGTGATGTTGCGTATCACCCGCGTGTGACGTTATGCGAGCGGCAGCGACAGGCGTACGCTGAGTCCGCCAGCAGGGCGCGGTTCGAGGGCGAGTGTGCCGCCGTGCAGCTCGGTGAGGCTCTCGACGAGGGTGAGCCCCAGACCGGTTCCGGCCTCTGAGCCGTCATCATTGCGGATGCGGGATCGGGCGCCGCGCTGGAAAGGCTCGGTGAGTCGTTCGACCGTATCGGCGTCGAGAATGCAGGGTCCCGAGTTCTCGATACAAAATCGCGCGTGTGCGTCTTCCGCCTCGAGCCTGATGCGGACGAACCCGTCGGTGACGTTGTGACGCACCGCGTTGGCGATCAGGTTCGTGATGAGTGACCTGAGCAGGGGAGCGCTCCCTGTGACGAGTACCGGTTCGCGCGGCAGCGAGATGAGTGCGGTGAGGTTAGCGTGCTCGGCAGCGTGCGCCTGCTCGAGCATGGCGCGAGCGATTAGGGGGATGAGGTCGACGGGGTCATCGGGGAGCTCGGTGTGCGCGCGACCTTGGGCGACGATGAGAAGGTCGTTCACGAGTTCTTCCATCCGCCGGTTGGCTTGCAGTACCTCTCGGACTTCGAGGACCGCCTCTTCGGATACACGACCCTGTCTGATCGCGATTTGCAGCGCCATGCGGGCCGTGGCCAGGGGAGTGCGAAACTCATGAGAGGCATTCGCGATGAATGACTCCTGCCGGGTGAAGGCGGCTTCGAGTCGCGCGATCATGCCGTCGATGGCGGAGCCCAGTCGTTTGATCTCATCATCCGGCCCCGGAAGGTTGAGCCGTTGGGAAAGGTCGCGTTCGGTGATGGCGTTCGTGGTGTCGGTCACGGCGCTGATGCGGCGGATCGCCTGGCGTGACACGAGCCAGGCGGCAACGACAGCGACGACAGTGAGAGCGACCAGCAGTGCACCTGCCCAGAGCTGCACGCCCGCGAGCACCTCGTCGACGACGGTGTCGTGCGTCCAGGCTGGGCCGTGCTCCTGGATGACGATGGCATCATCGTCGGGCGTCTGACCTGAGACCTCTGCCGCGCTGTCGCGTTGCTCGTTGTGCACGGTGACCGCTTCTGAGAGCAGCGACCGCAGAACGACGTGCTGAGTCAGAATGAGGATCGCGCCGCCTGCCAGGAACACGGCCGCGATCATCACGGTGAGCTGTCGCCCGAAGCTCAGACGCGACCACAGACGGCGCGTCACTCGGCCACCCGGTAGCCGAGGCCGCGAACCGTGACGATTTTCGCGGGACCGAGTTTCTTTCGGAGCGAGTGCACGACCGTTTTCACGACGGCCTCGTCGGTGGGCTGATCCTCACCCCATACCGCGTCGAAGAGTGTGATCGGCCGCACGACGTCGCCCCGGGCCCGGATCAACTCGACGAGAATCGCGAACTCTTTCGGTCGGAGGCGCACCTCGCGACCGCCGCACCAGACCCGGCGTGAGCCTGGGTTGAGTCGGATTTCGCCGAACTGGTATCCGCCCTCCGAGGTCTTCAGGCGGCGCGCGATTGCCCGGAGGCGCGCGAGGAGCACGTCGTAGTCGAACGGTTTCGACAGGTAGTCATCGGCGCCGAGCTCGAGGCCGGCGATCTCGTCTGAGGCGTCGGTTGCTGCGGTGAGCATGAGGATGCGGACGGGGCTTCCGCGGTCGCGCAGTGTGCGCGCGACGATGTCTCCGTGAAGCACGGGGAGGTCGCGATCCAGGACCACGATCTCGTACGTGTGCTCTTCGAGGAAGGTGAGCGCACTCGCGCCGTCGTAGACGATGTCGACGAGGTAGCCGTCACCGGTCAGGCCCTGTTGGAGGAGTGCGGCCAGTCGATCCTCGTCTTCAACAACGAGGACGCGAATTCCAGTGTGCGGCATGGAGGGACCCCTTCTCGTACCCCCCTCCTTGATTCTCGCACTTCCCGGTGACACTCAGGTGATACTGGAGTGTCGTCGAGTCACCTAGACCGTGATCGTGAGGTGCGAGATCTTGCCCGCGTCGAGTTCGAAAAGATAACGGAGAGCGACGGCGCCACCGGGGAAGTTCCCCTCGAGCCGAATGCGAACGCTCACGTGCGCTTCGCCACTTTGGTGCTGACCGATGCGCGTGCTGATGTACTCATACTCGCTCACGGAGCGCGTGAGCCACTGGGAGATCTCATCAATGCCTCGATACGTTTTCCCATCGTCGATGACGACTGCGTCGGGTGTGAAGTGTGCCAGCGCGTCGGTGTAGCGGTGATCCTGCTGGGCGTCGAGGTAGGTGACTACGAGCGAGGGAAGGGTGCTGGGGTCATACGGTGCGAAGTTGTTCGACATGGTTGGCCATTCTGCTCAGGTGAGTGACTGCTGATTTGGCAGTAACTATGACTGCTAGAATAGCAGTAAGTGGCGTGCCTGAGTGTGGCACCGATGTGTGAGGTTGGAGGCGTCTATGGCGGCCCGTGTTCGTGCCGAGGATCGGGAGTGTCCGCTGTCGACGGCGATGTCGTACGTCGGGGAGTGGTGGACGATGCTGATCCTGCATGACTGCTTCGACGGCTACACCCGGTTTGACCAGTTCGAGGCGAACATCGGCCTCTCTTCGAGCATGCTCACCTCTCGACTCAAGACGCTGGTCGAGAGCGGCGTCCTGGAGCGGCGCGTGTATCAGGAGCGGCCGAGGCGTCACGAGTACGTCCTCACCGATTTCGGTAGGTCGTTGCGGCCGATTCTTGTTGCGATGGCGGCGTGGCGAAACGCGCAGCTCGCACCGGAGGAACGCGCGATGGTGCTCATTGACTCCGAGACTGGCCTTGAGGTCGAGCCCGTGGTCGTCGATCCCAGGACGGGGCAATCGGTCGCTGGCCCCCGCTACGTATTCACGTCGGGTCCCGGTGCGGGGGAGGGGATGCGCGCGCGATACGCCTCGTGATGATGGGCTGCTCATCGTCGCCTGGTGACTTCGCGATGCGGCGGAACTCTTGCGCGGCTGAGATGAGCTCGGTCACTCGCTCGGCAGCGACCTCGTTCTCCAAGATGCCGTCTCTCTTGAACGTGGTGCCGACGATCGCGCCGTCCGCGATCGAAAGTTGTTCTGCGATGTTGTGTGCACGCGCACCGGTGTTCACGAAAACTGGGACATGACCGGAGGGTCGCGCAGCGTCCCTATCAACCCACCAACGTGATAACGATACCCACCACGATGATGACGACAACCAAGGCGCCGAGGGAGGCCCAACTCGTCGGAAGCCAGTCATGGCCATTTGGGGTCCACAGCCACGGAGCGTGTGCCAGTATCCAACGTCGAAAGCGGCCGCTCGATTGGGCGCTGCCCGAATCGCCCTGTGACTCTCGATGACCACTCATGTGTTCCTCCAATGACCAGTCATAGTATAGCGCATTATATCAACTAAAGTGGGCTATTTTCCTGATGGCGCATCGATAGAGTTCGTGCGCCAAAAACACTGCAACGTGGATCGTAATTATGCTACTGTGAGTTCCGGCGAGGGGCCAGAAATGCCGTTGAACGGCGGAAAGAGGTCACTCCCCATGCTCGCGAACAAATGGACAACACTGGTCGGCGTCGCCGGCATCATCACTTCGGTGACGTTCTCGTCGCTGCCCACGGTCCCCGCATCTTGGGAAGCAGTTGGCGGGTGGTCAGAAACCGAGAACTCCGCGCCGGCTATTCAATCTCGGAGCGCTGTCGCTCCGTTCGCCAAGTCCTCAGTAAGCCATCGAGGGAAGGCCGAGACGAAGTCGATCAGGGGGACATCACATAAGCGATCACATGGGTGGACGAGTTGGAGGGGCGTGACGCACTACACGACCGCGAGGCTTGAGCACTACTGGCCGTACACGGGGGTCATCGCCTCTTCAGGTCGGCAGTGGGGTCACGGAAGATCAGAGGCGAAGACCAAGTGGGTGGCGTTCAATCCCGATGCTGCGAGCAGCGGGTTCGGAAAGGCACACACCTATTACGGGAGAGGAAAGCGATGAGCTTCCCGGCGAAGCCCCAAGCCTCACTGCCCGGGCGGTGAGTCGGTGACAGCCCGTCAGCTGGTAATTCTCACGGGGCTCATGGTGGTGCTCGCCCTACTCGGGTTCGCGCTCGGAGCGTATGCGCAACAGCAGCGGTTTCTTGACCTGGAGTCGAATCGAATGCTGTCGCGGGACGCATTCCAGGTTCGCGAGGACGCGACAGCGGTGATCGACGCAGTCGATCGAGTGGGGGCGGACGCCTGGGTGCTCGGGGCAGCTGACGGGTACGACGGCGCGTGGGCGATCTCCGCGAAGGAGATCTCCCGCGTGCCGATCCCATTGCATGGTGGCCCGGGATTCTCCGGGGATGACGGCCAGGAAGCAGTAGTGGGAAGCGAGGTGGAGACCCGCACTGAAGGTGACGTGCGCACTGTTCGCGTGTTCGACCGGACCTACGAAGTCGTCGGCGACCTCGGTCTGCGCGAGGACAGCGCTCTCGCGGATCTCGTCGTAGTGCACGACACGTCGATCATCCTTGATGCGGGCGTGGAGACCGTAACGGTGGACGGTCCCGAGGGGCGGGCGACGATCCTGGACCGATTCGGTGAGACCGTCATCGAGGTCATCCCGGCCGGCTCGTTGCACCGAACGAACATCGACTATGTCTCTCCGCAGATACTCGGTTTCGGCGGAGCACTGACGGTCGGCGGATGGGCGACGGCGGGCATCCTCGCAGCACGCTTTTCCCTTCCAGCGATGCGCGTCAGACACCTGCGCGGGGCGCGGTGGAGACGGCTCTCAGCCGAGCAGGGTGGCACTGTGGCGGGTCTGTCGCTTGCGGCGAGTACGGTCGTCTCCGGGGCCGGTATGGCCACCGGTCACGCACTGCCGGGAATGCACATCCTCGCGACCACAGCGATCAGCGTCGCCACCGTCACGAGTGTGACGCTGCTCATGACCCGGGGGACATCGAGGTCGCGTCATGCGTGAAATAGCGTTCGACCTCAGACGCAACAGACTGCTCATGCTCGCCAAAACTGCAATATTGAGCGTCCTGGCGCTGACCTGTTTTCACGCATTGACGTTCACACTTTCGGTCTCCAGCGCCCTGCACACCGAGTTCTCGACCGACAGCGACGTCGAGATGTACTCGATCACCGACACTCTCGCGGACCCTGAGATATTCTCCGTGGCCCTCGGCGATCCGATCACGCTCACCCAGATCGGGCGGTTCCTCACCGAAATGGAGGAGAGTCAGGAGATCGAGTTCCTCTCCGCATTCGACCAGTCCGTGCCCATCATCGATTTCGCCGGAGACGAGACATTCGACTACGGGTACGGCACGGATATGCAGACGCAAGGGGAGTATGTCGATGCGGCGGGGAACACCGTGCTGAACACGAAGTCGCTCCAGATGACGGAGGCCGTCTTCGACTTCTACGGCCTCGCGGTGTCGACAGGGGAAGCGATCGACTGGAGTCGCGTAGACTACGACAGCAAGCGCCTCCCGGTGCTGCTCGGCGCGAGCTATGACGGTATCTATGCACTCGGAGACGTGCTCCGTGCAGACTTCTACCTGGAGCAATTCGAGTTCGAGGTCGTCGGCTTCCTCGAGGAGCGATCCTCGATCTACTTCCACGGAGACCGCGACACCTACCTCGACACAACCATCGTCGTCCCGTACCCCGCCGACAGCGAGGGCCTCGCGACCTCCTCCGGAGAGTTCGGCGGGATCCTCACGTTCGCCATGCTCAGCGGAGACATCGCCGCGCCTCGTGGCACCTCAGCCGACGGAGTGCTCCGCGAGCTCCACACCATCGCCGATCGCTCCGGATTCCACGACTTCACCCTGCTCAACGCGCCCGCCTATCTCGTCCAGTACGCACAGATCTCGGAGCTCCTCAATCAGAACCGCGGCCTCGTCCTGACACTGGGAGTCACGATGCTGGTGGTAGGGCTAGTCGTGATCTGGCTGCTCTCGGACGCACTGCTCGCCCGTCGACGCGAAGTCCTCGTCGTGCACGCGCTACTCGGCAGGCCGCGGGTCCGGCTCGAGCGCACTCTGGCTCGCCGGGTCCTGACCGAACACGCCGCCGCGATCGCCGCCACGATCGCGGTCGCGTCCGCCCTGCCGAATCGTCACGCGATGCTGCAGCTCGGCGTCCTCGGCGCGCTCGTGCTCGTCGCGTGGGGCGATGTGCGCCTGCAGCGCGCGGCTCTCACCAGAACCCCGCTCCACGAAACCGAGGTGGCCTGAATGACCGCGAACCAGATGCCTGACATCGAACTCCGAGATATTCGTCTCACCGTGGTTGAGCCGAACGGTGCAGAACGAACTCTGTTCGACGCCATGCGCTTCGCACCCCAGCCGTATGAACGCTCTGTGGCAATCCTCGGTCGAAGCGGGTCTGGCAAGAGCACCCTGCTCCGCGTGCTCGCCGGGTTGCACCTCGACTATTCGGGGGAGTATCACTACGCGGGAGCACCCCTCACGATCACCGAGCGCCACATGGCCGACTTCAGGCGGCAGCACGTCGGCATCGTGACGCAGAGCCCCACCCTCCTCACCGACCGCGACGTCCTGCAGAATGTGCTCGTCGGAGAGCGCCGCAGTGCCGCATCCCGGGCCTCCGAATGCCTGGAGTGGGTAGGGCTGGCGGGGTACGAGCGCAAACGCGTGCGCCAGCTCTCCGGAGGAGAAGCCCAGCGTGTCGCTATCGCCCGAGCGTTGTTCTCCGGCCCGCAACTCCTGCTCGCCGACGAGCCCACCGGTGCACTCGATGCCGACACCGAGACGCAGATCCTCGAACTCTTCAGTCGCACCGTCGAGCACGGATGCCGCGTCATCATGGTGACGCACAGCGAACGAGTGGCGGACTGGTGCGATGGCAGACGGGTCGTGCGAGACCGACGACTCTGCTGAAGGCGCGCCCGCCGCCCGACCCGCTCACCCCACCCGCGTCACCCGGTGCTCGCGTGGGGTGCGCCCGTACGTCGCTTTGAAGAGCTTGCTGAAGTGACTGAGGTCGGTGAACCCGGCCGACTGCGCGATCTGCAGCACCGTGCGCCCGTGCAGGGCAGGGTCTTCGAGCGCGATCCGGCTCCGTTCGAGACGCTGCGACCGGATGTACCCGGCGACCGTGAGCCCCTCCTCCTGGAAGAGATACTGCAGTTGCCGCGTCGAGATGTAGTGGGCGCGGGCGATCGCATCGGTGCTGAGCCGCGGGTCGGGCAGGTGCGTGTCGATGTACATGCGCACGGACTCGAACGCGACGCCCTGCTCGTCGTGCTCGGGGCTGCGCTGCAGCTCGGCTGACAGCAGCGCCGTGATGAGCTCAAAGGCACTGTGCATGATGCGCGACCCGTTCGCACCCTCGAGCTGATCGAGGTTCTCGGCCATGTGCTGCATGAACGGGCAGATCATCCGGCCGATGCCGTCGTCGCCCGCGAGACGCTGCGCTGTGACGGTGTGGATCATGCTCGCCGAGAGACCGAGCATCTCGTGCGGAAAGAGCATCACGAGGGATCGCATGGCCCCGTCGTACTCCAGCGTGTACGGCCGTGACGTGTCGTAGATGGCGGCGTCGCCCGGGTTGAGGTGCGCGCTCCGGCCGTCCTGCATGACCATGCCGGTGCCCTCAAGCTGCAGGCTGAGCTTCAAGTGATCGTTCTGGTCACGGTGGATCGCACGCGACAGCCGGTGCACACTGTGCGACGAGGCGCGGATGTCGGTGACGCAGATGCCGCCGATGGTGCGGCTGCGGAGGGTGCCGGTGAAGGTCTCCGGGCTGCCCGTCGCCAGCGTGAGCGGCACGAAACGGTTGCCCACGAGCCGCACCCAGTCCTCGAAACCCACGGAGTCCACCAACTCCACCGAGCGCCCGGGATCCTGCGTTGTCATCGGCTCGCCTCCTCGCGATCATGAACCTCGTCGTCCTTCTCGACCCAGAATAGAGGGTGTTCCGGGCGATTGCGCGAACTGCCAGTCGCGCTGCGGTCACGCACAAGTGCGGGCGCGACGGCCTCCGGCACACTGAACGGGAGGCGGCTCACCCGCCGCGCCCATCTGCAAAGGAGTAGATCTTGATCACTGACGATCTGTACGACACCGGCCTGCGCCAGCGACGTGACATGTTCGGCCCCGAGGGTGCCGAGAACCAGGTCGAGCACACCACGGACCTCAACCACAAGCTGCAGGAGTTCGTCACCCGCACCTGCTTCGGCGACATCTGGCAGCGCGACGGACTCGTGCTCCAGGAGCGCAGCCGCATCACCTTCGCCATGCTCATCGCCCTCGGCAGCACGCACGAGCTCCGCATCCACGCCCGCGGCGCGCTCGCCAACGGGGTCACGCCGGTCGAGCTGCGCGAGATCGCGGTGCACTCGATCCTGTACTGCGGCATCCCTGCCGCCGTCGAGGGCCTCAGGGCGCTCGAAGAGGTCTTCGCGGAGCGCGGCGTCTCCCTCGAACTCGACGGGGAGGCCGGCCGTGCGTGACACCGCCAGCACCCGGGTCGGCTTCATCGGCCTCGGCACCATGGGGGAGCCGATGGCGAACAACATCGCCGCCTCCGGATCGTTCGACCTCGCCGTCTTCGACGTCGACGCGGCGCAGACGACGGTGGTTGCCGAGCGGATCGGCGCACGGCCGGTCACGGACATCGCCGACCTGGCGGACCGCGACATCATCCTCACCATGCTGCCGACGAGTGCCATCGTCCGCAGCGCGCTGCTCGACGACACGGGCGCACCGCGCATCCCCGCCGCACCGGGCACCCTCTTCGTCGACATGAGTTCGTCCGACCCCTCCGAGACCACCGAGACGGGCGCACGGCTTCGCGAGGCGGGCTACGCCATGGTGGATGCTCCCGTCTCCGGTGCGCGCGAGCGCGCCATCGATGGCACGCTCGCGATCATGCTCGGCGCCGACGATGACGCTGCCGCGGAGCGCGCGATCCCCGTCATCGAGACAATGAGCGCCCAGATCTTCCGCACCGGCAGGCTCGGCACCGGCCATGCGATGAAGGCGCTCAACAACTTCGTCGCCGCTGCCGCGTTCACGGCGGCCTCGGAGGCGCTCATCGCGGGAGCAGACTTCGGCCTCGACCCCGGCGTCATGGTCGATGTGCTCAACGCCTCGACGGGCCAGAGCTTCGTCACCACCCACGTACTGCCAGACCACGTCGTCGGCGGGCAGTACGCCAGTGGGTTCGCGCTGCCGCTCTTCACGAAGGACGTGAGAGTGGCCCAGAGCGTGCAGCGCGCCGCCGGGCGCACGTCGCCCGTCTGCGACGCCGTGACCGGTGCGATGAGCGAGGCCCTCGAGGCGCTCGGCAACGTCGATCACACCCGCGCGGTCGAGTTCTGGCGGGAGAGGTAGGACGTCATGACAGAGCCCCGCTCGACCTTCGACCGCGTGCTTCAGAAGTGCAGCGCCGCCCTCGGCGTCGTCGCGGCGGGCAGCCTCGTGGTGCTCATGGTGGCGACCGTCGCCGACGTGCTCGTGCGCTGGATCACCCGGTCGAGCCTGCCAGGCATGATCGAGATCGCCGAGACCGCGCTTGTCGCCTCCGTGTTCCTCGGACTCGCGTGGACCTCGATCCAGGGCGGACACGTCGCCGTCACGATCGTCACCGATCGGATGCCGCCGCGGCTCGCCCGTGCGGTCTCGACGCTCGTCTGGGCGCTGAGCGCCGGCCTCCTCGCGTGGATGTCCGTCGCTCTCTTCGTCCGCGCGGCCCAGTCGACGAGCGCGAGCGAGACCCGCTTCGGTCTGGTGCAGTGGCCGATCTGGCCGATGCGCTGGATCATCGCCGTCGGCGTCGTGCTCTGGACGGTCGTCGCGGTCGTCAACCTCGTCCGCGCACTCCGCGGACGCACCCCGTACGGCGACGAGACCGAGGCGATGCTCGATGCCTGAGACCCGGTCGCCGCTCGTCACTTCACCCGGAGGGTTCCCATGCTCCTCACGATAATTGTCCTCACCATCGTCGTCCTGCTGCTCGTTCTGCTCATGATGCGGATGCCCGTTGCACTCTCGCTCGCGCTCTCGGGAGCGCTGGGGCTCGGGATCCTCCAGGGCACCGACTACGCCTCGAACGTGATGGGCTCGGTGCCGTTCAGTGCGACAGCGAGCTTCTCGCTCACCATCATCCCGATGTTCATTCTCATGGGCATGTTTGCCATGCGCGCGAAGATCGCGGAGCACGTCTTCGCCGTCGCCAACCACATGGTGAGCCGGTTCCCCGGCGGCCTCGGCGTCGCGACGGTCATGGCCTGCGCCGGCTTCTCCGCGGTATCCGGCTCGAGCATCGGCACCGCGGCAACCATGTCGAAGCTCTCCGTCGGGCAGATGCGGGCGTACGGGTATCCTGCCGCTCTTGCGACCGGGATCGTGGCGATCGCCGGCACGCTCGGCGTTGTGATCCCGCCCAGCACGTTCCTCGTGCTGTACTCGATCATGACGGGGGAGTCGGTGGCGCAGGTGCTCGCCGCCGGCATCATTCCCGGCCTGCTCTCCGCCCTCGGATACATCGTCTACATTCTCGTGATGGGGCACCGCCAGATCGTCCGACCCGAGACGACACTCGCCGAGACCGTCTCCGATGCACACGCGTACGCCGCCGTGCGCGCGGGCGGTTCGGCCAGTGCAGCCGCCGGATCCGGCAACAGCAGCGCAGGCGCCGGCAACACCGGCCCAGGCCCCGGCATCGCCGCGCCGCTGCCCGCTGGCACGCCGAACACGGAAGCGGTGCAGCAGGTCTACGGGCGTACGCTGCGCACGCTCCCGTGGCGCGGACTCTTCCGCTTGTCGCTCATCTTCCTCATCATCCTGGGCGGCATGTTCTCCGGGATCTTCACCTCGACCGAATCGGCGGCCATCGCCGCGTTCGTCGCCCTGGTGATCCTGATCTGGGAGTTCAGGCACGACGGGCTCAGCACGATCTGGAGCAACGTGAAGGGCGCGCTGCTCGATACGGCGCAGACGACGTCGATGGTGTTCATGATCCTCGTGGGGTCGACGATCTTCTCGACTTTCCTCATCGCGGCGCACGTGCCGGACACCGTGACGACGTGGGTGGCGGGGCTCGACGTGCCGCCGCTCCTCACGATCGGGTTGCTGCTCCTCTTCCTGCTCCCGCTCGGCACGGCGCTCGACGAGATCTCGGTGCTCATCATCACGATCCCGATCATCTACCCGATCGCGATGGAGCTCGGCTTCAACGGGATCTGGCTCGGCCTCATGATCGTGAAGCTGACCGCGATCGGCATGGTCACACCTCCCGTCGGCATGACCTGCTTCGTGGTCGCCGGAGCGACCGGGGTGCGCACCGAGACCGTCTTCAAGGGGGTCCTGCCGCTCATGCTCATGGACCTCGCGGTCTCGGCGATCCTGTTCTTCTTCCCGGCGATCACGCTCTTCCTGCCGTCACTCGTCGCGCAGGGAGCCGGCTAGGCAAGCGCGTGCAGCCGAACAACACCGGGGCGTGCGCGAACTGCTGACCGACGTGCGCCCCTCACCAACCACGCGGCCGTGAGGCTGCAGAACAATCAGAAATAGACGCCTCGACGCCGAGGCGGATCATCAGAAAGGACAACGATGTTCTCGACATCTCATCGCCGGACTCGCGGCGGCCTCCGCACGAGCGGACTCGCCATCGTCGCCGTCGCCGGCCTGGCCCTCACCGGATGCGCCGGCATCAACAACGCTTCGGGATCGGGTGACGCCGGCGGCGAAACCGTCACCTGGACGCTCGTCACGGGCGCGCAGGCCGACACCCCGAACGCCGCAGTGCAGGACTGGTTCATGGACCGGGTGGAGGAGGAGACCGACGGTCGTCTCTCATTCGAGCGGACAGCCACGGAATCGCTCTGCAAGGCGCCCGAGGTCGCCGATTGCGTGCGCGACGGACGCGCGCAGATCGGGGTGACGGTGCCCGACTACACGCCGCAGTACTTCCCGTCCACGAGCATGGTGAGCATCCCGTTCCTGAGCCAGAACGCACAGGCGGCGATGCAGTCCATCTACGATCTGCACGAGAACTACGCGCCCGCGCAGGAGATCATGGAGCGCAACGGACTGCACCACGTCGCCACGTGGCCCGTCGGCCGCTTCCTGCTCGGCGGGCACGACCCGATCACGAGCACCGACCAGTTCCAGGGTGCGCAGGTGCGCGTCTCTGGCCCGATCATTCAGCAGGCGATCGGCGACGAGGGGGCGAACATCGTGGCGGTGACCGCTCCGGAGACCTACGAGTCGGTCGAGCGCGGGGTCGTCTCCGCGATCGGCGGCGCCATCGACTTCCCCGTGAACTACGGCCTGATGGAGCTGCTGCCCGAGTGGACCGACCCAGGCGTGGGGCAGTACTCGACCTTCGGCATGTGGGTGAACGCCGGCGCGTACGAGGATCTGCCAGACGACCTGCGCGAAGCACTCGATCGGGTGACCGAGGAGCTCAACACGGGCGAGGGGATCGCCGCGTTCAACGAGGTCGCCGCGGGTCAGTGCGAGCAGATGCTCGAGGCCCCGACGGTGCGCTCGCTCAACGCGTGGGACGAGGAGCAGACCGCCGAGTGGCGCGACTCCCTCGGCGACACGGGCGAGCAGATGTGGGTCGATCTCGCCACGGAGCAGGGCCTCGACGACGCGCAGGGCGTGCTCGACGAGTACAAGGCCGGGCTCGAGACCTACGACGACGTCGCATACGACGACGCCACCGTTGCCTGCGTGACCTCCTTCGCCGACCGCTGAGCCGCGCACGCGCACCCCGAACCGAGACCAGAGGATCAGGAACCACCGTCATGACGACCACCGAATCACCGACCACAGCAGCACCCACCACAACGCCGCCGAGCAACCCACTGATCGACGCCATCACCGTCGATCCCGAGCAGGGCCGGGCGATCCAGGACGCCTCGAGCGGTGAGACGATCGGGTACGCCCCGGTTCACACGGTCGCCGACCTCGACGCGGCGGTCGGAGCCGCCCGTGCGGCGCAGACCGGCTGGGCCGCGCTCGGCCACGAGGAGCGCTCGCGCATCCTTCACCTCGCCGCAGACGAGATCGACGCTCACGCCGAGGAGCTCGCCCGCATCATCGCGAGCGAGCAGGGCAAACCCCTGAACGGCGCGGGGGCCCGCTTCGAAGCCGCCGGGTGCGCCGTATGGGTGCGCAACGCCGCCGACACTGTCATCGAACCCGAGCTGCTGTTCGAAGCCGAGGGCACCCGGTCCGAGCTCCACTACGTGCCGCTCGGCGTGGTCGCCGCAATCGGCCCGTGGAATTGGCCGGCGCTCATCGGTATCTGGCAGATCGCGCCGTCCCTCCGCATGGGGAACGCGGTGGTCGTCAAGCCGAGCAGCTCGACGCCGCTGAGCGTGCTCGCGGTCGTCGAGCTCATGAACCGGCACCTCCCTGACGACGTGCTGACCGTCGTGTCTGGCAACCGGGAGGTCGGTGCGCGGATCGCCGGGCACCCCCGCATCGACAAGGTCATGTTCACCGGCTCCACCGAGACCGGCCGCGAGATCGTGCGGAACTCCGCCGACAACCTCGCGCGCCTGACTCTGGAGCTCGGCGGCAACGACCCGGGCATCGTGCTCCCCGGCGCGAAAGCGTCGGAGATCGCCGAGGCGCTCTTCTGGGGCATCTTCATCAACACCGGGCAGACCTGCGCCGCATTGAAGCGGCTCTACGTCCACGAGTCGGTGCACGACGACGTGGTCGCGGCTCTGGTCTCACTCGCGGAGTCCGTGCCGATGGGGCCCGGTGCCGACGAGGAGAATCTGCTCGGCCCGCTGACGACCCCGCAGCAGTTCGACATCGTCAGCAGGCTCGTCGACGATGCGCGGCAACGCGGCGCGACCGTCGTCACCGGTGGCGAGGCGGCGCCAGAGCTCGGCCCGCGCTTCTACCGCACGACCATCGTGACGGACATCAGCGATGGCGCCGACCTCGTCGAGGAGGAGCAGTTCGGCCCCGTCATCCCGGTGATCCGCTACACCGACCTCGACGATGCGGTGGCCCGCGCGAACGCCTCCGACCAGGGCCTCGGAGCTTCGGTGTGGGGCGATCCAGCCGAGGCGCGTCGTGTTGCCGACCGCCTGGAGGCCGGCACCGTCTGGATCAACCAGCACGGCACCCTCAATCCCATGGTGCCGTTCGGCGGTGTCAAGGCGTCGGGGTACGGCCTCGAGTTCGGCGCGCACGGCCTCAAGTCGGTGGCGGCGCCGAAGGTGATCACGGTCTAAGCCGCACCCCAGTCCAGTCCCCGCGCGAACCCGATGAGTGCTCGGGTGCGCGCGGGGACCGGCCGGTTCGGGGCCCAGATCATGTCGATCGCGACCGGCCTGACGGGCGGTTGGATGGGCTTCGCGACGAGCGGGAGCCCCTCGTAGCTCCGCGGATTCGCGACGCGCGAGACGAGGATCCCGTACCCGAGTCCGCGTGCGACGAGCGTGCGGACCACCTCGTAGCTCGAGGTGCGGTGCCGCACCCGCGGAGTGAGCCCCTGCGCGGCGAAGACCGAGAGGGTGTGCTCGCTCGACGGGGGAGCGTCGAGGAGGATGAGGTCGTCGTCCACGAGGTCGGCGAGCCTGACCGTGTCGCGATCCGCGAGCGGGTGATCGGCGGCCAGCACCACGTGCGCGGGGAATGCCGCGAGCTGCACCCGCTCGGTCTCGGGCGATACGAGCATGTCGTAGACGAACGCGACGTCGACACGTCCCTCCGCGATGTCGTCGGCGAGCTGATCTTGCGTCGCCTCACGGATCGTGAGATCGACCTGCGGGTGCTCGGCACCGAACTCTCGGAGCAGTCGCGGCAGCACGGTCGGGGCGAGAGTCGGGTAGCACCCGATCACGATGGGCCCAGAGAGCGTGTCGGTGCCGCCGACGGCGCGGGCGAGTTCGTCGGCCTCGGCGAGCATGCGCCGAGCGTGGGCCACGACCCGATCGCCGCTCGGGGTGAGCGTGAGGCCGTGCGCGCGCCGGCGGACGCACAGCTGCTCCCGCATGGCCGTCTCGAGCTCGGTGATCGCGTCGGAGAGCGCCGAGGGTGAAACGTTGAGCCGGGTCGCGGCTCCCGCAACCGTCCCGGAGTCAGCCGCCGCGACGAGGTAGGCCAGCTGCTTCAGAGTGAACGCGGGGACGGGGCGGGCGACGATGCTCATATCTCCATTATTCAACGTTTCCGATGAATCAGAACGACTAATTCCGCTTTTCTATCCGTTTGCCACGCTCCATACTCGGATCAACACCAATGGAGTTGTGAGGAAGACCACGATGAGTACCGAAGCACCGATCGCCGACTGGGTGACGATTCCCGATCTGTACCGCGATCCGTTCCCGATCTACGAACGCCTCCGCGCCGAGGGCGGCGTCCACTGGGTGCCGAGCGTCAACCGCTACCTCGTCACCTCGTACGCGGCGGTCCACGAGACCGAGCTCGACCAGGAGGTCTTCTCGGCCGACGAGGAGGGCTCGCTGCAGATCCGGGCGATGGGGCATTCGATGCTCCGCCGCGACGACCCGGAGCACTACATCGAGCGCAAGGCCTGGCAGCCGGCCCTCCGCCCGGGAGCGGTGCAGCGGGTGTGGAAGGCGAAGTTCCAGCGCAACGCCGAGCGATACCTTGAGGAACTCATCGCGAAGGGCCCCGGAGCCGATCTCGTCTGGGACTTCGCGGCGCCCTTCGCGGCAGAGAGCCTGCGAGAGCTCATCGGCCTCCACAACGCGACCCAACAGGATCTGCAGCGCTGGTCGCAGACCATGATCGATGCGACCGGCAACTACGCCGACGACCCCGAGGTGTGGGCGCTCGGCAAGCAGTCGTTCGACGAGGTGGACGTCGCGCTCGACGAGATGCTCACCTGGCACGCCGCGAACCCCAACGAGTCGCTGCTCTCCCAACTGCTGCAGATTCCCGACTACCGGATGCCGCTCGAGCGGATCCGCGCGAACGTCAAGATGACGATCGGCGGCGGCCTGAACGAACCCCGAGATGCCCTGGGTGTGGCGGCGTGGGGACTCCTCTCGCATCCGGAGCAGCGGGCGGCGGTCGAGGCAGATCCCACCCTCTGGAACGCGGCGTTCGACGAGACGATCCGCTGGGTCGCCCCCATCGGCCTGTACTCGCGCCAGGTGAAGCGCGACACGGAACTCGCCGGTGTCCGGCTGCCTGCAGGCGCGCGGCTCGGGATCTGCATCCTCTCGGCGAACCGGGATGAGCGGGTGTGGGAGGATCCGGATCGCTTCGACGTGCGCCGGGAAGTGAAGCCGCACCTCGCGTTCGGCAAGGGCGTGCACGTGTGCCTGGGGGCCTGGGCGGCGCGCGCCGAGGTCGCTGAGGTCGCCCTCCCGCTGCTGTTCTCCTCGCTCGAGGGACTCGCGCTCACGGATGAGGATCCGGCGGAGATCGGCGGCTGGGTGTTCCGTGGCATGACGAAGCTGCCGGTCACCTGGACGGGCCGCCGTACCGGTGCGACGGGATCGCCGGCTGCGCAGGCGGCGCCCGCTCCGCGCATCGCGATCGTCGGATCGGGGCCGTCCGGCTGCTTCTCGGCGCAGGCGCTGCGCCGCACGTTCCCGGCGTCGCCGATCGAGGTCTTCGACGAACTGCCGACGCCCTACGGTCTCGTCCGCTACGGCGTGGCCGCCGATCACCAGGGCACGAAAGCCGTCGCCCGCCAGTTCGATCGGCTCTTCAGCGCCGAGGATGTGCGTTTCCGCGGCAATGTCCGCCTCGGAGCGGACGTCACCCTGCGCGAACTGGAGGACGCGTACGACATCGTCGTGCTCGCGACGGGACTGCACGCTGATGCGCCGCTCACCGTCCCGGGAGCGGAGCCGGGAAGTCAGCTGAGTCGGGTGCGCGGGGCGGGCGAGGTGACCCGTTTTCTCAACGGGTACCCCGACGCGGCTGAGCCGGAGCCGCTCGGGGAGCGGGTCGTCATCGTGGGCCACGGCAACGTCGCGATGGATCTCGCGCGCATCATCGCCCGCGACGCGGCGGGCTTCGCGGGTTCAGACATCGACGACGCCGCGCACCGGCGGTTCACCGAGCGGGTGCAGACGATCCACCTGCTCGGGCGAAGCGGCGCGCCAGAGGCGAAGTTCGACCCCGTGATGGTGCGCGAGCTCGCCGGACTGCCGGGGGTGGCGCACCGAGTGCACGGTGCGGGTGAGCTCCCGAGCGATGGACGCGACGCCCGCGTCGACGCGGTGCGCGAGCTGACCCGATCCGAGGTCGTCGATCCGCGCGTCACTATCGAGTGGTGGTTCGGTGCGACGCCGCTGGCGATCACGGGTGTGGACGCGGTCACGGCCGTCGAGGTGCGCTGCGCGGACGGCGACGAGCGGCTCCCAGCAGACGATGTCATCACCGCGATCGGTTTCACGGGCGAAGCGGATGCCTCGCGTGAGCTGCAGCCGGGAGCGCACCCCGACGGACGCATCGCGGCGGGGCTCTACACGGCGGGCTGGTTGCGGCGCGGCCCGCGCGGCACGATCCCCGATCAGCGCACCGACGCGAGAGAGCTCGCGCAGAAGATCGTCGCCGATCTGCAGTCGGGCGCGGTGACGACGACGGCTCCGGGACTGCCGCCGCTTGCGACGGAGATCGGTTTCGAGGGGTGGCGACGCATTGATCTTCGCGAGCGCCTGACGGCGGCGCCGGGCCGCGAGCGAACGAAGCTCGCGACTCGCGCGGCGCAGCTCGAGGCTGCAGCGGATGCGACCCTGGAGCTGCCGCCGCTGCCTGACGACGCGGTGGGAGCCAACGGCGACGGCTTCAGCCCCGGCATCGGCACGACGGTGCTCTTCGGCACGGAGTCGGGCGGTGCAGAACTCGTCGCGGAGGAGCTGCGACGGCTCTTCAGCGATGACGCCGATGTCGAGGTGCGCGACCTCGGCGAGACGAGTGTTGGCGACCTCGACGCCGAGCGCCTGCACCTGCTCGTGTGTTCGACTTACGGTGACGGCGAGGTGCCCACGGCCGCCAGGCCGTTCCTCGCCGAGCTCGGTGCAGAGCAGCCCGACCTCGCGGGGCTCCGGTTCGCGGTGTTCGGCATGGGGGACCGCAGCTACGACCGCACGTACTCGCGCGGCAGCGAGCTCATCGCCGAGGCGTTGCGGGCGTGCGGGGCGGCCCAAGTGGGGGAGTACGGTCGGCACGACGCGGGCGGCCCGATCCCGGCGGCCGAGGCGGCGCGCGAGTGGGTGACGGGGGTGTTCGCGGCGCTGCCCTCACCGGAGCTGCCGTCGCCGGCACGCGGCTGAGCGGGAGTCTTACTCGGCGGCATCCCGTGGCGTGTCGAACGACCACTCGTCGGCGACCCGCCCGGCCACGTCATCCCATGAGCCGGAACGCCAGACGAAGCGGGCAACGGCGCAGGTCGGCATGTGGTCGATTCCGCCGCCCGAGAGTGTGGCGGCGAGGTCGGAGAGTCCTGGATCGTGCGCCACGACCATGACCGCGGCGGCGCCCGTCACCGCGGCCTTCTCGAACAGCGTTGCTGCGGGCGCGAGGTACAGGTCGGGGTCGAGTTTCGGCGCGACGCCGAGCGTGTCGCCGAAGATCTGCGCGGTAGTGCGGGCTCGCACGGCGGTGCTCGAGAGGAGCCGCTCGATCCCGACAACTGATGCGGCGAGCCGCTCGGCCATGCGGGGCGCATCGCGGAGCCCCCGGTCGTTCAGTGTGCGATCGTGATCGGCCAGGCCGGGGTCGCCCCAGTCCGACTTCCCGTGGCGTATGAGTACGAGCTGAATCATGAGGCCTCCCGGTGCGCGTATGTTCCCCGGAGTGACGCGATCTCGGCCGCGAGGTTCACCCGCGCTCGCGCCTCCCACAGCTGCTGTGCCGCTGGGCTCCGGTAGATCGTCGGCTGGTCCAGATATCGGCTCAGGATCGCGCTGCGTCCCGCCGCGAAATCGGCGTCGGCGACGTGCGCGTACTCCTGCCGCACGGCCCGCGTGTAGTCGCCGTAGCGCTGCGGTGATGCGGCGAAGATCGAGAGGTCGGCGTCGAGCAGGTGGGTGAGCGACGAGCTGGCCGCCCCCACGTCGGCCCCAGGGGTCGTCGCGACGACGTGCTCGCCGACGGCCGTGATGAGTCCGGGCGACACCTCGAGTGCGGTGAGCTCCCGCACGGCGAGGTCGGCGGAGTCCTGCTCGTCGGTGGGCGTGCCCCGATAGACGGCGTCGTGGAACCACGCGGCGAGCAGAGTCACCGGCGACACCTGCTCACCACCGAGCCCGATCTGGTTGAGGGCGAACAGCACATCCTCGAGGTGCCGCTCGGTGTGGTACGCGCGGTGGGGCTCGTTCCAGCGGGTGAGCAGGTCGTCGCCGAGGCGGAGCCAGGCAGGGCCGGCACCGCCGACGTGCTGCCCGAGGTCGGCCCACTCCGACACCAGGTACTCGCGCCGGCGCACCGGCTGCATGGCGGGCTTGTCGACCTGCCGCACACGGAGACCCGAGTCTCGGAGTCCGTGCACCACTTCCTTCGCGGTGACGGGGCGCGCACCGAGCGCGACGGCATCGTCGTAGCGTGCAGCGGGCACGTCGTAGTGATCGAGGTCGAAGCCGCGACGCGGCACCCCGAGTCGGGCGGCGAACGCGTGCAGCTCGGCGTAATCGGTGTCGGAGACGAGGTGACTCCAGAGTGTGCCGTGCGCCGGCCACGCGGGCGGGTCGATGAGAATCGCCATAGGGATCAGCGTACTCCCGCGCTCGACACTGCCGCGCCCCTCAGATTCGCGCGATCTCCTGCCGGGGGCGCACCGCTACGTCGGTGAGGTGGACGTCGGCCGGCGCGTCGACGACGAAGCGAACCGTTGCTGCGACCGAGGCGGGCTGGATGTATCGCTCCGGCTGGTACTGATCCGCGGGGATCATGCTGCGCAGCATGTCGGTGTCCGTCTGCCCTGGCGCGACGGTGGCAACCCGGATCCGGTGCGGCTCCTCATCGATCCGGAGCACGTCGGCGACCGCCTTCAGCGCGTGCTTCGAAGCGCAGTAGATGACGCTGCCTGGCACAGGCCGCGTGCTTGCACCCGACCCGATGAAGACGACGGTGCCAGCGGAGGCGCGCAGCAGCGGCAGTGCGTGACGGGTCAGCACGGACGGTGCCGTGACGTTCACGGCGAGGGTCCGGCTCCAGTCGTTCTCCGTCGCCTCGGCCACGGAGAACTTCGGGCCGATCGCGGCGGCGTGCACCAGCACGTCGAGTCGGTCCAGCTCGCCGATGCGTCGCTCGAACTCGGCCGCGTCCGCGCTGACGTCGAGCTGCCACGGCTCCGCGCCGGTCTCCAGGGCGACGGCGTCGAGGCGCTCGGCGTTCCTGCCGACCGCGATGACCCGGTGGGTGCGAGCGAGATCACGCGTGATCTCCCGGCCCATGCCGTTCGAGGCTCCGGTGACGAGGGCGACGGGTCGTGCGTCAGACATGCAGGGCTCCCTGGAGGTCGGTGGGCGCGGGGGCGCCGGGGTGGCGGGCCGCGGTCGCGATCCGGATCGCGCTGCGCGCCACCCGGTCGGTCTCGCGGAGCATCGGCGGGTCGGTTCCGGGCATCGGGCTGATGATCATGCCGTGCAGCTGCTCATCGATCGGGATCCCGGCGACGTGGATCGCGCCGTCGCGTGCACCGTCCGCGCCGATGAGCAGTCCCGTCGAAGGATCGATCTCGAACCCGCCCGTACGTGTCGTCGCGTCGGGCTCGCGCGAGGGCACCGTGAAGACCCTGGCGCGCCCCGACTCGAGCAGGCGCTCGGCCATGGGGTCAGCGGTCTCGGCGAGGTCGTGGAAGTGCATCCACGCGTCGATGAGCACGCGGCTGTGGAGCGCGGATCCCGGCACCGCGAGCGACTCGGCCCGGAACCCTGACGCGTCGATCTCGACCTGCGCTCGGGGTCCGATGAAGTGCACGAGTCCTGCGTCGACGAGCGCGAGCAGCTGCCGGTTGCGGAACGCCGGTGGCCCCGATCCGGCCATGCCGCCGACGGCCATGAGCGTCGCGAACCCGGTGCGCCGGGATTCGGCATCGAAGCCGCCGTTCGCGCCGATCGCTCCAGCGGCACCGCGCGCCGCGCTGATCGACCAGAGCCCTGCCTTCACGGCGCTGTCCCACCCGAGCTCGGCCTCGCGCAGGTCGGCGGTGGTGCGCGCGACGACCCAGGCGTCGAACTCGGCGGGGGAGTCGAACTCCCGGTGCACCGGCTGCATCTCGCCCGGCAGGTCGAAGCGATCGGCGGGGTCGGCGATGAATGGCGCGACGGCGTCCTCGATGCGGATCGCGGTCGCCGTGAGGTCATCGCCCGCACGGCCCGCATGTGACCCGGCCCCGGTTCCGAGCAGCTCGGCGAGCGCGCCCTCGATCGCGGTGCGCACGTCGGCGAGCGGCGCGCCGTCGAACGCTTCGGGGCGTGTGCGGTGCAGCACGGTTGCGTGGTCGAGGTACGCGTCGGCGACGATCCGGGGCCAGACCTCTCGATTGAAGTCGATCGGGCGGGGTCGGTCTGCCCAGTCGCCGCCGCGCAGGAACCGCTGCTCGGGAGCAGGGGGCAGCGAGCCGTACAGCGTCTTCGCGCGGAACGGCACCCCGCGGTGCGACGTGGCGTGCAGCACGGGCTCCTCGCCGGAGGGCACGTAGCGGAGGCCGGAATCGGCCTCCGGATCCGGAACGAACTGCCCGCCCCGCTCGATCGTGAGCAGCGACATGGTGTCGAAGAAGCCCATGCCGAGGCCGCGGATGATGACGTGCTCGCCGGCGCGAACCTCGGAGAGGTCTTGATCGACGGGACTCGCGGGGCGGACCCAGGTCAGCTCGGGCCGGTCGGCGAGCGTGCGGGAGAAGACGGTCTCGACCGGGGTCTCGGTTCGCGGCATCCAGCCGGTGGCGAGGATGACCGAGTCCGCGATGACGTGGCGTCCGTCAGCGAGCGTGATGCGCTCCCGCCCGGTGTCGGCGCCCGTCGTCACGCGCTCGATCTCGACGGCTCGCGAGCGGTGGCGGACGAGTTCCGTGCTGGCGGGCAGCTGCGCCACGGCTCGGGCGAAACACCAGGCGAGGTACTCGCCGTACAGTGCCCGACTCGGGTGCGACTCGGGGCGGGTCTCCTCGAGCTCGGCACGGTAGTCGGCCGCGAGACCCGGCCTGACCGGGAATGCGTGGAACGCGGCCGCCCGAGCCTCGGGAATTCGCGAGACGACCGCGGCGGTATCGGGGGAGGGGAACGCGCCGTCCAGCGCCAGAATGCTCCACTCGTACAGCGTCGGCCCCTCGATGACAGGGCCTGCGACGGTGCTCGACGGTTCGGTGAACAGCGTCACGGCGTCGGACAGCGTGTTCATGCAGAGCTCGCGGGTCTGATCGGTGCGCCAGATTGCCCCGGCGCCGTCGGGCGCATCGTCGATGACGTGGAGTTCGAAGTCGGCATCGGCCGGCGCGTTGGCACCGAGACGTTCGATCAGTGAGGCGCCGCGGGGCCCGGCGCCGATGATCGCGATGGATGGGCGGGAGTCGACGGGCATCCCTCCGTTATAGACCGGAGGCTCGTGCGGGGTGGAGTCGGATGACTGAATGTGACGCTCCCGTGCTAGCGGATCGGGGTGGAATGAGTGGCGAAGGCGAGTGTGAAGCCGTATGACACGCAGGATTTCACGAAACCTTATGCGACATATAAGAATAGCCTGCGTGCACCTGGAACGCACACATCGCACTCGGAGGAGAATCCCCATGAAGAAACGCCGGCTTGCCTGGATCGGTGCCATTGCGGCGACTGCAATCGCACTCACGGGTTGCTCGGGTGGTGGAGGATCCGAGGGCGAGGGCGAGGGCGGCACCCTGACCTACCTCGAGCCGCAGACGTGGATCACGCTGTACCCGCCGGCCGGCGGGTTCTACCCGAACGGCGGGGTGCTGAATCAGATCACCGACCGCCTTCTGTACCAGAACCCCGAGACCCTCGAGCTCGAGCCGTGGATCGCGGAGGAGCTGCCCGAGGTGAACGAGGATGCGACGGAGTACACGTTCACGCTCCGCGAGGGCGTCACCTACTCCGACGGGACCCCGCTCGACGCCGAGAACGTCGTGAAGAACTTCGACCTGTTCGGGAAGGGCGACCCCGATCGCGCCCTCCCGGTCTCCGAAGCGATCAACAACTACGACCACGGCGAGGTCGTCGACGAGCGCACCGTGAAGTTCTTCTTCAACGACTCGTCACCGGGATTCGCGCAGGCCGTCTCGACGATCAACTCGGGTCTCGTCTCGAACGACACTCTCGATCGCACGAGCGAGGAGTTCGGCCCGGGCAACGCCGCCGACATCATCGGCTCGGGGCCGTTCGTGGTCGCCGATGAGGAGATCGGCAGCGAGCTCAACCTCACGACGCGCGAGGACTACGACTGGGCTCCGCCGTCGCGCGAGCACCAGGGTGCGGCGCAGATCGACGGCGTCGACTTCGTCGTGGCCGGCGAGGCGAGCGTGCGCGTCGGCACCGTGACCTCGGGTCAGGCGGACATCGCGCGCACCATTCCCGCGCCTGACGAGGGCCAGTTCGAGGCCGACGGGCTCGAGCTCGTCGCGGCGGCGACCAACGGTGTGAACAACGGTCTCAATCTCCGTTTCGGTCACCCGCTGCTCCAGGACATCAAGGTGCGGCAGGCGATCATCGCAGGCGTGGACCGTCAGGAGATCATCGACACGCTCTTCACCGACAGCTACCCGCTCGCGACCGGAGTTCTCGCGAAGACCGCACTCGGCTACACCGACACCTCGTCGGCGTACGAGTACGACCCCGACCGGGCGAACGAGCTGCTCGACGAGGCGGGCTGGGAGACCGGGTCCGACGGAATCCGCGAGAAGGACGGCGAGCGCCTGGTGCTCACCTTCAACGAGGCGCTGCCGCAGCCGCGCTCGAAGGAGGTCGTGACGCTCATCCAGGAGCAGCTCGCCAAGGTGGGCATCGGCGTCGAGATCTTCCCGGGCGACCAGGTCGCGCAGGATGAGGCGCAGCGCAGCCTCGACACGATCCAGGTCTTCCACTCGATGGTCGGCCGCGCCGACTTCGACGTGCTCAAGTCGCAGTACTTCTCGGGCAACCGCAACGCGCTCGTGAACCTGAACCCCGACACCGACGAGATCTTCGACCAGGAGCTCGACGACCAGCTCGCCGAGATCGCGTCCGTGCCGACCACGGAGGAGCGCGAGGCGGCCTCGGCGGCGGCCCAGAAGCGCCTGACGGATCAGGCCTACGTGCTCCCGCTCTTCGAGGAGCCCCAGGTGTACGGTCTGCGCAGTGAGGTGCAGGGCTTCATGACCGAGTCCATCGGCAGGCCCTCGTTCTACGAAGTCACGCTCGGGCAGTGACTCCGCTCGCCCTGTTGCGTCGTGTAGGCCAGGCAGTCCTCGTACTGTTCCTGGCCTACACGGCTGCGTACATCCTTCTCGCGGCGCTGCCTGGCGACGCGATCATGGCGCGCTACGGGGCGCCGGAGCTCGGACTCACGAACGAGCAGATCGCGGAGATCCGGGCGTCGTACGGCGTCGATCGGCCGCTCGTGCTCCGCTACCTCGATTCCATCTGGGCGTTCGTGCGCGGGGACTTCGGCTACTCCGTGCAGAGCGGGGCGAAGGTATCCGATCTGCTCGCCGAGTCCCTGCCCTCAAGCCTCACGCTGGCGGCGGTGGCCCTGGTCGGCTCGGTGTTCCTCGCCGTCGTCATCGCGTTCACCGCGAGCTACGGCAAGGGCGTGTGGCTGCGCCGTCTCTTCCGGAACATCCCGCCGTTCTTCATCTCGCTGCCGGTCTTCTGGGTCGGCATCATGCTCATCCAGGTCGTCTCGTTCCAGCTCGGGCTGATCCCGGTGATCGGCGCGAGCGAGGTCGAGTCGCTCGTGCTGCCGGCATTGACGCTCATGGTGCCGATCGCGGCACCGCTCGCCCAGGTCTTCCTGCGCAGCATCGACGAGGTGCGAGAGCAGCCGTTCGTCGCCGTCGCGAAGGCGCGAGGGGCGAGCACGAGCTGGCTGCTCTGGCGCAACGTCGCCCCGAACGCGCTACTGCCGGTCATGACGATGGCTGGCCTGCTCTTCGGCGAGCTGATCGGCGGCGCGATCGTCACAGAGGCCGTGTTCGGTCGCACGGGCGTCGGCAACCTCACGGCGCAGGCCGTGGCGAACCGCGATACGCCCGTGCTGCTCGCGGTCGTGGTCATCGCGACGGTCATGTTCGTGACGATCAACCTCATCGTCGACCTGCTGTACCCCGTGCTCGACGCGCGCCTCCGCCAGCGGAGCGGCGGGGGTTCCGGATCCGCGGTCCCCGTCATCGCCACCGCAGCAGAGGCGGGCCCGACCGCCGCTGACACCGGTGCCACCGCCACCCAGGCCGGCCCGCACATCGGCCCGCACACCGGCCCGCACAACGAAGGGGGACCGCGATGACCGCCGTCGATCTCACGCGCGGCTCACGGGCCTCGGGCTCGGGGTTCGACTCGCGGCTCGCCCGCGTGTGGCGCGCTGTGCGCCGTCCCGGTGTGCTCGTGCCGCTGCTGGTGCTCATCATCGCCCTGCTCTGGGCGGTCGCTCCAAGCCTGTTCACCTCGCTCAGCCCGACCGAGACCGTCGGGCCCGCGCTGCAGGGCCCGAGCGCGCAGCACTGGTTCGGTACCGATGCGACGGGCCGTGATCTCTTCTCCCGCGTCGTCTACGGCGCATCAGAGTCGATCTCGGCCGCCGTGCTGGCGGTGCTCGTCGGCCTGGTGTTCGGTTCGCTCATCGGCGTCATCGCCGGCGCGGTGGGTGGCGGCGTCGACGAGGCGCTCATGCGGTTCGTGGATGTGCTCCTCGCGATCCCGACGCTGCTGCTCTCGCTCAGCATCGTGATCCTGCTCGGCTTCGGCACCGCCAATGCGGCAATCGCCGTGGGTGTCACCTCGATCGCGGTCTTCGCGCGGCTGTCGCGCTCCCAGGTCGTGAGCGTCCGCGCGAGCGAGTATGTCGAGGCAGCCTACGGCTCGGGCGGTACCTTCTGGACCGTGCTGGGCCGCCACGTCCTGCCGAACTCCCTCACGCCGGTGATCGCGCTTGCGGCACTGCAGCTCGGATCCGCGATCCTGCAGATCTCGACGCTCGGCTTCCTGGGCTACGGTGCACCGCCGCCGACGCCGGAGTGGGGATTGCTCATCGCCGAGGGACGCAATTACGTGGCGACCGCCTGGTGGCTCACGACCCTCCCAGGACTCGTCGTGGTGATCATCGTGCTCTCCACGAACCGCCTGAGCCAGGCCATCGGATCGGACGACCGCAGCGGAGGCAGACGATGAACGCCGGCACGACGGGAGCCGCGCAGCCGCTCCTCAGCATCCGCGACCTTGCGGTCCAGTACCGCACCGGCCGCGGTGCCGTCGACGCGGTCCGCGGCGTGAGTTTCGACGTCGCACCAGGCGAGGTCACGGCGGTGGTGGGCGAGTCAGGATCGGGCAAGACCACCATCGCCCAGTCCGCGATCGGCCTGCTCGCCTCCAACGGCACCATCGCCGGCGGCAGCATCACCCTCAACGAGCGACGGCTCGGCACCACGGAGCTCGTCGGGCTGCCCGAACGGCGCTGGCGCGACCTCCGCGGACTCTGCATCGGACTGATCCCTCAGGATCCGGGCAACTCCCTCAACCCCGTGCAGTCCATCGGCAAGTCGATCAGCGAGTCGCTCCGCATCCACGGCCGCCCGAGCCGCGACGAGGTGCGCGACCGCGTGCACGCCCTGCTCGAGCAGGTCGGCATCGACGACCCGATCAAGCGGGCGAAGCAGTACCCGCACGAGTTCTCCGGTGGCATGCGGCAGCGCGTGCTCATCGCGGCGGCGATCGCGAACAGCCCCGAGCTGATCATCGCCGATGAACCGACGTCGGCACTCGACGTCACGGTGCAGCGGACCGTGCTCGACCTGCTGGATCGCCTGCGCGAGGAGACCGGCACGAGCATCCTCTTCATCACGCACGACCTCGCCGTCGCGGCGGATCGCGCCGACACCGTCGTGGTCATGCGCGGCGGTGAGGTGCAGGAGACGGGGCCGAGCGCCCGGGTGCTCGCGCGCCCACAGTCCGCCTACACGCAGCAGCTCATGCAGGACGCGCCTTCATTCGGTCACGCGAGAGTGCGGGAGCGCGCCGCCTCGCCCTCTGGCTCCGATGCTGCGCCGTCTGACTCCGATGCGGCGGCCGCCGCTCCTCTCCTGGAGGTCAGGGGTCTGCGGCAGGAATTCGGGCGTGGCCCCGACCCCTTCGTCGCGGTCGACGACGTCTCGTTCACGGTTCCGCGGGGCACGACGCACGCGATCGTCGGCGAGTCGGGGTCGGGCAAGACCACGACGGGTCGCGCCATCGCGGGCTTCTCGCGGCCGACGTCCGGATCGATCCGCGTCGACGACCTCGAAGTGACGGGCCTCAAGGGGCGCGAGCTCCGGGAGTTCCGACGGAAGACCCAGATGGTCTACCAGAACCCGTACGGCTCGCTCGATCCGCGGCAGACGCTCGGTCAGACGCTCGCGGAACCGCTCCGCAACTTCGGCATCGGATCGCGCAGCGCACGTTCGGCGCGCGTCGCCGAGGTCCTCCAGCGCGTGGCGCTTCCCGTCGAGTACGCGCATCGCCGACCGCGAGAGCTCTCGGGTGGCCAGCGGCAGCGCGTCGCGATCGCGCGAGCGCTCATCCTCGAGCCAGAGCTCGTCGTGCTCGACGAGGCCGTCTCGGCGCTCGATGTGACGGTGCAGGCCCAGATCTTGCGCCTGCTCGCCGAGCTGCAGACCGAGCTGGGTCTCACGTACGTGTTCATCTCCCACGACCTCGCCGTCGTCAGGCAGATCTCCGACACCGTGTCGGTGCTGCAGCGCGGACGTCAGGTCGAGCACGGCGAGACCGAGCGCGTCTTCACCCGCGCGGAGCACCCCTACACGCAACGCCTCATCGACGCGATCCCCGGACGCTCGCTCGCATCGGGCCACTGGGTCATCTGAGCGCGTCGCCACCTCGCACGTTCACCGAACACCGCCACCCGCCGTCGTCTCCCGACATCGCCACCCGACAAGGAGCACCTCATGACCAGCACGGACGCAGCCTCGACCGAGACAGCGGTCGACACCGACATCATCGATGCCCTCGCCGGGATCGGCGCGGGTGATGCGCTCGACACCGCAAGGCGGCGTCGTCATGACGCCCGCGAGCATGCGCAGGGTTCGTTCGCCGCGCTGTTCGTGCCCGATGACACGGCGGAGGTGTCGCTCGCCGAGCGTGCGGCCGTGGCCCTGTTCGTCGCGAGACTGCACGGACAGGAGGCGGCCATCGCCTTCTACGGTGCACTCCTGCGCGAGACCGGCCGCGATCTCGGGGCCGGAGCTGGGGATGCGCTCGAGCCGCTCATCGTGGCGGAGGCCGCGCGTGCGTCAGGCGAGGGTCCTTTCGGAGCGTTCCGCGCGGAGAATGCGCCCGAGAGCACATCGGGGCCCGAGTATCGGGTCTCCTCGGTCGATGCCGCCTACGCCCTCGGGGACCGGCTCGCGGCGGCGCTCGAGCACGCGCACCTGCTGGTGCTGCACCCGCGCGACGCGAGCCGCGAGGCACTCGGATCGCTCCTCGACGCCGGCTGGAGCACCACCGGGGTCGTCACGCTATCGCAGCTCATCTCGTTCCTGACCTTCCAGCTGCGGGTCGTGCACGGGCTCGGGGCGGTGGGCGCTGCCGGTGCCGTGGCGACCTCGGACCGGGCGGAGGAGTTTGCCAGGCTTGCCGCTTCCGTTGCACGCGCCGCCGAGGGCCGGGTCGTCGCCGCGGGCGGATCCGCGACGACACCGCCGGTGCCGGCCACCGAGACGCTGCCGCAGCCGCCGCGCGTCACCGAACCCGCGCGTTTCACCCAGGATCAGCTCGGCTGGAAGCCGTGGCTTGAACCGCTGGCGGCTGCGGACTTCACGGAGCGTCACTACACGGCGCTCGTCGAGCGCGAGCGCGTGCACATGCCGTACTTCCGGCTGCTCGCGCGCGACCCTGAAGCGCTGCTCGAGCGGACGCTGACCGACCTCGACATCTTCCATAACCCCGACGCCGGCCTGCCGCGCGGGGAGCGCGAGCTCGCTGCCGCGGCCGCATCGCGATTCAACGGGTGCGTCTTCTGCGCGTCGGTCCACGCGCGCGCCGCGAGCGAGAACGAGCTCTCGCGCGACGACGTGCAGCGTCTCCTCGACGAGGGCGTGTCGGCACGGATCTCACCGCGGCTCGATGCGCTGGTCGACGCGACGGTCGCGCTGACGGCCACGCCGATCCGGTTCGATGCCACCCACCTCGAGGCCCTGCGTGCGGTGGGGCTCGATGAACTCTCGCAGCTCGACGCGATCCAGGCCGGAGCCTTCTTCAACTGGGCCAATCGACTCATGCTGTCGCTGGGGGAGCCGAGCATCTGAGAGTTCGGCCGGCTCAGCGCCTCGATGCGTAGCGGGTCGCCACCGCGCCCGAGGCGAACTCCGTCCTCCCGAGCGGTTCGAGGTCGAGTGGCTCGGTGAGGCCGCCGAAGAGGTACGGGCCGTGTCCGGCGATGCGCGGGTGAACGATGAACTCGTACTCGTCGATGAGGTCGTGGGCGGCCAAGAGGGTCGGCAGCGTGACGCCGCCGACGTAGATCCCGGTCCCCGGCTCGTCCTTGAGCGCTCTGACGGCCACGATGATGTCAGTTGCGGTGCCGGTAATGAGCTCGGCATTCCAGTCGACGGCGTCGAGCGTGTTGGAGACCACGTGCTTGCGTGCAGCATCGATCGTGCGGGCGAACGGCTGCGTCCAATCAGGCATCTCATCCGACGCCGGCGGTCGCCAGGCGCTCTCCATGAGCTGGTAGGTGACCCGTCCGAAGAGCAGTGCGTCCGCCCGTGCGATCGTCGCCTCGGCGTGCTGATGCATCTCGACGTTCGGAACGATCGCCGTGTGATCGACGCAGCCGTCCTGGGTGACGTTGATGGAGTATCTGAGCGGGCGCATGCGTCATCATAACTCGCGTTCTGGCGTCAGCGCATCGGGCTATGTCGTTGTCCATATCACTGTGCCAGGGTGGGCGGTGGTGCGAATACATTCGGCGATACTCGCAGGTGTCTGGATTAGAGAAAGAGCTGGTCGATTGCTGGAACGCCGATTCCCGTCGCCCCTTCTCTGAAGAAGAGAATGTATGCCGCGATGCCGAGCATCACCACTACGACGGCGAGTGCGGACAGGGCCTGCTTGTTCTGCGCATCCACCCGTGCATTGTGATTATCGATGCGCACTTCAACCGGACACTTCGTCCCGGCGCGATGGCGAGTAGTTGGGCAGCTGTCCTGATATTGACACACGTTGCTTACTGTATGGTTCGATTCGCTCTTGGGGAAGCTGTGGGGGGCTACGTAGCTGCCGGACGGGGCTTTCGTGACGCAAGACTTCGCCATCTGTGGAACTTCTCGAAAAGAGTCGAACGTGTATTCGAATTATGGGATAATGGAGGCATGCAGCAGACGCCCCAGTCGCATCACCGGACGGCCCGCCACGGCGAGGCTGGCCCGGTCGGCGAGGTGGGCGGGCGGGCTGGGCGTGATCGCGATCAGGGGTTCGCGCCGCCCCGTCGCGCGCCCCGGGGAAGGGAACCGCGACTGCCGTTCTCCGATGCGACAGCTCGGGCTGCGCTGGCGGAGATCGTCGAAGGGCTCCAGTCGATTCGTGCGACCCGAGACCGGCTTGATGCGGAGGAAGCGAGGCTTCTCGAGTGGGCTAGTCGTCTCGCAGACGCCGAGGCTGCGCAGATGTCGAGCGGAAACGAACACGAGATCGCGCATCGCACGGCCAATGCCGAACTCGCGGCCGCGGTACAACTGAGCGATCGCACCGTCGAGCGGCGAGTGGCGCAGTCCGTCAGTCTGGTGCGCGATTTCCCTGGAGTGCACGAAGCGCTCGCGAATGGTCGAGTCGATCGGCCTCGGGCAGTGGCCATCTGCGAAGCCGGTGGGATCGTGCCCCAGGGGCAACGTCGAGAGCGATATGAAGAGGAAGCGCTCAGGTATGCGGAGGCGGAATCTGTCAACCGCGTCAGGCCGCACGTCGCGCAGCTCGCCGAGCGCTTCACTGACCGATCGATCGACGAGCGGCACACCGAAGCCCACGAGGGTCGCGGTGTCACCGTGACTCCGCTCTCCGACGGTATGGCTCTCCTGCAAGCGGTCCTCTCGGCTCGTGACGCAAAGACGGTTCACGCCCGCCTGACGCAGTGCGCGCGTGAACTGCGCGTGACGCAATTCGCCGCTCATGAAGCAGGGGAGGCGCTCCCTCAGGATCCCCGAACCGTCGATCAACGA
Organism: Leucobacter sp. Psy1; assembly: GCF_020096995.1. NCBI lineage: Bacteria > Bacillati > Actinomycetota > Actinomycetes > Micrococcales > Microbacteriaceae > Leucobacter > Leucobacter sp. Psy1. The sequence goes on from NZ_CP083692.1 coordinate 1,518,501, forward strand.
CGCGCCGACGCCCTCGTCGAGATCGTCGCGGGTTGGAACCCGAGTGAGCTGGAAACGCGCCCCGACCCGCCGTTTCAGGCCAAAGTGCAAGTCACGGTACCGGTGTCGAAGCTTCACGGGGTTGGCGCCCCCGCCGACTCGGGCGTGCCCGTGGCCCGCGACGCCTCGGCGGACGCTGGCGTCCTCGCCGGATTCGGGCCGATCGATACGGAGAGCGCTCGCTGGTTCGCGGCGATCGCCGATCACTGGGACATTCTGAAGGTCGACGACGAGCGGGGTGAGGTCCTCGAGGTGGAGCGGTACCGGCCCTCGGAGCGCATGCGACGACGACTCGCGGCTCGAGACCTGCACTGCCGGTTCCCCGGGTGCCGTGTTCCCGCCGTGGGATGCGACCTCGACCACACCGTCGACGCCGCACTCGGCGGCCGCACCGCCACCGACAACCTCGCCCACCTCTGTCGCTGGCATCACACCCTGAAGCATCACTCCCCATGGCGAGTGGAGCAACGCCCAGGTGGGGTGCTCGAGTGGACCAGCCCCACCGGCCGCACATACCAGGATCGACCGGCGAGTCGCGTGCGCTTCCGTCGCGCGGGGCGAGACTCGGAAGAGGACTCCTGCATCGACGCCGGCGTACGCAAGCGAGCACGGGCGAGAATGCGGTCGCTCTCGGAGTCTGCGCGTCACGGGAACCAAGACCCGCACCCGTTCTGAGGCACGAGTCTGCCCGCCCGCGACGGAATGTCTCGCGTCTGCCGGCCCCGCCTCCTTGGCCCAGCTGGGGTCCGCACCTGGCCAGCTGGGGCCCGCACCTGCCCGGTTGGAGCCCGGGCCTGGCCAGCTACGCCCGCACCACTCATTCGCTGTAATAATGGGTCACATTGCTTGAAGTTGGGTGTGGGGTGCTGATTGCCTGGCACGATGATTCTTTCCGGCCTCCTCCTCGGAACCGTGCTCGGCTTCGTCTTCCAGCGCGGACGCTTCTGCGTCACCGGCGCGTTCCGCGACATCTTCACCCTTCGCAGCACGCGCTGGCTCACCGCCTTCATGGTGGTCGTCGCGGTGCAATCGATCGGCGTCTTCGCGCTCGACCTGTTCGGAGTGATCTCGCTGCAGAGCGGCACCTTCCCGTGGCTCGGCACGATCCTCGGCGGCTTCATCTTCGGATTCGCGATCGTGCTCGCAGGCGGGTGCGCCACCGGCACCTACTACCGCGCTGGTGAGGGACTGGTCGGATCCTGGCTCGCCCTCATCTTCTACATCGCCGGGGCCGCCGCCTTCCGCTTCGGCCCGCTCGCCGGGACCACCGACGCGGTGCGGTCAGTGGAGACGGCCAACGGGAGCTTCCACGAGACCCTCGGGGTGAACCCGTGGATCCTGGTGCTGCTGCTGGGCGTCGGCGTCGGGATCGCCGTTCTGCGTCACCTCGCCCGCGAGCGCCGTGTGACCAAAGTCCGACTTCCCGCATCGAAGACCGGGCTCGCCCACCTGCTCACGGAGAAGCCGTGGCACCCCTTCGTCACCGCCGTCATCATCGGACTCATCGCCACCGCAGCGTGGCCGCTCTCTTGGGCCACGGGGCGGGAGTCGGGTCTCGGCATCACCGGCCCGTCCGCGAACATCGGCGTCTTCCTCGGAAACGGCGACATGCAGCTCGTCGACTGGGGAGTGATGCTGGTCCTCGGGCTCCTGATCGGCTCCTTCATCGCGGCGAAGGCGTCCGGCGAATTCAAGATTCGCGTACCCGACGCACGGACCGCCGTTCGCTCGATCATCGGCGGAACACTCATGGGGTGGGGTGCCGCATGGGCCGGCGGGTGCACCATCGGCAACGCCATGGTGAACACCGCGACGTTCAGCTTCCAAGGGTGGACCGCCCTCGTCTTCATGATCATCGGAACGGGTGTCGCGACCCGCATCTTCATCATGAACCACCAGCGTGCGGGTGGCAGCGCCCGACCGCTCACGACTCCGGCGCCGACGCCAGCCGCGGTATCCGGCTGAACTCGCCGAACCGGTTCACACCCATCCACCTCGAAAGGAACCTCACCATGACCAAACACATCCTCGAAACCGTCGGCCAGGTCTGCCCCTTCCCGCTCGTGGAAGCCAAGCGAGCGATTGCGGAGATCCCGGTCGGCGACGAGCTCGTCATCGACTTCGACTGCACCCAGGCGACCGACTCGCTGCCCCAGTGGGCCGCGGAGAACGGGTACCCCGTCACCGAGTTCGTGAAGCGCGGCCCGGCCGAGTGGTCGATCACCGTGCAGAGGGTCTAGAGGCTGGCCCCTCGTCGCCACTGATCGCAGGTCGATGTCTACAGACGATCTTGACCTCCGATGCGGTCGTGGCAGACTGATCCCCTCGCGACGCGCGGGACAGCGGATCAAAGGAGACCCAGTGTTCAGAAGCCCCTATCCGGACGTGCACATTCCCCACGAGAGCGTCTACGAGTATCTGTTCGGATCGCTCGAACCGGAGGATGCCGGTCGGGTCGCGTTGATCGACCCGGCTACCGGGAACGAGACGACCTTCGGCGAACTGCGCGGACAGGTCGACGGGTTCGCGGGAGCTCTGGCGGCCCGGGATGTCGGCGTGGGGTCGGTGGTCGCCGTGCTCTGCCCGAACGTGCCGGCGTTCGCGACGGTGTTCCACGGGGTGCTTCGGGCCGGTGCGACCATCACAACCATCAACTCGCTCTACACCGCCCATGAAATCGGCGAGCAGATCACCAGCGCCTCGGCGAGCTGGTTGGTGACGGTGGGGCCGCTGCTGCCGCAGGCGGCCGAAGCTGCAGCGGCGGTCGGGCTGCCCGCTGAGCGCATCATCGTGCTCGACGGGGTCGACGGGTACCCGAGCCTGCGAGAACTGCTCGCCGAACGGTACCCGGCACCCGAGGTCGAGTTCGATCCGGCTGAGCACCTCGCAGTACTGCCGTACTCGTCGGGAACCACCGGTGTTCCGAAGGGCGTCATGCTCACGCACCGCAACCTGGTCGCGAACGTGGCGCAGTGCCGTGAACTCATCGTGCTGTCGCCAGAGGACCGGGTGCTCGCGGTGCTGCCGTTCTTCCACATCTACGGCATGACCGTGCTCTTGAATCTCGCGCTCCGCCAGCGCGCGAGTCTGGTGACGATGCCGAAATTCGACCTGCAAGCGTACCTGTCGCACATTCAGACCTACGGCTGCACGTTCCTGTTCGTCGCCCCGCCGATCGCGGTGGCGTTGGCGAAGCACCCGCTCGTCGACGAGTTCGACATCTCGTCGGTGCACACCGTCCTGTCGGGGGCGGCCCCGCTCGACGGTGCGACCGCCGAAGCCGCGGCGAAACGACTGCACACCCGGGTGATTCAGGGATACGGCATGAGCGAACTCAGCCCGGTGTCGCACGCCACTCCGGCCGATCGCGCGGACATCCCGGCCAGCTCGATCGGTGTGATCGTTCCGAACATCACCTGCAAGCTCATCGACATCGACTCCGGGGAGGAGATTCTCGGCGTCGAAGAGGGCGAGGATCAATCGCGTCCTGGCGAGCTCTGGGTGGCAGGACCCAACGTGATGACCGGCTACCTCAACAACGCCGAGGCCACCACTGAGACACTCGATGCGGAGGGATACCTCCACACCGGCGACATCGCGATCGTGCACAGCGGAGGGTACTTCTCGATCGTCGACCGGATGAAGGAGCTTATCAAGTACAAGGGCTACCAGATCGCGCCAGCGGAACTGGAAGCGCTGCTCCTCAGCCACCCGGGGATCCGCGACGCCGCGGTGATCGGCGTGCTGGACGACGACCAGCAGGAGATCCCTAAAGCCTTCATCGTTGCAGCGGAGGGCGCGGAGCTCAGTGCAGACGATGTGATGTCGTACGTCGCGGAGCACGTGGCGCCGCACAAGAAGGTCAGGCGCGTCGAGTTCATCGACGAGATTCCGAAGTCGGCCGCCGGGAAGATCCTGCGGAAGGACCTCCGGTCGCGGGACGCCGCTCGCTGACGTCGACGCCAGCGGGGCCGAGAATGTCGACGTGCCGTCCGATATGATGACTTCATCAAGTCGTTGAATCGCACGGGTGCGCCGTGGCGACCACGGCCGGCGGGAGGAGTGGACGGTGCTCGGTTTGACAGAGCGGCCCCTGTACGAGATCAAGGCGAACCTTTTCAAGGGGCTCGCGCATCCGTATCGCATCCGTGTGCTGGAGATCCTCGCGGGCGGCGAGGAAGTGCCGGTGGCGACGCTGCTGGCGGAAACGGGACTCGAGGCATCCCACCTCTCGCAACACCTCTCGGTACTGCGACGTCACCGCCTGGTCGCATCGGAGCGACGAGCGAGCACCGTTTACTACCGGCTGGCGTTCCCCGAGGTCGCCGATCTCCTGCGTGTGGCGCGGGCCCTACTGACCGACATCCTCGAGTCGTCTCGCGGGCAGCTCGCCACCGTCGACGAGCTGCCCGCGATCGCGGTCGGGCCGGAGCACCGGTGAGGCGGCTCGCCGCCGCCACCGCGACGCTGCTGCCGAGCCGCGCCGACTATGCGGGGCTGCGGCGGACGTGGCGCGGTGACGTCGCAGCGGGTGTCACGGTCGGGATCGTCGCCCTGCCTCTGGCGCTCGCGTTCGGCGTCAGCTCGGGAGTGGGAGCGGAGGCGGGTCTCATCACCGCGATCGTCGCGGGGCTCGTCGCCGCGATCTTCGGCGGTTCGAACGTGCAGGTCTCCGGACCGACCGGCGCGATGGTGGTGGTGCTCGCCCCGATCGTGGCGCAGCACGGCGCGGGTGCGGTCGCGATCGTCAGCGTCATGGCGGGGATCATCGTGCTGATCGGCGGTGTCCTCAGGCTCGGGCGCACCGTGAGCGTGATCCCGTGGCCCGTGATCGAGGGGTTCACGGTCGGCATCGGCATCATCATCTTCCTGCAGCAGGTGCCCGCTGCGGTCGGGGTCACCGGGTCCGGATCCGGGCACAGCACCAACGCACTCGTCGCCGCCCTGCAGGCCGTCTCGGAAGCTTCCTGGCCCGCAGCGCTCCTCCCGATCGCCGCGGTGCTCGTCGTCGCCGCGACCATGCTGGTGCTGGCACGGGTCGACGGGCGAATTCCGGGGTCGTTCATCGCGATCGTCGTGGTGACCCTCGCGGTCGTGGTCTCCGGCGCGCCGCTCGCACTGATCGGTACGCTGCCGAGCGAGCTGCCTCCGCCCAGCGTTCCGGCATTGGACCCCGGCACTGTGACGCAGTTGATCGGGCCGGCGTTCGCGGTGGCGGCCCTGGCGGCGATCGAGTCGCTGCTCTCCGCCCGCGTCGCCGGTTCACTGGCGAACACCGGTCCCGTGAACGGTGACCGCGAACTCGTCGGGCAGGGACTCGCCTCGATCGCCTCCGGATTCTTCGGCGGCATGCCGGCGACCGGCGCCATCGCCCGCACGGCAGTGAACGTGCGATCCGGGGGTCGGACGCGGGTCGCCGCGATCGTGCACGCCCTCGCTCTGCTGGGCGTGGTCGCGATCGCCGCCGATGTCGTGTCGCTGATCCCGCTCGCCGCGCTGTCAGGCGTGCTCATGGTGACTGCGGCGCGCATGGTCTCGCTGTCGGTCGTGCGCCGGATCCTGCGCTCCACTTGGGCGGACGCGGGCGTGTTCATCATCACGGCGGTCATCACCGTGAGCTTCGACCTGATCCTCGCGGTCGGCATCGGCATCGCCGTCGCCGCCTTCTTCGCGTTGCGGGCGCTCAGCCGGACGAGCGGGGTGCTGCGCGAACGGCTGCCAGGCGCGCCGGTGCCCGGTGACGAGCGGATCGCCCTGTTCAAGATCGTGGGCGCCCTCTTCTTCGGAGCGGCTGACCGGATCGTCGAACAGATCGAGGCGCACCGCGGCGTCGACGTCGTGATCCTCCGCCTCTCGCAGCTCCAGGTGATCGACGCCACGGGTGGTCACACCCTCGGCGAGGTGGTCGCAGCGCTCGAGCGGCGAGGCGTGACGGTGATCATCAAGGGGGTGCAGGATCAGCACCTGCCGATCCTCGAACGCATGGGCGTGATCGATGCGCTCAGACACCCGCAGCATCTCTTCGCCGAACTCACTCCCGCGGTCGCTCATGCCCGCTCGCATATCGCGCGTGCGGCGGCGGCAGAGCGCGTCGTATCCTGAGCGCATGAGAGTGGGAGCCGTGCCGAGACACCTCCGCATCGCACTGGCGTGGACGGCGGGGTTCAACCTCGCGTCAGCGCTGGTCGGAATGGCGGGGCTCACGTTCGGCGGCGGGATGGGGATTCCGCTGGAGTGGATCGCCGGTACGGTCTTCACCTCCTACGTCTGGCCGGGCATCATTCTCGGATGCTTCGTCGGCGGCACCCAGGCACTCGCGTGCGTGGGGCAGTGGCGCCGATTCCATCTCGCTTGGGGACTGCACGCCACAGCGGGTCTGACGATGATGATCTGGATCTTCATCGAGATCGCGATCATGCTCGTCTGGTCTCCGCTGCACGGCATCTACTTCGCGACGGGTCTCGTGCAGACCGTGCTCGCGATCCTCGCGCTCGGCGCCTGGCCGCGCCCGTTCTTCGCGCGCGAGCCGGGACGCAGTACGTGCACGCAAGCGCGGCCGTCGCAGGATTCTCGGGGCGAGATTGCGGTGCGGGAGGCGGCCGCGGACGACGCCGCGCGGCTCGGCGGCCTGCTCGCCGACTTCAATGCGGAGTTTGAGACGCCCACGCCGTCAGCTGCCGAGCTCGCGTCGCAATTCCGTTCGATTCTGGCTGAGCGCTCCGTGATCGCGCTGCTCGCCGAGGGGCGGGACGGCGGGCGGCCCGTCGGATTCGCGCTGCTCACGCTCCGACCGACCCCGTACTTCGACGGACCGCTCGCGCAACTCGAGGAACTGTATGTGGTCCCGGCGCTCCGCGACCGAGGCATCGGCACGGCGCTGCTCGTCGCCGCGGTCGAGGGAGTGCGCGCTCGCGGGTCTCGCGAAATGCACATCGGGGTGGACGAGATTGACACCGACACCCGTCGCTTCTACGAGCGGCACGGTTTCGTGGACCGGGATCCGGGGCAGGATTCCCGGATGCTGCTGTATCTGCGTGAGCTGGACTGAGACGATCATCGTCTGCCAGCCCCACCCCACTCCTGGGCGTTCCGGTCTCGATGTCCGTGGGGAGGATATCGCTTTCCTCGACGTGCAGCACGGCGGCACGAGCGGCCCCGCGGTGTTCAGCTGAGCGGTACCCTGAAGCATGGCTCAGACACAGGTTGACCGAGAGTTCGACACCGTCGTGATCGGCGCGGGCGTCGCCGGACTGACGGCGGCGAGACTGCTCGCTCGAGCGGGGCAGCGCGTCGTCGTCCTCGAGGCGCGCGATCGGATCGGCGGTCGACTGCACACGGAACGCGCGGGCGGCTCCGCCACCGATCTCGGGGCGTCATGGATCCACGGGGTCGACAACAACCCGCTCGCCGACGCTGTGGAGGCGTTCGGCCTCCGGACGCTCGAGTTCACGGTCGGGAGCTATCAGCCGGACGGGCGTCCGATCGCGTACTACGGCCCCGAGGGGCAACGGCTCGACCCGTTCGAGAGCCAGGCATTCGCCGCCGACGTGCACGCTTTCGATGAGGTGCTGGCGGGTGCGGTCGCGCGGGCCGAAGCCGGGAGCTCCTACAGCGACGCCCTGGAGGCGGCGCTGCGTGAACTCGCCTGGGACGCTGAGCGCGCCGAGCGCGTGCGGGAGTTCGTCCGCCACCGCTCCGAAGAGCAGTACGGGGTGAGCGCTGACCTGCTCGACGCCCACGGTCTCGACGACGACGCCATCGAGGGTGATGAAGTCGTCTTCCCCGACGGGTACGACGAGCTCGCTACCCGACTGGCTGACGGTATCGACGTCAGGCTCCTCCGCGAGGTGCGGTGCGTCGAGTGGCATGAGGGCGGTGCGACGGTCCACACGGACGGTGAGACGTTCGTCGTTGCGCGCGCGATCGTGACGGTGCCGGTCGGCGTGCTGCGATCCGGCGACTTCGCATTCGAGCCACCGTTGCCCGAGCAGCACCGCGCCGCACTCGAGGGACTCGAGATGAACGCGTTCGAAAAGGTCTTCCTCCGGTTCCCCGAGCGGTTCTGGGATGCGAGTGTCTCCGTGATCCGGCGCCAGGGGTCCGCAGGGGAGTGGTGGCATTCCTGGTACGACCTCACCGAGGCGCACGGCGCCCCGACACTGCTGACCTTCGCCGCTGGGCCCGCGGCGATCGCGACCCGTGCCTGGAGCGACGCTCGCATCGCCGACTCCGTGCTCGCCGCGCTGCGTGAGCTGTACGGGGACGCGGTCGCGGATCCGGAATCGATCACCGTGACCCGGTGGCAGGATGACCCGTTCGCCCGCGGGGCCTATGCCTACAAGGCGGTGGGCGCGCGGACCGAGGATCGCGAGACGCTCGCGGACCCCCTGGGCTCTGGCGCCCTGCACCTCTCCGGCGAGGCGACATGGGCGGAGGATCCGGCGACGGTCACCGGCGCGCTCTGCTCAGGGCATCGAGTCGCCGAGCGCGTGCTCGGGCGCGAGGTGCGCTTCGCCGAGCTCTGGGAGTGAGGTCGGGGCCTGTGCTGTCGCGCTGACCTGACGGTGCCAGGGGAGCATATGCTGGGACCATGATCATCGCCGGACTGGTGCTGACCGGGCTCGCCGCCCTGGTGCACGTCTACATCTTCTTCCTCGAATCGTTCGCCTGGACCTCGCCGCGCGGGCGGGCGACGTTCGGTACAACGGAGGCGGAGGCCGCGGCGACGCGCGAACTCGCCTTCAACCAGGGGTTCTACAACCTGTTCCTCGCGATCGCGGTCTTCGCCGGGATCGTCGCGTTCATCGTCGGGAGCACCGCCGTCGGAGCAGCACTCGTGTTCGTCGGTGCGGGGTCGATGGTCGCCGCGAGCCTGGTCCTGCTGCTCTCGAGCCCCGAGAAGCGCGGGGCGGCCCTCAAGCAGGGCGTGATCCCTGCCCTCGGCGTCATCGCGCTCGCGGTCGGTCTCGCGGTGTGAGGTGACGCACGAACGCCCGGGTCGCCCGCGCTCAGCGGGGCCCGGGCGTTCGTGTGTGGTTATGCGCTGACGCGCGCGACGAGGTCGATCTCGACGAGGATGTTCGCGAGCTGCGACCCCACCGTCGTGCGGACCGGGTACGGCTCCGAGAAGAACTCGCGGTACGCCGTGTTGAACTCGTCGAAGTTCGCGAGGTCGGAGAGGTGTACCGTCACCTTCAGTGCGTCGTCGAGGGTGGCGCCGTGCTGGGAGAGCACTGCCTGCACGTTGCGGAGGGTCTGACGGGTCTGATCCGCCACGTTGTCCGCCTTCTCACCGGTCTGTGGATCCTGGGGGCCGAAGCCCGCAGTGAAGAGCAGGTCGCCGCTCAGGATCCCCTGGCTGTAGGGGCCCGCCGGCTGGGGGGCGTCGCTCGTGTGGATCGCCTGCTTGGTCACGTTGGTCATGTGTTCTCCCTCTCGTGGTGACTGGATGGTGGATGGTCAGGTCGGGTCTGTGTGGTCGGGTCTGATCAGCTCAGCGGTGGCAGGTGGCGCGCGTCAGCGCGGATCCCGCCTCCCGGGCGGGCACCCGTGAGCTGTCCGTTCGCGAGCACGGGCCGGCCGGCGACGAGCACGTCGTCGATGCCCACGGCGAGCCCCCTCGGCTCCGCGTAGGTCGCCGTGTCGCGCACGTGTTCGGGGTCGATGATCGCGATGTCGGCGATGCTGCCGGGTCGGAGTCTACCGCGGTCGCCGAGGTGGAACCGATCCGCCGGCCCCGTGGACAGGTGATGCGCGGCCTCGGCCCAGGTCAGGAACTCGCGTTCCCTGACGTAGGTCGCGAGGTACGTCGCGAAGGTGCCGCGAGCCCGCGGGTGCGGGTGGGAGCCGATGAAGATCCCGTCGGATCCGCCGAGGTGCGCGGGGTGGGCGATGAGGCGCCCGAGATCCTCGACGGGCCGCTGATCCCGCACCGCCATGATGGCGTTCGCGTTCAGACGCGAAGCGGCGAGCACGTCGAGAGCCGCATCGATGGCGTCGGTGGCGCGCGCCTCTGCGATCTCTGCGAGGGTCTTTCCGTGCGCCCAGGCCCACTCCGCGGCGACGGTGTGCGCGACCGTGATGAGTTCTGGCCACTCGGGCCCCAGGCTCGGATTCAGTGCCACGCGGGGGAACCACTCGCGTCGCAGGCGTTCACGCTCGGCGGGATCCTGCAGGGCCGCGACGGTGTCGTCGACCGGCGCGACGTTCCACTCGGGAGGGAGCATCGTCATGCCGAGGATCGAGCAGCCGCGCGTGTAGGGGTAGGCGTCGAAGGTGGCGCTCACCCCGCGCTCGGCGAGCCAGGACATGAGGCGCCAGGCCTCATCCGCTGAGGTGTGGAAGTGCGAGATGTGCACGGGCACGCCGGCGGTGAGGCCGATGCGGGCCACCTCGTCGACGCCGAACTCCGCGTTGTCCTCGTAGCCGCCCCGCATGTGCGTGACGTAGGGGAGTTGCGCATCCGACAGCGGCGCGCAGAGCGCTGCGATCTCCTCGGCATCGGCGAACAGGCCGGGAACGTAGTCCAGGCCCGTCGACAAACCGACGGCGCCATCGGCGATGCCCGCGCGCACGAGTTCCGCCATGCGTGCGCGTTCGTCGGCGGTGGCGGGGCGCTGGGCGGAGCCCATGACCTCGTGGCGCACGGTGCCCGCCGGGATCACGTAGGCGACGCCCAACGGGATCTCGCCGTCGTAGGTGCGGAGCAGGTCTGCGACGCTGGACCCCCGATACGTCGGGTGCGGCCCGTTGATGGCGGCGAAGTACTCGGTCGCGTACCGGCCATCGCCAGGCGCGTACGAGACGCCGTCCTGCCCGCCGATGACCGTCGTGATTCCCTGGCGGAGGAGCGCGAGTTGCACTTCGGGGTCGAAGACCGCGCCCTCGGCGTGCGCGTGCGCGTCGATGAATCCCGGCATCACGAGCCGCCCGGACGCGTCGATCACGGTGAGGTCGTCGCCCGTGGCCGAGAGGTCTGCGGAGATCGCCGCGATCCGCTCGCCCTCGACGAGCACGTCCGCCCGCACGGGAGCGGTGGACTCGCCGTCGACGACGAGTCCACCGCTGATGAGTACCCGAGTCACTTGCCGTCCAGCTTCAGCTCGTGGATGCGGCCCGCGTTCTCGGTCGCCGGGCGAATCGTCGCCGCCGCGGTGGTGACAGCGCCGATGATGCAGATCACGCCGGCGTACAGCGCCATCGGCCAGAATGCGCCGCTCGCCCAGCCGACCAGCGCTGTAGCGATGAGGGGCGCCAGTCCGCCGCCGAGGGTGTTCGACAGCTGGTAGCCGATGTTCACGCCGGTGATGCGCTGCTCGACGTCGAACATCTCGGTGAGCATGGTGTGGAGGGTGCCCTGCATGGCGATGCCGGGAATCACGAAGCCGATGATCATGCCGAGCCAGATGAGCCACTGGTTGTGGGTCTCATAGAGCATGAATGCCGGCCAGATGAGGATCGCGAAGCCGATGCAGCCGGCGATGTACACGGTGCGCCGTCCGAGCTTGTCGGAGAGCGCGCCGTAGGCCGGCGCGACGAAGATCTGCAGGAACCCGACGATCATGGTGCCGATGAAGCCCACCTGCGCCGGAGTGCCCGATGCCACGATGAACGCGAGCCCGTACGTGAGCACCAGGTAGCCCGCGATCGACTGGGGGAGGCCGATGAGGATTCCGAGGATGGTGTTCTTCGGGTGCCGGAACACCTCGATGAGCGGCGACTTCGGCTTCACGCCCTGCACCTGCAGGGTCTTCGTGTGCGTCTTGAACTCCTCGGACTCCTCGAGCTTGCTGCGGAGCAGGATCGCGATGATCGCGAGCACGAGGGCGAACCAGAAGGGAATGCGCCAGCCCCACGTCATGAAGAACGACTCGGGGCCTGCACCGAGCGCGGACATGGCGCCGGCCGAGGCGAGGTTCGCGATACCGGCGCCCGAGATGAGGAACGCGCCGAAGAGACCGCGCCGCTTCGGCGGTGCGTGCTCGACGACGATCGTGGCGGCTCCGCCCATCTCGCCGCCGACGAACAGGCCCTGGAACGAGCGCAGCACGATGAGGAGGATCGGGGCGGTCGCGCCGATCATCGCCTCGGGCGGGATGAGGCCGATCGCCGCGGTGGTGAGGCCCATTCCGATGACGGTGATGAGCAGCGCCGGCTTCCGGCCCATGCGGTCACCGATGTAACCGAAGACGATGCCGCCGAGCGGGCGGAAGAAGAAGCCGACGGCAAAGGTGCCGAAGGAGTAGATCTGCGCCAGGAACGGATCGTTGGAGGCGAAGAAGATCGCGGGGAACACGGCGGCCGCCGCGAGACCGTAGAGGTAGTAGTCGAAGTACTCCATGAGGGTGCCGATGGACCCTCCGGCGACCGCGCGCTTCTGCTGCTTCGTGAGGGCGGGCTTCTTCTCCGCCTGCCGCGCACCGCTCATGCGAGCGACTCCGTTCGACGTGACGCAGTGCGTGTTCGTGTGATCTTCACCGGGGCCTCCTCGGGTGACCGCTGCGATGCGGCCGAACTGACTCAGGGGTGGGCGCCGGTCTGCAGCGACCGGCAGCAACAAGCTAGCACGAGATTAACAGGGTTTCTAGATGCTTGCCAGAAATTATGGATACAGATTGTGAGTGGCATGACACAATGAAGAGTCAGACAGATCGGAGAGCCCAGTGACCAGCCTGATGCCCGCGAGCGACACCACTTTCGCCGATATCGAGGAGGCCCATCGCACCCTCGAGCCGGTGATGCACGCCATCGCCGGTGTCGTCGGCGACCACTGCGAGATCGTGCTTCACGACCTCAGCGCAGGCGACTTGGACCACTCGGTCTACGCGATCGTCAACGGTCACGTGAGCGGCAGAAGTGTCGGCGGCCCGTCGACGAACCTGGGCGTCGAGGTGCTCCGCGACCCGGATGCCGACCACAACGCGTTCGGTTACCGCGGCCGTACGTCGGACGGTCGAGAGCTCATCAGCTCGTCGGTGTACTACCGGAACCCCGAGGGGCGCATCATCGCCGCCTTCTGCATCAACCTCGACCTGACGCCGATGCAGACCGCGGCGAACGCCATCGCCGCACTGCTGCCAGGCGCGGAGACAGCGGTGAGCGCGGTCCCGCACGAGCTCGTCGGCCCCGACGTCTCCAGTGTGCTCGACGACATGATCTCCGAAGCGATCGCCATGGTGGGCAAACCGGCGCCTGGCATGAGCAAGGCGGATCGCATCGAGGTGCTGCGCCTGCTCGAGGCGCGCGGTGCCTTCCACATCAAGCGGGCGGCCGACAAGGTTTCTGCGCGCCTCGGGGTCTCCAGGGTCACCGTTTACGGGTACCTCGACGAGGTGCGTCGCGGATAGGTGCGCGGAGCGCGTCAGAAGAACGTCTCCACGGCCTCCGTCACCACTCCGTCGCGGTCGGCGATCGGCACGAGTCGCCACTTGTCGAACGCCGTGCAGGGGTGGGAGAGGCCGAGTTTCACGACGTCACCGATCCTGACCGATGCGTCGCCCTTCCAGCGCAGGAACGTGTGCTGGTCGTTGAGGGCCGTGATCTCGGCGTCGATCTCGCGCTGGGTGCCGCCGAGCTCGGCCGAGGCTCCGATGACGACCGGGAGTCCCTCGTCGAACGGGATGTCCCGCTTGCCGGCGTCGAGAAGCGCGAGACCGGGTTCCGGCTGCGACACGACACGCGCGTACGCGAACATCGCCGGGATGAGCGGCACATCGTCCCCGGTGTCGCGCGAAGCGTCGAGCGGTGAGATACCGCGGTAGAAACCGCTGTCGTGCACGAGGTAGGCGCCAGAGCGGAGGATGGCGCGCGCATCGTCGACCCTGCCGAGACTGTCGGCGACGAGGTCGAAGAACGCGCTCCCTCCCGCGGTCACCCACGGCGTCCCGCTCACGAGCGGACGCACCCGGTCCACGAGTGCCGCGAGGCGGTCGCAGTAAGTGCTGACGGCGGCGAGACCCTCGGGGGATCGATCGTGCGCGAGCGCGCCCTCGTACCCTGAGACGCCGCGCAGCGTGAGGCGATCCGACGCGGCGACCCGCTCGGCGATCGTGACGGCGTCATTCTCGTCCCTGGCACCGGTCCGGCCTCCGGTAGCACCGAGCTCGACCAGCACACCGATCCGGCAGCCGCTCGGCAGAATGCGTTCCATGCGCTCGACCGTCGCGACCGAGTCAACCCAGCAGACGAGCTCCTGATCAGGGTGCGCATCGAGCCAGGCGGAGAGCCGGAGCAGGAGTTGCGGATCGGTGCAGCCATTCGCGATTTGCACCGTCGGCACTCTGGCGCGCAGTGCGACATCGGCCTGCCAGCCCGTCGCCACCGTGATGCCGGTCGCGCCGGCCGCGAGTTGCCTCCGCCAGAGTTCGGGGGCCATGGTCGTCTTGCCGTGGGGCATGAGCTCGAGACCGCGACGTGCGGTCCACGCGGCCATGGCATCCAGGTTGTGCTGCAGCGCCTCCGCCTCGAGCACGAAGAGCGGGGTCGAGAACTCGGCGATCGGAACGCCAAGGTGGTCGATCGCACGACCGGCGAGGTCGAGTGGGAAAGACTTGTCGTCTGGTGTGACGGTGCGCGCGGTCATCGGGGCATCACCTCTGCGAGTCGTGCGAGTTCTTCAGGGTCGGCGAGTGCGGAGCCGACGGCGACGACACGCACTCCGGCGGCGAGGAACTGGGGTGCGTTCCTGGCGTTCATGCCGCCCGTGGCGATGAAGTTGATGTCGGGGAAGGGGCCTCGCATCGTCGTGAACCACTCGGTACCGAGCACCGAAGCGGGGAACGCCTTGAGCCAGCGGAGCCCGGCCAGGCGTGCGAGCTGCACCTCGGTCGCGGTGGCGACGCCGGGCAGCGACGGCATGCCGGCCGCCTCGCTGGCACGGACCACGTCGATATCGAACCCCGGACTGACGGTGAACGCGGCTCCCGCCTCGGCGGCGAGCTGCACGGTCTCATCGTCGATGATGGTTCCGGCGCCGACCTGCTTCCCGCGTTCGCGCCCGGCGGCGACGACCGCGGCGAGGGCGTCGCGATCCTCATCGGACTGAATGGGGACCTCGACGGCATCGATGCCGAGATCCCAGGCGACGCCGGCGAGTTCGAGGCTGCGCTCGACGCCCATGCCGCGCAGGATCGCCATGATGGGCGCCCGCGCGAACGCCTCCGTGAACCATTCGTCGCTTGCTGAGGGGGAATCGATCATGATCGTGCGCTTCCTTCCGTGGCGGTCGGGGTGCCGGCCGAGTCTGAGGTCGGCAGGTGGTTCGTGGGTACGTCGTGCGTGCTGGAGAGGGCTCGCGCGGCGCAGGCGTGGCCCCGTGCAACGCGTGCCGCGGCGTCGTCACCGGCGAGGAATCCGTCGAGCCAGCCCGCCGCGAACGCGTCACCGGCGCCAACGGCCTCGACGACGTCGACACGAAGCGCTGGGACGGTGGTGGTGCCCGCGGACGAGAACTCGACAGCCTCGATATCGGCGTCCTTGACAACGAGGTGCGGGGCGGCGGAGAAGACGCTGCGTACGTCGGCGGCCGTGGTCGTCCCCCAGAGTGTCTCCGCTTCATCGCGCCCGACGAGCACGATGTCGGCGCGGAGCGCGGTCTCGCGAATCACCTCGGCGGCGACGGCGAGGCTCGGCCAGAGCGCCGGCCGGTGATTCACGTCGAAGCTGATGAGCGCGCCTGCGGCTCGTGCCTCGTCGATAGCTGCGTGGACGAGTGCGCGACAGGAATCGGACAGAGCCAGGGTGATGCCCGAGAGGTGGAGTACCCCGACCTCGGTCCAATCGATGCCGGTGAGGTCGTCGGGGGAGAGGCGGGAAGCCGCGGAGCCGCGGCGGTAGTAGGTCACGCCGTTGCCCGGGTCCTTGACGTACAGGCCGGTCGGGGCCGAGGGGTCCAGTCGCACCCGCTCGGTTGCGACGCCGTGCGCGGCGATCCTGGACAGTGTTCTCCGGCCGAGTGCATCATCGCCCAGTGCGCTGAACCACTCCGCGCGACGGCCGGCCGAGGCGAGGTGCGACGCGACGTTCGATTCGGCGCCGCCCGCCTCCACCCGGAAGTCGTCCGCGCGCTCGACCGGTACGGCGGAGGCCGGCACCACGAGGGCCATCGTCTCTCCGATGCACAGGACATCGATGGGTCGGGGGTTGTCGGGATCGCATCCTCGCACCAGTCACCTCGGTTCGCTTGTCTGAACTCAAATTATCGAGGCTTGACGAAAATAATGCAAGCGTGCGCCCTTGACCCTCACATCGTGAGAGGCTGTGTAATCGAGGGTGCACCGCGCGTACCGCGGCACACAGCATCGGAGGCTCCCATGACACAGAATCAGGCATCAGCCCTCGCCGCCGCGTTCACGGCACCTGACTCGTCGACCCGTCTGCAAGCAGCGCTCGACGCCGGATCCCGCCCCGACGACGCGTTCGTCGCGGTACTGCTCGCGCAGTGCGCCGTCGAACCCGACTTCTTCGTCCGCGACATGCTGACCTGGGCCCTGGTCAGGCACGATCCGTCAGTCACGTTCGACCTGCTGCTGTCGGAACTGCGCCGGCCGGAACCCCAGGCCAGGAGTCAGGCCCTCCACACGCTGTCGAAGATCGGGGACCCGCGAGCCTATCCCGAGATCACGGCCTCACTGCTGCTCGACGAGGACGACGAGGTGGCCAGGGCCGCCTGGCGCGCCGCCGCCGGACTGGTGCCGGGGAGCGCGGACGCGGCGACCCTCGCCGAAACGCTGGCCACGCAGTTCGCGAGGGGCGGCGACGAGGTGCGTCGCAGTCTCAGTCGTGCGTTCGTCGAGCTCGGCGATGCTGCCGCACCCGCCATCGCTCGAGCGCGGCGCGATGCCGATCCCGAGGTGCGCGCGCACGCGATCGCCACGGCACGCCTGCGAGAAGACCCCGAGGCCGGTTTCACCGACCTCATCGCCGAGGCGCGACGTGCGGTCGCGCTGGACGCGGCACCCCGGCAGAGTGGATGAGGGCGGGCGATGCTGATCGGCGAAGTCGCGAAGCGGTCGGGGGTGAGCGTCAGAATACTGCGGCACTACGACTCGCTCGGCCTGGTGTGCCCTGCGGGGCGCACGGCTGGCGGGTATCGCGAATACGTCGCAGCTGATGTGCATCGGCTGTTCGCGGTGGAGAGCCTCAGGACGCTGGGGCTCAGTCTGCACGAGATCGGCGAGGCGCTGGACGCGTCGGATTTCACGCCGGTCGCGATGATCGACGAGCTCGTACTCCGGACGCGGGAGCGCATGCTGCGCGAGGGCGAACTGCTCGAGCGTCTCGAGCGTGTGCGTGCGGGAGAGCCGGGGGACTGGGACCAGGTGCTGAGTGCCGTCGAACTGCTCCGCGGTCTCGGCGCAGGCGATGCGTCACTCCGGCAGCATCTGGCGCATCGATTGGGCAGCGACCTGCACGGCCTCAGGCACCTGGATGTACTGGTCGAAGCGGTCTTGAGCGAGCAGGACCTGAATACCGCCGGCGCACTCGACTGGGCCCTCGCGCAGGCGGGCGATGACGCGGTACCGGCGCTCACCGACGCGCTCGGGGACCCCGCCGCCTCGAGGCGCCAGAGGGCGGTTCTGGCTCTGCGCAAGATCGCGACCCCCGTGGCTCGGCGCGCTCTGGCGTCGATGATCGAGCACGAGGATCCGTTCGTCCGGGGCTGGGCGGCCATTGTCGGCGGTGAGGATGGAGAGGCGCGCACTCTCGCCCCGCTCATCAGCCTGGTGGTCAGCGGGGATCGCGACGTCGAGGCGTCCGAGGCGCTCGGCCTTCTCGCGCGCGACCCTGAACAGCAGGGGCGCGTGGTGCGCGCGATAGAGGGGGCCCTCGACGGCTCGGACGCCGATGCTCGTTTGCGGCTGACCCAGGCGATCGCGGAGATCCCAGGAGACGATGCGCTGGATCTGCTCGCGCGCCTCTCCGCGGATCCGGAGCGCCGAGTCGCGCTCACCGCAGAGTATCTCCGTGGAGAGCGGGCGCCTCAGCAGGGGCCCCGCTGACCACGCTCTGAACGGACTGTCGTTCTCACGGCGCCCTGTCAAGGGGGCGGCTCACACGCAATCTTTATTCGTTCGTTATCGGTTCGGCTGTTGATCCCATCGCAGAACGCGGCTGAAACCCGGCCCGATCCCAGTTGGCGTAAGGGATCCGCGCCGATGCGATGCGGTGCGGACGGCCGCGGTCCCCGATGTGTGCGCCTCGCGACGAGGTGGCAGAATCGCGCGGAACACCCTGCACAGGTGGAGATGCCTCCGCTCGCTCGCTACCGTTAGGGATCACGATTCACTCGACACCGCTCTCGATCCACCGTCACGCCTCACGAACGGAAGACCTCGCAGTCACCACGCCATGATCGAATTCTCTGACGTCACCAAGGTCTACGACGATGGCACCACTGCGGTCGACGACCTCACCATCACCGCTCCGACGGGCAAGATCACCGTGCTGGTAGGCCCGTCGGGCTGCGGCAAGACCACCACGCTGCGCATGGTGAACCGCCTCATCGAGCCGACGAGCGGCAGAATCCTGCTCGGCGGCGAGGACAGTGGCCAGATCGACCGGATCCAAATGCGCCGCAGCATCGGCTATGTGATACAGAATGCGGGCCTGTTCCCGCACCAGACAGTCATCGACAACATCTGCGCCGTGCCCTACCTGAACGGGGTGAAGCGAGCCGAGGCCAGGACCAGGGCGCGCGAACTGCTCACCCTCGTGGGGCTGGACGATTCGTACGCGAAGCGGTACCCGTGGCAGCTGTCAGGCGGGCAGCAGCAGCGCGTGGGCGTAGCGCGGGCGCTGGCCGCCGACCCGCCCTACATGCTTATGGACGAGCCGTTCAGCGCCGTCGATCCGATCGTGCGCAAGCAGCTGCAGAGCGAGTTCCTGCGTATCCAAGGCGACCTCGCGAAGACGATCCTCATGGTGACGCACGACATCGACGAGGCGCTGCGCCTCGGCGACCAGATCGTCGTCTTCTCTGACGGGGGAGTCGTCGCTCAGAGCGGGACGCCGGCGGAGATCCTGGCTCGCCCGGCGAACCGCTTCGTCGCGGACTTCCTCGGGGCGTCCCGCGGGTACCACGCGCTCGGGTTCGAATCGATTCGCGATCTCGAGCCGCGGCAGACGCCCGTGTTCACCCTGGGCGCCGCTGCGATCGCCGCCGATGAACCATGGGTCGTGGCGGTCGATCAGGATCGCCGTCCGCTCGGATGGGTGCAGCCCGCGCGGGTCGGCGCTCGGACGACCGCTGACGACGTGCAGACCGCGTCGGCGGTCGCGCTCGGCAGCGGCACGCGACGTGAACTGCTCGACGCGGCACTCGCGAGCCCTGAGGGTTCAGCGATCCTCGCGCACGATGACGGCACATACGCAGGGACGGTGCACCTCGACGAGGTCATCAGGTCGGCGGTCGACGCCCTCGGCGAGGAACGGGCGGCGGCGCGGTGAACTTCGACTGGGTCGTCTCGAACGCGAACCAGATCTGGAGCCTGACACTCACCCACATCTGGCTGACGCTCCTGCCCACCGCGATCGGTCTGCTGATCGCCGTTCCGCTCGGGTACGTCGCCCATCACTGGCGGCGGGCATACCTGCCGATCGTGGGCGGGACGAGCCTCTTCTTCACGCTGCCGTCGCTCGCGCTCTTCATCCTGCTGCCGCAGTTTCTCGGTACCCGGATCCTCGACCCGATCAACGTCGTCGTCGCTCTGGTCATCTACAGCGTTGCGTTGCTCACGCGGGTCGTGGCCGACGGGCTCAGCGCCGTGCCGACGGAGTCCGTCCAGGCGGCCGAGGGGATGGGCTTCAAGCGGTCGGAGACCTTCTTCAAGGTCCAGCTGCCCATCGCAGTCCCGGCGATCCTCAGCGGGCTCCGGGTGGTCGTGGTGACCAACATCTCGATCACGACGATGGCGGCGATCATCGGCGTCGAGCAGCTCGGCACGCTGTTCACGCTCGGGTTCACGAGAAACCTTCTCGTGCCCATCGTCACGGGTCTCGTGATCTGCCTCCTGCTCGCACTCCTGCTCGATCGTCTCCTGGTGCTGCTCGGCCGCATCCTGACGCCGTGGGCCCGGAAGGGAGCGCTCTGATGGACGTCTTCTCCTGGCTCACCGATCCGGCCAACTGGTCGGGGAGCGGGTCGATCCCGTTCCAGACCGTCACCCACCTCTGGTACTCCGCCGTCACGGTGCTGATCGCCGCCGCGATCGCGGTGCCCCTCGGCGTCTTCATCGGGCACACCGGCAAGGGCGAGAGCCTCATCATGGGATCGGTGAACGCCATGCGCGCGCTCCCCACGATCGGCCTTCTGATCCTCCTCGTGCTCATCTTCGCCCCGATCCTCGCGAATCGTCTGGCCTTCGTGATCCCGGCTCTCATAGTGCTGGTGCTGCTCGCGGTACCGCCGATTCTCAGCGGGGTCGCGAGCGGGATCCGCGCGATCGACCGGTCGGCGATCGACGCGGCTCGAGGCATGGGGTACTCGACGTGGCAGATCGTCTGGAAGATCGAGCTTCCCTGCGCGCTGCCCCTCGCGCTGTCTGGAGTGCGCGCATCGACGCTGCAGGTGGTGTCGACGGCAACCGTCGCCGCATTCGTCTCGCTGCAGGGCCTCGGCAGATTCATCATCGACGGGCGCGCAGGCAACAACTACGCCGAGATGGCAGGTGGCGCGATCCTGCTCATCGTCCTCGCGATCGTGCTCGAGGGCGTGTTCGCCCTCGTCGCCCGCCTCAGCATCTCGCCAGGGCTCACCCCTGGCGTTCCGACCACGACAAGGAGAAACTCATGAACACGAAGATGAAAGGACTGACCGCCGGACTGGCGATCAGCGCGCTCCTCGGGCTGACCGCGTGCGGCGGCGGGGGAGATCCGCTCGCGAACGACGGAGGCGACTCGGGCGGTTCTGGCGAGTCGATCACGGTCGGCTCGGCCGATTTCGCCGAGAGCCAGCTGCTTGCCACCATCTACTCCCAGGCCCTGAGCGGCGCGGGGATGGAGGTTCAGGAGCAGTTGAACATTGGCAGCCGCGAGGTCTACATCACAGCCCTCGAGGACGGCTCGATCGACCTCATTCCCGAGTACAACGGCTACCTGCTCGAAGAGCTCGACCCCGAAGCCGACACGTCTGACCGTGACGCGATCGCCGGGCAGCTCGAGGAGACGCTTCCCGATGGGCTGATGGCTCTGGACCCCGCGAGCGCCGAGAACACCAACACGCTCGTCGTGACCCAGGAGTTCTCCGAGAAGCACGGCGGTCTCGAGACGATCTCCGACCTCGTCGAGGCCGACGACGGATCCTTCACCCTCGCCGGTCCGCCCGAGTGGAAGACGCGCCCCAACACTGGTCTCCCCGCGATCGAGGAGTCTTACGGCGACGACTTCTCGGATCGCTACGAGACCCTCGACGGCGGTGGACCGCTCTCGCTGTCCGCCGTGGTCAACGGTCAGGTCGATGTGGCGATGCTCTTCAGCAGCGATCCGGCGATCGCCGAGAACGACCTGGTGGCGCTCGAGGATGATCAGGTGATCTTCCCGCCGGCGAACATCATCCCGCTCATCAGCTCGGACAAGGCTTCCGATGAGGTGGTCGACGTACTGAACGAGGTGACTGCCGCGCTGACGATCGAGGACCTCATGGAGATGAACGGCCGCGTGAATGCGGGCGACGACCTTGGCCAGATCGCGAGCGACTGGCTCGAATCGGTCGACCTGGCATAGTCTGCGGGTCTTCACGATCGCGAATGACGTGATCGCCGAGAGGGGCGTCGGAGTTTCGGCGTCCCTCTCGGTGTACCCACAGGTGTGAGGGGTTCCCGCAACGACCTGTCGGCGATATATTGCTGAGTATCGTTCGTACTCAACCTCTGGAGGTCATCATGAACGGTCACTTCACATCACGCGGTTTCGGCGAAACCGGATTCTGGGACGCCATGGAGCACCTGCGCAGCGGCTTCGAGCAGCGCGTCGCAGGCCCGCGCATGGCGCGAGGCGAGGTCCGCGCGGCCGTGCTCGCACTTCTCGCGGAGCGCCCCATGCACGGGTATCAGATCATCCGGGAGATCGAGCAGCGCAGCGGTGGCGCCTGGAAGCCGAGCCCCGGCTCCGTGTACCCGACACTGCAGCTCCTCGCGGACGAGGGGCTCATCACCGCCGAGGAACTGTCGGGACGGAAGACGTACACCCTGACGGAGGAGGGCCGAGCCGAAGCCGATGCAGCGGACCGGGCTCCCTGGGAGACGGCGGCTCCGAAGGATCGTCCGTCCGGAGGCCGTTTGCCGAAGGCCGGGTACGAGCTCGCGCAGGCGGCGGCCCAGGTGCAGCGGAGCGGCACGTCGGAGCAGATCGACGCTGCGGTCGAAGTGCTCGCCGAGGCGCGGCGGAAGCTCTACGCGATGCTCGCCGAGAGCTGACGTGACGGCCCACCGGAGGCGCTACCGGCGGATCCTGAGGTTTGCCGCGCGGTATCTGGCGCAGACGTGGTGGTACGAGATCGCGCTCCCGAAGTTCGGGCTGGCGCGCCTCGCGGAGCGGACACGGACCCGGCGCATGCAACGGATCGCCGAGCGCTTCCACGCCCTCGCGATCGAGCTCGGTGGACTCATGATCAAGGTCGGCCAGTTCCTCTCCTCCCGGCTCGATGTCCTCCCGCCCGAGATCACCGCGGAACTCGAGGGTCTGCAGGACGAGGTACCTCCTGTCGCGTTCGCCGAGATCCGGGAGCTCGCCGAGCGGGAGCTCGGGATCCCACTCGCTCGTGCATTCGCCTCGGTCGATGAGCGCCCCGTCGCGGCGGCGTCGCTCGGTCAGGCGCACCGTGCAGTGCTCGCGCACAGCCTTGCCGAGGAGACGGGCATCACCGCAGTCGTGCTGAAGGTGCAGCGACCGGGGATCGACGCGATCGTGGACGTCGACCTCGCCGCGCTCCGGCGAGTCGGCGGGTGGCTGAGCCGCGTGCGGCTCGTCTCCGATCGTGTTGACGCCCCGCAGCTCGTCGAGGAGTTCGCGCAGACGAGTCTCGAGGAGATCGACTACCTCGCTGAAGCCGCGCACGGTGAGCGCTTCGCCGAGCTGTTCAGCGGCGACGATCGGGTTTCCACGCCGGACATCGTCTGGGAGCGCACCTCGCGCCGGGTGCTCACGCTCTCGGATGTGAGTGCGATCAAGATCACGGACGTCGACGCCCTGCGCGTCGCAGGGATCGATCCGCAGGAGGTGTCCCAGCGCTTCGCCGACGTGATGTTCGACCAGCTGTTCACCTTCGGGTACTTCCACGCCGACCCCCACCCGGGAAACATCTTCGTAGCGCCGCGGGACGACGGCACCTGGTCCCTCGCGTTCATCGACTTCGGCATGATGGGGTCGGTCCCAGATGAGATCCGGCGCGGGCTGCGGGCACTGATGATCGCGGTCGCCTCTCGCAACAGCAGAGGGGTGGTCGCCGCCGTCGAGGAGGTCGGGGTGCTTCTGCCGTCGGCCGATACCCGAGAGCTCGAACGCGCGATGACGGCACTCTTCTCGCGCTTCGGCGGCATGGGATTCGCCGAGCTCCGGGAGGTGGATCCGCGCGAGTTCCGGGACTTCGGACTCGAGTTCCGCGACGTGATCCGGTCGCTCCCGTTCCAGCTCCCCGAGAACTTCCTGCTCATCGTGCGGGCGATGTCACTCACCTCGGGAGTGTGCACCTCGATCGATCCGGCCTTCAACCTCTGGGACGCCGTGGAACCCTACGCGTCGCAGTTGCTGCGCGAGGAACGCGGCAACCTGGCGCGCGAAGTCACCGACAATGCAGTGACGGCGCTCGGGACCCTCGCCGCCATGCCGCGCAGGGTCGACGCGTTTCTGACCGACGTGGACGAGGGGCGCCTCACCTTCGACACCTCAGGAGTGGAGCGGCGGATCGCGCGTCTCGAGCAGGTCGGACGCCGGGTGGTGTCGGCCGTGCTGTTCCTCGCCCTGCTCGTCGGCGGAATCCTGCTCATGCCCGATCATCCGCTGCCCGGGGGTGCGTTACTCGTCGCGGCCGTCCCGTTCCTCGCGCACGCGCTCCTCGCCGGCGCCCTCGGGCGCCCGCCGCGATGACGGAGCTACGGAGACATCTGAGGTCGTCATCGGCCCAGCCTACTGTTGCTGCAGCGCTTGCTCTGGGAGGATCGAGCCATGGGGCAGAGCATGGGTGAGCAAGAGCACGCAGGGGGAGACATGACCGGTCGGCACGGGCAGCGGGAGCCGCGCAGCACGTTGCTCGTCGGAGCGGGAAAAGTCGGCACGCGCCTCGGGCGTCGGCTCGTGGAACGCGGTGGACGGATCTTCGCCCTCAGGCGTGATCCGAGCGCGCTGCCATCGACTTTCACGCCGATCGCGGCGGACCTCACAGCGCCGGTCGAGATCGCGCTTCCCGAAGTCGACGCCATGGTGATCACGCTCACACCCGGTACGCCAGCCCCCGTGCTCGAGGAGAGCGCGTACCTCGCGGCGCTCCGTCACCTGGCAGCAGCGCTTCCCGTGGTCCCGCCGCGAGTGACGTTCGTTTCATCGACGGGTGTGTTCGAAGGGCGCCCGGTAGGGGAAGAACGCTCCGAAGACGACCTGCCTCAGCCGGAGACCGATCGCGGCAAGCTGCTCCTCGCCGGCGAGCGCACCGCGGCTGACCTCTTCGCTGCCGACGTGGTGCGTCCGGCAGGGATCTACGGCCCGGGGCGCGAGTTCCTCATCCGGAAGGTGCTGACCGGGGAACCGATCGCGATGCGGAAGGGCACGAACCGCATCCACGAGTCCGATCTCGTGACCCTCCTCGAGATGCTGATCGCCGAGGACGGTCCGAGACCGGGGCTCGTGCACGCCGTCGACCGCGCTCCGGCGCCCATGGGCGACGTGGTGGCGTGTATCGCGGACCTCCTCGGTGTCGCGCTCCCGCCGGCCCTCGAACCCGATCCTGGCGGGGGAGCGATCCTCCGCGGGCGCATCGAAGAGTTCACCGGGGCTCTCCAATTCCCCACGTACGTGGAGGGGTACACCGAGATCATCTCGAAGCGGGCCGGCTGAGGCGCGCGGCTACCGCTCCCAGCGATCGAGCCGCATCTGAGCCGTCGCCTCATGCGCGGCCATGCCCTCCGACCTCGAGATCGTTGCGGTCGCCGGGGCGACCAGCGGCGTCGCTTCGCGTTCTACGCGCTGGTAGGTGAGCGGCTTGAGGAAGCGCGCGACGGAGAGGCCTGCGCTGTGCTTGGCGCCGCCAGCGGTCGGGAGGGTGTGGTTCGTACCCGCCATGCCCTTGTCTGAGTATGCGACCGTGCTCCATTCGCCGAGGAACACCGACCCGTAGTTGCGGAGCCGGTCGTGGTACCAGGCGTCGTCGGCTGTGAGGATCTCGAGGTGCTCCGGGGCCAGATCGTCCATGAGCGCGACGGCGACCTCGGGGGAGTCCGCCACCGTGACCGACCCGTGGTCCCGCCACGCCGGCCCGCAGATGTCCGCGGTCGCCAGCGTCTCGAGCTGCCGTTCCACCTCGACGATCACCGCGGCCGCGTGGTCCGCGTCGGTCGTGACGAGAGCCGCGGGGGAGTTGGTGCCGTGCTCCGCTTGCCCGAGCAGGTCGGCCGCGACGATGGCCGGGTCAGCGCCGGCGTCCGAAAGGACGGCGACCTCTGACGGGCCGGCCGGCAGATCGATCGCGACCCGGCCGAACAACTGTCGCTTCGCCTCGGCGACGTATGCGTTCCCTGCGCCCACGAGCATGTCTGCTGGGAGGTCATCGATGAGGCCGAACGCCAGTGCGGCGAGCGCCTGCACCCCTCCGAGAACGAAGACGCGGTCGACACCCGACACATGGGCCGTGTAGAGCACGGCGTCGTTCGCGCCGCCATCGGGCTGGGGCGGTGTGCACGCCGCCACGTGCGGAACTCCGGCTGCCTTCGCGACGCCGACCGTCATGAACGCGCTGGCCGTCAGCGGGAATCTTCCGGCAGGGAGATAGGCTCCGACGCGACCCACCGGTACGTATCGGACGCCGGTGTGGAGGCCGGGTTCGAGCTCGACATCGAAATCGACGAGGCCTTCGCGCTGCCGTTTCGCGAACGCCTGCGTTCGCTCAGCGCCGAGTTCGATCGCCTCGCGAAGCTCGGGTGCGAGACGATCGCCGCTCTTCGCGACCCGGTCTGTCGAGAGCGCGAAGTCACCACCGGTCCAGCCGTCGAGGTCCCTGGCATACTCCAACACCGCGTCGAGGCCTCGCCGCTCGATGTCGATGAGCATGAGTGAGACCGTCTCGACGACGCGGGGATCCCGCTGCGCCGCAGGGGTATCGAGAGGTGTCTTGAGTCGCGTGAAACGACCGTCGTACTGGGCGAGGAGGGCGGGAGTGAACTGCATATGGTCATGCTAGGAATTGATCGGACCCACGCACAATGGGGCGAAGATCTTGAGAACACATAGGGTGAAGCTATGACACTGACGCAGCTGCGCGCGTTCATCGCGGCGATTGAGGATGGTTCGTTCACCGGAGCGGCAACGCGCCTCGGTATCGCCCAGCCGACCGTGTCGTCGCTGATCCGGAAGCTCGAAGAGCACCACGGCTTGCCACTCTTCATTCGCACGGGGCGCCGGCTCGAACTCACCGCAGCCGGGGCGGAGCTCGCGGGGTGGGCGCGCCAGATCGTCGAGTCGGCGGATCGCGCAGATGAGGCACTCATCGAACTGCGTGGTCTCGAACGCGGGTCCATCGCTCTCGGCGTGCTGCGGAACGCGAACTTCTACTTCCTCCCGGACGTCGTCGAAGCGTTCCATCGACGTCGCCCGCAGGTGCAAGTGCGACTCTTCGGTCAGAACTCGTTCGAGGTCGTCGAAGGGGTGAAAGCGGGGCGATTCGAGGCGGGCATCGTCGTGCTCCCCGTGCCGGACGAGGAGCTCGAGGTCTTTCCCCTGCTGCGAGACGAAGTGCTGTGGGCCAGCGCCGATCCGGCTCGGGTCTCCTCGCCGGTCACGATCGAGCAGATCGCGCAGGGTCCCTCGGTGCTCTATGACGCCAGCCATAGCTGGAACGACCCGACGCGGCGGCAGCTCAGCGAGCGCGCTCAGGAGCGCGGGCTGCGGATCGAACCCATCGTCGAGGTGGAGTACCTCGAGGCGGCGCTCGAACTCGTGCGCCGGGGTATCGGCGACACCATGGTGTCTAGTGCCGTCGCCCAGAGCGGTGCGTTCCCCGAGGGGATCCACACCGCTCCGTTCGCCGAGCCTCTCTACGACACCATTGCCTTCATCCGCCGGGCCAATAGTGTTATGCCTCCGGCGATCCTCGAGGTCGTGGATCTCGTGGGCAAGGTACTCCGTGATCGGGCTTCCGCTGCTACGGTCAGCGTCGCTCGCGTCGCTCCCGAAGAGTATTGAGCAGAATCGCCTCCGTCCGCACGCCGGCCTCGATCCCGCGCGGGATCCTGAGGAGGAACACCATGCCAATCGCCCACCACAGCAGACAGAGGATATAGGACATGGGGTCGATGCTCGCGGGCATACCCGGCACGTAGAGGGTCAAGAGGCCGAACGTCAGAATCGCTCCGAGCACCCCGAACATGACGCCGACTTTGCCCTTCCCCGAACGGAACGGACGTTCCATCTGGGGCTCGCGCCGGCGAAGCATCAGGAACACGATGCAGACCAGGAAGTACGTCACGACGATGCTCGGTGATCCCGAATCCACGAGCCAACCGAGCATTCCCGTGCCGAAGAACGGTGCCGCGACGGAGAGCGCTCCAATGAAGAGGATCGCGTTGCTCGGGGTGTTGAACCGGGGGTGCAACTTGCCGAACCAGCGCGGCAGCATGCCGGAATGACCCATGGCGTACATGAGACGGGACGCGCCGATCAGGAGGGCGATCCACGAGGTCAGGATTCCGGCGATTCCTCCGGCGAGGAGGACGTTCGCCATGAACTGGCTGTTCCAGAGTGCGCCCATGGCGTCCGCAGTGGCGAGATCGCTCGCGGCGAGCGCCTCGCGACTCATGGCGGAGGAAGAGGTGAAGATCACCAAGACGTACCAGATCGTGGCGATGAACACGGATACCACGATCAAGCGTCCGATGCGGCGCGGACTCATGTTGAGTTCTTCCGAGGCTTGCGGGATCACGTCGAACCCGACGAACAGGAAGGGCACGACGACGAGCACGGTGAACAGGCCTGCGGAGTCTGTGAAGAACGGCTCCATGTTGCTGACCGACCCGTTCATGAAGCTGCCGGTCGCGAGCAGGACGCCGACAACGACGAGGAATAGGACGACGAAGGTCTGGACGACCCCGGCGACCTTGATGCCGATGTAGTTGATCGCAGTGATGATGACGGCTGACACGGCGCCGATGAGCGCCCAGGTGAGTGCGACTTCCGATCCGAATATGGAATACATGGGATTGTCGAGAATCTCCGGCCAGATGTAGGAAATCGTGCGGGGGAGTGCAACTGCCTCGAACGCGACGATGCTGATGTATCCGCCGGTGATGCCCCAGGAGCCGACGAACGCCCAGCGCGGACCCATGCCCCGCATGAGGTAATGGTGCTCGCCACCCGCTTTCGGCATCGCCGAGGTGAGTTCCGCGTAGAGGTAAGCGACCAGCGCCATGATGAGTCCGCCGCCTCCCATGGCGATCGCTGCGCCGAGGGTGCCGGCATCCTCAAGCCACCCTCCCGAGAGCACGACCCAGCCGAACCCGATCATGGCGCCGAAACCCAGCGCGTACGAATCGAAGGCGTTCAGGGCTTTCTTGAATCCGGGGCCGTTCTGATCGGAAGTCTGCATGGGCTGTCCTTTCACCGGGTGACGGGAGTTCTCCACACGGTATTGCAGCTCCCGGATCGGGACAATGGTGCGGAGCGGGGGAGAGTGCATAGGGTGAAGCTATGCCGACCGCCGGTTTCCGGTTGTTCGGGCCTGGTTCTGCTCGACCTGGCAGACTGGGAGGGTGGCAGAAACGCAAAGCGGCCGGGTGGCCGTCTATCTCGACTTCGATAACGTCGTGCTCTCCTGGTATGACCGGGTGCACGGCCGCAACGCCTACTCCCGCGACCGCCAGCGCATCGCCAATGAGCCGGACAACGCCGAGGTCGCCTCGCGACTCCAGGCCGCCGTCGTCGATGTCGGCGCGATCATCGACTACGCTTCATCGTTCGGCACGCTCGTGCTCACGCGCGCGTACGCCGACTGGTCCGCCCCGGTCAACGCGGAGTATCGTTCGCAGCTCGTCGCGCGTGCCGTCGACCTGGTGCAGCTCTTCCCGGCAGCGGCGTATGCGAAGAACGGTGCCGATATCCGTCTCGCGGTCGATGCGGTGGAGGACATGTTCCGTCTCGACGATCTCAGTCACGTCGTGATCGTCGCCGGAGACTCCGACTACGTACCGCTCGCGCAGCGGTGCAAGCGGCTCGGCAGGTACGTCGTGGGCATCGGGGTGGCCGGCTCGACGGCGAAGGCGCTGACCGCGGCGTGCGACGAGTTCGCATCATACGATTCGTTGCCGGGGGTTGAGCGCCCGGAGCGCGAGGCGACGGCGAAGCCGGATCGGCAGCGCAAGCGCGAGACGAGCTCTCGTGAGGCCGCGGCCGTCAGCCGGTCCGAGGCGCCGGTCGCCGCGCGCCGTGAGCAGATCGCCTCAGACGCCGCCGATGATGAGCGCGCCGAAGCGGGCGAGGATCCGGAGATCGCCGTCACGGGTCTGCTGATCCGCGCGCTCTGGCTCGGACAGGCGAAAGACGACTCGGGGTGGCTCTACAGCTCCGCCGTCAAACAGCAGATGCGACGCATGGATCCGTCGTTCAACGAGAAGGCACTGGGGTTCAGCTCGTTCTCCGACTTCCTGAACTCTCGCTCCGACGTCGCCGAACTGGAGGAGGAAGGGCACGAACGCCTCGTGCGTCTCCGTGAACAGCCCGAGTGAGGCGTTACGCGTCGCGTAGGATCTTCTCCATCGACTTGCCGCGTGCCAACTCGTCGATGAGCTTGTCGAGATAGCGGATCTCCTGCATCAGGGGATCCTCGATCTCCTCGACCCTGACCCCGCAGACGACGCCGGTGATGCGTCGCCGCGCCGGGTTCAGAGCGGGAGCGCGACCGAAGAAGTCGGTGAAGTCGGTGCCCTCCTCGAAGTGGCGGTTCAACTCGTCCTGCGAGTAGCCGCTCAGCCAGCGGAAGATCTCGTCGACCTCGGCGCGCGTGCGCCCTTTGCGCTCCGCCTTCGCGATGTAGAGCGGGTAGACGCTCGCGACGCTCGCCGCGAAGATGTTGTACTTGGCCATGAGTTCCCGATCGTCGAGGTGCCGATGCGGGTAGCGTAGCTCATCCGGAGATATCCGCCGGATCGGCGGGCGGGACGCCGGCTTCGCGCGCCAGGAGTGCAGCCTGCAGTCGGGAGCGTACGCCGAGCTTCGCGAGCAGGCGGGTGATGTGCGACTTGACAGTGCCCTGGCGTATGCCGAGGCGCTCGCTGATCGCGGCGTTCGAGTGCCCGGCCCCGATCTCGCCGAGCACCTGCCACTCGCGCTTCGTGAGGAGCACGCCGTTGATCGTCCTGGCCCGTCCTCCGGATCGGCGCCCCCTTCCACCTGCGCGCGCGCCTCGGGGAGGCGCCTTCAGCGCCGAGAACACGCGGTCGGTCACTTCGGGAGCGAGCGCCCCAGCGCCAACGGAGACCTGTCGCACGGCGGAGATCAGGCTCGGCGCGTCCGTGGACTTCAGCACGAATCCTCTGGCGCCCGCGCGGATCGCGCCGAACAGCGCCTCGTCATCGTCGAAGGTCGTGAGCACGAGCACCTTGAGCCCGGAGCGGTGCAGCGTGCGGGTCGCCTGCTCACCCGTCATGCCGGGCATGCGGAGGTCCATGAGCACGACGTCGGGGCGCAGTTCCATCGCGCGTTCGACCGCCTCAGTCCCGCTCTGAGCCTCGCCGATCACCGTGATGTCGGGAGTGGCCTCGAGAATCATGCCAAGGCCCGCGCGCACCGCGGCATGGTCATCGACGATGAGGACGGTGACGGAAGGAGCCCCCTCGGCCGGCGGCGAGAGATCGAGCGTGGGGGAAGACTGTTGCGGAACACACATACGCTGAATCTTTCCACCCGCTGGAGCGGCGCGCGTCCCCCCTCGGTGCCATTCTCATGTGCACGAAAGTCGCAAGGCGTCTCAGGCGGAACGGAGCTCCCGCACCGCCGACGCCACCGTGCGCTCGATGAAGGCCTCGTCGATGGGCAGGCCGAGCGGCACGAGCAGACGTGAGAGCAGTGGGCCCGTGAGGAGGTCGCAGGCGTACTCGTCGTCGCCGCCTGCCGGGAGGTCGCCCCGATCCCGCGCGGTGGCGAAGACCTCGCGGAGCCGATCCCGACGGGGGCGCACCAGCTTGTTCACGTAGAGATCGCGGATCGCTTCGTTGGTCCGAGCCATGTCGAAGAGCGCAGGGAGGTTATGCCTGACGAGAGGCGAGTTGAACACCTCGACCTCGTGCTGCTGGAAGATGCGCAGGTCCGCCTCCAGATCGCCTGAGTCGCCGACCGAGACGTCGCCAAAGCGTTCAATGATGACGGTGACGGCGAGCTCGGCCAGGTTGGCGTAGCGCCGGTAAAATGCCGGCGCGGTGGTGTTCGCGGCCGACGTGATCGAGTCGACGCTGAGCTCGGAGAAGCCGCGCTCCTCCATCATGGTCTTGGCTGCTTCGAGGAGCTTCTTGCTGATCTGTGTGTCGAACGGGCGACCACCGCTTGTCGGGCTCATTCGGATAACGTTATCAGGTCAAAATAATGTCCCGCTATGGGTTGCGCTCCAGCGCGAAACGTGGTTCGGAGGAGCGCTACTGCGCGAACAGCGCCGCACTCCGAACACCGCCGCGGCGTCGGCGCGAGCATGGCACGGAAGTCCCGACAGCCCGTGCGAAAGCGCGCCCGGGCGGCAGTGTGCGTCGACGTGTAGCGGATCTCATCGTCCTCCCGCAACCCCTCACACGTCGCATACGCGTCGGGTACGGTGGAGGAGAACGTTGTGCACTACCAACCGAGGAGGTATGACATGTCAGCAGACGACAAAGCCGACAACAAGGCCGAGAAGTTCGGCGGCAAGATCAAGGAAGCCGTCGGCAAGGTGACCGGTGACAAGGAGACCGAGGCGGAGGGCGCCACGCAGGCGAAGAAGGCCGACGTCAAGGACACCGTGAACGACGCTACCGACTCGGTCAAGGGCGCATTCAAGGGAGCGAAGGAGGAGTAGTTTTCGGACTCCTCTGCACCGGGGCCGGATCGAGTCATCGATCCGGCCCTTGCTGTGTACCCCGCTACTTCGGGGGACGCTGCCCGTCTCGCTCGGGGACCGGAGGTCCGGCGGGGAAGTCGCGCCGCGTCAGGTCCATGAGCAGGCCGTCCTCGAGCGCGCCGCCCGGACGCACCTGGTAGTCGCGGAGCACGCCGACGCGCTGGAAGCCCAGTCGCTCGTAGCTGCGGATGGCTCCAGAGTTGTGAACGTTCGGGTCGAGGGTGATCCGGGTCATCCCCTCGGCGAACTCTCGCCCGATCGCGATCGCGAGCGCCTCCTCGCCGATCCGGCGTCCGCGCACGTCGGTGCTGATGAAGATGTGCATCACGGTCGTCGGGTACTCGGGGTCGTCCCCGCGGAACACGCACAGCACGCCGACCGTTCGACCGTCGACCTCGATGATGCGCGTCGTCTCCGGCCGGTCGATGAACTCGCTCCGCACCCGCTCCACGTCGTAGCCGACCCACCACTCGGCCACCTCGGGCTCGGAGAGGATCGATGCCAGCGGCACGGCATCGCCGTCAAGCGGGTCCCTGAGGGTCACGAGCGGTCCGTGCAGCGGTGATGAGGTATTTGAATCAGGTGCCATGCTGACATTCTCCACCTATTCCGGGTGCGGGGGTGGAGGATGGGTGCATGAACTCCATCGACATCCTCCTCGACCTCGCCGCGCGTCCGCTCGAGGCGGCCCGCGCGCTCCATCCGCAACTCACCGCCGAGCTGCTGAACGCGCACCCGCATCACGACAACTCGGTCGCCTGGCTGCTGTGGCACGCGGCGCGCGAGATCGACGCCCAGGTGTCGCATCTGTCAGGTGACGAGCCGGTCTGGACCGCGCAGGCTTTCGACAGTCGGTTCGAGTTCTCGGCCGAAGCGAACGACATGGGTTACGGTCACTCGCCGCGTCGCGCGCGGGAGATCGTGACGGCGGACGCCGGACTGCTCTTCGCGCACCTGGAGGCGGCCGTCGAGGCGCAGCGCGCCTACATCGGTGGGCTGGATCCAGCGGAGCTCGACGCTGTCATCGACGACTCGTGGGATCCGCCGGTGACGCGCGGTGCGCGTCTCATCAGCATCTCGGCCGACGCCGTCGCCCATCTCGGTCAGGCCTCCTACATCGTCGGCATGGACGAGGACGCCTTCGAATGACGGGGCGGGCACTGCGGCCCGCCCCGTCACTCCTCCGTCAGCGCACCAGGGAGCGGAGCTGCCGGAGCGCGACCGAGAGCGCCGCAATGCCGGGTGCATCGAGCGTGTGCACCGTTTCGAGCGCCTCCACGGCACGCGCCGCCTGGTTGCCGCCCGCGGCGATCCAGTCGGCGACTCGCTGCGCCGGATCATTCCCCGTCGTGGTATCGAGCACCGAAGCGGTCAGCGCCACGACGACCGAGTACAGATCGTCGCGCAGGGCCGCCCTGGCCATCGAGTCCCACCGATCCTCCTGCGGGAGTCGCGTGACGTTCGTGAGCAGGTCGTCGAACCGGATGAGTGCCGACAGCTCGAAGTACACATGGGCCACCGTCGATGCGTCCCACTCGCGGACGCGGGCGAGCTCGGCGATGTCGAGCAGCGACAGCGACGCGAGCAGACCGGCACCGGAGCGGGCGAGCTCAGGAGCCATCCCAGCGGCCTCGAACTCGGCGACCTGAGCACGGAACGCCTCGAGTTCGTCGCCGCGGAGCAGGTCGTCCATGCAGTGCGCTGACGCCGCCACCTGCTCCCGGAAGCTGTCGATCTCGGTGCCGACATCGATGCGGTCGGGCCGGTGCTGAACGAACCAGCGCGCCGAGCGGTCGAGCAGGCGTCTGAACCCGAGGTAGAGGCCGGTCTGGGTCTCGGTCGCGACCACGGTATCCGTCGCCTCCACCTGCTCGACGAAGCCGCGAAGGTCGAAGACCTCGCGCGAGACGACATAGGCGCGGGCGATTTGCTCGCTGCTCGCGCCTGTCTCGTCCGCCGCGCGGTAGGCGAACGTGATGCCCCCGCGATTCACCATCGAGTTTACGACCGAGTTCACGATGATCTCACTGCGCAGCGGGTGGGCGTGCAGCTCGTCGCCGTAAGCCTCACGGATCGGCGCGGGGAAGTACTCGGCGAGCGTCCGCTCGAACCACGGATCGTCGGCGAAGTCGGTCTCCGCGAGGTCGGACTTGAGCGCCAGCTTCGCGTAGGCGACCAGCACGGCGAACTCCGGACGGCTGAGGCCGACCCGCTGCTCGATCCGTGCTGCCACCTCCGCGGCGTCCGGGAGGTACTCGAGCTCGCGGTCGAGCTCGTCGCGACCCACGAGCCACTCGATGAGCCGCTCGTGAATCGGCAGCATCACCGCGGCGTTGGCGCGCGAGTTGCCGAGGAGCACGTTCTGCTCATAGTTGTCGCGGAGCACCTGCTCGGCGACCTCGTCGGTCATCGAGCGGAGGAGCTCGTTGCGGGCCTCGAGATCCATCCGGCCGGACTGGACAAGTCCGTTCAGGAGGATCTTGATGTTCACCTCTTTGTCGGAGGTGCCGACGCCTGCGGAGTTGTCGATGGCATCGGTGTTGATCTGTATCCCCGACTGCGCCGCTTCGATGCGCCCCCGCTGGCTCACGCCGAGATTTCCACCTTCGCCGACGACACGGACCCGCAACTGCGAGCCGTCGACACGGATCGCGTCGTTACCGCGATCTCCGATCTCGGCGTTCGTCTCAGCGCTCGACTTCACGTAGGTGCCGATGCCGCCGTTCCAGAGCAGGTCGACCGGGGCGAGGAGGACAGCGCGCTTGAGCTCCGTCGGGGTGAGCTTCGCGATCGAGGGATCGAGCCCGAGCGCTACCCGCATCTCCGGCGTGATCCTGATCGACTTCGCCGTGAGCGGGAACACGCCGCCCCCGGACGAGATGAGCTCGGCGTCGTAGTCCGCCCACGACGAGCCCGGCTGCTCGAACAGCCGCTGGCGCTCCGCGTACGAGGTCTCCGCGTCGGGAGAGGGGTCGACGAAGACGTGCCGGTGGTCGAACGCCGCGACGAGGCGAATGTGCTGCGAAAGCAGCATGCCGTTGCCGAAGACATCGCCCGACATGTCGCCGACGCCGACGACGGTGAAGTCCTCGCTCTGAGTGTCGTGTCCGAGCTCGCGGAAGTGCCGCTTCACTGACTCCCACGCGCCTCGAGCGGTGATCCCCATGCCCTTGTGGTCGTATCCGTCCGAGCCGCCGGAGGCGAAGGCGTCGTCGAGCCAGAACCCGTACTCTGCGGAGATGCCGTTCGCGATGTCCGAGAACGCCGCGGTGCCCTTGTCGGCAGCGACCACGAGGTAGGGATCGTCGCCATCGCGTCGGATGACGCGATCCGGAGCCACGATCTCTCCGCCGTCGCGATTATCGGTGATGTCGAGCATGCCGCGGATGAACGTGCGGTATGCGGCCTTGCCCTCGGCCAGCCAGGCCGCGCGGTCGCTGATGTCGGGAAGTTGCTTGGCCACGAAGCCGCCCTTCGACCCCGTGGGCACGATGACGGCGTTCTTCACCATCTGCGCCTTCACCAGGCCGAGCACCTCGGTGCGGAAGTCCTCACGACGATCGCTCCACCGCAGCCCGCCACGGGCGACCTTGCCGAACCTCAGGTGCACGCCCTCGACCTGGGGCGCGTACACCCAGATCTCGGCCATCGGGTGGGGTTTCGGCAGTCCAGGCACTCGGGCGCAGTCGAGCTTCATCGAGACCCATGGCTTCGGTTGGCCCGCGGCATCGCGGGTGTAGAAGTTGGTGCGCAGCGTGGCCTGGATGACTCCGACGAACGAGCGGAGGATGCGATCGTGGTCGAGACTGGCGACGTCGTCGAGCGCCTCGAGGAGGCCATCCGCAAGCACTTGGGTGCGCGACTCGCGGGCGTCGGTGTCTGTCGCGTCGGGCGCGGTCGTCTCCGGGTCGAATGCGGCGCGGAAGAGATCGACGAGGCCCGATGCGATCTTCGGGTTCGCGGTCAGCGCGGCGTCGATGTATTCGGTCGAGAACGCCGAGCCGATCTGCCTGAGGTAGTGGCCGATCGAGCGGAGGATCACGATGTCCCGCCACTCGAGTCCGGCTCGGAGCACGAGCGCGTTCAGGCGGTCGCTCTCGGCTGCGCCCGACCATGCGGCGCGGAATGCGTCTTCGAACGCCGACCCGCGTGCCGCATCGCCCCACAGCGCCGCGTCGGTCACGGTCAGACCGAAGTCGGAGAGGTGACGAGTCTCCCCGTTCGCGAGCTCGATGGAGTAGGGCCGCTCATCGATCACGTCTACGCCGAGAGCGGTCAGCATCGGCAGCACCCGGGTGAGGGGGTACTCCCGCATCGCCGCGACCGAGAGTCGACGCACGGTCGGGTCGGCCCCCGCGGGTGCGTAGAGGTGCACGCCGATATCGCTCTCGTCGGCGAGTCCCTCGAGGCGCGCGATGTCGCCCACGGCGTCGGCGGGCGAGACCGCCTCCTTGTACGCCTCGGGGAAGGCGGCGCTGTACCGGCTCAGGATCTCCCCGGCCTGCTCCTCGCCGTAAAAGTGGTGGAGCGCATCGACGAGGCCCGACTCCCAGGTGCGGATCGCGTCCTCGATCTGCTGCTGCAGCTGCTGCTCATCGACCTCGGGAATCGATGCGCCCTTCGGCATGCGCACGACGAAGTGGAGCTGCGCGAGCGGCGAATCACCCACGCGGGTGGTGTGCTCGATACGCTCCGCGCCGAACGTCTCGCGCAGCAGCGCTTGGATCCGCAGCCGCACCGTCGTGTTGTAGCGGTCGCGGGGGAGGAAGACGACCGCGGAGACGAGGCGGCCGAACTCGTCCTTGCGCAGGAAAGCGCGCGCTCGACGGCGTTCGTGGAGGCGGCTGACCTCGGTCGCGACCTCGAGCAGGTGCTCGACCGTGTCCTGGAACAGTTCATCGCGCGGGTACTGCTCAAGCGTCTGCAGAAGATCCTTGCCTGAGTGCGAGGTCGGGGAGAACCCGGATGCGGCGATGACGTCGCGCACCTTCTGGCCGGCGATGGGGAGGGTCAGCACCGACGTCGCGTAGGCGGCAGAGGTGAACATGCCGAGAATCCGCCGCTCGCCGGTGACGTTGCCAGCGTCGTCGAAGGTGCGCACACCGATGTAGTCGAGGTATACATCGCGGTGCACCGTCGCGCGCGAGTTGGCCTTCGTGATGGTGAGGAGCCTCGGTTCACGGGCGGTGCGCCGTGCTTCGGGCCGCAAGCGCACGACGTCTGAGGACTGCTGGCGCAGGATCCCGAGCCCGGTGTGGGGGAGGGGGCGCAGCACCTCCTCGTCGTCGACGGTGTCGAGAGCGTACTCCCGGTAACCGAGGAAGGTGAAGTGATCGTCCGCGAGCCAGTTGAGGAACTGGACGGTGGGCTCGACCGTCGCCTGGTCAACCGTGGAGGGGGCCTGGGTGCGCAGATCCGTCACGATGTCGAGGCACGCCCGGCGCATCGGACGCCAGTCCTCGACGGCGCTGCGCACGTCGTCGAGGACCTTGCGCAGGTGCTCGACGAGCTGCTCGCGATCCTCCTCGGTCGCCAGCCGATCGATTTCCAGGTGCATCCACGACTCGAGTTGACCGCCGTGGGCAGCGGTCTCGATAAGCGTGCCGTGATCGTCGCGCCGCACGGAGACGAGCGGATGGACGAGCAGGTGGACGGTCGACCCGAGGCGGGCGATGGCCGCAGTGACGGAGTCGACGAGGAACGGCGAGTCGTCGGTGCAGATGTCGACGATGGTGCGGCGCGAAGTCCAGTGGTGCTCCCGCAGCGTCGGTGTGAAGACCCGGATGAGGGTTTCCCCCGGCGAGCGCCGCGCGCCGAGCTCGACCATCGAACGGATCGCTCCAACCACGTCGCGTGGCTCGCGTTCGCTGAGGGTCTCGGTGGCGACTTGACCGAGGAGGTGCTCTACCCCCCTCCGCAGATCGGGGTCGAGGTCGCCGGCGGCCTCGAGAATCTGAGCGCGGACCTGGGCGGGGGCAGACACGATGCGTATCGACCTTTCCTCGTCGGGGGGAGTGACAGACACCGCCATCCTAGCGTCCGCTAGCATGGCGGGCAGGGTGCGAGAGCACCGCAGAGCGAGGGATTGAGGAGCGTGCATCGATGAGTCCGAGCCCCTGGTCAGACGCGATCCCGCTGGGGCGAGATCTCCGTCTCGTGGTGTGCGACATGGATGGGACGCTGCTCGATGGCGAACAGCGGATCCCGGATGACTTCTGGGCGGTCTCCGAGCGACTCGCCGACCGAGGCATCGCGCTCGTTCCGGCGAGCGGGAGGCAGTACGCAACGCTGCAGCGCATGTTCGCCGAGGAGCAGAGCGTCACCACCTTCATCGCAGAGAACGGCAATCTCGTGGTCCGCGACGGGGAAGCCGATGTCGTCGGGTGCCTGCCGCAGGAGTTGGTCCTCAGCGTCGCGGAGCGGGTGCGGGGGGCCGGCGACCGAGACCTGGGTCTCGTGTTCTGCGGGAGGCGGAGCGCGTACATCGAGCGCAGCGACGCGGCGTTCGTCTCTGAAGCGGAGCGCTATTACGCCCAACTGGAGGTCGTCGACGACCTGACGGAGGTGGACGACCTGCCGCTGAAGCTCGCGGTCTACGCGTTCGACGGCGCGGAGTCCGCGGCGCAGGACGTGCTGAGCGGGATACCCGGGACGCACGAGGTCGTCGTATCGGGCGAGCACTGGGCCGACATCATGAACCCCGACGTGAACAAGGGAGTCGCGCTGCGCGAGCTCCAGCGTGCGCTCGGGGTCACGCCGGCGCAGACGGCGGCCTTCGGCGACTACCTCAACGATCTCGAGATGCTGGAGGCAGCCGAACTGTCATTCGCGATGGAGAACGCACACGCCCGCGTCAAGGCCGGTGCGCGCTTCTCGGCCCCTTCGAACCGTGCGCACGGCGTGGTCCGCGTGCTCGAGCAGCTGCTGGAGGCGTAGATGAGGATCGTCATCGGCGGCGCCTCCGGCATGATCGGCACGGCGCTGCAGCACGAACTCCTGGCCCGCGGCGATGAGGTCGTCGCCCTAGTGCGGCGACCCGCGCGGAGGCCGGAGGAGCGGAGTTGGGATCCTGCCGAGCGGACCCTCGATCCGGAACACCTCACCGGCGCCGACGCCGTTGTGAATCTCTCGGGCGCGTCGCTCTCCCGGTTGCCGTGGACGCGAGCGTACCGTCAGGAGATCCTCGACTCGCGGGTCGATGCGACGGCGACAGTGACGGCGGCCCTGCGCTCACTCGCTGAGGCAGGGGACGCCGTGCCCACGCTCGTGAGCGGCTCCGCCGTCGGGTTCTACGGAGACCGGCCGGGGGAGATCCTCGATGAGCGATCGGCGCGAGGTTCGGGATTTCTCGCCGACGTCGTGGATCGGTGGGAGCGCGAGGCGCGGTCGGCGCCGGCCGCGACGCGTGTCGCGCTGATCCGGACCGGGATCGTCATCGGCGACGGAGGCGCCGGCCGAGTGCTCCGGCGGATCGCCCGCCTCGGTGTCGCCGGCCCCATCGGTCCGGGGACCCAGCACTGGCCGTGGGTCAGCCTGCGCGACGAGGTCGACGCCATCGTCCACCTGATCGACGGGGATCGCGAGGGAGTGGTCAACGCGGTTGGACCCGAACCAGCGACCGCCGCTGACATCGTCCGGGCGGTGGCACGTGAGACGCGACGCCCCTACTGGGCTCCGCTGCCCGCGCCAGTCGTTTCCGGTCTGCTCGGCACCGGGGGTCGCGAGATGCTGCTCGCCGATCAGCATGCTCGTCCGGCGGCGCTCGAGGCTGCAGGATTCGCGTTCCGGCATCGGACGGTCGACGAGGCGATCCGCGCGGAACTGGTGCCAGGCGCGTGAGGCTCTGGTCGCTGCACCCCAGGCAGCTCGACCGGGTCGGCCTGGTGGCGTGCTGGCGTGAGTCCCTGCTGGCGCAGAACGTGCTCGCCGGGAAGACGCGGGGGTACCGCAATCATCCGCAGTTGACGCGCTTCCGCGCCACCGAGTTCCCCCTGAACGCCGTCGGAGCGTACCTGGTGGGCCTCCAGGGGGAGGCGACGCGACGCGGGTACCGCTTCAACGAGGAGAAGATCCTCGACTCGTCGGACCTCGGCGGTGCGATTCCCGTGACGAACGGGCAGCTCGCGTACGAGTGGGAGCACCTCGGACGCAAGTTCGAGCAGCGCAGTCCGGAGCTTGTCGAGGCGTGGCGCACCGGAACACCTGAGCCCCATCCGCTGTTCGCGCCCCGCCCGGGTGGCATCGAGGAGTGGGAGCGGCCGTGACAGTGCCCGAAGCGACGGGATTCCCGTCGTCGCGTGCGAGCCGGATACACTGACCTGTGGTCGGCGAGCGCCGGCCGCAGACGCAGGGAGCTGGTGTGACGGGGGAAACGGTGAGTGAAGCCGAGGCTGCACCGACGCCGCGTCGTCCTGTCAGGAAGCGGCGCTCCCAGCGGTGGATCTGGGTGCTGCTCAGTCTGCTCGCCGTGCTGCTGCTCGGCGGGGGGATCTCGCTCCCGCTCATCCTGCACCAGTCCGATTCGCGCCAGTACGCCGACGTCATCGCCGAGAGCATCGCGGTGCGAGACGATCTGCGCGAAGTGGCACCGCGAGCCGACGCGGCCGAGCTGATCGCGCACCTGCGCGTCGAGGCCTCGGACGGTGCCGTCGAGACCCTTCAGACGATCGGTGACGCGGAGGAGCCGATCCTGACCCCGGAAGTAGCTGAAGCGGTGAGCGCAGCCGCCACGACGCTCAGCGACGCCCGCGCGACCGCTCCAGCCGTTCCCGACCCCACACTCGTCGAGCAGTACGACGCGGCACTGGTGGCCGACGATTCCACCCTCCCGACCTCCCCGTTCGACCTCGAGGTTGACGACGTGGTCGTCGCGCTCGACATCCGCCCGTCGGCGAGCAAGGTGCGACCAGTGCCCGAGGCCGAGGTCGGGGCGAAGGCGATCGCAGACGCCCGATCGCAACTCGAGGCGGATCGTACCGCCCTCGAGGAGACGACCAGCCGGTTCGAATCGGCCGTCTCGATCGGCGATGGCGTCGCGGCATCGGTGGCGGCCTCGCTCGGTCCCGTGCAGGCGGCCGCCGAATCGGTCCCCGAGCAGGCGGAGATCGTCTTCCAGGAGTACTTCGCAGCCGTCGAGGAGCACGAGGGAATCGTGGAAGCCGCCACGACGCTGGAGGATCTCCTGGCAGAGGAGGCCTCCGTGAGCGACGCGGATCGGGCGCTGCGTCTGGCCTCGGGAGTGGCGAACTACGTGACGGCGGCGGATGCTGCGCGCGAGGCGCAGGAAGAGTACGTTGAGCAGACGCCGGAGACGACGCCGTCTGACCCGGCGCCTCAGGTTCCCGGTCCCAGTGATCCCGGCTCCGGAGCAGCATCGGCCGAGGGAACGGCCGACACTGATTCCGGCGACGGCGCGGAGGCCGAAGTGGCGAGCGGCGGAGCGGCGCCTGAGGACGGCTCGGCGGCCGGCGAACCGGACACGGAAGCCGAGACCGCAGCGGGGTAGCCCAGGACGTGGGATAATGGCGGACAATGTCTCCACGCACCGCACATCCCCCAGCCCCGGCCGCGACCGCGCCTGCGGTGATCCGCAACTTCTGCATCATCGCGCACATCGACCACGGGAAGTCGACGCTCGCCGACCGCATGCTGCAGATCACCGGAACCGTTCCCGAGCGCGAAATGCGCGCGCAGTACCTCGATCGGATGGACATCGAGCGGGAGCGCGGGATCACGATCAAGTCCCAGGCGGTGCGCATGCACTGGGATGCAGACGGTACCGCGTACGCGCTCAACATGATCGACACGCCGGGACACGTCGACTTCAGCTACGAGGTGTCGCGCTCGTTGGCCGCGTGCGAGGGAGCGATCCTGCTCGTCGATGCGGCGCAGGGCATCGAGGCCCAGACGCTGGCGAACCTGTATCTCGCGATGGAGCACGACCTGGAGATCATCCCGGTGCTCAACAAGATCGACCTGCCCGCTGCGGAGCCCGAGCGCGTCGCGCGGGAGATCACCGACCTCATCGGGGGAGACCCGGCAGACATTCTCGCCGTCTCGGGCAAGACCGGTGCGGGCGTGGAGGAACTGCTCGACCGCGTCGTCGAGCGTGTGCCAGCACCCGTCGGCGATGCTGACGGCCCCGCCCGCGCCATGATCTTCGACTCGGTCTACGACTCGTACCGCGGTGTCGTCACGTACGTGCGCATGGTCGACGGGCGACTCGAGCCCCGAGAGAAGATCCAGATGATGTCGACGGGCGCCGAGCACGAGGCGCTCGAGATCGGCGTCTCATCGCCAGAGCCGCAGGCGACACGCGGACTCGCCGTCGGCGAGGTCGGCTACCTCATCACCGGGGTGAAGGACGTGCGGCAGTCGAAGGTGGGCGACACCGTGACGGCGAAGCGGCACCCGGCGACCGAGGCGCTGCCGGGGTACACCGATCCGAAGCCCATGGTGTTCTCGGGGCTCTACCCGCTCGACGGGAGCGACTACCCGATCCTGCGCGAGGCGCTCGACAAGCTGAAGCTCTCTGACGCGGCGCTCCAGTACGAGCCGGAGACCTCTGTGGCGCTCGGATTCGGGTTCCGCTGCGGGTTCCTCGGCCTGCTCCACCTCGAGATCATCTCGGAGCGCCTGCGTCGCGAGTTCGATCTCGACCTCATCGCGACGGCGCCGAGCGTGATCTACGAGGTGACTCGTGAGGACGGCGGCGTCGTCACCGTCACGAACCCATCGGAGTACCCGGATGGCAAGATCGCGAGCGTCCGTGAACCCATGGTGCGCACGGCGATCCTCGTGCCGAAGGACTACGTCGGCACCATCATGGACCTGTGCCAGTCGCGCCGCGGCAGTCTGCTCGGCATGGAGTACCTGGGCGAGCGAGTAGAGCTCCGGTACGCCATGCCGCTCGGCGAGATCGTGTTCGATTTCTTCGACCATCTGAAGAGCCGGACGCAGGGGTACGCCAGCCTCGATTACGAGCCCATGGGGGATCAGGAGGCCGATCTCGTGAAGGTCGACATCCTGCTCCAGGGCGACAAGGTCGACGCGTTCAGCGCCATCGTCCACCGGGACAGCGCGTACCACTACGGGACGATGATGGCGGAGCGCCTGCGCAAGCTCATTCCGCGGCAGCAGTTCGAGGTGCCCATCCAGGCGGCGATCGGTGCCAGGGTGATCGCACGCGAGACGATCCGCGCGATCCGCAAGGACGTGCTCGCGAAGTGCTACGGCGGCGACATCAGCCGCAAGCGCAAGCTGCTCGAGAAGCAGAAGGAAGGCAAGAAGCGCATGAAGATGGTGGGGCGCGTGGAAGTGCCGCAGGAGGCGTTCATCGCGGCGCTCTCCGGCGACGTGGAGGGCAAGGAGGTCAAGAAATGAGCCCGGCCTCCCAGCGCAACCAGCCGGTTCGCCGGCGCAGCACGCACCAGGGGATGCCGATGGCCTATGCGGCCGTTGGCGCCTCGAGCGCTCCCGACCTCATGCGGTTCCCGCCAGAGGACACGACGCCGTACGAGGACGAGGTGAAGCTCGGCAGCGGGCAGGATCGGTTCCTCGTCGCCTCGAGCCTCTTGATGACGTGGGGCGCGCAGCGCGGAGCCGGGTACACCGTCTCCGATATCGACCCGGGCGAGGGTGAGCAGTACACCGGCCTCACCTTCGACGAGGGCGGACGCCCCGAGAGCTCGGGGCACGCCGAGCACCAGTACGGGCCGGACGGCGAACCGTACCTCACGGCGGGCACGACCGCTGTGATCGACCGTGGCGCAGGCGAGACG
Organism: Leucobacter sp. Psy1; assembly: GCF_020096995.1. Classification (NCBI taxonomy): domain Bacteria; kingdom Bacillati; phylum Actinomycetota; class Actinomycetes; order Micrococcales; family Microbacteriaceae; genus Leucobacter; species Leucobacter sp. Psy1. The sequence goes on from NZ_CP083692.1 coordinate 1,562,595, forward strand.
CCGCACGCCATCATGGTCGTCTACACCGTCGACGAGCCGCGCCGAGTGGGCTTCGCCTGGGGCGCCGCCGACGAGACGGGGGCGATCGGCGAGCAGCTCCTCACGGTCGAGTACCGCGACGACGACTCGGTGTGGGCCTGCGCGCGCGGGTTCATGGCCGCCGCGCAGAGCGGTCTGCTCGGTTTGAAGGGCCGGGCAACGCTGAAGTCCGAACTCGCGGCAGCGCACGCGCAGCTCCGCGCGCTCGCCCCGCACGCGGTCGTTGAAGCCGGCCTGCTGCCGACCTCGTCTGGGTCGGCGCCGGCCGAGTCGGTGGTGATGGAGGACGGACCGGCAGACGCCTCGCCCTCCGATGAGCGCGAGCTGCCGTAACCGGTGCCGAGCATACTGCCAGACGGCGACCCGGCCCCCGAGGACGGCGCACTGCCCGACTCGGTGGTCGTCGGCGCCGAGGATCGCCCGTTCGGCGTCTACGTCCACGTGCCCTACTGCCGGGTACGGTGCGGATACTGCGACTTCAACACCTACACGGCGAGCGAGCTCGGCGGCACGAGTCGCGCCGACTACGCGGCGCAGGCCGCCACTGAGATCGCTTTCGGCGGCGACGTGCTCCGCCGCGCAGATCTGCCGGAGCGTCCGGCGTCCACGGTGTTCTTCGGTGGCGGCACCCCGACGCTGCTGCCCGCCGAGGATCTGGTGCTCATGCTCGACCGGATCCGGTCGGTCTGGGGCCTCGCCCCCGACGCCGAGATCACGACCGAGGCCAACCCGGATTCGGTGGACAGCGCCTACCTGTCGAGGCTCGCGGCCGCCGGATTCACCCGGGTGAGTTTCGGCATGCAGTCGGCGGTGCCGTCGGTGCTCGCGACGCTCGATCGCACGCATGCGCCGGAGCGGGTACCGCTCGTCGTCGAGTGGGCCCGCGAGGCCGGGTTGCAGGTGAGCGTCGACCTGATCTACGGCACGCCGGGGGAGACGCTCGACGACTGGTCCCGGTCGGTCGATACCGCTCTCGAACTGGCGCCCGACCACATCTCCGCGTACGCTCTCATCGTCGAGAACGGCACCAAACTCGCCGCGCGGATCCGTCGCGGTGAGATCGCGGCCCCCGACGACGACCTGCACGCCGAGATGTACGAGCTCGCCGACGCCCGTTTCGGCGAGGCGGGGTACGACTGGTACGAGATCAGCAACTGGTCGACCTCCCTCGCGACGCGGTCGCGGCACAACCTCTCCTACTGGACGGGTGCCGACTGGTGGGGCGTCGGTCCAGGGGCTCACAGCCACGCGGGTGGTGTGCGGTGGTGGAACGTGAAGCATCCGCGCGCCTACGCCGAGCGCATCGCCGCCGGTGTGTCACCGGCACACGCGCGAGAGCTGCTCGACGCGGGATCGCGGCGGAGCGAGCGCGTGCTCTTGGAGACCCGCATCGCCGATGGGCTCCCCGCGGACGTGCTCGAGGCCGATGAACGCCGTGCGATCCCCGAGCTCATCGCGGAGGGACTCATCGACGGCAAGGCGGCGATCCGGGGCAGGGTGACGCCGACGCTGCGCGGCAGACTGCTCGCCGACACGGTCGTCCAGCGACTCCTCCGTTAGGTGGACGCTCCTGCGGTAGGATTGGCACTCGGGGTTTGCGAGTGCCAGACACCCTGACGAGTGACGGCGGAGGAGAGGAGGACGCATGGTTTCCGGACGCAGTCTCGACGTGCTGCACGCGATCGTGAGCGATTACGTGTCGTCCAACGAGCCCGTCGGCTCGAAGTCCATCGTTGCGCGGCACCAGTTCGGCGTGTCCGCGGCGACGATCAGAAACGATATGGCGCTGCTCGAGGAGGAGGAGCTCATCGCGGCCCCGCACACCTCGTCTGGCCGTGTGCCGACCGACAAGGGCTACCGCACCTACGTCGATACGCTTGCGCGCATCCGGCCGCTGAGCCAGGCGCAGCGCGCCGCGATCGAGGTCTTCCTGCAGGAATCGCGCGACCTCGACGACGTGATGGTGCGCACCGTGAGATTGCTCGCGCAGCTCACGAACCAGGTCGCCGTGGTCCAGTACCCCTCGCTGCGGAAGACGACGGTCAGGCACATCGACCTCGTCGCCGTCGGCGAGGATCGTGTGCTGTGCGTCCTGATCCTCGGGAGCGGGGTCGTCGAGCAGCAGATCGCGCGCCTGCCAGCTGAACAGGTGACCGAAGCCTGGGTGCACGGTCTCAGGCAGCGGATCGCCGGGTCGATCGTCGGGAGCGACGTCGAATCCGCCGTGTCAGGGGTGCAGTCCCTCGTGGAGACGCTCGACGACTGGGCGGCGCCAGACGAATCCGAGCTGGTCCGCCGCGTACTCGACGTCGTGATCGACCAGCTGCGCGCCAACCGCACCGACCGCATCGCGATCGCGGGGGCGGCGAACCTGTCGAGGCCGGGCGAGTTCACGGGCGACCTCCACAGCGTGCTCGAGGCGATCGAGGAGCAGGTGACCCTGCTCAAGCTCTTCGGCGAGCTCGCCCACGGCGACGGCGATGTAGCAGCATCGATCGGGCGGGAGAACGCCCCGTACGGGTTGAGCGCGGCGGCAGTGATCGCATCGAGCTACGAGAGCGACGGGGAGTCGATCTCTCGCCTCGGCGTGCTCGGGCCGACCCGTATGGACTACGCCGGGAACATCGCGGCGGTGCGCGCCGTTGCACGGTACCTGAGCCGTGCGCTCGGCGACGAATGACTGACGGGCGCTCGCGCGCACGCGCGGTGCCCCGAACCGGACTGAACGAACGACGAACCAGAGGAGCTGCACACGGTGGCTGACCACTACGAGACGCTGGGACTCTCGCGCGAGGCGAGTGCGGACGAGATCAAGAAGGCGTACCGCAAGCTCGCGCGGCAGCTGCATCCAGACGTGAATCCGAGCGAGGAGGCGGCGGAGCGCTTCAAGAGCGTGACGCACGCCTATGACGTGCTGAGCGATCCGGATCAGCGGCGCCGCTACGACATGGGAGGCGGCGAAGGCGGCGGAGGAGCCGCGGGATTCAGCGACATCTTCGAGACTTTCTTCGGCGGCGGAGGATTCGGCGGCGGCACGGCGGGACCCCGTTCGCGTTCCCAGCGCGGCGATGATGCGCTGATTCGCGTCGATGTCACGCTCGACGAGGTCATCTTCGGGGCGCAGCGCGACGTGACCGTGAACACGGCCGTTATCTGCGAGACCTGTCAGGGCAGTTGCTGCCAGCCGGGCACCCACCCGGTGACCTGCGAGATCTGCGGGGGCCAGGGCCAGGTCCAGCGGCAGGTGCGGTCGCTCTTCGGCAACGTCGTCACCATGCATCCCTGCGGCAACTGCTCCGGTTTCGGCACCGTCATCGAGCACCCCTGCGTCGAGTGCGGGGGCAAGGGACGCGTCCGGGAGCGCCGCACCATGTCGATCGACGTCCCCTCCGGCGTGGACACCGGCACGCGCATGCAGATGCGCGGCGGGGGAGAGGTCGGGCCGGGTGGCGGCCCGAACGGCGATCTCTTCATCGAGTTCCGCGTCGCGCACCACGACATCTTCAGTCGCGACGGTGATGACCTGCTGTCGACGATGCACACGAGCATGGTCGATGCGATTCTCGGCACCCAGGTCACCGTCGAGGGGCTCGACGGCGAGATCGTCGTCGACCTGCCAGCGGGGTCCCAGTCCGGCGACGTCATCACGGTGAGGGGCCGCGGGATCCAGGGGTTGCAGACCACGCATCGCGGCGACCTGAAGATCGCGCTGCAGGTGCACACGCCGACGCGGCTCTCGAACCGCGAGAAGGATCTCGTCCGGCAGTTCGCGGCGCAGCACGGAAACGAGTCGCCTGCGCTCGGCGAGTTCCAGCAGAGCTTCTTCGGTAAGATCCGCGACCGCTTCTTCCGCCAGGGCTGAATCGCGTGGCGAACCTCTACCTCGTCCCCGCAGGGTCGCTCGACGCTTCGCGCGCCGGCGATGCGGTGCACGTCGACGGGGAGGAGGGGCGCCACGCCGTTCGCGTGAGCCGGCTCCGCGCTGGCGAGGCGATCGCACTGGCCGATGGGGGCGGCGTGCGTGTCAACGGCATCGTCGAGCACGTCGGGAAGGACGCGTTCTCGGTCCGGATCGACGAACCTGAGCGGGAGCCGGAACGAGTGCCGTCGCTGACGCTCGTGCAGGCACTCGCCAAGGGCGATCGCGACGAACGCGCCGTCGAGCAGGCGACCGAGTTCGGTGTCGACGCCATCGTCCCGTGGCAGGCCGAACGCTCCGTTTCCCGGTGGAGCGGTGACGCCGCGAAGGCCGCGAAGGGCGAGGCGAAGTGGCAGCGCATCGCCCGGGAGGCCGCCAAGCAGTCGATGCGGGCGCGCGTCCCGGCGATCCTGCCGCTCACGCACCTGGACGATCTCTGCTCCGGCATCGAACCGGGGGTCAGGGAGACGCTCGTGCTGCACCCGCGCGGCACGCATCGGTTGAGCGAGTGGAGCGCAGGCGGAGTCGGGGAGGGTTCGCTGCGCGAGATCCGGCTTGTCGTCGGGCCGGAGGGCGGCCTCTCCGACGCCGAGATCGAGCGTCTGGTCGCTGTCGGCGCACGCGTGACGACCCTCGGCGACTCCGTGCTCCGCACCTCGAGCGCCGGGCCGGCCGCCCTCGCCGTGCTGAACGTGGCGCTCGGCCGTTGGTGACGGTCGCGGCGCGGAAGGTACACTGATCTCATGGCAGCAGAGACGGTATTCGGCAAGATCGTGTCGGGCGAGATTCCCGTCGAGATCATCGCGGAGACGGAGCGGGTGATCGCGTTCCCCGACCAGTCGCCCCAGGCGCCGGTGCACGTGCTTGTGATCCCGAAGACCACCGAGTACCCCGATGTCGCGGAGCTCGCGGCCGGCGACCCCTCCCTGCTCGCCGAGATGGTCGACGTGGCCAAGCAGGTCGCGGCGCAGCACGGCGACGGCGATTTCCGGCTGCTCTTCAACAACGGTTCCGGCGCAGGTCAAACGGTCTTCCACGTTCACGCACACGTCTTGTGCGGCGGTCTTGAGGAGCGCAGCCTCGTTGGATCCTGAGTTGCAGCGGACCATCTCGCTGACCGGTGTTGATCTCGCCGCCTTCCTCGGAGACCGAGAGCAGCTGATCGGTCAGCTCGAGTCCGAGCACCCAAGCGTCAGCTTCCACGTGCGCGGTGACCTGCTCACGGTGCGCGGTCCCGTCGACGCCGTGCGAGAGGTCGAGCAGGGCGTGGGCGAAATGCTCGAACTGGCGCGACGGAACGGGGCGGTGAGCCGCTCCGACGTGAAGGAGGTGGGGCGCTTGGTTCGAGAGGGCAACGGACCAGGAGCCGCGCAGATGCTGGCCGAGCCGATCCTGACGGTGCGCGGCAGGGCCGTGCGCCCGCAGACTCAGGGGCAGCGGGAGTACGTGCGCGCCATGGACGAGCACACCGTCGTCTTCGGGATCGGGCCGGCAGGTACCGGTAAGACCTATCTCGCGATGGCCAAGGCGGTGCAGTCGCTGCAGCGCCGCGAGGTGTCGAAGATCATTCTGACGCGTCCCGCCGTCGAGGCGGGGGAGCACCTCGGCTACCTCCCCGGCACCCTCGAGGACAAGATCGACCCGTACCTGCGGCCGCTCTTCGACGCGGTCGGCGCGATGATGGAGCCCGACCTCGTTCCGCGCCTGATGGCGAGCGGCACCATCGAGGTCGCACCGCTCGCGTACATGCGCGGGCGCACCCTCAACGAGTCGTTCGTGGTGCTCGACGAGGCCCAGAACACGACTCCCGAGCAGATGAAGATGTTTCTCACCCGGCTCGGGTACGGCTCGAAGATCGTCGTGACCGGAGACCTCACGCAGGTCGACCTGCCGCACAAGTCGAGCGGGCTCAGGCAGGTGAGCCGAATCCTGCGCGGCGTCGACGACATCCACTTCTCCGACCTCACGGCGGACGACATCGTTCGCCACAGCCTCGTGGGTCGCATCGTGGATGCCTACGACGCCCACGATGCCCGCGACACCAGCAGCGACCAACGGAGTGCAAACGTATGACCGTCGAGATCAACAACGAGGCCGGTACGGCCGTCGACGAGGCAAAGCTCCTGCGGCTCGTCGCCTTCGTCCTGGAATCGATGCACGTGCACCCCGACACCGAGCTCGGGGTGATGTTCGTCGACGAAGCGGCGATGGAGCGGCTCCACGTGCAGTGGATGAACGAGCCAGGCGCGACCGATGTGCTCAGCTTCCCTATGGATGAGCTCCGCCCCGGTCGCCCAGACGCCGTGACGCCGGTCGGGATCCTCGGCGACATCGTCGTCTGCCCGCAGGTCGCCGAGCGCCAGGCCGAGGCCGCCGGGCACGACACCGAGCGGGAGATCATGATCCTGCTCACGCACGGCATGCTGCACCTCCTCGGGTTCGACCACGCGACCCCCGACGAGGAGGCCGAGATGTTCGGGCTGCAGCGCGACCTGATCCTGAGCTTCGCCATGCGCGAGCGTTCGCGATGAGCGGGCTCGTCGTCGCCCTGCTGCTCATCGCGGCATTCGCCCTCCTCGCGGTGGGCGCGCTGTTCGCCGCGTCGGATGCCGCGCTGGGGGCGAGGTCGAAGGCCGAGCTGCTCAGCCTCGCCGACGACCAGCACCGCAGCAGCCGTGCCGTCCGGGCCATCGCAGAAGACGAGAGCACGCACCGCAGTGCGCTGAGCTTCGCCCGCGTGTTCGCCGAGACCTTCGCCGCCGTGCTCATCACGCTCGTGGTGGCCTACAGCCTCGAGTACCTCTGGCTCGAGCTCGTCATCGCAACGATCGTCATGACGGGTCTCTCGTTCGTGCTCGTCGGGTCCAGCCCCCGATCAGTCGGCACCCTGTACCCCGACGAGGTCATCAGGTTCTGCGCTCCGGCGATCCACGCGATCCGTGTGCTGCTCGGTCCGCTGACGACGGCGCTCATCCGTTTCGGCAACCGCGTGACCCCCGGAGTGGCGCGGAACGCGCCGATCCGCGATGAGCAGCAGCTGCTCTCGATGGTGGATCAGGCCGCCGAGCAGGAGCTGCTCGAGGACGACGACCGCGACTACATCCACTCCATCGTCGAGTTCGGCGAAACGCGCGTGCGCGAGATCATGGTGCCGCGCATCGACATGATCACGGTGGACGCCGAGCTCACGGTGCGCGAGGCGCTCGAACAGCTCCTCGCTTCGCGGCACTCGCGACTCCCGGTCGTGTCCGACGACTCCGACGACGTCATCGGCGTGGTCCACCTGCGCGATGCCAGCGGCTACGTGCTCCGCAGGCCGGAGGAGGCGGAGGTCTCGGTGGTGACGCGCATCATGAAGCCGGCCATGTTCGTGCCGGAAGTGCAGGTCGCAGACGATCTGCTCAAGCAGATGCAGCTCGAGGCCAACCATCTCGCGCTCGTCGTCGACGAGTACGGCGGGATCTCGGGTCTGGCGACGCTCGAGGACCTCATCGAGGAGCTGCTCGGCGACATCACCGACGAGCACGACCGCGAGGTTCCCGAGGCCGTGGAGCAGCCGGACGGCTCGCAGCTCGTCAGCGCCCGTATGACGGTCGACCGTCTGGGCGAGCTCTTCGGGATCGAATTGGACGATGACGACGTCAACACCGTCGGCGGGCTCGTGTCGAAGTACCTCGGTCGGCTCGCCGAGGTCGGCGACCGCGTCGAGGTGCACGGTATCGCGCTCACCGCCGTCGACACCGAGCGGCGCAGGCAGCGTCTGGTCACCGTTCGCGCGGAGTGGGTGGGCCTGCCGGTCACCGGACCGCTCTCCGGGCTCATCGAAGCCGTCGATCCGCGCTCGTCCTCCTCGGACGAGCGTCAGGCATCCGCGTACCAGCACCACCGAGAGGATCGCCCGTGAGCGACACACCCTACCGCGCCGGATTCGTCACCTTCGTCGGGCGCCCTAACGTCGGCAAGTCGACGCTCACGAACGCGCTCGTCGGCGAGAAGGTCGCCATCACCAGTCCGAAGCCGCAGACCACCAGGCGGGCGATCCGGGGGATCGTGCACCGTCAGGACGGCCAGCTCATCATCGTGGACACGCCAGGTGTCCACCGGCCGCGCACCCTGCTGGGAGAGCGCCTGAACGCCCTCGTGGAGTCGATTCTCGGGGACGTCGATGTGATCGGCTTCTGCGTCCTGGCGAATGAGAAGCTCGGGCCGGGGGACCGGTTCATCAGCGAGCGTCTCGACGACTTCCCTCGCGCGAAGAAGGTCGCGATCCTCACCAAGACGGATCAGGCGAGCCGCACCGAGATCGTGGACCAGCTCGCCCGTATCGGGGCGCTTCGCGAGTGGGACGCCGTCATTCCGATCTCCTCGACGGCTGGGGAGCAGCTCGACGTGCTCTCCGACGTGCTGCTCGATCTCATGCCGGAGTCCCCGCAGCTCTACGAAGACGCCCAGGTGACCGACGAGGGCGAGGACGACCGGATCGCCGAGCTCATCAGGGAGGCAGCCCTCGACGGCGTGCGCGACGAACTGCCCCACTCGCTCGCTGTCACGGTCGACGACCGTGTCGAGCGGGAGGCAGATGGTGACGATCCCGGGCTCCTGGAGCTGTACGCGAGCCTCTACGTCGAGCGTGACAGCCAGAAGGGCATCGTGATCGGCAAGGGCGGATCACGGCTCCGCTCGGTGGGCGAGCGCGCCAGGCACGAGATCGAAGCGCTGCTCGGTCGCCGGGTCTACCTCTCGCTCCGGGTCAAGGTGCTGAAGGAGTGGCAGCGGGATCCGAAGCTGCTCGGGCGTCTCGGCTTCTAGCGGCTCCTGCTATAGTGGCGTCATGCTGTTCGGCTCGCTTCTCCTTAGCCGCCGCGACGAGACCTAAACTTCAGGCCTCCCTCGTCGCGGCGTTCGTGTTGGCTGAATCACTACATTCCGAGAAGCGAGAAGAACGAGTCCCATGAAGAACACGCAGAAGCCCTCAGGTATGCCGATCCATCGGTACCGTCCGTTCCACGAGATCATCGATGTGGATCTGCCCGATCGCACGTGGCCGGATCGGCGCATCGAGCGCGCACCCCGCTGGTGCGCCGTCGACCTGCGCGACGGGAATCAGGCACTCATCGATCCGATGAGCCCCGAGCGGAAACGGATCATGTTCGATCTGCTCGTGAAGATGGGGTACAAGGAGATCGAGGTCGGGTTCCCCTCGGCCAGCCAGACCGACTTCGACTTCGTGCGTCACCTGATCGAGGAAGGGGCGATTCCCGATGACGTCACGATCCAGGTGCTCACCCAGGCGCGCGAGCACCTGATCACCCGCACGTATGAGTCGCTCGTCGGTGCGAAGCAGGCGATCGTCCACCTGTACAACTCCACCAGCATCCTCCAGCGCGAGGTCGTCTTCCGGTCCGACCGCGAGGGCATCAAGCGCATCGCGGTCGAGGGTGCGAAGCTGTGCCGGGCGAGCGAGTCTATCTGCGCCGGCACCGAGGTCTTCTACCAGTACTCACCCGAGTCCTACACGGGCACGGAGCTGGACTACGCGGTAGAGGTCTGCAACGAGGTCCTCGAGATCTTCGAGCCGACGCCCGAGCGCAACGTCATCATCAATCTGCCGGCGACGGTCGAGATGTCGACGCCGAACGTGTACGCCGACTCGATCGAGTGGATGAGCCGGAACCTGGCTCACCGCGAGAACGTGATCCTGTCCCTCCACCCTCACAACGACCGCGGCACGGCCGTCGCGGCGGCCGAGCTGGGCTACCAGGCCGGTGCCGACCGCATCGAGGGCTGCCTGTTCGGCAACGGTGAGCGCACCGGCAACGTCGATCTCATTGCGCTGGGCATCAACCTCTTCACCCAGGGCATCGACCCCCAGATCGACTTCTCGCGACTCGATGAGATCCGGCGGACCGCCGAGTACTGCAACCAGTTGCGCGTGCACGAGCGGAGCCCCTGGGCCGGCGACCTGGTGTACACCGCCTTCTCGGGGTCTCACCAGGACGCCATCAAGAAGGGCTTCGAGAGCATGGCGCAGCGCGCCGAAGCGTCGGGTGTCGCCATCGAGGACACCGAGTGGGCCGTGCCGTACCTGCCCGTCGATCCGAAGGATCTGGGCCGCTCGTACGAGGCCGTCATCCGCGTGAACTCGCAGTCGGGCAAGGGCGGCGTTGCCTACCTGCTGAAGACCGATCACCACTTGGATCTCCCGCGTCGTCTGCAGATCGAGTTCAGCTCGGTCGTGCAGGCATTGACGGACACCGAGGGCGGAGAGGTCTCGAGCGACGAGATCTGGCGGATCTTCCAGGACGAGTATCTGCCTGCGGACTCCGAGGGCGCCGAGCGCTGGGGCCGGTACGAGGTACTGCGCACGGCGACGACGAGCGCAGGCGACGGGGTCACCGAGCTCACCTTCGACTTCCGCGACGGAGCCGAGGAGCGTCAGTCGACCGCGCGGGGCAACGGTCCGGTGGACGCGTTCCTCAATGCGCTGAACGACGCCGGCCATGAGGTCACGCTCCTGGACTACGTCGAGCACGCGATGAGTGCCGGCGGCGACGCCGTCGCAGCAGCATACGTGGACCTCGAGGTCGACGGGCACCGCCTGTGGGGCGTCGGGATCGACCCCGACACGAGCCGCGCCACGCTCAAGGCGATCGTCAGTGCTGTCAACCGAGCCATCCGCGGCGGGACCGCCGCCGACATCGCGGAGCACTCCGACGATTCGGTGCCGCAGCCCGCATGATCGCATCGGTTCAGGGTGAAGTCCTCGCGGTCGGCGGGGGATGGGTCGTCGTCGCAGTCGGCGGTATCGGCCTGCGCGTCGAAGTCCCGGCCGGCGGTCGAGCGCCTCAGGCGCACACCGGCGATCATGTCTCGCTGCACACCTCCCTCATCGTCCGCGAGGACTCCCTGACGCTCTTCGGCTTCGCGACGCCGGCCGAACTCGAGGTTTTCGGCCACCTCATCGCGGTGTCAGGTGTGGGGCCGCGGAGCGCGCTCGGCGTGCTCTCGGCGCTCACGCCGGACGAGATCGCCCGCGCCGTCGCAGCCGAGGACGAGAAGCCGTTCAAGCGCGTCTCGGGAATCGGGCCGAAGACGGCCAAGCTGATCTCCGTGTCGCTCGCGGGCAAGCTCTCCGCGCTTGGATACAGCGAGGAGCCCCCGTCGGCCGGGACGGGCGGTGCGACCCCGAGCGCCTCGGCTGCCGTGCAGCTCGGGCTCACGGGTCTCGGGTACGGCGAAGCCGACGCGGCTCAGGCGGTGCAGGACGCCGTGACCGCTGGCGCGCCCACCGATGAGGCTGGGCTGCTCCGCGCGGCTCTTCGGCTGCTGCAGAGCGACCAGACCACGACCCGCGGGCGTGGCCGATGACGGGCGAGCTCTCGGCGCAGGCGAACTCGGGCGAACTCGGCTTCGAGGGTGCGCTGCGACCTGGCTCCCTTGAGGAGTTCGTCGGTCAGTCTCGGGTGCGGCAGCAGCTTCGCCTCCTCCTCGACGCCGCAACGATGCAGCAGCGGACCCCCGACCACATCCTGCTCGCCGGCCCCCCTGGCCTCGGGAAGACGACGCTCTCGATGATCGTCGCGGCTGAGCTCGAGAAGCCGCTGCACCAGACCTCGGGCCCCGCCATTCAGCACGCCGGCGATCTCGCAGCAGTCCTGTCGGCGCTCACGCCAGGCGAAGTCCTCTTCATCGACGAGATCCACCGCATGGCCAGGAGCGCCGAGGAGATGCTCTATCTCGCGATGGAGGACTTCAAGATCGACATCATGGTCGGCAAGGGGGCCGGAGCGACGTCGATTCCGCTCGAGATCGCACCCTTCACGCTCGTCGGCGCGACGACGCGCGCCGGGCTCCTGCCGAATCCGCTGCGGGACCGCTTCGGATTCACGGCCCATCTCGAGTTCTACTCCGAAGACGAACTGGCGAGCGTCGTGTCCCGTGCCGCTCGGCTGCTCGACTTCGGCATTGCGGACGCCGGAGTGACCGAGATCGCCGGCCGGTCGCGCGGCACACCACGCATCGCGAACCGGCTGCTCCGTCGGGTGCGCGACTACAGTCTCGTGCACGGTGTCGCCGGCGGCACCGAGGCCGTACAGGCCGCACTCGCGCTTTACGACGTGGACGAGCAGGGCCTCGACCGGCTCGACCGCGAGGTGCTCCGCGCCGTTGTCGAGCGCTTCGGCGGCGGCCCCGTCGGGCTCTCCACTCTGGCGGTTTCAGTCGGGGAGGAAGCGGAGACCATCGAGTCGGTCGTCGAGCCGTTCCTGGTCAGGGCCGGGCTGCTCTCGCGCACGCCGCGCGGTCGCACCGTGACCCGGTTGGGGTGGGAGCACACAGGCATCCCCATGCCTCCCGTCAGCTAGACTGGGGTGGTTTGCGCCCGAAGGGCGCTTCCCCCGACCCCATCGAAAGGACCACCGTGGATCCGATTTCACTCGTCATGATCGCCCTCATCGGCGTGCTCATCATCTTCATGTTCCGCAACGGCAAGAAGCGTCGTCAGGCGATGGAGCAGCTGCAGAGCGGCCTGCGCCCGGGTGCAGGCGTCATGCTCCAGTCCGGCATCTTCGGCATCGTGGAGTCGGTGGACGAGGAGAACAATCGGGTGACGATCCTGAGCGGCGACAGCACGCTGGTCGTCCACCGCAACGCGATCGGTCAGATCACCGATCCGGTCGACGCGCCGGTCGTCGAGGAGCCCGTGGTCGCTCCCGATGACGACCCCGAGTTCAGCCCGAAGGTGGTGGAGGAGGAGATCGTCGTCATCGATGAGGATCGCCGCGCCGCCGAATCGGACACCGCAGAGCGTTCCGCAGAAGAGGGCGACGATCGCCCGAACGGCGAAGCGCCGAAAGCGTAGTCCCAGCTCCACTCCTCCTCACCCTCTGTTCCCGGAAAGCGGTTCACCTTGGCGTCATCACCTGCCGTGAAGAAAGCGTGGCGTTCGCTCACCCTGCTCCTCGTCCTCATCGTGGGTCTCGTCGGTGTCATCGCGATCGGCGTGGCCAAGGGTGAGACGGGTTGGGCGCCGAAGCTGGCGCTCGACCTGCAGGGCGGCACGCAGATCCTGCTCGCCCCGAAGCTGACCGACGGTGGCGGCGCCGTGAGCGGCGAGCAGCTCGACCAGGCCGTGAGCATCATCCGCGACCGCGTCGACGCCTCGGGTGTTTCCGAGGCCGAGGTGACCACGCAGGGCAGCCAGAACATCTCGGTGGCCATCCCCGGCCAGGCGGACGAGGAGACGCTGGCCCGCATCTCGGCCTCGGCGAAGCTCGACTTCCGGCCGGTGCTCGCGATGGACGCCGCAGGATCGCTCACTCCTGAGGGCGAGGAGGACGCCGCCGCGGAGGGCGAGCCCGCACCGGCCGAGGATCGCGATCCTGATCCGTTGCCCGAGGGCGCGGGCGACCTCGAATGGATCACCCCTGCGCTGCAGCAGGAGTTCGAGGACTTCACCTGCGACTCCGATGCGGCGCTCAACGCCGGCGAAGCCGCGACCGACCGCCCGCTGGTCACCTGCGACGAGACCAATCAGGTCAAGTACATTCTCGGTCCGGTCGAGCTCGACGGAGACGTCATCACGGACGCCACGGCGCAGGCCGAGACTACGCAGCAGGGCGCGACGACCGGCGGGTGGGCCGTTCAGCTGCGCATGACCGATGCCGGCGGCAAGGCGTTCGGCGAGATCAGTTCACGGATGTTCGGTGCTCAGCCCCCGCAGAACCAGTTCGCGTTCGTGCTCGACGGCCGAGTCGTCTCGGCGCCCACCATGAACGCGCAGATCCTGGACGGTCGCCCGTCGATCTCAGGCGACTTCACGCAGGAGGACGCCGAGGTGCTGGCGGATCAGCTGAAGTTCGGCGCGCTTCCGATCGGGTTCGAGACGCAGAGCCAGGAGGACATCTCGGCGACGCTCGGTTCCAACCAGCTCCAGGCGGGCCTCATCGCCGGCATCATCGGTCTCGCCCTCGTGGTCGTCTATTCGCTGTTCCAGTACCGCGTGCTCGGCACCGTGACCATCATGTCGCTCGGCATCGCCGCTGTGCTGACGTACCTCCTGCTGACCTTCTTCTCCTGGCGGCAGGGGTACCGATTGAGTCTCGCCGGCGTCGCCGGCATTATCGTGGCGATCGGCTTCACGGCTGACTCCTTCATCCTGTACTTCGAACGCGTCCGGGACTCCATACGAGACGGGTTCGCATTGAACTCCGCCGTCGACCAGGGGTGGAAGAAGGCGCTGCGCACCATCCTCGCCTCCGACGCGATCAACATCATGGCCGCGGTCATCCTGTTCATCTTCGCGGTCGCGAACGTGCGAGGTTTCGCGTTCACACTCGGACTGACGACGCTCATCGACATCATCGTGGTGATGGCATTCACGCACCCGCTCATGACGCTGCTCGCGCGGACGAAGTTCTACCGCGAGGGGCACCCGGCATCCGGCCTCGATCCGCGCCGGCTCGGCGCGGTCTACCGTGGCCGCCTGCAGTTCCGCGCGCCCGTCGCGACCGGCGGGCGGGGCAAGAGCAAGAAGAATCTCGGCAGCCGCAAGGAGGCCGAGCGCCGGCAGACAATCGCCGAGCGCAAGGCCGCGGAAGCGGGCGTCGAACCCGCCGGAAAGGAGAGCTGACATGGCACGCTCATTCTCTGAGTGGGGCAATGCGATCTACACCGGCGAGCAGTCGGTGGAGTTCGTGCGCGGGCGCAAGCTCTGGTACGGCATCGCCGTCGTGCTGGTCATCATCTCCATCGTCGGGCCGTTCCTGCGCGGCGGATTCGTCTTCGGCATCGAGTTCACCGGAGGCAGCCAGTTCCAGGTGCACCTCGACTCGTCGGTCGAGAACGATCAGCAGATCGCCGAGGATGCCATTGCTGAGGTCCTGCCGACGAGCACGCCGCGCGTCAGCCACGTGGGCCAGACCGATGTGCGCGTGCAGCTCGAGGATCTGAGCGAGACCGAGAACACCGAGGTCTCCGCAGCACTGCAAGAGGCGTTCGCGGTCGACGAGTCGGATGTCACGTACTCCTTCGTCGGGCCTGCCTGGGGGCAGGACATCACCAAGCAGGCGCTCATCGGTGTCGCGGTGTTCCTGATCTTCGCGGCTCTGGTCATGGCCGTGTACTTCCGGACCTGGAAGATGGCTGCCGCGGCGCTCATCGCGCTGGTGCACGACCTCATCATCACGGCGGGCATCTACGGCATTACCGGTTTCGAGGTCACGCCTGCAGCGCTGATCGGCTTCTTGACGATCATGGGCTACTCGCTCTACGACACGGTGGTGGTCTTCGACAAGATCCGCGAGAACACCTCCCCGGGTGCATTGAATGACACCCGGACCTTCTCGGAGTCGGTAAACCTCGCCGTCAACCAGACCCTGGTCCGCTCCATCAATACCTCGGTCGTCGGCCTGCTGCCCGTCGGCGGCATTCTCTTCATCGGCGGATACTGGCTCGGTGCCGCGACGCTGCGCGACATCTCGCTCGCGCTCTTCATCGGCATCCTCGTCGGAGCCTACTCGACGATCTTCGTGGCGGCTCCCGTCTACGCAGACATGCGCTCCCACGAGCCGGCACTCAAGAAGCGCGATGCCCGCGTGCTCGAGATCCGCGAGCAGAACGCCGCGGACGAGGCGGAAAGGGCAGATGCAACGGCCCAGGCGGGGGCCGCTCCCGGTGGCGCTGAGAGCGAACGGGGTACCGGCGTCTGACCCCGGGCGGTATGGTGATCCCTCCGGATTCGTGATCGACGCAGACGTGGTGTAACGTTCAATCATTCATCTCCAGGGGGTGGCGCATGGCAACGAGTGATGTCGCGGGGACAGGTACGTCCTCGCTCCGCAGACTGGTGCCGCGGATCTTCTCGAGAGCGAGCGCTCCTGGCGCCGTCGAAGAGGTCATCCGGACCGTTCGCGCGGCCCACCCCAAGGCGGACCTTTCGGTCATCGACCGTGCCTACGTCGTCGCCGAGCAGGCTCACCGCGGTCAGAAGCGACGCAGCGGCGAGCCCTACATCACCCACCCGATCGCGGTTGCGCAGATCCTCGCCGAGCTCGGGGTCGCACCGGTCGCGGTCGCAGCCGCGCTTCTCCACGACACCGTCGAGGACACCGAGTACTCGCTCAGCGAGTTGTCCGACGAGTTCGGCGACGAGATCGCCATGCTCGTCGACGGGGTGACGAAGCTCGACAAGGTCAAATACGGCAGCTCGGCCCAGGCCGAGACGGTGCGTAAGATGGTCGTCGCGATGTCGAAGGACATCCGCGTGCTCGTCATCAAGCTGGCCGACCGCCTGCACAACGCCCGCACCTGGGGCTTCGTCTCATCCGACTCCGCGAAGCGGAAGGCGCAGGAGACTCTTGAGATCTATGCGCCGCTGGCGCACCGGCTCGGCATCCAGTCGATCAAGACTGAACTCGAGGATCTCTCGTTCGCGGTGCTGAAGCCGAAGCTGTACGCGGAGATCGAGAATCTGGTCGTCCAACGGAACCCGCAGCGCGACGAGCTCGTCGGCGTCGTCATCGGCTCGATCGAGCAGGATCTCCGCGATGCGCGGATCCGAGGCGAGGTCACGGGGCGGCCGAAGGAGTTCTACTCCATTTACCAGAAGATGATCGTGCGCGGCCGCGACTTCGACGACATCTACGATCTGGTCGGCATTCGCGTCCTGGTCAACTCCATTCGCGACTGCTACGCCGTGCTCGGTGCGGTCCACGCCAGGTGGACTCCGATTCCCGGCCGCTTCAAGGACTACATCGCCTCGCCGAAGTTCAACCTCTACCAGTCGCTGCACACGACCGTCATCGGCCCTGACGGCCGTGCCGTCGAGATTCAGATCCGCACGTTCGAGATGCACCAGCGCGCCGAGTACGGAGTCGCAGCGCACTGGAAGTACAAGCAGCAGAGCACGCAGAAGCAGGCGGGCGCGCAGGCCGCGACGGCACCGTCCTCTGACATGGCGTGGCTCGCCCACATCTCCGACTGGCAGGCCGAGACCGAGGATCCTGGCGAGTTCCTCGATGCGCTCCGATTCGAGATCGGCGCAAAGGAGGTCTACGTCTTCACGCCGAAGGGCCGCGTGATCGGGCTGCCCGAGGGCGGTACGACCGTCGACTTCGCCTACGCCGTCCACACCGAGGTCGGCCACCACACCATGGGCGCCAGGGTGAACGGGCGACTCGTGCCGCTCGAGACGCCGCTCCAGAACGGCGACGTCGTCGAGGTCTTCACCTCCAAGGACCCTGAGGCCGGGCCGAATCAGGACTGGCTCCGCTTCGTCAAGAGCAAGCGCGCGCAGAACAAGATCAGGCAGTGGTTCACGAAGGAGCGGCGCGACGAAGCGATCGAGCGCGGCAAGGACGAGATGACGCGTGCCCTGCGGAAGCAGGGGTTGCCGCTCCGCCAATCGCTCAACTCCGAGTCGCTCCAGCAGGTCGCACTGCAACTGCACTACACCGACGTGACTGCGCTCTACGCCGGTATCGGTGAGGGGCACGTCTCCGCCCAGTCGGTCATCGAGAAGGTGGGGGCGCTCGTCGCCGAGGATCAGGCGTCGACCGAGCCAGCCGTCACGGCGCAGCAGCCGGATCGCATCTCGCGTCCGACCGAACCGAAGATCGACTCGAACAGCGGTGTGGTCGTGAAGGGCGCCTCCGACGTTCTGGTGAAGCTCGCGAAGTGCTGCACGCCCGTGCCCGGCGATGAGATCCGCGGGTTCATCACGAAGGGTCAGGGGATCTCGGTGCACCGCACCGATTGCCAGAACTTCATCGCGCTCGAGTCGCAGCCGGATCGCATCGTCGAGGTGGAGTGGGCGCCGACCTCCAAGAGCGTCTTCCTCGTGCAGATCCAGGTCGAGGCGCTCGACCGCTCCGGACTGCTGCTGGACGTGACGCGCGTGCTGAGCGAGCACCACGTGAACATCCTGTCGGCGTCGGTGCAGACGTCCCGGTCGCGGCTGGCGATCAGCCGCTTCATCTTCGAGATGGCGAATTCGACCCACCTCGATCGCGTGCTGAACGCCGTGCGGCGCATCGAGGGCGTCTACGACGTCTACCGGACGCACTCGAACTGAGCGCCTGCCGAAGCCGGCGTCCTCGTCGTAGCGCGAGTGGTCAGAGCCGTGCGAGACGTTCCGCGATCCGTCTGAGGCTCGTCGACCGACCTGAACGGAGTTCGTGATCCGGGATCGTCCGCACGCCCCCTGGAATTCCGGCCGCGAGGACCCTGCAGGCGATGAGCGACGGGAGCGGAAACTCGGGTTCGCCGTCGGTCGCTGCGTCGTGGATGAGATCGATGAGCGTTCGTCGCGGAGTGGTCACCGCGATCGCACCGAATCGTACCCGGTCGCGCTCGGGGCACGGCCGGTGGGTCAGGGTCAGTCCCGCGTCACGCGTCGGTTCGCGCCGACGTCGATCCGGTACCGTGGCGTACAGTGCGGGGCCGGTACGACGTGCAGCGCCCCAGACCCACGCGGCGGTGAGGTGCGACGCGATGCGGCCATGTGTGAGACGGCCGGAGAGTGCATGCGCCCGCACGCGAGGCGAGTCGGGCCACCCCACCGGCCGTACTCCCGGGCCGCACCGTACGAGGTCGCCGCGCATGAGGGCGGCGTGCACGATGGTCGGCGGCAAACGATCGAGGGCGGGCGGGTCAGGCAGCGGGAGAGTCACGCTTCCAGCATGGACTCTCGATCGTCGGCACCGCAGGTCGTGCTGCCGACCTGTGGAGAAGCGTCAGTCGCCGATGGCAGCGAGCCAGCTGCGCTGCGTCTCGAGTGCGCGCTCGGCATCCTCGAGTGCGCGGCGGTCGCCCGATGCGCGCGCGGCGTTCACCTGCGCTTCGAGCTCGGCGATCGACGATTCGAGCTGGCCTCGCAGTCCCTCGCTGCGCGCCTTGGTCTCCGGGTTGGTGCGGCGCCAGTGCTCCTCCTCGAGACCCTTGACGTGGTCCTCGATCCGGCGAAGTCTGCCCTCGATGTCGCGGAGGGCCTCGCGGGGAACGCGTCCGATCTCGTCCCAGCGACGCTGCACGTCGGCCAGGCGCTTCCTCGCGGCGGCGTGGTCGTTCTCCTGCAGCAGCGGCTGCGCCTCGTCGAGGAGAGTCTGCTTGGCTGCGAGATTGGCGACCTGCTCTTCGTCGACCTGTGCGTCGATCGACTTCTTCGCGTCGAACAGGACGTCCCCGGCAGCCTTGAAGCGCGCCCAGAGCTGGTCGTCCAGCTTCCGGCTCGCGCGGCCGGCCGCCTTCCAGTCGTCGAGCAGATCGCGGTAGGCGGGAATCCCGTCGGCCCCCTTCGGCGCGAGCGCTTCGGCAGCGGCGATGATGCGCTCCTTGCGCTGCTTGACGTCGCGGTTGTTCGCGTCCATCTGCGCGAAGTGGGCGCGACGCGCGGAATCGAACGACTGTCGGGCGGCACGGAAGCGCTTCCAGAGCGCATCGGCCTGCGACTTCGGAATCTGCGGGCCGCCCTTCTGGGCCTGCTGCCAGTCGGTGAACAGCTGCTCGAAGGCCTGCCCGGTGTCCTTCCAGCGGATGGACGACTCGGGCTGCGCTGCGAGTCGTTCGGCTTCGATCACGATGGCCTCGCGCTGCGCGGCGGCCTCCTGCTTCGCTGCTTCGCGCTCGGCGCGCTGCTTCTCGGTGAGCTCTTCGGCTCGGCCGGAGAGCTTCGCGACCCGATCCCGAAGCGACGCGAGATCGCCGACGGCAGCCGGCTCGATGAGCTGGGCCTGCAGCTTGGCGACGGTGTCGCTCACATCGGCTGGCGCAGTGCCACGGGAGATGCGCTGCTCGAGCAGGGTCACCTGGCCCTCGAGGTCGGCGTACTTGCGGGTGAAGTAGGCGAGCGCCTCCTCGGGAGTGCCATCGGGGAACTCTCCGACGGCGCGCTCGGTCTCGCCCTCGCGAACGTACACCGTGCGGTTCTCGTCCACTCGGCCCCAGGGCGTCTCATTCGTCGCTTCGCTCACCGTGCTGCTCACCTGTCGTCTCGGGAGTCGGCGGACGCCGACCGGGCAATGACCATTCCCACTATGCCACACAGGAGGGTTTCTGGTCGGTGTCCGAGGCGGTCGATAGCATGGCGGCGTGGCTCATTCTCGACCCCTCGTGCACACGGCACCGCTCGCGGTGCGCATGCGCCCGCGCGCGCTCGACGAGGTGGTGGGGCAGCAGCATCTGTTGCGATCGGGTTCTCCGCTGCGCACGCTGGCGTCTTCGGAAGGCGGCGGTGGTGGTGCGGTATCGATCATCCTGTGGGGGCCTCCCGGCACCGGGAAGACGACGCTGGCGCAGGCGATCGCCCACTCCAGCGGACGCAAGTTCGTGGAGCTCTCCGCGGTCACGGCCGGTATCAAAGACGTCCGTACCGTCATGGAGCGGGCCCTGAACGACCGCGATCTCTTCGATACCTCGACGGTGCTGTTCCTCGATGAGATCCACCGCTTCACGAAGGCCCAGCAAGACGCACTGCTCCCCGGCGTGGAGAACGGCTGGGTCACGCTCGTCGCGGCGACGACCGAGAACCCGTCGTTTTCCGTCATCAGTCCGCTCCTGTCCCGATCCCTGCTCCTCACGCTCGAACCGCTCGATGACGAAGATCTCCGTCGACTGGTGGAGCGCGCCGTGAGTGAGCCGCGCGGGCTCGACGGAGCGGTCCACCTCACCGAGGAGGCGTTGACCGCGATCGTGCGGCTCGCCTCGGGTGACGCCAGGCGGGCCCTCACGGCACTTGAAGCCGCGGCTGCTTCGGCCCTCGGGGCCGCGGCAGAAGCGGATGACCCGGACGACGCGGAGCCCGATGCGCCGGACGTCGTCGAGGTGACGGCCGAGATCGTCGCGGAGTCGGTCGATCGGGCGCTGCTCCGCTACGACCGCAACGGCGATCAGCACTACGACGTGATCAGCGCCTTCATCAAATCCATGCGCGGGTCGGACCCCGATGCCGCACTGCACTACTTGGCCCGCATGATCGAGGCGGGGGAGGACCCCCGGTTCATCGGCCGGCGCCTGATCGTGCACGCCGCCGAAGACGTCGGCATGGCCGACCCGCAGGCGCTGGAGGTCGCCGTCGCAGCCGCGCAGGCCGCACAGCTCATCGGCCTGCCGGAAGCCCGTATTCCACTCGCCGAGGCGACGATCTACATCGCGACCGCGCCGAAGTCGAACGCCACCATCACCGCTATCGACGCCGCGATCGCCGACGTGAAGGCCGGCAAGTTCGGCCAGGTACCGAAGCACTTGCGCGACGCTCACTATCCCGGAGCGAAACGACTCGGGCATGGGAAGGGGTACCGATACCCGCACAGCGATCCGCGCGGCGTCGTCGGGCAGCAGTACCTCCCGGACGAGCTGGCCGACCGTGTCTACTACCAGCCGGCAGCGCACGGACATGAACGCGATCTCGCGGAGCGCCTGGAGAAGATCCGGCGGATCACGCGTCTCTGATAGACTGTTCGCTGGCCAACATCACCTCCGCCGCTGGCTGCAGTCGGAGGAACGGTGGCAGGGTCCCAGTAGCCGGGTTTCTGCAATGGTCGTTCCCTCACCGAAGACGGTTTGCTGCGTCGCGTGCATTGCGCGGACGAACGCGTGAATGCGGGCGCAGCGTGGCCGAGAGAACAAGAAATACGTACAGAAACCCGAAAGGAATCACGTGTCGACTACGTCGCGTACCCGTTCACAGACCCGCCGCTCGCGCGCGCTGGGCATTGCCCTCACCCCGAAGGCCGCTCGCTACATGGAGAAGCGTCCCTACGCTCCCGGTCAGCACGGTCGCACCAAGCGCAAGAGCGACAGCGACTTCGCCGTCCGGCTGCGTGAGAAGCAGCGTCTGCGGGCGCAGTACGGCATTCGTGAGAAGCAGCTCACGATCGCCTTCGCCGAGGCCCGTCGTCAGGACGGCCTGACCGGTGAGAACCTCGTCGAGCTGCTCGAGATGCGTCTCGACGCGCTCGTGCTCCGTGCCGGCTTCGCTCGCACGACCGCACAGGCTCGTCAGATGGTCACCCACCGTCACATCCTCGTCGACGGCAAGATCGTCGATCGCCCCTCCTTCCGCGTGAAGCCGGGTCAGCTCATCCACGTCAAGGAGCGCTCCGAGTCGATGGAGCCGTTCCAGGTGGCTGCCGCAGGCGGACACGCCGAGGTGCTCCCGAACGTTCCCGGTTACCTCGAGGTCGAACTCGACAAGCTCCAGGCGCGCCTCGTGCGCCGCCCGAAGCGCTCCGAGGTTCCGGTGACCTGCGAAGTGCAGCTGGTCGTCGAGTACTACTCGGGCCGCTAAGGTCTGTTCTGCAAGAGGGGGTGCCGCGAGGCGCCCCCTCTTGTCATAGGCGGACGCTACACTGATGCCTATGTTTTCCCTGCTCCGCATCGGGGCCGGGTCGGCACTCGTTGGAAGGAATTTCGTATGGGCAAGCTGTTCTGGCTGATCGTGGGAGTCGGCCTCGGATTCGTCGGAGCGCACTTCGTCAATCAGACGCCCGAAGGTCGTCGATTCTTCGATCGCGTGAGTCAGGGAGCCCGAGAGATTTCGGACGCCGTCTCCGCCGGCTACCACGGTGTGGAGGCCGAGGCGAAGGACGTCCTCGACAACGTCGAGCATACGCTCGCCGAGGCCGACGCCGACGCGCGCCCGAACGAGTGACCCCACACCTTCCTCACCTCTTCTCCCCGAAGGACTTCATTCATGCAGACCGCTGAGATCCGTCGCCGCTGGCTCGACTACTTCGAACGCAACGGGCACACCGTCGTTCCGTCGGCATCACTCGTGAGCGACGATCCGAGCCTCATGTTCACGGTCGCGGGCATGGTCCCGTTCGTGCCCTACCTCTCCGGCCTGGTGCCCGCCCCGTACGCGCGCGCGACGAGCGTGCAGAAGTGCATCCGCACCAACGACATCGAAGAGGTCGGCAAGACGCCGCGTCACGGCACGTTCTTCCAGATGTGCGGCAACTTCTCCTTCGGCGACTACTTCAAGGAGGGGGCCATCCGCTTCGCGTGGGAGCTCCTGACCTCGTCCGAGGCCGATGGCGGCCTCGAGTTCGCGCCGGAGGACCTCTGGGTGACGGTCTACGAGGAGGACGACGAGGCGCGCGCCATCTGGCGCGACATCATCGGCCTCCCCGACGAGCGGATTCAGGGTCTCGGCAAGGACACCAACTACTGGTCGACGGGACAGCCAGGGCCTGCAGGTCCGTGCTCCGAGATCTTCTTCGATCGCGGTCCCGCCTACGGCATCGACGGCGGGCCGGCGACGGACGACGACCGCTATGTCGAGATCTGGAACCTCGTGTTCATGCAGTACGAGATCACCGACGTGAAGTCGAAGACCGACTTTACGATCGTGGGCGAACTGCCGAAGCAGAACATCGATACCGGTATGGGCCTCGAGCGCGTCGCCTTCCTCAAGCAGGGCGTCGACAACATGTACGAGATCGACCAGGTCAGGCCGGTGCTGGATCGCGCGGCCGAGCTCGCCGGCAAGACGTACGGCGCGAACCACGACGACGACGTGCGTCTCCGCGTGGTCGCCGATCACGTGCGGTCGGGTCTGATGCTCATCTCCGACGGCGTGACGCCGTCGAACGAGGGTCGCGGATACATCCTGCGCCGCTTGCTGCGACGGGTCATCCTCTCGATGCGCCTGCTCGGCGTCGAGGGTGCGACGTTCCCCGAGCTCTTCCCGGTCTCCCGCGACGCCATGCGCGACGGGTACCCCGACGTCGAGCAGAACTTCGAGTTCATCTCGCGCGCCGCGTACGCCGAGGAGCGTACCTTCCTGCGCACCCTGCACTCCGGCATCGAGATCCTCGACGAGGCCGTCAGCCGCGCGCAGCACGATCGGACCGAACTCGCCGGCGACACGGCGTTCCTGCTGCACGACACTCACGGATTCCCGATCGAGCTCACGCTCGAGATCGCGGAGGAGGCCGGAGTGACGGTGGACGAGCGAGTCTTCTCGTCCCTCATGCAGGAGCAGCGCGACCGCGCGAAGGCCGACGCGAAGGCCAAGAAGGGTCAGCGCGCCGACCTCTCCGTCTACAAGGAGCTGCGCGGACTCGGGGAGACCCTGTTCACGGGCTACACCGAGCTGCAGCACGAGAGCCGCGTGCTCGGACTCGTCGTCGACGGCGCGTCCGCACGCGAGGCGCACGAAGGCGACATCGCCGAGGTCGTCCTCGCCGAGACCTCGCTCTTCGCGGAGTCCGGTGGCCAAGACTCGGACCAGGGCCTCATCGTGGGCGACGGGTTCGAAGCCGAGGTGCTCGACGTGCAGAAGCCCGTGCCAGGCCTCATCGTGCACACCGTCAAGGTCACCGTCGGCACCATCGGTCTCGATGCGCGCGCCGAGACCCGCGTCGACGCCGACTACCGTCGCGGAGCGACGCAGGCGCACTCGGGTACGCACATCGTCCATGCTGCGCTGCGCGATGTCCTCGGTCCGAACGCGCACCAGTCCGGCTCGTACAACAAGGCGGGGTACCTGCGACTGGACTTCACCCACTCAGAGGCGCTGTCACCTGAGACGAAGAGCGAGATCGAGGAGATCTCGAACCTCGCGATCCGGTCCGACTACGACGTCGTGACCCGTGAGATGGGTCTCGACGAGGCGAAGGCGCTCGGCGCCATGGCGCTGTTCGGCGAGAAGTACGGCGATCGCGTACGCGTCGTTGACATCGGGGGTCCCTGGTCTCGTGAGCTCTGCGGCGGCACCCACGTGTCGAGTTCGGCCGAGATCGGCATGATCAACCTCGTATCGGAAAGCTCCGTCGGCTCCACGAACCGACGCGTCGAATCCCTCGTCGGCCTCGAAGCGTTCCGCAACTTCGCTGCCGAGCGGGCGATCGTCCAGCAGCTCACGAGCGGGCTCAGGGTGCCCAGGCTCGAGGTCGTCTCGAAGGTGCAGGATCTGACGGCGCAGCTCAAGGCCGCCGAGAAGAAGATCGCGACATTCGAGGCTCAGCAGCTGGCGCAGCGGGTACCTGAACTGATCGCAGGTGCTGAGCGCATCGGCGACGTGCGAGCCGTCATCACCTCGCTCGGAACCGTCGGGTCCTCTGACGAAGTGCGCAGCCTCGCGCTGCAACTGCGCGAGCAGTTCGGCGGCGAGGCCGGAGTCGTGGCCTTGGCCGGAGACGCGGGCGGCAAGCCCGTCGTCATCACTGCGACCACCGCAGCTGCGCGGGAGACCGGCGTCAAGGCTGGCGATCTCGCGAAGCTCGGCGCCGGAGTCCTCGGCGGTGGAGGCGGCGGAAAGCCCGACCTCGCCCAGGGCGGCGGCACCGATCCAGCGCGCATCGATCCGGCCCTTGCCGAGATCCGCCGCAGCCTGCAGGGATAGCGTGCGGCCAGGAACACGCCTCGGGGTCGACGTCGGCAAGGCGCGTGTCGGCGTCGCCCGCAGCGACCCGCACGCCATGCTCGCGACACCGGTCGAGACGGTCGCGCGCGATGCGAGCGGAAGCGCCGATATCGCGCGGATCCTCGAGATCGCCGATGAAGCAGGAGCCGTCGAGATCGTCGTCGGCCTCCCGCTGAACCTGCGGGGCGAGTACACGCCGTCCACCGAAGATGCCGAGGCGTTCGGCGACCGCTTGGCCGCGGCGCTTCGCGATCTCGGCGTTCCCGTGAGATTCGTGGACGAACGCCTGTCCACCGTCTCGGCGCAGGGGCAACTCCGGCAGGCCGGACGCAAGACGAAGCAGAGCCGTGCCGTGATCGACCAGGCCGCGGCCGTCGTGATCCTGCAGCACGCCATCGACACCGAACGCTCGCGCGGCAACGCGCCTGGGCGCCTGGCCGAAGCCGGCGCGCCCGAGATTGGAGACGAACGATGAATCGACGTGCCCAACGAGACCCTCGTCAGACCCGCAAACGGCTCCTCATTTCGCTCGGCGTCGCCGTGGTACTGCTCGGCGGGCTCGCCGCGGCTGGCGGGTACCTCTGGTCGCACTACGGGTCGCAGATCTCGCTCGCGCTCGGATGGACCAGCAACGACTACGAGGGGGAGGGCAGCGGCGAGGTCATCGTCGTGATCCAGGAGGGCGAGATCGGCCAGGACATCGCGGCGACGCTCGAAGAGCACGATGTCGTGAAGACCTCCGACGCCTTCTATTCGCTGCTCCTCGAGCGTCCGAACGTCGAGTTCCAGCCGGGCGCCTACCAGGTGCGTGAGCAGATGAGCTCGGCCTCCGCGCTCGAAGCGCTGCAGAACCCCGATAACCGTGTCCCGCTCACCGTCACGATCCCCGAGGGCTTCACGGTCGAGCAGACGCTCGAGCGCATTTCCGAATCCATCGACATGCCGCTCGAGGACCTGCAGGCCGCGGCCGAGAATCCGGCGGAGTTCGGTGTGCCGAGTGGCGTCGACACGCTCGAGGGCTGGTTGTTCCCCGCGACCTATGAGTTCGAGATCGACACGACGCCGACCGAGGCGATCCAGCGGCTCGTGGATGAGCAGCGCGCAGTGCTCGACAGTCTCGACGTCGCCGAGGACGATCGTGAGCGCGTCCTGACGATCGCCGCCATGGTGCAGAAGGAGAGCGGCATCGCCGACGACTTCGGCAAGGTCTCCCGCGTGATCCAGAACCGTCTCGATGACGGCATGCGCCTCCAGATGGACTCCACCGCGCAGTACGGCATGGGAGAGCACAGCGACGGCAGCGTCTGGTCCACCGACGAGGCTCTGAAGGACGACAACCCCTGGAACACCTACGTTCACACCGGTCTGCCGAAGGGGCCGATCTCGAACCCCGGTCGCGCGGCGATCGAGGCGGCGCTCCAGCCGACCCAGGGGGACTGGCTCTACTTCGTCGTGTCGCCGGGCGGCACGGGAGCGTCGACGTTCTCGGTCACGGCTTCCGAGCACGAGCAGGCCGTCTCCGAGTACCGGGAGTGGTGTGAGACCACGCCGGACAGCGGGTGCTGATGGACGGGACACCGCGCGGCGTGCGGGCTGCGGTGCTCGGCTGGCCGATTGCGCACTCGCGATCCCCGCTGATCCACACGGCTGCGTACCGGGCGCTCGCGCTGCCCTGGGACTATCGAGCGATCCGGATCGGTGAATCCGGACTCCGTGCGTTTCTCGAGGGACGCGACGCGAGCTGGATCGGATTCTCGCTGACGATGCCATTGAAGGAGGAGGCGCACCGCGTCGCGGCATCGCTCGACCCCGTCGCGATGGAGAGCGGGGTCGTGAACACGCTGCTCCGGACGGGCGAGGACGCCGGCACCCCTGCCTGGGCGGGCTTCAACACCGACGTGGCGGGTCTCGCGCACGCCATCGATCGCGCCGGGCTCGATGCGCGGCGTACGATCGTGCTCGGCGCCGGGGCCACAGCGGTCTCCGGAGTGCTCGCCGCCCGGCGGCTCGGTGCCGAATCGGTGTGCGTGCTCGCGCGTCGGGCGGAGGCGGCCCACGATCTCGCGCGACGGTTCGACTCAGCGGGGGCGGCTTCCGCGCTCACCGCGCACGGATACGGGCTCGACAGTGTGCAGGCGGCATCAGCCGTGCACGACGCGACGCTCGTCATCTCGACGCTTCCGGGCCCCGCAGGGGAAGCCCTCGAACTCCCCTCTGGCATGACGAACGTACCGCTGTACGACGTCGCATACGATCCCTGGCCCTCGCCGCTTGCGCAGCGGTGGGATGCGGCGGGCGGAACAGCCCACGCCGGGCTCGACATGCTCGTCGAACAGGCCGTCGTGCAGGTGCGCATCTTCACGTCGGGGGATCCGGAACTCCCGCTGCCGGACGAGGAGCGCGTGCGCGCGGAAATGGCGGCCGCCGCGGTGTCATAGGATGGTCCCTATGCTGCGTTGGCTCACTGCCGGGGAATCCCACGGCCCGGAACTCATTGCTGTGCTCGAGGGGCTGCCCGCGGGCGTCCCCGTTTCACTGGAGGGGATCCGGGAGGATCTCGCCCGACGCAAGCTCGGCTATGGACGCGGTTCACGCATGAAGTTCGAGCAGGACGAGCTGCACCTCTCCGGTGGCGTGGTGCAGGGCGTCAGCATCGGCGGGCCCGTCGCGATCCGCATCGGCAACACCGAGTGGCCGAAGTGGGTCGAGGTGATGAGTGCTGAGCCGACCGACCTCTCCGAGCGGTCTCGGGGCCGCGGCGCGCCGCTGACGCGTCCGCGTCCGGGTCACGCCGATCTGGCCGGGATGCAGAAGTACGGCTTCGAGGAGTCGCGTCCGGTGCTCGAGCGCGCGAGCGCGCGCGAGACGGCGGCCAGGGTCGCGCTGGGCGCGGTCGCGCGAGCATTCCTCGCCGAGCTCGGCATCCGCCTCGTCAGCCACACGGTCTCGATCGGCGGCGTCGCCGTGCCCGAGGGGACCGAGCTGCCGCGGCCGGAGGATGTCGCGACGCTCGACGCGGATCCGCTGCGCTGCGCCGACGCCGCGACGAGCGAGCGCATGGTCGCTGAGGTCGACGACACGAAGAAGTCAGGCGACACCATCGGCGGCGTCGTCGAGGTGCTCGCATACGGTCTGCCCCCGGGGCTTGGCTCCTACGTTCACTGGGACCGACGGCTCGATTCCCGCCTCGCCGGTGCCCTCATGGGCATTCAGGCGATCAAGGGCGTCGAGGTCGGCGACGGTTTCGAGACGACCCGACGACGCGGTTCCGAGGCGCACGACGCTCTGCACGTCGGCGAGTCGGGCATCACCAGGGACACGGGACGCGCCGGCGGCATCGAGGGCGGCATGACGACGGGCCAGATCCTGCGCGTGCGCGCCGGCATGAAGCCGATCGCGACGGTGCCACGTGCGCTCCCGACCGTCGATGTCGCGACGGGAGAGGATGCGAAGGCGCACCATCAGCGCAGCGATGTGTCCGCAGTGCCTGCCGCAGGCGTTGTCGCAGAGGCGATGGTCGCGCTCGTGCTCGCGGACGCCGTGACCGAGAAGTTCGGTGGCGACAGCCTCGCGGAGACGCGTCGCAACCTCGAGTCCTATCTCGCGAACATCCCGGAACGGCTGCGGGCGCCGATCGAGTCGTGAACGAGCCACGCCGCGCCGGCCGCCCGGTCGGCCCACCCGAGACGAGACCCGTACCGACGCCGCCGTCGTTCGCGCCGACGGCGAGACGGGAGCGCTCCCGTACGGCGAGCGGCGGTCGCCCTGCGCGCCGTCGACGGGGTGGCCAGCGCCTGCCCGAGCGCGCCATCGTCTTCGTTGGCCCCATGGCCGCGGGCAAGACGAGCCTCGGCAAACGCGTCGCGCGCGAGCTCGGCATTCCGTTCGTCGATACCGACGCGCAGTTCGTCCGCAAGTACGGACCGATCGCCGAGTTCTTCGTGACGCACGGGGAGGACGAGTTCCGCAAGCGGGAGGCCGAGGTCATCGCACACGAACTCGCGGAGGCGGGTGCTCGCATCGTCGCGCTCGGCGGGGGAGCAGTAATCCACGAGGGCACCAGAGCTCTGCTGGCACAGCACCCGGTCGTGCTCCTCATGACCACGCAGGAGGCGGTGCTGCGCACCGCGAACCTCTCCAAGCGCCCGCTGCTGCGCGATGACCCGACCTCCTGGGGGCGGATCCTCAAGGAACGCCGTCCGCTGTACGACGCCGTCGCCGATGTGACCTTCCGCACCGATCGTGCGACGAAGGACCAGCTCACCGAGCGCGCCTCCCGGTGGGTCGCGGCGCAGGGCCGCAAGGCCTGGCGCGAGCGCAACCGCACGCAGGAGAAGACCCCCAGCCCCGAACCCCTGAAGGAGTCACGATCCGATGACTGACGCCCCCACCCGCATCTCGGTGACGGGATCCGAATCGTACGAGATCGCCGTCGGACGGGGGATCGTGAGCACCATCGCCGACGCGTTCGACGAGCGCGTCGCCAAGGTGCTCATCATCCACACGCCGACCGTCGGCCGCGTCGCGGAAGATCTCAGGGAGTCACTCCAGAACCAGTACGAGCAGGTGCTGCTCGCTGAGGTGCCGGACGCCGAGTCCGCGAAGCGGGTCGAGGTCGCGGCGTTCTGCTGGGGGATCCTCGGCCAGGCAGATTTCACGCGGAGCGACGCCATCATCGGTCTGGGCGGCGGGGCAGTCACCGATCTCGCCGGCTTCGTGGCGGCCACCTGGTTGCGCGGTGTGCAAGTGGTGCACGTGCCCACGACGGTGCTCGGCATGGTCGATGCCGCGGTCGGAGGCAAGACAGGTATCAACACCGCCGAGGGGAAGAACCTCGTCGGTGCCTTCTACGCCCCTCGTGCCGTGATCTGCGACCTCGATCTGCTGGAGACGCTGCCGAAGAATGAGATCCTCGCAGGCTTCGCCGAGGTCGCGAAGGCCGGGTTCATCGCCGATCCGAAGATCCTTGACCTCATCGAGGCCGATGTCGACCGGGCGACCGACCCCTCGACCCCCGAGTTCCGTGAAGCCCTCGAGCGCGCGATCGCGGTGAAGGCAGCGGTCGTCTCCGAGGACTTCCGCGAGGGCGGCACCCGCGAGATCCTGAACTACGGGCACACCCTCGGGCACGCGATCGAGCACGCCGAGCGCTACCAGTGGCGACACGGTGTCGCCGTCGCCATCGGCATGATGTTCGCGGCGGAGCTCGGTCGCATGGCGGGGTCGCTCTCGGACGAGGCCGTCGAGCGGCACCGTCGCGTACTGACGCTCCTCGGGCTGCCCCAGGCGTACCCGGCCGGGCGCTGGCCAGGACTCCTCGCGACGATGCAACGGGACAAGAAGGCTCGCGCCGGAATGCTCCGCTTCATCGTGCTCGACGACATCGCGAAGCCGCGCGTGCTCGCCGGAGTCGACCAATCGGTGCTGCAGTTCGCCTACCAGGAGATCGCGAGCTAGCGTTCGATCGCTGATCGCTGCCCTGTCGCGGGTTCAGACCGCGAAGCCCTGCCCCTGCAGCACGAGGGCGAGCACCCTGCGGTCCTCACGATGCATGATCCCCTCGACGAAGCGGCCGAGCGCCTGATCGAGCGTGACGGCGCCTCCGCTGCCGGCGACCTTCTGCAGGATGGCCACGAGGGTGCGCGGGGCGAGCACTGACTCCTCGAGTCCTGGGCGCCCGTCGATTTCGCGCTCAGTGGTGACGTAGCCGTCGAAGCCCTCTCCGTGCGTTCCGGCGAAGACCTGCTGACTGATGAAGGCCGCGCGGCTCACCCGCTCGATGTCGGCTGCGGTCAGGCCGCGGGGAAGTTCACCGTGCCGGTCAACCACGGCCGCGGTGGCGAGCAGCGCATTCTCCGCGGGGAAGTCGGTGTAGTCGTTTCCCGTGTCGGGGTAGTGCACGCGGTAGGCGTTCGCGCCGAAGCGGTTGATGAGCTCCGCGCTCAGCCGATCGAGACCGCGGTACCGGTGCGGAGTCTGCTCGTTAGCGGTCGCGAGAATCGCGAACCCCGGCGCGATGGTGATCACCCGCCCCGCGTTCTCCTGGACGGCGTACCGGTCGCCGGGTCGCAACTGGAGAATGCGGTTGAGTCGCTTCAGGAACTCCGCCGGCATCGCGTTGATCTCGTCGAGGATCAGGGCGCGACCCTGCGTCATCGCGCGCAGGAGCGGGCCGGCGACGAACGTGCTGACCGTCGCCCCGCCGTCGGATCGGAGCTCGTGCGCGCCGATGACCTGTGCACCGGTGATATCGCCGTACCCGGAGACGAACTCGCTGTCCGTGCCCGTCGCTCGCGCCGCGAGGTGCTCGGCGAGCGCCGTCTTCGCTCCTCCCGTCTCGCCGAGCAGGAGCACGGGGTCTCCTCGGCGGGTCGCCGGCAGCGCCTCCGAGATGATCCGGCGCATCTGCTCCGTGAGGAGGACGCCTCCACGCAGTTGGTGCGCCGCCTCCCTGAGCCGCATTATCGACAGGGCGTCGAGGACTTCGTCTCTGACCTGTGTGGAGACGATGCCGGGCTCCCAGCCGTCCTTCTCGGTGGGCTGATCGGCGGCGGCGCGGAGATCGGTCACGCGGTCATGCTCGGCAGCGGTCAGCGCCCTGCCGGAGGCCGCGGCCCGCGCCATCAGCTGATCCGCATTCGCGCGACGAAGCGAGCGTGCGCGCTCGGCCCGCCTCGCGTCAACAGCGATGCGGAGCGCGGCCGCCCGGGCATCCAGCGCGGACGAGATGATCGGCCCGTGCACCGGATCGGCGAGCAGGGTCGATAGGCGAGACTCGAGGTCGGCCTGTGCTTCGCTGAGCAGTGCGAGAGTGTCGGCATCAGGATGAAGGGCGCCGACTCGCTCGGCCTCGACACCCTCGAACCCGAGGCGCTCGACTTCGGCATCGCGGGCGCGGCGCGTCAGACGGAGTTCGTGCCTGAGGCGAGCGGCTTCGTGGACCACGGGATCGGCGGCGACTGGCAGCATGACGTCACGCTATCAGCCGGCAGGGCCGGTCCCGGGCCACGGGGCACTTCGCCGGTAGGGTGGGCGCATGTGTGAGTCATCCGCTGGACGAGGTGCGTCGCTCCGCTCGCGCTTCTCGGCGGCCGGCCGGCTGCTCGGAGCGCGGATACTCATCGACGACGGCGAAGATTGGCGCGTCGAAGACGACACGATCCAGGTGGGTCTCGGCTTCTTCTCGGCGCGCGGGCACTCCGATGACGAAGCGGAGGCACTGGCTCTGCTCGAGTTGTGGGGAGCGGTGCGTGATGCCAGGATCGACCCGATACGGGTGCGGCGACGCCGATCGCTCGCGACGCTGCATCCGGAACTCGAACCCCTCCTCGCCGCACTCGACCGCATGCAGGCGACGAGCGGGGTCCTCACGGCGCTTCCCGCCGTGCGCGCGAGTCTCGCGGCCGCGGTGCGGCGGACGGTTCCGGACGACATCCGTGCCTGGCCGCGGCACCTGCAGTGGGTCTCCTTCCTGCTGACGCTGCAGCTCGCCCCAGAACGGAGACCGCGGATCGGTGCCGAGGTGCAAGCGGCGGTGGAAGCCGCGTTCGGTTCCGCCGATGTCGCGCAGGCGGGAGAGCTCCTGCGGATGGCTGTCGCTCCGGCGACAGGACGGACGTCACTGCAGCGGCTCGAGCGCGGCCTTGCGCTGACGCTCGGCCCGTATCGGCGGTTGCTCGAGCTCGACCGGGAGGACGTCGGTCTGGCTGCCGCCGGCGGTCAGGCGGATCCGGCCGATGACGACGCGGCAGAGGCGCTTCCCCCGGATGCCGGCGCCGGCACCGGTGAAGCGGATGCGGCGGAGGAGGAACTCGAAGCCGCCGCAGATGACGAGGCTTCGGTGGCCGGGGCCAGGGATCTGTTCGCGGCTGCGCAGTCCGGCTTCCTGGACCGTGTGCTCGCCACACCGCTGCCCGCGCAGGGCCCGCTCGTCTCGGCAGTGCTGGAGGAGGCTGCGCGCGTCGAACGGGAAACGGGAGAGGCCGAGCGCGTCGCCGGCGGCGCCGGGCGCGACGCCGTCGCGTTGGCCGAGTACCGGCACCGCTCGGACGATCGGTCCGCAGCGATCGACCGCATGCGCGCGGTTTGGCAGGAGGTGATCGCCGATCGCACCGCGCCGAGACGGGCGTCCACGCGCACGCCTCACGCGGAGGGGGAGGAACTCCACGCAGACGCGCTCGCGAGCGCGCTCGCGGAAATCCACGCCGGGGCGCCGCGTCCTGAGGTGTTCAGACGCCGTATTCGACAGCCCCGTCGCGCTGAGCAGCCCGGCAGCACCGACTACGTGCTGGCGATCGACCGGTCGGGCTCGATGTGGGGCCGGCCATCGGAGGCCGCCGCTGATGCTGCGCTCATCATGCTCGAAGGACTCGCGGGCGCCCAGCGAGACATCGCGCACGCCGAGCGCGTATCCGGCGGAACGCTCGAACTCGGCATCCGGACCGCCCTGATCGCGTTCGACGCGACCCCGGTACTCGTGAAACCGCTCGCCGGCGCGCTGACCGACGAGTCTCGTCTCGCGCTGCACAGCGAGATCCGGAGCCCAGCTGGCGGAACGAACGACGCCGCTGCGCTCGCGCTGGCTGGCCGCGAGCTCGGCGTCACGGGAGACGACGACCGCGGCGGATCCCGGCCGGGCGCTGGGGCAGACGGACTCGCGCGGCGACGCATCGTGATCCTCGTCAGCGACGGCGACTCCAACGATCCAGGTGCTGCGGACGAGCGGTTGCGCGTCCTCCGCGCGGCAGGGGTCGAGGTGTTCGGCATCGGCATCGGATCCGAGGAGCTGGTGCGGCGGTACGCACCGACGAGTATCGGCATCGGCGATCCCGAACAAATTCCCGCGGCCGTGCAGGAGCTCGTCGACCGAAGCGTGAGGCCGCTGCGGTCGACCTGAGCCGATCTTGACGCGCGGCATCCGGGTCTCACCGCCGAGGTGGTGTGAGATGAGGAGGGGCGTGAGATGAGCGGAGATGAGTGGCGGGGGCGAGCGGCGTGGGATGATCGGAGGATGCAGGATTGGGAGTACGACGCGGATCGGTTGCGCAGCGCCCGAGGGATGTTCCCCGATCTCGCGGCGCGCCTCGATGCAGCGCTCGCGCGATACGGTCGATCGAGCTCCGCGGGTAGCTCTCAGGAGCGCGGACCTGGGACGGGCAGTGCGGACGACCTCGACGCCTGGCTCGACGCCGGCGCTGCGCGGCTCCGGTCAGGTGAATTCGCCGCTGCGGGGTTCTCCGAGATCGTCGACTCGGACGCGCGCACGCGCGCCGAACGCGACTTCGCCGCAGCGCGCACCGTAGCGGGATGGGCGGGTATCGAGCTGCCCGAACCGGAAGCGTTCGCTGCCGCTGGAATCGATCTCGTGAGACTCGGGGAGCGGCTTGCCGCCGATCCGGATCTCGTCGCCGTGCCGGCACCATTCGGTCTCGGACGCGAAGCCTGGGATGAGCTCTTCGTCCGCGCTGCCGAGCGATTTCCGACCGTGCTCACGGGGCAGCGCGGTCTCGCGCTGTCGCAGGAGGCTGAGCGAGAGTTCACCCTGCTCGATCAGCCGGCTGCGGAAGCCGTGATCCGGGTCGGCGGGGGCGTCGACGAGCGCGGTACGCGGACGCCCTCGTGGACGCTGCGCCTCATCCCCGCGAGCCCCGCCCCTCCGCTGCTCGGACTGGGCTTCGCGCACGGGCCCCATGTGACCCTCCCTGAGATGCTCATGCTACAGCTGAGTCGGCTGGCGGACGGTGAGAGTGATCCGCTCGATTCGAACAGCTTCACCTGGCTCGCACATCCGCTCGGGGACGGCAAGCTCGGGGCCAGGCACATTTTCGACGACGCTGAGGGCGTCGTGCGGGTGAGCACCCGCGGTGTCTTCAACCAGGGACCGCACATGGGGGCCAGGCAACCGGTCTCCTGAGCGTGCGACCGGCTACTCCCAGACGCTCGGAGCTTCGGCGCGCGTCGCAGGGAGCCGCACCGCCTCGGCCCACTCGAGGATGTCGGCCGGGACCGTGAGCAGCGCGGGGTCGGCTCCGGTCCGCTCGATCACCTCGGACATCGGCACGGTGCCGCCCGACCGGCGGAGGATTCTGGCACGCACGACGGCGCGCGCGTAGACCTCAGGGCGACGCCGGGCGTCGGGCCGGACGAAGCGCTGCTCCATGTAGACGGCACGGTCGTCGAACCCGAGGATCCGCGACTCGATCCAGAAACGCTGCCACGGGTTCAGCGACTTCCGGTACGAGATGGTCTGGCTCACGACCACGGGATACCAGCGCTCCCGCCTGAACACGTCGAGCACGCCGTTCCGCTGGATCAGGTCGAAACGACCGACGTCCATGATGGACAGGTACTTGCCGTTGTTCACGTGACCGAGCACGTCGAGATCGGTCGGCCACACGCGGAAGCGGGAGCGCGAGACCGCTTCGAAACCGATGCGGCGGCCTCGGGGACCGACGAAGAGCAGGTGCCACAGAGTGCGGAAGAGCATGTGCATGGGGGGAGCCTAGTCTGCGGATTCGTACGAGCCCGAGCGCGCTGTGGGAACGCCACAACCGCCAGTGCTGAGAAGCGCCGGCGGCGAGGATGTAGGATGGTCTGGCGCGATCCCGCGCCCGAATCGTACTGAACCGGAGACTACACGGCACATGGCATCCTCGAACGACATCAAGAACGGCACCGTCATCAAGGAGAACGGTCAGCTCTGGAGCGTGGTCGAGTTCCAGCACGTGAAGCCTGGCAAGGGCGGGGCGTTCGTGCGCACCAAGCAGAAGAACGTGCTGTCGGGCAAGATCATCGACAAGACCTACAATGCCGGAGCGAAGATCGAGACCGCGCTCGTCGACCGTCGCGACTACCAGTACCTGTACCAGGACGGCAACGACTTCGTCTTCATGGACCAGGCCGATTACGATCAGCTGACCGTGTCGGGCACTGTCGTCGGCGACGCCTCGAAGTTCATGCTCGAGAACCAGCAGGTGCAGATCGCCCTGCACGAGGGGGACCCGCTCTACGTCGAGCTGCCCCCGTCGGTCGTGCTCGAGGTCACCTACACCGAGCCAGGGCTGCAGGGGGACCGTTCGACCGGTGGTACCAAGTCGGCGACGGTCGAGACCGGCGCCGAGATCCAGGTGCCGCTGTTCCTCGAGACCGGCACCCGCGTCAAGGTCGACACCCGTACGGGTGACTACCTCGGCCGCGTCAACGACTAGGCGCGGGGAGTGAGCGCACGCACCAAGGCCCGCAAGCGCGCCCTGGACATGCTGTTCCAGGCCGACGTTCGCGGCGAACGGCTCTCGGCCGTCGTCCATGCCGAGGCTCAGCGAGCCTCGGGCGAACCCGATCGAATGGCCTCGTGGCTCTATGCCCGCGAGATCGTCGACGGGGTCGATGATCACCGCGACGAGATCGACGAGCTCATCGCGACGTACGCGCAAGGCTGGACGCTCGAGCGCATGCCGAACATCGACCGGGCGCTGCTGCGGCTCGCGAGCTGGGAGATCCTGCACAACGCCGAGGTCCCCGCCGCCGTCGCGATCGATGAGGCCGTGGAGCTCGCCAAGGAGCTCTCGACCGAGGACTCCGGTCGGTTCGTGAACGGTGTGCTCGGTCGCATCGCAGAGCACCGCGCGGCCTAGTCTTCGCCCGCAGTCGGGCGCGGCGCCACCCGGTGTGCCAGCGCGCACCTGGTGCGCTATGATCGACGGAGGCTTTTCTTTAAGGACCGTCCCGTGAGGCGGAGAAGGGGGGCGAGTCGTGGGAACGCGGACGGTACTCGAGAGTGCCGAGATTTCGCGGGCACTGACCCGAATCTCGCATGAAATCATCGAGTCGAACAAGGGCGTCGATGGACTCGTGCTGGTCGGCATTCCGACGCGCGGTTCGAGCCTGGCTCACCGCATCGCCGCGACGATCTCCCGCATCGAGGGCGCCGAGGTGCCCGTCGGAAGTCTCGACGTCACGATGTATCGCGATGATCTCGCACAGCAGCCCACGCGGACTCCGCAGCCGACAGACATGCCGGTCGGCGGTGTCGACGGCGCGACGGTGGTCCTGGTCGACGACGTCCTCTTCTCCGGTCGAACGGTGCGAGCCGCGCTCGACGCGGTAAACGACCACGGTCGGCCTCGCGCCGTGCGGTTGGCGGCCCTCATCGATCGGGGACATCGGGAGCTGCCGATCCGCGCCGACTTCATCGGCAAGAACCTCCCGAGCGCGAAGCACGAGCGCATTTCGGTGCGGCTCGAGGAGCACGACGG
Organism: Leucobacter sp. Psy1; assembly: GCF_020096995.1. Classification (NCBI taxonomy): domain Bacteria; kingdom Bacillati; phylum Actinomycetota; class Actinomycetes; order Micrococcales; family Microbacteriaceae; genus Leucobacter; species Leucobacter sp. Psy1. The sequence goes on from NZ_CP083692.1 coordinate 1,600,171, forward strand.
CGTCGACGAGGTCACGATCTCCGACGCCGCGGGGGAGGGCGGCGCATGAGGCACCTGCTCGATACGCGGACGCTGAGTCGCGATGACGCGATCCTCATCCTCGACACCGCTGAGGACATGGCTGCGACCCAGCAGCGCGAGGTGAAGAAGCTGCCGACGCTGCGCGGCAAGACGGTGGTGAATCTCTTTTACGAGGACTCGACCCGCACCCGCATCTCGTTCGAAGCCGCGGCGAAGCGGCTGAGCGCCGACGTCATCAACTTCAGTGCGAAAGGCTCGTCGGTCTCCAAGGGCGAATCGCTCAAGGACACGGCGCAGACGCTGCAGGCGATCGGTGCAGACGCCGTGGTCATCAGGCACCCCGCGAGCGGCGCTCCCGACCGTTTGGCGCGCAGCGGCTGGATCGAGGCCGGGGTGCTGAATGCCGGTGACGGCACGCACGAGCACCCGACCCAGGCGCTGCTCGACGCGTTCACCATGCGTCGCCGCCTGTTCGGCGACGCCAGCCGGGGCCGCGATCTCGACGGCATTTCCGTCGTCATCGTGGGCGATATCGTGCACTCCCGGGTGGCCAGGTCGAACCTCTGGCTGCTGAACGCGCTCGGTGCGCAGGTGACGTTCGTGGCGCCCGAGACGCTTCTGCCGTACGGAACCCGCGAGTGGCCGGTGACGGTGCACCACTCGCTCGACGCCGCCATCGCCGAGGAGCGACCCGACGTGGTCATGCTCCTCCGCATCCAGGCGGAGCGCATGCACAAGGCATTCTTCCCGAACGAGCGCGAGTACGCGCGCAACTGGGGGTTCGACGATCTCAGGCTCTCCCGTCTCGCGGAGGACGCGCTCGTCATGCACCCCGGCCCGATGAACCGCGGCCTCGAGATCTCTTCCGCCGCCGCGGATTCACCGCGTGCGACGGTGCTCGAGCAGGTGGCGAACGGCGTCTCGGTCCGTATGGCCGCCCTGTACTTACTGCTGTCCGGCGAACGAGGAGGAACCGCATGACCGCCCCCGATACGAGCCTGCTGATCCGAGGCGCTCGCCTCGCGGGCGATCTCACCGATCGCGGTGCGAACGGGACGGCGCCCGATCTTGCGTCGGCGCCCGTCGTCGACCTCCGTATCGCCGGAGGCATCATCGCCGAGCGGAGCGCTCCCGGATCGCGGCTCGACGCCCGAGAGGGCGAACGCGTGATCGAGGCGGACGGTCTCGTCGCCTTGACGGGTCTCGTGGATCTCCACACCCACCTGCGCGAGCCGGGGTTCGAGCAGTCGGAGACGGTACTGACCGGCACGCGCGCGGCAGCCGCCGGCGGGTTCACGACCGTCTTCCCGATGGCCAACACCATGCCCGTCGCCGATACCGCCGGCGTGGTGGAGCAGGTGCAGGCCCTCGGTGACGCAGCCGGGTACGCGACCGTGCGGCCGATCGGTGCGGTGACCGAGGATCTGGCGGGTGAGCGGCTCAGCGAGATCGGCGCCATGGCGCAGTCCCGCGCAGCGGTGCGCGTCTTCTCGGACGACGGGAAGTGCGTGCACGACCCGCTGCTCATGCGGCGCGCGCTCGAGTACGTGAAGACGTTCGACGGCGTCATTGCGCAGCACGCGCAGGATCCGCGCCTGACCGAGGGCGCCCAGATGAACGAGGGCGTGCTCTCCAGCGAGCTGGGGCTCAAGGGCTGGCCGGCCGTCGCCGAGGAGTCGATCATCGCCCGCGACGTGCTGCTCGCCGAGCACGTCGGCGCGCGCCTGCACATCTGCCACCTCTCGACGGCGGGCTCCGTCGAGGTCATCCGGTGGGCGAAGGCACGGGGCGTGCAGGTGACGGCAGAGGTCACGCCGCACCATCTCATCCTGACCGAGGAGCTTGCGAGGACGTACGATCCGCGCTACAAGGTGAACCCGCCTCTGCGCAGCGACCGAGACGTCCGCGCGCTTCGGGAGGCCGTGGCCGACGGTGTCATCGACATCATCGCGACGGATCACGCTCCGCACCCCGTTGAGGCGAAGGAGTGCGAGTGGGACGCCGCGGCGTTCGGCATGGTCGGCCTGGAGTCGGCTCTGCCGATCGCGATCCTGACGCTCATCGAGGGCGGGCACGCGAGCTGGGCGGAGGTCGAGCGCCTGCTTTCGCAGCAGCCCGCGGAGATCGGTCGGCTCGAGGGGCACCCGACGGAGCTCGCCGCGGGGCAACCGGCCGACCTCGTGCTCGTCAACCCTGGCGCATCGAGCGTCTTCGACCTCGCTCGCCTGCAGGGGCGCAGCGTGAACTCGCCGTTCCTCGGCATGGAACTGCCTGGCAGGGTCCACACCACGATCCGCCGTGGCGTCGTGACCGTGGACGACGGCGTGCTCGTCGACGCGGAGACCGTCGCCGCTCACGCCGCCACCTGGGTCGCCTCCCGATGAACGCAACAACGCTCGCGACGATCATGGGGATCTGCGCGATCCCCATACTGGCGGCCATGTGGTTCGCCTGGCGCGCGCGCCTGCGCCGCGACCGGGAGGTGCCGCTCGCGCAGCACGCCCCCGCGGGCCGTATCGTCGCCGAGATCCCGCGTATCAGCTACATCTCGACGACACCGGCCGGGTCCCCGTTCGAGCGCATCGCGCTGCCGGGTCTCGCGTACCGCGGGCAGGCCGCCGTGACCATCCGCACCGATGGCGTCACGGTTGCCGTGAATGGCGAGCAGCCGGTGCACGTCGCGGCCGAGGACGTGGCCGGTGCGGCGACGTCACGGGCTCGCGTCGGTAAGGCGGTCGAGCGCGACGGTCTCGCCCTGCTCCTCTGGCGCTCGGGGGACCGCGAGCTCGAGTCGGGGTTCCGGGCGCTCACCTCGGCCGACCAGCACACCTTCATCACCGCGATCGATGAGATCGCCGCACACACTTCAGATACTCCACGGCCGCTTCAGGCCGACGAACCCCACACCACCCAGGAGGATGCGTGACTCCCACACCCACCGCGGAGATCCCCGCCGCCGTGCTCGTTCTCGAGGACGGCACCCGCTACACCGGTAAGGCCTACGGCGCGACCGGTCAGACGCTCGGCGAGATCGTCTTCTCCACCGGCATGACCGGCTACCAGGAGACTCTCACCGACCCGTCGTACGCCGGCCAGATCGTGCTCATGACGGCTCCCCACATCGGCAACACCGGCGCCAACGACACCGACATGGAGTCGCGCAAGATCTGGGTTTCCGGGTTCATCGTGCGCGATCCCGCCCGCCGCGTCTCCAACTTCCGCTCGGAGCGTCCACTGGACGACGACCTCGTACGTGACGGCGTGGTCGGCATCTCGGGCATCGACACCCGTGCGGTGACGCGCCACATCCGGTCGGCCGGTGCCATGCGGGCGGGCGTGTTCTCGGGTGAGGCGCTCGAGCTCAGCGACGCGGAGCAGCTGGCGCTCGTCACGAGTCAGGACGGGATGGCAGGGAAGAACCTGTCCGCCGAGGTCACGACGCCCGAGCGCTACGATGTGCCGGCCGCCGAGGGCGTCGAGCGCGTCGGCTCGATCGCCGTTCTCGATCTCGGGGTCAAGCGCGCGACGATCCAGTACCTCTCCGAGCACGGGTTCGACGTGATCGTGCTCCCCGCGACCACGACCCCAGACGAGCTCAGGGAGATCGCCCCCGACTCGCTCTTCTACTCGAACGGACCGGGAGATCCTGCCGCGAGCGACGCGCAGGTCGAGGTGCTCCGCGAGCTCCTGCGCGACGGTGTGCCGTACTTCGGCATCTGCTTCGGCAACCAGCTGCTCGGGCGGGCGCTCGGCTTCGGCACGTACAAGCTGCCCTTCGGCCACCGCGGCATCAATCAGCCGGTGCTCGACAAGCGCACCGGGCGCGTCGAAATCACGGCTCAGAACCACGGTTTCGCGGTCGATGCCCCGCTCGAGGGCGAACTCGAGTCGTCCGAGGGATTCGGCCGGGTCCAGGTAAGCCACTACAGTCTCAACGACCACGTGGTCGAGGGACTCGAGTGCCTCGACATCCCGGCCTTCTCCGTCCAGTACCACCCCGAGGCCGCGGCCGGGCCGCACGACGCCTTCTACCTCTTCGACCGCTTCCGCGCGCTGGTTTCCGACCGCGCCGCAGGCACCTCGACCCAGGAGACCAAGTAAATGCCGAAGCGCTCTGACATCAACTCCGTCCTCGTCATCGGCTCCGGCCCGATCGTCATCGGTCAGGCCTGCGAGTTCGACTACTCGGGCACCCAGGCCTGCCGCGTGCTCCGTGAGGAGGGCGTCCGCGTCATCCTCGTGAACTCGAACCCCGCGACGATCATGACCGACCCCGACTTCGCCGACGCCACCTACGTGGAGCCCATCACGCCCGAGGTGATCGAGTCGATCATCATCAAGGAGCGTCCCGATGCGATCCTGCCGACGCTCGGCGGGCAGACGGCGCTGAACGCCGCGATCGCGCTGCACGACCAGGGCATCCTGGAGAAGCACGACGTCGAGCTCATCGGCGCGAACGTCGACGCGATCCAGCGCGGCGAGGATCGCCAGATCTTCAAGGATCTCGTCATCGAGTCCGGTGCAGACGTCGCTCGGTCCCACATCGCGAGGACGATCGACGAGGCCAAGGAGTTCGCGAAGGATCTGGGCTACCCACTCGTCGTGCGCCCCTCCTACACGATGGGCGGACTCGGTTCGGGCTTCGCCTACACCGAGGAGGATCTCGTCCGCATCGCCGGAGACGGCCTGCACTACAGCCCGACGACCGAGGTCCTCCTCGAGGAGTCGATCCTCGGCTGGAAGGAGTACGAGCTCGAGCTCATGCGCGACCAGGCCGACAACACGGTCGTCGTCTGCTCGATCGAGAACGTCGATGCTGTCGGCGTGCACACGGGCGATTCGATCACCGTCGCGCCTGCGCTGACCCTCACGGACCGCGAGTACCAGAAGCTCCGTGACATCGGCATCGACATCATCCGGCGCGTGGGCGTCGATACGGGCGGCTGCAACATCCAGTACGCCGTGGACCCCGCGACGGGCCGCGTCATCGTGATCGAGATGAACCCCCGGGTCTCTCGCTCCTCGGCGCTGGCCTCGAAGGCCACGGGCTTCCCGATCGCGAAGATCGCGGCGAAGCTCGCGATCGGCTACCGCCTCGATGAGATCCCGAACGACATCACGCAGAAGACGCCGGCCAGCTTCGAACCGACGATCGACTACGTCGTGGTGAAGACACCGCGCTTCGCGTTCGAGAAGTTCCCAGCGGCGGACGACACCCTCACGACGACCATGAAGTCGGTGGGCGAGGCGATGGCCATCGGCCGCAACTTCACGACGGCGCTGCAGAAGTCACTCCGGTCTCTCGAGAAGCGCGGCACGTCCTTCCACTGGGATCCGGTCGACGAGAGCGACCGTGAGGCCCGCGTGGCGTCGCTGCTCGAGACCATCAAGCGCCCCACCGACGGACGCATCGTCGACGTGCAGCAGGCTCTCCGCCTCGGCGCGACGATCGAGCAGGTCTTCGACTCGACATCGATCGATCCCTGGTTCCTCGACCAGATCTCGCTGATCAACGAGGTCGCCGAGCGCATCGCGGCCGCGCCGCAGCTGACGCTCGACGTGCTCGCCGAGGCGAAGGACCACGGCTTCTCCGACGCGCAGATCTCGGCGATCCGCGGGCTCTCCGAGTCCGAAGTCCGGGGGCTCCGCCACGGGCTCGGGCTGCGCCCGGTCTTCAAGACCGTCGACACCTGCGCGGGCGAGTTCCCGGCGCTGACGCCCTACCACTACTCCTCGTACGATCTCGAGACCGAGGTCGCGCCGTCGGAACGCAAGAAGGTCGTGATCCTCGGGTCGGGACCGAACCGCATCGGCCAGGGCGTCGAGTTCGACTACTCATGCGTGCACGCCTCGTTCGCGCTGTCGGATGCCGGCTACGAGACGATCATGATCAACTGCAACCCGGAGACGGTCTCGACCGACTACGACACCTCCGACCGTCTGTACTTCGAGCCGCTCACGCTCGAGGACGTGCTCGAGGTCATCCACGCCGAGCAGCAGTCGGGAGAGCTCCTCGGTGTCGTCGTGCAGCTGGGCGGCCAGACGGCGCTCGGCCTCGCGCAGCCGCTGAAGGACGCGGGGATCCCGATCCTCGGCACCACGCCCGAGGCGATCGACCTCGCGGAGGAGCGGGGTGCCTTCTCCGACATTCTGGAGCGCGCCGGGCTCATGGCCCCCCGCAACGGAACGGCCATCGACGAGGAGGGGGCGATCCGGATCGCCGAGGAGATCGGGTACCCGGTCCTCGTCCGGCCGTCCTTCGTGCTCGGCGGACGCGGCATGGAGATCGTCTACGACACTCCGTCGCTGCGCGGCTACTTCGAGCGGATCGACGGCCACGCGCTGGTCGGCCCAGGGCACCCCCTGCTCGTCGACCGCTTCCTCGACGACGCGACCGAGATCGACGTCGACGCACTCTTCGACGGTCAGGACCTCTACGTCGGCGGAGTCATGGAGCACATCGAGGAGGCCGGCGTGCACTCGGGCGACTCGAGCTGCACGCTGCCGCCCGTGACGCTCGGCCACAACGAGATCAATCTCGTCCGCGAGGCGACGCGCAGCATCGCCGAGGGGATCGGGGTGCGCGGCCTGCTCAACGTCCAGTTCGCGATCGCGCAGGGCGTGCTCTACGTGCTCGAGGCTAACCCGCGCGCGAGCCGCACCGTGCCCTTCGTGTCGAAGGCGCTCGGCATTCCGCTCGCGAAGGCGGCGTCGCGCATCATGGCGGGGGAGAGCATCTCCTCCCTCATCGAGGGCGGGCTCCTGCCGGAGCGCGACGGGTCCCGCGCACCGATCGACGCGCCGATTGCCGTGAAGGAGGCCGTCCTGCCGTTCAAGCGCTTCCGCACCGATGCCGGCAGGGTCGTCGACTCGCTGCTCGGACCCGAGATGCGCTCCACCGGCGAGGTCATGGGCATGGACCGCGACTTCCCCCGCGCCTTCGCGAAGAGCCAGGCCGCTGCGGGCAGTGCGCTGCCAGCGACCGGCACGGTATTCCTCTCGGTGGCGGATCGCGACAAGCGCGAGATCGTGCTCCCCGCGCTCCGCCTGCAGGAGCTCGGCTTCACGCTCGTCGCGACGTCGGGAACCCAGGTCGTCCTCGCGCGCAATGGCATCGAGACGCGGACGGTGCGCAAGTACTCCGAGTCCGGCGACGAGGTGAGCATCGTCGACCTCATCGACCGCGGTGAGATCGACATGATCGTGAACACCCCGTCCGGCAGCTCGGCGCGTGCCGACGGTTCGGAGATCCGCGCGGCCGCCGTGGCGGCGGACAAGCCGATCTTCACCACCGTCTCCGAGCTCTCGGCCGCCGTCGGCGCGCTGTCGCGCGACTCGGGAGGGTTCGACGTGAAGTCGCTCCAGGACTACGCGGCAGAGCGGGCCGCCGCACTGTGAGCGTGCTGTCGTTCGGTGACCGGCTCGCTGCGGAGTTCGCAGCGAGCCGGCACCTGTGCGCCGGGATCGACCCGCACGCCGGCTTGCTGGGCGATTGGGGGCTCGACGACGACGCAGCGGGCGCAGAGCGCATGGGCAGGGATGTGGTGGCCGCCGCCGCCGGAGTGGCGGCGTGCGTGAAGCCTCAGATCTCATTCTTCGAGCGGTTCGGCTCGGCAGGATTTGCGGCGCTCGAGCGGGTGCTCGCCGACGCGCGCTCCGCCGGCCTGATCGTGATCGCGGACGCCAAGCGCGGTGATATCGGCTCCACGTTCGCGGCGTACGCCGAAGCCTGGCTGAGCGAGGGCTCTCCGCTCGAGGCCGATGCGCTCACGGTGTCGCCCTACATGGGCGCGGGCATGCTCGCCCAGGCGGACGGCGCCGTGCGTGCGCACGGGAAGGGGCTCTTCGTGCTCGCGGCGACCTCGAACCCCGAGGCGCGTGCCGTGCAGACCGCGGTGCGGGAGGACGGCCGCACGGTTGCCTCGGCAATGGTGGCCGACGCCGTCGAGGTGAATCAGGAACTTGCGCCCGCCGGCATCGGCACAGGCGCCGTCGGTTCGCTCGGGGTCGTTCTGGGGGCGACGCTGCGCCTCGCCGAATTCGGAATCGACACCGACGCGTACGATGACGGACCTGCGCTCCCGGTGCTCGCGCCGGGCTTCGGCCACCAGGGCGCCCGCATCGAGGACGCTGCCGAACTGTTCGGCGGACTCGGCCGTGCGCTCCTCGCGAACGAATCACGGAGTATCCTCTCGGGAGGACCGAGTGGGCTTGCCGCTCGGGTGCAGGAGCGGGCCGCAGCCATCGCGGCCGCGCTGAGTGACGGGAAAGGACTGGCATGAGTGATCATCGAGCGCCGGCGATGCCGGAGGTCGATCGTATCGCAGCGAACCGCGCCGCTATTGAGGCGCGGCGTGCTCGCGCCGAGCTCAAGCGCCGGCTGCGTGCCGGTGAGGTATCGCCTCTGCTCGTTCTCGGACAGGCGGATGACGCCGAGAGCGCTGCAGCCCGTCTGCGTGTCACGGACTACCTGCTCTCGTTCCCGGCGATCGGCCCGACGAAGCTGGAGCGACTGCTCGACTCGCTCGCCATCTCGCCGAAGAAGCGCCTGGGCGGTCTCGGCCGTCAGCAGCGCGCCCGCTTGGAGACGTTCGTGCGGGAACGCCTGGGCGTGACGGTTGGCACCGGAGCGCCGCTCACGGTGCTCGCCGGACCCACCGCAGTCGGCAAGGGGACCGTCGCCGCCTACATCCGCGAACACTTTCCCGAGGTGAAGCTCTCAGTGTCGGCCACGACCCGGGCGCCCCGCCCCGGCGAAGTCGAGGGGCAGCACTACTTCTTCGTCGATGACGAGGGCTTCGACCGTATGCTCGCGCAGGACGAGCTGCTCGAGTGGGCCACCGTGCACAATTCGTACCGGTACGGCACGCCGCGCGGACCCGTTCTGGAGGCCGCGGCGAACGGTGAACTCGTGCTGCTCGAGATCGACTTGCAGGGGGCCCGCCAGGTGCGCGCGAGTATGCCCGACGCTCGGCTCGTCTTCCTTGCCCCGCCGACATGGGACGAGCTCGTCAACCGGCTCGTCGGCCGGGGCACCGAGGGCGAGGAGGAGCGGACCAGGCGCCTCGAGACGGCGAAGGTCGAACTCGCCGCCGCCGACGAGTTCGACGCCGTCATCGTGAACGATGAGGTGCCCAAGGCTGCCGCCCGCCTGGTGGAGCTCATGCGGGGCGACGGATAGTCCGATGGTCGTCTTCGCCGAGGCCGACCTGCAGGGAGTGACCTCGATGACCGCCTTCGAGGCCATCGGGATCCCGATGGCGCTCGTGGGAGCGGTGCTGCTCGCGTTCGGTGCGCAGTTCCAGTCGCGCGGCTTGAACAAGGTCGAGCGGATCACGGGCCAGAGCGCCGGGTCCGGGCTGTCGCTCCGGCACATCCTGAGCCTCCTGAAGCGACCGTCGTGGGTGACCGGCACGCTGCTGCTCGGCCTCGCCGTGGTCTTCCAGATCGGCTCGCTGTCGTTCGCACCGCTCATCGTGGTCCAGCCCATCGGCGTGGTCGCGCTCGTCATCACCACGACGCTCAACGCGCGCATGTCCCGGGTGCACATCGGCGGACGCGCGCGCATCTCGCTCGCGATGTGCGTTATCGGGATCGTCGCGTTCGTGACGATCGCGGCGTTCAATGCGACGAACCGCGAGGTGACCGACGCCAAGCTCATCACGATCCTCATCGCGTTCTCGGTCGTGCTGGTCGGAGCGGTGGTGCTGTTCCTCGCTGTCAGGCACCGCAGGGTCGCCCTGTTCTACATTGTCGGCGCCGGAGTGCTCTACGGCTTCGTCGTGACCTTCGCGAAAGCCGTGATCGGGCGCCTGCAGCAGGGGGAGTTCGAGTGGCTCACCTGGCTGTGCGTCGCTGCCCTGCTCATCGGCGCCCTGCTCGGCATGGTCTTCGTGCAGAACGCCTACTCGTCAGGCCCGCCCGATCTCGTCGTCGCCGGTCTCACGGTCATCGACCCGCTCGTCGCCGTGCTCATCGGCATCACGGTGCTCAACGAGGCCGCGAACGCCACCTGGTGGGCGATGATCCTCTGGGGACTGTCGGCCGTCGTCGCCGTCATCGGCGTGCTCGGGCTCGCCCGCTTCCACCCCCAGGTCGGCAAGTCGCACACCGACCCGACCGGGCCGGTGCAGGTTCCACGGTAGGAATCCCGCACCGGCCCGGAGGGTGGTGCCGCAGCGCGGTTAGCGCTCTTCGTTCTGCAGGGCGAGGCCCAGTGCGAACAGAGTCGGGGCGGCTGCGCACGCCGTGCGCGATGCGCCGCCCTCGCTCCGGTTCCGGGAGAAGAGCCAGCCGATACCGGCGAACGCGACGGCGACCAGACCAGCGGCGAACGCGTGGTTGCTCCGGATGCCGAAGTCGCCGAGCGTGCGGATCGGGTTGAGATCCGCAGCCTGCTCAGCCCGCTTGCGTGCCTTCTTCAGTGCCTTCTTCGCGTCTTTCCGAGTGCTCATCCGCAATGCCTCCGTCGTGGGTCAGGGCGCGGGTCTCGCGCCGCATGTTCTTCCATTCTGGCGTACGCGACTGGACACGCGCACACCCTTGCGGCGCGCAGTGTTTTCCGACACGCGTATGGGACGGTTCGCGTACGGCGATCTCATCCGCGTACGGCTCCGACAGGAGGAGCGGGCAGTAGGGCGTGCGGGACTTGAACCCGCGACCGACGGATTATGAGTCCGCTGCTCTAACCGGCTGAGCTAACGCCCCGCACAACCGTTCCAGCTTACCGGAGGCAGAGCCTTACGCCGCACGCAGCGGCCTGCGACGCACCCGTCAGCGCTTGCGCACGCTCGGGCGCGAGCGTGCGACCGAGGCGAGGGACGTGCGGACCGGGGTGCCGAGCGTGAGGCCGAGTGAGGCGCCGGTCGCGAGCGCGAGGCCGATCGTCATCGCTGCAACGAGCGACCCAGCCGCGATGAGCATTCCGTCGGTCGAGCCGTCGGAGTGCACGATGCCGAGCAGGCCGCGGAAAACGGCTGCGCCAGGCACGAGCGGGATGATGGCGGCCGTCGTGACCGCGACGGATGGGAAGTGCAGCCGGTGCGCCACGAGCGCACCGACGAAGCTCGCGCAGAACGCGCCGATACCGCTCGCCACGCCATCTCCGAGGTTCAGCGTCGTGGCGATCAGGAAGCCGCCGATGCCGATGCAGCTGAGGAGCCCCGAGGCGACCATTGTCCGAAAGCCTGCGCCGTTGTAGACGGCGACGGCGACCGACGCGATGAGTGCGCCGACGAGTACCGAGCCCACCGTCGCGAACTGCAGGGGTTCCGAGGGCAGTGGCATGGGATAGCCGAGCACGCGCCCGACCTCGAGGCCGAAGAGGATCCCGAGCACCACGCCGAGCGTCTGCATCGTGAGGTCCAGGATGCGCCCGGTCGCCGTCAGCGCGAACCCGTCGATGGCGTCCTGCGCGGCACCGACCACGGCCATTCCCGCGAGCATCAGCATGATGCCCGCCGATACGATGATCGAGGCTCGGACTCCGGTGAAGGGAGCGACGCCCGCGGCTCCGAGCGCACTGACGACCACCGCGACCGCCGTAACCGCGAACCCGCCGGCGATCTGCGTGAAGAAGATCGGAACCCGACTGCGCGCCAGCCCCGCCTGGACGAGCGAAGCGCAGAGCGCCGCGAGGAACGTCAGGACGAGGATGGTGATGGACGCCCCGAACATGACCGCGACGCCTGTCGCGAGCACCGCCCGCGACAGGAGCACGATTGAGGACCGATAGAGGAAGGGCGTACGGCGGATCGCCCGATAGGAGATGCGCGCCTCGTCGAGCGGCATGCCCGCTTCAATGTCGACGAGTAGTGCCTGCAGCCGCTGGAGCTTCAGGTGATCGGGGATCCCGGACTTGATGACGCGCATCAGAGTCGTCGGCCACTCATCCTCCGACCGGTGGTGCGACACCGTGATCGAGGTGTAGGTCACGTTCACGTGCACCACGCCGAGCCCGTAGGCGCGAGCGACGCGCGATACCGCCAGCGTCACCTCGTGCGCCGAAGCCCCGGCGACGAGCATGGAGTCCCCGATGCGCATCGAGAGATCGAGCACACGGATGATGGTGCGCTCGTTCACGACCTGGAGCACCTCGGTCTGAGGGCTCTCCTGCGCGGTGGTGTGGAACACTCGGCTCACCGCCGAGAACACGCGGAACGGACGCATCGACATCGCCTATCGAGGCTGCGGATCGTAGCCGGCGTCGATGAGCGAGGTCGCGCGCTCAGTCTGCGGCGTGAAGTCGAGCATGTCGGTGGCGAGACCGAGGTCGCGATCGACGTGCAGCGCCATCGAGTGCGCGGCGTCCCGGACATCCCGGGCGACGATCGCGTCGTACACGGCGCGATGGTCGAGCTGCATGGTCGCCGGCGTCGTCCCGAGAATGACCTGTCCCGTCCGGCTCGCGTTCTGGAGCACCGTCATCACTCCCATGTAGAGGTCGAGCAACAGGGTGCTGCCGCTCGCCTCGACGATGATGTGATGGAACGACGCTGTTTCGGTGCTCGCCTGGCACCCCTCGACGTCGATCCGGTCCGGATCCTCACCCCGCGAGAGCGCAGCGCGCAGACGCTCGAGATGCGCCTCGGTGCGGTGAACCGCGGCGTGCTGGGCCGCCTCGATCTCGAGCGACCGCCGGTAGACCAGTACCTCCTCGAGGTCGTGGTCCGCGAGGAACTGCGTCAGGATCGACGTGACGGGCGTCCGCGCGCGAACGAACGTGCCGCTGCCGGGAATCGCCTCGAGCATTCCGAGGTTCGCCAGCGTGCGGACGGCCTCGCGCACCGTCGACTTGCCGACCCCGATCATCGCCATGAGCTCGGGCTCTTTCGGAATCGGCGCATTGAGCGGCCACGCCCCGCTCGTGATCCGCTCGCGCAGGTACTCGAGCGTATCTCGCGACTTCTGCGATGCGCGGGGGGCGTTCGACATGCGATCCTCGGGTCAGCGGGCGGGCGTGTGGCGTCTCAACTATACCGACCGCGCATCGAAGCTGAGTGGACGGCGCGGGGCCGCCCACTCAGCTCACCGGACGGCGTCAGACCGAGCGGAATGCGGCTACGGCGTTGTGCCCGCCGAAGCCGAACGAGTTCGAGATCGCGAGCTGGGGCCCATCGGAGAGCGGCTGCGGATCACCGGAAACGGTGAGCGGAATCTCGGGGTCGCGATCGACGAGGTTGATCGTCGGGGGAGCGGTGCGCTCCGCGATCGCCAGAACCGTGAAGATCGCTTCGAGCGCACCCGTACCGCCGAGCAGGTGACCGGTGGAGGCCTTGGTAGCTGAGACGGGGATCTCGTTGACCCGTTCACCGATCACGTTGCGCAGCGCAGTGTACTCGGCGATGTCGCCGACCGGCGTCGACGTGGCGTGGGCGTTGATGTGGGTGACGTCATCCGCCGTGGCCCCGGCCTGGGCGAGCGCGAGCTCGACGGCGCGGCTCGCACCGCGTCCCTCGGGGTCGTTCGCCGTGATGTGGTACGAGTCAGCCGTCACGCCGCCGCCTGCGAGTTCGGCGTAGATATGCGCCCCACGGGCGAGGGCGCGCTCCTCGGTCTCGAGGACGAGCGCGGCAGCGCCCTCGGCCATGACGAACCCGTCACGGCTCGTCGTGTACGGGCGCGACGCGGTCGCGGGATCGTCGTTGCGCCGCGACAGCGCCTGCATCGAGTTGAATGAGGCGAGCGTGATCGGATGGATCGCTGCTTCCGAGCCGCCGGCGATAACCACGTCGGCCAGGCCGCTCTGCAGGTGCTCGTAGGCGTTGCTCAGGGATTCGGTGCTGGAGGCGCAGGCGGACGCGACAGTGCGCGCGTAGGCACGCGCCTCGAAGTGCATGGAGACGGCGGCAGAGGGTGCGTTCGGCATGAGCATCGGGACGGTGAGGGGCATCACACGACGAGCGCCGCGCTCACGCAGAGTGTCCCAGGCGTTCAGGAGCGACCAGACGCCGCCGATGCCGGTCGCCCAATCGACCCCGAGACGCTCGGGCTCAACGTTCAGCTCACCCGCGTCGGCGACGGCCTCCATGGCCGCGACGAGCGCGAACTGGCTCGACGGGTCGAGGCGCTTGGCCACCGGACGGGCGAGCACCTCTGAGGCCGCGACCTTCGCCTCTCCGGCGAAGGTGACGGGAATCTCGTACTGCGACACCCAGTCGTGCTCGAGCGAGCGGATCCCTGACTCGCCGGCGAGCAGGGCGTCCCAGCTCTCTCGGGCCGTGCCGCCCAGCGGCGTGGTGGCACCGATGCCGGTGACGACGATCTTCTTCTGACTCATTGCTGCTCCGAGAGGGTGGGATCCGAGGGTGTCAAAGTCTGAGGGGGTGGGTGGGAGAGCGCACGGCCCTCCCACCGCGATTAGGCCTGGGCCTTCTGAATGAAGTCGACTGCGTCACCGACGGTCTTGAGGTTCTTGACCTCTTCGTCGGGGATCTTCACGTCGAACTTCTCCTCGGCGTTGACGACGATGGTCATCATCGAGATCGAGTCGATGTCGAGGTCGTCGGTGAACGACTTGTCGAGAGCGACGACGTCGGTCGCGATCCCGGTCTCGTCGTTGATGAGCTCCGCGAGACCCGCGAGGACCTCTTCGTTGCTGTATGCCATGTGTGATTCTCCTTGTGTTGTGGTTCGGGTCAATGAAATCTCAAACGATCATGCCATAGCTACGGCAACTCGACGACCTGAGCGCCGTAGACGAGTCCGGCACCGAAGCCGATCTGCAGCGCGAGACCGCCCGACAGGCTCGGGTCGTCGGCGAGCAGACGGTGCATCGCGAGCGGGATCGAGGCCGCCGAGGTATTGCCCTGCAGCTCGATATCGCGGGCGATCGCGACGGTCTCGGGAAGCTTCAGCTGCTTCGCGAACTCGTCGATGATGCGCATGTTCGCCTGGTGCGGGATGAAAGCGGCCAGCTCGTCGGGTCGCACCCCGGACGCTTCGAGCGTCTGCCGCGCGATCTTCGCCATCTCCCAGACGGCCCAGCGGAACACCGTCTGGCCGTCCTGTCGCAGCGTGGGCCACGCGACGTCGGCAGGGGAGTCGCGCACCTCGCGGAACGTGTGGGTCATCCGGATGGTGTCCCACTTCTCCCCATCGGAGCCCCACAGCGTCGGTCCGATACCGGTGTGATCGCTCGCCCCGACGACGACGGCTCCTGCGCCGTCTCCGAGCAGGAATGAGATGCTGCGATCGGTCGGATCGACCATGTCGCTCATCTTCTCCGAGCCGATGACGAGGACGTTCCGGCACACCCCGGCGCGGACCAGCGCATCCGCCTGCCCGACACCGTACACGTACCCGGCGCAAGCGGCGGAGATGTCGAAGGCAGCGGCGGGGGTGAGGCCGAGTCGGTGCGCCGCGAGCGACGCCATCGAGGGCGTCGCCACGGTATTGGAGATGGTCGAGATGATGAGACCGTCGATCTCGGAGGGGTCGAGTCCGCTGCGCGCGATCGCCTCTGCGCCGGCCTCGACGGCGAGGTCGACCGCACCGATCTCAGCGCTCGCGCGGCGCCGCTGCACGATGCCGGTGCGCTGGCGGATCCACTCGTCGGAGGAGTCGATGGGCCCGACGAGATCATCGTTCGGCACGTTGAGATCGCCCCTGGCGGCGCCGACCGAGAGAATACGGGTGTGTGCCGGGCCGGTGGGCTGAACGAGCGTGGGCATAGTTCGGTTCCTTACTGTTCCGAGGCGGTCGCGGAGTCGGCAATGAGCGAGGCCGCCGCGTCCAGATCTTCAGGAGTCTTCACCGCGACGGTCGGGACACCGCGCAGGCCGCGCTTCGCGATACCGGTGAGCGCGCCGGCCGGGGTGAGTTCGATGAGCCCGGTGATCCCGGACTGCTGGAAGCTGTCCATGCAGGCGTCCCAGCGCACCGGGTTCGCGATCTGCGACACGAGGAGCTCGAGGAATCGAGCGCCGTCGTCGACGCGCGAACCATCAGCGTTCGTCCACAGGGGAAGTGCCGGGTCCCGGGTCTCGATGGACTGCGCCGCCTCGGAGAGAACGGGTACGGCCGACGCCATGTACTCGGTGTGGAAGGCGCCGGCGACCTGCAGCGGAATGACCCGCGCGCCACGGGGAGCGTCCTCGCCGAGAGCCGCCAAGCCCGGGAGGTCGCCCGCAGCCACGATCTGCCCGCCACCGTTGCGGTTCGCGGCGGTGAGACCGTGCGCGGCGATCTTCTCGAGCACGTCGGATTCGGTCCCGCCGACGACTGCGGCCATGCCCGTCTCGGTCAGCGCGGCTGCCTCGGCCATCGCCCTGCCTCGAGTGGCCACGAGCGCGAGCGCGTCGTTCTCCTGCAGCACCCCTGCGGCCGCAGCCGCGGCGAACTCTCCGACGGAGTGTCCGGCAACACCGACAGCATCGAGGGAAGCGCGGCCACCGAGTGCACGCCAAGCCAGCAGGCTCGCGGCGACGATCAACGGCTGTGCAACGGAGGTGTCGCGGATCGTCTCCGCGTCACTCTCCGTGCCGTGCGTGACCAGGTCGATACCGATGCGCTCTGACGCCTCGCCGAGGAACGTGCGCGACGCCGAGTCCTCGAGCCACGGGTGCAGGAATCCGGGGGTCTGTGAGCCCTGTCCAGGGCAGGCGATGACAATCACGTCTTCCAGTTTCTCAGATCGACACCCGAATCCCTGCATATGCGGCACCACAAATTCGTCCGATCGTTGGAGGAATCGTGAAATCGGTCAGGATTTCGGGCGCTGCGGACCGCGCTTCACCCCGTGCTCGGCTATCGAACCGACGATGAGCGCCGCCTGCAGAATCAGTGCCTCGCGGGCGCCTGTCGCGTTCCAGCCGATGAGGTCGGTGACCTTCTTCAGTCGGTATCTCACGGTGTTCGGATGCACGAAGAGCTCGCGGGCCGTGGCCTCCAGGGAGCGGCCGTTGTCGAGATAGCACCAGAGCGTTTCGAGCAGCTCGCGCGGCTGCTCCTGAAGCGGCTCGTAGATCTGCTCGATGAGGCTGCGCCTGGCGAGCCCGTCGCCCGCGAGCGCGCGCTCGGGGAGCAGGTCGTCGGCCAGCACGGGCCGGGTCGCGCGTCGCCAGGACCTGGCCACCGCCACCCCCGCGAGCGCCGCCCTGGCGCTGCGCGAAGCCGACACGAGGTTCGGGACCGTCGGGCCGAGAACGAGCGGACCGTCCGAAAACCCCTCGGCGAGTCGCGCCGCGATGTCGGGAAAGTCGAGCGGTTCCTGGGCGGGCGCGCTCGTGTCGCGCTGCGGCAGCTCCATG
Organism: Leucobacter sp. Psy1; assembly: GCF_020096995.1. Taxonomy (NCBI): domain Bacteria; kingdom Bacillati; phylum Actinomycetota; class Actinomycetes; order Micrococcales; family Microbacteriaceae; genus Leucobacter; species Leucobacter sp. Psy1. The sequence continues at coordinate 1,617,441 of NZ_CP083692.1, forward strand.
CGCCCGAGAACGAGCACCAGTCGGGTGCCCTGCAGGCCGATGAGCACGTCCGCACCGGCGTGTCGCGCTGTCCGGCGCAACTGGTCCACGTCGACGACGCGCTCCGAGGTGCCGACGAGCACCGCCGCCTCGCCGTGGCCGTGCCATCCGAGGGCGGCGATCCGACTCGGCAGCTCGTCATCGGACTCTCCGGTCAGGATCGAGTCCACCACCAGCGCTTCGAGACGCGCATCCCAGAGTCCCCGCGCCTCGGCCGCGCGGGCGTAGACGTCCGCAGCGGCGAAGGCGACATCGCGGGAGTAGTGGAGGATCGCCTCACGGAGCGCTTCGCTCCGGGTGGCGACGCGCTCCTCGACGACGGAGACGACGACGCGAATCAGCTGCAGCGTCTCTTGCAGGCTGATGGATCGCAAGAGCTCGCGCGGCGCCGAACTGAAGACGTCCGAGGCGATCCAGGGCGTGGAGGTCGGATCCTCGTACCACTGGATGAACGAGCTGATACCCGTCTGCGCGACGAGACCGACGGCGGAGCGCCGCCCTGGTGGCATGTCGCTGTACCAGGGCAGCGTCGCCTCGAGTCGCGCCACCGTCTGAGTGGCGAGCTCACCCGAGATGAGTCGTAGCCAGTTGAGCTCCTGCTCCTTCTCCTGGGCCATAGACGCCGGCGACCGCCTTACGCGTCCCCGCCCGCGCCACCGGTCGAACCGGCATTCACGTCGAGCAGACGGTACTTCTCAGCGGCCTTCCGGGGCACATCGGCGTCGATCTCGCCCTGCGCTGCGAGACGCTGGAGCACTCGGACCACCACGGACTCGCGGTCGATCGAGAAGTAGCGCCGCGCCGCAGCGCGAGTGTCGGAGAATCCGAAGCCGTCGGCTCCGAGCACGGTGTAGTCTCCGGGAACGTAGGGGCGGATCAGGTCGGGAACCTGGGTCGCCCAGTCGCTCACCGCGACGATCGGACCCTCGGCGCCCTCGAGACGCTCTGCCAGGTACGGCGTGCGGGCCGGCTCCTCGGGGTGGAGGAAGTTGTGACGCTCGGCCTCGACTCCGTCGCGGCGAAGCTCGCCCCAGCTGGTCACGCTCCACACGTCCGCTGCAACGTCCCAGTCGTCGGCGAGGAGCTGCTGCGCCTCGCGCGCCCACGGTACGGCGACGCCGGATGCGAGGATCTGCGCACGGTGCGAGCCTTCGCCGGCGGGGCTGACGAGGTGGATGCCGCGAACGATGCCCTCGACGTCGACATCCTCAGGCTCCGCGGGGTGCAGAATCGGTTCGTTGTAGACCGTGACGTAGTACATCACGTTCGGATCCTCGTGCTCACCGCCGTACATCCGCTCGATGCCGGAGCGCATGATGTGGCCGATCTCGTAGCCGTAGGCCGGGTCGTACGCGAGCACCGCAGGGTTCGTCGAGGCAAGAGCGAGCGAGTGGCCATCGGCGTGCTGCAGCCCCTCGCCGGTCAGCGTGGTGCGGCCGGCGGTCGCACCGATCAGGAAGCCGCGCGCCATCTGGTCGCCGGCCGCCCAGATCGCGTCGGCGGTGCGCTGGAAGCCGAACATCGAGTAGAAGATGTAGACCGGGATCAGCGGCTCGCCCTGCGTGGAGTAGGAGGTGCCGATCGCGGTGAACGCGGCGGTCGCGCCTGCCTCGTTGATGCCCACGTGCAGGAGGACGCCCTGCGGGCTCTCCTTGTAAGCGAGCAGCAGGTCACGGTCGACCGAGGTGTAGTTCTGGCCGTGCGGGTTGTAGATCTTCGACGTCGGGAAGTACGAGTCCATGCCGAACGTGCGGGCCTCGTCCGGGATGATCGGCACGAACCGCGGGCCGAAGCTCTGATCGCGCATGAGGTCTTTCAGCAGGCGGACGAAGACCATGGTGGTCGCCGCTTCCTGCTGGCCGGAGCCCTTCTTCGCGATGGCGTAGCTCTTGTCCGCGGGGACCGCGAGGTCGGTGTGCTTCGTGCGGCGCTCGGGCAGGTAGCCGCCGAGCTCGCGACGGCGTTCGTGGATGTACTTGATCGCCTCGTCGTCCTCGCCCGGGTGGTAGTAGGGCGGAAGGTAGGGGTTCTCCTCGAGCTGCTCATCGCTGATCGGGATGTGCATCTGATCGCGGAACTGCTTGAGATCCTCGAGCGTCATCTTCTTCATCTGGTGGGTCGCGTTGCGTCCCTCGAAGTGCGGGCCGAGACCGTATCCCTTGATCGTCTTCGCGAGAATGACGGTGGGGCGGCCCTTGTGCTCGGTAGCAGCCTTGAACGCCGAGTAGACCTTGCGGTAATCGTGGCCACCACGACGGAGGCCCCAGATCTCCTCGTCGCTGTAGTCCTCGACCAGCTTTGCCGCCCGCTCGTCGCGACCGAAGAAGTGCTCCCGCACGAACGCTCCGGATTCCGCCTTGTAGGTCTGGAAGTCGCCGTCAGGAGTGGTGTTCATGAGGTTGAGGAGTGCGCCGTCCTGATCGCGCTCGAGGAGGTCATCCCACTCGCGACCCCACACGACCTTGATGACGTTCCAGCCTGCGCCGCGGAAGTAGCTCTCCAGTTCCTGGATGATCTTGCCGTTGCCGCGCACGGGGCCGTCGAGGCGCTGCAGGTTGCAGTTGATCACGAAGGTGAGGTTGTCGAGGCCCTCGTTCGCGGCGACCTGGAGCTGCCCGCGGCTCTCGACCTCGTCCATCTCGCCGTCGCCGAGGAACGCCCACACGTGCTGGTCCGAGCAGTCCTTGATCCCGCGATTCGTGAGGTACTTGTTCGCCTGGGCCTGGTAAATCGCGTTGATCGGGCCGATGCCCATCGAGACCGTCGGGAACTGCCAGAACTCGGGCAGCAGACGCGGGTGCGGGTAGCTCGGGAGTCCGCCGCCCTGGTGCGACTTCTCCTGCCGGAAGCCGTCGAGATCGTCCTCGGAGAGGCGGCCCTCGAGGAACGCTCGCGCGTACATGCCGGGCGAGGCGTGGCCCTGGAAGAAGATCTGGTCGCCTCCGCCGGGGTGATCCTGACCCCGGAAGAAGTGGTTGAAGCCGATCTCGTACAGCGAGGCTGCGGAGGCGTAGCTCGAGATGTGCCCGCCCACGGCGATGTCGGGGCGCTGCGCGCGGTGCACCGTCATCGCGGCGTTCCAGCGGATCCAGCTGCGGTACTTGCGCTCGAGTTCTTCGTTGCCGGGGAACTCCGGCTCGTTCGACGATGCGATCGTATTGACGTAGTCAGTGGTCGGAACCTGCGGCACGCTGAGGTGCAGCTCGCGCGAGCGGGCGAGCAGGCTCGTCATGATGTCGCGGCCGCGACCCGGCCCGCGCTCCTCGACGACGGCGTCGAGCGACTCACGCCACTCGGCGGTCTCCTGGGGGTCCTGGTCGTCGTGATCCGGTGCGTAGGGATCCTGCGTGTTCACAGCCACGTTCGTTGCTCCTCACATGGTCCGTACTGCCTGAGCTGCGGCGGTGGATGGGTCCGTCGACGGGCAGCACGTCGGTGCCCGCGGGTTCGCGAGCAGTCCCAGACTAGCGAACAACTCGGCCGCTCCGCACCGCGGGGCGTTGCGGAGCGGCCGAAGGATTCACGCGCCGGTGGGATCACCGTCCGCGGAGGCGAGACTCGGGTCAAGGACGACCTTGATGCAGCCATCGGTCTTCCCCTGGAACAGCTCGTATCCCAGGGGTGCATCCTCGAGGGGCAGCCGATGGGTGACGAGATCGTCGATGCCGAGCGGATCGGCGGAATCCTCGACGAGCGGGAGGAGATCAGAGATCCATGACTTCACATTGCACTGGCCCATGCGCATCTGGACCTGCTTGTCGAACAGACTGAGGAGCGGCATCGGGCTGGCCTGCCCGCCGTATACCCCACTGAGGGAAAGGGTGCCACCTCGTCGCACCAGGTCGATGGCCGAATGGAGCGCGGCGAGGCGGTCGGTTCCAGCGGTCTCCATGAGCTTCCGTCCCACCGCATCGGGCATGAGCGCCGTGACCTGGTGGGCGAGTTTGCCGACGGGCGACCCGTGAGCCTCCATGCCGACGGCGTCCACCACGGAGTCGGGTCCTCGTCCATCGGTCAGGTCCCTGATCGCCTCCGCCGTGGCATCACCTTCGTCGAAGACCTCGACCCCGTGCCTGGCCGCCATAGCGCGTCGCTCCGGAACGGGATCGATCCCGAAGACCCTGGCACCCAGGTGCACGCCGATCCGCGCGCACAGCTGCCCGACCGGTCCGAGTCCGACCACCGCGAGCGACTCATCCGCGCGCGTTCCCGCGTACTGGACCGCCTGCCACGCCGTCGGCAGGATGTCGCTGAGGAAGAGGTACCTGTGGTCGGGGAGGTCGCCGCCGACGGGGATCAGTCCGTATCCGGCGTGAGGCACGCGGAGGAACTCGGCCTGACCGCCGGGCACCGAACCGTAGAGCCTGGAATACCCGAGGAGCGCGGCGCCCGAGCCGTACTCCCGCACCTGCGTGGTCTCGCACTGCGACTGCAAACCGCGGGAACACATCCAGCAGTGCCCGCACGAGATGTTGAACGGGACGACGACGCGATCGCCGACGCGTACGCCAGCCTGCGGGCCGGCCTCGACCACCACTCCCATGGGTTCGTGTCCGATGATGTCTCCCGCGTCCATGAACGGACCGAGCACCTCGTACAGGTGGAGATCGGATCCGCAGATGGCGGTAGATGTGATCTGCACGATGGCGTCGTCCGGCTGTTCCAGTACCGGATCCGGGACGGTTTCGACGCTGACCTTGCGCTTGCCTTGCCAGGTGAGTGCTCGCACTGAGTGCCTCCTCGAGATGGGGTGTTGCGGTGCACGGTCCTCCAGCCTCGGGTGCGGGGCGATGGACGGCAAGGGGGTTGCGCCGGGCCCCCGTTCACCCGGGGAAGACGTCGCGGTCGGTCAGGAACGCCCGTCGTCTCGCGTACTCGTGCGTCGCGCTGTACGCCTCAGCCTGCGCTTCCGCGCGCGAAACCAGGCTGGTGAAGACCTCTGGTTCCCAGCCGAGTTCGGGCGCGAGCTCCTCCAAGACTCGCCACATGCCGAGCTTCGCGAGTACCGCGCTGCGCATGAGCTCGGCCTCGAGCACGAGCGTCAGCGGCGAGCGCCGCACGATGGCTCCGTTCGTCTTGAGCCTCCCGAGGCGTTCTCCCAGCCAGGCAGCGGCTTGGCGGTGCCTCCGTCTCCGCAGGCCGAGATCGGCGATCACCCGCTTGAGCAATGCCCGTTCGAGTCGGATCTCTTGCGCCGTCTCCGAGAGGCGGCCGTAGAGCGGAGTGTCGATGGTGTCGGCGCTCATGCGCTCTGCCCGCGCAGCGCCCGCCGTGGCACCCGTCAGGTGATCGGAGAGGTATATGCCGAGGAGGTCCGCATCGATGGTCGAGGCTTCGAGCCGAGCCCGGCCGCTGCGCCCGTCAACGCCGTAGAGGGACGCGTGGCGGGTCCGGTCGTGGGTCGTGCGCGGACGCAACGGTGCCGAGTCGCCGCCTGCCCCCGCGCGGAGTGCGTTGACGAGTTCGGTGAGCGCATCGACAGCGGTGATCCGAGGGGTCCAGTCCAGTTCGGTGCGTGCACGGCCGGTGTCCATGAGTGGCGCGCCGAGGCCCATGTCGAGCCAGCCGGCGTCGGCGGCGAGGATCCGGAGCCGGTGCGCGGCCACCATGGTGGCCCGCACTGCAGCTGTCGGGAGGGGGAGTACGCGCCCGTGATCCAGGATCCGCGCGAGCTCGTGATGGCCGAGCACGTCGTCGGCGGCGATGTTGAAGGCTCCGCTGACATCCCGCGTCACCGCTGCGGCGAAGGCGCGGCCGACGTCGTCGGCGTGGACTGCCTGGATCTGCCGGAGGTCGCGCGGTATCGGCAGCGCAGGCGGAGTCGCGAGGCGCAGCACGCCCGCCCATGCGCCGAGGAAAAGGCGCTGCACCTCGGAGGCGGCATCCGACTGGAAGACGAGCGCCGGGCGGAGCCTGGTGATGCTCATCTCAGGGAACTCCGCCTCGACGGCGTCGAGGACCCGTTCTTGTGCGGCCTTGTCGACGCTGTAGTGCGCGGAGGGGATGCCCTTGGTCGGCCACGTCTCATCGCGGAACGCGTCTCCGCTGTCGGCGGAGTATGCCCCGACCGAGGATGCGACCACGAGTCTCGGAACGGTTGCCGCTGCCGCCGCACGAGCGACCCGCTCGGTGCCCGCTACGTTCACACGCCGGAGGAGCTCCCGGTCCCGGTTGGGTTGGATCAGCCAGGCGAGGTGGATGACCGCGTCGGCACCTGCGAATGCCTCCACGAGGTCCCGATGCGCAGCTGACGCCGTGCTCGCGGCTGCGATGTCGATGCTGAGCCACTCCGCGTCGCGGTATGGTGCAGAGCCGGTGTCGGGCCGCCTTCTGGCGATCCCTACGATCGAGGTCACCTCCGCTGTGTCATGGAGCGCCCGCAGCACCGCCGTTCCGAGATTCCCGGTTGCTCCGACCACGACCACGCGCATAGGTCCCTCCTCCTGTTCCCGGCTGCCACCGTGGCGACCTGAGAGCCCACGCTACGGGGCGGACGAGGACCCGTCGATGGGGTTGCGGTGCTCGCGCCGCGTCCCCATGACTGGACAGGGAACCGAACATATGTTCGAATACTTGCATGAGGTGGGACGGACAGCGAGTGTCGGGCGATGCTGGGAGTGCGGATGCGAGTGTGTTGCCCGGAATGGAACGCGGGGTGCTCGCGGCGATGCCGGGGCATCTGCGATCCGTGCGTACCCCGGAGTTCGCCGGCGTGGTCTTCCACGAGGTGCTCGCGAAGAGCGCCCTGAACCGCGTGCCGGCGTCATCCTCGATGCCGTTCAGCTGGACGGTGAACCCGTACCGCGGGTGCTCGCACGCCTGCGTGTACTGCTTCGCCCGCGGCTCGCACCGGTATCTCGACATGGATGCGGGACGCGACTTCGACTCCCAGATCGTGGTCAAGACCAACGTCGCTGAGGTACTGGGGCGCGAGTTGTCGCGTCCCAGTTGGGCCGGCGAGCTCGTTGCCCTCGGCACGAATACCGACCCGTATCAGCGGGCCGAGGGACGGTACCGGCTGATGCCGGGGATCATCGGTGCACTCGCGACGGCGCGTACGCCGCTCTCGATTCTCACGAAGGGCACCCTGCTCCGCCGAGACCTCCCGCTGCTCGCGGACGCGAGCGAGCGCACTTCGGTCTCCCTCGCGATGTCGATCGCCATCGGCGACGACGATCTACAGCAATCGGTCGAGCCCGGTACACCGACGACGCGGGCGCGACTGGAGACCGTGGCCGCCGCGACGGCGGCGGGGCTCGAGTGCGATGTCTTCGCCATGCCGATCCTGCCGGGCCTCACCGATGAGCCGGAGCAGCTCGATCGGTTGCTGCGCGACATCAGCGAGGCCGGAGCGCGCTCCGTTGTCTACGGAGCGCTCCACCTGAGGACCCACGTGAAACCCTGGTTCTTCGAGTGGCTGGAGCAGTATGATCGCTCGCTCGTGCCCCGGTACCGAGCGCTCTATCCCGGAGCTGCGAGTCAGGCCCCGCGCGAGTACCGGGGCGATCTCGCCGGACGAATCCGGCCGCTGCTCAGGAAGTACGGGCTCGAGCGGCGTCCCGGTGCGGGCGGCCGAACGGGGCGCCGCGCCTCCGCCCCGACGGAACGACCGGACATGGTCCCTGGCGCGCCCACCCTGTTCTAGGTCATAGGCTGGGATCGGGGCCGACCGGCCCCGTCACCCACCCGAACGGCGCCGAGCGCGCCCGCAAAGGAGCAGTATGGTCATCGCACCCGGTACCCAGGCCCCAGACTTCACGCTGTCGGATCAGAACGGCACCGAGCTCACCCTGAGCGAACTCGTCGCCGACGGCCCCGTCGCGCTCGTCTTCTTCCCCTTCGCGTTCTCTGGCATCTGCCAGGGCGAGCTCTGCGAGCTGCGCGACAACATCGCGATCTTCGACGACGCGAAGGTGCGTCTCGTCGGCATCTCGATCGACTCGGTCTTCACGCTCAAGGCCTGGGCGGATCAGGAGGGCTTCGAGTTCTCGATCCTCTCGGACTTCTGGCCGCACGGCGCCGTCGCTCAGGAGTACGGTGTCTTCATCGAGGAGGCGGGCATCGCCACGCGCGCGACGGTGCTCATCGGCCGCGACGGGGTCGTCGCCGCATCGTTCGCGACCGCCCCGGGCGAGGCTCGTGATCTGGGCGCCTACCGCGAGGCGCTGCAGCAGCTCAGCTGAGGGTGCGATTCGGTGGCGCGGCCCGTCGTCCCATAGGATGTACGGGTCGCGGCACCGATCCGCGTCGCGCGCCCTTAGCTCAGTTGGTTAGAGCATCTCGTTTACACCGAGAGGGTCGGGAGTTCGAGTCTCTCAGGGCGCACCGAAGTTCGACGCACCGCTCCATTGGAGTTCAGCCAGCGCGACCCGCGTGGTGGCGACCGCGGTCTCGTCGCTGATGGGGTCGAGCGACGGGTACGTGGCCCGCACGGAGAGCGGTGCTGTGAGCAGGTCGCAGATCCACTCCAGGTCGCGGGGAATCGGGATTTCTCCCCGCATGACTGCACGTCCGATGACGTCCTTCATCGCGGTGCGCCTGAGCTGGAAGAACTCCTCAACGAAGCGATGGCACAGCTCGTCGTCGGTGCGCAGCGCATCGAGGAAGCCCGGGAGGCAGCGCTGCAGCAGCGGATCGCTGAACATGCGGACCTGTTCGCGCTGGATCGCAAGCAGGTCCGCATCGAGGGAGCCGGAATCGGGAACGTGCAGGTTCGACCCGTAGCGCATTTCGAGCATGTCGAGCAGCAGCTCGGCGATCCCGCCCTCGTACCTGCGGTAGAAAGATGGCCGGGTCGTCTGCGCCCGGACAACGACCGCGTTGATGGAGAGGGCGTGGAAGCCCGACTCGAGCAGGATCTCCTCGGCTGCCGCGATCAGGGCGGCCTTCACGCCGGCTGTCCGAGGGCGGCCCATGGGTTTCGACATGGAAGAACTGTAACGTATCGTCGGCGCGCGAACAGGCGACGTCAGGCGGTCGCGATGGCGAACAACGGGTCGGTCGTGGGGGCGCCCGTTGGAGAGCCGCCCGCGGGCTCGACGGTGACCGCGATGAGATCGCCCGCTGACATACTCCCGTCGAGCACTGCAACCGCCTGATCATCGTCGGGCGTGAAGGTGCCGGCGGACACGGGAGTCTCACCGCGCACGTACCAGAGCTCGTAGGTCTCCGCCTCTGAGAGTTCCGGCAGCCCGGTGACCTCGAGAACGGCACTGCCGAGCTCGGCCGACCAGTGAGCTGTCGCCGTTCCGCCACCGGTGAGCTCGGCGGACGCGGACTCGGCGTCCGAAGCGCCTTCGACCCGCTCGAGTGCCTGCTGCTCGGCTGAGGGAGGCGAAATCGTGTCCGCGATCCACGGTCCGACGCCGATGCCGACGATGACGAGCAGCGACGCCGCCAGCGCGAACGCTCCTGCACGACGGCGACGGGTGGAGGGGCGTTCGTCGGACTCCGCCTCCTCATCTTCGTCACCGTCGGATTCTTCGGCGTGCTGGTCGGGTGCCTGATCGGCGCCCTGCGTCGTCGACGGATGACCGGCCGACTGAGTACCGGTCGGCGCACTGATCGCCTCGAACAGCGCCTGCTTCACGTACTGCGGCGGGGTGACCGGAGCGACGGACTCGGCAAGCTCTGCTGCCGTCCGCCGATCCTCATCGACGGCCCACCGCCACTCGGGGTGCGCCGCGAGGGCTTCGACGAACCGCAGCTCATCATCGGTCTCGAGCGCGTCGATGGCGTACGCCGCCGAGAGCTCCCTGAACTCCTGCTGATTCATCGTTCCACCTCCATCACTCGTCGCAGTTTCGTTAACCCATCTCGCATGCGAGTCTTCACCGTGCCGAGCGGGGCATCGACCAGTACCGCGATTTCGCGCTGACTATATCCTCCGAAATAGGCGAGGATGAGTGGTTCGCGCTGGGCTTCGGGCAGTTCCGAAAGAGCCCGCGTCGCGCGCCCACCGTCGATCCGGATCTGAGCGAGCTCGTCGACCGAGTCCGGCTGGCTGTGTGCGTCACGTACACCGATCCGCTCGTCGCGGCCGGTACTTGCTTGCGCCGATCGCACCCGATCGACCGCGCGACGATGCGCCATAGTCATCACCCACGTCCGCGCACCGCCACGGTCCGCGTTGAACGTGCCCGAGGTCTGCCAGATCTCGAAGAAGACCTCCTGCAGCACCTCCTCGCTCTGCGACCGGTCAACGAGCACGCGAAGGATGAGACCGAAGACCCGAGGCGCCAGCAAATCGTAGAACTCCGCGAACGCGCGCTGGTCGCCGCGAGCGGACTCGAGCAGCAGGAGCGTCAGCGGGTCGTACCCGTCCCCGTCTTCGGGGACCTCGACGCCATCAATCACCATATGTACTAGCATGCCCTATCACCTCCTCGATTGTTCTCTGCGAAACACCGTTCCCTGACGTGTCGTTACCCGAAGGTGAACGAGTACGCCTCGACACCCTTAGGCAGAAGGACTCCCAACGCCCCCGATCCGGCGCCCGCCGGCAAGAGGATCACGCGGAGCACAGCAAGAATGCACGGTACGAAGCCAGTGACGAGACCGCCGAGCAGCCCGATCAAGACGATGTCCATAGTGTTCTCCCTCTGTCACCCGGTCATTCGGAGAGCGGGAGGTAACGGATTGGTCACCGAAGCCACGAAAAAAACTTTGAGAAAGTTCCCATCCGATTCGCGCCCCCCTCCGAATGACCCAGCAGACCACCGACCAGCGTGGTTCCAAAAGACCACCGATCAGAGTGGTTCCAGATGGCAAGGAGGACATCATGTTCGCACAGAAGAAGAAGCTCGGTGCCGCATTCGCAGTGACCTTCGCGGGGGCCCTCGTCCTCGCCGGCTGCTCGACCGGGAGCGATTCCGCGTCCGATGACAGCATGTCGGAAGACACCGCGCCCCAGGAGACGCAGACGGAGGAGATGGATCCGGCGGCGAACCTCGTGGGCCCCGGTTGCGAGATGTACGCGGAGCAGGTTCCGGACGGCGACGGCTCGATCCAGGGCATGGCGCAGGATCCGGTTGCGGTCGCCGCATCGAACAACCCGATGCTCACCACGCTCGTATCCGCCGTCAGCGGTGAGCTGAACCCCGACGTGAACCTCGTCGACACCCTCAACGGTGACGAGTTCACGGTCTTCGCGCCGGTCGACGACGCGTTCGCGAAGATCGACGAAGGCACGATCGACACCCTGAAGACCGACAGCGACCTGCTGACGAAGATCCTCACGTACCACGTGGTGCCCGGGCAGATCGCGCCGGCCGACATCGCCGGTGAGCACGAGACCGTCGAGGGTCAGATGGTCGAGGTTACCGGTGAGGGCGACGAGCTCATGGTGAACGACGCCAACGTGGTCTGCGGTGGCGTGCAGACGGCGAACGCGACCGTCTACCTGGTCGACAGCGTCCTGATGCCGCCGGAGGAGTAAACCGGAGTCAATCCAGGTTACGCGTGAGAGGCCGGCGCGCCCGTCATCAGTTCGAGACGGGCGTAGCTGGCCTCCATGCCGTCCACCATCCCGGTCGCGAGAATCTGCTCGCGCAGTTCCTCCGTTGGGTAAGTGATGACCAGCGTGAGGAGCGTCCCGCCGGCGACCGGTGAGAGCGTCAGTTCATTGCGGGTGGAGGGACTGGCATCCGCATTCGGATCATCAGCCGTCGTCATGGCCTCTGTCGTTACCGAGCGCCGCGGCGGCTCCGACTCGAGCACCTCTCCCGTGAAGCCGAAGCGCTGACCGTCGCCTGCGCTTTCCCACTCGTATCGGTACCGCTCGCCGACCTGCTCACCGGGTTCGCACACGGGCATCGTCCATCCGTCCGGCCCGAGCAGCCAGCGCCGCAGAAGCTCTGCGTCGTGGTGAGCCCTCCACACGGTATCGACATCGCCGCGGATGACGCGGGAGACCCGGGCGCGGGTGTCACCGAGCCGCTGGAGGGAGGCCGGGACCCCGGCGGCGTAGGCCGAGAGGTCGGCGAGCACCCCATCGATCTGGCCCATCGCGAGACGCAGGCCCTCGTCCATTCCCATGGAACGCAGCTGCTCGAGATCCTCGAGCGAACCGAAGTGGCTCGTGGTGGTGACGCGGGTGCCGAGGGCGGTCGCGGTGAAATCGAAGACCATTCGCGTCGTCGGCAGCGCTGTATCGGGCCGTCCATCAGCGTCGGCAAAACCGTCGCGCACTTCGAATGAGTGCGGTGCGTTGACGGCGACCCACTCCCAGTACCCGTTGAATCGCTCGCCCTCGGGGCTGGTCATGAAGTACTCGGTGCGACCGCCGGCGAATCCGTCGTGACGGACGAACGTGGCAGGGTATCCGGGAGGCCCCCAGAACCGCTCGATCTGCCGGGGATCCGTGTACGCGTCCCACAAGCGGGGAACCGGGGCGCTGAAGTCCGCGATCACCGTGAGCGTCAGCGCTGAGGTGTCGATGGAAACGTCGGTGACGGGCATGATCATTCCTTACTTCGGGGGTGGAGGTGCTGCGTCGGAGCCGAGGAGATCGTCGAGGCGGTCGATCCGGCCGCGCCACAGCGTCTCGAATGCCCCGAGGAGCTCCCGGGTGCGCTGGAGCGTCTCGGGTGCCGCGGAGACGATGCGTTCGCGCCCCCTGGGGGTCTTCCTCACGAGATCAGCGGCCTCGAGAACGCTGACGTGCTTCTGCACTGCCGCGAACGACATGTCGTAGTCCGCGGCGAGCTCGGAGACCGTCGCCTCAGCACGCAGCGTGCGGCTCACGATGTCCCGGCGCGTCGCGTCGGCCAGTGCCCGGAAGATCCGGTCGGCCTGTGCGTCGGTCAACTGTTCTACAACCATTTGGTTACACATTACGCCCTCAGCAAGACGGAGTCAATGCTCAGCCGTCGCCGGGCACCGAGGACGTAGGCTCGGCACATGGCACGCATCATCATCATCGGCGGACACGGACACATCGCACGACACCTGACCACTCTGCTCGTCGAGCAGGGCGACCGGGTGACCTCCGTCATCAGGAACCCCGATCACGCGGAGACGGTCACCGGCCTCGGCGCGGAAGCGCTGGTGGCGGATGTCGAGCAGCTCGGCACAGACGAGATCGCGGCGCTCGTCGCCGAGCATGACGCAGTGGTCTGGTCGGCAGGCGCCGGCGGCGGAAACCCCGCTCGCACCTACGCCGTCGACCGGGACGCCGCGATCCGGACCGTCGACGCCACCGTCAGCGCGGGAGTCGAACGCTTCATCATGGTCTCCTACTTCGGTGCGAGCACTGAGCACGGCATCGATCCCGAGAACTCATTCTTCGCCTACGCCGAATCGAAGGCCCAGGCGGACGAGCACCTCAGGGCATCCCGACTCGAGTGGACGGTGCTCGGCCCGAGCGGACTGACGCACGACGAGCCGAGCGGAACGATCGACGTCGATGCCTCGGAGGCGACCCAGGTGTCGCGGGCGAATGTGGCCGCGGTGATCCGCGGCGCACTTGCTGAGCCTCTGACCATCCGCCGGACCATCCGCTTCAACGACGGAGACACCCCGATCAGCGAGGCCTTGCGCAGCGTGTAGCGCGCCCGTTCTGCTCCTGAATCCCGTTGGGCCCCCGGCAGATGCGCCGGGGGCCCAACTTGCGTCTTTGGGTCCAACCCGCAATGGTGGATAGTTGTATCAATCGTCAACGGAATGGATGTTCTGGATGGACCCGCATCAGGAGAACGAACAACACGATGAGGAGACGAGCGCCGCATCGGCCGAAGTCGACGCTCCGACCGGGGAGTCGGTTGCGCTGTTCGCCGGTGACGACGACCTCCCCGACACCGTGCACCTGCACCCTGCGATGCAGATCGACGAGGAGGACTCGGACGAGCGCATCACTGCCAAGCTGCGCAGTCAGGGAGTGCGCATCGGCCGCGGGATGATCGCGCCGGCCGTTTTCTGGCCGGCGCTCCTGGTGATCCTCGCGGTCACAGCGTTCGCCATGATCTGGCCCGATACTGCCGGCGACGCATTCCAAGGTGTGCAGGGGTGGATCGTCGAGAATCTCGGCTGGTACTACATGCTCATCATCGGGGCGTTCATCGGTATTGCGGCGTTCATCGGATTCTCCCGCCTCGGCCGGATCAAACTCGGGCTCGACAACGATGAGCCCGAGTTCGGAGTACTCTCCTGGTTCTCGATGCTCTTCGCTGCTGGCATGGGCATCGGGCTCGTGTTCTACGGCGTCGGTGAGCCGCTCACCTACGCCACCGTCTCCCCGAAGCCCGGCTGGGACGGCAGCGAAGCCGAGCTTGCCGGGCTCGCCATGGCGCAGACGTTCGTGCACTGGGGCCTGCACCCGTGGGCGATCTACGCGATCATCGGTCTCGCCATCGCGTACGCGATCCACCGGCGCGGACGCCCCGTATCGATCCGCTGGGCGCTCGAGCCGCTGTTCGGTGAGCGCGTGAAGGGCTGGGTCGGTGACGTCATCGACGTACTTGCGATCTTCGGCACCGTCTTCGGCGTCGCGACCTCACTCGGCCTCGGCGTGCAGCAGATCTCCGCGGGTATGTCGGAGATCGGCATCGTTGATCGCCCGAGCAACACGCTGCTCGTCATCCTGATCATCGTCATCACGCTGATCGCCATGGTTTCGGTCGTCAGCGGCATCGGCGCCGGGATGAAGTGGCTGTCGAACATCAACCTCTCGATGGCCGGGATCCTGCTGATCAGCGTCCTCCTGCTCGGTCCCACCCTGTTCCTGTTCCAGACGCTTACCGAGTCCATCGGGTACTATCTCGCCAATTTCATGGGCATGACGTTCGACGTCGGCGCTTTCCAGGCCGGCGAGTCGACGAGCTGGTTCTCGGACTGGACGATCTTCTACTGGGGCTGGTGGATCTCGTGGTCGCCGTTCGTCGGTATCTTCATCGCGCGCATTTCGCGGGGGCGCACCATTCGCGAGTTCATCGCCGGGGTCATGCTCGTACCCACGATCGTCGGGTTCATCTGGTTCTCCGTGATGGGCGGCAGCGGGCTGTTCCGGCAGCTGTTCGGCGCAGGCGATCTGGTCGAGGACGGCGCGGTGAATGTCGAGAGCGCTCTCTTCCAGGTACTGGGTGATCTCCCGTGGGGCATGGTCTTCTCCGTGGTCGGTATCCTCCTGGTGGCGATCTTCTTCATCACCTCGTCGGACTCCGGCTCTCTCGTGGTCGACATGCTGGCATCGGGCGGACACCCGAACCCGCCAACGTGGTCGCGCGTACTCTGGGCTCTCGTCGAGGGTGCGGTCGCAATTGCACTGCTGCTCGCCGGGGGTCTCCAGTCCCTGCAGGCTGCCGCTCTCGCGACGGCGCTGCCTTTCAGCGTGATCCTGCTCCTCATGAGCTGGGCGACCCTGCGAGCGCTGCGCATCGATGACCGTGTGCTCGCACGCGCACAGATGCAGGAGCGCCTGGAACTCGTCACGCAGCACGTCACCGACGAGTGGGCGAACACGATCGCTGACCGACGCGAGGTCGAGCAGTACGTCGACGACCGGATCGACTACCGCTTGTCCCGCTCGCGAGGCACGTTCCCCAAGCGCCAGCCCCGGAACGACAAGGGTCAGCCGCGCGGCTGACCGCCGAAAGCGGAGACGGCCCCGGTGCGACCTCAATGAGGATCGCACCGGGGCCGTCGTGGTTGAGGCGGCGTACCGCGCCGTCAGCCTCGCGTGACCACCGTGGGGCAGGGGAGCGCCTGCAGCACGCCGTGGCTCACGGAACCGAGGAGGAGACGGGAAATGCCTCCGCGTCCGCGACTGCCGACCACGAGCATCTCGGCACCCTCGGCGGCCTGCACGAGCGCGGCCACCGGCGGAGCCTGCACGATCTCGCGACGCACCTCGAGGTCGGGGTACTCCGACGCCAGCCCCGCAGTGCCGATGGCGATCGCCTCCTCGGCAGCGGTCCGCTGCGACTCCACGAGTTCCTCGCTCCAGAGGTACTCGAGTCCTGGGGTGAGCGGCGGCATCCACGCGTACACGGCGATGAGCGGCAGCCGTCGACGTGCGGCCTCCCGGGCTGCGTAGGCGATGGCGTGCTTCGCGGCCTCCGAGCCGTCGATGCCGACGACGATCCCCGCGTTGGGAGCGGGATCCGTCTCGGGCACCACCGCGACCGGGCAGTGCGCGACTGCCGCGACCTTCACGGCTCGAGTGCCGAAGAAAGAGCCGGCGAGTCGACCGCCCTGATGCGCGCCGAGCACCAGGAGATCGGCGCGCTTCGACGCCTCCTCAACCTCGGCGATGGGGTGACCGACCACAGCGGTTCCGGAGATCTCTCCCGTGAAGCCGAGCGACTTCGCGTACGCGCACTCCGTCTCGAGCATCTGCTGAGAGGCCTGCTGCGCCTCAGAGAGGAAGGCCACGCTCTCAGACAGGAACGAATCGTCCGCCACGTGCAGCAGTTCGACGGTGGCGCCGCGCTCAGTGGCCCTGGCGAGCCCCCATGCGAGCGCCACCCGGCTCTGCGCGGAGCCGTCGACCCCGATGATGTACTTCTCCGACATGGTGTCTCCTCTCGGTGCCGCCCCGGGTTACGGGGTGAGTTGCGGCCGATGCGCGGGGTGCGAACCGGCGAGCTGCTCGATGATGCGGATGACCTGGCAGCTGTAGCCGTACTCGTTGTCGTACCAGACGTAGAGCACCGCGCTGTCACCGGTCACGATCGTCGCGAGACCGTCGACGATGCCCGCGCGGTTGCTGCCGACGAAGTCGGTGGAGACGATCTCGGGCGACTCGACGAAATCGATCTGGGTGCGCAGAGCGCCCGTGAGCGAGACCTGGCGCAGGTGATCGTTGAGCTCCTCCCGCGTCGTCTCGGTGCCGAACTGCAGGTTCAGGATCGCGAGGGAGACATCGGGAGTGGGGACGCGGATCGCATTGCCGGTGAGCTTGCCCGCGAGTTCGGGCAACGCCTTCGCGACAGCCTTCGCCGCACCCGTCTCGGTGATCACCATGTTGAGCGCAGCTGAACGCCCGCGCCGGTCGCCCTTGTGGAAGTTATCGATGAGGTTCTGGTCGTTGGTGTAAGAGTGGACGGTCTCCACGTGCCCCTGCGTGACCCCGTAGGCGTCGTTCAGTACCTTGAGGACCGGGGTGATCGCGTTCGTCGTGCACGACGCCGCGCTCAGGATCGTGTCCGAGTCAGAGATCCGGTCGTTGTTCACACCGTAGACGACGTTGAGCATGTCGCCCTTGCCTGGCGCCGTGAGCAGAACACGAGAAATGCCCTGGTTCTGCAGGTGCTGCTCAAGGCCCTCCGCGTCGCGCCAGCGTCCCGTGTTGTCGACCAGGATCGCGTTCTCGATGCCGTACTGCGTGTAATCGACCTGCGACGGGTCGTTCGCGTAGATGACCTGGATGCGGACGCCGTTCGCGAGGATCACGTTCTCCTCGGGGACGACCTTGATGGTCCCGTTGAACGGACCGTGCACCGAATCGCGGCGGAGGAGGTTCGCCCGCTTCACGAGATCGCTCTCACTGCCCTTGCGCACGACGATCGCGCGAAGGTTCAACGTGTTCCCGCTACCGGCGTGATCGATGATGATCCGCGCGAGCAGACGCCCGATACGGCCGAAACCGTAGAGGACGACGTCGGTGCCGCGCGCCGGCTGGGCGTCGAGGCTGTCGCCGAGGGCGTCGCGCAGGTAGGACTCGAGGTCATCGGAGCCTGACGCGCGGAAGCCGTTCGCCAGCAGCGCGAGATCCACCGAAACGGGACCCGGCTGGATCGCGCTCAGCGCCTCGACGACGGCGCAGGTCTCGCTGAGCGGGAGCTCGACCTCATCGATCTTCCGCGCGAAGCTGTGCGCGCGAATGATGTCGATCGCCGAGCGGCCCACCAGGCTGCGCCCGTGCACCGACATCACGACGTCGTGGTTGCGATAGAGCTGGCCGATCAGCGGAATCATTCGCTCGGCGAGTTCCTGCTTGTTCTTCCACTCTTCGAGGTGAGCGTTCGCCCGCTGGATCATGTGATCGGGTGGTCCTTCCGTGGTGAGGAGTTTCGGCCTGCCCGCCGGTGCCGTCTGGCATCACACCCAGTATCCCATGTCCTACGCGTCACGCGGCGTCATCGAAGTTTTGCGCGCGCCGGTCGGTGCACCATGCTGGTGCGGTGAGCCGCGCACGCGTGTGCGCGCACTTGTCCGACATGCAGGGAGAGAACCATGGCATTCACCAGAAGCGGCAGGATCGCCGCATCGATCGCGGCGCTCGCGCTCGGAACGGCCGGACTGGCGAGCTGCGCCGGCAACGACGGAGGCGGCTCGGGCGGAGCCGGCGGAGACGACGAGACCGTCACCATCGGCGTGGTGGGCGCGAGCGATGCCTATTGGCAGACCTTCGTCGACGCCGCTGCTGAAGAGGGCATCACCGTCGAGCTCGAGGACTTCGCCGAGTACACCCAGCCGAACCCCGCGCTCTCCGAGGGCGAGCTCGATCTCAACCAGTTCCAGCACCTGCAGTACCTCGCCGACTACAACGTGTCGAACAATGACGACCTAGTGCCGATCGGCGCGACCGCCATCTACCCGCTCGGCCTGTTCTCCACGACCCACGAGTCGCTGGACGAGATCCCGGATGGCGGCACTGTCGCGATCCCGTCGGACCCGAGCAACCGGGCGCGCGCGCTCAACGTGCTCCAGGAGGCCGGTCTCGTCGAGCTCAGCGACGGCGGGACGTTCGCGTCGGAGCCGAGCGACGTCGAGCCGAGCTCCCGCGTCGAGGTCATGGAGATGGACGCCTCCTTCACCGCGACGTCGCTCGCCGACGTCGACGCGGCGGTCGTGAACAACGACTTCGTGACCGATGCGGGTCTGAAGTTCGACGAGGCGCTGTTCCAGGACGATCCCGAGGCGGAGAGCGCGCAGCCGTTCATCAACGTGTTCGCGGCGCGCGCGGACGACGCCGACAACGAGACCTACCTGAAGCTCGTCGAGATCTATCAGACCAACCAGGACGTGCAGGACGGCGTCTTCGAGAACTCGGGAGACAGCGCTATCCTGCTGGATACACCGGTTGAGGAGCTCCAGCAGATCCTGCAGGACGCCGAAGACCAGATCCGAGAGAACTAGGGCTGACCGAAGCCACTGATCCATACATCGGCGGGGGAAGATCGATGACGCGTGTGCAATTGCGCGGGGTAGGCAAGGTCTATCCCGGACGACGGGGGAGCGACCCGGTCGTCGCCGTGGAGGACGTGTCGATCGATGTCGCGTCCGGTGAGATCCACGCGATCATCGGCTACTCGGGCGCAGGGAAGAGCACCCTGCTCCGCCTGGTGAACGGACTCGAGGCCGCGACCTCTGGCACAATCCTCGTCGGCGACGACGACATCACGGGTCTGCCTGAGTCGCGGCTTCGGGCCGTCCGGGGGAGGATCGGCATGATCTTCCAGCAGTTCAACCTGTTCCACGCCAAGACCGTCGCGAAGAACGTTGAGTACCCGCTCATCGTCGCCGGAATGCCCGCTGCCGAGCGGCGGGCGCGGGTGGCTGAGCTGCTCGACTTCGTCGGGTTGGGCGGCCGTGCGAAGGCATACACCGACCAGCTCTCCGGAGGTCAGAAGCAGCGCGTGGGTATCGCCCGGGCACTCGCGACGAATCCCGGTGTGCTGCTCGCGGACGAGGCGACGAGCGCGCTCGATCCCGAGACGTCGCGCGAGGTGCTTCGCCTCCTCAAGCGCGTCAACGAAGAGTTCGGAATCACGATCCTGCTCATCACCCACGAGATGGAGGTGGTCCGCGAGATCGCCGACCGCGTGACGGTGATGGACGACGGCAGAGCCGTGGAGCAGGGAAGCGTCTTCGACGTCTTCTCGAACCCCCAGGCGGCGACATCGGAGCGATTCGTCGCGACGGCCCTGCCGACGACGCCTGCGGCTGAGCACCTCGCAGACCTCCGCGCGCGGCACCGCGGCTCGCTGGTGTCGGTGACGCTGCGGGACGGGGGAGTCGACCAGCCCGTCATCTTCTCGACCCTGGCCGCGCGGGGCGTGAGCGTCAGCATCGTCCACGGCGGCGTCACCGAGGTCGGCGGTCGCAGCTTCGGGCGCGTGACCCTCGAGCTGATCGGCGAGGAGTCGGCGGTCGCCGATGCCATCACTGCACTGCAGGCCGAAGCGGAACTGGAGGTGCTGAGCTGATGGACAGCCTCGCGGGCCTCGGCCCCCAGATCTGGGACGCCACACTCGAAACGCTCACGTACGTCGCGATCGCCATGGTCGTCGGTGGGTTCTTCGGTCTCGTCTTCGGCGTGCTGCTCACGGTATGCCGGCAGGGCGGAATCCTGCAGAACCGTCCGGTCTTCTGGGTGCTGAACGTGGTCGTGAACTTCTTCCGCCCGATCCCGTTCGTGATCCTCATCGCGGCACTCCAGCCGCTCGCCCGCATCGTCGTCGGCAAGGGCATCGGCGATGCGGCGCTCATCTTCACGCTGTCGTTCGCCGCGGCGTTCGGCATTGCGCGCCTCGTCGAGCAGAACCTGCTCACGGTGGCCCCGGGAGTCATCGAAGCGGCGCGCGCCATGGGAGCCGGGCCGATCAGGATCATCCTGACGGTCCTCATCCCCGAGGGCCTCGGACCGCTCATCCTCGGGTACACCTTCGCCTTCATCGCGGTGATCGACATGACGGCGATCGCCGGTGTGATCGGCGGCGGCGGCCTCGGCAACTTCGCGCTCCAGTACGGATACCGGCAGTTCGAACCAGTCGTCACGTGGACGGCGGTCGCGATCATCGTCATCATCGTGCAACTCGTCCAGCTGCTCGGCAATGTGCTGGCCAGGAAGATCCTCAGGAGGTAACGGGTGTCCGAGCAGACGCACACACTGTCGGATCTGCGGCGCGTCGCCGAGGAGCTCTGGCCTGTGACCACAGCTGAGCCCTGGGACCGCGTGGGTCTCGTCAGCGGACGCGACGCCGATCCGCTGCGCCGCGTGCTTCTGGCCGTTGACGCCGTCGACGCCACGATCGACGAGGCGATCTCGACCGGCGCAGATGTCCTGCTCACGCACCATCCGCTCCTGCTGCGCGGCGTGCACAGCGTCGCAGAGGACACCGCGAAGGGCACCCTCCTCGCGAAGCTCATCAGGGCCGGGTGCGGGCTGCTCGCTGCACATACCAACGCCGATATTCCCGCGGACGGCGTCTCCGACGTGATCGCTGCACGGCTCGGAATCGAGGCGGCGCTGCCGATCGTCCCGAGCGAGCGCGTCTCCGATCCGAGCGTCGGACTCGGCAGGGTCGGTTCGCTCGCCGCGCCGATCACGCTCGAAGCCCTCGCGTCACGGCTCGCGGACGCGCTCCCGCCGACCGTGAGCGGTGTGCGCGTCGCAGGGGATCCCGACCGATCGGTGCAGCGCATCGCTCTCTGCGGTGGGGCTGGGGACAGCCTGCTCGACCACCCGCTCGTCCGCGGCGCCGACGTCTACGTGACGAGCGACCTGCGCCACCATCCCGCCCAGGAGTCGCTCGAGCAGAGCAACGTCGGCGGCGGCCCCGCACTCATCGACGTGTCCCACTGGGCCAGCGAGTCGCTGTGGCTCGACGGTGCGGCCGAACGTCTCTCGGCCGCCCTGCCCGGCATCGAGGTGACGGTGAGCCGCACACGGACGGATCCCTGGACCTTCGCGAGGGGCGCCGCCCGGTAGGCTGGTCCGTATGAAGGCCAGTCCCCGCCAGCAGCTGCTGCTCCTCGACCTGCAGGATCTCGACACCGGTACCGCCCGGCTGACGCGTAAGCGTCAGCAGATCCCCGAGCGGGCGGAGCTCGAGTCGTTCGCGGGGGAGATGTCGGATGTTCGGGAGCGGTTCATGTCGGCGCAACGTGAACTCGATGGGCTCCGTGCCGACCTCGAGCGGATCGAGTCCGACGTCGCGACAGTGGCTGAGCGGCGCCAGCGCGACGAACGGCTGCTCGAGGTGAGCACCTCGAGCAAGGAGGCCCAGGCGCTGCAGAGCGAACTCGACACCCTCGCGCACCGGACGGCCGCGCTCGAGGATCGCGAGCTCGAGCTCATGGAATCCGTTGAGGCCTCGGAAACTCGGTTCGCCTCAGCCGAGGCGGCGCTGACCGAGCTCAATGAGCGGAGGGGCACGCTGCAGGCCGCGATCGAGGCCGCAGAGCGCGCCATAGACTCAGATCTCGCGCGAACCGCGAAAGAGCGAGCCGGCGTTGCTGCGGAGCTGCAGCGCGACCTTCTGGATCTGTACGAGTCAACGCGCAGCCGTGTCGGAATCGGAGCGGCTCGACTGCGCGGCAACGTCTCTGAGGCCAGCAACATGGCCCTTGCTCCCGGTGAACTATCCGTCATCCGCGCTGCGGCGCCCGACGAGATCGTCTTCTGCCCAGGAACCGGCGCAATTCTGGTGCGCGTCGAGGAAGCGGCCGCCTGAGCTCCGCTAGACTGGAGCGCGGAATGGGTCGGTGAGACGGTCGCGTCACGGCTCCGCTTCGGCGGGCCGTGCCGAGGAACGTCCGGGCTCCGCAGGGGAGAACGGTGGGTAACGCCCACCCGGGGCAACCCGCGAGAAAGTGCAACAGAGAGTAGACCGCCGCCTCCGGCTCGCCGGAAGCGGTAAGGCTGAAAGGGTGGTGTAAGAGACCACCGGCGTCCGTGGCGACACGGACGGCCAGGTAAACCTCGTTCGGAGCAAGGCCAGACAGAGGATGCTGACGCGCCCCGCCGAGTCCTCGGGTAGGCCGCTAGAGAGCGTCGGCAACGGCGCTCCGAGAGAGATGACCGTCACCCCGGCTTCGGAAGATGCTCGGTGGACAGAACCCGGCGTATGATCCGGCCCATTCCCCTCGTCCGCGAGATAGCGGAGTCTACTCCGACACCGTCAGCAGCTCGAAGCCGCTCTCGGTGATGAGGACCGTGTGCTCGAACTGCGCCGTAATGCTCTTGTCCCGGGTGGTGACGGTCCAGTCGTCGTCCCACATCTCCCACTCGTGGGTGCCGAGGGTCAGCATGGGTTCGACCGTGAACACCATTCCGGCCGAGATGACGTCGTCGTAGCGGGGAGCCGAATCGTAGTGCGGAATGATCAAGCCGGTGTGGAATGCGGCGCCGACGCCGTGCCCGGTGAAGTCGCGCACGACCCCGTAGCCGAAACGCTTGGCATAGGTCTCGATGACGCGCCCGATGATGTTCACCTGCCGGCCTGGCCTGGCTGCCTTGATTCCGCGCATCATCGCCTCGTGGGTGCGTTCGACGAGCTGATCCACCTCGGTGCTCACGCGTCCGACGCGGAAGGTCCGATTGGTGTCGCCGTGCATCCCGTCGAGATATGCCGTGATATCGACGTTGACAATATCCCCCTCACGGAGGACCGTGTCGTCGGGGATCCCGTGGCAGATCACCTCGTTGACCGAGGTGCACGATGACTTCGGATAGCCGCGATACCCGAGAGTCGATGGATACGCTCCCGCCGCGATCACGAATTCGTGGGCGACGCGGTCGAGCTCCTCGGTGGTGACGCCTGGGCGGACGGCCTCGCCGACGGCGTCGAGCGCCCCGGATGCGATTCGTCCGGCAGCCCTGATCCGGGCCACCTCAGCGTCCGAGTACGTGTTGTCTCCCGCATACGGTGGCGGCGTCTGCAGCCCGACATAGGGGGGCCTCGTGATCGACCGTGGGACCTGCCGTTCAGGCGTGACGGTTCCGGGAACGAGGTGATCGTGTGCATCGAAAGGCATGGGTCTAGTCTAGGAGGCGAGCATACGCCGAGCCTTGAGGAGGGCACCGTGAGCAAGCGCGACTGGGGTATCGACGACCCGCAGGAGACGTACTGGTACAACACGCGGACCGGACAGGTCGAGGACGGTCCGCAGTCGCTCTCGGTGGACCGGATCGGTCCGTTCTCGACTCGCGAGGAGGCGTCTCGCGCTCCCGAGCTCGTCGAGGAGCGGGCCCGCAAGTGGGCCGAGGAAGACGCGCGGGAAGACTGACGTGACCAGTAGGCTGGGGGAACGACCGTACGGAAAGGGGCTCGCGTGAGCAAACAGCGTGATTTCGCACTCCGCACCATCGAGGAGCGGGGCGTCAGATTTGTTCGCCTGTGGTTCTCCGATGTGTCTGGAACGCTCAAGTCGGTCGCCCTGGCGCCCGCGGAGGTCGAAGGGGCGTTCAGCGAGGGGATCGGCTTCGACGGGTCGGCCATCGAGGGTCTGACGCGCGCGTACGAGTCAGACCTGCTGGCGATCCCGGACCCGTCGACCTTCCAGCTGCTCCCGTGGCGCAGCACCACCGAACCGACGGCCAGGATGTTCTGCGACATCCGCACCCCGAACGACGAACCCGCCGTTGCGGATCCCCGCAACGTTCTCAAGCGGACGCTCGCACGTGCCGCCGAGCTCGGATTCACGTTCTACACGCACCCCGAGATCGAGTTCTACCTGCTGCAGTCGCAGCACGTCGGACCGGAGGGGCCGGTGCCGGTGGACCGGGCGGGCTACTTCGACAACGTTCCGGGCGGAACGGCGCACGACTTCCGCCGCGAGAGCGTGAACATGCTGGAGGAGCTCGGCATCTCGGTCGAGTTCAGCCACCACGAGGCGGGCCCCGGCCAGAACGAGATCGACCTGCGCTACGCCGACGCGCTCACGATGGCGGACAACATCATGACGTTCCGCACCGTCGTGAAGGAGGTCGCGATCTCGCAGGGCGTCTATGCCACGTTCATGCCGAAGCCGTTCGCAACGCACCCCGGTTCCGGCATGCACACCCACCTCTCCCTGTTCGAGGGGGACACGAACGCGTTCTACGACCCCGGTGCGAAGTACCAGCTGTCGCAGACCGGACGGCGTTTCGTAGCGGGGCTCCTGCGTCACGCGCCGGAGATCACGGCGGTCACGAATCAGTACATCAACTCGTACAAGCGGCTCTGGGGCGGAGACGAAGCGCCTTCGTTCGTGAGCTGGGGGCACAACAACCGGTCGGCGCTGGTGCGCGTGCCGATGTACAAGCCGGGCAAGGGCGGCGCGGCACGGGTCGAGTACCGTGCGCTCGACAGCGCCGCAAACCCCTACCTCGCGTTCTCGGTGCTCCTCGCGGCCGGACTCAAGGGCATCGAGGAGGAGTACGAGCTGCCGCCCGAGGCCGAGCACAACGTCTGGGAGCTGAGCGACGGCGAGCGGCGGGCGCTCGGGTTCGACGCGCTCCCGAACGGCCTGGATCACGCGCTCGCGGTCATGGAGCGGTCCGAACTCGTCGCCGAGACCCTCGGAGAGCAGGTCTTTGCCTACTTCATCCGCGACAAGCGGCAGGAAGTCGCGGCATACCGGAATCAAGTGACGCCGTTCGAGCTCGATTCGATGCTCGGCACCGTCTGAGGGCGGCGCGCCGATGATCCCCGGGCGATCGCACACGCTCTCCGATCTCGCGCGCGCGGGGTTCCAGGAGCTCACGGAAGCGCAGGGACGGCTGCAGAACCTCCTTGAGCACGCGTCCGGCGTCTCGCTCCGCGAGATCCTCGACGACCTCTCCTGCGCCGCCGACCCCGATGCGGCGCTCATCCGCTGCAGCGAGTTCGCGGAACGCCACCCCGGACGGCTCAGCGCGCTCTCGTCGGAGCAGCGCGAACGGCTCGCGATCCTCGTCGGCGCCTCGCCCGCGCTCGGCGACTTCTTCTGCCGTGTTCCCGACCGTCTCGAGGAGATCCTCGCGGGCGGGGGCCGGCTGATCGATGCCGAGGAAGCCACCGAGGAGCTGAGGGCGGCGATCTCGGAGCTCGTCGGCGAACCGGGGTGGAACGCGCTGCGCTCGCGATACCGGCAGCTCCTCGCCGAAGTCGCCCTCCATGACCTCCTGTCGGGCTGGAGCGGTGACGCTACCGATGCGTTCGACGGTGTCGCCAGATCATTGGCCGCGCTGGCCGATGGGGCGATGGAGGCCTCGCTCACGCTCGCTCGAGCGACGCTCGTGGCGGGGGAGAGCGGACCACCCGTCCCGCAGGATCGTATGGACGCCGTGCGGCTCGCCGTCGTCGCCATGGGCAAGTGCGGCGCCGAAGAACTGAATGTCGTGTCCGACGTCGACGTGATGTTCATCGTCGACACCGCTGACAGCGACATCATCGACGACGAGGCCCTCATGCGGCTCGGGACGCGCCTCGCGCGGGAGATGATGCGTGCGATCCACGATCCCGCCTTCGAACCGCCGCTCTGGCAGATCGACGCGAACCTGCGGCCGGAGGGCCGTCACGGTCCGCTCGTGAGGACGCTCTCGTCGATGACGGCGTACTACGACCGCTGGGCGAAGGCGTGGGAGTTCCAGGCGCTGCTCAAGGCCAGGCCCGCGGCGGGTGATCGCGAACTCGGCAGCGAGTTCGTCGAGCGTACTCGACCGCTGGTCTGGGCATCGGCCACGCGTGAGGACTTCGTGGGCTCTGTCCAGCGCATGCGCCAGCGCGTGACGGAGCACATCGACGATGATGATCTCGAGGTGCAGTTGAAGCTCGGACCGGGCGGCCTCAGGGACATCGAGTTCAGCGTGCAGCTCCTGCAGCTGGTCCACGGCCAGTACGATGAGCGACTGCATCTGCGGGGGACCCTGCCCGCACTCGAGGCCCTCGTGACCGAAGGCTACGTTGCCAGGAGCGACGCCACACGACTCGCTGCGGACTACCGGTTCCTCCGTGTCCTTGAGCACCGTCTGCAGCTGCGTGAGCTCCGCCGCACCGCGCTGATGCCGCGCGACGAGGAGGGCCTGCGTGTCCTCGCGCGAGCGAGCCGGCTCGCGCGCACCGGTCCGGCCCTCCGCGAGCGCTGGCAGATCGTCAAGCGAGAAGTCCGTGAACTGCACCTGAAGATCTTCTACGCACCGCTCCTGAGCGCGGTCGCCTCGCTCCCGGAAGAGGAGATGGTGCTCGGCAGCGCTGAAGCCCGCGCGCGGCTCACGAGCATCGGCTTCCGCGATCCGGACGGGGCGATGCGTCATCTGGCCGCTCTGACGCGGGGAACATCGCGTCGCGCGAAAATCCAGCGGAACCTGATGCCGGTGCTCCTGCAGTGGCTCTCAGACGGCACCGACCCCGACTTCGGACTCCTCGCGTTCCGCAGGGTGAGCGAAGCGAACCAGGACACGCCCTGGTACCTCAGGCTGCTCCGCGACGGAACTGTGGCGGGCGAGCGCCTCATGCGCGTGCTGTCGTGCTCGCGTTTCGTCGCCGACCTGCTCGAGAGCATGCCGGAGTCCGTCGCCTGGCTCGAGCGCGCCGAGTCCCTCGAGCCGCTCTCGCTGCAGATGCTGCTCGACGAGATGCGCGCGCTGGCCTCCAGGCGGGACTCGATCGACGACGCCGCTGCGGCGCTCAGGATCGTGCATCGCCGCGAGATCCTGAGGTTGGCGATGGGGCGCGTGATCGGGGTGACCGATGACGACGCCGTAGCGCGAGGGCTCGATGCGGCGCACACAGCGCTCCTCGACGGCCTCCTGCTCGCTCTCAGGCGCACCCGACCCGAGGATGACGGGATCGAACTCGCGCTGGTCGGCATGGGGCGCTTCGGCGGTGGCGAGATGGGGTTCGGCTCCGACATCGATCTCATGGCCGTGTGCCGCGCCGCCGAGAACGGCGCCCAGGAGGACACGCTCAAGCGTGCTGGGGGCCTCGTCGCGGAGCTCCGCCGCCTCATCTCGGATCCGCGTTTCCCGGTCGACCTCGACTTCGATCTACGCCCGGAGGGGAAGAACGGACCTCTGGTCCGCAGCCTCGAGTCGTATCGGGCGTACTACGCGCGATGGTCAGTCACCTGGGAGACCCAGGCGCTGCTGCGGGCGCGCCCCGTCGCGGGCTCAGCAGAACTCGGGCGCGACTTCGTCGCGCTCGCGGACGAGCTCAGGTATCCGGACGAGTTCCCCGAGCAGTCGATCCGCGAAGTGCGCCGCATCAAGGCGCGTGTGGAAGCCGAGCGTCTGCCGCGCGGGGTCGAACCGAACCGGCATCTGAAGCTGGGCCCAGGCGGTATCAGCGATGTCGAGTGGCTCATCCAACTGATTCAGCTCGAGCATGGCTCCGAGCACGCCGAGTTGCGCACCGTCTCGACTCTCCGCGGTCTCTCGGCTGCCGTGGCGCTCGGATATCTCGATGCGGAAGCGGGGGAGCAGCTGGAGGAATCCTGGCGTTTCGCGAGCGAGATCCGCTCGGCAGGGAGGCTCTGGTCGGGGAAGTCGTCGAACGTCCTCCCGTTTGCGCGGGAGGACCTCGAGGGCATCGCCGGAGTGCTGGGCATGCCCAGCGGGCAGACGACCGAGCTCGAAGAGCGCTGGCTGTCCGTGTCCCGTCGCGCCAGAGCCGTGTTCGAGCGCGAGTTCTTCGGGTACTCCGAGGTCGACGAACGCTTCCCCACGCACAACATCCCGATCCCGATGGACCGGCCGGATCCGCGCCCGGGCCGGTACGGTGGCCGATAGGCGCCTCGGGCGCTGAAACAGCTGAGTCCGCATGCTCCCGGTTCTCCGGAAGCATGCGGACTCAGCTGACTGCGGTCGTTCAGGCTCCTACGGGAGCCGTCACGTTACACCCCGTAGTAGAGCTCGAACTCGAACGGGTGCACGCGAACGGCCATCGGCATCAGCTCGTTCTCGCGCTTGTACTCGATCCACGTCTCGATGAGCTCCTCAGTGAAGACGTCGCCCTCGAGCAGGAACTGGTGGTCGGCCTCGAGTGCGTCGAGCGCCTCGCCGAGCGAACCGGGCACCTGGGGGATGTTCTTGGCTTCCTCCGGGGGAAGCTCGTACAGGTCCTTGTCGATCGGCTCCATCGGCTCGATGCGGTTGCGGATTCCGTCGAGGCCGGCCATGAGCTGCGCAGCAAAGGCCAGGTAGGGGTTGCCCGAGGCATCGGGAGCACGGAACTCGATGCGCTTCGCCTTCGGGTTCGAGCCGGTGAGCGGGATGCGCACCGCGGCCGAGCGGTTACCGGCCGAGTAGGCGAGGTTCACGGGAGCCTCGTAGCCCTTGACGAGTCGGCGGTAACTGTTGATCGTCGGGTTCGTGAACGCGAGCACCGACGGTGCGTGCTTCAGGATGCCGCCGATGAACCAGCGAGCCGTGTCGGAGAGCTGGGCGTAGCCGTTCTCATCGTAGAAGAGGGGCTCGCCGTCCTTCCACAGCGACATGTGAGTGTGCATACCGGAGCCGTTATCGCCGAAGACCGGCTTCGGCATGAAGGTCGCCGTCTTCCCCCACAGCTCGGCCGTGTTCTTCACGACGTACTTGAACTTGAGCACGTCATCGGCCGCGTGGACCATGGTGTCGAAGCGGTAGTTGATCTCGGCCTGGCCCGGAGCGCCGACCTCGTGGTGCGAGCGCTCGAGCTGGAGACCCGCCTCGATCAGGCGGAGCGAAATGTCGTCGCGCAGATCGGCCTGCTTGTCGACGGGGGAGACGGGGAAATATCCGCCCTTGGCAGACGTCTTGTGCCCCAGGTTCCCGCCCTCTTCTTCGCGAGCCGAGTTCCAGTGGGCCTCTTCCGAGTCGATCGCGTACATGGTGCGGTGACCGGTGGTCTCGTAGCGCACATCGTCGAAGATGTAGAACTCGGCCTCGGGCGCGAAGAACGCGGTGTCGGCGATACCGGTCGATGCGAGGTAGCGCTCGGCCTTCTTCGCGACCTGACGGGGATCCTTCGAGTAGATCTCGCCCGTGCGGGGGTTGTAGATGTCGAAGAGCATGATGAGCGTGCGCTCAGCGCGGAACTGATCGATGTACGCCGTCGTCACATCGGGGATCAGCTGCTGGTCCGACTCGGCGATGCCGGCGAATCCGCGAATCGAGGAGCCGTCGAACATCTGCCCGACCTCGAAGAAGTCCAGATCGACCGTCGCGGCCGGGATGTTGAAGTGCTGCTGCACGCCGGGGAGATCGGTGAAGCGGACGTCGAGGAACTTGACGTCCGTCTCCTTGATGAAATCGATGACTTCCTGGGGGGTTTGAAACATGCTGCTCCTATTGCCAGTGCACCTCGGTCGGTGCCGAACGGTCAAGACCCACCATACGACAGACTGGTTTCAGTTCCGTGTGACGAGTGTTTCCCGCGTGTTACAAACTAAGATGGTCGATATGCCCAATGCTCCCCAACCACAGCGCTTCGGAGACCTCGAACCCAGCCGGTGGCCGGGAGAACGGCTCGGTCTGCCTGAGGAGGGCCCGCGGTCCGTCGGACGGATCGGGCGGCGCACGCTGGCGATCCTGCTCGACTGGGGGATCGCCGGCGTCATCGCGGCACTCATTGCAGGAGGGGACCCGAACCCGTTCCTGCCGCTGGGCATCTTCGCCCTCATGCAGATCGTGTTCATTCCGACGATCGGCGGCTCAGTCGGTCACCGGGTCTTCGGACTCCGCTTGGTCCCCATCAGCGGGGGCTGGGTCGGGGTGTGGCGGCCTGTCGTACGCACGCTGCTGCTGGTACTCGTGATCCCGGTGCTCGTCTGGGACTCGGATCAGCGCGGCTTCCACGACAAGATCGCCGGCACCGTCCTGATTCGCTGGTAACCGAACTTCTCCCGCACCGAAGCGCACTGCACGTGGTACGGGAGAAGCGTGGCCGAATCAGCGTTGTCGGATCAGCGCGGACGCTGCGAGCGGATCTTGTTCGGATCGATGCCCTTCGGGATACCGACGGGCGCCTGCTTCAGCGAGACCAGTCGGTTGTGCACCGCCTGCACCTCGGGCCGACGGAGTGTCGGCTTCAGCTTGAGGAGCGTACGCGACAGCTTATGGAGCGGCACGCTGTCCTCATCGGGACCGACGTAGAGCTCAGTGATCTCCACGTTGCGCAGCACGGGGCGAATGCGGCGCTTCTCTTCAGCGACCAAGCGTGCCGTGCGCTGCTTCGGACCCTCGCCGATGAGGACCACCCCGCCGCGACCGACGACACGGTAGACGGCGTCCTGCTGACGGTTCATCGCGACGGGGACCTCGGAGCCACGCCAGGAGCGGCGGAGCGCGCTTTGCACGACCGCACCGACGGCACCCGGCTGGCCCGCGATTTGTCGGTAGGCGGTGCTCTCGGCACGGCGGCCGAGGATGATCATGGCGAGCAGGAGACCGACCAGGATGCCGGTGATCGGCCAGAGGATCCAGGAGAATACGCCGCCACCGAGAAGGAACGCGAGCGCCACTGCGACGAGGATCGGCCCCACGATCGCGAGGAGCATGAGCAGGGGCAGCTTCCGGTCGTGCTGCTTCGTGGTGCGGTACACCTGCACCATCTGCTTGATGCGACCGGGCTCCTTCGCCGCCTTCTGCTGCTTGTCTTTTGCCATACCCTCTAGCGTATCGCGTCGGCGGGCCGCCGCGTGACGCCCAGCGGCCGCGAGCGGGTTGTTCACAGTGGCTGAGAGGCACCCGACGGTCCACATTCCGACCAGCGAAGGCTCTCTCGACGCGATCCGCAGCGAAGCTGGATTCAGTGGACACCAGAGGAACGGAGCATACGGTGAAATCGAACCTGCTGATACCTGGCCGTGGACCTGGCGCGGATGCCCGCCAAGGTCTCGACATCGCAGCGTTCGCCTGGTGCATCGTTCGCCTGTGCGAGATGGGGCTCCGGGCGCGGGAGCAGGGGGCCTGCTGGGGGCTCGTCACGCTGGACGATCTCGATGTGACGCCCGCCGGCATCAGCTTCAGACCGGCACAGGGGAGTACAGAGATCCGCTCCCGAACGTCCCGCTCACGTCGGCATCGGCTGAGCGGGCACGACCCGGGCTGCGGCGCATTCGGTGTTCCCCGGGAGGCGATCGCAGCCATACTCGGAGCCGCAGACCACCCGGGCGGCGCTGCATATCTGCTCGAGGCAGTTGACGAGGCGATCACGATCATCACCGACCAGGGAACTTGGAATGCGACTGCGGCGCTGGAGGCCGTCGAGTTTGCGACCGGGAGGAGGATCAACCCGCAGGCTCCCTCCGAACATAGGAGTGGCCGTGCCGCCCCTCGGGGACGGCACGGCCACTCGGTTCAGCGCGGACTCAGATACCGAGATCGTCGGCGAAGTCGCCTGCTTCGAGGCGGTTCTTGATCTGCGAGAGGAAGCGCGCGGCATCGGCTCCGTCCACGATCCGGTGATCGTAGGAGAGCGCGAGGTAGACCGTCGAGCGGATCGCGATGGAATCACCCTCGGGTCCGGAGATGACCAACGGCTTCTTGACGACAGCGCCGGTGCCGAGAATCGCGACCTGGGGCAGGAACACCAGCGGCGTATCGAAGAGCGCGCCGCGCGAACCGGTGTTCGTCAGCGTGAAGGTGCCACCGCTCAGCTCGTCAGGGGTGAGCTTGTTGTCGCGGGTGCGGGCCGCGAGATCGGCGATCTCGCCTGCGATCTCCGCCATGTTCTTCTCACCGGCGTTGCGCAGCACCGGCGTCAGCAGACCGCGCTCGGTGTCGACCGCGATGCTGATGTTCTCGGTGTCGGGGTAGGAGATGCTGTCACCGTCGACGGTCGCGTTGATGACCGGGTAGGTGCGCAGTGCCTCAGCCGCAGCGATGGCGAAGAACGGCAAGAACGAGAGCTTCGAACCGGTACGAGCCTGGAACTCATCCTTCTTCGCCGCACGGAACTGGGCGACTCGCGTGACATCGACCTCGACGACCGTGGTGAGCTGAGCGGTCTCCTGCAGCGAGGCGACCGCGCGCTCGGCGATGACCTTGCGCAGCCGGCTCATCTTCGCGGTCGTACCACGGAGTGCGGAGACCTCGACCGGCTGCTTGGCCTGGGCGGGTGCAGCAGCCGGGGCGCTCGTGGCCGAGGAGGACGACTGCGAGGCGATCGCCGATTCCACGTCTTCCTTGCGGATGCGTCCGCCGACACCGGTGCCCTGGATCGAAGCCAGGTCGACGCCGGCATCGTTCGCGAGCTTCCGCACGATCGGCGTGACGTACCCGGAGGAGGGCTGCTGGCCGCCAGACTCGCCGTGACGGGGCTTGTCTGCCTGCTCCTGCTTGGGGGCTTCCTCCTGCTTCGGGGCTTCCTCCTGCTTGGGAGCCTCTTCCTGCTTCGGGGCTTCCTCCTGCTTGGGAGCCTCTTCCTGCTTCGGGGCTTCCTCCTGCTTGGGCGCTTCCTCCTGCTTGGGCGCTTCAGCGGGGGCACCGCTGCCAACGCGCGCGAGTACGGCACCGACCTCGGCGGTCTCGTCCTCCTGCACCAGGATCTCCTGGACGACACCCGCGAACGGCGAAGGAACCTCAGTGTCGACCTTGTCGGTCGAGACCTCGAGCAGGGACTCGTCGACGTCGACGGTGTCGCCGACGCTCTTCAGCCAGCGGGTCACCGTTCCCTCGGTCACGCTCTCGCCCAGTGCGGGCAGCACGACGTCCTGGCTCTCACCCGACGATCCGCCGGACTCGGCGGACGCGTCGGACTGCTGCTCGGGAGCGGATGCTTCCTCGGGCTCCGGTTCCGGTTCGCTCGGCTGCTCGGGCTCCTCGGCAGCGGCCGGTTCGGCTGAGCCGGAGTCACTGTCGCTGTCGGAGCTTCCCTCACCTGAGCCGATGCGGGCGAGCTCGGCGCCGACGGCGGCGGTCTCATCCTCCTCGACCAGAATGGCCTCGAGAACACCCTCGACGGGCGAGGGGACCTCGGTATCGACCTTGTCGGTCGATACTTCGAGCAGGGGCTCATCGACAGCCACGTGATCGCCGACGCTCTTGAGCCAGCGGGTCACCGTGCCTTCGGTGACGCTCTCGCCCAGTGCGGGGAGGACGACCGATTCACTCATGGTGTGTTTCTCCGTTTCGTTGTAAACGTCAGTGGCAGCGACTAGATCGCGTGCAGCGGCTTGCCGGCGAGCTTCAGCATGACCTCGCCGATGGATTCGTTCTGGGTCGGGTGACCGTGGATGAGCGGAGCGACATCCTCCGGATAGGCCTCCCACCCGACGATGAGCTGCGCTTCGCCGATGAGCTCGCCCACGCGCCCGCCGATCATGTGAACGCCGACCACGGGACCGTCCTTCACGCGGACAGCCTTCACGGTGCCGGTGGTGCCGAGGATCGAGCTCTTCGCGTTTCCGGCGAGGTTGTACTCGTAGGCTTCGACCTGGTCATCGCCGTACTGATCCTTCGCCTTCGCCTCCGTGAGTCCGACCGATGCAACCTCCGGGTCGCAGTAGGTGATCTTCGGAATGTTGACGTCTTCGACGACGACGGGGTTCAGACCCGCGATCTCCTCGGCGACGAAGATGCCCTGCTGGAATCCGCGGTGTGCGAGCTGCAGACCGGGAACGATGTCTCCGACCGCGTAGACGCCGGAGACGCCGGTTTCGAGGCGATCGTTCACCGTGACGAACCCGCGGTCGAGCGTGACCCCCGCCTCTTCGAAGCCCAGTCCGTCGGTCACGGGGCCGCGACCCACAGCGACGAGCAGGTAGTCTCCGGTGAACTCGGTGCCGTCCTCGAGCTTGACGGTGACACCGTCATCCGTCTGCGTGACCGACTCGAACCGGACGCCCAGCGAGAAGTTGATCTTCCGCTTCTTGAACGCGCGCTCCAGCTGCTTCGAGATGGACTCCTCCTCGTTCGGCACGAGGTGGGGGAGAGCTTCGACGATGGTCACGTCGACGCCGAAGGAGCGCCACACGCTTGCGAACTCGACGCCGATGACACCGCCGCCGAGAATGATGGCCTTCTTCGGGATCTCCGTGAGCTGGAGCGCCTGCTCACTCGTGATGACCCGACCGCCGATCTCGAGACCGGGAAGGCTGCGGGAGTACGAACCGGTGGCGAGGACCACGTACTTCCCACTGATCCGGTCGGACCCGACCTCGACGGTGTGCCCGTCGACCAAGCGGCCTTCGCCCTCGAAGATCTCGATCTTGTTCGCCTTGAGGAGCCCCTGGAGCCCCTTGTGCTTGGAGGAGACGATGCCCTCGCGGTAGGCGTTAACTGCGTCGATGTCGACGCCTTCGACCGTCGCCTTGAGGCCGTACTTCGCGCCCTCACGTGCGACATCGACGACCTCAGCCGAGTGGAGGAGCGCCTTGGTGGGAACGCAGCCCCGGTGGAGGCAGGTGCCGCCCAGCTTGTCCTTCTCTACGATCGCGGCGCTCAGTCCGAGCTGCTGCGCGCGGATCGCTGCGGCGTAGCCGGCGCTGCCGCCGCCCAGAACAACGATGTCAAACTGCTGATCGGCCAAGTGGCATCTCCCTCGAGTTGTGCGCGTTGGATGGTCCGTGTCGAGCGGTCTGCCCTGACGCGGCGAACTCCAGCCTACTACTGGTTGCGTCGTCCCGCTGTCCGTGCGGCGACACACGCTGACGAACGGCGCTGTCGTTGCGCTCGGCGCACTCAGGGTTCGCTCTCGGCGTCACGTTCCAGCTGGGTTCCGATGGTCGGTTTTCGTAAAATGGAGTCGTGAGTAATCCGATCTTCTCAGCCGAGTACCCCGAGCGCCGCGCCGCGGTCCCGAAGGGTCTCCCCATGGTCGTGGCTCTGCTCGGCGTCACCGATGCGGGTACGGCGGTCGGACAGCTGGAGAGCTACCTGTGGGAGCGCTACGCTCCGCAGGAGATCGTCCGATTCAGCGCGGATGAGCTGCTCGACTACCGTGCGAGACGGCCGTTGATCACGTTCGACGAGGACCACCTCGTTGACTACGCCCCTGAAGAGTTGAGCTTGAGCCTCGCCCACGATGAGCTCGGGGCTCCATTCCTGTTGCTCAGCGGGTACGAGCCCGACTTCCGCTGGGAGCAGTTCATCGATACCGTACTGATGCTTGCGCACGAGTTCGAGGTGACCCGGACAGTGTGGACCCACGCGTTGCCGATGCCGGTTCCCCATACCAGGCCGATCCGGGCCACGGTGAGCGGCTCCCGCGAGGATCTCATCGCGGACCGCTCGGTGTGGCGGCCGACGACCAAACTCGCGGCCTCGGTGTCTCATGTGCTCGAGTATCGGCTGCACAGTCTCGGCGAAGAGGTGACGGGGTTCGCACTCTTGATTCCTCACTACCTGGGCAACACCGAATATCCTGACGCGCTGCTCGCCGCCCTCGACGGGGTTATGGCCGCGTCTGGCCTCTTCTTCGCCACGGACGATGTGCGACAGAAGGCCGAGACGTTCCGCCTGCAGGTCGACAGCCAGATCGCCGACAACTCCGAGTCGGAGGAGATGGTCCGCACGCTCGAAGAGCGCCACGATCGCTACATGCAGGATCGCGCGGAGCCGTCACCGCTCATAGACGAGGACGGGGCGATCCCGACGGCAGATCAGCTTGCGAGCGAGCTCGAGAACTTCCTGGCGAATCGACGCGACGGCGAGGGCGGGGACCTCGGGTTCGACGACGGTCTCGGCGGTCGCGGCTGAGACGCCGCGGCTGCACATCCGCCCAGGGAAAACATGCAATAATCGACGTGGTAACC
This sequence comes from Leucobacter sp. Psy1, assembly GCF_020096995.1. NCBI lineage: Bacteria > Bacillati > Actinomycetota > Actinomycetes > Micrococcales > Microbacteriaceae > Leucobacter > Leucobacter sp. Psy1. The sequence goes on from NZ_CP083692.1 coordinate 1,653,840, forward strand.
CATTCAATCCGGGTCCGCGACCGATTTTCGGGAATGCGCCGGGGTTGACATGGGTTTTCATGCTGTGAGCAGGTGCCGACCCCTCGGTGCCGCACAGGAGTGAGAACGAGGAGAGAGGCGGCTGCGTGGCAAAGGCACCCACGACCAAGACTCGTACGCAGGCGGAGAGCGCCGAAGAGAGCAGCGAGACCGTGAAGACCGCCCCGAAGAAGGCGGCAGCGAAGAAAGCCCCTGCCAAGAAGCCTGCGGCGAAGAAGCCCGCGGCGAAGAAGGGCGGCGGGCGACGACCCAAGGAAGAGAACGATCCCCTCGACATCGTCGACGGCATCGCTCCCGACACCCCCGAGCCCGAGGAAGTCGAGGAGGCGGCGGCGAAGTCGAAGCCTCGCGAGACGGCTGAGCCGCTTCCCACGGGTGCGATCGTGCTGCGCCCCTCCGACGAGGAGGAGGTGCCGACGGTGACGACTGCGATCTCGGGCGCCACCGCCGACCCGGTGAAGGACTACCTCAAGCAGATCGGCAAGGTCGCGCTGCTGAACGCCGCGGAGGAGGTCGAGCTTGCGATGCGGATCGAGGCCGGCCTGTTCGCGGAGGAGAAGCTGGCGACCGAGAAGGGCCTCCCCAAGAAGCTCGAGCGAGAGCTGAAGTGGGTGGCCAGGGACGGACAGCGCGCGAAGAGCCACCTGCTCGGAGCGAACCTTCGCCTCGTCGTGTCCCTCGCGAAGCGGTACACGGGTCGCGGTATGCAGTTCCTGGATTTGATCCAGGAGGGCAACCTGGGACTCATCCGCGCCGTTGAGAAGTTCGACTACACCAAGGGTTTCAAGTTCTCGACATACGCCACCTGGTGGATCCGTCAGGCCATCACCCGCGCCATGGCGGATCAGGCACGCACCATCCGCATTCCCGTCCACATGGTCGAGGTCATTAACAAGCTCGCTCGCGTGCAGCGCCAGATGCTCCAGGATCTGGGTCGCGAACCCACTCCAGAGGAGCTCAGCCGCGAACTCGACATGACTCCCGAGAAGGTCGTCGAGGTGCAGAAGTACGGCCGCGAGCCGATCTCGCTGCACACCCCGCTGGGTGAGGACGGCGACAGCGAGTTCGGCGACCTCATCGAGGACACCGAGGCTGTGGTTCCCGCTGACGCCGTCGGCTTCACGATGCTCCAGCAGCAGCTCGAGCAGCTGCTCGACTCGCTCTCCGAGCGCGAGGCAGGGGTCATTCGGATGCGCTTCGGCCTCGGCGACGGCATGCCGAAGACGCTGGATCAGATCGGCGACACGTTCGGGGTGACGCGCGAGCGGATCCGCCAGATCGAGTCGAAGACCATGGCGAAGCTCCGTCACCCGTCGCGGTCGCAGCAGCTGCGCGACTACCTGGAGTAGGTCGCAACCGGCCGTCCTCACGCACGAAGGGCGGGGATCCACTTCGGTGGATCCCCGCCCTTCGTCGTCGTACGACGGATCAGCTCTCGATGAGCTTGTGGCTCTCGTCGTGCCAGGCCTCGGCTACCGGACGCAGCTTCGCCTCGTGTTTGCGCGCGTGGTGCGCGCAGAAGAGCAGCTCGCTCCCGCCGAGGATGGCGCGGACGTACGCCTGCGCGCCGCAGCTGTCGCAGCGGTCCAGACCCGTGAGGGGGCGGTCGGCTGCCTGGCCGGCCTGCTCGTCGGCCGATGCGTCCACAGCGTACTCTTGCTCGATCGTGGTCATGGCAACCTCCTTCTCGCGGTTTCAATTGGTTCCATACAACCACGACGGAGTGGGAACTGCGGTCAGGTGCGCACAGGTTTCGCTGTGCGCGTATCGCGGCGCGATCCGGCACGCGCCGCGTCCCTGCGCGGCCATGTCGGGAGCAGCGGATACAGTGGACGAGTCGTCCGAACCCCAAGGAGCAGTACGTGGCAGCATCCCAGTCGCAGGAGTCCAGTTACTCGGCGAGGCACCTCACCGTGCTCGAGGGGCTCGAGGCCGTGCGCAAGCGTCCGGGCATGTATATCGGCACGACCGATTCCCGCGGCCTCATGCACTGCCTCTGGGAGATCATCGACAACTCCGTGGACGAGGCGCTCGCCGGCCACGGAAACGACATCCGCGTCACGCTCCACGATGACGGAAGTGTGACGGTCGCGGACAACGGCCGGGGTGTCCCGGTGGACATCGAGCCCAAGAGCGGCCTCACCGGCGTCGAGCTCGTCTTCACCAAGCTTCACGCCGGCGGCAAGTTCGGCGGAGGCGGGTACGCTTCAGCCGGTGGTCTGCACGGTGTCGGGGCATCCGTCGTCAACGCGCTGTCATCGCGCCTCGACGTCGAGGTCGACCGAGACGGGAAGACCTGGGCGATGTCCTTCCGGCACGGCGAGCCTGGCATCTTCGACGGTGATTCACCGGACAGCCCGTTCACCCCCTTCGAGCGCTCCTCCGAGTTGCGAGCAATCGGCAAGGTGAAGAAGGGGGTCTCCGGCACCCGCGTCCGCTACTGGGCCGATCCCCAGATCTTCTTGCGGGAGGCCCGCTTCGATTCCGAGTCGCTGGTCGCTCGCGTGCGCCAGACCGCATTCCTGGTCCCGGGCCTCGCGATCGAGATCCGCGACGAACGCGCGGCCGCGCTGAGCGAGGCCGGCGAACCGGCCGTGCACCAATTCCAGTTCGACGGAGGCCTCAGCGAGTTCGTCGACTTCCTGGCGGTCGACGCACCCATCACCGACACGTGGAGCATCACCGATTCCGGCACGTTCACCGAGACCGTGCCCGTCATGGACGAGGAGACCGGCCACCTGGTCTCCCGCGATGTCGAGCGACGCTGCGAGGTCGATATCGCACTGCGGTGGGGTACCGGGTACGACATCGAGGTGCAGAGCTTCGTCAACATCATCTCGACGCCGAAGGGCGGTACGCACCTGGCCGGGTTCGAGCAGGGCCTGGTGAAGTTCTTCCGCAAGCAGATCGAGACCAACGCCCGCAAGCTGAAGGCCGGCAGCGACAAGCCGGAGAAGGACGATATTCTCACGGGGCTCACCGCCGTCGTTACGGTGCGGGTGCCCGAACCGCAGTTCGAGGGCCAGACCAAGGAGGTCCTCGGAACCGCCGCCGTGCGGCAAATCGTGTCGAAGGCCATCTCCCGCGGCTTGGAGGAGCGGTTTGCCTCGACCAAGAAGCCCGAGAAAACGCAAACGGCGGCGCTGCTCGAGAAGATGGTCTCCGAGATGAAATCTCGGATCGCGCTGCGCGCTCAGCGCGACACGCAGCGTCGGAAGACCTCGCTCGAAAGCTCGTCGCTCCCCGCGAAACTCATCGACTGCCGCTCGAAAGACGTCGCGGAGACCGAGCTCTTCATCGTCGAGGGTGACAGCGCGCTCGGCACCGCCCGGCCCGCGCGTGACAGCGAGTTCCAGGCACTGCTGCCGATCCGCGGGAAGATCCTGAATGTGCAGAAGGCCTCCATCGCCGAGATGCTGAACAACGCGGAGTGCGGCGCGATCATCAAGGTGATCGGAGCCGGCTCCGGGCGTGATTTCGACCCCGAAGCCGCGAGGTACGGCAAGGTCATCCTCATGAGCGACGCCGACGTCGATGGCGCCCACATCCGGACGCTCCTGCTGACGCTGTTCTTCCGCTACATGCGCCCCATGATCGAGGCGGGGCGCGTGTACGCCGCCGTGCCGCCGCTCCACCGGGTGGTGGTGCAGCACGCCGGCCGCAAGCCGAATGAGATCGTGTACACGTACAGCGAGCGCGAGCTCAACGCGCTGCTCGCCGACCTCCGAAAGCGCGGGAAGAAGTACCAGGAACCGATTCAGCGTTACAAGGGCCTCGGCGAGATGGATGCCGATCAGCTCGCAGAAACCACTATGGATCGTGAGCACCGGACACTGCGCCGGGTGCGTCTCGAGGACGCCCATGCGGCCGCGCAGATGTTCGAGCTGCTCATGGGCAATGAGGTCGCCCCGCGGCGGGAATTCATCGTCGAGAACGCCGACGATCTCGACCGCGAGCGCATCGACGCCTGACCTGCGAGTAGCCGGGCGGATAGCGCCTCGCCTCAGGGCGGAGGCGCTATCCGTGTGAGGACGCGCTTCAGGGAGCCGCGCCGACGTGCGCCGCTGCGCCGTCGAGCGGGTACCCTGAGCCGTCCCGGCGCCCGAGCTCCGTTGGCAGCGTCAGTGCGCGCCCGTCGCTCGTCAGCGCCCGAGGCTCCTCGCTGCCCACCCAGGCGCACGCGATCTGATCTTCCCACTTCAGGAACCGCTGCGCACGTACACCGCCTGTGGCGCGGCCCTTCGCCGGGAACTCGGCCCAGTCCGAGACCTTCGCGGTCGCGACGTCCGTGCCGGGGAGCGTGATGGAGCTGTCGGCAACAGTGACCACACGGGCGTCAGCGCCCTCCGGGAGCGCACCGGCGAAGATCACCCTGGCGTCCGCGCCGAGCTTCATTCCCGCCATTCCACCCGCCGGACGGCCCTGCGGGCGCACTGCGGACGCGGGGAATCTCAGGAGCTGCGCGTCACTCGCGACAACGGCGAACTCGAACCCGTCGGGCGCGGGAAACGCCGCGACGACGGCATCACCGGACTTGAGTGAGATGATCTCGAAATCGGGTTTGGCCGGAAGGTCAGTGAGGACTACGCGCTTGACGATGCCCTGCCGCGTGAAGACGCCCACCGGTTCGGGCCCGTCGATCGGCACCACACCGACGACAGTGAGCTTCGGATTGGCGACGCCGATGTAATCGATGAGCTTGACTCCCGCGGAGAACGCGATGCTCGAAGCAGGCACCAGCGGCAGATCGACCGGGGTGAACCGGTGCAGGGTTCCGTCCGAGAGCACCGCCCCGAGTTCACCGCGCACTGTGCCGTCCACGGCAGCACGTACGGCGCCGTGCTTCGTCGCGCGACTCGCGCGCCTCGGCTCGCCGTGCGTATCGGGATCGCGATCGATCCGGAGTGCGCGCCCCGTGGCGGACAGCAGCACCGTGCACGGGGTGTCTGCGACTTCAAGCGACTCGCCCTTCCCCGCGCGGGCCGGCCGCACGACAGCACCCGTGAGTACCGTGCGTCGAGGCGTGCCGTACGCTTCGGCCGCCGCGTCGAGCTCCTCTGTGACGACGCCGTGAAGCCGCTCGTCGCTGCCCAGGATCTCGAGGAGCTGCTCGATCTCTCGCTGCAGTTCGTCGCGCTCGGCCTCGAGCTCGACGCGTGAGAACTTCGTCAGGCGACGGAGCCGCAGCTCGAGAATGTACTCGGCCTGCAGTTCGGAGAGGTCGAACACTTGCATGAGTCGCGTCCGCGCCGACTCGGCGTCATCGCTCGAGCGGATGAGCTGGATGACCTCGTCGATGTCGACGATCGCGATGAGCAGGCCCTCCACGAGGTGCAGACGCTCGCGACGCTTCTTGAGCCGGTGCTCGGACCTCCGCGTGATGACCGAGATCCGGTGGTCGAGGAAGACCCGGAGCATCTCGCGGAGTCCGAGCGTCTGGGGCTGTCCCTCGACAAGCGCGACGGAGTTGATGCTGAATGAATCCTCGAGCGGGGTGTACCGGTAGAGCGCCTCGAGAACTGCCTCGGGGGAGAAGCCGGTCTTCAGCGTGATGACCAGCCGCAGGCCGTGCTTGCGGTCGGTGTAATCGGCGACGTCGGCGATGCCCTGGAGCTTCTTCCCCTCGACGCCCTGCTTGATCTTCTCGATGACCCGTTCCGGGCCCACGAGGTAGGGGAGTTCGGTGACGACGAGGCCCGTCCGACGGGGGGAGATCTGCTCGACCGAGACCTTGGCGCGGGTGCGGAACGCGCCGCGGCCCGTCCGGTACGCGTCCTTCACACCGTCGAGTCCGACGATGATGCCACCGCCGGGCAGGTCGGGGCCCGGAATGAACTCCATCAGATCGTCGGAGCTCGCGTCGGGGTGGTGCAGCAGGTGCTTCGCGCCCTCGACCACCTCCACCAGGTTGTGGGGCGCGAGGTTCGTCGCCATACCGACCGCGATACCGCTCGCACCGTTCACCAGCAGGTTCGGGACCGCCGAGGGGAGCACTTCCGGCTGGAAGATCTGGTTGTCGTAGTTCGGCACGAAGTCGACGACGTCTTCATCGAGCGACGCCGTCATCGCGAGCGCGGCGCCGGCGAGCCTCGCCTCCGTGTATCGCGAGGCCGCGGGACCGTCGTCGAGCGAACCGAAGTTGCCGTGGCCGTCGACGAGGGGGAGTCGCATCGCGAACCCCTGCGCGAGGCGGACGAGCGCGTCGTAGATCGAGGCGTCGCCGTGCGGGTGCAGCTTGCCCATCACCTCGCCGACCACGCGGGCGGACTTGACGTGCCCCTTCTCCGGGCGGAGTCCCATGTCCGTCATCATGAACAGGATCCGCCGCTGCACCGGCTTCAACCCGTCGCGGGCGTCAGGCAGCGCGCGGGAGTAGATCACGGAGTAGGCGTACTCGAGGAACGAGGCTTCCATCTCTTGGGAGATGTCGATGTCCTCGACGCGTCCGGAGACAATCGACTGGTCGTTGGGTGCGTCGCTCACAGCGTCGGTCACGTGCCTTTCGGTCGGGAAGCGCGCCATGGCGCGGATACGATGGATCTCATGCTACCTGCGACCCCCGACAACGGCGCGAGGCTGGCCGCGATTCTGCCGACGGGTCTGGCCGGGCTCGCGGCGGCGAACGGTCGAGATCCCGTTGAGACGCTCGAGCGAGCTACCGGGTGGTCGTTCTCGGCCGACGGGGGGAGTCTGACAGATCGCATCGTGCCGATGCAGTCGTTCGTGCTGGTGGTCGTTGACGGTCTCGGCCACGCCAACCTTCGAGAGCGCGCTGCGTACGCGCGGACCATCTCCCGGATGCAGCAGCGCCGCATCGAGACGGTGATCCCATCGACCACCGGTGCCGCGCTCACGACGCTGACCACGGGCCGTCTGCCGGGGGAGCACGGACTGCTCGGGTATCGCATCAAGCACCCGAGGGCGGGCATCGTGTCGACGCTCAAGGACTGGGAAGGTATCGACGAACCCCGCGACTGGCAGCGCTCGGAGCCCCTCTTCGACCTCGCCTCTTCCCTCGGCGCGCGCCCCGTCGCACTGGGACGGCCCGCTCACCGAACCGGAGGACTGACCGAGGCGATCCTGCGCGGCGCAGACTACGTCGCCGGACAACGCATCGACGACCGGGTCGCCGAGCTCTCGCGCATCCTGCGCGGCGGGGAACGCGTGTGCGCCTACCTCTACGTCGACGAGCTCGATCGTGCAGCCCACCGGTACGGCGCTGGCAGCGACGAGTGGGCTCGGGCCCTCGAATCGCTCGATGCGGCCCTCGAGTCCCTGTTCCGTTCGCTTCCCGGCGGAACGGGACTGGTGGTCACCGCCGATCACGGCATCGTCGATGTGCCAGCGCACGCGCAGGTCATGCTCGACGATGTGCCTGGCGCGCTCGACGAGGTCGAGGCGGTCGGTGGCGAACCGAGATTCCGCTCCCTGTATCTGCGACCCGGAGCGGACGCGGCCGCAGCCGCTCGCCGTATCGCGGAACGAGAGGGCACGCGCGCCGTCGTCGCGACACGCGAGGACGCGGCTGCGGCGGGGTGGTTCGGGAGCATCGACGAGGACGGTCTGGCGCGCATCGGTGACGTGCTGATCGCCGCGCGGAAACGGGTGGCCTACTACTCATCTCACGACGACCCGAAGTCGCTCGCCATGGTCGGCCAGCACGGGGGGCTCAGCGAGGAGGAGCGCGGAGTACCGCTCGCGGTCGCCGGAGCGCTCGAAGGCACGGGCTTCGCCAGCGCCGTTGCCACAGCCGCGAAGTTCAGCTGATCCCGCCGAGCAGCGTCAGCGCGGGTCCTCGTCGCTCTTCGTGCCGAAGAGGATGTCGTCCCAGCTCGGGATCGACGCGCGTCGCCTGCCGCGCGTCTGCCGGTCGGCGTCACCGGTCGGCGCCGGGCCGATCACGGGTCGATCGGAGCGGGAGGACGGAACCGACTGATCCTGCGCTCCGTCGGACTCCGGAGCCACGCTGCGTCCCGTGAAATCACGGGTCGACGACGTGTCCGACGGCTTTCGGTCGGCACCGTTACCGTCCTGGCGCCGCACAGGAGCCGTGTCGTCCGCCGAAGAACGGGCGGGCGCCTCGGTTTCGCCGAACGACGGGGCCTTGGCTTCCTCGTCCGACTGCGGAATCTCACGCTCCCAGTCGTCTTCGGGTCGTTCCTGCTCCCGCTGACCGCGACGGCGGCGGAGTGCGTCGAGCAGGTCTGCCGTCTGGCCGTAATCGGTCTCAGCGTCCGGACCCGTGCGGATGCTTCGCTGTTCGATCTCCCGTCTCCGGGTGTACTCATCGACGGGCTCGCGGCGACGACCGCGCGGATCGGCGTCCTCCGATTCATCAGAGGCTTCCGTCGTTGCACCGGACGCTGCCCCGACGGGAGACTCCGTATCGACGTCGGTCTCGTGCGCGTGCTGCGCCTCCGCTTCGACGGCGCGGAGGCGGGGGATCAGCCGATCCCCGACGTCCTCCTGGCGCGACAACGAGGCCGCGTCGGAGGTCTGCGGTGACAGAAGACTTTTCCGATGATCGAATGACCATACGGCGCGATGGGCGATGTCGTGCGAGATGAAGTCCAACCCGACCATCCAGCCCTGCTCCTCATCGCGCCAGGAGGACCACTCGGCGTCCGTCGCTGACAGTCCTTCGAGCCGCTCGGCGATCACGGCGCCGAACTGCTCGAGACCGTCGGCCTCGTTGGCGGTGCGCACGGGCACTGCGTGCGCACGTTCCAGAATGTAGCGGCGCTCCGCCAGCACCGGCTCCTCGTAGCGTTCGATATCGGCGTCCGCGAGGCCAGTGATCTCTGCGACCTCGGAACGTGACTTGCCCGCCCGGATGAGCGCCTGGATCTCGCGCGGTTTCACCTTGCGATTCGTCTCGCGTCGACTGAGGTGTCGCACCTCGCTGATGACGGTGTCGTCGACGATGAAGCGGAACTCCTGTCCCGTATCCGTCGCGACGATGAGCGACTGCTCCTCGCGTCGTACCAATCGAAGTTCGTCCATGATCACTTCCTCCCGCACACTCGCGAACAGCCTTGCACAGGCGCGGCCGGACGGCGGTGATTGAGCCGGGCGATGCGTCGAAATCTCACGGTCGGATCGCCCCGTGCAGGGTTCTTTCAGCGCGGGTTTGCATTCACAGGCGTACGTGGGGCAGACTATGGCCGCTTAGGACGTGAAGTGCCACCGTGCACGGGAATGCAGGAGAGAATGGCTACCGATTACGACGCCCCCCGCAAATCCGAAGAAGAGACCGATTCGATCGAGGCTCTGAAGGAACGCGTTCCCGCGAAGGGCGGCTCCGCGATCGACTCGGAGGATGCCGACAACCCGAGTTTCGATCTGGGCGGGTCAGATCTCTCTGATGTGGAGCTCGACGTGGTCGTGCTCCCGCAGCAGGACGACGAATTCACGTGCGTCAGCTGCTTCCTGGTGCGTCACCGCTCGCAGATCGACCACGAGACGGACCTCGGTCCCATCTGCCGGGAGTGCGCAGCCTAGTCTGAAACGCAGCGCGTTTCGGACCGGCTGCGGTGCCGCCCACGGCGGCATCCCACGGAGCGAAGCGCGGGGTGGCAGCCTAGTCTGAAACGCAGCGCGTTTCGGACCGGCTGCGGTGCCGCCCACGGCGGCATCCCACGGAGCGAAGCGCTTGCTTATCCGGCGCGTAGCGCGGCGGCGAGGGCCTGGGGCTTCCGCGAGGTGATGATCCAGTAGGGCGCCGGATCCTGCGCATCGAGGTTCGGGATGCGGAGCCCCTCACGGATCCATCCGCGGACGACGAGGTGGGCGCGCGCGTCGAGGTCGACGCCGATCGCGCGGCGGAGTTCCTCTCGTCCGATGAGCTCGGGCTCGCCGAGGAGCGACACCGGAATGTGCGCACGCCCGGCGGTCAGCATCCCGTTCTCGACGCGCACGGTGGGGCTCAGCGACGCCAGGATCGCGAAGACGATGGCGTACACGATGATCGCCCCGGGTAACGCGATTGCGGCGTCGATCGGGGTGAGGACGAGCGTCACGGCTGGGATGAGGAAGACTGCGGTGATGATGAACATGACCGCGCTCGGCCAGAGGCGCTCGCGGTACCGCGTGGTGGTTTCGGCCATCCCTCCATTATCGGTGATCCGGGTGTGCGTTCGCCGCTCGCCCACCCACGGGTCCCGGTTCAGCCGACCGCGGGGCTGATCGGATAGCCTTGCCGGGTGAGTGAAGTCGTAGAGGTAGAGATCGTGGCCGACCAGCTTCCCGCGTACGCCCTTCCGGGTGACGCCGGAGCGGATCTCCGGGCGAGTGAGGCGGTCACGCTGGGCCCCGGCGAGCGGGCCCTCATCGGGACCGGCGTGTCGTTCGCGCTGCCCGAGGGGTACGCCGCCTTCGTGATGCCGCGCAGCGGTCTCGCCGCGAAGCACGGCATCACGGTGCTGAACGCACCCGGCACCGTCGACGCGGGGTATCGCGGCGAGGTGAAGGTGACGCTGTTGAATACGGACCGGGAGTCCTCGTTCGAGGTGCAGCCGGGTGATCGCATCGCTCAGTTGGTGTTCATGCGCGTGGCGCGGGCGGAGTTCACGAGCGTCGAGTCGCTCCCCGAGAGCGTCCGCGGGCAGGGCGGGTTCGGCTCGACCGGTGTCGGCCAGCGCTCCGCGGAGCCCGCGTCCGCCGACGCATAATGGAACACTGCACGGACTGAACAGAGAGTTTCGAGGAGGAACGACGGATCATGGCAGATGCAGCAGGCGCTGAGCCGCAGAGCGAGCACGAGGACGCGGCAGGAGCCGTCGAGGTGCGCGAAGACCAGCCGGAGGAGATTGACGAGTCCAAGTCGGGCCCGGAGGACCGGGCGACGGCGGGCCCGTTCGACGTTTCCGAGGTGACCGCCATGCGTCCGTACGTCGACCTCGGCGGCATTAAGGTGGCGCCGCGCGAAGGATTGCAGATGCGACTCGACGTCGACGATCGCCAAAAGCGCGTCGTGGCGGTCACGCTGACGTTCGGGTCGTCCGCCGTTCAGGTCCAGGCGTATTCCGCCCCGAAGTCGCTCGGGTTGTGGCATCAGATCCGTGCGGGAATCGCGAAGCAGGTCTCCGGCCAGGGCGCGAAGACGTCTGAGGAGGTCGGCACGCTCGGACCGGAGCTGATCGTGGTCACGCAGGTTCCCGAGGCCCAGGGCGGTGGCGAGCGGACGATCCGCTTCGTCGGTGTCGACGGTCCCCGCTGGGTGCTGCGCGGCGCGATCATGGGCGAGGCGGCGACGGATGCCGCTGCTCGGGAGCAGATCTTCGAACTCATTCGCGACCTCGTCGTCGTGCGCGGGGATCAGCCGATGCCTCCGAACGAGCTGCTGCCCCTCAAGGTGCCCGCGGGCGCGCAGCAGGGCGGGACGGCGCAGGCCAGCGGTCAGACCGGCACGCAGAGCGCATGACGTTGTCGCGCGAGGACGGCGACGAACCGGACGAACGCTCGTCCTCGGAAGGGTCCGAGGACGAGTCGGGCGGAGCTGATCATCGCGCGCAGATCGTGGGTGAACAGCTTTCGCGCACCGTCCGTGCCGGGCTCGAGGGGGAGCGGGTCACCTCGCAGGGCGTGCTCGAGGCCATCGGCGGGTGGCGCGGCGTCTTCGAGGCCATTGTCCCTGGCGCCGTGTACCTCGGGGTGTACACCTTCACGCAGGATCCGCGCGTCTCAGCGATTGCTCCTGCGATCCTCGCACTGATCGCCGTCGCGATCCGGCTCCTGCGACGCGAGCCGCTCGCATCGGCGCTCTCGGGCGCGCTCGCGGTGGGCGTGTGCGTACTGGCGACGCTCGTGACCGGCCGCGGTGAGGACTACTTCCTCCCGGGATTCTGGACGTCGGGAGCCTGGGCTGCCGGGCTCATCATTTCGCTGCTCGTCGGCTGGCCGCTCATCGGATTCGCGTTCGGAGCGCTTCGCGGAGACTTCACCGCGTGGCGCAGCGAACCCGCGCTCAAACGCGCTGCGACAATCTGCACGTTGATCTGGCTCGCCATGTTCGTCTCACGACTCGCAGTCCAGCTCCCGATGTACTTCGGCGGCCACGTCGGGGCGCTCGGGGTCGCCCGTCTGGTGATGGGTATCCCGCTGTTCGCGCTCGTCATTCTCCTGAGCTGGCTCATCCTCAGCCGCTTCCCTCGATCATCAGATGAATCTGAGGCTACGACTGGGGACGACGCGCCATCGGTGTGACCGCGAGACCGTCGCGAAGCGTGTAGAATTATCTCGACATCGAGATAAATCGGTCTCAGGTGCGGCGCCCGTCGGAAAAGGTGCGCGACGGCCGCATCAGGTGCACACTAGAACTCAGCAGCACCCGACATGAAGAGGAGAGCGGCCGTGGGAGCAGTCAATAGCTTCGGTGCCCGGAGCACACTCGCCGTTGGCGAGAAAGAGTACGAGATCTACCGGATCGATCAGGTCCCGGGCCACGAGCGGCTGCCGTACAGCCTGAAGGTGCTGCTCGAGAACCTGCTGCGCACCGAAGACGGAGCCAACGTCGCCCGTGAGCACATCGAGGCGCTCGGCAACTGGGATCCGAACGCCGATCCCGACACCGAGATCCAGTTCACCCCTGCGCGCGTCATCATGCAGGACTTCACCGGGGTGCCCTGCGTCGTCGACCTCGCCACCATGCGCGAGGCCGTCGTCGACCTCGGAGGCGACGCCAGCAAGATCAACCCGCTCGCACCGGCAGAGCTCGTGATCGACCACTCCGTGATCTCGGACGTCTACGGAACGCCCGACGCGTTCGCGAAGAACGTGGAGATCGAGTACCAGCGGAACGGTGAGCGCTACCAGTTCCTCCGCTGGGGCCAGGGCGCCTTCGACGACTTCAAGGTCGTCCCGCCTGGCACCGGCATCGTCCACCAGGTCAACATCGAGTACCTGGCCCGCGTCACGTTCACCCGTGAGGTCGAGGGCACGCTTCAGGCCTACCCCGACACCTGCGTCGGCACCGACTCGCACACCACAATGGAGAACGGCATCGGCGTGCTCGGCTGGGGCGTCGGAGGCATCGAGGCGGAGGCCGCGATGCTCGGTCAGCCGATCTCGATGCTCATTCCGCGCGTCGTCGGATTCAAGCTCTCCGGTCAGATCCCGGCAGGCGTCACCGCGACCGACGTGGTCCTCACGATCACCCAGATGCTGCGTGCACACGGAGTGGTCGGCAAGTTCGTCGAGTTCTACGGTGAGGGCGTCGGCGCAGTGCCGCTCGCGAACCGCGCCACGATCGGCAACATGAGCCCCGAGTTCGGTTCGACGGCCGCCATGTTCCCGATCGACGACGTGACCCTCGACTACCTGCGACTCACCGGCCGCCCCGAGGAGCAGATCGACCTCGTGCGCGCCTACGCGCAGGAGCAGGGCATGTGGCACGATCCCGCCCAGGAGCCCGAGTTCAGCGAGTACCTCGAGCTCGATCTCTCGACCGTCGTGGCGTCGATCGCCGGCCCGAAGCGTCCCCAGGACCGCATCGAGCTCACCGCAGCGAAGACGCAGTTCGAGCGCGATCTGCAGAACTACGCCGACGCCGCCAACCCGGCACTGGTGAAGGACGTCACCGGTCGCGAGTTCACGCTCGACCACGGTGCCGTGACGCTGGCCTCCATCACGTCGTGCACGAACACCTCGAATCCGTCCGTGATGCTCGCAGCCGGCGTGCTCGCGAAGAACGCGAACGAGCGCGGACTCAAGGCGAAGCCCTGGGTCAAGACCACGCTGGCCCCCGGTTCGAAGGTCGTCACCGACTACTACGAGAAGTCGGGCCTCACCTCGCACCTCGAGTCACTCGGCTTCTTCCTGGTGGGCTACGGCTGCACGACGTGCATCGGCAACTCGGGCCCGATCATCCCCGAGGTCTCGCAGGCGGTCAACGATAACGATCTCGCGGTCACGGCTGTCCTTTCGGGCAACCGCAACTTCGAGGGTCGCATCAACCCCGACATCAAGATGAACTACCTCGCGAGCCCGCCGCTCGTCATCGCCTACGCGCTCGCCGGGTCGATGGACTTCGACTTCGACTCCGAGCCGCTCGGTGAGGACTCCGAGGGCAACGACGTCTATCTTCGGGACATCTGGCCGGATCCGACCGAGGTCGAGGAGATCGCGAGCGCGTCGATCGACTCCGACATGTTCACCGAGAAGTACGCCGGCGTCTTCGACGGCGACGAGCTGTGGCGATCGCTGCCGACGCCGGCCGGCGACACCTTCGAGTGGGACGGCAAGTCGACGTACGTGCGGAAGCCTCCGTACTTCGAGGGCATGTCGCTCGAGCCGTCGCCCGTCACCGACATCTCGGGTGCACGCGTGCTCGCGAAGCTCGGCGACTCCGTCACGACCGACCACATCAGCCCCGCAGGCAACATCAAGGCGGACACCCCCGCCGGGCAGTACCTCTCGGAGAACGGCATCGCGCCGAAGGACTTCAACTCCTACGGCTCGCGCCGTGGCAACCACGAGGTCATGATCCGCGGTACGTTCGCGAACATCCGTCTGCGGAACCAGCTGCTCGACGGCGTCGAGGGCGGGTACACTCGCGACTTCACGCAGGAGGGCGCTCCGCAGGCCTTCATCTACGATGCTTCCCAGCACTACCAGGAGGCCGGCATCCCGCTCGTCGTTCTGGGCGGCAAGGAGTACGGTTCCGGCTCATCGCGCGACTGGGCAGCGAAGGGTACGAGCCTGCTCGGCGTGAAGGCCGTCATCACCGAGAGCTTCGAGCGGATCCACCGTTCGAACCTCATCGGCATGGGCGTCCTGCCGCTGCAGTTCCCTGCGGGCGAGAGCGCCGAGTCGCTCGGACTCGACGGAACCGAGACCTTCGATATCTCGGGCATCGAGGTTCTGAACGACGGCTCTACCCCGAAGACGGTGCACGTCACGGCCACCCGCGAAAACGGCGAAACCGTCGAGTTCGACGCGGTCGTCCGCATCGACACCCCGGGTGAGGCTGACTACTACCGCAACGGCGGCATCCTGCAGTACGTGCTGCGGTCGCTCGTGTAGGGTTTTCGCGCTCGACCCGCGAGAGGGGGCGTCGGATCTGATCCGACGCCCCCTTTTCGTGTCCACCCCCGTCCGCGTGCCCCGCGGGGACGGGCACCCGGAGTAGGATGAAAGGATGAACTCGGGAGCGACCCGAGGCGAAAGGCGGGGGCAGCCGGTGACGATTCTCGACCGTATCCAGGGACCTCGTGATCTCGACGCCCTCTCGCTTGAGGAGCGACGTATGCTGGCCGCTGAGATCCGGGAGTTCCTCATCGCGGAGGTCGCGAAGACGGGCGGGCATCTCGGTCCGAACCTCGGGGTCGTCGAGCTGACGATCGCCATGCACCGGGTCTTCCAGTCGCCTCGCGACCCCATGGTCTTCGACACCGGCCATCAGAGCTACGTCCACAAGCTGCTGACCGGCCGCCAGGATTTCAGCGAGCTTCGCCAGCGCGAGGGCCTCGCCGGCTATCCGCAGCGATCCGAGTCCGAGCACGACATCGTGGAGAACTCGCACGCCTCGACGTCCCTCAGCTGGGCGGACGGGATCTCTCGCGCGTTCGCGCAGACGGGTCAGCGCGACCGCACCGTCGTCGCCGTCGTCGGCGACGGTGCACTCACGGGCGGCATGACGTGGGAGGCGCTCAACAACATCACCGATGACAATGCCCGCGGGCTCGTTATCGTGGTGAACGACAATGGAAGGTCGTACGCTCCCACCATCGGCGGAATGGCGAGGTTCCTGAACTCGGTGCGGACGCAGGACACCTACCTCGACCTGCAGGAGGGGAGCGAGAAGCTCTTCTCGCGTCTGGGGAAGCCCGGCCGGTCCCTGTACCGCGGCGTGCGCGGTGGCCTGCACGGGTTCCTGAGCCGTGCGAGCAACAACGACCACCTCTTCTCGAACCTCGACATCAAGTACCTCGGCCCCATCGACGGCCACGACCTCGAGGCTGTCGAACAGACGCTCAGGCAGGCGAAGGAGTACGGCAGGCCCGCGCTTGTCCACGTGATCACAGAGAAGGGTCGCGGGTACGCTCCCGCGGAGAACGACGAGGCGGACCAGTTCCACGCCATCGGACAGATCGATCCGGGCAGCGGCACTCCGCTCGCGAAGTCGTCGGGGCGCAGCTGGACATCGGTGTTCCGGGATCGGATCGTCGAACTCGCCGACGAGCGGCCCGAGATCGTCGGCATCACGGCGGCTATGCTCGCCCCCACCGGTCTCGACCGCTTCGCCGAACGGCACCCCGATCGCGTTTTCGACGTGGGTATCGCCGAGCAGCACGCCGTCACCTCGGCTGCTGGCCTCGCCTTCGGCGGACTGCACCCCGTCTTCGCGGTGTACGCGACCTTCATGAACCGCGCCGTGGATCAGCTCATCATGGATGTGGCGCTCCACCGTGCAGGGGTCACGTTCGTTCTGGATCGTTCTGGAGTCACGGGACCCGATGGCGCGAGCCATAACGGCGTGTGGGATCTCGCGATGCTGCAGATTGTCCCTGGGATCCGGATCGCCGCCCCGCGCGATGAGGAGACGCTGAACGAGGTCCTCGGCGAGGCCGTCGCGATCGACGACGGGCCCACCGTCGTCCGGTACCCGAAGGGAGCCGTCGGAGAAGATCTGCCGGCGGTGCGCCGCACCGGGGACGGCGTCGATGTGCTCCGCGAGGGCGGCGATGTCTTGTTCGTGACGGTCGGCCCGATGGCGCAGGTCGCGCTCGATGCGGCCGAGATCCTGCAGGAACAGGGGATCACGGCGTCCGTCGTCGATCCTCGCTGGGTTGTTCCGGTCGCCGAATCCGTCGTCGAACTCGCCCGGGAGCACCGACTGCTCATCAGCATCGAGGACGGGATCCGCGTCGGCGGCGTCGGCACACGGATCCGCCAGGCCCTCCGCGACGCCGGCGTCGACACCGCAGTGAGCGAACTCGGGACTCCCGACGAGTTCCTGCCGCACGCGAGCCGGGGCGAGCTCCTCGCCGACGCCGGCCTCACGGCCGAACAGATCGCGGCAGATGTCGCGGCACAGGTGCGCGGAACCAAGATCCCCGTCGCGCGACCCACCGCCGACTAGTCCGTACATCGCGAGAGCGGGCGGACGTCTCCACGACGCCCACCCGCTCTCTGAGTTTCCGCTAGTGCGCTCCGGCGATCCGCGGCTCGTGGAAGTCCGCACCCCGGGCGCGGAGGCTCGCCCCGACACGATCGAGGTAGGGCGTGACCCCACCGGCCTGGAACGGGAAGCCGGCGCCGAGGATCAGGCAGAGATCGATGTCCTCGGCCGCAGCGACCACACCCTCATCGAGCATGATCGAGATCTCGCGCGCGAGCTCGTCTTCGACGCGGTGCAGGATCTCCTCTGGCGCCGATGCGCGCTTACCGACCGTGACGCGCTTGCGGGCGGCCCTCGAGAGATCGGTGACCTTCCCGTGCTTGTTCTTGTCGAGCGGTGACTCGACCTCGGCGAGGGCGTGGAGGTTGTCCGACGCGTAGAACCGATCGGGGAACGCCCGGACCATGGTGTCCTGCACGTGCGCCGCGACCTTCCAGCCGACCAGGTCGATCAGCTCGAACGGCCCCATGGGAAGCCCGATCGGGTCGAGGGCACGCTCCACGACCGGCAGCGGCGTGCCCTCGTCGACGGCGCGCGCAGCCTCGCCCATCACCTTGGCGAGGAGGCGGTTCACCACGAATCCCGGCCGGTCCGCCGTGATGACCGCGCTCTTGCCGAGCTTCTTGGCGGTCGTCATGGCGGTGGCGAGCGTCTCGTCGTCGGTGCGAGCCCCTTTGACCACCTCGATCAGGGGCATAACGGCGACGGGGTTGAAGAAGTGGAAGCCGACGAGGCGCTCAGGCCGCGCCAGGTGGGCTCCGATCTCATCGACGGAGAGCGACGAGGTGTTCGTCGCGAGAACGGCGTCCTCCCGAAGGATCGGCTCGAACTCGCCGAACACCTGCTGCTTGACACCGAGCTCCTCGAAGACCGCTTCGATGACCCAGTCGCAGTCCGCGAACTGCTGGCGATCCGTTGTACCCGTGACGAGCGCGGAGACCTGGTTCGCCGCGTCGCGCGAGAGACGACCCTTCTCGTGCATCTTCTCAATCTCGGTCCGGATGTGCGCGAGTCCCTGATCGACGCGCGCCTGGTCGAGGTCGGTGATAACGACGGGTACCCTGAGCTTCCGCGCGAAGAGGAGCGCGAACTGGCTCGCCATGAGGCCCGCCCCGATCACACCGACCTTCTGCACCTTCCGAGCGAGCTCCTTGTCAGGGGCGCCCGCCGGACGCTTCGCACGCTTCTGCACGAGGTCGAACGCGTAGATCGACGCCGGGAACTGGTCACCCGAAATAAGTTCGGCCAGCGCATCGTCCTCTCGCCGGAAGCCCGCCGCGCGATCGTTGTCGCGCGCGGCCTCGAGCAAGTCGAGGGCGACGTACGGTGCGCGGGGCGCCGGGCCGATCCGCGACTGGAGCGTCTCGCGGGCGATCTTGATGGCCGCAGGCCACTTCACCGTCCGTTCGATCTTGCCCGGCACGTGCGTGCGCTGCACCTTCTCGGCCCCCGTGAGCACCCGATCGGCCCAGAGGATGGACTGCTCGAGGAACCGCGCGGGCCCGAAGATCTCGTCGAAGAGACCGAGTTCGCGTGCCTGCTGCGGCTTCATCATGCGGTTGTTCTTCAACGGGTTCGAGACGATGATCTCAATGGCCTTCTCGATGCCGATGAGGTTCGGCACGATGGTGGCCCCGCCCCAACCCGGAATGATCCCGAGGAACACCTCGGGGAACGCGAGCGCGGCAGCGGACGAGTCGACCGTGCGGTAGTCGCTGTTCAGGGCGATCTCCATCGCCCCGCCGAGGGCGAGACCGTTCACGAACGCGAACGAGGGCACGCCGATCGCTCCGAGCTTGCCGAGCACGAAGTGTCCCAGCTGCGCCATCAGACGGGCGTTGCTCTCCGTGGCGAGCGTGGAGACCCGTGAGAGGTCGGCGCCCGCGGCGAAGATGAACGGCTTGCCGGTGATGGCGACGCCCTGGATCTCGCCGTGCGCAGCGCGCCCGGTGAGCCCGTCGAGCACGCCGTTCAGCTCGTCGAGCGTGCGCGGGCCGAGGGTGTTCGGACGGGTGTGGTCTCGTCCGTTGTCGAGGGTGATGAGCGCCAGCGTCCCGCCTGAGGGGAGTGCGACGTCTCGGACGTAGGAGTGGCTGACGACCTCGTCGGGGTCCGCGGCGAGCAGCGGTGCGAAGTCGATGGAACTGTAGTCGGTCACGCGATTCATCCCTTGCTCTTCTTGGCCGACTTCTTGCCGGTGTAGTGCGGGTTCTCCCAGATCATGCTGCCGCCTTGGCCGAGGCCGACGCACATCGCCGTGAGGCCGAACTGCACGTCGGGGCGCTGCTCGAACTGACGTGCGAGCTGGGTCATCAGCCTGACGCCAGAGGCAGCCAGCGGGTGACCGACGGCGATAGCCCCGCCCCACGGGTTGACCCGGGGATCGTCATCGTCGATGCCGAAGTGGTCGAGGAACGACAGCACCTGCACCGCGAACGCCTCGTTGAGCTCGAAGAGCCCGATGTCGTCGATCGACATGCCCGCGCGTCGGAGCGCTTTCTCGGTCGCGGGAACTGGTCCGAGACCCATGACCTCGGGCTCGACGCCAGCGAAGCCGTAGCCGATGAGACGCATCTTCGTCTGCAGGCCGAGTTCCTTCGCCGTATCACCTCCGGCGAGCAGGGACATCGTGGCACCGTCGGTGAGCGGGGAGGAGGTTCCCGCCGTGACCCGACCGTGCGGGCGGAACGGGGTCTTCAGCTGCGCGAGACCCTCCATGCTCGTCTCGGGGCGACGTCCCTCGTCCTCGGTAGCCATCGACCACCCCTCGGCGGAACGGATCGCGACGGGCACGAGATCGGCCTGAATGTCGCCGCGATCGTACGCCGCTTGCACACGGTGCTGACTGTTCATGCCGAACCGGTCGGCCCGCTCCTTCGTGAGATGCGGGAAGCGGTCGTGGATGCGCTCGGCGGTGATGCCCATGTTCAGCGCCTCGGAGCTCACCAACTTTTCGGCGACGAAGCGGGGGTTCGGGTCCGCGTCCAGCCCGAGCGGGTGCCGACCCATGTGCTCGACACCGCCGGCGACGGCGAGGTCGTACTGGCCCGAGCCGATCGCGCTGCCCATGAAGGAAGCGACAGTCATTGCACCGGCGCACATGCGGTCGAGCGCGAAGCCGGGCACCGACTGCGGCAGTCCGGCGAGCAGCGCTACCGTGCGGCCCAGGGTCAGCCCCTGGTCGCCTTGCTGAGTGGTCGCCGCAATGCCGACATCGTCGATGCGCTCGACGGGGACCTCTGGGTTCCGCTCGAGCAGACCCTGCAGCGCCTTGACCGCGAGGTCATCGGCCCGTGTTCCCCAGTACATGCCCTTCTCACCGGCGCGTCCGAACGGGGTACGCACCCCGTCCACGAACACGACGTCTCTCATTGTGGCCACTATGCCTCCATCGGATCGGGTACCAATACGGAATCCATCTTAGGAAAGCGACAGCTGGGAGGGTCTCCAGTTATGCGATTCCTACAAAAGCTTCGGTGAGAATCGGGGCCGTGATCGAGCGCTGCCACTCACGTGCACCGAGCTCTTCCAACCGCGCGTCCACTGCCTCCACCGTCAGCGGTTCCGGCGGCTGCCACGCGAGTCGCCTGAGCACCTCGGGCGTGAGCAGGTTCTCGCGCGGAATGTTCCAGCGCTCGCACGCCGCGTCGAGGGCCTCGCGAGCAGCCTGGAGGCGCGCCGCAGCATCGGGATGCCGATTCGCCCATGACCGGTGCTGGGGCAGTGTGCCCGGCTCGCGATATCGCAGCTCGGGCAGATCGGTGGTCGTCTTCCCCGCCATGATCGCCTGCCACCATCTCTCCAGTTCGGATCGGCTCGTACGTCCGGAGAAGGATCGGAGCCCCGCCAATGCGCCGGGCGAGCGCGGCCCGGCGGCTGCGGCCGCGACGATCGAGGAGTCAGGGAGCAGCCTGCCGGGAGCCACGTCGCGCTCGCGCGCGAGAGCGTCGCGCGCGAGCCACAGCTCCCTGGCCACCGCGAGATCCCGGGGCGAGCGCAGCTTGCTGAGGCCGGAGAGCCGACGCCAGGGCTGCTCCGCCGGCGGCTTCGGGGTGCGCACCAGGATGTCGGCGAACTCCTGCCTGACGAACTCGCTCTTCTCAGCGCCTTCCAGGTCAGCGGCGATCGCGTCGCGCAGGTCGGGAAGCAGTGCCACGTCGAGCGCTGCGTACTCCAGCCAGGACTCCGGGAGCGGTCTTCGAGACCAATCGGCCGCTGAATGCGCCTTCGCCAGCGTGATGCCGAGCTTGGCCTCCACGAGCGCACCGAGCCCGACACGCTCGTACCCGAGGATGCGCGCGGCGAGCTCGGTGTCGAAGAGGTCGGGCGGGTGCAAACCGAGTTCGTCGAGGCAGGGGATGTCCTGCGTCGCGGCGTGCAGCACCCACTCGGCATCCGCGAGCGCGCGGGCGAGCGGAGCGAAGGATTCGATGCCGAGAGGATCGAACAGGAACGTTCCGGAGCCTCTCCGGAACACCTGCACGAGATACGCGTCGCCGCCGTAGCGGAACCCCGAGGCCCGCTCGGTGTCGATGCCGATGGGCCCCGCCCCCGAGGCAAGAGTCTCTGCGGCCGCGGCCAATGCGGTGTCGTCCTCGACCATGGTCCACGTCAGTGCGAGATCGGTCTGGTCAACCACGTGAGCGCAGCCCCCGATCCGAACCGGGGCGCCGCGTCGCCGCGTGCGCCTGCAACGACGCCACGCCCTCGTGATGCGGGAGCCCCGCGAGCAAGCACAGCAGTTCCGACCACGCCGCCGCATGGGCGTCGAACGTCGTGCCGAGCGGGGTCCACGATGCGCGGAGTTCCAGCTGGGCACCGTCGCCCTGAGACGCGAGCGTTCCGAAGCCGGAGGAGAGCGTCTTGGTCGCCGTTCCGGAAGCGGCGGTGTATTCGGCGTCTCGGGATTCCAGGGCGTCCACGAGCCATGACCATGCCACGTCGACAATGAACGGGTCGACGCCGAGCTCGATCTCCAGGGGAGCCTGGGCGTAGCAGACGATCCGGAACTCGCCGCCCCACTCGGCGGCGGACTCCGGATCGTGCAGGAGCACCAGGCGGCCGGCACCATCGGGGGAGTCGACCGTGGCATTCTCAGCAGCGGCACCTGGCCTCACCCCTGCCGCGAACGCGACGGCGTGCGGAGCGATGTTGTCGGGAGCGGCGATCTCGCGAACGAGCAGTTCGCTCCGGTATCGCGCTCGACGCAGTTGCTCTGCAGCCTCCGCGAACGCTTCCGGAAGACCTCGGTCTGTCGCTATCACACTCGGAACACTAGAGTTCCCTGAGAGTCCCATGAGCATGCCACGCCGGGAAGCGGCGATCCGGGCGTGCTCCGCGCCCGCGCCCGAGCGGTTAAGCTTGCTCCGATGGCTTCAGACGCTCAGCACAGCTCCGCACGACTCGTCCAGCGATCCCCTCGGATCTCGGGTCCAGAACTCGTGGCGACCCTCGTGCCCCCTCCGCAGTTCGACCGCGCGACGTTCGACTCCTACCGTCCCGATCCAGACCACCCTTCGCAGGAGGAGGCCAGGGATACCCTGCGCGCCTTCGCGGGGCCGGCGGCCCCCGTCTCGCGGGGCGGTTTCCTCGGGTTCGGCAAGAAGAAGGCGGAGGCGCGTCAGGGAAGCCCCACCCGTCCAGGTGTGTACCTCGACGGCGGCTTCGGCGTGGGGAAGACGCACCTGCTGGCTGCGACCTGGCACGCTACCGCCGGGCGAAAGTACTTCGGCACCTTCATCGAGTACACAGCGCTCGTGGGAGCGCTCGGGTACACGGGGGCGCTCGGAGTGCTTCAGGGGGCGAAACTCATCTGCATCGACGAGTTCGAACTCGATGATCCGGGCGACACCATGCTGATGACTCGGATGATCGGCGATCTCACCTCAACTGGCTCCCGGATCGTTGCGACCTCGAACACGCCGCCTAACGCGCTCGGGGAGGGGCGGTTCGCAGCATCGGACTTCATGCGCGAGATCCAAGCGATGAGCGACCGATTCGTCACCATCAGGATCGATGGCTCCGACTACCGTCAACGCGAGCTCGACGGCGACGCCGTGGTGCTCAGCGACGATGCGTACCAGTTCGCGCTCGCCGATGCCTCAGCGGCCGGCGAGCGTATGACGGACGACGACTTCAGCGAGCTGATCGCCCACCTCGCAACCGTCCATCCGTCGAGCTATGCAGGGCTGTTGGACGGCGTGCAGGCGATCGGCCTCCGCGGCGTCCACGAACTCACCGACCAGTCGGCGGCGCTCCGCTTCGTCGCGTTCGTCGATCGTGTCTACGACGCGCAGATCCCGATCGCGGCGACCGGCATTCCGCTGACCACCGTCTTCGGCGGCGGCATGCTCGACGGGGGGTACCGGAAGAAATACCTCCGCTGCATGTCGCGCCTCAACGCGCTCACGGCCGAGCAGGTGGCCACCTAACCGCCACCTCGCTCTCCGTTACTGAACGCGACGGACGTCGAACTGCATCGCCGGGTGCGCGTAGTGTTCCTGAGCCTCGACCAGCTGGAGCTCTCGCGCTCCCGACTGCAGCGTGGTCTCGAGCAAACCGTACACGCTCGAGGTCGTGCGTGCGAGCGCGTCGGCGACATCTCCCGTCCGACGGAAGTGTGCGGCGAACAGCGCCGCGGTCACGTCGCCTGAGCCGTTCGCCTTGAACGGAAGGTGGGGGGTCTGCACGATCCACGCCTCACTTCCGGTAACCGCCAGCATCTCGATGGTCCCTTCCGGTCGGTCGGGACGCTCGACGCTCGTCACGAGTACCGTGCTCGGTCCGAGATCGCGCACGAGCTCGACCGACGCGAGCACGTCGTCGAGCGTCTCAGGCGCGGTCCCCGTGAGGAAGCCGAGCTCGAACTGGTTCGGCGTGATGACGTCGGCTTTCGGGACGACCCGATCCCTGATGAGATCCTGCACCTCCGGCGCGACGAAGCAGCCCGAAGTCGCGTTGCCGAGGACCGGATCGCAGCTGTAGAGCGCATCGGGACTGTTGCGTTTCACCCGCTCGACGGCGTCGAGGATCGCGTCGCCGATGTCATCGCCACCCTGGTAACCGGAGATGACGGCGTCCACGCCCTCGAGCCCTCCGCGCTCCTCGATGCCTGAGACGATATCGCGCACATCGTCACCCGTGAGCATGGGCCCTTTCCACGAGCCGTAGCCCGTGTGATTGGAGAAACAGACGGTGTAGACGGGCATGACCTCGACACCGATGCGCTGCAGCGGGAAGACCGCGGCGGAGTTACCGACATGACCGTACGCGACCGATGACTGGATGGAGAGGATCTTCATGCACCGATCCTCTCACCGGTCCAGAGCGTGGTCCACTCGCGCTCGTTCGGAGTGGACCACGCTCGAATCAATTCCCCTTGCGGATGAGGTCGGCGCACTTCTCGCCGATCATCATCACCGTGATGTTCGGATTCACCGTCACGATCTCCGGCATGACCGAGGCGTCAGCGACCCGGAGGCCCGTGACCCCCTTCACGCGCAGCTGCGGATCGAGCGGCGCCTCGGGGTCACCTGCGGCGCCCATGCGCACCGTGCCCACCGGGTGGTAGACGGTGTTGTGGGTCGTCCGCACGTACTCGGCCAGCTGCTCATCGGTCTGTGCGTCGGCGCCGGGCGCGAGCTCGGTGCCCGCCCACTCCGACATCGCGGGCTGAGCCATGATCTCTCTCGCCGTTCGGATGCCGGCGATCATGACCCGCATGTCGTGCCCGTCAGGGTCCGTGAAGTAGCGCGGATCGACGCGCGGCTTATCGCGGAAGTCTCGGGAGCGCAGCCGTACGGTGCCCTTCGAGCGGGCGTGCGTCACGTTCGGCGTCAGGCAGATCATCTCGTCCGCCGTCGGATAACCCGCACGGTACGTGTGCATATCGAAGGGCACGGAGCCGTAGTGCATCATGAGGTCGGGCCGGTCGAGTCCCTCTTCCGTGTTCGCGAAGATCCCGATCTCCCACCACTGCGTCGACTCGCGCACCATCCGCTGCTTCGACTCCCACTGGACGACGCCCTCGGGGTGGTCCTGCAGGTTCGAGCCGACACCGGGGGCGTCGACGCGCACGTCGATTCCGTGTTCCTCGAGATGCTCGCGCGGGCCGATACCCGAGAGCATGAGCAGCTGCGGCGTATTGATGGCGCCGGCCGAGAGGATCACCTCGCGATTCGCCGCGATCCGCGAAGCCCGGCCGAACGCGTTGTCGACCACGTGCACTCCGGTGCAGGCACCTGAGTCGTCGAACTCGAGCTCGCGCACCCACGCATCGGTGATGATGGTGAGATTCTTCCGATCAGCAATCGGATGCAGGTACGAGACCGAAGACGAGGAGCGGGTGCCGTCGTCCTTCCGGTTCACCTGGAAGAAGTTCGCGCCGCGGACGACCGTCTGCCCGGTGTTGAACTGCGTCCGGGGGATCCCAGCCTCCTCGCACGCCTCGAGCAGCGCGACCCCACAGGGGTCGGCGGGAGGAACGTTCATCAACCGCACCGGGCCCTCGTGACCGTGCAGCGGCCCGTCGTCATCGTTGTTCTCGAGCCGGGTGTAGAGCGGGAAGGTGCGCTCCGACTCCCATCCCTCTGCGCCATACTTCTCCGCCCATTCGTCGAGGTCCTCCGCGGGGGCCCAGAAGGCGATGCAGGAGTTGTGGGAGGAGCAGCCACCGAGCACCTTGGCGCGCGCGTGACGCATGAACGAGTTCCCGTTCTCCTGCGGCTCGATGGGGTAGTCCCAGTCGAAGCCAGATTCGAGCAGCTCCATCCAGCGGTCGAGCTGCAGCACCACGTTGTGGTCGGCGTCGTTCGGACCCGCCTCGAGCAGGCCGACCGAGACCTCTGGATCCTCGCTGAGTCGTGCGGCCACGGCGGCGCCTGCCGAGCCGCCTCCGACAATGACGTAGTCAAACGTATGCGCGGTGTTCACGATGCTTCGCTCCTTCGGTGAGTCAGTTCGTGTGCTCGGGGAACCAGCCCGAGACAGCGGGGGAGAGGTTCTGGTAGATGTGCTTCGGCTCCTGGTACTCGGCGAGTCCGGTCGGTCCGAGCTCGCGCCCAAACCCCGACTGGCCGAATCCGCCCCACTCGGCCTGAGGCAGGTAGGGGTGGAAGTCGTTGATCCAAATCGTCCCGTGCCTCAGGCGCCTGGCGATGCGCTGCACCCGACCGGCGTCCTGCGACCAGACAGCGCCCGCCAGACCGTAGATGGTGTCGTTG
The DNA here is from genome assembly GCF_020096995.1 of Leucobacter sp. Psy1. NCBI lineage: Bacteria > Bacillati > Actinomycetota > Actinomycetes > Micrococcales > Microbacteriaceae > Leucobacter > Leucobacter sp. Psy1. The sequence goes on from NZ_CP083692.1 coordinate 1,680,219, forward strand.
GCGGTGGCCACCGCCTCATCCTCCGTCGTGAAGGTCTCCACCGTCACCACGGGTCCGAACGCCTCATCGGTGACGACTGACATGCCCCGCTCGACACGATCGAGCACGGTCGGCAGATAGTAGACGCCGGATTCGAGGTCGCCCTCGCCCCATTTGCCACCGCACCGCAGACGCGCGCCCTCGGCGATGCCGGCCTCGACATACGCGGTGACCTTGTCTCGATGGGCGGCAGAGATCAGGGGGCCGGTCTCCGCGTCCTCGTCGAACGGTCCGCCGAGCCGGATCGCCTCAGCGCGACGCACCAGGGCGTCGGTGAATCGCTCGGCGATGGACTCTTCGACGATGAGGCGCGCACCTGCCGAGCAGACCTGGCCGGAGTGGACGAACGCCGCATTGAGCGCGTTGTCGACCGCTGCGTCGAAGTCAGCGTCGGCGAACACGACGTTGGGGTTCTTGCCACCGAGTTCCAGCGCCACCTTCTTGACCGTCGCCGCGGCGTTCGCCGCGATGATGCGGCCAGTGACGAGGCCACCGGTGAAGGACACCATGTCGACATCCGGGTCCGTCGACAGCGGCGTCCCGCAATCGGCGCCAGCACCCAGGACGAGGTTCGCAACTCCGGCGGGAAGACCGAGGTCATCGAGCAGACGCATCGTGAGGATCGCCGTGTGGGGCGTCAGCTCCGCCGGCTTGAGCACGAAGCTGTTACCGGCGGCGAGTGCCGGAGCGATCTTCCATGCCGCCTGCAGCAGCGGGTAATTCCATGGAGTGATCAGCGTGCAGACGCCCACGGGCTCGTAGACGATCTGCGAGACCACGTTCGGGTCATTCGCATCGACCATGCGGCCTGCGTCCTGCCCGGCGAGCTTGCCGAAGTAGTCGAAGCAGGCGGCGATGTCGTCCATGTCGATGCGGGACTCGACGATGCGCTTCCCGGTGTCGAGCGACTCAGCTCTGGCGAACTCCTCCTTCCGGTCGCGCAGTCCGGCGGCGACGCGGAGGAGGAAGTCGCCGCGCTGGGGTGCGGGTACCTCCGACCATACGCCGGAGTCGAAGGAGCGGCGAGCCGCCTGGATCGCCGCGACCGAGTCGCGGTCGTCGGCCTCGTCGACCGTGGCGACGAACGCGCCATCGGCTGGGCAGTGGATGTCGCGAGTGCCTCCGCCGATGGCCGAGGTCCACTTGCCATCGATAAACAGGGTGTCTGGCATGTCCGTCTACTCCTTCGAACTGGTCTGGTCGGTGTCAGGCAGTGTGAAATCATCCTGCCAGTCGGTGATGATCGGTTCATCCTCGCCCGTCGAAGCATCGACCACTCCGTCTGATATGCGCAGGTACTCGAGATGGGACTCGAAGTGCCCGATAACGTCGGCGATGAGACGGTCGGAGCTGTACCCGTACACGTCGTAACCGTGGGAGCCCGAGGCCGAGAACACCTCGAGCCGGTAGTAGTGCTCCTCGCCGCGCTTCCGAGCCGGGGCGAAGGTCGGGGTCTCGTGCGCAACCGGGTAGATCTGGTAGCTGAACGACTGGTGGTCGTCGAGCCTCGCGCTGATGAGCAGCGAATCTACGTCGGGGACGGGGCATTCGCCGCGCTCGACCAGGCAGTCCACACCGGCCTGCTCGAGTTCGGACCTGACCTCCTCCAGCGCAGGTTCCGCTATGCCGTTCAAGTACTGCGAGACCTGCGCCGCTGACGGGTACACCGTCGACTGCCGCAGGCGCTTCCGCCAGTTGGACTCGGCGTGACCGAAGCGAATAGGCATGGTCGCGGTGTACCCCTCGCGATGCTGTGACTCGTTCCGCAGGGCACGGAACATCGAGATCATGACCAGGTACAGGAGGAGTGAGACTGGGAGACCAATGACCACGGTTGCCGCCTGGAGGGTCGGCACGCCGCCGACGAGCAGCATCGCGAGCGTGAGGAGGCCCGTGGCGAGCGCCCAGAAGATGCGCAGGCTCTTCGCCGCATCCTGCTTCGGATCGTCGATCTTCGACGACAGGTTCGCGAGCACCAGCGCACCGGAGTCGGCCGACGTGACATAGAACAGCAGGCCGGTCAGGAGCGCAACGGCGATGACCACCGGCGCGCCGGGGTACTGCTGCAGCAGGTCGAAGAACGCTTGCTCCGGAACGGATACCGCAGTCTCGGCGAACTCGCGGTCGCCTCCGACGACGAGTTCGAGAGCGGAGTTCCCCAGGATCGAGATGAAGATCGCGATGAATGCGAAGGGAATGACGAGTACGCCGACGACGAACTGGCGCAGACTCCGGCCCCGCGAGATGCGTGCCAGGAACAGTCCGACGAACGGCGCCCAGGCAACCCACCAGGCCCAGAAGAAGAGCGTCCACGCCTGCATCCAGTCGTCGGGCCGGTCCCAGGCGTAGGTATCGAGCACCATGCTCGGGAAGCGTGAGATGAAGTCGCCGACGTTCATGACGAAGCCGTCGAACAGTCGACGGGTTTCGCCCGTGATGAGGATCCAGAGCAGCAGCAGCACCGCGAGAACGACGTTCGCCTCAGAGAGGCGCCGAATGCCCTTCTCGACGCCCGAGACCGTCGAGATCGTCGCCATCGCTACCGCCAGCACGATGAGCGCGATCTGCATCGCCACTCCGTTCGGCGTGCCGATGAGGACGTGGAGGCCGTACGCGAGCTGGACCACGCCGATACCCAGGGTCACCGAGATACCGAAAACAGTGCCGAGAACCGCCAGAATGTCGACCGAATGGCCCGCCCACCCGTCAAGACGTTTCCCGAACAGGGGCGTCAGCAGCGAGCGGATGTTCAGCGGGAGATTCCGCCGATAGGCGAAGTAGGCGAACGCGCCACCCATCAGCGCATACATCGCCCACCCGACGGGCCCGTAGTGGAAGAGCGTCCAGACGATGGCCTGGCGCGCCGCCTCGACCGTCTCGGCTTCGCCCGCGGGCGGGCCGGTGTACTGCGCAACCGGCTCGGCGACCGCGAAGAACATGAGGTCGATACCGATGCCTGCGGCGAACAGCATCGAGGCCCAGGTGAAGAGATTGAACTGCGGCTTCGAGTGATCGGGGCCGAGCTTCGTCTTCCCCGACGAGGAGAAGGCGAGGAAGAGCGTGAAGGCCACCACCACGCCAGCAGTCAAGATGAAGTACCACCCGAAGGTCGTAGACGCCCAGACCACGGCGTTCCCGATGACCGCGCCGGCCTGATCCGGTGCGAGCATCGCCCAGAGGGCGATGGCGATGATCGCGGTGCCAGAGCCGATGAGGACGGGCCAGCGGATGCGAGCCTCCGCGGTCGGTACTGACCCGGTTGTGCCGTGCTGGGCAGAGATGCTTTCCATATTGGGCATAGTGCCTTCCCACCGCCCGGATCGGATCAGGGCAGCTGTGCCGATGCTGCAAAGAACATAACAGAGTCCGCGCAGGCGCCCGGCGACCTTCGCGGAACCGTTGCCGATCGGTGACCGGCCTCGATCGCAGTAGCCTGGACGAATGGACAACAGCGGAAGCCTGCGGGGCGCTGGGAGATACGCCCCCACCCCCTCGGGCGACCTGCACCTCGGAAATCTCCGTACGGCGCTGCTCGCCTGGTTGTTCGCACGCACCTCGGGCCGGGCGTTTCTCATGCGCATCGAAGATCTCGATCGCGCCAGGGACGCGGGAAGCGCGGAGCAGCAGCTCGCCGATCTCTCGGCGATCGGCATCGACTGGGTTGGCGAAGCCATGAGGCAGTCCGCCCAGGCGGAGGCGCACGCCGCGGCCATCGAGCGCTTGCGCGCGAGCGGCCTCGTCTACGAGTGCACCTGTACCCGACGCGAGATCCAGGCCGCGCCGTCCGCCCCGCACGGGGCTCCCGGCGCATACCCCGGCACCTGCAGGGAACTGAGCGACGCCGAACGGCGGGCCGCCCGCCAACGCATCGCCCCGCGTCATCCTGCGCTGCGGCTCCGCGCTCCGGAGGAGTATCTGCGCGGCGGAGTCGCATTCCACGACAGAGTGCTCGGCGAACGTCGCGGGGACGTGGACGATCTGGTGCTGCAGCGCGGCGACGGCACGGTCGCCTACAACCTCGCCGTCGTGGTCGATGACGCGGCGTCCGGCGTCGATCAAGTGGTGCGCGGCGACGACCTCGCCCCGTCCACGCCGCGTCAGGTGATGCTGCAGCGTCTCCTCGGGCTCCCCACGCCCGAATACGCGCATGTGCCTCTGGTGCTCGGGCCGACGGGTGCCCGTCTTGCGAAACGCGACGGCGCGGTCACGCTGCGCGATCTCTCCGCCTCAGGCATCGGACCAGAGGACGTGCTGGCACTCCTCGCACGCTCGGTCGGGCTGGCACGGTCCGGTGAGCGACCGAGCGCATCCGCGCTGCTCGAGCGGTTCGATCCGGCAGTGCTCTCGAGTGCGCCGTGGACGTTCAGTCCAGACGCACTCGAGAGCGACGGCTGAGGCTCGGGTCAGCGCTTGCCGCGCAGGCCGCGCAGGATGCGGCCGACTGCTCGACCGGTCACCCAGACGAAGGGGATGCCGACGGCGAGGAGGGCGATCGTGTTCGGCTCGAAGCGGGTCCGCCCGTCGCGCGTGACGTACGCGCCGACCGGAACGGAAGCGCCGCCACCGCCGCCTCCGGCGCCTTCGCCCTTGCCCGAGTCGTTCCCTGCGTCGCCTTCACCGCCTCCGAAGCCGTACCAGGTTGCTGCCACCGGCACGATGGTCGTGCCGTCGACATCGACGGGATCTCCGTAAGCGGAGGAGACTCCGACGGTGGACACGGTGTCTGCGATTTGCTGCGTGAGATTGGCCATGCCCTCAGCATACGGGCTCACCCGGAGCAGGGATAGGCGGGCTACGACTCCTGCGGCTCGGCCCCGACGGAGTTGCGTGCGACATCCGATGCAGGTTCGGCGCTCCCGTGGCGAGCGCCGCGAAGGCTCGTCGCGTCAGGACGCTTCGGCTCGATCCCGTCGCCCGACGACTGGTGCCGGATTCGGCGCAGCACCCACGGGACGAGGTGCTCCCTGGCCCAGACGATGTCGCCGCGACGCGCTTGCCGCCAGGTGAGGCTCGGCAGGGGAGGAGGATCCTGCGGCACCAGGTCGTGCGGCACATTCAGCGCGTCGAGCGCTGCCCGGGCAATGGTGTGGTGGCCGAGCGCGTTGAGGTGCAGCCGATCACCCGACCAGTAGCGCGCGTCCTGGAGCTCTTCAAGCGCCCACTGATCGACTACCACGCAGTCGTGGCGCCTGGCGATGCGCCTGATGTTCTCGTTGTAGATCGCCACCTTTCCCCTGATAGAGCGGAACACCGGCTGAAAGGCCACGTCCACACCCGTGAACAGCATGACTGTCGCACCGCCGGAGCGCAGGCGCTCGACGGCGCGCTCCAATTCGGCGGCGACCTCGTCGGGGTCCGTATTCGGGCGGATGACGTCGTTCCCGCCGGCACAGATGCTGATGAGGTCGGGGCGCAGCTCGAGCGCCGCATCGATCTGCTCGTTCGCGATCTGCCGGATCAGCTTGCCGCGGACCGCGAGGTTCGCGTACGCGAAATCTTCGTTGTGCTGCGCCATCACCTCGGCGAAGCGATCGGCCCACCCGCGGAGACCTCCCGGGCTGTCGGCCTCGGGGTCGCCCACCCCCTCGGTGAAGGAGTCTCCGAGGGCGACGAACCGGCTCCAGGGGAGGTCGATCGGATCCGGCACCGATACTTGCGAGTCGTCCATTGCGTTCCTCTCGGTCGCCTCGTTCGGGGAGGCGACGTGGTCCTTCCGGCCCTCAGGCAACGCTCGTCGATGATCACTCGCTGTGGAGACGCTGTCCATGCGCACCGGTCATTACCGGTATTCTAGAACGTTGTGACAGACGCGGAACTCGAACTCCATCTCCCGGGGACGAGTGCCGCCGAACATCTGCCTCCCGCCTATCCCGAGCGCGCCGCCAGGGGCACGGCGGGCAACCTCCGCGCCTGGCAGGAGGAGGCGATCCGGCGGTACCTCGATACCGAGCCCCGGGACTTCCTCGCATCCGCGACGCCGGGGGCAGGCAAGACGACATTTGCCCTGAGGCTCGCGGCGATCCTCCGGGCGAACCGGACGATCGAGCAGATCATCGTGGTCGCCCCGACGGAGCACCTGAAGACCCAGTGGGCGGATGCTGCCTCGCGCGCGGGCATCAGGTTGAACCCCGACTACTCGAACAGCGGCGGACTGAACTACGGTGCCCACTTCCACGGGGTGGCAGTGACCTACGCGCAGGTCGCGATGAAGCCCGTCCTGCACCGGCTCCTCACGGAGGCTACCGACACCCTCGTGATTCTCGACGAGGTGCATCACGGCGGCGACGCGCTGAGCTGGGGGGACGCCATCCGCGAGGCGTACGGCACCGCGAAGCGGCGTCTCTCACTTACCGGAACACCGTTCAGGTCCGACGACGCCCCGATCCCGTTCGTCGAATACGCACCCCAGGGCGACGGCTCGCGCGTGTCGGTGACCGACTACGACTACGGATACGGGCGCGCCCTCGCAGACGGCATCGTCCGCCCCGTCATCTTTATGGTCTACGCCGGCAAGATGCGCTGGCAGACGTCGGCCGGCGAGGAGATGGAGGCGAGCCTCGGGGAGGGCAACACCAAGGACATCACCTCTCAAGCGTGGCGGACGGCGCTCGACCCGAACGGTGACTGGATCGCGAAGGTGCTGCAAGCGGCCGACCGACGACTGAGCGAGGTGCGGCACCAAATTCCGGACGCCGGGGGACTGGTCATCGCCACCGACCATGCTTCGGCGAAGTCCTACGCCGCCCAGCTGCAGGCGATCACCGGTGAGGAGGTCGCCCTCATCCTCTCCGATGACGCCGGTGCGAGCGAGCGGATCGACGAGTTCTCAGCGGGAAGCTCGCGGTGGATGGTCGCCGTGCGCATGGTGTCGGAAGGGGTCGACGTGCCTCGACTCGCCGTGGGCGTGTACGCCACGAGCTCGTCGACGCCGCTCTTCTTCGCGCAGGCGATCGGTCGCTTCGTACGCTCCCGGCGTCGCGGAGAGGTCGCTTCGGTCTTCATTCCCAACGTCCCGGCGCTCATGCTCCTCGCCGCTGAGCTCGAGAAGGAGCGCGGTCACGTGCTCGAGGGGCCGAAGAGCGCAGAAGAGATGTGGGACGCGGAGGCCGCTCTCATGGCGGAGGCTGAACGAGAAGATCGGGCCTCGTCCGAACTCGAGGAGGAGGGGCACACCTATCAGGCGCTCGGATCTGACGCCCACTTCGACCGCGCCGTCTTCGACGGGGCCGAGTTCGGAGGGTACGCCGAGGTCGACACCGAGGAAGAGCTCGACTTCCTCGGGTTCCCCGGCCTGCTGGAGCCGCAGGAGGTCAAGGCACTTCTGCAGCAGCGCCAGGCGAAGCAGGCACGACGCAGTGCGGCTAGGCAGGGGATCGTCGAGCACGCCCCCGAACGGTCCGAGGCTCCCCAGGCGCTGCATCGTACGCTGGGCGAGCAGCGGAAGCTTCTGAACAGTCTGGTCGGCATGTGGTCGCGCGCCTCAGGAGAGCCTCACGGCGCGGTGCACACCGAGTTGCGACGCGTCTGCGGGGGCCCGGCCGTCGCCCAGGCATCCGTGACCCAGCTGCAGAAGCGCATCGAACTGTTGCGACGCCGCTTGGGCCAGCACTGACGGCACGCCCGGCCGACGCGGCGGAACTGCGCGGATTCGATCCGCACCAGGATCCGTGCTAAGTTATTCTCTGTTCGGCCGATGAGGTTCCGGATCATTCGCGCGGGTGGCGGAATAGGCAGACGCGCTAGCTTGAGGTGCTAGTGCCCGTATTAGGGCGTGGGGGTTCAAGTCCCCCCTCGCGCACGCGAATGAAGCAAGCCCCTGATCAGAGACAGAGTTCTCGAGATCAGGGGCTTGTTGCATGCTGGGCGCGGGCTGCGGATCGGCCAGGCTAGGCGCCCGACACCTGACCCGCGTAGAACCCGTAGGTGGCATCGGCGGCCGCCTGCGCCGCCACGGGATCCGCGCCCGCAGCCACGTGTGCCGCACCCCAGCGGTCTGCTGCTCCGCGATAGAAGGCACGCCCCTCGTCCGTCGTCGCCCAGGCAGCGGCCTCGTCGGGGGCGAGTACCCCTTCCACGGCGCCGACATGGAGGGAGAGCCCCAGCAGGCCGCCGTCCCAACCGACACCGGTCGCGCCGGGCCCGAAGGTCTCCCACATACCGTCGGGGAAGTCCGCGACGCGTGCGATGTGCTCGAGCTCGAACCGAGTCTCCTCAGCCCCCTCTGCCGCGAGGCGAACATTCACCCACGAGACGCCGCCCCCGAACTCCCAGGTGATCGCGTATGCGGCGACACCGCCCGACGGAGTCGTGCACGAGATGACCTCACCGCCGGCGTTACCCTGGAGCTGATAGCGGCCTCCCACCGACAGGTCCCCGCTCACTGGGAGGAACCAGCGCGCGATGCGCTCCGCAGTCGTCGTCGCCTCCCAGAGGTCCTCGATTCCAGTGGGGTACGTCTGTGCGATCGTCTGCACGCGCACGGGCGCACCGTCGACCTCTTCAGCGCGAACGGTGCGCGTGACGGCGGCGATCTGAGCGGGGACGTCAACCATGGTGTTTCCTCTCTTCAGGGGTATCGTCGCAATCAGTGCGACGGGTCTGTGTGCGTCGCTGCCGCTTGCCGCGCGCGACTTCGGTGTCGAGCGCGGCAAGCGGACCCCGCCAGAATCGCTCGAAGGGCGAGAGCCACTCGCTCGCCTCCGTGAACCCTGCAGGCGCAACCGCGTAGCGGCGATGAGTGCCGACAGGTCGGACCGCGGCGAAACCGTGCTCGCGGAGGACGCGCAGGTGCTGCGAGACCGCCGGTTGACTGATCCCGAACTCCTCGGCGATCCGCGTCGCGATTTCGCCCGCGGTGCGTTCACCCGTACCCAGCAGCTCGAGGATGCGCCGTCTGACCGGATCACCGAGAACATCGAACGCGTGCATAGAGCCATATTTTCAGTCGAACTTATATTAGTCAACGCTTATATTTCAGGACTCGCGCCGGTAAGCGACGGGCACTAGACTTTATGTTCGACGCACCAAACATTTGAATTCGTCTCATCTCATGGAGGAACAGTGACCGCAATCCGTTCGATCCGCCTCGGTTTGGCCGCCACGGCGATCACGGCCGTCGTCCCTCTCGCCGCCGGGTGCGCGGCGAGTGAGCTGTCCGCATCAGGTGACACCCCGATAGAGGTCTATGCGACGACCGGATACTTGGCCGACGCGGTGACGAACATCGCACCGGATGCGCGAGTGACCACGATGGTGGGGCCGGGTGGCGATCCGCACACCTATCAGCCATCGACGCAGGACATCACGGCCATGCAGGAGGCCGACCTTGTGGTGTGGAACGGGCTGCATCTCGAGGCCCAAATGATCGATCAGCTCGAGAGTCTCGGCGATCGTCAGCTCGCGGCGGGGGAGGAAGTCCCGCGAGCTCTGCTGCTGTCCTGGCCGGAAACCGACGATGCTGGCAACGCACTCTTCGACCCGCACGTCTGGAACAGCCCTGAGGCCTGGAAAGTCGTCGTCACCGCGGTCGCCGACAAGCTCGCGGTGATCGACCCGGACGGGGCCGACACCTACGCGGCTCACGCGGACGGATATCTCGCAGAGATCGACGCGGCAGCTGCCGAAGCGGCCACGCTTCTCTCCGCCGTCCCCGAGCCCAGGATGCTCGTTACGGGACACGACGCCTTCAACTACTTCGGCGAGGAGTATGAACTCGAGGTGCACGCCACCGACTTCGTCTCCACCGACGCCGTGATGAGCGCAGAGGAGATCAGCGAACTGGGCGCGCTCATCGCCCGACACCGGGTCCCCGTCATCTTCCAGGACAATCAGGCGAATCCGCAAGCGATCACGAGTCTCCGCGAAGCGGTGCAGGCACGAGGGTGGGAGGTGGCGATCTCGGAGGAGGAGCTCTACGCCGATTCGCTCGGCTCGGAACCGGGTGTCGACACCTATCTCGGCGCGTTCAGCCACAACGCTCGCGCCGTGGCCGAGGCGCTCGGCGCGAGCGAGGTAACATCGTGACGTCGCTCCCAGCGTGCCGAGCCGAACGCCTGAGCGTCGCCTACCGCTCGGAACCGGTGCTCCGCAACGTCGACTTCGAGGTACCACTCGGCGTGGTCATGGGCATCGTGGGCCCGAACGGTGCCGGAAAATCGACGCTCATCAAGGCGATGCTCGGGTTGGTCTCACCGCTCACCGGGCGATCGGAGTTCTTCGGCGCGCCGCTGCGCCGCGTCAGACAGCGCGTCGGATACATGCCTCAGGCAACGTCGGTCGACTGGGACTTTCCGACGACCGTGCTTGATGTCGCGACCATGGGAACGTACGGTCGCCTCGGGTGGATCCGGCGCCCGGGAGCCGCGGAGCGGGCGCAGGCGCATGCCGCGCTCGAGCAGACGGGCATCGCCGATCTCGCCGCGCGACAGATCGGGGAGCTCTCGGGCGGGCAGCGCCAGCGGGTGTTCCTGGCCAGGGCGCTCGCGCAGGATCCCGATCTGTTCTTCATGGACGAGCCCTTCCAGGGCGTCGACGCGAAGAGCCAAGGAGCGATCGTACGCGTGCTGCACCGGCTCCGCGAGGCGGGGAAGACCGTGGTCATCGTTCACCATGACCTCGCAACCGTCAGGGAGTACTGCGACCACGTCACACTGCTGAACGGCCGGGTGATCGCCTCGGGTCCAGCCGATCTCGCCTTCACGACCGAGAACATCCGCGCGGCGTACGACCTCGGCGCCGACGGAGCGCTTTCGGCGGAAGCGGGCGACCCGGAGCGGCGCCATGACCCCCGCTGAGTTCTTCGCCGACCACACCTTCCGCATGGTCTTCCTCGGAACGACCGTGATCGGTCTCGTCGCCGGCGCTCTCGGCGCCTTCGCCTACCTGCGCAAGCAGTCGTTGATCAGCGATGTGATCTCGCATGCGGCACTGCCCGGGACGTTGCTAGCGTTCCTCGCCGGCGTGGTCATTTTCGGTATCGATGGGCGCAACATGATTGCACTGATCGTGGGGGCTGTGCTGGTCGGCACCGCGGCCGTGCTCATGGCGAACGGTGTTGCGCGTCGATCCAAGATCCGCATCGACACTGCCATGGCCATCGCGCTCACCACGACATTCGGCGCGGGCATGCTGCTGCTCCGGGTGATCGCGAACGGCACGTTCCCGGGGAAGGGCGGCATCCAGGACTACCTCTTTGGGAATGCCTCGGTCATCACTGTGGCGGATCTCGTCACCAGTATCACGATCGGCTCCATCGCGATCGGTCTCATGCTGGTGTTCTGGAAGGAGTTCGCAATCGGCACGTTCGATCCCGGCCACGCGGCAGCGCTCGGGTTCCGCGAGCGCACGGTCGACGCACTGCTCTTCACGACCATCGTCATCGCGACGGTGATCGGTGTCAAAGCGGTCGGACTGGTGCTGATGGTGGCGTTCGTCGTGACCCCACCGGCTGCGGCGCGCCAGTGGACGCGCACTCTCGGCGCCACCGTCGCGCTTTCGGGAGCCTTCGGCGCTATCGGCAGCGGGGTCGGCGCCTACCTGTCGATCCAGTGGGGCGGCGTCCCGACGGGACCGCTCATCGTGCTGACGCTGTTCGCCATCCTGCTCATCTCACTGCTCGCTGCGCCACGACGCAGCCTCATCGCTCGCGGCGTCGCGCGTCGGCGAGCCCGAGAGGCGCTCCGACGCGAACTACTCGCCGAGGGGAGTACCAGATGAGTTTCCTCGTCGGCACGATCCTCCTCGCGGTGGTCACGGCCGTCGCCTGCGCGCTCCCCGGCGTCTTCGTCGTCCTGCGTCGGAACTCGATGCTCGTCGACGCGATCAGTCACGCCGTGCTCCCCGGCATCGTCGTGGGGTACTTCTTCACCCGCTCGTTCGACTCGCCGCTCCTCATCATCGGGGCGGCGCTCGCGGGACTCCTCGTGGTGCTCGGAAGCGAGTGGCTGACGCGCACGGGCCTCATCACGGGTGATGCGCCGCAAGGCCTGATCTTCCCGGCCCTGTTCAGCGTGGGCGTGATCCTCGTGACCACGAACTTCGCGAACATCCACCTCGATGTGCACGCCGTGCTCGTCGGAGATCTGAACCTGGCGGCGTTCACGCCGATCGTGATCAACGGCGTCTCGGTGGGGCCCGCCTACCTCTACATCATGCTTGCCGTACTGGCGGTCAACATCGCGTTCATCGCCTGCTGCTACCCGCGGCTGAAGCTGACCACTTTCGACCCCGAGTTCGCGGCGGCAATCGGAGTGCCACGCGGGCGGCTCGGCATCGCGTTCATGTTCCTCGTGTCCCTCACGGTGACAGCGGCGTTCAACGCAGCCGGAGCAATCCTCGTCGTCGCACTCGTCGTCATCCCCGCCGCCACCGCGTACCTCATCAGCATCCGACTGTCGGCGATGCTCTGGCTGACCGTCGTATTCGCGGCCGGAGGAGCCCTCGCAGGGTTCTGGATCGCCTACGTCACGAACACCGCGACGAGCGCGGGCATGGCTGTCCTCTACGGGCTACTCTTCGCGATCGTCTTCGCCGTAACACGAATTGCGAGAGGCGCGCAGCGACGCCGGGTGCGGGCCGCCGCGCGCCTCGAGCCATCCTCCCCGCAGGGGAGCTGACCGGCCGGCGAATCAGTGATCGCGAAGATCGTCCTTCAGCTCGTTCCGCTTCTGCACCGAATCGCGCTCGGCCTCGGCACGCTTGACCTCGGCCTCGGCGCGAGCCTCGTCGGCCTTGTCCTGCAGCTTGTCCACGCCGTCTTCGACCGCGCGTCCGACCTTCTTCGCAGCGGCGCTCGCCGTTTCCTTGGCGTCGTCGATGAATCCCACAGTGCACGTCCTCTCGTCATTTAACAGCGGGTGATGCTTACTGTAGCGCGCGCGAACGACCGTCCGGGTGAGGGTCTGCTGAGACCCGTGGCGTCGCTGGGATCCGGGGTGCAGCGGCGTGTAGAATCGTGGGCAGCGACGATGATCCACAATCAATGGGGAGTCCCCGGAAGAACAGTGTCCGCCTCGGCGGGTGCTCAGTAGAACCGGGCGGGTAGGGCCCGTCATCGCCCGAATGAGGGGCCGCCGGTTTCGGCGGCAAGCGGGGTGGTACCGCGGGGCCTGCAACCGTGCAGGGCTCGTCCCGGCGATCCGATGAGCACGCAGAACGATCAGGATCAGGACCTCCATGGCGTACCCCCAGCAGCAGACCCCCGCTTCGCAGAACTCCCCGGCAGAGTCGGGAGCCGCGTTCGGCGTCACCGCCTCACCCCGGCTTCCCGAGATCGAGCAGCAGGTGCTCGGCTTCTGGCAGGAGGATGACACCTTTCGCGAGTCCATTCGACGCCGGGAGGGTGCCGAGGAGTGGGTGTTCAACGACGGGCCGCCGTTCGCCAACGGCCTTCCGCACTACGGACACCTCCTCACGGGCTACGCGAAGGACGTGTTTCCCCGCTTCCAGACGATGCGGGGCAAGAGGGTCGAGCGTCGGTTCGGCTGGGACACTCACGGGCTCCCAGCCGAGCTCGAGGCGATGAAGCAGCTCGGTATCACTGAGAAGAGCGAGATCGAAGCGATGGGGGTCGCGGCGTTCAACGCGAAGGCACGCGAATCCGTGCTTCAGTACACGAAGGAGTGGGAGGAGTACGTCACCCGCCAGGCGCGGTGGGTGGACTTCGACCACGACTACAAGACGCTCGACCTCAGCTACATGGAGAGCGTGATCTGGGCGTTCAAGCGGCTCTACGACCAGGGCCTCGCCTACGAGGGGCAGCGGATCCTGCCCTACTGCTGGCGCGATGAGACGCCGCTGTCCAACCACGAACTGCGCATGGACGACGACGTGTACCAGATGCGTCAGGATCCCTCGGTGACGGTGACATTCCCGCTCATCGGCGCCCGCGCAGGGGAGCTCGGCCTCACGGACGTGCGCGCGCTCGCGTGGACGACCACGCCCTGGACCCTCCCGACGAACGCCGCACTCGCGGTCGGACCCGAGATCTCGTACGCCGTGCTCCCCGCCGGCCCGAACGGCGCCGCCGACGGCGGCGGTGCCGGTGAGACGCGTTACCTGCTCGCTGCCGACCTCCTCGCCGGTTACGCGAAGGACCTGGGCTACGAATCCCCGGAGGACGCGCAGGCCGCCGTCGCATCGACCGTACCGGGAGCCGAACTCGCTGACGTCGAGTACACCCGCCTCTTCGATTATTTCGCCGACGCGGAGACGTGGGGGACCGAACGGTACTGGCGGATCCTGGTCGACGACTACGTCTCCACCACCGACGGCACCGGCATCGTCCACCAGTCACCGGCCTACGGCGAGGACGACCATCGCATCACAACGGCGGCCGGCATGCCGACGATCCTCAGCGTCGATGACGGCGGACGGTTCATCGCGGCCGTCTCGGACGTCGCGGGTGAGCTCTGGATGGACGCGAACCTGCCGCTCATCCGTCTGCTGCGCGGATCGCAGCGGATCCTCCGTGAGCAGAGCTACGTGCACTCGTACCCGCACTGCTGGCGCTGCAGGAACCCCCTCATCTACCGCGCCGTCTCGAGCTGGTTCGTGCGCGTCACGGACATCAAGGAGCGGATGCTCGAGACCAACGAGCAGATCACCTGGGTGCCCGAGAACGTCAAGCACGGCCAGTTCGGCAAGTGGCTCGAGGGTGCGCGCGACTGGTCGATCAGCCGGAACCGCTACTGGGGCAGCCCGATTCCCGTGTGGAAGAGCGACGACCCCGAGTACCCGCGCATCGATGTCTACGGATCCGTCGACGAGCTGGAGCGCGACTTCGGGGTGCTGCCCCGGAACGCCGACGGCGAGGTCGATCTCCACCGCCCGTACATCGACGATCTCACCCGCCCGAACCCCGACGACCCGACCGGCCGATCCACGATGCGACGCATCGAGGACGTGCTCGACGTCTGGTTCGACTCCGGTTCGATGCCGTTCGCCCAGGTGCACTACCCGTTCGAGAACCAGGACTGGTTCGAGACGCACCAGCCGGCTGACTTCATCGTCGAGTACATCGGCCAGACGCGCGGCTGGTTCTACGTGCAGCACGTCCTCGCGACCGCGCTGTTCGATCGCCCTGCCTTCACGAATGTGATCAGCCACGGAATCGTGCTCGGGTCCGACGGCAACAAAATGTCGAAGTCGCTGCAGAACTACCCCGATGTCAACGAGGTCTTCGACCGCGATGGCTCGGATGCGATGCGCTGGTTCCTCATGGCCTCGCCGGTCGTGCGAGGCGGCAATCTCGTCGTCACGGAGGAGGGGATCCGCGAGGGCGTCAGGCAGTTCCTGCTCCCGCTCTGGAACACGTGGTACTTCTTCAGCCTCTATGCGAACGCAGACGGATACACCGCACGCTGGCGCACCGACTCGGAAGATCCGCTCGACCGCTACATCCTCGCGAAGACCGGGGCCCTGGTCAGCGAGGTCGAGGGTCACCTGGACGGCCTGGACACCACCTCGGCGGCCGAGGCGCTGCGCGCCTACGCCGAAGTGCTGACCAACTGGTACGTGCGACGATCCCGCGATCGCTTCTGGGAGGGAACGACCGGAGTGAACGGCCGCCCCGCGAACGCCGACGCGTTCGACACGCTCTATACGGTGCTCGAAACGGTCTCCCGGGTCGCGGCTCCGCTCGCACCCCTGACAACGGAAGCGCTCTGGCGCGGCCTCACGGGCGAACGGTCGGTGCACCTCACCGATTGGCCGGACGCCGGTGCATTCCCCGCGGACGATGTACTCGTCGGCGCCATGGATGAGGTCCGTCAAGTCACCTCGCAAGCCCTCGCCCTGCGCAAAGCGCGCCGCCTGCGGGTGCGTCTCCCGCTCGCAGAGCTCACGGTCGTGACGGCGCAGCCCGCAGCACTCGAACCGTTCGCGGCGATGCTCCAGGACGAGCTCAACGTGAAGCACGTCCGGTTCGTCCAGCAGACCGAGACGAGCGCCGCGGAGCACGGCATCGTGCACACGCTCGCGGTCAACGCCCGAGCGGCGGGCCCCCGCCTTGGCAAGCAGGTGCAGGTCGCGATCAAGGGCGCGAAGTCCGGCGACTGGTCCGAGCAGGACGGCGTCGTCACGGCGGGCGGCATCGCACTCGAGCCGCACGAGTACGAGCTCACGCTCCAAACCGCTGACCGCGCCGACGAGGGAGCCGCGCTCGCCCTCCTGCCGGGGGGCGGGTTCCTCCTCCTCGACACCGAGACAACCCCCGAACTCGCAGCCGAAGGCGTGGCGCGCGACGCCATACGCGCGGTGCAGGAGGCCCGCAAGAACGCGGGCCTCGACGTCACCGATCGCATCGTGCTGGCCCTGCACGCGGCTCCGGAACACGTCCCGGCGCTCGAGACCCACTCCGACTTGATCTCTGCGGAAACGCTCGCCGTCGCGTTCACCGTCAGCTCCAGCGATGATGTCGCGGCAGTGGCTGCAGCGCAGCTCGAAGGCAGGGAGCCGAGCGCTCGCGTCTCCCGCAGCAGCGCAGACGCGCTGGGCGCCGCGAAGGCTCCGCTCGCGATCACCATCGAAGCTGCGGGCGCACGCCCCAGCAGTCACGCAGAGGAGGCAGGCGCATGAGCCCGCTCGAGATCGACGACCGCCCGCACGCCGACCCCGCACGCCGCGTCTACGAGGAGCTGCTGCAGCGCGTGGGAGAGGCGAACCCGAGACCCCGGATCGAACCGGTCCGCCGCCTCGCCGAACTCGCCGGTTCTCCGCAGCTGTCGTACCCGGTGATCCAGATCGCGGGCACGAACGGCAAGACCTCGACGAGTCGCGCGGTCGAGTCACTCCTCCGTGCGCACGGACTGCGCACCGGCCTCTTCACGAGCCCGCACCTCGTCGACTTCACCGAGCGGTTCCAGATCGACGGCGAACCGGTGAGCGGCAGCGCCCTCGCCGAAGCCTGGGGTGAACTCCGGTTGCCGCTCGAGGTCGTCGACCGTGAGCTCTCCGCGGCCGGCCTGGGACCGATCACCTTCTTCGAAGCGCTCGCGGTGCTCGCATACGCGGTCTTCTCCGACGCACCGGTCGAGGTTGCCGTGATCGAGGTCGGCATGGGCGGCGAGTGGGACGCGACGAACATCGCCGATGCGACGGTAGCGGTCTTCACTCCCGTGGGGCTCGACCACACCGATGTCCTGGGGCCAGACATCGAGACGATCGCCAGAACCAAATCGGGCATCGTGAAAGCCGGCAGCGCCGTCGTGTCCGCCGAACAGGACCAGGCGGCGCTCCCCGCGATCCTGGATGCGGCCGAGGCAGTCGGCGCCCGCGCCCGCGTGGCCGGGCGTGACTTCGCTCTGCTGGAGGACCGGCTCGCCGTGGGCGGTCGGCAGATCCAGGTCAGAGGCACCACAGGACACGAATACGACCCGGCATTCGTGCCGCTCTTCGGCCACCACCAGGCCGAGAACCTCGCTCTCGCCATGGCGGCCGTCGAGATCTTCCTCGGCGGAGAGCGGCCGATCCCCGAGGAAGTGCTCGACGAGGGTCTCGGCCAGCTGACCTCGCCCGGTCGGTTCCAACTCATCGGCAGCGACCCGGTCGTCTACGTCGATGCGGCGCACAACCCGCACGGGGCGGCTGCATTCGTGCGCACCGTCGAGGAGTCGTTCCAGTTTGACGAGATCGCCCTCGTCGTCGGCGTGCTCGGGGAGAAGGACGCGGGCGGCGTGCTCGCCGCGCTCGCACCCGTCGCGCACGAAGTCTTCGTGACCGCCGTCGACTCGCCGCGCACGCTGGATGCCGCCGCGCTCAAGCGTCTCGCAGAGGAGGCGATCCCCGGTACGCCGATCCACGTCGCCACCGGACTGCCTGACGCACTCGATCGGGCTCGGGCCTGGGCAGGGGGAGCCGAGGGGCGCGCCGTGTTCGTCGTCGGCTCGGTGCTCCTGGCCGGCGAGGCCATCGCCCATGCCGGCGCCGAAGGGTGGAACGTCTGATGTCCGCCGAGGAGCCCGATCTCGAGCTGTCGCCCTCCGAGCGCATGGCACACAATTCGGCGATGCGGATCTCGGGTGCGGCGCGCGGTCGTCACCGCACCCAGCACGCTCTCGCCTCGATCGTGCTCGGGTTCGAGCTCATCATCGTCGTCCTCATCGGGCTCGCGATGTTCGGTCTCAGCGTGCTCGAGCCTCGCGAACTCGGCCTGTACATCGGGGGCGGGCTCGCGATCCTCATCATCGTTGGTCTGGCGCTCATGCGCCGGCCGCGCGCCGGTATCATCGTCGGGTGGATCGTGCACGCGCTGATGCTGCTGACCGCGTTCATCCTGCCGATGGCGCTCATCGTCGGCGTGCTCTTCACGGCGCTCTGGGTGTACTGCATGGTCAGAGGCGCCCGGATCGATCGCGACCGTGCCGCGTGGATGGCGCAGTTCGAAGCGAGCGCAGCCGACGGCGACTAGGATGGAACACGTATCTGACACCTGCAGAAGGAGCGCAATTGTCCGCTGACGCGACGACCGAAGAGACCCTCATCCTCGTGAAGCCCGACGGGGTCGAGCGCGGCCTCACCGGCGAGATCCTTCGCCGCATCGAGGCGAAGGGGTACCGGCTCGTCGACGTGCGACTGGTGCACGCCGACCGGGAGCTCCTCGCGGCGCACTACGCCGAGCACGAGGGCAAGCCCTTCTACGAACCGCTCGTCGAGTTCATGATGTCGGGGCCGACGGTCGCGGTGCGCGCCGCCGGTCACCGGGTGATCGAGGGGTTCCGCTCGCTCGCCGGCACCACGGATCCGACGACCGCTGCACCCGGGACCATTCGCGGAGATCTCGGCCGCGACTGGGGTCTCAAGGTCCAGCAGAACCTCGTGCACGGTTCGGACTCGCCTGAGTCGGCGGCCCGCGAGCTGGGTCTCTGGTTCGCCTGAGCTCAATGATCTCTCGCGGGGGAGCGGGTGCCTGATCATCTGATCCGGCACCCGCTCCCGCTGTGTCTGGGGTGACCGCTACCGTAGATCCATGCCTGCACAGACTCGCGCATCGCTGAGTGCCGCCGAAGCTCGTCGCGTCGCCTTGGCGGCGCAGGGGTTCACGAATGCACCTCGACTGCGACAGCGTCGTCCATTCGATCCGGCGCTCGAGCGCCTGCACGTTCTGCAGATCGATTCCGTCAACGTCTTTGCGCGCAGCCACCATTTGCCGGTCTTCTCCCGGCACGGCGAGTACGCACCCTCAGCGCTGGACGCCCACCTGTGGGAGAGCGGACGATTCACCGAGTACTGGGCGCACGAGGCCGCCTTCATTCCCGTCGAGGATCGACCGCTCTTCGGCTGGCGCATGGATGAGTACCGCGAACGGCATCGGCGAACCGGACGGGCCCACGAACTGGGTGCCGACCTCGAGCGCGTGCGCGCTCAGCTCCGGGCGGAGGGCCCCCAGTTCGTGGGCGAGCTCGAAGACGGCCCTTCGGGCACCCGTGGCCCCTGGTGGGACTGGAGCCATACGAAACGCGCGGTGGAGATGCTGTTCGCGACCGGTGAGGTCGCCGTCGCGGGCAGACGCTCCTTCCAGCGCCGATACGCGCTCGCAGAACACGTGCTGCCCCAGCGCGCGCTGGTGGCCCTCCCGCGGGAGGAGGCGCAGCGACGACTCGTGGAACGTGCAGCACAGTCGCTCGGTATCGGCACGCTCGCCGATCTGGCGGACTATCACCGCCTCAAGAGCACCGACGCAAGAGTCGCGGTGCGCGCGTTGGAAGCGGAGGGAATCCTGATCCCCGTGTCCGTGCGGGGATGGCGCAACGGTCGCGGCGACCCGGAACCCGCATGGATGCATCGCGAGGCCAGGACACCAGGCCGCCTCGCTCCCGATGCCCTGCTCACGCCCTTCGATCCGGTCGTCTGGTTCCGACCGCGCGCCGAGCGGATGTTCGATTTCCACTACCGCATCGAAATCTACACGCCGAAGGAGCAGCGGGTGTACGGCTACTATTGCTTGCCGCTCATGGTCGCCGGGCGGCTGGCGGGACGCATCGATCTGAAGGCCGACCGGCAGAACCGAGAGCTCCTGGTGCAGGCTGCGTGGCAGGAGCCCGGCGCGCCGGCCCGCACCCCCGAAACCGCGGCAGCCCTGCTGATGAGTGCTGCCCATTGGCAGGGTCTCGAACGGGTGCGCTGGACGGGAGCGGGGAACCTCCCGCTCCCCGGCGTCATCGTCGCGTGAGCTCCCGATCGACCTCTTCGGGCACGACGCATCGCGCGTCTGCGGTTGCCGGGCCCGTGCTGCGAGCGAACTTTTTTCGCGGCCCTGTCGATCTCGTCGAGTCCCGTGCGTCATGATGGTGTCGGGCCACTCGGTTCGACATCACACCCCTCTCGGCGACGCAGCCGGAGCGGAAGATGCGAGGAGGAATCATGAAGTACGCGCTCATGCTCATGGGCCACGTCAACGATCCGGCGTGCGGCGAGGAGGGCGGGGCGAGTCCCGAAGAGTTCTTCGCCTTCGACCAGGAGATCACTGCCGCCGGGGTCGTGGTGTCGTCATTCGCACTTGAGGATCCGGATCAGACGGTGATTGTCAGGAGCGACGATCAGGGGGACCGCATGGTCACGTCTGGTCCGTTCGCCGAGGTGCAGGAGTTCGTCGGCGGGGGATACATCATCGATGTCCCGAACGTCGATGAAGCCATCGCCTGGGCGCGCAAGAGCCCCGCTTCGGCGCCGGGCGGGCACGTCGAAATTCGCCCCCTCGCCCCGTACTGAGTCGTGGATCTTCTGAGCGGCCCGTCGGCGTCGGCGCATCAGGCCGCCCGGCGGGCCGTCAGGGGGATCGACCGCGACGGCCGCGTCCGCATCCTCGCCGCCGTCGCACACCGTGTCGGCGACCTCGACCTGGCGGAAGACGCAACGCAGGAGGCGCTCCTCCAAGCGTTGAGAACGTGGCCGGAGACCGGAGTGCCCAGGTCGCCGTTGGCGTGGCTCACGACGACGGCGAAGCGGAAAGCGCTCGACGTGGTGCGACGAGAGCAGGTCCTGGCGCGCAAGCTCGTGCGGCACGGGCGCGCATCCGAACGCGACCCGGCTCCCGCCGGGCTGGATGACCCCGCTGAGCAGCATCCGCCCGACGGGCTCGACGACGACCGTCTCGGTCTCTTCTTCGCCTGCGCGCACCCGGTACTGAAGCTCGAAGACCGATTGGCGCTCACCCTCCGTTTCGTCGCGGGACTCGACTCTGTCGCCGTCGCCCACGCGCTGCTCTTTCCGCTGCCCACCCTGCAGCAGCGTCTGGTCCGCGCCAAGCGCCGCATTCGCACGCTCGGCGTGCCCTTCACAGCCCCTGCACGGGAGCACCTCGCCGAGCGGCTCACCGATGTGCAGCGCGTCATCTATCTGCTCTACTCCGAGGGTTTCGCGCGTTCGACGGGAGACGTGCACACCCGAGACGACCTCACCACAGAAGCGATCCGGCTGACACGGGTGCTCCACGAGCTCGTGCCGGCAACTGCAGAAGTCATGGGAATGCTCGGCCTCCTCCTGCTCACCGAGGCGCGCCGACCGTCACGGATCGACCCGTCGGGGGCGCCGATCCCTCTCGCCGCCCAGGATCGAACCAGATGGGACCAGCGGCTCATCTCCGAGGGCATATCGCTCACCGAGGCAGCCGCGTCATCGCCGCAGGCTGCCGGATACACGATCCAGGCTGCCATCGCCGCGGTGCACGCCGAGGCCACGCACTTCGACGCGACCGACTGGGCGCAGATCGCGGTGCTCTATCGGCTCCTGGAGGCGCACGAACCAGGCCCGGTCGTCCGGTTGGGCCGCGCTGTGGCCCTCGGCAAGGCGCACGGACCGAAAGCAGGGATCCGCCACCTCGACGCACTTGCCGGGGATCCCGTGCTCGACCGGCTCCGTGCCTTCCACATCGCCCGCGCGGTGACCCTCGAGGCGCTCAAGGACGGTCCCGGCGCTGCCGAGGCCTATCGCCTGGCGCTCTCGGTGCCGGGTAACACCGCCGAGGACAACTATCTCACTGCCGCCCTTGCGGGCGTGGAGGCGCCTGCCGGGGATCCGGATGTCAGACCCCCGGAGTAGGCTCGTTCCTATGGAACCGACCCGCAGCGTCCGCCCCTTCGAAGTGGTGTCAGAGTACGAGCCCAGCGGCGATCAGCCCGCCGCCATCGAGGAGCTCGCGAAGCGCATCAACGCCGGTGAAACCGACATCGTCCTCCTCGGTGCCACCGGTACGGGCAAGTCCGCCACCACCGCATGGCTCATCGAGGCCATCCAGCGCCCCACCCTCATCCTCGCGCACAACAAGACCCTGGCGGCCCAGCTCGCGAGCGAGTTCCGGCAGCTCATGCCGAACAACGCCGTTGAGTACTTCGTCAGCTACTACGACTACTACCAGCCGGAAGCCTACGTGCCGCAGACGGACACCTTCATCGAGAAAGACTCCTCGGTCAACGCCGAAGTCGAGCGACTGCGCCACTCGACGACGAACTCGCTGCTGAGCCGGCGCGATGTCGTCGTGGTCTCAACCGTCTCCTGCATCTACGGCCTCGGCAAACCCGAGGAGTACTACGAGGCGATGGTGCCGCTCATCGTCGGCGACCGGATCGACCGAGACGTGCTCCTCAGGCGGTTCGTCGACATGCAGTACCAGCGGAACGATATCGAATTCGTTCGCGGCAACTTCCGCGTGCGCGGGGACACCGTCGAGATCATCCCGATGTACGAGGAACTCGCGATCCGCATCGAATTCTTCGGCGACGAGATCGAGTCCCTCTACTACCTCCACCCCCTGACCGGTGAGGCGATCAAGCAGGTCGACACGGTTTCGGTGTTCCCCGGATCGCACTACGTGGCCAGTCGGCAGGTGATGAATCGTGCCATGGGCAGCATCGGCGAAGAGCTCGATCAGCGACTCGCCGAGCTGAAACAGCAGAACAAGCTCGTCGAAGAGCAGCGCCTGCGCATGCGCACCACATTCGACCTCGAAATGATGGAGCAGATCGGCTTCTGCTCCGGCATCGAGAACTACTCCCGCCACATCGACGGCCGGGCGCCGGGGGAGGCCCCGCACTGCCTGCTCGACTACTTCCCCGACGACTTCGTCGTCGTCATCGACGAGTCCCACGCCACTGTTCCGCAGATCGGGGCGATGTTCGAGGGCGATGCTTCGCGCAAGCGCACCCTCGTCGACCACGGATTCCGCCTTCCCAGCGCGCTCGACAACCGCCCCCTCAAATTCGGCGAGTTCAAGGACCGCGTCGGGCAGACCGTCTACCTTTCGGCGACACCGGGTTCGTACGAACTCGAGCGCGCAGACGGAGTCGTCGAGCAGATCATCCGCCCGACGGGTCTCATCGACCCCGAAATCGTCGTCAAGCCCAGCAAGGGGCAGATCGACGACCTCCTCGAAGAGGTCAGAGCGCGTGCCGAGCGCGACGAACGCGTCCTCGTCACCACGCTCACGAAGAAGATGGCCGAGCAGCTCACCACCTTCATGGAGGAAGCCGGGGTCCGCGTACGCTACCTGCACTCCGACGTCGACACCCTCAAGCGCGTTGAACTTCTCACCGAACTTCGCGCAGGCGTCTACGACGTCCTCATCGGCATCAACCTGCTGCGCGAGGGCCTCGACCTGCCCGAGGTCTCACTCGTCTCGATCCTCGACGCCGACAAGGAAGGCTTCCTGCGCTCCTCCACGTCGCTCATCCAGACGATCGGACGAGCCGCCCGCAACGTCTCCGGCCAGGTCCACATGTACGCCGACACCGTCACCCGATCCATGCAGGCGGCGATCGACGAGACCAACCGTCGACGCGAGATCCAGATCGCGTACAACACGGAGCACGGCATCGACCCCACACCGCTGCGCAAAAAGATCGGTGACATCACCGAAATGCTCGCGCGCGAGGCCGCCGACACGGACGAAGTACTCGGATCGCGTACCAAGTCCGGTCAGAAGGGTTCCACGCAGCGCGCCAAGGGCAAGGCCTCACAACGCAGCGGAGCCATTGCAGAAGAAGGGGCCGCCCAGCTCGAAGAACTCGTCGCGGACCTCACTCAGCAGATGCTCGCCGCCTCCGAGGAGCTCAAATTCGAGCTCGCCGCACGCCTGCGCGACGAGGTCGCCGACCTCAAGCGCGAACTGCGCAGCATGGACGCCGCCGGCCATCGGTAGCCAGCGTGCTCGCGTGCTCGCGTGCGTTCACGTTCCGCTCGGTTTCCACGCTCGGCTCGATCGACACGCCGAACAGGACCGAGCGGAGCCTCAATATCGAGCGGAACGTGAATGGCCGCGGACTGAGCAGGGCAGCACGTGAATGGCCGCGGACGGAGCGGAACGTGAACGACCGCGGGCTGCACCCCGGTCGCTCGGGTCATGAAGAGCGAGGGGTCTGTGGAGCCGACCCTGAGACACCTCGTGGCACCTCGGCGGTCACCGTGACCGGCGCGGCGGTGCCCGTGAAGCGCTCCACCTCGACGAGGGCGGTTTGAGCAGACGATCCCTGTCCGAGTTTCGATGTGCCCTGATCGCGGGTGAGCACGTTCGGGTTGCCGTGGACCTCGAGCGGGTTCGCGCCACGGCCGAGCGCCCCGGCACCGCCCGCAGCGGCTTCGTACCAGGCACCCGTCGACAGTTGGATCACTCCGGGGCGTACGGCATCGCTCACCACGGCCCCGGCGAGGCAGATTCCACGATCGTTGCGGAGCAGAACGGTGTCGCCGTCCGTGATTCCGCGCTCGGCGGCGTCCTGGGGGTTGAGTCGGCACGGCTCCCGACCGGCTACCTTCGCCGACTGAGCGGGAGCTGCCATGTCGAGCTGGCTGTGCAATCGGTGGGCTGGCTGGTTGGAGATGAGATGCAACGGGTACCTCGCTGTTGCTGGAGAGCCGAGCCACTCAGCGGGCTCCAGCCAGGTCGGGTGTCCGGGGCAGTCGTCGTAGCCGAATCCGGAGACGACGTCTGAGAAGAGTTCGATGCGCCCGGACGGCGTGTGGAGAGGATGGGCTTCGGGATCCTCACGGAACTCCTGGAACAGCACGAAACTGTTCCGTTCGATCTCTACCGCGCCGCGCGCCCAGAAGTCCTCGAACGACGGCAGGTCGACGCCCTGCGCCGCCGCGTCGCCACGGGTGGTCTCGTAGAGACGACTGATCCAGCCCATCTCGTCCAGGTCTTCGGTGAATGCGCGGCGAACGCCGAGCCGTTCGGCGAGGGCGGCGAAGATCTCGAAGTCGTTGCGGGCCTCGTGCTGCGGTTCGACCGCCCTGCGCATCGCGACGATCGCGGAGTCCTGTGCGGCCGCACCGATGTCGTTGCGTTCCAGGGTCGTGGTCGCCGGGAGGACGATGTCGGCGTGCCGCGCGGTCGCCGTCCACCAGGGCTCGTGGACGACGACGGTCTCGGGTCTCCGCCATCCGCTGATCAACCGGTTCAGGTCCTGGTGATGGTGGAAGGGGTTGCCGCCGGCCCAGTACACGAGCCTGATGTCGGGGTACTCCCTCCGCTGGCCGTTGAAGTCGTACGACCCGCCAGGATTGAGGAGCATGTCCGCCATGCGCGCAGCCGGAATCGCGGTGCGCGTAGCATTCACGCCCGCCGGTAGCACGGGAGCGGGGAAGGGGTATCGCGGCTGCCCGGTCGTTCCGGTCGATCCGTAGGCGAACCCGAAGCCGCCTCCCGGAACCCCGATCTGACCGAGCGCCGCGGCCAGCGCGATCGCCGCCCAGTAGGTCTGCTCGCCGTGGTCGCCGCGCTGCAGCGACCAGCTCACCGAGATCATGGTGCGCTGGGAGACCATACGCCGCGCGAGATCACGGATCACGTCAGCGTCGAGACCCACGATCTCTTCGGCCCACGTCGCGCTCTTCGGAGTTCCGTCGCCCTCGCCGAGCAAGTACGACGCGAATCGTTTCCACCCGACGCAGTACCTGTCGAGGAACGCGGCATCGTGCAGCCCCTCGTCGAGCAGCGTGTGGGTGAGCGCCAGCATCATCGCGGTGTCGGTTCCTGGCCTGGGCGCGAGCCACTCGGCGCGAGCCTCGGGCGGAGCGTCGTCGCGCAACGGCGACACCGATACGAAGCGGGTACCGTTCTCAGCGATCCGCGACACCCACTGGCGTGCCGTGTGCTGCGTGATACCGCCTGACTCGAGCTGCGTGTTCTTCAGCGGCAGTCCGCCGAACAGCACCCACAGGTCGGTCTCGCGCTCGAGCACATCCCAGCTCGTGGTCCTTCCTGACGCCAGAGCGGCGGAGCCGACGATGTGGGGCAGGATCGCGGCCGCGGCGCCGAAGCTGTAGTTGCCGATCTGATCGGTGTGCCCGCCGATCGTGTTCAGGAACCGATGCAGCTGCGTCCGCGCGTGATGGAATCGGCCGGCACTCGACCACCCGTAGGAACCACCGAAGATCGACGCGTTCCCGTGCAGCCGGCGGACGCGTTCCAGTTCTCCCGACACGAGGTCGAGAGCCTCGTCCCACGAGACCTCGACGAATGCGTCGTGCCCCCGAAGTTCGGTGCGCGGATCCTCACCCGTGCGCTGAGCGCGCAGCCAGCTCTCGCGGACGGCTGGGCGCCGCACCCGCACCCGCGAGTGGAAAGCATCGGGGATCCCGTGCACCAGCGGTGACGGATCGGGATCGGGGGAGTGCGGCTCGATCCCGACGAGCGTCCCCTGATCCACCAGGGCCTGAAAGCGCCCCCAGTGCGAGCTGTGCGGGACGCTGCTCGGGGAGGCGTTCATCCCCTCAGGCTAGCTGAACGCCACCTTCGATTCTTCGGACATATATTCGACTTCCCATCTCGGCTCGCGTAGAATGCACTGGTGACTTCGCAGACTCCCGCACCCGTCCGCTCGTCCGCCGCACACGCTCACATCAGCGTGCAGGGCGCCCGCGTCCACAACCTCCGAAACCTCGATCTCGACATTCCTCGCGACTCGATGGTCGTATTCACCGGTCTGTCGGGGAGCGGGAAGTCGAGCCTCGCGTTCGACACGATCTTCGCCGAGGGGCAGCGCCGATACGTCGAGAGCTTGAGCGCGTACGCGCGCCAGTTCCTCGGCCAGGTGGATCGCCCCGATGTGGACTTCATCGAGGGGCTCAGTCCGGCCGTCTCGATCGATCAGAAGTCGACGAACCGCAACCCGCGATCCACCGTCGGCACGATCACGGAGATCTACGATTACATGCGTCTGCTCTGGGCGCGCATCGGGGTGCCGCACTGCGCCGTCTGCGGTGAGCGGATCGCGTCCCAGACGGTGCAGCAGATCGCCGATCAGCTCATCGAGCTGCCCGAACGCACGCGTTTCCAGGTACTCGCACCGGTCGTGTCGAAGAAGAAGGGGGAGTTCGTCGACCTCTTCCAGGATCTCGCGGCGAGCGGATACTCGCGCGCGATGGTCGACGGAGAGATGGTGCAGCTGTCGGATCCGCCGAAGCTGAAAAAGCAGGTCAAGCACGACATCTCGGTCGTCGTCGACCGTCTCGTGGCCGACCCCGACGGGCTCGGCCGACTGACCGACTCACTCGAAACGGCACTGAAACTGGCGAACGGGGTCGTGCTCATCGACTTCGTCGATCGCGACGCAGACGCAGACGATCGTCAGCAGCAGTTCTCGGAGCACCTGTCGTGCCCGAACCAGCACCCGGTGCAGCTGACGGAGATCGAACCGCGCACCTTCTCGTTCAACGCGCCATTCGGGGCGTGCGCGACCTGCTCCGGGCTCGGCACCAGCATGCAGGTCGACGAGGATCTGGTGCTCGGCGATCCTGAACTCTCGCTCACCGAGGGCGTCATCGTGCCCTGGACGAGCCAGGGGAAGAGCCTGTACCAGTACTACGAGCGGCTGCTCACCGGTCTCGCGAAGGACCTCGACTTCTCCCTCGACACCGCATGGGGCGACCTCCCCGAGAGCGTCCGCGAGGCCGTGCTCTACGGGAACGACTTCTCCGTGAACGTCCGCTGGAAGAATCGCTTCGGGCGCGAAGTGAAGTACACGTCTGGCTTCGAGGGGGTCATCCCGTTCATCGAGCGGCAGTACGCCGAGGCCGAATCGGACAACAAGCGCGATCGCTGGTCGGAGTTCCTGCGCGAAGTACCGTGCCACGCCTGTCAGGGCCAAAGGCTCAAGCCCGAGGTGCTGGCGGTGACGGTGGACGGCGAGTCGATCGCCGGTGTCACCGAGTACAGCCTCACCGACGCGCAGGCGTTCTTCGACCGCGTTGAACTCTCCGAGCGGGAGGCACGGATCGCGGCCCAGGTCCTACGTGAGATCCGCCTCCGCTTCGACTTTTTGATCGAGGTGGGGCTCGGGTACCTCACGCTGGCCCGAGCGGCCGGAACGCTTTCGGGCGGGGAGGCTCAGCGGATCCGACTCGCCACCCAGATCGGCTCCGGCCTGACCGGCGTGCTGTACGTGCTCGACGAGCCGAGCATCGGCCTCCACCAGCGCGACAACCGGCGCCTCATCGAGACGCTGCTGAAGCTGCGGGACCTCGGTAACACGCTCATCGTCGTCGAGCACGACGAGGAGACGATTGAGTCCGCCGACTGGGTCGTCGATATCGGGCCTGGCGCGGGTGTCGAGGGCGGGACGGTCGTGCACTCGGGCGACTACACGAGCCTGCTCGAGAACCGCGAGTCGATGACGGCGGACTACCTCGCCGGCCGGCGCGAGATCGAGACGCCGAAGCGTCGACGAAAGCGCGAGAAGGGGCGTGAGCTCAAGGTCGTCGGAGCGCGCTCGAACAACCTGAAGAACGTCGACGCGACGTTCCCGCTGGGCGTCATGACGGCGGTCACGGGAGTGAGCGGGTCGGGCAAGTCCACGCTCGTCAACGACATCCTGTACCGAGTGCTGGCGAACCGCTTGAACGGTGCCCGCATGGTCCCCGGCAAACACACCAGGGTCACTGGTCTCGAACACCTCGACAAGGTCGTGCACGTCGACCAGGCGCCGATCGGCCGCACTCCGCGCTCGAACCCGGCGACCTACACCGGCGTCTTCGACAAGATCCGTACCCTGTTCGCCGAGACGCAGGAGGCGAAGACTCGGGGTTACCTGCCCGGCCGATTCAGCTTCAACGTCAAGGGCGGTCGGTGCGAGGCGTGCGCCGGCGACGGCACCCTGAAGATCGAGATGAACTTCCTTCCAGACGTGTATGTCGCCTGCGAGGTCTGCGGCGGAAAGCGCTACAACCGCGAGACGCTCCAGGTGCGCTACAAGGGGAAGAACATCTCGGAGGTGCTCGAGATGCCGATCGCGGAGGCGGAGCAGTTCTTCGAGCCGATCTCGAGCATCCACCGCTACATGAAGACCCTCGTCGACGTCGGGCTCGGGTACGTCCGTCTCGGTCAGAGCGCCACGACGCTGTCAGGGGGCGAGGCTCAGCGAGTGAAGCTCGCGACGGAGCTGCAGCGCCGTTCCAACGGCCGAAGCATCTACGTGCTCGACGAGCCGACGACCGGCCTGCACTTCGAGGACGTGCGCAAGCTCCTCCTGGTCCTCAACGGTCTAGTGGAGAAGGGCAATACGGTCATCACGATCGAGCACAACCTCGATGTGATCCGGAGCGCCGACTGGGTCATCGACCTCGGACCAGAGGGCGGTTCGGGGGGCGGCACGATCCTTGCGACGGGCACGCCCGAGCAGGTCTCGAAGCTGCCGGAGAGCCACACGGGCCGCTTCCTCGCGGAGGTGCTGAATGGTCACGCCGCGAAGTCACGAGCGGCTGCCGAGCTGAAGTCAGCATGACGTCATGATGGCGGCGAACGACCACCGCGCATCGTTCCGCCCGGCGGCGGGGGAGATCCCGACGAGTCCCGGCGTCTACCGGTTCTCCGACCGGCACGGGCGCGTGCTCTACATCGGCAAGGCGAAGAACCTCCGCGCGCGGCTCTCGAACTACTTCCAGCCGATGCACGCGCTGATGCCGCGCACGCAGCGGATGCTCACCCTCGCCGCGCGCGTCGATTGGACGGTCGTCGCGACCGACACCGAGTCGCTCGTGCTCGAGCACACCTGGATCACGGAGTACAAGCCGCCGTTCAACGTGCAGTTCAAGGACGACAAGTCCTACCCGTACCTCGCCGTCACGCTGAAGGACGAGGCGCCCCGCTTGCTCATCACCCGCAACGAGAAGATCAGGGGGGCCAGGTACTTCGGGCCGTACCCGAAGGTCTGGGCGCTCCGGGAGACCACGGCTCTGCTGCAGCAGGCGTTCCCGATTCGGACGTGCAAGGAGAGCGACTACCGCCGTGCCATGGACACGGGACGCCCGTGCCTGGCAGGGCAGATCGGCCGGTGCCACGGCCCATGCTCCCAGCTCGTCACGATCGAGGAGCACCGCGCCCGCGTGAGCGAGCTGGTGTCGTTCCTTGCTGGAAACGACACCTCCCATCTGCGTCGACTGCAGCGGGAGATGCGCGACGCGGCGGCGGAGCAGCGCTACGAGGACGCCGCCCGCCTCCGCGATCAGGTGCAGGCCGTCGAGCACGTCATGGAGAAGAACGCGATCGTGCTCGGCCACGACGTGTCGCTCGACGTGTTCGGCCTCCGCGCCGACGAGCTCTCGGCGGCCGCGCACCAGTTCATCATCCGCGGTGGGAGGATCAGGGGCGAGCGCAGTTGGATCGTCGACGTCGAGCTCGACGATTCGCCGAGCACGCTCCTCGAGCAGGTGCTGCAATCGGCGTACGAGGAGACCGATCCTCCGCCCCAGATCCTCGTGCCGCAGATCCCGGAGAACAGCGGTCCGCTCGAGGAGGCGCTCAGCACGAAACGCCCGCGACGCGGCCGCGTCCACTTGCGGGTTCCCGAGCGCGGGGACAAGGCGCAGCTCATGGATCGCGCCACGAGGAACGCGGGGGAGCACCTCCTCCGGCACAAGCTCAAGCGCGCAGCTGATCTGACCGCCCGCACCGACGCTCTCGCCGAACTGCAGGACGCGCTCGGGATGACCGAGGCACCACTGCGGATCGAGTGCATCGACGTGTCCCATCTCCAGGGCACGGGCGTCGTCGCCTCGCTCGTGGTGTTCGAGGACGGACTCCCCGCCAAGGGTGCCTACCGGAAATACCGCGTCGAACACACCCGCGACGACACCGAGTCCATCCACCAGGTCGTCAGCCGACGCGCGGCCCAGCTCAACCAGATCGCGGCTTCCGGGGAGCAACCCTCTGGCGTCTACCGAGATCGACCGCAGCTGCTCATCGTGGACGGCGGTGCGCCTCAGGTGCAGGCCGCCGCGCGCGCGCTCGCCGAGGCGGGGATCGACGACATCGCGCTCTGCGGGGTCGCGAAGCGACTCGAAGAGATCTGGCTGCCAGACGATCCCTTTCCGGTGATCCTGCCCCGCACGAGCGAAGCACTCTTCCTGGTCCAGCGGATCCGTGACGAGGCGCACCGGTTCGCGATCACCTTCCAACGCCAGCGCAGGAGCACGTCCATCTCGACGCAGCTGAGCGACGTGCCCGGGCTTGGCCCGAAGCGCGTGCAGGCGCTTCTCAAGCATTTCGGTTCCGTGAAGCGTCTCAAAGCCGCTTCGGTGCCTGAACTGGCCGCGGTCGCCGGCCTCGGCCCGCGCCTCGCCGAGCAGGTGCACGGGTTCCTGCGTGGAGCAGAGGAGCCGAGTCAGGGTAAACTGGTCTCCGAGCCGGAAACGACGCAGGATGGAGGGCCGAGCGAGTGAGCGAACGCGCGCCTGAGCAGGAGATCCTCATCGTGACGGGCATGTCGGGTGCCGGTCGGAGCACGGTGGCCAATGTCCTCGAGGACCTCGGCTGGTATGTGGTCGACAATCTGCCGCTGCCGATGGTCAAGACGCTCGCCGATATGGCGGACCGATCCGGCGGAGCCCTTCCTCGCATCGCCGCCGTCGTCGATGTGCGCGGCCGCGACCTGTTCGCCGACATTCAGGAGACGGTGCGCGATCTCAGGCAGCATGCCACGGTCCGCGTCGTCTTCCTCGATGCCACCGATGACATCCTGGTGCGACGCTACGAGTCCGTGCGTCGGCCCCATCCGCTCCAGGGGGAGGAGTCGCTCCTCGACGGCATCCGTCTCGAGCGCGAGCGGCTGCAGGAGCTCCGTGCGTCCAGCGACGTGGTCATCGACACCTCGCGCTACAACGTGCACGACCTCTCGACCGCTACACGGGATCTCTTCAGCGACGAGGACACCCCGGGGCTGCAGCTCTCGGTCATGAGCTTCGGCTTCAAGTACGGCGCACCGACCGACGTCGACCTCATGGCCGACATCCGCTTCCTGCCGAACCCGTTCTGGGAGCCCGAACTCCGACCGCTCACCGGCGTCGACGCCGAAGTGAAGGACTACGTACTCAGTCGCGAAGGCGCCGCCGAGTTCCTCGACCACTATGTGGCAGCACTCACTCCGGTGCTCGCCGGTTTCCAGCGCGAGAACAAGCGTCTGGCCTCCCTCGCCGTGGGCTGTACGGGCGGCAAGCACCGTTCCGTCGCCATGGCACGCGAGCTGGCCGATCGGCTGGCCGGCCTTCCCGGAGTCAGCGTAAATCTGCGGCACCGCGACCTCGGTCGCGAATAGTTCCGCGCGCCGTCCCGTATTTCCTTCGTTTCCCTACGTGAGAGGATCATCTGTGCCTTCGACCCCCGACGTCAGAAGCGAGCTCGTTCGCGTCCCGGTGCAGCACACCGGCGAACGAGTCGCCGAAGTCGCCACCGTGCTGCGCTTCGCGGGCGGGCTGCACTCCATCTCGGGCCGCATCGCGCTCGAGGCCGAGCTGTTCACCCCGCAGATCGTGCAGCGTGTGCGGAAGGATCTCGCCGAGCTCTACGGCGTACGGTCGGAGCCCAAGCAGCTGTCTCCCTCGGCAACGCGGGCGGGTGCTCCGCAGTTCCTCGTCCGCGTGCTGGACGGGGAGACCCTCGCGCGTCAGCTCGGCCTGCTGGATCAGCGCCGCCGCCAGATCCGCGGACTCCCGAACCGGCTCACCACCGGTGCGCCGGCTGAACTCGCGGCCATCCTCCGCGGCGCCTTCCTCGCACGCGGAACGCTGACGCCCCCCGGGCGCTCGGCCAGCCTCGAGATCGTGTGCCCGACCAACGAGGCGGCGATGGCTCTCCAGGGTGCCGCTTCGCGCATCGGGGTGCAGGCGAAGAACCGGGAAATCCGCGGGCAGCACAAGCTCGTCATCCGCGACAGCGAGATGATCGGCGAAGCGCTCGGCGCCATGGGTGCCACCGAGAACCGCGCGACGTGGGATGAACTCCGGTTGGCGCGCGAGACTCGAGCGACCGCGAATCGCCTCGTGAACTTCGACGACGCGAACCTCCGGCGCTCGGCACAGGCATCGGTGGCCGCGTGCGCGCGCGTCGAGCGCGCGCTCGAGATCCTCGGCGACGGCGTACCCGAGCACCTCCGGTATGCCGGGGAACTCCGGCTGAAGTTCCGCGAAGCGAGCCTCGACGACCTCGGCGCGCGCGCCGACCCGCCGCTCACGAAGGATGCGATCGCCGGGCGCATACGCCGTCTGCTCGCGATGGCCGACAAGGAGGCGCAGGCGCGCTCCGTGCCCGGCACCGAAGCCAGCCTCCCTGAAGAACTCGACACGATGTAGCGCGGCTGGGCGGTCCCTCCGGATCGTCCGTCCCATTGCCCTCAAGCGGCTTTCGAGGCATAGACTTGGGGCACACACGGAATCCAGAACGAAGGAGATATATGTCCACGTACACACTTCCCGAGCTTCCGTACGACTACTCGGCGCTGGAGCCGCACATCAGCGGCAAGATCATGCAGCTGCACCACGACAAGCACCACCAGGCATATGTCACCGGCGCGAACACCGCTCTCGAGCAGCTCGAGGCCGCGCGCGACGCCGAGGATCTCGGTGCGGTGAACAAGCTGGAGAAGGATCTCGCGTTCAACCTCGGCGGTCACGTCAACCACACGATCTTCTGGAACAACCTCTCACCGGAGGGCGACGGACGTCCCGAGGGCGAGTTGGCCGCCGCGATCGACGAGTTCTTCGGCTCCTTCGAGAAGTTCCAGGCGCACTTCACCGCCGTCGCCACCGGCATCCAGGGCTCGGGCTGGTCCGTCCTCGCCTGGGACTCGATCGGCCAGCGCCCCGCGATCTTCCAGCTCTTCGACCAGCAGGCGAACGTGCCGCTCGGCCTCACGCCGCTGCTGATGCTCGATATGTGGGAGCACGCGTTCTACCTCGACTACCTCAACGTCAAGGCGGACTACGTCAAGGCGTTCTGGAACATCGCGAACTGGCAGGATGTCGCGCAGCGCTTCGAAACCGCGCGGACGCAGACCCCCGGTCTGATCCAGGCGAGCGCGTAGTCGAGAGCGGGCCGGTCGTGCGACCGGCCCGCTCATCGGTTTCCGGTGCCTCTCGGCATCGGTCGCCCGGTCACCGGGCACCCCGTACGACGACCGTCGCACGGTTCACCCTCCAGTTGAAAGGCACGTGAATGGGCACACGTATCGCAGTCAACGGCTTCGGCAGAATCGGCCGGAACTTCCTTCGAGCTGCACTCGAGCAGCGAGCTGACATCGAGTTGGTGGCGGTCAACGACCTCACCGACACGGCGACGC
The DNA here is from genome assembly GCF_020096995.1 of Leucobacter sp. Psy1. Lineage (NCBI taxonomy): Bacteria > Bacillati > Actinomycetota > Actinomycetes > Micrococcales > Microbacteriaceae > Leucobacter > Leucobacter sp. Psy1. Next base: position 1,714,796 of record NZ_CP083692.1, read on the forward strand.
TCGCGCACCTCACCAAGTACGATTCGGTCGGCGGCGTCCTCGCGGTCGACGTGTCTCACGACGACGAGTCGATCACGGTGGACGGTCGCCGCATTCGAGTGTTCTCAGAGAAGGATCCCGCTCAGCTGCCGTGGGGTGACCTCGGCGTCGACATCGTCATCGAGTCGACGGGGCACTTCGCGAAGCACGACCAGGCAGCCGCTCACCTCAAGGCTGGCGCGAAGAAGGTCATCATCTCGGCACCATCGGTCGACTCGCCGACGTTCGTCATGGGCGTTAACGAGCAGAGCTACGACCCGAAGACCGACGACGTGATCTCCAACGCGTCCTGCACGACGAACTGCCTCGCCCCAGTCGCGGACGTCTTCAACCGCGCCTTCGGCATCGAGCGCGGTTTCATGATGACGGCTCACGCGTACACTGCGGACCAGCGGCTGCAGGACAGCCCGCATTCGGACCTCCGTCGCGCACGTGCGGCAGCGCTCAACATCGTCCCGACCTCGACGGGAGCGGCGAAGGCCATCGGCCGCGTCATCCCCGAGCTCGACGGCAAGCTCGACGGCAGCTCGTACCGAGTGCCGATCCCCACCGGCTCGATCGTCGACCTGACGATCGTCACCCGCGACGGTCTGACCGTCGACGAGGTGAACGCCGAGTTCGCGCGCGCCGCTGCCACCGACGAGCTCTCGCGGTACCTCCAGTACTCGGAGGACCCGCTGGTCTCGAGCGACATCGTGCACAACCCGCACTCGGCGATCTTCGATGCTGGCTTGACGAATGTGTCCGGCGGCCTCGTCAAGGTCTCGGCCTGGTACGACAACGAGTGGGGCTACTCCAACCGTCTCGTCGACCTCGCCCGCTACGTAGCCGAACGCGCCGCAGAGTAAGGAGCCTCTCACCGCCATGCGCACCATCGACAGCCTGGGTCCGCTGCGATCACGGACCGTGATCGTCCGCTGCGACCTCAATGTGCCGCTCTCCGACGGAGTGATCACCGATGACGGGCGGATCCGCGCGTCTCTCGGGACCATCTCGGAACTCAGGGAGGCCGGCGCGCGCGTCGTGCTGATCAGTCATCTGGGACGCCCGAAGGGCGAACCGGATGAACGCTACTCCTTGCGGCCGGTTGCGGTGCGCATGGCGGAACTGCTCGGCGCGCCAGTCGAGTTCGTGGGTGAGACCGTGGGTCCCGAGGCGGAGGCGGCTGTCGCCGCGCTCTCCGACGGCGATGTCGTCCTCCTCGAGAACCTCCGTTTCAACCCGGGGGAGACGAGCAAGGACGACGCCGAGCGGCGTGCCTTCGCCGAGCAGATCGCCGCGCTCGGCGACGCATTCGTCTCTGACGGTTTCGGCGTCGTGCACCGTCGCCAGGCGAGTGTGACCGATCTCGCAGAGCTGCTTCCCAGCGCCGCCGGTCGACTCGTCGCAGACGAGCTCGAGGTGCTCACGCGTCTCACCGATGCTCCCGAGCGTCCCTTCTCGGTGGTGCTGGGGGGTTCGAAGGTCTCCGACAAGCTCGGGGTCATCTCGCACCTCATCGAACGGGTCGACACGCTGCTGATCGGCGGGGGAATGCTGTTCACGTTCCTCGCTGCGCAGGGCCACGACGTCGCCGCCAGCCTTCTGGAGTCGGATCAGCTCGACACGGTACGTGATGCGCTGGCGCGCGCTGAAGAGCGCGGCGTGACCATCGTGTTGCCGACCGACGTCGTCGTCGCCGAGCGCTTCGCCGCCGACGCCGACCACGAGGTCGTCGCAGCCGACGCGATCGCCGCTTCGAGCTTCGGCGCGAACGGTATCGGCCTCGACATCGGGCCTGAGTCCGCCCGGCATTTCGCGGAGGTCATCAAGTCGTCAGCCACGATCTTCTGGAACGGCCCGATGGGCGTCTTCGAGATGGACGCCTTCGCAGCGGGGACGCGCACCGTTGCCGAGGCCCTCACCGAGACTCAGGGATTCACCGTCGTGGGAGGCGGCGATTCGGCAGCAGCGGTGCGGGCGCTCGGCTTCGCTGACGATCAGTTCGGTCATATCTCCACCGGTGGCGGTGCGAGTCTGGAATTTCTCGAGGGGAAGTCGCTTCCCGGTTTGGAGGTGCTGGCATGAGCCGCACACCGTTCATTGCGGGCAACTGGAAGATGAATCTCGACCATCTGCAGGCCATTGCGCTTGTGCAGAAGGTCGCCTGGGCGCTGAAGGATGCCCGGCACGACTCCTCGGAGGTCGAGGTCGCCGTCTTCCCGCCGTTCACCGATCTGCGTTCGGTGCAGACGCTGATTTCAGCGGACAAGATCGCTCTGGGTCTCGGCGCGCAGGACGTCTCCCCGCACGAGTCCGGTGCCTACACCGGTGATGTCTCCGCACAGTTCCTCGCGAAGCTCGATGTGCAGTACGTGATCGTCGGCCACTCCGAGCGTCGCGCTGGTCATCAGGAGACCGATGAGGTCGTCGCCGCGAAGGCTCTGGCCGCACATCGCGCCGGTATCGTCCCCGTCATCTGCGTCGGGGAAACGGCAGAAGACCTCGAGGAGCACGGTGCCGCCGCGATTCCCGCGGCGCAGTTGCGCGCCGCGATCGCCGAACTGCCGAAGGATGCCGAGTTCGTCGTCGCCTACGAGCCCGTCTGGGCGATCGGAACGGGCAACGCCGCTACGCCTGAGCAGGCGCAAGAGGTGTGCCGAGCACTGCGCGACGTTCTCCGAGAAGAGCGCGGAGACGAGACCGCCGAGGCGACCCGAGTGCTCTACGGCGGTTCGGTGAGCAGCCAGAACGTCGCCGCCTACCTCCGTCAGACCGACGTCGACGGCGCGCTGGTCGGCGGAGCCAGCATCAAGGCCGACGAGTTCTCACGGATCGTCCAGTTCAAGAAGCATGTCGCGGTATGATGGAGGTTGGTACCCACCCCGCCCCGCGTGAAAGGTAAGCAAGCTTGCTTGTTCTCAACATCGTGCTGATCAGCCTGCTCGTGATCACGAGCCTGCTGCTCATCCTCTTCATCCTCCTGCACAAGGGCAGGGGCGGTGGACTCTCCGATATGTTCGGCGGGGGCGTGACTTCGAGCCTCGGCTCCTCCGGCGTGGCTGAGCGCAACCTGAATCGCATCACCATCGTGGTGGCGCTGGTCTGGTTCCTCTCCATCGTCGCACTCGGCGTCATCGCACGCTTCTCCGTCGCGTGAGCGCCGGGCCCCGGCCCGACCCCCAACGCGCCGCGCGCAAACGCGGCACACCGCACGCTCCGGCGTGCAGCAGACCCCTAGATAGGAAGTGTTTTCGTGGCAGGCAGTAACGCCATTCGCGGCGCCCGCGTCGGTTCCGGCCCCATGGGCGAGATGGATCACGGCGCTCGCGCCGAGCGCATCGAGATCTCCTACTGGGACGAACTCGGCAACGAGACCGTCCGATACTTCTCGGCCGACGTGCCTGAGGAAGAGATCCCCGAGCAGATCGACTCACCGACGAGCGGACTCCCCGCGGGTCGTGATCGGAAGAACCCGCCGTCGCTCTCGAAGAACGAGCCCTACAAGACGCACCTCGCCTACGTGAAGGAGCGCCGAACGCCCGAGGAGGCCGAGGAACTGCTCGAGCAGGCACTCCAGAAGCTCCGCGAACGCAGGGGCACCGCCCGCAAGGGATAGTCGCTCTCGGGACGCGGCCGGCTCAGCGGTGCGCCGCGCCTCCTCAGGAGGCGAGCGCCGCCCGATCAGCCCAGACCACGGTCTCTTCGCGCCCCTCCACGAGCGCGGCAGGAAGCCCCCGCTCCGCAGCCAGTATGCCGCGGATTGCGGGGGCTTTCTCTGCGCCGGCGGCCAGCAGCCAGACGGCGTGCCCACGTCGCAGCGTCGACAGGGAGAGCGTGACCCGCTCCGGCGGCGGCTTCGGCGACTCGCGCACGGGAAGCGCAGCCGGACCGTCCTCACGGAGCAGGTCGTCACGGCCGGGGAAAAGCGATGCGACGTGGCCGTCCGGCCCGACACCGCAGAGGACGACATCGACCCGGTCGATCCCGTAGACCAGCTCGGCGTACGATCGCGCCGCATCATCGAGCGACAGGCCGGAGTCCGACGCTGGTACCCGATGAACCAGCGCGCCGTCGACACGCTGCCGCGAGAACAGGAGCTCATCGGCGAGACGATCGTTCCGCTCAGGATCGCCAGCGGGGACCCAGCGTTCATCTCCCCAGAGGAAGCGCACGCGATCCCACTCGATCAGAGCAGCGCGAGGATGACGGCCCAACGCACTCAGCGAGGCCTCTCCCATGCTGCCGCCGGTCAGCACGATGCAGGGGATCTCCCCGAGCTCCTGCCGCGCTGCAAGCACGTCGATGCAGGCGTCCGCGAGATCCTCGGCGAGACGAGCCCGGTCGTCAGCAGTGTGGATACGCATCAGCGCTCCTCCCCGAACTCCGAGTCGAGCAGCGGGAGTCCCTCGGTGATGACGCGGCCGTAGAGCGTGTCGGGACGCAGCAGCCTGAGGTCTTCGATAAGGCACTCCGAGACGCTGCGGCGGGGGAGCGGTACCTCGAGGCGAGGGTGCCCAGGCTGCGTGATCGCTGCGAACACTCCGCGGGTGCGCGCGATCGAAATGTCTCCGGCTGCCGTGTGGATCTCGACGGAGTGGATGCCCCACGCCCGGCGATCCTCATCGGGTCCCTGCTCGGGCATCTGCTGTTGATCGACCGGCACGCCGAGCTGCAGTCGGAGCCAAGCGGCGAGCAACAGAGTGGAGGAGGACCGAGGCGTCCCTCTGACGGTCGCACCGGTGATGCGAGAACGAGGATCGGATCCGCCGGGGACGTTGTCGAGCGCTGCTGCGAGCTGGGCGCGCCAGAGCGTGAGTCTCGACCATGCCAGGTCCGTGTCGCCCGGGCGGTACGAGGCCGAGGTCGCGCGCAGGCGAGCGGGGGCGTCACCGACGCCTCCGCTATCGACGATGCGCCGCTGCGCGAGGCGCCCAAGGGAGGTCTCGGAGGCCCGCGATGGGGCGTCGCCGGCCCACCAGACGACCACCGGTGCATCGGCGAGGAGCAAACCGCTCAGCAGCTGATCGGCGTTGCGACCCGCGGCACCGTGCGGATGGAGCACGATGACATCTCCGGCTCCCGCGTCGGCACCGACGCGGATCTGTCCGTCGAGTCGCGGCGCGACGTCCGCCGCTGCACCATGCTCCGTCGGCTCCGCGAGGGCGATGATCCGCATGGGGTGCTCGCGTGACGCCACGTTCGCCGCCGAGATCGCGTCCTCGATCTGGTCGGAGGGGGCGACGATGACCAGCGTCAGCACGCGGCCGAGGGTGGTCGCACCTCCCTCCCGGCGCAGCAGGACGAGACGCTTGCTGATGCCGCTCACGGTGGTGCCGGGCAGATCGACGATCACGGTTGCCTCCAGGTGCGTCCATCACGGCTCAGCATGCGCTCCGCGCTCGGCGGCCCCCACCGACCGGGAGGATACTGTTCCGGGGCGCCGGCATTCTGCCACGCCGCCACGATCGGGTCGAGGATGCGCCAAGAGAGTTCGACTTCTCGCTGGCCAGGGAAGAGCGGCGGGTCGCCGAGAAGGACGTCGAGGATCAAGCGCTCGTAAGCCTCGGGGCTCGCCTCGGTGAACGCGTGCGAGTAGCCGAAGTCCATCGTCACCTCACGAGTGTCCCGGCCAGGGCCCGGCACCTTCGAGTTGAAGCGGATGGTCACGCCCTCGTCCGGTTGCACGCGGATGACGAGCGCGTTCGCGCCGACGTCCTCGCGCTCGCCCAGTGGAGCGGCCGACCGTTTGAAGACGATGGCGATCTCGGTCACCCGGCGCGCCAGTCGCTTCCCGGTACGGAGGTAGAACGGCACACCGCGCCAGCGGTCGGTGTCGACTCCGAGGGTGATCGCGGCGAACGTCTCCGTCCGGGAGTCGGGCGCCATGCCCTCCTCGTCGAGGAAGCCGGTCACCTCGCGTCCACCCTGCCATCCACCCGCGTACTGCCCGCGTGCCGTCGTCTGCTCGAGGTCGTCGGGCACCCGCACCGCCGCGAGCACGTGCTCCTTGGCCGCTCGCAGATCATCGGCCTCCGCGGAGTCCGGTCGTTCCATGGCGGTGAGGGCGAGGAGCTGGAGGAGGTGGTTCTGGATGACGTCGCGTGCCGCGCCGATCCCGTCGTAGTACCCCGCCCGACCCGCAACGCCGATGTCCTCGGCCATGGTGATCTGCACGTGGTCGATGTACGACGCGTTCCAGATCGGTTCGTAGAGCACGTTCGCGAAGCGAAGGGCGAGGATGTTCTGGACGGTCTCCTTGCCGAGGTAGTGGTCGATGCGGAAGACGTGCTCCGGCGGGAACACGTCGTCGATTGCCTTGCCGAGCGCCTGAGCACTCTCGAGATCGTGCCCGAACGGCTTCTCGATCACCACGCGCCGCCACGACTCGTCGTCCGAAGTCGCGAGACCGGCGTCGCGCAGATGCGCGCTCACCGTCTGGAACGACCGGGGCGGAATCGACAGGTAGAACGCCGCATTGCCACCGGTGCCGCGATCGCGAGCCAGTTCCGCGAGCGTCCAGCTCAGGCGCTCATATGCGTCGGCGTCGTCGAACGCCCCGCTGACGAAGCGGATCCCGCTGCTGAACTGCTCCCAGACGTCAGCGTCGAACGGCGTCCGCGCGTGCGCGTCCACCGCCTCCCGCACCACGGAGACGAAGTCGGCATCGCTCCAGTCGCGGCGCCCGAAGCCGACGAGGGCGAAGCCAGGGGGCATGAGCCCCCTGTTGGCGAGATCGTAGATGGCGGGAAGCAGTTTCTTGCGCGCCAGGTCACCGGTCACACCGAACAGCACGAGCGCGCTCGGGCCGGCGACCCGGGCGAGCCGCCCGTCGTCGGACGACCGCAGCGGGTTGATGCCCTCGGTCATGCCTCGATCTCACCCGCGCGGAGAAGTTCGTCGACGAGCACCGCAGGATCGGCGGCACGCAGCGCGAACACCGGTCGGCCGGCGCCGGAGAGCACGTCACGATCGCCCTGGGCCTGAGCGGAGAGGAGTGCGGCGAAGCCTCCCTCCGATCCCGGGATCGCGAGGTCGGGTGTCGCATCGTCCAGGATCTGGAGGAACACGCCCCGTTTCGGCCCGCCCTTGTGGAACTGACCGGTGGAGTGCAGGTAACGGGGGCCGAACCCCAGCGCGACGGGGACCCCGAGAAGCGACGCGAGTCTGGCGCGCAGCTGCGCGAGCGGGGCTGCTGCGCGATCGTCACGGTCCAGATACGCCTGGATGACGAGGTAGTCATCGGCCCCGACCGTCTCCTGGAGGGAGGCGATGAGGCTCGCGGCGTTCGTCAGCACCGAGCCGGACGGTGCGGCGAGCAGGGATACCTGGGACTCGCTCGAGAGCGTCCCGATCGCCGGGGCACTGCCCGCCGATGTACCGAGGACCTCGCGCGCCGCGACCTTCGCGGACTCCACGTCGGGCTGGTCGAACGGATCGATGCCGAGTAGCCGCCCGAGCACGGCGGTCGCCGTCTCCCAGACGATGAGCTGCGCACCGAGGGGAGCCGTGACCACGATAGCCCGATCCGGAGCGGCCGATCCCGACCCCTCTGGACCCACGAGCGTCAGGGGAGCGGGACCGGCGTAGTCGTCACCGACCTCAGGATCGTCTGCACCCACCGCGATCGGCAGCAGTCCACGACCCTGCTTGCCGGTGGACTCCGCGATCAGCTGCTCGATCCAGTCGGCGAGACCCCAGGCAGTGCTGTGGCGCGTCTCGGCGACCGCGGTCGTGTACACCTCGGGCGCGCCCTGCGCGTACGCTGCGGCGAGCACGAGTGCCGGGTTCTCGATGTCGTCGGATGCGACGAGACCGACGACTGTCCTGGCTTCAGCGACAACCGCGGCGACGTCGGCACCGGCGAGTGCCGAGGGCACGAGTCCGAACGCGGTGAGCGCCGAATAGCGGCCCCCGACATTCGGGTCGGCGAGGAAGACCCGCTCGCCGCGTTCGCGCGCGTGCGCCTCGAGAGCGGAGTCGGGATCGGTGACGATGACGATGCGCTCGGCCGGGTCGATTCCCGCCGCCGTGAACGCCTCCTCGAAGAGGGCCAGCTGGCTTCGCGTCTCGATCGTAGAGCCAGACTTCGAGCTCACGACGACGGCGGCGCGCTGCAGGTCCGTTTCGACGGCCCGTCTCACCTGCGCGGGGTGGGTGGAGTCGAGCACGACGAGGTCGACCCCTGCCGCGCGGGTGATGACCTCGGGTGCGAGGCTCGAACCCCCCATACCGCAAAGCACGATCCGATCGACGCCGAGCTCTGCGAGGCCGCCCGCGTGCGCGAGCACTTCGGGAATCAGCGCGTCCGCACGATCGAAGACATCGGTCCAGCCGAGCCGAATCCGCGCTTCAGCCTCCGCCTCGCTGCCCCAGAGCGTCGGATCCTGCGCGAAGATCCGACTCGCGACACGATCCGCGACCAGCTGTTCGATGCTCTGCACGGCATCCGCGCTCAAGCGCGGCGTGCGCACCTCGACGGTCATCGCGCGGCCCTCAGGGCGTCGTCGACGGTGGCGAGGAGTTCGTCCCAGGAGGCGTCGAACTTCTGCAGACCCTCCTTCTCGAGCTTCGTCACGACCTCGACGTAGTCGATACCGATGCCGTCGATGGCGCTGAGCACGCGATCGGCTTCCCGGTACTCACCCCGGATCGTGTCGCCGGCGATCTCGGCGTGATCGAACGTCGCCTCGAGCGTCGCTTCCGGCATCGTGTTCACGACGCCGGGGGCCACGAGCTCGGTGACGTAGAGCGTGTCGGGCAGCGAGGGATCCTTGACCCCGGTCGAGGCCCAGAGCGGGCGCTGCGGGTTCGCCCCGGCATCGAGCAGCAGTTTCGCGCGCTCGGTGTCGAACGCCTGCTCGAAGACCTCGTAGGCGAGGCGCGCATTCGCGATCCCTGCCTGCCCGCGGAGTGCGAGCGCCTCATCCGTACCGAGCGCCGCCAGACGACCGTCGATCTCCGTGTCGACGCGCGAGACGAAGAACGAGGCGACGGAGTGGATCGTGCTGAGGTCGATCCCGGCCGCCCTCGCCTGCTCGAGACCGGTCAGGTAGGCATTGATCACCTGGCGGTAGCGCTCGAGACTGAAGATGAGGGTGACGTTCACGCTGATACCTGCCGCGATCGTCTCCGTGATCGCGGCGAGCCCCTCCTCGGTGGCGGGGATCTTGATCATCGCGTTCGGCCGGTCGACGCGCGCCCAGAGCCGGCGGGCCTCTGCCGCGGTGCCCGCGGCATCACGGGCAAGACCGGGCTCGACCTCGATGGACACGCGTCCGTCAAGCCCATCGGTGCTGGCGTACACATCGGCGAGCAGGTCGCAGGCCTGGGCGACATCGTTGGTGGTGAGTTCGATCACCGTCTCGGATGCGTCGAGGCCGCGCGAGGCGCAGTCCGCGATCCGCTCCTCATAGCCTTCACCGCGCCCGATGGCGCCGGCGAAGATCGTCGGGTTGGTGGTGACGCCGACGACGTCGCGCTCCGCGAGGAGCGTGCGAAGGTTGCCGGAGGAGATCCGGCTGGCGGAGAGATCGTCGAGCCAGATGCTGACTCCGGCGGCGCTGAGCGCTGCGGTCGGGGAGGTCATGTGCTCACCTTTCGATTGCGTGGAACTCGATTGCGTGAATCCGCTGGGCGGGGACCGTGGTCAGGCCCCGAGCGTCGCTCGGGCAGCCTCGATCACGGCATCGGTCGTGATGCCGAACTCGCGGAAGAGGGTCTCGTAGTCGGCGGAGGCGCCGAAGTGCTCGATCGAGACCGAGCGCCCGCGATCGCCGACGTACCTGGCCCAGCTCAGCGAGAGTCCCGCCTCGACGCTGACGCGAGCGGTCGTCGCAGCGGGGAGGACGCTCTCGCGGTACTCGGGGGACTGCTCCTCGAACCACTCGAGGCATGGAACCGAGACGACGCGCACGCCGATGCCCTCGCCGGCGAGGCGCTCCCTGGCCTCGACGGCGAGCTGCACCTCCGAGCCGGTCGCGAGGATGATCAGGTCGAGCGTGTCGGTCGGCGAGTCCGCGAGTACGTAGGCTCCGCGACGTACCCCCTCCGCCGACGCGAGGGCTTCACCGGCATCGGTCGCCTCGGGGCCGTCGACCCTGGCGAAGACCGGAACGTTCTGACGCGTGAGCGCGAGCCCGGCTGGCCCACCGCGACGGGTCAGGAGCTCGCTCCAGGCGACCGCGACCTCGGTGGCGTCGGCGGGGCGGACGACGGAGAGGTTCGGGATCGCGCGGAGCGACGCGAGCTGCTCGATCGGCTGGTGCGTCGGCCCGTCCTCGCCGAGCGCGACGGAGTCGTGCGTCCAGACGAAGATGCTCGGAATGTTCATGAGCGCCGCGAGTCGCACGGCCGGCCGCATGTAGTCGCTGAAGATCAGGAACGTGCCGCCATATGCGCGCGTCTTGCCGTGGAGCTGGATCCCGTTGAGGATCGCCCCCATGGCGTGCTCGCGGATGCCGAAGTGGAGCACCCGGCCGTAGGGGTCGCCCTGCCACGACGCGGTCGAGTGCTCGACCGGCACGAACGAGGGCACGTCGGGGATCGTCGTGTTGTTCGAGCCGGCGAGGTCGGCCGAGCCGCCCCACAGCTCGGGCATGACGGGGCCGAGCCCGGCCAGCACCTTGCCGCTCGCGGCGCGCGTGGCGACGCTCTTGCCCGGCTCGAACGTCGGCAGCGCCTCGGCGAAGCCCTCGGGGAGTTCACCCGCCTCGAGACGATCGAGCAGCGCCTTCCGCTCCGGCTCGCGACCCGCCCACGCCTCGAAGTCGGCCTGCCACGCGGCATGCGCCTCACGGCCGCGGTCGACGGCCTCGCGAGCGTGCGCGAGCACCTCGTCCTCAACTGCGAAGTGCTGCTCGGGATCGAAGCCGAGGCGCTCCTTGAGAGCCGCGAGCTCATCCGCACCGAGCTTGGCGCCGTGGATGCCGCCGGTGTTCTGCTTCCCGGGGCTCGGCCAGCCGATGATCGTCTTCAGCACGATGAGCGAGGGCTTCGCGGTCTCCTCCTGCGCCGACTGGATCGCGGCGTAGAGCTCCGCGAGATCCTCGACGTACTCGCCGGTCCGCTTCCAATCGACGGTGATGACCTGCCAGCCGTACGCCTCATAGCGAGCAGCGACGTCCTCGGTGAAGGAGATGTCGGTGTCGTCCTCGATCGAGATCTGGTTCGCGTCGTAGATCGCGATGAGGTTGCCGAGCTCCTGGTGCCCGGCGAGCGAGGAGGCCTCGCTCGTCACGCCCTCCTGGAGGTCGCCGTCGCTCGCGATGACGTAGATGCGGTGGTCGAAGGGGCTCGTGCCCGGCGCCGCCTCGGGGTCGAACAGACCCCGCTCGTAGCGGGCCGCGTAGGCGAAGCCGACGGCTGAGGCGAGGCCCTGACCGAGGGGGCCCGTCGTGATCTCGACACCGGGGGTGTGACCGTACTCGGGGTGGCCCGGGGTCTTCGACCCCCAGGTGCGGAGCGCTTCCAGATCGGCGAGCTCCAGGCCGTAGCCGCCGAGGTACAGCTGTACGTACTGCGTGAGCGAGGAGTGCCCCGCTGAGAGGATGAACCGGTCACGGCCGATCCACGCGTGGTCAGAGGGGTCGTGGCGCATCACCTTCTGGTGCAGGAGATACGACACGGGAGCCAGGCTGATCGCGGTACCGGGGTGGCCGTTCCCGACCTTCTCCACCGCGTCCGCCGCGAGTACTCGCGCCGTATCCACGGCCCGGTCGTCCAGCTCATTCCACTGCAGGTCGCTTGCCAATAGCCCAGCCTCTCTCACTCGGTGCGCACCGCCGCGGTGCACACCCTGCCCAGCCTACAGGGGAGCACGGTAGGATGGACATGATGTCCACCGAGATTCCCACCTCATCCGCGGTTCGCGCGACTCCCGCCCGTCCGACCTTCGGTCGCACGCTGAAAGCCTACGTCGCACTCACGAAACCGCGTGTCATGGAGCTGCTGCTCGTCGTCACGGTTCCGGCGATGATCCTGGCGCAGCAGGGTCTGCCGAATCTCTGGCTCGTCGTCGCCACCCTCATCGGCGGCGCTATGAGCGCCGGTTCGGCCGGCGCGTTCAACTGCTACCTCGACCGCGACATGGACCGCAAGATGCGGCGCACGAAGAATCGCCCGCTGGTGACGGGCGAGATCTCCGACCGCAGCGCGCTCGTCTTCGCCTGGGTGCTCGGCGCGGCCTCCATCGTGTGGTTGTACGCCACCACGAACTGGGTCGCCGCGGCGCTCTCCGCAGCCGCGATCTTCTTCTACGTCGTCGTCTACACGCTCCTCCTGAAGCGTCACAGCGAGCAGAACATCATCTGGGGCGGTATCGCGGGCTGCTTCCCGGTCCTCATCGGGTGGGCGGCTGTCACGGGAGACGTCGGCTGGCCCGCGTGGGCGTTCTTCCTCATCATCTTCCTTTGGACTCCGGCGCACTACTGGCCGCTCTCCATGCGGTACCGCGAGGATTACGCAGCCGCTGGGGTGCCGATGCTCGGCGTCGTCCGCGGACGGGTGACCGTCGGCCTGCAGATCATCCTCTACGCGTGGGCGACGGTGGCCTCGAGTCTGCTGCTGATCCCTGCCGCCGGAATCGGATGGGTTTACACCATCGTGGCCGTGCTGTCCGGGGCGTACTTCATCCTGCAGGCGCATCGCCTGTACGGCAGCGCCATCCGCGGGCAGGAGGGCAAGCCGATGCAGGTCTTCCACGGCTCGATCTCTTATTTGTCGATCCTCTCGATCGCCATCGCCGTCGATCCGCTGCTTCCGTTCTGATCGCTGCGCGCCAGACCCGGTCGCGATTGAGTCGAGCGATACTGGGGGATCGCTGAGAGATTCCTCGTCTCACGGCAGACTCGGGGAGTGCCGACCCGCCTGAGGCGTACTGTGACGCTGTGATCACGAACGATGTCGTCGGACAAACCTCGACGGCCGCGCCCGCAGGGCCCGTCCGCAGGTGGCTCCTCGCCTCCACGGTCGAGGACCCGGGGAGTCACACAGGCCCCCACGGCCGCCCGCGACCCGACCGTGGCCGCCCCTGGTGGCAGGTGATGTGCCTCACCGGTGTCGACTACTTCTCGACGCTCGGCTACCAGCCCGCGCTGGCCGCAGTCGCCGCAGGGGCGATCGCACCGGTGGCGACGATCGTGCTCGTGCTCGTGACGTTGTGCGGCGCGCTTCCGGTCTACCGACGCGTCGCCCGCGAGAGCCCGAACGGCACGGGCTCACTCGCCATGCTCGCAGCGCTCTTCCCGCACTGGCGCGGCAAGCTCATCGTCCTCGTGCTCCTCGGGTTCGTCGCGACGGACTTCATGATCACGATGACGCTTTCGGCGGCTGACGCCACGGCTCACCTGGTAGAAAATCCGGCCGTCGCTCGGATGTTGGGAACTTCCGAGTCCGGCGCGACCCGGGTAGGGGAGGGGCCGCTCGGCATCGTCATCACCATCGGGTTCCTCACGGCGCTCGCACTGGTGTTCCTGCGCGGGTTCGCGGAGGCGATCCGGCTCGCGTCGGTGCTCGTCGCGCTCTTCCTCGCACTCAACGCCGTCGTGATCGCCGTCTCGCTCGGTCAGCTCGCAGCGCAGCCGCCGGTCGTCACCGACTGGTGGAGCACGCTGACAACTCAGCACGGCGACCCCTGGCTCGTCGTGGCGATCGCCCTGCTCGTCTTCCCGAAACTCGCACTCGGTCTGTCCGGTTTCGAGACGGGCGTCGCCGTGATGCCGCAGATCCGCGGCGACCGGATCGCCGGCGCGCGCAAACTCCTCGCCACCTCCGCCGCGATCATGAGCGTCTTCCTGGTCACCTCGTCCCTCGTCACGGTCACGCTCATCCCCGCGAGCGCGTTCGGCCCGGATGGCGAAGCACACGGTCGCGCGCTCGCCTACCTCGCCCATCAGTATCTGGGCGAGGGTTTCGGCAGCGTCTATGACGCGACGACGATCGCGATCCTCTGGTTCGCCGGGGCATCGGCGCTCGCCGGTCTCATCAACGTCGTCGGCCGCTATCTGCCTCACTACGGCATGGCTCCGGCGTGGACCAGAGCCACACGTCCACTCGTGCTCGTCCTCCTCGGCGTCGCCATCCTCGTCACCCTGGCATTCGGCGGAAGCGTCGAAGCCCAGGGTGGGGCCTACGCCACGGGCGTGCTCGTACTCATCTGCTCGGCCGCTCTGGCGGTCACCGTCTCGGCGCACCGCGCAGGGCACCGCACAGCCGCCCGCGTCTACGGCGGGATCACAGCGGTGTTCGCTTATACGGCGGGCGCGAACATCATCGAGCGCCCCGACGGCATCAAAGTCGCCGCCTGCTTCATCGCGGGCATCCTCGTCGTGAGCGCCGTCTCCCGCATCGCCAGATCGACCGAACTTCGCGCGACTGCCGTCCACCTCGATGACGCGGCGCGCGGCCTCGTCGCGGGACCGGCGGATCAGCCGCTGCTGCTCATCGCGCACGATCCACGCGACTGCACAGCCGAACGGTATCGCGCGAAGCTCAGTCACGCCGAGGCGGCTCACGGACTCTGCGGGGCCGGTGCGATCTTCCTGGAAGTGTCCGTTCCCGACAGCTCCGAGTTCGAGCAGGAGCTGATGGTGCACGGCACCCATCGTCACGGGTACCCGGTGCTCGAGGTCAGCGGCCCGACGGTCCCCAACGCGCTTGCCGCGGTCGCACTGAGCCTCAGGGACGCCTCCGGCAGAAAGCCCCACCTCTTCTTCCGCTGGACCGAGGGGAACCCGGTGCTCGAGGGACTCCGGTTCTTCCTGCTCGGCGAGGGCGAGATTGCTGCCGTGACCCGTGAAGTGCTTCGCGCAGCTGAGCATGATCCGACGCGCAGACCCTGGGTGCACGCCGCGTAGCGCCGGTGCGTTTCTCTCGCGCTAATCTGGGCGCATGCACCCTGAGGAATCCGCGCACACCGACACCAGGCTCGTCGCACTCGGCCGTCCGGTCGCCGAGAACGCCGCCGCTCTGAATCCGCCGATCGTGCTCACATCGACGTTCCGGAGCGCCGGTGATCCGGAGGAGGGGGACCGCGTGTACGCGCGCTACTCCAACCCGACCTGGGAACCGCTCGAGGCGGCGATCGCCGATCTCGAGGGCTCCGAGGTCCCCGGCCTGGCATACGCCTCGGGCATGGCGGCCGTCGCGGCGGCCTTTTCGCTGGTGCCCGTCGGCGGGACCGTCGTCGTCCCGAGCGCCTCCTACAACGGCACCATCGGACTCGCGCGCGAACTCTCTGCAGGCGGTGCGCTCGTGCTCCGCGAGATCGACCCGCTCGATCTCGCTGCTACGGAAGCGGCCCTCGACGGAGCCGACCTCCTGTGGATCGAATCGCCGACGAACCCGATGCTCGACGTCGTCGACCTGCCTGCGCTCGTCGCGGCCGCTCGGGAGCGCCGGGTGACGGTCGTCGTCGACAACACCTTCAGCACCCCGCTCCGACAGCGACCGCTGCTCGTTGGCGCGGACGTGGTGGTCCACTCGGCGACGAAGTACATCTCCGGCCATTCCGACGTGGTGCTCGGCCTCCTCATCGCCCGCGATGCGGATGTGCGCGAGCGACTGCTGCGCCAGCGGACCCTGCACGGCGCGATCCCCGGCCCGTTCGAGGCATGGCTCGCGCTGCGCGGGCTGCGCACGCTCGCCCTGCGCCTCGACCGCTCCGAGGCGAATGCGCACGAGCTCGCCCGGCGCCTTGAACACCACCCGGCACTGGCTCGGGTACGGTACCCCGGCTTGCCCGCCGATCCGAATCACGAGCGCGCGAGGGCGCAACTCGACGGGTACGGCGCGGTGGTCTCGATCGAGCTCGACTCGGTGGAGCGCGCCGACGCCGTTGTCTCGGCACTGCGCGTCTTCACCCCGGCGACGAGTCTCGGCGGCGTCGAATCTCTCGTCGAGCGCCGGAGGCGGCACCCTGCGGAGCCCCGCGAAGTGCCAGCCGGACTGATCCGCCTGAGCATCGGCATCGAGCACGTCGACGATCTCTGGCGAGACCTTGAGCAGGCACTCGAGTACGCGACGGGGACTACGGGAGACTGACCTCGGCGACCGGGCGCTTCACGCGAAGCACATTGAGCGTCATTGTCGCCGCCGTCAGTGCGGCGAGCACCATGTGGATACCGACGGCGAGCGGGGGGAGTCCGGCATTGGCCTGGTAGATGCCGACCGCGATCTGCACGAGCAGCAGCGCGAGCAGCAGCGAGGCGGACGGCAGGGTCCTCAACCGTCTCGCCGAGGACCAGGCGACCAGCACGATCACCAGCACGAGCGTGATGTAGCCCGGCCAGGCGTGAAGGTGGCTCAGCAGCGTCGCGTCGAAGCCGTCGCGCACCACCGTCTCGTCGCCCGAATGCGGGCCGTTGCCGGTGGTGAGCACGCCCATGAAGACGATGATGGCCATGAACAGCGTCGTGACGTGGGTGAGGATCGCGTACCCCTTCGGAACCGCCCGCGCTCGGGCGCCGCCCGGCTCGCGCATCCGCACGAGGTACGCGGCGGTGACGCACACGATGATGAGCGACACGGTGTAGTGGAAGCCGACGAGCACGGCATCGAGCCGCTCCCACACAACGATTCCGCCGACGACGGCCTGCAGCGCCACCAGCACGAGCACCACGATCGAGATCGCGAAGAGATCACGACGCTCCCGGCGGATGCGGAAGCTCAGGATCACGACGAGGATCGCGGCGAGCAGCAGCGGACCGCTGATCGTGCGATTGCCGAACTCGATCAATCCGTGAATGCCCATCTCCGGCGTGGGCGTCAGCGATCCCGGCACGCACGAGGGCCACTCACTGCACCCGAGACCCGATCCGGTGAGGCGTACCGCACCACCTGTAGCGATAATCGTCACGTTCAGAATGAACGAGATCCACGCCGTCACGGACAGGAATCGACCGATATGCGGGCGCGTCGCGACTGAGGGTGATGACACCGAGGCTCCTCTCGAGGCACGGCATTCCCAGGAGATCATCCGAGAGTCCCTCACTATTTCGCGAGGAAATCTGTAGAATGGGAAGCTGTGGTTGCGTTCCGTGGCCCCGAGGTTCGGGCAAGATCCCGAAGCACCGGAGCCCGTTCGCATCCAGAATACTGCACCGCTGCAGGGAGCTCGACGAGTACTGGGCCGATCCCGCTGATGCGGGCCGACCCGGTGGAGCCGGCTCCCGCAGCGGGAACGATCGAGGGATGGAAACGATGCCAGAGGTGCTGATTGATCGGCCAGAGCTTGAGAGCCTGGGCCAGTACGAGTTCGGGTGGCACGACGCCGATGAGGCGGGTGCCATCGCTAAGCGCGGCCTCAGCGAGCAGGTCGTGCGCGAGATCTCCGAGCTCAAGAACGAGCCGGAGTGGATGCTGCAGCGACGCCTGAAGGCCCTGCAGATCTTCGGCCGCAAGCCGATGCCGACGTTCGGCGCCGATCTCTCCGAGATCGACTTCGACAACATCAAGTACTTCGTGCGCTCCACGGAGAAGCAGGCCACCACTTGGGAGGACCTGCCCGAGGAGATCAAGAACACGTACGAGAAGCTCGGCATCCCCGAGGCGGAGCGCCAGCGCCTCGTTGCCGGCGTCGCGGCTCAGTACGAGTCGGAGGTCGTCTACCACCAGATCCGCGAGGATCTCGAGGAGCAGGGCGTGCTCTTCCTCGACACCGACACGGCGCTGCGCGAGCACCCGGAGATCTTCGAGGAGTACTTCGGGACCGTCATTCCATCGGGCGATAACAAGTTCGCCGCGCTCAACACCGCCGTGTGGTCGGGCGGCTCATTCGTCTACGTGCCGAAGGGCGTCCACGTCGAGATTCCGCTCCAGGCCTACTTCCGCATCAACACGGAGAACATGGGCCAGTTCGAACGGACGCTCATCATCGCCGACGAGGACAGCTACGTCCACTACATCGAGGGCTGCACGGCCCCGATCTACAAGTCGGACTCGCTGCACTCCGCCGTCGTCGAGATCGTCGTGAAGAAGAACGCCCGCGTGCGCTACACGACGATCCAGAACTGGTCGAACAACGTCTACAACCTCGTCACGAAGCGCGCCGTCGCGGAAGAGGGTGCGACGATGGAGTGGGTCGACGGCAACATCGGCTCCAAGGTGACCATGAAGTACCCCTCGATCTTCCTCACGGGTGAGCGCGCCAAGGGCGAGACGCTGTCGGTGGCTTTCGCCGGCCCCGGACAGCACCAGGACGCCGGTGCGAAGATGATCCACCTGGCGCCCCACACCAAGTCCTCGATCCTCTCGAAGTCGATCGCGCGCGGAGGCGGGCGCACCGGCTATCGCGGTGAGGTCCGCGTCGATGCCAACGCGCATCACGCCGCGAACTCCGTGGTCTGCGACGCCCTGCTCGTCGACACCATTTCGCGCAGCGACACGTACCCCGCGATCGACATCCGCACCGACGATGCCGTGCTCGGCCACGAGGCGACGGTGTCGCGGGTGAGCGAGGAGCAGCTCTTCTACCTGATGAGCCGCGGGCTGGCCGAAGAAGAGGCCATGGCGATGATCGTGCGCGGCTTCATCGAGCCGATCGCACGCGAGCTGCCCATGGAGTACGCACTCGAACTGAACAAGCTCATCGAGATGGGCATGGAAGGATCCGTCGGATAATGACCGAAGCTGTCGCAACGAAGACTGCGGAGACCCCGGGCGGCACCGCCCAGCACGGACTGCAGGCGCACTCGGACGGCGGGTGGGATTTCGGCGCTCCGGTGCAGACGCGCTCCGCGCGTTTCACCTCGACGGATGTCGCTGATTTCCCCGCCGTGACGGGGCGCGAGGGGAACTGGAAGTTCACCCCGGTGGCCGAGCTCGGCACGCTGCTCGACGGTGTCCTCGACGGTTCGCAGCCGAGCGATGACGCCTCGTCGATCGAGGGCCTCTCACTCGAGTGGATCGATGGTGACTCCGAGCTCATCGGACGCGCCGGAACGCCCGAGGACCGGGCGGCCGCGAATGCCTGGACCCACTTCGAGAAGGCGCTGTACGTGAACGTCAGCGGAGAGCACGACGAGGCCCTTACGCTCGACCGTCGCGGATTCGGCACCGAGGCGCGCGCGGCACACACCGTCATCGAGGCGGCGCCGCGCTCGAACGCCGTCGTGATCCTGAAGCACACCGGCCCCGCACACCTCACCGAGAACGTTGAGGTCGTCGTCGGAGAGGGTGCGCAGCTCACCCTCGTGTCGGTGCAGCAGTGGGACGAGGGCGCGATTCACCTCTCGAGCCACTTCGCCCAGGTCGGGCGCGACGCGAGCCTCAAGCACATCGTCGTCTCGCTCGGCGGCGGCATCGTTCGCGTGAACCCCACGATCCACCTCGATTCCGAGGGCGGCAACGGCGAGGCGCTCGGCGCATACTTCGCCGATGCCGGTCAGCACTTGGAGCACCAGGTCTACATGGACCACAATGCCCCGCACACCCGCAGCCGGGTCACCTACAAGGGTGCGCTCCGCGGCGAGGGCGCGCACACCGTGTGGATCGGCGACGTGCTCATCCGCAACAGCGCGAGCGGCACCGACAGCTACGAGCAGAACCGCAACCTCGTGCTCTCCGAGGGCACGCGCGCGGATTCGATCCCGAACCTCGAGATCGAGACCGGCGACATCGCCGGAGCCGGTCACGCCTCGGCCACCGGCCGGTTCGATGACGAGCACCTGTTCTACCTGCAGAGCCGCGGCATCTCCGAGGAGGAGGCGCGTCGACTCGTCGTGCGCGGCTTCCTGCTCGAGGTCATCCAGCAGATCGGTGAGCCCGACATCGAGGCGCAGCTCCAGGCCGCGATCGAGGCCGAGCTCTCCGAAAGCGCCGCGTAAGCCGTGGCCCGACAGAAGGCACTCGCACTGAGCGACCTCGTCCAGGACCAGGCGACGCGCGTCGTCATCGACGATGTTCCGATCGCCGTCGTGCTCGACAGCGAGGGATCGGTCCACGCCATCGGCGACACCTGCAGCCACGGGCAGATCAGCCTGGCCGAAGGGTTCGTCGAGGGCGACACGCTCGAGTGCTGGGCGCACGGCTCGGCATTCTCCCTCTGCACCGGTATCCCGCAGAACCTGCCGGCGTACGAGCCGGTTCCCGTCTATGTCGTCGAGATCGTCGACGGCGATGTGTACATCGACCCCAACGTTACGAAAGAGATTCAACAATGACCTCCGTTCTGGAAATCAAGGACCTGCATGTCAGCGTCGAGACCGATCAGGGGAGCAAGCAGATCCTGAAGGGCGTGAACCTCACGCTGCGTCAGGGTGAGACTCACGCCATCATGGGCCCGAACGGCTCGGGCAAGTCCACGCTCGCCTACGCGATCGCCGGCCACCCCCGGTACACCGTCGACAGCGGCTCGATCCTGCTCGACGGCGAAGAGGTGCTCGAGATGGGCGTCGACGAGCGGGCTCAGGCCGGTCTGTTCCTCGCCATGCAGTACCCGGTCGAGATCCCCGGCGTGACCAACGCCAACTTCCTCCGCACCGCCAAGACGGCGATCGAGGGCGAGGCTCCGGCGATCCGCACCTGGATGAAGGACGTCAAGGGCGCCATGGAGAATCTGCGCATGGACTCCTCCTTCGCCGAGCGCAACGTGAACGAGGGCTTCTCGGGCGGCGAGAAGAAGCGCAACGAGATCCTGCAGCTCGAACTGCTGAAGCCGGCCTTCGCCGTGCTCGACGAGACCGACTCCGGCCTCGACGTCGACGCGTTGAAGATCGTCGCGGAGGGCGTGAACCGCGCGAAGGAGAACACGGGGCTCGGCGTGATGCTCATCACGCACTACACCCGGATCCTCCGCTACATCAAGCCCGACTTCGTGCACGTCTTCGTGAACGGCCGCGTCGCGGAAGAGGGCGGCCCCGAGCTCGCCGATCGCCTCGAGGAAGAGGGCTATGACCGCTTCCTCACCCCGGCGGCGTAGACTCGTCGACGCGAGTTCCGCAGCCGAATCCATCCGAGGAGGACCGCATGAGTGAGACCATTCCGGCCACGTCGATCGCCCCCGAGTTCCGGGAGCAGGCGATCGAGGCGCTGAAGGACGTCGCCGACCCCGAACTCGGCGTGAACATCGTCGACCTCGGCCTCATCTACGACCTCGCGTTCGACGAGGAGCATGACGCGCTCGTCATCAGCATGACGCTGACGAGCGCCGGCTGCCCGCTCACGGACGTGATCGAGAACGACATCGCCGAGGCGCTCGACGGCCTGGTCACGGCCTTCCGCATCAACTGGGTGTGGATGCCGCCGTGGACGCCCGAGCGGATCACCGATGACGGGCGCGATATGATGAGGGCTTTGGGGTTCGCCATCTAAGAGGGTTCGCCCGGCACCCAGCCCCGCCCCACCCCCGCAGATTCGGGTCAGTTCGGCACAGTGTTGCGCACGCGCACCCTGTCGAACTGACCCGAATCTGCGTGTGAACACTGTTTTTGAGGAGAACGTTCCGTGATTATCGTCGAGGACCTCGCGATCGACGTCGGCGCACGCCGACTCATGTCCGAGGTGTCGTTCCGCGTGAACCCCGGTGACAAGATCGGGCTCGTCGGGCGCAACGGCGCAGGGAAGACGACGCTCACGCGAACCCTCTCCGGGGAGCTCCAGCCCGCGGAGGGATCCGTCTCGGTGAAGGGGGAGCTCGGCTTCCTCCCGCAGGACACGCGGACAGGGGACCCCGAGCAGCTCGCCCGACACCGCATTCTCGACGCGCGCGGTCTCGGATCGCTGACGAAGAACATCGCCCGCGCCACCGAGGAGATGGGCTCTGACGATCCCGCGAAGGCCGAGAAGGCGATGAAGCGCTTCGGATCGCTCACGGACCGGTTCCAGGCTCTCGGTGGATACTCGGCCGAGGCAGAAGCCGCCTCGATCTCGCACAACCTCGGGCTGCCCGACCGAATCCTGGATCAGCCGCTGAAGACGCTTTCGGGCGGCCAGCGTCGCCGTATCGAGCTGGCGAGGATCCTGTTCTCCGATGCCGACACCATGATCCTCGACGAGCCGACGAACCACCTCGACGCCGATTCGATCGTGTGGCTCCGGGAGTTTCTCAAGAGCTACAAGGGCGGCGTGATCGTGATCTCCCACGACATCGACCTCGTCGGCGAAACCGTGAACCGGGTCTTCTACCTCGACGCGAACCGTCAGGTCATCGACGTCTACAACATGGGCTGGAAGCTCTACCAGCGCCAGCGCGCCGCCGACGAGGAGCGCCGTCGCAAAGAACGCGCCAACGTCGAGAAGAAGGCCTCAGCCCTCAAGGATCAGGCGGCGAAGTTCGGGGCGAAGGCCTCGAAGGCGGCCGCTGCACATCAGATGGTGGCGCGCGCCGAGCGGATGCTCTCCGGCCTCGAGGACGAGCGCCAGGTCGAGCGGGTCGCGAAGCTCCGCTTTCCCGAGCCATCGCCCTGCGGCAAGACGCCGCTGCAGGCGGAGGGGCTCTCGAAGTCCTACGGGTCGCTCGAGATCTTCGCGGGAGTCGATCTCGCCATCGACCGCGGTTCGAAAGTCGTGGTCCTGGGGTTGAACGGCGCGGGCAAGACCACGCTGCTGCGCCTCCTCGCCGGCGTCGACGAGCCCGACACGGGAGGCATCGTCGCCGGGCACGGGTTGAAGGTCGGGTACTACGCCCAGGAGCACGAGACGCTCGATCACCGTGCGACGATCCTGCAGAACATGGTGTCGGTCTCCCAGCATCTGACGGAGACCGAGGCGCGGAAGGTACTCGGCTCGTTCCTCTTCACGGGGGATGACGTGCACAAGCCGGCCGGCGTGCTCTCAGGCGGCGAGAAGACGCGACTCGCTCTGGCGATGCTCGTGGTGTCGAGCGCCAACGTCCTGCTGCTCGACGAGCCGACGAACAACCTGGACCCCGCGAGCCGCGAGGAGATCCTGGACGCGCTCGCGCACTTCTCGGGCGCCGTCGTACTCGTGTCGCACGATCAGGGCGCCGTCGAATCGCTCAACCCGGAGCGGGTGCTCATCATGCCTGAGGCCACCGAGGACCACTGGTCGAAGGATTACCTCGAGCTCATCGAGCTGGCGTAAAGGAGCGGTCGGGGGCCGTCGCGCTTAGGAGCGCCGTTCTTCGAGTCGCGTCAGCTGAGCGCGGAGCTCCCGAACTTCTGCGAGTATCTCCGGCGTGTGGTCGTGCTCCTCGAGCTCCTCGGTCTGGATCCGGTTCATACCCTCGACGACGACCGCGACGAAGAGGTTCAACAGGATCACAGCGCCGATCAGCGAGAACCCGACGAAGTAGGCCCACACCCACGGGTGGTTCGTTGCCAGCGGAACGACGACATCGGCCCAGCCGTCGCCGATGACGATGCGGTAGAGCGAGACGAACGTGCGGCCCAGGTCGCCGTAGTTCACGGGGTCCAGCGGTGCGAACAGCGTCGTCGACGCCACCGCGAAGACGTAGAGGACCATCAGGAAGAGGCCGCCCATCGATAGGATGCCAGGGATGGACGCGACGAGTGCGTTGACGACCATGCGCATCGACCGGACCGCCGAGAGCAGACGGAACACCCGGAGCAGGCGCAGCAGCCGCAGCGCCGCGCTCGTTGAGCTCGCAGGCACCAGGGCGGCGATGACGACGACGAAGTCGAAGATGTTCCACCCGTCGGTGAAGAAGCGCCAGCCGTAGGCGTAGATGCGCAGTGCGAGCTCGATCGCGAAGATCGCGATCACGACGGCATTGATCGTCGTCAGCACCGAGCCGTGGGCCGCCAGCACCGCCGGGTAGGTCTCGAGTCCGAGGATCACGGCGTTGAAGACGATGAGCGCGATGATGGCGCGCTGGAAGCCCTTCCGCTCGACCAGTCGACGCACGCCGACGCGCACGCGCGCCCCGGGACGGGGGACCGTCGGCTCACCCATCGAGGATCGCATCCTCCTCGTCGGCGTCGGTCGGGCCGCGACGACGACGCCGCTCCTCGCGACGACGGTCCTGGCGATCGACCTCAGAACTGCCGGCGTTGAGGTTGCGGTACTCCTGACGGGCGGCGTAGACGACGCCGGAGACGGCGATCACGATGAATACGTACCACTGGAGGGCGTAGGAGAGGTGCGGGCCCTCATCCCGCTCGGGGGGCGCGGGGAGGACCCCGTGGTCACCGGCCGGGGCCTCCGCGACGAGCATGCCGTATGCCGCGATGTAACTCGAGTCCTCGGCGTCCGCCAGTTGCGCGAGTTCCGGAAGGTCGATGCTGCCAACGGTCTGGCCTACGGTACTCCTGCCGGGAACCTCCGGCTCGCTCGCTCGCAGGCGCGCTTCGACGGTGACCTCTCCCTCCGCAGGAACGGGGATCTGATCGGGCGTCGTGCCGTCTGCGCCGACGGGCGCCCATCCGCGATCGACGAAGAACACGTCGCCGCTCTCGGTCAGCAGCGGCTGGATGAGGGCGACGCCCACCCCCTCGGGACCCGGGCGGTTCCGAGCCAGGAACGTGTCACCGAGGTATTCGCCGGTGACTTCTACGGTGCGCCACTTCTGCACCCCGTCGTCGTAGCTGTCGAGCGTCGGCAGCTCATCACCCAGCGGCACCGCCGGAGCCCCATAGTTCGCGTCGATACGCGCGATCTCGGCTCGCGCTTCGGCGCGACGGTCGAACTGCCAGTCGGCGAGCAACACGCAGGCGACGGCGAACACCAGCAGCATGGCGTAGTAGCCGATCCAGCGACGGCTCCGGAGGAACGACCACCCGACGGGGTCGCCGTGTTCGGGTTCGCGCTCGCGAGCGTGCACCGTCTCGGGGGGAGCCGTGGTCATGCGTCCTCCAGATCATCGACGGGAACGACGCGCAGGGGAAAGTCCCTCGCCGACAGGAAAGCGACGAGGGTCTCGCGGTGGTCTGCGCACGCCAGCCACGTCTTCCGCCGCTCGGGGGAGTGGATCTTGGGGTTCCGCCAGAGGAGCGCCACGTCGGCGCGCGCGGTGCACCCGGCACGCGAACAGGTGAAGCGCTCATCGGGATCTCCACCGAGGACGCCCCCCAGCGGTCCGCCGAGTCCGCTCACGAGACCGTTCCCTGCGGGCCGTCAGGGCGGTCGGGTCCATTCGGTCCCGGTCCCGGTCCTGGTCCCGGTCCTGGTGCTGGCTCCGTTCCGGCGGGCGACGTCGGTTCGGCACGGCGGTGGGCGTCTGCGTCGATCACGATCGTCACGCCGGAGGGGCGCGGGGACGTATCAGACGCCTGCTCGGGCGGCATGAGCTCGGCCGGGCTCGGCGCCTCCGGCCTGCTGCCGTCCGTCGTCGGCCCGACGGCGTTGCCGACCATCACCGCGAGGTAGGGGAGCACCACTGCTCCGACGATGCAGACGATCGCCCAGAACCAGCTGCGGACGAAGAAGAGCGACGCCACGCAGACGAGACGCAACGCCATCGAAGTGAAGTAGAAGCGCATACGGTGCGCGCGATCCTCGGCTGCCGACTGGCCCGCCGATGTCACGCTGTAGCTCCTAGCCATGTGCCCCTTCTCGATCGTCCGTCGTCCAGCCTACGCCGGACGGCTGGGGAGGTGCACCGAACACGACGAACTCTCCTCTAGGCTGGATGCGACAACCCGACGGAAGGACGCCCCATGACGACTCCCCGCACCGTGCTGATCACGGGTGGCAACCGCGGCATCGGCTATGCGATCGCCGAGCGCATGATCGCCGACGGGCACCGTGTCGCCGTGACCTCGCGCTCCGGAGAGGGGCCAGCCGGGGCCCTCACGGTCCGCGCAGAGATGACCGACGCGGCCTCCATCGACGCGGCGTTCTCCGAGATCGAGGCCGAGCTCGGCCCCGTGGAGGTCGTGGTCGCGAACGCCGGGATCACGAAGGACACGCTGCTGCTCCGCATGAGCGAGGAGGAGTTCACGAGCGTGATCGACACCAACCTCACCGGCACCTTCCGGGTCGTGAAGCGCGCCGCGAAGGGCTTGCTGAAGGGACGATTCGGCCGCGTGATCCTGCTCTCGAGCGTTGTGGCGCTCTACGGTTCGCCCGGGCAGATCAACTACTCCTCGTCGAAGGCCGCGCTCGTCGGTTTCGCGCGTTCGCTCACGCGCGAGCTCGGCGCCCGCAACATCACCGCCAACGTGATCGCGCCGGGCTTCATCGAGACCGACATGACCGCGGCACTGCCCGAGGAGCAGCAGGCCCAGTACCGCGCTTCGATCCCCGCGGCGCGCTTTGGCACGGTCGAGGAGATCGCCGGGGTCGCGTCGTGGCTCGCCGGCGATGACGCCTCCTACGTCTCAGGGGCCGTGATCCCCGTTGACGGCGGCCTCGGCATGGGCCACTAGGCAGTCAGGCGGTCCAGCAGCGGGATCACGAGCGCGAGGTCGTCCTCGATGGAGACGTCGGCGCGCTCGCGAACCACGGGCTTCGCGTTGTAGGCCACTGAGAGTCCGGCGATCGCCATCATCTCGAGATCGTTGGCGCCATCGCCGATCGCGACGGTCGCCTGGAGCGGGATCCCCGCCGCGTCCGCCCACTCGCTGAGCGCATCGGCCTTCGCCGTCGCGTCGATCACGGGACCGACGGTGCGGCCGGTGAGCCGGCCGTCGCGCACCTCGAGACGGTTCGCACGCCAGTGATCGAGACCGAGATCCTCCGCCAGCGGGTCGAGCACCTCGTGGAAGCCGCCGGACACGACGCCCACTACGCCGCCGCGGGCGTGGACCTCGGCGATGAGTGCCTCGATCCCCGCGGATCGTCGCACGCGACGGTAGGTGTCGGCGAACACCGACTCCTGGGTGCCTGCCAGCGTCGCCACGCGCTCCGCGAGGCTCTCGGCGAAGTCGAGCTCGCCGCGCATGGCGCGCTCGGTCACGGCGGCCACCTTCTCACGGGAACCGGCTGCATCTGCGAGCAGTTCGATCACCTCATCGCGGATGGTCGTGGAGTCGCAGTCGAGAACAACGAGTGGGCGCGAGGAGGCGGCGTCAGGCATGACTCAAGTGTAGGCGGCGGAGGGGTAGGCTGGAGGCCATGGTCAACGTGCTGCGCTTCTCCGACGTCACCTATGTCCGCAACGGCCGCTCGATCCTCGCGGGCGTCGACTGGAACGTGGAGAGCGATCAGCGCTGGGTGATTCTCGGCCCGAACGGGGCGGGCAAGACCACTATGCTCAAGCTCGCGACGACGGGGGACTACCCGACGACAGGAACCGTCGACATCCTCGACGAGCGTCTCGGGAAGGTCGACATCTTCGAGCTGCGCACGCGCATCGGCTTCGCGGGTTCGGCCACGGCGAAGCGGATTCCCGAGAGCGAGACCGTACGCGACGTGGTCCTGACCGCCGCCTACTCCGTCGAGGGGCGCTGGAACGAGGCGTACGAGGCTATCGATGTCAGGCAGGCGGACCGGATTCTGGCGGAGTGGGGTCTCTCATCACTGGCCGACCACCGATTCGGCACCCTGAGCGATGGGGAGCGGAAGCGGGCGATGATCGCGCGCGCGGTGATGACCGACCCCGAGATGCTGCTGCTCGACGAGCCCAGTGCGAGCCTGGACCTCGGAGCCCGCGAGAATCTGCTGCAGATGCTCTCGGGGTTCGCCGCGTCGCCGATGTCGCCGGCCATGGTGATGGTGACGCACCACGTCGAAGAGATCCCTCCGGGCTTCACCCACGCGCTGCTCCTGCGGGATGGCAGAGTCCAGGCCGCAGGCCCGCTCGCCGACACGCTGACGGCGGAGCACCTCGAAACCACGTTCGGCATGCCATTCGACCTCACTGTGCGGGATGGACGATACGCCGCCGTGGCGCGCGTGTGAGACGAGCACCACTCTGCTACGATAGATCTTTGGTGCGACATCGCTTCGCAACACGCGCATCATCCGATCGCGCCCACGAACCAACCTGAAGGACAGCCATGCAGACCGACATCCACCCCGAGTACAACGCCATCGTGTTCCGTGACTTGGCGTCGGGCGAGACGTTCCTCACCCGTTCGACCCGCACGAGCGACAAGACGATCGAGCTCGACGGCACCACGTACCCGGTGATCGACGTCGAGATCTCCAGCGCATCGCACCCGTTCTACACGGGCAAGCAGCGCATCATGGACTCGGCCGGTCGCGTCGAGAAGTTCAACAAGCGCTTCAAGGGCTTCGGCGCCTAAGCACCGACCCTCACCGGAGCCCGCAGGGCTCTGGCGGGAACCCCTCGTTCACCGGAGCGGCCACCCGCCCTCCGCGACGAACGAGGGGTTTTTCGTGCGCCGCATGTACGCCTGGAAGTTCTCGGCCTGGTCGCGCGCCCACTCCACCTGGCGGCGGTGCAGTTCATCGAGGTCGGCGGGGATCACGTCGACGAACTTCTCGGTGAGCCGGTGCAGCACGCGTCCCGCGGCAATGGCGTCGTCACCCGCGTCGTGCGCCTGTCCGATGTCGACGCCGTAGTGCGCCGCGACGGCCGTCAGGGTCCGCTTGCCGCGTCGGAAGCGGTCGAACTGCTTGTCCAGGATGAGCGGGTCGATCACCGGCGCGATGGTCTCCGGCCAGGCGATCCCGTACCGATGCGCCTCTGCGCGCAGCAGCGAGAGATCGAACGGCGCGTTGTAGGCGACGATCGGGAACCCGCGGGCGAGCATCTCGGTCACCCGTTCCACGATCTGCGCGATCCCCACCTCCGCGTGGATGCCGCTCGTCCGGGCGACGTCGGTGGAGATACCGTGCACCTGCACGGCGGGGAGAGGGATCTCGACACCGGGATCCAGGAGCCAGTCGTATCGTTCCGCGATCTCTCCGTCGCGGTTCAGCAGCGCGATAGCCGCCGTGACGATGCGCGCTTCACGGGGATCGACGCCGGTGGTTTCGGTGTCGAAGACGGCGATGCGCTCGGCCCACAGGGGGAGATGACTGGTCACTCTGGTTCCTTCCGGTCCCGTCCAGGCTATCGGCATCCGACGCACCGGATGGACGCGGCCCGGCGCTCCTGCCAGCCGCGCTGAGTACGATTGCCTGGTGACTGACGCACCGCCAGACCTCCTGATCCCGACACTGGGCACCACGACGCGCGCGTGGACCGCCGGACCCGACGACGGCGCGCCGCTCATCCTGGTCCACGGCTTCCGGGGCGATCACCACGGTCTCGACGGCATCGGGCACGCGATCGCCGAACTGGTGCCAGAGGTCCGGATCCTGGTACCCGACCTTCCCGGCTTCGGCGCCACCCCGGCGGTTCCCGGGCGAACCCACGACCTCGCCCTCTACGGGGAGTGGCTGCGCGCCTTCGCGACTGCGACCGCTCCGGAAGGATACGGGGTGCTCGGCCACTCCTTCGGCTCGCTCGTCGTCGCAGAAGCGATCGATCAGGGGCTGGCGCCCGGGCGTGCGGTCCTCGTCAACCCGATCTCGGCACCGGCCCTCGAAGGGCCGAACGCACCGATGACCCGCCTCGCCACCGTGTACTACCGCGCGGCCCGTGCACTGCCCGAGGCCGGAGCGCGGCGACTGCTCGGCAATCCCGCCATCGTGCGCCTCATGAGCGAGGTCATGGCGAAGACGCGTGACCGGCAGCTCCGCGCGTGGATCCACGACCAGCACGACCGGTATTTCAGTGTGTTCGCGGATCCCGCGACGCTGCTCGAGGCATTCCAGGCCTCCGTCTCCCACACCGTGACCGAGGTCGCCGAGGCGTTCACGATGCCCACACTCGTCGTGGCGGGGGAGCGGGACGACCTCTCGACCCCGGTCGATCAACTGGGACTGGTGCGTCGCCTTCCCGACGCACGCTTGCGCGTGATCCCCGGCGCCGGTCATCTCGTGCACTACGAAGCGGTCGCCGACACGGCGGCGTGGACGGCGGCCTTCCTCCGCGAGACGCAGCGGACGACCGCGGCGGCGCACGACTGCGAGCAGACGGGGGAGGAGCGAGAGTGAGGATCGAGCGCGTTCATGATCTCGACGCTCCCGAGCTCGCCGACTACACGCGGCTCACCGATGTCGCGCTCCGACGGGTGCGCGAGCCGGAGGAGGGGCTCTACCTCGCCGAGTCGACGAAGGTGATCGGTCGTGCCCTGCGCGCCGGGCACCGGCCGCGCTCCGTGCTGCTCCTCGAGGAGTGGATTCCCCGCGTTGAGGGGCTCCTCGACGCGTATCCCGACGTACCCGTCTACGTCGGGAGCTCTGAGCAGCTGGAGCGACTGACCGGTTTCCATTTGCATCGCGGGGCGATCGCCTCGATGCACCGCCCGGCGCTCCGCGACCCGGCCGAGCTGATCTCCGCGGTGCGTCGCACGGGTCACCCTGCGGATGAGTCCCCGGGCGACGACGGGGCCCGCTCGCGCATCGCCGTGCTCGAGAATCTCGCCGATCACGCCAACGTGGGCTCCTGCTTCCGGAACGCTGCGGCGATGGGGTTCGATGCCGTGCTCGTCACGCCCAGCTGCGCCGATCCACTGTATCGTCGCTCAGTGCGCGTCTCGATGGGGACCGTGTTCCAAGTGCCGTGGACACGGATCGATGCATGGCCGCGCGGCGGCGTCGAGCTGCTGCAGGAGCTCGGATATGCCGTCGCGGGCATGACATTGGGGGAGGGAGCGATCTCCCTGGACGAGCTCGTCGCGGAGGACCACCGCGACCTGGCCCTCGTGTTCGGCTCGGAGGGCCATGGGCTCCAGGCCGCCACGGATCACCGTCTCGACCGGCGTGTGACGATTCCCATGATGGGCGGCGTCGACTCTCTGAACGTCGCCGCCTCGTCGGCCGTCGCGTTCTATGCGACCCGTGATCCCCGCGCGGGGGAGCCGCGCGCCTGAATGCCGGTCGAGTACCGGCTGACAAGATGCTGGACGGATTTGTTATCTGTTCGTGACCTTGCGTAGTGTGGCGTGCTGAACCGCGAAGGATCGCCGTCACACTCGCCCCGCATCCTTCGTTCCATGATTCCGATTGGCATCGGTCGGGCGAGAGCAGCGCAGGTCGCGGCTCGACGGGGCCCCAGGAGTTCACACATGGCTTTCACTACCACCGAGCACACCAGCAGCTTCGCCTCCCGCTTCTCGCGCGGCGGCCTCCTCGCCGTCGGCGCGATCACCCTCGCGGCCGGGGCAGCTCTGGTTCCGTCTGCCGCAAACGCGGCCGACGATTCGAAGTGGGACGCCGTCGCAGAGTGCGAGTCCGGCGGCAACTGGGCGACGGACACTGGCAACGGGTACTCCGGCGGCCTGCAGTTCAACCAGGGCACCTGGGAGGCGAATGGCGGCACGGGCAACCCGGCCGACGCGTCGCGCGGCGAGCAGATCCGCGTCGCCGAGAACGTGCTCGACTCGCAGGGCTGGGGCGCATGGCCCACCTGCGGCGGGCAGGGCGGAGGGGGCGGCGCAGCTGCGCCGGCCGCCGAGCAGGCACCGCAGCAGGCACCGGTCGAGACCACCTGGACCGAGGCGGCTCCCGCCGAGCAGGCACCCGCAGGGGAGCAGGCTCCGGCCCTCGATCTGCCCGACGTGAGCCCCTCCGACGAGACCTACACCGTGAAGGAGGGCGACACGCTCGCCAGCATCGCGGAGGATCAGGGCATCGAGAGCGGCTGGCTCGGCCTCTTCGCCGTGAACCAGGACACGCTCGCGAGCGCCGACCTGATCGTCACGGGTCAGGATCTGGTCCTGCCCGCCGAGTAGTTCAGGGCGGAGCCGCCGCGGGTGGGCCGGGGATGCACTCCCGGCCCACCCGCGGCGTTTCTGTGCGGGGGAGGAGCACGCCCCGCACACGACTCCCACCAGTCCGGCCCCGGCGGCAACACAGCGAATTGTCCCGCGAGGACAGTACATTGATGGATGATGAGCACGAGAGCACGCCACGGGGGGAGTCGCGTATGAGCACGGGGGCCGTCACCCAGGTACTCCGCGCGCAGGGAAGGAGCGCGAGCCGTTCCCGCGCGCTGCTCATCGCCGTCCTCTCCGCGGTCGTCGGCATCTCGTCGTACATCGTCGGCGTCCGCAGCGCGATCGGACAGCGTGCGGAGGCACTCGTCCTCGGTGAGGCCGTGTTCAGCACGACGCCGCCCGCGCCGCTCAACCTCGTGTCGATCCCGAGCGTCGCCGTCGTCTTCCTGCTCCTCGGCTTCGTGGCGTTCCTGGTGCACGGGCCGATCCGCGCGATCGGCGTCACCGTCGTACCCGCGATCGGCATCGTCGCAGCCCAGTTCTTGAAGCAGCAGTTCCTCATCAGACCGGGGCTGTTCGAGCTCGACGCACCCAACACGTTCCCCAGCGGACACATGTCGATTTTTGTGCTCTTCGTGGCCGCATGCATCTGGACCGTCCCGGACCGCGCACGCGCCGTCGTCGCGCTCGGCGGGTCGGCGCTCATGGGCGTCGTCGCCTGGCAGCTGCTCGAGTACGGCTGGCACCGGCCGAGCGATGTGCTCGGAGCCATGATGCTCGGCGTGCTGACGTTCGCCGTCATGACGATCGTCGCGCCAATCCGGATGTCGCGTCGGCCTTCAGGGATCGTCGCGGTGCGCGTGATCCTGATCGGCGTCGGCATGTTGCTCGTCGTCGCAGCGCTGGTCGTCGCCGCATCGACATTCTGGGTCGAGACCGCCGGACTCATGATCCTCGCCGGAAGCCTCGGGGCAATCGGTGCTGCAGCACTGAGCGGTCAAGCACTCATTACGCTCAGTTCATAGGCGCGAATCCGCGCACACGTCTTCGCGTTGATAATGTATATTATGTCAGTTCGCATGTTGCGCGTTCGGAAATACTCGCGGGCTACAATCCCCTGGTACACTCAACTCCCAGCAAGGGAGTATCCCCCCTCTCCGTGAACGTCAGCACGTTCGGCACCTTGCCGAACCGGATGCGGAGGCCGATCCACCTCGGGTGATCGGCGGGAGAGACTTGCGTGGATCACGACACCCACGGGAGGCTCTCTTGGAGATCAACGGCTGGACTTGGGCCATCACCATCGCGGTGATCATCGGCCTACTGCTGTTCGACTATTTCGCGCACGTCCGGAAGGCGCACACGCCGCATATTCGCGAGGCGGCCATCTGGTCGGCCATCTACGTGGGCCTCGCGCTCGTGTTCGGTCTTGTCTTCTTCCTGTTCGGCGACACCCAGCACGCCATCGAGTACTACTCCGGGTACATCACGGAGAAGGCGCTCAGCGTGGACAACCTCTTCGTGTTCCTCGTGATCATGTCGTCGTTCCAGGTGCCGCGCGATTACCAGCAGAAGGTTCTACTCTTCGGCATCACCTTCGCGCTCATCTCGCGCACGGCGTTCATCCTCGTGGGTGCGGCCATCATCGAGGCCTGGTCAGATGTCTTCTACCTCTTCGGCATCGCGCTCCTGCTCATCGCCGGTCAGCAGCTCAAGGGTGAGCTGACGGGCGATAAGGACGGGAAGGACGAGGCGGACAACATCATGGTCCGCGGCGCCAAGCGCTTCCTGCCAGCCTCGGACGAGTACAACGGCGACCGCCTGACCGTCATGAAGAACGGCAAGCGCCTCATCACACCGATGCTGCTCGTCATGGTCGCCATCGGCGCGACCGACCTGCTGTTCGCGTTCGACTCGATCCCCGCGATCTTCGGTCTGACGCAGGACCCCTACATCGTCTTCACGGCGACGGCGTTCTCGCTCATGGGACTCCGTCAGCTCTACTTCCTCATCGACGGACTGCTCGACCGCCTCGTGTACCTCTCCTACGGTCTCGCGGCGATCCTCGGCTTCATCGGCGTCAAGCTGATCCTCCACGCGCTGCACGAGAACAACCTGTTCTTCGTGAACGGCGGCGAGAACGTTCCGGTCAGCGAGATCCCGACCGAGATTTCGCTGCTCGTCATCGTCTGCATCCTCATCATCACGGTGCTCGCGTCCCTCGCCAGCCCGAAGGGACGCGCACTCCGCGCACTGCAGAACGCTGAGCGGTTCGCGCACCGGTACACCGAGCTCAGCGATGAGGCGACCGAGGCGGAGCGTCGCGACGCCGCTCAGCTCATGGACGACTGGACTCGCCGGGCCGAGTCGGTCCCCCAGAAGTACCGCGACGATCTCATCGAGCACAAGGATCGCTACTCGCGCATCATCCGAACCGCTCACGAGTCGCGCCTGCAGGCAGCCAACGCCGCTGGTGTCGAGGCACCCGTCTCCCAGGAGATCGTGGACCAGGACGGCCCGACGATCTAGCGCATCCCGACGCTCGATGCACGAAAGCGCCGAGGGGGCTTACGCTCCTCCGGCGCTTTCGCGTCTCCCCTGCCGCGTTCCGTTGTCGGCGGGTCAGCGGAACGCGCTCACCGGTCGATGGCCTGCTGAGTCGTCCCGCTCTTGAGCGCTGCGAGCCGCGCCTCGACCTCAGTGACCTCACCCAGGTTCTCGAGCTCCATGAACTGCTGGTCGAGGCTCGATGCGGCGAGCTCCTGCTTGCCCTGCGCCAGCGCCTCCTGGCGACGGATCTTGTCCTCGAACCGGCCGAGCTCGCTGTTCGGATCCAGGAAGTCGACCGATTTCACGGCGTCGGCGACCCGGTTCTGCGCCTCCGCAACCTTCGCACGGGCGACGAGCTCGTTCCGCTTCGCCTTCAGCTGCTCGAGCTTCTCCTTCATCCCCTGCAGACCGGCCTTCAGCCGATCGACGACCTCCGTCTGAGTCGCGATCGTCGGAGCAGCCTCCTTGGCCTCGTTCTCCGCACTGATCTGCCGCTGCAGCGCAACCTTCGCGAGGTTGTCGAACTTGTCGGCGTCTGCAGCGTTGCCGCCCGCGCGCATCTCGTCGGCCTTCCGGCTCGCGGCGACGGCCTTGCGCCCCCACTCGTTCGCGGTGTCCACGTCCTCGGCGTAGTCGCGCTCCAGGAGCCGCAGGTTGCCGATCGTCTCGGCGATGGCGGCCTCGGCGTCCGCGATGCTGGCGCTGTAGTCGCGGACGAGTTGATCGATCATCTTCTGCGGGTCCTCCGCAGCATCGATCGCGGCATTGACGTTGGCGCGCACCAGGGCGGAGATGCGGCCGAAGATGGACTGCTTCGTCATGGGGTTCCTCTCGTTTCCACTGACTGTATATGTGAACACACTAGGATCGGAACATGGTGGGTTTCTGGGGGCGCCGCAAGCGCGAGGCCGACGAACGCCAGGGTCAGGTCGACGACGCTCTCGCCGGTCAGGCGCGCACCGCGCTCGTGACCGCCGACGAGCGGATCCGCGCCACCGACGACGAGCTCGCGTTCGCGTCGGCCGAGCTCGGTGAGTCGGCGACCGCCGATCTGCGCACCGCTCTCGCAGCAGTGCGACAGCACCTCGGCGAGGCATTCCAGCTGCACCAGCTCAACCACGACGAGATCCCCGATACCCCTGAGGAGCTCCGCACTCGGAACACCCGCATCGTGCAGCTCTGCGACTGGGCGGAGGAAGTGCTGGATGAGCGCACCGAGGCCCTGCGTGCCCAGGTCGAGCGCGTCAGAGAGGCCCCGCGCATCGCTCAGGGCGTGCGAGACGACGTCGAACGCCTGCGGAGCCGCATTCCCGAGACCCGCGACACGATCGAACGGCTGGGTGCACGCTACAGTGCCTCAGCACTCCATCGAATCCGCCTGACGGCAGACGAGGCCGAACGGCTCCTCGACTTCGCGGTGCAGTCGGTCGAACTCTCCGAGCGACGGCGGACCGCTGGCCGGAACGAGGACGCGACGCTCGCCCTCGAGACCGCCACCGAATCGGTGCGCCGTGCGACGTCCGTGCTCGACGGGGTGGACGGGTTCGAAGTCGAGGCCATGCGCGCCCAGTCCACACTCGCCGAGGTCATCGACGATTCCCGCTCGGACCTCGCCCGCGCGGCCTCACTCCCCCGGACCGGAGCACTCGACGCCGCGATCCGCGATCTTGAGACGGCGCTCTCCACGGTGTCAGGCGCCCACGGCGCGCGCGACCCGTTCGCCGACCTCTCCGCCCTTTCACAGGCGAACGCGGCACTCGACGCCGCCGTCGAGCGCGCGCAGCGTCCACTCCCCTCGCTCGACCATGTGCGGCACGACGTCGGCGCGGCCGATCGCGCACTCGATGTCGCCGACCGCCTCATCAACGGCCACCGCGGTTGGATCGGCGCCGACGCGCGGACGCGCTTCGCCGAAGCGCAGCGGCTCCGGAGTGAGCTCGACCCCCTGGTGGCGCCCGAGGAGACCCGCGAACGCGCCCAGCAACTCGCGCGGCGGACCACGCAGCTCGCCGACGAGGCCGTGCGACTGGCGCAGCGCGATATCGACTCCGCTCGTCCGGACGACGACGATTGGGGCGGGTGGGTCGGACGCGGTCAACGCGGCGGCGGACCGCTCGGCGGTGGCGGTGCGAGCGTGCTCGGCCCTGTCCTCGGCGGCGTGCTCCTCGGCGGCCTCCTGGACGACATCTTCGACTGACGTCGCGGCGCGGGCGTTCTCGGCCGATAGGGTCGGAGTCATGGCTGCTCAGCGATCCAATGCTCCCGACCTCGCGCGCGGCGTCATGCTCCTGCTCATCGCCATCGCCAACGTCTCCTTCTATCTCTGGGGGCACGACGCTCCGATGACGTCGGCGCACCCTCTCGACGGGACCGCGCTCGACCGGGCTCTGGCCGCGATCGCGATCGTCCTGGTGGATGCCAGGATCTACCCCATGTTCGCGTTCCTCTTCGGATACGGGATCGTGCAATTCTCCCGATCGCGCTATGAGCGCGGGGTCTCGGAACCGGCGATCCGGGGCATGCTCTTCCGGCGGCACTGGTGGCTCATCGCGTTCGGCTTCGTGCACGCCCTGCTCCTCTTCGCGGGCGACATTCTCGGCACGTACGGCATCGCGGGGCTCATCCTGACCGCGATCTTCTTCAGCCGGTCGGACACCGTGCTGCGCATCACGATCTGGGTGATCCTCGGTGTCCTCGCGGTCGGCGCCGTCCTCATGCTCGGTACGGCGATCCTCGTCACCGCACTGCTGCCCGACCCCACCGCATTCACTCTCGAGGACGACATCATGGTCTCGAACGCCGACTTCATGAACGGCATCGCCTCGTACGGCATCGCGATGCTCGTCCGCGTCGGCGTCTGGGTGGTATCGGCGCCGGGAGCTGTTTTCGGGTTGACGATCCCCGCGGCGATCCTCCTCGGCATGCTCGCCGGCCGGCACGCGTGGCTCGAAACCTTCTCCAGCAGGATCACGCTGGGAACCGTGGCTCTGTGGGGCATCGTCATCGGTGCCCTCGGAGGCCTCCTCCCCGCCCTCGGATACCTCGGCGCGGTGCCCTTCCTCGAGGGCTCCGAGTGGGGGACGATGGGGATCGCCCAGGTCACCGGGATCGCCGGTGGCGTCGGTTATGCCGCGCTGTTCGGGCTGATCGGTCAACGCCTCCCGACCCCAATGACGGGGATCCCGCGCGCGATCGCCGCCGTCGGCAAGCGCTCCCTCTCCTGCTACCTGTTCCAGTCGCTCATCTTCGCGCCGCTGCTGGCCGCGTGGGGCTTCGGTCTCGGAGCACAGATCAACACCACGGCGGCCTTCGGGATCGCGTTCGGCGTGTGGCTGGTCTCGGTGGTCCTCGCGTCACTGCTCGAGCGCAGGGGCGCACGCGGCCCTGCCGAGGTCCTTTTGCGTCGGCTCACCGCGGGGAAGCGCGGTCCGGCACCCGCTGAGCCTGCCGAACGGCCGGTCGGCTGATGTACGTCAAGATCTGCGGAATATCAGACCCGTCCATGGCGCGCTTCGCCGTGGACCGGGGAGCCGACGCAGTCGGTGTGGTCATGAGCGAGCGGAGTCCGCGTCACGCAGCTCCCGCGGTCGCGCGGAGCGTCGTCGCGGCGGCGCACGACGCCGCGGCCTCCACCGATACGGTTCTCGTGGTACGGGAGATGCCCGCTGCGGAGGCCGCCGCGACGGCGCTGCGGCTCGGCTTCGACGTCCTGCAGCTCCACGGCAAGTACTCCGCGGCCGACTTCGCTGCGGCTCTCGAGATCATTCCGCGTGTGTGGCGTGCGACCTCGCTCGTCACAGAGCCCGACGTCCGCGCCGGCGACCTCGGCGAGGAGCTCCTGCTCCTGGACGGGGCCGCGGCCGGATCCGGTGAAACCTGGGATCTCTCCACCATCGACCGCGCACGCATCGGCGACCGCTGGCTCCTGGCCGGCGGCCTCGATCCACGCACCGTCGGCCCCGCCGTCGACCTCGCTCGCCCCTGGGGCGTCGACGTCTCCAGCGGAGTGGAGTCCTCCCCTGGCCTGAAGGATCGGGACCTCATCGCCCGCTTCCTCGCGGCGGCACGACCCGCCCGAGACTAATCCTCGTCGGGGCGCCGCGACCGCGGAGGTGCATCGGTGATGATCGTGACGTCGCCCGGGTCGATCCGACCGGTGCGATCATCACCGGTGAACGGCGATTGTGCGCCGAACACCGCTCCCCCGGCGATTTCGCGGCGGAACTGCGAGAGGGAAAGCCAGAAGACGATCAGCGCTGCAGCGATCGCGGCCGCGAGAGCGACGCCGAACCAGCGCTCAGAGTACAGACCCACGAGGATCGTCAGCACGTGCCACGCGCCGAAGCCGGCCACGTCGGTCCACGACACCGCCCGATCCCGCTGCACCGAAGGCCTCGCGCGCACGAGGAGCGACGAGACGAGCTGCGCGATCGCCACTGAAGGAATCGCGATGAACAGAACCCACAGGAAGGCCCAACCGCCCGCTTCGAACACGCCCCACCCGACGAGCAGCCACAGCGGCAGCACGAGTACGGCCGGGAACAGCCATCGGAAGAATGCGCGTCGAAGCCACATGCGGATGAGCATACGCCCCCACCACGGGAAAACCCCGAACAGTCACTGTGTAGACTGGTCTGTCTAGCTGCTCGCTCCCCCAACGGAGGTCCGCCGTGCCCGAACTCACCGCCCGCGACCGAATTCTCACCGCCGCCGCTCGTCGATTCGCCGCCGACGGCATCATCGCCACCGGGATCGATGCCGTCATCGCCGAAGCCGGCGTCGCGAAGATGAGCCTGTACAACAACTTCTCGTCGAAGGCCGCACTCGTCGGTTCCTACATCGAGGCCAGGCATCACGAGTTGCTGGATTTCTACGCTCGTCGCGTCGCGACGGCGTCGACACCGGCGGAGTCGTGCCTCGCTCTGTTCGATGCCTACCTCGATCACGCGGAGAGTGCGCCGGAAGCGACGTTCCGCGGGTGCGGCCTACTGAACGCCGCGTCCGAGTTCCCCGCCGGCGATCCCGCCAGGGCAGTGGTGCGGGAGCACAAGGAGGAGATCGAGGCCATCCTGCTCGGTCACCTCGCCGAGGTGGTCGGCGAGGAACAGGCCAGCGGCCTTGCCGAGCACCTCGTCTACGTGCTCGAAGGAGCTATGTCACGGGCCGGCCTCGATGGCGCCACCGAACGCATCTCGCGCGGCCGCACCATCGCGGCGGCCATTCTGCGGGCCGAGCTGCCGGCGGAATCGCGGTGACCCTCGGATGAGTCCTCAGCAAACCGTGCACCGTGGGCGCGCTCTCGGAGTCATCGCAGTACTCACGACCGCCGTGCTCTGGGGCACGACCGGCACCGCCGCGACCTTCGCGCCAGAGGTGGGACCGCTCGCGATCGGTGCCGCCGCCCTCGGCATCGGCGGCGTACTGCAGGCAGGCATCGCGATTCCGGCGCTCCGCTCCAGCGCCCGGGAACTTCGCTCGAGACCGGGGCTCGTGTGGGCCGGGGCTCTCGCCGTCTTCGTCTACCCGCTGGCGTTCTACAGCTCGATGCACCTGGCCGGCGTCGCCATCGGCACTGCAGTCTCGCTCGCCACGGCCCCGCTTGCGGCCGGGGCACTCGAACGCATCCTCGACGACCGCCCGCTCGCCCCGCGCTGGCTCCTCGCCGCGACCATCGGGATCATCGGCGGTGCGACGCTGACCGCCGCCAAGCTCGGGGATTCCGGTTCAGGCGCATCCGATACCGTGCTCGGCATCGTCTGCGGACTGGGAGCCGGCATCGCGTATGCCGCGTACTCCTGGTGCGTGCACCGACTCCTGCACGATGGCGTCGGACGAGCGGCATCGATGGGTGCGATCTTCGGCCTCGGTGGCCTCCTGCTCGTCCCGATCCTCATCGCGACGGGCGCGCCGCTGCTCACCAGCTGGAACAACTTCGCCGTGGGCGCCTACATGGCCATTGTGCCCATGTTCATCGGATACCTCCTCTTCGGTTACGGCCTCACCCGAGTCTCTCCTCGCACCGCGACCACGCTCACGCTCAGCGAACCCGCTGTGGCCGCAGTCCTCGCCACCCTCGTGGTCGGCGAGCGCCTGGGCGCGCTCGGCTGGGCCGGCATGACCTGCGTGGGCGTCGCGCTCGTCGTCGTTACCGCTCCGGTCCGCGTACCCCGAACGCTGACTTCGTAACCGTTTCGTGATACCGTGGGTCACCATTGCCCCCGACCCAGGATACGCATGCCCCGAACCTTCCCGTCAGACGACCAGCGTCAGCCATTCGGCGACCCCGGCATCGGAACGACGGACGAATCGGTCGGGTTCGGACCCGTAGCGGTCACGGCGCTTCCCCGCTACCGATTCGATCGCGAGGAGCCGGCGACGCCGCTCAGCCGGAAGCGCCGGTTCATCCACCGGGCATTGCGCGTCACGGCGGTCGCGAGCGTCGTCGGCCTGGTCGGCGCCAGCGCACTCCCCCTGCTCTCGTCGGCGTCCGAGACTGAGGCGTCAGCGGCGGTCAGACAGAACCTCGTGGTCGACACGTCCTCCGAACCGGATCTCTCCGCCTTCAGCGCTACCTCGGCGAGCTTGAAGCCGTCGGGCGCGACCTATGCGAACGTGGAATCCTCTGCCGTGCAGTTCCCCTTCGCCGACGGAGTCGCGACGCTGACCGATGGTTTCGGCTATCGCACCGCCCCGGTCGCGCAGTTCCACGATGCGCAAGACTTCGCCGCCCCAGCCGGAACGCCGATCTCGATCATCGCAGACGGCACTGTGGCCGAAGCGGGCTACAGCGATGACGGGTGCGGCTTCGGGCTCAAGGTCGATCACGAGATCGACGGCGAAGAAGTGAGCAGCCGTTACTGCCACATGGAGCTCGCCTCCCACTCCTACGCGGTGGGAGACTCCGTCAGCGTCGGCGACGAGGCCGGTCGTGTGGGCAATACCGGCATGTCGTTCGGCCCGCACCTCCACCTCGTGATCAAGGTGGCGGGCACCGCCGTCGACCCGCTGCCCTTCCTCACCGAGCACAACGACAAAGACTGAGCGCCGCTCGAACCCCCTCAGCCGGCGTGAGCCGTCGTCGACGCCGCCCAGGCCTCGAGCTTGGCCACGGCTGCACCGCTGTCGATCGCATCGGCTGCGCGCGCGATCTGCTCCGCGAGCCGCTCGAGCATCGGCCGCTCCCCGGATTCCGGATTCGCGAAGAGGTCGAAGGCGACCAGACCGGCCGCGGCGTTCAGCAGCACGATGTCGCGCACGGGGCCACTGTCTCCCGCGAGCGTGCGACGCACAGTGTCCGCATTCTCCTCAGGTGAACCGCCGAGGAGATCGTCGATCTCCGCACGGGCGATCCCGAGATCCCGCGGATCCAAATCGTGCTCGGTCAGCGACCCGCGATTCACCTCCCAGATCCGGGAGTGGCCCGTCGTCGTGAGCTCGTCGAGCCCGTCATCACCGCGGAACACCAGGGCGGACGCGCCCCGGATCCGGAATACGCCGGCGATGAGCGGCGCGCGCTCCGCATCGGCGACACCGACCGCCGACGCTTCCGGACGCACCGGGTTGCAGAGCGGCCCCAGGAAGTTGAACACCGTCGGGATCCCGATCTCCTTGCGCACCGGGGCGACATGGCGGAACCCAGGCAGGAAGCGACCCGCATGCACGAACGCGATCCCCGTCTCCTCGAACGATGAGACGAGGGCAGACTCGTCCAGAGACAGATCGATGCCGAGGGCCGACAGCACGTCCGAGGAACCCGACTTGCTGCTCGCCGCACGGTTGCCGTGCTTGACGATCGGCACTCCGGCTGCTGCGGCCACAATGGCGGACATCGACGAGACGTTCACGGTACCGAAGCGGTCGCCTCCCGTGCCGACGATGTCGAGTGATGCGGCAGGGAGGGCGAGCGGGAGCGCCTCGGCGAGAATCGCGTCGCGGAATCCGACGATCTCGTCGACCGTGACGCCCTTCGCGCGGAGCGCCACGAGAAACGCGCCGATCTGCGCGGGCGAAGCGGATCCCGTCATGATCTGGGCCATCGCCCACTCAGCCTGCGACACGCTGATGTCGTCGCCCTCCAGGAGCGAGGTGAGAATCGTCGGCCAGGTCCGTGCGTCCGTCATGACGCCCAGTCTATCCGCGCGTCCACGGGGACAGCGCGCGGATGAACCCCCGCACCTCTCTCACGACGCGTGCGCGAGGCGGGCACCGGCGCACATTCCGATGCTCAGGAAACGGTAGGGTGGTCTGAGGACACCGATGGAAGTTCGGCGCGCCGATCCGAAATGGAATTCGCACACCAAACTTTCAGCCATAATGGAGGAGTGACGACGACCACTATGAATACCCAGTCAGCCGTGCCCACGGTGCAGCGACCGAATACGGTCGCCGTCGGTACGATCGTGTGGCTCGGCAGCGAGGTCATGTTCTTCGCGGGGCTCTTCGCGATCTACTTCACGCTGCGCGCCATGAACCCAGAACTCTGGGCGGAGCAAGTCGAGAAGCACAACTTCACGTTCGCCCTGATCAACACGTTGATCCTGGTCGCGTCCTCCTTCACGTGCCAGGCAGGCGTCTTCGCAGCAGAACGCGGCCAGCCGCGTGCGACCGGCGCCAGCCCGCGCAACTGGGGAACCGTCGAGTGGTTCTTCCTGACCTTCTTCATGGGCGCGGTGTTCGTGTCCGGTCAGGTCTGGGAGTACGCGACGTTCGTGTCCGAGGGGATCACCCTCCCGTCCGACCCCTACGGTTCCGCCTTCTACATGACCACCGGTTTCCACGGCATTCACGTGGCACTCGGCCTCATCGCCTTCCTGCTGGTCATCGGGCGCATCTACGCAGTGAAGAACTTCGGCCACAAGGAGGAGACCTCCGCCATCGTCGTGTCGTACTACTGGCACTTCGTTGACATCGTGTGGATCATCCTGTTCTTCGTCATCTACGTCCTCGACATCCTCTAGATCGGTCAGGAGAAATCGACATCAGGGCTCGCGCCAAGAAAAACGTTCGAAAGTCAGGCCGACGGCACCCCCTGGCCACCGCTGCGCTCGTCGCGGTCGGCCTGCTCGTCACGGGTGCCGCGTACGCCGGCTTCAGCCAGACCTCCGCGACCGCCGAGGTGGACCTCACGTCCCAGCAGACCATCGAAGAGGGGCGCAAGCTCTTCGGAGCAAACTGCGCCACCTGTCACGGCACCGGCGCGCAGGGCACTGAAGAGGGCCCGTCGCTGATCGGCTCCGGCGCCGCTTCGGTCCACTTCCAGGTGGACACCGGCCGCATGCCACTCGCCTACCAGGGCCCTCAGGGAATGGTGAAGCCGAAGCAGTTCACCGAGGAGCAGACGCTCCAGATGGCCGCTTACGTCGCGTCGCTCGCCCCTGGCCCCGGCCTCCCCGAGTCGCAGTACCTCACCGCGGACGATTCGAACGACATCGCCAACGGCGGCGTTCTGTTCCGCATCAACTGCGCGATGTGCCACAACGTCGCAGCTGCGGGCGGCGCGTTGACCGAGGGCAAGTTCGCTCCCCCGCTCGGCGGCGTCGAGCCGTCGCACATCTACGAAGCCATGGTGACCGGCCCGCAGAACATGCCCGTCTTCAACGACGCGAACCTGTCGCCGCAGGACAAGGCGGACATCATCTCGTACCTGAAGTACCTCGAGAACGAGCCCACCGTCGGCGGCTTCTCGCTCGGTTCGATCGGCCCCGTCGCCGAGGGTATGTTCATCTGGGTGCTGGGCCTCGGCGCGATCGTGGGCCTCACCGTGTGGGTAACCGCGAAGTCGAACTAGTCAGCGGAGTTCGCAGAGTTTCATGAGTCAGGAATCAAGGAGCAACATGGCAGAGGAAGCGCAGAACAACGGCAGCGACGGCGCCGTTGTCGCCGCCCATGGCCACGGCGACGGCGGGGTGTCCGCCGGTACGGCGGTGATCGCCTCCGACGCCGTGCAGAACCCGGGCCTTCCCCCGCACCGGCAGCGCGTCACCGACACCAACCCGAAGAAGGCGAAGGGTGCCGAGCGCACCGTCTACACGCTCTTCTACCTGTCGATCGTCGGGAGCCTGGGCGCCGTACTCGCCTACATGTTCTTCCCGATGGAATCGGGCGAGCTGCTCGATATCCGGCTGCACACACTCTTCGTCGGACTCGGCATGGCACTCGGCCTGCTCGCCCTCGGCATCGGTGCGGTCCACTGGGGCAAGGCGCTCATGGCGGACCACGAGTCGATCGATGAGCGGCACCCGGTCGCCAGCTCCGAAGAGGTGCGTCAGGACTCCGCCGAGATCTTCAAGATCGCCGACGAGGAATCCGGTTTCTCGCGTCGCTCGCTCGTGCGGAACAGCCTGATCGGCGCTCTCGTCGCCTTCCCGCTGCCCGGCATCACTCTGCTCCGCAGCCTTGCCCCGCAGGACCGCGACCCCGTGCAGCTGCTGAAGCACACGATGTGGGACACCGGGGTTCGCCTCGCCCGCGATCCCTCCGGAGTGCCGATCCGCGCTAGTGAGGTCACCATCGGCTCCGCCTTCCACGTGATCCCCGAGACGCTGAACCACAGCGACTTCGAAGAGCTCAGCCTCGACGAGCGCGGTGGCAGCGAGACGCTGCTCGACGCCAAGGCGAAGGCCATCGTCCTCCTGATGCGTCTCGATCAGTCCGACCTCAAGGAAGACGACGACCGCAAGGACTGGTCCTACAACGGCATCGTCGCGTACTCCAAGGTCTGCACGCACGTCGGCTGCCCCGTGG
Source organism: Leucobacter sp. Psy1 (assembly GCF_020096995.1). NCBI lineage: Bacteria > Bacillati > Actinomycetota > Actinomycetes > Micrococcales > Microbacteriaceae > Leucobacter > Leucobacter sp. Psy1. The sequence continues at coordinate 1,759,699 of NZ_CP083692.1, forward strand.
CACTCTACGAGCAGCACACCCACCACCTCCTCTGCCCCTGCCACCAGTCGCAGTTCGACGTCTCCGAGCACGCGAAGGTCATCTTCGGACCTGCGAAGCGACCGCTTCCGCAGTTGCCGATCACGGTGGACGACGAGGGCTACCTCGTCGCTCAGAGTGATTTCCACGAACCTGTCGGCCCGAGCTTCTGGGAGCGCCTCAAGTGAGCAGCACCGCAACTACGAAACCCGCCGCGACCGGATCGAGCCGATTCACCTCGAAGGCCGCGACCTACATTGACGATCGCACCAAGGTCGGCGTTGCCGTCAAGGAGTTCGGCCGGAAGGTCTTCCCCGACCACTGGTCGTTCCTGCTCGGCGAGGTCGCGCTGTACAGCTTCGTCGTCATCCTCATCTCGGGTACGTTCCTGACGCTGTTCTTCCAGGCGTCCATGGCCGAGGTCCACTACACCGGCCCCTACACGCCCATGAAGGGTGTCGAGATGTCCGTCGCGATGGCGTCGACACTCGACATCTCGTTCTCGGTGCGCGGCGGTCTGCTCATGCGGCACGTGCACCACTGGGCAGCCCTGCTCTTCGTGGCGTCGATCGGCCTGCACATGCTCCGCATCTTCTTCACGGGTGCGTTCCGCAAGCCGCGCGAGCTCAACTGGGTCATCGGCTTCGTGCTGTTCGTCCTGGCCATGGCAGAGGGCTTCACGGGCTACTCGCTTCCCGATGACGTGCTCTCCGGCAACGGCCTGCGCATCATCGACGGCATCATCAAGGCGATCCCGGTCGTCGGCACCTACCTCTCCTACTTCTTCTTCGGAGGAGAGTTCCCCGGCACCGATATTGTCGGACGTCTGTACATGCTCCACATCATGGTGCTGCCGGCGCTGGTGATCCTCTTCATCGCCCTGCACCTCGCCTTCGTGGTCATCCACAAGCACACCCAGTACCCCGGACCGGGTAAAACGGAGCAGAACGTCGTCGGTTTCCCCGTGCTGCCGGTGTACGCAGCGAAGGCCGGTGGCTTCTTCTTCATCGTCTTCGGTGTGATCCTGCTGATCGCCTCCTTCTTCGGTATCAACGCGATCTGGGATTACGGCCCCTACGACCCGTCCCCCGTGTCGGCAGGTACCCAGCCCGACTGGTACATCGGCTTCGCCGACGGCATGCTGCGACTGGTGCCGCCGGGTCTGGAGACCGAGTGGTTCGGCTACACCTGGTCATGGAACATGCTCATTCCGCTCGCGCTGATCGGTCTCTTCCTCGTCCTCGTTGCGCTGTACCCGTTCATCGAGGCGTGGATCACCGGTGACAAGCGAGAGCACCACATCCTCGATCGTCCGCGCAATGCGCCGACCCGTACCGCGATCGGTGCCGCAGGTGTGACGTTCTACGGTGTGATGTGGGCGGGCGCCAGCTCCGACCTCATGGCGACGCACTTCCAGCTCTCCATGGAGGGCGTGATCCACGCGCTGCAGTTCTGCCTCATCTTCGGGCCGTTCATCGCCTACTTCCTGACGAAGCGGATCTGCCTCGGTCTGCAGAAGAAGGACCGTTCGATCGCACTCCACGGCTACGAGTCCGGACGTATCGTCCGCCTCCCCGGTGGCGAGTACATCGAGGTTCACAAGCCCGTGAGTGAGTACGAGCGCTGGGAGCTGGTCAGCTACACCGACTACGCCCCCCTGATGCTCCGCCCGAACGACCAGGGCCGGATCCCGTTCTCGCAGCGTCTCCGCGCCGGCTTCAGCCGCTGGTTCTTCGAGGATCGCATCGTTCCCCCGAGCCAGGGCGAGATCGACAGCCAGGACGGGCACCACTAAGAACCGTCTCCGAAGAGGGACGGGCAGCACCGACGTGCTGCCCGTCCCTCTTCGCGTATCTGGATTCTCCGTGAACGAGCATCCAGTAAGGTCAACACGATGCAGTGGAGCATCTAGCCGTTGAGCGTCTGGGGCGAAGCAGCCCAGACGTGGTGGAAGACGTTCCTCCCTCTCGGCTTCGCCCTCGTCGCCGAGTGCCTGCTCGTGTTCGCAGCGGGCATGCCGACCGACCACGGGCAACGCGCTTCACTCCTCCAGGTCTCGTCCATCGCTCCGGAGACTGCCGCTCGAGTCGGCGGTGGCGTCGATCTTCTGACCCGGATCGGGCTTGCCACTCTCCTGCTCGTCGCGTTCCTCGCCGGCTTCGCCGCCTGCATGGCTCTTACACCGTGCACCGCGGGACCTCTCCCGCCCTAGTCCGCGCCGCTGAGCAGGACGCGCCGCGCACCGCGGTACCCGCACTCGTTCCTCGGCTTCTTGGGCGGCACCGGATTCTACGCGAATGCGGGCGACATCTTCGCACCGTACCGGGGCGCCGCGATCGGCCTCACGCTCGCATCGGTGCTGCTTCTTGCCGGCGCTTTGGTCTGGAACGTCTTCCGCGGACCCCGAGATGCATCCCCGGGCAGGGGCTGAGGGTCGCCCTGATGGGGCCGGCGGGGATCAGTGAACTTCGTTGGGATGCTCACATCAGGCGTCGGTGGCGAGCAGTGACGCGGCGGCATCGTCGAGCAGTGCACTGAGCGTTTCACCCGAGTGCGCGATGAATCTCTGCAGCAGGGGCTCGAGGGACTCCTGCAACTGCGGATCCCGAGCGACCGCGATCGCTTGCATGAGGAGTCGATTGCGGCCCGTGTGCGGCTCGACAGTGCGACCGGTATTCCCGTCCCTGGAGTCTTCTGCGGGCACGGCGAAGGCGCGTGCGCAGCAGGAGAGGAAGAGGTCCCGTTTGGTGGCGAAGCTCGCGTAGAGGTGTGGCTGCGGCACGTCGGCACGAGCGGCGATGGCCGAGGTGCTCGCCCCGTGGTAGCCGAAGAGGCCGAACTCGATGAGTCCGGCCTCCAGGAGACGCTCCCGGTTCTCACCGGGTCTGCGTCGAGGACGACGCTGGGTCATGTTCACTCGAGATCGAGGACCTTACGGTAGTGCTCCCCCTGCACCTCGAAGCCGCGGTGGTTGAAGAACGATCCGATCCGCGAGGTCGAGGCTGAGAGCTGGCGGACTCCACGACCCATGCAGTAGTGCTCGTTCGCCTGGATGAGACGGTCGCCGACCCCGTGCCCGCGTGCCGACTCATCGACGACGATTTCCTGCAGGTGGGCGGTCAGGCCTGCTGCGTGCAGCAGGCGGGAGACGGTCATCAGCGAGTACCCGACGATCTTGCCGTCGATCTCGGAGACGAACAGGACGTTCGTCTCCTGATCCCGCTTGCGCAGCACGTTGTCCAGAGCGATGTTGAACTCGTCCCGGCCGATCGGGTCGCGCCCGGTCTGGTACTGCAGGGCGAGCTCGAACAGCGACTGGGCGTCGTCGATGGCTCCGCGGCGAATCTTCACAGTCATGGTCTTCCCGTCTTATCGTGCGAAGTGGCCGCGGTAGTACTCGTACACCCAGCCCACGATCGAGACGAGCACCAGCGGGGCCATGAAGAAGCTGAGCCAGAAGAAGCCCCAGCTCATGGCGAGTCCGAGTACCACGACGGAGCAGGCGAAGGCCAGAACGAGGGGCCACCAGCTCCAGGGGCTGAACTCGCCCTGCTCGGGGTCACCGTCGTCGATATCGGCGTGCTCCATGTCTTCGACGAGCTGCCCGCCCTGCTTGCGCTTGGCGAGACCGAGGTAGAACGCGATGAACGCGGTCAGTGCACCCGACAGCAGGATCGGCGTGAACACGGGCCACTGGAAGGCGTTGCCTTCCAGGTGGTTCCACACCGCGTAAATGCCGGCGACGAGCACCAGGTAAGCCGTCAGGATCCAGAAGATGACGATGTTGGACTTCATATCGGGTGTCTCCTCGAAACCTTAGTGCTGGGCCGTGACCGGTCGCGCCGGCTGCTCGATACCGCTGACCTCGGGGTGGTTGAGGTCGAACGCGGGCGATTCGGTGCGAATGCGCGGGATCGAGGTGAAGTTGTGGCGCGGGGGCGGGCAGGACGTCGCCCACTCGAGCGAGCGGCCGAAGCCCCACGGGTCGTTGACCTCGACCTTGGGCGCACGACGGGCGGTGATGTACACGTTCAGGAGGAACGGGATCATCGACGCGCCCAGGATCATGGCACCGACGGTAGACACCTGGTTGCCCCAGGTGATGCCGTCCTCGGGCAGGTAGGTGTAGTACCGACGGGGCATCGCCATGACACCGAGCCAGTGCTGCACGAGGAAGGTGGTGTGGAAGCCGATGAACAGCACCCAGAAGTGGATCTTGCCGAGGCGCTCGTTGAGCATCTTTCCGGTCCACTTCGGCCACCAGAAGTAGAATCCGGCGAACATCGCGAAGACCACGGTGCCGAAGACGACGTAGTGGAAGTGCGCGACGACGAAGTAGGTGTCGGAGAGGTGGAAGTCGAGCGCGGGCGATGCGAGGATCACGCCGGTGAGACCGCCGAAGACGAACGTCACGAGGAACCCGAGCGACCAGAGCATGGGCGTCTCGAAGGTGATCGAGCCCCGCCACATCGTGCCGATCCAGTTGAAGATCTTTACACCCGTCGGAACGGCGATGAGCATCGTCATCAGCGCGAAGAACGGCAGGAGCACCGAACCGGTGACGTACATGTGGTGCGCCCACACCGTCATCGAGAGCGCGGCGATCGCGATCGTCGCGTAGATCAGCGTCTTGTACCCGAAGATCGGCTTGCGACTGAAGACCGGGAAGATCTCGGAGACGATGCCGAAGAACGGCAGCGCGATGATGTAGACCTCAGGGTGTCCGAAGAACCAGAACAGGTGCTGCCAGAGGATCGCTCCGCCCTCGCCCGTATAGATCTGGGCGTGGAAGATGCGGTCGGCGGCGAGTCCGAACATCGCGGCGGCGAGGACCGGGAATGCCAGGAGGATGAGGATCGAGGTCACCAGGGTGTTCCAGGTGAAGATCGACATGCGCCACATGGTCATACCGGGAGCGCGCATCGTGATGATGGTCGTGATGAAGTTCACGCCGCCCATGATCGTGCCGAAGCCGCTGATGCCGAGCCCCAGCACCCACAAGTTGCCACCCACGCCCGGTGAGAATGTCATGTCCGAGAGTGGAGCATAGGCGAACCAGCCGAACGACGCCGCACCCTGCGGGGTGAGGAAGCCGCCGACGGCGATCAACGAGCCGAAGGTGTAAAGCCAGAAGGCGAATGCGTTGAGTCGCGGGAACGCGACGTCGGGGGCACCGATCTGCAGTGGCATCATGACGTTGGCGAAGCCTGCGAAGAGCGGCGTCGCGAACATCAGCAGCATGATGGTGCCGTGCATGGTGAAGAGCTGGTTGTACTGCTCCTTGGTCGGGATGATCTCCAGACCAGGGGCGAACAGCTGCGCACGAATGAGCAGAGCCATGAGCCCGCCGATGAGGAACCACACCACCGAGCTGATCAGATACATGTATCCGATCACCTTGTGGTCTGTGGAGGTGATCCACGAGACGACGACGTTACCTTTTTTCATGATTCAGCGTCTCTCTCGTTACTCGTTGTGTGCCTCGGCCTCGTCACCGAAGAAGCGATCCTGATTGGGGTTCAGGTCGGCAGGGGCCAGGCCCTGGTTCTCCGGGTTCGCACGAAGCTCGGCGATCTTCTGCTCGTACTCGTCCTGTTCGAGCACCTGCACCTCGAAAAGCATCATCGAGTGGTACTCGCCGCAGAGTTCGGCGCACTTGCCGGTGAAGGTGCCGGTCTTCTCCGGGGTAAACGTCATGTAGTTGGTCTGACCGGGGATCATGTCCTTCTTGTAGAGGAACTCGACGACCCAGAACGAGTGAATCACGTCACGCGTCTCGAGGCGGATCTCCGTGGTCTGATCGACCGGAAGGTACAGGACCGGCATGGTCTCTTCCTTGGGCGAGCCCTCGCTGTCGGTCTCGACCTGGACTCCCGAGAAGTGGACGTCCTCATTCACGTAGTTGAAGTCCCACGCCCAGCGCTTGCCGTAGACCTCGACGATATTGTCGGGGTTCTCCTCGCGCGTCTCGATCTTCGTCTGCTCCTGCGCGGTGAACGCGAAGAACCCGAGCACCAGGATGACGGGGACGACGGTGAAGAACACTTCGATCGGCATGTTGTAGCGCATCTGCACCGGCAGGCCCGTCTGGCCCTTCCGGCGACGGTACGCGACCGTGGCCCAGATGATCAGGCCCCACGTGATGACGCCGACGGCGAGCAGCACGATCCACGACGTCACCCACAGACCGGTGATGCCGTCAGTGTGGTTGGTGGCTCCCTCGGAACCCTCCGGCAAGAAGCCGCGCTGCTGCTCGGGGGTGCAGCCGGCGAGGGCGAGCGCAGCCGCCAATGCTACCGGGGCCGCAACCCATTTCATTCGACGATTGGAACGCACCGCATACCTTTCGAAACGTTTCTCGCCCACACGCAGGCAGGCAAAGCTGATGACTCCCTGACAGCTTAGCGTGATTGGCAGGCCCGCCAGAACTCAGCACCGGGCGTGGTGAAAATTCTGGCGGGATCGCGGATCAGCTGAAGCTGTCGCCGCAGGCGCAGCTGCCCTGGGCGTTGGGATTGTCGATGGTGAAGCCCTGCTTCTGAATGGTGTCCTCGAAGTCGATCTGGGCACCGCTCAGGTAGGGAATGCTCATCTGGTCGACGACGACGCCGACGCCGTCGAAATCGACGACTGCGTCGTTCTCGAGGAACCGCTCGTCGAAGAAGAGCTGGTAGATCAGGCCGGAGCAGCCTCCGGGCTGCACGGCGATGCGGAGGCGCAGGTCGTCTCGCCCCTCCTGGGCCAGCAGGCTCTTCACCTTCTGCTGGGCAGCGTCGGACAGGCCGACCTGATGTGCCGGCGCCGTATCGGTCGTCGGTGTGATGGTTTCGGTGCTCATTACACGCTCCTCTGTCATCGTGGAACCGTCCGCTCCAGTCTACCTTCCGCGCGGCCTTCCGAGCTCACCTCGGAGCGCCGGTTTCTTCGGGCGCAGACGTGGCGCACGCGCGCACGGTATTCTGGTCCGGTATGCACGCGGAACGATCCGCGTCGAGAGAGAGGAAATGCGTGGCGAAGAAGGACTCTGCCGGTGGCGCACCCGCGGACGGACAGCCCGAAGCCGACCGGCAGGCCCAGCTCGGCAAGGGCCGCGCGACCCCGAGCCGTAAGCAGTCCCAGGCGGCACGGGCGCAGCCGCTCGTCGGGGGCCGAGACAAGGCCGCGATCAAGGCGCAGCGTCAGCAGCAGGCCTCCGCGCGCGAACGGGCCCGCGTCGGCATGATGCAGGGCGACGAGCGCTACCTCACGGTTCGCGATCGCGGCCCGCAGCGTCGCTACGTCCGGGACTATGTCGATGCGCGGTGGAGCGTGGGCGAGCTGCTCATCCCAGCCATGCTGCTGGTGCTCCTCATGACGTTCATTCCCGGGCCGATCCAGGTGTACAGCATCTTCATCATCTGGGGCTTCCTGGGTCTCGCGATTCTCGACGCGGTGCTCCTCGGCGTGCGCCTGAAGGGGAAGCTCGCGGCGAAGTTCGGCGGTGAGGAGAAGGTGCAGCGCGGCTTCCGCTGGTACGCGGCGATGCGCGCCTTCCAGTTCCGGCCGCTGCGCATGCCGAAGCCGCAGGTCAAGCGGGGCAAGTTCCCCGAGTAGGCCGAGCCGGCACTACTCCAGCGGCGGGTGCGCGATCCTTCGGGATGCGCGCACCCGCCGCTGTCTGTAGTCGCGACGCCAGCGGCCAGCAGGACCCAGTGGGGATGCGCTATGCCGCGTTGCCGCGCCAGCCGGAACGCACAAGACCCGCGTTGACGGCGCGCGCCCAGAGTGGTCCCTCGTAGACGAAGGCCGTGTATCCCTGAACGAGTGTCGCCCCGGCGTCGAGACGTTCGCGCACGTCGGCGGAGCTCGTCACGCCCCCGACTGAGATGACACACCAGTCGGCAGGTGCGACGGCTCTGATCTGCCTGAGCACCTCGAGCGAACGTTCGCGCAGCGGAGCACCCGAGAGACCCCCGGCGCCGATCGCCTCGATCGCGTCGGCGGAGATGGAGAGTCCATCGCGGGAGACGGTGGTGTTCGTCGCGATGATGCCGTCGAGCCCCAGGCGGAGCGCCAGCTCGACGATTCCCTTCAGCTGCTCATCGTCCATGTCGGGGGCGATCTTCACGAGTAACGGAGTGTCACCCGCCGCCTCCTTGACGGCGGCGAGCAGCGGCTCGAGCATGGACAGCTCCTGCAGCCCTCGGAGGCCCGGAGTGTTCGGAGAACTCACGTTGACCGCGAGGTAATCGGAAACGGGGGCGAGACGCTGCGCACTCCACACGTAGTCCTGCACCGCGTCCTCGACCTCGGTGATGCGGCTCTTGCCGATGTTCACGCCGATGATGGGACGTCGACGCGCCAGTCTGGCTCGCTCGATGCGCGGCAGCGCAGCTGCGGATCCGCCGTTGTTGAACCCCATGCGATTGACCACGGCACGATCAGGAACGACGCGGAACATCCGCGGTTTCGGATTGCCGGGTTGGGCGTGTCGTGTGAGGGTGCCGACTTCGATGTGCCCGAATCCGAGCGCCCCGAGACCGGCGATCCCCTCGGCGTTCTTGTCGAACCCGGCGGCGATGCCGAACGGACTCGGGAACTCGAGTCCGAGCGTGCGGACCCGCAACTGGGGTGCCGGCGCGGTCCAGCGACGCAGCACCGACCCGGCGAACGGGGCCGCGCGGATCACCCGAAACGCCGCGTGGTGGATCCACTCGGGATCCAGATGACGAAAGACGGAGTTGAAGACCAGCGGATAGATGCGCACGATCACTCCCCCGGTCCGCCGGCATTCACCGGCTCTGTCTCGAGAGACGCAGCACCCGGATGCGTTCGCAGCTCGGCAATTGCGCACTCGAAGTCGGCGAGACTCTCAAACGCCTGGTAGACGCTCGCGAATCTCAGGTAGGCGATCTCGTCAAGGTCGCGCAGGTGGGGCAGGATCGCGAGCCCGATGTCGTTCGCATCGAGCTGGGCCACGCCAGTCGCGCGCACGGACTCCTCCACTTGCTGCGCCAGGAGCGCGAGGTCTGCATCCGTGACCGGGCGGCCCTGACAGGCCTTGCGCACCCCAGACATCACCTTCTCGCGGCTGAACGGCTCAACGACTCCCGAGCGCTTGATCACGGTCAGGCTCGCGGTCTCCGTCGTGCTGAAGCGGCGACCGCACTCCGGGCACTGCCGTCGCCGGCGAATGGCGAGGCCGTCGTCGGAGGTCCGCGAATCGATCACGCGGGAGTCGGGGTGCCGGCAGAAGGGGCAGTGCATCAGTGCTCTCCGGAGGAATCGGTATCGGGGGCGAAACGGATGGCCACGGCATCACCGTGCGCCGGCAGCCCCTCGGCCTCAGCCAGTGCGCCGAGCGGTGCGACAGTGTCGGCGAGGGAGGCCCGGTCGTACGTGATGATCTGCTGGGGGCGCAGGAACGAGTGCGCGCCGAGACCGGAGGCGAATCGAGCGGTGCCCCCGGTCGGAAGCACGTGGTTCGATCCGGCGAGGTAGTCGCCGAGGCTCACGGGGGTGTACGACCCCAGGAAGATCGCCCCGGCATCCTCGATGTGTTCGAGGACCGCATCGTCGTCCCGGGTCTGGATCTCGAGGTGCTCCGGTCCGTACGCGTTGCTCACGCGCGCCGCGGTCAGCAGGTCGTCGACAAGGATCACGCCGGACTGCTGTCCGGCGAGCGCGACGCCGATGCGCTCGGCCCAGCGGGCCCCTGGTACCCGGGATGCGAGCTCGGTGGACACCCGCTCGGCGAGCACAGCCGAGTCGGTGACGAGCACCGAAGCGGCAGCCTCGTCGTGCTCGGCCTGGCTGATGAGATCGGCGGCGACGAAGGCCGGATTTGCCGTCTCGTCGGCGATGATGAGGATCTCGGTGGTCCCGGCCTCGGCGTCGATGCCGACGATCCCGTTCACGGCGCGCTTGGCCGCGGCCACGAACACGTTCCCAGGTCCGGTGACGACGTCGACCGGATCGAGACCGATCTCGGGAACACCGTAGGCGAACGCCGCGATCGCACCCGCACCGCCGATCGCGTACACCTCGGTGACGCCGGCGAGTGCCGCCGCCCAGAGCACGGACTCGTGCGGAGCACCGTCGTTCTCACGCTGCGCCGGGGACGCGAGCGCGAGGCTCGGCACGCCCGCGGCCTGCGCGGCGACGGCGTTCATGATCACGGACGACGGGTAGGCCGCCTTGCCGCCTGGAGCGTAGAGGCCGACCCGCGAGACGGGCTGCCATCGCTGCCGCACCGTCGCGCCGTTGCCGAACACGGTCACCTGCTCGGCCGGGACCTGTGCCGCTGAGGCGCGCCGCAGCTTCGCGATGAGCTGCTCGAGAGCGTCCCTCGTCTCCGGCGGGCATGACTCGAGCGAGGCCTCGATCCGCTCGGCCGGAACGCGGAGGGCATGGTGTTCGACGCCGTCGAAGTCGCGGCCCTGTTCCCGGAGCGCTGCTTCACCGTTCACGCGCACGGCATCCACGAGCGGGCGGACCCGCTCGACCGCCGTACCGATGTCGACGGCGGCGCGGGGAACGAGGTCCAGCAGCTCGGCGCGGGAGAGGTCGCGCCCTCTGAGGTCGAGTGTTCGCATCACCGCACCAGTCTACCGGGCGGTATCGGTTCCGGATTGCGTCACGGCGCCGAGCCAGGCGAGTTCCCGCACCCCCGCCACCAGTGCCTCAGCAGCGGCCGATGCTTCGACCTCCAGCAGTGTAGCGAGGGCATCGGAGATCTGCCCGAGCGACAGGTCTCCGTCGCACGCGCCGACCGCTGCGGCGAGCAGCGGATCGGCGCTGACCCGACGGGCGATGGGCTGCTCGATGAGCAGCGTGATCGCGCTCGGCGCCTCCTGGCCGGGATCGTGCTGACGCTCCTCTCTGACGGAGGCATGGAGCACCCAGTGGCCTGCCAGCACCTCGTCGTGGCTCAGCGCGTCGGCAGCTGAACCCGCTCGGAACGCCGCGTCGAGCGCAGCCCCGAGTCCATCGGTTGCCCACGCACCGGCGGCGTGCTCGATGCGCACGATCGGATCGCGATCGTCGCTTCCAACGCACCGCGAGATCCGGATCGACCCGAGGCCGACCGCCGTGATCCGACGCGCTGCGAAATCCGCGAGCCAGGCCTCGACGAGCCCGTCGAACGCCTCGTCTCCCGGCCGTGCACCGCCGTCCCTCGCCCAGGTCTCCGCGTACCGCGCCGGGTCCACCCGGTCGCGCTCGATCACCCAAGCGGCGATGGGACCCGCTTCGCGATGTGCGGCCGCGAGCCACTCCTCGACACGGGTCAGCCCGGGCGTGCCCCACGGGGATTCCCAGTTCGCCAGGCAGAGCAGCGTGCCGGTGCCCGTGAGATGCACAGGCCCGGCCGCGACAACCGATGCCGCGAGTGCGTCACCCGTCAGACCGCCGTCCCGGTACACGTAGCGGTCCGCCTCATCACTGCCGCGAGGGGTGATGACGAAGGGCGGATTCGAGAGGATGAGGTCGAACTGCTCCCCCGCGACGGGCGCAAACCGGTCGCCCGTGCGGAACTCGATGCGCTCGTCCACCCCGTTGAGCCTCGCGTTCGCACGGGCGAGGGTCAGCGCCCGGTCCGACACATCAGTGGCGACAACGCGTTCAGCGCGCAGGAGCAGATGGAGCGCGACGATGCCGCACCCGGTGCCGAGGTCGAGCGCGGAGTCGACGTGCGACGGCGGCGCCTGAGCGATCAACGAGCGTGTGGCTCCGCCGACACCCATGACGTGATCAGGACGCGCGGGTCCGCGCCTCAGGGCGTCGTCGAGATCGGAGATGATCCACCAGTGGAGCGGAGACTCGGACGCCGCGTCGGCGATCTCCACGGGCACGAGCGACAGCGCCGCCCTGAGGCCGGCCCGCGCTCCGCCCTCGCCGCTGACCGGCTCGAGCAGCCCGAGCTCGGCCGCCCCGGCCGCGCCGAGCGACGGGAGTGCTGCGTCGATCTGCTCGGCGGGCACCTCCACCCCGAGCAGGAGGAGTCGGATGAGCGTGCTGAGCGCTGACTCTTCGCGGGAGTCGAGCGCTCTTCTGGCCGGCACGAGTACCCCGCGAGCACGCGCGGCCTCCGCTTGCTCACCGAGCAGCGCTGCGACCCGGGACACGCGGTAGTCGGCTGCCCCGAGGTCGGCGCGGAGTCGGTCGAGCAGGGCGAAATCCATCGGTCCAGCCTACCCGCACGGAGCTGCACGCACCGGCCACGGCACTCGGGCCGGGGCCGGTGCGTGCCGACAGGCTACGCGAACGCGCGATCCCGCGCCGTAACGGGCGACGGGAGCACGGTGTCACCGGTGAGGTAGCGGTCGACGGACGCGGCCGCGGCCCGCCCCTCGGCGATCGCCCACACGATGAGCGACTGGCCGCGTCCCGCATCACCGGCGACGAACACGCCTGGCAGCTCGGTGGCGTAGTCCGCCGCACGGGTGAACGCGCCGCGCGCGTCTCGGGGCAGCGTCAGCTGCGGATCCTCGACGGCCTCCGGCCCCGTGAAGCCCATCGCGATGAGCACCAGGTCGGCGTCGATGTGACGCTCGGTCCCGGCCTTCGGCCCGCGACCGGACTCCGTGAACTCGGTCTCGGCGACGACCAGGGTCCGCACATTGCCAGACTCGTCGCCGAGGTACTCGACGGTGGATGCGAGGAACGCGCGCTCGCCGCCCTCCTCGTGCGAGCTCTGCACCTCGAAGAGCGTGGGGTGCGTGGGCCATGGCTGCGACTCGGAGCGCTCGTGGGGCGGCTGCTTGCCGATGGCGAGGTTCGTCACCGAGAGCGCGCCCTGGCGGTGCGCCGTGCCGATGCAGTCGGATCCGGTGTCGCCGCCGCCGATCACGACGACGTGCTTGCCCGCAGCATCGAACGGCGTGCGCTCGAGCGACCCCCGCTGCACGCGGTTCGCTGCCGTGAGGTAGTCCATCGCAGGCATGATGCCCGAGAGCTCGCGGCCGGGCAGGTCGAGCGGCCGCGGCACGGTGGCCCCTGTGGCGACGACGACGGCGTCGTAGCGGCGGCGCAGTTCGGCCCAGCTCATATCGCGGCCGATCTCGATTCCGGTCCTGAATCGGGTGCCCTCGGCCTTCAACTGCGCGATACGGCGCTCCACGAGCGCCTTCTCGAGCTTGAAGTCGGGGATGCCGAAAGTGAGCAGGCCGCCGGGCTCCTCGTCACGCTCGTACACGGCTACGGTGTGCCCGGCTCGAGTGAGCTGCTGCGCCGCCGCCAGGCCCGCGGGGCCCGACCCGACCACGGCGACCGTCTTCCCGGACAGGCGCTCGGGCGGCTGCGGCTCGACCCACCCGTGGAGGAAGCCCTGGTCGATGATGCTGTTCTCGATCTGCTTGATCGTGACGGCAGGCTGGTTGATGTTCAGCACGCACGCCGATTCGCAGGGCGCGGGGCAGGCTCGTCCCGTGAACTCGGGGAAGTTGTTCGTCTCGTGGAGCCGGTCCAGCGCTTCGCGCTCGCGTCCGCGCCAGACGAGATCGTTCCACTCCGGAATCAGATTGCCGAGCGGGCACCCCTGATGGCAGAACGCGACACCGCAGTCCATGCAGCGCGAAGCCTGACGAGCGACCACCGTGGGGTCGGCCGGGTCGACGACCTCGCTCCAGTCCTTGAGCCGGATTGGAACGGGACGCTTCGGCGCGAGCTCCCGCTCGCGTACCTTGAGAAAGCCTCTCGGATCAGCCACGGGTCGCCTCCAGGATCTGGGTCCACGCCTGCTCGCCGTCGGGATCGATGCCGTCGAGCGTCGCGCGCTCGCGGATGTCGAGCACGCGCGAGTAGCCGTGAGGAATGAGTCGGGTGAATCGTGCGAACGTCGCATCGGGGTCCGTCTCCAGACCGCGGAGCAGTTCGCTCGCCACATGGGAGCCGGTCTGCTCCTCGTGGCGCTTGAGGAGTGCGGCGATCTTCTCGCGGATCTCCTCCTCCCCCTTCGGGATCTCGTCGCTGCCGAGTCGCTGCAGCATGAGCGCGCCAGAGGCGAGCTCGGCAGCGTTCACGTTGTCGCGATCCAAGTCGAGGATCACGGCTTCTCCGCCCGACATGCCCGCGCCGATGTTGCGGCCGGTCTGACCGAGGATCAGCGCGAAGCCGCCGGTGAAGTACTCGAGTGCGTGGTCGCCGGTGCCCTCGACGACGGCGATGGCGCCTGAGCCGCGGACGAGGAAGCGCTCCCCCACGGTTCCCGCGATCCACAGCGAACCGCTCGTCGCGCCGTAGCCGATGGTGTTACCGGCGATGACGTTGCCCGCTGCCGGGTGGCCAGAATCGGGATGGGGCCGGACGACGATCTCGCCGCCGGAGAGCCCCTTGCCGACGTAGTCGTTGGCATCGCCGATGAGGCGGAGAGTGATGCCGGAGGGGATGAACGCCCCGAGCGACTGACCGGCGGAGCCGGTGAGCGTCACGTCGATCGTGGCGTCGGGAAGTCCTTCGGCGCCGAACTGCTGCGTGACCGCGTGGCCGAGCATGGTGCCGACGGCGCGATCCGTGTTGCGGATCGGCAGATCAAAGACGACAGGCTCACGGCGCTCGAAGGCGTCCCCTGACGCCGCGATGAGCTGCTGGTCGTAGTGGACGGCGAGCTCGTGATCCTGATCACGACCGTGCCGACGGAGCTCCGTCTCGGCGAACTCCGGGCCGCGGAGGATCGGCGTGAGGTCGAGCCCCTCCGCCTTCCAGTGCCGGATCGCCGCGTCAACGTCGAGCGCGCGGGTGTCGCCGACGGCCTCGTCGAGGGTGCGGTACCCGAGTTCGGCGAGGAGTTCGCGCACCTCCTCGGCGATGAAGCGGAAGAAGTTGACCACGTGCTCCGCCTGGCCGGTGTATCGCTCGCGCAGCTCCGGGTTCTGGGTGGCGACGCCGACCGGGCAGGTGTCGAGGTGGCAGACGCGCATCATGATGCAGCCGGACACGACGAGCGGCGCCGTGGCGAACCCGAACTCCTCGGCGCCCAGCAGCGCGGCGATGACCACGTCCCGCCCCGTCTTCAGCTGACCGTCGACCTGGAGGACGATGCGATCGCGAAGACCGTTGAGCATCAGCGTCTGCTGCGCCTCGGCGAGGCCGAGCTCCCAGGGGGATCCGGCGTGCTTCAGCGAGTTCATCGGGCTCGCGCCGGTGCCGCCGTCGTGGCCCGAGACGAGGATCACATCGGAGAGCGCCTTCGCGACGCCTGCCGCCACGGGACCGATGCCGCTCTGGGCGACGAGCTTCGTGCTGACCCGAGCCGACGGGTTGGCACGCTTCAGGTCGAAGATGAGCTGCTTGAGGTCCTCGATCGAGTAGATGTCGTGGTGCGGAGGCGGTGAGATGAGGCCAACGCCAGGCGTCGCATGGCGCGTCGCGGCGATCCACGGGTACATCTTCGCCGGGGGCAGCTGGCCGCCCTCACCCGGCTTCGCGCCCTGGGCGAGCTTGATCTGGATCTCGTCCGCGTGGGTGAGGTACATGCTGGTGACGCCGAACCGGCCGGACGCGACCTGCTTGATCGCGCTGCGGCGCTCCGGATCAAGGAGCCGCTCCGGCGCTTCGCCGCCCTCACCGGTGTTCGACTTGCCGCCGAGCCGGTTCATCGCGATCGCGAGCGTCTGGTGCGCCTCCAGCGAGATCGATCCGTAGCTCATCGCGCCGGTCGCGAACCGACGAACGATGCGCTCGACCGACTCGACTTCGTCGAGCGGCACCGGGGCGCGGTACGGTTCGAAGCGGATGAGGCCGCGGAGCGTCATCAGGCGCTCCTGTTGCTCATTGACGCGCTGAGTGTACTCGGAGAAGATCTCGCGGCGCGCCGTGCGCGTACTGTGCTGCAGCTTGTAGATCGTCTGCGGATCGAAGAGGTGCGGCTCTTCGCCTCGGCGCCAGCGGTACTCTCCGCCGGTCTCGAGCCGCTGATGCGCGAGCGCCGCAGGATCGTCGGGGTACGCCGTGCGGTGCCGCGCGGCGACCTCCCGGGCGAGAACGTCGAGACCGACACCGCCGAGACGCGTCGTCGTCCCGGTGAAGAACCGATCGACGATCTCCTGCGACAGCCCAATCGCCTCGAACGTCTGCGCTCCGCAGAACGACGCCACCGTCGAGATGCCCATCTTGCTCATGACCTTGAGCAGGCCCTTGCCGAGGGACTTGATGAGGCGCGCGATGGCCTCCTCCTCGCTGAGCCCCTCGATCTCTCCGGAGCGGACGAGCAGCCCGACCGTCTCCATGGCGAGGTAGGGGTTCACGGCTGCAGCGCCGTAGCCGATGAGCGAGGCCACGTGGTGCACCTCGCGCACGTCTCCGGCCTCGACGAGGAGCGTTGCACGCATGCGCGTACCCTCGCGGATGAGGTGGTGGTGCACGGCGGAGACCGCGAGGAGCGACGGAACCGGAGCCAGATCCTTGTTGGAATCGCGGTCCGAGAGGATCAGGAACTCAGCGCCCGCCTCGATGGCCGCGCTCGCCTCCCAGCACATCTCCTCGATGCGGTCGGCAAGACCCTTCGACTCGTAGTCGACGGGGTACAGGCCCCGAATCGTCACCGAGCGCTCGCGCTCGGGGTCGTCGCCGAGGTGCTGGATCCGCGCCAGCGCGTCGTTGTCGATGACCGGGAAGTCGAGGATGATCTGGCGCGCGTGATCCGCCGACTGCTCAAGCAAATTCGCCTGCGGGCCGATGCCCGTCTGGAGACTCGTGACGAGCTCCTCCCTGAGCGCATCGAGCGGCGGGTTCGTCACCTGGGCGAACTGCTGCACGAAGTAGTCGAACAGCAGACGCGGGCGATCGGAGAGCACCGCGATCGGGGTATCGGTGCCCATCGCCGCGATCGGCTCGATGCCCTCGCGGGCCATCGGCGTGAGCAGCAGACGCAGCTCCTCCTCCGTGTAGCCGAACGTCCGCTGACGACGGGTAATGGACGCCGGGGGGTGTACCAGGTGCTCGCGCTCAGGGAGCTCAGCGAGCCGGATCCGGCCCTCCTCGAGCCACTCCCCCCAGGGAGCGAGATCGGCCAGCTCGGCCTTGACGTCGTCGTCGTCGCGGATCTCACCCGTGTCGAGGTTCACCACGAGCATACGGCCGGGCTGCAGACGACCGCGACGGATGACGCGGGACGGCTCCATGTCGAGCACCCCGGTCTCGCTCGCCATGACCAGCAGGCCATCGGCGGTGACCTGGAAACGCCCCGGCCGGAGTCCGTTGCGGTCGAGCTGCGCCACCAAGTGGGTCCCGTCGGTGCCGATCATCGCGGCCGGGCCGTCCCACGGCTCCATGATGAGCGAGTGGTGCTCGAAGAAGTCGCGCACCTTCGGATCGAGACCGCTCTCGGACTCCCACGCCTCAGGCACCATCATCGCCAGCGCGTGCGGCAGGGAGCGGCCCGAGACGACGAGCAGTTCGAGCACTTCGTCGAAGCTCGCGGAGTCGCTGCCGCTCGGCGAGCAGATCGGCAGCAGCGGGCGGAGATCTCCCAGGGCTTCGGACGCCAACTGCGACTCGCGCGCCCGCATCCAGTTCCGGTTGCCGCGCACCGTGTTGATCTCGCCGTTGTGCGCAAGGTAGCGCAGCGGCTGAGCGAGATGCCACGAGGGGAACGTGTTCGTCGAGTACCGCGAGTGGACGATCGCGAACCGCGACGCGAATCGCTCGTCGGTGAGGTCGGGGTAGAAGCGTGAGAGCTGCAGCGTCGTGACCATGCCCTTGTAGACCATGGTGCGTGCCGACAGCGACGGGAAGTAGCTGCCGAGCTCGCGCTCGATGCGCTTGCGCGTGCGGAACGCTCGCCGTTCGATGAGGAGGGTCTCGATGCGCCCGCCACCCGTGGGTACGAGCACCGGCTGCTCGATCGTCGGACTGACGGCACGAGCGGAGCCGCCGAGCACCTCTGGCCGGGTCGGGACCTCGCGCCACGTGAGCACCTCGAGGCCCTCGTCGCGGGCGATCGCCTCGATGCGGTACTTCGCCGCGCGACGTTCGGTGGTCGACTGCGGCAGGAAGCCGAGTCCGGTGGCGTACCTGCCGGCTTCGGGCAGCACGACCGCGGCCTCGCTCTCGGCGAGCGCCTCGCGCAGGAAGACGTCGGGGATGGCGCACAGGATTCCCGCGCCGTCACCGGTGCCGGCGTCCGAACCCACAGCACCTCGGTGCTCCAGGTTCTCGAGCGCTTCGAGTGCTAGAGCAACGATCTCGTGCGAGGCCTCGCTGCGCAGTGAGACGACGGACGCCAGTCCGCAGGCGTCGCGCTCATCACTCGGGTCGTAGAGCCCGACCTTTCCAGGAAGGTTCGACCCGGGTGGCGTCAGCGGGGTTGCGCGCATCGACGTCCTCTCTACCTCTGGCGGGCACCCTGCACGGTGATGCCTGGCCGGTCCTCGAGGAGACGAAGATCGGAGCCCGGCATCGCAGCGGGCCCGCGATCACGGAGTCTGAGAGTACCACTCATTTCTTCGGCGAAACGAATCGCTGAACGCACCTTATACGCCAGATTCGGTCATATGGCGTATTTTCCCGCAGAATCTGCGGCGATGGGGCGTACGGACCGAACAGTGGCGAAGCGTGAAACACCCCCGAAACACGACCCGTAACGCCCCCGAAACAATCGGCGACGGACGCCGATCAGCCGGAGAAGCCCGACGTCGATCCGACGAGCTTGGTGTGATCAGCCGGCACCGGTTCGATGACCGCCTTCGCGACCTCTGCGGCGAACTCGGACACGTTGTAGAGCTTTCCTGCCTCAGCCCGGCGCCCCTCGATCGCTCCGGGATTCGACCGCTCGAGGAGTGTGGCAGTGACGGTGCCCTCGATCATGTCACCCGACACGACGACGAACTCGATGCCGCGCGAGGTGAGTTCAGCGATACGGTCCCGCAGAGCATCCTCACCGGCGCGCTTGGACAGCGCCACGGGCTCGTACTCGGGCATGGTGGGCGTCGTGCGGATGAAGTGCGCCTGGTGGCTCGTCACGAAGACGACCCGCGAACCGGGACCCATGAGGGGCAGCGCGGCGTTCAGCACGTTGAGCTGCGCATCGCGGTTGAGACGCAGCGCGTAGTCCTCACCCATGCCGCTCTCCATTCCACCGGAGGCGTTAAGGACGAGGATGTCGAGCCCGCCGAACTCGACGCGGATCGCGGTCATCATGTCCTCGACCGAACCGCCATCCGTGAGGTCGGCACCCTGGGTCAGCGCGCGTGCGCCCAGCTCGCGCACCTCCGTCGCCAGCTTCTCGGCCCGCGGAGCCTTGTTCCGGTAGTTGATGACGACGTCAGCACCAGCCTGCGCGAGATAGCGCACCGTGTCCGCGCCGATGCCACGGGAGGACCCGGTCACGAGTGCTCGTCGGCCTTCAAGGCTCAGGGGCTGCAGGGGCTGGGTCACGGGAACTCCTCTGTCGGTCTGCTGTGGGAACGCTTCCAGGGTACTGGACGCGCCCGAGCATTCCAGGAGAGATGCACCTGTGGGGTACCGGCGGGCACCGCGATGAGAGTACGCTGCACAGCAAGGCCGAGTGGTGCCGGTGCTCGTGAGAGCAGGATCCGGCGGACGGGAGGTACACGGTGGCCGAACGGACACTACGAGGAGCACGCATCGGGTCGACGAGCCTGCAGGGCGACGAGGGCATCGAGCTCTCCCCCCGCGTGCGCGTCGAATACCTGACGGACAAGGGCACGAGATTCGGGGTCATGTTCGACGCCGACGCCGAGCCGCCTGCCGAGTGGGTCGACCAGCGAACCGGAGAACTCGGTTTTCTGGACGACGAGGCAGGCAGAGCCGCGCGCGCCGAGTTCGAGGGCAAGGAATCGTCTCAGCGCACCCACTGGGACATGCTCATCGAGCGGCGGAGTCGCGAAGAGCTGGAGGAGCTCCTGCAGGAGCGGCTCACGCTCCTGAGGTCCCGGCGCGGCGAGAAGTCGAAGTAGAACCGCCGCCCCGGAACTTGCGCGCCACCCCTGAGGCGAGGGCGAGCTTGAGAGGCGCGACGCCGAGCGCGACCCACATGCTCGCCACCCCGACGCCGAACAGCATGGCGGGCGTCGTGCCGCTCCGCAGCGGTACGTCCGCGACCATCCAGTCTGCCGTGTAGGGCGTGAGCCGGTCGAGGTCGCGCCCGTCCGGCGCGACGATCGCGCTGGTTCCGACCGTCGACACGTTGACGAGGCCTCGGCCCATCTCGATCGCCCGGAGTCGGGCGATCTGCAGCTGCTGCGCGCTCTCGTCCGTCCGGCCGAAATCGGCGTTGTTCGTCGGTGCGAAGATGATCTCGGCCCCGGTCGACTGCATCGCTCGGGCGTGCTCGTCGAAGATGATGTCGAAGCAGATCGCCATACCTGCGCGAACGACGCCGGCCGGGGTGTCGATGTCCACCGATGCCGGGAGCTCCCCCGCCTGGTACTCGAGCTGCACCAGATCCACCAGTTCGGGCGCGAGCGCGTGGAAGAACGGACGGTTGGGCATGTACTCGGCGAACGGGACGGGGCGGCGCTTGTCGTACCGCACGCCCGTGTCCCCCTCGGCGTCCCAGACCACTGCGCTGTTCGTGTATGTCTCCTCCGGAGCGCTGCCCGACCCGTCATCCGCGCTCCGCGCCGAGCGATCGCGCAGCACCGAGCCGGCGACGATCGGGGCGTCGGCGCGACTCGAGAGCTGCGCAACCCGTGCCGAGTTCAGCACGTGCCCTGGCAGGTCGAACTCACCGCTGTTCTCCGGCCACACGATGACATCGACGCTGTCCCCGCGCTCGTCCAGCTCGTCCAGCATCCGCCTGGTGGTGTCGAGATGCGCGCGGAGAACGTCGCCCGACTCACGGTCGTCGAAGATGCCGGCTTTCGCGTTACCCTGCACTGCAGCGACCGTCAGGGTCCGCTCGTCGGCGCCGTCCGGTGCTCCGAGCAGGGGTGCTGGAGGCACGAGACCGAGCAGGACGAGTCCGACGAGCGACACGCCCCCGGCGGGAACAAGTCCGCTCCGAATCGCGCGCGGCGACGCGAAGCTCCGCCACGACGGCGCGCCAGCAGCGAATGCCACCGCGACCGGTACCGCGCAGAGCAGCACCAGCAGACCCGAGAGCCCTGCCGTGCCCGTCCATGAGACCGACTGGGCGAGCGGACTCTCCGCCTGCGTCTGCGCAAGACGGCCCCACGCGAAGCCGCCGTACGGCCAGGAGGACTGCAACTGCTCGCGGGTTACCCACAACCCGGCGACGGTGCAGGCCTGCGTGAGTGCGATCCACCGCGCCCGCAGAGCCCGCGCACGCAGCACTCGGGCGAGGAACCGGGTTGCCAGGGCGGCGCAGCACCCGAAGAGTGCGAACCAGAGGATCATGACGGTGCCGAGCGCCAGCCAGGGCACGGGTCCCAGGTAGAGCGTCAGCCACGAGATGTGCGGCAGCCAGAAGGCGGCTCCGGCGACGGCGCCGAGCAGTGCGCCGAAACTGGAACGCTGCTGCCAGAGGGCCGCGAGCACCAGTGGCACGGCGATGAACGCCACCGGCCACCAGGCAAGCCCGGGCGTCGCAACGTCGAGGAGGAACCCGCCGAGGGCCGCGGAGCCAAGCGCCGCCCACCAGGGCAGCCTCCGGTCAACTCCCACTGGAGGCTTCCACGATGCCGCGCAGAACGAGCCGCTTCGCGTCGCGCGCCAGCTTCGCGAGCGCACGCAGACGGTCGACGTCGAGTTCCGCCGCGGCACCGGCCTCACTCGCCTGGGCGAGCTGGTCCAGCAGATCGATCGTCTGCTTGGTCCAGCGCACGAAGTCGCCCGCGCTCGCCCAGCTGATCTCGAGCACGCGCTCGAGCGTGCTCCCGGTCGCCCACGCGTGCATCGCCAGCGCGAGACCGGGGTGCGGAGGTTCCGTCTGTGGCAGGCGATGCGATTCCGCCAGATCGTCGGTCTCCACCCAGACGTCAAGCGTCGCGTCGAAGACGCGCGGGAACGCGCCACCTGGCAGCCGCGGATCGCCGTCGTCATCGCGACGCGGCTCGTAGGTGAGCGCGCAGCAGAGCGCCGCCAGGCCGGCCGCGTCGATCCCCGCCCAGACATCGCGCCTGACGCACTCGGCGATCAGCAGATCCCGATCACCGTAGATCCGTCTCAGTACCGTGCCCCACGGCTGCACCGTCACGCGGGCGCGCTCCCCCGAACCCTGCACCGCGAGATAGTCGAGTTCGGTGAGCTCGTCGACGACGTGCTCGAAGGTGCGCGCGACGGTGCCGGTGCGCGAGGCGATCTGCCGGCGACGCCGCTCGATGCGTCGTTTGAGTTTCCGAGTGCGGTCCTCCCAGCGTTTCCTGTCGGCACCGTGCGCGCGCTCGACCGCGGCCTCGTACCCGGCGAGGGACTCCTGCTCCGCACGCAGTTCATGCGCCTCGTCCACCACCGCTCGATCCGCTTGGAACTGGGCGAACGACAGCTCCAGCGTCTCGCGGGCCGTTGCGAGATCCATGCGCTCCAGCAGGTTCACCGCCATGTTCGCCGTCGGGCGGAAGCTCGACCGCACGGGGAACGAGCGGGTCGACGCCAGCTGAGCGAGCGCCTCGAGGTCGACCGCATCGCTCCAGACGACGACGGCGTGGCCTTCAGGGTCGATCCCGCGCCGGCCGGCACGACCCGTGAGCTGGGTGAACTCCCCCGAGCTCAGCGGCACGCGCTGCTCGCCGTTGAACTTGTCGAGCCGCTCGATGACGACGGCCTTCGCTGGCATGTTGATGCCGAGCGCGAGTGTCTCGGTGGCGAACACGAGCTTGATCAGCCGCCGCTGGAAAAGGTGCTCGACCACCGTCTTGAAGACGGGGAGCATTCCCGCGTGATGCGCGGCGACGCCGTGCTCGAGGCCGGCGACCCACTCGCTCACGCCGAGGACTCGCAGATCCTCGTCCCGCATCCCCGCGAGCTCGCGGTCCACGACGGCGCGGATCTCGCGCCGCTCCTCCTGCGTTGTCAGCCTGACGCCGGAGAAGAGGCACTGGCGTACCGCCTGGTCGCATCCGTTCCGGCTGAAGACGAAGACGATGGCGGGGAGCAGCCCCGTCTCCTCGAGGCCACGAGCGATATCGGCACGGGATATGCGCGGGGCTCGTCGTCGCTGCGGAGGCCCACCTCGGCTGCGACCGCCCCGACCGCGATTCGCCCGACCGCCGCGCCGATCATCGCCCCGGTCGCCCGACCCACGACCCCCGGCACCGCCGTCGAGCCTGCGCAGCTCGGGATTGATGCGGCCGTGCACCGCGAGATCTCCCTCGCCGTCGACGATGAGCGGCAGCAGCGCTTTCGCGGTCAGCACATGCTGATAGAGCGGCACCGGCCGATGCTCTGCGAGGATCACGTCGGTGTCGCCCCGCACGGTGTGCATCCAGTCGCCGAACTCCTCGGCATTCGAGACGGTGGCGGAGAGCGCGACGATGCGCACGTGCTCTGGCAGGTGGAGGATGATCTCCTCCCACACGGCGCCGCGGAACTTGTCGCCGAGAAAGTGCACCTCGTCCAGCACGACGAAGGCGAGATCCGCCAGCGCCTCGGAATCGGCGTAGATCATGTTGCGGAGCACCTCGGTCGTCATCACCACGACCGGCGCATCCCCGCGGACGTTCACATCGCCGGTGAGGAGTCCCACCTCATCTTCCCCGTACTCGTCGCAGAGCTCGTGGAACTTCTGATTCGACAGCGCCTTGATCGGCGTCGTGTAGAACACGCGCGCATCGCGCTCGCGCCGCGCGAGCATGACCGCGAACTCGGCGACGACGGTCTTGCCGGAACCGGTCGGCGCCGCGACGAGCACACTGCGACCATCTTCGAGCTGGCGGCAGGCGGTCCGCTGGAACTCGTCGAGCGGAAACTCCAGCCGCGACTCGAAGTACTCGAGCGCCGTCACTCCGCGACCTCGCGGGAGTCCTCGATGCCGTACTCTTCCAGTTCGGTCCGTCTGCGGCGATCCACGACCCGGTCGTGCAGAATTGCGATGAGCGCCGCCGCGAAGTAGAGCAGGACCATCGGGGACGCGAGCAGGAACATGCTCATGAGATCGGCTGCGGGGGTCGCGATGCCTGCGAAGAGAATAATCGCGAGGATCGCGCCGCGCCAACTCTTCAGGATGCTCCTGCCCCTGAGCACACCGAGGAAGTTGAGGGCGACGAGCAGCACCGGCATGACAAACCCGGCACCCACGGCGAGCAGCAGCTTGACGGAGAAGTCGAGATAGCTGCGAGCCGTGAGAAAGAACGCGTCTTCCTCTGGCTGGAAGCTCGCGAGCAGTCGCACGATATTCGGGATGACGAGCCACCCGGCGTACGCTCCCAGGAGGAAGAGCGGCACCGCCGATCCGACGAAGCCGATCGCGTACCACTTCTCACGTTTGGTGAGACCGGGAACAAGGAACGCCCAGATCTGGTAGAGCCACACGGGACTTGCGATGATGATCGCGATGAACAGCGAGATCTGCACCTTGGTGTCGAAGCCGCTCGTCACATCGCCGTAGGCGATCGTCGCCTGGCGGCCGATTGCGTCGATGTCGAGAACAGGCTGCCGCAGCACGTCCCACACCCAGTCCGAGAGGAACCAGCCGGCGACGAGTCCCAGGGCGATCGCGATCGCGGAGATGATGAGCCGATTGCGAAACTCCACGAGGTGCTCCGCCAACGTCATCCTGGCGCCCGTGCGGCGGGATCGGCGGGTTCTCCAAGACACGGCCACAGTGTATCCCAGCTCAGTCCCCGTAGACCGAGAGCGCGCGCTCGGCCCAGACTCGCACGGCATCGCGTGCCGCGACCGGCGACTCGATCTCGATGTCGCCGGGCACCGCCTGCACCAGGGTCACGGCGGCGTTGGGATGGCCGAGACGGAGCCGGATCCTGACCCTGCCGTCGCCGGCCTGCTCGACGATCTCGGGGAAGGCGTCGCGCAACCGCGGGATCGCCGTCTCGCGGACCACCGCGACGACCGTCACTCCCCCGCGCTCCGCGACTCGATCGCGACGCGCAGCGGGTGCCTGGTGTCTCACCGGTTCCTCGCGCACCCGAATGGCGGACATCCGATCGACGCGGAAGAGCCGCTCGTCCTCTCGCGTCAGGCAGTATCCGCGCAGGTACCAGGCACCACCGTTCTGAGTGAGAGACCACGGATCGACGGTGCGCTCGGTGACGCTGCCGGCCGCATCCCGGTACGCGAAGTCGACCGAGTGTCCCGCATCGATCGCCGTCACGAGTTCGGGCAGGCGCGGATCCTGCGGTTCAGCCGTGACCGAGAGCGGGGAGGCTGACCCGGCCGTCGCTCCCAGCTTCGCGGCGGCGCTCATCGCGATCTCGGCGTCCGGTTCCGGGAGCATACTCGTGAGCGCGTGCAGTCCCGCCAGGAGCGCGGCCGTCTCTACCGAGGAGAAGCGCGGAGCATCGTCCACCGCCACGGCCTGGACGAGCGACACCGTGTCGTCGCGCTCGAGCGCATCCCAGTCGATGTCGAAGAGATCCTCGTGCTGGTAGCGGAGCGTTTCTCCTGGCACCCCGGCGGTCCCCAGGAACCGCACGAGGTCGCGGAGCATCTTCGGGTCGGCGTCGAACGCCGCAGACAGCTCGGTGATCGTGGTGGGGCCGTGCTCCTGCAGGTACGGCACGAGCGACAGGAGCAGGACGACGCGGTCGGGGGTGGGCAGCCGCTCAGCCATGCGCGGAACCTCCGGCCTCGAGGGTCTCGCTGTGCGCCTCGGCGATCCGACGCAGGCGACCGACGACGGCGCGGCGCAGCTCGGGCGGGTCCAGCACAGCGACCTCATCGCCGTAGGACACCAGTTCGTCGGCCAGTGCGTACTCGAAGTAGTCGAGCGTGCCGAGCGTCAGCGTCCGACCGTCGACGGCACGCGCTCGAGGCGTCAGACGCGCCTCGGCGACCGACCCTTCGCGGACCACGACCGTCGCGAGCTGCCGGGATTCCCGCTCGAGCAGGTCTGCCACCACCGACTCGGCGGAGACGAGCCAATCCTCGGAAAAGCGCTCGGCGGTGACGACGACGTCACCCACGATGCGCGAGAGCAGGAACACCCGGTCGGCGGCACGGTCGAGGTCGCGCCCGATCAGGTGCCACCTCCCGTCCGCCCGATGCAGGCGCAGGGGTGCGACGCGGCGAGTCAGCGAACGCTCCCGCGACGGCAGTCGATAGTCGAAGCGGACCACGCGGAACTCCTCGATCGCCCGCCAGAGCACCTGAGCCGCAGGGTCAGGTGGCCCGATGCGCGGGGCGACACCGAGGTGCCGCACGTCCACGTCGGCGCCGATCGCCTCCAGTTTCATGGCGGCCCGCCGCGACTCGGCGGTCAGACTCCCCTCGGCCCACGCGAGCGCGGCCATGCGGAGCAGGGTGAGTTCGCGCGGCGTGAACCGCAGCCCCTGCGGAACCTGCAGCAGCTCTTTACTGATCCGGTAGCGAGCGAGCTGGGTGTTTCCGGGTTCCTGGGGCGAATCGATGGTCTCGACGGGCACGCCGAGCGCTCGGAGCTGATCCTTATCGCGCTCGAACTGCCGGTCGAGGGCGGCGTCTGGCTTCGACGCATCGAATCGGTCGGCGTAGCCGTACACGCTCGAGAGCAGACCGCGCTTGGTCACGCCCTCCGGGCTCGCGACCAGCGCCAGCACGAGACTGAAGATCCGCTGCTCCGCCGGGATCCTGCGGCGCTGCGTCATCGGCACCCCCGAGTGTTCGAACTATCCGACGCTGACGATGTCCACGACGACGACGCGGGCGTTCTCGCCACCCTCGACGATCACCACCTGCGAGCCCACAGTGTGACCCGTGAGTTCGGCGCGATACGTCGCACCGCTCGCGGCGATGTCGTCCTCGGTGCCGATCGGCTTCGGCCCGCCCTGACCAGCCATCGTGTCCCAGCTGTTGTTCTGCGGATCGACGGTGCCGTCCCAGCCGACGGCGAGAACCTGTGCGATGACCGCGTCGTCAGCCTCGACCTCCGGGCCGTCGCCGACGATCCGGTCCGCAGCCCGGCTGCCGTCGGGTGCCGGCCGCGGGGGCAGCACGACGCCGGGGCGCCCGGTGTCGTCGGTCACGACGGCGGGGAACCCTGACGGCAGATTCTTCGCCTTGCCCGAAGCGACCAGTTCGTCGACGTTCACGACGTCGATCACTCCGACGATCGAGTCCCCCTCGCCGATGCCGCCCTGGCCGGCGAGCAGCACGCTGTCCTCGGCGTCGAATGCCGCGACGACACGATCGCCCGCGACGGCGCAGCGCAGCGACTCCGCCAGCGGGTTGTCCATCTCCGGGTCGATCAGCACGAAGCTCGCGCCGCGGTCCGCGTCCCAGGACGGGCTCGCCATGAGCTCTTCGCCGCTACCGCTGTCGTAGAGGGCAAGGTTCACGGCGACCAGGGTGTCGTCGCCCGCCACCCGAGCGTCGTCGCGGTCGTCCTCGGAGGTGTCCGAGACGATCGACCGCTGGGACTGCTCGACGACGACGCCCTCGGGGATCACGACCTCCGGCGCCTGGCCGGCTCCACCGGTCACCTCGGTGCTGCTGCTCATCGCGCCAGGGCCGAATGCCGCATCGCAGTCGTCGGCGGCCGCACCGCTCGCACTGCACCCGGTCACGCCGGCGAGGAGGAGAACGGCCGCGGAGACGGCGGGAACGGTACGACGGCGCATGGAAACCTCTCGCAGTGGTGTGCTGACCTCAGACATCCTAACGGACCTCGTCTGAGCCCTCGGAGTTCGCGGTCTCAGAGGTCGCGGCGTCGTCGTGAGTCGCCGCGCGCACCACGGTTCCGGCAGACGGATCATCGCCTGCCTGGCCCTCGCCCGATCCTCCGTCGCGACGCTGATCCGCGAGCCGCTTGGCGTCCCTGACCTTCTTCCGGAGCACCTTGTCGCTCTTCCCGCGCTCGCCCACGACGCTCGGAGTCCAGATGCTTCCATCGCCGTCGACCAGGTCGGGCGTCCAGGCCTCGAGATCGGCATCGTCGAACTCACTCTTCGAGGCTCGGCGCTTGAGCTGCGGCACCGCCGTCTGCGGTGCGAGGCGCCGCGCGGTGATGAGAAACCCGGTGTGCGCGACCATGCGGTGGTCGGGCCGCACGGCGAGACCTTCGACGTGCCACCCGCGCACCATCGTCTCCGACGACTGAGGATGGGTGAATTTGTCCGAGCGCCGCAGTTCTTCAGCGACGCGGGACAGCTGCGTCACCGTTGCGACGTAGCAGATCACGACCCCGCCAGGAGCGAGCGCGTCGGCGGCGACATCGATGCACTCCCACGGCGCCAGCATGTCGAGCACAACACGGTCGATCGAACCGTCGGGGCACGCAGCGGGAAGCGACTCCTGGAGATCCCCCACCGTGACCGTCCAGTTCTCCGGTTCAGTCCCCGCGAACGCGACGGCGTTCGCGCGGGCGATCTCCGCGAACTCCTCTCGCCGTTCGAAGGAGAACAGGGCGCCCTGCGGGCCGATCGCGCGCAGCAGGTGGAGGGAGAGCGCGCCTGAGCCGACACCGGCCTCCACGACCCTGGCGCCCGGGAAGATGTCCGCGAGGGAGAGGATCTGAGCGGCGTCCTTCGGATAGACGATCGCCGCCCCGCGCGGCATCGACATCACGTAGTCGGAGAGCAGCGGGCGGAGCGCGAGATACTCGTCCCCGCTGCTGCTCCGCAGCACCGAGGCATCGGGGAGCCCCACGATGGCCGCGTGCGCGATCATGCCGCGGTGACTGTGGAACTCGCCGCCGCGCACGAGCGTGATCGTGTTCAGACGCCCCTTCGGCCCCGTGAGCTGCACCCGATCGCCGTACTGGAACGGACCGGAGACGGCCGGCCCATCGACGTGCTGCGGAACGCTCAGCGTCCGCGGTCGCGGGGTCTCCGAACGCAGACGCGCGAACTCCGCACGGATCGTCCGCGCGTCGACACCGTCGAGCGTCGGCCACAGCGCGTGCGCATCGACGTCGTCGAGGTCGACCTCGTGCGGCACGCCAATCGCAACTGCACCGGACGCCGCCGCAGAGCGCAGGCCGGTTCGAGAGTCCTCGAGCGCCAGGCACTCCGCAATGTCGACCCCGACCGCCTCGGCGCCCCGCAGGTACGGCTCCGGGTGCGGCTTCTCGTGCGCGACCTCGTCTCCAGGCAAGATCGCCTCGAACGCCGTAAACGGGAGCAGGCCGACGACATGCTCGGCGAGGCGGCGCACCGACATCGTGACGAGCACGCAGGGAACACCGGCATCGGCGAGCGAGCGCAGCGTCTGCAGCGCGCCAGGACGCCAGGACGGGCCGCTCCGATTCAAACCGTCGATGACGGCGTCGATCCACTCGTCGATGATGGTGTCCACCTCGAGCGGCACTCCGAGCGAGCGGAACATCTCCGCCCCCGTGCGCAGACCGCAGCCGACCAGCTGCTCGCGCACGTCATCGGTGAGCGCGATGCCGTAGCGCGACAGCATCGCCGTCTCGGCCTCCAGCCACAGCGGCTCGGAATCGATGAGTGTCCCGTCCATATCCCAAAGCACTGCGCGCAGATCAGGGGTTCCGTGGCGTGGCGTCGTCATTCGCACCAGTCTACCCAGTCCTGCTCACCCAGCCCAGCAAGATACGCTAGAGGGAGCCCTCCAACCCGCCGAAGGAGCCGAACCCCACGTGACCGAGCCCGCCGACCAGCACGCACGCCGCCCCCGCATCATGATCGCAGCCTTCGAAGGCTGGAGCGACGCCGGAGCCGCGACGACGACCGTGCTGCAGCACCTCGCGGAACTCATCGACGCGGAGGTGCTGCACGCCATCGGGGCAGAGGGATACGTCGACTTCCAAGTGCACCGACCGAAGATCGTCTTCGACGAACAGGGCGACCGAGTCCTCGACTGGCCGGACACGCGGCTCTACGGCAAGGTGCAACGACCGGGAGCCGAAGCGATCGACCCGGACACGGAGACAGTGCGCCGCATCGACGGCACGCCCGTCACCGACCTCTTCCTCCTCGCCGGCGTCGAACCCGCACGCGACTGGCTCTCCTTCGCCGAGGAGATCATCGAGCTCATCGACGTCTGGGACATCGACTCCGTCATCCTGCTCGGATCCATGTTCTCCGACGCACCTCACTCGCGGCCCATCGCCATCTCGATGTCCTCTGAGGACGCCTCGCGTCGCGCCGAAACCGGTGCGGAACGCAGCACCTACGAGGGTCCGGCCGGCATCTCCACCGTCGTCGACCTGGCGCTGGCAGCCGAAGGCATCGAGTCACTGTCGCTCTGGGCCCAGGTTCCCCACTACGTGCACAGCGCCCCCTCGCCCAAGGCGACGCTCGCGATCCTCGACCGCCTCGAGGAACTCCTCGACATCGTCATTCCTCGCGGTGCCCTGCTCGACGAAGCCACCGAGTGGGAGGCGAACATCGACCGCATCGCGGCGACCGACGAAGAGATGACGCAGTACATCAAGCGCCTCGAAGAGTCCCGAGACGCCAACATGGCGGCCGAGACCACGGGAGACGCCCTCGCCCTCGAGTTCGAGAAGTTCCTCGAGCAGCCCCGTGCCGATCATCAGGAGTTCGCGGAGCCGAGCGCGGACGACGCTGCGGAGTCCGGTTCGGGCGACGACGCGGGTTCCCCGGCAGGTGGTGCTTCGGACGAACCTGGAGAGTCCGACGAGTCCGACGACCAGGGGCCGGAGACCGACGCGCGCTGAGCGCACCCTCTGACTGAGCACCAGCTCGGGCGAACCGTCAGCTCGGGATCGACGCTCCCCTCGCTCGCCACCACTGGATCGGCGAGCCAAGCGTGAGAATCGAGCCGAGCGTGAAGCAGCGGTCGGGCAGCCACCCGAAAGTGAAGCGGCGGGCAGCCGCCCGAGCGGGTCAGTCCTCCGGACGGTCGACGAGTCGCACGCCGAGCAGCGCCTCGACGGCGTCGGCGATGAGCCCCGGTCGATCCACGCCCCGGTCGAGCGCGGCATCGAGTGTCGCGAGCATCACGGGGGTGTCGAGGTCGTTGGCGAGCGCAGCCCGCAGCTGGGAGAGCACGGCAGCGGCGTTCGCCGGTTCGTCGCTCGTGCGCGCGAGACCCTCGCGCCAGGCGCGGAGGCGCCGATCCGCCATGTCGAGGTCGCTGTCCCGCCACTCCCAGTCCGAGCGGTAGTGCCTGGCGAGCAGGCCGAGCCGGATCGCGGACGGGTCGGCTCCCGAGTCGAGCAGTTTCGAGACGAAGACGAGGTTGCCGCGCGACTTCGACATCTTGAAGCCCTCGTAGCCGACGAGACCCACGTGGCAGTAGGCGTGCGCGAGCGGCACACCGGTGTCTGCGGTCGCGTGCGCCGCAGTGAACTCGTGGTGCGGGAAGACGAGATCCGCTCCCCCGCCCTGCACCGTGAACGGGCATCCGAGCGCGCGCGCCGCAATCACGGAGCACTCGACGTGCCAGCCGGGGCGACCGGCGCCGAGCACCGTCTCCCAGCTCGGCTCGTCGACCCGCGCGGCACGCCACAGGAGCGGGTCGAGGGCGTCGCGCTTTCCTGGCCGGTCGGGGTCCCCACCGCGCTCGGCGCTGAACTTGAGCATGAGTTCCCGGTCGTACGGGGCGACGTCCCCGAGCCGCCACTGGGATCGTTCGGAAGCGCCGAGGGTGTCGAAGTACAGGTCGTCCTGCTCGGCGTCCGCGGTCGGCACGGTGTAGGCGTAGCCCATCTCGCGGAGGCGTGCGACTGCCGCCGCGATCTCGGCGATCTGCTCGGTAACGGCCACGAAGTGATCCGGCGGGATCAGGCCGAGACGATGCATGTCCGAGCGGTACAGGCCGATCTGCTCGTCGGCGAGGGCTCGCCAGTCGACGCCCGTGGCGGTCGCGCGCTCGAGGAGCGGATCGTCGATGTCGGTGATGTTCTGGGCGTAGACGACATCGAGGCCCGCGTCGCGCCAGGCGCGCACGAGAATATCGAAGGTCAGGTAGGTGAATGCGTGCCCGAGGTGGGTGGCATCGTACGGGGTGATGCCGCACACGTACAGCGACGCGCGGCCCTCATTCGTGCCCGGCGTCTCCTGTCGTCCCGTCGCGGTGTTGAAGAGTCGGGGGGCGGTGCCCGAGCCGGGGAGCTCGGGCAGCTGGGGCGGTGTCCAGGTTCTCACGGGGTGCCTCCGGAGGTCGCGGCGACGGCTGCGCCGTCGTGGGGGCTGAGCACGCCGGTGCTCAGCAGGACGATGATGGTGATGCCGAGGAGCACGCGGTAGACCACGAACGGCATGAAGCTCCGCTTGGAGATGTAGCGCAGGAAGAGGCCGATGACGACGAGCGCGACGACGAACGCGACGACGGTGGCGACGGCGGTCTGCAGAGCCGGGGTCGCTGTGGGGTCGCCGATCGACGAGACGAGCTTGTATCCGCCTGAACCGAGCACGGCGGGAATCGCGAGCAGGAAGGAGTAGCGCGCAGCGGCCTCTCGGGTGTATCCCATCAGGAGGCCGGCGGTGATGGTGCCGCCCGATCGCGACACGCCGGGGATCAGAGCGGCCGCCTGCGCGAAACCGTAGATGAGGCCGTGCTTCCAGGTGAGCTGCTCGATGGGCCGCACTTTGCGGCCCACGCGATCGGCGACGCCGAGCAGGATGCCGAACCCGATGAGGGCGAACGCGACGAACCACAGAGACCGCAGGGTCGAGTCGATCGCGTCCTCGAAGAGGAGACCGAGCACGACGATCGGGAGCGTACCGAGGATGATCCACCAGCCCATGAGCGCGTCCGGATCCCGGCGCGGCACGGCACCCGTCAGCGAACGGAACCACCGCCCGATGATCCGGACGATGTCTCGCCAGAAGTAGACGATGACGGCTGCCTCGGTGCCGATCTGCGTGATCGCGGTGAACGCGGCTCCCGCGTCTCCGATTCCGAGCAGCTCGCTCGAGATGCGCAGGTGCGCGCTCGACGAGATCGGCAGGAACTCGGTGAGTCCCTGCACGATCCCGAGGATGATGGCCTCGAGAATCCCCATGTTGCCTTTCCTCTGCAGCCCCGTTCGGGAGCAGACCGCCGTCTACCCTACCTGTTCAGTAGCTGCGAAGCAGGTCGACGAGCACGCGGTGCCCGAAGTCGAGCGCGTCGAGCGGCACCCGCTCGTCGACGCCGTGGAACATTCCGGGGAAGTCGAGATCCGCCGGGAGCCGGAGCGGGGCGAACCCGTAGCCGACGATGCCGAGGCGCGCGAGGGACTTGTTGTCGGTGCCACCCGAGAGCAGGTACGGCAGCACCTTCGCTTCGGGATCGAACTTGGCGATGCTCGCCGTCATCGCCTCCACGAGTTCGCCAGTGAACGGGACCTCGAGGCCGATGTCGGAGTGGAGCGTCTCGACCTCGATGTCGTCGCCGACGATCTCGCGCACCAGGTCCATCGTCTGCTGCTGTTCACCTGGGACGGCGCGGATGTCGACGAGGGCCTCCGCAGTGTCGGGAATGACGTTGTGCTTGTAGCCGGCCTTGAGCACCGTCGGATTCGAGGTGTTGCGCAGGCTGGCCTGGATGAACCCCGCACCCTTGCCGGCGCGCAGCACGAGCTGCTCCGGATCGATCTCGTGGGGATCCTCGCCGTAGATCGCGGCGATCTCGTCGATGAGCTCCCTGGTGGTGTCGCAGAGCGCGAGCGGCCACTCGTGGCGGCCGAGCGCCGCGATCGCCTCCGCAAGTCGCGTGATCGCGTTGTCGTGCCAGACACGCGACCCGTGCGCGGCGGTACCCCTGGCGCGCAGGCGAATCCAGTCGAGCGACTTCTCGCCCGTCTGCACGAGGTAGGCACGCTGCCCGCCGAGGTCTACCGAGTACCCGCCGACCTCGCTGATCGCGGTGCCCGCGCCGGCGAAGAGTTCCGGGTGCTCGACGACGAGGTGCTGAGCGCCGTAGACGCCGCCGTTCTCCTCGTCGGCGAAGAACGCGAGGATCACGTCGCGCCTCGGGCGCTCACCGGCGCGCAGCAGCTCGGCGATCGCGGTCAGGATCATGGCGTCCATGTCCTTCATATCGACCGCTCCTCGACCCCAGAGCATCCCGTCCCGAACGACGCCCGCGAACGGGTCGACGGTCCAGTTCTCCGGATCGGCAGGCACGACGTCGAGGTGCCCGTGCAGCACGAGCGCAGGAAGCTCCTGGTTCTCACCTGCCACGCGCGCGACCACGCTCGCGCGCCCGGGATCCGATTCGAAGATGCCCGGTTCCAGACCGAGGCCGCGCAGGTAGTCGGCCACGTACTCCGCGGCCGGCCGTTCCGGGTTCGCGTCTCCGCCGCCCCGGTTGGAGGTGTCGAAGCGGATGAGGTCGCGGGCGATCCGCGCCGTCTCGGACAGTTCGGGTTCGTGCTTCGGATCAGCCGTCGTGTCGTTCGCCATGTGCTCCAGAGTATCGATGATCCCTGACGCGCGGCACCCGGATGACGCCGCGAGGCGCGGTCAGCGGGGCGTTGGAGGAGCGCCGCGGCCCGGCCGGAACACCGACACCGTGGGGTCGCCGTCGATCCAGAACCGCCACGGGAAGGCGGGCCCGCCAGCCTCACCGGCGACGCCGACGCGCGGGCCGGAACGAATGCCCGCCTGCGGCGTCGAAGCGGGCGAGAAGGTAAACGGCGGGGCGAGCAGATCGAGTCCGTCGTGCACCGGGCGTGTGACGCCGAGCGCGGCCGCGAGATTGCCTGGCCCCCTCGCGAGGTGAGCGTCAGGCGGAACAGTGCTCCGGCGCGCGACGCGACGCGCACGGGCGATCTCGATGCCGCGAGTGACGGCTCCGGAGCGGATCAGTACCCCTGACGCGACACCCTCGGGTGAGCAGACCATGTTGATCGCGAAGTGCATGCCGTACGAGAAGTAGACGTAGGCGTGGCCTGGCGGGCCGAACATGGACGCGTTGCGCGGGGTCAGCCGATCCTTGGAGTGCGAACCGGGATCGTAGACGCCCGAGGTCCCCACGCCGTGGTAGGCCTCCACCTCGGTGATGCGGACCTCGACCTCGCCGTCCGGCCCCGCGAGCGCGAGTCGCGCGCCCAGGAGTCGAGGAGCGACTGCGAGGGCGTCGCTCGCGAAGAACGCGCGACCCCCGCCGGGCGAATCACTCACGCGGCTCGCGCTCGGCCTCCGGTGCGCGGGCCTCCGCCTCGGCCTCCTGCGCCGCGACGAGCTCAGCACGCGCCACCTCGAACTTGTCCTCGGCGCGCTGGCGGCGACGCTGCGCGAAGTTCTCTGCACCGTACTTGGTGCGCACTCGATCCTGGGACTCCGCGGCCGCGGTCACGATGTAACTGCTCGCGATGAGGATCACCTGCGCCGACAGGTTGAACCAGAGCAGCAGCGCGATGAGCGCGCCGAAGGTCGCGAGGAGCGGGTTGGAGGTCGCCCCGCGGACGAAGAGCCCGGAGAGCTCCTGCAGGACCGTCAGCCCCACACCGCCGAGCATGGCGCCGGTCCACAGTGCACGGGCGGGCGCCGCGATACCGGACAGCAGGCGGAACACCAGTGCGATCGCGACAGTGTCGATGACGAAGACGACCACGATGCCGAAGACGCGCGTCAGGGTCTGGGCGACGGGACTGCCCTCGCCGATCCCGAGCCACCCCGATACGGTGTCGATCCAGACCGACCCGAGGAACGAGGCTGCCGCCGCGGCGACCAGGAGTCCACCAAAGGCGATCCCGACCATGAGGTTCCGCAGGATCACCCAGATGAACATCTGGGTCTCGGTGACCTGATCGCCGATCACCCGGATCGCGGAGCGCAGGCTGCCGATCGCGCTGATCGCGGCGAAGAGGAGACCGCCCATCGACACGATGCCGGCGATGGTGAAGCCCGTCGGCGCCTCGATATCAGCAGGATCGATGAAGCCAGCGATGCCGGGGATCACCGAATCGAGCGACGTGATGAGTGCCTGCATGGCGTCCGGGTTACCCGCGAGCCAGAGCGCGGCGATCGAGAAACCGAGCAGCACGGCGGCGAACACGCTGAACAGCGCGCGGTAGGTGATGCTGTCGGCGAGCATCGACCCCTTGTGCTCGCTGTAGAGCAGGAAGGCGCGGACGAGCCGCAACTCGAGGGCCCGCGAGATGAGCTTCGGAACGAGGCCGCGCTTCTGTTCTGCCATGCACCCAGACTATCCATCACCTGTGAGCGACCCCAACCGTGGCAGACTGGAACGATGGGTCACACGCGCGTCCTCGGCGGCCCGCTCGCCGCTCTCGCGGGGGCCACCTTCCTCTCCCTCATCAACTACGCGGCACTCATCCCCGTCCTCCCGATGTGGGCTGCCGAGCGCGGAGCTGACGCGTTCGCGGCGGGAACGATCACCAGCGGAATGATGGCGGCGACGGTGGCCGCGCAGTTCCTTATGCCCTGGCTCATGCGATTCGCGCCGCTCCGCTCCCTCCTCATCGCGGGCACACTGCTCCTCGGCGCGCCCACACCCCTCTACCTCGTATCGGACGGATTCACCTGGCTCATGGTGATCACCCTCGTCCGCGGACTCGGCTTCGGTCTCGTCGTGGTCACGGGAGGCGTGCTCGCCGCCGACCTCGCCCCCGAAGGCCGCCTCTCCTCCGCCGTAGCGCTCTACGGATTCGCCACCGCATCGCCGACCGTCGTCGGGCTGGCCGGCGGCGTCTGGGCGTCAGAGCACTTCGGGTTCGGCGCCGTCTTCTGGACCGCGACCGCGACCTCGCTCTCGGCGTGCGCGATCGCACTGCTCATCCCCGGAGCCCTGCACGGACGCTTCACCCTTCCCTCACTCCGGTCCCTGCGGGCCGTATCCGTTCCGATCGTGCTCCTCGTACTCACCGGCAGCGCATTCGGCGCCGTGACGACGTTCCTGCCGCTCTCCGGACCGGATCCAGTCGCTGCCGCGCTGGCACTGCTTCTCGCATCGCTCGCCCTCGTGCTCGGGCGCGTTGCCGTCGGACCCTTCGCCGACCGCATCGGCAGCGGACGGATCCAGTACGGCGCGGCCCTCTCCGTCGCCGCGGGTCTCGGACTCATCGGCGGAGCACTCGATGGCGGGCTCCCGCAGCTCCTCATCGGCTCCGTTCTGCTCGGCGCGGGCTTCGGCGCGTGCCAGAACGACACCTTCGTCGCAACCGTCGATCGCATGAGCGATCGGGGCACCGGCACTGCATCCACGCTCTGGAACATCGGCTACGACGGCGGACTCGGACTCGGCGCATTCGTGCTGGGCGCCGCCATCGGAGCGCTCGGCACCCAGCAGGCCATCCTCGCGCTCGCCGCCGTGATCGGAGGCGCCGCGGCGATCGCCTGGCTCGCCGCGTCGCTCCGGCGCGCTGTTCCCGATCGGGGCCAGCGCACTCCTCGGGACCAGCGCACTCAGGGAGGCGATGCGAGGCGTCGATAGAATCGAGGAGTGAATACTCGCGCGAGCAGCGACGGCCCGGTCGGCCGCGGACGCCCGCGCGTCTCCAGCAAAGAGGTCCTGGAGGAGGCGGCGTGCGAGCTCTTCCTCGAGCAGGGGTACGATGGCACGACGGTCGCGGAGATCGCGCGGCGCGCCGGAGTCAGCCGGGGCACGTTCTTCAACTACTTCCCCGCGAAATCGGACGTCTTCTGGGGCGATCTCGACGACGCCATAGCGTCGCTCCCCACCGCTCTCCGGGCGTCGGACCCGTCGTCCGACGCACGGGCCGCAGTCCGCAGCGGACTCGTACGCCTGGCCGAGGATTTCGGTCCTGACCGGGTGCCCTGGATCCTCACGCAGTTCGAGGCGATGGGCAGTCCGGCCGAGGTCGGCCTGTCGGCGCTCACCCGGATGCACACCGCGGCCGAGACGCTGTCGCAGTTCGTGGCGGAGCGATCGGGAACCACGGCCCGCGACCTCGCCCCGCGGGCGATCGCCTACGCAGCGCTCGGTGAGACGGTCGCTGCAGCCCAGGCCTGGGCAGAACGCGGGCCGGGGCGAGGCCGCCTGAGCGAGCATGTGCTGCGCGCTCAGACGGCGGACTGACCCCCGCGGCGACACCCTTCTCGCGTTGCGGCGATGACGCTGGCGGCGTCCGCGCCTGTGGACGCCACTGCCGCGGCGGTTTCGCGTAGACTGGGGTGGTTGACCATTCCGGCACCGGAGCGCCGATCGCGGACCCGCGAACCGGCCGATCCGCGAGACGGTGCCTCCCCATCGAACCCCGAGTTCACGTCACACTACGGAGCAGCCGCATGAGCGAAATCCCCGACAAGCCCCACCTGGAAGGCCTCGAGTCGAAGTGGGGTGCGGTCTGGGAGCGTGAGGGCGTCTACGCCTTCGCGCGCGACGGGGCCGAGCGCGGCGACGTGTACAGCATCGACACGCCCCCGCCGACGGCGTCGGGGTCGCTGCACGTGGGGCACGTGTTCTCGTACACCCACACCGACACCGTCGCCCGCTTCCAACGTATGCGCGGCAAGCGGGTCTTCTACCCCATGGGGTGGGACGACAACGGCCTGCCGACGGAGCGCCGGGTGCAGAACTACTACGGGGTGCGCTGCGATCCTTCGCTCCCCTACGTCGAGGATTTCGTGCCCCCGCATGACGGAGGAGATGGGAAGAGCGTCAAGGCGGCCGACCAGCAGCCCATCTCGCGACGCAACTTCATCGAGCTGTGTGAGCGGTTGACCGTCGAGGACGAGCGCCAGTTCGAAGATCTGTGGCGCACTCTCGGTCTGTCCGTCGACTGGGCGCAGACCTATCGCACGATCGGCCCAGAGTCGCTGCGCGCGTCGCAGCTCGCGTTCGTCCGCAATGTCGAGCGCGGCGAGGCGTATCAGGCGCAGGCCCCCACGCTCTGGGACGTCACGTTCCGCACCGCCGTCGCCCAGGCCGAACTCGAGGACCGCGAGCAGCCGGGCGCATATCACCAGCTCGCGTTCCACCGCACCGAATCGAGCGCGGCGGTCGGCGAGGGCGACATCCTCATCGATACCACGCGCCCTGAGCTGCTCGCGGCGTGCGTGGCGCTCGTGGCGCATCCGGATGACGAGCGCTACCAGCAGCTCTTCGGCACCACCGTGCGCACCCCCGTCTTCGACGTCGAGGTTCCGGTGCTGGCCCACCACCTCGCCCAGCAGGACAAGGGCACCGGCATCGCCATGATCTGCACCTTCGGCGACGTCAACGACGTCGTCTGGTGGCGTGAACTGCAGCTGCCGAGCCGCTCGATCCTGGGCTTCGACGGCCGCGTCGTCTCCGAAGCGCCCGAGGCGATCACGAGCGAAGCCGGCCGTGAGGCGTACGCTCAGCTCGCCGGGAAGACGGTGTTCAGCGCCAAGAAGGCCATGGTCGAACTGCTGCAGGCCTCGGGTGAACTCATCGGCGATATCCGTCCGATCACCCATCCCGTGAAGTTCTTCGAGAAAGGCGACAAGCCGCTCGAGATCGTATCGACGCGCCAGTGGTACATCGCGAACGGCGCGCGCGATGAGGATCGCCGGGCCCGGCTGCTCGCGCACGGTCGCGAACTCCAGTGGCACCCCGACTTCATGCGCGTGCGCTACGAGAACTGGGTGGAGGGACTGACGGGCGACTGGCTGGTGTCGCGGCAGAGGTTCTTCGGTGTGCCGATCCCCGTCTGGTACCCCCTCGACGCCGAGGGCAACCCGGTGTTCGACTCCCCCATCCTGCCGCGCGAAGAGCAGCTCCCCGTCGATCCGTCGACCGATGCGCCCGAGGGCTACTCCCCCGAGCAGCGCGGAGTCCCCGGCGGCTTCCAGGGCGAGGTCGACGTGATGGACACCTGGGCGACCTCGTCGCTCACGCCGCAGCTCGCCGGAGGGTGGGAGCGGGATCCTGAGCTCTTCGAGCTCGTCTACCCGTACGACCTCCGCCCCCAGGGTCAGGACATCATCAGGACCTGGCTGTTCTCGACGCTCCTGCGCTCCGAGCTGGAGGAGGGTCAGCTTCCCTGGCGTCACGCCGGCATCTCGGGGTGGATCCTCGATCCCGACCGCAAGAAGATGTCGAAGTCGAAGGGCAACGTCGTCACGCCGGCCGGCATGCTCGCGCAGCACGGCTCCGACGCCGTCCGCTACTGGGCAGCATCGGCCAAGCTCGGCACCGATGCGGCGTTCGACCCGCAAAACCCCACGCAGATCAAGATCGGCCGCCGTCTGGCGATCAAGCTCTTGAACGCCGCGAAGTTCACGCTGAACTTCGACGCCACGGGAACGGGCACGGTGACGGAGCCGCTGGACCGCTCGATGCTCACGCGCCTCGCCCGCGTGGTGTCCGAAGCCACGCGCGCCCTCGAATCGTACGACCATGCCCGCGCGCTCGAGCTGACCGAGTCATTCTTCTGGACCTTCTGCGACGACTACCTGGAGCTCGTCAAGGAGCGCGCGCACGGCGCGACCGATGCCGACGACGCCTCCCGGGCCTCCGCCGTCACCGCCCTCCGTGCGGCGCTGTCCGTCTTCATCCGGTTGTTCGCCCCCTACCTCCCGTTCGCGACGGAGGAGACCTGGTCATGGTTCAACGAGGGATCGGTGCACGTCGCCGCCTGGCCGGAGGCGAGTGAGCTCTCGGATCTCGCCGGAGACGCGGATGAGGGTCTTCTCGACCTCGTCGGCGAAGCGCTCATCGGCATCCGCGGGGCGAAATCGGAGGCCAAGGCGTCGCAGCGCACCCCCGTCACCCTCGCGGTCGTGCAGGCATCCGCGAGCGATGTCGAGCGGCTGGAGAGCGCCGGCCACGACCTCGCTGCGGTGGGACGGATCGCCGAGCTCCGCATCGAGAGCGGAGACGTGACGCGTCCGACCGTCTCCGAGATCGCCCTCGAGACCCCGGAGGCATGACCGTGAGACTCGGGGTGCGATGGACGGCGGGAGCAGCGCCGCACGAGAGCGTTCCCGCCGTGCTGCACGACGCGATCACCGCTCAGGATGCCGAGCACCCCGAGGCCAGCGCCTGGACGCTCACGTGGCTGGAGGGCCGCGCACGGTGCGAGCTCGACGACCTCGTGCGCGTCGCACAGGATCACGACGGATCGGTCTCCGTTGTCCGATTGGGCGATGAGACCGATGAACCGGACGACGACGATTGGCTGGGCGCGTGAGCGCCGCACGAGCGTGGCGCGCACGCTCCGCGCGCACGCTGCCCGTCTTCCTCGTCGCGGGGCTGCTCGGCGCCTCCCTCGCCGGGTGCGCGCCGGAACCCGATGAAGTCGCGGGAGCACCGGAGAAGGGCTCCCCCGCCCCCGAAGAGTCGAGCTGGTCGGAACCGGAGACCGAGTTCGACCCGAACGTCAAGTCGACCGAGCTCCCCGACGGGTTCCCCTCCGCGGCGTTCCCCCTGCCCGAGGACGCGACGATCGACGA
This sequence comes from Leucobacter sp. Psy1, assembly GCF_020096995.1. Lineage (NCBI taxonomy): Bacteria > Bacillati > Actinomycetota > Actinomycetes > Micrococcales > Microbacteriaceae > Leucobacter > Leucobacter sp. Psy1. The sequence goes on from NZ_CP083692.1 coordinate 1,800,969, forward strand.
CGCCGGGGCTCGGAGCGAGTTCGAATGGTACGTCGTGCTACGCGCGGCGGACGGGACGCAGGCGGACGCCCTGTGGGATCGGATCATCGAGGACGGCGCCTACGCCGTCGACGATGAGTCGCAGAACGACGACGGCGGACGCAGCGCCCTGCTGATCAACGACGAACTCACGGTCTCCGCCACCACCATTCCCGAGGATGACGGCTCAGTGCTGCTCTCCTACGACCTGAGCAGCGGGGACCCGGACGCCGAGTAGCGTTACCCGATGACGCGCGGGCGAGGGGACCTCGAGCGCTGAACCTCAGGCGCCGCGCACGGCCGGGGGTCTCAGGCGCTGCGCAATGCCCTGAGTCAGGCGCTGCGCTCGGCGCGCGACTGCAGCATCCTCGGCGGTGCCTCGCCCCTGACCGACTCCGCAGTGACGATCACCCTGGTGATGTCGTCGGACGACGGCACCTCGAACATGATGGGACCGAGCAAGTTCTCGAGGATCGCGCGCAGTCCGCGCGCCCCGGTCTTTCGCTCCACCGCGAGCTCCGCGATCGCCTCGAGCGCCTCATCCTCGAACTCGAGGCCCACGCCATCGATCTCGAAGATCCGCTGATACTGCTTCACGAGCGCGTTCTTCGGCTCGCTGAGGATGCGCTTCAGGGCGTCGACGTCGAGGGGATCCACTGTGGCGACCACCGGCAGACGGCCGATGAACTCGGGGATGAGGCCGAACTTGTGGAGGTCCTCCGGCTGCACCTCAGCGAAGAAGTCGGCCTCGTCGCGCTTGTTCGGGAGCGGTGCGCCGAAGCCGACGCCGCCCTTCCCCATCCGCGTGGCCACGATGTCTTCGAGTCCGGAGAAAGCTCCCGCCACGATGAACAGCACGTTCGTCGTGTCCAGCTGAATGAACTCCTGATTGGGGTGCTTGCGGCCGCCCTGCGGGGGGATCGACGCGACGGTGCCCTCGAGGATCTTGAGCAGTGCCTGCTGCACGCCCTCACCCGAGACATCTCGGGTGATCGACGGGTTCTCGGCCTTCCGCGAGATCTTGTCGATCTCGTCGATGTAGATGATCCCCGTCTCGGCGCGCTGGACATCGAAGTCAGCGGCCTGCAGCAGCTTCAAGAGGATGTTCTCGACATCCTCACCCACATACCCGGCCTCGGTCAGCGCCGTCGCATCCGCGACGGCGAACGGAACGTTCAGCTGGCGCGCGAGAGACTGCGCGAGATACGTTTTACCACAGCCCGTCGGACCGACCATCAGGATGTTCGACTTGGCGATCTCTACTTCATCGGCCGCGGCCTCGGCACTCGTGAGCGCCTTCCTGGCGCGAACCCGCTTGTAGTGGTTGTACACGGCAACCGCGAGCGACTGCTTCGCGCGATCCTGCCCGATCACGTACTGGTCGAGGAACTCGGCGATTTTGCGGGGCCGGTGCAGCGTGAAATCGGAGGGGTCTGCTTCTGCGTGCTGCTCGGCGAGCCGCTCCTCGATGATCTCGTTGCAGAGAGCGACGCACTCATCGCAAATGTAGATCTGCGGCCCGGCGATGAGCTGCTGCACCTGCTTCTGCGACTTTCCGCAGAATGAGCACTTCAGCAACTCGCTGCTCTCGATCTTCGCCATTCAGAGGCCCCCCTCACACTTCCGGCCAACGTTCACGAGCCTAGCCGTCACCCCTGACAACAGGGCCTGAGACTCGCCGAAGGGCCCCGGGACACCGTAAGCGGGTGTCCCGGGGCCCTCACAAATCACACGGCCTGAGGATTCTTCCGACTCGTCAGTACCTGATCGACGAGGCCGTAGTCCATGGCCTCCTGGGCGCTGAGGATCTTGTCGCGATCGATGTCGCGATTCACTTCCTCGGGCGATCGCTTCGAGTGCTTCGACAGCGTCTCCTCGAGCCACTCCCGCATGCGCAGGATCTCGGCCGCCTGGATCTCGATGTCGGACGCCTGCCCGTGCCCGGCCTGGCCGGTCGAGGGCTGGTGGATCAGCACGCGGGCGTTCGGCAGTGCGAGACGCTTACCCGGCGTGCCGCCTGCGAGCAGGACCGCTGCGGCCGAAGCCGCCTGACCGAGGCAGACCGTCTGCACGTGTGGACGGATGTACTGCATCGTGTCGTAGATCGCCGTCATGGCGGTGAACGAGCCACCTGGCGAATTGATGTACATCGTGATGTCACGCTCGGGATCCTGGCTCTCCAGGACCAGCAGCTGAGCCATCACGTCGTCCGCCGAGGCATCGTCGACCTGCACGCCGAGGAAGATGATGCGATCCTCGAACAGCTTCGCGTACGGATCCTGGCGCTTGAAGCCGTACGCCGTACGCTCCTCGAACGAGGGCAGCACGTAGCGGGACTCTGGCATCATGAGGCCGGCTCCCCCGGCCCGGGGCATTTCACGCGTCATCTGCGATTCATTCACTTTCTCTGTCGCCTACTTCCCAGTTCCGCCGCCGCCGACCACGTCACTGGCCGACTCGCGGATGAAATCGACGAACCCGTACTCGAGCGCCTCGGTTGCGGTGAACCAGCGGTCGCGGTCCCCGTCCTCGTTGATCTGCTCGACGGACTTGCCCGTCTGCGCTGCAGTGATCTCGGCCAGGCGGTTCTTCATCGAGGTGATGAGCTGCGCCTGCGTCTGGATGTCACTCGCCGTACCACCGAATCCGCCGTGCGGCTGGTGCAGCAGCACCCGCGCATTCGGGGTGATGTAGCGCTTGCCGCGCGTGCCTGCGGTGAGCAGGAACTGACCCATCGAGGCCGCCATGCCGATCCCGACGGTCACAATGTCGTTCGGCACGAAGGACATCGTGTCGTAGATGGCCATGCCAGCGGTGATCGAGCCACCGGGCGAGTTGATGTAGAGATAGATGTCGGCCTCGGGGTCCTCTGCCGCGAGGAGAAGGATCTTGGCGCAGATCTCGTTCGCGTTATCGTCGCGGACCTCTGAGCCGAGCCAGATGATGCGATCCTTGAGCAGTCGCTCGAACACGCTGTTCGGCTGCTGTGGCGTCTGTTCTGCCATTCGGCGCTCCATTCGTGATTGACTGATTCGAGAGTACCGATTCCGGGGCGTCTCCGTGGCCGTGTTCGCCCTGGGCACACCGGCCGGAGAACGAACGATCCCCCGTCCGCAGTGCGGTCCGGGGGATCTATCTCGCGACGAGCGCGCAGGGAGCGGAGACTACTCCGCCTTCTGCTCCTCGGCCTGGTCTTCGGCTGCCGACTCGTCGGCGCCGTCCTCTTCGACGTCGGGCTCATCCGCGTCGACGGCGGTGAACTCGGACAGATCGACGGCGTTGCCGTCCTTGTCGACGACCTTCGCCTTGCCGAGCGCGACCGCGAGGGCCTTGTTGCGCGTGACCTCGCCGACGATCAGGCCCATCTGGTTGCCCTGGCTGATCGCCTGCAGGAACTGGGCCGGCTCCATGCCGTACTGCTGCGCCGACGAGAAGATGTACTGCGAGAGCTCCGCCTGGGTCGGGGTGACACCCTCGGCCTCGACGATGGCGTCGAGGAGGAGCTGGAGCTGGATCTGCTTCTCGCTCGAGACGCGGACCTCGGCACGGTGCTCGTCGTCCTCGAGACGGCCCTCGTTCTCGAGGTGGCGGTGCACCTCTTCCTCCACGAGCTCCTCGGAGACCGGGATGCCGGCCTGCTCGATGAGCGTCTCGGTGAAGAGGTCGCGCGCCTGCTGACCCTGCGCGAACACGGCGGTCTTCGCCGCCTGCTCGGCCAGGCTCTCGCGGAGCTCTGCGATGGTGTCGAACTCGCTGGCCATCTGGGCGAACTCGTCGTCGGCCTCGGGCAGCTCGCGCTCCTTCACGGCGGTGACGGTCAGTTCAACCTCGGCCTCCTGGCCCTCGTACTCGCCGCCGAGCAGCTGGGAGGTGAAGGTGGTGGTCTCGCCCGCCGTGAGCGTCTCGACGGCCTCATCGGTGCCCTCGAGCAGGTTGCCAGCGCCGACCTCGTAGGAGACGCCCTCGGCCTGATCGACGGACTCGCCGTCGATCCGCGCGACGAGGTCCAGATCGACGAAGTCGCCGCGTGCTGCAGCGCGCTCGACCGTGACGAGAGTACCGAAGCGCTCGCGGAGCTTGGTGAGCTCGGCCTCGACGGCATCGTCGTCGATCTCGGCATTGTCGACGGTCAGCTCGATGCCGTCGTAGTTCGGCAGCTCGAACTCGGGGCGGGCCTCGACCTCGAACACGAGATCGAGCGTCGCCTCGGGGTCCTTCGCGTCGGGCCACTGGGCCACGTCAGCGGTGGGGCGGCCCATCGGACGGGTCTCCGTCTCAGCGACGGCAGCCTGGTAGAACTCGTCGAGCGAGGAGTTCACGGCCTCCTGGACGACGGCCTCGCGGCCCACGCGCTGGTCGATGATCGGTGCGGGAACCTTGCCCTTGCGGAACCCGGGAATCGAGACCTGCTCCGAGATGGACTGGTAGGCGCGCTTCAGGTGCGGCTCGAGCTCGTCCATGGTCACGGACACGGTCAGCTTGACGCGGGTCGGATTGAGCTTCTCGGCGTTCGTCTTCGGCAATTTGGCCTCTCATCGTCGGAAATCTTGCGGGTACGTGCGGGTCACGGCCTGCATCGGGCCGGGTGACCCTGGTCGGGGCGACAGGATTCGAACCTGCGACCTCCCGCTCCCAAAGCGGGCGCTCTAGCCAAGCTGAGCTACGCCCCGAAACCCGTGAGTATCGGTATTCAGTAACGCGACCAGCCGCGCAACCTGAGCAAGTCTAGCCGAAAGCGGCGGAAATTCGCTCATCGCGCCGCTCCGGCGTCGAATGCCGCCGCGACCGCGCACGAGAGGGCCCCGAAAGGCCGGGCGACCGGATCGCCCCGACTGGAAGAAAAGTGGAGGGGATGACGGGAATCGAACCCGCGTAATCAGTTTGGAAGACTGAGGCTCTACCATTGAGCTACATCCCCGTTGCGCCTCACGGACGCGTGCCGGAGCACCTGTTCGATCATAGTGCATCCCGCGACCGGGAAGCACATCGCCGAGTCAGTCGCGTGTCGCGGCGCGATGTCCGTCGGTGTAATCGGCGTACACCGCGCTGTTCTCGCGCACCGCAGCGCGATCCTCGTCGCGGAGCTCGCGCACCACACGCCCCGGCACCCCGGCGACGAGCGAGCGCGGAGGAATCTCGACGCCCTGCGCCACGAGCGCACCCGCCGCCACGAGGGAACCCTCGCCGATGACCGCTCCGCTCAGCACCGTCGCGTTCATCCCGATGAGGCATCCGTTCTCGACAACAGCCCCGTGCACGACGGCGTTGTGGCCGATCGAGACGTCGTCCCCGATGACGGCGGCTCCCGATCCGTCTCCGCGTTGAGCGTGGATGACCACGCCGTCCTGCACGTTCGTCCGAGCACCGATCGTCACCGAGTTCGCGTCGCCGCGCACGACGGCGTTGTACCAGACACTGCTCTCGGCGCCGATCCGCACGTCGCCGACGATGACCGACCCCGGAGCGAGCCAGACGCTATCGTCGATGTCCGGCTCACCGTACGCCGGCACTCCGATCACGCGGGCGTGATGATCCTGCCCCATTGCACGCCTCTCTCGATACGAAAAAGCCCCTACCGCGACGGTAGGGGCTCTGTCCGCTCCCCCGGCTGGGCTCGAACCAGCGACATCCTGATTAACAGTCAAGCGCTCTGCCAACTGAGCTACAGGGGATCATTGCCTCAGCAACTCATCTATCGTAGCAAGCCGAATCCGCGCCCTGCAAATCGACCTGCGGGTCGTGCACAGATGCTGCGGCGCGGACGTTCCGCGGGCGCTATTCCTCGGCGATCTCGTCGTATGCGGTACTCCGCAGGGCCTGCGCGAGCCGCTGAACATAGCCGTGGTCGGCCCGCCGGAAGATGTCGTTGATGTCGCCCTGGCCGACGAGCCGCCCCTCCTGCATCACGAGCACATCCTGTCCGAGTGCCTCGAGCATCCCAATGTCGTGGCTGATAAGCATCATGGTGGCGTCGGCCCGCTCGCGATACCAGCGAAGGAGGTCCACGATCTTCGGACGATTGTTCGCGTCGACGCCGAGGGTCGGCTCGTCAGCGAAGTAGACCGGCGGGTCGAGCATCAGGGACTGCATCACGGCGACCCGCTGCCGCTGCCCCTTCGACAGCTCGTACGGGTACTCCTGGAGTTTGCTGAGGGGCAGCGCGACGATGTCCATCATCTCGGCGATCTGCTCCCCGAGCAGCTCGCGGTCGAAATGCTTGCTGCGTTCGGCGATGGGGTTCACCAGGATGTCGCCGACGTTGAGGTCGGGCGGCAACGTCGCCCCGGCATCCTGCGCAAGATAGCCGGCGTACGCCGTGAGTCTCGCGTGCGTGCGCCGGCTCTGCCGCCGGAGCGGGACGCCCAGCACGCTCGCCGCGCCTCCCGTGAGCCGGATCCGCGAGTTCTTCTCCCCCACGTCCTTCGCGCGCCCGGCGAGGAAACGCGTGAGGGTCGATTTGCCCGACCCGCTCTCTCCGAGCAGGGCGACAACGTTGCCCTTCGGCACCGTGAAGCTGATGCCCTCGACGGCGTGGAAGGCGCGACCTCCCGCGTGAGCCGGGTAGGTCAGCGATACATCGGACGCCATGATGGCTGGATCGGCGGCAACGTCGGGGTGGGCCACGCTCTGCCTCCTTGGGGACGGTGCGGTCGGACCCTGTCAGCCTATTGCACGCTCGGCGCGCTGCCCGGTAGCCGTGCGGTGCGTCACCACTCGACGACGATCGTCACTGTTCCGCGTCGCGGAGGCCGCGTCGCGCCATTTCGAGTGCCACGAGCTGCTGCTGGATCCGGCGGGACCCCTCGTCCGCGGAATCGCCGATGCGCTGCATCCGCGCCACGAGTTCCGCCTTGAGCGAGACGAGATCGCGATCGAGCAGCGAGATGACGACATCGCGACTGTAAGCGGCGACCCGCTTGGGATCCTTCGAGGGAATCGGCGCGACGGCGAGCTCCCGGACGAGTCCGCGGAAGCGTTCGGGCACCTGTCCCGCGATGCGGTCGATCCACCCGTCCCGCACCTCGCCGGCCTCGTCACCGAGTGCCGCGGCGATTCCGTCGCGCACCACGCGCAGGTTCGGCTCCGTGACCTGGGCCGTCACCGCCTGCGACATGAGGTCGTCGCCGACGCTGTCACGATGCTGGATCATGGCCTGCAGCGCGTCCCGCTCCAGCCAGGTGCGCGGCGAGCTCTGCAGGGTCGCCAGCCCGATGCGCGGCGCCTGCGGGGCGGCGCCAGGGTCCGCCTGGGGCGGAGGAACACGCTCGGTGTCTGCCCGCGCGCCCGCCTGCGCCGCCGAGCGGACGGCAGCCTGCGCCTCGCCGAGGTCGACGCCGATCATGCGGGCCAGCTCGCGCGCGTACCCCGGCCGCATTGAGGGGTCCTTGATGTTCGCCACGATCGGCGCCGCCTCGCGCAGCGCGGCGACCCGGCCGGCGACCGAGTTCAGGTCGAACCTGCCGACCGCTTGGCGCAGCGCGAACTCGAACAGTGGCTGCTTGCGGGTGAAGAGCTCGCGGAGCGCCTCATCTCCGCGGTGGAGCCGCAGGTCGGACGGGTCGAGCCCGTCTGGCGCCACGGCAATGTAGGTCTGACCGCTGAACCGCTTCTCCTCGCTGAATGCGCGGAGCGCCGCCTTCTGACCGGCCTCGTCCGGGTCGAAGGTGAAGATGACCTCGGCGGCCGAGTCATCTCCCATCATGCGACGGAGCATCGTGATGTGATCGGCGCCGAAGGCGGTGCCGCAGGTGGCGATGGCCGTGTCGACTCCCGAGAGATGACAGGCCATGACGTCGGTGTATCCCTCGACGACGACGGCGCGGTGCCCGCGCGCGATCGCCCGCTTCGCCTGGTCGATCCCGTAAAGTACGCGCGCCTTGTGGTAGACGGGCGTTTCCGGCGTGTTCAGATACTTCGGGCCGTTGTCGTCGTCGTAGAGCTTGCGGGCGCCGAACCCGAGGGTCTGCCCGCTGGTGTCGCGGATCGGCCAGACGATCCGGCCGCGGAACCGGTCGTAGACCCCGCGGTTGCCCGAGGAGACGAGCCCAGCCTGGAGGAGTTCGTCTCGGGTGTACCCCTGGCCGGTGAGGTGGTTCGTGAGCCCGTCCCACCCGCGCGGGGCATACCCCACGCCGAACGTCGCGCAGGCCTCCCCGTCGAACCCGCGATCGGTGAGGAACCGCCTGGCGAAGCCGCCCTCCTCGCTGCCGAGCTGCGCAACGTAGAACGCGGCGGCGGCCTGATTCGCCGCGAGCAGTCGTGCCCGGTTGGGGCCCTCTTCCCTGCGCCCCGTGCCGCCCTCCTCGTAGGTGAGGACGACATTGGCGCGGGCCGCGAGGCGCTCCACCGACTCCGAGAACGTGAGGTGGTCCATGCGCTGGAGGAACGTGAAGGCGTCGCCGGACTCGCCGCAGCCGAAGCAGTGGTAGTAGCCGAGCGCCGGGCGCACGTGGAAGCTCGGACTGCGCTCGTCGTGGAACGGGCACAGCCCCTTCATCGAGTCGGCCCCGGCGTTCTTCAGCGCAACGTAGTCGCCGACGAGATCGGCGAGGTTGGTGCGACGCTTGACCTCTTCGATGTCGCTCGCCCGGATCCGCCCTGCCATATCGGCTTAGTGTACCGCTCTGGAGCCGACGATGACGCGGCGCCCGTCGGCGCTATACCAGCGGAACATCGCACAGCCGCCGATGCCAGGCGATTGCCGACTGATCGGTCAGCGAGGCGACCTGATCGACGACGGCCCGACGGGCATCGGCCTCGGAGCCTGCCGCCCGGAAGTCCGCCGCGAAGGCGGGCTCCAGCTCGGAGGCCTCGGCCGCCCACAGGGTGTCCAGCAGTTCCTCGAGCAGGTCTCGTTGCCGGCGGTACGTGGGCTGCCGGCGGCCGCTCGCCATCACGAACGCAGCGACGATGCCCTTGAGCACGGCGATCTCGGCGCGGACTCCGCGCGGCACGATGATGCCGGCGCCATATCGGGCGAGCGGCGCGCCGTCGGCGGCGTCGGTCGTCGCCTGGATCGCGGCGCGCGCGAAGCGGCCGATCATCTCACTGGTGAAGTTCTTCAGCTGCGCCTGATCGCGCCGCGATCCCTCCCACCGCACGAGCCAGGTCTCGGTGGCCGCGATCCGGTCGTAGGCCTCCGCGAGCTCGGCCTCGGAGAAGCTGCCGCCCGCCCAGTCCGCGACGGCGGAGATGAGCATCGCGTGCCCCGACCGCGACGTGAGGATCTCGGGGTCGATGAAGTCGCTCACGACGGCGTCCTCGAAGTCGTGGACCGAATAGGCGATGTCGTCGGCGAGATCCATGACCTGCGCTTCGGCGCACTTCGTCCGGGCAGGAGAGCCGTCGCGCAGCCAGCGGAAGACCGGCTCGTCGTCGGTGAAGTACCCGAATTTCACGGGCCCGTCGCCCTGCGCGCCGCTCTCCGCAGCGCTCCAGGGGTACTTGCAGCTCGCGTCGAGCGTCGCCCGGGTGAGGTTGAGCCCGAGGCTGCGTCCGTCGGCGTCGAAACGCTTCGGCTCCAACCGAGTGAGCACCCGAAGCGTTTGCGCGTTGCCCTCGAACCCGCCGGCGTTCGCCGCCCAGTCGTTGAGCGCTCGCTCGCCGTTGTGGCCGAAAGGCGGGTGACCGAGATCGTGCGCGAGGCAGGCGGTGTCCACCACGTCCTGCGCCAGACCCAGGGCGACGGCGAGCTCCCGTCCGATCTGCGCGACCTCGAGGGAGTGGGTCAGCCGGTTCCGCGCGAAGTCGATGCCCGCGGTGGGGCTCAGCACCTGGGTCTTCGCGGCGAGCCTCCGCCAGCCGCTCGAGTGGAGCACGCGGGCGCGATCGCGGGCGAAGTCGCTGCGGGATCCCGAGTGCGTCTCGGGGGCGAAGCGTTCGGCGTCGCGATCGGTGTAGCCGGGCGGCAGCGTGCCGCGCGACTCACCCACCCGAATCGTCTCTCTCGGCCTCGGCCAGTTCGGCGAAATCGATGGTGCCGCTCTCGCGGCTGTCGAGCCACCCCTGGGGCAGCACCGTTCGCTTCGGGCTGCCCGCACGGCCGCGCGGACCCTCGGCGCCTTCACCCGGGTACGGCATGGCGGCGTCCATCGTCGCGAAGATCTCGTCCATCTGCTCGAGCGTTTCGACTGCGGCGAGCTCACGACGCGTATCTCCGCCCACACCGTAGCCCTTGAAGTACCAGGCGACGTGCTTGCGAATGTCGCGGCAGGCGCGAGCCTCCTCCTCGTAGAACTCGACGAGGAGTTCGGTGTGTCGGCGCATCGCCGCCATCACGTCGCCGAGCGGCGGCGCGGCCATCGCGGCGCGCGCTTCGTCCCATCCGATCTCGCCAGCCTCGGCGCGGAAAGCCGCGGAGAGGTCACCGAACAGCCACGGCCTTCCGAGGCAGCCGCGGCCGACGACGACGCCGTCGCAGCCCGTCTCCCTGACCATACGGAGCGCATCGTCAGCTGACCAGATGTCGCCGTTGCCGAGGACGGGGATGCTCGTGACGGCCTCCTTGAGGGTCGCGATCGAGCTCCAATCCGCAACACCTGAGTAGTGCTGGTTCGCCGTGCGACCGTGGAGCGCGATGGCGGCCACCCCCGCGTCCTCGGCGCTTCGCGCGGCGTCGAGGTACGTCAGGTGATCCTCATCGATGCCCTTGCGCATCTTCACCGTCACCGGGATATCGCCTGCGGCCTTCACGGCCCGCTCGACGATGGCGCGGAACAGGTCGCGCTTCCACGGCAGCGCTGAACCGCCGCCGCGCCTCGTCACCTTCGGCACCGGGCACCCGAAATTCAGGTCGATGTGGTCCGCACGATCCTCAGCGACGAGCATCGTCACCGCCTCGCCCACGTAGTGCGGGTCCACGCCGTACAGCTGGATCGACCGCGGTGTCTCGCTCTCGTGGTGCGTGATGAGACGCATCGTCGCCGGGGTGCGCTCCACCAGCGCGCGGGTCGTGATCATCTCGCTCACGTACAGGCCGGCACCGTACTCACGGCAGAGTCGCCGGAACGCCGTGTTGGTGATGCCGGCCATCGGGGCGAGAACGACCGGCACATCGAGCGTCAGCGGCCCGATGCGCAGGCGCGAGTCGGTGAGTGTTGCGGAGGTCATTCTGACGATTATCTCAGATCAAACCGAGTTCCGGATCGGCCCCGCCCCGCTCGAGTCAGCCGTTCGTCGGCAGATCGATGGCGCCACCGAACCGCCGGTCGCGTGCGTGGTACACCTGGATCGCACGCCACAACTCCTCCCGGCTGAAGTCTGGCCACAGCGTGTCGAGGAACACCATCTCTGCGTAGGCCGACTGCCAGAGCATGAAGTTGCTCGTCCGCTGCTCGCCCGAACTCCGCAGGAACAGGTCGACCTCGGGCAGCTCAGGCACGTACAGGTGCCGGCCGATGGTCCGCTCAGAGATCCCCTCGGGCGACAGACGCCCGGCCTCCACCTCGCGGGCGATGGAGCGCACGGCGTCCGTCAGCTCGTTCCTGCCGCCGTAGTTCACGCACATCGTGAGCGTCAGACCGGTGTTGTTCGCGGTCTCCCGCTCCGACGCCTTCAGCTCTGAGATCACTGACCCCCACAGCTTCGGCCGACGTCCCGCCCAGCGCATGCGCACATTCCAGTGGTGCAACTGGCTGCGCCGTCGCCGCAGCACATCCCGATTGAAGCCCATGAGAAACCTGACCTCATCGGGCGAGCGCCGCCAGTTCTCCGTCGAGAACGCGTACACGCTGAGGTGCGTCACCCCGGCCTGGATCGCTCCGGCCACCACGTCGAGCAGTGCCTGCTCACCCATCCGGTGCCCCTCGACCCGCGGCAGCCCGCGCTGATTCGCCCAGCGCCCGTTGCCGTCCATCACGATGGCCACGTGCTTCGGGGCAGGCCCAGCGAACCGCGGCGGGCGGGCGCCCGTCCAGTCCACAGGAACGAGCTCGTCGGGTACTCGCTTCACTGACGCCTCTCCTCGTATCGTGCGTGCGTGGTGTTCATCGTGGTCATGGTCTTCATCGTGGTCTGCACCGTTCCCCCACTCCTCAGCGGGACCGGTTCGTGTGAGCATTCAACGATCGCAGACCGCGCTCCAGGTGCCACTGGGTGAAGGCCGACGCGATCCCCGCCGCCTGCCCACGGGCCCGTTCGTCGGAGGCGACCGCGTGCTCCCAGTCCCCCGCGAGCAGCGCACGCAGCAGATCGATACTGGCCGGATCGAGCCGAGGCGCTCCGGGCACCCGGCAGTCCTCGCACACCACCCCGCCGAGCTGTACCGTGACAAGCGTGTGCGGACCGGGCGCACCGCAGCGGACGCAGTCGTCGAACCCCGGGGTCCACCCCGCGAGCGACATCGCCCTGAGCAGATACCCGTCCCGCACCAGTTCGGGCGCGATCTTCCCTGCCGCGAGCGTGCGGAGCGCACCCACGAGCAGCGTGTACTGATTCTCGGCCGGAGCCCCGTCGCTCAACCGCTCGGCAGTCTCCACCATGGCGCTCGCCGCACGATACCGGTCGTAGTCCACGCTGATGGGCGGACCGTACGCGCCGAGCGTCACCGCCTGCGTGATCGTATCGAGCGTGCGCCCCTCGAAGCACTGCACATCCGCCACCATGAACGGCTCCAGGCGCGCACCGAACTTCGACGACGTGCGCCGCACCCCCTTCGCCACGGCGCGCAACAGCCCGCGCTGACGGGTCAACAGCGTCACGATGCGGTCAGCCTCGCCGAGCTTGCGAGTGCGCAGCACCACGCCTTCATCGCGATAGAGGGGCACCACACCAGTATCGCGCACAATAGAGGAGTGTTCCTCGACGAGACCTTCACGATTCCGCTCACGGCCGACCTCATCGCCGTCGGCGTCGGCAGTCTGCAGGGCGCCATGTTCGCCGCGGGCTTCAAACGTCTCGACTTGCTCGGCGTCGCCCTCATCGGCGTCGCCTGCGGCATCGGCGGGGGCCTGCTGCGCGACATCCTCCTCGGCGTCTCCCCCGTCGCGTTCTCACACGACCTCTACCTCGTTGTCGCGTCGGGCGCCGCGATCATCGGCATGCTCCTCGCCCGAGCGCTGCAGCGCGTCGACCCCGTCGTCACGGTGCTCGACGCCATGAGCATCGGCCTCTTCGGGGCCATCGGCACCACCAAGGCGCTCGCCGCCGGACTGCCGGTCGTTCCGGCGCTCTTCATCGGCACCATCGCGGCAGTCGGGGGCGGAGCGCTCAGAGACCTGCTGCTGAACCTGCCCATCGCCGTCATGCACGTCGGCTCGCTCTACGCCGTCGCGACACTCATCGGCGTCGCCGTGCTCACGGGACTCGTCGCGCTCGGCGTGCCGGTGGTCGTCGCGGGCAGCGTGTGCGTGATAGTGACGGCCGCCGTCCGCCTGCTGGCGGTGCGGTTCGGGTGGAGCCTGCCCGAGCAGCGCGCCATCAGCCGCCTGCGCAGGCGGAAACAGCGCCAGGTCGAGGACGCCATCGAAGAGGCGCTCGCCACCGGCGCCATCCAGCTGCCCGACCTCGACGATCTCGACGGCCCCACGCGGAACGACGGCGACGACGGACGCACGGGCCCGCGCCACTGAGGGGGTGGCCAACCCCGATCTCGCAGAGCCTCCGCCGACCCCGATCTCGCAGAGCCTCCGCCGAGATCGCACAAAGTCACCTTTCGGGCCCCGCGAAGTGCGACTTATCGCAGTCTCGACGAGATGAGGCAGGCGCGGGCGGGCGTAGCTCAGGCGCGGGCGCCGCGACGCCGTGCGCCGCTCTTGCGCTCCGCCTCTCGCCACGCGCGCTGCGCAGCCGTCTCCCCCGTCGGCGCGCGCCCGGTCGCGCTGCGGTCAGCGGCACCACCGCGGCCGAGGTGCCACGCGTGCGTGATGGCCAGCGCGAGCGCGTCGGCGGCGTCGGCGGGTTTGGGCGGGGCCTGGAGCCGCAGGAGCCGCGTCACCATGGTGGTGACCTGCGCCTTGTCGGCGCTTCCGTACCCCGTCACCTGCGACTTCACCTCGTTCGGCGTGTACAGCGCGACGGGAACGCCGCGCTGCTCTGCGAGGTACATGACCACCCCGCTGATCTGCGCGACGCCCATCACGCTCGGCAGGTTCTGTTGCGCGAAGACCCGCTCGAGTGCGATCGCATCGATCGCGTCGCCATCGAGGAGGCGGGCGATCCCCTCGCCGATCCGGTGGATGCGGGAGGCGATCGGCGCGTCAGCGGCACTCGACATCACTTCGACGTGCTCGAACTCGACACGCCGCCCGCCGCCCAGCGTCACGACGCCGACGCCGCAGCGGGTGAGTCCGGGGTCGATGCCGAGAATGCGCACGGAACTCCGGCTATTCCTCGTCGTCGTCGGCGGCGAGTTCGGCCTGGACCTCGGGCGAGAGCGCGAAATTGGTGAATACGTTCTGCACGTCGTCACTGTCCTCGAGCGCGTCGATGAGGCGGAAGACCTTGCGGGCCGTGTCCGCGTCGACCTCGACTCGGAGGTTCGGCACGAACTCCGCCTCGGCGGAGTCGTAGTCGATGCCGGCGTCGACGAGAGCAGTGCGAGCCGCCTGCAGGTCGGATGCGTCGGTGATGACCTCGAACGCCTCACCGTTCGGCGTGCGGGCGACCTCTTCTGCGCCGGCTTCGAGGACGGCGAGGAGCACGTCGTCCTCGGTCGTTCCCTCCGCAGGAACCGTGATCACGCCGCGGCGCTCGAAATTGTACGAGACGCTGCCGGGATCCGCCATGTTGCCCCCGTTACGGGTGACTGCCGTGCGTACCTCGGCCGCTGCGCGGTTCTTGTTGTCGGTGAGGCATTCGATGAGCATCGCGACACCGTTCGGGCCGTAGCCCTCGTACATGATCGTCGAGTACTCGACGGCGTCGCCGGTGAGCCCGGCGCCGCGCTTGATGGCGCGTTCGATGTTGTCACCGGGAACCGAGTTCTTCTTGGCCTTGTGCACGGCCTCGGCGAGCGTCGGGTTGCCGGCCTGATCGGCTCCGCCGATGCGGGCGGCCACCTCAATGTTCTTGATGTACTTCGCGAAGGCTTTCGCGCGCTTCGCGTCGATGATGGCCTTCTTGTGCTTGGTCGTCGCCCACTTGGAGTGTCCTGACACAGTGGTTCCTCATTCCTTGGTTCGTGGTGTCGCTTCCAGGGTAATCCCGGAGCGGCTACGGGTGGGGCCAGGCCGCCGCGATCGCTTCGCGCACATCGCCGAGCAGCTGGGGCATCGCCTTCGTCTTGCCGATGATCGGGAAGAAGTTCGCGTCGGACGCCCAGCGCGGCACGATGTGCTGGTGCAGGTGCGCTGCCACTCCCGCTCCGGCGATCTCGCCCTGGTTCATCCCGATGTTGAAGCCGTGGCACCCCATGACCTCGCGGGCCACGCGCATCGCGGTCTGCGTGAGCGCTGCGATCTCGGCGATCTCCTCCGGCGTCGCATCGTCGTACTGTGAGACGTGGCGATACGGGCACACCAGCATGTGGCCGTTGTTGTACGGGAACAGATTCATGATGACGTAACTGGTCTCGCCCCTGGCGACGATCAGCGCGTCCTCATCCGAGCGCTGCGGCGCGGCGCAGAACGGGCAGTCGGTGCGGTCGGGCTGGTGGTGGTCCGACACGTAGACCATGCGGTGCGGCACCCAGAGGCGCTGCAACTCGTCAGGGTCCCCGACCGCCCCGCTCTCCGCAATGCTCTCCGGACGCACCGACTCGTTCATACCTGCCACGCCGTCGTCGCCGCGTCCTTCTGCTCGATCGCGGTGACGATCCGCTCGATCGCCTCGTCGACCGGAACACCGTTGATCTGGCTGCCGTCGCGGAAGCGGAAGCTGACGGCTCCCGCGGAGCGGTCGTCCTCGCCCGCGATGAGCTGGAAGGGCACCTTGGCCTTCGTGTGCGTGCGGATCTTCTTGGGCATCCGGTCGTCGGAGTGATCGACCTCGGCGCGCACCCCTCTGGCCCGGAGCCGGGCGATGACCTCGTCGAGGTACGGGCCGTACTCGTCGGCGACGGGGATGCCGACCGCCTGCACGGGCGACAGCCATGCCGGGAATGCTCCTGCGTAGTGCTCGAGCAGGATCGCGAAGAAGCGCTCGATCGAACCGAGCAGGGCGCGGTGGATCATAACGGGCTGCTTCCGGCTGCCGTCAGCCGCGGCGTACTCGAGCTCGAACAGCGCCGGCTGGTTGAAGTCGAGCTGCACGGTGGAAAGCTGCCACGTACGTCCGATTGCGTCCCGCGCCTGGACCGAGATCTTCGGGCCGTAGAAGGCCGCGCCGCCCGGGTCGTCGACGAGTTCGAGACCGGACTCCTCGCCCACCTGACGCAGCGTTTCGGTCGCAACCTCCCACTGCTCGTCCGAGCCCACCGACTTCTCGGGATCCCGCGTCGACAGTTCGAGGTAGAAGTCGTCGAGACCGTAGCCGCGCAGCGTCTCGAAGACGAGCTCCAGCTGACGCTTGATCTCGTCCTTCGTCTGCTCCTCGGTCACATAGGTGTGGGCGTCGTCCTGCGTCAGTCCACGCACACGGGTCAGGCCGGAGAGCGTGCCGCTCTTCTCGTAGCGATACACCGTGCCGAACTCGGAGAGGCGCAGGGGAAGCTCCCGATAGCTGCGCGCCCGCGAGCGGAAGATGAGGTTGTGGAACGGGCAGTTCATGGGCTTCAGGTAGTAGTCCTGGCCCGGCTTCGTCACGTTGCCATCGGCATCGACGACCTCGTCGAGGTGCATCGGGGGGAACATGCCCTCCCGGTACCAGTTGAGGTGCTGACTGGTCTCGAAGAGCGCCCCCTTCGTGATGTGAGGGCTGTTGACGAACTCGTACCCGTTTTTCAGGAGCTGCGCCTGCATGTACGACTCGATCTCGTGGCGGATGATGCCGCCGCGCGGGTGGAAGACAGCGAGCCCCGATCCGATCTCATCGGGGAACGAGAACAGGTCGAGCTCGCGACCGAGCTTGCGGTGGTCGCGCTTCGCCGCCTCTTCGAGGCGGGTCTGGTACTCGCGGAGCTCGTCCTTCGTCGGCCATGCCGTTCCGTAGATGCGCTGCAGCATCGAGTTCGCCTCGCTGCCGCGCCAGTAGGCGCCTGCGCTCCTGGTCAGCGCCCAGCCGTTGCCGATGAGCTTCGTCGACGGCAGGTGCGGTCCGCGGCAGAGATCCTTCCACTGGACTTCACCCGACTTCGGATCGACGTTGTCGTAGATCGTGAGCTCGGCGCCGCCGACCTCGACGTTCTCGCCCGAATCACCTGAGGCTCCGCCCTTCAGGCCGATGAGCTCGAGCTTGTAGGGCTCGCCTGCGAGCTCCTCCCGCGCCTCGTCCTCCGAGACGACGCGGCGCACGAACCGCTGCCCCTGCTTGATGATCCGCGCCATCTCTTTCGAGATGGCCTTCAGATCCTCGGGCACGAACGCCTCGGCAGGGTCGAAGTCGTAGTAGAAGCCGTCGGTGACGGGCGGGCCGATCCCGAGCTTCGTCTCCGGGTTGATGCGCTGCACCGCCTGTGCGAGCACGTGCGCCGTCGAGTGGCGCAGAATGTCGAGCCCGTCGGGCGAGTCGATCGTGACCCCCTCGACCGTGTCCGACTCCGTCACCTCGGAGGCGAGGTCGCGAAGTTCGCCGTTGACGCGCATGGCGACGATGGCGGGGTCGGAGAAGAGGGAGAAGCCGTCGGCCACTGATGAACTCCTTCGAAGTGCGTCGAGTTGCAGGTGTCACGCGCTCGCGGCGCACAACGCATCGATTCTACTCGGAGAGCCCGATCCCCCGCCGAACCGGGCGCGGGATCGGGCTCTCCAGTGCCGATCGGGTGGTTATCCCTGAATGACCTGCGGTTGGGCCACGGCCTTCAGACCGGCGACGCCGAACTCCTGACCGTACCCCGACTGCTTCGCGCCGCCGAACGGCACGAAGGGATTGATGGTGCCGTGGGCGTTGATCCACACGGTTCCCGCCTGGATTCGCGCCGCGACCTCGCGGGCGCGATCCCGATCCGACGACCAGACCGAACCCCCGAGGCCGACGTCGAGCGCGTTGGCCTGCGCGATGGCGTCGTCAAGATCGGTGTACCGAATGATCGGGAGGACCGGACCGAACTGCTCTTCGCGAACGAGGTCGTTCTCGGGATCGATATCGGCGACGAGCGTCGTCGGATAGAAGTAGCCGGGGGCGTCGTAATCGGGATCGCCGCCGAGCACCACGCGCGCATTCGCAGCCGTTGCGGCTTTTACCAGGCGGTCGACGATGTCGAACTGCATCTCGTTCTGCAGAGGCCCGAGCACGTTCTGCTCGTCGAGGCCATGCCCCATGGGCATGTTCCGCGCCACATCGGCGAGCGCATCGACGACCTGATCGTAGATCGCGTCGGGCACGTAGAGCCGCTTCAGCGCGGCGCACGTCTGGCCCGTGTTGATGAACGCGCCCCAGAAGAGGCCCTCGGCGATGGCTTGCGGATCCACGTCGTCGAGCACGATGCCCGCGTCGTTGCCGCCGAGCTCGAGCGTGAGCCGCTTCACGTTGCCCGAGCTCGCCTCGATGATCTTCTTGCCCGTTCGGGTCGAGCCGGTGAACATGACCTTGGCGATCCGTTCGCTCTCGACGATGCGCGCGCCGAGCTCACCGCCACCGACGACGGTCTGCAGCACGCCCTCGGGGAGCACGGTGTTCAGCACGTGCGCGATCGCGAGTCCCGACAACGGCGTGTACTCGGAGGGTTTCGAGACCACCGTGTTGCCCATGCGCAGCGACGGGATGATCTGCCAGATGGCGATCATCATGGGCCAGTTCCATGGCGTGATCGCGCCGACGACGCCGAGGGGCCGGTAGTGCATCTCGGCGTAGGTGTCGCCGTCGTCGATGACGACCTCGACCGGGAGCGGAGTGCCGGCCGGCACACGCGTCCACGCCGCACACCCCCCGACCTCGAATCGCGCGTTCGGACCGTTGAGCGGCTTCCCCTGTTCGCGGGAGAGCAGCTCGGCGAGCGCCTCGGCGTTCTCGTCGATGGCGTCCGCGACACGGCCGAGCGTCTCGACGCGCTCGTCGTCGCTCAGCGCCGCCCAAGCGCGCTGGGCCTCCTCGGCGCGCGCGATGGCGACGTCGACGTCGGTGGTGGTGTGCTCGGGAACTCGGCCGATGAGTTCACCGGTCGCCGGGTTGAAGATTTCGCGGCCGGCATCGACGGTGATCGCTGCGAGCAGGCTTTCGTACGTGTACATCGTGGTTCTCCTTCGAACTCGTGGGATCAGTGTTTCGCGTGGGTCGCGATCATCGGCCGCAGCGGCAAGATTCGGCGTTGCCGCAGCGGCACCCGTCCGCGCAGCATCCGCAGGTGCCGTCGGCGCAGCAGCCGGCGGATCCATCTCCGCACGACGCGCGCGCGTCGGCCGGCAGGTTCATCGTCGGGTTCTGGTCGAGGAACCCGTGCGGCTTGAACCAGAATCCGGAGTAGTCCACCGGCATGACTGGCCAGTCCTCGGTCCGCGGCAGGTGGGTGGGCCCGAACTGGTGCCAGAGCACGATGTCTTCGCCGTCGAGGCTGCGGTTCTCGCGCGTCCACGTCGGCAGTCCCTGCCAGCCGCTGCTCTGACTCGGGAAGGTCCCGGCGGGGTAGCGCTCATCCTCGGCGTACCGGGTACCCCAGAGGTGCTTCGTCGCGAAGTTGGCTCTTGCGTACACCGTCGAATCGGGCTGGGCGAGCAGCACCGGCTTCCCCTCGGGGATGAGCCGGTACCCCGTCGGTTTGCCGACGTAGTTGGTGCGATGGGCGCTGCGGACCTCCCACACGCGCCCCGCGAGACCGTCGGCCATGCGCTGGGCGTCCTGCTCGCACGTGAGCTTGCGGTCGGACCAGGTGAACGCGTTGCCCCGGGGGTTCAGCGGGCCCGTCGGCAGCGGGACCACCTCGATCTCGTGGAGCGTGTTGTCCTCGCCGTCGATCGCCACGTCGAGTCTCGCCGAGAAGATGTGCTGGTGCACCGGCGTGAAGAGCCCGGGAGAGACCTCGGTGTTGAAGGCGTTCTCGGATCCCGGAACACCCGATCCCCCGAACACGACACCGGTCGCCTTCGCCTCCACCTGGATTGATCCGTCGAGGTAGAAGTACCAGAAGAATCCGTAGTCGTAGTTGCCGATCGTTGCGAAATAGCTGATCACGAGCCGTCGGCTGCGACGCGTATCGGGCCTTCCCGCGAGATCGGTGTGCTTCCACTGGATCCCGTAGTCCTCCTCGTGCATACAGATGACCTGGTCGAGCTTCACCGGATGCCCGAGATCGTCGTTCACGAAGGCGTCGAAGTAGTGAATCACTCCGAGGCAGTCGCAGCCGAGCGCGAGCGGGTTTGCGTTCCTGCCGAGCAGGTACTCACCCGCGTCGAAGTAGCTGACCCAGTACCTGGTCTCGTCGACATCGCCGTACGGCACCACCATCTCGGGTACGCTCGCGCGGGTCAGCACCCGACGGTCCTCCACCCCGTCTCGCCAGCTGACGTCGCTCAGCACCAGCCCCTCGCGCGCGTTGAAGCCGACGTGCAGCCGCCAGTTCTCCCACTGCACCACATTGCCGTCGACCGAGAAGCTCGGACCCTCCGGCTGCGTGATCTCGATCGGCTTGAGCGTGGTGCGCACCGGTCCCTGCGCCTCGAGCGAGTAGTTGCCGTGCTTCAGCGGAGTCTCGACATCTCCCTCGTCGTGCACCTTGAACACCTTGCGGGCGATCATGTCGACCTTGACGATGAGTCCCTCGACGGGGTGCGCCCAGGGGCTGTCGCCCTCGTTCGGTACGAGATAGGTCAGCGACCTGAGGTACCGGCGGCCCGAGTCCTCGGTCTCCTCGGCGAAGTATCCCGGTGCGAGCGGCGAGCAGAAGCACGTATCGATGTACGCACCGAGCCCGCGGCGCTCCATCGCCGCACGCCACTCGGGATCCGCCTTGACGATGTCGGCGACCTCGAAGAACTCCTCCATCAGCACGGCGGCCTGTCCGCGCTCGGGCGTCGGCGGCAGCACGTTCGCGAAGACGACCCGCTCCTCCGTGACGGATACGACGACCTCGGTGTGCGTGCCGTCCGAGCGGTCGAGCAGGATCACGTTCGCGCGCCGCTCGAACGGATCACCCGGAGACCACGCAGCGAGCGTCGCCTTCGGCGGATCGACCGGGAGAAGCATCGCCATGCGGACCTGCTCGGCCAAGTGCCCCTCGCGCTCGAGAACGCCGCGGATCCGGGTGATCTCCGCCGCGCTCAGGGGATCGAGCGGATGCTGAGGCTCGGTCGGCGTGCTGACGCGCTTTCCGTGGGTGTGCGTGGTGTCTGGCTGATGTGTCATGGGAGTCCTCGTCGAGTCCGGTGGTTACTCCACGCTAAGGCACCAAGCCGCGCACGAGTTGACCGTGCGCGCGCGAACCTGGGCTGGGAATGCTCGATTCGGGTCCGTCCCCACCGTCGCAGCACACGAACGCCGCACAACGCCGCAGATGGGGACCAGGACCGATGGCCGTACAGCCGCGAGAGCCGTACAGCCGAGAGACACGCAATGGAGCCGCTGATCCGACCCCCGAAGATTGGTGGGCGATACCAGACTCGAACTGATGACCTCTTCCGTGTGAAGGAAGCGCGCTACCAACTGCGCCAATCGCCCGTCGCACCGGAGCGAACCGCTCAGTGCCAACCCGAATGATCATACACACAAACATCGAGCGATGCAGTTCGACGCTCCCGGCGGGCGCGTCGCCCGGATCGGCGACGTCTCGGCACGTGGAAGGTCACACGTCGGGTCGGGTCTCCGGGGGTGCAAGGTCGCTGTTCAGGTGCTGATCCAGCTCGTCGCTCTGCTGGCTCACGCTCTCCAGCTCCTTGCGCAGCTCCTCGTAGTGATCGACGAGGGACTGGATCGCCTGCCGCTCCCCCTCCAGCTCGGCTCTGCGCGCGTCGAGCTCGCCCTTGATGCGATCGAATTCTTCGGGCTGATCCGAGAACTCGTAATCCTCGTTGCGCTGGTTGAACGTCTCCACCTCCTCGTTGAACGCGTCCACCGCGTCTTCGTAGTCGGCGTTGCGCTGCTCGACCTCCTGCCGGATTCCATCGAGTTCCGTCGAGAGCCCATCGGCTCGTTCCTGAAGCTCGGTGAACACCGAGTGGTAGTCCTCGAAGTCCTCGACGACCGCGGCACGGTCCCGGAACCAGCGAGCGTAGTGCTCCTCGAGCCACGGCGGCAGGTCTGCAACCTCGGTGGCCAGCACGGAGTGAAGTTCGTTGGCGAACTCCGACTCGTCGAGATGCTCGTACACCGACATGCGTGTCGCCAGCTCGGCGTGATCCTGCGACAGATCCTCGTAGACCTCCAGCAGGTCGACCGTCAGCGCGCGCTGCTCGGAACCACTCATGCGGGACCAAGCGGCGTGCAGCAGTTCGTGTGCAGCGGTCACCTCGACGATTCCGTTGATGCGCTCGTCGGTCACCTGAAAGAGATGGATCCCTTCATCGGCGAAGCACCCCATGACGTGCCCCTCTTCGGCGTGCTCCACGGATTGGCAGTGCGCATTGAACCCCTGACTCCCGTCGAGTGTCGGATGCGTTGCCAGGAACACGCGCTCGCCCGTAGCAGTGAGTTCCAGATGCTCGACGATTGCCGAGAGTTCCTCCGAAGCCTCGAAGTTGTTGGCGCGGAACGTATCGATGATGTCCTGGCGATAGTGGAAGGCCGCAAGGAGGCCGACGAGCACCACGATGGCGATGAGGATCGCCACGACACGCTTCCTCACGCGACGCACTCCCCCGGCCATGCTCTCCAGTATGTGCGACGAACCCGGTTCCCGTCTCGGTCAGGCAGCAGAATCCGCAAGATCCCGCGGAATCGTTACCCGCCACGCCCGGAGAACCGACCCTGATTTGCAGGAGGCACCGTCTCTCCCCTAAAGTAATCCAGGTACACGGCAACGTGGACATGCGGATGTAGCGCAGTTGGTAGCGCATCACCTTGCCAAGGTGAGGGTCGCGAGTTCGAGTCTCGTCATCCGCTCCAGTGAACCGGGGGGAACCCCGGTACACTTGTGGTATCAACCACTACGGTGGCGTGGCCGAGAGGCGAGGCAGCGGCCTGCAAAGCCGTATACACGGGTTCGAATCCCGTCGCCACCTCGCTGCAAGAACAACTGAATAGCCTTTTAGGCGCGATTGGCGCAGCGGTAGCGCGCTTCCCTGACACGGAAGAGGTCACTGGTTCGATCCCAGTATCGCGCACTCCTCGAAGCCCCGGCAGACGCCGGGGCTTCAGTCGTTTCGGGTGCAGTCCACGTCGCCTCCGAGCCAACGGTGGGGTGTCGTCACGCACCTCCGCCTCGAGATCGACGATGTGCTCGAAGCCTGGGTCTGGATCCATCTCGCGGAACGTCGATCTTGTGCGCAGGCATGGCGAGCATCCACCACCGTGACACCGCGTCACATCGGATCGTGACACTCGGGACTCCACATCGAGCGAGCGGTCTGGTGGAGTGGTGACATGAGCTTCAAACGATGGCGACGCGAGCGGCAGCTCGGCAGGGTGCGGGCCGGGGACGGCAGCGCCCTCGGAGACTTCCGCTTCCGTGACTTCTTCGGGAGCCGGTCACTCTTCTTCATCAGGCTTCACGAGCGGGCGACAGGCCCAGACACCGCCACGCCCGATCACGTCTACGCGGTCGATGTGCGCCACTACGCAGAGAAGATCGCTCGCAAGGAGCCCTCAGAGAAGAACGCCTGGCTGAAAGACATCGTCGGCGAGCGGCTCACCGAGCAGATCCTCGGCTCGGACGAGGAGGCGGAGGAGGAAGAACGTTCTCAGGGAATCCCCGCTGCGCTCTACCGCGACGGGGTGCAGGTCGCCCGCTCCAATCTGCCGGCCTCCTTTCCCGTGCCGGGAGGGGTGATCGAGGTCGCCCGGAGCTCGTACGGGCTCACGCGGATGCACTACGTACCCACCCACGACGCTGAAGCACCGATCATGCTCCGCCCCCACCGCCGCTCGCCCGAGGGGGTCAGAGCCCGTATCGCCCACAACTTCCCCGGGCTCAGCCGCTTCATCGGCGCCGTGGCGATCGTGGTGCTGCTCGTGGGCCTCGTGACCGGTCTGCCGCAGGGGCTGCAGATGATCACGGAGATCCCGCCGATCGCCGAACGCTTCGGCGTCTTCACGTCTCCGTTCCAGTTCCCCGCATGGCTGAATACGACACTGCTCGTCGCGGGCATTCTCGCCGCGACCGAGCGTGCGCTCACGCTGAAGAATCACTGGCTGATCGACCTCGACACCACGTGGAGCGCCCTGGACTGACACTGCCGGAGGCCGCCCGGAGGCCTCCGCGCCGAGCACCGCCTGACCCCTCAGTCCGGCCAGACTCCCGACGTGCCCCGGCGGTGCGAGTCGACGAGGTGCGTGTCGACGATGCCCGTCGCCTCCATGAGGGCGTACATCGTCGTCGGGCCGACGAACGCGAACCCTGCCCGCCTGAGTGCCCTGGCCAGCGCCTCCGACTCGGGTGAGCGCGTCGGAATCTCGTCGACGCACCTGGGATATGGCGTGTCCTCGGGCTGGAACGACCACACGAAGTCGACGAGACCGCCGTGTGCGCGCAGGTCGATCGTCGCACGCGCGTTCGTGATGGCGGCGGTGATCTTGGCGCGGTTCCGCACGATGCCGGCGTCCGCCATGAGTCGTGCGACGTCTCGGTCGGTGTAGCGGGCGACGAGGTCGGGCTCGAACCCGTCGAAGGCGACGCGGAACGCCTCTCGCTTGCGCAGGATCGTCGCCCACGACAGCCCGGATTGGAACGCCTCCAGGCTGATGCGCTCGAACATGCCCTGCTCATCGCGGACCGGCATGCCCCACTCGCGGTCGTAGTAGTCGCGGAGCATCGGATCGATGCTCGCCCACGGGGGTCGGCGCAGGCCGTCGTCTCCGAGGATCGCTCCGCTCGAGCTCACGATTCCGCCGCCTGCGGACTCGGCGCTCACGAGGAGCACGCCCCCGTGGAGACGGGCTGATCGAGCGAGGGGGCGAGAGCGAGGACCGGGCTGATCTCCTCCATCGACAGCGCGTATCCGACGTTCGCCGACGCATCGGAGCGGGCGAAGATCATCCCGGCGACGGCCCCGTCACCGGTGAGGAGGGGCCCACCGGAGTTCCCCGGTTCGACGTTGCCTGCGATCCGGGTCACCGAGCGCGTCACGGTCGAGCGCTCGTAGATGTCGTTCACGATCGTCTCCTGGGTTCCGTCGACCGCGGCGCTTCGGGAGGTGAACGGACCGCCGTACGGGTATCCCTGGAAGAAGACGGTGCTGCCGGTCTCGGGGGTCGGCGCAAACGGCAGCGCATCTCCCCCGAGGCCCGGCACATCGAGCACCGCGATGTCGGAGTTCGGATCGAAGTACACAACGCTCGCCGAGCGTGGGTACGCGCCTGGAGCCTCGACGACCACGTCCCGAGCGCCGGCTACGACGTGCGCATTGGTCATCACGGTGTCCTCGTCGATGATGAAACCGCTGCCGGAACCCATGGCGTTGCAGCTCGGTGCGTTCGTGGTGATGCGCGGCACCGACTCCGATGCGGTGCGGAGTGCCGCGGTGTCCGCGTCAGCGTTCGGCACCTCCGACGTTCCGGCGCCCGCTGCGTCGAGCACGGTCGGAATCCCGTCCTCGATCACGATCGACCGCAAGCGCGAGAGCGCTGACTCGACGGGCGCCGGTGTCGCTCCCGTTACGAAGCTCAGGATCTTCGACGATGACACGGCCTGCGTGGCGCCCGGGATACCGAGGGATCCGACGCTCATCGCGAAGATGACGAGCGTCGCCCACACCACGGCGAGGGACACCACCCCGCCGAGCAGGCGCTCCACGGGTCCCAGGCCGACCCGGTGCACCGGTCTGCGGATCGCGCGCGCGATCCCCTCCCCGATGCCGATCCCGAGTCCGACGAGCAACAGCCCTGCGAGCAGCGCCGCGGCGACGTTCCACCCGGCGACCTCGACGCGAGTCGAGACCATCGGCATGACGAACAGCGCCGCCGCGCCCCCGGCGACGAGTCCGGCGAAGGACCCGAGCGCGCGCAGCATGCCGCGCGCGCAGCCCGTCACCACCGCGGCGATGCCCACGACGATCACGATGATGTCGAGCAGGAGTCCCACGGCCATGCTTCTCAGCCTATGGGCGTCGTCGGCCCCTCAGGTGGGAAGTCCCGGTGAGCGCGCACAGGACCGCTTACAGTGGCTTCCCTCCCGTGACCGGGATGACCGCTCCGGAAATGTACGTTGCATCGTTCGATGCGAGGAACACGTACGCCCCTGCGACCTCAGCTGGCTGCCCGGGTCGGCCGAGCGGGGTGTCCGATCCGAAGTTCTTGACCTTCTCGTCGTCCCACCCGGTGGCGGGGATGAGCGGCGTCCAGATGGGTCCTGGCGCGACGGCGTTCACGCGGATCCCCCGCGGACCGCCCTCCTGCGCCAGCCCCTCGACCAGCGCGACCTGCGCGGACTTCGTCATCGCGTAGTCGATGAGCGTCGGGTTCGGGTTGAACGACTGGATCGACGCCGTGACAATGATGTTCGCTCCGGGCTTCAATCCGGGGAACGCTGCCTTGGCGGTGCAGAGGAGCCCGAACAGGTTCGTGTCGAAGACCCGCCGGGTGCGCTCCAGATCGATCTCGCCGAACTCACCGATGTCGCGCTGGTACCCCGCGTTGAGGACGAGGATGTCGAGGCCGCCGAGTTCGTCTCTCGTGCGCTCCACGATGTCGGTCGCGAACGCTTCTTCCCGAACATCGCCGGCGAACGCGACACCCTGACGGCCCGCCTCGCGCACGAGGCGCAGCGTCTCATCCGCGTCCTCCTGCTCTTCCGGCATGTGCGCGATGGCGACATCGGCACCCTCCCTGGCATAGGCGAGCGCCACAGCCCGCCCAATGCCGGAGTCACCACCCGTGATGAGCGCGCGCCGCCCGCTCAGACGCTCGTGCCCCTGATACGTGTACTCGCCGTGGTCAGGGGTCGGATCCGTCTCATCGGTGAGTCCCGGCTGCGACATCTCGTCGTTCCGGGGCGTTCCCATCTCGTGAGCGGTCCTCGGATCGGGAATCTGATCGGACATGCGGTGCGCCTCCTCGAGTTCCTGGTCAACTGGTCCTCCGACGCTGCCAGATGCGAGTGGCGCGGGTCAACGGGCTTGACACACTTCGCGCGCACCGGGATCCTGCCTGAGTGCCCCCAGCAGCCCCAGACTCCCCAGACACTCCCGACGCCGTGCCCGAGCCCCGTGATACCGCAGGCGATTCCTCAAGCGTGTCCAGCCCGGAGGAGGGCATCAGCGTGCTCCTGGTCGCCGACCCCGGCCTCCCGACCCGCCGTGCGGAGGCCGTGCAGGAGGACCTCCAGCGGATCCTCGGCGAGGTGTTCAGCCCGCCCGTCCAGGTGTACACCGCCACCGAACTCGTGAAGATCGACCCGGACAACGCCCTCGACTTCAGTGACGCCCGCTCCATCGCCGAGGAATACGACCGGGTCGACGTCACCCTCCTCCTCACCGAAATCCCCCGCCACACCCACGGCAAGCCGCTCATGGCCGAGATCTACCCCGATCAGAACATCGGCGTTCTCTCCTGCCCCACCTTCGGCGCGTGGACGACGAAGAAACGCATCCTCCGCACCCTCGTCGACAGCGTCATCCGGCTCTCGCCGACCACGGAGGACCGCGACCCCGAGCGCTTCGGGCTGCGCTGGGCCTCGTGGACCCAGGACCCGGACACGGGAAGCTGGGGCCTCCACGCCGACACCTTCCTCGGCGGCCCCCGCACCGTACTCGGCATGGTCCGCGCGAACGACCCCTGGCGCGCCGTACCGAAGCTCTCGAGCGCGCTCGCCGCCGCCTCGGCAACCGGTGCGTTCGGCATCTTCTACCACTCGATCTGGCAGATGTCCGACGCGCTCTCGACCCCGAGACTGCTCTTCATCGGACTCCTGGCGATGACATCGATGGGGGCATGGCTCATGTGGGGCAAGGGGCTCTGGGATCGGCCCCGTCACGAGCGGTTCATGACCGTCGTGCTGCTCTACAACATGTCGACGATCCTCACGCTCGCGATCAGCATGCTGGCGCTGTACCTGTGCCTCGTGCTGCTGATCCTCGTCGGTTCGCTCATCGTCATCGATCCCGACTTCATGTCGGGAGTGCTCGGGCACGAGGCGTCGTTCACGAACTACCTCGACATCGCGTGGCTGAGCGCGGCCATGGGCACAGTCGCCGGTGCGCTCGGTTCGAGCTTCGACTCATCGATCGACCTGCGACAGCTCACCCACGGCCAGCGGGAACGCCAGAGGACGTACTCCGAGAGCTATGCGAAGGATCGCGGCGACGGCTCGTGAAGTCTCGGGTGGGTGCGGGAAGACGGGTCGGCGCCTCGAGGCGAGTCAGCGCGGGCAGACGAGTCAGCGCCGCTCGACCTGGCACACGTCGATGAGGTAGTCCCGGCTCTGCGCGTCCCGGTGCAGGTGCGTGAGTCCGGGCACGGCGAGCAGCGCGTCGTGCGTCGCCGCACCGCCCTCCGGCCACCCGGCGACCGGATGTCTCCAGTGCACCGCGACGATGTGCGCTCCGGGAGCCGCGCGCTCCACGAGACCAGTGAGGATCGGCCTCAGCTCGGCGTGCGGAATGAAGTAGAGCATCTCGGAGAGCACGATGAGGTCGGCGCCGTGAGGGCCGAGTTCCGTCTCCGATCCGGATCCGCCCGCGCTGAGCGCGCGCTGCTCGAGCCGCACACGCCTGGCGTCCGGCTCCCCCTGTCGTGCGCTCGCGGAGACGCGCTCGCGCGCCCGTTCCAGCGCACGCTCGACGGGGTCCCATGCCAAGACGCGATCGGCCCGCTGCGCCAGCTCGACGGTGAGCACGCCGATCGAGCACCCGGGTTCGAAGCAGAGACGGTAACGGTCATGCGGGATCGCGGCGAGTGTCGCCCCACGTTTCTCCGCTTCGTAGGCCGATGTCTCCAGATCCCACGGGTCGACGTCTCTCGCGTAGAGCCCTTCGAGGTGAGCCCGCGAGTCGACCGGCTCCCGAGTCGGCGGGAGCGGCTCGGGGATCACCCACTCGGGGATCACCCATTCGGGGATCACCCATTCGGGGGTCTCGACGAGGCGACGGACCACGTGCTCGGGCATGACGGGAGCGGCATCGCTCCCCGCGGGCCATGCCTCGTTCTGAGATGTGAACTCCTGCACCGCCGACTGCTTCCGGGCTGCGGCTTCGGCACTGACGACGCTGCGCACGGCATGCGCCCATGGCACGTACCCTCCTGTCGGAGTATCCCAGTGCAACGCCCAGACGGGGAAGGCCACGAGGCGGATCCGATGCCCTGCTTCCCTGAGTCGCTCGACCGCGGTCATGGCCGCGCGTCCCACGGCTTCGTGGTCGGAGTGCCCGTCGTGGGCCCAGTGCGCGAGCACCACGAGGTCCCCTGAGTCCCGCCGGTCCGGCGTTGCCGCGGCATCCCGTCGCGCCGCAGATGCGATCGCCTCAGCGATGCGAGCCTCGTGATCGTGCAGGCCGCCGTCTGGCAGGCCGAGAAACAGCGGGGTCGGAGCACCAAGCACTGCGGCAGCGCGCACGGACTCCTGTCGGCGCACGTGGGCGAGGGCCTCGCGGGCGTCCTCGTCAGCACCGGGGATCGCGCCCTCGCCGCGTGACGCGATGATCGTCTCGATATCGATCCCTCGCGCGGCGAGGTCGGCGATCAGCGCGCCCGGGCCGAGCACCTCGTCATCCGGGTGGGCCACCGCGAGCACGACCCTGGCCCAGTTCGCGGTATCGAGGGTGTGGAGCTGCTCGGTCGCACTCACCCATTCCTCCTGCGCCGTACCCGGGTCGGACAGGGGGCACGCCGCGAAACGCTCACTGCTCGCGCTCATCGGGGTTCCTCGACGATCCAACGCGAGCACTCGGCGAGCGTCAGCCGGGCCAGTTCGGCCTCGTCGGTCTCCGCGTGCGACTGCCGCACGTACACCTGCAGGTCGGCGATGCGCTGCGTCGCGACCGGGTCTGTGGCGTAGGGTCCGGCCCCCAGCGCCCGCCCGAAACGCGTGATGACGTCGGTGCAGGCCCGATCGATGAGCGACCGGAGCGCGAGTGCACGCCGACGCGCACCCGGCAGATCATCGGGTGCCGCGTCGACATCGGAGGCGGCGGCACGGAGCGCGCCGGTGATCGCGGTGTCCCAGGCGACGCACGCCCCCAAGTGGGCCTCCGCGAGTTCGGAACTCCGCGCACGAAGCCGCTCGTGCATCAGATCGATCAGTCCCTGCGCGCCGCCCCACCAGCAGCACGCGACCCCGATGCCGCCGTGCCAGAATCCAGCGCGTTCGAGGTACCCCGTCGGCGTGCCGACCGCGTGAGCGCGGACCCCGTCGAACGAGACCGCACCGGTGTCCGTGGATGCCATGCCTGCGGAGGCCCATCGGCGCGGCTGCGGCGTCACGCCGGGGTCACGGAGGTCGACGCGGAAGAGGCGCGGAACCCTCTCCGGATCCGCATCGGCGGTGAGAAGCGCGTGGGTCGCGAACGACGCGGCCGAGCACCACGCTTTGGTGCCGTCGAGCGTCCAGGACCGTGCAGAGCGAGTGGCCGACACCCGAGGCTTCGGCGGCTCCGCAGCCCAGACCGCCCACAGGTCGTCCGGTCCGACGAGTACCTGCTCGGGCCCCTCCAGCTCGGCGAGGATCGCGACGGCGTCGACGTGGGCCTCGACAATGCGCGCCGCGGGGAGGTCCGCTCGGCCGAGCTCCAGCAGACGGCTCCACCGCTTCCACGTCTCACCGGCACCCGGCAGGGGCACGGCCGCCCGCCCATCGCGGATCCATCCGCGAGCGGTGTCGAACGCTGCGGGATCGAAGCGTGCTGCAGCGAATCGGTCGTCCATCACGTGAGCTCCAGAGCGTTGAGGTAGTCGGAGAATCCGTCGGGTGCGCGAGCGGCTCGGCGCGCCGACGTGACGACGGGTGCCGAGCTGCACGTATCGACCCGGCGACCCGAGGCGCGGCAGCGGTCGATGAGATCCTGGTCCTCGCCGACCGGCAGCGCACGAAATCCGCCGAGCGCCCCGTATGCCTCACGGCTGATGCCGAGATTCGCGCCGTGGACGTGGTCGTCGCGACGCGCGTACTCGATCCGATAGCGCTCCGCGAGTCCGGCATCCCGCTCATCCCAGTCGGCGACCGCGACGGTACCGGCGACGGCTTCCGCGCCGTCCTCCCGATGGCGCAGGTGCTCGATCACCCAGTGCTCTGGCACCGTCGAATCGGCATCCGTCGCCAGCAGCAACGAGCCCGCCGACCCGGCCCCGTCCGGTCCCCCACCTGCACCAAGTTCGGATCCAGGCCCCCAGGGCGCTGCGCAGCCACGATGCCGCGCGTCGCCCACGGAGTCGGCCCGCACCTCGAGTACGCGGTGCGCATGGCGCCTCGCAACAGCGACCGTGCCGTCCGAGCACCGATCGGCGACGACGGTGACCCGAGCGTCCAGTGCGCCGGGATCGAGTGCCACCCCTGGCACGCACGTCGGCGACCGGCGCGACAGCGCCTGCGGCGCTCTGAGGTGATCGGCGGCGACCGCAATCGACCGTTCGACCGAGGCGAGGGCACGCGGCAGTAGCACCTGTTCGTCGCGCGCGGGAATCACGATGTCGACCCGATACGTGATCATCGTCCCCCTCATCCTCTGCATCGGCCCCATCCGCGCACCCTCGCGCCCGCGCAGCGCATCCGCGAGGAGCTCCGGGCGAACGAGCATATGCATCAGTGTAGAAACCCGGCAGTGCGAGCGACAGGCCCTTGCGTCGGTGCTCGCGTATCCAGTAGCGGCCTGCGTCCGGCTCACGGTGGTACCGTCGCAGCATGAGCACCCGAGGCGGCCCCAGGGAGCGGCTGGCCGCCTTCGGGCGACCACCGCGACTCATAGGAGTCGACGTGGCACGAGGACTGGCGGTCATCGGCATGATCGGGGCGCACGTCGGCGTCGCCGAGACACTGGAGTGGTCGGATCCCGAGACGTGGGGCGACCTCGTCAACGGACGCTCGTCGATCCTGTTCGCCATCGTCGCCGGGATCTCGATCGCGCTCCTGTCGCGCCGCACCGACTTCGGCGACGTCGCACAGGTGCGCACCCTCAGGCTGCAGATGCTCGGACGCGGCGTCACCGTCTTCGCCATCGGCACCGTACTCGAACTCCTGAACACGGGCGCCGCGATCATCCTCTCGGTGTACGGCGCGCTGTTCGTCGTCGCCATCCCGTTCCTCGGACTGCGGCGAAGAGCGCTCGCCGCATGGGCGGTCGGGCTCGCGCTCCTGTCTCCTGCAGCGCTGGGACTCATCGGCGCGCTCTCCCTCGACGCGGACGGGCCGGGAATGGCGCTCGTCCTGTTCGGCAACTACCCGCTCCCCGAGTGGCTCGCGCTCATGCTCGTCGGCCTCATCATCGGCAGATCGCACCCTGAGCGCCGATCGACATCCCTCGCACTCCTGCTGGGCGGCACGGCACTCGCGGTCCTCGGATACGCGGTCGGTGCGCTCGCGGAAACCTGGCTGGAGACCGTCGACTGGTTCGCGGTCTCGCAGCACTCCTGGATCTCCGCCCTCGCGGCCGGCGATCCCGAAGGCTACTGGGCGATGGTCGCGACGATGCAGCCCGAAGAGACGGTGGCCTGGGCCGCGTTCGGCGTCGAACCGCACTCCGGCGGCACCCCCGAGATCATCGGGTCAGGCGGCTTCGCGATCGCCGTGCTCGGACTCTGCCTGCTCGTCGCACGCCCGCTGCGCCCAGTGGTCCTACCCATCGCCGCACTCGGCTCGATGCCGCTCACGGCATACGCGGCGCACATCGTCCTCATCCTCGCCACCATCGGCACCGCCCACGAGGAACAGCCCGACAACGGACTCTGGTTCGGGATGACCGTCGGGCTGCTCGCCGCATCGACCGCTTGGGCGATCCTGGTGGGCACCGGGCCACTCGAACGGCTGACACGCTGGGCCGCGATCCGCATGGCGAGCCCCTCTAGCTCCTCACGGGACCCTGCCATCCCCGCTCGATACGATCGGTCAGGATCGGCCGCCGCCGATTCCGACCGACGCGACCCGGGAGACACCCATGAGCAGCCGCGACACCGCGACCGCACCGACCGCTGACGCCGACGACACGAGAACGGGGGTGAGCCCGCGCGCCCTGTTCCGCACGTTCGCCTTTCTCGAGGCCGCGACCTGGGCCGGCCTCATCGCCGCCCTCGTGCTCCGCGCACTGGATGTGACCGATGCTGCCGTGCGACCGGCCGGCGGCGTGCACGGGTTCGTCTTCCTGGCCTACTGCGCCATCACGGTCTTCGTCTGGATCAACCAGCGGTGGCGGCCCTTCACCGGGCTGCTGGGGCTCCTGGCATCGATCATCCCCTTCGCAACAGTGCCGTTCGAACTCGTCATCGATCGCCGCGGCGCGCTGACGGGAGGGTGGCGGCTGCGCCCGGGCGGCGCCCGTCCGAAGGGCCCGCTCGAGCACCTGCAGGCGTGGGTGCTGCGCCACCCGTGGATCGCGATGCTGACCGCGCTCGCCCTGGTGACGGCCGTGTTCCTGGTGCTACTGTGGGCCGGACCACCGGTCCCCCGCGGTGCTGCGGGGTAAGGTCCACCGGTGGGTGGAGGAGTCAGCAATATGACCGGTAGTGCCTTCGACACCCCGGAAATCGTCCGCTGCCCCGAGCAGCACCTCGCCGTCGTGCGCGACCGTGTGCCGATGAGCGGGATCCCGAATCTCTTCGACCGCGCTTTCCCCGCGATCTTCGCCGCGATGGAGACCGCGGGCGTAAAGCCGGCAGGGCCCGCCCTGGGGGTCACCCACGGGGAGCCGACTGAGACCATCGACATCTCGGCCGCTGTGCCCCTCGCTGCACCTTTCGCCTCGGTCCAGTCGACCGTCGATGGCGGCGGCGTGACCGCCGAGACGCTCCCGGAGGGACGCGCAGCGACGCTGTTCGTGCGCGGAGACTACGCTCAGCTGGGCGACGCCTACGCGCACCTGCACGGCTGGGTCGCGGAGCAGGGGCTGACCCCGACCGACCTCAGCTGGGAGCAGTATCTGACGGAACCGGAGCCCGGCGGGGATCCGGCGCTCAACGAGACCCGCATCTACACGCTCCTGGAGTAAACGCGGCATGGCCGCCGTGCAGCGGCGGTCAGGGTGTTCTAGGCTGACCGACATGTCGTCGACCAGCGCTGCGCCTCTTCTCGCACCATCTCCCGGCCCGTCCAGGCGTCGTCCACGGCCCACGCGTCGCCCATGGTCCACGCGGCTCCTCGGATTCCTGGTCGCGGCGGCAGCCGCGGCCGTCATCGGAGCCCCGCTGCTCGCCACCGCCGCACCTGCCGCGGCGAACGTCGAGGACTTCAGCTACGACAGCTGGGACGTCGAATACGCGCTCTCCCTCGACGCGGAGGGGCGCGCCCAGGCCCACGTCACCGAGCGACTCACTGCACGGTTCCCCCAGGACGATCAGAACAAGGGCATCGTGCGCTCGCTGCCCCGGGACTACCAGGGCGCGTCGACGGATCCCCGTGATTTCTCGGTGACCGACGAGAACGGCGACGACGTGCCGTTCGATGTCGAGCGGGGCACCGACGAGACGAACGACGCGCCGTACGTCGCGGTGCTCACCGGCGACGACGACTACGTGCACGGGCGCCAGACCTACGTCATCGAGTACACCCTCAGCGACGTGGTGCTCGCGCGAGACGACGGCACCGCTGACGAGTTCCACTGGGACCTGGCGCCCTCTGCACGGCAGCAGCCGATCACCGCCTTCACTGCCCGGATCGCGTTCGCACCCGAGCTCGCCGAGCATCTCAACGGCAACCAGCGCTGTTATTCCGGCGTCGCCGGCAGTACCGAGGAGTGCTCCATCACCGTTTCCGGCGGGGACGCGACGGTCGGCCCGCTCGCGCTCGACGCAGCGGAGGGCGTCACCGTTGCGATCGGCATGGATCCCGACACCGTCGTGCAGCCCTCGCAGCGCATTCCGAACTTCGCCTACGACGTGGCACCGATCCTCGTCGCGGTCGGCGCCCTCGGCGTCTCCGCTGCGGGCGTCACTGCTGCCGGGCTCATGGCGCGGCGCCACCGGAACAACGGCCGCGGAACGATCGTGCCGCAGTACGACGTGCCCGCGTCGCTCCCGCCGATCCTCGCATCGACGATCCTGGCGAGCTCGAAGGATCCGATCGCCGCGCAGATGGTGCACCTGGCGGTGAACGGAACCGCGCGTTTCGAGGAGGCGCCGGGAGCGAAGCGGAAGAAGCGAAAGGCTCAGCTCGCCGTCAGGCTGGTCGACGTCGACCGGGCGGGCGACCCGCTCGACCGTCTCTCGGTGTCGACCCTCTTCTCCTCGGTCGCGAACGGCGCGCTGCTCGACCTCTCGAAGCGGAACGAGAAACTCGCCAAGCGCATCCCGAACCTCAAGTCATCCGCGGCGAAGGCGGGGCTCGACCGCGGCTACTTCACGAAGGAGCGCAGCCGAGTCGGCCGTATCCTCGGATGGGTCGCACTCGGCATCGTCGCCGTGCTCGCCGTCCTCGTGGTGCTCGGGTTCATGTTCCGCGGGGCCAACGCCGGCACCGTGCTCGGCTTGGTCGGGGGCGTGCTCGCGCTCGTCTTCGCGATTCCGGCGATGGCGAAGCACCGAGTCCACACGCGTTCGGGCGCCGAGACCCGCGAGTACCTCGAGGGCGTCGAGATGTTCATCAAGGTCGCCGAGGCAGATCGCCTGCGAATGCTGCAGTCCTACGAGGGCGCCGAACGTCTCGAGAACGGGTCCGTCAACGTCATCCACCTGTACGAGAAGCTCCTCCCCTACGCCATGCTCTTCGGCCTCGAGAAGGAGTGGGGCTCGGTGCTCGAGAGCTGGTACCGCTCGAACCCGGACACGCCGGTGACCTGGTACCCGTTCCTCGCCGGGCACGCTATCGGCGGCGTCGGCACGGCGGTCTCCGACGTCGTCAGCTCCATCAGCACATCGGTGAGCTATTCGTCGAGCAGCAGCGGCGGATCCACGGGTGGCGGCTCCGTCGGGGGCGGCGGAGGTGGCGGCGCGGCAGGCGGACGCTGAGGCGATCGGTCTCGCCTCGGCGCTCGATGCGACAATGGCCCCGTGCATGTTGATCGAGTCGTACCCAACCTGACCGTGACCGACCTCCCTGCCGCGGTCAGGGAGCACTCCACCGTCCTCGGTTTCCAGGTCTTGATGGATCACGGCTGGATCGTCACCCTCGGCGACGACGCAGGGCACCAGCTCAGCGTCATGACCCGGGATGCCACCGCACCGGTCAACCCCGACGTGTCGATCTTCGTCGACGATGTCCATGATGTGCTGTCCCGCGTCGAGGCAGCAGGCTTGGAGATCGTACATCCGCTCTCCGATGAGCCGTGGGGAGTGAAACGATTCTTCTACCGCGCCAGTGACGGCCGCGTGATCAATGTCGGCATGCACACTGCCTCGCGCTGAATCATCACGGTCGCCCGGAACTTTGCCGTACCCGTGACGCACTCCAGGTCAACCGCGAATATTCGCGTCTAGAGGCCCGCAGGAGCTGTCGACTCGCTACTGAATCAGAAATGTAGTTGAAATGGTGGATCTGAGGGGACTCGAACCCCTGACCCCCTGCATGCCATGCAGGTGCGCTACCAGCTGCGCCACAGACCCGTGGAAGTCGGACGAATACTCCCCCGACAACTCCTCTACTTTACACCGGATGACGGGGTCGAATGCAAATCGGCCGGGGCTTCCGGGATCTCGGGCATGTCGATCGTCGGGCAGTCGCTCCAGAGGCGCTCCAGCTGGTAGAAGTCGCGGTCCTCCTGGTGGAAGACGTGGACGATGAGGTCGCCGAAGTCGAGCAGCACCCAACGCCCGCCCTCGCGGCCCTCACGGCGAACGGTACGGGTGCCGTGCTCGTTGAGGGCATCCTCGATGCCGTCGGAGATCGCCTGCACGTTCCGCTCGACAGCGCCGCTCACGATGAGGAACACGTCGGCGAGCCCGAACTGCTCCGTCACCTCAAGAGCGACCGGACCGGTCGCCCCCTTGTCGCTCGCTGCACGCGCGGCGATCGTCAGTTCGGACATCACCTCTCGGGTTTCCGTCACTGGGTTCCTTTCACTGCTTCCGTGGCCGTCCGGACTATCCGAACACGCCGGTCGCGAAGCCCCACACCGCGATACCGCCGACGACGAGGATCAAGCCCCCTCCGGTCAGCGACAGCACGAGCGGCAGCTTGCTCTTCTCTTTGCCCGCGCTCGAGAACATGGGAGCTCCCGTCGCGCTCGACGCGCTCACGGCCCGACGTGCGGAGATCGGACCCGTGGCCTGATCCGCGCCGCCGTGCGGACGCTCCGCCCCGAGCTCATCGACCGGGTCGAGTTCGATCGAGTCATGAATCGACGCGTGGCCACCGGTCTCACCGATCGACTTCGGAACATCGATCGACCCGGTGATGTACAGCTCGCCCGTCCCGCCGATGGGGCCGGCGAGGCCGCCGTCCTCCGGCATATCGGGCAGGATCAGAGCGGCCGAGTTCGTGCCGCCCGCACGCCCGTCCTGCACCACGGCGCGCGCGATGAGGTCGTCGAAACCGGAATCCTTACCGCTCGCCGAGCGCGCGTCGTTGCCCGGCCCCGCCTTCGAGTCCTCGTCGAACACGGACCGCCACTCCTCAGGCGGGGCGATATCCGGGAACGAGTACGGGGTCTTCGGTGCGTCGGCGTCGGCTGCCTGCTCGCCGGCGGCCTTCGGCGCGGCGGGCGGTTCGCTCACCGGCGTCGAGGCAGCCGGACGGGCGGATTTCGGAGCAGCGCTCTTGGGAGCAGCACTCTTCGGCGCAGCGCTCACGGGAGCATCGCTCGGAACTTCCGCCTCGGCCGTGACACCACCCTCCGCTGCCTCGTCGGCGCTCTCAGCATCGACATCCTCCGCATCCAGCAAGCGGGTCTCCGCGGGCGGCTCAGTCGCGGCCGGCTCCCCGTCGGAATCCGTCTCGATGACGGCAGTCTCAATCAGTACCGTCTCGACGCCGCCGTCCTCCGACTGCGTCTCGATGAGTTGCGTCTCGATGACCTCGGCCTCGACGGTCTCTCCGGACTGGTCGTCAACTGCTCCCGCGAGGGCCTCATCGAACGACAGCGGCTCGGTGGGCGGCGATGCCTTTACCGGGGGCGCGTCCGCGAGGAACGGCTCGTCCGCCTCGTCTTCGACCTGGTCGCTCGCGCTCGCTTCGTCGTCGGACTCGCTCGAGGCCGCATCGTCGGGATCGCTCGCATCGCCGTCGCCTTCGGTCACCGTCTCAGCGGCGTCGTCACTGGGCGCCGTCGCATCGGACGCGACCGCCTCATCGGAGACCTCGTGGATCGCAGTTTCTTCCGCCGGCACCTCTGCACCACCGGCATTCGCCGACGCATCGGTATCCGCTACTTCATCGGCAGCGGCGGCACTCTCGGCTTCCCGGATGTCCTCGAGACTGAACGCCTCGGTCGGCGCTTCGACGATGGCGGGCGCAGGCTCGGCCACCTCAGGCTCAGGCACCGAAGGCGCGGCCTCCGTCAACGCGGCTTCGCGCTCGCGGAGCGCCTGCTCGCGGAGTTCGCGCATCTCACGGCGCGTGCGCGGATTGCCGTTCTCGTCGTACGGCTCGATCTCGATCTCTGGGAGATCCGCCGCAGCATTGGAGGGCGTCGCAGCAGTCGGCTCAGGGGTCGCAGCTGCTTCCGTGGACACCTCGGGCGCCTGAGACTCCGTTGTCTCGGTGCCCGCTTCGGGGGTCTCTTCCGGTACCGCAGCTGCCGCCTGATCACGCAGACGCCGTTCGCGCCGCGTCAGGGGGCGATCCGGCTCGTTCTCAGTCATTCTCAGTTGCTCCCGTCGGTGTATAGCCCGTGCTTCGCAATGTACTGCACTACTCCATCCGGCACCAGGTACCACACCGGGTAACCGCGAGCCACCCGGCTCCTGCAGTCCGTTGATGAGATCGCAAGTGCCGGAACCTCGAGCAGGCTCACCCGATCACCCGAGAACCCTGACCGCGAGAGTTCGTGCCCGGGCCGTGACACAGCGATGAAGTGCGCCAGATCCCAGAACTTGTCCACGTCCTTCCACTCCAGGATCTGCTCGACCGCGTCGGCTCCTGAAATGAAGAACAGTTCGGCGTCGGGGAACTCGGCTCGCAGGTCCCGCAGCGTATCGACCGTGTACGTCGGGCCCGCACGATCGATGTCCACCCGACTCACCTTGAAGCTGGGGTTCGAGGCGGTCGCGATCACCGTCATCAGATAGCGGTGCTCGCTGTGAGACACGTTCTGCTTCTGCCACGGCTGACCAGTGGGCACGAAGATGACCTCGTCGAGATCGAAACTCCGCGCGACTTCGCTCGCCGCGACCAGGTGACCGTGGTGGATGGGATCGAACGTGCCGCCCATCACTCCGATGCGCGGCTTCACCGACGCCGGCCGATCAGTGCTGGCGAGCATCACCGTGTTCGCGAGCGTAAGCCTCTGCCTTCTCGGCGTGACGGTTCGCGACATCGCGGAAGCTGAACGTCACCGCAGCGAGGGCCGTGAATCCGACGAACGCGATCACGCCGAACAGCGGAGCCGGAAAGGGTAGCTCGTTGACGACGTGGTGCCCGCCTTCTGCGGCGACGGCGATCGTTGCGAGAAATGACATGTGAATCCCCAGCGTTCAATAACGGTCGATGGACGTGTTCCCACCAGTCTAGCGGTCCGGTCTCAGCGAACCTGACCACTCCCGCGCACGAGCCACTTCGTGCTCGTGAGTTCAGGGAGCCCCATCGGTCCCCTCGCGTGCAGCTTCTGGGTGGAGATGCCGACCTCGGCACCGAATCCGAACTCGCCGCCGTCGGTGAAGCGGGTCGACGCGTTCACCATCACGACGGCGGAATCCACCTCGGCGAGGAACCGCTCGGCGTTCGTGTAGTCCTGGGTGACGATGGATTCCGTGTGCCGCGTCGAGTACCGGTCGATGTGCGCGAGGGCGTCGTCGAGGGAGTCGACGACTCGGATCCCCATCTCGAGTGCGTGATGCTCCGTCTCCCACAGTTCGTCGTCAGCCTCGCCGATCTCGCGCACCAGTGAACGGGAGCGATCATCGCCCTGCAGAACGACATCCTTCTCGAGGAGCGCACGAGAGATCGCGGGGAGCAGCCTCGCGGCAGCATCGCGGTGCACGAGCAGGGTCTCTGCCGCGTTGCACACGCTCGGCCGGTGCGTCTTCGAGTTGCGCACGATGTCGACGGCCATGGCCTCGTCAGCAGTCGCATCGACGAACACGTGCACGATCCCGGAACCGGTCTCGATGACGGGAACCGTCGACTCCTGCACGACGGTGGAGATGAGCCCGGCACTTCCCCGCGGAATCAAGACGTCGACGTACCCGCGCGCCCGCATGAGCCGGCCGGCACCATCGCGACCGAAGTCGTCGATCGTCTGGATCGCGTCGCCGCTGAGGCCCGCCTCCGTGATCGCGCCCTGGATCAGTTCGACGAGCGCGCGGTTCGACTGCTCAGCGGCACTCCCGCCGCGCAGCACCGCGCCATTGCCGCTCTTCAGCGCCAGGGCCGCGATATCGACCGTCACGTTGGGTCGCGCCTCGTAGATGGCCCCCACGACGCCGAAGGGGACGCGGACCTGGTTGATCCTGATCCCGTTCGCGAGCGTGCTCCCCCTGACAACCTCGCCGACCGGATCCGGGAGACCGATGATGTCGCGCACCGCCTGCGCGAGACCGTGCAGTCGGTCGGCATCGAGGCGCAAGCGGTCGAGCAGACCGTCGTCGATTCCGTTCGCGCGCCCGTTCTCGAGGTCGCGCTCGTTCGCCTCCACCAGTTCAGGCACGTGCGTCTCGATCGCGACGGCGATGCACTCGAGCGCCGCGTTCTTGCGGGCGGTCGGCGCGTTCACGAGTGTCCGCGCACCGGTGCGCGCGAGTTCGAGGCGGCTGAGGAACGGATCCGGAGTCATACCCTCCAGCTTAGCCCGCAGCGGCGAATCGCGTCCCGTGATCCGCGCCGTCGAGCACGGCGGCGAGCAGGCGCGTCTCCGTGAGGAGAACGCGCGTTCCCGCGTCGGTCGCGAGCCGCGCGGCCTGAACCTTCGTGCGCGCCCCTCCGGTGCCCCAACCCGACTGCGCTTCGCCGATCTCGATGCCCGCGAGCTCGTCACCGTAGGGCACGTCGCTGATGCGCTCGGCACCCGGCTCTGACGGCGGCGCGGTGTAGAGCGCGTCGACGTCGGAGAGCAGGATCAGCTGGTCCGCACCGACCAAGCGCGCAACGAGGGCGGCAAGCCGATCGTTGTCCCCGAAGCGGATCTCGTGCGTCGCGACCGTGTCGTTCTCGTTGATGATCGGCAGCGTACCGAGCTGCAGCAACCGTTCGAGCGCGCGCTTCGCATTGTCCCGGTGCGTCGGGTTCTCGAGGTCGTGCGCGGTGAGCAGCACCTGCCCCGCGATGATCTCGTGGCTCGTGAGCGCACGCTGATACCGGTTCACGAGGATGTTCTGCCCCACCGCGGCGGCGGCCTGCTGCGTGGCGAGATCCTCGGGTCGCTCATCGAGTCGCAGGAACGGCACGCCAGTCGCGATCGCACCGCTGGAGACCAGGATCACCTGAGCGCCACCGCGGTGCAGGCGCGCGAGAGACTCGACGAGGGTCGGAATACGGTGCGCATTGTCCCCGCTGACCGACGATGATCCGACCTTGACGACGACGCGCTGGGCGCCGAGCAGATCGGTCCCGCTCACTGGTCGCTCTCCCAGAGCCCCGCCTCGCGCTCACGCTCGAGCTCTTCGCGGGCCTCGGCCTTGGCGTCCATCCGCTCGTGGTAAGTGCTTCGCCGCTCGTGGTTCGTCCGGCGATCGTTCTGATCGACTCTCAGGTCGCTGCCTCGGGCGCCCATCTGCACCTCGGCGGCGCTCGTCACAGTGGGCTCCCAGTCGAACACGACGCCGGAACCGGGGCCGATGACGACCGTCGAACCGGCGACGGCGCCCTTCTTGACCAGCGCGTCCTCGACACCGAGCTTCTGCAGACGGTCGGCGAGATACCCGACCGCTTCGTCGTTCGTGAAGTCAGTCTGCGCGACCCACCGTTCGGGTTTCGCTCCGAGAATCCGGAAGATGGTGCCGTAGGTGCCGCCCTCGGTGACCACGCGGAAGCCAGACTCGTCGACCGCCTTCGGCCGCAGAACGATACGCTCGTGCGTCTCCTCGGTCGCCAGACGCCGCGCGCGCTCGGCGTCTACGATCTCGGCCAGCGCGAAGCTGAGCT
Source organism: Leucobacter sp. Psy1 (assembly GCF_020096995.1). NCBI lineage: Bacteria > Bacillati > Actinomycetota > Actinomycetes > Micrococcales > Microbacteriaceae > Leucobacter > Leucobacter sp. Psy1. The sequence goes on from NZ_CP083692.1 coordinate 1,843,348, forward strand.
CGCGGAGGCCTGCGTGGGCAACGGCGGAGATCTCGAAGACGCGGTACCCCTGCGCCTCGAGGTCGCCTCGGACGAACTCCGCGAGTTCACGAGCCTCGGGCACGTCGGTCTTGTTCAGCGCGACGAGCTGCGGTCGCTCGAGCAGCGGCGTCTGCCCCTCGGGCACCGCATAGGCGCCGAGCTCGCGCTTCACGACCTCGAGGTCCGAGAGCGGGTCGCGGCCCGGCTCGAGGGTGGCGCAGTCGAGCACGTGCAGCAGCGCAGCACATCGCTCCACGTGCCTGAGGAAGTCGAGGCCGAGCCCCTTGCCATCGCTCGCGCCCTCAATGAGCCCCGGCACATCGGCCACGGTGAACCGATGGTCGCCCGCCTGGACAACCCCGAGGTTCGGGTGCAGCGTGGTGAAGGGGTAATCCGCGATCTTCGGCTTCGCAGCGCTGAGCGCCGCGATGAGACTCGACTTGCCCGCAGAGGGGAACCCCACGAGCGCGACGTCGGCGATCGTCTTCAGTTCGAGCGAGATCGTGCCGGCCCAGCCCTCGATGCCGAGCAGAGCGAATCCCGGCGCCTTCCGCTTCGCACTGGCGAGGGCGGCGTTGCCGAGCCCGCCCTGGCCGCCGGCCGCAGCGATGAAACGGGTGCCCGCCTCACTGAGATCCGCGAGCGTCTCACCGTCCTCGCTCTTCACGACCGTGCCGACCGGCACCGACAGCTCGAGGTCGGCGCCCTTCGTGCCCGAGCGATTGTCGCCCATGCCGAAGCCGCCGTGCTCGGCGATGCGGTGCGGCCGTCGATGATAGTCGAGCAGTGTCGTCACCTGGGGATCCGCAATCAGCACGACGTCACCGCCATGCCCGCCATTGCCCCCGTCGGGCCCGGCGAGCGGCTTGAACTTCTCGCGCTTCGTCGAGACGCAGCCGTTCCCGCCGTGCCCGGCCTGGAGGTGCACCTGCACCTGATCCACGAACGTCACCATGCGTTATCGACCCCTGTCTGTGATGAGATTGCCCCTAGATACGGCAAAAGGCGAGCCGAAGCCCGCCTTGCCGTTGATGCGCTGCTTACGCGGCTTCAACCACGTTGACGACCTTGCGGCCGCCCTTCGCACCGAACTCGACCGAGCCGGCGGCGAGAGCGAACAGCGTGTCGTCGCCGCCACGGCCCACGTTCGCACCGGGGTGGAACTTGGTGCCGCGCTGACGAACGAGGATCTCGCCCGCGTTCACGGCCTGGCCTGCGTAGCGCTTCACGCCGAGACGGTTCGCGTTCGAATCGCGGCCGTTGCGGGTTGAGCTGACGCCCTTCTTTGATGCCATGAGTCTGTCTCCTCCGTTGTCCGGGTTACTTGATGCCGGTGACCTTGATGCGGGTCAGATCCTGGCGGTGACCCTGGCGGGACTTGTACCCGGTCTTGTTCTTGTAGCGCTGGATCACGATCTTCGGACCCCGCGTGTCGTCGAGCACCTCAGCGGTGACCTTGACCTTCGCGAGCGACTCGGCGTCGCTCGTCACGCTGTCGCCGTCGACGAGCAGCACGGCCGGGAGCTCCACCGTGTTGCCGCTGTCGCCCGCAATGCGGTTGACCGTGAGGATCGAACCGACCTCAACCTTCTCCTGCCGGCCGCTTGCGCGCACTACTGCGTAAACCACTTGTCACCCTTTTCCTGAGGTATCGTCAAAACTGCCGGTCGCGAAGCTCTCGCGACCCTTGCATCGAGGCAGGAGATCGATCGCCTGCCGAGCCGCCACCCCAAAAGAGTGGCACCAACGGTCAATAATATCTCGATGAGGCCCGCACGGTCAAATAGGCTGACCAGCGTGTCCCGCCGAGACTACCGATCGCCGGCCTGTTTGCGGAACATGCTCTCGTCGAGCGCCTCCGCGAGCGCACGTCTCGCCGCCTCTGAACCGGAGACGGCATCGCCGTCGCCGGCGCCGTCGCTCGACGAGGAGGCCGCCCCCTCACCGCCGCCGTTCTCGGTCGCTCCCTGGGGAGCGTCCGCGCGGGTCGTCGGCACGGAGACGCGCCGGCTCCGGCCGCGGCCCCGCGAGGGCGCCGGCGGCTCAGGGAGCGCCTCGAGGATCGAATCGAGCAATCCGAGCGAGTTACCGCCCTCCTCCCGCGCACTGACGGCCTCGGGTCGCCTGCCCGATCGCTCCTGGCGGTCCCGGTTCCCGGCGCGGTCCGAGCGATCCGAACCGGCTGCACCCGATGACGCATCGCGGTCGTCACGGCGGCCAGCAGACGACGCTCGTCTGGCACCTCCGCGATCCGACTCGGCGTCGTTCGCCTCATCGGTGAACGCGCCGACCCGCCCGGTACGGTTCGCGGCCGCGCCGGGGGCGTCGGCGTTCACCTGAACCTGCCCCTCGTCTGCCGCGCGCGGGCCGGCGGCGTCGAGCGCCTCGCCGGCCTGCTTCGCCGCCTGAAGCGTCGACGCGGCGACCTGCGCGAGCATGTTCTTGGCTCCGTCACTGATGGCGTGCGCCTGGCTGTGCTGCTGCTGGCTCTGCGAGGACTTGCTCGTGTTCTGACGCTTGCCGCCGCCTCGGGACCCGTTCCCGCCGCCGTTCCGCGACTTCGAAACGGGCTCGTGGTGCACGATGAGTCCGCGGCCGGCGCAGGTCTCGCAGGGCTCGCTGAACGACTCGAGCAGGCCGAGCCCCAGCTTCTTCCGGGTCATCTGGACGAGGCCGAGCGACGTGACCTCGGCGACCTGGTGCTTCGTCCGGTCGCGGCCGAGGCACTCCACCAGGCGGCGGAGCACGAGGTCGCGGTTCGACTCGAGCACCATGTCGATGAAGTCAATGACGATGATGCCGCCCACGTCGCGCAGGCGCAGCTGCCGGACGATCTCCTCGGCGGCCTCCAGGTTGTTCTTCGTCACGGTCTCCTCGAGGTTGCCCCCTGAACCGACGAACTTGCCCGTGTTCACATCGATCACGGTCATCGCCTCGGTGCGGTCGATCACCAGCGAACCGCCCGAGGGCAGCCACACCTTTCGATCGAGCGCCTTCGCGATCTGCTCGGTCACCCGGTACTCGTCGAAGACATCGCGATCGCCGGAGTACCGATCCACGCGCTCCAACAGGTCGGGAGCGACCTGCGACAGGTAGTCCTCGATCACGCCGTAGGTCTCCTCGCCGGAGATCACGAGTCGGTGGAAGTCCTCGTTGAAGACATCGCGGATGATCTTGATGAGCATGTCGGGCTCCGAGTGCAGCAGCACCGGACCCCCGCCCTTCTCGGTCCGCTTCTGGATCGACTCCCACTGCCTGGCCAGGCGCTGCACGTCGTGGGTCAGCTGATCCTCCGTCGCACCCTCTGCCGCGGTGCGCACGATGACACCGGCACCCGACGGCAGCACCTCCTTGAGGATCTTCTTGAGGCGCGCACGTTCGGTATCGGGCAGCTTCCGGGAGATTCCGTTCATCGCCCCACCTGGCACATACACCAGGAAGCGGCCGGGGAGCGAGATCTGACTCGTCAGGCGGGCGCCCTTGTGGCCGACCGGATCCTTCGTCACCTGCACGAGCACCGGATCGCCCGGCTTCAGCGCATTCTCGATCTTCCGGGCGGTGTTGCCGCCCTCGAACTCAGACCAGTCGACCTCACCGGAGTAGAGCACGGCATTGCGACCACGGCCGATGTCGACGAACGCGGCCTCCATGCTCGGAAGCACGTTCTGCACGCGGCCGAGATAGACGTTGCCGATGATCGACGTCTCACTCGAGCGGGCCACGTAGTGCTCCACGAGCACTCGGTCCTCGAGCACGCCGATCTGGATTCGGTCGGGCGTCGCCCGAACCACCATCTCCCGATCCACGGCCTCGCGGCGCGCCAGGAACTCGGACTCGGTGATGACCATGCGCCGACGGCCGGCATCGCGGCCATCGCGGCGGCGCTGCTTCTTCGCCTCGAGCCGGGTCGACCCCTTCACCTTCTGCGGCTCCGTGACGACGGGGGCCTGGGTCTGCTGCGGCTGGCGCTTCTTCCGCGCGTCTCCCCCATCAGCGGTGTCGGATCCCCGCCGACGGTTGCGACGTCGCGACGAACCCTCATCGCGGTCGTCCTCGTCGTCGCGGGCCTCGCGGCCGACACTGCCCTCGCTGCGGAGTTCACGATCGAGCAGGTCGTCGAGTTCGCGCAGCTCACTGCGCCGCGACCGCGGAGCGACCGGCGGCACGTCAGGTGCCAGGAAGACGAGCTTCGTCGTCGCCTTGAACTTCTCCGCTGCCGTCAGTTCGCGCGGCGGCTCAGGAGCCGTCGTCTCGGGCTCGGCTTCGGCGGACTGGACTCCGGTGGACTGGGCTCCGGTGGTCTCCGCTGCTGATGTGGACTCGACGGACTCGGTCGCATCGTTCGCTTCGGTGACCTCCGGGGTCTCTGCTGTGCTGTGTGCTTCATTCACCATCGCTGGTGTGCTCCTCAGTACCCGAGCGCCCTCGCGGTGCGTTCGGGGAATCTTCTCGTGCGGCTGGGCCGCGAATCCTGTGCTCCGCGGAGCTCGTGCTCCACGGTCGGTCGTTCTTCGACCGGCGACCGCCTTCGGGGCGGTCCAAACCTCTGTGCGTCCCGCTGATATGTGCGGTTCGACGGTCTCATTATGTCACGTCCCGACCGGAATGCTCGTGCACGCGCTCCAACTGCCCGGTGAGGTCGGCGCCTCATGCAATACGCAGCGGGACTGAGTACGATGCGGCTCATGACGTTCGATTCCGTGCGCCCCCGCAGACCGGTCGGGTTCGCGATCCTCACCATCGTTCTCGGCGCGATCGGCTGGTTCGCCGCCTTCGAGTTGCTCACCGAGTACATGAAGACGCTGAGCAACCCCGACTACGCCCCGAACTGCAACATCAGCATTCTCGTGACCTGCGGACCAAACATGGACTCCTGGCAGGGATCCATCCTGGGGTTCAGCAACACGATCATCGGAGTGAGCGCCTTCATCGCGCCGATCGCGGTCGGCGTGGCACTGCTGGCCGGTGCCACCTTCGCTCGGTGGTTCTGGATCACCTACCGGATCGGCCTGTCACTCGGGTTCGCATTCATCCTCTGGCTCTCATACCAGAGCGTGTTCTCCCTCGGCACGCTGTGCCCGTGGTGCATGGTGGTCTGGTCGGTCATGACACCGCTCTTCTGGTTCACCGTCTTCCGCCCGGAGGGAGTCGGCGACGTCCCCACGAGTGAGACGACGGCCAGACGCTTCGGCGAGCTCCACTCGTGGGCATGGGTCTTCGTGGTGGTGACGTTCATCGTGATCGCGGCCGTGGCGCAGTTCCGCCTCGACTGGATCGCGGAGTTCACCCGCCCGTAGTGCCGCGCCGCGTGACCAGCCCTGCACGGATGTCGCTCCACAGCGCATCGGTCGCGGCGAGCGTCTCGGCCTCGGTTCCGCCCGTGTCGATGACCACATCGGCTACGGCACGCCGCTCGGCGTTGGAGGCCTGACTCGCGAGGCGCCGATCCGCCTCCTCGGGGGTCATCCCCCGAATCGAGACGAGACGCTCGCGCCTGACGTCATCCGCGGCCTCGGCGACGACCACGAGGTCCCACGGCAGCGTCGCGTCACTCTCGACGAGGAGCGGGATCTCATAGACGACGACGGCATCGGGATCGTTGGCGGTGACCGCATCGACGCGAACGCGGGCGAGACGACGCACCTCCGGGTGCACGATCGCGTTGAGTCGCTCGAGCTGCTCGGGATCACCGAACACCCGCTGCCCGAGCGCGGGGCGGTCGAGCGTACCGTCAGCCGCGATCACTTCGGCACCGAACGCTTCCCGGATCCCGGCCAGCCCAGGACTCTCGGGCTCCACAGCGTCCCGTGCGAGCTGATCCGCGTCGATCCGCGTGGCTCCGAGCGCTTCGAGACGGCGTCCGATCGTTGATTTCCCTGCGGCGATGCCGCCGGTCAGTCCGATGAGTGGCATAGAGCGACTCTATCGCCAGAGGCGGATCCGGTTCGACGTTCGTAGACTGGGGGTCTGCGGAGAGGAGCCACATGGTTGAGGTCATCGCGGGCATAGTGCTCGCCATCGCTGCCGGGCTCAACGCTTACATTCCGCTGCTCGGCGTCGCTCTTCTCGCCCGCTTCACTCCGCTCATCGTGCTCCCCGAGAACTGGGCATGGCTCGAAGTCGACTGGGTGATGTGGCTGCTCGGCGGCCTGCTCGCCCTCGAGATGCTCGTCGACAAGTTCCCCGTCCTCGACACGATCAATGACGTGCTGCAGACCGTCGTGCGGCCGGCATCGGGCGGCATGGTGTTCTCGATCGGCGTGGCGAGCGAAACCGCTGCCGTCAGCGACCCGCAAGCCTTCCTGTCATCCGAGGCCGTGTGGCCGTTCCTCATCGGGATCGCCGTCGCGTTCGTCCCGCACGTGCTCAAGGCACTGGTGCGCCCCGTCCTGAACGTCGTCACCGCCGGTGCAGGCGCCGCGGTCACCAGCGTCGCGGAGGACATCGGCGCAGGAGCACTGACGATACTCGCACTGGTCGCACCGGTGATCGCGCTCGGTGCGGCGGGAGCAGTGCTGGTGCTGCTGATTCGCCGCATGCGCCGCGTACTCCAACAGCGGCGCGACGCTCGCGCCGCACGCGCTGCAGCCGACTGAGACGACTGCGCGAGTCCTCTCGACGGAGGACCTTGCCCGTAACGGCCGCAGGCCCGACCCCGAATGAACGGGACCGGGCCTGCGCAGCAACGCTTCTCGGGGTTAGTTGCCCTCGAGCTGCGCCTTCAGAGCGGCAAGCGCCTCGTCGTCCGCGAGAGCGCCGGCCGAAGCCGCATCGCTCGCGAAGTTCGAGTTGCTCGACGACGACTCCTGCTTGGGAGCGGCGATCTCCTCGTTGAGGGAAGCGGCGACCTGCGCCTTGTGGGCCTCCCAGCGCTCCTGGGCAGCAGCGTACTCCTGCTCCCACTTCTCGCGCTGCGACTCGAAGCCTTCCTTCCACTCCTGGGTCTCCGGATCGAAGCCCTCGGGGTACTTGTACTCGCCGTTCTCGTCGTACTCGGTCGTCATGCCGTAGAGCGCCGGATCGAACTCGGTGCCCTCGGGGTCGACGCCCTCGTTCGCCTGCTTGAGGCTGAGCGAGATGCGGCGGCGATCCAGATCGATGTCGATGATCTTGACGAACACCTTCTGGCCGGCCTGGACGACCTGCTCGGCGAGCTCGACGTGCTGGCCCGAGAGCTCGGAGATGTGCACGAGGCCCTCGATGCCGTCCGCAACGCGCACGAATGCACCGAACGGAACGAGCTTGGTGACGACGCCCGGGGCGATCTGGCCGATCGCGTGGGTACGGGCGAAGACCTGCCACGGGTCCTCCTGCGTCGCCTTCAGCGACAGCGAGACGCGCTCGCGGTCCATCTCGACGGACAGCACCTCGACCGTAACCTCCTGGCCCACCTCGACGACGTCCGAAGCGTGCTCGATGTGCTTCCAGCTGAGCTCCGAGACGTGCACGAGGCCGTCGACGCCGCCCAGGTCGACGAACGCACCGAAGTTGACGATCGACGAGATGACGCCCTTGCGCACCTGGCCGGGCTTGAGCTCGGCGAGGAAGGACGAACGGGTCGCGGACTGCGTCTCCTCGAGGAGAGCGCGGCGCGAGAGGACCACGTTGTTGCGGTTCTTGTCGAGCTCGAGGATCTTGGCCTCGATCTCCTGACCCAGGTAGGGGGTGAGGTCGCGGACGCGGCGGAGCTCGATGAGCGAAGCCGGCAGGAAGCCGCGAAGGCCGATGTCAACGATGAGGCCGCCCTTGACGACCTCGATGACGGTGCCGGTGACGACGCCGTCGTTCTCCTTGATGCGCTCCACGTCGCCCCAAGCGCGCTCGTACTGCGCACGCTTCTTCGACAGGATGAGGCGACCTTCCTTGTCCTCCTTCTGGAGCACGAGTGCCTCGACGGAGTCGCCGACCTGAACGACCTCATCGGGGTTCACGTCGTGCTTGATGGACAGCTCGCGCGAGGGGATGACGCCCTCGGTCTTGTAACCGACGTCGAGGAGCACCTCGTCGCGGTCGATCTTGACTACGGTGCCCTCGATGAGATCACCGTCGTTGAAGAACTTCAGCGTCTTCTCGACCGCGGCAAGGAAGTCGTCGGCAGAGCCGATATCGTTGATCGCGACCTGCTTGTTTGCCTTTTCGGTCGTTGCGTTCGTCATGTAATTGGTCTCCAGAATGGACATGGAATCGGGCGGCTCCCGGCAAGTGCCTGCGAACCGCGCTCGGACAGGGTTGAATCGCCACAGTAGCGACGCTCAAGCTTACCTCGCGACACGCCCGAACTCAAACGTCCGCGCGCCGCGCGCCGGCGATCCGGCTCGGTCGGACCGACTCGGTCGGTCGGAACACTGACGGACCGATCCCCCTCAGCATCCCCGCATGGACTGATGTCACCGATACTTCCCATACATTGCGAGGTATTTGTTACACTGTGGTCATGTCACTGGTTCACCCGCAGCAACTCGTCGAGCGAGAGGCCTGGAGCGCGCCCGCGATCGGTCGGTCGATCCGCGCCCGCCGCCGCATGCTCGGGGTCTCGCAGGCCGAACTCGCCGCGCGCGTCGGCCGCAGTCGGAAGTGGGTCTCAGAGCTGGAGGGCGGCAGCACCTCCCCCGGCGTCGACGGAGTCGCCTTGGCCGCCGAAAGTCTAGGCATGGAGCTCACGCTGCGGCAGCTGGACGACATTCGCGCCGTCGGTGCTTCGCTGCCCGGGAGCTTCGAGCGACCGAACGAGGACGCGTGGGGCGCCGAGGGCCCGCTCGCGTGGGTCATCGACGGTGCCACCCAGCCCGGTGAGACGGTGCAATCACTCGATGCGCGCACCTATGCGCATGCGCTCAGTCAGGCGGTCAGGGAGCGAGCAGCTGATACCGAGACTTCGCTCACGGAGATCCTCGCCGACGCGATCGATCGCGCGGCCACCTGGCCCGCCGCCGAACCGGGACCCGCCGCGACGGTCGCCATGGTGCGACGCTCCGGCTCCGGCTTCGAGTGGCTGGTGCTGGGCGACGCGGGTCTGCTCCTGCAGGCTGGAGGGCCGGGTGACAGCCACGTCAACGGTGGCGGCTTTCCCATCGGCGACCTGGGCGCCGGCGACATGAACGTCAGCGACCTGAGCGGCGGCGGCCTGGGCGGCAGTTCGCCGAGCCGAGGCGCCGTCGCCGGTCGCACTGCGGCCTCCCCCAGGCGTGTCACGCTGATCACCGATGACCGGCTGGCCTCGGTAGCCGTCGCCGAGCGAGAGGCACGCAAGCGTGCCAGGGCCGCGGGCGCCGATGCCGCCGAGATCGCCGAGCGATCCGCGGAGCTCTACCGCGCCGAACTCGCCATGCGCAACCGTCCCGGCGGCTACTGGGTGGCTTCGGGGGCACCCGAGGCGGCACGGCACGCGCTGCACGGGTACGCGGATACGCTCGGCCCCGTACTGCTCGTCAGCGACGGCATGCTCGACGTGCTCGGGACCACCTCGCCCTGGCGGACGCGCCGGTCGGCGTTCACCAGCTGGGTGGAATCCCCGCCGGAAGAGTCCGTGGCGCGCGTGCGCGAGGCCCGTTCGGGCATCCCTGGCGCGAAAGTCGACGACGCGACGCTCGTGGTCGTGCGATGACGACCGCGGCGGTGATCCTCGACTGGCTGGCTCGAGCCGGCACGGTCATCGCGATCGTCTCCTGGATCATCGTCTTCTCCAGGCGCCGCATCCGGCGATACCGGGTGCAGTCATTCTTCGGCGGAGACCGCGTCGATGTGCTCCTTCCCCTGCGCACCCTCGACGGGCGGACGGCGGTCTCGGAACCCGACTTCATGACGGGTCTCGAGCTGCAGCGATTCCTCACGAGGTTCGGAATCGAGACGCGCTTCCGGTTCCTGCGCCCGCACGACCCCCTCCGCCTGGACACGCCGGGAACGATCGTCGTCTGCGGACCGAAGAACTCCGATGAGGTCAGAAACGCGATGCGACGCGACCCCGTGCTCGCGTTCGAGGAGGACGCTCGGGGATGGACGTTGGAGGGCGGCGGGGTGCGCTATCGCTCCAAGAGCGATGCTGCAGCGGCACTGAACGAGTCGGCGGTGCGGGGTGACTCATCGACGCGAGCCGAATCGGCGGGACTGGGCGAGCCTACGACGCCGCCGGGCGAGCGGCCGAGTAATGCCGGGACAGCGGGCGACACGCGATCCGACATCGGGTACCTGTCGCGGACGCTGGAAGCCGTCGACGACGACCCGGAACGCGTCGTGGTCTGGATCGCCGGGGTCCACGCGCCGGGTTCCGCGATCATCGCCGACCGACTGTGCCGGACCCGGTCGATCCGCACGGCCCGCTCACTCGCCCCGGAAGGGCGCTTCTCCGCCGTCATCGGAGGCACCTATTCCGAGGATCCGCTCACGGTGCACACCTCGCAGCGGCTGTTCTTCGCGGCGCACCCGGCGGATCCGGCGTAATCCGGCACTCCTCTTAGTGGGCGGCCGCGTTCCAGTTCTCGCCGTGGCCGACCTGCACTTCGAGAGGCACGGACAGATCCGCTGCTCCGGCCATCTCCTCGCGGACGATCGCCTCGAGCTGGTCCCACTCCCCCTCGGCGACCTCGAACATGAGCTCATCGTGGATCTGGAGGAGCATGCGCGACCTGAGCTCCGCATCCTGCATCCGCTGCTCCACTCGGATCATCGCGAACTTGATGATGTCAGCGGCAGACCCCTGAATGGGCGCGTTGAGCGCCGCACGTTCAGCGTTCTCGCGCAGGATCCGGTTCGGGCTCGCAAGGTCGGGGAACGGCCTGCGGCGACCGAAGATCGTCTCGGTGTACTTGTCGACCTTGGCCTGCTCGACCACGGAGCGGAGGTAGTCCCGCACCCCGCCGAATCGTTCGAAGTAGTCCGTCATCAACTGCTTCGCCTCGGCCGAGGTGATACCGAGCTGCTTGGAGAGGCCGAAGGGCGAAAGCCCGTAGGCGAGCCCGTACGACATCGCCTTGACCTTCGATCGCATCTCGTTCGTGACCTCTGCGGGCTCGACGCCGAAGATGCGGGCGCCGACGAAACGGTGCAGGTCCTCCCCCTCGTTGAACGCCTGGATGAGCCCCTCATCGCCCGACAGGTGGGCCATGATTCGCATCTCGATCTGCGAGTAGTCCGCGGTCATGAGCGTCTCGTATTCGGCGGCGTGTGTGAACGCCTCGCGAATGCGTCGCCCCTCGTCACTGCGCACGGGGATGTTCTGCAGGTTCGGGTCGGTTGAGGCGAGCCGACCGGTGCTCGCGCCGATCTGCACGAGCGTCGTGTGGATGCGCTCGTCGTTCTGCACCGCCTTGATCAGCGTTTCCACGATCTGGCGGAGCTTGTTCGCGTCGCGGTGCGAGAGCAGCGCATCGAGGAACGGGTGCGGGTTCTTGAGCTGCAGGTCGGTGAGCGCCGCCGCATCGGTCGTGTAGCCGCTCTTCGTCTTGCGGGTCTTCGGCATCTCGAGCTCTTCGAACAGCACCTCCTGCAGCTGCTTCGGCGAGGAGAGATTGACCTCGTGCCCGATCGCGTCGAAGGCGCGCTGCTGCAGTGTCGCCACCCGGTCGGTGAGCTCCGCCTCGTGCGCCTCCAGCAGCGGGCGGTCGATGGCGACACCGCGAGTCTCGAGCTCGGCGAGGACCGGCAGCAGCGGGATCTCGATCGTCTCGTAGATGTCTCCGGTGCGCTCGGGGAAGCGCTCGACGATCGCCTCGTGGACACGGGTCACGTACCAGGCGAGTTCGGCCTGGTCGGCGACGCTCCCCTCTTCGGGGACGAGCTGGTTCGGATCCCCGGTCGGCACCTCTTCGCCGAGGTAGCGGAAGACCGCCTCGGCGATCGTCTTCTCCGGCCCGGTCGGCCTCACCAGCCACGCAGCGACGAGCGCGTCGCCGACGACGCCGCCGATCCGAGCACCCGTGCCAGCGATGAGGTGCATCTGCGCCTTTGCGTCGAAGAAGACCTTCGGCGCGTCCGAGGCGAGCCACTGCTCGAACAGCGCGTAATCCCGTCCGCCAGGCTGCCAGTGCAGCGCGACAGTGGACTCGGGCGTCGCGAGTCCCACATCGTATCCGCCATGTCCTTGGGAGATCACTACGGCCGGTCGCTCGGCCTTCTCGAGCCAGTTGCCGAGTTCCTCGTCGATCAGCGTGACCGTCTCGGGCCGCGTCGGCGCCAACGACTCCGGGGTCGTCCCGGCTGCGGGCACATCCGTTCCGGCGAGCTTCGCCACCCGCTGCATCAGCGTGCGGAACTCGAGCTTCGCGAACACCGGCTGCACGAGCCCCATGTCGATGTCTTCGCGCTTCAGATCATCGAGCGCGAGCCCCAGATCGACATCGCGTACGAGCCGGTTGAGCCTGCGATTCCGTTCGGCGAGGTGCGCGTGCTCGCGCAGGCTCTCGCCCACTTTGCCGGTCACCTCGTCCTGACGTCGCAGGATCTCCTCGAGCGAGCCGAACTGGTTGATCCACTTGACGGCCGTCTTCTCGCCAACCTTGGGGATGCCGGGGAGGTTGTCGCTCGTCTCACCGACGAGGGCCGCGATCTCCGGGTACTGCTCGGGCCGGATCCCGTACCGTTCCATGACCTTCTCGGCGTCGTACCGGGTCAACTCACTCACCCCCTGTTTGGACGGGTAGAGCAGCGTGACGTTGTCGTCCACGAGCTGGATGGTGTCGCGGTCGCCGCTGACCACGAGCACCCGATATCCGGCCTCCGAGGCCTGCGTCGCGAGCGTCGCCAGGATATCGTCTGCCTCGAAGTTCTCCTTCTCGATAGTTCGGATGCCCATCGCGTGCAGCGCCTCCTGCAGCAGCGGCACCTGGCCCTTGAATTCCGGCGGCGTCTCCCCGCGAGTGCCCTTGTACTCCGGGTACTCCTCCGTGCGGAACGAGTGCCTCGAGATGTCGAACGCCACCGCGAGCGAGTCTGGCTTCTCATTGCTGAGCAGGTTGATCAGCATGGCGATGAAGCCGTGGATCGCGTTCGTATGCTGACCGCTCTGCGTCTGGAAGCTGTCCACCGGCAGCGCGTAGAACGCCCGGAACGCGAGGGAGTGTCCGTCGATGACCATGAGGGTAGGCTGATTGCTATTCGGCACGGTGACAGCCTACAAGGGGCCCACGACATTCGTCAGGCACCTGCGGCGGCCCGGCCGGTTCGACCCCTCAGACGATGGAGACAGCATCCGGATGACTTCGACACCCGATTCCACGCCAGCGAGCCCCGCGGACCAGACGAACCCCGCCGACGAGCGTATCGCCGGTGAGACCGGCCAGGAATACCTCGCCAGACGCGGCCTCGGCGCACTCGCCGTACGGATGGGCATCGAGTTCCCCGAGTTCACTCCCTCGCGTGCCGTCGCCACGATGCCGGTCGAAGGCAACACTCAGCCCATGGGGCTCGTGCACGGAGGCGCGTACGTGGTGCTGGCCGAGTCGCTCGGCTCGATGCACGCGAACTTCCTCGCCCCTCAGGGTCACGCCGCCGTTGGTGTCGACATCAACGCGACGCACACCGCCTCCGCGACCGCGGGGATCGTGACGGGGGTCTGCACTCCGATCCACCTCGGCCGCACGCTGACCGTGCACGAAATCGCGATCACCGATGAGCGGGGCCGACGCTGCTCCACCGTGCGCATCACCAACCTGTACAAGCGGGTAGCATAGCAAAACGCCCGGGATCGCATCCCGGGCGTTTCACTGCGGTCTTCGCTGCGGCCGGCAGGCCGCTCGGGTCTTGCGTCAGTCCTTCTTCGGTCCGAGCTGATCGATGATGGTCTTCGCCACGTCCTGCATCGTGAGTCGACGATCCATCGACGCCTTCTGGATCCAGCGGAACGCCTCGGGCTCGCTCAGGCCCATCTTGTGGTTCAGGATGCCCTTGGCACGATCGACGAGCTTCCGAGTCTCGAAGCGCTCGGCGAGGTCGGCGACCTCGGATTCCAGCGCCGTGATCTGCTGGAAGCGCGAGAGCGCGATCTCGATGGCGGGGAGCAGGTCGGCCGGGGTGAACGGCTTTACGACGTAGGCGAGCGCCCCGGCCTCGGTGGCGCGCTCGACGAGCTCGCGCTGGCTGAAGGCCGTAAGCAGCACGACGGGAGCGAGATTATTCTTGTTGATCCGCTCAGCCGCCGAGATGCCGTCGAGCTGGGGCATCTTCACGTCCATGACGACGAGGTCGGGCCGCAGGTCTTCGACGAGCGCCACAGCGGTCTCACCGTCGCCGGCTTCACCGACGACGTCGAAGCCGTTGTCGCGCAGGGTCTCGACGATGTCGAGACGGATCAGGGACTCGTCCTCGGCGACGACGACGCGTCGCGTCTCGCTGGTATTGCTGGTTTCCTCAGTCACGTTATCTACCCTATTCCATTCGTCTCGGGGAAAGCTTCAAGATCGGAACCGATTTCGGCGATCGCGCCGCTTCCGGATTCCGATCGTCGGTCATGTTCGCGTTCTGTCGCGATCGCGCCCGGAAGCGCTCTCTGAATTCGTCGCCTTCCGGTGGATGGCGGTGACGATCCACGTCACCAGCCAGAGCCCCACGCCGATCGCGAGCAGCAGTCCGGCAATCTCGTACTGGATCCAGTCCTCACGGCTGCGCGCCCACGGGCCGACGAGGAACAGGCTCGTGACGGCGCCCAGGATCGGGATCACCGTGGGGGCGCGGAATCCGCCCTCCGGCGTAGGATCACGCCTCAGGATCAGCAGCGCCACATTCACCACGGCGAAGACGCAGAGCAGCAGAAGCGCCGTCGTGCCGCCGAGCTGACCCACGATGCCGCTGTCGGAGTTCTGATTCACGAAGATCACGAGGCCCACGGCGAGCAGGGTGCTGAACAGGATCGCCACCCAGGGCGACCGACGCTTCGGCAGCACTGCCGCGAGCGGCCGGGGCAGCACGTTCTGCTTCGCCATGCCGTAGAGGAGCCGGCTGGCCATGAGCATGTTGATGAGGGCCGTATTCACCACGGCGAAGACGGTGAGGAACGGGAAGATCGCATCGACCGGAATGCCGGGAGCACCGATGCGCACGACGTCGAGCAGGATCCCCGCGTCAGGGTTCTTCGGGTTGAGGAGGTCGCCGGGCGGGATCACCATGATCACGGTCACCGCGACGAGCATGTAGATGAGCGCGCAGAGCCCGAGTCCGGTGAGCATGATCCGGGGGAAGTCGCGCTGCGGGTTCTTGCACTCTTCGACGAGGTTCACCGAATCCTCGAACCCGACCATCGCGAAGAAGGCGATAGCGGTCGCCATCGTGACGGCTGCGAAGATGCCGCGATCCTCGGGCGTCTCGAAGACGACGAGGCGGCTGACATCGCCCTCGCCCTGAATGATCGCGACGGCCCCGATGAAGATGATGACGCCCATGATCGAGAGCGTGACGAGCGTGAGGACGAGGTTGAACTTGACGCTCTCCCCCACACCGCGCAGGTTGATGAGCGCCAGAATCACGATGATCGCGATCGCCGCGAACATCGTCGCCGTCGCGTCGGTCGGTACCCCCTCGACGAACTGGCCGACGCCGATCAGGATGTTCTGCCCCACCAGGGTCGCGGAGGTCGCCGCGCTCGTGATGCCCGAGCTCGCCACCGCGAAAGCGACGATGAACGTCACGAAGTGAACCCCGAACGCCTTGTGCGCGTAAAGCGCCGCACCGGCAGCGTACGGGTACTTCGTGACCAGCTCGAGGTACGAGAACGCCGTCAGGGTCGCGATCGTGAACGCGATGAGGAACGGCAGCCACGCCATGCCCCCGACCTGCCCTGCGACGCGGCCGGTGATCGCGAAGATTCCCGCTCCGATGATGTCGCCCATGATGAGCAGCAGGAGCAGCTTGGGGCCGATGACCTTCTTCAGTCCCCCGTGCTGCTCCTCACCCTCCATGGCTACGACCACTTCAGTGTTCAGCTTGGCCATCGTCTCAGCCTTCCTCGTGCGCCGGTGTGGAGCGCGCTGGCCGAGGAGATTCCCACTCCGCACGATCAGCGGAGTCTCAATATAGCCGATTCAGCGACCGGCGAGCGCCACCACTGCGCAGCACGCAGGGATGCGCTGCCGCAAGAAACGGGATCAGCGCATGCCGCGACCGAGCATCTGCTGGATCTGCGCCATATCTTCTTCGGAGGGCTGCGCCTGAGCCCCGCCCAGGCCGAACCCCGAACCACCCGCTGCTGCTGGCTTCACCTCGGCGCTCTCCTGCGCCCGCTTCGCGGGGTTGCCGGACCGGGATCCCGACTTCTTCTTGCCCTTGACCTGCTTCTTCTTGCCGCCGTGTCCGCCCATGCCAGGGGGCATCGCTCCCATCCCTGGCATCTGCGGCATGCCGCCCTTCGAGACGGTCTTCATCATCTTCGCGGCCTGCTCGAATCGCTGCACGAGCTGATTCACATCGGTGACGGTCATGCCGGAACCGCGCGCAATGCGCAGTCGACGGGAGCCGTTGAGCAGTTTCGGGTTCTGGCGCTCCGCGCGCGTCATCGACTGGATGATCGCCTCCGTGTGCACGATCTCCCGCTCATCGAAGGCGTCGAGCTGCTCCTTCATCTTGCCCATGCCGGGGAGCATGCCCATCATCTTCTTGATGGAGCCGGCTCCGCGCAGCTGCTGCATCTGGCCGAGGAAGTCGTCGAGGGTGAACTGATCCTTCGCGATCTTCTCGGCGACCTTGCGCGCCTCGTCCTCGTCGAACGCCTGCTGTGCCTGCTCGATGAGGCTGAGCACATCGCCGAGATCGAGGATCCGGCTCGCCATGCGATCCGGGTGGAACGGCTCGAAATCGCCGAGCCCCTCACCCGTCGACGCGAAGAGGATCGGGCGACCCGTCAGACTCCGGATGGAGAGGGCGGCACCACCGCGCGCATCGCCATCGAGCTTCGTGAGCACGACACCCGTGAAATCGACGCCCTCCTGGAAGGCCTTCGCCGTCGCAACGGCGTCCTGACCGATCATCGCGTCGATCACGAACAGCACTTCGTCGGGGTCGACGGCCTTGCGGATGTTCGCGGCCTGCTTCATGAGCTCCTGGTCCACGCCCAGGCGACCAGCGGTATCCACGATGACGAAGTCGTACTGCTTCGTCTTCGCCTCCTTCACGCCGTCCTTCGCGACCTTCACCGGGTCGCCGACGCCGTTGCCCGGCTCAGGGGCGAAGATCGCGACGCCAGCCTGCTCCGCGACGACCCCGAGCTGCGTCACCGCGTTCGGACGCTGCAAGTCGCTCGCCACGAGGAGAGGGGTGTGGCCCTGATCCTTCAACCACTTCGCGAGCTTGCCAGCGAGCGTCGTCTTACCCGCACCCTGCAGGCCCGCGAGCATGATGACGGTCGGAGGGTTCTTCGCGAACTGCAGCCGCCGGCTCTCGCCGCCCAGAATGCCGACGAGCTCCTCGTTGACGATCTGCACGACCTGCTGGGCCGGGTTCAGGGCGCGATTGACCTCGTCGCCGAGGGCGCGCTCCCGCACCCGCCCGGTGAACTCCTTGACGACCTCGAGAGAGACGTCCGCCTCGAGCAGTGCGCGACGAATCTCGCGCACCGTCCCGTCGACATCGGCGGCCGAGAGCTTGCCCTTGGTCCGCAGATTCTTGAGTGTCTCGGTGAGTCGTGCCGACAGATTTCCGAAAGTAGCCATGGTGCACCCATTCTACCGGAGTGGCAGACGCCCCGAAGCGATGCTTCCTCGCGGCTAGCCCACCCCGCGCTTCGCTCCGTGGGCCGCGGCAGTAGCCGCACTGGGCTAGACGCTCCGAAGCGATGCTTCCTCGCGGCTAGCCCACCCCGCGCTTCGCTCCGTGGGCCGCGGCAGTGGCCGCGCTGGGCTAGACGCTCCGAAGCGATGCTTCCTCGCGGCTAGCCCACCAGCTGCTGCGCGAAGACGTGCGGCGTGAAGCCCGTCAGGTCCCCGATGCCCTCGCCCTGCCCCACGAGCTTCACCGGAAGCCCGGTCTTCTGCTGCACCGAGAGCACGAACCCGCCCTTCGCCGACCCGTCGAGCTTCGTCAGCACGAGTCCGGTGACCCCGGCGTGCTCGATGAACGCCTCGGCCTGCGCCAGCCCGTTCTGCCCAGTCGTCGCGTCGAGCACGAGCAGCACCTCCGCGATCGGCGATCGCTTCTGCACGACTCGGCGCACCTTCGACAGCTCGTCCATCAGGCCACCCTTCGTCTGCAGGCGACCGGCAGTATCGATGATCGCGACGTCGTACGCACCCTCCTGCGCCCGCTCCACGGTCTGGAACGCCACCGAGGCGGGATCCTGACCCTGCTGCTGCGGCTTGACGATGTCGACGCCTGCGCGCTCAGTCCAGGTGGCGAGCTGTTCGACGGCCGCCGCGCGGAACGTGTCGGCAGCTCCCACGACGACCTTCCGGTCGAAGGTGCGCAGGTACTTGGCGAACTTGCCGATCGTCGTCGTCTTGCCGACGCCGTTCACGCCGACGACGAGCACGACCGACGGGCGATCCTGGAGCCGAAGGGTCGGGTCGAAGCGCGCCAGGCGCTCCTCGATCGTCTCGCGGAGCATGCGGCGCAGCTCCTTCGCGTCCGTGACGCGGTGCCGGTTCACGAGGTCGCGGAGCTCGTCCAGGATCGCGTCCGCAGTATCGGGTCCGAAATCGGCGCCGATGAGCGCCGTCTCGAGATCATCCCA
Source organism: Leucobacter sp. Psy1 (assembly GCF_020096995.1). Lineage (NCBI taxonomy): Bacteria > Bacillati > Actinomycetota > Actinomycetes > Micrococcales > Microbacteriaceae > Leucobacter > Leucobacter sp. Psy1. The sequence continues at coordinate 1,862,015 of NZ_CP083692.1, forward strand.
GGTCTCCTCGGTGATCTCCTCGGTGCCGGAGAAGACGTTCTTGAAGATATTCCCGAAGGACCAGGATCGCTCTGCCATGCAACGATCCTATCTCCGGGCCGATCCGGCTCTCGCAATCTCGACGCTCTGTTGGACATCAGAGCGTCACGCGTTGGCCGGTCCGCCCACGCGTCGGCCGAGTGTCACCCCTCGATCGAACTCGCGTATGCAGGCGCGTTGTTCTCGTCGTACTCGTATACACCGAATTGCGCGGTCGAGGGATCGTTATCCTCGGTCATGGGACCGATACCCGCCCGGCCCTGGTAGTGAATCTCTTCCCCAGTCTCGAGCAGCGCGAGACACTCGCCGTACGCCGAGCACGTTGCTCCGCCATCGGCTCCCGAAACTGCTCTCAGGTTGTCGCTGATCGTCCTCGAGTCGGCCGCACCGCCCCGTTGCGCGGCGAGCGCGACGAGAATGACCGCGTCGTATGCCTCCGGAGCGTAGTTGACCGAGTCAAGTTCACCGTTCTCGGTTTCCTCCGAGACCGGCAGGAGTTGCTGGCGGAACTCCTCATCGACCCGTGCGCCGGGGATCATGCCGTGAGCACCCTCGAGCAATCCGGGATCGAAGCCTCCCGTTTCCGTTTCGGGGCCGAAGTCGTTGGTATTGCGGTCCACGAGGTAGAGGTCCGCCAGGTCGAAATCCTGGTCCGCGAGCGCCGAAATGATCTGCCGAGTCTGATCGGAGCCGAGCACAACGACTGCGTCGGGATCGGTTGCCTGCACCGCAGCCGCTTCGGCGGAGAAGTCGGTCTGATCCGTTGGAAGCTCCTCGCCCGCACCCTCGACACCGTAGACGAGCTCGACATCCTTCTCGTTCAGAGTTTCTTCGAGGCGATCACGGATGACGGTCCCGTACTCGTCATCGACGACGAGTACGGCTACCCGTTCCCGACCGTCCCGGGCGATGAGGTTACCGAGCGCTGTGCCTTGCATCGAGTCAGGCGGAGCAGTGCGGAAGTAGAGATCGTTCACACCCGTCAAGGCGGTCCCGCTATTTGAGGGTGACCCCATCAGCACTCCCGCCTCGGTGAGGCGAGGCATCGCGGCGTTCGTCATGGCAGTGCCCACTGCCCCGAGCACGAAAGCGGGGTCCGCTGCGAGGATGTCATCGACGCTGTCCGCAATCACCATCGGGTCCGAGCTGTCGCCCTCGTCAGCTTCGACGACGACTTCGACGTCTTGGCCAAGCACCCCGCCCGCATCGTTGACGTCGCGCACTGCGAGCGTCGCTGCCGCCTGCGGGCCGGGAAGCAGGTACGAGAGCTCCCCTGTCTGCGGTAACAAGGTACCGATCTGCAGGACATCAGCATTCTGATCCCGATCTTCGCCGCGAACTGCCACGTTCTCGGTCCCGCTGCACCCGGTCAGCGCGCAGCCGACCACTGCGAGGATCGCCAGAGCGCGCGTCGTCTTCCTGGTGCACACCTGCATCAACCTCGCATTCCTCTTCCCTGGGTGACATCGGCTCCGCGGCACCTCCCCGATTCTATCGATCCGGGCGGCTACGGTCCTGGCACCGATGAGCACCGGCACCACCTCACATAGTGATACGCGATGATCCGATACCTACGCTGCGATCCGCTGTCCCACGACCGCCGAGATCCCGTCCTCGCGCATCGACACCCCGTAGAGCGCGTCGGCGATCTCCATGGTGCGCTTCTGGTGGGTGATGACGATGAGCTGGGAGTTCTCGCGCAGCGTCTCGAACACCTGCAGCAGCCGGCCGAGGTTCGCGTCGTCCAGGGCCGCCTCGACCTCGTCCATGATGTAGAACGGGCTCGGACGGGCCTGGAAGATCGCGATCAGCCAGGCGACCGCGGCCAGGGAGCGTTCTCCGCCGGAGAGCAGCGAGAGCCGCTCCACTCGCTTGCCCGCAGGGCGCACCGCCATGTCGATGCCGGTGGAGAGGATGTTGTCCGGATCGCTGAGGCTGATATCCCCCGACCCTCCGGGGAACAGGATCGGAAAGACCCGCGCGAACGCTTCCTGCGTGTCCGCGAAAGCGGCGGCGAAGATCCCCTGCATCTTCTCATCGAGCTCCTCGATGATCCTCATGAGATCGGCGCGGGTGCGCGTGAGATCCGCGAGCTGGTCGGCGAGGAAGCGGTGACGCTGCTCGAGCGCCGCGTACTCCTCGAGGGCGAGCGGGTTGATCCGCCCGAGTTGCGACAGCTGGCGCTGGGCGCGGGCGAGGCGTTTCTCCTGTTCGGCGCGGACGAACGGGGTACCGGTCGGCGCCTCGGAGTCCGCCTGCGAAGGGGAACCGGCCGACGTGTCGGGGGCACCCTCCGTCTGACCCTCCTCCCCTGCTGCGTTCCCCGAGTCGCCGTCGAGCCCGAGCTCGCGAGCCAGCTCCGCTTCCAGGTCGTTCGCGTAGCCGTGATCGGTGCCCGTGGTCGCTGCCGATTCGGCGGGCTCTGGCCCGTCCGCCTGGGCCTCCTCCACCCCCGCGTCGAGCACCGGGATGAGTTGATCCGGTCCGTACTCGGCGATGAGCACGTCCTCGACGAGGCCCAGCTCGTTTCCCGAACGCTCGAGCAGCGACGACAACTGGAGCTTGCGCTCGTAGCTCTTCAGTTCGGCGCCGTGCACCCGCTCGGTGATCTGCTGGAGGCGGTGGCGGAGCTCTGCCTCTTCCGAGCGCAGGAGCGTGAGCTCTTGACTGTTGCGGGCACGCTCCTCCTCGGCCTTCCGCTGCGCGGCTCTGGCCTCCTCGAGCGACCGTCCGCAGGAGTCGAGGATGCCGGGGAGCACCCGCGTCACGCCCTCCGCGCGCGCGGCCTGCCTCGAACGGAGCACCGCCCGTTTGGCCGCTTCCTCTGCCGCTGCCCGCTCGGCGGCGAACTGCTCGCGCAGCGCACGCGTCCGCGATTCGGCGGCGCGGGCGCGCTCACGAGCGGTTTCGAGCTCGAGGCGCCGCTCCATCTCCGCAGCACGAGCCTGCTCGAGCTCGACCTGCAGCGCGTCGCGCTGGCCTGCATCGAGCATGGGGCGCGGGGTGGCCTCGGCCTCTGCGAGGTCGTGTGCGGCCCGGGAGACGGCGGCCTCCGCCTGCTCGACGGAACCGGTGACCTCGGCGAGTGCCTGACGTGCACGTGCGGCCTCCGCCTGCCCGGCCTCGGCGCGCACCGTCAGCTGCTGGCGCTGCTTCGCGAACTCCGCCAGACGCGCGTCGGCGGCGCGGAGCTCAGTGTAGGCATCCTGCACCTCGCGCTTCGCACGCGCTGCTCGTTCGCGCTGCTCCGCCAGCAGGGCGTTCGCGTCGTCGATCTCCGCAGACACTTCATCACGCCGGCGCTCGGCATTCTCGCGGTCGACCGTGAGCTCGATCCGGGACGGGGCGAGTCCCGATCCCCCGGTCAGCGTGAACTCGGTGAGCACGTCGCCGGTGCTCGTGACGACCGTGAAGGATCCGCGCGGAAGGACCGTGCGGAGTTCGTCAGCCGCCTGCCGGGCGTTCTCGAGGTCTTCCGCAATATAGCTGCGACTGAGCAAGCCCGCGACACCCGCCGGGGCGTCGATGACGTCCACGGCGCGCACCGCGTGGGCAGTCGTCGGGGCACTCGATTCAGGTGCGGTGGCCGGACGAGCGATCACTACGTCCAGGCGTCCCAGATCGTCCCGGTGCGCGGAGGAGACGGCTGCGTCGGCCGCCTGTGCGTCGGCTGCGAGCAGCGCGTCGGCGAACGAGCCGAGCGCTGCACCGATGGCCGCTTCGTACCCGTCGCGAGTACGCACATGATCGGCGACGCGGCCGAGCAGACCGGTCGTCGCCCGCTCGAGCACCGCTCCTGAGGCGTCGCGCTGATCCAGGGATCGCGCGAGCGCGCTGATGCGCGCGTCGAGGCCGGCGCGCTCCTGCTCGAGGGCGTGCAGCCGTTCGCGCGTCTCGTCGCGTTCGGTTTCGGCCGCTGACTGCTGCTCCTGTGCGACGCGATAGGCGTGATCGAGCCCCTCGGGCTCACCGTCCTGCGCGTCGGCCGCCGCCTCGCCGTGCTCCGCTTCGAAGGCGCTCAGTCGCTGCGTCGCCTCAGCCGCGCGCTCCTCGGCCTGCGTCACCGCCTGCTCGCGTCGATGCACTTCCTGCGCAACGGCGTCGCGCTGCTTCTCGGCGGTCTCGACGCGCCCCCGCAGCTCGGTAAGGCGTAAGTCGTGCTTCGACACCAGCGCGCTCTGCGCGGCGATGTGCTCGTCGGTCGCATCGAGCGCCGTCCGGGCCTTCCGCGTGGCGGCGCTCGCGTCCTCCCACGCACGTTCGGCGACGGGGATCAGCTCTGCCAGCGCCCGCTCCTCCTCGGCAGCCTCCTCCACGGATGCTCGGGTGATGCGGTTCGCCTGTTCCGGCGCTTCAGCCTGGGTAGCGAGGAAGGTGAGTCGCTGCTGCGCGGCGGAGTACAGGCTGCGCAGGCGCGACTGCACCGACTCGAGCGCGAGCGTCACCCTGCGGGCGCCGTCGAGCTCTTCGCTCTGCTGCTCCTGTTCGAGTCGCGAGATGCGGAGCTGTTTCTGCTCGACCTGCTCCTGCAGCACGATGCGCTCTGAGTGCTGCTCGCTCTCCGCTTTGGCGAGGTCGTTGAGCTCGGCACGGAGCCTCGCGACGTCGTCGGCGAGCAACCTGGCCTGGGCATCGCGTACCTCGGCGGCGATGGTCTGCGCCTGCTTCGCGACCTCGGCCTGCTTGCCGAGCGGTTTCAGCTGCCGTCTGATCTCCCCCGCGAGGTCGTTCAGTCGGGTGAGGTTCGTCTCCATAGCGTCGAGTTTGCGGAGGGTGCGCTCCTTCCGCCTGCGGTGCTTCAGCACGCCCGCTGCTTCTTCGATGAAGCCGCGCCGGTCTTCCGGGGTGGCCCGCAGCACGGCGTCCAGCTGTCCCTGCCCGACGATCACGTGCATCTCTCGGCCGAGCCCGGAATCGCTCAGGAGTTCCTGGACGTCGAGCAGTCGGCAGTTCTCGCCGTTGATGGCGTACTCGCTCGAACCGTTCCGGAACAGCGTGCGACTGATCGTCACTTCGGAGTACTCGATCGGGAGCGCCCCGTCCGAGTTGTCGATGGTGAGCTTCACCTCGGCGCGGCCGAGCGGGCCGCGAGTGGAGGTGCCGGCGAAGATGACGTCCTCCATCTTGCCGCCGCGCAGGGTCTTGGCACCCTGCTCGCCCATCACCCAGGCGAGGGCATCGACGACATTCGACTTGCCCGAGCCATTCGGCCCCACGATGGCGGTCACGCCCGGTTCGAACTCGAACGTGGTCGACTGTGCAAAGGACTTGAAGCCCTTGAGCGTGAGGCTCTTGAGATGCACGCCGTGTTCCTTTCCGAGCTCGGGCGCGTGTGCGGCCCGGGCGACTACACGGCTACGCTACCCGATTCGCGGGCGTTTCCCGGCGCGCTACCAGGGGTTTCGCGCGGCTTTCGCACGTGAGGCGTGCTGTTCGAGCTCGAGCTCGATGAAACCCGCGATCAGGGCACGGTACGCGCTCTCGACGATGTCCGGCGACGCACCGTTCTCCTTCGCCAGGGCGCGAACCTTCGCGATCACCTGTTCGACCCGATCTGGTGCCGGAACCGCCGATGCATCAGACTTCACTGCACCGGCGGTCTCGACCCATGTCTGGCGTTCGGCGATGAGCGCGACGATGCGCCGGTCGAGCGCATCGATCTGCGTCCTGACCTCGCTCAGAGCGGGGTGAGCTCTGATCTCGTCAGAGGGGTTCGATGCCATTCCCCTACCGTGGCGGCTGCGGCGTCCTACTCGTAGGTGTAGAACCCTCGTCCGGATCCCTTGCCGAGGTACCCCTTGTCGATGTAGTCGCGCTTGATCAGCTCCGCGAACTCGCGCGACTCGGGATTCTCGCTGTCCTTGTTCAAGGTGTAGGGCGTCATCATGCCGACGACGTCGAAAATCTCGAACGGGCCGTTCGGTGCACCGGTGGCCATGCGCCAGGTCTTGTCGATGTCTTCCACGGAGGCGACCCCGCGAACGAGCAGTTGCGCGGCCGCGTCGAGCAGCGGCACGAGGAGCGAGTTCAGGACGTATCCGGGCTGCTCCTTGTATATCCGGATCGGCACCATGCCGATCTCTTCCGCGAACTGCGCGACGGCTTCGAAGACCTCGGGGTCCGTGCCGGCGTGCTGCATCACCTCGCCGGTGTTGGCGCGCCACACCTCGTTCGCGAAGTGCAGGGCGAGGAACTTCTCCGGCCGGCCGGTGAACTCGGCGATGTCGCTCGGGAGCAGGGTCGACGAATTGGTGCAGAAGATCGTCCGATCAGGGGCCAGCGCGCCGACCTGCTCCCAGGTCTGCTGCTTGATGTCGAGCCGCTCGGGTACCGCTTCGATGATGATGTCGGCATCGCTCACCGCATCTGCGAGGTCCGATGTCGCGCGGATCCGACCGACGGCAGCGTCGAGCTTCTCGGGGGTGGCATCCTCGAGGTCCCGCAGGTACAGGGGCTTGAGGTACTCCCAGCGATCCGGAAGCTTGGCGAGGATCTCGTCGCTCAGGTCGTAGGCGACCACGTTCTTGCCGGAGTACGCGGCCTGGAAGATAATCTGCGAGCCGAGCACTCCGGTGCCCAGGACGGTGAGGTTCTGCATGTGCTGCCTTTCGGGATTCGTGGTTCGATCCGGTCCGGCGGTCGTTCATCGCGGCCGTCAGGCCTCACCCTCAGGTCTACTCTCTCCCGACGCTCGGCGTGCTGGATTTCGCTGAGAGCGAGCCCTGCTCCGCCCGCGCCTCGAGGCGGTACGGCTCTCGGCCACTGCCGCGAACGAACACCAGATAGCAGACGACGAGCAGTGCGATCCAGACGAATCCGACGATCAGGGCAGGGCGGGAGTCGGGCACGATGCCGACCATGGCGATGACGAAGACGATGAACCCCAGGGTCAGCCACGACGCCACCGGCCACAGCGGCACCGGAAACAGGCTCGGTTCGTGCTGCTCGAGCCGCATCTCGCGCTTCATCCGCAGGTGAGCGATGAGGATCACCATCCACACGAGTACCGTCGCGAACGTCGCGAGGGCTCCGAGGAGGAAGAGCACCTGATCGGGGTACAGCGCGTTGAGCACCACCCCGATCAGGAGACCGATGACCATCGTGACGACGGTCAGGATCGGCACACCGTTCCGTGTGGTCCTCGTGAACGCGCGTGGTGCCTGGCCCTGCTCCGCGAGTCCGTGGAGCATCCGTCCGGCACCGTACACGTCGGCGTTCATCGCCGACAGTGCGGCAGTGACCAGCACGACGTTGAAGACCGCTGCAGCGGCCTGGAATCCGATCGATTCAAAGATCGACACGAACGGGCTCGTCTCCCCCGTGATCTCGGTCCACGGCTGAATGCACATGATGACGCCGAGCGTGAGGACGTAGAAGAGCAGGATCCTGAGGGGAACCGAGTTGATCGCCTTCGGCATGACCTCAGTCGGATTCTGGGCCTCTCCCGCTGTGACGCCGATGATCTCGATGCCTCCGAACGCGAACATCACGATCGTGAGCGAGGCGAGTACACCCCAGACGCCGTGGGGCATGAATCCCCCGTGGTCGACGAGGTTCTGCGGTCCCATGTGCTCGTGGCCTGCGGCCCCGAAGCCGAAGAGGATGATGCCCACGCCCGCGACGATCAAGGCGACGATCGCGCCGATCTTGATCACGGCGAACCAGAATTCGAGCTCGCCGAAGACCTTCACGCCGATGAGGTTGATCGCCGCGATGAAGCACACCACCGCGAGCACCCACACCCACTGGGAGACATCGGGGTACCAGAACCGCATGTACACGGCGATCGCCGTCGCGTCGAATACCGCGACGAGGAACATCTCGAACGCGAAGCTCCAGCCGACCAGAAACCCGGCGAACGGGTGAATGTATCGCGAGGCGTACTGCGCAAACGACCCCGAGACGGGGAAGCGCACGACCATCTCTCCGAGGGCCCGCATCACCATGAAGACTGCGGCGCCGCCGACGATGTACGCGAGCAGCACGGCGGGCCCGGCGGCCTGGATCGCCCCGGAGGATCCCATGAAGAGCCCCGTACCGATCGCCGATCCGAGTGCCATGAATCTGATGTGCCTGGCGGTGAGGCCCCGCTTGAGGCCGGGTTCCTGCTCCGGCGGCCGACCGCCTGTCGCCGCGTCGCTGCGCTCGCCCGTTGCCGCACTCATCTTCTGCTCATTCCTCTGTCGCGTACATGCCGTCCGCGACGTCGAGGACCTCTGACACGATACTCGGTGCCGCGGATGAAGAGGGGACCCGTGCGCGCGCGTGCACGAGAGCGGCCGGTCGCGTGTTGCCCGACCCTGAACTAGGTTCGTGCGGCAACCGACTGAGGGGTCGTGATTTCGGGGGCGGCCACGCATGTCTCAGCCTGATTGGTCTCGGGAGCACTGTCTGCGCCCCAGACGGGTGGTGCAAGACGAAGTCATCACGTTCCTCCCGGGTGATCCGCCACCCGTTCGCGTGGAGTTCCCGGTGGTGGAACGCGCAGAGCAGTATGCCGCGGTCGATGTCGGTTCGACCATGGTCCGCGACCCACTCGTCGATGTGGTGCGCTTCGCAGTATGAAGCTGGCCGGTCGCATCCCTTCCAGCGGCACCCGCCGTCGCGGAGGGCGAGCGCGATCCTCTGCCGTGAGGTGTAGAGGCGGTGTTCACGACCGACGTCCAGGGGATCCCCCTGCGCATCGGTGACCGTGCTGCGGATGCCGGAGGAGCAGATCCGCTGGTGAACCACCCAACCCGGGAGCGGCGTTCCGTCCTCCTCAAGGTGAGCCTGGACTCCGAGTGCGCCTGACCGTTTGCGCACCTGCACGAGCCGCACACCGGCCTGGCGCACCCCGAACACCGTCTCGGCGTCGGCGAGCGCTCCGGCCTTGAGGACATCGAGAATGAGGTCGAACGTCAGCTGCTCGTTGGAGCGTGGGTCGTCGGTCAGCTCCTTCGCGCGTTTCTGAGCCTCTGGGTCGACGAAGCGGGGCCCGCCTCTGCGTGCCCTGAGCGCCGAGTCGATGATGGAGCGAACCCAGGCCGCGGACTCGTCGTCGAACACGAATCGCCCATGGGACACCCCTTCGCTATCGCTCCAGATGGTGAATGACCGGTTCTCGTACCGAGCTCGGAATCGGCGTTCGGCACCCTCGGGGTCGAGGCGGTCTCGCAGGATGCGGGCACTCTTCGCCAGTTCCTCGACTGACACACGTGCGGCTTCCTCGATGAGTTCCTCTGCGGCGAGCGCCCATGCGGAGACCGCGGCTGCGTGGTCGAGGGTGCCGGACGCACCGGGAGGCTCCCCGAGTCCGCGTCTGATGGCGTCGTGCTGTGCGATGGTCAGGCGGCTGCGACGCAGTGCGTGTGCGAGTGGCGCATGCCACACGGGCGTATCGACTCTTCGTGTCCCCTCGCCAGGGGATTCGACCCGCTGATTCGCGTCGAACAGGGATTCGCCCACGCGCACCTGTTTCGCAGCTTCGGAGCGGGTGCCTCCCGTGAGTTCTTGCACGAGCGAGACACTGTTCCGGTGGCCGCGGGACTGCGCGAGTCCGGTGTGGCCACGGTCCTGACGCGAGCGGAGAGCGACGGCGCCTGCGGCGACGGATCTGATGTGCTCGACCGATCGGCCGATGGTTGTTGCCGCCTGGAGGAGTTCGACGACTGCGTCGTCGGAGAGCTCTCCGACTGCCGACGCGATCGGGTCTTCGGTAGCGCCGTCGGTCACCCCGTCGAGCAGTTGGCGCATGTGCGCTACCTGCTCTGAGATGCCCGAGAGTGTGTCCATGTATCCAGTCTGTCGATCCTGACCGGCCGCGGCGCGGCGTGCGGGCATGAGGTGGATAACACGCCGGCGCTACTGGGAATGTGACGCCTGGGGACGACTTCGGCACCGTGCAGCTCGCCCTCGACCCTCACCCTCGCCCCTCGCCACTCGCCCTACCCCTTCGCACGCACCGGCTGTCGCAGCACGGTACGGAGCTTCTCGGGCGGCACGCGCCGAGCGTCGCTGAGATAGATCTCGTGGTGCTTTCCTCTGAGTTCGAGGCCGAGTCCAGGGATGAATTCGCGATGCATGCGTTCGAGCACGGGACCCTCTGCATCGAACGACCCCAGGTGCAGCGTCTGAACGCTGAGCCCTTCGGCGTAGGGTTCCAGTCGCACATCTGGGAGTCGTTCGGGGTTACTCTTCGTCTCGACTGCGGCGATGGCTTCAGCGACGACGTCGGCGGCGATCCACTCGGGAACCATGATCATCGTCGTCCAGTCCCACCGCGACTTGTCACGGGCGCCCGTGAATGCCTCCATATCGTCCGCCCACCAGAGCCCTTCGAGCGGCGGCACGACGTAGTCGCGGCCGAGCTCGCGCTTGCTCGCGAACTTGATGGCTTAGGCCACCGGATACAGCGCTTCGAGCGCGGCGGAGTAGGACGGGTCGGTGTTCGGGTCGCCGTGTCCATCGATCATGAGGTACTGCATACGCGGCACTTCGACCAACCGATACTCACCGACCTTCGCCCGGTAGAGGTCGAGTGACTTCTTGAAATCGATCTTGCCGGTCATCGGTGCGGTCCCCCAGTCCGATACGAGATCACCGCGGGCTCACGAGTCCGCGAATACACCCAGACGGTTGCCGCTCGGATCGGTGAACTCGAATCGCCGGCCTCCCGGAAAGTCGTAGGGACCCGCGACGATGGTGCCGCCTGCAGCGGTGACCGCGTCGACCGATGCATCCAGGTCGGTGGAGAACAGGAGGACCAGTGGGCCGTCCGCGTTCGGAGCCGCGAACGTGCTCAGCCCGCCGATCTCTCCCCCATCGGAATCGCCGGGATCATCGGACGGCGACTTGATCCCGGCGTACTCCGGCCCGTAGTCGTTGAACTGCCAGCCGAAGGCCGACTCGTAGAACGCCCGGGCGGCGGCGAGGTCGGTCACACCGAACTCGATGTAGCTGATGGAGTGGTGCGTGGGATGGGACATGGAGACCTCCAAGGGTTTTCTGCATCATAGACGCGGGTGGTGCGACCCGATACCCGCGAGGATGGCCGACACACCAAACTCCCACGCCTGATCCACATCACCGCCGAGGTTGAACCCGTGATTGAGCTCCATACTCACGAACCCCACCCCCCACGCGGTGAATGTGCGCGCCGCCTCGAGCGCCTGCGCCTCCCCTGCGATCGATCCGGTCCAACGGAGCACCGGCTCACTTGCGGCTGCACCGAACTCGTGTCGCGCCAAGGGCACTCCGGGGCCCGGGGTCGCGACCAGTTGGAAGGCTGCCGGACACTCGTGGCCGAAGGCACGGAAACGTCCGGCGAGATCCTCGAGACTCGTCGCAGCCCGCAACCGTTCCGTGAGTTCCGTAAGGGTCGCCTCGGCGACCAGCCGGATGAGTCCGTCTCGGCCCTCAACGCGTTTGTACAGCGATGGGGAGCGCACGCCGACCTGCTCCGCCACAGCTTGCATCGTGAGACCGGTCAGGCCCCGCATTTCAAGAATGTCGCGGGCGACCCGCACGATCTCGGCGAGGGATGTCTTCTCGGGTGTGGGCATACCGAGCATTATAGCTATTGACACTAGCTATCATGGCTAACTACAGTAGCTATCATGCAGCTCGCTCCCGGTCTCCACCGCATCGGTAACGACATCGTCGCCGTCTATCTCATCGTCACCGAGGAGGGGGTCACCGTCATCGACGCGGGCCTCCCGGGGCACTGGAGGGAACTGCTCGACGAGCTCGCCGAACTCGGCCGCGACGTCGAAGACATCCGCGGCCTGATCCTGACCCACGGCGATTCCGACCACGTGGGGTTCGCCGAGCGCCTCCGGCGGGAGCACGGAGTTCCCGTCTACATCCACTCGGGGGACGCAGCACGCGCGAAGGGCGACAGCAAGCCGAAGACATCTCGACCGTCAATGCGGATCGGACCATTGCTCGGGTACCTGGCATATGCGATCCGCCGCGGCGGGTTCCGGACCACCTGGCTCACGGAGGTCACCGAGATTCGCGGCGGGGAGACGCTCGACCTCCCGGGCGCACCCGAGATCATCGCCCTTCCCGGCCATTCCCCAGGGAGCATCGCCGTCTTCTCTCCGTCCGTCGACGCCGTATTCGTGGGCGACGGCCTGACCACTCGTCACGTCCTCACGGGACGTCGGGGACCACAGCCCGCTCCCTTCACAGATGATCCCGAGCAGGCTCTCGACTCGCTCGAGCGCCTCCGGGGCGCCGCAGCGAAGTGGGTGCTCCCCGGTCACGGTCACCCGTGGAGTTCGGGTGTCGATGCCGCCATCGCCGCAGTCGAGGCCGAGTCTCGTACCGCTCGATAGTCCTGCGCCCCCCTCAGCTCCGCTGCACGCAGTACAGTGCTGGCATGGAATCTCGCGATGGCGGAATGGACCGGGCTGACAGCGCATTCGCGTGGGTGCCTGGCCCCGAGTGCGGATCCTGGGTCGCGGAGCGTCTCGACGCGGCGGTCGGGCCAGCAACGGAAGACGAGACGCCCGTTGACGGCCCCGCACTCGGGTGGATGGTTCCGCGCGGATACGACGCCATCGTCCGCGTTCTCCACCCGTTCTTCCGACAGTGGCCGGAGGGTACGACTTGGGCCGAGTACGAGCGACTGAATTCGGAAGCCGAGGCCGACGAGGACTGGGAACGGCTGCCGGAGATCGCGGAAGAACCCGTGACGTGGGCGGAGGCGGTCGATGCACTTCGCCCACGGGAAGAACGACAGCGCGCGGGAGCCAAAAGCGCACACCCCGCACCGGATTCTCTGAGCCGGAAGCTCGTCGGCCTATCCGATGACGAGTTCGATCTCGATGACGTGGCCGAGGACGGATACCGCTACGAATTGCCCCGAGACGGGTCCCTCGATACGGCGACCTTGGCGCGTGTGGCTCGGGTCCTCGAGCAGCACACCGGCACTCCGGACTCCGGCATCGCCGCCGTTTGGGAGGGTTTCGGCGGCCTGGTCAGCGGGGAGGGTGTCGCGTTCGTCACCGCATTCAACGACGGGAGCTCTTCGCCGCCGCCACCGCTCGAACGCGTGCGTCGATGGTGGCTCCAGCGCGCGCACGACTTCCGTGAGCGGCGCACGCGCTTCGGCACGCTCGCGGCCCTGCAGTCGCTGGGATACCGCGCACTGCGACTCCCACAATGGATCGCACGGCTCCGAGGTCGGCACCACGAAGCGGGCGACTATGAAGCGGGCGACCACGATGACGTGGTGTTCGGGCCGGCACCGGGTTGGGAGAGCGCCCGCGCGCTGCCGCTCGGCAGTGGCGTGCTCTCACGGCGGGCCGCGACGGGACCGCGCCTCGAACTCCCGGATCGCGATTATGTCTGCTTCGTGGCGGGGATCACGGCATTCACGTCGGATGCCTGGATCGCCGCCGCCCCGTGGATTGCACGCGATGAGGCGGCGGATCATCCACAGACGCCCACACTCGTGTGGCCGAAGGACCGAGACTGGTACCTCGTATCCGACATCGATCTCGATTCGACGCTCATCGCCTGCTCACGGTCGTGCGCAGATGCGTTGCTCACCGCACCGGGAATCGAGGCGCACGAGATCGATCGCGATACTCGGCTCTGAGTCGAGGCGCATGCCGAGTCCTACCGCTTCGGCCACACCCAGGCAGGTCCTTCGAATCTGAGCTGCCCGGCCACCGTGGTCGCTCCCCCGACCTTCTCGAGTTCGATGGGGTGCGCGGCTGCGGCGAGCGCCTCCACGAGGGGTGCGGCGTGGGTGACGACGACGACTTGGGTGTGGGCTGAGGCGTGGATGATCAGGTTCGCGAGTCCTGGGAGGAGGCTGGGGTGCAGACTCCCCTCTGGCTCGTTGAGGACGAGGAGTTCCGGTGGTCGGGGGCTCAGCAGCGCTGTGGCGAGGAGGAGGAAGCGGAGCGTGCCGTCGGAGAGTTCTGCGGCGCTCATCCGTCGTTCCAGTCCGGGCTGGTCGAGGGCGACGCGGCCCGTGCCGGTGGCGTCGCCGTCGATGACGACCTGGGCACCGTCGAAGGCTTCTGCGATCACCCGCTGCAGGAGGTCGCCGTCTCCGACGCCGAGCACGGTCGCGATCGCGCCGGTGAGGTTTGACCCTTCGGCGTCGAGGACCGGAGTGAAGCCGATCGGTGCCGGCCTGCGGGCCAGTGCGTCGGCATCGGTGCGCAGGTGATCGTAGAACCTCCACCGTCGCGCTGCCTCACGGAGGGCGAAGAGTTCGGGCGTCTCGGTCGGTGAGGCGAGGGTGGCGAGCATGGACTCGCTTTCGCGCACCCGCCAGTCGCTTCGGGCCATCGCCCCGGTGGCATCTCGATGTCGTACCGCGAGTGAGCGTCGCTCGGCGAGCATGGTCGAGGGCCGGAGGACGGTGCCGTGCCAGACCGTTTCGTTCTTCACCTCGGGGTCGCGCACGGGAGCTCCACCGGGAACGGTGAAGGCAGGGATCTGCGGGAGACCGAGGTCGATCGCGTAGGAAAGATCGTCGGTGGCGAACCCGAGACGCAGTGAGACGGGCAGAGCGCGTTTGCGTTCGCCTGCGTAGAGCACGCTGTGCAAGCCACCCTCGGCCATGAGGGAGCTGAGCGCTCCGTCGCGAACGATCTCGGAGAGGAGTCGCAGGGAGCGGTACACGTTCGATTTACCGGTGCCATTCGCTCCGGTGATCACGGTGAGCTGACCGAACTCGAGGGCGACATCCTGGAGTGAACGGTAGTTCTCCACCGCGAGCGCTCGGATCATATGGGCAGCCTATCTCGCGCCCCCGACACCCAGGTATGTCGCTCACCGATCAGCGCGGAACGGCACGGGCGTAGCTCGCTCTGGGGGCGTATCGTGATCCCATGCACCCCTCCGACCCGGCACCCCGGTCCATGCCCACGGCCGACTTCGTCGATGTCGGCGGCGCGATGATCGCGACGCGCGTACTCGAGCCGGCCGGATCCTCCGCTGGAGATGTCGTGCTCTGCCACGGTACTCCGTGGTCGTCGCAGGTCTGGCGCACCGTCGCCGCGACGCTGAGCCGAGGGTACCGGGTCTTCCTCTGGGATATGCCGGGGTACGGCGCATCCGCCAAGACGCCGGGGATCCCGCTCGATCTGCGCACCCAGGGGCGCCGCCTCGCCGAGCTGATCGCCGCATGGGGTCTGGATCGGCCGCACGTCGTCGCCCACGACGTGGGCGGCGCGGTCGCCCTCGGGGCGCACCTGCGTGAAGGGGTCGATTTCACCGATCTCTTCCTCTGGGACATTGTGACGCTCGATCCGTGGGGATCCCCGTTCTTCCGTCTGGTCGCCACGCACGCGGAGGTCTTCGCCCAGCTCCCGCCTGCACTGCACGCTGCGCTCGTGCGTGAGTACATCTCCGGGGCAGTCGCCCACGGCTTGCCGGAGGCGACGATCGCCGAACTGGCTCGTCCCTGGCTCGACCCGGATGGGCACCGGCTCGACCCGGATGGGCACTGGCTCGACCCGGATGGGCAATCGGCGTTCTACCGGCAGATCGCGGCGCTTGACCCCGAGGACACGCGTCCGCTCGCCGACCGCCTCGAGACCGTCCGCTGCCCGGTGCGGATCGGGTGGGGCGTCGAGGATCCGTGGATCCCGCTCGAGCAGGCGTACGAGCTGCAGCGAAGGATCCCCGGAACCCCGCGCGTCGTCGAGCTCGCGGGCGTATCGCACCTCGCTCCCGTCGAACGACCGGAAGAAGTCTCCGCCGCGCTCCTCGCCTGGTTCGCGGAGAGCCAGCAGAGCTGACACGCCCTCGATACCGGTCGACGCCGCGCCTACACTCGTGACCATGACCGAGTCACTGACGCACGCCGAATCCATCCACGTGGCAGCCGATCCCGAGACGGTGTACGCCACCGTCTCGGACGTCACCCGAACCGGCGAGTGGTCGCCGATCTGCCGCGAGTGCTGGTGGGACGCCGGCGACGGGCCGCGGGTCGGAGCCTGGTTCACCGGGCGGAACGTCACCCCTGACCGCGAGTGGCAGACCCGCAGTCAAGTGGTCGTCGCGGAACCTGGGCGGGCTTTCGGATGGAGCGTCGGACCGGGGCGCGTGCTGTGGACCTACCTGATGGAAGCATCGGACGGCGGTACCACGCTCACCGAGACATGGGACTTCACGCCGGAAGGGCAGGCATTCTTCATCGAGAAGTACGGCGACGACGCACCGGCTCAGGTCGCCGAACGCGAGGCGGCCGCCCGGAGCGGGATACCCGAGACGCTGGCCGCGATCAAGCGGGTCATCGAGCGCGGATGACCGTGCCATACTCGAGAGAGAGGTGCTGATCGTCGAGCGGCCCCGCCCCTCCGACTCAGCACCGGGCACAGTCCCAATTTCTGATGCGAAGGAGTCACGATGAGAGCCGCACGCTACTACGACCGCAAGGACATCCGGATCGAGGATATCCCTGAGCCGGAACTCCAGCCGGGAACGGTCGCGATCGATGTCGCCTGGTGCGGAATCTGCGGTACCGATCTGCACGAGTACCTCGAGGGGCCCATCTTCATCCCGCCGAAGGGGCACCCGCACCCCATCTCCGGTGAAGAGGCGCCGGTCACGATCGGGCACGAGTTCTCCGGGACGATCACGGCCCTCGGCGACGGCGTGACCGACCTCGAGGTCGGCCAGAACGTCGTGGTGGAGCCCTACATCATCGCCGATGACGTGGACACGAGCCCGGGGCAGGACTATCAGCTCTCGAAGGACATGAACTTCATCGGACTCGGCGGCCGCGGCGGCGGACTCTCCGAGAAGATCGTCGTGGAACGCCGCTGGGTGCACCCGATCGGCGACATTCCGCTCGACCAGGCCGCACTCATCGAGCCCCTGTCGGTCGGCCACCACGCGTTCGTCCGCTCGGGCGCTCAGGCCGGCCAGGTGGCCATCATCGGTGGTGCGGGACCGATCGGCCTTCTTACGGCGGCCGTGCTCCGTGCGGAGGGCCTCACGGTCTACATCTCGGAGCTCTCGGAGGCGCGCAAGCAGATGGCCCTCGACACCGGCGTGGCCGATGCCGTGCTCGACCCCCGCGAGGGCGACGTCGCGGAGAAGGTCAGGGAGCTCACGGGCGGCAAGGGCGCTGATGTCGGCTTCGAGTGCTCGTCGGTACCGGTCGTGCTCGACATGCTGCTGGACGCCGTGCGGCCGGGAGGCGTCATCGTGAACGTGTCGATCTGGGGCCACAAGCCTGAGGTCGACATGCCGAAGCTCGTACTCAAAGAGATCGACCTCCGCGGCACCATCGGCTACGCGGGAGACCACCCGGCGACCATCGAGCTCGTCCGGAGCGGCAAGCTCGACCTCGCGCCGTTCATCACGGGCAGGATCACCCTCGACGGCCTCGTGTCCGAGGGCTTCGACCAGCTGATCAACAACAACGAGCACCACGTCAAGATCATCGTCGATCCGAACGCCTGACGCCGTCGGCAACGGCATCGTTCATCCCCTCGCGCGCGTTCGCGGGGGGATGAATCGTTTCCGGCGCGAGGACCCGCCGCCCTGGCGAAACAGGCACCCTCCTGCTATATTAGATGCAAACGCATATAAAGCGACCGACGCGGAAGCGAGAGGATCACATCATGGAATTCGGAGTATTCAGCGTCAGCGACGTCACCCGCGACCCCCAGAGTGGCGAGACCCCGAGCGAGGCAGAGCGCATCCAGGCGCTCGCGACCATCGCCAAGCACACCGAGGAGGTGGGCCTCGACGTCTTCGCCGTCGGCGAGCACCACAACCCGCCCTTCTTCTCCTCCAGCCCGACGACGTTCCTCGCGTACATCGCCGCGCAGACCGAGCGGCTGAAGCTGAGCACCAGCACGACGCTCATCACGACCAACGATCCGGTGCGGCTCGCAGAAGAATACGCGATGCTGCAGCACCTGTCCGGCGGACGCATGGACCTCATGCTCGGACGCGGCAACACGGCACCGGTCTACCCCTGGTTCGGCAAGGACATCCGCAGCGCCCTGCCGCTCGCGCTCGAGAACTACAACCTGCTGCATCGCCTGTGGCGCGAAGACTCGGTGGACTTCGACGGCAAGTTCCGCACGCCGCTCCAGGGCTTCACGAGCACGCCCCGGCCGCTCGACGATGTCCCGCCGTTCGTCTGGCACGGATCCATCCGCACCCCCGAGATCGCCGAGCAGGCCGCGTACTACGGCGACGGCTTCTTCTCGAACCACATCTTCGCGCCGAGCGAGCACTCGCTGCGGTTGATCAACTTCTACCGTCAGCGCTTCGAGCACTACGGGCACGGCCTGGCGAAGAACGCGATCGTGGGCCTGGGCGGGCAGACGTTCATCGCCCACAACTCGCAGGACGCCATCGACCAGTTCCGCCCCTACTTCAACGAGGCCCCGGTCTACGGGCACGGTCCGCGCATGGAGGATTTCATGCAGCAGACCCCGTTGAGCGTCGGCAGCCCCCAGCAGATCATCGACAAGACGCTGTCGTTCCGCGACATCTTCGGCGACTACCAGCGCCAGATGTTCCTGATCGATCACGCGGGTCTGCCGCTGAAGACGGTGCTCGAGCAGCTCGACCTGCTGGGCGAGCACGTCGTGCCGGTGCTCCGTCGCGAGCTCGCGGCACTCCGGGACCCGGAGGTTCGCGAGACCGCCCCCACGCACGGCGAGCTCGTGAAGGCCAAGTACGGCGACCAGGCTCCGCGGCAGCCGCGTCCTGGCGCGAACCGCGGTGACAACGTCACGGGCGGCTCCCCGTACATCGACGCCCCCGCGAATACTCCCGCCTCGGCGCACCAGCACTGACCCCGCGCCGACCATGCAGACGACGAGATGGGATGTCCGCGCCACGAGCGACGCGTGGGAAGCGGTCATGACGGCGCACGCGCGACTGGTGACCAGTTTCAGCAGCGAGGGGATCTTCACGGAGCTGAGCATGCGCGAGTACGACGTGCTCTACACCCTCTCGAAACAGGACGAACCGATGCGCCTCAGCGACCTGCGCGACAGCGTGCTGCTCAGCCAGCCGGCGCTCTCCCGCCTGGTGGATCGACTCGTTGAGCGCGGACTCCTGGAGCGCTGCACCAACGATCAGGATCGCCGCGCCCTGAGCATCTCCCTCTCTGACGCGGGGCGGCACCTCCAGCGCGAGGTCGGGCGCGCGCACGCCCTCAGCGTGGCGCGCGAGCTGAGCGCCGCCCTCGATCCCGCGGAGGTCGATGAGCTTCACCGGTTGGCGGCAAAGCTCGCGAACCACCCCAGACAGCACGCACGAAAGGAGCGGTGACATGATGACACCGCAGAACAAGCAGCTGGCCGTCGTGTCGGCCGGCACGAGCGACCCGTCGAGCACCGCGCTCCTCGCACAGCGCGCGAGCGCCCAGGTCGTGAGCCGCGCGACGGAACAGAACATGCACCTGACGAGCTCCACGATTGAACTGCGCACCCTTGCCAGGGACATCGCCGACGCGATGGTGACTCAGTTCGTCTCCCCGGCGCTCCAGGACGCGCTGGATCTCGTCCGCGACGCCGACGCGCTGATCGTGGCGACCCCGGTGTACAAGGCCGGGCCGAGCGGCCTGCTGACCTCGTTCTTCCAGGTGCTCGACACCGACGTGCTCATCGGCACCCCCGTGATGCTCGCGGCAACGGCCGGCACTCCGCGCCACGCCCTTGTGGTCGACGACCAGCTCAGGGGCCTGTTCGCCTACATGCGCACCGTCACGGTGCCGACGTCGCTCTTCGCGACGCCTGAGGACTGGTCGGCCGGACTCGGCGATCGCATCGACCGCGCCACGACCGAGCTGCTTGCGCTCGTGACCGGAGGATTCAAGAGCACGATCCGCGACGCCGCTTGGAGCAACTACTCGCACAGCTTCGGCAGCGCCGGTGGCGCGGAAGTGGGCATCGACCTCAACAGCGATCTCATGCGGCTCGCGACGGGCAACGCCTGACCCGAAGCTTGTCGATCCCGCCGAGCGTCGTTTACCCTGGTGTCGGCGGCACACGTCGCCGGGTGCACTTCCACGCAAGGGTCGCGTGAATCATCGCGGAGAGGCCTGATCGTTTCAGGACATGTCTGGATGGGGTGCGGCGCAGGTACGCGCCGAACTTCAGAGCGCCGACGCGCACCGTCGGCTGACCGAAAGGACATGATATGCCCACGAAAGACGAGAAGAACCTCACTCAGGTCCTCGACAAGATCGCGAAGATCGACGAACCGCGACGGTCGGTCATGCAGCACGTACACGAGATCATCCTCGCGGCGGCTCCTGGTCTGAAGCCCAGGATCTGGTACGGAATGCCCGCCTACGCCCTGTCGGCGAGCACCCCCGCCCTCGTGACGCTGCGCAGCGACGAACGTCTGAATCTCGCCCTCACGGAGAAGGCCGAGTTGCGCCCCGCCGGCGGCGCGGACGGCTCGTTGATGCCCGGTGCGTGGTACTTCGAGGAGATCGACGAGGCAGCTGAGCGACGCATTACGGAGATCGTCCGAGCTGTCGCGGCCTGAGCGCACCGTCGAGTCCCCGCCCGCGCCTTCCGGGGGCGGGGACTCGATGCCTCAGGCCGACGCTCCGGTCAGTTCCACTCGGCTCCGGCCGGATCGACCCCGTGCTGTGAGGCATTGGCGTCGACTATGGTCTTCAGCCAGGCCGCGAGCCCAGCGCCTCGCTCCTCGTAGTACGAGGTGAACCGTGGATCCTCGACGTATCCGCGTGCGATGAGCACGTGCTTCGCGTGAGTGACGGGGAAGAACCCGGAGAGCAGTTCGCGGTGTTGCTCGGCGAGCGCGTTCGCTTCAGCCGATCCAGGCTCGACCCCCTGCTGCATCGCCTCGACGAGTCGCGCCTCGCAGGCGGTGGTCTGCTCTCGCAGCGCCTCCCAGTCGCTCCGGCTCATGGCGGCAGATGTCCGGGCGCTGGTCTCCCAGTCGTCCGTCCCCTCCCACTTCTGCTCAGCCTCAGCCTGGTAGGCGGGGAACGCGGCATCGTCGAGAATCTGGGCTATCTCGGCGACGCTCAGCTGGTTGTTGGTCATGGCATCCTCCAGGAGCTCATCAAGGGCTCGCACCATCCGGTGGAGCTCGGTTTCTTTCTGCATGAGCAGGTCTCGCTGGTGACGCAGATGTGAAACGCGATCCTCATCGTTGGCGAGCGCACCGGCAATCGCTTCGAGGCTCATGCCGGTGGCCCGGTAGATGATGATTTGCTGGATCCGGGCGACGTCGCCGTCGGAGTACAACCGGTAGTTCGACCGGCTGCGCTCCGATGGCACCGCCAATCCGCGTTCCTCCCAGTGGTGCAGCGTGCGCACGGACAGTCCGAGGAGGTCGGCGACCTCTCCGATCGTGCGCAGCTGCCCCTCGTCCTTGCTCATGAGTCCACCCTCCTGCCTCACGTCGCGTGAGGGTCAAGTCTGCATCGACATTCCCGTGATCGGACCCACGTTCCCGTGATCAGATGCGGACCGAAACGACCCGCCTATACTGTCACCATGCCGAGTCGACTCGCTCAGATCGCCATTTCTGCACAAAACCCGCAAGTAGTAGCGGAGTTCTGGTGCGCGGTGCTGGGTTGGGTCGTGCACGAGGTCGAGGCCGGTGTCGTGTGGTGCATCGGGCCCGCTGATGGGAGTTGGCCGGGTATCGACGTCGGCCCGACCCCGGAGCACAAAACTGGGAAGAACCGCTTACACCTCGACGTGCGTGCAGACGGGGTGAGTACCGAGGAAGAACTCCAGCGGCTCCTCGCGCTCGGCGCGTATCGGGTCGATGTCGGACAGGATCCCAGCGTAACGTGGACCGTCCTTGCCGACCCCGAGGGGAACGAGTTCTGCCTCCTGGGTGGCACGGTGCAGGAACAGTGATCCCGGTCGCCTCAGCGATCGCCGCGTAACCGGAGCGCTTCGGAGCGCCTCCGCTGGCACCTCGGGCAGAAGTGCGTTGCCCGCCCGCCGAGCACGATGCGTTTCATGGGCGTACCGCACCGGTGGCACGGCTCCCCTGTCCGCCCGTAGGCGTGCAGCGAGTGCGCGAAGTAGCCCGCCTGGCCGTTCACGTTCACGTATTGGGCGTCGAAGCTGGTGCCGCCCTCCGCCAGCGCCTGCGCGAACACGTCGCGCAGCGACGCGAGCAGGAGCGCCCGCTTCCCCGTACTGAGCGCGACGCCGGGCGTCAACGGGTGCACGCGGGCGCGCCACAGAGCCTCGTCTGCGTAGATGTTGCCGACGCCGCTCAGCAGCGTCTGGTCGAGCAGTGCCGCCTTCACCGGGGTGCGGCGCTCCCCCAGCACGCGCACGAACCGGGCGTCGTCGAAGTGCGGGTCGAGCGGGTCCCTGGCGATGTGGGTGGCTTGGGCCGGAATCAGGTCCGGGCCATCCGAGACGAGGCCGTCGATCGCGAGGGATCCGAAGAGCCGCTGATCCGCGAAGTCGACGCGCAGTTCTCCGTGCACGGGGTGCTCGATCCAGAGTCGCGCTCGCACGTGCCGGTCGTCCGGCGCCTCGTGGGCGCGGAGCAGCAGCTGGCCGCTCATCCCGAGGTGCACGAGCAACGCTTCGCCCGTGCCGCCGACGGCGAACGGCACCCACATGAACTTTCCGCGCCGCCGCGGGGCGGCGAGCGTCGCACCGGTCAGACGGCGCTCGAAGTCGACTCGACGGCGCGCCCCCTCATCGGCGGTGAGGGTGACGCCGTGACTCGACTCGAGGTGCCGCTTCAGCGCACGCGGGTCACGCACATCGACCGCGACGACGCGTGCGCCGTCGACCGCCGGCGCGATCCCCGCGCGGACGACCTCGACCTCGGGAAGCTCGGGCACCGGTGCCTACCGCTGCGCGCGGGTGAGCTGCTCCGCCGCATCGCGGGCTGCAAGCAGTTCGGCCGCCTTCTTGCTCGTCGCCGTCCCCGTGCCCCGCGCACCTGCGACCTCGACGACCGCCGTGTAGCGGCGGTCGTGATCCGGACCCTCGCCGGTGACGTCGTACGTCGGATGCGGGTGTCCGCGCTTCGCGGCCTCCGTCTGCAGCACCGTCTTCGGGTCGAGCGCGATCGTGAAGCGCGTCGGGTCCTCGAGCAGCGGTGCGATCAGGTCGAGGACGAACTGGTCAGCCGTCGCCGGGTCCGTCGAGAGGAAGACCGCACCGATGAGCGCCTCGACGGTGTCCGCGAGGATCGAGTCCTTGTCGCGACCGCCGGTCCGCTTCTCGCCCTTGCCGAGACGCAGCCACCGGCCGAGACCGATGCCCCGCGCGATCTCCGCGAGCGCGACCGTCGAGACCAGCGCCGCACGGCGTCGCGCGAGTTCCCCCTCGGGCAGCTCGGGATACTCCCGGAAGAGCCACACCGTGACCGCTTGGCCCAGAATGGAGTCGCCGAGAAACTCGAGGCGCTCGTTGTGGGGAGCACTGTCGTGCTCGGCCGCCCAGGACCGGTGGGTCAGGGCGAGCTGCAGCAGCTCAGGGTCGATCGCGACGCCGAACGCATCAAGAAAGCCGCCGGTGCCGCCCTGGGGCGACTCCGACGGCTCTCCGTGCTCGGTACGCGGGATCGACGTGTCGTTCCCGTTCACCTCCGCGCCTTACGCGTCGGCGACCTTGCGGCCCTTGTACTCGAGGAACAGAGGGGTGCCCGCCTGATCCTCGACCACGCGTGCGCGGTGGGGAAGACTGTAGACGGTCTTGCCGTTCTCGACGGTCTTCACGAGCTTGGGGGCCTGAGCCTTCCACGCCGAACGACGGGTACGAGTGTTCGAGCGCGACATCTTCCGCTTGGGAACAGCCATGGTGTTCTCTTTCCTAGTTGCTTGCAGACTCGGGATCGCCCGAGCCAGGTCCATTTTCAGCCCTGAACTGAGCCAGCGCCGCCCACCGCGGATCCACATCCGCTTCAGGCACCGCCGCAGCCTCGGCATCACGCAGCTCACCGGACTCGGGGTCGAGCCCCGGGCAGTCCGGGCGACACACAGGCTGGAACGGCAGTGCGAGCACTACCGCGTCTCTGAGCGGGGGTTCAAGATCCACGTGATCACCGTGAACCCCATACTCATCGGCCTCCGTAGGAGTATACGCGAAAAGCTCCTGAAACTCGACATTGAACGGCGCGTCGAACTCGGTGAGGCAGCGCCCGCACTCGGCGTGCATGGTGGTCGCCACGTCAGCAGAGACGAGGATCCCCTCGTGCACCGACTCCAGGCGCACCGCGAGGTCCATCTGCTGCCCGGCGGGGACGGAGGCGAGCGCCTCCCCCAACTGCTCGGGTACGACGAGCTGACGCTCGCGCTCGCGCATCTCGCCTGGGCGGTTGATGAGGTCGCGCACGTTCTCTCGGTAGACACTGGGTGAAGTCACCGGAACATCCTAACGGGGATCGGCGGGCTCGGCATCCTCTACGCGGGACGCGCGGCGGCGAGGAACCTCGCGACGGCCGGCGGAACGTAGTCGCTCACGTCTCCGCCCATGGAGGAGACCTGGCGCACCAGTGTGCTCGACACGTGAGCGTGCGCGGGGTCGGGCAGCATGAACACGGTCTCGACGTCGGCGAGGCTGCGGTTCATGAGCACCATCGGGGTCTCGTAGGCCACATCGATCTGCGAGCGGATACCCTTCACGAGCACGTTGGCACCGACCTCGGTGCAGTAGTCGACCAGGAGCCCTACCGACCACGACGCGACCGTGATGTTGCCACCCATCGACGGGTCTTCCGCAATCGACTTTTCGATGAGGTTCATCCGCTCGGAGATGGGGAGCATCGCATTCTTGCCCGGATTGTGAACGACGAGCACGTGCACCTCGTCGAAGACGGTGGCTGCCCGGCGGATGACATCGAGATGGCCGAGAGTGACCGGGTCGAAGGAACCGGGAACGACTGCGATCCTGCTCATGCGTCCAGCCTAGAAGAGAATGTCTATGCAGATCCTGCGAACGCGCCGCCGCGGGAAACCATTTTTCGCGGATTCGCCCAGGTAGTTGGTTGCCTCAGGACTTCGCGAGATTCTCGAGGTGCCCGGTCTCCAGCTCGCGCGCGAGCATGCGGCGCAGCCCCGGTGCGTGCTCGAGCTCAGGGTCTGCCTCGAGCACGCCGGCCGCGACCTCGCGCGCGTGTTCGATGAGCTCACCGTGCTCCGCGACGCGGAGGAGACGCAGAGTGGACCTCCCACCTGACTGCTCGGTGCCCAGAATGTTGCCCTCCCTACGCTGCTCGAGGTCGATCTCGGCGAGCGCGAATCCGTCGGTCGTCGCGGCGACGGCGTCCACGCGCGACCGGGCCGGGGTGCCCTCGGCAGCGCGGGTGACGAGCAGACAGAGGCCGGCGTGTTCACCGCGGCCCACCCGACCGCGGAGCTGATGCAGCTGCGATATGCCGAAGCGGTCGGCATCGAGCACGATCATGGTGGAGGCGTTCGGCACGTTGACGCCGACCTCGATCACGGTGGTCGCGACGAGGATCTGCACTGCGCCCGCAACGAAGGCTCGCATCACGGAGTCTTTCGCGTCGCCCTTCATCGCACCGGTGAGCGCGGCAACACTGATGTCGGCGAACTCGGGTCGCGAACGCAACCACGCGACCGTCTCCTCGACGTTCACCATGGGCGGTTTCGCGTCGTCCTTCTCCGTCTCGTCGCTCGGTGCCGCCTCAGCCTGCCCCGCTTCCGCCTCGTTCGGCGCGATCGCCGGACACACGATGTAGACCTGCCGTCCGGCAGCCACTTCCTCGAGCGTGCGCGTCCAGACGCGCGCGAACCGGGCAGGCATCTCGAGCTGCGGCACCGTGAAGCTCTCGATCCCCAGGCGTCCTGGCGGCAGCTCGCGGATCGTCGTCACCTCGAGGTCGCCGAAGGCGGTGAGCGCGACGGTACGCGGGATGGGCGTCGCCGTCATGGCGAGCACGTGAGGCTGGGCCCCTTTTCGCCTGAGTGTTTCGCGCTGCTCGACACCAAATCGGTGCTGCTCGTCGACGATCACCAGGCCGAGATCGTAGAACGTCACGCCGTCGCTCAGCAGCGCGTGCGTGCCGACCGCGATGCGCGAGTTGCCCGAGGCCAGAGAGAGCAGCGCGCGCTGGCGCTCGGAGGCGGGCATGCTGCCAGTGACGAGCACCGGGTTCAGCTCGGATGCAAGCTGCGGGCCCAGCGAGTCGACGATCGAGCGGTAGTGCTGCGAGGCGAGCACCTCGGTCGGTGCGAGCAGCGCGCTCTGCCCTCCGCCTTCGGCGACCTGGAGCATGGCTCGCAGCGCGACGATCGTCTTGCCCGATCCGACTTCGCCCTGGAGCAGGCGGTGCATGGGGTGCGGTTCGGCGAGCTCGAGTTCGATCCGATCCCCTGCCGCGCGCTGATCGCCCGTCAGGTCGAACGGCAGCCCGGCGTCGAACCGGTCGCGCAGCCCGCCCTCGCGCGGAGGCCTCGGCTCACTCGGCTCGATGCCCGCCCGGCGCCGCCGGTCGAGCAGCGCCAGCTGCAGATCGAACGCTTCGCGGAAGCGCATGCTGTCGCGCGCCCTCTGCCAGTCAGCGGTGCGTTCGGGGCGGTGAATCTGCTCGAGTGCCGCGGTGAGTTCGAGCACGTCCTCCGATGCGCGCAGGGCGGGCGGCAGCGGATCCTCGACCTGCGACAGAAGCTCGAGCGCGATGCCCACCGCCTTCTCGATCGACCAGCTCGGCATCGTCGCGGTCGCCGGATAGATAGGGATCGGCCGGTCCGCCCAGGCCTTCGCCGCCGACTCTTTGAGTTCGAGCGACTTCTCCCAGGTGATCTCTTCCGACGGTGCCGGTGAGCCGTCGACTCCGTCGCTCCCCCCGCCGCCGGGACGGTCGTCGAAGAGCTGGTAGTCGGGGTGCTGCAATTGGAGGTTTCCGCGGTACTCGCTGACCTTGCCGGAGAAGATGCCCTGTTTGCCCGCGAAGAGCTGGGATGCACGCCAGGCTTGGTTGAAGAACGTCAGGCTGAGGCTGCCCTGTCCGTCAGTGATGCGAACCTCGAGGATATTGCCTCTCCGTTTCTGCATCGTACGCTCGCGAACGTCGATGACCTGCGCCATCACCGTGACGTGCTCCCCCACCGGAAGCCCGGTCAGCGGTGTCAGCTCCCCGCGATTCGAGTATCGCCGAGGAAAGTGCCAGAGCAGGTCTCGGACGGAGCGCATCTCGAACGCCTTCTCGAGCGCCTTCGCCGTCTTCCCGCCGACAACGGCCGTGAGGTCGAGGTCGAGCGGATCGCTCACCGAGGCCTGGGGCTGCGGACGGGTCATAAGAACAACAGTAGTGTCCCTGAGACTAGAACCCTCGTTCATCGAAGACGCTTACGAGCTATCAGAAGCGTTGTGCACGTGGGCAAAATGTCTCACGCCTCGGGTTTGACCTCGCTCCCTTCGACTCTGCCGACCCGAGCTGAGGGAGCAAGGGATAGCGCGTGCACAGCTGACATAGCGAAGGGTTCGCCCTCGAGGTCAGCCACGTAACGATCAGGGGTGCCTTCTACGTCGAGTAGTTTCACTCCTGCGCGATTGCAGATTGAGGCAAGGTGGTCCGCAAAGTGATTCTCATTGAACTGACCGTAGCTCGTCAGGAGGAATCTCGACTGCTTTCGAGTGTCCTTGAGAGATACCCCCGTCCCTGCAGCTAAAATCTCCAAATATCGAGCCGCTGCGGTCCTTGGCTTGCCATACATCGGAAAATCGTGAGCGGATATGCCGGGCATACTATTTAGTTCGCAAATGTTTACTTCCTGATCCGAGGCAGGGAGGGTGTAATCCTCAAGAAGGATATCTACGCCGACGAGTTCAATCGACGGCAACGTTTGCTTCGCTCGGACAGCAATAGCCTTAAGCGAAGGGTGTGTTTCGTCAGTGATCTCGATGTTGTCTCCGCCGGAACTGAGATTCGCCGCGCTTCTTAGATAGATCTTCTCACCTGCTGATGGGACGTACTCGAGGGTCAAACCTGAGCGTTTCAAGTGGTTTAGCACCAACGCGTCTTTCTTGATGGGCCGCGTCGCAAGATGTGGATTGGTGCCCCGGATCTCATTTTTGCTGTCAATGAGCTCGTCCAATGAGGAACGTCCATCACCCATCACGTTAGCCGCGTCTCGACGCCAGACACCGATCACCTCTTCACCAGCCACTAGGAATCGATAGTCCTCACCGCCGACGTGCTTTTCAATAAGGAAGCCCATCGGGGAATCGACTCCTTTAATCGCGAGTCGCAGTTCCTCCTCGCTGGTTATATTCGCAGTCACCCCTTTTCCTCCTTGCCCATTCAGTGGCTTGACAACCACGGGCCAACCATGCAATTCCACAAACCGCATGGCAGATTTGGTTCCCTTGTGAGGCATTCTGAGTGCGGGAGCAGTGGGAACTCCCGCGAAACGCATCATACTTTTGGCAATCGCCTTATCTCTACAAGCCCGATTTCCGACAATCGACGTGAGTGTACTCATCGCACCGTAGAAGCTAAGGCTCTTGCCTCCGTCATCCACTGCAGTAAACATTGATCGACTAAAGCGCCTCGACGATAGTCCAAACGAGAGGGAAGCTCCTTCAAGGTTCGCACTCTCCGTCGAGCGAGAGAGAAGCAAGAGCGGGTGATTGCCGTAGTTATTCGCTGTCATTCTTCGTCTTTCTCTTGGAAGTTTCCGATCGTTCGGGACCGGAATCGCTCTGACCTCGCCGTGAAGTCAAATAGATCTTCAGGGGTATTGAACCCCGCAGTCAACCCGTCCAATCGTTCGAAATCTTGCGCTATCGTCTTCCCTCCGAACGGAAGCCCGGCAGCAGACTGGTACAGCTGCCATCCAATGCACGAGTCAATCTCTCCCGCGAGAAAGAGTTCGCGCACCCTCGTGAGATGGGTCAAGAACTGCTCTCTGCATCTCGACTGCACCGCCACGATAGATCGATCGTCACCGAAGAACTGCAGGCCCGGCCGTTTCGAAGCGACGATTCTCTCGATGGCGCCATCGGAGTAGAACGTATCGCCGTAGAGGAAGCACACGTGCTCGGTGACGAGCTCCGGGACAAAACGATCGATCTCGAGACTGTCTCGGTGCGGTCGGTGCCGGCGCGCGCCCTCGGTATCGTAGCGCGGATCTCCTGACGAAATGAACACTTCCGCTGTCGGATCGGCTGCCTTCACTTGCCGAACAATCCGTCTCAGCAAGGTTTCCCCGTCGAAAGTGATGAGATGCTTCGGAATCCCAAGGTGACCGCCCCAGCGCATGCCTTTGCCGTTCGCCATCACCACATATCGGTTGCCGCTCATCGGATCACCCCGTGCGCGCGGTAGAAGTCGCCCAGCTCACCGCGTCCCTGGGCACCCCAGATCTGGATGATGTTGACGCCAGAGGAGGTATTGGCCTCGATAATGTACGGGCCGTCCTCGGCGATCAGGATGTCCCAAGCGATGAACTGCAGGTACGGGAACGCCCGAGCGACGTCCATGACCTGAGTTTTGACTGTCGTCCATTCGGGTACCCGACTTCCGAGAATCGGCGTCCCCGAGTCGGGGTGCATCGTGTGCGATTCGTTCGACCATAGAGTGCGGGCTTCAGTCAACACACCGGAGTCTAGATCGATCTTGGCAACGAGGCCCCCACGGCTCCCATTGTCCACCGGCACGGTCTCGGCAGTCCCGATCCGCATAACGGCAAAGAAGATCTTCAACTCACCGCTGTGCGGGTCCCGGAGAGTGATGAGACGAACGGTATTGCTGGTATCCGGATAGAGCCGCGCGATGTCTGGGTGCTGCTCGATCCCCTCGGAGAGGAACCACCCATCCTCCTCGGTTAGGAGCTCCCGGATCGACTCCGCCGAAACCTGACGACGATCCAGCTGAAATGCCCCGAGCTCAGCATCGAGTCGATGAACCCCCTTGCCCCGGCCGGAGCCCAGCGGCTTCAGGAACAGTGTTCCCTCTTGCTGCAAGGTCTCGAGCACCTCGTCGATCGCGCGAAGGGCGTCGGGCCGCTCAAGGGACTTCACTCGCCCCTTGTTCTTCACATAGAAAATACGCGGCACTTTGATGTGATGCTGCAGAATCTCGTTGCAGACGATTTTGTTGTTGAGCATCGAGTCGAATGGCTCGTTGATCCACCGCGACCGGTACCAGTCGAACTCCGAGAGGTACGTTCCTCTCGGCTGACGCTTGAGATCGTAGAGCGCAACCTGATCGGCGACGTAGCCACCGAAACACGCGAACCTGAGACGTGTAAACAACGACACACCAAACCGGTTCGGTGCGAGAAGGATACGGGTGATCCAGAGGTATGCGAGCTTCGCTCGCTTGAGGTTACGTTTGATCAGCGGGAGCACAGTCCCCCCTCGTCGAAAATGTGGTTCGCAAGATCCGAGGTTGATTGACCAGGGTTCTCGAAGATGAACTTCGACTTGTACCGCTGCAGCGCTTCCACCGGGTACTCACCCTCGAGCGCCCTCCCGAGTTCAACCGCATCTGAAAAGACGCACTCCGGCATCTCCTGGGGAAGATCGATGTTGATTCCTCCGCTACTCGCGAAATACTCCTCGGCATCGTAATGAAAGTAGAAGGTCTTGACGTCAATGAGCGCCGCTTCCAACGCAATCGAGGAGTAATCGGTGATGACATAGTCCGCCACCGTAAGCATTTCAAGAGAGTTAAACCCTGAGCATTTGAAGTGCGGAATGTTCGGCATCGCGAGATCGTCGTCCTTGTGCCGCTTGATCACGAGATTAAAGCGATCAGTGTCGATCACTTCCGCCAGCATCCGCGCGCCGGGCACGTTCGCTTGGTGCCTGCGAAAAGTGGGCGTGTACAGCACTATCGGTTTCTTCATCACCTCTGGGTACTTCTTGGCTACCATTGCAGCGATTCGCTCGCGACTATTCAGCAGGTAGTCCGCGCGAGGCAATCCGATGTTGAGAATCTGATCATCGCTCACATTGAATGCTGCGCGATACTCGGGATTCCAAACTTTCGCGCCTGCGACGACATAGTCGTAGCCAGCATGCATGCGCATCGATCGAGCAGCCAAAGTCGAGCGGCCTTGCTCGGTATCCAAAGCCTGAAAACCAGTTCGCTTGATTTTGCCAAGCGAGTGCCAGATCTGAAAGACGACGAGCGACTTCTTGTGATTCAGAATTGACACCGCTGGCCAATAGGAATCTAAAACGCACACCTTTGAGGTGGCGAGCTCGTACAGGCTTCGCAGTAGTGAAGGAATGAATCGCCAGGAATCACGTGTTCCTCCCTCGAACTGCTTAGAGATCACAACCACTTCTACTCGAGAGTCGCGTCGTTTCAACTCAGCGATCAAGAGACGAAAGTCCAGAGGGACGCGATCGACGTGTCGCCCGAGAAACACAACCTTATTCGGGTTCACGAGAGTGACCCGTTTGAGCAACCAGTACACGACTGCCATGAGTGTTTTTGCGGTGTGGATCTTTACCCAGCTGAGTATCATGCGGTGCGGTCCGGGAGCTTGATGAGCGAACGCGGAGGCTTCACGTCATAGCCGTACAATCGCTTCTTCTGCTCGAGCTTGAACAGGAGATAGTCGACTGTCGCGGGGGTCAGGCGATCGATGCGCGGATAGTCGGGGAAGCGGTTGATCTCCGGCAGCTTGATACCGTTCTCGGTGATCGCAACGTCGAAGCCGAGGTACTCGAGCTGCGGAAGCGACTCGGCAATTGCGAGCACCTGCTGCTTGGCGCGTTCCCACTCCGGGATGACGCCCTCAATAAGTACCCCCGTATCGGGGTGCACACGACAGGCCTCGACGCGACCTTTCTCCAGCCACTGTGCGTTGCCGAACTCACCGGTCTCGGGGTCGATTTCCGCAAGCATTCCACCGGCGGCGGTGTTGTCGACGAAGCCCGATTTCAGGGAACCCACTCGAAGATATGCGTTCCCGATCTCCGGCGTGACACCATCCTTCTTGAAAACGATCATGCGAATGGTGTTCACGGAGTGCGGATACATCTTCGCGATCTCCGGATGCATCTCGATGAACTCCGTGATCAGGTACTGGTTCTCCGGATTGCTGAGGATCGCAAGTACGCTCTCCTCCGTCGCCGGTTCACCATTCAGCGAGTACGATCCGGACTCGTACGTCAGGCGGTAGAAGCCTTCCCCGTGCGAACCCTCGTCGGGTTTCAGCGCGAGTGTCCCGAGTTCGCGTGCCAGACGGAGGATCTCGGGGAAAGACGGCTCGAATCCGTCAGGGCAGTCCATCATCGGGACCACATGATTCACTCCCCCCTGCTGGCTCGTGTAGAAGTAGTAGGCCGGCAGGCACTCGTTGAACTCGGCGGCGACATACTTGATGCTGATCTTGTCTTCGAGCCAGTACTTGTATTTCTTATTGATGTGGCGAAGCCAGCGATACTCGAAATCCGAGATGAACTGCGTGCGATTCTCCGGCGTGATCCCGTACTGGGGGATACGGTAAGAGAGGAAGCCATTCCGGTACGCCCACAGCTTGGTTTGCAAGGAAATGCCGTTTCGCTGCATCAGGTCACGCCGCATGTCTCCGAGCCATCGCACTGACTGATACGGGACCAGCCCCTCGGGATACAGTGCCGCAGCGAACTGCTTGCGGGCCTTCAGCTTTGCATTGCGCAACCACTTCGCGGAACGGACCGTCCGCTGGTGCGTCCTCTCACGCTTCCGGTCGATCCGTTCGCGCAAGAAGGCGGTCGTCGTCCGCGAGAAGGGGAAGTGCGCGCTGTATGGAGGCATCGCCGAGATACCCGTAATGCAGATGGCTTCGGTTCCCGGAGAGACGGCGAACTCGACAAACTCGAGCTGCGGAGTGAACCGGCACATCTCGACCAGCCGTTCGACGGTCTCCGACCAGTTCGGAATCACGCCCGCGATCCGCTCGCCGGTCGCCGGGTGCTTCGCATACCGTACCAGGCGCCCGTCCACGATGGCTCGGGCTCCGCGAAAAGAACCGTCCCGAAGGCTCACACGGCAGACGAACGATACTCGCTCGAGCTCTTCCAACCGGTCGTCTTCGTCCTCGATCGTATCCTCACTCTCAACGCGGATGTCATCGGCATCGGCCTCGCTCCGTGGTCCCCCGATATCCTCGCGGTGCTCCGCCCGAGCCAGTTCTGCCTCAGCCTCCGAAACACCGTCGATGCTCAGAGTCGACGTGTGCACACTTTGCGGCCCGCCTCGTTTCAGGATCCCGCGCGGAATCTCTTCGGTAAAGATCAGCGTCGCCTCCGCCGCGCGGGGATCCGTGCCGTCGGGGTTGATCATCGTGATCCGGAGATCAGTCTTCGCCAAGTCCGAAAGACCTTCGAGGCTTTCAGCGCGGACCGGCTCGATGAGCACGTAGAACTGGTCTCGAACACGATAGGTCAAGAGCTTCTCGAACTCGTCGCGAGAGTAGCTCGCATCACCAACGGTGAACTCACCCTCTGAGTACCCGATTTCGAGATGGGTGCCACCACTCCATGCTGACGAAACCAGCGTCAGTGGCGAATGCTCCTCGATGAACGCTGCGATCCCGTCGACGGATGCAGGGAAGGCCTTCGCCTCATCGCTCAGAGGAATGATCTGGAGCTCTTTGTCCCGACGCAACACATGGAAGTGCGTGGGCTCGAACGACTCCTGGAAGGGTTCGAACACCGTGTGCGCGGAGATCCGGTCACGCACCCACTTGCCGTACTTTCCGTTAAGAGGATGAACGAAGCTGTAATCACGTTCTGAAACAAAGCTGTCGACGTTGTCCGAGTCGATCCGGAAGTTCTCAACCGTGGCGGGAAGGAACCCCCAACGATGTGCTTGTTCGCGCTTCTCCCCAGAAAATCGGTCGTCCCGGCGTTTATCCTCTTCGAGGCGTCTCACCCAGGAACGTGCCATGCGCCCGGTGAAGCCCGCCGACCGGAGGTGGAATGAGCGGGATCGACGTCGGAGTCGCCGACGCCGTCGATCGAGTTGCTGGAACGCGGTCGGCTGGGACTTCTGCAGCTCCTCAACTTTCTTCCGCCGTTCACTCAGTTGCACCCGCAAGAACTCATTCGCCGCCTGGCTGAAGAGACGGCCCTTCGGATAACGCGGGTGCATAGAAAAGTCAACGACGACAAACCCTCCTTCTCCGGTGAGAGCAACATCGACAACGATGAAGCGGAAACGGAGGTGGTCGGCGCTCAGCATGCGCTCGACCTCGCCGACACACTCCGCGAGGCCGCTGAAGCGCTCGATCTCGAGTTCGATCTCCTCGACAACCGCGAAGCGCTGCTCACCGAACCTCAAACGTTGACGTCGTTTCTCCCATCCACGTCGAACGGAGCGGGACGCGCGGGCATCGTGAACTTCACTGAGAGTTGGCGTGGCAGGTCGCCAGCTATCGTCGATCGCCAGCTCAGCGTCGAGGACCCGTGCTTCCGCCCCATCTGCGGACTTGCCGACATACATGCGCACCACCGCATCATTCGCTCCGACGAGTGAACCGGTGTACTCCGGTGCGACGCTGTGAGCAGCGAGCACGCATCGCCTTCGTGTGGTCATATCGGCCAGCATGCCGAGCACGGCCTCGTTCGTGGTCGGCCAACCGTCGACAGTGAACTCTTGGCCATCCCACTTCACCACGCGGCCGACACCACGGTCCCAGCGCAGCGGGACAACGCTGACGGAGCCTTCGCGCCGAATGAGGTCGAGCAGACCCGACGCCGCCGCGGGTAGGTCACTGGGATAGTCCCGGAACCGCACGATATCGAACCCACGTGGGCCTGTGAAGACCGAGCAGAACTGTCGCGGCGTCCGAGCAATCAGTCCGGGGATCGCACGGTTCGCGATCACCCGGTTGAGCAGCCAGCTTCGTCTGGTATTGATCGGCGAGATGAACCTGAAGTCACGCTGCGAGATGACTTCTTCTCCGTCCAGCTGTCGCACGAGCGTGTAGGTCTGACGAGTGAACCCCGCCGTATGCGCGGCCCCACACTCCGTTCCGCGCTGATCGGTCGAGCGGCGATCCCGCAGCACCTCGCGCGTCCAGAGTCGGGCAGCTCGCTTCGTGAACCCCTCGCTGATGAGCGGGCGTGAAACCACCCCGATTATTGCCTTCTTGGCGCGGTTCTGTAACTCTCGTGCGATACCCAACGTACGATTCCCGATTACCGGCTGTCCTCGCGCCTTCCCGGAAGCATCCACTGAAGATGGGCGCGATCGTCGAGGAGTAGTACACGCGGGGCCATGAATCTCGCACTTTCGTCGGGGAACAAAAGGAGAGCCATTCGCAGCGATCTCCCAGGCAATACGGCACAAGTGTACCCGAACGCACGCCCCGATTACGACCTTGGCTCAGTCCCAGTCGCCACCCCATGCACGAGGTGTTCTCGCAGTGCCCGATACGCTCGAGACATGACAAGAATCATCGCCGGCCACGCGGGTTCGCTGCGCATCGATGTGCCGAAGTCCGGGACGCGCCCCACAAGCGACCGGGTACGCGAAGCGATCTTCTCAACGCTTGCGTCGAGGGACCTCATCGTTGATGCGCGCGTGCTCGATCTCTACGCCGGGTCTGGCGCGCTGGGTCTCGAAGCGGCCAGCCGCGGAGCAGCCTCGGTCACGCTCGTGGAGCGGCACCCTCCCGCCGCGCAGGTCGCATCCCGCAACGCGGCGATCGTACTCGGTGCGTTCAAGAGCGTCACCGCAAAGAGCGAGGTTGTTCCCCAGATCTCCGTCGAACGTCAAGCGGTTCAGACGTTTCTCGACTCCGCGAAGCAAGAATCGCGGTGGGATGTCGTAATGCTCGATCCTCCGTACGACCTCGATGATGAGACCCTGGGGACGAACCTCGCCGCGCTCGTACCGCTACTCGCCGAGGACGCAGCAGTGATGGTCGAGCGCAGCAACCGCTCCCCTGAGCCGACTTGGCCCGAAGGACTCGTCCGAGTGCGCGAAAAACGATACGGAGAAACCACTCTGTGGTGGGCCGAGCCTTCCACCCCGGCCTGAAAGAGAGCAAAGAAGCCTTCACTACGGCCGCACAGCCGATGTACGGACCCCGGACTCTCTCCGGGGCCGATCAGGTCAGGCGCCGTGGCGGGCTCGCTTGGAGGCGGGCTCGCTGACTTCCCGAACGGGTGGCTCCTCGCTATCGCGATGATTCTGAGTGGCCAGGCGATGCTGAAGCGACCCGGGTACCGGCGCGCGTGCCGGTTTCGGTTGCAATGACTCTTGCTGTACTGGTTCCTGCTGCACAGGTGCTTGTTGCATCGGACCTCTCGGCGACTGAGCAGTCTGCTGCACCGTCGTCGGCGTCGACTTCGATGCCGACTCCGTCGCAGTAGCGGCCGGCTTCCCAGCTATATGCTGTCGAGCGGCCGACCCCTGGTCACCAGCCGGCTTCTGCTGAGCCGCAGGCTTCTGTGTTGCGGGCTTCTGAGCCCCGGACTTCTGAACCCCAGGCTTCTGCGCCGCGGGCTTCGGAACCCCAGCCTTCTTCGGATTCATCAGCGCAACTGCCTCGCCGATGGCACCGTCGAAGACCTTCTTTCCCTTCTCGAGAACGATCCCGCGCTGGCACAGCTTCTTTACCTGCGCCGCGTTGTGACTGACGATGAACATCGTTTTACCCTGGTCCTGGAGCTCCGCGATCTTGTCGTTGCATTTCGCACGGAACGGGGCATCGCCGACCGAGAGAATTTCGTCGACGAGCAGCACATCGAGCTCCGTATGCACGGCGACCGAGAAACCGAGACGCGAGTACATTCCAGAGGAGTAGCGCTTGACCTCGGTATCGATGAACTCACCGATCTCGGAGAACTCGAGAATCTGTTCGAATCGTTCGTCGGTCTCCTGCCGACTCATGCCGAGAATAGCCGCGTTCAAGTAGACGTTTTCGCGACCGGTGAGGTTCGGATGAAACCCTGCTCCGACTTCGAGGAGGCCCGCGACACGCCCCTGGGTGCCGATCCACCCCGCCGAGGGTCTGAGCACGCCGGAGAGCAGCTTCAAGGTCGTAGACTTGCCCGACCCATTGCGACCGAGAACGGCGATCGATTCCCCGGGGTAGACCTCGAAGCTGAGATCGTCCACAGCGTTGAACTGTGTCGTGCGCGGACCGCGGCGAAATGCGGAAACGAATGCTTCTTTCGCCGACCGAGACTTCCTGATGTTGAAGGTCCGACGCACATTCTCGAAGACGATGCAGGGATCGACTGGTGCGTTAGAGGTGCTGGGCAAAGTTCCCCTCCATCCTTCGGAAGACCAGCTGGCCGACGAGCAGAGTACCGATCGCCAGGCCGAATCCCGCAAGCGTGTTCGTGAGTAGCTGCTCAGGGCGCACCGCGGTCTCACCTGCAACCTGGACCACGGGAAGCCAGAAGGTCTCGTGGAAGAGTTCCACTGCAACGGTGACCGGGTTCACCATATAGACGTAGTAAAGCCACACTGGCACGAGATCCCGGATCAGCACGAACGGGTACAGGACCGGCGACGCCCATGTCGCAAACATCAGTATGACGCCCACGGCGTTCTTCGCATCTCGGAATGCGACGTTGAGCGCACTGAAGAAGAGTGCGAGCCCGAGCGCGAAGATGAAGACGACAACGAGGGCGACGAGAAACATCGCCAACTGCATCAACGAGAACGTCCACCCTACGATCAAGCACACGATGAACAGCAGAGCTACCTGCGGAACGAAGTGAATGAAGGCAGACCCCACTGCGGCGACGGGAAAGAGTTCACGCGGGAGATAGATCTTCTTGACGAGACCGGCACTGCTCGTCACCGAGTTCGTACCCGATCGGACTGCCTCGGTGAAGAAGTTGATGACGATGATCCCGGAGAAGAGATATACCGGGAAATACGCCACGCCCCGATCCACCCCCAAGACGATCCCGATCATCACGTAGTACATGAGGAACTGAGCAGCGGGACGAATGTACGACCACAGCCATCCGAGGGCGGAACCGTAGTAACGGGTCGTAATGCCCTTCTTCAGGAGCAGGCCGAGCAGGTGACGGTACGAGAAGACATCCAGGAGCCATCGACTCGCGCCGGGCTCGTCATATCGAGCGTGCGATTCATGCGTAACCTGGGACACAGGTGTGTAGTTTATCGTGAACCCCCGATCTCTGCAGCACACGAACGGGCGCCCCACCCCGAGGGGTGAGACGCCCGTTCCGCGCGATCCGCGTCGTTAGCGCGGCAGCAGCGTGTACTTCGTCGAGAGGAACTCGTGGATCCCCTCGGCGCCGCCCTCGCGCCCGATACCGGACTGCTTAACACCGCCGAACGGGGCTGCGGCGTTCGACGCCACGCCCGCGTTGAGGCCCATCATGCCGGTCTCGAGCTGCTCGATCATGCGGTGCCCGCGGTGGATGTTCTCCGTGAACACGTAGCTGATGAGGCCGTACTCGGTGTTGTTCGCGATCTCGACGGCCTCCTCCTCGGTGGAGAAGCGGATGATCCCGAGCACGGGCCCGAAGATCTCCTCGCGCATGATCGCGGCCTGCGGACTCAGCTTGTCGATGACGGTCGGCTGGAAGAAGTGGCCCGGTCCGTCGATCGCCTGACCGCCGGTGAGCACCTCGGCACCGTTCTCGACGGCATCGGCGACGAGACGCGCCGAGGTCGCCACAGCGTTGTCATCGACGAGGGCGCCGATGTCGTTGCCCTCCTCGGCGCCGCGGCCGATGGTCATCTTCGAGACGCGCTCGGAGACGCGGCGCGCGAACTCGTCGGCGACCGACTCGTGCACGATGACGCGGTTGGCCGCCGTGCAGGCCTGCCCGATGTTGCGGTACTTCGCGAGCATGACGCCCTCGACAGCGCGATCAAGATCAGCGTCCTCGAACACGATGAACGGTGCGTTGCCGCCGAGCTCCATCGAGGTGCGCAGCACGTTGCCGGCCGCCGCCTCGAGCAGCTTCACGCCCACCGGCGTCGAACCCGTGAACGACAGCTTCCGCAGGCGCGGGTCGCTGAGCAGCGCGTTCGACTGCGCGCCGGAGCTGGACGTGGGAACGACGTTCACGACGCCAGCGGGCACGCCCGCCTCTTCGAGCAGCTGCGCGAAGTAGACGGTGGTCAGCGGCGTGAGCTTCGCCGGCTTGATGACGACGGTGCAGCCGGCGGCCAGCGCCGGCGCGATCTTGCGGGTCGCCATCGCGAGGGGGAAGTTCCAGGGCGTGATGAAGTAGCACGGGCCGACGGGCATGTGCGACACCAGGATGTTGCCCGATCCCTCGGGGTTCTGGCGGTAGTCGCCCTGCACGCGCACGGCCTCCTCCGAGAACCAGCGGAGGAACTCGCCGCCGTACCCGACCTCGCCACGCGACTCGGCGATCGGCTTGCCCATCTCGAGGCTCATGAGGAGCGCGAACTCCTCCTTGCGCTCCTGGAGCAGGTCGAAGGCGCGACGCAGAATGTTGGAGCGCTCGCGGGTCGGCGTGGCCGCCCACGCGTCCTGCGCGGCGACGGCCGCGTCGAGCGCGCGAACCGCGTCCTCCACGGTCGCGTCGGCGATGGACTTGATGGTCTCACCGGTCGCCGGATCCTGCACGTCGAAGGTCGCGCCGGAGGACGAGGCCTCCCAGGTGCCGCCGATGCCGAGGCCAGACTGAACGCGGTCGAGCAGATCCTGCTCGTGTTGCTGCAGTGCCATGGTGGTGTATCCCTTCGGTTGCGGTTAGTTCGCTGCGATCGCTTCGGCGATGACCTGCAGGCCCTCGCGGAGCAGCTCGTCGGAGATGGCGAGCGGCGGGAGGAAGCGGATCACGTTGCCGT
The DNA here is from genome assembly GCF_020096995.1 of Leucobacter sp. Psy1. Classification (NCBI taxonomy): domain Bacteria; kingdom Bacillati; phylum Actinomycetota; class Actinomycetes; order Micrococcales; family Microbacteriaceae; genus Leucobacter; species Leucobacter sp. Psy1. Next base: position 1,901,735 of record NZ_CP083692.1, read on the forward strand.
AGGTGCCGCAGGTGAGCACCAGAACACCATTCTCTCCCGCAGCCTTCGCGACCGCACCCACCAGCGCGGCATTCGGGCGCTTCGACCCCGACTCGACGAACTCGATGGCGCTCATGGCGCCGCGTCCGCGGATGTCGCCGATGCGGTCGTCGTTCTGCTGGAGGTCGGTGAAGAACTCGGAGATGATGGCGCCGATCTCGCGAGCGCGCTCCGTCAGGTTCTCCTGCTCGTAGGTCTCGATCGTCGCGAGCGCCGCTGCGCAGGCGATCGGGTTGCCCGTGTAGGTGCCGCCGAGGCCGCCGGCGTGCGCCGAGTCCATGATCTCCGCGCGACCGGTGACCGCCGAGAGCGGCAGGCCGCCGGCGATGCCCTTCGCGAGGGTGAAGAGGTCGGGGGTGACGCCCTCGTGGTCGGCAGCGAACATGTCGCCGGTGCGGGCGAAGCCGGTCTGCACCTCGTCGAGGATGAAAACGACGCCGTTCTCGTTCGCCCAGCGCTGGATCGCGGGCAGGAAGCCCTCTGCCGGAGCGATGAACCCGCCCTCGCCCTGGATCGGCTCGATGATGATGGCGGCGAGGTTCGCGGCGCCGACCTGCTTCTCGATCTGCAGGATCGCCTGCTCGGCCGCCTCGGCGCCCGAGAGGCCGTCGCGGAACGGGTACGACGCCGGGGCGCGGTAGATCTCGGGGGCGAACGGGCCGAAGCCGTCCTTGTACGGCATGTTCTTCGCGGTCATGCCCATGGTGAGGTTGGTGCGACCGTGGTACGCGTGGTCGAAGACGACGACGGCGTTCTTCTTCGTGTAGTGACGGGCGATCTTCACCGCGTTCTCCACGGCCTCGGCGCCGGTGTTGAAGAGCGCCGAGCGCTTCTCGAAGTCACCAGGGGTGATCGCGTTGAGCTTCTCGGCGACCTCGACGTACCCGTCGTACGGGGTCACGGTGAAGCAGGTGTGCGTGAACTGCTCGACCTGCGCCTTGACGGCCTCCACAACGGCGGGAGCGGAGTTCCCGACGCCGGTCACCGCGATGCCGGAGCCGAGGTCGATGAGCGAGTTGCCGTCGGCATCGACGATCACGCCACCGCCCGCGGCGACGGTGAAGACGGGGAGCGCAACGCCGACGCCCGAGGCGACGGCGGCGTTCTTGCGCGCGAGCAGCTCCTGCGACTTCGGGCCGGGGATGCTGGTGACGAGCTTGCGCTCCTGCGGGAGCGAGGGGCCGCCGGTGACGGTGGCTGCAGACATGAGTTCCTCCTGGGGATCGGTGGTACGTGAACAGCCTAGGGGTGGGCCTCAGCAGTGGCGCGTGCCACAATGGAGTCCATCTGCGTTGACACGCGCCACTGTGGCAATGCGCAACGCATGCTGCACGTGCAAGGAGACCCGTGGAACCCACCTACACCACCATCGAACTGGGCGCGCTCGTGCACCAGTACCAACTCGGGCTCGTCCTCATCGCCGGAGTGCAAGCGGACACCGACGAGCGCCCGGTCCAGTGGGTTCACGTGAGCGAGCTCGAGGATCCGGCGCTCTTCCTCCCCCCGCGCACCGTGCTCCTCACGACGGGAGCCCGCCTCTCCCAGCACGCGGATCAGGAGACCGCCGACGCCTTCGTACAGCGACTGATCGACGCCGACGCCACGGCACTCGGCATCGCGGTCGGCCTCCACTGGGACCGGATCCCCCAGACCTTCGTCCGCGCCTGCGATCGCACCGGATTTCCGCTCTTCCGCGTCCCGTACGACACGGCGTTCATCTCGATCGTCCAGACGGCGGCCCGGCTGCTCGACGCGAAGGCGCACGAGCGCGACGCCTGGGCGCTCGAGTCGCAGCGCGGCATCGCCCGCGCAGCGCTGCACCGCGACGGGATCGGCGCCGCCGTGCGCGAGGCGGCGGCTCGACTCGGGCGCTGGGTCGCGATCACCGACCGCACCGGGCGGGTCATCGAGTACGCCCCGCGATCCGAACGCGATGCCGCGACGGCGGAGTGGGTGCGCCGAGAGGCGCGGCTGCTGGTGGAGCGCGGCGTCCGCGCCGGCCTCGCGCGCGGACGCGGGGAGCAAGGCGTGCAGATGCAGACCCTCGGGCACGCCGGCCAGCTCCACGGGGTGCTCGTCACGCAGGGTGAGCACGCGCCGGACCACGCGGACCAGACGGTCATCGGCCTCGTCGCCGCCCTGGCGACGGTGCAACTCGAACACCGGGCGGCGACCGTCACGGCCGAGGCTTCACTGCGACGCTCCATACTGGAGCTCCTGCTCGAGGGGCGTCGCGACCTCGCCGAACGGGTCGCCGAGACCCTCATGCCGCGACTGCCGCGGGGCGAGGTGCGCGCCGTCGTCGTCGCGGGCGGTGCCAGGGATCCGGAGTTCGAGGAGGATGTTGCTTCGCTCGCCGCGACGAGCCAGGGCGTGCTCCTCGCAGAACGCGGTGACGCCGCCGTGCTCGTGTGCGAGCAGGCGAGACTCCCCGACCTGCGCCGGCTCGTGCGCGCGCACGAGCTGACCGCCGGTGCCTCCGAGCGCGGTCCCTCCGATCGGCTCCCCGCCCTCCTCGAGCAGGCCGAGCGCGCCGTCGCGCGACCCTCGGCAGGCGGCGAAGTCACGATCTACTCCCCCGCACTGCACCGCGGTCTCATGCACCTGCTCGAGGAGCAGCCCGAAGCGCGCCACCAGGCGGAGACGCTCCTCGCCCCGCTCGCCGACCATGACGAGCGTCAGGGAGACGTGATCGAGTCGACGCTCGCGACATGGCTCAGGCATCACGGGCAGACGAGCGCCGCCGCTCAGGAACTCGGCGCGCACCGCCACACCGTGAAATCGAGGGTGACGACAGCGGCCTCACTGGTGCAGCGTGATCTCGACGACCCCGATGCGCGGGCCGAACTCTGGGCCGCGCTCAGGCTCCTCGGCCGCGACGCGCTCCCGGCAGGCAGCGCTGCGGGTCACACGCCGGGAAGCGAGATTCGATAGGGATCCCAGCCGCTGGGCGAGAACGCCTCGTCGTCCACCAGCACGCGGGGTTCCGCCCCCGCGCGTGCGCGCACCTCGCCGATGCTCGCGAAGCCCGCCGGCGGCGTGACGTGAGGGGGGAAGGTCGCGAGGAGCCCGTGATCCTCACCCCCCGTGAGCATGGCGTCGATCCCGACCCCTTCACCGTCGCGCTCACCGAACCCGGCAACGAGCAGCTCACGGTCGAGGGCGACGTCGACATCGCTCGCACGCGCGATGCGCGCCGCATCGAGGGAGAGCGAGTCTGAGACGTCGAGCATCGCCGTCGCACCGGCCCGCGCGGCAGGTACCCCGAGAGACACGGGAGGCGCGGGTGCCAGCTGCGCCGCGAGCGCCTCGGGGTGCTCGGCCCAGAGGCGCGCCAGAGCATGCGAGTGCGCCACCCCGTCGGCATCGGCGCCCTCGCGGAAGAGCAGCGCCAGACCGGTGCCGGCGAGGCCGAGGTCGCCGGCGTACGCCAACCGGTCCCCGGCGCGCGCACCCGACCGCAGCACCGGCGCGACCCCGCGGAGGTCGCCGATCGCCGTCACCGCTGCTGTCAGCACCGGCGCCGTCGCCAGGTCGCCGCCGACGACGCCGCACTCCGGCGCGAGCGCCCGACACGCGGCGTCCAGCCCGGAGGAGATCTCCTCGAGCAGGGCGACCGGCGTGTCACGCGGGCACGCGAGCGCGATCGTGAGCGCCGTCGGCACGGCCCCCATCGCCGCGACATCGGACAGGTTCGTCGCCGCGAGCTTCCACCCGAGTTCGAATCCGCTGTGCCAGGCGAGCCTGAAGTCCGGCCCCTCGATCATGGTGTCGGTCGTGACGACGAGGTCACCGCCGGCCCGCAGCACGGCACAGTCGTCGCCTGGACCCACCGTCGCCGCGGGAGCATCGCCAAGACGCCCCAGGATCCTGCGCAGCACGCGCGTCTCCCCCAGCGCTCCCACCGTCTCAGTCATGGCTCCCAACCTATCGTTCACGAGCGCTCGAGTGAGCGCGATTCGTGCCGAGACCGCGGGCGGTTTCAGGGGGCTAGTGCAACACCGCTGATCAACTCGTCCAGCCTCTCACGCGGCGTGTAAAACCCCAACGTCTGACGCGGGCGACCGTTCAAGAGCTCCTGCACCTGGGCGATCTCCCCGTCACTGACACCATTGAAATTGGTTCCCTTGGGATAAAAATCACGGATCAACCCATTGAGGTTCTCGTTCGACCCCCGCTGCCAGGGCGAGTGCGGATCACAGAAAAACACCCGACACCCCGTCGCGACCGTGAACTCAGCATGCCGAGCCATCTCGACCCCCTGATCCCACGTCACCGTCTTGCGTAACTCCCCGGGCAACCCCTCGACCATCTCTTGCATCACCTGAACCACCGTGGCCGAGTCCCGCACCCCGGGAAGCCTGCCGATCAACGCGAACCGAGTCTGCCGCTCCACCAGCGTCACCAGTCCAGAGTTCCCCGGACCGACCACGAGATCCCCTTCCCAGTGCCCAGGAACTGCACGATCAGCAACCTCGGCAGGACGATCCAATAAGTGCGCCCCGTCCAACCACGGACGCCTCGTCCGCGCCGGCAGCTTGGACTGAGGGATGCGCCCGGTCCGTCCCGAACGGAGCGCTTTCTCGACAGTGAGTTCGTGCCGCAGGGCACCGGCGCCTTGCACGTACAGGGCTTGATAGATCGTTTCGTGCGACACCCACAACTCCGGACTATCGGGGAACTCGACCCGCAACCTGCCAGCGACCTGCTGCGGCGAACACTTCGCATTCAACCTATCGGCCACCAATGCTCGCAGGAACGTATCGTCGAGCTTTCTTGTTCGGGGAGATCTGCGCAGCAGCATCGTCCGATACTGGCTCGTCACAGCGTGATACCTAGAACCCCCGCTCCCAGCGTTCCCGTTCGGCAGGGGAGGGCGGGTCACTGGATGACGCCTCACCTCCCGAGACACTGTCGATACGTTCACTCCGAGATGCCGGGCAATCCGGCGATATGACCAGGCAGGTTCCATGCCGAGCGCGGTCTCGATGAACACCCGCTCTTCCAACCCCAGACGATGGTAAGCGCGCCCCGGGGAACGTTCCGCATCAGTAAGGTCTGCCCGGCGTGCATACCTGCGTGAGGTGTCCATGCCCGCTAGCCTGGCCCATTTCGTCACCGTGTTCCGGCTCATACCTCGCCCAGCAGCGACCGCTTCAATCGACCCGACGCGCACCACCTCGTTCAAGACAGCGGACCATGCCTCGTCCGAGTAGTTCCTCGGCACCCTTGCCATACACACCTCCATCAATGAAGGTGTTGCACTAGCCCCCTGAAACCGCCGCGTTCCACGGGGCCACTTGTGCTCACTCGATGATGCGGCCACGCTCAGGGCGCATGGCGGGTGCCCCGGTAGGCTGGAACCGTGACTTTTCGACGCCGCGCTCTGCGCACGCTCGCCGCTCTCGGCGCCCTGTGCGTCACCGCCCCGCTCGTCTCGGCGTGCTCGTCGGGCGAGGTGCCGATGGACGCCGCGGAGGACGCGAACAATCCGGCCTGCGCCGACGTGATCGTCCGACTGCCCGACACGGTGGCGGACCTCGACCGCCGCACGACGAACGCGCAGTCGACCGGGGCGTGGGGCGACCCCGCAGGGGTGCTGCTTCGCTGCGGCGTCGAGCCGAGCGGTCCGACGACCGACGAGTGCGTCGACGTCAACGGCGTCGACTGGATCATCGACCGCTCGAACGCACCGCTCTACCGCTTCGAAGCATACGGGCGCTCCCCCGGCCTCGAAGTCATCGTGAACTCCGAGCTCGCCAGCGGTACCGCGACCGTCGTCGACCTGGGTGCCGTAGTCCAGTACCTTCCGCAGGAGCGGGAGTGCACGAGCCTCGCCGACACCCTCGACCTCGACGAGTAGTTCGCGCTCAGCGCCGGTCTAGGAGCGCTCGAGAGCCAGATCGATCAGCTCGGAGATGAGATCCGTGTACTCGACTCCCGAAGCCGACCAGAGGCTCGGATACATCGAGATGGGCGTGAAGCCGGGCATGGTGTTGATCTCGTTGAGCACGGGCCCCGCGTCGGTGAGGAAGAAGTCGACGCGAGCGAGGCCGCCGCACTGGGCGAGCTCGAACGCCTCGGCAGCGGCGTCCTGCAGTGCACGCAGTTCCTCGTCGGTGACGTTCGCCGGCAGCTCGAGGTCCACGCCAGAAGCCCCGAGGTACTTCGCCTCGTAGTCGTAGAAGTCGCGCCCCGAGAACACGATCTCGCCGACGACCGAACTGGTGCGCGTCGGGCCTCCGTCTCGGCCGCCCAGCACGGCGATCTCGACCTCGCGGCCCACGACCCCGCTCTCCACGAGCACGATCGAGTCCTCCGCGAAGGCGACGTCGACCGCCGCGGACAACTCCCGGGGCTCCTTCACTCGGGTGACGCCGACACTCGACCCGGCGCGAGCCGGTTTCACGAAGAGCGGGTAGTCGAGCCCCTCGTCGAGGCGCTCCACGCGGCTCGGATCCTGCGCCAGCTGCGCACGCGTGATCGTGTTCCACGGCGCCACCGCCACACCGGAATCCGAAAGGATCGTCTTCACGGCGTGCTTATCCATGCAGAGCGCCGAGCCGAGCACGCCGCTGCCGACATACGGCAGATCCACGAGCTCGAGCAGCCCCTGCACCGTGCCGTCCTCACCGAACGGGCCGTGGAGGGTCGGGAAGACCACGTCGATGTCGCCGAGCGACCTGATCGTGCCGTCGGATTCGATAACGCTGAGCTCACGCGTCATCGCGGACGCCGGCCACAGCACCCGGGTGCCGTTGTCATCGACGTGCGGCAACTCGTCACCGTCGAGGCGGAACCCATCGAGTCGTTCCGCATCGACGAGCACCGTCGCGCCCGTCTTCGTGATGCCGACGGGGATCACGCGGAACCGACTCTGGTCGATGGCGTGGAGCACTCCAGCAGCCGTCACGCAGCTGATCTCGTGCTCGCTCGATCGGCCGCCGAACAGCAGGACTACCGTGCGCATCTGATCCTTCGTCATCTCGCCCATGCTATTCGCCGACGAGGCGATCCCAGAATCGCCGCAGTCGTCCCTGCGGTTCGCCGCTCAGCGAGAGCTCCGGCTGGGGCACGTCATTCTCGGTCGCCAGGTGCGGCCCGAGATCCTTCGGCGGCATGCGACGGTCGAGCACCATCTGCACCTGCTCCACGATCGGCATCGAGATGCCGCGCTCACGTGCGAGCTCGAGCACCGAGGGAACCGAGGTGATGCCCTCGGCGACCTGGCTCATCTGCTCGCGCGTCTCCTCCTGGGTGTATCCCTGTCCGATGAGGCGCCCTGCGGTGTTGTTCCGCGACAGCGGGGACTGGCAGGTCGCGATGAGGTCACCGAGACCGGAGAGCCCCGAGAGCGATGTCGGATCGGCGCCGGACGCGACCGCGAACTCGGTCATCTCTGCGAGGCCGCGCGTGATGATCGCCGCCTTCGTGTTCTCGCCGTATCCGACACCGTCGACGATGCCGATCGCGAGCGCGATCAGGTTCTTGAGTACACCGCCGAGCTCCGTACCGATCACGTCGGTGCTGACGTACCCGCGGAAGTACGGGGCCGAGCAGGCAGTCGCGATCTCCTGCGCCACGGCGGCATCGGCGCACGCTGCCACGCCGCCGGTCGGCTGCTCCTTCGCGATTTCGAGCGCGATGTTCGGGCCGGAGACGGCGCCGACCCGGTGCGGTTCGAGATCGAGCGTGTCGACGATCACCTCGGACATGCGCATCGTCGTCGTCCGCTCCACGCCCTTGACCAGGCTGACGAGCACGGTCCGACGATCGAGGTACGGCTCGAGGTCCAAGAGGTTCTGCCTGAGGGTCTGGCTGGGCACCGCAAGGAAGACGAGCGACTTGCCCTTCAGCGCTTCGGCGAGGTCCGCAGTCGCGTGGAGCGTGCGCGGCAGGTTGATGCCAGGCAGGTACTGGGAGTTTCGCCTCGCGACCTGAATCTCCTGCGCCACCTCGTGGCGGCGGGCCCAGATGGTGGTGTCGCAGCCGGCGTCGGCGAGAACCTTCGCGAACGTCGTGCCCCAGCTGCCCGAGCCGATCACCGCGACCTTCCGGCCTCGGTTCCGCTGCAGGTTACCGGTGACGACCGGAATTGGTCTCGTAGTCAAAAACGCCCCGTCTCATTCTGCTGGTGCTTGCTCGGGTCCCAGCGCTCCTCCGGCGGCGTCTCACCGCGGAGCCCGCCGAGCAGTTTCGCGATCTCCGCCATGAGCAGGTCCGTCGCCTCGGCGATCGACCGCTGATCGGTGCGCCCCTCGAACCGGCTGAGATCCAGCGGCTCCCCCACGGCGATCTCGATGGTCTTGCGGGGGAACGGGTGGATGCGCTTGCCGTATCGCGGCATGAGGCGCTGCGTACCCCAGTGGGCCACAGGGATCAGCGGCATGCCCGACTCCAGCGCCAGGCGCACGGCGCCGCTCTTGCCCCGCATCGGCCACAGGTCGGGATCGCGGGTGAGCGAGCCCTCCGGATAGACGATGACCCCGGCCTCGCGTCGGATGAGCTCACCTGCAGCCCCGAGCGGATTACTCGCCGAGCTGCGGGTGCGACCGTCGCGCTCGACCGGCACCTGACCGGAGGCGCGCAGCAGCCAGCCCACGACCGGAAGCTTGAAGAGGCTCGCCTTCGCCAGGAAGCGCGGTGCGCGACCCAGGTGCCAGACGGCCGCGCCCATCGCGATGGGATCGATCTCGCTGTAGTGGTTGGGCGACAGGATGAATGAGCCCCGCTGCGGGAGCCGCGACTCCGGTGTGAATCGGTACCGCACCATCAACGACCAGAACGGCAGGATCAGCGTGGCGAGTACCCAGAAGACCGAGGGCCGCCGCTTCTCCGCTGATGCCGTGCTGCGCATCTTCACCGTGTCGCTCATAGTCTCAATTATCGCTGACGCGGGCGCCCTGCAGGAACAGGTGCGCCCGCGTCGGCGAGTCCTATCCCTCGTAGATGAAGTCGGCGCCGAGGAGGCGCAGCTTCTCGATGAAGTTCTCGTACCCGCGCGAGATGATGCCGATGTTCGTGACCTTCGACTGGCCCTCAGCCGTGAGCGCGGCGATGAGGTGGCTGAAGCCGCCACGGAGGTCGGGGACCTCGACGTCGGCGCCCGACAGATCCGTCGGGCCCGTGATCACGGCGGCCTGCTCGAACTCGCGGCGCATGACGCGACGCGTGTCGTCGTGCAGTCCGTCCTTGTACACCTTGATGTCGGCGCCCATCTTGTTGAGCGCGTCGGTGAAGCCGAAGCGGTTCTCGTAGACGGTCTCGTGGATCGTCGAGACGCCGTCGGCCTGCGTGAGCGCCACCACGAGCGGCTGCTGCCAGTCGGTCATGAAGCCGGGGTGCACGTCGGTCTCGATCGTCACCGGCTTGAGCATGCCGCCCGGGTGCCAGAAGCGGATACCGTCGGGTCGCACGTCGAAGTCGCCGCCGACCTTGCGGAAGACGTTCAGGAAGGTCATCATCTCTTCCTGCTCCACGCCGCCGACGAAGATGTCGCCCTTCGTAGCCAGCGCGGCCGCCGCCCAGCTCGCCGCCTCGTTGCGATCGAAGATCGCCGCGTGGTCGTAACCGCGGAGCTCCTTCACGCCCTCGATGAAGATGACGCGATTCGGCTCCATCGAGATGATCGCCCCCATCTTCTGGAGGATGCAGATCAGATCGACGATCTCCGGCTCGATGGCCGCGTTGCGGAGCTCGGTCTGCCCCTCCGCCAGTACGGCGGTGAGCAGCACCTGCTCCGTCGCCCCGACCGATGGGTACGGAAGCTCGATGTTGGCGCCCTTCAGGCCGTTCGGCGCCGTCAGGCTGATGCCGCTCGGAAGCTTCTCGATAACGGCGCCGAAGTTGCGGAGCGCGTCGAGGTGGAAGTCGATCGGGCGGTCGCCGATCCGGCACCCGCCGAGGTCGGGGATGAATGCCTCGCCGAGCCGGTGCAGCAGCGGGCCGCAGAACAGGATCGGGATGCGCGACGACCCCGCGTGCGCGTCGATGTCGGCCTTGTGCGCGGTCTCGACGTTCGACGGGTCGAGACGCCACTCGCCCTCTTCTGCGCCGCGCGTGATGAGCACGCCGTGCAGGGCGAGGAGGCCGGCGACCACGCGGACGTCGGAGATGTTCGGGACGTTGCGCAGCGTGCTCGGGGTGTGGCCGAGCAGCGAGGCAACCATGGCCTTGGTGGCGAGGTTCTTGGCCCCGCGCACCTCGATGCGGCCGTTGAGCGGCCGTCCGCCGTTGATGATGATCTCATCTGAGGTGAGACCGACCCGTGCGGCGGCCTTCTGGGAATCTTTGTGGAGTCCCAGGTCTTCCTTGTTCTTCGTCACTCGGACCTCGCGGGGATCGTAGTGGGCATCCATGACGGACGCTTGGATTCGAACGCGCTGATGGCGTCTTCGCTGCGGAGCGTCAGGGAGATGTCATCGAGACCCTCCATGAGGCGCCAGCGAGCGTACTCGTCGATCTGGAACGGGACCGTCAGGTCGCCGATCGAGACCGTGCGGTCCTCGAGACTCACCGTGACCTGGGCCCCGGGTTGCTCGTCGAGGATCTGCCAGATCCGCTCGACCTCGGGCTCCTCGACCTGCGCGGCCACGAGACCCTGCTTGCTCGAGTTGCCACGGAAGATGTCGGCGAACCGGGGAGAGATCACGACCTTGATCCCGTAGTCGCGCAGCGCCCAGACGGCGTGCTCGCGCGACGAACCGGTACCGAAGTCGGGGCCGGCGACCAGGATCTCGGCGTGCTGGAACTCGGGCTGGTTGAGCACAAACTCCGGATCCTGCCGCCAGTGGTAGAACAGCGCATCCTCGAAGCCGGTCTTCGTGACCCGCTTCAGGAACACGGCAGGGATGATCTGGTCGGTATCGACGTTCGAACGCTTCAGCGGAGCAGCAGTCGCCGTGAACGTGGTGAACTTCTCCATGGGTTACGCCTCCACCTTCTCGTTCGTCGCACCGTGATCCACACCGTTGGCCTCGTCTTCTGCGAGATCCCACGGGCTCGACAGCGTTCCGCGGATCGCCGTCGCGGCGGCCACAAGTGGCGACACCAGGTGAGTACGACCGCCCTTGCCCTGCCGACCCTCGAAGTTGCGGTTCGACGTCGACGCGCACCGCTCGCCAGGAGCGAGCTGGTCGGGGTTCATGCCGAGACACATCGAGCACCCGGCGAAACGCCACTCCCCGCCGAACTCCTCGACGATCTTGTCGATGCCCTCGGCCTCGGCCTCCAGTCTGACCCGAGCGGAGCCGGGCACGACCATCAGTCGCAGCCCCTCGGCCTTGCGCTTGCCCTGGATGATGCTCGCGAAATCACGCAGATCGTCCAGGCGGCTGTTCGTGCACGAGCCCATGAAGACGGTGTCGACCGCGATCTCCTTCATCGGCGTACCGGCCTGGAGATCCATGTACTCCAGCGCGCGCTCGGCCGACGCACGGGCGTTCGGCTCCTCGATGTCTGCCGGATTCGGCACGGTGTCGCTCAGCAGAACGCCCTGGCCGGGGTTGGTGCCCCACGTCACGAACGGCTCGAGCTGCGAGGCGTCGATGAAGACCTCCTCGTCGAAGACGGCGCCCTCGTCGGTGGGCAGTGTCTTCCAGTACTCGACCGCGGCGTCCCAGTCCTCACCCTGCGGGGCGTGAGGGCGATCCTTCACGTACGCGAACGTCGTCTCGTCCGGCGCGACCATGCCCGCGCGGGCACCCGCCTCGATCGACATGTTGCAGATCGTCATGCGGCCGTCCATCGAGAGATTGCGGATCGTCGACCCGCGGTACTCGAGCACGTACCCCTGACCGCCACCGGTCCCGATCTTCGCGATCACCGCGAGGATGATGTCCTTCGCCGTGACGCCTGGGCGCAGCTCGCCCTCGACGTTGATCGCCATCGTCTTGAACGGCTTGAGCGGCAGCGTCTGCGTCGCCATGACGTGCTCGACCTCGCTCGTGCCGATGCCGAACGCGAGCGCCCCGAACGCGCCGTGCGTCGAGGTGTGGCTATCGCCGCAGACCACCGTCACGCCGGGCATTGTCAGACCCAGCTGCGGGCCGACCACGTGCACGATGCCCTGCTCGCGGTCGCCGAGCGGATGCGCACGCACGCCGAACTCTTCAACATTCTTGCGGAGCGTGTCGATCTGCACGCGACTCGTCGGATCCTCGATCTGACGGTTGATGTTGAGGGTCGGGGTGTTGTGATCCTCGGTCGCGATCATGAGATCGACTCGACGCAGCGGCCGATTGGCCATGCGCAGGCCATCGAACGCCTGCGGGCTCGTAACCTCGTGAATCAGGTGGAGATCGATGTAGATGAGATCGGGGGCGCCGTCTTCACCGCGAACGACGACGTGGTCGTTCCAGAGCTTTTCCGCCAGAGTGCGGGGTTGTGCAGTCATGAGTGCTTCTGCCGTTTCCTTTCGCGCGAAGCGCTGAAATAGGTGGGGTGAGACCGACCACGCGGAAGCTCCGCGACGGGTGGGTCGGTGAATTAACCCCCGTCGCGGCAAGGAAGAAGCTGCCGCACACGCATAGCGAGCAGTTTACCACTGTCGCCCATTCCCGTCTGGGTGCGGCCGGAGTGCGGGCGAAGCGCACACTGGGGAGCCTGCGGCCCGATCCCCGCGCTTCGAAAAACACGAAAGGCTCCCGGTCAGCATGATCTGCCGAACCGGGAGCCTCTTGGTGACCCCAGCGGGATTCGAACCCGCGTTACCGCCGTGAGAGGGCGGCGTACTAGGCCGCTATACGATGGGGCCGAGCACTTCTGTTACCTCAGCCGGACTCTCGCCCCTGCCTCAGCAACCCCTCTATCTTGGCACACCCTCGCAAGCGGCACAAATCCAGCCGCGAATCTCGGGCGCGTCGCGTTCGGAGGTCCTCCGATCCCGCCTGGGGAACGGGTCGTGGGACGGGTCATCCACGCCCGCCACGCACTCGATGCCGAAGCCACCACGCCCATCCGATGAGCATGAGCGCGGTGGTCATCGATGTCACCGCGAAACCCGCCCCGTGGGTGGATGCCGTGGCCAGTGCGGAGACCACGGCGAGCAGCGCGCCTCCTGCCGCCACGGTCAGGAGCGGCCCCAGCATCCAGATGACGACCACCAGTCCCGCCGCGTCGCCTGCGGGGGTCTGCACGGGAGCGAGCAGTGCCTCGGGCAGCGGTCCCTGATGCGCTGCGACAGCCGCGGCCAGCACCGCGCCACTCGCGATGCAGACCCCGACCGCCCCGCCACCAAGATCGTGCATCGCGACACCCCCGAGCAACGCACCGAGGGTGGAGACGACGAGGGGCACCACGAGATGAGCGACGAGCAGTCGTCCGTGGCTGCATGGGAGGAGCGAGGGACTTCCCGCCCCGAAAGCGGCAGCGCGCAGGCCGCGGGCGGTGGTCCCCGCCGCGGCAGAGGCGAGGAGCGCGGAACACGCACCGAGCACCGCGACCCCGGTCGGCTCCAGGTGCGCAGCACCGCTCAGTGCTGCAAGCGCACCGCTCACCACGAGAGCGGCGACTGCCAGCAGGGTGCGCAGCGGCGTGCGCGCGAGGCCGAGCGCGTCGCGCACCACGACGAGGCGGAGCACGCCCGCGCGACCTCCCGCCGACGGCCTCCACCGAAGGCGTCGCCCCCATCTGACCGGTGCTCCGAGCCGTGCGAGGGCAGCGCGGGCGTCAGCCGTGAGGAGCGCGGCCCCGACGGAGAGGCGGCGCATCGCCTGCGACCGCAGGGTGTCGATGTCGAGCGACCGCAGAAGGCGGGGAACAGCACCGAGCGCCAGTGCACCGGCACCCGCGAGCACCGAAACCCCCACAGCGACCACCGTAGATGCCCGGCTCGGGGCGAACCCCGGCAAGGGCTCGCCGAGCACGGCAGCCGCGAGCCCTCCCGCGCAAACAGCGCAGACGCAAACAGCGCAGACGAGCGAGACCCGCATGCGCGACGCGCGGTCCCGTTGCCCGATGAGCGCCGCCACGCCGGCACCGGCGCCGACCCCGAGGCCCGAAGCCAGTCCCGTGGCGAGCAGCACTAACCCAGAGGCGAATACCGACGCGGCCCCGACCTCGAAGACTCCGGCGACCATCACTCCCCCGGCACCACCGATCACCACCCAGGTCGCGATCGAACGCGCGGCACCGCCGCGGAGCAGACGGTCGCGCGGATGCGGCAGCGCGTGCACCAGGTCGAGGCGCGGCAGCGTGTCCCGAGCCGGGGCGAAGTGCGGTCCCACGGCGGCGGCGAGTATCCAAATGAGCGGGATCGCTGCGAGGAGGAGGGACGCACCCTCACCGGGAACCGTCTCTGCCAGCCACGGCGCACCCTCAGCGCCCCACAGGATCAGCGCGCGCCCCACCGGCAGGCCGACGGTCACCCCCAGCATGACACCGAGATAGACGCTGAAGAGGGTCCCTCTACCCGACGCCCTCACGCGGCAACCCTGACGCTGCGGTGCGCGACGGCCGCCACCAGTGCGGTGCTGTGCGAGGCGAACACGACCGAGATGCCGCGCTCCGAGGCGCGACGGATCTCCGCTTCGAGCAGCGCCAGACGGTCGGGGTCGAGACGCTGCTCGGGTTCATCGAGCAGGATCACGCGGGCGGGCCTCGCGAACGTCACCGCGAGCGCGACGAGCTGTCGTTGTCCACTGGAGAGCTCGTCGGGAAACCGGTCGCGCAGCGGGGAGAGCCCGAACGCGCGTAGCGCGGCTTCGATGGCGGACTGCCGGGCCGTGAGTCCCGCGGACGGATCGGCGGTCTCCGGCTCATTCCGCTCGTCGAACGGCGCCCAGGCCGCCACGATGAACTCGAGATGACCGGCGACCGTGAGATCCGGATACAGCGCCGGCGGGTCGATGAGTGCGGCGATCGCGCGGCGTACCTCGGGGCACCGCTCGTCGACGGTGCGGCCCGCGAGGGCGGCGGAGCCGCCGGTGGGCCTGAGCCGACCGGCGAGCACGCGGAGGAGCGTCGTCTTGCCCGCTCCGTTCTCCCCGCGAACGGCGACGCACTCCCCCGCGGCGACGGTGAGGGATGTCGGCGGGAGCAGGGTGATGCCGTCGCGCGAGACCGATGCATCGTCGACGCTCAGCACGATGTCACCGTCGTGAGGGAAACCTGGATCAGGATCGGGGTCGACGGGAGCGCAGTACGCGGGTTCCGAGTTCGGAAGCACTGAGCGCAGTGGTCGACGGAGCACGGGCAGACGGAGCACGGGCATGCGGAAGCGGAATGTCACGGGGTGTCCTGTTCGTGGGAGGTGCGGGGTGCGCTGCGGCGCCCCGTCTCGCACGTACGGACCAATCATCAGGCCGAACGAGTGCGGCGGATGTCAGATCGCGAGGTGCAGGCGCGGGGCGCGTCGGACGTCGGTCGGCGCGCGGGGTTGCGCCGATCCCTCGCTGAAATGCAGCCCGTGCGCCCGTGACCTGAAGGGAGTGTGCTGGCGCGCTGGACTCGGCACGCGGGCCGCACCCGTGATGACCTGCAGCACCACCGCCACGACAGCCACCGCAAGAGAGACGGCGCCGACGAGTGCGAGCAGGATCGCTATCGAACTCGGCAGAACGCCTTCGGGGGCCAGTGCCGCGATCGAGCACGAGAGCAGCATGAGGTGCACGCTCAGACGCAGTTCCCACCGCTGGAGCATCACGCACCTCCGCTCAGGCATCGCCGTTCAGAGTGATCAAGGCCCCCTCCACTGTATCCGCTCACCGATATCCCGGAGAGGCGTAGGATCGGCCCATGCAGGCATTCAGACTCGCTCACGCCGGAGTGGTTCTCGTCCAGGCGGACCACGCGCTCCTCATCGATCCAGGCAGCTTCACCACCGCAGAGGAGCTCTCGCTGGCGCTCGAGTGCGCGCCCCCACTCGCGGGCCTCGTCATCACGCACGAGCACGCGGATCACTGGACACCGGAACACGTGGCCGCGATCCGGAACGCAGCCCCGGAGTGCCCGATCGCCACGACCGCCACGACCGCGGCATCGCTGGCCGAGGCGGGGATTCCTGGCGCCCGGATCGTCGCCGAGGGCGATGCGATGGACTTCGGCCCGTTCGCGCTCGAATTCTACGGGGGCAGGCACGAGGTGCTGCACGCGAGCATTCCGGTCATCGACAACGTCGGCGTGCGCGTGAACGGCGTGTTCGCATACGGCGGGGATTCTCTGGTGCGCCCGCCGTTCCGCGCCGACGTGCTCGGGGTGCCCATCGGTTCACCCTGGTCGAACATCTCGCAGGTCATGGACTTCGTGCTGCACACCCGGGCACGACGCGTCTATTTGACGCACGACGCCATGCTCTCACCTGCCGGGCTGAACCTGTTCACCGCGCGAGTGCGCGAGTGCCTCGCAGAGACCGGTGGAGAGCTCTTCGAGCTCCCCACCGCGTCAGAGGTCAGCGGCGGCCGCGCGTCACTGTTCGACTTCGGAGGGTGATGGTCGCGCCCACTTGGCGGGAGTCTCGGGTCCGTCCCACACCTTGACGATGCCCCAGGCGACCGCCGCGATCGGCACCGCAAGCACGGCGCCCAGCACACCGCTCAGCACCGTACCGACGGTCAGGGCGAGCAGGATGACGAGTGAGTGCAGTTTCAGCGCCCGGCCCATCAGCACGGGCTGGAGGAAGTTGCCCTCGAGCTGATTCACGAGGACCACGATGCCGACGACGATGATGGCGGTCACAAACCCGTCCGAGACCAGTGCCACGAGCGCGGCCAACGTTCCCGCGAGCGTCGCACCGACGATCGGGATGAAGGCGAGCAGGAACACCAGCACCGCAAGGGGGACGGCCAACGGCACACCGAGGATCAGCAGACCAATCAGAATACCGATCGCGTCGACGGCCGCTACCGAAGCAGTGCCGCGCACGTAGGAACCGAGGGTCTGAACCACTTTGCCGCCGACGCGCTGCGCGCGCTCACGGTACGCACCCTCGAAGGGACGCAGCAGGAAACGCCAGATCTTCGGGCCGTCCTTCAAGAAGAAGAACAGCACGACGATCATCAGCACGAGCCCCGTCACGAAGCTGCCGACAGCGCTCACGCCGGCGATCGCCCCACTGCCGAACTGCGAACTGGTGAGGAAGTCGGTCGCCCAGTTCACGAACTGGTCACGCCACTCGAGCAGCTGATCCTGGTCGGGGGCGAACGGCAGCTGCGGAATCGTGTTCACCAGCTCGGTGAACCCATCCTGGGCCTGGGACGCGAGCTCGTCCCACTGATCCTTCACCGCCCAGACGATCAGCCAACCGATTCCCGTCAAAAGCAGCACGATGCCGAGCAGCACGATGACGGTGGCCAGCACGTCGGGCACGTTCTTGCGGCGCAGCACTCTCATCACCGGCGCGAACGTACTCGCGAAGATGAGGGCGAGCAGCACCGGAATCACGACCAACGACACCTGGCGCATGCCCCAGATCAGCCCAGCCGTCAGCGTGAGAACGATGATGATCTGCAGCGAGCGCGTGCCGAGGTAGCCGAGCCCGTCGCTCCAGAGCCTGAAAGCGGAGGGGCGATCCTCCCTCGCCGTCGGCTCCGCGCCATCCCCCAGCGCCGCGGTCAACGCCTCCGTATTGCGCCTGCGCAACTGCCGTCCGAACACTGCATTCCCCCGTATCTTGCGTGGTCTCAACTGTTCTGCGATGTGGATAGGAGCCTATACCCCGTGCTCTGCAACGGTCAGACGGCGCGCGCCTCGACGTATTCGCGGAGCTGCACTTCGTCGTTCGGCATCGCGGTCACCCGCTGCGGAAGATCGAGGAGTTCCGAGAGATGCTCGGGCAGCGGATCGGACGCGCCGATCGCCTCGACCACGATCTCGGGGAACTTCGCGGGCTTCGCCGTCTCGAGCACGAGCATGGGTACCCGGTCTTCCAGATGCTCCCTGGCGACCTTCACTCCGTCGGCCGTGTGCGGATCGATGACGAGGCCGCTGGTCTCGTGCACCTCGCGGATCGTAGCGACACGGTCGGCGTGCGTGCTCGAACCGCTGACGATGCCGAACTCTTCGGCGAAGCGCGGCTGCTCGTCCGAGAGATCGATTCTGCCGGTCTCGTCGAGTTCGCGCCAGGCGGCGGCGAGCCGCTCGGGGTCGCGACCGAGGAGGTCGAAGATGAAGCGCTCGAGGTTGGAGGCCTTCGAGATGTCCATGGACGGGCTCGAGGTGAGGAAGGTCTCGGCGCTCGCGCGCGGTGCGTAGATGCCGGTACGGAAGAACTCGTCGAGCACATTGTTCTCATTCGCCGCGAGCACCAGACGACGGATGGGCACACCCATCTGCCTGGCATAGTGACCGGACAGGATGTTGCCGAAGTTGCCCGAGGGAACCGTCATCGACACCTGAGCCGTCTCGCGCTCCGCCGCATCGAGCGCGTCGGTCTGGCGCAACCACGCCCAGAAGTAGTAGACGATCTGTGCGCTGATGCGCCCCAGGTTGATCGAGTTGACCGTGCCGAGCCGGTGGTGCCGCTTGAAGTCGAGGTCGCCGGAGAGCTGCTTGATGAGGTTTTGGCAGTCGTCGAACACACCGGCAACCGCGATGTTGTGAATGTTCTCGTCTGTGAGCGAGTACATCTGCGCGCGCTGGAAAGCGCTCATGCGCCCCTGCGGGGAGAGCATGAAGACGCCGATGCCCTCCTTGCCGCGCAGCGCGTACTCGGCCGCAGAACCCGTGTCACCCGAGGTGGCGCCCAAGATGTTGATCGTGCGACCGCTGCGCCGCAGCACGTACTCCAGCGACTGGCCCAGGAACTGCATGGCCATGTCCTTGAAGGCCAGCGTCGGTCCCTCGGAGAGCCCCACCAGCGACAAACGCGGGTCCACGTCGCCGAGCGGCACAAGCGGCACCACCGCGGGATCCACGAAATTCTCGGGCCGCACGGCGTACGCGTCGCGGCACATACGCGCGAGGTCGTCTCTCGGAATATCCGTCGCGAACAGGCTCAGCACCTCAGTGGCGAGCGACGGGTAGTCGAGCCCGCGCCAGGCCTCCCGGGTCTCCGCGCTGACACGCGGCAGCTCCTCTGGCACCACGAGTCCGCCATCGGGCGCGAGGCCCTCGAGCAGGATCTCACCGTAGCCGGCCGGATCCATCCCACCACGGGTCGAGAGATACTTCACGTTCGCTCCTTCTCAGCTGCCTGCCGCGGGACACCGTTCAGTACCCGTCGGCGCACGTGAACCTATTCTCTCAGGATCGGGAGGTGCGGCGCGCGCACCCTGCTTTCTCCCCCTACCAGGAGACGGGGAGCGCCTTCCCCTCCTCGTACCCCGCGGCCGACTGGAGGCCGACGTGCGCGCGCACGTGGAAGTCTTCCAGGCGGCCGGCGCCGGCGTAGGTGAACGACGAGCGCACGCCAGAGGTGATCATGTCGAGCAGGTCCTCGACGCCGGGCCGCAGCGGATCGACGTAGATCTTCGACGCCGAAATGCCCTCGGCGAAGAGCTCCTTCCGCGCGCGCTCGTAGGCGTCGAGCGCCCCGAAGCGCGCCTGCACGGCCTTCGTCGACGCCATACCCCAGGAGTCCTTGTACACGCGTCCGGTCTCATCGGTCCTGAGCTCGCCCGGCGACTCGGCGGTGCCCGCGAACCAGGAACCGATCATGACCGAAGACGCCCCCGCCGCAAGCGCAAGCGCGACGTCGCGCGGATAGCGGACGCCGCCGTCCGCCCACACGTGCGCTCCGCGTTCGCGCGCGGCCTGAGCGGTGTCCAGCACGGCGGAGAACTGCGGCCGCCCGACGGCTGTCATCATCCGGGTGGTGCACATGGCGCCCGGTCCGACACCGACCTTCAGAATGCTGGCGCCCGCTGCCACGAGATCATCCACGCCGTCCGAGGTGACGATGTTGCCCGCGACGATCGGGAGGCCGAGGTCGAGCCCGGCGACAGTCTCGATCGCGCGGATCATGCCTTCCTGATGCCCGTGCGCCGTATCGATGACGAGGGCGTCGGCACCAGCGTCGGCGAGGGCGCGTGCCTTGGCCGCGACGTCGCCGTTGATCCCGACGGCGGCCGCGGTGGCGAGTCGCCCGTCGTCACTCACTGCTGGGCGATACAGCGAGCCTCTGAGTGCGCTCCGCTCCGTCAGCGTTCCGATGAGTCGACCAGCCGAGACGACGCATACGAGCTGATCGGGGTCGCCCCCGGTGAGCGCGGTGACCCG
The DNA here is from genome assembly GCF_020096995.1 of Leucobacter sp. Psy1. Taxonomy (NCBI): domain Bacteria; kingdom Bacillati; phylum Actinomycetota; class Actinomycetes; order Micrococcales; family Microbacteriaceae; genus Leucobacter; species Leucobacter sp. Psy1. The sequence goes on from NZ_CP083692.1 coordinate 1,921,928, forward strand.
GTCGAAAGTCTCGCGACCCTCCCCCAGCTCGCCTGCGTCGATCGTCGGGGGTTCGGTCTGCGCGAGGTGGGCGAGCACGGCATCGCCTGGCACGGCAGCCAGGCGGGTCGCCGACACGACGCCGAGCACGCGATCCATCGGGATCCCGGGCGCCGCCGCGGCGCCGCCCTCGGTCTCGGCCCGACCATCCACGACGACAACGCCGTGTCCCTCAGCCACGGGCACGGTGCGCATCGCCTCGGCAGCGGTGGCTGCGGCGGGCATGAGGTGCGGGGCGTCGCAGTCGACGGGCTGGGACTTCACGCGCTGCACCGCTGCGACGAGATCGTCGATCGCGAGATCTTGAGGGAGCACGGCGAGCCCGCCGCGTCGGGCCAGCACCGCGGCGAGACGGGGTCCCGTCACCGAGTTCATGTTCGCCGCGACGAGCGGCAGAGTCGCGGGTGTGCCGTCGTTCGGCGCGAGGTCGACGGACAGGCGACTGCCCACCGCTGATCGCCGCGGAACGAGGAACACGTCAGAGTATGTGAGGTCGACCGTGGGGCTCGCGCCGATGAATTCCATGTGCCCCACGTTACGGCACGCGCCCCCGGAAACGCTCTCATCCACTGCGTCCCGTAGACTCCCGCCGGAACCATTCGATACGGGCTTGGACCACTCAGGAGGAGCAGTGGGCGTTCCGCAGGTGAAGGCACATCTCGCCGCAGCCGGTTTCGACGGCGAGGTGCGGGAGTTCGAGGACTCCAGTGCGACCGTCAAGCTCGCCGCGCACCAGGTCGGCACGTCGCCTCAACGCATCGCGAAGACGATCGCCCTCTCCGACCCGGAGGACTCCGAGCGCGCGATCCTCGTCGTGATCGCCGGTGACGCGAAGATCCACGGCGGTCGCTTCAAACGGACGTTCGGCGGCAAGCCGCGCATGCTCCCCCACGATCTCGTAGAGCCGATGACGGGGCATCCGGTAGGCGGCGTCTGCCCGTTCGGCAACCCGGAGTCGGCTCGCATCTTCATCGACGAGTCGGTACGGAGATTCGAGTCGGTCTTCCCAGCTGCGGGGTCGGCCACATCGGCGGTGGAGGTGCGCGTCGATGCGCTCCCCGATCTCTCAGGAGCGGAGAGCTGGGTCGAGGTGACCGCCGGCTGGCAGGAGGACGCCGCTTAACCGGCAGCCACTGTCCAGCGCGCGATCACCTCGTCGACCGTCTCGAGCGTGGCCTGTCGATCGTCGACGAGCTGCTGGAGCACTGACTCCTCGTAGTCGGGTCGCTCGCTTCCGACGGCATCCGTGACGACCGACATGCGCGTGTTCATGGCGTACCCGTCGCGAGCCGTGTGCGCGATGCAGAGGTGCGTCGACACCCCGGCCATGACGACCCGGTTCACCCCGAGGTTCTTGAGGCGGAGATGGAGGTCGGTGCCGAACCAGGCGCTATCCCGGGTCTTCTCCACCTGCGTCGCTTGTGCAGTCTCGAGCCCCTCGACCAGTGCGGTCGTGGGGTCGCCGGAGAAGAGGTAGCCCTGATCGTCGTCAAGCATGTTCAATGTCCACGTCGAGCGGTCACGGCTGTGCACCGTCGTGATGACGAAGACGGGCACGTCGGCCCGCCTCGCCGCTGCCGACAGCCGGTTCACCGACTCGACGAGGGCTGCTCTCAGCGATGCGAGGGGTTCGTCCTCGAAGAATCCGGCCTGCATATCAACGATGAACAGCGCCTCGTTCGCTGCTTCACTCACGCAAATCCCCTCTCATCGTGTAACATTGATTCTTGGCTTGCGTGTGGATCAACACCACACATCCCGCGAGGTGCCCTCTCTCGCCTCGCGGACCATCCGATTCACTCAGACTGAAGGACACAACCCAACGTGGCAAATATCAAGTCGCAGATCAAGCGCATCAAGACCAACCAGAAGGCAACCGACCGCAACCGCGCCTACAAGAGCGAGCTCCGCACCGTCGTGCGCGCAGCACGCTCCGCGATCGCCTCGGGCGACAAGGCAGACGCGCAGGCGAAGGTGCAGCTGGCGACGCGCAAGCTCGACAAGGCCGTGTCGAAGGGTGTCATCCACCAGAACCAGGCCGCGAACCGCAAGTCGAAGCTTGCTTCGCAGTTCGCCGCGCTCTAAGCAGCACTGAGCACGCGAAAGGCCCCCGCTTCGGCGGGGGCCTTTCGCGTTTCACCCGGCGATCAGCGATCTCTGCCGCGTCTGGCGACCAGCAGCAGGTAGCGCTCGAGCGCGTACTCGGGGTCACGGCTTCCGCCCTTCAACAACCACTCGGTCTCGGCGCCCGCGTCGACGCAGCGCGCGAGGTCCTCCTCGGTCCAGCCGCGAAGTTCGCGCTGCGCCCGCTCGACCTGCCACGGCGCCATGCCGAGCTCCTTCGCGAGTTGGCCGGACCCCCCGCGCGCCCCGTAGACGCGGGCCATGGCCCGCACCTTCATATTGATCGCCACGAGGATCGGAATCGGATCGGTTCCGGTCGACAGCGCCTGGCGCAGCAGCACCAGTGCGTCGGCGGCCTTTCCCGCCGTGGCGGCGTCGGCGACCTTGAACCCGTTCGTCTCCACGCGTCCCTCGGTGGCGCGTTCGACCTCGTCCTCGGTGATGCGCTTCCCGGTATTCGTGACGAGCTGTGCGCAGGCACCCGCGAGCTCCCCCAGACCGCCGGAGTACGCCGCGAGGAGCATGCGCATGGCACCCGGTGTCGCCTGCGCCCCGAGACGCCGGAACTCGGCCTGCAGGAACGCGAGCCGGTCGGCGTCCTTCTTCACCTCGGCGCACACGACCTCGATGCCGTCGCCGACTCCTGAGCGCACGAGGTCGAGGAGCGCTTTACCGCGCTGGCCGCCGGCATGCCGTAGGACGAGCGTCGTGTCCTCAGCCGTCTCCGCGACGTACCGCTTCGCATCCTCGAGGAACGCATCCGAGCACTTCTCGACCGATGAGACGCGGATCAGTCGCGGCTCGGCGAAGAGCGATGGGCTCGCGATGGTGAGGAGCTCCCCCGACGTGTAGGCCGCGGCGTCCACATCGTGCACTTCAAGCTCGGCGGACACGGCGCGCAACTCGGTGCGCACCGCCTGGCCGGCGCGATCCGCGAGGAACGTCTCCGGCCCGCTGATGAGCACCACCGGGGCCGCTCGCACCTGGTCCCACGGGACCTGCGGAATCTGCACCTTGGACCGGCTTCCGCCACCGGATTTCGTCTGTACGCGCGCCACCAGACCAGCCTAGTCGTCACCTCGGACACGCTCCCGCAAATGTAACGAAACGATAACGACAGGGCCGTGGAAAACGACGCTCCGCGGACCCGTCGGCTTCCCTTATGAGCATTGGCGCTCATCGAGATCGATGTGTCCCGTAGAGCCCGAAAATGGCGCAAATCCGCGCTTTGTGAGCTTGACTCCCGCGCTGGTCTCGCTATGTTGGATCAGCATGGAAACGGTACAGATCACTGATCATCCGCACACCTCCACCCTGACTCCCGAACTCGACATCAGAGTTCCCACCCTCGACGACGGCCAGCACCTGTGGGAGCTTGCCCGCGACTCGCAGGTGCTCGACCTCAACTCGAGCTACTCCTACCTGCTCTGGTGCCGCGACTTCGCCGAGACCTCGGCGATCGCGACGATCGACGGCGAGCCCGCCGGTTTCATCACCGGCTACACGCGCCCCGAGTCCCCCGACACGCTCATGATCTGGCAGGTCGCCGTCTCCGAGGAGCACCGCGGCCACGGTCTGGCGAGTCGCATGCTGAACAGCCTCGCTGACTGGACGAATGCGAAGCGTCTTGAGACCACGATCACGCAGGACAACGAAGCATCGCAGCGTCTCTTCGCCGCCTTCGCCGCCGACCGTGATGCCAATTGCAATCGGTCGCCGCTGTTCACGGGGGATCTCTACCCCGATTCGCATGACACCGAGTTCCTCTACGAGATCGCCCCGCTGCGCTAGAGCGCGCGCGCACCGGATCCCGACCCGGATCCACCGATCCACAGCTGTTTCCCCCGCGACGACCCGAGGTCGTCAGGAAGGATAGACCTATGTCTGATGTGTTCACCGAAGTCGAGTCCGAAGTCCGCAGCTACTCCCGCTCCTGGCCGGCCACGTTCGTCCGGGCGTCCGGCGCCAAGCAGTGGGCGGAGGACGGCACCGAGTACATCGACTTCTTCTCGGGCGCCGGCGCCCTGAATTACGGCCACAACGATCCGGCCGTGATCGAGCCGCTGATCGAGTACCTGCAGTCGGGTGCGGTCCTGCACTCGCTCGACATGCAGACCCCCGCCAAGCGCGAGTTCCTGGAGACGTTCTCTGAGCTGATCCTGCAGCCGCGGAATCTCGACTACAAGGTCATGTTCCCCGGCCCGACGGGCACCAACACCGTCGAGGCCGCGCTGAAGCTCGCCCGCAAGGCCACGGGTCGACAGCACATCCTGTCGTTCACCAACGCATTCCACGGCATGACGCTCGGCTCGCTGTCGGTCACGGGCAATGCGATGAAGCGTCGGGGTGCGGGGATCCCACTCACCCACACGTCGCGTCTGCCCTACGACGGCTACCTGGCCAGCGGGCAGTCCGACTTCGAGTGGCTCGAGAACGTGCTCGAGGACTCGGGCTCCGGCGTCGACAAGCCGGCAGCGATCATCGTCGAGACGGTGCAGGGCGAGGGCGGTCTGCGCGCCGCGAGCGCCGAGTGGCTCCGCACGCTCGAGTCGCTGTGCCGCCGCCACGAGATCCTGCTGATCGTCGACGACGTCCAGGCCGGGTGCGGCCGCACCGGCTCGTTCTTCAGCTTCGAAGAGGCCGGCATCACGCCCGACATCGTGTGCCTCTCGAAGTCGATTTCAGGATCGGGTCTCCCGCTCGCCCTCACCCTGTTCCGCCCCGAGCTCGATCTCTGGGAGCCCGGTGAGCACAACGGCACGTTCCGCGGCAACAACCCGGCGTTCGTCACCGGTACCGCTGCGCTCAAGGCGTACTGGGCCGATCCGACGTTCCAGAACTTCATGGGCGGCACCATCGCTCACCTGCAGCGCCGTCTCGAAGAGATCATCGGCATGGTCGACGGCGCGTCGCAGCGTGGACGGGGACTCCTCGCGGGCGTGAAGTTCGAGGATCCCGACCTCGCCGAGGCGGTTGCCGCCGTGAGCTTCGCGAACGGCCTGCTCGTCGAGACCTCCGGCTCGGAGAACGAGGTGCTGAAGATCATGCCCCCGCTCACGATCAGCACGCAGGATCTCGATGCCGGCTGCGACATTCTGACCGCGGCGGTCCGCGAGGTGACCAGCAGCTCCGCCGATGACCAGGCCGGCGAGCAGACGCTCGTCGAGGCCTGAGCCAGCGGTTCTCGGCGACACCCTGTCGCGCGAGACCGCCTCATCCACACTTCTTCCGGAAAGGAATTCCTATGCGCGTAGTCCAGTTGAACGACCTGAACAACACCGATCGCGATGTGACCTCGGAGACCTGGCGCAGCCGGCGCATGGTGCTCGCGAAGGAGGGCGTCGGCTTCTCTTTCCACGACACCGTCATCTATGCGGGCACGACTTCCACGTTCCACTACCAGAACCACGTCGAGGCGGTGTACTGCGTGCAGGGCACCGGCACGCTGACGAACGAGGAAACGGGCGAGACGTTCCCACTTCGTGACGGCACGATGTACCTGCTCGACGGCAACGAGAAGCACACCGTGCAGGCGGACTCAGAGCTCCGCATGGCGTGCGTGTTCAACCCGCCGGTGACCGGGCGCGAGGTGCACGATGAGAACGGGGTCTACCCCGTGCTCGCCGAGGCCTGAACCGCCTGACTCACAACGAAACCCGCCCCGACCTCACTGGTCGGGGCGGGTTTCGTCGTGTCTGCGGATGCCGACCCGGGTTACTTGTTCTTGCGCCAGACGATGAGGGCGATCGCGATGGCGAGCAGCCAGGAGTCCTTGGCGATCGGAGTACCGTCCTGCGTCGGGCGGACTCCGTCCGACTCGGTCATGCCCGGTGTGCGCAAGTACATCGACATGAGGCTGCCCGAGAACGCGGCGAGGGCGAGACCGGCGATCTTGTTCGGGATGAACAGCAGCAGGAGGGCTGCGCCGACGCTGATCTCGCCGTAGCTGATGAACTTGCCGAACTGTTCGCGCGTGAGCTTCTTCAGTGGCGGCACGCCTCTCACCGCCATGCTCTGCAACGACTCCGCTGCCTCTGGCGGAAGCCCGAGCTTGCCGATGCCGGAGTTCAGGATGAAGGCTCCGGGAACGATGCGGAGAACTGCGGTGCTGAGACTCATGTAATGCTCCAGTTCAGTGAGAGGGTGTGGAGGTACCCACGATAGGCGTCTCAGGGCGTCACTGTCGAGGTCTTGCGGCGCCGATCCCAGAGTGCGCTGGCGATCACGACCCCGATTCCGACGCCGGCACCGAGCGCGGTCTCCAGGAATCGTGCGCCGAGCAGTTCGCCGACCGGTGTCGGGTGGGCGAGCTGCACCATGAGCAGTGCGAGCGGGGTGATGAACACGAGCGAGAGCGGGTAGTTGCGCAGCACGAAGAGCTCGGCGATGAACTGGAGCAGGATCACCCACACCACCAACTGCCAGGCCTCTGCGGGGAACGAGAGCAGGAAGGCTGTTGCGACGATCCCGAGCGCGGTGCCGACGACGCGGTGGAGGCCGCGTTCGACCTGCGCGCTACGGCCGGGCACGGAGAGCGGCGCAATCGCGGCGATCTGCGCCCAGTACGGGAACGGCAAGCCCGAGAGGAGCCCCACGATTCCGGCGAGGAGCGCCGCGATCGCGGTCCGCGCGAAGTCCGCGCGCACCTGCCTGGCCGCCCAGTGACGCAGCTCCGGGCCGAAATCTTCGGGCGGATGCCGCTCGCCGAGCCAGTGGCCGGCGAGTCCGAGAAGCACGCTTCCTGCAGCTGACCCTCCGGCCACGAGCACCGCGACCCATATCGGAGCGGCGGGCGGAGCCGCGGCGACCGCGGCGACGGCGAAGAGCGGGAAGAGGGCTCCTGCGGGTTTGATGCCTCGCGCGGTCACGAGCGCGGCCGCGAACCCCGCGACGAGGGAGGTGATCAGCAGCGTCACCCACGGGCCGGTGCTCGGGTTCCCGTGCTCCCCCGCGAGCGCGAGCGTCGCCCCGATGGCGACACATGAGGTCAGCACGATCGCCATAAGACCCTGCCGCCGGAACCGCGCGCGCGTCGGTTCGTACCGGGAATAGATGCCGGTGAACGCGCCGAAACCTGCGTACATCGCCCAGCTCATCTGGTCGGTCGCGAGCAGGAGCAGGAGCGGGATGGCCAGCCCGAGTGAGATGCGGAACGCGGGCAGGTGATCGGTGCGCCGCGGCCCGAGTCTGACGAAACGGCGCAGCGGACCGGTTGCCGGTGCGGGTTCAGGCACGCGGTTCCTCTCTCGGTCGCGGTGATGGCGAACGGGAGTTCACTCCAGTTCACGCAAGCACCCAGGATACTCCCGCGACGATGAGCGCGAGATCCTGTTCGTCTGATCCGTGGTGCAGGGTCAGTCCAGCTTGAGCCGCTCGACATCTGCGGTCGCTCGGCGCATGCGTAGCGCGAGCCTCGAGACGCGCTGAGACGCGGGCGCAGGAGAACGCTCATCATTCTCGTGAAAGGTATCGAGGAACCGGCCGGCCTCGATGTCAGGATTCCAGGCGGGCGCTCGCCGAACGCGGTCTCACCGGGTCAGCGGCAGTTCGATGCTGAGACGCAGGTCATCGGTTCCGGGCCGGTGCGCGAAAGCCCGCGGGAATCGGGCGGCTTCTGCGAACCCGAGCGATCGGTACAGATGCAGTCCTGGTTCGTTGGTCGACAGCACCTTGAGCCACACCCGAGTCCCGCCTCCGAGCGCGGCCGCCCGCAGTGCAGCTTGCATGAGGCTGCGCCCTCCCCCTGCTGACCGGGCGGTCGGAGAGACACCCAGCCCGGCGATGTACCAGTCGCCGTATTCGCTTGATCTTTCGAGCGTCCGAACATAGCCGACGGGCCGATCACCGCTTGTAGCGACGATTAACTCCTCCACTCGCGCCCCCGTGGGCGGACCGAAGAACGGGCGGTCGCGGGCCCAGAGGTCACCGGGGTCGTTGCTTTCAGCCCAGCATTCATACGAGATCTCGGAGAGTGCTCGGTCGTCTTCCGGGATGGCCTGACGGAGCGAGATCATGAGGCAATTGTAGGAGTGGCTGCGCCATCTCGGCGATGGCATGTACTCGAAGAACGATCATTCTCTTACCCCTGATCGCCTCGCTCCACCCACACTTCCGGTGGCGACCCCCGACTGACTGCAATGGATCCGAAGCGATCCGTTCTGAGCACCCTCGTCCCCGTCGCGTCAAGCGCATCGAGCACATCAGGGTGCGGGTGACCGTAGGTGTTCTCCGCACCGACGGAGATGAGTGCGAGGTCGGCTGCGGCCGCGGCGATGAGGGCGGGATCCTGATCGCCAGATCCGTGGTGCGCCACCTTCAGCACGTCAACCGAGAGGTCAGCCCCGGTACGGAGCAGCGCACGGTGCTCCGCCTCCCCCGTGTCGCCGAGCATGAGCACGGAGAGCCCTCCCGCCTCGACCCGCATCACAACACTCGCAGTGTTCTTCTCGGCAGGAACCGCGCCCTCCGGTGGCGCGAGCACTCGCCAGGCCGGACCTTGCCGATCGCGCGCGCCGGCTCGTCCTGCCGTCCCGATCGACCAGTGCACGTCGGCGGCGTCGAGGTCGCTGACGACCTCCCTCACCCCGGTGTCCATCTGCTCTCGCGTCGGCGGAGCGATGATCGCCTCATCGGCGATCGGGGCCGCGACCTCGAGCGCCCCGACGTGATCGCGGTCGTCGTGCGTGAGCACCAGCGTGGCGATGCGGGTCACCGCGAACCTCCGAAGGCACTCGGTGAGCAGTTCGGGATCGTCCCCGGTATCGACGAGCATGACCTCGGCCGGCGCGCTGGGATTCCTGAGCAGGAGCGCGTCACCCTGACCGACGTCGCAGGCCACGATGCTCCAGTCCGAGGGGGTCGCGAGTCGGTCCGCGACCGGTGCCACGATGATGATGGCACCGGCGGTGCCGCACGCCGCGGCGGTCAGCAGCGCGATGGCGAGACGAGCACGACGCGGCCTCGGCCTGACGGCCTCCCACGGGTGACGGCGAGCGACGGGGTGCTCACCTGGAACGGGAAGGCGTTCGCTGCGGATCGCCCACGCCACGACGATCGCCGTCTCGCAGCACGCGAGCATGACGGCCCCTCCGACTCCACCTGGCCAGTGCCAGCGCGCGAGCGGGAGCCCCGCAGTGACTGTCGCGGTCGCATCGACCCAGCGCGTCGCGGCACTCGCGATCATCAGAGCGAGCTCGCCGGCGGCCGGCCACACTGGCAAGGCGATGAGCGCCAGCAGGCCGAACCCGGTGCCGACGGGAGCCGCGGGTGCCGCGATGACATTGGCGAGCACGCCGACGGCCGGGATCCCTTCTTGGAGCGTGAGGAGGATCGGTCCGCACGCGAACTGAGCCACGGCGGCGACCGCGACGGGCAGCACGAGGACCCTGGGCATCCCGGTGCGACGCAGTGCTCGCTCGACGGCGGGGACGAAGAGCAGGATCCCTGCCGTCGCGCACACGGACAGCGTGAACCCGGGGGCTCGCGCCTGCCACGGATCGGCGCAGAGCAGCACGAGAATGGCGCACCCGAGCGCTGGCAGCGCAGCCCGCCGCTTGCCCCCGAAGTCGGCGACCAGCACGACCACGGCCATCACGGCAGCGCGCTGCACACTCGCGTCAGGACCCACCACGATCACGAACCCGCAGAGACCGGTTCCGGCCAGTGCGATGCGCACCCGCCTGCCCGCTCCAAGTCGCGACGTTACCGCCACCACCGCTGCGGTGATGAGCGCGCAGTTCGCACCGGAGACCGCCGTCAGGTGCGTCAGCGAACTCTCGCGCATGCGCTCATCAGTGAGCTCGGAGACAGCCGACGTATCCCCGACAGCAAAGCCTGGCACCAGCTCGGCACCATCGACGCCCTCAGCCGCGCCGCGGAGACCGTGGCGAAGCTCCGCGGCCAGAGCACCAACGGCACCCCTGAAGCGCTCGGCGAGTGCGACCGGAGCGGTCTCCTGCATCGACGTGACGGAGACCGCGTAGGCCGCGGTCGACGCGGGCTCGAGTCGCTCGAGTCGACCCGAAGCCTCGACGCGGGTCCCGGGAGCCCAATGCTCCGGCGCTACTTCGGGGAGCCACAGCAGCACCGGCACCGGTCCCGCGCTCCGTAGATGGCTCCCAGACGTCTCGGCGATGCCGCGCACCCAGGAACGGTCGCCCACTGCTGACGAACTGCGCTCCGGGAATCCCCGCAGAACAACGTCGAGCGAGACCGCCTCGCCGTGGTGCGCAGCGGAGACCAGCGATGGCGCCGCGCGCGCCTCCTCCATCGTCCAGGTACGCACGCTGAGCACGAGCACGATCGCGCACGTGACCCCGGCGAAGCGGAACGCAGTGGCACCGGCGCCTGCCGCGGCGCGCGACCAGGATGACCGTCGCCCCGCCGACAGGTGTCCTGCGCAGGCGCAGACGGCGAGCACCCCCGCCACGAGCGCCGCTGCGACCCCGAGCCAGCCGGCGAGTCCCGGTCTGCTGATCGCGATCGCGATGGCGCCCCACCCGATGAACGCGGGGAGCAGCAGACGCCACTGCCCCGGCGGGCCGGCGAACGGCTGCACAGCGGGGTCGGCAGCCGAGCGAAACACCACCCGATCGCCCACGACTACACCGTGACCCGGTCACGAAATCCCTCGAGCGTCTTCTCGCCGATGCCCGACACCTCGAGTAACTGGTCAACGCTCGCGAAGGATCCGTTCGCCTCCCGCCAGTCGATGATGCGCTGCGCGAGCGCGGGCCCGACCCTCGGCAGCGTCTCGAGTGCTGTCGCGTCTGCGGCGTTGAGGTTCACGAGTGCACCCTCAGGGGCGCCACTCCCCGAGCCTGGCGCACCGACGCCGCCTCCCGGTGAGGCCCCTGGCGCCCCAAGCTCGGCTCCGGCAGCGTCGGGTACGACGATCTGCTCGCCGTCGACGACCAGCCGCGCGAGGTTCACGCCGGCGAGTGCGGCGCTCTTCGTGGGTCCGCCGGCGGCGTCGATGGCATCACGCACCCGCGCATCGACGTTCAGCTCCACGACCCCTGGGTCGGCGACCTCACCGACGACGTGCACGAATGCGCTGCCGGTGCGCGCCCCCTCACCCTGAGACGCGGTCGCCCCTGGCGCCTCCGGATGCGGCGCTTCGGTCTGCGCCTCGGCGGCGGTCTCGACCGTCGGCTCGTGCGGACGCCCCCACACCATGGCGATCGCCACGAGCACCGCCGCCATCACCAGCACTCCTGCGGCAACCGCCGGGGTTGTCACGGCGCGCCTCACTCGCGCGCTCAGCGGCGGAGGCGGGCGCCACTCGATCGGTTCCGGTGAGTGCTCGCGGCCACCGACCAGCAGCTCCGCGAACGGCGCCGACCTGGCGCCTCGCGCGGGCTCGGCGTCGCGCTCGGCTGACCGGCGGGCGGGTGCGTGGTAGGAGGGCATGCCCTCACGCTAGGGAGCGGACTCACCCTCCCGCGTCAGCATGACACACCCTGTGAACGACCCGCCGGCAGCCGGCCCGCAGGCTCGCCTGTGGACGACCCGCTGGAGCGCTATGCCGGCTTCGACGCGATGCTGATGATCTTCGGCACGCGCACGATGAACTTCACGACCTCGCGTCCCTCGAGCGCACGCTGCACCGACTCCGAAGCACGAGCCGCGGCCTCCGCATCCGCCTCCGAGACCGATGCCGGCAGTGTCAGACGATCCCTCACCTTGCCGTCGACCTGCACGACGAGCGTGATCTCGTCCTCGACGAGGAGCGCCGGGTCCGCCTCTGGCCAGACCGCGAGGGCGACCGTCGGCTCGTGACCGAGCATCGCCCACATGTCCTCGGCCGCGTACGGAGCGAAGAGCGACAGGATCATTGCGATCGCCTCTGCAGACTCGCGCACCGCCGGATCAGCGGCGCCCGCGGCGCCGTCGATCGCCTTGCGGGTGACGTTGACCTGTTCCATCAGGCGAGCGACGACGACGTTGAACTTGTATGCCTCGACGAGCGCGGGCGCATCGGCGAGCAGTCGGTGCGTGTGCCGGCGGAGCGCCGTATCTCCCGCGGAAGCATCGGTGGAGGACGCCGCAGCAGCATCCGCCTCGGCAACGTCGCGGGCGATGCGCCACGCGCGGGCCAGGAACTTCGCCGACCCCTGCACCGAAACGTCGGCCCAGTCGATGTCGTCCTCGGGCGGCCCTGCGAAGGCGAGGGTGACGCGGAGCGCGTCGGCCCCGTGGTCGCGGAGTTCCGAGGCGAACTCGACGAGGTTGCCCTTCGACTTCGACATCTTCGCGCCGTCGAGCAGCACCATGCCCTGGTTGAGGAGCGCCGTGAACGGCTCCTCGAAGTCGAGATAGCCGAGATCGTGCAGCACCTTGGTGATGAACCGCGAGTAGAGCAGGTGGAGAATCGCGTGCTCCACGCCGCCCGCGTACTGATCGATCGGGCCCCACTGCTTCGCCTGCTCGGGGTCGAACGCCTGCGTGTCGTCGTTCGCCGAGAGGAAGCGCAGGTAGTACCAGGAGCTGTCGACGAAGGTGTCCATGGTGTCGGGGTCTCGGCTGAGCGTCTCGCCGGTCTCCGGGTCGGTCACCGTCGCCCAGTCCGTCGCACCGCCGAGGGGCGAGGTGCCCTTCGGCTTCAGGTCGAGTCCCTCCGATGGCGGCAGTTCCACGGGAAGGGAGGTCTCGGGCACCGGGCGCATCGACCCGTCCTCGGCATGGAGGATCGGAATCGGCGTCCCCCAGTACCGCTGCCGCGAGATGAGCCAGTCGCGCAGTCGGTAGGTCGTCGACGCACGGCCCGTGCCGCGCTCCTCGAGCACCTCGATGGCGCGGGCGATCGCGTCGGTCTTCGACAGCCCGTCGAGCTCGCCCGAGTTCACAAGGGTCCCGTCACCGGTCAGGGCGACAGCGGATTCGGCGGGGTCGGGCAGCGCCGCGCCGTCCTCGTCTCGGACGTCGAGCACGACTCGTACGGGCAGGTCGTACTTCAGTGCGAAGTCGAGGTCGCGCTGGTCGTGTGCCGGCACCGCCATGATGGCACCGTGGCCGTAATCGGCGAGCACGTAGTCGGCTGCCCAGACGGGAATCCGCTCGCCGTTCACGGGGTTGACGGCGAAGTGGTCGAGGAAGACGCCGGTCTTCTCACGATCGGCGCTCTGGCGCTCGATCTCGCTCTGCTGCTGCGCCTGCGCCAGGTAGGCCTGGAACTGCATGCGAACCTCGGCCGACGCCCCCGCAGCCAGTTCGGCCGCGAGATCGGAGTCGGGTGCGACGACCATGAACGTGGCACCATGCAGGGTGTCAGGTCGAGTCGTGAAGACGGGGACACGCGCGTCCCTGCCCTCGATCTCGAACTCCACCTCGGCACCGCGCGAGCGGCCGATCCAATTGCGCTGCATGTTCAGCACCTTCGACGGCCAAGTGTCCTCGAGTGCATCGAGGTCGTCGAGCAGCCGGTCGGCGTAATCGGTGATCCGGAAGTACCACTGGGTGAGCTTCTTCTTCACGACCATCACACCGGAGCGCTCGGACGTGCCGTCTGGCAGCACCTGCTCGTTCGCGAGCACCGTCTGATCCTCAGGATCCCAGTTGACCCAGCTCGCCTTCCGGTACGCCAGACCCTTCTCGTACATCTTCAGGAAGAGCCACTGATTCCACCGGTAGTAGTCGGGGTCGCTCGTGTGCAGCACCCGGCTCCAGTCAAATGAAGGCGCGTAGAGACGGAACGACGCCTTCTGCTGGTCGATGTTGGCGTAGGTCCACTCGCGAGGGTCAACGCCCCGCTTGATGGCCGCGTTCTCGGCGGGGAGTCCGAACGAATCCCAGCCGATCGGGTGGAGCACGTCGTACCCGCGACCCCGCCAGTACCGGGCGAGCACGTCACCGAAGCAGAACGCCTCCGCGTGACCCATGTGGAGGTCGCCCGAGGGGTAGGGGAACATGTCGAGCACGTACTTGCGCGGCCGTCCGGTCTCCTCGGTTCCGACCTCGAAGGGGCGCAGTTCGTCCCACACGGGCAGCCAGCGATCCTGGATCGCCCGGAAGTCGTAGCTGTCGCTGAGTCGCTCGGTCACACACACCTCGTTCGCTGTCACGGTCGCCCGGAGCCGCGGGCGCACACACGCCCTCCAGACTATCGCGAACCGAGTGCGCGGAGGATCGCTTCGGCCTTGAGCCGTTGCTCGGCGAGTTCCGCGTCCGGATCCGAATCGATCGTGATCCCTCCCCCTGACCCGATGAGGGCACGTGTCTCCCCATCCGCGCCGATGCCGCGCAGCTCGACCCCGCGGATCGTCATCGCGAGCTCGCAAGAGCCGTCGGAATCGATCCACCCGAAGCAGCCGGAGTAGAGGCCGCGCGGCGCCCGCTCCAGGCGGGCGAGGATCTCGACGGCGCTCCGCTTCGGCGCCCCCGTCATGGATCCACCGGGGAACGCTGCGGCGAGCGCGTCCATCGCGTCGGCTCCCGGTCGGAGTCGCCCGGAGACGGTGCTGACGAGCTGGTGGACGTGCGGGTGGGCTTCGACGCGCAGGAACCCTTCGACGGCGACGGTGCCGGCAACGCACACACGACTGAGGTCGTTGCGCATGAGGTCGACGATCATGAGGTTCTCGGCGCGTTCTTTCGGGTGCGCGGCGAGCTCCGCGGCGATCCGTGCGTCGTCTGCGACGGAGTTCCCGCGTCTCCGCGTGCCCTTGATGGGGTGGGTGGCGACGCGGTCGCCGGTGACCGAGAGGAAGCGTTCGGGGCTGGCGGAGACGAGTGCGCGGTCGCCCGACGCGATGATCCCGCCGCGGATGGCTGCGCCGCCCGAGCTGAGGGCGCGGTAGAGGGCGACGGGGTCCGCGTCGCCGGGAAGCTGAGCCTCAGCGGTATCGGTGAGGCAGAGCACATAGGCGTCGCCCTCGCCGATGGCATCGCGGCAGGCGTCGACGGCTGCCCGGTAGTCGGCGGGCTCGGTGCGCCAGCGGTGCGTGGCCCGGGGGCCAGGCCGGGTCGCCCGAGCCGAATCCGCAGCGCTGAGCGTCCGACCGTACGCCGCGAACCACTCCTCGATCGCCGCTGCGCTGACGCCCCGCACCTCGGCTCGGTGGTTGCGGTGGTCGATGGCGAGAACGGCGTCGAGTCGGAGGGCGAAGGCGGGCGGAGCGTCGTCGTACGCCGGTTCAGCACCGAGCAGTGCGACACCGAACTCGTACCCGAAGGCGGTGACCCAGCCGTGCGCGAACCCGTCTCGCACGGCCTGAGCGCCGTGTGGCGCCTCGGTTCGCAACCGGTCGAGGAACTCCTGCTCCCTGCCGGGTCGGCCCGTCAGCACTCGCGTGGTCGCACCCAGATACGTCATCCCCCTGGGGTCGTCGCGCTCGGCCGCGGCCGCTCCGTCAAGCCAGCACCACGCGTCACCGGTCGCTGCGAGCGCACGCGCGACCGCTTCGGGGTCGGGGACGTCGACGAGCGGGCGCACCGCGTACCCGCGGTGGTCGGCAGAGGGCATGTGGTCAGGGTACCGGTTGGAGACCGCAGCGCGCCCGCCGGAGCCCTCGCCCCGACGGGGTACCCGGCACGACCGGTAGAGTCGCGGTATGTCCGAGCTGCTGGTCGCCGATTCGTTCCGAGTACGCCAGAACCCCTCGTCGGGTGTCGCAGAGGTGCGCGGGTGGCAGTACCACCTCGATCGCTTCGCAGGTGCTGCGGCGAGCGCCCTCGCCGAACTCGATGAGCGACCGTCCGAGACGGTGGACGACTTCGTGCTCGGGGCGGCGGAGCGCGTGAATGCGTTCGGCGAGGGGTTTCCGCGCCTGGAGCTGTGGCTCGACCCCGATGGCACGGTACGGTGGGGGCTGTCTGAGCGGCCGCTCCCCGCGCTCACGGGGGAGGTCGAGCTGCGTTCGATTCCGCTTGCGGACGTCGAGGGGCTCGCGCACCTGGATAGGAAGGGGCCGAACCTCGAGCGGTACCTCGAGCTGAACCACGAGGTCGGCGCCGAGGCGCTGCTCCTCGACGCCGAGGGTCACGTCGTTGAGGGTGCGACGACGAGCCTCGTCTGGTGGGACGCGACGGGTCTCGGTCACCGCGCAGCATCTGCGGACCGGGTGGCCTCCGTGACCGAGGGTCTGGTCGCCGAGGCCGCTCCGCATCAGCTCCCAGCGAGCGGCTCGACGGGAGCAGCAGCGAAGCCCCACGAGCCCGCGCGGAGCAGCGCGCGCCCGACCGAACTCGCAGCGTGCGAGGTGTGGGCGGTCAATGCGCTGCACGGCATCCGGGTAGTCAGCCACATCGACGGTGCCGCGACGCGGGAGCCCGAGCCGAAGCGTCTCGACTGGTTCCGCGCGGTGCTCGACCACTCGTGGGAGCCGGTGCTGCTCGACGGCCGGGCGTCCGGCGCCTGGTGAATCGGGCAGGTGCCGCTACCCGATGTGCAGGTGTTGCGCGTCGATTCCCACGGGGAGCTCGGTGTGGGTGATGAGAATCACGGCACGGTCGGCGGGTACGGCGCCCATGAGGTCGGTGAGGAGCCGGTCGGCGCGATCCCGATCGACGCCAGCGGTGGGCTCGTCGAGCACGACGACCGGGAAGTCGGCGAGGATCGCGCGGGCGAGCGCGATTCGCTGAGCCTGCCCGCCTGAGACGAGGGCACCCCGCTCCCCGACCGGTGCATCGAGGCCACCGCGCTGCTCCGCCCATTCGGAGAGCCCGACGCGGGCGAGCGCGTCCATCAGCTCCGCGTCGGTGGCGGTGTCGCGCGCGAACTTCAGGTTCTGGCGGAGGTCGGCGTCGAAGAGGTGGGGCTGCTGCTCGCACAGACCGACCATGCCGCGCAGCACGTGCACCGGGAGCGCTCGGGCTTCCACTTCGCCGACGCGGTACGACCCCGTGTAGTCGAGCAGGCGCACCAGCGCGAGAGCGAGCGTCGTCTTGCCCGATCCGCTCTCCCCCGAGATGACGAGCGTCTCCCCTGCCCTGAGGTCGAACGTGACGTCGGCGACGGCGGGTGCTGTCGCACCCGGGTGCGTGACGCCGAGATGCTCGACGGCGACGAGTGGCACTGCAGGGTCGATGCGCACCGGCGTCGAGGCCCCGTCCTCACCGGTATCCGCCCCCGGCTCCTCGACCGGCACCTCCGCGGGCATCGGGGCCTCGGTGATCGCGGCGACCCTGGCCGCGCTCGCGGCAACGGTGCGGCGCGCGACGAGCGCCTGCAGCGACTGCGCGAAAACCTCGAAGACGGCGGCCGGCACGATGACGGCGGCCGCGAAGACCGGCGCCGAGATTCCCGCGCCAACTCCCGGCGCGAGTGCCAGCAGGATGAGGACAGACGCAGCTCCGGAGCCGAGCGTCAGGATCGCGCCGGTGAGGCCCGCCGCCCGGCTTCGGGCGAGCTGCACCCGGGTGAGGTGCGCCTCGGCCTCGGCGATACGACGCCGCTGCACCGGTTCGGCACCGAACGCGGCGAGCACCTCAGCTGCCGACGAGCGCTCGAGCAGTCGATCGACGAGCGCCGCCCTCGCGGCGGAGAGTTCGCGGTCGCTGCGGGCGGAGATGCGAGCAGCGAGCAGGGCTGCGGCCAGTCCGGCGACGAGCAGCATGCCCGCGAGGATCAGCGCGGCCAGAGGCGAAGCGATCGCGAGCACGGCGAGGCTCGCGAGCACGACCACAGTGCTGACGATGAACGGCTGCCGCACCCGGAGCGGTTCGTCTTGCAGCTGGTCGACGTCGTCCACGAACGCGGCGAGCACATCGCCCCTCCTGGAGGCTCCCAGCGCACCAGGCACGCGCGGCACGAGCGCCGCGAACGTCTCCGAGCGGAGGTCGGAGAGCTGCGCGAGCGCCGCATCGTGGCTCGCGATGCGCTCGACGTACCGGAACGCTGCACGACCGATCGCGAGTGCGCGCACACCGACGACCGCGAAGGTGAGATGCAGGATCGGCGGCTGTTCTCCCGCCCGGACGATGAGCCAGGCACTCAGGGCGAGCAGTCCGACGACGCAGGCGTCGGCGAGAACGCCGAGCACGATCCCGGGCGTCCGGCGGCGGCGCGACGGCATCGCCCGCTGGAGCAGTGTGGCGCTCACGCGTGCACCCCCATCGTGATGGTCCTGTCGGCAGCACCGATGAGCGCGTCGCGGTGACTGATGACGAGCACGGCGCGCCCCGCTACGGCCTCCGCTCTGAGCGCGGCGGCGACCCTCGCCTCGCTGGCACAGTCGAGGGCTGAGCTCGGCTCGTCCATGACGACGGCCCCGGCGTCGGCTATCCAGGCTCGGTAGAGGCATCGCGCCACCGCGACGCGCTGCGCCTGCCCACCGGAGAGTCCCGCACCGGCGACACCGAGCACGCGATCGGGCGCGAGATCCAGACCGACCGTATCGAGCGCACGGGTGACGAGCGCCGGGTCGGGCTCGGATCCGAGTGCGACGTTGTCCGCGAGCGTTCCTTGCAGCAGGCCGGGACGCTGCCCGGCCCAGGCGACCGTCGCCGGGCGATCGACCGTACCCGCTGCGGGGGCGACGAAGCCGAGCAGCGCGGAGACCAGCGTCGACTTCCCCGCACCAGACGGACCGGCGAGAGCGACGACCTCGCCCGGCTCCACAGTGAAACTCACGGGTCCGATGCGGACGTGCTCCTCGCGCTGCACTTCGACGCGCTCGAACCTGATCCCCACCCCGGGTACGGCGTCAGTCCCGCGTGCGGCGTCCGCGCCTCGGTCCTCGCGCGACGCGATCCGCGGGCCCGGCTGCTCGATGATGTCGAAGATCCGCTGCGCTGCCGTGAGGCCCTCGGTCGAGGCGTGGAACGCTGCTCCGACCTGGCGGATGGGAATGAAGGCTTCCGGAAGCAGGAGCAGCACGAAGATGCCGAGCGCGAGCGGGAACTCGCCCGCCACCAGGCGCGTGCCGACCGTCACGGCGACGAGCGCGATCGAGAAGGTGCCCGCAAGGTCGAGCACGAACCCGGAGAGGAACGTGACCCGCAGCACTTTCACGGTGCGACGCCGGTACTCCTCCGTCTCGCGCACGATGCGCGCCCGCTGCCGGTCTTCGCGCCGGAAGATCTTGAGCGTCGTGAGCCCCTCGACGACGTCGAGGAAGGAGGAGGAGAGCCGTTGGAGCTGCTCCCACTGGCGATCCTGCACCGACTGCGTGGCCAGGCCGATCAGCACCATGAAGATCGGAATCACCGGGAATACGATGCAGACGATGATGCCGCTCGTCGGGTCGGCGAGCAGGATCGTGAGCACGAGGATCGGCGTGGCGCACGCGGTGAGAATGAGTTGCGGCACGTAGGCGGAGAAGTACCCGTCGAGCGCGTCGAGTCCGCGGCCGAGCACCGTCGCAGTCTCCGCGTCGGACCGCCGCGCCGCCCACTCGGGCGAGCTTCCGTCGAGCGCATCGAGCGCGCGAGACCGCAGCTGCCCCTTCACCCGGATCGCGCCGCGGGCGGCGAGCAGGTCCATCCCCCAGCTCGCCGCCGCACGCACCGCGATCGCCGCGATCCCTCCCGCGAGGAGCACGGGCAGAGCGGCAGCGCCGAGATCACCCTCGGCGACACGGCCGGCAGTGTCGGTCGACGTGAACGCGTCGGGGAAGTCGAGTGCGGGGATCGCAAGAGCCGCGATCGCGTGCGCCAAACACCAGCACCACGCGATGATCGCCAGGGTTCTGATGACCCCCAGGACTGCTCCGAACCCGAAGACGCCGCGTGAGGCGCGCGCGTAGCGGAGCAGTCTGGGGTCGAGAGGTTTCACCGTGGATCAGTCTAGGCGCCCGACGGCCTAGTGCGCTCCGGCCGGGATCGCGTCGCGCGAGATCCGCTTGCGGAACACCCAGTACGTCCAGGCCTGATAGGCCAGGACGAGCGGCATCGTGAACACCGCGACCCAGGTCATGAGCTCGAGCGTCTTCTGCGAACTCGCGGCTCCCGCGATGCTCATCGACTCGGCGTCGCCGAGGGTCGAGATCATGAGGTTCGGGAAGAGCGCGGAGAAGATCGCGAGCAGCGCGAACCCGATTGCGACGGCGTTGCCGGTGAAGGCCCAGCCGTCTCGACCGACGGCGTTCGCGATCCACCCGGCGGCGAGCGCGACGGCGGCGATGGCCGCGCAAGCGATGATGAGCGGCAGGGTCGGGTTCTCGAGGTGCTGCACGATCGTCCACACGAGGAACGCCGCGGCGACGACGATCGTCACGAGACCGACGGTGCGCGCCAGCGACCGGGCGCGCTGCCGCATGTCACCCTCGGTCTTCAGCGCGATGAAGACGAGTCCGTGCGTGAAGCAGAGCAGCGTGAGCGTGATGCCCCCGAGCAGTCCGTACGGGTTCAGGAGCGTGAGCAGCGTGCCTTCGAAGAGCCATCCGCCGTTGTCCATGCGACTGATCGGGAGACCCTGGATGAGGTTGGCGAAGGCGGTGCCCCAGAGGAGCGGCGGCACGACCGAGCCCCAGAAGATGAACTGATCGAACCAGCGAGTCCACTCGCGGCCCTTGCCCTGGTGGCGGTACTCGAAGGAGACGCCTCGCAGGATCAGTGCCAGCAGGATCACGAGCAGTGCGAGGTAGAAGCCCGAGAACATGGTGGCGTACCACTCGGGGAACGCCGCGAAGAGGCACGCGCCCGCGACGATGAGCCACGTTTCGTTGAGGTCCCAGACCGGACCGATGGTGTTGATGATGACGCGTCGGTCGGTGTCGTCCTTGCCGAGCAGGGGCAGCGCCATGCCGACGCCGAAGTCGAAGCCGTCGAGCACGAAGTAGCCGATGAGCAGCACTCCGACGATGAGAAACCAGATCGTGGTGAGTTCCATGGTCAGACCTTCCTAGTACACCGTCGCGAACTGCCGATGGTCGGGTTCTCCGTCGCCGGAGTCGCTGCTCTCGAGTTCGGGAGGCCCCTCCTTGGCAGCCTTCGCGATGAGCTTGAACTCGACGACGGCGAGGGCGCCGTACACGATGGTGAATGCCGCGAGGGACACGAGTACCGCCCAGCCGGGTACCCCTGGCGAGACGCCCTGCTCGGTCGTCATCACCCCGAACACGATCCAGGGCTGGCGGCCCATTTCGGTGAAGATCCACCCGACGAGGGAGGCGAGCATCGGGAGCGGTGCGGACCAGATCGCGACCTTCCAAACCCACTTCGGCAGGTCGATGTTCTTGCGCGTGATCCAGAGGCCGACGGCTGAGACGAGCGCCGCGAGGGCGCCGAGGCCGATCATCCAGCGGAACGCCCAGTAGGTGACCCAGATGATGGGCGCGAACTGGCCGTCCGTCGGACAGGTGAGCAGGGAGTCCGCTCCGCCGCAGTACATGGCCTCGTACTCCGCCTGGAGGTCGCGGATGCCTTCGACGCTGCCGTTGAACGTACCGTTGGAGAGGAACGAGAGCAGGTACGGGATGCGGATGGAGAAGATCTCATGCGCGCCGTCTGGGGTACCGAGGCTGAAGACCGAGAACGAGGCGTCGGCGCCCGAAGCCGAGTCGTAGAGCGCCTCAGCAGCTGCCATCTTCATGGGCTGCGTCTGCGTCATCACCATGCCGAGCTCGTGGCCCGTCAGGCCGACCCCGATGAAGGCGAGGATGTTCGTCCAAGCGCCGAACCGGAGCGTCGTTCGCATCTCGTCGACGAACTGGCCACGCTGCAGGTGCCACGCCGCGACGGCGACCATGACGACGCCCGCGAACATGATCGAGGCGAAGAGGGTGTGCGGGAACTGCGTCAGCGCGACCGGGTTCAGGAGCACGTCGCCGATGCTCTGCAGCTCGACGCGGCCGCGCTCCTCGTTCAACTCGAATCCGACGGGATTCTGCATGAAGGCGTTGGCGGCGAGGATGAAATAGGCGGAGAAGACGGTGCCGATCCAGACGAACCAGATCGTGAGCACGTGGATCTTCTTCGGCAGCTTGTCCCACCCGAAGATCCACAGACCGATGAACGTCGCCTCGAAGAAGAAGGCGATGAGCCCCTCCATGGCGAGCGGGGCACCGAAGATGTCGCCGACGAAGCGGGAGTAGTTCGACCAGTTCATACCGAACTGGAACTCCTGCACGATGCCCGTCACGACGCCCATCGCGAAGTTGATCAGGAAGATCTTGCCGAACAGCCGCGTGAGACGCAGGTACTTCGCGTTCCCGGTGCGAACCCAGACGGTCTGAAGAATCGCCACGAGCAGGCTCAGTCCGATCGTGAGCGGCACGAAGATGAAGTGATACAGCGTGGTCAGCCCGAATTGCCAGCGGGCGAGCGCGAGCGGGTCGAGAATTTCGTTCACGTGATTCTCCAGAAGCCCTGGCGCCACTCAGGAGCGGCGCACTCCCATAGTGACACCGGGAGGAGAGGGCCGCTCGACCCGGCAGGCCGGCACTGGACCGGTCGCCACATATTTTACTCTCTCTGGGAATCCCCTGCGAATCCGGTTCGAGGTCGAGAGATATACCACTCGGCTCCGAGCGGTTCTCCGACCCGCATCACCGCCCGCCCCCAGTCCGCCCACCGCTTAGACTGTTCGGGTGGCTTCCGAGGACTCTCCCGACACCCGCCCGCTGCTCGTCGCGCGACTGGACGATTGGTTGCACCAGCGGCGCGCCAAGCGGGCGATCAAGCGCGGGAAGGTCCCCTCGGTCATCCCTTACATCGGTTACGGCACCACCGACTCGCTGCGGGTACTCGGTCGCCTGCTTTTCCTGAAGCCGGAGAGCCGCGAGCACACGCGCCTGCGTCCCGACGTGGCCGGCGTCTCCCGCGTCCGCGGGTGGCGAACCTTCACGAGCGTGCACGTCCCCTTCCAGCGCGTGCAGGTCTGCGTCGACGGTGATCCGGTCGCCGAAGTGCAGTCCGACCGGGGCGGCGTGATCAACTCGCGGGTGCCCGCTTCGCTGGAGCCCGGCTGGCACACCGTGACGCTTCGGGTCATCGCGCGCAGTTGTGCCGGTACCGGCGAAGCCCCGGAACTCATCGGCGAGTCTGCTGACGCGCCCGTGTACATCGTCGATCCAGACGCGCGCTTCGGCGTGCTCTCCGACATCGACGACACCATCCTCATGACCGCGCTCCCCCGGCCGTTCGTCGCCGCATGGAACACCTTCGTCGTCGACGAGCACGCGCGCACCCCGACCCCTGGCATGGCGGTGCTCCTCGATCACCTCATCGCCGAGCACCCGGGTTCACCCGCCGTGTACCTCTCGACCGGCGCGTGGAACGCCGCACCAGCGCTCAGCCGGTTCCTGGCGCGAAATCTCTACCCGATGGGCCCGCTGCTCCTCACCGACTGGGGGCCCACACCAGACCGCTGGTTCCGCAGCGGGCAGGAGCACAAGCGTGAGGAGCTCCTGCGGCTCGCCGAGGACTTCCCCGAGGTGAAGTGGGTGCTGCTCGGCGACGACGGCCAGCACGACGAGGCGATCTACCACGAGTTCACCCTCTCGCACCCCCAGAACGTGGCGGCAGTGGCGATCCGGCAGCTCTCGGTCGGCGAGGCGGTGCTGGCGGGCGGACGCTCGAAGGCGCAGCTGCACCGCAACGTCAGCGGTGTGCCCTGGGTCTACGGACCAGACGGAGCCACGCTGAGAGAGGAACTCGTCAAGGTCGGCGTGCTGTGACCGGGCCGCCGACTCGACCGTGGCGCCGCTTCGAGCGGCGGATGACCGGCCGGTTCACCGCTTCCTCGCGCACCCCGATCCTCCAGGTCGTGAAGACCACGGCCGCGACGCTGCTCACCTGGTTCGTCTGCCTCGCGATCTTTCCCGAGCAGATGCCGATCTTCGGCGCCATCGCCGCGCTCCTCTGCGTGCAGGAGAGCGTCGACCAGTCGCTGACGCGCGGTATCGAGCGTGTCGTCGGCGTCATGCTCGGTGTGTCGGTGGCCCTCGGTGCCGCGGCGATCTTCGGGCCGCAGGCGTGGCTGTTCATCGCCGCCATCATCGTGTCGATGTGCATCGGCTGGCTGTTGAAGATGACGAACTCGTCGAGCAACCAGATCGCGATCACCGCGCTCCTGATGATCGCGCTCGGCGGGGCCAACAATCAGCTCGACTACGGGTTCGAGCGGCTCACCGAAACCGCGATCGGTGCGGCGATCGGCGTCATCATCAACGCGGTCGTCGTGGCCCCGGTGCGCACGCTGCCCGTGCATCAGGAGCTCCGAGGACTCGTGCACGACGCGGCCGCAGCGCTCAGGCGACTCGCCGATGCGCTCGCGGAGCCACGCGACGACGCCTGGTTGGAGGACATGCTCGAGCGTGCCAGACGCTTGCAGGACGACCGCACTCGCGTCCACGCACTCCTCAGGCAGGCGCGGGACAGTCTGCGTTTCAACCCGCGCGGTGCGAAGTTCCGCGCCTCACTCGAAACCGACGACGCGCTCTTCCAGCGCCTCCAGCCGATCCTGACGCAGATCACCGGCATGTCGCGTGCGCTCTACGACCTCTACGAGCCCGACCTCGTCACCGATCCCTCGGTGATCGGAATGGTGGAGGAGATGCGGCGCGCGGCGCACGACCTGCAGCTGCTCGTGACCCCCGTCCCTGCGTGGGGAGATGAGCCTGAGGAGCCCGCGCTCACGGCTCCCTACACGATCCCCCAACCGCACCCTGATCACTGGGTGCTCATCGGTTCGCTTATGGAAGACCTGAGACGCGTACGCGGCCGGATCACCGGCGAGCTCGAGTGACGTGCTCGGGGTGATCCGGCCGCGTGTGATGCGCCGGGGCGGGCGTTAGTCCTGCTGCAGTGCAGCCTGGATGTCGAGCGTGATCGTCACGTCGGAACCGAGCAGCACGCCGCCGGTCTCGAGCGGAGCGTTCCAGGTGAGGCCGAAGTCCTCACGCTTCACCACGGTCTTCGCCGTGAAGCCGGCCTTGTAGTTGCCGTAGGCGTCGGCGCCGAAGCCGCCGAACTCGAAGTCGAAGGTGACGGGCTTGGTGACGCCGCGCATGGTGAGGTTGCCGTCGACCTTGAAGTCGCCGTTCTCTTCGCGCACGCCCGTCGAGACGAAGGTGAGCTGCGGGTACTCGTCTGCGAGGAAGAAGTCGCCGGTGCGGAGGTGGCCGTCGCGGTTCTTGTCCTTGGTGTCGACCGAAGCGACCTCGACCGAGGCCTCGACCGTCGAATCGAGCGGGTTCTCAGCGGTGACGAAGGTGCCGTCGAACTCGCTGAACGAGCCGCGCACCTTGCTGATCGCGAGGTGACGGACCGAGAAGCCGACCTCGGAGTGCGAGGGGTCGACCTTCCAGGTGCCAGTGCGGTAACCGGGGATGTCTGCTGCAGTGATGGCCACGGGAGCCCTCCATTTCAATTCATGTTGATTGACTTTTCAACCATACGACCGCTCAGACGCACTGTCAACCGTGTTCACGGAAGATTCAGTTAGCGGGGGCGCCGCTTCGCCGACTCGCGCGCCCGGGTCACGGTGTCGCCGATCTCCGCCACCGGAGTGAACTCCCCGTACCGACGCTCGGCCGCCCGAGCGATGAGGAAGTCGCTCACCCGCGGATTCTTCGGCAGGATCGACCCGTGCAGATACGTGCCGATGACGTGGTGCGAGCGCGCACCCTCCACGCCGTCTTCCGGGTTGTTGCCTGCCCCCTGGGTGACGCGCCCGAACGGCCGGGACTCCGGGCCGAGCGTCGTGTTGCCGCTGTGGTTCTCGTAGCCGATGACCTCGCCGAACTCCTCGGTATCGAGCACGATGTTGCCGATCATGCGGACGTCGCCTCCGCGGGTCTCGACGTCGAGCACGCCGATACCGCGCAGCTCGTCCCCGGTGTGCGTGATGAAGCGGTGCCCGAACAGCTGGTACAGCCCGCACACCATGAGCATCGGCACGCCGTCAGCTGCGAGGCGGTGGATCTCGTCGCGCTTCACGGCGAGGTCTTTCGCCACGCGCCCCTGCCCCGAGTCCTGTCCGCCTCCGCCGAGGACGATATCGACATCGTCGGGCAGCGGATCCCCCGGATTCACCTCGACCACCCGCGGCACGAACCCCTGGGCACGGACCCGCCTGACGAGCGAGAGCACGTTGCCGCGGTCTCCGTAGATGTTCATGTCGCGGGGGTAGAGGTCGACGATGACGAGTTCGGGAGCAGAGCCCGCGGGTTCCGTCGTCGCCTGATCAGTGGTCGCCTGCAGCTGCTCGCGCGGCGCACGTGGGGTGCTCACCAGATCTCCTCCACTTCCGTGATCTCGGCGAGTTCGCGCCGGAGCTCCAGCATCGCCGTATAGGTGCAGTAGATGCGCCTGGGCCGCTCGCCGGTCTCCGCCCGGAACGAGCGGAGCGCTGTCGCGAGATCCTCGAGCACCCGGTCGACTCGCACGTCGTCGTGCTCGAGCCGCAGCGCCATGTCCCAGGCCCTGGTGCCGCTGACGGTGCGCACTCCCGAGGCCTGCAGCGACGTGAAGTCGACGTCCCACAACCACGACATGTCGCGGCCGTCCGCGTACTGATCGTTGATCGCGATCATGGTGTCCACACCCTCGGGGTCGAACGACGCGAGCCCGAGCCGGAACCCCGCTGGGTTCTTCACCAGCACCAGCTCGAGCGGATGCCCGTCGAGCTGCAGCTGCTCCCCCCGCCCGAAGGCAGGGCGCACCTCGGAGAGGGCAGAGAGGATCGCCCCCGTATCTGCGGAGCGCCCTCCGCCGGCGCCCGAGCCGAGGACCATCCGCACCGTCGCCAGTGCGGCCGCGGCGTTGAACGTGTTGTAGAGCCCCTCCAGCCGGAGGGAGGTACGGTGCCGATCCCCGTCGATCTCGAACACGACTTCGTGATCGCCGATCTCCGCGAGGACGACGTCCGCGAAGACGCGATCCGAGTCTGGGTCGGCCGAAGCGCTGTCGTGCGCTGCCGCGCCGTGGAAGTCGCTGTCGCTCGGGAACGTGGCGCGCAGTGCGGGCGACAGGCCGAAGCGCCGCAGCTCGGGGCGCCCCGATCCGGCCACTTCTGCCTCGATGCGCGCACCAATCGCTTCGAGCAGGGGATCCTCCCGGTTCACGACCACGCCGTCCGTCGTCGCCTCCGCGATCCGGCGCAGCAGCTGGGCCGTAGTGTCGATCTCGCCGAATCGATCGAGCTGATCTCGGAGCACGTTCAGCAGCAGCGTGTGCCGCGGGCGGACCCGGTCGATGAAGTACATGGCGTGCGCCTCGTCGAGCTCGAGAACCGCGATATCGGCCTGCAGCTTGCCGGCGACGGTGCACTCCTGCACCGCCGCGGCAATCACGCCTCGGGAGAAATTGGAGCCGGTGCGGTTCGTGAAGACCCGCAGCCCCTGCGCTTCAAGAATCTCGACGATCATCTTCGTCGTCGTGGTCTTGCCGTTCGTCCCGCTCACGGCGACTACCCCGTACGGCAGGCGCCCCAGCACCCTCGCCAGGAAGCCCGGATCGATCTTGTCGACGACCAGACCTGGCAGAGCGGAGCCTCCACCGCGCAGGCGCGCCACTTGGCGCACCGCTTTACCGATCAGGGCAGAGAGCAAATCCCGCATGCCACAAGCCTACCGGCGGTTACTCGTCGCGCAGGTCCGGTGGCAGGAGTTCGGGCCGTGTGCGTCGCGTCCGAGCGATGCTCTGCTCGTGCCGCCACGCGCGCACGGCGCCGTGATTGCCGCCGAGGAGGACCGGCGGGATCGCGCGACCGCGCCACTCCGCCGGCTTGGTGTAGCTCGGGTACTCGAGCAGTCCGTCCTCGTGCGACTCCTCGACGAGGCTCTCGGGGTTGCCGACGACACCGGGAACCAGACGGCAGATCGCCTCGATCATCGCCATCGCGGCGACCTCGCCGCCGTTCAGCACGTAGTCCCCCAGGCTCACGAGCCGCACCCTGGCCCGGTCACCGTACTCGTCGAACACTCGCTGATCGATGCCTTCGTATCTGCCGCACCCGAACACGAGGTGTGACTCGCCTGCGAGCTCGCGGGCCATCGCCTGGGTGAAGACCTCTCCAGCCGGCGAGGGGAAGATGATGACCGGGCCGTCCGACCCCGACGTGCCCGGCGCGCCGTCCTCGAGGATCGCGTCGAGCGTTTCACCCCAGGGCTCCGGCCGCATGACCATGCCGGCACCGCCACCCGCCGGCGTCCCGTCGACGGTGCGGTGGCGATCGTGGGCGGCGTCGCGCAGGTCGTGCACGTGCACGTCGATCAACCCGCGCGACCGTGCACGGCCGAGCAGGG
Source organism: Leucobacter sp. Psy1 (assembly GCF_020096995.1). NCBI lineage: Bacteria > Bacillati > Actinomycetota > Actinomycetes > Micrococcales > Microbacteriaceae > Leucobacter > Leucobacter sp. Psy1. The sequence goes on from NZ_CP083692.1 coordinate 1,950,220, forward strand.
AGAGCTCGAGCACCCCGAAGTATTCGGGGAAGATCGAGACGGCGTCGATCCTCATGCCGTACCGGGCGTGTCTTCGGGGATCTCCTCGAAGAGCCCCGCCGGCGGAGTGACCTCCACGATACCCGCCTCAAGGTCGACGCGCGGCACGATCGCCTCGACGAAGGGAACGAGCACGGTCCCTGCGTCCGTCTTCACCGCAAGCAGGTCCTGCGCCGGGAAGTGCTGGACCTCAGAGACCACGCCGAGCTCGACGCCGTCACGACGCACCGAGAGCCCCACGAGCTGCCCGTCGTACCAGGCGTTCTCCTCCGTACCCTCGGCGACGGCCTCCTCGTCGATCCACAGGATCGCTCGCACGATCGACTCCGCCGCGGTGCGGTCGGGCACCTCGTCGAAGAAGCCCACCGGCTGCGCGTTGAACCAGCGCAGCTCGCGGAGCGTGATCGCGCGCCCGAACCACTCGGAATCTTCGGGAACCTGCAGGTGGAACTCCGAGCCGGGTGTGAAGCGCAGGTCGGGGTTGTCGGTGAAGAGCTCGAGCTTGACGCCGCCCTTCAACCCGTGCGGCTTGGTGAGTCGCCCAACGCGGAGACTCCCCGACCCGATATCGGGGCGGGGAGCCTGAGCGCGCTTCGGTGCGTCCGCCATCAGGCGGCGCCCTCCGCTGCCGTGTCGACGACGTCGATGCGGACCCGGTCGCCGTCGGCGAGGGACCCGATGACGGTGCGCAGCGACTGGGCGGTCCGACCGCCGCGGCCGATCACGCGACCCAGGTCTTCCGGGTTCACGCGCACTTCGAGCGTCTCTCCCCTGGAGGAGTCGCGCGCGTCGACGCGGACCTCGTCGGGGTGATCGACGATGCCGGAGACGAGGTGCTCGAGCGCCTCGGCCAGCGAGCGGTCGGCCATGATTACGCCTCGGTGTTCTCAGCCTCGGCCGAGTCGTTCGACTCCTGCGCCGGAGCAGCGGGCTTCTCGGCCTTCGGGCGGAGCACGGTCTTCTTCGACGCGTCGGCCTCGAAGACGGCCTTCGGCTCGACCGGGAGCACCTGCGACTCGGTGTTGCCCTCGCCCGAGAACTTGCCCCAGTCGCCCGTGAGCTTCAGGATCGCAGCAACCTGCTCGGTCGGCTGCGCGCCGACGCTGAGCCAGTACTGAGCGCGCTCCGACTGGACCTCGATGAACGAGGGGTTCTCGGTCGGGTGGTACTTGCCGATCTCCTCGATCACGCGGCCGTCGCGCTTGGTGCGCGAGTCGGCGACGACGATGCGGTAGTAGGGCGCGCGGATCTTGCCGAGACGCTTGAGACGGATCTTGACTGCCATGAATACTCCTTGTAAAGCCTGCGGGCGCGCGGATCGCGCGAACCCATCAAGCATGCCACACCGGAGCCGGTAAAGCAATTTTTGTCATGACCAGCATTTTTATGACCGCCATCGCGCGAAGTTTCTCGTACCCCTCCCGCGATACTAGGCTGATCCCATTCGGCGCCGCTCGGCGGGAGGAGCCCCCATGGCCATCGAGTTCACGGCCTCGCCGAGATCCACGCTCGGCATCGAGTGGGAACTCGGCGTCATCGACGCCCACTCCCGTGGTCTCGCGAACGTCGCACCGCAGGTGCTCGCGGAGATCGCCGATCGCTGGCCCACGAGCGAGTTCCCGCACGCGACCAGCGAGCTGCTGGAGAACACCATCGAGCTCGTTTCCGCACCGCACGCCCGCGTCGGCGACGCGGTTGCCGACCTCCGCGAGATGGCGCGCGCCGCGCTCGCATCGGCCGAGGCGAGCGGACACCGCATCATCGGCAGCGGCAGCCACCCGTTCAGCCGCTGGGAGGCGCAGAGCGTCACCCCGTCCGAGCGCTACGACCGGTTCCTGGAGCGCACGCAGTGGTGGGGCCGCAACATGCTCATCTGGGGCGTCCACGTGCACCTCGGGATCGACCGACGCGAGCGGGTCATCCCGATCATGCACGCCGTGCTCGCGTACCTGCCCCACCTGCAGGCCCTGGCCGCTTCGAGTCCGCTCTGGGCCGGAGAGCCGACCGGGTACGCATCGAACCGGGCGCTCATGTTCCAGCAGCTCCCCACGGCCGGCGTACCGTGGGATCTCGACGACTGGGAGGACTTCGAGCGCGTCGTCGACGACCTGACGCGCACCGGCATCATCGCCGAGCCCACCGAGGCGCGCTGGGACGTGCGCCCGGCACCCCGGTGGGGCACCATCGAGCTCCGGGCCTGCGACGGGGCCTCGACGCTGTGGGAGATCGGCATGCTCGCGGCCGTATCGCAGTGCCTCGTCGAGCACTTCCAGCGGAAGCTCGATCGAGGCGAGGCGCTCCCCCGCCTGCAGCAGTGGTATGTGCGGGAGAACAAGTGGCGCGCAGCTCGGTACGGGCTCGACGCCGAGGTGATCGTCGACCCGGACGGGACGCAGATGCCCGTTCGAGCGCACCTCTCCGCTCTGCTCGACGAACTCGCTCCCGTCGCCGCCGACCTCGGGTGCTCCGCCGAGCTCGCGAGCGTCGCCCGCGTGCTCGACGAGGGCAACAGCGCTTCCAGGCAGCTGGACGTGCTGCACGCCAACGGCGGGTCCGGCTTTCCCTTCGGCGACCTGCGCTCGGGCACCCCGAGCACCGTTCCCGCCGCAGCATTGGAGGCCGTCGTCGACGCACTCGCCGACGGATTCAAGCAGAGTCTGCAGTAGCCTCTTCGTCGATGTCGAGCAGCGCCGCGGCATACATCGGGCGGGCGGCGTCCATGCTCGGCGGATGGAACAGGCCGGCCGTCGCGTCGCGCAGCAACCGGCTCACCTCGTGATCGTTGCTGAATCCGGCGCCTCCCGAGCACAGGAGCGCGCTCTCGGCACAGCGCCGCGCCGCCGTCACGGCGTTCAGGCGCGCGCTCACGAACCTCAGCGGCCACGCCGCGCCGAGGTCCTCCAGCTCATCGAAGTCCCGGGTCGTCGCGTCGAGCTGGGCGGGTACCGCCGTGAACTCGAGGTGCGCGTCCGCGAGTCGGATCCGGCTCTCGGGCACCTCGGCGTAGCTCGTACCCCGCTGCGCCGACCGACGCCCGCGCAGGGCATTGGCACCGACCTCGAGCGCGCGGCGCGCGATCCCCGCGTAGACCGAGCCGATGAGCAGCTGGAAGTTGCCCATGATGGCGAAGGTCAGCAGGTCTGGCGTCCGGCCCGCGGGCACCCGCCGCGCCACTCGCTCGGGCCGCACGCTCGCCCGGTCGAGCACCGTCGCACGACTGTGCGAGGCGCGCATGCCGAGCACGTCCCAGCGATCCGAGACCGTGATCCCGGGCCCGCCATCGGCCGCGGCATCCTCGTGCGATCGCTCGACGAAACCGAACATTACCCGAGGGTCATCCGGGTCGGACTCGTCGAGACCGTGCACGATGAGCCGCGTCCACACGGGCGACAGCGACGTGAAGATCTTCACCCCGGAGAGCAGATAGCCGCCATCGGCCTGCGGTTCGGCGACGGTGTGCGATCCGTACAGCACCCAGTCGTTCGCCGGCTCGCTGATGCCGAACGCGAAGATCTCGCCTGCCATCGCTTCCTCGAACACGTAGCCGAGCGAGCGGTCTCCCCTGGCGAACATCGCGGCCACGACACCCGTGCACATGAGGTGCATGTTCACCGCGAGCGCCGTCGCGGGCGCGGCCGATGCCAACCGCTGTTGTAGTCGAGACACCTGATTCAGGGTGAGCCCCGGCCCGCCGAACTCCTCGGGCACGAACAACGTCAGGTACCCCCGGCCCCGAAGGTCGTCGAGGTCCTCCCAGAAGAAGCGGTTCTCGCGGTCGTACCCCGCGGCTCGTTCGCGCATCCGCGCCAGTAGCGCGTCTGGCAGGTAGTGCTCCGCGAGCTCGCGGTGGCGTGTTTCCCGGTTCGTCACGTCTTCCTCCTCATACACGGGACTCGCCATCGACGGTCACGCGCGACAACGGCGTCCGCTGATCGCGGATGTTCTCGACGGCGAACGTCGCTTTCGACGGCAGGTAGTGATTCTCCACCACGTCCACGACCGACCCGGCTTCGTCGAACGCGATCCGCCGAACGCGCAGCAGCGGGCTGCCGACGTCGATCCCGAACCACTGGGCATCGAACGCGCTCGCCGCGATCGCATCGATGACGTTGCGCGCCCGCGTCTGCGTGATGCCCTGCTCCTGCAGCGTCTGGTAGATGCTGTGCGTATCGAGATCGACGGCGAGCAGGTGCTTCCCGATAGCCAGGGCGTAGGCCGATCGCTCGAGCATCACCGGTTCGTCATCGAAGGTGCGCAGCCGCACCACTTCGACCACGGGACTGTCCGGCTCGATCCGGAGATCGCGTGCGAGCCGCTCGTCGGCGAGGCGGCGGGTGACCTCGATCGTCTTCTGGCCCGGCACGCGGCCCAGTTCTTCGGCCCACTCCGTGAACGACATGTAGGTGTCGAACGACTGTGCAGGCACGGCGTGCTGCACGCGGGGCGGCGCGCCTCGACCGCCGACGATCAGTCCTTCCGCACGCAATCGGGCCAGCGCCTGGCGTACAGGGCCCCGTGACGTGCCGAACTCCTCCTCGAGCGCTTTCTCGCTCGGCACCCGCTCCCCCTCCGGCCAGTGACCGAGACGGATGCGCTCGGCCATGGCGGCGTAGAGCTGTTCATGCAACGGCTGCTTCGAGCTCATGGGACCACCCTAGCCTGACCGTCGTCGTGGCCAGAACACCCGACGACGGTCAGGCAGGTCGGCTCGCTCAGCCGCCGCAGAGCACGCTGAGGGCTTCGCGGTGCAGCTCGGGCGAGGCCGACACGATGCATGCCTGCGCCTGCCTGATGGTGATCGGCTGGCCGAGCTCGTCGCTCACGACCCCGCCAGCGCCTTCGACGATCGGCACGATCGCGCAGACGTCGTACGGGCCGAACCCTCCGCTGTACCCGGCGAGGTCGATCGCTCCCGCGGCCACCCGACCGAAGCCGTAGGACGCCGCACCGAACACGCGCCAGGCCACACGCTCATTCAGCTGCTCGAGCCCCACCCGGTGCTCTTCGAGCACGCGATCGGGCTGGCTCCACGACAGCGTCGCTCCCGTGAGCCCCTGTCGCCCGCTCGTGTGCACCTCGTGCCCATTGAGTGTCGTGGCTCGGCCGTCGACGCCGACCCATCGATCCTGCGTAACGGAGGCGTCGATGACCCCGATGACCGGGGTGCCGTTCCGGCAGAGCGCGATGAGCGTCGTGAAGACCGGGATGCCGGCGACGAACGACTTCGTTCCGTCGATCGGATCCATCACCCAGACGAACTCCGCATCCTCTCGCTCCGGAGGGAACTCCTCGCCGATGATGCCGTGCTCGGGGTACCGATCCGCGATCAGCGCGCGGAGCCGCTGCTCCACTCCCCGGTCGAACTCGGTGACGGGACTCGCGTCGGCTTTGGTCTCGAACCGGCTCCCCTCGTGCCGCTCCGCGAGCTGCGCACTTGCGGCGTCGGCGAGCTCGTGGATGAACGCGGTGAACTCCTCGGCGAGCGGATGGTCCGCGAACGCCATCAGAGGCTCTGCCAGAGGGCGAGGAAGTCCTCGCGCCCCTGCGCGTCATCGTCGCCGTGGATGTCGACTACCGTGAGGTCCTCGAGCTTCTCGAACTCGACGAACTGCGTCGGGTCGATGTCGTCGCGACTCGGGCGCCGGAACGACTGCTCGAGGTTCTGCTCCTGCGTCTCCTTCGACAGCAGCGTGTCGATGAGCTGCTCCCCAGCCTCGCCGTTCGGCCCGTCCTTCACGAGGAACGCCGAATCGTATTCGACGAAGGTGCCGTCCTCAGGGTAGATCATCTCGATTCCGGCCTGTTCGCCGGCGACGTAGGGGTAGATGTTCGACTCGTATCCGATCGACACCGCATACTCGCCCTGCGCAACGGCGGGGTACACGTTGCTGGAGTTCTCCGTGACCGTGAGATTCTCAGCCAGATCGGCGAAGCCGTCCTCGCCCAGCACCTTGTATGCGCCGTAGAGGGCCGTGAACGCGGTGGAGGACTGCTCAGGATCGGCGATGACGACCTTGCCCGCCCACTCCGGGTCGGTCAGTTCCTCCCACGTCGTGGGCGCGGAGCCCCCGTCGATCTGGTCGGTGTTCGCCATGAATGCCACCACGTGGGTGTTCGTGGGGGTCCAGCGGTTCTCCGGATCCCGCAGCTCCTCTGGGATCGCTGCGGCTTCCGGAGACTCGTACGTCGCGATCACGTCGGTGAAGTCGACGAGAGTGTCAGCGGGTGCGCTGTAGAACACGTCAGCGGCGGGGCTTCCGGCCTCGGTCTCGATGCGCTGCAGGAGCGGACCGGAGCTGCCGGTCACCGCATCGACCTTCAGGGACGGATCCTGCGCGGCCGCTGCGTCGACGACCACGCCGACCGTCGTCTCGTTGTTCGAGGTGTACATCACCGCTGATGCACCGCCCTCGCCTCCTCCGCCGGAGCAGCCGGTGAACAGGAGAGCGGTCGCGGTCGCCAGGGCGCCCGCCTTCGCGAAGCTCGAGATTTTCATGGGGTACCTTTCGTTGAGCCGGTTCGGTGAACCGGGAGATGTGGGGAGGAGCGCTCGGGACGCCGGGTCAGGTGAAGAGGCGGATCTTGAACACCCGCGTCGCGATCACGATCGGCACGATCGCGAGGACCACGAGGATCAGCCCGTACGCCGCGGCCTGACCGTTGAGGCCGGTGCCCATGAGCTGGAACACCTTGATCGTGATCGTCTCCCTGCCGGCGGAGTACACCACCAGCGACGCGGACAGCTCAGCGATGATCGTGGTCCACGTCAGCACCGTGGCCGCCGCGATGCCGGGCACCATGAGCGGCAGCACGACCTTCAGGAACGACTTGAACGGCGGCACCCCGAGACTCACCGACGCGTCCTCGAGCGAGTCGGGGATCGCGTGGAGGGTCGCGGACGAGTTCCGCACGCCGTGCACGAGACGACGGATCACGAACACCAGCACGATGATCGCGCCCGTCCCGCCGAGCCCGATCGGCCCGGCCCCGAACGCCGACATCATGCCGATGCCCAGCACGGTGCCCGACAGCGCCATCGGCAGCATCACGAGGTAGTCAAGCGCGGGGGTGAGGAAGTTCTTCTTCTTCACGATCACGACGCTCACTACGATCGACACCAGGATCCCGATCAGGCACGCGAGCCCGCCATAGGTCAGGGTGTTGAGGATCGGCTGCGGTTCCCGCGACAGCACCGTCGTGAGGTTGTCGAGCGAGAACTCGCCCCACCGCAGCACCGGACCGCTCGAAGCGGTGAATGCGATCACGATGACCATCACGAGCGGAAGAGTCGAGGCGATCAGCAGGATCGCGGTGATGATCGAGAGGAACACCCCGGAGGCTCCCCGCACGCGGATCGGCACCCAGGCACGTCCCTGCACCATCTCGTACTTCTTCCGCCCGACCGTGAGGCGCTGCAGGAAGAGGACGAGCGCGACGATCGCGATCGCGGTCGTCGCGAGGGTGGACTGCATCATCGGATCCCCACCGGTCTCGGCCAGGAACACGCGGTACGTCAGCGGGGCGAGCAGGTCCACGTCGCCGCCGATGATCGTCGAGGTGGCGAAGTTGCCCAGCGTCAGGGTGAACACCACGATCGAGGTCGACGCGACCGCGGGGAAGATCGCGGGGATCATCACCTTGAACCGCGCCTGCAGCGGGGAGGAGCCCAGGCTCATCGCCGCTTCTTCGAGCTGCGAATCGAACCCTTTCAGGGCCGCGAGCGTGCCCAGGTAGACATAGGTGTAGTAGAGCAGCGGCAGGATCAGGATCAGTCCTCGCCATCCGTAGAGGGTCGGCATCTCGATCCCGGCGGTATCGCGCAGCAGCCGGGTGAGGAATCCGTTGTTCCCGAGGAACATCAGCCACGCCTGGGTCACGATTACCTCGGGCACCAGGATCGCCGTCACCGGCAGCACCGCGATCACCGCTTTCGCCCAGAACCGGAACCGGGACGTGAAGTACGCCAGGAACACCCCGTAGGTCGTCGCGAGGACCGTCACGATCGCCGCCAGCAGGAGGGTGTTGCCCACAGCGGTCAGGTACGCCGGATCCGCGAAGAATTCCTTCCAACCGTCCAGGGGTCCGCCCTCGCTGGCGGTGAACGAGGACAGCAGCACGTTCACGATGGGCCAGGCCACGAAGACGAGAGCGAGGATCACGGCGATTACCGTGAGCAGCAGCCACGGCGAGAACTGCCGCCTCCGTTTCTCGCGAGTGATGGAGTACGCCTGAGTGATCGGGGCCGTCTGCACGCTCATGATGCCAGCACCAGCGTCTCGGCGGCCGGGAACAGGACCTGCACCGGCTCCCCCGCTTCGAACCCCGGTGCGCTCGCCGGGCCGCTCACCTCGATCTCGGAGCCGCCATCCAAGCGCACACTGTGCTGCTGCACCCGTCCCAGATACTGCCGGCGCACCACTTCACCCGGCACCGCCGTCACGCCCGGATCCGGGGCCGCACCGGCCGCGGAGAGACCAAGGTGCTCCGGCCGGGCGATCGCGTACGCCCCACCCGCCGAGAGCGCGGAACGGCGCACACCCCGCAGCACGGTCGCGCCGAGCCCGACCGTGACCTCGTCACCCGGCGCCTGCGCGGACGCGGCCGTCACCTCGACCGGGAGCACGTTCGCAGCGCCGATGAAGTCGGCCGCGTAACTCGACACCGGATTCCGGTAGATGTCGGTCGGCGACCCGACCTGCTCAATGCGCCCCTCGCGGAAGAGCGCGATCCGGTCGCTCATCGCGAGCGCCTCCTCCTGATCGTGCGTGACGAACACCGTCGTGATACCCAGCTCGCGCTGCAGATCCATGATCGACTCGCGCACCGTCAACCGCAGCTTCGTATCGAGGGCAGAAAGGGGCTCGTCCATCAGCAGCACGGAGGGGCGGATCACGAGCGCGCGCGCCAGCGCGACGCGCTGCCGCTGACCGCCCGAAAGCGCACCGGGCAAGCGATCCGCGAACCCCGCCATCCCGACGCGCTCGAGCGCCTCGGTCACCCGTCCGCCGATCTCGGCCTTCGGGGTCTTGCGCGCCTTCAACCCGTACGCGACGTTCGCCGCGACCGTCTTATCGGGGAACAGGGCGTAGTCCTGGAACATCATGCCAATGTTGCGCCGATGCACCGGCACCCCCGTGACATCCCGATCACCGAACAGCACCCGCCCCTCAGCCGGAGCGATGAACCCAGCGATCGTGCGCAGCAGCGTCGTCTTGCCGCAGCCAGACGGGCCCAGCAGCGTGAAGAACTCACCGTCCCGTATCGAGAGGTCCATCCCCTCGATGACGGTCGTGCTGCCGTACGTAATGGTCAGTTGATTGATGTCAATGGACGTCATGAGTGCCTCTCTCAGCGTCGTCGCTGAATCGCTGTCGCACGCCCAATGTAGCAAGAACTTCGAAAGTTGTAAATATTTCTTTCGGCGCGATTCAGACGCATATAGACCCGCATATTCGGGGCAACTCCCGCACACTCGCGGAAACGCGAGAGCAATACACCAGCAACAACTGGTTACTAGTATGTACTAGTTGACACCAGGCCTCCAGCGCCCACCGCGCGACTCACCCACGTTCGCGCGCCGGTGAAGCACCGGCTCAGTACTCCTCAGGAAATGTGCGCTTCGGCGAGGTCGTGGCCTTGAGGTAGATCTGCACGAGCGAGCGCTTCTTCTCGAAGTAGGCGTGGCGCTCGATCTCGCCAGCCGCATACTGCGCCTCGAGCTCGGCGATGGAGTCGGCGGCGTGCTGCGCATCGTAGGCGGACCCACTGCGACTGAAGCCGCTGCTCTCACGAATACCCACACCCGCCCCCTTCAGAAAGGAACTCATTCCAGGTTCCCAATGTCTGCACCTTCGTCTACCATCGTACACATGTTCGAAACATCAGTACGAGACGCCGTCGCGCTCTGGTTCGAGTCTGGCGTGCCTGCCCGCATGGTGGCTGATCGCGTCCGCTGGCGCGTGATCGACGAGCCCACCCCACTCACCCGCGAGCCTGACTGGCTCCCACCGCAGATCACACACGCCCCCGCGCAGTTCATCGGGTGGCGCTTCACCGCTCGCAGCGACCAGGACGGTCTGGCCAGCGTCTTCGACGTGCAGCGCGACGACGCCGGCAGGTGGCACGTGGCGCACCGCTACGACTGAGCGCCAGAACCGACGTCACTCATCGGAATGCCCCTCGTCTCGGTTCCGCCGATTCCCCGCGTCAGACACGAGCCCGATGGCGATCCCGATCGGCATGCCCAGTGCGATCCACAGGCCGATGTTGTCCGTGATGACACCGATGACGACACCGCCGAGCATCCCGAAGATGATGCCGTAGATGAGACCGTTGCTCGAGTCATCGTCCTGCGCCATGCCCTCACCCTACCGACGGACGCGCGTGGAGCACAGCCCCAGAGACACCGCACCCCGGCACCGTAGACTCGGCGGATGAGCACTGAGGACGACCCCCTGAACCGACTGGAAACCGAACTCGGCCACGATGCGATCGACCACCTCGCAGCGATGGGGGCCGAACTCGCTACTCTCGCGCAGCGCAATGTGCAGGAGACGGAACCTGCAGCGATCGAGCAGCTCTTCCACGACTACCTGCTGAAGTTCGAGGAATTCTCCGCTCAGCCGATGATGACGCCGGGAGCAGTGGCGTTCGCGGCTTCGCGGCACACGGCGATCCTGCTCACGAACCTGTGGCAACGCGCAGGCGCCGATCCGGAAGATCTCCTCAGGATTCTCAGCGAGAACCCGTTCTCCGAGGAGTGAGCCGCAGACGCATCATCCGGCACCTCCGTATCGTTTGAGCAAACAACATGCCGGAGAGGGCCCAGCTCGATTGATGAGGACCAGTCATAGAGCTAGCCTGGCGTCATGATTCAAGGGTCGAGTCAGGAACGGAGATCCCGGCAGTTTCTCCGTTTCTCCGGGGCTTTGTTCCTCGTTGCCTCGGCAAGCATCCTGATCGCCGCTCTCTCCAGAGACGATCGCTCGAGTGTGTGGGACTTCTCTCTGTCTATCGCATCTCTCATCTTGGGAACAACGATGCTCTCCGTGAGGTCTCGAGTGCGTGAGCCCGTGCTCTTCTTCCCGATCATCCTGTTCCAGCTTCTCTGTCTCGCGCTGATCGCAACTTCGAACAACGACGTGTACCGAGTCATGAACCTGGGGTACCTGACCGGTCTCGCCGCACTCGCCGCGTGGTACTTCGGCACATCGGTCTTTCGATACTTCTACCTCCCCATCTACGCCACTCTCGCTCTGTGTATCTCTGCGGTCGCAGCAGCACTGGGCCAGGATGTTGCGGCGCTGACTTGGGCCGCAATCTCACTCGGAACACTCAACGCCCTGGTGATCATCGCTGTCGCCAGGCTCCGAGCGGCTGAGGAGAGAGTCGGGCTGACCGATTCTCTCACGGGGGCCTTCAATCGCCGCGGCCTGGAACGCTACCTCTCGGACTCCAAGCTCGATCGGCGCAGACATCATCGGAGCAGTACTGTGCTCGCGCTCGATCTCGACGGATTCAAAGAAGTCAACGATACCCCGGGGTCACGCAGAAGGAGACAGGATCCTCGCGTTGTTCGCCGACGTGTGGAAGGCCTCGATCAGGTCTGGTGATTGCGTGGTTCGTGTCGGAGGCGATGAATTCCTCGTGGTTCTTCGAAACGCGACGGCGACCGATATCGCAACGATCATCGAGCGTGTTGCCGCGTCGAGTCCGATCGAGTTCTCGGTGGGTACAGCCACCGTTCACGCGGAAGGAAGGTTCGCTGATGCCGTCGAGCGCGCCGACCTCGAACTGTACCGACACAAGACCGAACGCAGGGGGTGAGCACGGCGGTCGGCGGATTATGGGAGAGCGCCGTCGAAGCCGTAGATCATAGAAGAGAGCGCTCGCGTCAGCGGCGAATGAGGATCGCCGAACGACTGAATTAGCTCGAGTTCCGAGCTCGATCTCGGAATTCTTGCGATGTGTGCCGGATGTGGGACTCGAACCCACACGCCCAAAGGACAAAGCATTTTGAGTGCTTCGCGTCTGCCAATTCCGCCAATCCGGCATAGTGGGTATTCCCACCGAAGCAACCCTACCGCAGCAGCGCGGGCGGTGTGACCACGACACCCACGGTGAGCCGCTCGGCACACGAAGGGCGAACACACGACGAAGCGGGTACCGGCAGAGCCGATACCCGCTTCACCAGCGATCAGAGCGTCAGGCGGTCAGTCGCCGATCGTGCCCTCGAGCGTGTGCTTGCGCGGACGCGCCTCGGGGAGCTGCCCCGTGGCCTCACCGACCCGGTGGACGCGGAGCGTGTTGGTCGTGCCGACGACGCCGGGAGGCGAACCGGCGATTACGAGCACCGTCTCACCGATCTCCGCACGATGGTGGCCGAGCAGCACGTGATCGACCTGCTCGAACATCTCGTCGGTGCTGTTGACGCGCGGCACCTCGAAGCTGCGAGCTCCCCAGGTGAGTTCCATGCGGCGGCGGGTCTCGAGGCTCGGGGTGAATCCGAGGATCGGCATCGACTTGCGCAGACGCGACATGCGGCGCACGGTGTCACCCGACTCGGTGAACACGCAGATGTACTTCGCTCCGATGAAGTCTGCGACCTCGGATGCCGCGAGGGTCAGCGCGCCGCCCTGGGTGCGGGGCTGCGTACCGAACGACTCGATGCGGTCGAGCGCGTGCTCCTCGGTCGTCTCGATGATGCGCGACATGGTGGAGACCGCCTCGACGGGGAACGCGCCGACGCTCGTCTCGCCCGAGAGCATGACGGCGTCCGTGCCGTCGAGCACGGCGTTGGCGCAGTCGGAGGCCTCGGCGCGGGTAGGCCTCGGGTTGTCGATCATCGACTCGAAGACCTGAGTCGCGACGATCACGGGCTTCGCGTAGCGCCGCGCAAGCGTGACCGCCTCCGCCTGCACGAGCGGCACCCGCTCGAGCGGCATCTCCACACCGAGGTCGCCGCGGGCGACCATGATGCCGTCGAACGCGTCGACGATCGCCTCAAGATTCTCGACGGCCTGCGGCTTCTCGATCTTGGCGATGACGGGGAGCTTGCGCCCCTCCTCAGCCATGATCTCGTGCACGCGGGTGATGTCTGCTGCGTCGCGGACGAACGAGAGTGCGATGTAGTCGGCCCCGAGCTGCAGTGCCCAGCGCAGATCCTGCTCGTCCTTCTCCGAAAGCGCGGGGACGCTCACGGCGACGCCGGGGAGGTTGATCCCCTTGTTGTTCGAGACCGTGCCGGGGACTTCGACCACCGTGTGGACGGTGTCCTCGGTGACGCTCACGACGCGGAGGCCGACCTTGCCGTCGTCGATGAGCAGCGGGTCACCGACCTCGACGTCTCCCGGCAGCCCCTTGTAGGTCGTGCCGCAGATGGTGCGGTCGCCAGGAACGTCGCGCGTCGTGATCGCGAACTCGTCGCCCTCGGCGAGGTCGTGCGGCCCGTCCGCGAACGTCGCGAGCCTGATCTTCGGCCCCTGGAGATCGGCGAGGACCGCGATCGGGCGGCCGACCTCGGTCTCGGCGCGCCGGATGTTGCGGTACACGCCCTCGTGCACGTTGTACGTTCCGTGCGACATGTTGAGCCGGGCGACGTTCACGCCCGCCCGGATGAGCTCGAGGGTGTGGTCGTAGCTCGCTACGGCCGGCCCCCAGGTTGCGACGATCTTGGCGTGCCTCATCGACGTTCCTCTCCGACGCGTTCCATGTCCGCGTCATCGGTATCCTCACGGTCTTCCGCGTCGACCTCGTCGGGTCCAGCGTGGGTGTCCCGCGCATCGCCGTGGTCGAGCACGTGGTAGTACTCCTCCGGGTCACTCGTCTCCGCAAGGACGCTGTCCTGCGGATTCGAGCGTCCTGGCAGGTAGACGGTGCGCTCCAGACCGGGGTGACGGTGGCGCTGCACGATGATCAGGATCACTCCGAGAAGAATCGCGATCAGCGCAGTGAGCACGTTGGTGCGCAGGCCGAGCACGATGAGGCTCGGATCCACCCGCATCGACTCGATCACGCTGCGGCCGAGCCCGTACCAGATGAGGTACAGCCCGAAGAACTGGCCCCATCGCGGACGCCACGCCCGCTCGATGGCGAGCAGCACGACGATACCGAGCAGGTTCCAGACGATCTCGTAGAGGAAGGTCGGGTGGAACAGCGTCTCCGGAGGCAACCCGATCGGGAAGGCCGCGTTGTCCGGCTCGATCTGCAGCCCCCACGGGAGCGTCGTCGGGCCGCCGAAGAGCTCGTGGTTGAACCAGTTGCCGAGCCGGCCGAAGGCCTGGGCGAGCAGGAGGCCCGGTACCAGCGCATCGGCGAACGACCAGAAGCGGACACCGGTGATGCGCGACGCGATGAGCACGCCCAGCGCGCCTCCGAGCAGGGCGCCGAAGATCGCGATGCCGCCGTCCCAGATGTTCCAGATCGCGTTCGGCACGAACGGGTTCCACCACTCGCGGCCCTGACCGAAGTAGTCGCCCCAGTGCGACGCGACGTGGTAGAAACGCGCGCCGATGATGCCGAGCACCAGGGACCAGACGAGGAAGTCGAGGGTGACGCCCCGCTCCCCACCGCGCTGGGTCAGCCGTCGGTTGGTCCAGATTCCCGCAGCGATCACGCCGACGATGATGCAGATCGCGTAGACGGCGATCCTCACCGGTCCGATCTCGATGAACTGCAGATCGGGGCTCGGGATACTGAATGGCAGGATCATCCACTCCTCTTTCGCGACTCTGCGCCCAGAACCGATCGGAACCGGGCGACGCACCTATCCTAGCGGGCAGTCCCCTGGGCGACGTCCGCGACGACCTCTGCCAGACGGTCGACTCCCCCGTCGCGCAGCGCCCGCACGAACGCGGTCCCGACGATCGCGCCGTCGGCGTACTCGAGGGCGGAGGCGACCTGCTCAGCCGTCGAGATACCGATACCGACGCAGCACAGATCGGCGCCGTGCTCGCGCAGGCGGGCCGTCAGCCGCGACGCGGCGGCGTCGAGCTCCGTGCGCTCGCCGGTGATCCCCATCGTCGAGACGGTGTAGACGAACCCCGTCGTCGCACGAGCAACCAGCTCAAGACGCTCATCGCTCGAGGTCGGTGCCGCGAGGAACACACGGTCGAGGCCGTGCTCACGACTGACGAGCAGCCACTCATCGGCCGAGTCCGGCGTGATATCGGGGGTGATCAGGCCGGCGCCACCTGCGGCAGCCAGCTCGGACGCGAATCGTTCGACACCGTACTGCAGCACCGGGTTCCAGTAAGTCATGACCAGAACGGGCACGTCGACGGCTTCGCGGATGCGGCGGACCGCTTCGAAGACGTGGGAGACCCGGAAGCCTGCGGCCAGCGCCGTCTGAGTCGCCTCCTGGATCACGACGCCGTCCATGACCGGGTCCGAGTACGGCAGGCCGAGCTCGAGCACGTCGGCGCCGCTGCGCGCCATCGCGATCGCCGCCTCGACGCTCGTGTCGAGGTCTGGGAACCCGACGGGCAGGTACCCGACGAGGGCGCCCCGGCGTTCCTCCTGCGCGCGGCGGATCGCCGTCGCGACCGATGACTGCGGTGCGCTCATCCTTCGATTCCCGTCTCGTCGTCGATCAGCTCGAAGTACTTCGCCGCCGTCGCCATGTCCTTGTCGCCGCGCCCTGAGAGGTTCACGAGGATCACGGCATCCTCCCCCAGCTGCTTGCCGAGTCGTAACGCTCCCGCCAGGGCATGCGCCGACTCGATCGCCGGGATGATGCCCTCGGTGCGCGCCAGCAGGCGGAGCGCCTGCATCGCCTCGTCATCGGTGACGGACTCGTACGTGGCACGGCCGATGTCGGAGAGCCACGCGTGCTCGGGGCCGACACCCGGGTAGTCGAGTCCCGCCGAGATGGAGTACGACTCCACCGTCTGCCCGTCCTCGTCCTGGAGCACGTACGTGCGCGTGCCGTGGAGCACTCCGGGCCTGCCTGCGCCGATCGTCGCACCGTGCTCTCCGGAGGCCAGTCCGTGCCCTCCGGGCTCGAACCCGTAGAGGGCGACCTCGGGGTCGTCCAGGAAGGCGTGGAAGATGCCGATCGCGTTGGATCCGCCTCCGACGCAGGCTGCGACCGCGTCGGGGAGCCGGCCGGTGAGCTCCAGCACCTGCTCGCGAGCCTCTTCGCCGATGATCTTGTGGAAGTCGCGCACCATCACCGGGAACGGGTGCGGCCCGTTGACGGTGCCGAGGAGATAGTGGGTGCTCTCGACGTTCGCGACCCAGTCGCGGAACGCCTCGTTGATCGCGTCCTTCAGCGTGCGCGAGCCCGTCTTCACCGGGATCACCTCTGCGCCGAGCAGACGCATTCGGGCGACGTTCAGTGCCTGCCGCTCGGTGTCGACCTCGCCCATGTAGACGGTGCAGTCCATGCCGAACAGCGCTGCCGCGGTGGCCGTGGCGACGCCGTGCTGGCCGGCACCCGTCTCCGCGATCAGCCGCGTCTTGCCCAGTCGCTTCACCAGGAGCGCCTGCCCGAGCACGTTGTTGATCTTGTGCGAACCCGTGTGGTTGAGATCCTCGCGCTTCAGGAGGATCCGCGCACCCCCGCCGTGCGCCGCGAATCGGGGCACCTCCGTGATGATGGAGGGGCGACCGGTGTAGGTGCGGTGCAGCTCGGCGAGCTCGGCGGCGAACTCCGGATCCTGCTGGGCGTCCTCATAGGCGCGCTGCACCTCGTCGAGCGCCGCGATGAGCGACTCCGGCATGTACCTGCCGCCGAACTCCCCGAAGAACGGGCCGGCCTCGGAGCGCAGCGGATGCGCCCCCGGTGTCTGGTCAGTCATGGTGCACCCTGTGCTTTCCGGTTCAGGAGGTCGGTGAGAGGTCTCTCGTCTCAGACGTTCAAGTACGACGAGAGGGTCGCGATGGGATCGCTCGTGACGAGCGCCTCGCCCACGAGCACGGCGTCGGCACCGGCTTCGCGATAGCGTTCGACGTCGGAGATGTCGAGCACGGCGGACTCCGCAACGCGGACCACGCCTGCGGGCATCTGGTCGGCGACGCGGCCGAACAGTTCCCGATCGAGTTCGAACGTGCGCAGGTCGCGCGCGTTGACGCCGATGAGCTGTGCGCCGAGGTCGACGGCCCGCGCGACCTCCTCTTCCGAGTGGGCTTCAACGAGCGGCGTCATGCCGAGTTCACGGATGAGCGCATGCAACTGCTCCAGGCGGTCCTGGGGCAGTGCGGCGACGATCAGCAGCACGAGGTCGGCTCCAGAGGCCCGCGCCTCGAAGACCTGGTACTCGTCGCCGATGAAGTCCTTGCGGAGGATCGGGATGCTGATGGCCTTGCGCACGGCTTCGAGATCGGCGAGCGACCCCTTGAAGCGGCGCTCCTCCGTCAGCACGCTCACCGCACTCGCTCCACCGGCCTCGTACTGCGCCGCGAGAGCCTGGGGCTCGGGGATGTCGGCGAGGTCGCCGCGGGACGGGCTCGCGCGCTTCACCTCGGCGATGACCTTGATGTGGTCGGCCGGCGCGAGGAACTCCAGCGCGTCGAGAGCGGCCGGTCGCGCGAGGGCCGCTGCCTCGACATCGGCGAGCGACCGCAGCGCGCGGCGCTCCCGTGCGTCTTCCAGGGACCCTGCGAGTAGTTCGTCGAGCACGTTAGTCGTGCGACTTCGGGGTGAACCGGGGCCCGTTCACGCCGAAACCGGCCTTGGCGAGAATCCACCCCAGCAGCAGACCGACGACGACGACGCCCGCGCAGACCCACACCATGGTGGCCATGTGCAGGAAGAAGAAGACGGTGCCCGCTGCGATGCCGATCAACATCACGACGACGGCGGTCCAGGCGGCGGGTGAGTCGCCGTGGCCGGGATCTCCGTGCTCGTTACTCATGAAACTCCTCTGAAAGCGATGCGTACGCCCTCCAGCCTACCGGCTGTTTCGCGGGTTCGGCGACCGCCGACCGCGGTGTCATCGTTTCGGATCGCCCGCACCCGGGTCAGGTTCAGCCTCGCCGCCGGATTCGGCGGGGTCGTCGCTCGGGTCGTCGCCCTCGGAGATCGCATCCCAGTCCGAGATCCGATCGGTACGGCCGCCGGCGGCCGCCTTCGGGGCAGCGGACTCGTAGCGTCTGCCGCCGGTGGTCCACGACCGCCCGACAACGCAGACGATGACAGCGATGATCGCGACGCAGATGCCGGCTCCCGCTGCGATGGCCGGCCACACCGACTGATGGGCCTCCACGACGATGCCGGTGTGATCGGAGGCGCCGAGCCCCGTCACCTCGCTGAGCGCCGCCCCCGCCGACGCCACCAGGTCGGCGGACGATCCGAAGACTCGCCCGATGCAGACCACCGCGATGCCTCCGCCGAGGAGCGCAGTGACGATCGCGAGGATCGGCCGCAGCACCTTCCCGGCGATCGACAGGGTGACGGCGGCGGCGATCAAGGCGATCGCGATCGGCATGAGCGCTGGGGTGGTTTGCTGCCCGGTCACCGCGACCTCCGTGACCGTTGCGGCGCCGGGGGCGAGGGCGAAGGTCGCCCAGACCTGGGTCGAGGCCACGAGGATCACCGCCGCCCCGGCGAGCAGGAGGAGGACGAGTGTGCGCTTACGCAGCATCTACGCCCCCTCTCCGGCGGTGAGACGCTGGAGCGAGTTCGCGATCGCGACGGCCCGGAGCGGAGCGGCGGCCTTGTTCCGGGATTCTTCCTCCTCGAGCCGGGGAACCGAGTCGGCCACGAGGCCGCCGCCTGCCTGCACCATCGCCACGCCGTCCTTGATGGTCGCGGTGCGGATCGCGATCGCGAGATCCGCGGCTCCCCCGAGGCCGAAGTAGCCGACGACGCCGCCGTACACTCCGCGTCGGACCGGCTCCAGCTCGTCGATGATGCGCAGAGCCCACGGCTTGGGCGCTCCCGAGAGCGTTCCGGCGGGGAACGTGGCGCGCAGGGCGTCGACCGCGTTCGCCCCCTCGGCCATCCGCCCCTCGACGGTGGAGACGATGTGCATGATGTGGCTGAATCGCTCGATCCGCATGAACTCCGTGACCTCCACCGAGGCAGGCTCGCACACGCGAAGCATGTCGTTGCGTGCGAGATCGACGAGCATGAGGTGCTCGGCGCGCTCCTTCTCATCCGCCAGGAGGTCGCGCTCGAACTGCTGATCCTCCTCCACCGTCGCACCGCGGGGGCGCGATCCGGCGATCGGATGGGTCATCACGTGCCCGCTCTCCTGCACCGTGACCAGCGCCTCGGGGCTCGACCCGACCACCGCGAATGGGCGCCCGTCGGCGTCTTCGAGGTGCAGCAGGTAGAGATACGGGCTCGGGTTCAGGTGGCGCAGCACGCGGTACACGTCGAGCGGATCGGCCGTGCACTCCTGGTCGAACCGCTGGGAGATGACGACCTGGAAGATGTCTCCGTCGACGATGTGCTCCTTCGCGCGCTCCACCTTGGCGAAGTACTCAGCCTCGGTCGTGAGCCGTCGCGGATCCGCCTGCGCCTGGCGGTCTAGCGTGCCGAGGGGCGATGCTGCGGGCGCGGCAAGTGCCGACTGGAGCGCATCGAGCCGCGTCTGGGCGTCCGTCCACGCCGATTCGGTGTCGGCCTCGGTCTCCCCGATGCCGGCATCGTTCAGCACGTTCGCGAGGAGGACGACGCTCCCCTCGCGGTGATCGATGACGACGAGTTCGGAGACGAAGCTGAGTCCCTGCGTCGGCAGACCCGAGTCGCCCTTCGGCGGGTGCTCGAGCTGCTCGAACTGCCGGACGGTCTCCCAGCCGAGATACCCGACCAGACCGCTGGCGAGCGGCGGCAGCCCCGGCACCCCTGGGGACTGCCACCGCTCGACGACCGCTCGGAGGGCTTCGACGGGCTGCATGCCAGAGACCCCGCCCGACAGCAGCCGATCCTCATCGATGCCGCCGTCAGGATCGCTCGTCCAGTGCGCCCGTCCGCCCCGCTCGCCGAGCACGCCGAACGACCCGGCGCCGACGAAGCTGAAGCGCGTCCACACGCCCCCCTGCTCCGCCGACTCGAGCAGGAACGTGCCTGGACGGGACGCGGCGACCTTCCGGTAGATGCCGACGGGAGTGTCGGCATCGGCGAAGATCTCCCGGCAGACCGGGATCACGGCGTGGGTGGAGCGGGCCGCGGCGAACTGGGCGCGGGTCGTGGTGAGGGTCACCCGAACAGCCTACCGCGACGGCGTCGGTCACTCCGCAGCGTCGGGATCCCCCACCAGAGCGGCGATCTCGCGGCCGTCGAAGCACGTGCGCGTACCGGTGTGACAGGCCGCGCCCACCTGGATCACGCGCACCAGAAGCGTGTCGGCATCGCAGTCAGCCGCGACGCTGCGCACGTACTGTCGGTGCCCCGAGGTGTCGCCCTTCCGCCAGTACTCCTGCCGCGACCGCGACCAGTACGTCACGCGTCCCGTCGTGAGCGTACGGCGGACGGCCTCGCGGTCCATCCAGGCGAGCATGAGCACGTCGCCCGTCTCGTCGTCCTGCACCACCACGGGCAGCAGGCCGTCCGCGCCGAAGACGAGCGCATCGGGTACGGCGTCGCGCGGGGTCATGCGTCCACCTCGGGCATGCGCACGGTGTGACCCGCATCCGCGAGCGCTCGCTTGACCTCGTCAATCGTGAAGGTGCCATCGTGGAAGACGGAGGCAGCGAGCACGGCATCGGCGCCCGCCTCGATGGCCGGGGCGAAGTGCCCGAGCTCACCCGCACCGCCCGAGGCGATCACGGGCACCGTCGACAACTCACGGACGGCACGCGTCAGCTCAAGGTCGAACCCGGCGAGCGTGCCGTCGGCGTCCATCGAGTTCACGAGCAGCTCACCGACGCCGCGCTCGACCGCTTCGCGGCACCAGGCGAGCGCATCGAGATCGGTCTCGCGCTTGCCGCCGTGCGTCGTGACGACGAACCCGCTGGGCATGCGATCGCTGCGACGGACGTCGAGTGACAGCACGAGCACCTGCTCGCCGAACCGGTCGGCGATCTCATCGATGACCGCCGGACGGGCGATCGCGGCGCTGTTCACGCCGACCTTGTCGGCACCGACCTCGAGCAGCCGGGCGACGTCGTCGGCGCTCCGCACACCACCTCCGACGGTGAGGGGGATGAATACCTGCTCGGCCGTGCGACGCACCACGTCGTGGGTCGTGCTGCGATCGTCGACCGTCGCGGTCACGTCGAGAAAGGTGAGTTCGTCGGCTCCCTGCTCGGCGTAGCGCGCGGCGAGCTCCACGGGGTCCCCCGCGTCGCGGAGGTTCAGAAAATTGACGCCCTTGACCACGCGACCCGCGGCGACATCGAGACAGGGGATGACGCGAACGCTGACGCTCATGATGCCCTCCTGATCAGAGTCGCGCGGCGTGGATCGCCGTGACGAGGATGGCGCGCGCACCGAGCTCGTACAGGCGGTCCATCACGTCGTTCGCCGCGTCCGCCGGAATCATGACGCGAACTGCCACCCAGGACTCGTCCTTCAGCGGAGAGACGGTGGGCGACTCGACGCCGCCTGCCACCTCGGCTGCGGCCTCCAGCTGATCGGCCGGAAGATCGTACTCGACCATCACGAACTTGCGGGCGACGAGCACGCCCCGCAGCCGGCGGAGCAACCGGTCGATGCCCGGGTGCCGCTGCTCCCCCGAGATGAGGACTGCCGTCGACTCGAGGATCACGGGACCGAAGATCTCGAGGCCGGCGGCGCGGAGCGTCGCACCCGTCGAGACCACGTCGGCGACCGCATCGGCGACACCGAGCCGAACAGACGATTCGACGGCGCCATCGAGCTTGACGAGCTCGGCGGTGACGCCTCGCGTCTGCAGGAAGTCGTCGACGAGACGGGGGTAGCTCGTCGCCACGCGCCGGCCCGCGAGCTGCGCGATCTCCGAGATCTCGCCCCCGGCAGGAGCGGCGAAGCGGAACGTCGAGTCACCGAAGTCGAGGTGGTCGATCTCCTGGGCCGAAGATCCCGAATCGAGCAGCAGATCACGGCCCGTGATCCCGACATCGAGCGCGCCGGAACCGACGTACGTGGCGATGTCACGGGGGCGGAGGTAGAAGAACTCGACGCCGTTCCTGGCATCGGTGTGAACGAGCTGGCGACTGTCTCGTCTGCCGGAGTACCCGGCCTCGGCGAGCATCTGAGAGGCGACCTCGGAGAGGGAGCCCTTGTTCGGAACCGCGATGCGGAGCATGGATGGTCCTTCGTGTTGGTGCGAGTGGGAGGGAGGCGGGTTACAGGTGCCGATACACGTCGGCGAGGGACATACCCTTCGCGAGCATCAGCACCTGCAGATGGTAGAGCAGCTGACTGATCTCCTCGGCGCACGCCTCATCCGACTCGTACTCGGCGGCCATCCAGACCTCGGCGGCCTCTTCCACGACCTTCTTGCCGATCGCGTGCACGCCAGCGTCGAGCTGGGCGACCGTTCCGCTGCCCTCGGGGCGCGTCGCAGCCTTCTCGGCGAGTTCGGCAAAGAGGTCTTCGAAGGTTTTCACCACACCAGCGTACCGTGCCCGGGCACACCGGGATGCCGCTCAGAGCGAATCAGTGCGAGTGATCGCGCGCGGCCGCGCGGAGTTCGGCGATGCGGTCCTCGGGAACGCCCCCGTACACGGCGGATCCTGCGACGAAGGTGTCAGCCCCTGCCTCTGCCGCGATGCCGATCGTCTGCACTGAGACGCCCCCGTCCACCTGCAGCCACACGTCGAGTCCGAGGCGCTCCCGAGCCTCGCGCAGCGCACGCAGCTTCGGCATGGTCTCCGGCATGAACGACTGCCCGCCGAAGCCCGGTTCGACCGTCATGACGAGCACCTGGTCGAACTCGTGCAGCAGCTCCAGATACGGTGCGACGTCGGTGCCGGGCTTGAGCGCGATGCCCGCGCGCGCTCCGATGTCGCGCAGGCGCCGCGCGAGCTCGACCGGATGCTCCGCCGCTTCGGCGTGGAACGTCACCGAGTACGCGCCGAGCTCGGCATAGGCCGGAGCGTGCGCATCGGCGTCGGTGATCATCAGATGCACATCGAGCGGGATCGGCGATACCTGCTGGATCCGCTCCACGACGGGCGGCCCGATCGTGAGGTTCGGGACGAAGTGATTGTCCATTACGTCGACGTGCACGAGGTCAGCCGTGGCGATGCGCGCGAGCTCGGACTCGAGATTCACGAAATCGGCGGAGAGGATGCTCGGGTTGATGCGCGGTGCGGTCACCCCTGCAGTCTACCGAGGCTCCGGATCAGCCTCGGCAATCGGCTGCGACGGCGTGCTCGTCAGGAAGCTGCGCGACACGCGGCGATAGGCCTGCGTGAGGGAGGCGCCCGCGGCGAGCGCAATCGAGACGATCCCGGTGAAGAAGAAGATGAGGGCGATGCCGCGAGCGTCGCCCTCGCCGAGCAGCAGCGCCCAGCGGTCGCGCCCTGCCGGTGTCTCCATGTACGGCACCACTCCGAACTCCGCGATGGGGGCGATGATGAAGGATGCGATGGGAGCCATCGCTGCTTCGAACGTCATCGCGAACCCGAAGACCCGCCCCTGGCGTTCGTACGGGACCACCCGCTGGATGACGGTCTGCTCGGCCGCTTCGATCGCGGGCATGATCATCATGAACAGAGCGAGACCCGCGATGAAGAGCCAGCCGGCGTCGCGGATGGTGAACACGCTGCCGATCACCCCGGTCGCGGCGACGAGGATGAGCATGGTGCGGATCGGATTTCTGCCGAGCCCGAACTTGGCGACGACCGCTCCGCCGACGACGAATCCGATGGAGGCGAGGCCGAAGAAGATGCCCCACGCTTCGACGGAGAAGATCGTCAGGCCATAGGGATCGAGGAGGGCCATGAAGACGCCGCCGGTGAGGTTGTTGAAGGTCGTGAACACGATGAGCGCCAGCAGCCCTGGCACGGCGAGGGCCGCGAGGAAGCCGCCGCGGAAGTCGACGGCCCGCCGTTCGGGGTCCGCCTGGATCTCGGGTTCGGGGACCCGGATGAGGTGCAGGTGGACGAGCGGCAGTGCGGTGCACACCGTTGCGATGATCATGGTCCAGGCCATGCCGAGCTGGCCGATCGAGAGTCCGCTGAACACGCTGGTCGCGATGAACGCGATGCCCTGCACCGTGCCGACCAGGCCGTTGGCGTTGGCGTGCCGTTCGGGCGGGACGAGCAGCGTCACGGTGGTCGAGAGCGCGAGGTTGCGCAGCATCTCGACGACGCAGCCGATGAGGATGACGAGGGTGAACACCCAGAACCACGGCCCGTTCAGAGCGAGCAGCGCATCGGCGGGAACCGTGAAGAAGATGGTGCAGGCGACCAGAAAGGCGAGGAGCGATGCCCACGCGGACGCTCGCATCGCGATCAGCTTGCGGTGGCGGTCGACGATGCTGCCGAACAGCATCGAGCTGAGCGCGATGATCATCATGTACCCGCCGCCGAGGATGCCGGTGGCGAGGATGCTCTGCGTCTCGAGATACACCCAGAACGTGAGCGCGAACCACATGAAGTTGGAGGTCAGGTTCGCGACGGCGGTGTTCACGGCCAGGTGCAGGAACGTGCGCATGCCGCTGCTCCGCCCGTTCGACTGGTCTCCTGCGTCCATGGGCACAGAATAGACGCCCCCACCGACATTGGACAGGGGGCGGAGATCTCCGCCCCCTGGCAGCGAATCAGTCCACGCGCTGGATAAGTGCCACGAACATGGCGTCGGTGCCGTTCCGGTGCGGCCACAGCTGCGCGCTCGGCCCCGACGCCCCGAGGTCGAGCGGCTCACTGGAGATGTCGTCGAGCACGGCGTGCGCATCGATTTCGGTGAGCTCGGGGCGCGCGCGCAGAATCCGGTTCAGCACCCCCCTCGTCTCCGCCACGTGCGGTGAACAGGTCACGTATGCGAGGAGTCCGCCAGGCGCGAGGTGATCGGCAGCGGCGGCGAGCAACTCCTCCTGCAGACGGGTCAGCTCGGGGATCTCCCCAGGCGCTTTCCGCCACCGCGCTTCGGGGCGGCGACGCAGGGCTCCCAGACCGGAGCACGGCGCATCGACGAGGATCCGGTCGAACACCGCACCGGACTCCGCGGTGCCGCCGTATGCGGCGTCGTCGCGACCGTCGTGGGTGACGAGCGCGACATCGAACGGCTCGACGGCAGCGGAGACGAGGTCGGTCCGGTGCTCGGACACCTCGTTGGCCCTGACCGACGCTCCGGTGAGAGCCGCTTCGGCCGCGAGCACCGCGGTCTTCCCTCCCGGGCCGGCGCACACGTCCATCCACCGCTCCCCAGCTCGGACCGGCCTGGCTCGGGTGAGCGCGAGGGCGGCCAGTTGCGAGCCCTGGTCCTGCACGCGCACCGTGCCCGGAACAGCGCCGAGCTCGGCGATGACCCGCGCGGGATCGCCCGCTGCGAGCGCCGCCCCGATGGGCGAGGGGCCACCGACCGTGATCGCCTCGCGTTCGACGGCGTCCTGGAGCATCGCGTCGTCGAGACCGTGCCCGGGGAGCAGGGCAACCTGCACGGCCGGCGCTCGGTTATCGGCTTCCAGCAGCGCCTCGAGCTCGTCCGCGCGTCCCTCGGCTCGGAGCGCGTCGCGCAGGGCGCGAACGATCCAGGCGGGGTGGGAGGTCCGGTCGGCGAGCGCCGCGTCCGCGGACGGAGCACTCGCGACGATCCGCTCGTCCCACGCCGCGGCGTCCTCACGACCGATGGCGCGAAGCACGCCGTTCACGAAACCGGTGGCCTGAGCGCCCGCCACGCGCCGCTGCAGCTCGACGCTCTCGTGGACGGCGGCGTGCGGGGCCACGCGCGTGGCAAGCAGCTGATGCGCACCGAGGCGCAGCACGTTGCGCGTGCGCGAGTCGATCCGATCGATGGCGCGATTCGATGCGAGCTCGATGATGCGGTCGTACCGGCCGCGACCGCGGAGGGCGCCGGCGGCGAGCTCCGTCGCGAGTCCGGCGTCTCGCGTGTCGAGTCCCGCTTCCCTGATGCGAGCGGGAAGCGCCAGGTTCGCATAGGCGTCTCGATCATCGACGTCGCGCAGCACGTCGTACGCGACGAGGCGGGCAGCGGAGACCCTGCCCTGCGGTCGCGGACCGCGACCGCCGTTACGCTGGCGTCGCTCCGCCTCCCTGGGCCTCACGAGATCACCGCGCTGCCGCCGCGTCCCCTGAGCCAGGCGGCACCATCCATGGCGCCCTTCCCTGCCGGCTGCACCCTGACGAGTTCGAGCGCGCCGTCCGACAACCTCAGCAGGGCGCGCTTGCCAGCGATGACCGCCATGACCGCGGTATCGGATCCATTCCCGGACGCCGGATCGGGCGGCCCTGGCGTTCCCTCGACGGTACGGATCTCGTGGAGCTTCAACGGCTGCCCATCGCACTCCACGTACGCTCCGGGTTCCGGTGTGACTCCGGCCCATTGAGCGAGCACCGCATCAACTGACCGCGTCAGGTCGAGGCGTCCATCGATGCGGCTGAGCTTCGCCGCGTGTGTGGCTTCGCCGCTCTGGGGTTCGCCGGTGAGCGACCCGTCGGCGAGGCCGGCGACGGCGCGCACGAGCGTCTGCGCCCCCGACACAGCGAGCGCCGAGAGCGCCTCGCCCGCCGAGGTGCCCGGAGGGAAGTCCTCGTCATCGCGCGCCAGGACGTCACCGGCGTCGAGTGCTTCGACGAGACGGAAGACGGAGACGCCCAGGCGCCGCTCCCCCGCCATCAGTGCGCGCTGCACGGGCGCCGCGCCGCGCCACCGCGGCAGATCGGAGAAGTGCAGGTTGATCCAGCCCTGCGCTGGCGCGGAGAGCAGCGGCTCCCGGAGCAGCCCGCCGTAGGCGACGATGACGCCGAGGTCTGGCGCCAGGTCGCGCACCCAGGCGACGGTCTCGTCGTCGAGCCGATTCGAACGGTGCACCGGAATGCCGAGATGCTCGGCGAGTTCGGCGACGGGCGATGGCGTGAGGACACGCTTGCGCCCGACCGGCGCGTCCGCGCGCGTGATCACCCCGACGATCTCGTGACCCGCGTCAGCGAGCGCTGTGAGACTGGGGGCCGCGAGGTCGGGAGTGCCGGCGAAGACGATGCGCATCCTCCCATTCTCGCAAACTTCATCGCGAGCGAACACGCGGCCCCGCGACCGGACGCACGAGGCGCTACCCGTCGAACACGCTGCGATCATCGAAGCGGAGGCGCAGCGCGCCCGGCCGCGCCCGCCCGGGCGCCTTGCCCCGGTTGCGCGCCGAGGATCCCGCCGCATCGGCGACGAGAGCACCGCGCAGGCGCTTCGCGACTTCGGCGCCCTTGGCGTACTCGAACCGCACGATGGCGCGAACGAGGGGAGGATCGCCCGGATCGGTGGGCTGCGGAGCGGGGCCGAGCACGTCGACGCCCAGCCCGTCGAGGGTCGCGAGCGCGCGATCCACTTCCGCGCGGCCTCCGGTCACGGCCGCGACGCGGACTGCCGGCGGGTAGGCGAGCTCCTGGCGCATCAGGAGTTCCTCGTGGAGCCACGGACCGATCCTGCCGGTCACGAACGCACGGACCACCGGCCCTCCGCCAGAGGCGACGAGGCAGGCCCCGTCGGGCGCGGCGAGTGCGGCAGCGTTCTCCCACCAGCGCAGGCAGTCCTCTCCGGCGCGAAGCGTCTCCAGTCCGAGCAGACGCTCGGCGTCGAGCAGGACGACCAGGCGGTAGCCGCCCGCGGCGAGGGGTTCAGCTCCACGGGTCGCGACCACGAGGGCGGGCCGCGCATCCACCCGTTCCCTGGGGTGTTCTCCGTCGCTCAGCAGCACTCGAGCCCCCGAGAACTGGCGCTCGAACTGCTCGACGGTGCGCTGCGACCCCATGCCGCGCTCCACGAGGCGCCGCCCGTCGCAGGTGCCGCACTGCCACTTGGTCGCGTACTCGCCGCACCATCGGCAGGCCGCGCGCTTCGCCTCGCGGAAGCCGATAGGCCCGCCGCAGTGCCCGCACCGCGCCAGGTCGCCGCAGTCGCCGCAGACCGCCACCGGCGCGTACCCCGGCGTGGCGACCTGCACCAGCACCGGCCCCTCGCGCAGCGCCTGCCTGATCGATCGCGCGGCGAACTCGGGCACGCGGCCGCCGACCGAGTCGGGCGTGGTGGAGGCGTCGGCGTGGATCACGCGCGTGCGACGCGGAGGGTGGGACTCGGCACGCACGTACCCGAGCTCGACGAGGCGCTGCACCTCGGCGCTCCGGGAGTGGGCGGCGAACAGCAGACCGGCACCCGATTGCTCGGCGCGCACGAGCGCCGCGTCGCGGGGGTGGACGTAGGGCGCGAGCGGTTCGGCGAGCACGGGGTCGCCGTCGTCCCACACCACGATCGCCCCAAGGGAGTGCGCGGGAGCGTAGACGGCTGACCGGTTGCCCACGATGATGCGCGGTTCGGTGTCGAGGGATCTGAGGAACGCCGCATACCGCTCAGACCCGGTCTGGCGGGAATCGACACGGACCGGATCCGGGTGGCCGAGTGCTGCCAGGGCGTCGCGCACCTGATCGAGATCGCGGTAGTCGGGCAGGACGAGGATCACACTCCGCCCTCGGGCGAACACCGTCAGCGCGACCTCGGCGAGCTGGAGTGCCCACCCGGCAACCCACTCCCCCGTGAGCAGACGTGTCGGGCCGTGCGACGGCGTCACCGCGAGACGCGCGCCCGAGACCAGGAGTGCCGCGGTCTCCTCCTGCTGGACCGTCGGCGCCCAGCGCTGCGCCGGCGGCACGTCTGGTCCTGGATCGGGCTCGGCTCCCTGCCCGGCTGCTTCGAGGGCCGCCAAGTGCTTCTTCTCGACCCTGATGTGCCTGGTCGGGATCGCGAGACGCAGGATGTCGCCGGCGGAGCCGCCGGCCCGGTCGGATACGGCCCGCGCCAAGCGCCACACCTCGGGGGTGAGCTGCGGTACCGGAGAGACGATCTCGGCGACCGCAGACAGCGCACCCCCGAAATCGCTGCGGTCGGTGAACTCGATGACGTACCCGAAGCTCTTCCGCTCCTGGGATCGGAACGGGACCCGCACGCGCTGGCCGACGCGGATCTCGTCGGCCAGCTCGTCGGGTATGGCGTAGTCGAAGAGGTGATCCAGCTGCGGCAGCGACGAGTCGAGCAGGACCCTCGCGACCCGTCTGCCGTCCGGGCGCTCGCTCACGACGCGTCACCCACGACGGCGTGCCGGCTCAGAGGCCCGCTGCTGCGCGCAGTTCGTCGACGCGCGGAGTGGCCTCCCAGGTGAACTCCGGGAGCTCCCGGCCGAAGTGGCCGTAAGCGGACGTCTTCGCGTAGATCGGGCGGATCAACTGCAGATCGCGGATGATCGCGAGCGGACGCAGGTCGAACACCTCGCGCACCGCGGCTTCGATCCGCTCGACCGGCACCGTTTCGGTGCCGAACGTCTCGACGTAGAGTCCGACGGGGTGGGCCCGCCCGATTGCGTACGCCACCTGCAGTTCAGCCCTGCGGGCGAGACCGGCGCGCACGACGTGCTTCGCCACCCAGCGCATGGCGTAGGCGGCCGAGCGATCCACCTTCGACGGATCCTTGCCGCTGAACGCGCCGCCGCCGTGCCGCGACCATCCGCCGTAGGTGTCGATGATGATCTTGCGCCCCGTCAGGCCTGCGTCGCCCATCGGTCCGCCGACCACGAACGGTCCGGCAGGGTTGATGAGGAGCTCGGTGTCCGCCGTCGAGAGGTCGACTTGCTCGAGCACGGGCCGGATCACCTCGCGCTCGACGACCTCGCGGAGTGCCTGCTGGGAGATATCCCTGCTGTGCTGCGTCGAGAGCACGACGGCCTCGACCGATGCCGCACGATCACCGTCGTACCCGATCGTCACCTGGGTCTTGCCGTCGGGGCGCAGCTCGGGCACGATCCCGCGCTTCCGCACATCGGTGAGGCGCTCGGCGAGACGGTGCGCGATCCAGCTCGGAAGCGGATGCAGTTCGGGCGTTTCGTCGGTGGCGAATCCGAACATGATGCCCTGATCGCCGGCACCCTGACTGCTCAGGGCATCATCGAGGGTGCCGCTGCGTTGCTCGAGAGAGCTGTCCACGCCGCTCGCGATGTCGGGAGACTGCTGCCCGATCGACACCGACACACCGCAGGAGGACGCGTCGAAGCCCATCTCGGAACTCGTATACCCGATTCCGCGGATCGCCTGACGCACGAGCTGCGGGATCTCGACGTACCCCGAGGTCGAGACCTCGCCTGCCACGTGCACGAGGCCCGTGGTCACGAGCGTCTCGACGGCGACCCTGGCACCCGGATCCTGATCGAGCATCGCGTCCAGGATGGTGTCCGAGATGCGATCACAAATCTTGTCGGGGTGCCCCTCGGTGACCGACTCTGACGTGAACTGCCGCAGCGCCACCAACTACGCGCCCTTGGCGGTGATCTCGAGCTTGTCTTCGACGATCTCGTGCAGCGCGATCGACAGGGGCTTGTCATCGACCGAGGAGTCGACGAGCGGCCCCACGTTGTCGAAGAGGTTCCCGTCGTGCAGGTCGGTGTAGTAGTCGTTGATCTGACGCGCGCGCTGCGAGGCGAAGGTCACGAGAGCGTACTTCGAGTCCACCTTCTCCAGCAGGTCGTCGATGGGCGGATCGATGATCCCGTTCACATTGGCCATTGAAATACTCCTCAGGGGTTGACCCCGACAGTCTAGCGGATCGACCCGTACGAGCTACTGGCGCGTATTCAGCTGTCAGCCGAGCAGCGAACGCACGATGACGTGCCCGTGCCCGCTGCTGAGGCGCACCCAGGTGACGGATCGGGAAACGCGCAGGGTCTCTGCCCCGTTCAGGAAGCCCATCGTCTCGGCGGCGAATGCGGCAGCTGCAGGAATCCCCGGGGCCATCTCGAGTCCCCAAACCGACGACCTGACCTTGTGGACGACCGCGTCACCCGGGTTATCGGGCAGCGCTGCCGCAACGCGTTCGCTCCCCTCGCGCGCGACACGAGCCACGGACTCGGCCTCGAGCTCGCCAGCGGGCTGCCACCCCGACAGGGGCGGCAGCACACCCGTCCACGCCGCCATCGCCGTGACGTCGGGGAGGTCGAGGCTGTGATCCCCCTCGCCGAGCCTGGCGAGACGGTCGAGCAGCGAGCGCGCGAGCACCGTGACGTCGACCGGCTCTGCCGGCGCCTCGGCGAGCGACCACCCGCGCATCACGAGCACCACGGGGATCCCATCGGTCAGTCCGCGCGGCGCCTGCGTGCATCCATACACCGCCAGCACCCCGCCCCGCGAGAGCAGTCTGACCTCGGGCGACCCCGCCCGCTCGAGGCGCTCGAGGTACCGCCGCAGGTCATCGAGGTCGGCCGTGCCGGTGAACGTCAGGGAGCCGAGAGAGGGGTTGGTCACATCCTCCACACTATCCGGAGACGCTGCACGGCACCCCTAGACTTGGGACGCACACCGGACCGCTGCGACCCCAGGGAGGCCCCACATGACCACGACCCCCGACCTCGTCGAGATGCTCTCCGTCATCGACTCGGGCGCCCGCACCAGGGAAGACATCCTCACGGGCCCCGCCCTCCCGACGCCGCACGGCAGATCGTTCGGCGGCCAGGTGCTCGGTCAGGCGATCTCCGCAGCAGGAGGCACCGTAGACGACGCCCTCGAGATCCACTCGATGCACGGCTACTTCCTGCGTCCGGGCGACAGCTCGGAGCGGATGACGTTCGAGGTCGCGCGGCTGCACGACGGGCGATCCTTCTCGACGCGCCGCTCGCAGGCGTATCAGAACGGGGAGGTGCTCATGTCGATGATCGCCTCGTTCCAGCGCCCGGACACCGGCCTCGAGCACCAGGACGCCATCGACATGTCGCTGATCACTCCGCCGGACGAACTCCCGACCGTCTGGGAGACCTACGGCCACCTCGCCGGCTCGGGCCGCGCCTCCTGGGTTCTCAACCGCCCGTTCGACTTCCGGTACGTCGAATCCGACATCATCCTCCGGGTTCCCGAGCGCACGAACCGTCAGCGAGTGTGGATGCGATCCCGCGACACCCTGCCCGCCGGCCACCTGCTCCACTCCGCCGCACTCGCGTTCGCGAGCGACTACCTGCTGCTCGAGCCGATCGCCAGGCAGCACGGCATTCCGTGGGCCACTCCCGGGCTCCGCGTGGCGAGCCTCGACCACTCCATGTGGTTCCATCGCCCATTCCGGGTCGATGAGTGGTTGCTCTACGAACTCGACTCACCGACCTCTCAGGGCGGACGCGGCCTGGCGCACGGCCGGTTCTACAACCAGAGCGGCGCCCTCGTCGCGAGCGTCTCCCAGGAGTCGATGATCCGGCTCCCCGAGGAGTAACCCGCAGATACCGCGGAGGGGCCTCAGCCCCTCCGCATCGACACCGGTTCGTCGCGCCACGGCTCGATCGACGCGCGTGCCTCGTCCGAAAGCCGCTGCGGCCGCAGGGTCTCGCCGTCGACGATCACGATCGTCGTGATCGCACGCGCGACGACCCTGCGCTCCGGGTCACCGTCCAGCACCTCGTAGTGCAGCTCGAGACTCGAACCGCCGAGCTTGCCGATCCACAGCTCCACCGAGATCGGCACGTCACGGTATTCGAGCACGCTGACGAACTCGATCTGCTGGCTCGCGACGAGCATCTTCGGGCCGCCGGGAGTGTCGCCCCTGAAGTGACCCTCCATGCCGTTCCGCTCCCCACCGGTCCCCGGCCAGAACGTGCGCACCCGCGCCTCCTCCAGGTAGCGCGCGTAGGCCACGTTGTTCACGTGGCCGTACGCGTCCTGGTCGCCCCACCGGAGCTCCATCGGGATGATCCATCGCGCCATACGCCGGGCCCGATCAGTCGCGCGTCAGCTTGCGGTAGGTCACGCGCGACGGCTTCGCCGCCTCCGGCCCGAGGCGCTCGACCTTGTTCTCCTCGTACGCCTCGAAGTTGCCCTCGAACCAGTACCAGTTGGCCGGGTTCTCATCGGTGCCCTCGTAGGCGAGAATGTGCGTGGCGATGCGGTCGAGGAACCACCGGTCGTGCGTGATGACCACAGCGCAACCGGGGAACTCGAGCAGGGCATTCTCGAGACTCGTGAGCGTTTCGACGTCGAGGTCGTTCGTCGGCTCGTCGAGCAGGAGGACGTTGCCGCCCTGCTTGAGCGTCAGCGCGAGGTTCAGTCGGTTGCGCTCACCGCCAGAGAGCACGCCGGCCTTCTTCTGCTGGTCGGGTCCCTTGAACCCGAAGGTCGACACGTAGGCCCGCGACGGGATCTCGGTCTTGCCGACCTGGATGTAGTCAAGGCCGTCGGACACGACCTCCCAGACGTTCTTGTCGGGATCGATGCCCCCGCGTGTCTGGTCGACGTAGCTGAGGTGCACCGTGTCGCCGATCTTGAGCTCGCCGCCGTCGAGCGGCTCGATGCCCACGATCGTCTTGAAGAGGGTCGTCTTGCCCACACCGTTCGGACCGATGATGCCGACGATGCCGTTGCGCGGCAGCGAGAACGAAAGACCGTCGATGAGCATCCGATCGCCGAAGCCCTTCTCGAGCCCCTTCGCTTCGAGCACCAGGTTGCCGAGGCGCGGCCCTGCCGGGATCTGGATCTCCTCGAAGTCGAGCTTGCGCGTCCGCTCGGCCTCAGCCGCCATCTCCTCGTACCTGGCGAGACGCGACTTGGACTTCGCCTGACGCCCCTTCGTGTTCGACCTGACCCACTCGAGCTCCTCTTTCAGACGCTTCTGCAGCTTCGCGTCCTTCTTGCCCTGGACCTCGAGACGCGCGGCCTTCTGCTCGAGATAGGTCGAGTAGTTGCCCTCGTACGGGTACAGGCGCCCGCGGTCGACCTCGCAGATCCAGGTCGCGACATGATCGAGGAAGTACCGATCGTGCGTGACGGCCA
The DNA here is from genome assembly GCF_020096995.1 of Leucobacter sp. Psy1. NCBI lineage: Bacteria > Bacillati > Actinomycetota > Actinomycetes > Micrococcales > Microbacteriaceae > Leucobacter > Leucobacter sp. Psy1. The sequence goes on from NZ_CP083692.1 coordinate 1,984,090, forward strand.
TGACCGCGCCGGGGTACTTCGAGAGGTGCTGCTCGAGCCACAGCACGCTCTCCGCGTCGAGGTGGTTGGTGGGCTCGTCGAGGAGGAGCAGGTCCGGCTTCTCCAGCAGCAGTTTGCAGAGCGCGACGCGACGCTTCTCGCCCCCGGAGAGATGCTTGACGATGGCGTCGGCCGGCGGGCAGCGCAGTGCGTCCATGGCCTGCTCGAGCTGCCCCTCGAGCTCCCAGCCGTCGACGTGGTCGATGGCCTCCTGCAGCTCACCCATCTCGGGGAGGAGCTTGTCGTAATCGGCGTCGGGGTTCGCCATCTCAGCCGAGATCTCGTTGAAGCGGTCCAGCTTCGCCTTGATGTCGCCCACGCCCTGCTCGACGTTCTCGAGCACGGTCTTCTCCTCGTCGAGCTCCGGCTCCTGCATGAGGATGCCGACGGAGTACCCGGGAGTCAGGATCGCCTCACCGTTCGAGGGGGTGTCGAGACCGGCGATGATCTTCAGGATCGTGGACTTACCCGCACCGTTCGGGCCCACCACGCCGATCTTCGCCCCCGGCAGGATCGCCGTCGTCACATCATCGAGGATCACCTTGTCGCCGTGCGCTTTGCGCGCGCGCACCATCTGGAAAATGTACTCAGCCATCCTGCCAGGATACCCTGTCGAGTCGGAGGATCGCCCCGTCACCAGTCGATCGGACGGGTCTCGCCGATCAGGCAGACGTCGTGATCCGGACCGATCGCGGGTTCGGCCTCCGCAGCGAATCCCCGACCCTCAGCAGCGACCTGGCCCAGAAGGCAGTCCGCACCGATGCGCACCGATACGAAGATGCTGTCAGCGGCGTACCCCGTCTTCGACTCGTCGAAGCTCACGCTCATCGCGGCCTTGTCGAAGCCGGCCTCGGCGACGGCGTCGACGATCGGCCGCCCCTCGACCGGACCATCACCTGCGCTGTACTGCCGAAGGACCTCGGTGAAGTACGGGAGGTTCTCCTCCGCGGAGCCATCGGGAACGAACTGCGGCGCGGTCTCGGGTTCCGGCGGCGCGGTGCGCTCGGGGGTTCGAGGGCTCGGCCCTTCGAGCAGGAAGCAACCGGTCAGCGAGGTGAGCGCGGCCGCGACGGCACTCGCCGCCAGCACTCGTCGCACTCCGGAGATACGCCGAAAGCGCGACTCCGTACCCGCCAGAGAACTCTTCACCACGCGATCGAGTCTAGAGGGAAACGCCTGAGCGGCGAACCGCTCTCAATCCGTCCCCAGGCCCGGAGCAGCGGAGAACCCTCGGCAGCTCTCCACAGATCCGCTCTCAGAGCCCCACCCCTTGCGCGCGGCGCGGAGACTGGAAACGGATCGAGCGGAGCGGCCGGCGTGGCGCACCGCTCCGCTCGACCGGCGTCGTGGACGGACTCATCCCCGACGTCGACGCCTTCCCGTTCCCTCCCGGCGCCACGAGACGAGGTTTTCCATGAGCACTCCCATCAGCGTCATCGGCACGATCGCGACCGACCCCCGCTTCATGCATCCGGCGGGTGGAACGCCCCTCTGCTCCTTCCGCGTCGCAAGCAACGACCGTCGTTACGACCGCGAGCAGGGCGCATGGGTGGACGGCGAGACGAACTGGTTCGGGGTGACAGCGTTTCGCGGCCTGGCGGACCACGCGTCTCGGTCTCTGCGAAAGGGGGATCGCGTGGTGGTCGTCGGGCGCCTCCGCATTCGGCGGTGGGAGACCGATGAGCGCTCGGGCACCGCCGTCGAGGTGGATGCCGAGGCGCTCGGTCACGACCTGCGCTGGGGTGTCACCCAGTTCGCGAAACGGATCGGCGCTGCGGCCGACACACCGGATGAGGAGCGTCACCCCCGAACGGAGCCAGCCTCAGACCCGGCGTCGAGCACGGACTCCGCTCCCAGCGCAGCACTTCCGCCGGATCCGGTGGTGACGACTCCGTTCTGAACTCGCCGTGCTCGGTTAGCGCAGATACTCGCTGAACTGGGCCCGGATCTTGTTCACCTTGGGCACGGCGACGGCGAGGCAGTATCCCTGGGTCGGGTTCTTCGCGAAGAAGTCCTGGTGATACTCCTCGGCGCGCGTCACCTCGCCCAGCGGCTCGATCGTCGTCACGATTTCCCCCGGCCACCATTCAGAAGCGCGCTCACGCGCCGCCTCGAAGAGGGCCCGCTGCTCATCATCGGCGGGGAACATCGCCGAGCGGTACTGGGTACCCACATCCGCGCCCTGCCGGTTGAGCTGCGTCGGATCGTGCATGGTGAAGAACGCATCCAGCACGACCTGCGCCGGAAGCTCCGTCTCGTCGAACGTCACCTCGACGGCCTCGGCGTGACCGGTACCGCCCGTGCAAACTGACTCGTAGGTGGGATCGGGGGTCTGCCCGCCGGTGTAGCAGGAGACCACGCTCTCCACGCCGCGCATCTGACGGTAGGCCGCATCGAGGCACCAGAAGCACCCGCCTGCCAGAACGAACGTCGTCGACATCGCTACCGATCCTCTCTCTCGCCCATCCACCAGGTATCGTCCGGTGCGACGGGCATCCGCCGTTTGTGCTCCGTCGCAGTGTACCGCCGCTCGAGGTTCTCGGCGACCGCGGTGTCCACCGTCTCCCCCTGCAGGTAGGCATCGATCTCAGCGTACGTGACTCCGAGGCTCTGCTCGTCGGACTGACCGGGATCATCATCGAGCAGATCGGCGGTGGGGGTCTTCTTCCAGAGCCGATCTGGGGCACCGAGGTGCTCGAGCATGGCGGCACCCTGCCCCTTGGTGAGGCCGGAGAGCGGGAGGACATCCGCTGCCCCATCGCCGTGCTTCGTGTAGAAGCCCGTCACGGCTTCAGCGGCGTGATCGGTGCCGATGACGAGGAGCCCGCGGTCTCCGGCAACCGTGTACTGCGCAACCATGCGCATCCGCGCCTTGACGTTCCCCTTGGTGAAATCGGTGACGGGCGCGCCGCTGCCCTCGGAGACGGCGGCGGTGATCTCGTCGACGGCCGAACCGATCGCGACCGTGATCGCCTCGTCCGGCCGGATGAAGTCGAGCGCCAGACGCGCGTCGTCCTCATCGTGCTGCTCGCGATACGGCAGCCGCACCGCGACGAATCGGGCCTCATGCCCCTCGGAGCGCAGCCGCTCTGCGGCGAGCTGCGTGATCCGGCCTGCGAGTGAGGAGTCCTGTCCGCCCGATATGCCCAGCACGAACCCGCGGGCTCCCGGCACGGACCGCGCATAGTCCACGAGGAACCCGATGCGACGTTCGATCTCCGATTCCGGGTCGATGGCGGGCACGCTGCCGAGCGCGCTGATGATCTGCTGCTGCTCCGTTGACATGGTCTTCACCCTAGTCCCGTCGTGTTTCCGGTGCGTAACCGGTCACTGATCTTCAGCCGACATGAGGCATCGGGGCCCGAGGAGTCCCTTCAGCTCACCGAAGAGGTCCGTCGAGACCCGCACCGAGAACGGGATCTCGAAGACCCGAATTCCTGAAGCGGTCGCGAGGTTCAACCGCACCTCGCTGCTGCCCTGGTGCCGACGCAGCGTCTCCTTGAGGTCGTGCATCAGCGGTTCGGTCGCTCGATGGTCGGCGAGCGAGATCGTGAGGGTCTCATCGTCGTTCTGCGACGAGGTGTCGATCGGCTTCACCCCGTAGGCGTGCATCGACATGCCGTCGTCTCGGGAGTTGACCTTGCCGCGGATGGCGACGATGGTGTCGGGCTGCAGCTGACGCCCGAACTCGGTGTACGACTTGCCCATGAAGAGTGCTTGGATCTCGCCGGTGAAGTCCTCGATCGTGACCATGCCGTAGAGGTTGCCCGACTTCGCGGTGCGGTGCTGCACGCTCGTGAGCAGCCCCGCGACCGTGACGATCTCGCCGTCGAAGTGCGAATCGGGATTCGTGATCTGCTCGACGCTCGCCGACGCTTCTTTGGCGAGCACGGAGTCGAGGCCGCGCAGGGGGTGGTCGGAGACGTAGAGGCCGAGCATCTCGCGCTCGAATGCCAGTTTGTCCTTCTTGGTCCACTCCGGTCGGTCTGGCACCTGAGACTCGGCGACCGTATCGCCGCCCTGTTCGGCAGCTTCTGCGAACAGGCTGTCGAAGTCGAACCCGACGTTCCCGTTCTCCGCGTCCCGCTTCTGCTTCACGGCGCTCTCGACCGCGGTCTCGTGGATCTCCACGAGCGCCCGGCGGGTCGCTCGCATGGTGTCGAACGCTCCGGCTTTGATGAGCGACTCGATGGTGCGCTTGTTCAGCACCGGCATCGGTACCTGCTTCAAGAACTCGTGGAAGGTCTGGAAGTCGCCCTCCCGCTCCCTCGCCTGCCGGATTCCCTCGACAACGTGCACGCCGACGTTCCGGACCGCGCCGAGGCCGAACCTGATGTCGTCCCCGACCGCGGCGAAGTTGACCACGGAGGTGTTGACATCGGGCGGAAGCACCTTGATGCCCATCCGCCGACACTCGTTGAGATAGAGTGCGAGCTTGTCCTTGGAATCGCCGACGCTCGTGAGCAGCGCCGCCATGTACTCGGCCGGATAGTGCGCCTTGAGGTAGGCGGTCCAGTAGCTGACGAGTCCGTATGCGGCGGAGTGCGCCTTGTTGAACGCGTAGTCGGAGAACGGGAGCAGGATGTCCCAGAGCGCCTTGACCGCACCGTCGGAGTATCCACGATCCTTCATTCCTTGCGAGAAGCCGGCGTACTGCTTGTCCAGCTCGGACTTCTTCTTCTTGCCCATTGCGCGCCGCAGAATATCTGCTTGGCCGAGCGAGAACCCCGCGACCTTCTGCGCGATCGACATCACCTGCTCCTGGTAGATGATGAGACCGTAGGTCGTGTCGAGGACGTCGCGCAGCGGTTCCTCGAGCTCCGGGTGGATCGGAGTGATCTCCTGCAAACCGTTCTTGCGGAGAGCGTAATTGGTGTGCGAGTCCGCGCCCATGGGGCCGGGCCGGTACAGCGCGAGCACCGCGGAGATGTCCTCGAAGTTGTCCGGCTTCATGAGGCGCAGCAGGCCGCGCATCGGTCCGCCGTCCAGCTGGAAGACGCCGAGGGTGTCGCCCTTCGCGAGCAGGTCGTACGATGGCTGATCATCCAGCTCGAGCGTCTCGAGGTCGAGGTCCTCCTGGCGGTTCTCACGGATGTTCTCGATCGCATCGGAGATGATCGTCAGGTTGCGGAGCCCGAGGAAGTCCATCTTGATCAGGCCGAGACCCTCGCACGTCGGGTAGTCGAACTGCGTGACGATCTGCCCGTCCTGCTCGCGCTTCTGCAGCGGGATGATGTCGATGAGCGGATCGCTCGACATGATGACGCCCGCAGCGTGCACACCCCACTGGCGCTTCAGCCCCTCGAGCCCGAGCGCGGTGTCGTAGACGAGTTTGGCCTCGGGATCCTCGGCGATGACGGTGCGGAACTCCGCAGCCTCCTTGTACCGCGGATGCTCAGGGTTGGTGATCCCGGCGAGTGGAATGTCCTTCGCCATGACCGCGGGGGGCATGGCCTTCGTCAGCTTCTCCCCCATGCCGAACGGGAAGCCGAGCACGCGGCTCGAGTCCTTGAGGGCCTGCTTGGACTTGATCGTGCCGTAGGTGACGATCTGGGCGACCCGCTCGTCGCCGTACTTCTCCGTCACGTACTTGATGACTTCACCGCGACGGCGATCATCGAAGTCGACGTCGAAGTCGGGCATCGAGACACGATCGGGGTTCAGGAATCGCTCGAAGATGAGTCCGTGCTGCAGAGGGTCGAGGTCGGTGATCCTCATCGCGTAGGCGACCATCGATCCCGCACCTGACCCACGGCCGGGGCCCACCCGGATCCCGTTGTCCTTCGACCAGTTGATGAAGTCGGCGACGACGAGGAAGTACCCGGGGAAGCCCATCTGCACGATGACGCCGATCTCGTACTCGGCCTGCTTGCGCACCTCGTCGGGGATGCCGCTCGGATACCGGTAGTGGAGGCCGCGCTCGACCTCCTTGACGAACCAGCTCTCCTCGGTCTCCCCGTCGGGCACCGGGAAGTTCGGCATGTAGTTCGCCGAGGTGTTGAACTCGGTCGAGCAGCGCTCCGCGATGAGGAGCGTGTTGTCGCAGGCCTCCGGGAAGTCGCGGAAGAGGTGCCGCATCTCGGCGGCGGACTTCACGTAGTAGCCGCTGCCGTTGAACTGGAATCGGTTCGGATCGTCGAGGCGCGACCCCGACTGCACGCACAGCAGCGCCGAGTGCGCCTCGGCGTCGGCCTCGTGCACATAGTGGAGGTCGTTCGTCGCGACGAGCGGGATCTGGAGGTCTTTCGCGAGGCGCAAGAGATCGCTCTGAACCTGCCGCTCGATATCGAGCCCGTGATCCATGAGCTCGCAGAAGAAGTTCTCCTTGCCGAAGATGTCCTGGAACTCGGCGGCGGCCTTGCGGGCCTCGTCGTACTGGCCGAGCCTGAGACGCGTCTGCACCTCTCCGGATGGGCATCCCGTCGTGGCGATGATGCCCTTGCCGTACGTCTGCAACAGCTCGCGGTCCATACGCGGTTTGAAGTAGTACCCCTGGAGCGAGGCGTAACTCGACAGCCGGAACAGGTTGTGCATGCCAGCCGTAGATTCCGACAGCAGCGTCATGTGGGTGTACGCGCCGGCACCCGACACATCATCGCCTGCGCCGTCGCCCCACTTGACGCGGGTGCGGTCGCTGCGGTGGGTACCCGGGGTGAGGTACGCCTCGATCCCGATGATCGGGTTCAGGCCCCGATCCTTCGCCTGCTTCCAGAAATCGAACGCGCCGAACGTGTTGCCGTGGTCAGTGACCGCGATGGCCGGCATGTTCTGCGCCACCACCGCGTCCATGAGATCGCCCACTCGCGCAGCACCATCGAGCATCGAGTACTCGCTGTGGGTGTGGAGATGTACGAAGCTGTCCCGGTTCGCCAATCGCGCTCCTCATTCGTCGCCCCTGGCCTGCCTGGCCGGACCCCACCAGGATACCTCTCGCCCCCGACAGCGCACGACGCGTCTGACACTCGGGCCGCCCGTGCCGAGAACGCAGTTCGTCCGGTTTCACGGCCGCTGAAACCTGACGAAACGCAGTCTCGGCGCGAGGCCACGCCTGCCGGCACGGAGTCTAGAGCCCGGCGCGCTCCGCGCACGGCACGCACCGATCTGCAAACGGCCGCGCCTCGAGGCGGGCCTCGGGAATGTCGCGCCCGCAATCGACGCAGACCCCGTACGTGCAGGCATCCCAGCGCGCGAGCGCGGCGGCGCTCTGCTCGGACTCGTCGATCGCCGCTTCGAGCAGACCGTGCAGACGCGACCACTCGGATGAGAGCGTCACTCCCTCGGGGTCGTGCTCGTCATCGTCGGTTTCGCCAATGCGATCCCGAGTGAGCGCGGCGAGCGCCGCTCGCGTGCGCGCTTCTCGCTCTTGCGCCGCCTCGCGCAGGAGCATCAGGTCGGCTCGAGACGGCCCGCTCAATCGAGTTCGACGACCTCGAACTCGAGCAGATCCGCTCCGCTCGCCACGGGCTTGCGCGGTGCCTCCCCCTCGGGTGCGGCGTGCGCTGCAGTATTCTCTCGGGAGTCACGCCAGGCGATGAAGTCCTCCTCGGTCTCCCACCGGGTGACGACGAAGTATCGGCGTTCGCCCTGCGTCGGCCTGAGGAGCTCGAAGCCGAGGAAACCAGGCGACCCGTCGACCGCGTGCTTGCGGGCGGCGAAGCGCTGCTCGAGTTCGGCACCTGATCCCTCGGGAACAGTGATGGCGTTGATCTTGACGACCGGCATGCGAGTCCTTTCGACGGTGAGCCTGGTATCCCGAGCGTAGACGCTCTGCCAGGGAACGAGGTGTTCGACGCGCATGAGCCCCCGCCGACGACCGGGCAAGATGGACAAGAATCCCGAAGGTTCTACTCCGCGAGTACGTCGAGCGCGTGCTGCAGGTCCGCGGGGTACGTGCTCTCGAATGACACGTACTCCCCGGTAGCCGGGTGGGCGAAGCCGAGGCGCATGGCGTGCAGCCACTGTCGGGAGAGGCCGAGGCGCTCGGAGAGCGTCGGGTCCGCTCCGTACATGGTGTCGCCGACGCAGGGGTGACGTTGCGCGGACATGTGCACGCGGATCTGGTGGGTGCGCCCGGTCTCGAGTTCCACTTCGAGGAGCGTGGCGTACGGGTAGGCCTCGATGGTCTCGTAGTGGGTCACGGATGGCTTCCCGCCCGCCGTGACGGCGAACTTCCACTCGGATCCGGGGTGTCGCCCGATGGGACCCTCGATCGTCCCCGAGAACGGATCCGGGTGCCCCTGCACGACGGCGTGATAGATCTTGTCGACTTCGCGCTCTTTGAACGCGCGTTTGAGGACCGTGTAGGCGTGTTCGCTCTTCGCCACCACCATGAGTCCGCTGGTGCCGGCGTCGAGACGGTGGACGACGCCCTGCCGCTCAGGCGCGCCAGAGGTGGCGATGCGGTAGCCGGCGCCCGCGAGCGCGCCGAGCACGGTCGGCCCGTTCCAGCCGAGCGACGGGTGCGCGGCGACTCCGGCCGGCTTGTCCACCACGACGATGTCGTCGTCATCGTGGACGATGCCGAGTTCGGGCAGGTGCACAGGCACCACCTCTGGACCGCTCTTCGCCTCCCAGCTGACCTCGAGCCATCCGTCGGCCGTGAGCCGATCGGACTTGCCGAGGGGCCGTCCGTCGAGCTGCACCCCGCCGGCTGCCGCGATCTCCGCGGCAGTGCTGCGCGAGAACCCGAGCATCTTCGCGAGCGCGGCATCGGTGCGTTCGCCCACGAGGCCGTCGGGGACGGGGAGACTCCGGTGCTCCATCAGCGCCCCTCCCCGCTGTCCTGCGTTTCAGCGATCTCGGGTTCGGCCTGGGCTGCGGTCTTCCGGGGTCGCGGCGAGCCGTCGATTGGCAGTCCGAGCAGCGTGATGCCGACGAAGAGGATCATGCCAGACACGATGCCGATGTCGGCGACGTTGTAGATCGCGGGCATCATCCACGGTGTGGAGATGAAGTCGATGACGTGCCCCACGGGAAAGCCGGGGTCGCGGATGAGGCGATCGGTGAGGTTGCCGAGCACGCCGCCGAGGAGCAACCCCAGGAAGACCGACCACCAGATCGACCCGAGCCGACGGATCTGCCACACGATCACGCCCGCGACGACCGCGGCCAGGATCGTGAAGATCCAGGTCGCGCCCTCGGCGAAAGAGAACGCCGCCCCAGGGTTCCGCACGAAATGCCACTGGAGCACGTCACCGAGCACCGGAATGGAACGTCCCTCGGGAAGCGAGGTGACGACCCACTGCTTCGTGACCTGGTCGAAGCCGTACCAGACCGCGGCGATCGCGATCAGCAGGAACGGAACCCAGCGGCGACGCGGACGGGTGGGTGCAACCTCGACGTCGACTCCGTCGACGTCACCGCCGATGTCGGCCGATGGGGCTCCGCTCACGCTCCGGGACTACTCGAGGCCCTCGGGGGCACCCGACGGCTCAGGGGAACCGTCGAGCCCGCGCAGCTGCGACTGGATGTACGAGCGGAGCGTGCTCCGGTACTCGCCCTCGAACTCGCGGAGATCCTTGATCTTGGTGCCGATCTCGGCGCGCTCGGTCGAGAGCAGACGCAGTTCGTCGGCGCGCTGCTTCTGCGCCTCCTCGATCAGCTGCTTCGACGTCTCCTGGGCGTCGCGGATCAGCTGATCGCGCTTCTCCTCGCCCTCGTGGATGTGCTTGTCGTGCAGCTCGAGCGCGAGCTGCAGCATGGCGCTCGACTTGATCGCGTCGTTCTGGTTCGAGGAGGACGCCACAGCGGTCTCTGCGGGCGCCGCAGCCGGTGCATCGACGACGATGGTCCGGTCCTCGGCCGCTTCGCGCTCAGGAGCCGCCTCGGTCGTCTGAGCCGCCTTCGCAGCCTCAGTGGCCTGCGCCGCCTCGGCACGGGCTTCTTCGAGCTCACCCGTGAGGCGCTCGATCTGCTCGTTGAGTTCGGCCTTCTCCTGCTCGTGCTGCCGAAGCTCCTCGACGATGGTGTCCAGGAAGTCGTCGACCTGATCCAGGTCGTAACCGTCTCGGAACTTCGTGATCGTGAACTTCTGGTTCACGACGTCTTCAGGTGTCAGTGCCATTCGAGAGTCTCTTTCACTATCGGGATCACTCGGGTGATCGAGTACAACGCTAGCAAACAATCCGCGTTGGTAACCCTATCGGGGCACAGGGATGAATGCGAGCAGGATGATGCAGGCCAGCATGGTCAGGATCCAGCCGAGGTCGAGCGCGATCTGCCCGAGCCTGATCGGAGGGAGGATTCGCCTGAACATCTTGATTGGAGGATCGGTGAGCGTGTAGACCAGTTCCACCAGGACCAGCAACGGCCCGCGGGGCCTGAAGCGCGGGTTGAAGACCCGTACCCAGTCCAGAATGAACCGGCCCCAGAGCACGAACATGTAGATGCGGATGACCAGCCGCAGCGCGAACAGCGTGGAGAAGAGGAGGATGTCCACCGGTGTGCTGGCTCAGGCGGAGGGTGCGACGAAGAACGAACCGCTGTCGTTCGCGGTCTCCGCCTCGTCACCGCTCACCGCGATGTGCTCGGGCGAGAGGAGGAACACCTTGCTCGTCACGCGCTCGATGCGGCCGCGCAGACCCATGGCGAGCCCACTCGCGAAGTCGATGAGCCGCTTGGCCTCGGTGTCGCTCATCTGGGAGAGGTTCAGGATCACGGGAACGCCGTCGCGGAAGTTCTCCGCGATCGATGCCGCGTCGCGGTATGCCGTCGGATGGACCGTCAGGATCTCGTTCATAGCTTGTGCACTCACGGGTTTGGTGGGGGTGACCTTCCGCAGCGGGGTCACCGACGCTCCGCGGTGCGGGTTCGGGCGCTGCGCTTGGCTGGACTGCTGCGGGGCCGTTTCGGCCGCCTGAGGCTTCGGGGTGGGGCTCGCGGATGCGGACTGCTGCTGCTCGAGGTCCTCTTCAGCGAGGCCCAGGAACACCATCGTCTTTTTCAGCGGGTTGCTCATTACTCTTCTCCCAACGGTCCGATACGTTCGAGACTAACCGTGCTCCGGGCGTTTCCCGGTGATTGCGGTGCCGATGCGCAGGTGTGTCGCACCCTCGGCGATCGCCTCGGCGTAGTCGTGGGTCATGCCGGCCGAGATCGCTGTGGCGTTCGGCGCGAGGGTGCGCACCCGATCCGAGTAGCCACGCAGTCGGGCGAAGGCCCTGGCCGGCTCCTCTTCGATGGGGGCGACCGCCATGACGCCGCGCAGGCGCAGCGTCGGCGATTCGAGCACCCGCTCGGCGAGCGCCTCAATCTCGTCTGGGGCAGCGCCCCCGCGACCGGGGTCGTCCGTGAGGTTGATCTGCACGAACGCGTCGATCTCGCGATCACCGTCGGCGAGCGCATCGACGAGACGCTCGCGGTCGATGGAGTGGATCGCGTGCGCGTACCTGGCGGCCTGTCTGGCCTTCTTCGTCTGCAGCTGCCCGACGAAGTGCCACCTGAGGTCGAGATCCGAGAGTTCCTCGGCCTTGGCCTGCGCCTCCTGGTGCCGGTTCTCCCCCACGTCTCGCACGCCGAGAGCCGAGAGCTCCCGGACGAGCGAGGCGGGGTGGAACTTCGTGACGACGATGAGGGTGAGGTCGTCGGGCTCGCGGTCGGCACGGCGCGCCGCATCGGCGATGCCGGCGCGCATGCGCTCCAGACGCTCGGCGAGGCCGGGACCCTCAGCGCTCTCGGTCGACGTCATCGATCAGCGGAGGAACTCGGGGATGTCGAGGTCGAGATCGTCGCCGTCGAACGCGGGATCCGAGATCTGCGACTCCACCGGCGGGTGGGAGATCTCTTCGCTGAAGGACTCGGACTCGGCTGCGGTCGATGCGGCAGCGGCTCCCGCTCCCGTCGCAGCGGCGCCGGCAGCGGCACCCTCGACGGCGGACGGACGCCCCTGCCCCGACGCCTCCTCGAGGGTCTCGACGTGGCTGCCGCGACGGCCTCGCTCGGTGTCGGGCTTCACGGTGGAAGACGAGGGCTCGGTGTCGAAGCCCGCCGCGATGACGGTGACGCGCACCTCGTCGCCGAGCGTGTCGTCGATGACGGTACCGAAGATGATGTTGGCCTCTGGATGGACAACGTCCTGCACCAACGAGGAGGCCTCGTAGATCTCGCTGAGCGCGAGGTTCGACGAGCCCTGGATCGAGAGGAGCACTCCGTGAGCACCCTCGACCGATGCTTCGAGCAGCGGCGAGGCGACTGCCAGCTCAGCCGCTTTGATGGCGCGGTCCGCGCCGCGCGCCGAGCCGATGCCCATGAGTGCCGCGCCCGCGCCCTGCATGACGGACTTCACGTCTGCGAAGTCGAGGTTGATGAGGCCAGGGGTGGTGATCAGGTCGGTGATGCCCTGCACACCGGCGAGCAGCACCTGGTCGGCGGCGGCGAATGCCTCGATCATGCTGATGCCGGGCTCGCTGATCTCGAGCAGCCGGTCGTTCGGCACGACGATGAGCGTGTCGACGGCCTCGCGGAGGGCGTGGACTCCGGCGTCGGCCTGCGCCGCACGGCGCTTGCCCTCGAAGCTGAACGGACGGGTGACGACGCCGATGGTCAGCGCACCCACCGACTTCGCGATGCGCGCCACGACCGGTGCTGCACCGGTGCCGGTGCCACCGCCCTCGCCGGCGGTCACGAAGACCATGTCGGCGCCGGTCAGCGCCTCCTCGATCTCCTCCGCGTGATCCTCGGCCGCACGTCGGCCGACCTCGGGGTCGGCGCCGGCGCCGAGCCCGCGCGTGAGCTCGCGCCCGACATCGAGCTTCACGTCGGCGTCGCTCAGCAGCAACGCCTGCGCATCGGTGTTGACGGCGATGAACTCGACGCCGCGCAGGCCGAGCTCGATCATTCGGTTGACGGCGTTGACGCCGCCGCCGCCGACGCCGACGACCTTGATCACCGCGAGATAGTTCTGGTTCGCTGACACCTGGGTCCTCCCCCTCAACCTTCACCCTCTACTTTAAGGTGAAAGTTAGTATTCGGGTATACATTGACAGCCCCCAAACTACGGTCTGCGCGCCCGATTCGCGAAGAGACACACCGGCGCGTCGCGACTCGTCAGCGAAAACTCCGGAAGAACGCTCAGCGGAAGACCGGGCCCTCGGTCGACGACACGTCGATGACCTCGACGTCCTTGTCCGCGAGCGCGCTGAGCATCGACTCGAGCACCTCGACCTTGCGGTTGGTCTTCGTCGCCTCGCCCCAGATGACCTCGATGCCGTTGTCAAGGTCGAAACTCAGGTTCTGCGCACTCGTCGCTGAGGCCGAAGAGATGCGTGAGCGCAGGTCGGCGGGCATGTCGCGCAGCACCGTCGCCGCTGACGCATAGGTCTCCGAGGCCACGTTGCTGAGCCCGTCGGTGGCGAGCGGGACCCCCTCAGGGCGCTCCTCGGTGCGGTCGAGCAGCACCCCTGCCGGATCGTAGAGCTCGAAGCGGTCGTCGCGATCGACGGCGAGGACAGGGGTGCGCTCCTCGATGCGCACGACGAGCGTGTGCGGCGGGACGCGCTCAACCCCGTAGCGCTGGATCAGCGGGAACGGCTCGAGGGCGCGATGGATCTCGCGATCCTCGACGAGCGCGAGGGGGACGCCGGAGAATCGCTCGAGTGCTCCCTCGATCTCCTCCTGGGAGACCTGGGACGCGCCGTCCACCCGGATGTCCTGCACCGCCATCAGCGGCGTGAAGACCCCGACGACGACCGTGAGCGCGAGCACTCCGACCGCGCCGAGTGCGATGAGCCAGTTGCGCCGACGCCGACGCGCCTGCACCGAGAAACGACGCTGCTCGCGGCGTTCCTGCCGCTTCCGGCGACGGCGGGCGCGACGCACCTCCCGACCTGCCGCGCGGACGGGGTCGGGCTCGGAGCGGAACCGCTCGCGCGCCCGCTCGATCACTCCGACCCGCTCCGACGCTGGAGTCAGCTCGGTCGATGGTGCTCCGGAACGGGCGAGTCGCGCCTCAGCGAGATCCACCGTCTCGGCGGATGGCGCGCTCTCGGGCGAGCGCATGGCGTCGCGCACCGCACGGCCGACCGCGGTTCCGTCGTCCGCCGACCGTCCAGCGGCACGCTCTGCGCCGCGTTCAGGCGGGGCCGTGTCATCGGGCGGCTGCTCGCCTGAGCGCCGCGAGAATCGTCCGAGCAGCCCACGAGGCTCGGCCTCTTCCGCGTTGACGCGATCCGGTTCCTCCGGATCGGCGCCGCGCTCGAAACCTCCCGGACGCTTCACGACGTCTCAGACTCGAATCGGTTGCGCAGCGCTGAGACCACTTGGGGAATGATCTGGTAGACGGTTCCGCAACTCATCGTCACCATGACGTCGCCGGGACGAGCCAGTTCGGCGAGGTAGTCCGCGGCGCGCTGCCAGTCATCGATGTAAGCGACGCGGCTCGGATCGGAGAAATCGTTCGAGACGAGCGCGCCCGTGACGTCCGGCACCGGATCCTCGCGCGCACCGTCCACCTCGAGCACGACCGTGTGATCGGCGCCGTGCTCCAGCACCTCCGCGAACTCTCGGTGGAAGTGCCTCGTGCGGCTGTACAGGTGGGGTTGGTGGATCGCGATGAGCCTGCCCTCCCCCACGACGGCTCGCGCCGAATCGAGAAGCGCCTCGACCTCCGTCGGGTGGTGCGCGTAGTCGTCGTAGACGCGCACCCCGGAGACCTCGGCGTGGAACTCGAACCTCCGCTTGGTCCCGGCGAAACCGCCGAGGGCGTCGAGCGCGGCCTGTGGCTCGAATCCGAGCGCCGTCAGCACCGCCAGCGCGCCGACCGCGTTCACTGCGTTGTGGCGGCCGAAGACCGGCAGCCCTCCGGTGTACGCCGCCCCGTCGATCTCGACCGTGAACCGGACGGGACCGGAGTCGTCGATGCCGGTGATCCTGACGTCGGCGTCCTCGGCCTCGCCGAACGTGCGGATCGGGGTTGCGAGACCGGAGGCTCGGAGCGCGGCGAGCACCTCACCAGCGCCGGCGTCATCGGCGGAGATGACCACCTGCTCGCTGGCACCGCTCGCGAAGTCGACGAACGCCCGCATGAACGCCTCTCGAGAGCCGTAGAAGTCGAGGTGCTCGGGGTCCACATTCGTGATCAGCGCGATCGCGGTGTCGTACAGCAGGAACGATCCGTCGGACTCATCGGCTTCGATGACGAACAGATCGTCCCCGCCCGGCGCGGCACTCACACCGAGGGACTCGATGACACCGCCATTCACGAACGAGGGGTCCGCGCCGAGGCCGAGGAGTCCGGTCACGAGCATGCCGGTCGAGGTGGTTTTACCGTGCGCTCCGGCGACGGAGACGACCCGGCGTCCCCTGGCGAGCCAGGCGAGTGCCTGCGAGCGGTGGAGAACGGGAAGACCGTGCTCGAGCGCGAAGCGGTACTCGGGGTTGTCCTGCCAGAGTGCACCCGTGACTACGATCGCCTCGGCGTCGCCCACGTGAGCGGCATCATGGCCGATCGAGACGGTGATCCCGAGTTCGCGGAGGGCTCTCGTGTTGTAGTTCTCGCTCCGGTCAGAACCGGAGACCGCCACGCCAGCGGCGTGCATCATGCGGGCGATACCGCTCATTCCCGAACCGCCGATACCGACGAAGTGCACCCGCTCCAGGTGGCCGGGAAGCTCCATCTCGAGGTCTGGGTAGATCATGGGTCCTCCTAGCGGGGCAATCGACTCTCCAGGGTACCGCGGCATCGCCGGGAACCGCGCTCAGGCTGCGCGGATCGCCTCATCCACCAGATCCAACAGCTGTTCGGTCCCGTCGAGCCGTCCCGCGGAGCGGGACCTCTCGGACATGTCGGCAAGGCGCGAATCGTCGCCGAGGAGCGGGATCAGCGTGTCGCGCACCCACGCGCTCGTGAGTTCACCGTCCTCGACGAGCAGCGCTCCGCCTGCCGAGACGGTTCCAGCGGCGTTGAACCGCTGCTCGCCGTTCCCGACCGCGTACGGCACGAACACCGCGGGGATCCCGAGTCCTGAGATCTCGCTCACGGTCGTCGACCCGGCGCGCGACACCACGAGGTCGCACGCCGCGAACGCGAGGTCCATCCGGTCGCAGTAGGTGATCACCGAGTACCCGTCGACTCCGGGATCCTCGACCTCGGTGAGGCCGCCCCAGACGTGCAGCACCTGCACGCCAGCCGCGACGATGTCGGACGCTGACCGCGAAATCCCCTGGTTCAGGGCGCGAGCGCCGAGCGATCCGCCGGTCACGAGGAGCGTCGTCCGATCGGGATCGAGGCCGAAGTGCTCGCGCGCCTCGCGCTGGAGCGCCGCGCGATCGAGCTGCGCGACCTCCGGCCTGAGCGGCATACCCGTCACCCGCGCTCCGCGAATCGGCGTCCCCGCGAACGTCACGCCGACGTACGGGGTGCTCCGCGCGCCCCAGCGATTGGCGAGGCCCGGCTTGGCGTTCGCCTCGTGGATCACGACCGGCACCCCCTCGGCACGGCCCGCACGGTACGCGGGAGCCGAGGCGTAGCCACCGAACCCCACCACGACGTCGACGCCGCGCTTGCGGATGAGTGTCCGCACCTCCCCCACCGCGCGGCGGAACCGCAGCGGGAAGCGGAGCGCGTCGAGGTTGGGGCGCCGAGGGAACGGGAGCCTCGCGATGGTTTGGAGCTCGTATCCACGCTCGGGCACGAGCCGCGCTTCGAGTCCCTCTCTCGTGCCGAGCACGACGATGTCAGCCCCCGGCTCTCTGGCGCGGATCAGGTCGGCGAGCGCGAGGAGCGGGTTCACGTGCCCGGCAGTACCGCCTCCGGCGAGCAGATAGGTGGTCATGCGGTGGATCCTCCTCCGTGGGGCGACTGCGCCGCCAGTTCGGCCTGATACTGCGCGGTGTCCCGCGCGACGGACACCGCCACTCCCATGGCGAGCAGACAGGCGATCAGCGCGGTTCCGCCCGAGCTGATGAGCGGGAGCGGAACGCCGAGCACCGGGAAGATACCGATGACGACGCCGATGTTCACGAACGCCTGACCGACGATCCAGACCATGATGCCGCCGACGACTGCGCGGCCGAACCGGTCACGCGCACGGGCGATGACCCGCATGAGCGCGATGGCGAGGGCAATGAAGAGCACGATGATGAGCAGAGCACCGATCATGCCGAGTTCCTCGCCGATGATCGCGAAGATGTAGTCGTCCTCCGCAGCGGGCAGCCAGGACCACTTGGCCTTCGACCCGCCGAGCCCCACCCCGAACATGCCGCCGCCCGCGAGCGCCCAGAGGCCGTGCAGCGGCTGCCAGTCCAGTCCGCTGTAGTCGCCGCCGTCGCTCCGAATGCGGGCGAGACGGTTGGGACTCGAGAGAACGAAGAACAGGGTCGCCGCGACGGCGCCGCCCGCGATCACACCGAGCGACTTCCAGCTCGTCCCGGCGAAGAACATCGCCCCGAAGACGGTGACGCCCATGATCATGGTGGTGCCGAGGTCGTGGCCGAGCAGGACCAGTCCGAGCGCGATGATCGAACCGGGCAGGATGACCGGGATCAGTTCGTGCCTCATCTGCCCGAGCAACGGTTCCTTCCGTGCGAGCACTGTCCCGATCCACACGATGAGCGCGAGCTTCAGCACCTCGGAAGGCTGCGCCCCGATACCGCCGATCTGCACCCAGTTCCTGTTCCCCCACACTTCCACCCCGAGCGGGGTGAATACGAGGGTCTGCAGCGCGAGTCCCAGCGCGAAGAGCCACCAGGCCCAGCGCTTCCAGAACGAGAGCGGCATCGCCGCCGCGATGAACATGAGCGGGACGCCGATGACCGCGTAGGTGAACTGCCGCCAGAATCCGCCGAAGAACCCCTGGTCGTCCAGGTACGAGGAGATCGAGGACGAGGAGAGCACCATGATGAGCCCGATGCCCACCAGGAGGAAGGTGATCGAGTAGATGAGGGCGACCGTCGGATCGGCCGCGAGCCGCATGCCCGCGAGCCGAATGCGGGCGCGCCCGCCGGCGCCGCTAGCCGATGTCGCCGTCCGCGGACTGGTCATCCGCCTCACCTCCGCCGAGACCGCGGACGGCGTGCTGGAAGCGCCGTCCCCGATCCGCATAGTCCGAGAACTGGTCCATCGAAGCGGCGGCCGGCGACAGGAGCACGGTGTCCCCCGGTCCGGCGATGCGGCGCGCGGCCGACACCGCAGCGTCCATGACCGTTCCGGCGTCGCCGTGGGCGACCTCCGTCACGGGTACTCCTGGCGCGTGCCGCTCGAGCGCTGCGAGCACCTCGGCCCGCTCGACGCCGATCACGACCGCTCCGCGCAGCCTGCGCGCGTGCGTACGGACGAGGTCGTCGATGTCGACGCCCTTGAGCAGCCCGCCGACCATCCACACCACGCGGTCGAGCGCCTGCAGCGAGGCGTTCGCGGCGTGCGCGTTCGTCGCCTTCGAATCGTCGATCCAGGTGACGCCCTCGATCGTCGCGACGAGCTCGGAACGGTGCGGGTCAGGGGTGAAGGCGAGCACCGCGGCAGCGATCTCGGACGGCTCCACACCCCGAGCGCGTGCGAGGGCGGCGGCCGCGAGGATGTCCTGCACGATGTGCGGGGCCCCGAGGCCACGGTTGCGCAGCTCGTCGAGCGAGACGAGCTCGTACGCGTTGTCGCGTCGCTCTGCGTGGAAGCCACGGTCGACGAGCAGGCCCTCGACGACGCCGAATCCGCTCGGCGGCGGCACGTCGAGGCCGAAGCTGATGGCGCGCGCCCCCTCGACGACGTCGGCCTCCTCGACCATCTGCTCTGTGGCGCGATCCGCGCGGTTGTACACGCAGGCGACCTGGGTGCCCGCGTAGACCTTCGCCTTCGCTGCCCGATACGCTTCAGCGCTGCCGTGCCAGTCGAGGTGATCGTCAGCGATGTTCAGGCAGACCGACGCATACGGCGAGATCTCGCCGAGACGGTCGAGCTGAAAGCTGGAGAGCTCCACGACGATGGCGTCGTACCCCTCCGGGTCGCGGACGGCGTCGAGGATGGGGGTGCCGATGTTGCCGGCCGGCGTCGCCCGCAGCCCGCCGGCGACGAGCATGTGGGCGGTGAGCTGCGTCGTCGTGGTCTTGCCGTTGGTCCCGGTGATGCAGATCCAATCCGCGATGCGATCGGTCTTGTCGCGCAGTCGCCAACCCAGTTCGATGTCGCCCCAGACGACAGTGCCCCGGTCGGCGGCCCATGTCGTGAGCGGGTGATCCGGCCGGTATCCAGGCGACACCACCACGAGCTCGGGGTCGAACGCTCGCAGATCCTCGAGCTGCGCCGCGTCGCCCTCGAGCGTGATGCGCTCGGCGCCGATGACGTCGAGCAGCCGTTCGCGATCGGGATCGGGTTTCCCGGAGATGACGCGCACGCGCGCGCCGAGCTCGACGAGCGTGTCGGCGACGGAGAACCCGGTGACGCCGAGACCGAGCACGGCGACCCGCAGCCCGGACCAGTCGTGGTGCCAGCTGCTGAGTGCGAGCACCCGCTCGCGCGCTGCCACCGTCATTGCGCCAGCACCCACTCGGCGTAGAAGAGGCCGACGCCCGCCATGACGCACACTCCTGCGATGATCCAGAATCTGACGACCACCGTGACCTCCGCCCATCCCTTGAGCTCAAAGTGGTGGTGGATGGGGCTCATGAGGAAGATACGTTTGCCCTTCGTGACCTTGAAATAGGCCCGCTGCAGAATGACCGAGCCGACCTCGATGATGAACAGACCGCCGAGCAGGACGAGCAGGAGCTCGGTGCGGCTCAGGATCGCGAGTGCCGCGATCGCGCCACCGAGGCCGAATGAACCGGTGTCGCCCATGTAGATGTGCGCCGGACTCGTGTTCCACCAGAGGAAGCCGATGAGGCCCCCCACGAAGGCCGCCGAGACGACGGCGAGATCCATCGGATCGCGCACGAGGTAGCAGCCGGGCTCCGCGACCGTCGCGAAGCAGCGCTGAGAGTTCTGCCAGAATCCGATCACGAGATAGGCGCTGAAGACGAGGATCGATGCGCCGCCGGCGAGACCGTCCAGACCGTCGGTCAAGTTGACGCCGTTCGTGGCCGAGGTCACGATCGCGATGATCCAGATGAGGAACAGTCCGATGCCGGCGACCACGCCGAGCGACATGAAGTCGAACCCGAGGTCGCGGAAGAGCGAGATCTCGGTGGAGGCCGGAGTCAGCCCGAGACGGTTCGGAAAGTTCAGCGCGAGCAAACCGAAGGCGATCGAGACCACGATCGTGCCGATGATCTTCGACCATCCGCCGAGTCCGAGCGACTGCTGCTTGCGCACCTTGAGGTAGTCGTCGATGAAACCGATCGCCGCGCATCCGACGGCGAGCAGCAGCACCAGCATGGCGGAGATCGACGGCGTCTCGCGCATGAGCAGCTTCGCGCCGAAGTAGGCGACCACAGTGCCCGAGATGAAGATGAGCCCGCCCATCGTCGGCGTGCCGCGCCGCGAGTGGTGCGACTGCGGACCGTCCTCGCGGATGAACTGGCCCCAGCGCAGTCGACGGAACCCGCGGATGAACAGCGGAGTCAGGAACAGCGAGTACAGCATGGAGATGCCGCCCGCGACGAGCAGTGCGATCATGCGAACGCCTCCCCCAGTCGGTCGCCGAGCAGGCGCAGGCCCGCCGCATTCGACGACTTGACGAGCACCGTGTCGTGCGGCCGCAGGGTCTCCATCAGGTAGTCGTAGGCCGCATCCTGCTCCTCGAAGAACACGCTCTCACCGTCCCAGGAACCCTCGTTGATCGCGCTGATGTGCAGACGTCGCGCTTCGGCGCCGACCACCACGACCTCCGAGATGCCGAGCCGCACGGCCTGCAGGCCGATCCGATCGTGCTCCTCGCCGGAGAACTCGCCCAGCTCGCTCATGGCGCCCAATACGGCGACGGTGCGTCCCTCTGGCCGCGCGATCTGCGCGAGGGTACGCAGCGCGGCGCTCATGGAATCGGGGCTCGCGTTGTAGGCGTCGTTGATGATGACGGTGCCGTCGCGGCCGCCCATGACCTCCATGCGCCAGCGCGCGGCGACGGTCGTCGCCTCGAGCGCGGCGACCACGTCGGCGAGTCCCAGACCGAGCTCGAGCGCGACGGCCGTCGCGGCGAGTGCGTTCATGACGTGGTGCTCGCCGAGCACGCGGAAGAAGACCGGGTGCGACTCACCTGCGGCATGCAGCGTGAACCGGGTTCCCTCGGCGCTCGAGGTCACGTCGACGGCGCGCACGTCGGCGTCGTCGCTCAGGCCGAACCAGAGCACGCGCGCCCGGGTGAGCTGCGCCATCTGCGCCACCCGCGGATCGTCGCGGTTCAACACCGCGACCGCCGTTTCGGGCAGCCCGGTGACCATCTCGCTCTTCGCGCGGAACGTCTGCTCGATCCCGCCGAACTCGCCCGCGTGGGCGAGACCGACCGACAGGACCACGCCGATGTGCGGCGGCGCCATCGCGGTGAGGCGGGCGATCTCGCCCATACCGCTCGCACCCATCTCGGCGACGAGGGTCTCGGTCTCCTCGGTCACCCGGAGCATCGTGAGCGGCCCGCCGACCTCGTTGTTGAAGGACTTCTCCGACGCCACTGTCGGTCCGAGCCGTTCCGCCATCGAGCGCACGAGGTTCTTGGTCGTGGTCTTGCCGTTGGAGCCGGTGATGCCGACGATCCGCAGCCGGCCGAGCGCATTCACACGCCGTACGACCTCGGTCGCGAGCGCGCCGAGGGCGGTCGTCGCGTCATCGACGATGATCTGCGCGACACGGTCGTCGACCTCGCGCTCGGCGACAACGAGTGCCGCTCCGCGGTCGATCGCCTGACCGATGAAGCGGTGCCCATCGGTCTCGTCACCCCGTCTGGCGAAGAAGATTTCTCCGGATTGGACGATCCGGGAGTCCGTCTGGGAGATGCCGGACACCGTGGATTCCGGCCCGGAGCCATCGGCACCTGGAACGATCCGGCCGCCCAGCGCGGCGGCGATGTCAGCGAGTGTGAGTGTGATCACGAAAGGAGTCCTGCCTCGCGGAGGGCTCCGCGTACTTCTTCGCGAGCAGAGTAGGGAAGCTGCTGCCCGTCGACTTCCTGGTAGTCCTCATGCCCTGGACCAGCGTACAGAATAACGTCTTCGGGACCGGCGAGCGAAACGGCGGTGCGAATCGCGGCGCGCGGATCCGGCACCTCCATGATCTCGGCTCGTCCGCCGAGCTGCGCCCCCGCGATCAGCTGCGCGCGGATTTCCGCGGGATCCTCGGTGCGCGGGTGGTAGTCGCAGATGATGAGGATGTCGGCGCCCGCGGCCGCGATGCGTCCCATCTCTTCCCGTTTTGTCGTGTCGCGGTCGCCGTCGGCCCCGAACATGAAGATGATCCGCCCGGTCGCCACCTCGTCGAGCGCGTCGAGCATGGCCGTGAAGCTGCCAGGGGTGTGACCGTAGTCGACGTAGAAGTGCGGGCCGGTTCCCTCGGCGCTCACGCGCTCGAGGCGTCCGGGAATGTACACGGGGATCAGGCCGCGGTCGAGCCCCGCTGCGACCCGCTCGACCGAGATCCCCGCCTCGTGGAGCATGATGAGTGCGAGCGCCGCGTTCTCGGCCATGAACCGTCCGAACACGGGTACACGACCGGTGAACCGCACGCTCCCCGGCCCCTGCAGCACGAAGGAGACTCCCTCGAGATCCTGTCGGGTGATGGCCATGTGCCAGTCGGCTTCATGCCCGTACTCGGTGGCGAGAGTCACGACGGGGATCCGCGACTCCCGCGCCATGCGTACCCCGTACGGCGAGTCGACGACGACGACGCCGCGTCGGGCATGTTCGGGGGTGAAGAGCTGCTGCTTGGCGGCGAAGTACGTCTCGAGGTCTCCGAAGTCGTCGAGATGGTCCTGCGAGAAATTGTTGAACGCCACGACATCGAACGTGACACCGTCGATGCGGCGCCGCGCCGTCGCGTGGGCCGAGACCTCGAGCGACACCGCCTCGACGCCCTCCTCCGACATGCGGGCGAGCAGTCCGTGCAGCTCGGGGCTCTCCGGGCTGGTGAGCGTGCTGGTCACGACCGACTCCCCGACCCGTCGCTCGGCCGTCGAGCTCAGTCCCGTCTTCAGCTCAGCTGCACGGAGCAGGATATCGAGCAGATACACGACGCTCGTCTTACCATTCGTGCCCGTGACGCCGAAAGTGAGCGCCGAGAACTCGTCGGTTCCGAACACGAACGCGGCGACGTCCCCGAGGATATCCCTCACCGGATCGCGCGTGACCAGCACGGGGAAGTCGACGTCGGAGGCGATCTCCGCGCCTGCCGCGTCCGTGAGCATGGCGACAGCACCGCTCTCCCGCGCGCGTCCGGCGAACTCCGCCCCGTGCCGCCGCGCACCTGGCACCCCGACGTACAGGTCTCCGGCCACCACGTCGCGCGTGCTCATGGCCACACCGGTCACCTCGAGCCCCGCGAGCGCGTCGGCGCTCGTCAGGTCGAATCGATCCGCCACCCGCGCGAGCGGGGTGGCACGGGGCCGCGCCGGGCGAATGCCGGGGGCTGGGTCGATGCTCACGTCGTGGTCCTCCAGGGCTTGATCAGGTCGGGTGCTCGGTTAGTAGTTCACCGGGAGCGGATCGTACTTCCCGCTGGACGGCGGGATGTGGAACGTGCGGATCGTCGCCTCCGCCGCCTCCCGGAACGCAGCCGTCGCCGCGAGGCCGCCGTTCTCGGGATTCGCGGGGAAGGCGACCGAAGCGACGGCGACGTACTGCGGGTCGTCCGCGGGGAAGATCCCGGCGAAACTGCTCACGTAGTCTGACCGGTATCCGCCCTGACCGTCCGACTGCTCGGCGGTTCCCGTCTTTCCGGCGATGCGGTACCCCGGGATCGAGACGTGGTCCTTCACCCAGGACTCGTTCGCCACTGACTCGAGCACGTGCATCATCGTACCCGCGGTCTCACCCGAGATCGCCTGAACGGGATCCCCGTGGTCCGGTTTCGTGACCGTTCCATCCGGCTTCGTGCAACTCTCGACGAGGGTCGGCGGAATCCGCTCTCCCCCGTTCGCGATCGCCTGGTAGATACCGGCCGTCTGCACGATGGTGGTGGAGACGCCCTGACCGAAACGGATGTTGTACGACGTCTGGCGGTCCCACTGGTCGGCCGGGAAGAGCATGCCGGAATCCTCGAGCGGCATGCCGGCGTGCGTCGACTCGCCGACGCCGAACTTCGTGATGTAGTCGTAGAGCGTCGCCGAGTCCAGACGGTCGCCGAGCATCGAGATGCCGACGTTCGACGAGTTCACCATGATTCCGTTCAGGGTCCATCGCTCCTCGCCGTGGGCGGTGGCATCGCCGAAGCGGACGCCGGGCTCCGGCTCCCACTGGCCGGGCGTGAGCTGCTGCGTCGACGGGTCGGCGAGGCCCTGGTCGATGAGCGCGGCCGCGGTCACCGCCTTGAACGTCGAACCCGGCTCGTAGGGCGAGACGAAGGAGCGCGACTCGCGCTTCGCGGGATCCGAAGCCGAGACATCGTTCGGATCCACCGATCCGTCCTCCGCCACGGCGACGAGTTCGCCCGTCCGCACGTCCATGATGACGAGGTAGCCCCACTCGGCGGAGACCTCCTCGACCTGCTCGTTGATGATCTGCTGCGCCTGCCAGTTGAGGTCGCGGTCAATGCTGAGCTTGACGTCCCCGCCGTCCTCGGCCTGCTCGGTCACCACAACGCTGCCCGGCAGCGGAACGCCGTCCTCGCTGCGCTCGTACTCCTCCTGGCCGTCCTTGCCGGTCAGGCAGGCGTCCTGGGAGAGCTCCACTCCGGACTGCGGCTCCTCGCCGTACCCCGAGAACCCGATGAGGTTGCCGGCGACGGCGCCGTTCGGGAAGCTGCGCTCGTGGTGGCTCTCGAAGGTGAGCCAGGGGATCATGAGCTCCTTGAGACGGTTCAGCTGAGTGAGGTCCACCGAGCGAGTCACGTAGGCGAAGTCGGATTTCGGATCGTTCTCCAGCGCATCGTCCACGATCTTCGCGATCTCGTCTGCGGACTGCCCGGTGATCTCACCGATCTCCGCGTAGGCCTCGGCGTTCGTCACCTCGACGGTGCCGATGCCGCCGTCGACCTCTTGCCGGTAGAACTTGCCACCGTTGATGCGGGTGTTCTTCGGGGAGAGCTGCACATCGTAGAGCTCATCAGTGCTCGCCAGCACACTGTCGTTACGATCGAGGATGTCGCCGCGCACGCTCGGGATCGTCACCGGCACGGCCCGTTTGTCGCGTGCATCGGCGTTGAGCGCCGCTGCCGAGACGAGCTGCACGTCGGCGAGCCGGATGACGAAGATGATCGCGACCGCGAAAATCGCCACCAGCGCGAGCAGGCGCCGACCGCGGGGAATCCGCAGCGATCGCATCAGTCGTTCCTCATCACTCGGTGCGCTCCTCGTTCGTTCGTGTGCTCGCTCAGCGGGTGGACGGTGCCGGCAGTTTCCCCTCCCAAGGTACCGGCGGGTCCTGAGATGCAGCGGCAGCAGCACCGGCCTGTCCTGAACCCCGGTCGACGAGCAGCCCGTCGGCGTCGACGACCGGCATGTTCTCCAGGGTTGCGTTCGGGATCAGGTTGTCCGCCGCCTCCGTGGTCGGAGAGTCGAGGTCGCCGAGCACCGCCCCGTCGCTCAGTCGCAGGGAGGCTGGGTGCGAGTTCTGGACCATACCGAGGGCGGCAGCGTTCTCCGCGAGATTCTGCGGAGACGAGAGCTTCTCGACATTCTGCTGCAGCACGCGCTCGACGCGCATGAGATCTCGCTGCTCGATCTCGAGGGCACGGGTCTCGTACGCCCCCTGAGACACCATGATGCTCAGCCCCAGCTGTACGCCGAGGATCGCGAGCACCACGCCGACCGCAGTGAGCGCACCGATGAGGGGGCTCAGCGCCGCGCGTCGCTGGCGCCGCGCCGGCGTCCCCGCAATCCTGAGGTGGCGTTCCCGCGGGGCCTCAGTGCCCGGAGCCGTCGCCGCGTCGCGCATCGCGTCGCGGTTCCAGGGAACAGTGCTCGTCACGATGTCTCCCTGATACGTTCTGCGGCCCTGAGGCGAACCGGAATCGCCCGCGGGTTGGTCTCGCGCTCCGTCTCGGAGGCCTGCTCGGCGCCCCGTGTCAGCAGACGGAACTCGGGCCGGTGCTCGGGAAGCTCAACGGGGAGCCCCGCCGGCGCCGTCGACCGGCTCCGTGCGGCGAGCGCGCGCTTCACGATGCGGTCCTCCAGCGACTGATACGACATCGCCACCAGACGACCGCCCGTGCGGATCGCGCCGAGGGCAGCGGGAATGGCGCGCTCGAGCACCGTGAGCTCGGCGTTCACCTCGACCCGCAACGCCTGGAACACGCGCTTCGCCGGGTGGCGCTGGTCTCGGACCGCCGCAGGGGTCGCCTGCTGCAGCACCTCGACCAGTTGTCCGCTCCGCTCGATCGGCTCCTGCTCACGCGCGGCGATAATCGCACGCGCATAGCGGCCGGCCAGCGGCTCTTCGCCGAACCGCTCGAAGATCGCGCGGAGGCGGCCCTCGGGTGCCGTGGCGATGACCGACGCAGCCGTCTCTCCGGCACTCTGGTCCATCCGCATATCGAGCGGCGCGTCCTGAGCGTAGGCGAAGCCGCGCTCGGCCTCGTCGAGCTGCAGCGAAGAAACACCGAGATCGAACAGCACGCCGTCGACCCCGGGGAAGCCGCGGTCCTCGACGACCTCGGCAATCTCGTCGTACACGGCGTGCACGAGTACTGCACGCTCGCCAAACCGGCTCAGTCGGCGCCCCGCGAGCTTGAGCGCCTCGGGGTCGCGATCGAGTCCGATCAGGGTGACATCGGGGAACGTCTCAAGCAGTCGCTCGGAGTGGCCTCCCATGCCGAGCGTGGCGTCAACCACGACCGCATCGGGTCGGTCCAGTGCGGGCGCGAGCAGCTCGACGCAGCGCTCGAGGAGCACAGGCGTGTGCATGCTGCTGGGGTCTCTGGTGTCTTCAGTCATCGGATGCCGGGCTAGAACATGCCCGGAATCACCTCCTCTTCGACTGCCGAAAACGCCTGCTCCTGCTCCGTGAGGTATTCCTGCCACGCTTCGGCGTCCCAGATCTCCGCACGCGTGCCTGCGCCGATGACGGCGAGTTCGCGTCCGAGACCCGCGTACTCCCGCAGCGCGGATGGGATGGTGACCCGGCTCTGCTTGTCCGGAGTCTCGGCGTGCGCCCCCGACAGGAACACACGCAGGTAATCGCGGCCCTGCTTCGAGGTGATCGGCGCCTGTCTGATGCGATCGTGCATGTCGGCGAACTCACGCTCGCTGAAGACGTAGAGGCAGCGCTCCTGCCCACGAGTGATCACCAGTCCCTCGGAGAGCTCGTCGCGGAACTTCGCGGGCAGGATCAACCGACCCTTGTCGTCGAGCTTGGGCGTGAAGGTGCCGAGAAACACGGATCACCTCCCCCACGCGTCGGACCAATGACGCCACTTTACTCCACTTTCCTCCACATCACCCATCCAGAAGGAGAAATTCCTCCACTGGTCTCCCCCGAGGGCCACACACCCCTCGGAATCCCGCGGAATGCCGCGCGACAGCGGTGGTGGAGAGAAGTGGAGGTGCTCCGCCCCGCCCGCGCCCCCGCGCCCGATCGCGCCCGCCCGCTCACCCTCCCGCCCGCGCGCCGAGAGTGCGGAAACTCACGCTTGAAGTCCCCTGAATGCTGCCGAACTGCAGCCTCGGCGCGAAGATGCCCGCGGGGCGCAGGCGGGGCGCAGGCGGGGGCGCGGGCGAGGCGCCGGTGGAGCGGAGTGGAGTGGGGCAGAGTGGAGCGGCACCGCGCGCGAAAAGCAGAACTGCACGCACGAAAAAGGGCCGTGACCGAAGTCACGACCCTCAGGAAAGGCGGAGGTTCAGCGTTCGCCACCCATGCGCTGATCCCAGCGGCGCTGCATGCGATCGTTCATGCTCTCCCGCGCGGCAGGCGAACCCCCGGATGTGGAGGGCCTGGCACGCTTCACGTCGTCCGGCGTCGGGCCGGACTTGTCGCGGCGGAACATGAGCACGACGCCTCCGAGCATGACCGCGAATCCGATGACCCCGAGCCACGGCAGCTGAGTCGCCACAGCGGCGACGAGGACGCCCAGACCGGCCAGCACTACGACGATGCCGATGACGAGGAACCGGTAGCTGATGGCTCCCCGCGTCCCGGTGGAAGTCTGCACGACATCGGATTCGCTCTGGTAGAAGCTGCGCTCCATCTCTTCGAGAAGACGCTGCTCGTTTTCAGACAGTGCCATGGCGACCTCCTCGATGGAACCGACTCGTGAATGATTACATTCTACGGCGACACCGCGCCGCTAAGCTAGTTACGTGCAGGAAACAACGGGACTCGCAGGGCTTATTCAGGGGCGAATCGCCGAGCGATTGGCGGAGCACCGATCCGCCGTCGAGCCGCTCGGCCCGGACGCGCTCCCCCTCATCGACGAGGCGTCGCGCTTCCTGACGGGAGGCAAGCGCCTGCGCGCACAGTTCGCCGTGCTCGGCTACCGTTCCGTGCGCCCGCTGGAGTTCAGCGTGCGCGTTCCGATCGATGAGCAGAACCCGGCCTCGCGCCTCCTCGACGTCGCCGTCGCGCTCGAGTTCTTCCACGCCGCGGCGCTCATCCACGACGACATCGTCGACCGGTCCGAGACGCGACGCGGCGGACCGGCGACGCATCGCGTGTTCACGACCGCCCACGAACAGGCCGGCTGGCGGGGAGCGGCAGAACACTTCGGGATGGCGGGCGCGATCCTGCTCGGCGACCTGCTGCAGTCCTGGGCCGACGAACTCCTGCAGTCGTCCTGCGACTCGCTGGAGGATCGCGGGGCGGCAATCGCCACTCGGGCGCACTTCAACCGCATGCGCACTGAGGTCGCTGTCGGCCAGTACCTGGATGTGCTGGAGGAGCAGCGTCCGCAGTTCGCACCGCACGAGGAACAACTCGAACGCTCGACCCGCCTGCTGGTCTACAAGTCGGCGAAGTACAGCGTCGAAGCCCCGCTCCTCATCGGCGCCGCTCTCGCCGGCGCCTCACCCGAGCAGGAGTCGGCGCTCGCCGAGTTCGGGCTCCCAGTGGGGGTCGCCTTCCAACTGCGCGACGACCTGCTCGGCGTCTTCGGAGACGAGGCGGTGACGGGCAAGCCGACGGGAGACGACCTGACCGAGGGGAAGCGGACGGTGCTCGTCGCGCTGGCGCGCGAGGAGCTCCCCGGAGGTCAGCGCGCGATCTTCGACGGTCTCCATGGCCGGGCGAACCTCGAGCCCGAGAGCATCACGCTCCTGCAGCAGACGATTCGCGACAGCGGCGCGGTCGACCAGGTGGAGGGGATGATCGGCCGCAACGTGGAGGCAGCGACGGAGGGCATCACGCACGCTCCGCTCGCGAAGGACGCGGTCGCCGATCTCGTCGCACTGGCCGGCCGAGCGACGCGACGGACGTCCTAGCGCACTCAGCCCGGCACGATCGCCCAGCTCAGAAGAGCGACTGAGCCGCGCGGCGCACCGCGCTCTTGCTACCGGAGAGCAGGACGTCGATCGGCCGCGCCCGCAGCTCCTCGTTCTCCGAGAGCAGCCACTCGACCTGTTCCTCCTCCGAGAACCCGGCGTCGGCGAGCACGATCAGCGTGCCGCGCAGCGCTGGCAGCGGCTCGGCGTCGCGGACGAACTCTGCGGGCACCCGCAGCACGCCGTCGATCCGGACCGCAGCCAGGTGCCGCTCCTCGATCAGCCGGTGGACTTTGCCAGGCGAGATGTCGAACAGCTCGACGAGATCGGGGACCGTCAGGAACTCACCGCTGAGCGGGGATGCATCTACCACCCTCCCACTGTGCCAGCGCCTCGGCCGCTCCGCAAGATGGACGCTCCCGACGCGCCCGCACCCACCGCGGTTCTTTGGCGTGCCTCGGCGTGCGCTCATGTACTCGCAGCCGGCCTTCCGTAGACTCTCCACGTGACTTCAGCCCCCGCCGATCCGCTGATCGGGCAGACCCTCGACGGGCGATACGTGCTGCGCTCCCGTATCGCCCGCGGCGGGATGGCGGTCGTGTACCTGGCGAGTGACCTCCGACTCGAACGCCGGGTCGCGGTGAAGATGATGCACGACCACCTCACGGATGACGAGAACTTCACGCGCCGCTTCGAGCAGGAGGCGCGGAGCGCGGCGCGACTCGCCCACCCGAACGTGGTCAACGTCTTCGACCAGGGCCATGACGCCGGCAGACCGTACCTCGTCATGGAGTATCTGCCCGGCATCACGTTGCGCGATCTCCTGAAGCAGCAGCAGCGGCTTACGGGCGACCAGTCGCTCGAGATCGCCGAGGCGACGCTCTCCGGTCTCGCCGCCGCGCACCGCGCCGGGATCGTGCATCGCGATCTCAAACCCGAGAACGTGCTGCTGGCCGATGACGGCCGCATCAAGATCGGCGACTTCGGGCTGGCCAGGGCTGCCGGAGCGAACACGACGACGGGGCAGGCGCTGCTCGGCACGATCGCCTACCTGTCCCCCGAGCTCGTCACCCGAGGCATCGCGGATGCGCGGAGCGATGTGTACGCCTTCGGCATCATGCTCTTCGAGATGCTCACGGGTGCGCAGCCGTTCCGCGGCGAGCAGCCGATGCAGATCGCTTACCAGCACGCGCACTCCGACGTGCCTGCCCCGTCATCGCAGTCGAGCGAGGCCACCCCGGAGCTCGACGAACTCGTGAGGTGGACGACGCAGCGCGATCCCGACACGCGGCCGCGTGACGCTGGGGTGGTCCTCGACCAGCTGCACCGAATCCGGGAGGCGGACGGAACTCCGCTCGGCTCGACCCGCGTACTTCCGGTGAACGACTTGGACGAGCCGGGAGTGACCGCGGCAACTACCGTGCTGGGCGGTGCTGCCGCCCACTCGGAGCCCGCGGGGCTCGACGCCACCTCTGCCGCCGACCCATCGGATCCGCCCTCGCCGATCGACGCGGCGGGCGTCGCCGCGGATCGCCGACTGCGACGCGGGCGCCTCGCGGCACTGCTCGTACTCGTCGCCACCGCCGCGATCGGCACGACCGCGTGGTGGTTCGGCCAGGGTCCCGGCGCACGTGTGACGGTGCCAGACATCGCCGGCCAGGAGATCGCGGAGGTCGAGCAGACGTTCACCGACCTGCACCTCTCCCCCGATTTCTTCGACTGCTCCAGCGTCGATGTCGCCGCTGGGCTCGCCGTATCGAGTGAGCCCGAGCCGGGCGCTCGCGTCGATCGCGAGTCGACGGTGCGGGTCTGCCGGTCGACGGGGCCGGAGATGCTTCCCGTGCCGACGCTCGTCGGACTGCCCGAGGCCGATGCCGAGCGGACCATCGCCGACGCCGGCTTCACGTTCGGCGAGGTGAGCGAGGAGCGGTTCGACGATGCGGAACCCGGCATCGTGCTCGCGGCGCTCGACGAGAACGGCGAGGGACTCGGTGACAGCTACGCCGAGCAGGGCCTCGTGGACCTCGTCGTCTCGGCCGGCCCGCTCCCGAACGTCGGCGGCATGAGCGTCGACGACGCGACCGCCGCCCTCGCCGACGCCGGGCTCACCGCAGACGGTCCGCGCAGCGAGGCCTACTCGGACGAGGTCGACGAAGGCGCGGTGATCCGATTGCTCCCCCAGTCGGAGACCGTGCGCACCGGAGACCCCGTAGGTCTCGAGATCTCACTCGGTCCAGAACGCTTCCCCGTACCGGACGTCTCGGACGCGGACAACGTCGAAGACGCCATGAAGATCCTGCGCGATGCCGGCTTCGAGCCGAAGGTCAAGGGTCTCGGGGCAATCCCGGAACGCCTCCTCGGGCGACTCAGCTTCGATCGCATCGATCCCGACTCGGGCACCGAACTACCGAAGGGCTCCGAGGTCGAGATCGTCATCGGCTGAGCCGACGATTACCCGGCCTGCGGAGCCCGCAGCGGTTACGCTGTGAAGCGCTTCAGCTCTTCAGCCACGCGGAACGCGAGCTCGAGCGACTGCATGTGATTGAGGCGCGGATCGCAGAGCGACTCGTACCGCGTCTCGAGGGTCGCCTCGTCGATGTTCTCGGATCCGCCGAGGCACTCGGTGACATCGTCACCGGTCAGCTCGACGTGGATGCCACCGGGAATCGTGCCGACGGCGCGGTGCGCCTCGAAGAACCCGAGCAGCTCGTCCATCACGTCATCGAACCGGCGCGTCTTGTACCCGGTCGCCGTGGTGATGCCGTTGCCGTGCATCGGATCGGTGACCCACAGGGGCTGCGCCCCCTCGGCGCGAACGCCCTCGAGGATCGGCGGGAGCGCGTCGCGGATCTTGCCCGCCCCCATGCGGGTGATGAAGGTCAGCCGGCCCGGCTCGCGCTCGGGATCCAGCTTGTCGATGAGACGCATCGCATCGTCGGCAGTGGTGGTCGGGCCGAGCTTGACCCCGATCGGGTTGCGCACGTGCGAGAGGAACTCCACGTGGGCGCCGTCGATGTCGCGGGTGCGCTCGCCGATCCACAGGAAGTGGCCCGAGGTGTCGTAGGCCTCGCCCGTCCGGGAGTCGATCCTGACGAGGGGCCGCTCGTAGTCGAGCAGCAGCGCCTCGTGGCTGACGTAGAACTCGGTCTGCTTGAGCGCCGTGTGGTCGACGCCGCACGCATCCATGAAGCGGAGGGCGCGGTCGATCTCACCCGCGAGCGACTCGTAGCGCTGGTTCGCCGGGTTCGAGACGAATCCCTTGTTCCACTCGTGCACCTGACGGAGATCGGCGAACCCGCCCTGCGTGAACGCGCGGATCAGGTTCAGCGTCGACGCCGAGACGTGGTAGCCGCGCACCAGGCGCGAGGGGTCGGCTTCGCGCGACTGCGGCGTGAAGTCGTATCCGTTGACGATGTCGCCGCGGTAGGCGGGAAGGGTGACACCCTCGCGCGTCTCCGTATTGCTCGAGCGCGGCTTCGCGAACTGGCCGGCCATCCGGCCGACCTTGATCACCGGCATCGACGCGCCGTACGTGAGTACGACTGCCATCTGCAGCAGAGTCTTGACCCGGTCGCGGATCTTGTCTGCGGTCGCTGCCGCGAAGGTCTCGGCGCAGTCGCCGCCCTGGAGGAGGAATCCCTCTCCCCGCGACGCCGCTGCGAGCCGTTCCCGCAGCTGATCCACTTCACCGGCGAACACGAGTGGGGGCTGCGAGGCGAGGTCCGCCCTGGCGGCAGAAACGGCCCCGGGATCCGACCATGTGGGCTGCTGTTTCGCCTCGAGCGACTGATACGCGTCGAGGCTCTTCAGAACGTCCTCTGCTGCGCGTCGATCCGTCTGGCCCACTGGTGACTCCTTGAGTGATTCGTTTCCATACGTCGCGACCGAAACGCCGCAACCGTCCTAGCGTACTTCACTTCTCCGCCTGCGAGCTCACACCGATGTTCCCAGGCGCGACCGCCGATCGGCGCGTCAGGCCTGGGCAGCGCGGACGCTGGAAGCGTAGACGTCGACGTACTCCTGATCGCTGAGCCGCTGGATCTCGAGCATGATCTCGTCGGTGACGCTGCGGAGGACGAAGCGATCAGCGCTCATGCCCGCGAAGCGGGAGAAGTCGAGCGGCTTGCCGATCACGGTGCCGATGCGACGGATCTTCGGGATCTTCGCCCCGATCGGCATGGCTTTTTCGGTGTCGATCATGACGACGGGCACGACGGCGGCGCCCGATTCGATCACGAGACGGGCGACGCCCGTGCGACCGCGATACAGCCTCGCGTCAGGGCTCCGCGTGCCCTCGGGATAGATGCCGAGCACATCACCGCGGTCGAGCACCGCAAGGCCGGTATTGAGCGACGCCTCCGAGGCCTTGCCGCCCGAGCGGTCGATGGGGAGCTGACCGACGGACAACATGAAGTTCTTGACGATCCAGCCCTTCAGGCCTTTCCCGCTGAAGTACTCGCTCTTCGCGAGGAAGTACACGCGACGATCAACCATCAGCGGCATGAAGAAGGAGTCGATCACCGAGAGGTGGTTGCCGACGATGATGACCGGCCCTGAGGTCGGCATATTCTCGGCCCCCTCGACCCACGGTCGATAGATCGTCTTCAGGAAGGGACCGAAGACGAGATGCTTGAAAAACCAGTACAACAACGAGAACCGCCCTTCGACCTGTGCCAGCTTACCCGAGCTCCGGTGCGCTGGCGAGCATGCGATGAGAGGTGCATATAGGGTTGAGTGAACGAGGGTACCGGGGGCCTATCTTCCCGGTCGCACTGCCTGCCAACGGGTACCAAAGGAGCTATCGTGAATCTGGCCGAAACCCCCATCATCGTCCCGGAGTCCGCCGACGACAACGTCACCGACCTCCTCGAAGAACGGGTGGCTGCGACTCCGACGGGTGCGCTCTTCGCCGTCCCCGAGGGCGACGGCTGGCGCGACATCTCCGCCGCGGCGTTCAAGGAGCAGGTCGTCGCCGTCGCGAAGGGTCTCGTAGCCGGGGGTGTCGAACCGGGTGATCGTATCGGGTTCATGTGCAAGACCAAGTACGAGTGGTCCCTCATCGACTTCGCTCTCTTCTACGCCGGCGCCGTCATGGTCCCGGTGTACGAGACGTCGTCACCCTCTCAGGTGCACTGGATCCTCGAGGATTCAGGCGCGCGCGGCATGATCACGGAGACGCCGGATCACGCGGCGCGGTTCGACGAGGTCGAGGCCGACCTGCCGAGGGTCACGCTCAAGTGGAACCTCGATCGCGGCGCGGTCGACCGCCTCATCGCGGATGGCACCGAGGTGCCAGACGAGGAGATCGAGCGTCGCCGCTCGATCGCGAACGGCGACGACATCGCCACCCTCATCTACACCTCCGGCTCGACCGGGCGCCCCAAGGGCTGCGTACTCACGCACGCCAACTTCGTCGGGCTCGCCCGAAACTCGGCCTCCGCTCTCGGCGAGGTCGTGCGACCCGGGTCGTCGACCCTCCTCTTCATCACGCTCGCGCACGTGTTCGCCCGCTTCATCTCGGTGCTGGCCGTCTACGGCGGCGTCCGGGTCGGGCACCAGGCCGACACCAGCCAGCTGCTCCCCGCTCTCGGGTCGTTCCGCCCCACGTTCCTCTTGGCCGTTCCCCGCGTGTTCGAGAAGGTCTACAACTCGGCCGAGCAGAAGGCCGAGGGCGACGGGAAGGGCAAGATCTTCCGCAAGGCCGCGCAGGTCGCCGTCGATTACTCCGAGGCCCAGGACGCTGGTCGCGTTCCGCTCATGCTCGACCTCAAGTTCCGTCTCTTCGACAAGCTCGTGTTCTCGAAGCTCCGTGCGCGCCTCGGCGGCCAGGTCGCCTACGCCGTTTCGGGTTCAGCCCCGCTCGGCCGCTACCTCGGTCACTTCTACCGGAGTCTCGGAATCAAGATCCTCGAGGGCTACGGTCTCACCGAAACCACCGCTCCGGTCACGGTGAACCTGCCCGATCGCTTCAAGATCGGCACCGTCGGCCCGCCCCTCCCCGGTCACCGCGTGCGGATCGCCGAGGATGGCGAGATCGAGGTCGCCGGAATCGATGTCTTCCGCGAGTACTGGCAGAATCCCGAGGCCACCCAGGCCGCCTTCACCGAGGACGGGTTCTTCAAGACCGGCGATGTCGGCACGCTCGACGCCGATGGTTACCTCACGATCACGGGACGCAAGAAGGAGATCATCGTCACGGCGGGCGGGAAGAATGTGGCGCCCGCTATCCTCGAGGATCCGATCCGCTCGAACTCTATCATCGGCCAGGTCGTCGTCGTCGGCGAACAGAAGCCGTTCATCGCGGCCCTCGTCACGCTCGATCGCGAAATGCTGCCGGCCTGGCTCGAAAATCAGGGCGAGGATCCAGACATGACGCTCGAGGAAGCCGCTGCGCACCCCAAGGTCCAGGCCGAGGTGCAGCGTGCGGTCGATCACGGCAACACGTTCGTCTCACGGGCGGAGTCGGTGCGAAAGTTCGTGGTCCTGCCCACGGAGTTCACTCAGGAGAGCGGCCATCTGACACCGAAGCTGAGCATCAAGCGCGACAACATCCTGCGCGATTACGCCGGCGAGATCCACAAGCTCTACGGGGACAACCCGAAGACCGAGGCCGTCTCCTTGAAGTAGCCGTGGCGCAGCGCGGCCTTAGAACCAGGCCGCGCTGCGCACCTGGCGCATCGCCTCGCCGCGCGTCTCACGATCAAGACGACTGAGGTAGAGCTTGCCGTCAAGATGATCGCACTCGTGCTGCAGCGCCTGCGCCATGAGTCCCTCTCCGGCGATCTCGATCTCTTCGCCGTCGAGATCGATACCGCGAACAGAGGCGCGCGGGTACCGCAGCACCGGGAACCAGAGGTCTGGCACCGAAAGGCACCCCTCCCCGGTGGGCACGGGCTCTCCCGAAAGCTCGATGATCTCCGGGTTGATCACGTAGCTGACCTCCCCGTCGATGTTGAGACTGAAGGCACGCTGCGTGTACCCGATCTGGGTCGAGGCGAGCCCCGCCCGACCGTCGAAGTCGACGGTGTCGCACAGGTCCGCGACCATGGCGCGCACTCCGTCGTCGATGCGGTCGACCGGGGTGCAGACGGTACGCAAGACCGGATCGCCGAACAACCGAATCTCACGTACCGCCACGCTCACTCCTCCGCGATCACCGCGAGCAGGTCGCCCGCGTCCACGGCGCGCGCCCCCTCGAATACCAACCGCTCGATCTTACCCGACACGGGGGCGGTGATCGCCGCCTCCATCTTCATCGCTTCGATCGTCGCGATGGGTTCCCCAGTCTCCACCCGGCTTCCGGCTTCAACCTTCAGCGTGACGGTGCCGGAGAACGGCGCACCGACCTGGCCGGGAACTGTGCGGTCAGCCTTCTCCGCAGCGGCAGAAGCCACCGCAACGGACTCGTCCTTCACGAAGACCGGGCGCAGCTGCCCGTTCACACGGGTCATGACGGTGCGCACACCCTTGTCATCGGCTTCGCCGATCGCCTCGAGCCCGACGTAGAGCCGCACCCCTGGCGCAAGATCGATGGCGTGCTCGGCACCGACCTCGAGTCCGTAGAGGTAGTCCCCCGTCGTCAGCACCGAGAGGTCGCCGAAGCGCTCCCTGGCATCGGCGAACGAACGCGCCGGCGCAGGGAACAGCAGACGGTTGAGGGTCTCCTGCCGCACCGCACCCGGTTCGTTCAGGCGAGCCTCGTCCTCGGATGAGACGTCGGCGACGCCGATCTTCGGCGTCCGGCCGGCGAGCACCTTCGACCGGAAGGGTTCGGGCCACCCGCCTGGGATGTCGCCGAGCTCTCCAGCCATGAATCCCACGACCGAGTCGGGGATGTCGTAACTGCCGGGATTCTCCTCGAAATCGGCCGGGTCCGCGTCGACGGCGACGAGGTGCAGGGCGAGGTCGCCGACCACCTTGGATGACGGCGTGACCTTCGGGATCCTGCCGAGGATCCGGTCGGCGGCGGCATACATGTTCTCGATCTTCTCGAAGTTGTCCGCCAGACCGAGCGCGTTCGCCTGCTGGCGGAGGTTCGACAGCTGACCACCGGGGATCTCGTGGGTGTACACGCGGCCAGTCGGCGAGGGGAGGCCGGACTCGAACGGCCGGTACGCGCTGCGTACGGCGTCCCAGTACGGCTCGAGCGCGAAGACCGCGTCGAGATCGATCCCGGTGTCGCGATCGGTGTCGGTCAGCGCGGCCACCAGCGCCGAGAGGGAGGGCTGGCTGGTCGTCCCCGACATCGGCGCCGAGGCGACGTCGACGGCATCGACTCCGGCCTGCGACGCCGCGAGAAGCGTCGCGAGCTGCCCGCCAGGGGTGTCGTGGGTGTGCAGGTGCACCGGGAGATCGAACCGCTCGCGCAGCGCGGTGACGAGCTTCGCCGCCGCCGCAGGGCGCAGCAGGCCGGCCATGTCCTTGATCGCGAGCACGTGCGCTCCCGCCTCGACGATCTGCTCGGCAAGACCGAGGTAGTAATCGAGGGTGTACTTGTCCTCTGCCGGGCTCAGCAGGTTCCCCGTGTACGACATCGCGACCTCCGCGACCGTGGTCCCGGTCTCGCGGACCGCATCGATCGCGACGCGCATCTGGTTCACATCGTTGAGCGCGTCGAAGATGCGGAACACGTCGACGCCCGTGCCGGCGGCCTCCGCGACGAACGCGTTCGCGACCTTCGCCGGGTACGGCGTGTAGCCGACGGTGTTCTGCCCGCGCAGCAGCATCTGGATGGGCACGTTCGGCATCGCCGCTCGGAGCGCAGCGAGCCGCTCCCAGGGGTCCTCGGCGAGGAACCGGAGGGCGACGTCGTACGTCGCACCGCCCCACGCCTCGACCGACAGCAGCTGCGGCGTGAGCCGTGCCACGTGCGGGGCTGCGGCCACCAGGTCGCGCGAGCGCACTCGCGTCGCCAGCAGCGACTGGTGCGCGTCACGGAACGTCGTCTCCGTCACCGCGAGCGCCGTCTGCTCGCGCAGCGCGCGCGCGAACCCCTCGGGCCCGAGCTCGAGCAGACGCTGCCGGTTCCCGTCGGGCACCGGAGCGGAGAGATCGACCTGGGGGAGCTTGACCGCGGGATCGACGCCCACCGGACGGTCGCCGTGGGGCTGGTTCACCGTGACATCGGCGAGGTACTGCAGCAGCTTGGTGGCACGGTCCTGCGGCTTGTTCCGCGACAGCAGCTCGGGACGCTCCTCGATGAACGAGGTCGAGACATCACCGGCCTGGAAGTCGGGATCGTCCAGCACGGCCTGCAGGAAGGGGATGTTCGTCGCGACGCCCCGGATCCGGAACTCGGTCAGCGCGCGCTGCGCCTTCGTGACCGCCGCACCGAAGTCGCGACCGCGGCAGGTGAGCTTGGCGAGCATCGAATCGAAGTGGGGACTGATGTGGGCACCCGGGTTGATCGTGCCGCCGTCCAGGCGCACCCCGCCGCCGCCGGCCGACCGGTACGTCGTGATCCGGCCGAGGTCGGGCCGAAACCCGTCCTCGGGATTCTCCGTCGTGATCCGGCACTGCAGCGCCGCCCCGCGGATGTACAGGTCTTCCTGCCGCAGGCCGAGATCCTCCAGCGTCTCCCCTGCCGCGATCCGCATCTGCGACTGCACCAGATCGACGTCGGTGATCTCTTCCGTGACGGTGTGCTCCACCTGGATACGCGGGTTCATCTCGATGAAGACGTGTTCCCCCGCTCGCTCGCCCTCGGTGTCGAGCAGGAACTCGACCGTTCCCGCATTCTCGTACCCGATCGACTTCGCGAACGCGACCGCGTCCCTCGTGAGGGCATCACGCACGGCGGGATCGAGGTTCGGCGCCGGTGCGATCTCGACGACCTTCTGATGTCGCCGCTGCACCGAGCAGTCCCGCTCGAACAGGTGCACTGTCGCCCCGGTGCGGTCAGCGAGGATCTGCACCTCGATGTGCCGAGGTCTGAGCACAGCCTGCTCGATGAACATCGTCGGATCGCCGAACGCCGCATCGGCCTCCCGCATGGCCGCCTCGAGGGCGTCGCGCAGATCCTCGGGCCGCTCGACCCGTCGCATACCTCGGCCTCCACCGCCCGCTACCGCCTTCGCGAAGACGGGGAACCCGATCTCCTCCGCTCCGGCGATCAAGGCGTCGACGTCGGTCGTCGGCGGTGTCGAACGCAGCACGGGGACCCCAGCGGCGATCGCATGCTCCTTCGCCGCGACCTTGTTCCCCGCCATCTCCAGAGCCTGACGGCCCGGTCCGATAAAACGAATGCCCGCCGCCTCGGCCGCCTCGGCCAGGCCGGGGTTCTCCGACAGGAACCCGTACCCGGGGTAGATCGCGTCGCACCCGGACTCGCGCGCGACCCGCACGACCTCGTCGATGTCGAGGTAGGCGCGCACCGGGTGCCCTTCGACGCCGATCTGGTACGCCTCGTCCGCCTTCAGACGATGGAGCGAGTTGCGATCCTCATACGGGAACACCGCAACCGTTGCGGCTCCGAGCTCGCTCGCGGCGCGAAACGCGCGAATCGCGATCTCGCCGCGATTGGCCACCAGAATCTTTTCGAACATAGACGAAGCTCCCATGCATGTCGTGCCCATATTTTCTATTTGCGCCCGCAGACAGAATACTGGCACCCACCACTCCCACCGCAAGTGCTCCCCCACACCACGCCCAAATCGCCGCGGTGGACGCACAGCCGTCATGGACTAAACTTGACGCGTGCATGTATTGAGCGTCAGTTCCCTGAAAGGCGGCGTCGGTAAGACGACCGTGACACTTGGCCTCGCATCTGCGGCATTTTCGCGCGGCCTCCGCACGCTTGTGGTCGATCTCGACCCGCAGTCGGATGTCTCGACGGGCATGGATATTGATCCGGAGGGTCGCGGCACGGTCGCCGATGTACTCGAGAGCCCGAAAGAGAACACCGTGCGCAGCGCCATCGCGCCGAGCGGTTGGAACCGCCACCACGAAGGCGGAGCGATCGACCTGCTCATCGGGAGCCCCTCCGCCATCAACTTCGACGGCCCGCACCCGTCGGTGCGCGACATCTGGAAGCTCGAGGAGGCGCTCGCGCACGTCGAGTCCGACTACGATCTCGTGCTGATCGACTGCGCGCCGTCGCTCAATGCCCTGACGCGCACCGCCTGGGCGGCGAGTGACCGCGTGCTGGTCGTGACGGAGCCCGGCCTCTTCGCCGTCGCCGCGGCCGACCGCGCCCTGCGCGCCATCGAGGAGCTGCGTCGCGGAGTGAGCCCGCGACTCCAGCCGCTCGGCATTGTGATCAACCGTACGCGGCCCCAGTCCATGGAGCACCAGTTCCGCACGCGCGAGCTTCGCGAGATGTTCGGCCCGCTCGTCCTGAATCCGCAGCTGCCCGAGCGCACCTCGCTGCAGCAGGCGCAGGGCGCCGCGAAGCCGGTCCACGTCTGGCCGGGCGACGCCGCACGCGAGATGTCCGGGTACTTCGACCAGATCCTGGACCGTGTCCTGCGATCAGGCGGAATCGACGCCCCGTCGGCCGCCGCGGCGGGCCGCATGACGACCGTCGTAAACGATCAGCTGCCCGACGAAGTCAAGGACACCGCGGAGGTCGTCACCGACAAGGAGTAGGCGCCCGCGCGGGCCCGCTGATCAGGAGATCTTGCGGGTCTTGCGTCGTGCCGCGAGTTCGTCGACGGCGTCTGCATCGTCCGACGCCGTCGCACTGCGGTGCTCGTCCAGATCGGTCAGCGACGTCTCCACCTCGCGGAGGACCTTGCCCACGGCGATACCGAAGACTCCCTGCCCCCGGCTCACGAGGTCGATCACCTCATCGTTCGAGGTGCACAGGTAGACACTCGCCCCGTCACTCATGAGCGTGGTCTGCGAGAGGTCGTGCACGCCGGCCTCGTGCAACTGCGACACGGCGGTGCGGATCTGCTGCAGCGAGATGCCGGTATCGAGCAGGCGCTTGACGAGCTTCAAGACGAGGATGTCGCGGAAGCCGTAGAGGCGTTGCGACCCCGAGCCCTTGGCGCTGCGCAGCGAGGGCTCGACGAGACCGGTACGAGCCCAGTAGTCCAGCTGGCGGTAGCTGATCCCGGCAGCGCGCGCCGCGACCGCTCCCTTGAACCCGGCGTTCCGGTCGATCTGCGGCAGGCCGTCCGCGAACAGCATGTCTGCACCCGAGGCGCTGGCGAGCTCCTCCAGAACTCCCTCCGAAAGGACTTCCGGTTCACCCGTCGCATCCTGGGGCTTGTCCAATTCCGGTCCTTTCTCGGGCTGAAGCTCGCTGCTTCAGACTCACACTACGGTACTCACCGGGAGCGCTCACTGCAATCACCGGAGGCGGGTGTCGGGCCTCGATTCGGCCAGTTCGGTCCCACTCGCTCGAGACGCGTCAGGTGCCTCCGGTCAGCCGGTGTCTGAGGACCCCGGATCGCACCGTCTCGAGATAGCCGGCCAGTT
This sequence comes from Leucobacter sp. Psy1, assembly GCF_020096995.1. Taxonomy (NCBI): domain Bacteria; kingdom Bacillati; phylum Actinomycetota; class Actinomycetes; order Micrococcales; family Microbacteriaceae; genus Leucobacter; species Leucobacter sp. Psy1. The sequence goes on from NZ_CP083692.1 coordinate 2,025,969, forward strand.
CCAACGAGTCCTCGGTGGAGTGCGGAGAACCGGTCTTCACGCCCCGCGTGGCCACCGCCTGCGCGATGAGCTCGCTCTCGCGCTCGGCTGCAACGCGGAGGGATCGCAGATGCCGAGGCGTGATGCCGCGTTCCGCGAGGCGCAGCAGCGCCGTGACCTGGGCAACGGCGTCCTGCGGAAACACCTCCGACGCGGGAAGCAGACCGGCGGCAATGATCTCACCCAGAAACTTCGCACTGGCACCGGTCAAGCGCTGCAGCTCGTCACTGCTCAACACGCGTCGCGGCGCTAGGATCGACGACGCGCTGCGAGACGAAGCGCCGGGAATGACCGGGTCGCGCCCCGCGTCGACCTCTTCGAGGACCTCGGCGATAACCTTGAGCGGCAGGTAGTGATCGCGCTGCAGGGTCAGTATCAGTCGGAGCCGCTCGATGTGACTCTGCGCGAACTTGCGGTATCCGGATCGCGTGCGCTCCGGAGTCACGAGCCCCTGCTCCTCGAGGAACCGGAGCTTCGACGGGGTGAGGTCGGAGAAGTCGTCCTGGAGGCGCGCGAGTACCTGGCCGATGCTGAGGAGGCCGCCATGCGCGGTGCGAGCGTTCGCGGCTCCCACGTCAGCGCTCGTCGGAAAGGTCGAAGCGCGAGGCGAAGAACGTGAATCGGAACTTGCCGACCTGCACCTCGATACCGTCGTCGAGCGCGACCTCGCCGTCGATGCGCTTGCCATCGCAGAACGTCCCGTTCAGGGACCCGAGGTCACGCACCGCGAACTGCGTGCCGCTGCGCACGAACTCGGCGTGACGGCGCGACACCGTCACATCGTCGAGGAAGATGTCGACCGCGGGGTGACGCCCGGCAACGGTGACGTCTTGGTCGAGCAGGAAGCGGGCTCCGAGGTCGGGGCCACGGCGCACGACGAGCAGAGCGGCGCCGGACGGCAGGGCCTTCACGGCCTCCTGCTCATCGATGCTCAGGTCGACGACCCGTGCCCGGATCATCGCGCCGAGATCATCCCGGAACTGCTGGGTCGATCGGGCCTCGGTATCACCCGCGTGGTGAGCCTTATCTGCTGCGTTCATTGGTTCACCCACCCCTATTCCTTTGCTTCGTCATGACAGAGCTGTCGCACCATCTACGCTACCGCAGCGGACGCTCCCCCGCATCTCGCGCCGCCCCCGAACATGCCCTCCGGCGTGTCGTGCAAACGTGTCACGAGCCCTGTTCGCGCTCTGCACGCTGAGCAGCCTCGATCGCGGGACCGAGCTCGTCGATCACCAGCGTCTCCTCGTCGATCTGCCCCGCTCGATAGGCCGCCCGTCCCACCATGTGGGCGGCGACCGGGGCCGTGAGCGACTGGAAGACGAACACCGGGACGAGCGCGATGAGCGTTGCGAACGAGCGGTCCTCCAGGGCGATCGCTGTGATCATCAAGAGCAGGCCGAAGATCTGCGGCTTGGTCGCCGCGTGGAGCCGGCTGAGCGCATCGGTGAAGCGCAGGAGGCCGATTCCCGCAGCGACCGAGAGGAGTGCGGCGAGGAAGACGCAGATGATCGCGAGCGTGTCGAGGATCTGTTCAAACATTGCTCGCCCCCTGGCTCGTCTCGCCCGGCTGATCGTCGAGTCCGGGAGGACCCGTCTCGTTCACTCCGCGCCGACGCACGTACCGCGCCACGACGATGGTCGCGAGGGTGGCGGTCGCCGCGACCACGGTCATCAGCGGAATGGAGTCGGTATGCCCGCGGATGACCATGTCCATGCCGGCGGCCAGGACCAGTGTGGTCAGCAGAACGTCCGAGGCGACCATGCGGTCGAGGATCGTCGGGCCCCGGACGATCCTGACGATCGCGCAGAGCGCCGTCACGGTGAGGCCGACGCCGGCGGCGATGCAGAGAGTGAGGGTGAAAACGCTCATGCGGTCGCCTCCATCTCGCTGCGCGAGCCCACGGCGAGGATCAGGAGCCGTTCGATGCGGTAGACCTCTCGACGCATCTCGCGGATCTCCTTCTGCGTCGGCGTGTTGATGACGTGGAGGTAGAGGATCGACTGAGCACGATCCACCTCGGCTACGAGCGATCCGGGGATGAGCGAGTTGGTCAGGCCGACCATGGTCATGATGAAGTCCGACCGCGTGCGCAGGTGGACCGCGATGATGGAGGTCATCGGCACCGGCCCCGGGCGAACCGCGAGCCACGCCACCTGGAAGGATGCCACGGCCACATGCCAGAGGAAGTATCCGAGGTAGACGAGCGCCCACCAGGGATTGAACCGGCCGGCGAGCGTCACCGGGGGGAGGTAGAACACGCGCGTCGCCGTGATGGAGACCACCACGCCGCTGATGAAGGACATCCACGAGACCTCGTGCCAGAGCGCCATCCAGGTCACGATGAGCCCGATGAGCAGCGGCAGCTCATGCAGCCGCACCACGCGCTCGATGCGTCCTGCCCGGAAGCGCCGCTTACCGCGACTCAGTCGTCCGGTGTCTGCGCTCATGGGATGTCACTCCCCTCGATCTCCTCGGTGATGTCGATCGGCGACGAGTCGTCCGGCTCTGTCGTGCCGCTTCCGCCACCCGGGCCGTCGTGGTCTCCGAGCACTGCCTGGAGCAGCTGCGAGGGGTGAGCCATATTGTCTCCGGCCCTGGTCGCATACCCGTAGAGCGGACCGGCGAAGACCGTAAGCAGCACGCTGATGCCGACCATGCCTGCCGTGGCGGCCGTCATGAGCTTCGGGGTCTCTCGCTGCTCGCGCTGCGGCTGAGCATCCGGCGCATCGTGCAGCGTTTCGAGCATCGCTTCTTCACGTTCGCGGAGCATGATGGCCTCGGACGATGCGGTCTTCAACGGCTGCGCATCGGAAGTCACCCGAGGTCGCCAGAAGGCGAGGACCCAGACGCGGGCGAGCGCGTAGAGCGTCAGCAGGGAGACCGCGGCACCGATCCCCATCAGCCAGTACGCGCCGGGAGAGGCGAGGTCTGCTGCGACCGTGAAGAGCCCCAGCTTCCCGATGAAGCCCGAGAACGGAGGGATGCCGCCCAGGTTCAGCATGGGGATGAAGAAGAGGATCGCGATGATCGGGGCGCTCCGGAGCATACCGCCGAGGCTTGCGAGCGAGGTCGAACCGCCATGGCGTTCGATCAGGCCGACGGCGAGGAACAGCGTCGTCTGCACGATGATGTGGTGAGCGATGTAGTAGATCGTGGCAGCGAACCCTGCGGCGTTCGCCATGCCAATACCGAAGATCATGTAGCCGATGTGACTGATCAGCGTAAACGATAGCAATCGCTTGATGTCGAGCTGCGAGACCGCACCGAGAATGCCGACGACCAACGTCAGCCCAGCGACGACGAGCAGGAGGCCGTCGATACTCGACTCGGGGAACATCTGGGTCTGGGTCCGGATGATCGCGTAGACGCCGACCTTTGTCAGCAGGCCGGCGAAGACAGCCGTCACCGGTGCGGGAGCCGTCGGGTAGGAATCCGGCAGCCAGAATGCCAGCGGGAAGACTGCAGCTTTGATCCCGAAGGCGATCACGAGCATCAGGTTCAGGATCAACTGGATGTTGTCCGGCAGTTCGGCGATGCGCACGGAGAGCTGCGCCATGTTCACGGTGCCCGTAGCACCGTAGACAAGTCCAATGGTCGCGAGGAACAGGATCGAAGAGACCAACGAGACCACCACGTAGGTGATGCCTGCGCGGATCCGCGCGGTCGTGCCGCCGAGCGTGATGAGCACGTAACTGGCCACGAGCAGGATCTCGAAGCTCACGTAGAGGTTGAAGAGGTCGCCGGCGACGAACGCGTTGCAGACGCCTGCGCCGAGTACCAGGTACGTCGGATAGTAGATGGAGACGGGAGTCTCCTCGTCGCCGTCGGCGAGACCCTGACCCAGCGAGAACACGAACACCGCGAGCAGGACCACCGCGGAGACGGTGATCATGAGCGCGGACACGCGGTCCACCACCAGCGCGATACCGAAGGGGGCGGCCCAGCCGCCGACCTCCATCACGAGCATCCCGTGCACGTCGACAGCCCACATGAGGGTGCCGCCGAGCGCCGTCACGACGATGAGCGACACGAGGGTGACACCCTGCTGCACGCGCCGTCGACCGGGAACGATCAGGGCCGCTGCCGCGCCGAGCAGCGGGACGAGGACGACGAGCGGAACAAGCGCGGTCATGCTCATGACTTGCCCTCCCCTCTCGTGTGCGACCGGTCGACGACCTGCGTCGGCTGCGTGGATGTATCCGGCTCGGCAGCCTCCGAGTCATCCGAGAACTCCCGCGACTCCGCGAGGTCCTCGTCGGTGACCTCCTCGGTCGTGAGCTGCTGAGTCGAAGTCGGCAGTTCGACGTCGTCCTCGTCGTCGCGCACGCGGTCCTCGTGCTCGTGAGCGAGACGCCAGGAGCGGTAGATCAGCGCGAGCATGAACGCGCTGATGCCGAACGTGATGACGATCGCGGTCAGGATGAACGCCTGCGGGAGCGGATCGCTCATGTCGGAGGGGTCCGCGCCGCCGACGAGCGGAGCGGCACCGAAGCTGCCCGACATCAGGAAAATGAGCAGGTTCGTCGCGTTGCCCACGAGCAGGAACCCGAGCAGAATGCGCGTCAGCGCGCGATCCAACATCAGATAGATGCCGCACGCGAACATGACGACCATGACAGCGACCAGGACCAGTGGCATACTCATCGTTTCGGCACCTCCCCGATCACCAATCCCTTGTTGTCCTCCATCTCGTGCTCATCGATCTCGGCACCGAGACTCCGCAGCACGTCGAGGATGAGGCCGAACACCACGAGGTAGACGCCGATGTCGAACACCGTCGAGGTCACCAGCGGGAGGTCGCCGAGGAAGCCGAGGTCGATATCGACCCACGCGGACGCGAGTGCGCTCTGTCCGAAGAACAGCGGAATGATGGCCATCGATACCGCGAGGCTCAGGCCGGTGCCCAGGATCTTGCCCGCGTCGAGCGGGACCGTCGCGCGGAGCTCATGGCGGCCGCCGGCGAGATACCTGGCGACGAGCGCAAGTCCGGCGACGAGGCCCCCTGCGAATCCGCCGCCTGGCGTATTGTGACCGGTCAGCAAGAGGTAGATCGAGAGAATGATCAGCGCGTGGAAGATCAGCCGGACGACGACCTCGAGGAAGATCGAGCGGTGCGCCGGGTCGAGCATGCGCCCCGCGAGCACCCATGCCTCACGGCGGGTCTGATCGTTCGGGTCCGCGATGCGCGCGAGGTGCTCCCGGGCCTGCGTCCGAGCGTCGCGGCGACTGAGTTTCGGACTCATGTCCACGCGGCTCTTCAAGAAGATCAGCGAAGCCACACCGGTGGCCGCTGCCAGGATGACGGAGAGCTCCCCCATCGTGTCCCAACCGCGAATGTCGACGAGGGTCACGTTGACGACGTTCGAACCGTGCCCGCCGCCGTACGCCAGCTCGGGGAAGAGCAGCGAGATCGGATCGGCGACCCGTGCGCCGAGAGCGATGAGTGCGACCACGCCCATCAGCAGTCCGACGCCGCCGCCGATGAGCGCTCGCGTCAGGCGGACTCGAGCCGTCGGACGAGAGCCGCCGATGTGCTGCGGGAGCCTGCGGATCACCAGCACGAACGCAATGAGCGTCACGGTCTCGACGAGCGCCTGAGTGACCGCGAGGTCGGGCGCACCGTGGAGGGCGAAGATCGCGGCCATCCCGTACCCGGTGACGCCGACGAGCACGAGCGACTGGAACCGAGTGCGGGCTCGCAGCGCGAAGATCGCCGCGGCGATCATGATGATCGCGATCGGAACCTGCGCGGGCGACGACATCCATTCGATGGAGACGGGCCAGGTCTGGGTGCCGATCAGCGTGCCGCCGACGACGCCGACGAGCACGATGAGGATCACCGAGAGGTAGAACGGCAGCGATCCACGCTGCGTCACCGCGGTGAGGCGCACGGCGAAGCTGTCCACCCAGTAGGTCACCACCCAGTAGGCGTGGGAGGCGGAGAAGCGCTCCGATGGTGCCGGCAGCAGGGGGTCGGTCCGCGAGAACAGCTTCGCGAGCACGACACCGACGCCCAGTACCAGTACGGAGATGACGAGCGCGGTAGTGAACCCGTGCCAGAGCGCGAGATGTTCGGGCTCTGCCGAAGGCACACCGTCGACCATGGCCTGGAACCAGGGGTCGAGCGCCCCTGCGAACAGACCGCCTGCCAGCGCGAGCAGCACGAATACGACGGGGGCGATCAGGATCGACGTTCCCATCTCGTGCTTCACCCCGCAGGTCTGCACGCCGGACTTCGCAGCGAACGCACCCCAAAGGAAGCGGCCCATGTACGCGACGGTCAGCACACTGCCGAGCACCGCGATGCCGAGCGCCAGGTACGCGATCGGGAGCTCGTGCCCGATCTCGAGCATTTCAGCGAGACCCGCCTCCTTCGAGACGAATCCGATGAAGGGCGGGACGCCCGCCATCGACAGCGACGCGAACACGGCGACAGTGGTGAGCAGCGGAGCCTGGCCACCCAGTCCGCTGAGCTTTCGGAGGTCGCGGGTGCCCGTCCGGTGATCGATGATACCCACAGTCAGGAAGAGCGGGGCCTTGGCGACCGCGTGCGCGAAGAGGAGCGCGAAGCCGGCGAACGAGGCACGAGGATCACCAATGCCGAACACCATCACCAGGAATCCGAGCTGACTCACGGTGCCGTGCGCAACGATGAGCTTGATGTCGTACTGGCGGAGCGCACGGATGCCTCCGTTGAGCATCGTAATGCCGCCGAGGATCACCAGCGTCTCGCGGTATCCCGGCACGTCGGCAAATGCCGGGGTGATGCGGGCGATCAAGTAGATACCCGCCTTCACCATCGCCGCGGCGTGCAAGTATGCGCTCACCGGCGTCGGCGCCGCCATCGCGCCGGGCAGCCAGAAGTGGAAGGGGAAGATCGCGGACTTCGACAGCGCGCCGACCAGCACCAGGTAGACCGCAGCGACGGCGGCTGGCCCCTGCGGCGGGTGCGCGACGATGTCTGAGAGCAGTGAGCTCCCGGCGCCGGCCGACAGAATCACCAGCCCGACGAGCATCGCCAGGCCGCCCAGCGTCGTCACGATGAGCGCCTGGAGCGCCGCCGCCCGGCTCGTACGGAGCTTCGACGAGTGGCCGATCAGGAGGAACGAGAAGATCGTCGTGCTCTCCCAGAAAATGAAGAGCAGGTACACGTCGTCAGCGAGCACCAGCCCGAGCATCGACGCCAGAAACCCCAGAAAGACCGCTCCGAATCGGGCGAGCCCCGACTCATTCCGATCGAAGTACCGAGCGCAGTACAGCAGCACCAGCGCGCCTGCGCCGGTCACCAGCAGCGCGAACGCGAGCGAGACGACATCGAGCCGGAAGGTGAAGCTGAGGTCGACCTGCGGCACCCAGGCGATGGACTCGACCTCGACGTGGCCGGCAAGCACCCGAGGCGCCTGCGTCGCGAAAGCCACCGTCGCGACCAGCGGCGCTGCGGCGATGAGGAAGAACGACCGGCGCCCGAAACGGCGAATGACCGGATAGATCAGAAGCGAAAGGATTCCGAGGGCGAGCAGTGTGCTCGTCATCAATCCCATGCACACCCCGATCCGTGATCCGTATCTCGCTGGCAACTAGTCTACCGGAACTGGGCCCGGAACTTCGAACCGTGCATACCGATCGAGGCATGCGCAATTTGGGCATAAAAAAAGGGGGTCACCGTGAGCCGTCATTGACTCATGGTGACCCCCAGTGAAGAGGTCCGGCGGTGTCCTACTCTCCCACACCCTCCCGAGTGCAGTACCATCGGCGCTGTCAGCCTTAGCTTCCGGGTTCGGAATGTAACCGGGCGTTTCCCTGACGCTATAACCACCGTAACACTATCGACACAACCCACACCCACACCCCTAACCGGGATATGCGGGCATGTGGTCATACATCGAGAACCACAAAGTAGACGCGAACACCATCAAGGCTTCATCATTACGCTGATCACTCTTCCCCAGCTCTTGATCCAGGGAACAAAGTGTTATCAAGTCATCGGCTTATTAGTACCAGTCAGCTCCACACATTACTATGCTTCCACATCTGGCCTATCAACCCCATCATCTGTAGGGAGCCTCACACGCCCGAAGGCGCAAGGAAATCTCATCTCGAGGCCGGCTTCCCGCTTAGATGCTTTCAGCGGTTATCCATCCCGAACGTAGCCAACCAGCCATGCCCTTGGCAGAACAACTGGCACACCAGAGGTCCGTCCAACCCGGTCCTCTCGTACTAGGGTCAGATCCTCTCAAATTTCCAACGCGCGCAGAGGATAGGGACCGAACTGTCTCACGACGTTCTAAACCCAGCTCGCGTACCGCTTTAATGGGCGAACAGCCCAACCCTTGGGACCAACTCCAGCCCCAGGATGCGACGAGCCGACATCGAGGTGCCAAACCATGCCGTCGATATGGACTCTTGGGCAAGATCAGCCTGTTATCCCCGAGGTACCTTTTATCCGTTGAGCGACAGCGCTTCCACAAGCCACTGCCGGATCACTAGTCCCGACTTTCGTCCCTGCTTGACCCGTCAGTCTCACAGTCAAGCTCCCTTGTGCACTTACACTCGCCACCTGATTACCAACCAGGTTGAGGGAACCTTTGGGCGCCTCCGTTACATTTTGGGAGGCAACCGCCCCAGTTAAACTACCCACCAGGCACTGTCCCAGAACCCGATCAGGGTCCGTAGTTAGATATCCAATATGACCAGAGTGGTATTTCAACAACGACTCCACCAACACTAGCGTGTCAGCTTCACAGTCTCCCACCTATCCTACACAAGCCACACCGAACACCAATACCAAGCTGTAGTAAAGGTCACGGGGTCTTTCCGTCCTTCTGCGCGTAACGAGCATCTTTACTCGTAGTGCAATTTCGCCGAGTTCACGGTGGAGACAGCTGGGAAGTCGTTACGCCATTCGTGCAGGTCGGAACTTACCCGACAAGGAATTTCGCTACCTTAGGATGGTTATAGTTACCACCGCCGTTTACTGGGGCTTAAATTCACAGCTTCGATCCCGAAAGATCTAACCGCTCCTCGTAACCTTCCAGCACCGGGCAGGCGTCAGTCCGTATACATCCACTTGCGTGTTCGCACGGACCTGTGTTTTTAGTAAACAGTCGCTTCCCACTGGTCTCTGCGGCCACCACACCCTTTCGGAGTAAATCCTAATAAGTGGATGGCCCCCCTTCTCCCGAAGTTACGGGGGCATTTTGCCGAGTTCCTTCACCGTGATTATCTCGATCTCCTTAGTATTCTCTACCTGACCACCTGAGTCGGTTTGGGGTACGGGCAACCGTAAACCTCGCGTCGATGCTTTTCTCGGCAGCATAGGATCACTGACTTCCCCTTTACGGGTCCCCATCACATCTCACCCAAAGCCCCCAAATATTACTCGGGGACGGGCTACATGCTTAGCCCGGGACAACCATCGCCCGGGACCAGCTACCTTCCTGCGTCACACCTGTTAATACGCTCACCACCCCAGTTCGGGTTCACAGCCGCACACCACACATCACCCGAAGGATCCGTGTAACGCTTGGTTTGTTTAGCACTACTGGTTAGGTCTTTGACGGTTTACAGCCGGTACGGGAATATCAACCCGTTGTCCATCGACTACGCCTGTCGGCCTCGCCTTAGGTCCCGACTTACCCAGGGCAGATTAGCTTGACCCTGGAACCCTTGGTCTTCCGGAGGACGGGTTTCTCACCCGTCTTTCGCTACTCATGCCTGCATTCTCACTCGTGTAGCATCCACGGCTGGATCACTCCGCCGCTTCACTCGCCACACGACGCTCTCCTACCCATCCAACGGACTGAACCACGAAGGCTTGTCTATACGTTAAATGCCACAGTTTCGGTGGCGTGCTTGAGCCCCGTTACATTGTCGGCGCGGAATCACTTGACCAGTGAGCTATTACGCACTCTTTCAAGGGTGGCTGCTTCTAAGCCAACCTCCTGGTTGTCACAGCAACTCCACATCCTTTACCACTTAGCACGCGCTTTGGGACCTTAACTGGTGATCTGGGTTGTTTCCCTCTCGACTATGAAGCTTATCCCCCACAGTCTCACTGCTGCGCTCTCACTTACCGGCATTCGGAGTTTAGCTGACGTCAGTAACCTTGTAGGGCCCATCGGCCATCCAGTAGCTCTACCTCCGGCAAGAAACACACAACGCTGCACCTAAATGCATTTCGGAGAGAACCAGCTATCACGAAGTTTGATTGGCCTTTCACCCCTATCCACAGCTCATCCCCTCAGTTTTCAACCTAAGTGGGTTCGGTCCTCCACGACGTCTTACCGACGCTTCAACCTGGCCATGGATAGATCACTTCGCTTCGGGTCTAGGACACGCGACTGAATCGCCCTATTCAGACTCGCTTTCGCTCCGGCTCCCCCTCACGGGTTAACCTCGCCACGTATCGCTAACTCGCAGGCTCATTCTTCAAAAGGCACGCCGTCACACCAACAAGGATGCTCCGACGGTTTGTAAGCAAACGGTTTCAGGTACTATTTCACTCCCCTCCCGGGGTACTTTTCACCTTTCCCTCACGGTACTTGTCCGCTATCGGTCATCTGGGAGTATTTAGGCTTATCAGGTGGTCCTGACAGATTCACACGGGATTTCTCGGGCCCCGTGCTACTTGGGATACACACCACGCGGCCACACCATTTCGGATACGGGACTCTCACCCACTCCGGCCGCCCATTCCAAGGCGTTCTCCTATAGCATGACGCTCACGTTGGAGGCTCAGCAGCGCCCCCAGGCATGTCCCACAACCCCGCGCATGCAACCCCTGCCAGGTATCACACATGCACGGTTTAGCCTGATCCGGTTTCGCTCGCCACTACTCCCGGAATCACTATTGTTTTCTCTTCCTGTGGGTACTGAGATGTTTCACTTCCCCACGTTCCCTCACCCCGCCCTATATATTCAGGCGGGAGTCACCAGCTCCCATAAAGGGGCTGGCGGGGTTTCCCCATTCGGAAATCCTCGGATCACGGCTCGTTTATCAACTCCCCGAGGCTTATCGCAGATTACGACGTCCTTCTTCGGCTCCAGATGCCTAGGCATTCACCGTTTGCTCGTAGCAACTTGAAATCACATAAGTAATCAGAAACACACACCCGAAAGTGTGTGAAACCAATGAATAAAGAATTTTCGCGAATCACACCCACAACCCCGCAAAAGGTCATGCATGCTTAACGATTCGCGAAGATGCTCGCGTCCACTGTGTAGTTCTCAACGTACAACCGGTACCACCCCCACGAACAACACGTTCCGTGAGCGCGGCCCGAAGACCAACACCCCCAACCAGCACCACCACCGAAGCGATGATCCCAGCAAGAGGGCCTGGGCCTTCAGGACCCAATAGTATGCACTCGTGAAACTTTCACTCACACACCCACACGTTCCGACCAGACCCCGCAAAACGAGGCAGATGTACTAGCACAGGCGAGCAAATCAAAGCTTGCTTTGTCAAATGTTCCACCCATGAGCACTCAGCACCACACATTCGGTGATGATCTGAGCTTTTCTCTGCGCAACCACAAGGGCTGCGAGTTGCTCCTTAGAAAGGAGGTGATCCAGCCGCACCTTCCGGTACGGCTACCTTGTTACGACTTAGTCCTAATCACCAGTCCCACCTTCGACGGCTCCCTCCACAAGGGTTAGGCCACCGGCTTCGGGTGTTACCGACTTTCATGACTTGACGGGCGGTGTGTACAAGGCCCGGGAACGTATTCACCGCAGCGTTGCTGATCTGCGATTACTAGCGACTCCGACTTCATGGGGTCGAGTTGCAGACCCCAATCCGAACTGAGACCGGCTTTTTGGGATTCGCTCCACCTCGCGGTATCGCAGCCCATTGTACCGGCCATTGTAGCATGCGTGAAGCCCAAGACATAAGGGGCATGATGATTTGACGTCATCCCCACCTTCCTCCGTGTTGACCACGGCAGTATCCCATGAGTTCCCACCATTACGTGCTGGCAACATAGGACGAGGGTTGCGCTCGTTGCCGGACTTAACCGAACATCTCACGACACGAGCTGACGACAACCATGCACCACCTGTATAGAAGTGTCCAAAGAGTGAATCATTTCTGACCCGTTCTTCTATATGTCAAGCCTTGGTAAGGTTCTTCGCGTTGCATCGAATTAATCCGCATGCTCCGCCGCTTGTGCGGGCCCCCGTCAATTCCTTTGAGTTTTAGCCTTGCGGCCGTACTCCCCAGGCGGGGAACTTAATGCGTTAGCTACGACACAGAACCCGTGGAACAGGCCCTACATCTAGTTCCCAACGTTTACGGCATGGACTACCAGGGTATCTAATCCTGTTCGCTCCCCATGCTTTCGCTCCTCAGCGTCAGTTACGGCCCAGAGATCTGCCTTCGCCATCGGTGTTCCTCCTGATATCTGCGCATTCCACCGCTACACCAGGAATTCCAATCTCCCCTACCGCACTCTAGCTTGCCCGTACCCACTGCAGGCCCGAGGTTGAGCCTCGGGTTTTCACAGCAGACGCGACAAGCCGCCTACGAGCTCTTTACGCCCAATAATTCCGGACAACGCTTGCACCCTACGTATTACCGCGGCTGCTGGCACGTAGTTAGCCGGTGCTTTTTCTGCAGGTACCGTCACCCGAAGGCTTCTTCCCTACTAAAAGAGGTTTACAACCCGAAGGCCGTCATCCCTCACGCGGCGTTGCTGCATCAGGCTTGCGCCCATTGTGCAATATTCCCCACTGCTGCCTCCCGTAGGAGTCTGGGCCGTGTCTCAGTCCCAGTGTGGCCGGTCACCCTCTCAGGCCGGCTACCCGTCGTCGCCTTGGTGAGCCATTACCTCACCAACAAGCTGATAGGCCGCGAGTCCATCCATCACCGAACCAGTCTTTCCAGCAACTGACCATGCGGTCGCTGCTCGTATCCAGTATTAGACGCCGTTTCCAGCGCTTATCCCAGAGTGATGGGCAGGTTACTCACGTGTTACTCACCCGTTCGCCACTCATCCACCCCAGCAAGCTGGGGCTTCAGCGTTCGACTTGCATGTGTTAAGCACGCCGCCAGCGTTCGTCCTGAGCCAGGATCAAACTCTCCGTAAAAAACTGATGCAACCCCTCCAGCGGAATAAGCCAGAAGAACTGCGAGTTTGACCTGACAAACAGAAACCAATCAAAACTGACGATTTCAATAATTTGTCCAAAAAAGGAATCACCAACACCAACCAAAAATGATCGATGCCGGGGATAATAAATTGGCATTTGACAATCAAGTGCACACTATTGAGTTCTCAAGGACCAGACACCCACCGTAACCCCTCACCAGGGCCTCCGATAGGCAACTTGTCAAGCTTACCAGACTCTCTCACTCACCGCAAACCGTGATTCGCAGCTCATACAACACCAATCCGAAGACCGGCAGGCCGATATTCCCTCACCCCCGAAGCGGTGAAGCTCTCGACCCAGAGAGCAGAAGCGGATCTCCACGATACCCCACCGCACCACAACACACAAGTCATGATCCGAGCAGTACCCGAAGGCTCCTCCCGCGATTCCGAGTGACTCACTTCCGTGTCTCACTCCGTCTCGCTGACAAGGGAATACATTACGCGGGCCCGGCCCCCACCAGCAAACACACCCCGTACGCCGGGCGTGTCTCCGCATAATTCCGCGGATCTGCTCTCTCGAGCCCGGTTCCTGCTTGAATGGTCTCCGTGTCAGATCTCACGGAACACTCGGCTTCCCTCACTCCCCCGCCCTCTCCGGCTGACTTCGGCTTCGATGTCGAACACCGACTCGAGAGCGGAGGCGCGACCGGGAGCGCGGGGCAGCCTCTCGGTAGAACCGGGGTCATTCGGACCCCGCACGGAGACATTCAGACGCCCGCGTTCATTCCTGTGGGAACCAAAGCGACGGTGAAGGCCATGCTTCCCGAGACGGTGTCCCAGCTCGGCGGCCAGGCGGTGCTGGCGAACGCGTACCACCTGTTCCTGCAGCCCGGCAGCGACATCGTGGACGAGGCCGGCGGACTCGGACGGTTCATGAACTGGGACGGACCGACGTTCACGGACTCCGGTGGTTTCCAGGTGATGTCACTCGGGGTCGGCTTCAAGAAGGTGATCTCGATGTCCGAGCAGGCGTACGTCGACGCCGAGGTCATCGCGAAGACGAAGGACCGTCTCGCACAGGTCGATGAGGACGGCGTCACCTTCAAGTCGTTCATCAACGGCGACCGCCATCGCTTCACTCCCGAGATCTCGATGCAGATCCAGCACCGACTCGGCGCGGACATCATGTTCGCCTTCGACGAGTGCACCACGCTCTTGAACACGCGCCCGTACCAGGAGGATTCGGTGGCGAGAACGTCACGGTGGGCGGTGCGCTGCCTCGATGAGCACGCGGAGCAGACGGCTGCCCGTCAGCATCGCCCGTATCAGGCGCTCTTCGGCGTCGTGCAGGGTGCCCAGTACGAGGACCTCCGTCGCCGGGCGGCGCGTGAGCTCGCGGAGATGTCGGGGGCCGAGCACACGGAGCAACGCTTTGACGGCTTCGGCATCGGCGGGGCACTCGAGAAGACCGAGTTGAGCACCATCGTCGGCTGGGTCACCGATGAGCTGCCGGAGGCGAAGCCTCGACACCTGCTCGGCATCTCCGAGCCGGACGACCTCTTCGCGAGCATCGCGGCCGGGGCCGACACCTTCGACTGCGTCGCACCGTCACGTCAGGCACGGGGTGCCACGCTGTACTCGAGCGGTGGCCGGATCAACGCGAAGGCGGCGAAGCACCGCCGTCGCTTCGAACCGATCGACCCCGAGTGCGATTGCTACACGTGCGAGCACACGACGGCGGCGTACCTCCACCACCTGTTCAAGGCGAAGGAGATGCTCGCCTCGACCCTCGCCACGATCCACAACGAGCGATACATCGTGCGACTCGTCGACCAGATCCGCGCAAGCATCGTCGACGGGACGTTCGCTGAGTTCCGTGAGACGGTGCTCGGCCGCCTCTACGGCCCCGAGTTCGCGCGCGAGGCGGCGCTTGCGGCTGGTCGAACTTCGGTCTGACGGGTCTCGGCGCGCCGGACCGCGGCGATCACGCGCGTCGTGATCGGGAGGAGCACCACCTCGGCGAGGCACTTGATCGCGTAGCCGAGGGCGGTGTAGCCGATGAAGTCCCAGCCCTCCAGCACGCCGAAGAAGGCGATGGTGCAGAACACCACCGTATCGGCGAGCTGCCCGGCGAGGGTCGAACCGATGAGGCGCGTGCGCAGGAACCTGCCCGAGGTCCAGCGACGCATCCGGTCGAGTACCCAGGCGTTGATGAGCTGACCCACCAGGAAACCGCAGAGACTGGCGGCGACGATCCGGGGGACGAATCCGAGAATGGTCTCGAACGCCTCCTGGTTCTCCCACCCGTCCGCGGCCGGCGAGAGCTGCGTGACCCAGATGGTGAGCGACGTGAGTAGCGAGAGCGCGAATGCGGTGAAGATCGTTCGTCTGGCGGCCTTCAGCCCGTAGACCTCGGCGAGCACGTCGCCGACGATGTACACGAGCGGGAAGAGGAAGACGCCGCCGTCCACGATGAAAGGCCCGAAGGCGATGAGTTTCACCGCCACGATGTTCGAGATGAGCAGCAGCCCCACGAACGCGGCCGCGACGATCGCGTAGCGGGATCCGACACGGGCAGCGTGCTGCCCTGCCGGCTCAGTCATCGATCTGTCCCACTCCGAGCGCTCCGCGGATCATATCCATGTTCAGGCGCGCGGCGACTCGCGCCCCGTTGCCCGCCGCGATGATGAGCTGCTGCGGTCCGGGCGGCACGATGTCTCCGACCGCATACACCCCGCGGATCGAGGTCTCGCCCTGATCGCTGACCGTGATGAGCCCCCAGTCATCCCGCTCGACCGACTGTGCGTCGAGAAACTCGACGGGTGCGTGCCACCGAGGTCGGATGAACCCCCCGACCCGCGGAATCACCGTCCCATCGACGAGCCGCACTCCGGTCATACCGGCTCGCTCGCCCACGACGTCGTCGATCGCCCGCCGCTCGACGTGGATCCCGATCCGCGCAAGCTGCTCCTCCTGCTCGGGCCGGATCGTGTCGGCTCCGTTGGTGAACACGATGAGGTCGGAGCTGAATCGGCTGATGAGCAAGGCCCGGGCGAATAGGTCGCTGGTCTCGCCGATGAGCACGAGCGGTTTGTCGGTCTTCTCGAACCCGTCGCACTCGACGCAGCTGTGCAGTGCCGTCCCGTAGTAGGCGCGGATCGTCGGCAGCGCCGGCAGTTCCTCCGTGAGGCCCGCCGCGATGAGTACCCGGCGCGAAACGAACTCCACGTCGGCCGCCCCGCGGATTCCGGTGCCCCGAACGCGGAAGCCGATACCGTCGGGGAAGCCGACCGCGAGCGCTTCCGCCTCGCTGAGAGGGGTGATCTCGCGGGTCATCGCCTGCGCGAACGTCGCAGTCGGGTACGCCTCGAACTCTTCCCTGCCGAGCTTGCGCAGCTCGAGCGGGGGCGCCCCGTCACGGGTGAGGAAGCCGTGCGACTGGAGCGTGGCGGAGTGCCTCGGGCGGTTGCTGTCGAGGATCGCGATGCGGCGATTCGCTCGCACGAGCTGCAGTCCAGCCGAGAGCCCTGCAGGGCCCCCGCCGATGATGGCGACCCCGATCGGCAGCTGTTCAACGGCGGTCATGAGGACTATCCCTCCTGCTGGTCGGCCAGGTACGCGCGCAGACGATTGAGACGGCTGAGCGTCTCCTCGCGTCCGAGCAGTTCGAACGATTCGAAGAGCGGCGGCGACACGCGACGGCCCGATGCCGCGACTCGAAGCGGACCGTACGCGAGTCGCGGCTTCAGCCCCATGTCGTCGATGAGTACGACCTGCAGCGCCGCCTGGATCCGCTCGGTCTGCCACTCCGTCTCGGCGACTGCTGTAAGCGCGCGCTCGCCGGCCTCGAGCACGTCCACGGCATCGCCCTTCAGCGACTTGAGCGCGTCGGGTTCGTACGTGAGCGCGTCGCCTGAGACGAACAGGAAGCCGAGCATTCCGACGACCTCGCTCAGGACCGTGACCCGACTCTGCACGAGCGGAACCGCCCGGTGCACGATGTCGAGCTGCTCGGGTGAGGGCTCGATCGGGAGTGCTCCCCCGGCGATGAGGTAGGGCAGGATCCTGGCTTCGAAGTCGTCTTCGGCGAGCAGCCGGATGTGGTCGGCGTTGATCGCGTCGGCCTTCTTCTGATCGAAGCGCGCCGGGTTCGGGTTGACGTCGGCGATGTCGAACGCCGCCACCATCTCGTCACGGCTGAACACGTCCCGATCGGCCGAGATCGACCAGCCGAGCAGCGACAGGTAGTTGAGCAGTCCCTCTGGAATGAACCCGCGGTCGCGATGGTGCAGCAGGTTCGACTCGGGGTCTCGCTTCGAGAGCTTCTTGTTCCCCTCGCCCATGACGTACGGGAGGTGGCCGAACTGCGGAATGGCGGCGGAGACGCCGATCTGCACGAGTGCGTGGTGCAGTGCGATCTGTCGCGGCGTCGACGAGAGCAGGTCCTCGCCGCGCAGCACGTGCGTGATCCCCATCAGGGCGTCGTCGACCGGGTTCACGAGCGTGTAGAGCGGCGCTCCGTTCGGCCGCACGACGACGAAGTCGATGGTCGAACCCGCCGGGAACGTGATGTCGCCTCTGACGAGGTCGGTGAACGAGAGATCCATGTCGGGAACCCGGAACCGGAGAGCGGGGCTCCGCCCCTCCGCGCGGAAGGCGGCACGCTGCTCGTCCGTGAGGTCGCGATCGAAGTTGTCGTACCCGAGCTGCTTCGGCCGTCCGGCCGCCTCGTTGCGCGCGTCGATCTCCTCGGCGGTCGAGTAGCTCTCGTAGAGATAGCCCTCTGCGAGGAGACGCTCGATGATCTCGCGGTAGATCTCACCGCGCTGCGACTGACGGTACGGAGCGTGGGGTCCCCCCTCCGATGAGCCATCGGTCGAGATTCCCTCGTCCCAGTCGAGACCGAGCCAGCGCAGCGAATCGATGATCTGCCCGTAGCTCTCCTCGCTGTCACGGGCCGCATCGGTGTCTTCGATGCGGAACACGAATGTTCCGCCGACGTGCCGAGCGTACGCCCAGTTGAAGAGCGCCGTCCGGACCATGCCGACGTGCGGCGTGCCCGTCGGCGATGGGCAGAATCGCACCCGCACATCGCTGCCGGTTGCGGAGGAGAACTGGGGAATCGTTGGCTCTGACATCGCTCCCCAGTCTATCGCCGTGCGGCCACCGCGAGCCGCACCGTCGCGAGCGCGCCGAGCACGATGCACGCCCCCATCACGGAGGAGAGCAGCGGAAAGCCTCCGGTCGCGAACACAAGTCCGGAAAGGGCGCCGACTGTCGCCCCTGCGGCGTTCATCATCGTGTCCGACTGCCCCTGTCGTTTCGGGCGGACGTCAGCCGGTGCGAGCGAGGTGAGCAGGGATGCCCCTGAGATGGTCACCATGCTCCATCCGATGCCGAGCAGGATCAGCGCCACTTGGATCACCCACACCGTGTCCCCGCCGAAGCCGGTGCCGAGCGCCGCCAGTGTCAGCGCCGCGAATCCGCCGAGGAGCACCGGGAGCGGCCCGATCCGGCTCGTCAGCACGCCGAAGACCGGCGAGAGCGCGTACATCCCGGCGATGTGCATGCTGATCGTGAATCCGACGAGCGTCACGCTGCCGCCGTGGTGCATGAGATGCAGCGGGGTCATCGCCATGAGGGCGACCATCACGGCGTGCCCGAGCGCCACGACCGCCATCGCGAGGAACTGCGGCGTAGCGGACGCGGAGCGGATGCCTGCCGCGGGGTCGGCGTCGGGACCGGCACCGGCCGGTTTCGGTGCCGCCGCGATCGCCCGGGCTTCGAGCAGCGGGTCGGGCCGCAATCCGATCCAGACGACGAGTCCGGCGGCCGCCTGCGCCGCCACCGTGAATACGAAGATTCCGGCGAGTGGCGGGATCCCGAGCGACTCCCCGATCACCTCGCCAGGTCCGATGAGGTTCGGCCCCGTCACCGCTCCGATGGTGATCGACCAGACCACGAGCGAGAGATCCCGTGCACGTCTGGCCGGCGTGGCGAGGTCGGTGGCCGCAAATCGCGACTGCAGCTGCACCGCCACTGCGACCCCGAGCACCGCGAGCCCGATGAAGAGCGCCACCGGGGTGCGCGTGGCGGACGCTGCGATGATGAGGATCGCGCCGAGCACCGCGATCGCGCTGCCCGTGCTGAGGGCGATCCGCCGCCCCCGTCGCGCAGCA
Source organism: Leucobacter sp. Psy1 (assembly GCF_020096995.1). NCBI lineage: Bacteria > Bacillati > Actinomycetota > Actinomycetes > Micrococcales > Microbacteriaceae > Leucobacter > Leucobacter sp. Psy1. Next base: position 2,045,282 of record NZ_CP083692.1, read on the forward strand.
AGACGAGCCAGCGGTATCCCGGCGAGCGCCGCGCCCAGCGCGTTCATCGTCGATCCGAAGCCCGACAGCGATTCGACGCCCGTGACATCGACGATGAGCAGTGCACCGGCGGAGAGCGACGCTCCCACGCCGAGACCGCCGAGCACCGTCGCGAGCGCCAGCACACCCACGATGCGCCGCTGCGTGCGGTCCGGGGCGCCCATGGCGGGGCGCACCTCGGTCACGCCGCGTGCTCCAGGCCCCAGCATTCCCCCTCGACGGCGTGCAGCAGACGCTTCGCCAGGCGTACCTGCGGGCTCTCGTTCGCCGTGGCCATCGAAACGAGTCCGATGGTGCGATACCGGGCGGGGGCGAGCGGCAGCGCGACGGCGTCGTCTGGCAGTGTGCGCGCCGCGGCGAGGGCGAGACCCGGCACCATGGCGACCGCACCGCCGGCGGCCGCCATCGCCAGCATCGCGGGAACGTTGTCCGTCTCCTGGATGATGTCGGGCTCGAAGCCGTGCTCCTTCGCCGCCGTGAGCAGGTGTCCCCGGCACTTCTCGCAGCCGGCGATCCAGTGCTCCTCCGCGAAGTCGGAGAGATCGAGGGCCGGAGCACCACTGGCGGCGCGATCCTCCGAGACCACCAGGCGCACCTCCTCGCGCCACAGCGGGGTGAAGACGCTCCCCGCGGGAAGCTCAGCGGCTCCCGCGTAATCGAAGACGAGGGCGCAGTCGACCTCGCCGTCGCGCAGCAGCGAAACCGCAGCCGGGGGCTCAGCCTCGCGGTACTGCAGCGACACCTCAGGCGCCTCCGTGCCGAGGGCGCGCATCATCGCGGGCACGATGGTCGCCGAAGCGGAGGGGAACCCCACCAGACGCAGGGTGCCGGCGCGCTCGCCGCGCAGGTCGTCGATCGCCGCGAGGGCGGCATCGATCTCCGTGACGACGGTGCGGCCGTGATCGGCGAGGATACGACCGGCAGGTGTGAGTCGGATCCCTCGTCCGTTGCGTTCGATGAGCGGCACCGCGAGGCGGGTCTCGACGCGCTTGATGCGCTGGCTGACGGCGGGCTGGCTCAGTCCGAGCGAGGCCGCCGCAGCGGTCAGCGAGCCCGTCGTGTCGAGGGCGTAGAGTATACGGAGTTCCGTCGAGTCGATGGAGCCGAGCGGATCGGCGTGACGTTGAGCGCTCATGCGCACATTATAAGCATAGATGAAGTAAATCATCACAAGCATTCTCTTCAGTTATGCCCTGCGCTGCCCTAGTCTGGCGGCATGCACGCAGCAGCCACCCTTGCCACCCCCGCACCGGCCTCGGCGTTCGACCGCGTCCCCGGGTACCTCGCCGCCTGCACCGCCGGGCTCCCCACGCGCGAGACGGTCGACGCCATGCGGTCCGCCGTCGACGTCTGGGCAGCGGGCAGACTCGACGCGAGCGAGGCCGGGGCTCAGCTGGAACGCTGTCGCGCGCTCTTCGCGACCATCGCCCGCGTGGACCCCGCGCAGGTCGCGACGGGCTCGCAGGCTTCGCAGCTCGTCTCCGTAATCGCGACCGCGGTACCCGACGGCGCCGAAGTGCTGTGCGTCGAGCAGGACTTCGCATCTTTGACGCACCCATTCGAGCAGCTCAGCGGCCGCGGCGTCCGCGTGCGCTACGCACCGCTCGATTCGCTCGCCGAGGAGATCGGACCCGACACCGCCCTCGTTGCGTTCTCCGCCGTCCAGTCCGCGTCTGGAGCGGTCGCCGACGTCGACGCGATCTGCGCAGCGGCCGCCCGCGCCGGCGCCCTCACGCTGGCCGATCTCACTCAGTCCCTCGGCTGGCTCCCCGTCGGCGCCGACCGATTCGACTTCACCGTCTGTCACGCGTACAAGTGGCTGTGCGCGCCGCGCGGCGTCGCGTTCCTCACGGTCCGGGCTGGGCTCGAGGATCGCCTGACCCCGCTCGCCGCCGGATGGTACTCGGCCGACGATGTCTGGTCTTCGTGCTACGCGGGCCACACCCCGCTCGCCGTCGGAGCGGGACGCTTCGACGTTTCACCGGCCTGGCAGGCCGTCGCGGGCACCGAACCAGCGCTTCGCCTCTTCGCCGAGCTCGACCCCCGCGCGGCCCACGCGCACGCCATCGCGCTCTCTCACGCCGCGAGCGACGCGCTCGAACTCCCGCGGCGGGATTCCGCGATTCTCACCTGGTCCGATCCCGAGGGCGCCGATCTCGCGGCGATGCGCGCGCACGGGATCGTCGCGTCCGGGCGCGCCGGGAACGCGAGAGTCGCGTTCCACCTCTGGAACACTCTCGAAGATGTCGACATGCTCGCGGAGGCGCTGCGACGCTGAGCGCCCCTCGCCCGCGGGGCTAGTGGACCTCGGCGTAGGCCTCGGCCTCGCGCTTGTCCTCTTCGGTCGCCACGAGCTGGCCGCAGGCTCCGTCGATCTCCTTGCCGCGAGTATCGCGGAGCGTCGTCGGCACCCCGGCCGCGTTCAACCGGTCGACGAACTCGCGGGTCACCTCGCGCGTCGAAGACGTCCAAATGGAACCCGGCGTCGGGTTCAGCGGGATCGGGTTCACGTGCACCCAGCCGCGGCCGCGTTCGTTGAGCCGCTGCGCGAGCAGGTCAGCGCGCCACGCGTGATCATTCATGTCTTTGATGAGGGCGTACTCGATCGAGACCCGTCTGCCGGTCGTCTCGTAGTAGTGATACGCCGCGTCGAGCACCTCGTCGACCTTCCAGCGACTGTTCACCGGGATCAGGTCGTTGCGGAGCTCATCGTCTGGAGCGTGCAGCGAGAGCGCGAAGGTGATCGGGATGTCCTCGTCAGCGAGCTTCCGGATCGCCGGGGCGAGGCCGACCGTTGACACCGTGATGCCGCGGGCCGACATGCCGAGCCCCTCGGGCGCCGGATCGATCATCCGGTGGACGGCGTTCATCACGCGCTTGTAGTTGGCGAGCGGCTCGCCCATGCCCATGAACACGATGTTGTTCACGCGCTCGGGCTCCGCTCCGTTGCCGACGGTGCGCTGGTGCCCGAGACCGCCCTCTGCGATGACGCGGTTTGCCTGCACCACCTGGTCGAGGATCTCGGCCGTCGACATATTCCGCGTGAGGCCGGCCTGACCCGTTGCACAGAACGGGCAGTTCATGCCGCACCCGCACTGACTCGACACGCACAGCGTGATGCGCCCGGGATACCGCATGAGCACCGACTCGACCAGGGCCCCGTCGAACAGGCGCCACAGGAACTTGATGGTCGCGCCGTCGTCCGTCACGAGTCGCTTCACCTCGGAGAGGAGCGGCGGGAAGAACGTCTCGGCGATCTCGTCGCGCCGGTCCTTCGGCAGGTCGGTCATCGCCTCGGGGTCGGTGGTGTGGTGCTCGAAGTAGTGCTTCGAGATCTGTCGCGCGCGGAACTTCGGGAGCCCCATTTCGACGACCTTCGCCTCGCGCTCGGCGAGCGTGAGGTCGGCGAGATGCGTCGCCGGCTGCTTCACCCGCGGCGAGGCGAACTGGAGCGTCGGCCGACCGTCCGGGTTGGTGATCTGCTGCCAGCCCTCGGCCTTCGGACGCACCTGCGGGCGCGTTTTAGCTGCGCCGGGACGCGTCTTGATGAGGCGCGGTTGCTCGCCGGCGCGATCGCCGCGGTCGCCGTCCGGGTGATTCAGTCTCGAGGGATCCACCCCGATATTCTCTCACGCCGACCGCGACGAACCTGGGCCGCCCGTCGCGCGGGGTTACCGCACGGGGTTGCGCAGGATCCCGATCCCCTCGATCTCCACTTCGACCGAGTCTCCCGCTTCGAGCCTGCCGACACCGGCCGGGGTGCCCGTGAGGATCACGTCGCCCGGCAGCAGCGTGAACGCCTGCGACGCGTGCGCGATGATCTTCGGGATGTCGTGGATGAAGAGCGCAGTCGACGTCCGCTGCTTCTCGTCGCCGTTCACCCGCGTCGCGAGCTCCACGTCTGCGAGGTCGAGATCCGTCTCGATGACCGGCCCTAGCGGGCAGAAGGTGTCGAATCCCTTTGCGCGCGCCCACTGGCCGTCGGAGAACTGCAGATCGCGAGCCGTCACATCGTTCGCGCAGGTGAAACCGAAGACGCGACTGAGCGCATCCTCCTCTGAGACGTTCTTCGTCACCGCACCGATGACGACGGCGAGCTCGCCCTCGAATTCGACGCGCTCAGAGATCTCGGGCCGCACGATCGCGTCGTCCGGGCCGATGATCGAGGTGTTCGGCTTGAGGAAGAGCAGCGGCTCGGGCGGCGCAGTGCCGTCGCCCGTCTGCCCCGCCATCTCGGCGACGTGATCGGCGTAATTCTTGCCGACGCACACGATCTTCGAACGCGGGATCACCGGAGCGAGCAGGCGCACCTGCTCGAGCGGGAGCCTCCGGCCGGTCGTCTCGTACCCGGCCATCATCGGGTCGCCCGTGAGCTCGACGACCTCGATGCCGTCTCCGCTCTCGGCGGCGTCCAGAACGCCGTATGAGATCTCGTCGTCGATCTGGAATCGTGCGACCTTCATCGTGCGGGGCTCCCCTCGAGTGCTGGAACGATCTCGGTCAACCAGCCGAAGCGATCGGGCCGGGTGCCGAACTGGATGCCGGTGAGCTCCTCGCGCAGCGACATGGTGAGCGAACCGGGTGCGTGGTCACCGAAGTCGATGTCCCTGCCGTCGGCGGTGCGGAGCTGCCCGATCGGTGTGATGACCGCGGCGGTACCGCACGCGAACGCCTCGGTGATGGTGCCCTGGGCCACGCCCTCGCGCCACTCGGACACGGTGAGGGGGCGCTCTTCGATCGCGTGGCCGCGATCCTGAGCGAGCTCGATCAGGCTCTTGCGGGTGATGCCGGCGAGGATGTTCCCGTTCAGCTCCGGGGTCACGAGCGTCCCGTCGGAGCGCACCAGGAAGAGGTTCATGCCCCCCAGCTCGTCGATCGTGTCATCGGTCTCCGAGTCGGTGAAGAGCACCTGGGCGCAGCCGTGCTCTGCGGCCTCGTTCTGCGGCAGCAGCGAAGCGGCGTAGTTGCCACCGCACTTGGCGGCACCGGTGCCGCCGTGTCCGGCGCGCGCCCAGTGCTCGGACAGCCAGATCGACACGGGCTTGACCCCACCGGTGAAGTACGGTCCTGCCGGGCTCGCGATCACGAGGAACCGGGCCCGCCGTGCCGAGCGCACCCCGAGGAACACCTCGTCAGCGATCATGAATGGACGCAGGTAGAGGCTCTGGTCGGCTGCCGTCGGCACCCAGTCTGCGTCGATCGCGACGAGCTCCTGGACGGAGCGCACGAACAGCTCCTGCGGCAGCTCGGGCAGCGCGAGCCGCCTCGCCGAGTCGTTGAGGCGCTGGGCATTCGCCTCCGGCCGGAAGGTCACGATCGAGCCGTCAGGGCGTCGGTACGCCTTCAGCCCCTCGAAGATCTCCTGCCCGTAGTGCAGCACGGACGAGGCGGGGTCGATCTGCAGCGGCCCGTATGGCAGGACCTGCGCATCGTGCCAGCCGTCCTCCTCGGTCCAGGTGATCGAGACCATGTGATCGGTGAAGTGGGTGCCGAAGCCGGGGTCGGCGAGGATGCGCTGCCGATCCTCGGCCGGCAGGCGCGAGGCTTCGGTGCGGGTGAATGCGAGGTCGGTCATGTGTCGTGCTTCCTAGTCGTTCCGGGAATCCCGGTCGCTTCCGGCGGAGAGGTGGGCGATGATGCGGTCACCGATCTCAGCGGTGGATCGCCGATCGGCACCGCGGTCGACCAGATCGGCCCGTACCGCGTCGCGCACCCTTTCCGCCTCAGCGGTGAGTGAGAGGTGATCGAGCATGATCGCGGCCGAGAGAATCGCCGCGGTCGGGTCCGCCTTCTGCTTCCCCGCGATGTCGGGAGCAGAACCGTGAACGGGCTCGAACATGCTCGGGAACGCACCGTCGGGATTGATGTTCCCTGACGCCGCGAGCCCGATGCCGCCGCCGATAGCGCCGGCCAGGTCCGTGAGGATATCGCCAAACAGGTTATCAGTCACGATGACGTCGAAGCGAGCGGGATCCTGCACCATGTAGATCGTCGCCGCGTCGACGTGCATGTAGTCGACCGTCACATCGGGATACTCAGCAGCGACCGCCTGCACGATGCCCTGCCACGTCGCCCCCGAGTGGACGAGCACGTTCGTCTTGTGCACCCACGTGAGCTTCTGACGCTCGCGGTGCTGCGCCGTCTCGAAGGCGTAGCGCACGACCCGCTCGATCCCGAACGCCGTGTTCACCGACACCTCGGTCGCGACCTCGGCGGGCGTGCCCGCGCGGAGGCGACCGCCGTTGCCGGCGTACGGCCCCTCGGTGCCCTCACGGACGACCACGAAGTCGACCTCGCCGGGATCGCGGAGCGTCGACTCCACCCCGGGGAAGAGTGTGCACGGGCGGACGTTGGCGTAGTGCTCGAAGTCAAAGCGCAGCTTCAGCAGCAGCCCGCGCTCGATGTTCGCACCCGCGAGGCGCGGGTCACCGGGAACGCCCCCGACCGCACCGAACAGGATCGCGTCGTGCTCGGCGATGGCCGCCTGCTCGATCTCGGGCAGCGTCTCCCCCGTCTCGAGGAACCGGTCGGCGCCGAGCTTGAACTCCGTACGCTCCAGCGCGACATCACTGCCGACGAGCGCCGCGTCGAGCACGCGATTCGCCTCCGCGATCACCTCGGGTCCGATCCCGTCACCGGGAATCACTGCAAGCTTGATCGTGCGGGTCACTGATGCTCCTCGTGTGCTGTCCATGCGTCTCTGCCGCGTACCCCACCAGCCTACTCCGCCGAGGGGCGCGGGAGGTGCCGTGTCACCCCGTGGGCCCGCTAAGCTGATATCCGGCCGCAACGGCCGTCACGCGCGAGTGGCGGAATTGGCAGACGCGCTGGATTTAGGTTCCAGTGTCCTCGGACGTGGGGGTTCAAGTCCCCCCTCGCGCACGGTAGATAGACAAAGGCCAGGAGGGCGATACGGTTCCCTCGCTTCTCTGCCGGTGCACCCTTATCTTGCACCTCAAGATTTGTTTCGAGTCGAGAGGACGGGGACGAGCTTGCTCTCCCGCGCAAGTTCCTCAACCGCCTCCTACCCTCTGCCACCATCGCAGCATGGACGATTCAATCACCTCCGCGATCAGGCGACTCGCTGAGAAAGAGGTCGCCCGCTCACGCGCGCGCTGCCCCGAGCCTCCGAAAACGCCTCGCGTACTCGTAGTGTCGACCGAGGTTCTCCCGGGGGCAGGCTGCTTCCGATTACCGAAATCGTCCGCCTGCTGGGTAGGTCCAGGGACTGGGTCTACGACCGGATCACGACAGGTGAGCTCGCGACAGTGAATCTCGGATCCGCGAAAGCGAAGCGACGAATTGAGGCCGCCGAGCTTGCTCGCTCTGTGAGGGCCATCGCCGATTAGAAGCGTTCGTCGGCGATCGGGGGGAGTACGATCTCGCGCACGAACGATGCATCTGAGATCGCGAGCACGAACCTGACGGTGTCGACGACGTCATGAACTGGGATGAGAGCCCCGTCCCCATTCCTGGCGGCCTGTTCTCGAGGCACGGCGAGCGCATCATCCGTGTTGAGATCGCCGAGCTGCAGAACCGTCACCGCGAGTCGCTGATCACGATACTGCTCTCGAAGCGCGTCAGCGATACCGTTCAAGGCCATCTTGGTCGCCCCGAAGGCTACCTCAGGCCGTCCGCTGCGTGCCAACGCGGAGGTGGATCCCGTGAGAATCACCTTCGGTGCGGAGGAGCGGAATAGTCGCGGTACAAGCGCTCGCAACGCGAGCAGCGGACCCGTTACATTCGTCGCCACCATCGACTCGGTGAGGGCGTCGGACTGCGCTGCGAAATCGTAGTCCGCGGTGAATGCCGTCGGCTCCCAAACACCCAAATTCCAGATCACCACGTCTAGCGATTCGGGCACGCGTGCACGCAGCGCCGCTGTACCTGCGACCGGGTCGGAGAAGTCGGCGGAGATCCATGGAACAGGCAGTTCGGCGGGAACTCGACGCGACACCCCGATCACCTCGTGACCGTCGGCATGTAGACCATCGATGAACGCTCGTCCCAGTCCGGCGCTGGCTCCGACGATCAATATGCGCATGAGTTCAGTATGTCCGATAGGCGGATCCAAGCATGGAGGCACGCTCTAGCTCTTACAGCGTCCGCCGAGTTCCGCGGCCGCTGGGTCCGCTCGACGTGGGGAACGAACGGGCACGCGAAGAGTCCGCGCGCGAGTGCCCAACTTATCGACAGGGCGTGTGCGAACATTCGTTCACTGAGAACTGAATAGCTCGAGCAGGGATCACCGGGCCGAGGCCCAGAGCCCCGTAGTGCGCCAGAGCCACACCGTCGAGCCTGCAACCCGCACTGGTGCGGGGCCGGAGATACTAGTTCCAGTGTCCTCGGACGTGGGGGTTCAAGTCCCCCCTCGCGCACAATATATGGAGACTGGCTCTCGGCCCGACGGGCAGTGATTCAATCACAGACGACCGGATGAATCTCGGTGATCGGGTGCCACGGTGGATCCAACCATCCCACCGGCTCCTCCAGTCCCGTCAATGTTCGCTCCCACGGGTAGTTTCGAATCTGCCCAGGCCCTGAGGGGCCGATGATCTCGTTGACGATCACCGCGTCGGCGATGTCGGCGGGCGTGCGAGGGTCGAACAGCGCGGCGAACGCGGTGTAGTCGTACATGCGTCCCACCAGCGGTGCGTCCTCATCTGCTCGGAACACAACGATCGCCGTCCCGTCCCCGGTCACAGCGGTCGCGATCAGCGGGAACGGAAACATATCCTCCATACGCGATTGCCGGTGCAGTTCGCGGAGGAACTCCACCACGTCGGTATCGTCACTCATCTGGGATGTATGTGAAGTAGCGGCTCGCCTGGTCGATGTGGCGGTAGCCGATGGGGAATGCTGAATAAATCACACCATCCTCGAACTGATCTTGAATCTCCTCGGCGTACGCGCTCGCCTCGTCCTCAGTGAGAAATACGCCGAGAACAGTATCGTCTGGAGTCTCATCGTGGCACACGATCCAGACGTGATCGACGCTCCCTGATCCCATGCGCCCAGCATAGTTAGTGCGTCTCTCACAGCAGACGAGCGCAGTACCCCCGGTTGCAGCAGCACGCCACACCACCCCCAGGCTTTCGTGCATGGTTTCGCTCTCCGTCCTGTATGCCGACCCGCTCATCGTGGTCGCGGGCGTGTACCTCGCGGGGGTGACCTCTCAGCGCTGATTCATCCGCACGAGGTTGCCGGAGGGGTCGCGGAACGCGCAGTCTCGCACTCCGTAGTCCTGGTCGGTGGGCTCCTGCACGACATCGGCACCCGCCCCCTCGAGTTTCGCGAAGACTGCGTCGAGGTCGTCCGAGGCGAGCGTGATGGCGCCGTAGGCGCCCTTGGCGATGAGGTTCAGGATCGTCTCCCGCTCCTCGTCCGTGATGCCGGGATCCACCGCAGGCGGGTGCAGCACGATGGCGGTTTCGGCGCGATCCGCGGGCCCGACCGTGAGCCAGCGCATGTTCTCGTACCCGACGTCCTGGCGGACCTCGAATCCGAGCAGGTCGCGGTAGAACCGCAGGGCGGCTTCGGCGTCGGTGTGCGGCAGGAAGGTGTAGTGAATGCTGATGTCCATGAGGATCACGCTACGCCGATGATTCCCCGCCCACTTCTCGATTCCTGATCGGTCTCGTGATCTGCTTCGCGAGGCACGGCGGGATCCCCTCGACGACGTGACCGGGGTTGCGGCGGTATGCGCTCGGAGACACTCCGGCGAGTTCGGAGAACCGTGTGCTGAAGGTGCCGAGCGAGGAGAACCCGACTGCGAAGCAGACCTCGGTGACGGAGAGGTCGCCGCGGCGCAGCAGGGTCATGGCGCGCTCGATGCGACGGGTCATGAGGTACGAGTATGGCGATTCCCCGTAGACCCGGCGGAACTCTCGGCTCAGGTGTCCCGCCGACACGTGAACGCCGCGCGCCAGCTCCTCGAGATTGAGCGGCGAGGCGAACTCGCGGTCGATCCGGTCGCGCACCCGGCGCATCGTCACGAGGGCGGCGCGGTCGGACGGCGCGGCCGGATCGGACGGAGCGGACAGGGCGGTCATGCAGTGATTCTCGCAGGTGAGGCGGTGTTCCGATCCCGCACGCAAATAATTGAACAACATTGGTCGGAATGTCAGAGGTGCCGGGAAGAATAGGGGCATGAGAGATCTTCCGTTCGATGCACGCAGCCCCCAGCGGGCGGCGCTGCAGCGCGCGGTCGATCGGCTCCGCTCTCTCGACCGTGAGGCCAGGCGCATCGAAGCTGATCGACTGTCAGTCCTGGCAGAGATCGATCAGCTCGCCGCCGCCGAAGCCGACCGGTTCGCGACTGATAGCCGCTCCGAAGCGATGCCGCGGCGCGCCGCTGCCATCGAGACCGGGCACGCACTCGCGACTTCTGATCGCGCCGCGGCCGGGCTTCTCGCGCACGCCGCCTCGCTCATCGCCGACTATCCCAGCGTCCACGCCGCTATGACTGCGGGGTCGATCGCCGGCGGCCACGCGCACGCGATCCTCCACCACGGCACCGACGTGACCGAAGACGAGGCCCGAACCGCGTATACGCGCGAGATCCTCGAGATCGCCATGCACGAGACCGTCGGCCGCACCTGGCATCTCGCGAAGATCCTCGCCCACAAGTACGCGGACGCCACTCGGGCCGACCGGCAAGCGGACGCGCTCGCCCGTCGCGGAACCACGCTCACCCCACTCGACGACGGCGTCGCCGAGTACCGAGTCATCATGGACGCCGCATACGCTCTCGCGATCGACGACCGCGTCCGCCGGCAGGCGCGCCTCGTCCAGGACGCCGAACGCGCCGCACTCGATGCCGCTCGGCGAGAGCAGGCCGATGCGGATCTGCCCCTGGTGCGCCCGCTGGCGCAGATCCGCGCGGACATCGCCACGAACCTGCTGCTCAACGGAACTCCGGCGAACACCGACGAGCACCGCGTCACCGGCCATGCGGAGGGGACCATCGACCTCGCGGGTATACGGGCACGCATCCAGGTGACGGTGCCCGTGCTCACGCTGATCCCCGACGATGATCACCGGCCTCGCCGCGACCTGAGGACTGCAGGACTCCAGGGGGCGGCCACGCTCGCCGGCTACGGGCCGATCCACCCGACGACGGCACGGCTGCTCACCGACCTCCAGGCGGGCTGGGACCGGATCAGCTGCCACCCCACCACCGGACAGGTGCTCGCCGTCGACCGCTACCGGCCCTCGGCGGAGATCACGCGGTTCATCCATGCCAGGGACCAGCACTGCCGGGCACCCGGGTGCACCGTTCCTGCGCATCGCGGAGACCTCGACCACACGCTCGACGCCGCGCACGGAGGGCCCACCTCCACCGACAACCTCACTGCCTTGTGCAGGCACCACCACACGAACAAGCACCACGCCGGCATCCGCATGCGTCTGGACCCCGATGGGGAGATCCGGTGGACCACCCCGCTCGGCGCCGTCATCCACGACCGGCCCACATCGCCGACGGTGCACCGACCGCGAGACGACGGCTCCGACACGGGCCCGCCAGGCTCAAGCGCACGGCGCCGCAGCCGCGTGAAATTCAGGCGCCACCCGCGCGACACCGATGACACCCGTCACCCGTTCTGAGCGGGCGAGCCGGCGAGCCGGTCGACCGGTTGCTACGTCGCGTCCCAGAGCGCCCGATAGAAGGCGATGCGCTCAGCATCGGGCTCCACGCCATAGGTTCGCCAGAAAAGCTCCTCGGAGAAGTGGTCGTAGTTCCACGCGAACGACATCGTCACGACGGCGAGGTCCGCCCAACGATCCGCGAGACCGAGACGCCCGAGATCCACCGTCGCAAGGAAGCGCCCTCGAGAGTCGATGAGCGTGTTCGGGGCACACGCGTCGCCGTGCGCCACGACCAGGCGGTCGATCGGGGGTGCAGCGGCGTACTCAGCAGGCACCTCCCGCCCCGCCCGCTCGGCCTCGGCGATGCGCGTCGCGACGCTCCACGAGAACGGGCACGTCTCCGGAGGCACGGCGTGCAGCGCGCGGAGCCCCACGGCGAGTGCGCGCACCGCATCATCCGGCCTTTCCCGCCACCGAGGATCGACCGCTGAACGCCCCGCGAGCGCACGCGTGACGAGCGTCTCCCCCGCATCGCTCATGGTGTATTGCAGGACCACCGGAGTCGGGTGCCTGCCGGCGATCCACGCCAGGCGATCCGCCTCGGCGCGAAGGGACTCGCTCGACCCAGGCGGGTTCCACTTGACGAACACCCCGTCGGACCCCGCCGTGCGGCCAGTCAGTCCGCCAGCCTGGTTCAGCCACACCAGCTCAACGGGTTCCCCTGCGACGCGCGCCATCTCGGCCGGCACCGGCACGTCGGGGCCTGGGACGCTGGCGACGGGCATGCCGCCAGTCTAAAGCGGCGACGCGCCACCACCCGCGAATCGAACCGACCTCAACCCAACCGATACCGTAGGGGCACACGGGTACGAGCGCAGGGAGCCGCATGGAACGCACGGGAGAGGTGAGCGTCTCGGTGGTGATCCCGGTGAAGGATGACGCGGCGCTCCTAGAGCGATGCCTCACCGCCCTCGCCGAGCAGCATCGAGCAGCTGACGAGGTGATCGTCGTCGACAACGGTTCCGTCGACGATTCCGTGGCGGTCGCGAAGCAGTGGGGCGCCAGGGTGGTCCCGTGCGCGAAGCGGGGTATCGCTGCGGCGAGCGCCGCCGGGTACGACGCCGCGGTCGGTGGGGTGGTGCTGCGCCTGGATGCGGATTGCGTCCCTTCCCCGGACTGGGTGCGCACGATGGTGCTGGCGCTCGGCGACGATCCCGAGACCGCTGTGGTGTCGGGCGGGGCGCGGTTCATCGACGGGCCGCGGCTGCTGCGCGGGGTCCTGGCGGCGGCGTACCTGGGGGCGTACACCGCGGCGACGCTGCCGGCGCTCGGCCATCGCCCGGTCTTCGGGTCGAATCTCGGGTTCAGGCGGAGCGTCTGGCTGGAAGCCAGGGGTCGCGTGCACGCCGCGCGGTGGGTGCACGACGACCTCGATCTCGCGTTCCACTTCGGGGAGCGCACGCGTATCGGTGTAGTCGACGGGAACGTGATGGGCATGTCGATGCGCCCCTTCTCGCATCCTGGGGCGTTCGCGAGGCGTGTGGCCCGCGGGGTGCGCACGGTGCTCACGCACTGGCCCCGCGACTTCCCTCCGGTGCGATGGGTGCACCTCGCGGTCAGACAGCAGTTGAGGCGGGGGAAGCGCTCGTGAGCACAGTGCACGTGATGACGCTGAACGTCCGCCGTCCGCTCGGGTGCTGGTCCTGGCGTGCGGCGGACCGCTGGTCGGTGCGGAAGCCCCGGTTGGAGGCGCTGATCCGGGCCGAGCGGCCGCTCATCCTGGGCGCGCAGGAGGTCGTTCCGGAGCAGGGCCGGGTCCTGCTGGCCGCGCTCGGCGACGGGTATCGGTTCATCGGACGGGGGCGAGGGCGATCCGGATCGGGCGAGGCCTGTCCGATCTTCTTCGACGAGCGCCGACTCGAGTTGGTGGACTGGCAGCAAGGGGCGCTGTCCGACACCCCGGATCGACCGGGGTCGCGATCCTGGGGCAACCCGTTCCCCCGGATCGCGGTGTCGGCGGTGTTCGAGGATCGTGCATCGTCCGTCCGGTTCCAGGTCGTCAACACGCACCTCGACCCGTTCTCCCCCACGTCGCGGGTGCGGTCCGCCGCGCTGATCCGAGACTGGACGCTCCAGGCCGGGCTGCCGGGCATCGTGCTCGGGGACGCCAATGACGGCCCCCACTCCCCCGCCGCCGCGGAGCTGCTCGGCGACGGCGCCATCGTCGACGCCTGGCGCACGGCCCGGGCATGGGAGAGCCCAGAGCTCGGCACCTACGCCGGATACCGCGCACCCCGCCCGGGTCGTCGAATCGACTGGATCATGGTGACGCCTGATGTCGCCGTGGAGCGTATCGGTATCGCATTCCGCCCGGTCGGGGGCGGGTGGGCTTCAGATCATCTGCCGGTGCACGCCCGCATCGCGCTTCCGGAAGGGACGGACGCATGACTGCACCGCCGACGATGACCGCGCCGAAGACCATGCGCGCGCGATTCCTGCGCCGACCGAGCGGAGTCGGCGACTGGATCGCCGACGGGCTGCGTGCGCTGGGCGTGCTCGGTGTCGGCGCCGCAGCCGTCTGGGGTTCTGCGACCGACGCGGGGATTCTCGCGTTCATCCTCCCGGCGCTCATGCTGCCCCGCTTCGTCGGCGCACGCGCCGGATTCGACATCGTGTTCTCGGTGACGGTGCTCGTCGCCGCGTGGAGCAATGTCGCCGACCTGTACCGGACGTTCATCGGCTGGGACACGGTCGTGCACCTGGTGTGCACAGGGGTGCTCGCACCGATGGCCTACCTGCTGCTCGCGCGCCTGCGCATCGTGCCCGCTCCAGGAGACGAGGCGTTCCTGCGTCGCACCGCGATCGTCCACAGCGCGCTCATCGGTCTCGCGGTGAGCGCGCTGTGGGAGCTCGTCGAGTGGGTCGGCTTCGCGTACGTCACGGAGGACATCTACACGACTTACGACGACACGATCGGCGACATGGCGGCAGGAGGGCTCGGGGCCCTCCTCGTCGGGATCGTGTTCGCCGTGCGGCCATTCGCGTTCGAGCGCTACCCCAGTTCCGCCTGACGCGCAGCCACGGCATCTCGCACGGCACCGAACAGGGGGTGGGCTGCGCCGAGACCCGTGATCGTGGCGGTGACCTCCTCAGCGGATTCGGCGCGGAGCAGCGCCTGCAGTTCGACCGCCTGCTCATCGTCGGCGTCCTCGAAGGCGAGTGCGGCGCGCACCGCACCCACCAGTGCCTCCGTCGGCAGCTCGCGCTCCGCGGCCATCGCCGCCGGACCGATGAACCGGTCGTTCCGCGAGAGCTTGCGCAGGGGCTGGCGACCGACCCGGTGGACCGTATCGGGCAGCTCGGGATTGCGGAAGCGCTCCAGAATCGTCGCCCGATAGTCGGCGAGTTCGCGGTCGGAGAAGCCATGGACGGCGCTCAGCACCGCCGACGTCTCGCGCAGAGCGGCCTCGACGGCCGACGCTACCGCCTCGTCGCCCAGTGCTTCGGCGATTCGCTCGTACCCGCGGAGGGCTCCGAGGTACGCCGTCGCAGCGTGACCGGTGTTCACCGTGAACAGCTTGCGTTCGATGTACGGCCCGAGCTCATCGACGAAGTGCGCCCCGGGAATGTGCACCGAGACATCGGCGAGCGGCCCGGACTCGATCGCCCACTCGAAGTAGGGCTCGACCGTCACGTCGATGCCTGAACCGCCCTGCGGGGCAGGCACAATCCGATCAACGGCGGTGTTGGCGAAGCGCACCCGGTCGAGCAGAGCCACGTCGCTGATCGCTCCGGCGACCTCGTCGCGGAGCTGGTCGGTGGCGCGGATCGCGTTCTCGCAGGCCATCACGACGAGCGGTGCCGCATCGGACGCGCGCCGCTCGATCCCGGCCGCGATGAGCGGCGCCACGAAGCGGAGCACCGTCACGCCTACCGCGGTCGTCACGATGTCCGCGGTCGCGATGGACTCGATGACGGCCTCCGGATCCTCGGCGCTGTTGAGCGCGCGGAACCCCGTGACCTCGTGATCGACGCCGCCGGGTCCCGCCTCACGGACGGTGTACCGGTCAGCGGCGTTGACGGCGTCCACCAGGGGGCCGGCGACGTCGGAGAAGACGAGGTCGTACCCGCCCTGGTGGAGCAGCAGGCCGACGAAGCCTCGGCCGATGTTCCCGGCCCCGAAGTGGACGGCGTGCATCAGTCGTTCACCGCCGAGAGCAGCGCGAACAACTCGTCTGGCGTGGCCGCCGCGTTGAGCTTCGCGACCTCGTCCTCCTCGGAGAAGAGGACGGCGATCTGGGAGAGGATCTCGAGGTGCTCGTCACCCTTCCCCGCGATGCCGACGACGAACGTGGCGCGCTCCCCGCCCCAGTCGACGCCGCCGTCATACCGGACGACGGACAGGGCGGAGGCCAGGATCGCGTCCTTCGCGTCGTTGGTGCCGTGGGGAATGGCGAGGCCGTTCCCCATGAACGTCGAGACCGTCTCCTCACGCTGGCGCATGGCGTCCAGGTACTCGGGGGTCACGGCGCCGGCGGCGACGAGGAGGTCGGAGGCCTCTTTCAGCGCCTCCTCACGGGTCGCGCTGCCCTCGTGGATCTTGATGCGGTCGAGATCGAGTACGCTCACTGCTGTTCCTCCCGGTTCTTGCGGACCATTTCCACGACCTCATCGTACTTCGGCGAGTTCATGAAGTTGTCGACGGACACGTGGATCGCGTCCGGAGTCTTCTCCTGCGCCCGATCCGTCAGCTGCTGCTGCGTGATGACCAGGTCGACGTCGGTCGTGAGATTCGCAATCGCGCTGTTCGTCACACTGACGTCGGTGACGCCCGCCTTCTTCAGTTTGTTGCGGAGCACGCTCGCCCCCATGGCGGAGGAGCCCATACCCGCGTCGCACGCGAAGATGATGGTGTCGATCGGCGTGTCGGCGGTGACGGTCGCCGTGGACGCGGCGGGGGCTGCGGTCGGTTCGCCCGACTCGGTGCGGAGACCGCTGAGCGCCGACGAGGATTTGCCCTTGTTCCGCTCCGTCTGGCTGATCGCCGCACCGAACGCGTCTCCCCCTGCCGACGCGGCGGCAAGATCGCGCTTGCGGGAGGCCCGCAAGATGATCGAGGCGATGATGAAGGTCACGGCCGCCGAGAGGATCACCGACAGGATCACCGCGAAGTACGAGCCGCTCGCCGTCTGCGCGAGCACCGCGATGATGCTGCCGGGGGCCGCAGGCGCGCGGAGCGCACCGCCGAGGAGCATGTTCGTGGTCACTCCCGTCATTCCGCCGAAGATCAGCGCGATGATGAGGGTCGGCTTCATGAGGGCGTACGGGAAGTAGACCTCGTGGATACCGCCGACGAACTGGATGAGCGCCGCACCGGGTGCCGAGGCACGGGCCGCGCCGATCCCGAAGATCGCGAACGCGAGGAGCAGTCCGAGGCCGGGACCTGGGTTCGCCTCGAGGAGGAACAGGATCGACGAGCCGGAGTCCGCTGCCTCCTGCGTGCCGAGCGGGGTGAGCACCCCGTGGTTCACGGCGTTGTTCAGGAAGAGCACCTTCGCGGGCTCGATAAGGATGCTCGTGAGCGGGAGCAGGTTGCTCGCCACCAGCCACTCGACAGCGGTGCTGAGCGCGCTCATGAGCCCGTTCACGACCCAGGCGATCGGGTAGAACCCGACGATCGCGAGCACGAAGCCCCAGATGCCGGCCGAGAACATGTTCACGAGCATCTCGAAGCCCGACTTGATCTTGTCTGCCCAGAGCTTGTCGAGCCACTTCATGGTGAAGCCGGCGAGCGGGGCGAGCATCATCGCGCCGATGAACATGTGCACCTCGCCGAGCGGGGCGGCATTCGGATCTGCGGCGAGCAGCTCCGCGTTGAAGTCGGCGATCAGCAGGTCGGAGCCCGCGATGGCTCCCATGGTCGCGATCGTCGCAACAACGCCGCCGCGCTGCTGGTACACCATGTATCCGCCCGTGTATGCGATGATGAGCGGCAGCAGGTAGTGGATGAACGGGCCGACGATCGTCGCGAGTCCCTCATTCGGGGTCCACCCCACGTCGATGAAGAACGCCGTGAAGATGCCCCAGGCGATGAGTGCGGGAATGTTCGGCATGATCATGCCGGAGAGGAAGGTGCCGAAGCGCTGCACGCGCACACGGACCCCTCCGGTGCGCGGGTGCGCCTCCTCCGACGCGGACGTCGTTGTCATGTCAGTCTCCTGATTCGATGGTGTGCGTGGATGGGGAGAGCGGTCATGCCGTTCCTCGCAGCAGCGTGCGCACCCAGCCCAGCGTGCGCGAACCGTCGAGGTCGGAGTAAACGTCCGACTCGAGCACGGCGAAGCGCGCGCTCGAGCCGGACGGCTGCAGCTCGGCTGCGCGATCCGCGAGGTGCGGTCCGAGCAGCACGAGATCGGCGTCTGGATGATCCCGGATGATGAGCTCGCCGCCGGCGACCGTGCTCCAGTCGAGGCCGGCGGCCTCGGCGGCGCGGCGCAGTCGCTGCGCGATGAACGTGCTCGACGCACCGGCGCCGCACATCACCAGGATCTTCATTGATGCCTCTCCCACGGTACCCATTGTGGGAATCGCGGGCCGTCGCCGCCACCACATTCCCTTCCGCCCCCGCGGAAACCCCTCGCAGGGGCGGAAGGATGAGAGGATAGAGGGGATGCCGGGAGGGGGCTCATGTCGCGCAGACGCCAGGATCAGCTGCTCGCGGATCTCCTGCGACGCGACGGTTGGGCGACGGCGGGACAGCTCGCAGACGTGATGGGCGTGACGCCCCGCAGCATCCGCTCCTACGTCTCAGCGGTGAACGCGCGCGTCCCCTCTGGCGACGCCGTCCTCTCCGGTCCTGCAGGCTACCGCGCCGGTCCCGCAGCGCACCGAGCGCTCGACACCCGCACCGAGGCCACGCCGCGCGACCGCCTGCACCGCATCGTCCGCGAACTGTTGCACACGCCCGACGGTATCCGCGTCCACGAGACGGCCGCGCAGCTCCACGTCAGCGATGCGACGCTCGACGCCGACCTCTCGCGCGTCCGCTCACTGCTGGAGGGCACCGAGCTCGCACTCGAGCGCGAGCGCGACCTGGTGCGCCTGCGCGGCAGCGAGGAAGCCGAGCGCGCGCTGCTCAGCAAGCTCGTCCACGACGAGATCGAGGCGGGATCGCTCCTCCCCTCCGCCGTGCCGAGGGTGCTCGTCGACAGCTCGATCCCGCACGCGGCGGTCGCACCGTTCAAGACGGCCCTCGTGCGTGAGCTGCAGGAACTCGACTACTTCGTCAACGAGCTCGCGATCACCGACGTGCTGCTGCACATCGTGATCGCCGCAGACCGCGTCGCGTCGGGCCGCGCCCTCGACGTCGAGAGCGGCGACGACACCGCGCCGCCCGAAGTCAGGGAACTGGGCCTGCTCGTCGGACGACTGTGCACCGATCACCTCGGCATCACGCTCGGCGCCGGGGACCGCGACCACCTCGCAGCGCTCCTGCTCACGCGCGTCGTCACCCCCGATCGCGACACCACTGGTGTCGCACGGGAGGGCATCACATCACCCGTACTCGAAGCCGTCCGCACCACGGTCGAACGCGCGTCGCGCGACTACGGGGTGGACCTCGTCGACGACGCCTTCGTGCTGCGCCTCGCCCTGCACGTGCAGAATCTGCAGCGGCGCATCGCCCAGCAGTCGTGGTCGCGGAACCCGCTCACCCGATCGCTGAAGACCTCGTACCCCATGATCTTCGAGATCGCCGTCGCCATGGCCAGCGGGCTCAGGGAGCGGCTCGGCGTCGGACTCCACGACGACGAGATCGCGTACATCGCGATGCACGTCGGAGGCCGGCTCGAACGGAGCCGCGCGGCCGACACCGCCCTCACGGCGACCATCATCTGCCCGGGATACTCCGAGATGCGCGAACTGCTCAGGGCGAGCGTCGACCGTTCGCTCGGCACCACCATCGAGATCACCCGCGTCGACACCCGCGTCGATCCGGACTGGGAGTCCATCGACACCGACCTCGTTCTCTCGACCATCGATCCAGGCCGAGCCTCCGACCGGGTGGTGCGGATCCCTCCGTTCCTCACGGAGTCAGACGTCGACCGCATCCAGGTCGCCGCAGCCAGGAGGCGCCGCGCACGTCGCCTCGCTCGCCTCCGCGACGAGCTCTCACGCTACTTCTCCCCCGAGGCGTTCGTCGTGCCGCTCCCCGACGCCGGGGACGAAGAGATCATCCGCCGGCTCGCCGCTCCGCTCCGCGCCGCTGACCTCATCGATGACGCGTACGTCGACCGGACCATCGCCAGGGAGCGGATGTCGTCGACGGCGTTCACGGAGGCGCTCGCCGTGCCCCACGCGCTCCGCATGACCGCGAAGCGCACCGCCATCAGCATCGGGATCGCCCACGGCTCCGTCGCCTGGGGCCCGTCGCGCGTGCAGGTCGTCGCCCTCGTCGCATTCAGCGAGAGTGACCGCGGAGCATTCCAGACCGTCTTCGAGCAGCTGGTCGAGGTCTTCAGCGAGCCCGAGAGCGCGCAGCGCATCGTGCGCGCCGCCACGAGCTTCGAGCGGTTCCTCGACGAGCTCGTGGCCGTGATCGACGGCTAGTTCGGCGAACGCCTCGTCCGCGTCGCCGGGGACATGAACACCGCGATGAGCACCACGATCATCGGCGCGAGCAGGGCGGTCCGTAACCCCACGTGCTCGCCGATGAAGCCGAGCGCCGGCGGCCCCACGAGGAACGCGAGGTAGCCCATGACCGTCACCAGAGCGACGCGCGCGGTCGGGCGCTCCCCCGAGGCTCCCGCAGCGGAGATCGCCACTGGGAACCCGAGCGACGCTCCGAGCCCCCAGAGCACTACAGCGACCCCGGCCACGACCTCGTGGTCGACGAGGGACACGAGCAGCAGACCGGCGACCGCGCTCGACGCGCTCACCGCGAGCACCGGAGCTCGCCCGAACCGGTGCACGATCGGCCCGCCGCAGAAGCGGCCGATCGTCATCGAGGCCGCGAACACGGCGAAGACGGCGGAGCCGAGCGCCGCATCGAGTCCATGCCCGTCGACCATGATGAGCGGAAGCCAATCGGTCGCGGTGCCCTCGGCGAGCGCCATCGCCAGCACGATGAATCCGATGCAGAGCAGACGCGTGTCTCGCCAGACCGGCACGGGGCGCTCGATCGAGACTCCCGGCTCTGGAGCTGCGCGACGCCCCGTGTGCGAGGGCAGGTGACGCACGCTCGCGAGCGCGGCGACGAGCGCCAGAACGCCGACCGCGATCAGGTGCACGATCACGGAGAACCCCACTGCGGTGGCGACGATGCCGAGCACCGCGCCGATGAAAGTGCCGAGGCTGAAGCAACCGTGCAGCAGCGGAAGGAACGTCCGACCCGACTGCACTTCCACGTCTGCGCCCTCGACGTTCAGCGCCACCTCGGAGCCGCCCATCCCGAGCCCGAACAGCGCGAGACCGACGGCTACGGCGACGTTCACCTGCAGCGCCGCCCCGAACGCGATGACCGGCATGCTCGCGATGATCCCGACCATGCCGATGGCAATGAGCGGTCGCGCGCCCCACCTGCCGAGGAGGGGTCCGGAGGCCAGGATCCCGACCATGGAACCGGTCGATAGGCCGAACAGCACGAGCCCCATCTCGGCCGTGGACGCCCCGAGCAGGTCGCGGATCGCCGGGGTGCGGGTCACCCAAGAAGCCAGCGCGACGCCCGGCACCATGAAGAGAATGCACAGCGCCCAGCGGCGACGGGACAGCGACGGCGAGACGGATGAGGCGAAAGGCGGCACAACCGCTGAGTCTATCGGGGCTATCCGACGTCCCGCAGTGCGTCGACGGGTTCGATGCGTGCGGCCTTGAGCGCGGGGTAGGTGCCAGCGGCCCAGCCGACGACAGCTCCAAGCAGCACCCCGGCGGGCGCAGCCCACGGCGCGAGCACCGGCGTCCACTGCTGCACGAGGCACACCGCGAGAAGTCCGAAGAGACCGACCGCGACGCCGATGAGGCCGCCGAGCAGACCCGTAGTCACTGACTCGAGCATGAATTGCCGTGCGATCTCCCGGGTTCTCGCCCCGAGTGCGCGTCTGAGACCGATTTCGCCTCGCCGCTCAGAGACCGAGAGCAGCGTCACATTGGCGATCCCGATTCCGCCGCCGAGCAGTGCGACTGCTCCGATGACCACGAACAGCACGTTGATGTCGGACTCGATGCCCTCCCGGAGCGCCCCTCCGGAGCTCGGGGCCGACACCTTGTAGCCATCGGGATTGTTCGGGTCGACCGCGATCGGCGCCTGCCGCGCGACGACCGACCCCGCGCCGACATCGATGCGAATGTCGAGACTGGACGGTGCTCGCAGTCCGAGCTGCTCGCGCGCGGTCGACACCGGCATGATCACGGTGTCGAGCAGCGTTTTGCGCGCGCCGACGTCGCCGAGGATGCCGAGGACGGTGTACGCACGGTCGTCGATGAAGATCGCCGGCTGGCTCGACACCCGGTTGATCCCGAGCTTCTCCGCCGCGTTCGCGCCGAGCACGACCACACGATCCGCGCGGGCCTCGTGCCCCGAGTCGAACCAGCGGCCCGTCGCGATCGATCCCTGCACCACGTCGATGAGGTCGGCGGATCCCGCGACGACGGGCGGCGGCGCCGCAGGTGCCTCGGCCGGATCGTGCACCCGCACGGCCTCGACTCGTACCCCCTCGGGAAGCTGCCCGACGAGCGCCGCATCTGCAACGCCCGCCAAGCCGGCGACGCGCTCAGGCGCGTCCCACGGAACCCTGGCCTTCGGTTTGCCCTCGGTCTCGCCCTTGTCCCCGGAGGTCCCCGGCTCCACCGTCACGCGAGTCGCAGCCACGGCGTCGAATTGGCTCGAGATCTGCCCCGCTGCGGTCTGCGCCATGCCGATCGTCATGATCAGCGAGGCGATACCCAGTACGGTCCCCGCGAGCGTGATGAAGAGTCGGGACGGCCGGGATCCCACGCCCTCGAGGGACTCGCGGACGAGGTCCCCGAGCGTGAAGCCCCGCGCGCCGCGTTTCATACGAGCTCCGAGAGCACGCCGTCGTTGATGCTGACCCGACGAGCAGCGGCCTCCGCGACCCCGTGGTCGTGAGTGATCATCACGATCGTCAACCCTCCGGCGCCCAGGTCGCTGAACAGCTCCATCACGGCCTCGGAGTTCTTTCGGTCGAGGTTGCCCGTCGGCTCATCGGCGAGCAGGAGTCGGGGCTCCGTGCTCACGGCGCGCGCGATGGCGACGCGCTGCCGCTCACCCCCGGAGAGCGTGCCGGGGAAGAAACCGGTGCGATGCGCGAGACCCACGCGTTCGAGCGCCGACCGCGCGCGTTCCTCGCGCTCCTCGCGCGGAACACCGGCGTAGGCCGCAGCGAGCATGACGTTGCCGAGCACGTCTCGGGTGGCGAGCAGATGAAACGACTGGAACACGAACCCGATCGCCCCGCCGCGCAGTGCCGCACGATCGTCGTCGTCGAGCTCCCCCGTATCGATCCCCTCGAACTCGAAGGTGCCCGTGCTCGGGCGGTCGAGGAGACCGAGCGTGTTGAGCATCGTCGACTTCCCGGAACCTGAGGGCCCAACGATCGCGAGGTAGTCGCCGCGTCCGACGGAGAGGTCGACGCCGCGCAGCGCGTGGACGGCCGGGGCACCGGGGAAGATCCGGGTGACGTCGTCCAACCGGATGATGGGTCCTGAGTACTCGGGATCGCCGATCGGACGCGTGCCGTCAGCTGACGGGGACCTGTGGCGGCGCGGGCGGAACCGCAGCCTCACGTGCCCACCACGACCTTCGCCCCGACGATCACGCGGTCGTCGTCGGAGGCGATCTCGACAAATCCGTCGGCGGCGAGCCCCGCCTGCACGTCGATCGTCACGGTATCGGCTCCCTCGGCCTTGCGGTCGGCCTCGTCGAGGGCGAGCTCGATGCGGTCCTCCCCACCGGGACCTGCTGAGAGCGCCGCGATCGGTACCGCGAGCACCGCACCGTCGGTCGACTCCACAGGCACGCGAAGGCGCACGTTGGTGTCGCGCAACACGTCGACCTGCTCCGGACTCAGATCCTCGGGGATCAGCGTCACGGTGAACCGCGACGCATCGGTTGACTCACCGCCGCCGTCGCCACCGGAACCGTCCTCACCGTCTTCACCGTCTTCACCACCCTGATCCGGTTTCTTGCCCTTCTCGGGTGCTGCGACGGACTGCACTTTCGCGGGCAGTTCTTGACCGTCAGGACCGGTGAAGGTCGCGGCTTGTCCCTCTTTCATCAGGTCTGCGTCCTGCTTGCCGACGGTGCCCGTGATAGCGAGCGTCGCCCCGGAGACCTGCATCGCCGACCCCTGCAGTACATCCCCGCGCGCGACACTCACGTCGTCGACGCGCCGCGGGAGTTCGCTGAGCACGAGCACCTCGCTCGCGGGCAGCGACGGCAGCACGTCGGATTGCGCCTTCGCCAGCGCTTCCTGCGCGTCGAAGAGCGCGTCGTTCGCCGCGGTGACCTCTGCTCCGCTCCGATTGCCGAGCCCGCCCAGCGTCACCTCGGCATCTCGCACACCGCGCTCGGCCGTCCGCAACGCCTCCTGCGCTTCGTCTCCACCGGTCTGAGCGGCGTACCCGACACGGTCGTAGAGCGCCCCGACCGCGATCGCCGTATCGGCGTCGTAGACATCGGTGCCGGGGTCCCCGGCCCAGAGGTCGAAGCCCGCAAGCGCCTTCTTGAGTTCGGTGACGTCCGGACCGCGCAGCCCGACGCGCAGGTCACGGTACGCGGGCAATGCGCCCGGGAGCACGATCACCGGTCGGCCCGCGACCTCGAGAGCAACATCGCCGGCTTTCAGCTCATCGCCGGCTTCCGGCACGCGTCCCGTGACGACGGGGCGCTCCTCCATACCCGCGACCTCGATCTGCGCGTCGACCGCTCCCGCGTAGGTGACTTCACCCCGGGTTACGACGGTGTTCTCGATGACCCGTTCCTCGACCGGGGCCGTCACCGGGCCGGCCTCGGGGGCTGCCGTCCGCGCGGCGAGTTCAGCCGGTGAGACGATGAACTGCATGATGACGATTCCGAGGAGCAGTGAGACGATCGCCACGGCAGCGATCAGGGCGACGAGGCGCGTCCCCCTCCACCCCGGTTTCGGCGCGGTCGTGGCGTCAGCGTCCTCAAGCTCGTTGTGCTCGGTCGCGCCGCGGTTCGTGAACCAGCGAGCCATTGCGGCCGGCCCCTAGCTCTGCGAGCCGTACTTGGCGACGAGCGCGTCCAGCTGATCGCGGTGCGCCTCGACGAACTTCTCCTGCGATTTCAGGTCGGCGGCCGTCCAGGCGTCGTCGATACCCGCCTGCTCCTGGCACTCGTAATCCGCTACGGCAGTCTCAATCTCCTTCTTCTGGAACGCCTGCTCGGTCTCGGGATCAAGCTCGATGATCTCCCCGCCCGATTCGTCATCCCAGCCCATGAGCTCGGCGTACTCGGCGTTCAGCTCCTCCATCGGCTCCGTGGAATTGGTGTAGCCGCCGAACCCGCGATCGTCCATGCAGCTGGCCCACTCGCGCTGGATTTCGACCAGCTCGGGCGCCGATTCGACCTCCTCGTAACGGTTGTCGATGGCGGTCATCAGGTCGGTGAACTCGGGATCCTCGTAGACCTCGCTTCCGGCATCCATGCCCCCGCCGACCGTCTCCTCGGCCTCACCCTGGCAGCCGGAGGGCTCCCAGTTCGTCCACTCCTCCTCGTCGGCGTCGTCGGCGGGCATCGGGCCGCTCAGTGCCTCCTGATACGCCATCATGTCCGACTCGCTGAGTGACTCGAGGTAGTCGCCGTTCGGGTCCACCCAGGTATCTTCCTCGATGTCGAGGGCCTCCTCCGAGTCGTCGTACATGAATGAGATGCCGTACCCGGTCTTCTTCGCATCCTCGACCGGATTCCACTCCACTTCCGCATCTGCGTCATCGTCGGCGGAACCGAAGCCGAAATCCTCCTCGGTGTACTCGTAGGGGATGTACTCGAAGCCCTGCTCGGTCATGCACTCCGCGACGACCTTCTCGACGTCGTTCTGCCGCTGCATCTCGGTCTTCGCCCAGTTTTCACCGTCGAAGTCTCCCCAGAGCGACTGCTCGAGGTAGGCGTCGAGCGGGCCGAGCTCATCGTCGCCACCTCCCTGCCCCGCGCATCCGGTCAGAGCAAGCCCCAACGTCATCGTCAGGGCCGTCACCGTCATCGTGCGGGCGTTCTTCATACTGTTATCCTCAGTGTGCTCTGACCCGGAGACGGGCAGCCGACATAGAGGTTCCGTGGCATCACGTAACCTGCGCATAATCTATCCCGAAACTCCCCCGGGCGGACGCGAAGGACGCCTCTTTCTCGGGCTTCGTAACAAGAACGGTACCCAAGTACCACGCAAACGTGACACCTTGGCTCAGTTCTCAAGATCAGGACGCCGATGCCACAGCCCGCGCTACCCTGAAGGCATGTACTTCATCGTGGTCAAGTATCAAGCCAAGCCCGAGATCGCTGAAAGCTTCATCGAGCGAAATGCCGAGTTCACCGCCGCTACCCGGGCAGAGCCGGGCAACCTGTGGTTCGAGTGGTCGCGCAGCGTCGAGGACCCGAACGAGTTCGTGCTCGTCGAAGCATTCGCCGACGATGACGCGGCTGCGGCGCACGTGGGTTCGGATCACTTCGCTCGCGGCATCGAGACGCTGCGCCCGCTCATCACGGAGACGCCGCGCATCGTGTCGCGGAAGGTCGAGGGGTCGGGGTGGGACGAGATGGGCGAACTCAAGATCGAAAACTGACCCGCCCCAGCACGCGAGCTACCAGCCCCGTCGCTCCCACTCCGGGAGGGCGGGGCGTTCCTCTGCCAGCGTGGTGCCGTCGCCGTGGCCCGGGTAGACGATCGCATCGTCGAACCGCTCGAAGAGGCGAGAGCGGACGTCGCCGAGCAGCTGCGCGAAACGCGCAGGATCCTTCCACGTATTGCCGATGCCGCCGGGGAACAGGCTGTCACCGGTGAACAGGAGCACCGGGGTCTCATCAGGAGTCGCGAGCGCGATCGAGCCGGCCGTGTGCCCGCGCAGGGCGATCACCTCGAGTTCGACGCCTGCCACGCCGATGCGATCACCGTGCGCGAGGCGCTGAGCCGTGACCCCGCGTTCCTCGGCCAGCTGCTCCGCATCGGCATCGCCGATCGCGACGTCGGCGCCCGTGCGCTCGGCGAGTTCCGAGGTGGCGCGGGTGTGATCCCAGTGCGCGTGCGTGGTGACGATCAGTTTGAGGGATGCCGGCTGCTCGGCATCTTCCGCCCCCGCTCTCAGAAGCGTCTCCAAAGCTTCGACGTCGTCCGCTGCGTCGATGAGGATCTGCTCCCCCGACGCCTTCGCGGTGATGAGGTACACGGCATTGTCCATGTCCGAGACGTGCGTCCTGCGGACGGTGAAGGTCTCTCGGTCGTGCAGCAGTTCGGCGGCCATGCCCTCACCCTACCCGCACGACGAGCGATCACGTCACCTCACGGCGACCGGTGCGGGCTCATGCTGAGGAACTGGTAGCCGCGGCGTCCAGTACGACAGCAGGAAGACGCAGATGAGGCCGCCGATGATCGCCAGGAGACCGATCGGCGTACGCACCGCCATCGCGATGTGTCCGAGCACGGGAATCGTGAGCACGTGCGTGCCCGCCTCGGTCACGAGGTACGGCGCCGCGTCATTGCTCTCGTTCGCGTCGCCGCGCAACGTGAGTGCGAATGGACCATCATCCGGGCGATCGATGTCCACCACTCGGTGCGTCACGAGCGTGCCATCGTCGCGCGGTACCGTGACGATGGCACCGACATCGACCTGTGATGCGGCCGTCGCCTGCGTGAGAATCAGCGACCCGACCGGCAGCGTCGGTTCCATCGAACCGGAGATCACCACGGCCGGTTTCAGTCCGAAGAGCATGACCACCGCGAAGGCGAGGATACTGATGACGCCGACGACGGCTGAGCACCAGAGTACAGCGCTACGAATGATGCGGAGAACAGTCATAATGAGCCTCTCGGAGGTGTCTCTCACGGTCATTTCACTCGGACGGTACCGGTGGCAGCGTCCGCAATCGGACTGCCGAACGGTTGGTCGATCGTCGCCTTGTTGGCCTCGTAGATCTTGTAGCCGGCCGCCGCACCCCCGGGGACGCTGCAGCGGTTGAATAGATACCCGCTCACCAATCCCCCGCCCCAGGCATACTCGGCTCCGTCGGCGGTCGATGCCCAGGTGCTGCACGCGGCCGAGCTGATAGCCGTCACACGGACGCCTGCCGGGATGTCGGCGACGGGCATCGGTTGCTGCACCCAGTATCGGGTGTTCGCCGCACCGACGTTCGAGACACTCGCGCAGGTTCCGCCGGTCACCGCACCGTTGATGGTCGGCGCTCCGACTGCCTGACACGCATTGTTGTCGCCCCACCCGTAGACGACTCCGTCGGCGCCGAGCGCGACCATCGAGCTCACTCCAGCAGCGACTCGGTCGATCTTCAGATCACCCGCGACGGGAGCCGGCACCTCCTCAGGCGTCGTCTCAGACGGTGTCCGCCCCAGGAACTTGGTGCCGTACCCGTTGCGCGCGCCAGTCATCCAGGTGAGCAATTCGCCCTGCGACGTCAGCATTCGGTAGTGCCGGGCATCGACACCGAACTGGCGCACCGGGCACCCAGAGTCGTCGATCTGGGAGACCCCCAGCGATCCGTCGCACGAGGGGATCACAGACCCTCGCATGTCTGAGACGATCTCGAGGTATCGCTGCGTTCGCGCTTCCTCCGTGCTGAGTGAGCTTTCATCGTAGACCGCGCCGTTCGCGGTGCGGTAAACATCCGGATAACGCTGAAAGAGCGCACGATTCGCTCCCTCGTTCAAGGCGGGGCAACGGGTGTGCACATATGTCGAGCCGGGTGTGCCAGCCGAGGAGTCGAAACCCCAGGAGTAGACCAGACCATCTCGCCCGACCCCTGCCGCGCCGTTCGAGCCGCCCCAGATCGATCGCCAGGCCACCTCGCCCGCATTGGCTCGGCTTCCACTTGCGGTGTGGCAACCCGAGTTTCCCATCCGCTCCCCGCTCTCACGCACCGGGAATGGCAGAGGTTGACTGATCGCCCCCTTGCTGTAGGGAAGGTTCTCACCCCCGTACCCCCAAGCCCAGAGCGTGCCGGTTGCGTCAAGCGCCAGGAACTGGTTCTCAATGCGCGCCATCGATACGATCGGCGGGAGCGCCTCCCCGGTCGTCGTCTGCGTCACGCGGCCGGCACGCGCCGAATCTCCGACCGAGAGCGATCCTCGACCGAGCAGGTTGCGTCCACCGTACGGCGCACCCCATGTCCAGACGCCTCCGTCGCTGTCGAGCGCCATGAAGGATGTCGTGCCAGGGAACGTCGCCTCACTGAAGTCGTTCGTGGATCCACCCGCGTCGACGATGCGCACGCCAGAAGGGAACTTCACGCGGGTGGGGTCGGCGGTGGGCGCGGTGTTGACGTTGCCATTCCCGTCGCCCGTGCCACGATAGCCGGTGACGTACAGCTCTCCGGCCTCGCTGAGTTCCAGCGCGGAAGCCGACGACAGGTCGGATGCGGAGTGCGACCTCTCCGGAATGGCCGCGGTGCTCAGCGAGCTCCGAGCAAAGGTCGAGTCGGTGTATCCCGCGGATGTGAGGTCGGGAGCGAGCAGCGCTCCCACCAGCGCGAGGGAGCCCAGTCCCATCGCGGCGCTGAGCGCACGAGTCCGTTTCATTCTGCTGATCTTCCTTCGAGAGTCATATCAAGAGTCCAAGCCGCGGAGCTCAACGCCCGGAGCGATGCGTCGTCGGCGAGGTGCGCAAGAACGAGGTAGTTGCGGCATGCGGCGTCGCCACCGGAGTACGAGGCGCCGACCTGCTGCCGGCCACCGCTCCGAGCCGGCATCTGAGTCCCGGAGAGCGATTCGATCCCGGCGAGACCCACGCCCTGCGCAGGTTTCGACGGATCGCCGATCAACGTTCGGGCCGGCTGTTCACCCGGCACGCAGGCGGACTGCTCGACGACAGTGAGCCGCACGAGCTCAGCGATACTGTCAACCTCGTTCGACTCGACGCTGAACCCCAGGCTCGGTGCCACGTTGAACGGCCCGTTGTTCGCAACCGTCACTGGGATCTGAACCGTCGAACCGGGAACGATGTCCGCTGCCGGGGTGAACGAAATCGTCTCGGCGCCATCGCTGACGACCGAACGAATACGCCCGGAGTCATCGAGGAGAGCGAGCTCGAAGTGGCTCGCGCCCCAGTCGGATACGAGCGCTGCCCGGTCCTGAAAACCGGGTGCGGCGAGCGCCTGCGCACCTGCCAGAACACCCACCAGCACACTGAACGCGGCGCTCGCAGCGATGCCTTTGCGCACAACCCGCTGACGTGCGGTAACTCGTCGGCGCTGAGCACGCCGGCGCAATGGCGGTTCCGTCATGCGAGATTCCTCTCCGTCTCACGAGCGGACCGACGACGACCGAGCAGAGTGCCGAGCCCGATACCGACAGCGGCCGCGATGATGACCCAGACCGTCATCGGGGCCTGGCCGGTCATTGCGAGATTCCGGTCCACTTCCCCGCTGAAGGTGAATCGCAGCGTTGCCCCTGTCCCGCCGTATTCGTTACCCGCCCCGCTGGGGAGCGTCGCCCTCCCCTGCACCGTGATCCAACCCGCCTCGACAGCGGTTGCTGCCTCGGGCTGATCCAACGGCACGAGGCGATCGAGCAAGTCATCCGCGGTTCCGTGTGCGAGTACCGTTCTCTCGCGCTCCGAGTTGTGTCGCCCCGGGGCCACGACCTCGAGTTCCAGCGGGTGTGGCCCCTCGAGCGCATCTCCGGATGCTTCTCGCAGGGTGATGCCCGGCCGCGCGAGGCCAGTGCTGTCTGCACGCACACGCATCGTCCACTCAGAGGTGTGGCCGGGCGCAGGTGTCTCGACACGCACAACATGCTCCTGCGGGTCCAGACGAGGCGCCGCGGTAGCGGGTTCGGCGAGACACAGCAGAGCGAGCACGGCGCATGCCGCAACCCACAATGGTTTCACTTCCAAATTCCTTCCACGAGGACCGGTTCGTCGCCGGCCCGGGTTTCTCCGACAACTTCGAGTTCAAGCTCAAGTTCCTGGCCCAGCATCCCGTCCGGAGCATCGCTCGCGAGCCACACACTGACGGTTACCGAGTGGTTGGCCTCCGCCGACCACGACTCCGCCAGCTGCAGACCGTCAGGGTGCTGATCGAACCACGCCGCAGTCACCGGAGCATCGATCACGGGTGTTCCATCCACGCTTGCGCCGAACAGGAGGAAGTCAGCGAGTTGTCCGGGCGCCTGAGCTACCGCGATGCGCACCCGAGACGAGATCGACCCATCCGAGCGATTGTGCACTGGAATCTCTATCGTCGCCGTATCGCGGGCGGGCCAACCCGAGGTTGCCGACGCCACCTGCGCGATCGCCAGACCGTTGCTCTCCAGCTCACTCGCCGACTCCGCAGTGGCGTGCTGCCCCGCATCGCCGATCTTCGTCTGCGCGATGTCGATCGCCCCAGACGCACCGACCGCCCCGGAGAAACCGGCACTGAACTGTGCAACGGTGAGCGGGATGCAGATCGCGAGCACGAGTGCTCCGACCAGGACGCCCATCGGGAGACCCGTCTTCCAGAGCATCCTGAATGACCGCGTATTCTCTGTACTCATCGCTGTGCTCCGTCAATTCGAAGGCGGACGAACGTTTCGGCAGCCGCCGGATCCCCACCGGCGATGCGCAACGCGAACGCCGCTGTACCACCGGGTGTGATCTCCTCATCACTGCAGACTCGTGGCCGCTCGACTCCCTGAGCGTCAACGAGCTGGCCCTCGGTACCGACGAGCGTGAGTCGCAGATCGTCGAACTGCGAGGCGTTCTCCGCGGCATCGAGCGACAGGCACAGGGCGGAGGAAAGCTGAGGACTGGCGTTGCGTACGGCAACCGCATACACACGTGTCTGCTGGTCTGCAGCTGGAGCGCCGACCTCGACGGGGATCGGATTCCCTTCCTGCCAGGCACTCGCCTCCGGTGTCCACGCGAGCGCGAGGTCGGCGGAATTCGAGAACCACTCGACGGGTACCTCTGCGGCTGCCACCTGGATGTTGAAGTCGTGACCGTCGCCCGCGCGAATCTCCGCAATGACGTCTGCGGTGAGGATGCTGAGCGCGGCGGTTGCGAGTGCCGCCGCGCTCAGCAGTACCCCGAGACTCGCAGTTCTGCGAATACGGGAGGGAGTTGATCTCACAGTGAGGTTCCTCGTTCGAGACCGTGCCGGACTACTGCTTGTCGAGGCTGGAGGCGTCCAGGCGAGCCTGGACGACGGCGCGGCCGCCGTTCGCAGCATTGGTGGCATCCTGGTCCGCCCCGTTTTCGAGCTGGACCCTGACGACGAGCACGTGCCCGCCGTCCGCCGGGAACGAGCCGAGGTTCACCTGAGAGGTCTCCCCTCCCTTGGTGTTCGCGAAGTTCCCCTTCGGAACGCGAGTGAAGCCGCTCGGAACAGAGTCGACGCTGCCCGGAAGTGCAGCGGGGAGCTCAGTTGCGTCGTCGACAATCGTGTAATCGAAGCGCATGAGGTCCGCGTACGCAGCATCGGCCGCAGAGCCATCGGTCGTATTCTGGAACGTCAACTTGATGTTCGCGTCGACGCTCTCGGTGACGTTCTTCACGGGAATGCGGATGTAGCGAGCCTTGCCGCCGGGCACGAGCCCCGCGGCATCGGGGATCTCGAGCGTCTCCGCCTGCGGGTTCGCCTGCACCCAGGTCTTCACCTCTTCGAGCTTGTTCTCCTGCTGCTTCGACACCTGAATGTCGAACTTCTCGCCGCCGGCACCGCCTGCGCCGAACAGGTCGAGGATCGCGAAGTCACTCATCGAAGCGGCGGTGAACAGTGCTCCAGCAACCAGCAGCGAACCGGTCGCGAGCATCGCCCGCTTCTTGCTCTTGCGCCGCCGAGTCTGGAGCGCATCGACGGGTTCGGTCGAGCCGTTGTCCACGCTGATGTCTTGCGAGTCGTTCATGAAAATCCCTTGCTGTTGAGACGTCATCGCGGCTCGATCGACGCCGCAGACGGCAGCACTGAAGAGCGCCGCATCACCCAGCGTGGATGCGTGTCAGGTAGTTGAGTACCTGCTCAAGGGCAGTACATATCGACCTGAGTAGTCACTACGAGAGAAATGAGTACGTGGGACGCACATGCGTGCATGTTCCGCCTCGAGCGCATGATCCCGCCCTGGTCAGCTGCCGGACTCCACGATCCTGAATAGCTCCGAGCGCGTGCGCACATCGGTCTTCCGCATCGCGTGCGTCAGGTGGTTGTCCACGGTTCTCACGCTCAACCCGAGTCGCGCGGCGATCTCGCGGTTCGTCAGCGTCCCGGCGAGCAGCGCAACCTCGCGCTCGCGCGGGGTCAGGTGCACGGAGTCCGCCCGTTCGATCGGACGGACCACCTCCGCTGACGCGAGGAACACGTTGCTGAAGGCTCGCTGCGAGAGTTCCTCGAGACGGTCGCCCCGCTCATCGTCTCCCGACGACCGCGCGTAGCGGACGGCGCCGCGAAGGATGAGGCGCAGTTGGCTGTCGTGCGGGCCCGCACCCAGACGCCCGAGCGTTACCGCCAACTTCTCGATCGTTGCCTCCGATTCGAGCAGTCCGACGATCTCGGCCGCGGCGCGATAGGCCGGAATCGACTGAATGTCCATCGCCTCGCGGAACACGGCCGCGAGCTGCGGCCCGTAGCCGATGACCAACGAAGCAACGGCGGTCTGCGTCGCAGCCGTGATGTACCCGAGATCGATGCGCAGGCGGGCTACTTCAGCTGCCGCACGGTCGAACTGCGCGCTCGGAACGGTCTGATCGATGATCGCCTGGAACGAGTCGACACCCATCCCGAGGTACCCACCCGGTTTCGGCATGAGCAGCATCGACTCGCTGAGAAAGGTATCCTTCGCTTCGGAACGCCCGCTGAAGACGGCGATCAGGCCCTGAATGTTCAGGCACGCAGCGTAGAGCGGGGTGTACTCGAGCACCGGCCGCCCCACGAGCACCGCTGCATCGACGTAGTGCTGCACGGCACGATAGTCGCCGAGGTGGTGCCAGCACATCGCTGCGGTGTAGGCGGCCGCAGCGAATCGAGTGCGATCGAGCTTGTGCTCCGCAGCCGCCATCTCCGCCAGAGCGGTCTGCAGCGCACCACGGGGATCCCCCTCGAGGAACTGCAGCATCTGCCAGGACCACACCACCGAGCGTCGCTGCTGCCCCTGTATCGTGTCCACATACGTCCGTGCGTCGGCGATCCGTCCGCTGATGAGGAGGTACTGCAGAGCGACCGCACTCCGAATTCCGGTCGGATCATCGCGGGGTTCGAGGACCGAGTCGTACCCGTCGGTGAGCGCGCCACCCGCCGTCATGACGATCAGCAGTTCGGCGGCCTCCGTAGACGGCGCCCAGTCCGGATGCCGCGTCCCGTACTCGCGCATCACGTCGACGGCCGCGTCGACTCGATGCTCCTGAATCGCCAACCACTGTGCCCGCGCCATGACGAAGAAGAAGTCATCGATGCTCCCCTCATCGCTGAATGCCGTCGTTGCGAGCACCCGATGCAGCTGCTCCTGCTGCCGAATGTCACCGGATGCCGCAGCGTAGTATGCGACGGCATTGCGAGGTGTCTGCTGCTCCGACCATCGATGATAGGCCTCGCGCGCGTCCTGCACGGCGCGGTCAACGAACCTTCGTGTGTGCGCAGCGAGGACCTCGGTATCCCCGCTCGGCAGGTACCCTTCCTTCGATGCCGGCCCGCTGAGCAGCGCTTGCGCGCCCTGCCGATGGTAGCGGTCCCCGAGAATCGGCGGCCACACCATCATCTCCGTGTGCCCGGTCGAGGTTCTCGGGCGGATGAAACCGCGTCGCTGCGCACGAGCCACGGTACGCGTTCCGAAGCGGTCCTCGAGGGCGAACACCGCGCAGATCCCCTCGACCGCCAGATACTCCACCAGCGCCCTGACATCGTCCCCCGCCTCGCTCACGAACTCGTCGATGAGCGGGCCGAGATCGTCGTTCCAGAGCGAATAGTTCACAGGTGTCCACATGCCGGATCGCAATTCGAGCAATTCCCGTTCGCGCGCACTCTGGAGGAGCGCCGTGACGAGCAGAGGTGAACCTCCGGTCTTGCTGAACACGCGCGTCACGGCGGCGGGAGCCAGCGGCCCGTCCAGCACGTCTCTCGCGAACGCTCCGGTCGACACGAGGTCGAGTGGGCGGAGCGTGATGACGCGTTCCGGCCAGTGCATCGGCATCACCCGATACTCCTCTCCCCCGGTCACCTCGGTGATGATCGCACGAAGATTCAGCCGCTCCCGCAAGGTGGCGTACGCTCGAACCGAAAGCGCATCCATGCGGTGCGCGTCATCGATCACCAGCACCGCGGTCGGTTGGATCCGCCTGGCGATCTCATCGATCAGCACATCGAGGGGAAGCTCGGGATCCCGGGGGCGCATCGCTACCCCGAGCTCAGCGGCGAGACGTCTGAACGTGTACAGCGGCTGGTCTCGTGCGATGCGTTCACCGGCGGAGCGCAGCACGGTCACTCCGGTGTGTTCGAGGAAAGTGGCGACTTCGTTCGCCACGAGAGACTTCCCACCCCCGCGATCACCGATGAGGCGGACACTCCATCCGTTCCTCAGCGTAGCCTTTGCTGCAGCGATCTCGTCGGCGAACATGCGGTTCCTCTCTCGTTATTGCGCACTACCCCCGGCGGGGCTGATCACCTCCCTCACTACTCATTCTCACCCATCAGAAAACTGCACCACACCCGTTGCGCAATGGCGGCGATCTGCAGTAGTTGCGCACGACCGGCGACCACGGGAAACCTGCATGCTGGAGCGGTGTTCGAGAGCCACATGACCACCGCCGCATGGCTGTCCCCGATGATCGCGTGGATCGTCGCTGTGGCAAGCCCAGGCCCCGACATGTTCCTGCTGCTGAGACTCGGCGTGCGCGCACGGCGGCCCGCGGTGCTCGGCGCACTCGGCATCATGACCGGGAATGCGCTCTGGATCGTCACCTCGGTGCGAATCCGAGAGCGCTCATCTTCTTCACCGCGCTGCTCAGCCAGTTCCTTCCGGCCGGGGCGACATCCGCCGACCGCCGGGTCGTGATCGTGGTCGCCTGTTCATCACGTCCGTTCCGCCACCGGTTCAAGCGCGCAGCACCCTGGCCGGCTGATCGCACTACTCCCCCACGCGGGCGAGGATCTCCGGAGCGAGCGCGGTGAACGCGCGTGTGCGATGCGAGACCGCGTCCTTTTCGGCTGGGCTGAGCTCGGCAGCGGACCTGGTCTCCCCGTCCGGCCGGAAGATCGGATCGTACCCGAACCCGCCTGCACCTGCGGGAGCCCGCAGGACGGACCCCGGCCAGACGCCCAGCACGCTCGTCTCGGGATCGGCAGCCCCGGGGACCACGAGTGCAGCGGCGCAGACGAACTGCGCCGCACGATGCTCGTCGGCGAGATCGGAGAGCTGCCACAGCAGCAGATCTACATTGGCCGTGTCGCTGCGAGCGGGACCGCCCCAGCGCGCCGAGAAGATGCCGGGGCAGCCGCCCAGCACGTCGACCGCGATTCCGGAATCGTCGGCGATGGCGGGGAGGCCCGTGTGCTCAGCCGCCGCCCGCGCCTTGATGAGCGCGTTGGCGGCGAACGTCACGCCGTTCTCCACGGGCTCGGGCCCGTCGTACCCGACGAGTTCGATTCCCGGGAGCGCGGGGCCGACGATCCTGCGGAGCTCCTCGAGCTTGTGCGCGTTGTGGCTCGCGAGGACGACGCGCTGGGTCACGCGAGACCCCCCGGCTCGAGCGCGTCCGCGAGCGCGGTGCGCTGGAGGTCGGCGAGCTCCGTCCCGCTGACGAGGGCGAGGTCGAGCAGCTGGTTCAGTTCATCGCGGCTGAACGGCGCTCCCTCCGCGGTGCCCTGCACCTCGATGAAGTCACCGGACCCGGCGATGACGACGTTCATGTCGGTTCCGGCGCGGGAGTCCTCCACGTAGGCGAGGTCGGTCATCGGCACGCCGCCGACGATGCCCACCGAGACCGCGGCAACGCTGTCCTTCAGCGGCTGCGCCTTCTTCGCGATGTGGCCGTGCGCGCGGGCCCAGTCGATCGCGTCGGCGAGTGCGACGTACGCTCCGGTGATGGCCGCCGTGCGCGTGCCACCGTCGGCCTGGAGCACGTCGCAGTCGATCACGATCGTGTTCTCGCCCAGCGCCTTCGTGTCGATGACGGCGCGCAGACTGCGCCCGATCAGCCGAGAGATCTCGTGCGTGCGCCCACCGATCTTGCCCTTGACGGACTCGCGCTGCGAACGGTCGTTCGTGGCGCGCGGCAGCATCGCGTACTCGGCGGTGACCCAGCCTGTGCCCTTGCCGTTCAGCCAGCGCGGAACGCCAGGGGTGAACGAGGCGGTGCAGAGCACGCGCGTCTGGCCGAATGAGATGAGGGCGCTGCCCTCGGCCTGCGCGCTCCACCCGCGCTCGATCGTCACGGGCCGCAGGTCTGCCGCCGTGCGGCCGTCCGCTCGCTTCGTCTCAGTCATGATGCTCCTCTCGTGCGCGTACCGCGCATCGTGGTCGCCCGGAGTCAGGCCCCGGGAATACGGATCGCGCCCGTGGGCGCGTGGTCGACGGCGTCGATGCCGATCCCGAGCAGTCGACGCGCGAGGTCGACGAACTCGACCGTGTCGTCGCCCGTCGCCTCGTACCTGACAGTCCCCGGCCCGGCGTCGGCCGGGCGCAGCAGCTCCTGCTCGGTCAGCACCTGGTACACCTGGTTCGCCGTCTCGATGTCGCTCGACACCAGTGCCACGTCGCCGCCGACGACCTGGCGGATCGCACCGCGCAGGAACGGGTAGTGGGTGCAGCCGAGCACCAGGGTGTCGATGCCGTCGTCGACGAGCGGCGCGAGGTACTCCTCGGCGATCTGCAGGACCTCGGGCCCCGAGGTGCGCCCCTCCTCCACGAGGTCGACGAACCGCGGGCACGCGCGCGTCGTCAGCGAGATGTCCGGTCTGATGGTGAACATGTCGTCGTACACGCGCGATTGGATGGTCCCCTGCGTGCCGATGAGGCCGATCCTGCCGTTGCGGGTCAGCGACACGGCGCTTCGCACCGTAGGTCCGATGACCTCGACGACGGGCACGTCGTAACGCTCGTAGGCGTCGCGCAGCACGGCAGCCGAGGCGGTGTTGCAGGCAATGACGAGCATCTTCACACCCTGCGCGACCAGGTCGTCGAGAATCTCGAGGGCGAAGCGCCGCACCTCGGCGATCGGGCGCGGCCCGTAGGGGGTGTGCGCGCTGTCCCCCACATAGATCATGGACTCGTTCGGCAGTTGATCCCGGATCGCTCGGGCGACCGTCAGACCGCCGACGCCTGAATCGAACACCCCGATCGGCGCCTCGGGCGAAGGCTCGCGGAAACTCACCGTGCCAGCCTACTCTCCCTGATCCAGGTCGCGCGGTGGAGCTCGGTGAGGCCGTGCTCGGCGATACCGGCGTAGTGAGCCTGCGAACCGTACCCCTTGTTCGCTGCCCAGGCGTAGTGCGGGTGGAGCTCGTCGACCTCGCGCATCAGGCGATCCCTCGCCACCTTCGCCCGCACCGAGGCGGCGGAGACGCTCGCGCAGGCGCGATCCGCCCCCACCCGCGTCTGCACGCGCAGAGGCGACCGGAGCACCGGGGTCAACCAGTCATGGGCGCCATCGAGCAGGATCAAGGCGCGATCCACCGGCACCCCGGCCTCGTGGAGGCGCAGCAGCGCGCGGCGAGCGGCCTGGCCGAGCATGGCGGTGATGCCGTGCGCGTCGATCTCCTCGGCGCTCGCGTACCCGACCGCACCAGAACCCCACTCCTCAACAAGCGGAGCAATCGCCTCGCGGCGCTTCTCGCTCAGCAGCTTGGAATCCCGCAGACCCTCGGGGAACGGCACACCGTCTCCGAGCACCACGTGCGCTCCGACGGCGACCGGGCCGGCGATGGCTCCGCGTCCGACCTCGTCGATGCCGATGACGCACACCGCTCCTCCGGAGAAATACTCCCGCTCCACGTCGAGCGTCGGCTCCTTCGAGACCGGCGCAGCCGCGATCTGCTCAGCCGGCACTCTCGACTCCCGTGAAGGTGCTCTCCGGGTTGTGCAGCACCCCGAACCGGCTCAGCGGCCAGTTCAGCAGGAATGCGCGCCCGACGATCTCCTCCTCGGGCACGAAGCCACCGCCAGGCTGGTCCTGGTTGTACCGGGAGTCCTTGCTCGCGTTCCGGTTGTCGCCCATCACCCACACGGACCCCTCGGGCACCGTCACGTCGAACTCGAGCTCGGACGCGGGCGCCCCCTCGGGCAGCTTCAGGTACGGTTCGTCGATCGGCACCCCGTTGACCGTGATCTTCCCGTTCGCGTCGCAGCAGGCGACATGGTCGCCCCCCACACCGATGACGCGCTTCACTACGTACTCGTGACTCGTGTCCGCTGCAAGGCCGACGGACTGCAGGACCCACTCGAAGCCGGTCGGCGGCTCGGACGGCGGCGCGTTCAACCACCCGCCAGGATCCTGGAAGACGACGATGTCGCCCCGCTTCACATCCATCACACCCGGCACCAGCTGATTCACCAGGATCCGGTCGTCGACCTGCAGCGTGTCCTCCATCGAGCTCGACGGGATGAAGAAGCTGCGCACCAGGAACGTCTTCAGCAGGAACGAGATGAGGAACGCGAGGAGCAGGATCACCACGAGGTCGCGGAGGAAGCCCAGCACCCCACCGCGACGCTTCTCGGACCGTGCTGCACTCATGGAAGGCTCCTGTCGGCTCACGGCACTGACCGGAGCAAGAGATCGTAATGTATCGGGGTGAGACACTTCAGGCTCCCACCCGTGGCCGGGGGGAGCCTGAAAGCGTCACAGGCTCGGATCGAGCCTATCGAAGCGGGGATTAGACCTCGCGCTTCTCCTTGATCTTCGCCTTCTTGCCGGTGAGACCGCGCAAGTAGTACAGCTTCGCGCGACGCACGTCACCGCGCGAGACGAGTTCGATCTTGTCGATCGCCGGCGAGTGGACGGGGAACTTGCGCTCCACACCGACCTGGAAGCTGATCTTGCGGACGGTGAACGTCTCGCGGACGCCCTCACCGTGACGGGCGATGACGACGCCCTGGAACACCTGCACGCGGGAGCGGTTGCCCTCGACGATGTTCACGTGCACCTTGACGGTGTCGCCGGCGCGGAAATCGGGAATGTCGCTCTTGAGCGACGCGGCATCGACGTGGTCGAGCTTCTGCATGATCGTCTTCTCTCTGCGCCCGCCGCAAGTCGGAACGCGGATATCGTGTTCAAAAGTATGAGTCGTGCCTTCACGGACAGTGCGAAACCCTCGCGGCAGCGTCGCGCCGTGGCACAAGGATCAATTATGCCATACGCGGGCGCTGCGCTCCTACAACGCGATGGCGGGCGTCGATGAACGCACCGTTCGGCAGCATCCCCAGCAGTTCGAGGTCGAGTCGGCGCGGGAGCAGCGGACGCCCCTCGCCCAGCGTGACCGGGGCGATCGAGGTCACGACCTCGTCAAGGAGACCCGCGTCGGCGAACTGCCTCGCCAAGTCCCCTCCCCCGAGGACCCACACCTGCCGCTCCCCCGCTGCACGCAGGAGCTCAGCGTGGAGATCGGTGACGGGTCCGCTCGCGAATCGAACACCTGGCCGCTCGGGCAGCGTTCGGTGCGTCATGACCCATGTGGGCTGCGTGTACGGCCACCCGTCCGTGAGATGCTCGAGCACCCACTCATAGGTGGTCGACCCATCACGAGCGCGCCGACGCCCGCCATGAAGGTCTCGAAGCGCGCCTCGCCTTCGGGCGACTGCGGTTGCCTGAGCAGCCAGTCGAGCGAGTCGGAGGGGTCGGCGATGAAGCCGTCGAGCGTGGTGGCGGTGCGGTACACGATCTGCGTCATGCGCGCAGTGTCTCACCGACCTCTGACATCGGCACCGGTCAGTGCTGGCAGCCCGGGCACCAGTAGAGCTTGCGGGCGCCGAACTCCTCGAGCACGATATTCGTGCCGCACCGTTTACACGGTGTGCCCTCGAGCTTGTACACCCAGTGGCGTTCGTCGCGCTCCGCGAGCGCCCGCTGGTAGGCCTCGCCCTCGAGCCCGTCGATCGTGATCATCTGGCCGACGGTGATGCCGATCTCGAGGAGGTGCGCCCAGTCGTCCCAGAGCGCCTCGAGCACGGCGCGGTCGAGGGTGTTCGCCGGGGCGTGCGGGTCGAGCTCGGCGCGGAACAGCATCTCCGCCCGGTAGACGTTACCGATGCCGGCGACGACCGACTGGTCCATGAGCACGAGGCCGATGGGGGTGCGCTTCTTCCCGGCGCGCGCGACGAACCGCGCACGCTCCTCAGGCGTGTTCGCGTTCGCGGGGTCGGGGCCGAGCTTCTGCACGACGGCGTCGACCTCGCCAGCAGTCAACACTTCGCAGGCCGTCGGCCCTCGCAGGTCGGCGCAGACGTCGTCAGTGAGCAGGCGCACGCGCACCTGACCCACCGGGTCGGGCGGAAACGCCTCGGCGATCTCGCCCGCGCGATCGTGCTCCGCCATATTCAGCCTGGCACGGCGCGGCGCACCGATCGACGCGACCGAGTCCTCACCCTCGCGATCCACGGCCTCCACGACACCGGCCATGCCGGTCTGGCCGAGCCGGCCTCGGCCGAACTTCGACGCGTGCAACTGGATGCTCGGGTCGATCCTCACGTCTCCGGCAAAATCCCATGCCCCGTAGATGCCGAGGTGCACTCGCAACCAGTCGCTGCCGTCGAACTCGAGGAACATCTGCTTGCCGACGGCTCGGGCGTCGGTCATCTCGCGACCGCTGATCCGCGCCGCCCCTTCGGTGAACCGGCCCTGGGGGCTCGTGACCTCGGGCGCCTGCCCGACGAAGTTCACCGCGAACTGGCGCGCGATGCGGTGGACGGAATGCCCCTCTGGCATTACGGGCGATCCACGTGGCGATCGGTGATCGCGCCGGTGCGCTCGAACTCGCCCAGCTGCCCGATACGCCGCACGTGCCGCTCGTCACCCGAGAACGGGGTGGCGATGAAGCGGTCGATGAAGCGGATCGCGTCCTCCACCGGGTGCTGGCGCGCGCCGATGGAAATCACGTTCGCGTCGTTGTGCTCGCGCGCGAGCTCTGCGGTCGCGTCACTCCACACGAGAGCCGCGCGGATTCCCTCGACCTTGTTCGCCGCCATCTGCTCGCCGTTGCCCGACCCGCCGAACACGACACCGAGCGCTTCCGTGCCGTCCCGCTGATCCCGAGCGACCCCGAGCGCCGCGTTGATGCAGAACGCGGGGTAGTCATCGAGCGCGTCGTATTCCGCTGGACCGTGATCGATGACTTCGTGACCCTGCTCGCTCAGGTGCCGCTGCAACTGCTGACTGAACTCGAGGCCTGCATGGTCGGTGGCGATGTGAATGCGCATGAGTCCCTAGCTTAGCGCCGAACGACTCAGAACTCGGGGCCCTTCGTCCTGCCTCGCTTGAGCTCGTAGAAGCCGGGAACTGCGGCTGCCGCGGCGATGCCGTCCCAGAGCTGGAGCGCCGCGTCGCCGGTCGGCGCAGGCGTCACGACAGGACCGAAGAAGGCGACCCCGTCGATCGAGATGATCGGCACCCCCACGTCGGGTCCGGCGATCTCCATCGCGTGATCGGTGTTCTCTCGCAGCTGCGCGTCGTACTGCTCATCGTCAGCGGCCTCCGCGAAGGATGCTTCGAGTCCCACGGCCGCGAGCGACTCCGCGATCACGCCGTCGGCGTCGCTACGACCGCCCGGGTGGACCCGCGTGCCGAACTCAGTGTAGAGCTGGCCGACGACGCCTTCTCCGTGCTCGCGACGCGCCGCCTCGATCACGCGGCCCATGCGCAGGCCCTTCAGGTGGGAGTCGGCGTGACTGCCGGTGTCCTGCCCCTCGTTCAGGATCTTCAGGCTGATGGGGTGCCATTCGACGGTGAAACCGCGCAGCTCGGCGACCTCGGCGGCCCATCGACTGGTCATCCAGCACCAGGGGCAGATGGTATCGAAATAGAACTCGACCTTCGGCGTGCTACTCATGCCGCCAGTGTAGACCCGCCGCGAATACCGGAGTCAAGCCCCCGTGCCCGGCGGAGGGAACAGGGCGTCGATGGCGGCGCGCTGCTCGGCGGTCGGCCGGAAAGCGTCGCCGGCGGCGGCGTTCTGCGCGACCTGATCGGGCGTGGTCGCACCGGCGATCACACTCGCGATGGGTTCGTGGGTGAGCAGGAAGCCGAAGGTCGCCTCGAGCATGGTGACGCCCCACTCGTCGCAGAGCGCACGGTACCCGTCGAGGGCGTCCCAGTCGGCTCCCTCGGCGACGTGGGGCCGCTGCCGCATGATGCGGGTGTTTGCGGGGAACCGATCCCGGGAGAACTTGCCGGTGAGCAGTCCGTTCGCGAGCGGGAAGAAGGGCAGCAGGCCGAGCCCGAAATGGCGTGCCGCCGGGACGACTTCGCGGTCGCTCTCGCGCTGCACGAGGCTGAACTCGTTCTGCGCCGAGATGAAGGCGGAGCACCCGAGCTCCCGCGCGACGAAGTGGGCCTCGGCGATCTGCCACCCCGACAGGTTGGAGTGCCCGAGGTAGCGCACCTTGCCCTCGCGCACGAGTTCGTCGAGCACGACGACGGTCTCGGCGATCGGCGTCAGGGGGTCAGGCATGTGCAGCTGGTACAGATCGATCCAGTCGGTGCGCAATCGAGTGAGCGAGCCCTCGACGGCCTGACGCACATACCGGCGCGATCCACGTGCCTCGCCGTTCGCATACGGCGAGTCGACCCCTGGGTGCCCGAACTTCGTCGCGAGGACGATCCGGTCGCGGCGCGACCCGAGGGCGTCGCCCATCATGCTCTCGCTGCGACCGAAGGCGTACCCGTACATGTCTGCTGTATCGAAGAGCGTGATCCCGGCATCGATCGCGGCTCCGATCACGGCATCGGTTGCGCCCTGGTCCTCCGTCGGAGACCCCGGCCGCCCGAAGTTGTTGCAGCCGAGGCCGACTGTGGAGACCACGAGTCCTGAGTGTCCGAGGGTGCGCGTCATGACCTTCACCCTATGTGTTCCCGTCGCGCATGCTGCGAGTTCTGAGGCGAGAGGCATAGGCTGTTCGGGTCTATCGTGCAGCAGTCACATCGAAGTCGACCCGAAGTCGTCCGTAAGGAGCATCGTGCCCGGAGAAAACCTGACCCGCGTGGAGGCGCAGGAGCGCGCCTCGACCGTCACCGTCGACAGCTACGAGGTGGCACTCGACCTCGCCCGCGGGCCCGAGCGGTTCGGAGCAGAGACGACCGTCCGCTTCTCGGCGACTGCCGGAGCATCGACCTTCATC
Source organism: Leucobacter sp. Psy1 (assembly GCF_020096995.1). Lineage (NCBI taxonomy): Bacteria > Bacillati > Actinomycetota > Actinomycetes > Micrococcales > Microbacteriaceae > Leucobacter > Leucobacter sp. Psy1. The sequence continues at coordinate 2,089,396 of NZ_CP083692.1, forward strand.
GACCTCATCGCCGCAGAGGTGAGCCGGATCGATCTGAACGGCACAGAGCTCGACCCCGCCGAGGCGTTCGCCGACTCCCGCATCGCGTTGCCCGACCTCGCCGCGGAGAATACGTTGACCGTCGTGTCCGAGCAGCTCTACACGAACACCGGTGAGGGCCTGCACCGCTTCGTCGACCCTGCAGATGACGAGGTCTACCTCTACTCCCAGTTCGAGGTTCCCGATTCACGACGCGTGTTCGCGGTGTTCGAGCAGCCCGATCTCAAGGCCACCTTCCGGTTCGCCGTCACCGCGCCTGCCCGCTGGCAGGTCGTGAGCAACCAGGCGACGCCAGAGCCCGTTCCCGCCGGCGAGCGCGACGGAGCGGCGCTCGCGACGTGGACGTTCGCCCCCACTCCTGTCATGTCGAGCTACATCACGGCGCTCATCGCTGGTCCGTACCACGTGGAGCGGAGCGAGCTGACGAGCCGCGACGGCCGCACGATTCCGCTCGGCGTGTTCTGCCGGGAGTCGCTCGCCCCCCACCTCGATGCCGAGTACGTGTTCGAGAAGACCCGCGAGGGCTTCGCGTTCTTCGAGGAGCAGTTCGACTACCCATACCCGTTCGAGAAGTACGATCAGCTCTTCGTCCCCGAGTTCAACGCCGGGGCGATGGAGAACGCCGGCGCGATCACGTTCACCGAGGCGTACGTTTTCCGCAGCCAGGTGACCGATGCGATGCGCGAGCGCCGCGTCGTCACGATCCTGCACGAACTCGCGCACATGTGGTTCGGCGACCTCGTCACGATGCGCTGGTGGAACGACCTGTGGCTCAACGAATCGTTCGCCGAGTACATGTCGACGCTCGCCGTCGCCGAGGCCACCGAGTGGACCGAGTGCTGGACGACCTTCGTCGCCTCCGAGAAGTCGTGGGCGTACCGTCAGGATCAGCTCCCCTCCACCCACCCGATCGTCGCGGAGATCCGCGACCTCGAGGACGTGCTCGTGAACTTCGACGGGATCACGTACGCGAAGGGCGCATCGGTGCTCAAGCAGCTCGTCGCCTGGGTCGGGCGCGAACCGTTCATGCAGGGCGTGCACGACTACTTCGTGAAGCACCACCACGGCAACACCGAGCTGCCCGACCTCATGACCGAGCTCGAGGCGCGCAGCGGCCGTGACCTCTCGGACTGGAGGAAGCTCTGGCTCGAGACCGCCGGCGTCAACACGCTCCGCCCGGCGTTCGGCGTCGACGCGGATGGACGCTTCACGTCGTTCACGATCGAGCAGTCGGCTGCGGACTCCCACCCGACGCTCCGCCCGCACCGCATCGCGGTCGGACTCTACGAACTGCAGAAGGACCGCGACCGCGACCGGGTCTCCCTGGGCCGAGTGAAGCGGGTCGAGCTCGACATCGACGGCGCCTCGACCTCCGTCGACGAGCTCGTCGGCGAGCGCCGCCCGGCGCTCGTGATCCTGAACGACGACGACCTCACCTACGCGAAGATCCGTCTCGACGACCGTTCGCTCGAGACGGTGGCCGAGCACCTCGGCGATCTCGACGACTCGCTCCCCCGCTCGCTCATGTGGGGCGCGCTCTGGGACGCGACGCGCGACGGCGAGTTCCCGCCCTCGCACTTCGTCGACCTCGTGCTGCGCCACGTCGCCGCCGAGTCCGCCTCGACGACGCTGCGCACCCTGCTCGGTCAGCTGGTGCTCGCCGCCTCCTCGTACGTCGCGCGGGACCGGCGCACCCCGACGCTCGAGCGCGTCGCCGATGCGCTGTGGCAGCTCGCGATCGATGCCGAGCCGGGATCGGACCGCCAGTTCCAGTTCGTCAAGACGTTCGCGCAGGTCGCCGGCACCGAGGAGCAGCTCGACGCCGTGGCGCGCCTGCTCGACGGCAGCTCGCTGATCGACGGACTCGACATCGACACGGACCTCGGCTGGGAGCTGCTCATCGCGCTGGCCGCAGGGGGCCGCGTCGACGGGGATGCGATCGACGCCAGGCTGGCGGAGGATCGCACCGCCAGCGGCCAGCAGTCCGCAGCGCACGCGCGGGCCGCGCTGCCCGCCGCCGCGGACAAGCAGGCCGCCTGGGACTCGGTGTTCGCCGACGCGAGCGCGCCGAACCTCATCGTGCGCGCGACGGGCCTCGGGTTCACCCGAGCCCACGACCTGACCGTGCTCGAGCCCTTCGTCGACCGCTACTTCTCGGCGCTCGAGGACGTGTGGGCATCGCGCAGCTACGCCATAGCCGACGAGCTCATCGACGGTTTCTTCCCGTCACCGCTCGCCGACGAGCGGTTGCAGCAGGCCACGCGCGAGTGGCTCGACGCGCACGGCGACGCCCCCGCGGCGCTCCGCCGGCTCGTCAGCGAGCACCTCGCGGGCGTCGAGCGAGCGCTCGCGGCGCAGCGCGCGGATCAGGAGGTGTGATTGGACGAGGTCGAGCAGATGACGGACGGAGTGTGGGGCGCGATCCTCGCGTTCATCGATGAGTTCCAGGTGCCGATCCGGATCGCCGTGATCCTGATCCTCGCCTTCGTCATCCACTGGGTGCTGCGGAGGCTGCTGAAGCGCTTCATCGATGGCGTCGTCACCGGCGTCAAGAAGAACCAGAACGTCGAGGCGACGACGGAGATCCGGGCGTCGCCGCTCGTGAAGGCGCGCGCCGTGCAGCGGACCCGCACCCTCGGGGGCATCGGTCGCAGTCTGATCACCTGGGTGATCGTCATCATCACGGCGGTCATGGTGCTCGGACAGCTGAACTTCAACCTCACCGCGATCCTCGCATCGGCGGGCGTCGCGGCCGCCGGTCTCGCATTCGGCGCGCAGAACGTCATCAAGGACATCCTCAACGGCGTCTTCATGGTGTTCGAGGATCAGCTCGGCGTCGGCGACCTCGTCACCATCGGCGAGATCACCGGCACGGTCGAAGACGTCGGAATCCGCGTCACGCAGCTCCGCGCGCTCGACGGCACGCTGTGGTTCGTCCGCAACGGCGAGGTCCTCACCCTCGGCAACGCCTCGCAGGGCTGGGGTCGCGCCCTCGTCGACATCACGATCGACGCGGACAACGACCTCGAACTCGCGGAGCGCGTCGCCACCGAGGCCGCCCACGAGGTCGCGCACGATCCTGAGTACATCCGCAAGATCACCGGAGAGCCCGAGATCTGGGGTCTCGAGAGCGTGTACGGCGACCGCGCCACGCTCCGCATGGTCATGATGACCAGGCCGGAGGCGCAGTGGGGCGTGCAGCGCGCGCTCCGCGCCCGCATCAAGTCGAAGTTCTCCGAGGCCGGCATCACGCTCGCCGCCGAGCTTCCGAACTACCCGGGAGGTGCGCAGTGACCGACGAACCGGCACGCCCGAACCTGACCCTGCGCCTCGGCGACCAGGGCCCGGCCGTCACCGATACGGTCTGGGCCCAGGTCGGCGGCACCGAGACGTTCGCGCGCATCGTGGGAGTCTTCTACGCCGGCGTGCGCGAAGACCCCGTGCTCGCCCCCATGTATCCGGCGGACGACTGGGAGGGCGCCGAGTGGCGGCTCCGCGCATTCCTGGAGCAGTACTGGGGCGGGCCCACGACCTACTCCGAGCAGCGGGGTCACCCGCGGCTCCGCATGCGGCATCAGCCGTTCGCCGTGACGCCAGAAGCGCGCGACCGGTGGCTGCACCACATGCACCACGCACTCGACGAGGCGGCGCTGCCGCCGATGCACGATGCAGCGTTCCGCGACTACGTCGAGCGCGCAGCCCAGGCGATGGTGAACCGGCTGGAGTAGACCGCTCGGACTAGAGCGCCTGGGCCTCCCATGCCTGCTCGCACCCGCGGTCGGAGATGTCGTTCCACGTGAGGGTGAGGTCGCTCCACCCGGTCGATCGGGCATCGAACGTCTCAGCCAGGCGATCGGTCAGCTTGTCCGGCTGATCGCAGCCCGTGACGTCGAGGACGAGGGTCTGCACGAAGCGCCCGCGATCCCGCTCGAGGTCGTTATGGATTTGGAGCGCAAGTCCACCAGGAACCCGCTTCACCGGTGCCAGCGGACGACTCGAGTCGTCAGGACGACGCCCCGCCACGCACACTCGGCGCACAGACGGGAACTCGTCGAGCGCCGCCCGAATGCCGGCGACCGCCTTCCGCCACTCCGTCTTGGCCTCCTTGCGGGACGCGCACGCGTGCAGGTCGACCCCCCACAGCAACCCCGTAGGACGCTGCGGATCGCCGCACTCCGATGCCAGCTCCGCGTACTGCGGCAGCACATCGCCCCGAACGATGACCGAGGATCTCATCGGCACCTCTCCTGACGATCGACCTGATATGTCGATCACAAAACCTGAAACAGCTGAAATCGCGCGGGTTCTCCGCACGACCGCACCATCCTACGACTCGTGAGGTCGCCGTGCAACGGGGGCGGGTCGCCGACGGTGTACCCTCGAATGGTCGCCTCCGTAGCTCAGTGGATAGAGCATCGGCCTTCTAATCCGTTGGGCGCAAATCCGGCGCTGCAGGGTTCGGGTCATCGACGACGAGGAACCAGTCCGCGGGGATCCCCGTGAGGAGTTGCAGTCGCTTAGCGAGCCCCGGGGCATCTTTGAATCGTGGCGTAGAGCGCCCGGTCTCATATGCCGCGAGTGTGCTGGCCGTCAGTCCGACCTGCTCGGCGAACTCACGCTGGCCGAAACCAGCGATGTCGCGCGCTTTGCGGATCTTGTCACTGAACTCCCACACGGGAATCATGCCCGGCTTCGGTGCGTGGTTTGCTTGTGCTCTCATGGTCTTTATTATGCAGAGTTGGGCAAAGGTGCGCAAGTGTCGAAAATAAAGACATTATGACTCAAAGTTGAGCTTGCGTAACTTTAACGATGTATGCATACTTGACCGCATGGAACTTACGCATTCTCAAGATGGTGACGAACTTCTCACCGTTGCGGAGGCCGCGAAGCTGCTCGGAGTCTCAGTAGACACCATACGTCGGTACTCGAGAGCGGGCACACTGGCCACCCGTCGAACCCCAACGAATCATCGCCGCTTCAACCGCGGCGATGTCATCGCGCTGCTCCGCAAGGAAGTCTGTGGCGAGGTTGGTCCCCAGGAACTCCCGCGCCCCGGTGGGGGTGAATCATGACGCAGCCGTTATCCCGCGATCTCGGATCATCTTCTCGATCGCTCTCACTGGCGCATCGGTCTGACCAGTTGCGCGCACGAGAGAGGGATGAGTTTTCAGCTTCCGCGGCCTCCACACCCTCCAGAGGCCGAAGAATCGAGAGCGCCTCAGATCGAACACTTCAAAATTCGCTGTCTTGGGATCGAGAGCGAGAAGAAGCGCGAGTGGTCGAGGCTTCGCACCGATATGCGCTACCCAATAGCAAATCACCCTCGCGTAGCCCTTGTAAGGCTCAGGGAGCTCCTCTGGAAAGAGGATGAAACGCACTACCGGTTCCGAATTCGCGTCGAGATGCGCCTCCGGCGCGGTGCTGTCCATGTCGATATACGGGTTGGCCACGAAGTTCACATCACTGAGGACCGCATTGCCCATTGGCCGAACAACGAACATGAAGCTTACCGCGCCTTCTGGTAGCTCTCCCGCGTTCTCATCGGGGACTCGGCTGACCGACACCCCCACTTGACCGTGCTTCCTCGTGAAGGCAGCCACAGTTAGCTGGATGGTCACGCCGACGGCAGCAACTACCGAGGCTGCTGCACCCAAGATTGTCCAAAAATCCACGCTCCGACTCTACTGGCCGCGAAAGCCCACCTGCTAGGGAATCACTCTCACTCGGAAGCCAGATCTCTCCCCCCCCAACTCGTCTACTCCTGGCTGCCGCATACCCGAAAACGGAGAAATTATGTCGATTCACACGCTCCCAGCGCCGACGCGGCGCGAGCGCAACACCGACTGGTATGGCCGCATCGAGCGCACTTGGGCGTTACTGGTCGTCGTCGTCGTGTTCACCCCCCTCGCCGCCGTCGTGATGTCGAGCGCGCTGTTGCTGGCCGCTGTCGTGATCCCGACCTTGGCACTCGGTTTCCTGCGAGCGGTCGCAGCATTCGCCGATTGGAGCGCGCGCCGATGAGCGGCGAGGAGATCAACCCGCTCGCGATCACTTATGTCGTGTGGTGGAAGGACCTCGGTGTGCTCAAGGTGGGGCGCGCGCACCGCATGAAGCGAGTGCGATCGCTCATCCGCCGGGGTGCGCGTCTGCTCATCCTTCGGCCTGACCAGATCCGCGCCGCAGAGACAGGCGCGCTGCGCGCGCTGCGCGAGAGGTTCCTCCCCGCATTCAATGACGAGCGAGAGGCGGAGTGGTTGCTCCCGGGCGGCCGAGGGTTCAGCGAGTGCTTCCGAGTAGAGACGAACGATCAAATGTGGGACGCCCTGGCGGCGTTCTTCCGAGGAGTGGCCCCCTATGCCGATGAATCGGCAGCGATTGCTGCCCGCAAACGACTTCACCGATCCGGAGATCGGTTCGCTCCCTCCGGAGGTGCGACTCACGGCGAGCGGCCTGAGGATGTACGCGGACGACGAGGGTCGCGAGCAGGTACGTCCGCGGTTGATGGTCGGCGAGCTGTACGAGCACGACGAGTCGATGACCTCGGAGCGGATGCAGGAGCACCTACTGATGCTCGACGAGGCGAAATGGTTGCGGCTGTACGTCGCGGAGAAAATCACCCTGTTTCAGATCAGGATGTGGCCGCCGGTGCAGCACCCGAAGCCGTCGCGATTCCCACCCCCCGACGGCTTCACGAAGCCTTCACGAGGCTCTCACGAAACCTTCATGGCTGTAGAGAGAGGGCGAGTGTGGGCGGGCGAGAGCGCGAGCGAGCGGGAGCGCGCGGGCGGGGCGAGCACCGAGGGGGAACCTTCACGAACCTCTCACGAAGACGGACCGCTCCCCCCTTCCCCGTTCTGCTCTCGACATCAACCGTTCGGCACGGAGAAGAAGTGCGGTCCCTGCGGAACTGCACGGATGGCACACGAGATCTGGCAGGAAGCCGCACGGCGCGTGCCGCTTCCCGAGCTCGGCGGAGAGCGAACGGACGACCGGGCGGACCCGGAGGAGTACGTGACCGACGACGGACGTATCGAGTGCACGTGAACAGCCATGGAGAGAGGAAGTAGAGCCGATGGAAGCAATGCAGGTAATGACGGGAGCGGTAACCGCCCTCGCAGCGGCGGCGGCCGTCGCGAACCTCAGAGCCGCGCGCCGCGCTCGCCGCCGGGAACGACAGGCACAGGTGCAGATCGACGCCATGCTCCGCGAGCGGATCCGGCCGATGGTTGAGCAGAAGCTCGCAGCCGGTGAGACCGCCGGCGGGTTCTCGATCAATCTCGAGTCGGGAGAGATCGCTCCCCTGCCGCCAGGCGTGGCGACGATCGGAGAGTGGATCGACCAGGGTCTCGACAACCTCCGCGGCGACGACAAGAACGAGGCGAAGAAATGACCGCCGAGGGTCCGCTCCTCTCGTACAGGATCCTGCAGGTGGCGATTCCGCATGCAGAGTTCTCTCGACTGCGGGAGATCGCGGCGGAGTCGAATAAGGCGCCGGCCGAAGTGGTCGAGGGGATGGTCTCTCTCGGGCTGAGCCGTCCGGAGTGGTCCGAAGTGTCGGAGGAGACCGACATCGCCGAACTCCGGCGACAGCTCGAGAGCGCACGGTCGATCGCTGTGAGTCTCGAGCAGGAGCTCGCGCTCGCACGAGAGGTCATCGCCGCATCGAAGTTGATCGCCGCGATGATCGGGAACCTGGCGAGTAGGGGGAAGCCGTGAGCGTGCTGCAGATCCGCCGGCCTCGTCGCGACGACGTACTCACTCTGACCGATGGGTCTCAGTGGCGCGTGCGCGCGCTGGCTGGCGACGACATCGAACTCGTGTCGTTGAAGTCGTCCGTGCGGAAGCCGTGGATTACGAAGTTGGAGCGCGTTCTGTCGCAGCTCGATCAGAAGAGGAGGCCGAGAGCATGATGACCTCGGAGCAGATGCTCGACCCGAGCGCGTGGCGCTATCAGGATGCGCGCGAGGCGGTCGATATGCGGGACCGTGATCGGTCTGCACTGTCGGACGTGCCGAAGCAGTCGGGGTTCGGCTGGTCTCACCATCATCGGAAGTTCCGCAGCCGAGGCGGTGACGACTCACCGGCGAATCTGGTGGGCCTCCTCGGCACGGGGACGACGCAGGAGCACAACTGGGTGCACACGAACATCCTGCAGGCGACGGTGCTGGGGTATGCGGTGCCGTCGTGGGCGGATCCGGCGACTACCCCGATCTTCCGGATCGACGCGTTCGGCATGGCCTATGGCTGGTTCCTGCAGACGGTAGACGGTCAACTCGAACCGTGCGGGCCTCCGGACTACGAGCCAGAGCAGATCGCCGCCGCGCTCGACGCGTTCGAAGAGCTGCGGATCAAGTCCCGTTTGGAGGCGTCGAGGCACCTATGAGCGAGAACGAGACCACGGGCTCATTCCAAGAGGAGCAGCCTCGGTTCACTGCGCGCGAGTGGATTAAGCACCGCTCGCGTATCGCGAACCTCGTCGAGGGAGAGATGGCGAGGACCCCGGAAGAGATGAACCTCGCCACCAACATCGCGGAGACGCTCCTCTACAACGACCTCATTAACATCGCCAGCCTCGACGCCTTCGCTACCCACATCAGCATCGTCAGCATCGAAGGGGAAGTGATCCGCACGGCGACTGTCGAAGAGGAAACCCCCCTCTGTGACGACACATCGTGCGGCGTCATCCGCCCCCACGAGCACGGCGGCGACTGTGACGGATCATGCGGATGCCAAGACAACCTCGGCGGCCGCTAATGGCCACCACCTGCACACGCACCGACCGCGGCCGATGCCGCGGCAACGGCACCGGCCGCGCCTACTTCCACACCTGCACCCAAGGGCAAGCCCACACCGGCCCCCACCGCTGCACCTGCGGACACACCTGGCACCCACGACGCCACCCCAACCCCACCCCCACCACACAACGCCGCGGCGCTCGCCGCAGGACGGAGACGAGCTGATGACTACGGACGAAGCGACAGTGTTCTACGCACCAGTCGGCTCAGACCCCACGGATGCGAGCGCCTTCACACCGATCGGCTTCCACACGGGAATCGACTTCGGGGATCCGCCCGTGGAACAGGCGTGGCGTCAGCCGTTCCCGGTGGGCGGCACTTACACGTTCAGGTTCGGGATGGGTCCGATTCCGCCTCGACTGTTCCGGATCCTGTTCGATCGCCGACCTCCGAAGCGCGCGCGAAAGGCGTGGGTTCAGGCGAAACGTCAGGACGAGAAGCGGGAACGGGATCTGTACCGAGAAGATCAACGCCGCGCAATCGGCATTACGAAGTTGGGGAAACGATGAAGGCGTTCGTGTTCGCCAACCCCGATGCCCGGGGCGGCGCGATCCTGATGGTCGGTGAGTCGATCCGCGAAGCAGAGAGTGAGCTCGAGGAGCGTTCGGGATGGCGTCCTCTCATGGGCACCGCAGCATCGCCGGAGCACATCGCCGAGTGCGACGCGCAGCACCTCACAGTCGGCGAGCGTTCGACGCTCTCCGAGATCGCGGCGGAGGGTCTGGCGGTGGATCGTGGCTGATCTCAGAGCGGCGTCACTCTGCACCGGTGCGGGCGGGCTCGACCTCGCCGCTGAGGCGCTCCTGAACTCGCGCATGGTCTGGTGTGCCGAGTTCGACGATGCACCCTCCATGGTGATCGAGCAGCGGTTCCCGGGTGTACCGAACGTGCGAGACGTGAAGCGGATCCCGTGGTGGATCATGGCACCGATCGACGTGCTCACGGCCGGGTACCCATGTCAGCCGTTCTCCCTCGCCGGCGCGCGCAAGGGAGAGGACGACGAGCGCCACCTATGGCCGTCGATCGCTGAGGGTATCCAGGTCATGCGGCCCCGTCACGTGCTGCTCGAGAACGTGCGCGGTCACCTCTCTCTCGGGTTCGATCAAGTGCTGCACGATCTCGACGGCATGGGCTACGCGGTCGCTTGGCGGATCCTGTCGGCTTCGGCCGTGGGCGCCTGCCATCGTCGAGAGCGCCTGTTCATTTACGCGCAGCCGGTCGAGCATGCTGCACCGGCGTCGGGTCGCGTGCTCGCCGTGGCGGGTGCTGATGGGTGGCTCGAGGCTGACGAGGACCTGTTCGGGGATCGCCTGCCGTGGACGGAGAAGTTGCCGACCGCAGGAGTCATGCGGGATGGTGCGATTCGTTCGGTCACGTTGCCGCAGGCGGTCGCCGAGGGGGCACTGTTCCCCACTCCCGACGCGTCGGCTGCGAACGATGGGGAGGGCATAGAGACTTGGCGTGCTCGTCGCGAGCGCGTGAAGGCGCGCGGCATCAACGGGAACGGAATGGGGATGCCTCTCGCGATCGCGGTCCAGGAGCTCCCGACGCCGACCGCCAGTGACCACACCGGATCCGGTGGCAACCACGCGTCACATGTGACCCTGACCGATGCCGTCATTCGAACGGAGTTCGGCACGAAGCAGAACGAGCGTCACTTGCTCCCGACTCCGGAGGCGAAGCTCGCGACCTCTGGCCCGGACTACGCGCGCCAGGGCCGGGACCAGTCAGGCGGGCACGATCTCACGACCGCCGTCGCTCTCCTGCCAACCCCTTACGCATACGAGGGCGCAAGGGGCGGCGTGCAGGATCCGGAGAAGCGTCGAGAGGGTGGGCACTCCGTGGCCCTCTCGGATGTTGTCGCATTCGATCTGCTCCCCACTCCGTCGGCCGCGATCGCGACAGGCGGGCAGCGCAGCCGCAGCGGGGACCGTCAGGATGAACTCCTCCTCGGCGGTATCGCGATTGAGGCGCAGAGAGTCGCCCAGTGGGGGAAGTATGAGGCGGCGGTCGAACGCCACGCGCTCATGCTCGGCCGCACCCCTGCAGCGCCTACTCAGCCGAATACGAAGGGCAACCCGGAACTCGCCCCCAGGTTCGTCGAGTGGATGATGTGCCTCGCTGAGGGATGGGTCACCGACATCGACTACGGAGACCACCTGACCGCCCGGAAGACGAGAGAGGCGATCCTCCGCATCCTCGGTAACGGTGTCGTCCCACCCCAGGCACTCGCCGCGTACCGGACACTCCTCGCCGTCTCACAGACCCAACCCCACGACACCGCCGCGCTCGCCGCAGAGGGTCAACTCGGAGCTGACGCTGAATCGCGAGAGGCGGTGAGCGCGGCATGAGCGTCGAAACCCCCGAGTTCATGGCGATGTTGCGCCGGATGGTGCGCGCCGCCGGTCGTCGCGTAGCTGAGGGTGACGAGCCGGAGTTGCAGGCGCTGGTGGAGATCTCGGCGGAGGTCGACGAGGCGATCAAAGCCGGCGTCCAGGGTATGCGCGCGTCGGGGTCGTCGTGGTCTGACATTGGCCGGGCGCTGGGTGTGACGAAGCAGGCAGCACAGAAGAGATTCCAGGAGAGGGGCGCGCAGTGAATGAACAGGGGATGCGATACGTGCTGAAGCGAAGCGAGGAGTTCCCGAGGGCGGGCGTGACCGGGTTCCAGATGACCGGGCACCAGGCCGCAGCGCTGCTGCTCGAGATGACTGATGGTGTGCCGGTGCTCTGCCAGCCCGAACACATCGGCGATGGCGACATGACCTCGTTCCAGATGACGGCGTACTTCTCGCTCGCCCGTTCACGTATGCGGCCACGTATGCGCAGGCGTGGGAGTGGCTCGATAAGTACGCCGTGAAGATCCTCGCGGCTCGCGCGAAACGAATGGAGATGAAGGACTCATGACCACCGATGAGACCCGCGACCAGAGCGGGAACACACCCGAGCAGATCGACGCCGGAGCCCGCATCATCCACGGCAACTACCGCGACGAGCCTTGGGGTGAGTACGGGGACAAGGTTTGGGCGCGGGGTACGTTTCGTGCCGCTCTCCGTGCGGCTGGTCTGCTCGTCGAGGGCGCACCCACCGACGTGCAGGTCGAACGGGCGCTGATCGCGTATGAGGCCCATGCTGGGTGCCGAGGGGACGAGTTCAGAGAGTACGTCTGCCCTGAATGCGGCCACCTCTATGCCACGGTCGAGGAACGTAGAGACGGATTGGACGCGGACGCCTTGTCTGAGGCTGTGCACAGACACCGAATGACCATGGCTCTCGCTGCTGCGGCCCCTCCGTCAGCGCCGGCGACGGTCCCGGAAGACACTGACGAGCACCGCGACCGCGAGAGCGAGGCCGAGGATGCTGAGTCCGAGTCCGAGGGTCATGCGGCAACGGTAACAGGCACCACGCCCGCACCGAGCGAGACGAAGTGTTGGTGCTTCGACCTCCCAAGCGGCGAGCATCACGCGGGCTGCGAGCCTGAGCCCGCTCCGAGCACCGACCGCGAGAAGCTGATCGCCGAGTGCGACCTCGCGGACGAGGAATTGCGGAAGTGGGTGCGTGTGCCGGTAAAGAACGTGCGCGCCGCTCTCGCCGCCCCGCCCGCACCGAGTGCCGATCGCGATGCTTGGCCCGAGCACTGGACGAAGGACGACATGCTGAGTGATCTCCACGCGCGGCATCACTCCGAGACCGGCAACATGCTCGCAATGGACGAGTGCGGGTCGCCTAGGTGCGAGTTCTGGTCTGTGGCCTCAGAGGTGTTCGATGCTCTCGCGGCCCCGGCCTCGGCGCACATCGCTGCGGAGGCGGTGCAGAAGCTCCGCGGTCTCGGTCTCGACGACTCGGCGATCCGCGAACGATTGGCACAGGCGACCATGCTCGCCGCGGTCTCGGTCTCGGATGAGCTCGTGCAGGTGATCGTGAGGATCGCAGCGAAGGCGACCGTCACTTCCGAGGATCTGCACCAGATGGAGCACGGTTCATTCAACTGTGAGGAAGCACGGAGGTTGTTCTAGTGGTTCAGGAAGAGAGAGAAGTGAGCGAGTCGGTGGAGGCGAGCATTGCTTCGAAATATCGAGAGATCGGGACGGCACTAGCCCGCACTGCGAGTGTCGCCGCCGCAGCGATAAACGCTCTCGGTGAAGGCTTCAAGCTAGCGATCGATGCCGAACGCAGATACACACGCGTGCTGGCATGCATTCGTGCTGGTCACGCGTCAGACATCACCGACGAGGAAGCACTCGAGGTGCTCTGGTCTCGCTATGGCAATGACGCGACCGCGCTCGCCGCAGCGCTGGGTGACTGGTATACGGCTCGCGCTCATCGTGAACTCGACGAGCTTCGCGGGCGATACGGCATGTCTGCCTGGCCGCCTGATGGACAGACTGACGGCAGCCTTCCACCGGGCCAGATGACGCAGATCGGGACTGTACCTGCCCCCGGCCCGCACCTCCACTTCACGCAGCTACCGAAACCTGCGAGAGGCGGAATCTCATGAGCGAGTTGGTGCCACGTAGCGAGATCGAGCAGATCGTCGGGGCGAATCGTCACGAGGTGATGCATATCGGCCGCCTGGTGCGGGCGGAACGTCGCGTGTTCGTGCTGCATTCGGAACACTGTGTGAAGACGCACGCAGATCTGCGGGAATGTGAGCATTCGCGTGCGCTGGATCGGCGGATCCGGCGTCGGGATTGGGCGGGCCTCCCGGATCGCCCTGTCGCGCTGCGCATCGTGGGCGGTCGGCTGGCGCCTGTGGTGCGGGGTGACGGGCTGTTGCGGATCCTCACCGATCAAGTGGCAGCGTTCGAGCGGACGCAATGCTCGGCGCCGGGCGTGGGTGTGCATCATCCGGGCACACACCGCCCTCCCCGGTACGACAACGGCGGCCCGCTCCCGGCGCCACCGATGAGGTTGGACCCTGCGACGGCACGTCCGCAGTTCTGGATCGAAGATGAGAGGAGACACGAAGGTGAGTAGCACGAAGAGTGAAGTGCAGGCGCAGCTCGAGCGGGAGCGCCGCGCGAAGGAGAATGCGATCGCTGAGGCGCGAGCGTGGAAGGAGACCGCGCTGCTTTGCGAGAAGCAGCTCGAGCGATCGGAGGATCTCCGCCGGACTCTCGCGGCCGCCGCGGCGCGATCGACGCCGGCACCGGATGATGCGGATCCTCAGCCGGAGGAGTCGGGGCCGTGGACCTCGCACGGGCACCCGATCCCGGGTGTGACGGTCGTGGGTGCACGACCGACGGTTCCGGTGCAGCGCTGCGGCGGCGTCCGTCTCTGCGGCGCATGCAAGCGGGAGGCGATGAGCTATCCCGGCTTCACGGGCGCGATCTCGATGGGAGGGATGAACGGTGCACCACAGCATCCAGCCTTCCGTTGAGGGAACCATCGTCACCCTCATCGACGGCGACGCCGAGCAACGCATCGACGATCTGCCCGCAGACGCATCCGTCATCAGGCTCCGGAACGTTCGCATCATCGGCTACGTCAACCCCGGCGCCACCATCCACACACAGAGCACGCACAGTGGCCACGCCCCCCAACCGTACCTCTCAGGCATAGCTGTCGCTCGCAACGCAGGCCCACACATGATGACCGTGGACTTCAACAAACCCATCGACCTCATCGTCATCACCGAATAACCCAACCCACCACGACCGCGGCGCTCGCCGCCGAGGAGAGAATCTATGCAGAGCGCACTGGATCGGCCCGACTGGTTGATCGAGAACCTGGCCAAGGTGCCCGCCATCATCGGGCACCTCCGAAGAGAAGTAGTTCCCGGCCTGCAACCGAGAGCCGAAGGGCGGGTATCTGGGTCCAAAGACGTTGCGGCCGCCCCGCTGAACATCGACCCTCTCGACGAAGCGGATGAACTGTGGGCAATGGTGTGCTCCCTCGTCGAGGAGTTCGCCGAGCGCAGTGGAGAGACTGCGCCGGCGCTGCTCCGTCGCCAGTGGATCGATCGAGTCGGATCGGTGGCGAGGGTTCGCGGGTTCGCGACGAGCGACGAGCAGCGCATCTACGACGACGCCCTCGAGGTGTCACAATGGCTCATCCGTCATGCGTGGTCGCTCGCGCTCGGACCGAACTATGTGGATCCGGTTGATGAGCTCGTCGATCGCATCGAGTCGCTGTTCGGTCGGATTCCGCACGAGGTGGGTTATCGCTTCAAGGCTTATCGTCCTTGGCCGTGCGCGACCTGCTACGAGCGGACGATGATGCCTGAATGGGTAGATGACACGATTACCGGGTACGTGTGCGACTCCTGCGGTGATCGCGCGAAACGGGGATGACCGTGGCCGAGACCCGGTACACGTATGCGGGCGCTGCGCGCCGTGTCCGCCGCGATGAATCGACGATCAAGCGGTGGCGGCGGGAGGGCATGGCGATGAGCTGGGATGATGCCATACCTCCCCGCCGCGTTGTCGCCGAGGAGGTGCTGCTCGCCGAGTACCGCGAGCGACTCCGGAGGTGGCCGATTCATCAGCAACGACGCCCCGAGGGTTTGACGAAACCCGGCGCAGAGTAGGGTAAAGCTATGCGAAAACTGATGGTTGCCGCTGCTGCGGCTGTGTTGCTGTTGACCGGGTGTGCTTCGGGCGATGAAGCCCCCGAGGCCACCGTCGAGCCGGAGCAGGAGGTCGTCGAGGAAGTCACGGCAACGCCCGAGGAGCCGGCCGAGGCTGATGTCGTCGCGCTCGGCACCGCGCAGAAGGTCGGCGACTGGGAGATCACGATCAACTCGTGGAACCCGAACGCCGACGACGAAGTGTTCGCAGCCTCCGGCGAGACGGATGTCCCGATGGAGGGCGGGCACTTCGCCATCCTCAACGTGACGATGAAGTACCTTGGCGAGGGGATCGGCGATAACTCCGAGGTCGAGGTCGACTACATCCCAGACAGCGCTGGTTCAGTCTCCTCGCTGTGGACCACGTTCGGCACGACGCCCGGCGAGAACAAGCTGACGTACGAAGAACTCACCACGGGCGGCGAGATCACTGGCGACGCACTGTACGAGATCGACGCCGACACCACCGGCGTCTTCTACGTATACGCACCCCCGGCTGAGGAACCCGTCGAGTTCGCGACCGAATAGTCAAGACCAGAGAGCCCCGCACGACGCCGTGCGGGGCTCTCGTGCTTTGGCGAGTGTTTGACAAGGGCTCATCGCACCACCTCAGAATGGAAAGTTTGCCCGCATCTTGACACTGCTCCATCGCACCCCCCTAATGTGTGTCCTGAATACTTAGGCCGGTACCGCTCAGCGGGCCGGCCTTTCGCGTATCCGACGAGAGAACGGCGAACGATGAAGCACACACGAGTAGCGCTGGTAGACAGCTCGGGCCACACGGTGAACCTGCCGAGTGGAACGACGGGGTTCACGATCGGAGACGGACCGCACGCTGGAAGCTACCGCGTAGACGGACCGCTCGCTGTTCGAGACGAGCCCGGCGAAGAGCGGACCACGGAGAAGCAGGAGACCAAGCGCACCGCGACGCGTCGCGCGCCGTCGAAGGCTGACGCCACGAAGCCGAAGGAATAACCGGTGGCGGCTGGCATTCCCGGCCGCACTACCGCGGCGCACCGCAGGAACCGCGCGAACCTCAAGCGCAAGACCGCCGAGCACAACCTGCCGTGCGCGCTATGCGGTCAGCCGATCGACACCACACTCAACTGGCGAGACCCCGAAGCCTTCGCATACGACCATAAGAAATCGATCGTCTCGCACCCGGAGTTGGCGGACGTGCCATCCAACGGGCAGCCTTCCCACAAGCGGTGCAACGAGAACAAGAGCTCAGGCGACGAACGCCCCGGACTCGGTGATCCTTCCGAGGTCTGGTGACTCTCCCCATGGGGAGGGGGGTCTCAATCTCTACGCCCGACCGGCCGGCACCCCACCGGCAGTGATCTCTCCCCCCTTGGACGGCGATGTCCGCGGACATGTCCACGAGGAGGTGCGATCGTGCCGATCTCGGACGAGGAACGACGCCGGCGCGACCGCGAGCGAAAGCGGCAGAAGCGCGCGGGAGAACATGGCACGGAGACCGGCGACAAGATCCCCCGGATCGGTCTCGGGGCCGCGGACACTCCGCGGACAAACGAGGCGCCCGAAGACGCGCCAGAGACGCCGGACGAGTCCACCTCGAATGCCGCGGCCGCTCGCGCACTCATCGCGGATCTCGAGGTGCCCGCGCGAGTGAAACCGCTCGTGCCGGTGCTCTACAGACTCGCGACGGATCTCGACGGCATGTTCAACGTCCCGCAGCGGGCGTCGATCACGACCAAGTACCTCGAGGTGCTCGATCGCATCCTCGAGGCAGCGAGGCCAGTGGAACGCGACGAACTCGATGAGATGCGCAAGGCGTTCTATCTCGGGGAGGTGCCGGGTGGCGAACCCCACGATCCGGAAGGCCCCGCGGAAGACGACAAACCGAAGCGCTCGCGGCAGCGCCGGAAAGCGTAGTCGCCCGCCGGCGAAACGGGTCTACGGTCACGAGTGCCCCCGGGTCTACACCCGGCCAATGCGACCACTCACTCCCAAAACCTCGGCCGGGTTCTCCGCGATCCAGTTCGCCGAATGGCTGCACTCGCAGCTCAAGGGAACCCAGTTCGAGAAGTACGCGCCCCCGCTGCTCCCGTGGCAGCGGTGGTTCCTGATCCATGCGCTCGAACTCATGCCCGACAACAGTTTCCGTTTCACGACGGTCCTGCTGTGGGTCGCTCGGCAGAACGGTAAGACGTTCCTCTCCGCTCTGCTGATCCTCTGGCGCATGTACATCGACGCCGACTGCATCGCGATCGGAGTTGCGCAGAAACTCGCGACGGCCAAGAAGCCATACGAGCACGCCATGAAAATCATCTCGGTGATCCCGCGGCTCAAACAAGAACTTGAGCGCGAGTCACGGGTCGGCGGCGAGCTGTGGTTCGAACTCACCAACGGTCAACGCTACTGGGTGGATTCTGCTGAGAACGGCGGCCGCGGCCTGACGTTCGACCTTGTGTTCGTGGACGAGATCCTCAAGCACAAGACATGGGCCGCGTGGTCGGCGCTCTCGAAAACGACGTTGGCGCGGCCGCGACCGCAGCTCATCGCCGCGTCGAACACGGGCGATGTCACGTCGATCGTGCAGAAGCACCTGCACGACGAAGCCATCAAGCACCTCGCCGATCCGACTACGCGCGTCGGCCTGTTCTGGTGGTCGCCTCCGGACGGGATGCCGCTCGATACCCCGGAGGCATGGGCCTACTCGAACCCGTCGATGGGCTACCTCATCACCGAGGACGCGATCAAGAACGCGTGGTCAACGGACCCGGCGCCGGTCTTCCAATCCGAGGTCGGGAACCTGTTCATCGACGCCGCGTCGATGGGGCCGTTCCAGCCGGGCAAGTGGCAGGACGGGCTCGACATCCTGTCTCGGCGTGCCGAGGGTGCCGAGGTGTACATCTGCATCGAGGTGTCCCACAACCGGCAACTCGCGCACATCGGGTTCGCGGCCTGGCGTGAGGACGGCAACGCCCACGTCGGCATCATGGCGTCGCGCCCCGGCACAGACTGGATCGTTCCGTGGCTCACCGCCGACGAAAGAACGTTCACCCCGGCGGGGATCACCTTCCAGACGAAAGGCGCTCCGGTCTCGTCACTGGTCGGCGCATTCGACAAGGCCCGTCTCAATGTCACGGAATGGGGCGGCCCGGATCTCGGACGAGCTACCGGTCAACTTCTCGACGGCGTGAACCTGGGGAAGGTCTTCCATCGCGAGCAGCCGCTCCTCGATGTCGCCGCTGGCAGCGCAGTGACGAAGCAACTCGGGGACGGGCACGTGATCGATCGCAAGAACTCGCCAGGTGACGCGTCTCCGATCTCAGCGGTCGCGGGCGCGTACTGGTTGCTCAACAACCCGCCGGCCAATTCGGTGCCCCGGGTACGCACACTCAGGAGGAGGTCACGTGGGTAGGGTCAGCAACGCATTCCGCGCGCTCGTGACGCCGAGTGAGAAGCGCTCCCGCCGTCGGATGCCGTCTCTCGGCGGATCGCGCACTCTCGCCGGCGTCACGGTCACGCCGGAGCTCGCGCTGCAGGTGAACGCGGTTTACTCCGCGGTGCGCCTCGTCTCGGAGGCGATCGCCTGTCTCCCGGTCTCGGTCGTGAAGAAACAGGGCCGAAGCCGCCGAGCACCCTCGGGAGCGCACGCTCGGACAGCTCGACTGATCACTATCGCACCGAACCCCACCATGGACGCCGGGGAGTTCTGGCGACTCCTGACCGCCTGGATGCTGCTCCGGGGCAACGCGTACGCGTACGTGCAGCGCGACGGCAACGGGGACGTTCAAGCCCTGTGGCCGATCCCCCCGACGATGGTGAAGGTCCTGCGCACGCCCACCGGAGTCCTTGCCTACAAGCTCTCGCACGACCAGCGCGACTGCTGGCTCCCCGTCGAACCTGGGTACGTCGCGACGCACCTCGAGGTGCTGCACTACCGGTGGTTCGGGCTCGGCACTGAGGGTCTCTCCCCCATCGGGGTAGCCCGTCAGACGATCGGGATCTCCCACGCCGCCACCGCGTACGTCGGCGGGTTCTTTGAGCGCGACGCGACGCCGGAGACAGTCGTCACGACGCAGGGCAACCTCACCGAAGAGCAATACGACCGGCTTCTCGATCAGCTCGAGGACCGTCACCAGGGGTTCGACAAGTCTCACAACCTCGCAGTGTTCGAGGGGGGCGCGAAGCTCGAGCGAGTCTCGCTCTCCCCCGCTGACGCGGCGTTCCTCGACATCTACAAGCTCACCAGATCCGACATCGCATCGATCTATGGAGTTCCGCCGCACAAGATCGGCGACCTCGAGCACGCCACCTTCTCGAACATCGAACACCAGTCGATCGAGTTCGTGCAGGACGGTCTCCTCCCGCCGATCCGGCGGCTCGAGCTCGTCACCGCGAGCCTGTTCGCGGACGACGACATGCAGATCAAGTTCGACACGAAGGGTCGGATGCGGGGCGACACCGCGACACAGGCGCAGTCGTACGCCACCGGGCGACAGTGGGGCTACCTCTCCGCGAACGACATCCGCGCACTCGAGGACAAAGACCCGATCGAGGGCGGCGATGTCTACCTCGAGCCGATCAATATGATCCCTGCCGGACAGACCACCGTGCAACGCGCTGGCAATTCCCCCGCGCAGATCCCCACGCTCGCACCCACCGAATACCGCGCAGCGATCGAACGCCGAGCAGCACCCGCCGAGGAGTCGCCCACGTGGTCCGCCCGGATCACGACCGTCCTCGTCGGCTACCTCGACGAGTTCCGGGACGAGGTAGCCGCGGCGCTCGCCGCCGAGCGGAACCTCCGATCCCTGGCGCAGATCGACGGCGACGTGTGGGAGGAGCTGCTCGCCGAGCAGTTGCAACCCGTGTTCGCGGGCATCGTCAGCGAGTTCGGAGAGCGCGCGGCGTCGCAGGTAGGCGGCACATTCGCGAGCGGCAAGACGACCAACTGGGTACTCGCCGCCGCGCGCCGCCAAGCGCATTCCTACAACGTCTCGTTGTTCGAATCGCTCGAGCGGGTGTTGTCCGACCTCGGTGAGACCTCCGTGCTCGATGCGCTCCGCACGTTTTTCGAGGGACGCGCCGCCGAGACTGCGCTCGTCGCCGCGACCGTGGTGAATGCCATCGGCGGATTCGGTCGCCACGAGGGCGCCGCGCAGAACGGCGCTCGCATGAAGACGTGGGTAGTCAATTCCAGTAACCCGAGACCCTCGCACGCCGCCATGGCTCGCGAGACGGTCTCGATCGACGAGCCGTTCTCGAACGGCTGCATGTGGCCGTGCGACCCCTCCGGCGGGGTCGATGAGGTCGCCGGCTGCACTTGCTCCGTGATGTTCGAGTACGAGGAGGACCTGACTTGAGAACATTCGAACGGCGAGCATTCAATCTCGCCAACCCTGAGATCCGATCCGCGAACGACTCCGAGGCGCGCCTGCACTTCACTGGTCGCGCCGTCGTCTACGACTCCCTGTCGGAAGACTTCGGCGGCTGGCAGGAGGTGATCCGCCCCGGGGCTGCGACGCGCACGCTGCAGCGCAACCCCGACGTGCGTCTCCTCCTGAACCACGACGCCAACATGCTGCTCGGGCGCACCGCGTCCGGAACCCTCCGTCTCACGGAGGACGACGAGGGCGTGCTCGTCGATGCCGACATGGCAGATGTGAGCTACGCGCGCGATCTGGCGGTGCTCGTCGAGCGCGGCGATCTCAACCAGATGTCGTTCGGGTTCTGGATCACGAACGATTCGTGGTCCGGCTCGCTTCACGAGGTTCGCGAGTTCGACCTCGACGGCGGCGACGTGTCCCCGGTGACATTCCCCGCTTACGCCGAGACATCGGCGGAGTTGCGATCGCTCGCGCGGAAGCGACTTGACCAGGAGCGCGGGCGACCGCTCGCGCTCGATCAGCACCGCGTCAGGGAGCTCGAGCTTCTCGCCGAGCTCTGACGCGCAAGACCCCCGTGCCGACGGTGCGGGTTCACCACAACAAGGAAGGAGTGGCCAGATGGCTAACTCTGTTGAGCTGCGCACGCAGCGTGCACGCACCGTCGAGGCGCTGCGGGCGATCACCGAGGCCGCGGAGAACGAAAACCGCAACCTCACCGCCGAAGAGCGGCAGTCGTACGAACGGGGCGAGACCGAGTTCCGCGACTACACGGAGCGCATCAACCGGCTCGAGGGCGAGGAGCGCCGCAACGCCGAGCTCGGCCAGGCGATCGACGGCTCCGCGCAGCGAGCCGGCGGTAGCGGTGACGAGCAGCGCTCGCAGGAGCGCCGATCGGCATTCATGCAGTTCGTCCGCGGCGGCGCGCTCGCCCCGGAGCAGCGCGCACTCGTGCAGAACGCGGCCGGCGAGATCCTCGTCCCCGAGGATCTCGAACAGGAGATCATCCGCGAGGTGCCGCGCATCAGTGCGATTCGCCCCCTGGCCGGTCAGCGCCCGACCACCTCGAACCGAGTGCGCCGTCGCTCGCTCGATGAGGTCAAGGTCGGGTGGGGCAAGCTCGAAACCAACGAGCAGACCCTCACCGACTCGATGCCCGACACCCCCGAGGAGGAGTGGACGTACATCGAGGACCTGTACGGTCTCGCGAAGATCGGCGAAGACGAGTTCGACGACACTGACACGAACCTCGAGGCGTTCGTCCGTGACAGCTTCGCTCGCGCGGCCGCCGAGGCGGAAGACACCGCGTTCACCATCGGCGCCGGGCACGCGCAGCACCGACCGGTCGGCATCTTCAGCACCGCCGGCGGCGTCCCCGTCGTCGAGTCGCTGGCCTCCGACTACTCGGGCAACAGCGGCGCCAACGGCAAGGCCGCGATCATCGACGACCTCAAGGGCCTCGTCTACGCCGTGCCCGCGCAGTACCGCCGAAACGGTGGATTCCTGATGAGCTCCCTCACTGAGCTGTTCATCTCGACCATCAAGGACAGCAACGGCCAGTACCTCTGGCAGCCGTCCGTCCAGGCCGGCAGACCGGCGACGTTCAACGGATTCGCGATCGCGAACCAGGAAGACATCGCATCAATCGAGGCCGGTTCGCCGATCGCCGCATTCGGCGATTTCAACGCCGGATACCGCGTCTACGACCGTCTCGGCATCACCGTGAAGCGCCTCGAAGAGCTCTACTCGGAAGAGGGCATGATCGGCTTCAAGTTCCGGAAGCGCGTCGGCGGCGATGTCATTCGCCCCCAGGCTCTCCGGATCCTCTCCACGAAGTCGGCGTAACCCACATCGGCGCGGCCCCGACCGTGGGGCCGCGCCGACCAACTCGACGAAGGGGGCGACATCACCATGCCCAAAGAGACTCCGGATCTCGTCCTCTCCGTCGAGGAGATCCAGAAACTCACCAACAGACCACTCGACCAGGTGCTCGCCAAGACGATCGCCAGCGCCGCATCCCGCGCAGTGCGCGACCGCTGCGGCTGGCGCGTCGCGGGCCAGATCACCGAGACACTCACGCTCAGCGCACGCTCCGACCGCCTCCTCACACTCCCCTCACTCCACGTCAGCAACATCGCCGAGATCCGCGAAGACGGCCACCGCCTCGAACTCGATCGCGATTACGACTGGGACACCAACGGCATCATCGAACGCCTCACCGGACGATGGAACCGACGCCGGCGAAAGATCGACATCACCCTCACGCACGGCTTCCACGAGTGCCCCGGCGCGATCGCCGAAGCGCTCGCCGCCGCGATCGCGCGCGGAACGCTCACGCCTGCAGGGAACATCGTCAGCGAGACGACCCTCGGCGCGGCCGTGCAGTTCGGTCGCGGGCCAGGCGGCACGGCGGCGGGTTCGATGTTCCTTCCTCACGAACTCGAGGCACTCGACGCGTTCCGGATCCCGAGAACACGATGAGCACTTTCGACACCATGACCGTGACGAGGCTCCGTTATCCCGCGCTCACCCGACACGGCTCCACCACCACAGACTTCCGCGCTGAACCCGCCACGCACGACATCGCGGGGTGCTGGATCGAACCCCTCGAGTCAGAAGACGCTCCAAATGCGCGCAACGCGACAAAGACCGGATACCGGCTCAAGTTGCCATTCGGTTCCTCGCTCGTGGACGCGACGGATCACGTCCTCATCGACGGCATCGAGTACGAACTCGAGGGCGACGCATTCCACGTGCGCTCCCCGACCGGATACCTCAACCACACGCAAGCGAAGGTGACGCGCTGGGAGGGCTGACACATGGCCAGAAGGTTCCGACCGGACGTTCGCGGGTTCAACGAAGCGATGAAACTTCCCACCGTTGGCGCCGCGCTCCTCGAGCACGGCGAAGCGTGGGCGGCTGACGCGGGAGAAGGTTTCGAGGCCGTGCTCGACACTCGTCACCCCTGGCTCGACCGCGTATTCGTTCAACCGGCGACTGCCGCGGCGCACCGCGCGAACCGCCGCGATCAAATACTCATGCGGGTCTGGGGGCGTCAACTTGGCTGAGCACCTCGCGTTCGACGACGTTGAAGACGAAGTAGCCGGGTACCTATTCGAGAGCACGGGCGTCGCCTCCGGCGAAGAGGTGCCGAACCCCAAGCCGAACGAGTTCCACGAGGTCGAGCAGATCGGCGGCGGCATGGTCACGCCCGTCTCCGGTCGGACGCTCCTTCTGATCAAAAGCCACGGGCCGACGAAGCGGGACGCGGGGCGCGTAGCGCGCGCCGCCAGAACCGCGATGGCACGCATCCGACGACTCGGCGACAACCCCGTCTATGAGGTCGAGGTAGGCGCAGAGCGCTGGTCTCCGGATCCCGACACCGAAGGACCCCGGTACCAGTTCCCAGTGACTCTGCACTCGCGAGTCACTATCACCCAGGCCCCGTGAATCGGGGCCTTTTCTATGTCAGGAGAACACATGACGAAGGTCACGTTCGCGTCGCGCTGGGTGAGCCCATCCGGTGAGACGTACCAGGGCGGCGACACCGCCGAGATCGACCCCGCCACCGCGCGAAACCTCGTGATTCGGGGCAAGGTGCGCTACGCGGCCGCCGACACCGATTCGGCGGAGACCGAGACGGGCGACTCCGAGCAGTCCAGTCCCGATGCCGCGGCCGCGCCGGCGGCGCAGACCCCGCCGGAGGCCGCCAAGCCCGAGGCAGATCCCAAGCCGGAGAAGCCGGCGAGAACGAGCCCGAAGGGGGCAAGAGGTGTCTAAGAACCTGAACAACGTCCGCGTCTATGGCGGACTCGCCACTGAGGTCTGGTTCGCCAAGAAGGGCGCCGGAACCCTCCCGACGACTCTCGTCGAGCCCGGCGCGCCGTTCGAATCGGTCGGCTGGCTTCACGAAGACGGTATCGATCTCGAACTCTCCGCTGACATCGAGAAGTTCAAGGGCATGCAGGGCGGCACGACGCTCCGCACCGAGGTCACCTCGACCGAAAAGAGCTTCAAGATCCAGTGCATCGAGGAGTCGCCGCTCGTCTCCGCGCTCTACTGGGGGCACGAGAAGCCGACCGTGACCGGAGAGGGCGCCGATCGCGTCGCACGGATCGATCTGCCGGAGTCGCTGCGCACCGTCGAGCGTCAGGCGGTCATCCGATTCGTCGACGATCTGGGCGTCGAGAAGTTCCTGTGCTGCGACCTCGTGCAGGCCACCGAGCGCGGCACCGTCGGGCACAAGAAGTCCGACCTGACGGGGTACGAGATCACATTCGAGATCATCGGCGATTCCTACATCCTCACGAACGCCGAGTCGTTCCTCGAGGCCGGAGTCGAGGCTCCGTAACCGACCGGGTGGCGCGGCGTTCGTGTGGGTTCCGCCGCGTCACCCTAACCCCGAACCCACACGACACATCCACACGAAGGAGAACCCACCATGCCCGAGATCCCCGAAGGCGCGAAGACCCCCACCGACCACAAGAAGAAGAAGAAGCCGAAGAAGGAAGCCATGCGGCACGAGTGGAAGGGTGAGACCTACACCCTCGTGAGCCCGGAGATCCTCGATGACGCTGATGTGCTCGAGGCGTTCGACAACCGGCAGGTGTCGGTCGCGCTCCGGCTCCTCCTCGGCGAGAAGGAGTACGCGCGACTCAAGCGGAACCTCGCAGACGACGGCAGAACGAAGGCGAGCGACCTCGCCGAGTTCTTCACCTCGCTCGCTGAGGAGATTCCCGACGTAAAAAACTAGATCAGCTCCTGCAGATCCTCCGGATATGTCCCGAACGCCTCGAGGCCGACCTCCGACGCTACTACGGCGTCAGACTGGACGATCTCTACGACGGCACGGAGACACCAACGCACATCGCGAATCTCGCGGTCCACATGCCTCGTGGATCGCAACTCGGGCAGTTCTTCGGCGGTCCAGCGGCGATCACCGATGAGACCGAATCCGGGTGGCTCGTCGAGCATGCGGTGATCGCGGTCAATTCCAAGAAGCCCTCGAAGGTGAAGCGGAGACCGTACCCCGAGGGGATCTACGAGCAGGAGCAGCAACAGGCGCATTTCGAGTCTCAGGCGCACGCCTGGCGCGAGAAACAGCGCCAGCGCCGCGAGGCGCAGCAACGGAAAGACGAGCAGCCCTGATTCGGGCGGCCCCAACTCTAAGAGAGGGGGCCGCCCGTGTCATCCAACCCCAGTCTCGGTGTCGCCTACCTGACGCTCCTTCCCACCATGAAGGGCTCGAGCAAGGTCATCGAGAAGGAGCTCGGCGGCGTTCCCGCCAGCAAGATCGGCTCGTCGATGGGTGCCCGTCTCACGAACGGGTTCAAGGCTGTCTCTACGGTCACGATGGCGGCCGCAGGTACCGCTCTCGGTGTCGCTCTGACGAAGGGATTCGGCCGCCTCAAGGCGATCGACCAGGCGCAGGCGAAGCTCCGTGGCCTCGGCAACGACTCAAAGACCATCGAGAAGATCATGACGAACGCGACCGCAGCGGTCAAGGGGACAGCGTTCGGTCTCGACGAAGCGGCGACCGCAGCCGCTGGCGCTATGGCTGCCGGCGTCAAGCCGGGTAAGGAACTCGAGCGCAACCTCAAGCTCGTCGCGGACGCGGCGACGATCGCCGGTACGGACATGGGTTCGATGGGCGCGATCTTCAACAAGGTCGCCGCCTCGAACAAGGTCCAGATGGACGTGATCAATCAGCTCCACGACGCCGGCGTCCCGGCGCTCAGCTTCCTGGCGAAGACGATGGGGGTGACCTCCGAAGAAGCGTCGAAAATGGCCTCTGCAGGAGAGATCGATTTCGCTACCTTCCAGAAGGCCATGGAGGAGGGCCTCGGTGGTGCCGCTCAGTCGAGCGGGGACACGTTCTCAGGAGCCATGGCCAACGTATTCGCTGCTCTAGGGCGGATCGGAGCCGGAATCATGGGCGGCGTCTTCCCAAAACTTGCCCCCTTGTTCCAGTCAATTCAGGCCGCTCTCGGCCCGGTCGAGGATCAGGCTTCACGCCTGGGTGAGGTTATCGGGAACGTTGTCTCCCCGATGCTCGACCGGTTCGTGCAGCTACTCGAGGGCGGTACGGGGAAGCTCGCCGAAGCGAGAGCGGTGCTCGCTCCGGCCGCCGGCGCGTTCGCCGCTCTCGGCGCCTCCGGCCTTGCTCCGCTGATCGGGATGGTTCCGGGGTTGGGTGGTCTTGCCGGGGCGCTCGCGAGGCTCGGCGGGCCACTGGGTATCGCCGCTGGCTTGTTCATCGGTCTAGTTTCCACCTCCCCCGAGCTGCAGAGCGCCCTCTCGGACCTGCTCGGTGCGGTCCTCGGGCTCGCGACTAGCCTCGCCCCATACCTGCGGACCGTCGCCGAGATCGCCGGGGTAGTCCTGACGGAGGGTCTGCGTGTTCTCACGGGTGTGCTCACCGAGACCGCGAGCGTCCTCTCGGCAGTGATCTCCTGGGTCACAGAAAGTGACTCGCGCGTCAACGCTCTCGCAACCACCATAGGAATCGCCGCGGGAGCTTTCGTCGCGTACCGGGTGGCTCTCGCCGCGATCTCGTTCGCGAAGCTCACGGCTGGCCTGGTCGCCAACACTGCCGCGTGGGTCAGGAAGACAGCGGCGATGGTGGCCGACAAATGGGCCACGGTGCAAATCATCGGACTCTACGTCAAAGACTTCATTGTCGCGATGGCAAGTAAAACCGCGGCGCTCGCGCGGAGTGGCGCGGCGTGGGTCGCGAACACGGCAAAGCTCGTCGCTAACCGTGTGGCGCTGCTCGCGCACCAGGCGGGACTCAAGCTCTGGATTCAGCTCGCCGCGATGCAGGCCGCATCCCTTTGGAGGACCACGACCGCATGGGTACGCAACACGGCGGTCGTCGTCGGTCAGAAGGTCGCGCTTGTCGCTTCCACCGTGGCGACGAAGGCCGCGGCTGCAGCACAGGCATTGTTCAATGCGGCGCTGAAGGCGAATCCCATTGGACTCGTGATAACCGCCGTCACCGCTCTCGTCGGCGCTGTCGTCTGGTTCTTCACACAGACCGAGGCGGGGCGAGAGATCTTCGCTGCTGTCGTCGCAGCTTTCGCGATGGGTTGGGAGCAAATCAAGGCTGGATTCGCCGCGGTGACGGCCGCTTTTGTCGCCGGTTGGGACCAGATCCGCGCCGGATTCGCGTTCGTCGTCTCCGCCTTCGCACTCGGCTGGGAGCAGATGAAGGCCGGCCTTGCTGCGGTTCGTGACTTCTTTGTGGGGATCTGGACCGCCATCACGGAGTGGATCTCCACGAAGATCAATCAGGCGAAACTGATCATCGCTGTCGGGGTGCTCGCCATACGGCTCGGGTGGGAGAAAACCTGGTCAGCGGTGCAACGGTTCTTTGTTTCCACTTGGACAGCAATAGTCACTTGGGTTACCACGAAGATCAATCAGGCCAAACAGATCATCGCTCTCGGCCTCGCTGTCGTACGCACCGTCTGGTCTGCTGGCTGGACTGCCGTCCGCAGCTTTTTCGTGAACACCTGGACCGCCATCACCTCCTGGCTGACCTCCGGACTCGCTGCAGTGCACAATCTGGTCCGCTCCGGAGTCGCGGCTGTGCGATCTGTGTGGTCCTCAACCTGGACTGCAATAAAGAACACATTCGTAACTATTTGGTCCGGGATCAAATCCACGCTCACCACCATGATCAACTTCGTCAAAACGAAGCCTGCCGAGGCGTTCCGCAAGGCGAAAGACGGCATCGTCACCGCGTGGAACAAGATCAAGGACGCCGCGAAAACACCTGTCAAATTCGTGTTGCAAAAAGTCATCAACGATGGGCTCATCGGAACGATCAACAAGATCCCCGGCGTCAACATCGCAGAGCTCGCCCTCCCCAAGGGCTTCCATGACGGCGGATACACCGGAGCCATGGCCGCGACGAAGGTTGCGGGCGTGGTGCATGGCGATGAGCATGTGATCCGCTCGGCATCACGTCGCGCGATCGAGGCGCGCCACCCTGGCGTGCTCGATCACATGAACCGTCATGGCAGCATCCCGGGGTACAAGGGCGGCGGGTTCGTGACGCCGCTTCCCCGGGGCAGCTACAGCGTATCGCAGCCGTTCCACAGTGGTCACAACGGTATCGACCTCGCCGCACCGACGGGGACGAAGACGATGGCGGCCGCCGCGGGACGCATCACGCACGCCGGGTGGGAGCCCGGCGGATCGTTCGGCGGCGGCAATCAGGTCAACGTGCTCCACGACGGAAACATCCTGACGTGGTACGCGCACCTCTCGTCGATAGCCGCGCGGGTGGGGCAGCAAGTGCGCAAGGGCCAGACGATCGGCCGGGTCGGTTCGACCGGCAACTCGACCGGCCCGCACCTGCACTACATGATCGAGACCGGATACCGGGGCAGCCTCGGTTCTGGCAACTGGATCAATCCCGCACCGTTCATGTCCGGGCACACCGCGCCGTCTGGCGGCGATGGTGGCTGGTGGAACCCGCTCGACGGTCTCGTCGATTGGGTGAAGACGAAGATCACGGACAAGTTCCCCGGCGGCGGTATGTGGGTCGATGCCGCGGCAGGGCTCGCGAAGCAGACAGCCGAGAACGCGGTGAAGCACTTCACCTCATTCATCGGCAAGGACGATCACGGCCAGGCGAGCACCCGCAAACCGCTGCTGTTCGACAACGGCGGATGGCTCCCGACAGGCGTGAGCTTGGTCGAGAACCGAACCGGGCGACCTGAACCGATCTTCACCGGCGACGAGTTCGACCGAATGGTCGGCGACAAGGGTGAGGGCGGCGGTCCCGACCGGGCGACGTTCGAGATCTACGACACCGACGGCGTGCTCGTCGGCGTCATCGACGGACGCATCAAACAGAAGCTCGCCCCGGCGAGCCGTTCGAGAGCTCGAGAGGAGCTAGGAGTCTAGATGTCTATCCACTGGGGCGCATGGCGCAATCATGTTCGCATCGGCATTGAAACCGTCATGTCGCCCCGTTCGGTGGGATCTGGCACCTCCTCGGTCCGGTTGACGCATCGCGTCCACCTGCAGACCGATCGCACGGCGTGGATCACCAGCCTCGACATCACGATGAACTTCTCCGGGTACTGGGGCGGAGGCTCCCGTACCCGGAGAATCACGGTCGGCACGAACAGTCGAATCGTGATCCACGAGACCTCTGGCAGTCGCGCAACCTCGGGGTCGAGACAGAACCTCTCGTATGGCGTCTCTGTCACTCACCCGCTCGGTTCGTCGTCGGTTTCTCGACGATTCCCGATTCCAGCGCGTCCGGCGGCCCGTCCGACCGCGCCCCGGATCGACCGCGTAGTCCGGTCGAGCGACGTGCAGCACCGCCCCGAGTGGTCCCGCACCTCGACCTATACCTCCGTCACCGTGCAGCGGTCCGTCGGCGATGGCCGTTGGGTGCAGGTGGGCCGCCCGAGCGGGAACCCCTCGAACTTCACCGACCGCACGACAAAGGCGAACGGCCGCTACTACTACCGCGTTCAGGGCCACAACTCCGCCGGCGCTTCACCATGGTCGAACACCTTCGGACCGGTCTACACGACGCCCTCCGCACCGTCGAACGTCCGCGCGGTACGCGTCTCCGGCGGCATCCGGATCTCGGCGACCGCTCCGAATCCGTGGGTCCAGTCCTACGACATCCGGGATGGCAACACGACCGTCGCAACCGGCGTGCAGCTCCCATGGACCCATCAGAACCCCGACCCTGCAGTCACTCACCGCTACACGGTGCGCGCTCGACGCGGGACGCTGCTCGGCTCATGGTCGTCGGCGTCGAACACGGTCGAGCTGCAGGCCCCGCCGAAAGCGCCGACTGCGCTCACGCCGAACGGCGGAGCGCTCGACGGTGACAGTCCCCTCATCCTCCGTTGGCAGCACAACCCCGCCGATGCATCCGAGCAGACCAGGCGTCGGATCGAGTTTCAGCGCCCCGGCGAGACCTCGTGGAGACTCCTCGGCGAGATCCGCACGGCCGACGAGTTCGTGCTCATCAACGACCCCGCGACGCAGCTCGGCGCCGGCTCCTACGGGTCGGTGTCGTGGCGCGTCCGCACATGGGGAGATCACGCGAACGCTTCGCCGTGGTCGGCCACGGCGACCTTCGAACTCGTCGAGCGCCCCGGCGTCGCAATCCTGAGCCCCGAAGACGGGCTCCTGTTCCGGCCCGAGCTCGCGCTCGAGTGGTCCTGGTTCCAATCACAGGACCGACCGCAGTCGGCCTGGCAAGTCGAGGTGCGCGACAGCGACGACATCGTGATCCTTGAACGTGACGGCCAAGGTGCCACCTCGACACTCGAGCAGGGCGCGCTATTCGCCGATGGTGAGAGCTACGTCGTGCGCGTGCGCGCGGCAACCGGAGATGTGTGGTCAGAGTGGGCCGAGGCAAACGTCGAGGTGGAGTTCATCGCTCCACTTCCGCCGGTTCTCGATGGGCGATGGAACGAGGACGCAGGGTCGGTATCGGTCGAAGTCGGCGAGGGCGACATCACGTCTGTTGCGATCGCGACGAACCGGGTCATCAATCCGAGTTTCGAAAGCGACGCCACGACCGATGTCGAGGTCTACCGCAACGGGTATCCAAACCCGGCGATGGGCGGCGCGTGGCGGGTGCTCGTCCACGAGAACCGGATTCCTTCGCCAATCATGCAGAGTGCGAACAGCACGCGAGGTTGGAGCGGTGCTTCGCTGGCGTTTGCAGATGGCGCTATCCGGGCGAGCGCATCGATGTACTCGGCGCTCATCCCGGTGACTGCGGGCGAGAGCATCACGGTTGAGTTCAAGGTTGCGTCGACGACTCTCTCCGCTCAGCCCAAGGTCGCGCTCGGATACGTATCTGGACTCGCGAACAACTGGACCTCCGTCGTATCCGAAGACACCCCGGTCTCGGCGATCAATACGGAGGAGACGAAGCGAGTGACGTTCGTCGTGCCGTCGGGGTACACGGAGCTGCGGCTCGGATTCTCCCGAAACAACTTCGGCATTGGAACGTTACAGGGGAACATTCGCCTCCGTCACATCACGACAGCCCCCGGGGTCATCTTCGATGGTTCGGTGTCCGACGACCCAGATCTAACGCCGGCGTGGGGTACCCTCGACTCGCCCGGTATTGAAAACGAATCCGCCTCGCGACTGTACGGGTGGCGGCCGGCTGGTCTGACCGCGGCGTACTGCATTCCGATCGTCTCGACGCGGTACACGAAGAACGGTATTCCGTCGTTGCGGCTGATCTCGACGGCTGAGAGCTCGTCCACGGATGCGTTCGTCTGGGCGAACATACCCGAGGAGTTCCAATCTGGCGGCGTCGCGGAAGTCTATTCATACCTCGAGAAGCCACTCGAGGGATCGATCAAGAGCTACTACGCGAGCCTCTCATTGCGGAACCCCCTAGCGCGGTCGAACCGGTCGAGCAACTCACGAGGCGAGCAGCTGCACCGGATCGAGTTCGGCGCGATGAGCGACACCTACCGGTTCCAGATGATCCACGGGGGTCTACGAGGGTCCGGCGACGTGTGGTTCGTTCTCCCTGGGATCTGGGCACCGGGTTACGCCGGTCCCTGGTTCCACGGCGAGGAGAGCCCTGATGAGGACATGGAGGCGCGCTGGACCGGTGCACGGTTCAACAGCTCGTGCGTGCTCGTCGGTCAGCGTCCGCCGGGGATAGCGGTTGTATACGGTTCGTGCATCAAGTCGAGCAGGTGGGCGGCAGAGGGTGATTACTCTCTGCGGTTGGTGAGCAACCGTCCCGGCGGCTCCGTGACCGCTGCGAGGTTCTGGGCGGACCCATCGCCGGCGGCCGAGGGTGCTCGTATCGTCGCGACGGCGTACCTCGATCGGGATCGGCCTGCGAGCGCGAGCCCGCGTCTCGGCACGATCGATGCTCTCACTCCGAGCCCTACCCGTTCGGTCGCACACAGCGGCGTCGCGGGCGCCGAGGAGCTCGAGATCTACACCTCCCCGGGAACGGGCACGGTCTCGATGCAGCTCGTCGGCGGCGTGCAGGGCGACCCCGATGTCTGGTTCGACCGCGTGGGAATCATCCTCGAGAGCTACAGGGGCGATTGGTTCGACGGTGACAGCGATTCGGTGGATACCGGCCTCGGGTTCAACCGTGCTCGCTGGGATGGTGTGCGCGACAACTCCACGTCGAGCCTCATCAGGCCGGCCGACACGGTTCGCACCGAGGTCTATCGGTCGATCGACTCGGGTGAAACATGGGAGCTGCTGGCGGCGGATCTCCCGCCGTCGGCGGATCTCGAGGACTGGGAGTCACTATCGGCCGGCGAGACGATGTATCGCGCGATCGCGTTCTCCGACATCGGAGCGACAGCGGTCGCCGAGATCACCGTGATCGCGGATTCTCCGGCACTGTGGCTCTCAGGTTCTGACGGGTACATCGTCGCCGCGCGGATGCCGTACGACGCAGAGGTGCAAGTCACGTCGGGGCGCGCGCGCACCGCGCAGCATTACGAGGGTCGGCCGCACGCGGTCGCGTACGCGGGTGAGGCGCTGACCCGGTCAGTACAGGCCGGCGGGCGACTCGTCCGACATGGTGACGGCAACGCGTCGCTCGAGCTGCTGCAGGACCTCGCCAACGCGGTCCACCCGGTGCACCTGTACCGGGATCCCACCGGTGTCAGGATCTACGGCTCGTGCAGCGATATTTCGTGGACGCACGAGGCGGCGATGGTGTGGAAGGTCTCGTTCGGTCTGAACGAGACGGAGCGGTAGAAGGGGGTGGCGATGGATCAGCGTCTCACGGGCCATCGTCGCCCCCGTTGGCGGACAGAGCTGCTCGACAGTGAGGATCGCCCGAAGCGGGACATCACGCCGTCGGCGGGCCGGATCGAGCTCGCGGCGACGACGCGACTGGGCGCCTCGGGCTCGATGTCGCTCGTCGGTTCGACAGCTGACATCGATTGGATGCGGGATCGGGTTCGCTTCACCTACGATCCCGGGATCCTCGGCGTGGACCCTTGGCCGGTGGCGACACTACTGTTGTCGTCACCGACCGAGGATCGCACCGATCTGCGCACGGCGTGGGAGGTCGAACTCCTGTCGAAACTCGCTGTGCTCGATGAGGACGCAATCCACGAGACGTTCTCACTTGCCGCCGGTACCCCGATCGTTCCGGCGGTCGTGGATCTCATCCGTTCCGCCGGTGAGACACGCATCGCAGTCACGGAGTCAGACACCACCCTCGCGAACCCGCAGGTGTGGCCGGCATCGACCCCGAAGCTCACGATCATCAACGACCTGCTGCAGGCGGCCGGTTACTGGTCACTGTGGGCAGACGGTGCGGGCCTGTTCCGTGTGGAGCCGTACCGGGCACCCGGCGATCGCGCAGTGTCGTGGGTGTTCGCTGCAGGCGAGGCCGCGATTCACACGCCCGACTGGGGACGCGAGCAGGATCTCGCGAGCGTCCCCAACCGGTACATCGTTGTCGGGCAGGGCTCAGACGACACGCCTCCCCTCGTCGGCGTCGCGTCCAACGAAGACGCCGACAGCCCGTTCGGCTACGAAGCACGAGGGCGATGGATCACCCGCACCGAGGAGGGCGTCGAGGGCAGCACACAAACCGTCTTCGACCAACTCGCTCAGCGCCGCCTCGCCGACGCCATGTCACCCGTGGCGAAACTCGACGCAACCCACGCCATCATCCCTCTCAACCCCAACGACCTCGTCGAGTTCGCACCCACCACGCGCGAACCCGTCAGAGCCACCGTCCAACGCATGGCCTACACCCTCGGATTCGACGCCCAATGCTCCGCAGAGTGGAGAGAAGCATGAACGACATCGACCTCGCAGAGATCTGGCGTCGAATGCGAGCGCTCGCCGCAGTTGCTCGAGGAAAACCTGATCTCAAGTGGGCGACCGTTCGAGCGGTGAATCCAACCTCGGTCCAGATCGACGGAGACGAGGCTCCGCTGCTCGCTGCGCCGTCCACGCTCGTGACTGGTGTCTCGGTCGGCAGCCGCGTTCTCGTCGCACTGCACCAACGCCGGGCAACGATCATCGGACACGGCGGAAAGCTGAACTGGCAGCCACTCCCGCTCTCAGATCGGATCGATGTGCACCAAGGGCAGCGGCCCGAGTGGGCGATCGCAGGCGGCAAACTGCACCTGCAGGGCGCTCTCACCCGTAGCTCCGGCTCATTCAGCACGTCATACGTCTCCGTGATCCCAGGAGGCGGCATACCGGATCTCCCAGGCGTGCGAGACGGCTACAAATCGGTACGACTCCTCGCATCTGGCGGCGGAGCTCCCCCGGGGCGCTCGTACATCAGCGCGTCCGGCGAAATGCTCATCGCGACCACAGGCGGGACCGCGAGTTATTACACGCTCAACAGCGAGTACCTGATCGACAGTTAGGAACCATCGTGACTCACTATCAAGTGCAAGCCATCCTCGTCGAGGACAATATGCTGCTCCGCCGCGTCGCCGCGTGCGTGACCGCTACCGGACTCATCAGCTCCGATCCGTTCGGTTGGGCGAAGGAGAATCGCTGGCAGCTCGCCGTACAGCCCGGTTGGTGCTGCATCGTAAACCAGACCGGATCATCTGACGACATCAGCGACGCGATGATCCGCCGAGCCGTCGAGGGCATTCTCGAGATCGAACTCCCGGATCCGGAGCCCGAGCCGGAACCGGAACCGGAGCCCGAGCCGGAGCCCGAGCCCGAGCCGGAACCGGAACCGGATCCGGAGCCCGAGCCGGAACCGGAACCGGAGCCCGAGCCGGAGCCCGAGCCGGAGCCCGAGCCCGAGCCGCAACCGGAACCGGAACCGGAGCCCGAGCCGGAGCCCGAGCCCGAGCCGGAACCGGAACCGGAGCCCGAGCCGGAACCGGAACCGGAGCCCGAGCCGGAACCGGAACCGGAACCGGAACCGGAGCCCGAGCCGGATACATCCGCAAACGGAGGGACGCACTTATGAGTATCAGATTGAGGCACCCCGTACCCGGGGCACGCATGACAGACACGTACGGGTGGCGCGGAGCAATCCCCGGCGTCGTCGCTGCACAGCTGCACAACGGTCAGGACTGGGCAGCGAACGCGGGCACCCGAATCCTCGCCGCGCACGACGGATGGGTCGCGTTCAACGGTTGGGACCCTCAGGGCGGTGGCTGGCTCATCGAGATCCGCGACAACTCCGGATTCGCCACCCGATACGCACACATGAATGCCCCGTCGCACCTCGCATACGGGCAGCGCGTGAAGGCGGGCCAGAAGGTCGGCGAGGTCGGCGCGACTGGCTGGGCGACCGGCCCGCACCTGCACTTCATCCTGCGTCTCGCCAGCGGTGCAACCACGGACCCCCTCCCGTTCATCGTGAACCTCTCGGCGGCGTCCGCGAAGCCGAGCCCGAACCCCACACCCAAACCGAAACCCCTGCAGTTCCCTGAGGAGGACGAAGACATGCCCACGAGAACGATCGTCCGGGTCGATCCCCGGTACAAGACCGAATACACCCTGGCACACCCGAGCATCGGGCTCGACCTGAACGGCAGCCAGATGCGCAAGAGCGGCAACGTGAACATCTACCGCGGGTTCATGGTCACTGCGTCGCCGGGTATCGGCAAGGCGTGGTGCCGCTTGTACGGCATCGGTGCCGGGGTCCCGCACTGCCGCCATAACCGAACCGACTACATCAACGCGCAGTCCGAAGCGCGCCGCCTCTCCCAGCAGATCAACCGATAAGGAGTTCACCATGCCGAACACCGACAAGGGCCGCGAAGCCCGCAAGTACGCATACGCCGTCGGCCTCGCCGCCGGCCCCGTCCTGATCTTCTACGGCTACATGAGCGCCGAGGAGTTCGCCATCTGGGCCGGCTTCGGTGCGACCGTGCTCGGCGTTGCGAACAGCGCCCCCGCGCTCGCGAACCTCACGCCGAAGACCCGCACCCAGCGGGACGGCCCGCACGCTGATCTGCTCCCGGAGTCCGCGCTGCTCGACGCGACCACCGTCGACGATCTTCCCGACGAGGAAGACGGACCCGACGACACCGAATACTACGACGAGTTCGAAGAAGTCGACGGACCGACGACCGGCGCAGAGTCTGCGTTCCTCGCCGCGCCCGATCACGGGCGGCGCTGACGCGGATGCTCACCCCCGAACTCATCATCGCGGCCGCGGCGTTGTTCATCATCGTCGCGGCCGTGGTCATCGTAGGAAGGATCCGAGATGGGTCTCATCGTCGCCGCAATCGGCGTAGCGATCATCGGGAGCGCGGTCGTGCTCGCCGTCCACCTCTGCACACGGGAGAAATCATGACGACCTCGCCTCCTACGCTACGCA
Source organism: Leucobacter sp. Psy1 (assembly GCF_020096995.1). Classification (NCBI taxonomy): domain Bacteria; kingdom Bacillati; phylum Actinomycetota; class Actinomycetes; order Micrococcales; family Microbacteriaceae; genus Leucobacter; species Leucobacter sp. Psy1. The sequence goes on from NZ_CP083692.1 coordinate 2,126,460, forward strand.
GTCGCCTGCAGAACCCTGCCGAGCTCGTCATGCTGACGTTCTACTTCATCGGCGGCGCGGTGATGCTCGTCGGTGGAGTTACTGCGCCCGTGCGCGATGCCCTCGGTGACGGGTTCCACCAGGCGTGGGTCGGTCTGCTCCTCGGTGGTCCCGCACTGTCGATCTGGGGCATCCTCAGCCCGAACCAATGGCTCGGCGGATGGTTCAAGCTCGGCGGAGGGCTCGCGATCACCACCGCGCTCGGTGCGTTCGCCGTCTCGCTCGGTGACGCGTTCGGACTTACCTTCACTGGCGTACTCGTGCTCGGACTCAACGCCGCCACACTCACCGCGGTTACACGCGACGCTCTCCAGCTCCGCCGTGCCGCGCATGCCGCACGGAGGGAGCGCCGTGGAAGCGTTCCTCTCTGACATCGGCCCCTACCTTGTCTCCGGTGGCATCTTCGGCGCGATCGCGACGGTCGCCGTCGCCGTCATCACGTCACGTTCGAAACGGGGAACCGAGCGCGCAGATGCCGCCGCCACGATCACCGAGTCTGCGACTGACCTGCTCACGCCCATGCGCGAGGAGTTGGCGCGTCTTCGTGAGAATCAGCAGCAACAGGCCGAGGACCATCGCGCCGAACTGCAGATTCTTACGCGACGTGTCGCGAAGCTCGAGGGAATGGTCGAAGAGTACGCGCGCCGTGAATGGGCACTCGTCGGCTACGTCCGCGCGCTCATCGATTCCCACCGCCGCCACGCACCGGGCGCGGAGCTTCCCCCCGTCCCACAAACACTCGCGGATCTCATCTGAACGCCCCCATCTGACTGCGGTCGGGTGGGGGCGTTTTCGTGCGTCCTAGCGCGGTCCGCCTTGCTGCTCTCTCTGAGCTTCAAGGTTGCGCCTGTGCTCATAGTAGGCGCCGGTGGCGTGGTTCTCTCGCCCGGTGACATGGCCACTGTTGTCCCACTTCACGGAGAAATTGGCGTCCTCGAGGGTGTCGTACATCGCGATCATTCGTCGCCGATGCGGTTCGGCGTTCCAGGTCATCACGAGGTACTTCGCGACCTGGATCCGGTCCGAGATCCGGTAGATCATCGCGGCAGGCACCTCTGTCGAGTTCCGCATTATCGCCCATACGTCGGTCTCAATCTGCACGTAGGGCATCCGTTTGCGCTGCGCGGCGGCCTCGCGAGCCCGGCGGCTCTCCTGCATCACGGCTCCTTATCGAAACTATGTTCGACAAGAATGCTACAGCGGAAACTTGCGAGTCAAGTATGCCCTGCGCCTCCCGAGACGGATCCGGGACCCACTCCCGCATCATTCAGGATTCGATGCACCTGCGCGCGACTCAGCCCTACGGCGTCCGCGATGTGGGTGACTTTCATGTGATCACTGTAGGCCGCCACGATCGCCGCGCTCCGTGCCTCGATCGCGTCAGCCAATCGGGTAGCAGCCTTTGCGAGCGCGCGCTCGTGGTCGATCACTTTCGACCCCGAACGGCCAGGATGAGCGCCCCGACTGCCACGACGAGCGCGACAACCGAGAGAACGAGTGTTGCGGTCTCCATCTTGATTCCCCCTATCTGAGGTTATAATGAGGGAGGGCGGCCCCGAGATAGTTGGTGTATCTCGGGGCCTTCTCTGTCAGTCGCGGCGCCTGTTGCGCTTGGCGGTCTGCCAGAGGATAACCGCGGTGATCAAGTTGACCGCCGCGGTCAGGAGTCCGATGATCTCCATCGGTTCCCCCCTCCTGTCGGTGGGGCTTTCCCTCCGACAGTTACAGTGTCGCACGATGCGACAGTAAAGTGCAAAGCAATGCGACACTTTGAGCCACTCGAACTAAGCGAAAGCCCCCACGGTGTGACCGTGGGGGCGCTGCGCCCCCGACAGGATTCGAACCTGTGACCTGCGGATTAGAAAGCCGATGCTCTATCCTCTGAGCTACGGGGGCAACCAGACTAGGGTACTACGCCGCGCGCCTCCGTGCCGCCTCTCCCCTGGGGGTCCGTTCGGGGACAGAGATCACCGGCAGCATGTCTTGATAGCGCTCGATCTGCTGCTGAGGGACCGCGATGTATCGGCTCGCACTCTGTAGGTCGGAATGCCGGAGACCCGCAGCGACCACAGTCGTCGGAGCCCCGGCGAGATCGAGGTTGGTCGCGTACCACGCGCGGAGGTTGTGGGGACGGTGTCCGGTGATGCCGGCCCGCTTGAACGCTTTCGACAGGACCGTCGATACGTTCTTGCCGGTGATGTGCTCGTCGGAGTTCGAAGGTGAGGGGAACCACCATGCATCGCGGGGGTAGCGCTGCGCCTGCTCCCAGATCAACGGGTGCATCGGACGCCACACCTCTTTGCCACCCTTTGCCTCACGTGAGAGGATCCGGCGGTTGGTCCAATCGATACTCATCGAGCCGTGCACCGCGGCGATCTCGGATGCTCGGAAGCCTTGGTAGGCGTAGAGGAGGACGTACATACGCGTCTTTGCGTAGATGCCGGAGTTGATGACAATCTCGAGGTCATCGGTCTCGATCGGGTTCGCTTCTTTCTTGTGGACGATGGTTCGGGGCAGCCTGACGGCTGGGTTGTCGAGTCGGAACCCCTCCTCTTGTACCCATGACCAGAAGCCATGGAACAGGCTCTTGTAACGGGCTCGTGTGGCCGGGGCGAGGCCCTCGCGGCCGAGATCTCCGATGAGGTCGTGGCGGGTCATGGAGAGGATGCTCTTGCCGGTGCGGCGGAGTGTGGCGCGGAGGCTGATGAGGTGCTCGCGGGTGGTGCGTGTTCGGTAGCCCGAGGCGGTGGCGGTGGTCGCCCAGTAGGCGAGGATGGCGTCGTCGTCCATGTCGTCTCCGTTCGTCGTGGCTCTGCCGTCAGCAGCGTGAACGTCGGACACTAGCGAAAGATGAAAGTTCATGTTTCTGGATAGACTTGAGAGCTTAACGCCGGCGCGAATAGGGCGGACAGGAGTCCGCGATCGAGTCGTCCGTTACGTCGGACGACTGCGGGGAGTTGATGCGGATCCGGGTAGTGGATGGTCAACTCATCGACCTCGCGAGCGAGGGTTGTGAGGAGCAGCTGTAGCCGTACGCGGTCGCGCGCGCCGCGAGCGATCCTGAGTTCGGCCGCGAGGGCGGCCACGAGGTCGAAATCATCGACGATGTTCCGGGTGTTCACGAGCACGCCTCGATTGCCTGCCCTGAGAACAGATCGACCACGGAGGCAGCCCGCCCCGAATCTGCGGCAATATAATCCGACGGTCGCAGGTTCGAATCCTGCCGGGGGCACTCGAACTGCCGTGCTGTGTTCCCCGAGAGCGCAACCCCTGACGCGAGATCCGCTCCTTCCCTAGGGTGGAGTATGGGCGTCAACGGAACGCCCCTCGCGACTCAGGGAGGTCTTCATGACGCAGGAACACCACGGAGTACTCGATAACGCCCCCGTCCACGTCGACGACAGCGGCGGCACCGGAAGGCCCGTCGTCCTCATCCACGGGTGGCCGCTCTCCGGCGAGTCCTGGAGCGAGCAGGTGGACGCGCTCGCTTCCGAGGGCTACCGGGTCATCACCTACGATCGCCGCGGGTTCGGCCGAAGCGAGAAGCCGGAGGCCGGCTACGAGTACGACACCCTCGCCGATGACCTCGCCGGCGTGCTCGAGGCGCGCGACCTCACCGACGTCACACTCGTGGGCTTCTCGATGGGCGGCGGAGAGGTGGCACGGTACCTCACCCGCCACGGCAAGGATCGGATCCGGAGCGTCGTGTTCGCCGCCGCGGTCCCCCCGTACCTCGCTCAGACCGAGGACAATCCCGACGGACCGCTCGATGCGGACTCCGCGAAGAGTATGCGACAGGGTCTTGAGGACGACCGCGACGGCTTCCTCGACCAGTTCATCACCGACTTCTTCTCGGTGGACGGCGACCTCAAGGTGAGCGAGGAGCAGCGGCAGGCCGCGCTGCGACTCGCACACCAGTCGGACCAGCGCGCGGCGCTCCTGTGCATGGACGCCTTCGCCGGCACCGACTTCCGCGATGACCTGCCGAACGTGACGGTGCCGACGCTCGTGCTGCACGGCAACTCGGACGCGACGGTTCCGCTCGAGGGCTCGGGTCAGCGGACGCACGAGGCGATCTCGGGAAGCGTGCTGCACGTCATCGAGGGCGGCCCACACGGCATCAACACGAGCCACGCGACCGAGTTCAATCGCGCGCTGCTCGATTTCCTCGACGCCAACTGACGAATAGCCCCGCGTTCCTGACACAACGCGCGCCACTGGCCCCGCCGAACAGACATTTGTTCGGCGGGGCCAGCACTGTCGCGGCCGGTTCGGTTCCTCCCCTATACTCGACACTCAGGTTGCTCTCAGACTCACAAGGCTGAGGGCACCGTTCACGCAACGCCGCGACATCGAAAGTGGGAACCGTCCGTGACTGACACTCTCCAGTCCATCCTCGACGCCATCAGCGGAGTGGTGTGGGGGCCCTTCGTCCTCATCCCCCTGCTGTTTCTGACCGGGCTCTACCTCACCGTGCGACTGGGGGGCATCCAGTTCCTGCGACTCGGATCCGCGCTCGCGCTCGGCATCTTCCGACGCCGGGACCCGGGCGCCTCCGGTGACATCTCGCAGTTCCAGGCACTGACCACTGCGCTCGCCGCCACCGTCGGCACGGGCAACATCGTCGGCGTGGCCACCGCGATCGGCATCGGCGGTCCCGGTGCACTGTTCTGGATGTGGGTGACCGGCCTACTGGGCATGGCGTCCAAGTACACGGAGGCATTCCTCGGCGTGCGCTACCGCCAGGTCGATGCCAAGGGCGAACGCAACGGCGGCCCGCAGTACTACCTCGAGAAGGGGATCCGCGGTCCGCTCGGCAAGCTCCTCGCCTGGTCGTTCACGATCTTCGCGATCCTCGCATGCTTCGGCATCGGCAACATGACGCAGAGCAACTCGATCTCCGCGAACATGGAGAACAGCTTCTCGGTGCCCACCTGGGTGACCGGCCTCGTCCTGACCGTGCTCGCCCTCGTCGTGCTGGTCGGCGGCATCAAGTCGATCGGCAAGGTCACGTCCGCGTTCGTGCCGATCATGATCATCTTCTACGTCGTCGCCGCCCTCTACATCCTCGGCGTCAACATCGGCGAGGTCCCCGCCGCGATCGCCATGGTCTTCCAGGATGCCTTCACCGGGACCGCTGCGGCCGGTGGCTTCACCGGCTCGGTGATCATCATGGCGATCCAGTTCGGCTTCGCCCGCGGTATCTTCTCGAACGAATCGGGCATGGGATCTGCGGCGATCGCCGCGGCAGCCGCGCAGACGACGCACCCGGTGCGCCAGGGCCTCGTCTCCATGACGCAGACGTTCATCGACACCATCATCGTCGTCTCGATGACCGGACTCGTGATCGTCACGACCGGGGCATACACGTTCACCGACCCGGAGACCGGGGAGCAGATGTCTGCCGCACTCATGACCGGTGAGGCGTTCTCGCGGGGTCTGCCTGGCGAGTGGGGCCACTGGGTCGTCACACTGGGGCTCGCCATGTTCGCGTTCTCCACGATCCTCGGCTGGTCGTACTACGGCGAGCGCAACATCGAGAAGGTTTTCGGCCGAAAGGTCGTGATGCCGTTCCGGATCCTGTTCTCGCTCGTGGTCTTCATCGGTGCGACGACCGAGCTGACCGTCGTCTGGTCCTTCTCCGACGTGATGAACGGCCTGATGGCGATCCCGAACCTCATCGGGCTCCTCATCCTCTCAGGACTCGTGGCTCGAGAGACGCGCGCGTACCTGAAGTTCGACCCCAAGCTGAAGGCGTCGCGCGAGGAGATCGAGGTCGCACTCGCCGACGAACCGGGATACCAGGAGTGGCGCGCAACCGAAGCGACGCTCGACGCCAGTGCGGAGCGTGCGCGGGCCGACCGTCCATAGAATAGTTCGGCACCCCTCTGTTGAACGCGAAGGAGCCCGGCCCGCATGAGTGAGCACCCAGTGACACCCAGCGGACCGGGCTCCGCGCCGTTCCGTGAGGCCACCATCGATGTCGCAGCCATCGCGTGGAACACGCGGGTGTTCGCCGAGCTGACCGGGGTTCCCGTGATCGCGGTGGTGAAGGCCGACGGGTACGGACACGGCGCCGTCCTCGCCGCCCGCGGCGCGCTCGCGGGCGGCGCATCGCACCTCGGGGTCGCCGACCTCGAGGAGGCGGTGGAGCTGCGCGAGGCGGGCATCGACGCCCCGATCATCGCGTGGTTGCACGCCCCGGGAGAGACCTTCGCGCGTGCGCGCGAGCGACACATTGAGGTCGGTCTGTCGTCACCGGAGCAGCTCGAAGCCGCCGCGAACGGCGGGGCCGCGTCGGCTCCCCTCCGTGTGCACCTCAAAATCGACACCGGTCTCTCGCGCAACGGCGTGCCCGAGTCGAACTGGGAGCGCGTCTGCTCCCGCGCCGCCGCGCTCGAGCGGGCGGGCGGCATCGAGGTCGTCGGCGTGTTCAGCCACCTCTCCAACACCTCCCTCGACGACGATCGCGCCGCAATCCGGCGTTTCACGCGTGCGGTCGAGGTCGCGACGGCAGCGGGGCTCCGACCCCGGATCCGCCATATCGCCGCATCGCAGGCCGCGCTTGAGCTCCCCGAGTCTCGATTCGACGCGGTCAGGATCGGGCTCGGCCTCTACGGCTTCAGCCCGCTCCCCGACCGCGACGGTGCGGCGCTCGGACTCACGGCAGCGATGACGCTGCGCGGCAGCATCGCCTCGGTGAAGCGCGTCGGGCCCGGCACTGGCGTCTCCTACGACTACCTGTTCCGCACCGAGCGCGACACGACGCTCGCGCTCGTCCCGCTCGGGTACGCCGACGGGGTTCCCCGCCAGGCGACCGGAAACGCATCGGTGCTCATCAACGGGTACCCGCATCTTGTCGCCGGACGGATCGCGATGGATCAGTTCGTCGTCGACGTCGGAGAGACCCCCGTCTCGGTCGGCGACGAGGTCGTCCTCTTCGGCGAGCCGCGGACCGGCGCACCGTCTGCCGAGGACTGGGCGGACGCCGCGGATACGATCCAGCGCCACGTGCTCACCGGCATCGGACGGCGCATCCCCCGGGTGGCCGCACCGGAGTAGGATCGATGGGTGCCGCGATCCCCCTCTTCTCCGACCGAGCGCGCACGGCTCCCCTTCGAGGTCTGGGCGCTCGTCGCCGGTGGCTTCTCGGTGGCACTCGGCTACGGCGTCGTGGCCCCGGCGATCCCGCAGTACGCGCAGGCATTCGGCGTCTCGAACTTCGCGGCATCGGCCATCGTCAGTGCGTTCGCCCTCATGCGCCTCGTGTCGGCGCCGCTCGCGGGCTGGGTGCTCGGTCGCATGGGCGAGCGGCGCACCTACTCGACCGGCATCCTCATCGTGGCGCTGTCGACGGGCGCGTGCGCTCTCGCGGTGAACTATCCGCAGCTGCTGATCCTTCGAGGCGTCGGCGGGATCGGGTCCATCATGTTCACGGTGGCCGCTACCGCCCTCCTCATCAAGGTGAGCCCCGTCAGGGCGCGCGGCCGGGTCGCGAGCCTCAACGCCGCGGGATTCCTGCTCGGCAGCCTGATCGGGCCCGTCTTCGGAGCGGTCGTCGCGAGCTTCGGCCTCCGCGCTCCGTTCGTCTTCTACTTCTGCACGCTCATCGTCGCGGCGCTCGTCGTGTGGATCGCGCTCCGCCGCTCGACGTACGTCGGCGTCGGCGGGACCGCGGACGACCGCGAGGTGCTCACGCTGCCCGCCGCACTCGCGGTGCCGCAGTACCGGGTGCTGCTCGGCTCCGTCTTCGCCTTCGGCTGGACCTCGTTCGGAGTGCGCATCTCGATCGTGCCGCTCTTCGTCGCCGCTGCGTTCCAGGGCGACGCCGCAATGGCCGCGTGGGTGCTCGCGGCGTACGCGGCCGGCAACGCCGTGCTCATCTTTCCGTCCGGCCGCTGGAACGACACCGTCGGCCGCAAGCCGCTGCTCATCACGGGCATGGCGGTATGCGGTATCGCCTACGCCCTGTTCCCGGCGTCACCGTCGATCGCAGTGGCAGCCGCCGTCATGTTCCTCGCCGGTGCGGGCTCAGCGCTCGCGAACCCGGGGCAGCAGGCGGTCCTCGCCGACGTCGTGGGGATGCGCCGCGGCGGCTCAGCGGTCGCCGGCTACTCGATGCTTTCCGACTTGGGCGGCGTCATCGGCCCGATGGTCGCCGGCGCCGTCGTCGACATCGCGGGCTTCGGGTGGGCGTTCTCAATCAGCGCGGCGCTCCTCTTCGCGGCCGCTGTGGCATGGTCCTGCGTCGGCGACTCGCGCCGCATGCAGCGCGAGTCCGACGCGTAGACGGGCTTCAGCCCTCGAGATCGTCGACTCCCGGCATCCAGGTGAGCCCCGGCTTGCCCCATCCGTTCTTGCGCTCGGCCTTCTGCGCGGCGCGACTCTCCGGGTGGACGAGACGGTCGACGTACAGCAACCCCTCGAGGTGGTCGTACTCGTGCTGGAGGATCCGGGCGAACCAACCGCTCGCCTCGATCTCGAACGGCTCCCCCTGCGCATCCTGCGCGCGGAGCAGCGCACGCTCCGACCGGCGCAGCGCGAACCGCTCGCCCGGGAACGAAAGGCACCCCTCGACGTCCTCCTCGCCAGGGAGTCCCGGCTCGGGCGGACTGATCCAGAGTTCCGGGTTCACGGCGACGCCCCTGGCCGGGCCCTCGTCCTGGTCCTCGTAGATCCAAACGAACACCCGCTTGCCGACGCCGACCTGCGGTGCGGCGAGCCCGACCCCCGGTGCCGCGACGGTGGTCTCGAACATGTCGGCGACGAGCTGCTGGAGGTCGTCGCCGAAGTCGGTCACGGGTGCGGCGGGGCGGTGCAGTACGGGTTCGCCGCAGATGGTGATGGGAAGCACGGGCATGCCTGCCAGCCTATTCCACTCGCGGGGGCGGCCGTGCTCCCCGGGAACACCCGTTGTGTGGGATGATGGTCAACGCCATGTTCTTGCACCGGGTCCATGAATGGACGGAGCAGGAGCCCTCTCACCGGAGCACAGGAGCCCGCCGAATGTCACGTCGTACCCGTCTGTCCGCTCGCGCTACCCGCGTGGGCATTGCATCGCTCGCCGGAGTCGCGCTCGTCGCGCCGCTCGCCGCGTGCTCGACCGGCGGCGACGGACCGCGCGACACCCTCGTCTACGCGTCGGGCGACGCCGAGCCCACCTGCCTCGATCCGCACGTCGGCGGCAACTACCCGCAGGCCCTCCTCGCGACCCAGGTGCTCGAATCGATGGTCTCGCGGAACGACGACGGCGAGATCGTGCCCTGGCTCGCGACCGACTGGAAGGTCAGCGACGAGGGCATGACCTGGGACTTCACCCTCGACGCCGATGCGCAGTTCACCGACGGCACCCCCGTCGACGCCGCCGCCATCAAGGCGAACATCGAGCACCTGCAGGATCCGGAGACCGGATCCTCGACCGGCTACCTCGCCGTCCAGCAGATCGAAGAGGTCGAGGTCGTCGACGCGACCCACGCGCGCTTCCACATGGTGCGCCCCGATGCGGCCCTGCTCGAATCGCTCGCGCAGGTCTGGGTCGCGATCCAGTCCCCCGCAGGCATCGAGCGCGGGAGCGATGAGAACTGCCTCGCACCCATCGGCAGCGGCCCCTACGTGGTCGACGAGTGGGTCAAGCAGGACCGCATCGAGCTGAGCCGCAACCCCGACTACGCGACGCCCCCCGGCGACGAGGCGCTGCCGCCGGAGAACGCCGTCTCGACGCTCACGTGGAGGTTCATCCCCGACTCGACGGCGCGCTACTCGGCGCTCGAGAGCGGCCAGGTCGACATCATCGACAACCCGCTGCCCGATCAGATCACCGCCGCCGAGGCGTCGGAGGATCTCGAGCACCTCGACGCTCCGCGCCCCGGTGCGAGCAACCGGATCGAATTGAACTCGGGCCAGACGCCGTTCGACGATATCCGCGTGCGCGAGGCGTTCATCTCGGCAGTCGATGTCGACTCGGCGGTCTCGTCGCTCTTCGAGGACACCGCCGAGCGCTCGACCTCGGCGATGTCGAGCGCCGAGCCGCTCGTGCAGCAGTCGCCGGACAGCTACGTCTTCGACCAGGATCGCGCGAACGACCTCCTCGACGAGGCCGGATGGAGCGAGCGCGACGCCGACGGCTTCCGGGTCAAGGACGGCGAGCGTCTCACCCTGCGGTTCCCCGTCAGCACCAACCAGTCCGTGCCGGCCGAGCAGGCACTGTTCGAGCAGATCCAGGCGAACGCCGCGGAGGTCGGATTCGACGTGCAGATCAGCCTGCTCGACCTGTCGAGCTGGTACGAGGCCCTCGCGACTCATGAGTACGAGCTCGTCAGCGCCCCCTACACGAAGATCGGCCCGGACGTGCTGCGCTTCCTGTACCACACCGACGCGATCGAGCCAGCGCCGAGCGGCTACTTCGCGAACGCGGCGCAGATCAGCGACCCCGAGCTCGACGACCTGCTCGAGTCGGTCGGCTCCGAGATGGATCCTGACGCCCGCGCCGCCGCGGCGACGGCCGCCCAGGAGCGAATCGCCGAACTCCAGGTGATCCTGCCGCTCTACGATCAGCAGAACCACTTCCTGTACCGCAGCGATCTCGAGGGCTTCCGCGCCCTCCCGACGGTGAGCACACCGTGGCTCGCCGACGTGGTCGCCGGCGCCTGAGCGCGCCTCGCGCATGACGACGAACGGCAGGCGACGACTGCTCCGCGCGCTCGCGCGCCTCGGGGGCAGCGTCGTCGTGCTGTTCGTCGTCGCGACCCTGGCGTTCGTCGCCCTCCAGTTCATTCCAGGCGACCCTGCCGAGGCTGCCCTCGGTGGACCCGGGAGCCAGGCGAGCGCCGAAGCGCTCGAAGCGGCGCGCGCCGAGTTCGGGCTCGACAGGCCCGTACCCGTCCAGTACCTCGACTTCCTCTCCCGGCTCGTGGTCTTCGACTTCGGCACCTCGTACGCTCAGAGCCTCCCGGTGACGCGCGTGATCGGGGCGGCGGCCGGGCCGACGCTCGTGCTCGCGGGCACGGCGCTCCTGCTCGCCTGGGTGCTGGCGCTCGTCAGCGTCATCATCGCGAGCGGACGGTCGCGTGTCGCCCGAGCAGTCGCGGGGACACTCGACCTGATCTCCGCGGCGATGCCGAACTTCTGGCTCGCGAGCCTCATGGTCCTCCTCTTCGCGAGCGTCCTCGGTTGGCTGCCGCCCGTCAGCACCGGAAGGGTCGACGGGATCATCCTCCCGGCACTCTCGCTCGCGATTCCGACAGCGGGCTTCCTCGCCCAGGTGTGCCGCACGGGCGCCGACGATGCGCTGCGGGCGCCGTTCGTCGAGAGCGCTCGCGCGCGCGGCGAGACCGAGCTCGGCGTGCGGATGCGCCACGTCCTCAGGCACGCGGCCGTTCCCGGGCTGAACCTCACCGGATGGGCCCTCGGGTCGCTCCTGAGCGGCGCAGCGGTCATCGAGGTCATCTTCGCCAGGCCAGGGCTCGGGCGCACGCTCGTCACGGCTGTCCTCTCGCGCGACGTGCCAGTGGTGCTCGGGGTCGTCCTCTTCGCCGCTCTCGCATACGTGCTCGTGACGCTCATCACCGATCTGGTGATCGCGCGCGTCGACCCGCGCACCGAGGCGCGGCTCGAGGCTGTGGTGTCGCATGTCTAGTGCGCTGCTGCGCGCACCCGGCAGACGCGCGCGCTTCACCCCCGTCGAGGTGGGGTCAGGTCTCGTGGCGGCGATCCTCATCGTCTGCGCCCTCGCGCCAGGGCTCATCGCCCCGCACCCGCCGCTCGCCGTCGCCCCGACCGAGTCGTTCCAGGCGCCCAGCCTCGCCCACCTGTTCGGCACCGACGACTCGGGTCGAGACATCCTGAGCCGCGTGGTCTTCGGCGCGAGGGAGTCGCTGACCATCGGCGTGGTCGCCACCCTCACCGGCCTCGTCTGCGGGGTCGCGCTCGGTGCCATCGCCGGCGGGTCGCGGAGCCGCTGGGCGAGTCCCATCCGCTTCATCGCCGACCGCCTCATCGAGGCGCTGTTCGCCTTCCCTGGCCTCCTACTCGCCCTCCTCGTGATCGCGGTGCGCGGGCCCGGCCTCGCCTCCATCGTCATCGCCGTCACCATCTCGACCGCTCCCGGCTACGCGCGAATGGTCAGGGGCGGGGTGCGGCGCGCGCTCACCTCGGGAGCCGTCGAGGCGGCCAGCCTGCAGGGCGACCGGGGTCCGCGGATCTGGGGCACGCTCGTCCTGCCCGAAGCGCTCCGGCCCGTGCTCGTTCTCGCGACCCTCGGCGTCGGGCACGCCGTGATCCTCGCCGCAGCGCTCGGGTTCCTGGGGCTCGGAGCTCCCCCACCGGCACCCGAGTGGGGCGCCATGCTGAACGCCGGGCGCCCCTACCTCACGCAGGCCTGGTGGATGACGGTGTTCCCCGGGTCGATGATCCTGCTCGTCGGCCTGAGCACGACGGTCATCGGCCGCGCGCTCGAACGACGGGGGCGGTTCGCATGATCGCGGCGCGCATCACCGACCTCACGGTACGATTCCCCGCCACCGGACACGTCGCCGTCGATGGCGTCTCGCTCGTCGTCGAGTCCGGCACCTGCGTCGCGCTCGTCGGCGAGTCAGGATCGGGCAAGACACTCACCGCCAAAGCACTGCTCGGCCTGCTGCCGCGCACGGCGCTCGCCGACTCAACGGCCCACGAAATCTCCGGTCGAACGGCTCCCGCTCAGGGGTCGCGCGGCTGGAACGCCGTGCGCGGCGCCGAGGCCGGTCTTGTGCCGCAGGACGCGCTCGGCGGACTGGATCCACTGCGACACGTCGAGCACGAGGTGGGCGACGCGCTCCGCCTCCACGGCGTCGCGTCGTCCGCGGAACGCCGGCCGCGCGTGCTCGCAGCGCTCGGGGCGGCGGGCATGCCGGAACCCGAGTCTCAGCTCCGCGTGCGCAGCGACGAGCTCTCCGGAGGACTTAGGCAGCGCGCACTCGTCGCTTCGGCGCTGATCACCGATCCCGAACTCATCGTCGCCGACGAACCCACGACGGCCCTCGATGCCGCGCACCGCGGCCGCGTGCTCCACGAGCTCCGATCGCGGGCGGATGCGGGCGCCGGCGTCGTCCTCATTACGCACGATCTCACCAGCGTCACCGACATCGCCGATGTCGTGCACGTGATGCGGGGCGGACGCATCGTCGAGTCGGGCGACCCGTCCACCGTGCTCAGGGAACCGCGCCACCCGTTCACCCGCGAGCTCATCGCCGCCTCCCCGCGCGGGGTACCCCGCGGGGTGCGCCTCGCAACGGAGTCCCGCCAGGCGTCGGCCGGCGTCGGAGACCAGGGCCACGAGCTCCTGCGGCTCGCCGACGTCGCAGTCGCCTACCCGGTCCGCGGAACCGCGCAGCGCCGCCCCGTGCTCACTGGCGCCTCGCTCACGGTCCGCTCACGCGAGACGGTCGGTCTCGTCGGCGAGTCCGGATCGGGCAAGACCACGCTGCTGCGCGCCGCGTTGGGGCTCCTCGCCCCGGATTCCGGTTCCGTGCTCGTCGGCGGCATCGACCGCCGCACCGCCGGCCCAACTGAGCGGCGGGCGATGCGCCGACGCGTGGCGTTCGTGCCGCAGGATCCCCTCGACTCGTTCCCCTCAGGCGCGCGCGGTGAAGCGATCCTGATCGACGCGCTGCGCGCAGCCGGTGCGCCACGCGCGGCCCGCCGAAACCGCGCCACCGCCCTCGCCCAGGAGGTCGGCCTCGACGCCTCCCTCCTCGCGAAACCGGCGTCCGAACTCTCGGGAGGGCAGCGGCAGCGCCTCGCGATCGCCCGCGCGCTCGCACGAGACCCCGAGGTGCTGCTGCTCGACGAACCCGTCTCGGCCCTCGATGTCACAGTGCAGGCGCGAGTACTCGACCTGCTCGACGACCTGCAGACGACGCGCGGTACGGGGCACCTGTTCGTCTCACACGACCCCGACGTCATCGCCCACGTGAGCGACCGGATCCTCCGCCTCGAGGCCGGGCGGGTGCACTCGCACTCCGAGTAGTCGCGCACCCCTCTCACCTCTCACCTCTCCCCGCTCCCCGCTCCCCGCTCCCGAGAGTGCATTTTGTGCGCTTTCACGCCCCAGGAAGCCGCACAAAGTGCAACCTCGACGCGAGTGGTGCGGGTGGTGCGGGTGGTGCGGGTGGTGCGGGTGGTGGGGGTGGTGCGGGCGAGGGGCTCACCGGGGCGAGGCCCGTAGACTGGGCTGGTGCCGCACCGGCACGCGCCGCCGAGCCCGAGGAGTCCCCGTGTCGAACGCCCCCGCAGAGCAGATCGTCTGGATCGACTGCGAGATGACCGGACTCGACCCCGACCTCGACGGCCTCTGCGAGATCGCCGTCATCGTGACCGACTTCGACCTGCAGCCCCTCCACGAGGGGTTCGAGATCGTCATCAATCCCGGGCCCGAGGCGCTCGCGCACATGGGTGATTTCGTACGGCAGATGCACACCAAGTCGGGGCTGCTCGAGCGAATCGAGAACGGGGCGACCCTCGAGGAGGCGGAACAGCGGGTCATCACTTACCTCGACGGGCTCGTCACCCCGGGTCGACGCCCCCTCGTCGCCGGCAACACCATCGGTATGGATCGCCGGTTCATGGCGAAGTACTTCCCGACGCTCGAGGAGCGTCTGCACTATCGCAGCATCGACGTCTCCACGATCAAGGAGCTGTCACGGCGCTGGTTCCCCGCCGCGTTCTTCGGCTCACCCGAGAAGCGGGGCGATCACCGCGCGCTCACCGACATCGCCGAGTCCATTCGCGAACTCGACTACTTCCGTCGCGCCGTGCTCGTCGCCGGATCGGGGCCGGACAAGGCGGCATCTGAGACGCTCGCCTCCGAGTCTGAGGAGCGCTACGCCTCGCTCATTCGCGAGTCGCCCGAGGCTCCTCGCCCATAACTCGCGCCACCCGGGCTTCGAGGGTCCGCAGCGCCTCGGTCACTTCGAGGTCCGAGCCGATGACGTGCACCTCCACTTCGGCATCCTCCCGCGAGGCCGAGAGCGTGCCGGGGATCAGGTTCATGAGGAGGGTGAGTGCGGTCCTCCCCCGTTCCGACGTGAGACGCAGCGCGTAGGTCGTCCAGTAGGGGTCGACCCGCGGCCGGGGGAAGCGGAGCGCGCGAAGAGCGACATCCGCTCCGCCGGCCACCGACCTGACCAGGATCCACCCGACGAGGACCGCCAGCGCGTGAGCGCGCCCAAACGCGGACCCGCCCAGCCGCTCGGGTCTGCCGGTGAGCAGATAGCTCACCGAGACGACTGCCGGCACCGCGACGGCTCCGTAGGCGAGCATGGTGGGGTCTCCCTCGATGAGCGCCACCCAGACGAGCGCGGCGAGAACGGTGCGGCTCAGGAACGAAGCGATCATGCGGACCCCCCTGAGATCGCGAGCCAGATGACGATCGCGGTGAGCGTCAGGAGCAGTGCGGCCCCGGACATCGCCCAGGTGCCGAGGCGGAGCTGAGCGCGCTCCACGAACGGCAGCGGGCTCGGGACCCGCAGGGCCGCCGCGCGGACCGCCCGCCCGCCCCGGTCGGCGGTGCGCACCGCCGCCCCGAGACGGAGACCCGCGGCGCGTACGAGCCGCTCCTCGATGGCGAGCACATCACCTGGCGGAACGATGTCGCCTCGCGGGTGAAGGATACGACTCCGGCGACCGCGCACCGTCTCGGCGAGTCGGCCGACAATCAATGCGGCCGCCAAGCCCAGCAGGAGGGGCCAGCTCTGATCCCACCACGACGACGCACTGAACCACTCGGGCACCGACAGCGGAGGCGACCACCCGTCGGCGAGGCGAGACACCGGCCAGACGGCCGCGACGGCGAGCGCCACCCACGCGAGCCCGCGGAGAACGGGGGTCGCCTGGCGTTGACGTTCCCGACGTCGGAGCACCCACGCGAACCTGGCGATGAGCAGCGTCGAGCCGACTCCGATCCACGGGAGCACGTCGGCGACCGGTAGGCCGGCGGCCCACGAGATGCCGGCGTCGCCCACCGCCTCCTTCGCCCCGTACTTCGCGAAGTAGCCGCTCGTGAGCGGCATGCCGATGAGCGACAGCGCCGCCACCGTCAGCGCGGCGGAAACGAACCAGCACGGCCAGCGCTCCAACTCCCACACCTGCACGCCCAGGAAGAGCGCGGCCTTCGCGCACCCGTGGTGCACCGCGTAGACGACGGCCGCCGCAACGCAGGCCTCTGCCAGCTCCGGCACGAGCAACGCGACTCCGATGAGTGCGGCGAGTGCCCCCATCTGGCTGATGCTGCTGTAGGCGAGGATCACCTTCGGGTGATCCTGCAGCACGCCGACCGGAACGGCGGCGAACCCACCGATGAGGGCGAGAGCAAGCAGGATCGCGCCCCACACCGGTTCTCCCTCTCCCTCGCCGAGCGGGAGGAAGCGGATCCACCCGACGAGTCCCGCCTTCAGCATGACGCCGGAGAGGACTGCGCTCGCGGGAGTCGGCGCCGCAGGGTGGGCGAGCGGCAACCACACGTGCAGCGGAACGGTGCCCGCTTTGACCCCGAAGCCGGCGATGAGGAGTCCGATGATGAGGTCTCGCTCGGGTGCGCCAGCCACCGCGGCACCGGCGTCGGCGAGCATCACGCCGCCGGCGCGCACCGTCAGCAGCACCGCCGCAAGCACCGCGCCCTCCCCGAGCACCGTCATCACCAGGTAGATCCGCCCGGCGCGCAGCGCCGAGGCAGACCGGCCGTGGATGACGAGCGCAGCACCCGCGAAGCTCATCACCGTGAAACACAGGTAGAACGTCACGGTGTCAGCCGCGAGGAAGACCCCGAGGTTCGCGGCGAAGCACAAGAGCATGAGGGAGGTGAGCAGTGCTGGCCTGCCGTCTGGGCCGTGCGGGACGAACGCGAGTGCGAGGCCGTAGACGACGGCGGCGAGCGCCGCGAGCGGGCGACCGATCTCGTCGAGCTGCAGTGTCGTGCCGAACAGCATCCACGGGATCGATCGTTCGCCCGTGTCACCGAGAACTGCCAGCGCTCCAGCGGGAACCGCGGCGACCCAGGACCAGCGGGTGAGGCCGTCTCTGATCTTCCGACCGCTGCCCCCGGCGGCGGCGCCCGTCACGGCGACGACCGCGGCGAGGATGAGCGGCATGCCGAAAGCCAAGCCCCACAGGGCGTCGCTGACGGCCGCGAGCGATGCGGTTCCCGGCGTCATCGGTAACTCCCCTCGGCGATGAACTCGGCGAGACTCCACGGTGAGTACCCCCAGCCGGCGGCGACGCCGACCACCACGGAGAGCGCGGCGGTCGTGACCGCCGGCCAGAGCAGCGCGTGCGGGGCTTCGAACCGTCGGGTACCCGAGCGACGGCCCGACCAGTCGGCACCGGGATCGGGATCGGTGAACCAGAGGGCGTAGACCACGGGCAGGAAGTAGGCGGCGTTCAGCAGCGTGCTGACGACGAGCACGCCGACCACCCAGGGCGCCTCGGCATCGAGCCCTCCGAGCGCGAGCGGCCACTTCGAGACGAACCCGGCGAGCGGCGGCAGACCGATCATGCCGAAGGCTCCGATCGTGAAGGCGAGAGAGGTGAGCGGCATGCGGCGCCCGGCCCCGCGCAGCCCGCTCACCTTCGAGACACCGATGACCTCGGCGAAAAGTCCTGCGCAGAAGAACAGCGTGATCTTCATGAGCCCTTGATGGACGATGTGGACGAGGGCGCCCGACGTCGCGAGCGGGGCGATGAGTGCGGCGCCGAGCGCGACGTAGGACAACTGCGAGACGGTGGAGTACGCGAGTCGGCGCTTGAGGTCGTCCTGCATGAGCGCGCGCACTGACCCGTAGATGATCGTGAAGCCGGCGAACGCCGCGAGCACCGAGAGGAGACCGAGTCGGTCGGCGGCCTCGAGGCCGAAGAGGTCGTGCACGACCCGCACGATCCCGAACGCGCCGGCCTTCACGACTGCCACTGCGTGCAGCAGCGCGCTCACCGGTGCCGGGGCGACCATGGCCACCGGCAGCCAGCCGTGGAGCGGGAAGATCGCGGCCTTGACGCCCATGCCGACGAGCAGCAGTCCACCGATCGCCGTCATCGCGACGGGGTGCTCGTCGATCGCCGCCGCGACCTCTGGCGCCCCGCCAGAGACAAACTCGACGGGCCCGGCGATAACGGTGAGCCACACCACGCCGATGAGCACGAGTGCTCCACCGCCGAGCGTGTAGATCAGGTAGGTGCGCGCACCGTTCAACGCTTCCTTCGTGCCGCGGTGCGCGACGAGCGGGTAGGTGACGAGCGTCAGCAGCTCGAAGAAGAGCAGGAAGGTCAGCAGGTTGCCCGCGAGCGCGATGCCGGTGGTCGCGGTCACGCAGAGGCTGAAGAACCCGAAGAATCTGGACTGGTTCGGCGACCCGCCGAGGTACCCGATCGCGTAGATTGTCGTCACCAGCCACAGCGCCGCCGAAAGGCCGACGAAGAACAGTGAGAACGCGTCGGTCGTGAGCACGATGTCGATGCCTGGCGCCCACTCCATGGAAGCCCTGAGCTTCTCCCCTGCGACGACCGGCGGGATCAGCACCACGACGAACGCCACCTTCGAGAGCGCACCGAAGAGGTTCAGGGCGGTGCGCAGGCGGGTCCGATCCTCGCGGAGGAAGAAGATGATCGCGCCGGGCAGGAGCGAGGTGAGGAGCATCAGCAGCGGCACGATGCTGTAGTCGACGGCGGCCTCGGGATTCACGCGCCACCTCCGATCAGGGTGTATTCGCCGATCAGCGCGATGAGCCCGCTCGAGAACACGCCGAGCACAACTGAGGCGATCGCCAGCACGAGGGGCACTGCGGCCAGCGCGACGGGAGTGCGGTGCTGCGGCGCCGGAGCCTCCTCGCCAGGAGCGTTGAACGTGGCGCGGATCATCGCGGCCGTGTACCCGAAGGCCAGAAGGCCCCCGAGTGCAAGCACGGCCGCCCACCACCACGCTTCGGCCTCGATGGCGGAGACGAGGAGCTGCCACTTCGCGACGAACCCGAAGGTGGGAGGCAGACCCGCGAGGCTCACCCCGGCAACGGCGAGCGCGGCAACGGTTCCCGGCATGCGCGAGACGGCGCCGCGCAGACCGTCGAGGCGATCCGAACCGTAGGCGAGCGCCAGATTGCCGGCGGCGAGGAACATCGCCGCCTTGGCGAGGCCGTGGGCGAGCACCAGAGTGACGCCGCCGACCCATCCTGGCCCGGCGCCGTCTCCCAGGCCCGATCCGTCGCCCGCGAGATCGAGCACCATCGCGAAGTACCCGACCTGGGCGACCGTCGAGTACGCGATGATGCGCTTCAACCGCCGTGCGCGAAGCGCCATGACGCTCCCCCAGATCACCGCTGCGGCACCCGCCGCCCCTGCGGCGATGCCGAGGACGGCGACCGCCGCGCTGTCGTCCTTGACCGCGAACCACACCCGCCACAGCACGAAGACCGCCGCCTTGATGACGAGCGCCGAGAGTGCTGCGCTGACGGCCGCGGGCGCTGCCGGGTGCGCGACGGGCAGCCAGGAGTGGAGCGGGAACAGCGCCATCTTCGCCCCCATGCCGACGACTGTCAGCGCGAGCACCGTGACGAGCACGATACCGCCCGGCATCGAGTCTGCTGCGAGCAGGAGGTCGAGCACGCCCGTCTCCGCGTAGACGAGCGCGACGGCGAGGAGGAACAGGAGCGAGCCCACCACCCCCACGAAGAGGTAGCGCAGTGCCGCGGCGGCGGAACCTCGCCCGCCGAGCCCGACGAGTGAAACCGCGGCGAGGGTCACGAGTTCGAGCATGACGAACATGTTGAAGAGGTCGCCCGAGACGAACACGCCGTTGAGCCCGGCCCAGAGCCCGAGCCACAGCGGCCAGAACCGCGGACCCCCGCTCATCGCGTCGCTCGCGACGGCCACCGTCGAGACGGCGAGTCCGATCACCGCCGTCAGCAGCAGGAAGACGAGGCTCACGCCGTCCGCCCGCAGCGTGATGCCGAGCGGTGCGTCCCACCCGCCGAGTGCGAGTTCGGCGGCGGCTCCGTCACCGCTCGCTGCGAGGGCGATCGCGAGCAGCACGGCCATCGCAGACGTCGCGACCGCGAACGCACCGCCGGTCCACCGCCGCACGGCCGCGGGCACGAGCGCGACGATCGCCGCTCCGGCAAGCGGCAGGAGCACGAGCGCCGGGAGCACGCCGCCCGGGGTCATGACGGTTCCCCCTGCTCGACGTCGTCGTCGGGAGCGTCCAGCTCGTCGGTCTCGGACTCGACCCGCCGCGCGAAGGCCAGAGCGACGCCGCTCGTCGCCGCCATGATCACGATCCCGGTGAGGACGAGCGCCTGGGGCACCGGATCGGGTGCGGAGCTGCGCGCCGCGATGGCGAGCAGCACCATCATGACGCCGCCCGACGCAATGTTCAGCGCCACGATGCGTCGCAGGAGGTCACGCACGAGGAGGTGCGCGACCAGCCCGATGGCGAGCACCACGGGACCGGCGATCAGGGCGAGTTCTGCGAGCGTCATCGCGCCTCCGATCCCGCGCGACGATTCGCGAGGAAGATCCGAGCGAGACCGACGCCGATGCTGAGCGCGAGCACCGTCTCGAGCGTCAGGATCAGGGTCGATGCTCCCGCCTCCGGCAGCACGAGCCAGCCCTCGCCCCACAGCGCTGTCGCCACCGACAGGGTGACGAAGCTCAGCGTGCCGAGGGCGACGAGCCACTCGCCGGCCGCACCGCGCGTGGAGGTGCCGCGCGCACCGGTCAGGTACGCGATGAGCAGCCCGGCCGCCACCATGGCGCCCGACTGGAACGCACCGCCAGGGCGAGTGGTTCCGGCGACGAGGAACCAGCCGGCCAGCAGGAGGGTGACCGGAACGAGCAGGGCACCCACGCGGCCGAGATCGGCGTGCGCCTCCAGACGTCTCGCCCACTTCCCATCGCTCGCGGCGGTGGCGGCGAACGCGGCGACCATGACGACTGCAATCTCGAGCAGGGTGTCGAAGCTGCGGAAGTTCAGGAGCACCGCGGTGACCGGGTGCTCGGCTCCGCTCCGGGACAGCTCGGCGTCGACCGCCGCCGGCAGCGTGCCCGTCGGAGATCCGAGTCGCGTCGTCACGGCGAGCAGGCCCGCCGTCAGCACCGCCGCCGCGGCAACGCCGAACCCGCCGACCAGCCACCGGTGCCGCGGCGCACCGTCGACGGACGCCTGGGCGCGGTCCGAGAGCGCATCCACCAGCAGGGCGCCGGTGATCCCGCCGCCGAGCACCGCCTCGGCCACCGCGATATCCGGCGCGCCGAGACGCGCCCAGAGCACCGCGAGCAGCACGCCGAATATCAGGAACACCGCGACGGTGGCCTGTCTGCCGCGCAGCATCACCGCGATCGCCGCCGTCACCACGACCACCCCGAGCAGCACGACGTCGAAGACCGCGAGCACATCCATCAGGAGCCGCCCTCGCTGCCGTCATCCTCGAGCTGGTCGGTGTGGCGCTGGTCGGTGCCGCGCCGCGCGAGCAGGTGCCCGTTCACGGCCGTGCCGACCAGCGCGAGGAGCCAGATGAGGGCGAGCTTCAGCGCTGTGCCCCACGCCCACTCCGTCGACAGCACCTGCACGATCAGTGCGAGGGCGATGAGCCCGAGCCCGAGGTTGTCGGCCTTCGCGACGGCGTGCAGCCGGGTCGGCAGGTCGGGAAACCTGAGCAGTCCGAGCGTGCCAGCGACCATGAAGCCCATGCCGACCACCAGCAGCACGATGACGACGACGCTCATCGGCGCTCCCGCTGCGTCCAGACCAGAGCGACGACGGCGGCGAGTCCGACGACGGCGATCGCCGCGTCCCGGAACGCGGGGGTGTCGGTGAGCGCGGCGATCACGATGAGGAGCGCCGCTCCGGTCGTGCCGAGCAACACGAAGGCCGTGAGTCGGTCACGCGCGGTGGGGCCGCGAGCGGCGCGCCAGACACCGGCGACGATGCACCCGAGCAGCACGACGGCGGTCACCGCCATCACCGTCTCCACCGCGTCGATCCGCGTCCTCCTCCGGGCGCTGTACTCCGACTCCGTTCGACGTCCATCCTAGCGGGAGGCCGCTGACGGGTGCTGCATCAGGAGGGGTAGGTGAATTCCCCGTAACTCATCGGAACATGAGCGTCGATTGTCCGATGAGCCCAGTCACGCTCGGACCATCCCGCCCACACTCGTTCAGAAATCTCCTGGAGCTCTCGCAGATCAGCCGCTTCGTCGAGTCCGACGACCTTCCCGTCTGCGAGTGAGAACGTACCGTCGACCATCACGGCCGCGATATCTTCGTGCTCGGCATAGTAGACGATTGTGCGGATGGGGTCCCGCAGCGGAGTCACATAGGCCGACTGCGTCTTCCAGAAGACGAGATCTGCCTTCGCGCCGGCCTCAATCCGTCCCAGATCGCTCCGTCCCAGGATTTCGGCGGCCCGCAGTGTTGCTGAGTCGAAGACGTCACGTGCCCGTGCGGCGTCAGCTCGGTGTTCGAATACCTTGGTGATGATCGAGGCCCATCGCAACGACCACAGCATCGACTGAGTCGTCGTATCCGTCCCGAAGCACACTGAGACGCCGGCCTCGCGGTAACGCTCGTACGACTCCATGATGATGCCGTTCCTTGCAAACACCCAAGGGTTGTACACGACAGAGGTACCCGAACGCGCGAGCAGACCCAGATCATCTCCGTGGAAGTTCGTCCAACTCGTTCCGGTCAGGAACAAGCCATGTCCGATGAGGGTCCGATCCCCGAGGAACCCGATGTCGTCAAGCCACTCGATGGGAGTGCGGCCGTGGCGTCTCGTCATCTCGTGGAACTCCGAGTAGGACTGTGCCGCGTGGATTTGCATGAGCAATCCGTGCTCATCGGAAGCCTCGCGTGTACGACGGAGCAGGCTTTCAGAGCAGGTGTCCACTTGTGAAGGGTTCAGGAATCCTGTCACCAGCTCGTTACCGGAGCGATTCCGGTGACGCAGCGCGAAGGACAACGCGCGTTCGAAGGCTGCGTGTCCATCGTCCTCACGCCACCGGTACTCGACATTCTTCCCATCATCGGTAAACCACTCGCCAGACCGGTACGACTCTGCAATGTAGGCGCGCAGCCCCACTGACGCGCACAGGTCCGCGATCGCTTCGCTTTCGACCCCCATCTGCATGACCGTGGTCGTTCCTGTACGCAGATGCTCGGCGATCGAAACCCGCGCACAGGTCCGCGCATCCTCGGGCGTGAGAGCCTGCGACCTGGGCGGGAGGATCTCGATGAGATTGGTCCCCCAGAATTGCCGCTTCTCGATGTCCTCCGCGATACCTTTATCGACCGGCGACTCCTGCATATGCGCGTGCAAGGAGATGAAACCGGGCGCGATGATGGATTCCGTGTGCTTGGTGCGGTCGACTTCGACGGCTCCCGGTGCGCCGACGTGGACGATCCGGTCGCCATCGACGACCACCGCCCCGTCTCTGAGGATCCGGTGCTCACCGTCCTGATAGGCGATGATCCAGGGGGCTGTGTACTCGATTGCAGTAGTCATACGGCCTCGCGCTCCTTGACGATTCGATGAGTGAGAACTGCGCCGATCATGACCATCACGGCGAGCCCCACGAGGATCAAGACCGGACCGATGACGGCGCCTGCCGTCACGGCCAGGATCGCGGCGCCGACCGAGGGGAGCACGCCTCCGAACAGGATTGAGGCCAGCTGATAGGCTAGAGAGATCCCCGTATACCGGGTTTCAGGTGCGAAGGCTCGTCCGAGGAACCCGGGAATACAGACCCACGCGCCGGCACCCACCGTCTGAGTGACCACGAGCATCACACTGATGAGCACGTAGTTCCCGCTCCCGATGACGAGGAAGTGCGGTGCAGCGAACACGATCACGAGCACGGCCGACACGAGAAGGACACGACGCTCTCCGATCCGATCGGCCAGGGTCGCGACGATCGGGAAGGTCACGAAGCTACTTGCGGCGGCAATGATCTGGCCAATCAACAGCGGCGAGCTCTCGAGCCCCTGCCCCTGGGTCGCATATGACAGAAAGAGCGTCCCGGTCACGTAGAACCCTCCGATGCCGTGCGCCACCAGGAGCACACCCGCGAGGACCGATCGATACTCCTTACGGAACACCTCGACGACGGGAAGCTTCTTCCTCTCCTGCTCGCTCACCGCCCGTTGGAAGACTGGAGATTCCTCGAGTCGTGCGCGAAGAATCAACCCGACGATGACGAGGATGCCCGCGAACCAGAACGGGACACGCCACGCCCACTCCTCGAGAATCTCTTGACCGCCCAGTCCGGCAAGAGCGAACATGCCGGACGACATCACCGTTCCCGCCGGAGAACCGAGCTGGGTGAAGGCTCCGAAGAAGTTCACTCTTCCCTCAGGTGCGCTCTCGGTGGAGATCAGGGCGGCACCGCCCCATTCGCCTCCGATCGCGAAGCCTTGAATCAACCGCAGGACGACGAGGATCGCCGGGGCCCACAGGCCGATGGAGTCGAACGAAGGGACGAAACCGATCAGAAAGGTCGCGGCCCCCATCATCATCAGGGAAATGATGAGTGCCCGCTTGCGCCCGTGACGATCCCCGATATGACCGATCACCACTGCCCCGAGGGGGCGAGCCAGGAACCCCACGCCGAACACAGCGAAGGCGGCCAGCGTTCCGATGAATGGATTCTCGTTCTCGGGAAAGAACACCGTGCCGAAGACCAGCGCTGAGGCGGTTGCATAGATATAGAAGTCGTAGAACTCCAGAGAGGTGCCGACGAAGGCCCCAGCCGCGGCCTTTCGGGCGCGTCTCATGTCTCTGGGCGCTGGTGGTGGTGTCGATACGGATGGCACGATTCCTCGATTCCTCGTCGAATTCGCACCACGCTAACACGAGTCCTCACATGTGAGGAAGCATTATCCTCATATTTGAGGATTATTGAGGTCTGCGACGAGCTCGTCGAACTCCTCTTCGTTCAATCGAGAGAGCCATCGAATCATCGTGTCGAAGTGTGCGGCTGTGAGCCGTCGGCTCTGTTCCCGATCTCCGGCGATGACCGCTCGAGCGATAGCCGCGTGTTCCTCGCTGGATTTTTCGCGCTCTCCGAGCCGATGCGCGGCCGCGCGCGTCAGGGGCTCGAGCCGTGTGACATCGGGATAGAGCGCTTCCGCGATCACCGAGTATGGCGCACTGTGGGCCGCCCTGCAGAGGGCCACATGGAACTCGATCGCATCCCGCGAGAAGTCCCCACCGCTCAGCGTGTGCTCATCGTAGAGCTCAAGACTCCGCAGGAGTGCGAGATGATCCGCACGGTCCGAACGGTCGCACGCGAGATCCACAGCCTCGATTTCAATCGCCCGCCGCAGGGCGAGCAGATCGATCAGCTCCGACCGGTCGGCTTCGCCGAACATCCCGTCGAGCAGCGCATTCCGACGACGGTGGTCCGTCGCCCGTTCGAATTCCCGTCGTGCCCAGTCGGAGAGGACCCTGCCACTCCGCCCCTCACCGACTGTGACTCCGATGGTGTCGAGGCGAAGGAACATACGTGACACTGTTGCTTGACTCATGCTCGCTCCCGCCTCGCGGAGCGAGCGATGCGCCCGAGCAGCGCCGACCGGCCCATCGGCACGGAGCAGGACACCCGCGAGTGCGCGCTCCGAAGCGCTCAGATCGTCCCACACGGCCCCGTTGCTCGTATCTCTCGTCACGGACCCAGCTTCTCACGCCCGCGGGCGTCTTCCTCTCCACGACCGCCGAGATGTGGCGATCTCCCCCTCTCGCGACTCGGCGACGCAACCTCTGACCGCGGGCGCCCTGCACTAGCCTGAAGGCTCAGCGATCCCCGACATGATGGAGCGAGGTGACGTGACCAGACGTTCGCGAACCACCGTGATCGGCGCGCTCTGGCGCTCCACGCATCCCGGTCCCACGCTGGTCGTAACAGCGCTGGCGGCGCTCCTCGGCGCGGCCGCTGCGCTCCCCGTCGAGCGGGTCGCGATCCTCGCCTGTGCGGTATTCCTCGGGCAGGTATCCGTGGGCCTCTCGAACGATGCGATCGACGTGCGCCGGGACCGAGCAAGCGGTCGCGCAGACAAACCGCTGGTGCACGACACCGCACTCCTCCGGCTCGCCTGGCTCGGAGCCGTCATCGCGGTGGCGGGTGCGCTCGCGCTGTCACTCCCGCTGGGTGGCTGGATGGCCGTGGTGCACGCGGTGACTCTCACGTCGGCGTGGTCGTACAACGCGGGTCTCAAGGGGTCTCCGGTGTCGGTGGTCCCCTTCGTCGTGAGTTTCGGGCTGTTCCCCTCGCTCGTCACGCTCTCCGCGGATCATCCGGCGTTCGCACCTCCGTGGGCGACGTTCGCCGGCGCGGCGTTCGGTGTCGCGGTGCACTTCACGAACGTCGTCCCTGACCTTGCAGACGACGCTCGTACCGGGATCCGCGGTCTCCCGCACCGGCTCGGCGCGCGCGCAGCGCTGATCAGCGCCTTCGCAACGGTTGCGGTCGCCGCTGTCGCGGTGCTCTGGGGCAGCGCCCTCGATGCCGGAAGCGCTCCCTCCCCGTGGGCCGTAAGCCTCACCCTCGTCATCATCGGGCTGAGCGCGTGGGGCGCGGCGAATGCCGCACGGGGCATACAGACCCGCGTCTCATTCCGACTCGTGATGGCGGCGGCGATCCTGCTCGCCGTGCAGCTCGCGCTCACCGGATTAGGCACGCGCTGAACGTCGGCAGCGACCTCGATCGAGAGCGGGCTCAGCCGTCGGGATCGAACCGCATCGCGTAGGCGGCGGCGAGGAGCCGCTCGGCCGGCGACCGCAGGATCGCGGTGAGCAGGAAGGACCTTGCGCGATCCCCCGCGTCGCCGAGCGGACGGCCGATGCGCGTGTTCGCGGCCGCGAGAAGTCCCGACAGCCCCGCTGCTCGGCGACGTCGACGGGCCCATCGCTCCAGCGCACCGTCGAGGTCGGGTCCGAGCGCGCCGTCGCGCTCCCCGGCCGTGCCGAGCACCCTCGCGAGCGTGACGGCATCGAGAATGCCGAGATTCATCCCCTGTCCGCCGATCGGGCTCACCTCGTGCGCGGCGTCTCCGATGACGGCGATACGCCCCCGCCGCATCCGCGGGACGAGGGTGCGGCGAACGCCGAAACCCGACGCCGTCCCCACGGCCGAGGCGGCGAGCGCGGAACCGGTGCGGGTCGCGACGACGTGGCGCAAGCGATCGCCGAGCTGCTCGGGGTCGGCTCTGCTGCGACCGGTGTCCCGTGCCCACGCGACGTATCGACGGCGCTCACCGGGTAGCGGGAACGATTCGAGCACGCCCTCGGCGTGGAGATGGATGACGGCGGTGTCCCCGTCCGCACCGAGATCGGGCACATCAGCCATGAGGTAGCGGTCACGATACGCGTGCTGACGGACGTGCGCGCGCAGGCCCGTGAGGTCGACGCCACGGGCACCGGTCGCGATCACGGCGAAGCGCGCGTGCTCTTCGCGGGTGGCCCCCGACGCGTCGCGCACGCGGGCAACCACCCGGTCGTGCGCGTTCCGCACGGACCGCACCTCCGACCCCCACTCCACCGCCGCGCCACCCAGAGCGGTCCAGCGCTCGCCGAGGATCGCTTCCGTGCGCTCCTGCGGCACCGTCGCGACGAACGGGTAGTCGCCGCCCAGTCGCCCGAACCTGACGACGCCGAGCGTGCGCCCGCGGGCGCGGGCTTCGCCGAGGCGCACGTGTCGCGCGGCGGCCGCGAGCGCGTCACCGGCTCCACTCGGCGCGAGCGCCGCGAGCGCGGCAGGGTGCACTCCCACCGCGCGGCTCGACGCCCCGGGGCCTGGCGTCGCATCGAGCACCAGTGCGCTCTGGCCGAGGCGGGCGGCCTCGAGCGCGCATGCCAGACCGACGGGCCCGGCGCCGACGATCAGCAGGTCACGCATCATGACCGACGGCCTCGTGAATCGCGAGCAGACGGAACGGCCGGCTCGGGCGCACCCGCCACCGGCTCGGGACGACGCTCGCGAGCTCGGGCACCCGGTAGGAACGCCTGATCGAACGCAGGCCATCGACCCTGAGGAACGTGCCGGGGGCGAACGGGGTCACGAGGGCGGCATAGAGGGCGAAGGCGACTCGACCCCGGCGGATGTCGGAGTGGATCGCGACGCGCGCCGCGAGTGATGCCGTCGCCGTGAAGAAGACGCGCCGCTCGACGTCTGGCAGGTGGTGCAGCACGTGGTTCGAGATGACGACGTCGAACGTCTCACCTGACTCGGGCAGGGCGTCGGCGAGTGCTTCGGCGCGCACGGTCCGATAGGAGACGAAGGGGTCGCCGGTGCGCCGGGCCACGGCAATCGCGCGCGGGTCGGGGTCGATCCCGACCCCCGAGGCATCGATGCCGGCGCGACGCAACCGTCGGACCACCCGGCGGAGCACGTCGCCGCCTCCGCAGCCCACGTCGAGCACGCGCACAGGAATCCCCGAGTGTTGCGCGTCCCCGAGCCGCGGCAGGATCTCCCGGCGAACGACGCGTCCCCACCCGCCGACCAGGCGGTTGATAACCGTGAATCGCCGCAGCGTGCGATCCAGGCGAATCGGATCGCAGTCCGCGGCATCCATGAGCTCGCGGAGCTCTGTATCGCGGATGGCGAGCGTCACTGGCCGGCACTCCCGGGAATCCGGGCGGTGAGGGAGGCCGACTCGACGGTGAGCCCCGGCCCGAAGGCGGCGGCGAGGACGCGCTCCCCGTCGGCGAGGTCGGCGGCAGCCAGCAGGTCGCGCAGCACGAACAGTATCGTCGCCGACGACATGTTGCCGAAGCGCCGCAGCACCTGTCGCGACGCTGCGAGCGCGTCGTCGCCGAGGTCCAGCGCCGACTCGACCCGGTCGAGGATGGAGCGGCCTCCGGGGTGGATCGCCCACCGCGAGGGAGGATGCTCGACGATGCCGTGCCCCGCCAACGCTCCACGCACCTCGCGACCCACGATCCGCGGTACCGCAGCGGTCAGGGTCATATCGAAGCCGGCGTCGGCGATGGTCCAGCGCATATCCTTCTCGCCCTCGGAAGCGATGACGGAGTCGAAGTCGCCGCACTCGAGGCGGCGACGGTCGCGGACGAGTTCCGGATTCGCCGAGACGATCGCGGCCGCTGCTCCGTCGGCGAAGATCGCCGAGGAGACGAGCTGGTCGGGGTGCGTCGACGCCTGGATGTGCAGCGAGCAGAGCTCGGCGCAGACCACGAGCACCGCCGCTGCGGGGTCCGCAGCGCAGAACTGGGACGCCATGCGCAGAGCGGGGATCGCCGCGGCGCACCCTTGGAATCCGAGATGGTAACGCTGCACGTTCGGCCGGAGACCGAGGTCTCTCACGAGCCCGAACTCCGGCCCCGGGGCGAAGAATCCCGTGCAGGAGACCGTGATGACGTGGGTGATCACTGCCGTCGGCACTCCGCCAGCGGCGAGCGCCTCGGTTGCGGCCTCGGCGAAGAGCGCGGGCACTGCAGCAGCGTATCTCGCGTTCCGGGCGGCGGTGGAGGGCACCCCGATGCGGCCGGAATCGGCGTCCACGAAGGCGCCGGTGCCGACGCCTCCGAGTTCGGGAACTACGGTGCGGCGGGAGTCGATGGCAGCCGAATCGAACACGGCTCGGACGATGCGCGCGGAGCGCCGGTCATCGGCAGCGTGGGCGATGAACAGGTCACGCACCCGATCCTGCGTGATCACGGTCTCCGGGACCGCGATTCCGAGCGCGACGATACTCGGATGGGGACGGGTGGCATCGGATCGGGCGTCGCTGACCATCTCCTCAGCGTATCGGCGCTCCCTACGCGACGGCAGAACGGCGCAGCCTCACTCCGAGCACGATCGCGGAGACGCCCTCGATGATGGCGTAGATACCGATCAGCCAGACGATCCCGAGGAGGGCAGCACCCGTGTTGATCAGCATCATGATGCCGAGGACCACCGCGAGGATGCCGGCGATGAGCCCGACCCACCACGCTCCGGCCCCGAGGCTCCGCAGCCGGAAGGAGCCGATGGCCGTGAACAACCCGAGCACGATCGCCCAGAACGCCATCACGTAGACGACGGCGACCGCCGCCACGCCGGGGAGCACGAGCACGAGGATGCCGGCGATGATCGAGGCGATGGCCGAGACGAGCGCCCACCCCGACCGCAGCTCGCGGTCGCGC
Source organism: Leucobacter sp. Psy1 (assembly GCF_020096995.1). Lineage (NCBI taxonomy): Bacteria > Bacillati > Actinomycetota > Actinomycetes > Micrococcales > Microbacteriaceae > Leucobacter > Leucobacter sp. Psy1. Next base: position 2,156,650 of record NZ_CP083692.1, read on the forward strand.
GCGAAGTGCCCGATGACGCCGAAGATCCCGGTGACCAGAATCCACGCGCCGAAGAAGATCGCGAGCACCCAGACGGACTCGAACGGGAGGAAGAGGAAGACGACGCCCATGATGAGGCTCAGCACCCCCTGCACGATGAGCGCCGTGCGCGCGCCGGCGCGCAACCTCCCCCAGTCGATGGCGGAATCTGCGAACCCTGACTGTTCCGGTACTGACATGTTGCTCCCCTGACTCTGCGTTCGGCTCAGTGCACCGCGAACGGCGTCCCGGGTTCGGGGCGCTCTCGCGCGGACAGTTCTCTCGGCTCCACGGCGGCGACGTCGAGGTCATCGACTCGCGCTCCGCTCGGCCCGGATCGACACCACGCGATCATGGTCTCGACAGCTTCGGGATCGCCGGCGAACAACGCTTCGACGCTCCCGTCGTCCCGGTTGCGCACCCACCCCGTCACGCCGCGCGATCGCGCCTCGTCACGGCAGCTCGCCCGGAAGGAGACTCCCTGGACTCGCCCCGTGACGCGCACGCGGCGCACGATCTCGTTCGCGGTCATGGCGCTACAGGATCTGACGCAGGTTGGTCTTCGCGAGATCGACGACCTCGTCGCCGCGCCCCGAGAGCACGGTGCGCAGTGCGTACAGGGTGAACCCCTTCATCTGGGCGGCCGTGACCGAAGGCGGCATCGACAGCTCCTGACGGTCGGTCATCACCTCGATCAGTGCCGGGCCGTCGTGCGCCAAGGTGTCGCGCAGTGCGCCCTCGAGTTCCGAGGATTCGCTCACCCGGACGCCCCGGATGCCGATGGCCTCCGCCACCGCTGCGAAGTTCGGGTTCTTGAGACCGGTCCCGTAGTTCACGAAGCCGGCCGCCTTCATCTCGAGCTCGACGAAGTTCAGCGAGGAGTTGTTGAAGACCACGATCTTCACGGGGAGCGGCGCGTTCTGGTCGAGGGTGAGCAGCTCGCCGAGCAGCATGCCGAGGCCACCGTCACCGGCGAGCGCGATAACTTGACGCTCGCGGTGGCTCGCCTGCACGCCGACTGCCTGCGGCAGTGCATTCGCCATCGACCCGTGGCTGAAGGAGCCGATCAGGCGACGGCGCCCGTTCATCGTGAGATAGCGTGCGGCCCACACCACCGGCGACCCCACGTCGGGAATGAACACGGCATCGTCGGCCGCGATCTCGTCGATGAGCCGCGCGAGGTACTGCGGGTGGATCGGCTTGCCGGCGCCGGCAGGCGTCGCGAGATCGTCGAGACGCCGACGGGTCTTCGCGTAGTGGTCGAGCGAGCTCTCGAGATGCGCCCGGCTCTTGCGAGGTGCGAGGAGCGGCAGCAGAGCTTCAGCCGTATCGCCGACATCACCCACTAGTCCGACGTCGAGCGGCGTGCGTCGTCCGAGGTTCTCCCCGCGCAGATCGACCTGGATCTTCACGGCGTCGTCCGGGTAGAACTGCGGGTACGGAAAGTCGGTGCCGAGCATGAGCACGGCGTCGGCCGATTCCATAGCCCGATAGCCGGAGGCGAAGCCGAGCAGTCCGGTCATGCCGACGTCGAAGGGGTTGTCGTACTCGATCCACTCCTTCCCGCGCAGCGCGTGGACCACCGGCGCAGCGAGCGCGTCGGCGAGCGCGACGACCTCGTCGTGTGCACCCGCGACACCTGCGCCTGCAAGGATCGTCACCTTCTTCGCACCGTTCAGCAGGTCTGCCGCCCGTTCCAGATCCTTCACCGCGGGGATGACCCGCGGATCGTTGTCAGTGAGCGTCGATACCGTCGTATCGACCGCGTCGGCGAGCGCCACGTCTCCGGGGATCACGACGACCGCGACACCGCGCTTCTCGATCGCGGCCTGCATGGCGATGCGCAGCACACGGGGCATCTGCTCCGCCGTCGACACGTGCTCGGCGTAGACGGAGCAGTCGCGGAAGAGCTCCGTCGGCTTCGTCTCCTGGAAGTAGTTCGACCCGATCTCGTCGCTCGGGATCTGCGCCGCAATGGCGAGCACCGGCACGCGCGAGCGCTGCGCATCGAAGAGACCGTTGATGAGGTGGAGGTTCCCGGGGCCGCAGCTCCCGGCGCACACCGCGAGCGCTCCGGTGGTCGCGGCCTCCCCCGATGCGGCGAAGGCCGCCGCTTCTTCGTGCCGCACGTGCACCCAGTCGATCGACGATGTCCGCAGCGCATCGGTGAATCCGTTGAGGGAGTCGCCCGGGATGCCGTAGACCCGCTCCACTCCGTTCGCTTCGAGGGTGTCGACGATGTTCTGTGCAACGGTGACCATGGATGCTCTCCCGAATTTCATTCGTTACTGCGGGTCTGACCTGACACCTCCATCTTCCTCCGGTCTCGGGCGCGGTTCAACCGGCTCACACCTCACATCCACTTCCGCCACTTGAAGAGCCCGAAGAGGAGGCCGGCGAACCCTGCCATGAGCCCCACCGCCATCGGATAGCCGAACGCCCAGTGCAGCTCTGGCATCTCGTCGAAGTTCATGCCGTAGACAGCGGCAATGAGGGTCGGAGCGAAGAGCACCGCCGCCCAGCCCGAGATCTTCTTCATATCCTCGTTCTGCCGCTGCGCCACGAGCGTGGCGTTGACGCTCAGGATCTGCGCGAGCGCTTCGCGATACTCGGATGCGCGCACGCTGACGCGCGCGAGATGGTCCGAGACGTCGCCGAGATACGCTCTGAGCTCCTCGGGCACGTCGTATTTGCCGAATCCGCGATTCAGCGACAGGACGACCTCCGAGAGCGACGACGTCGCGTGCTGCAGGTCGATGACCTCCTGGCTGAGCCTGTAGATGCGCTCGGCGACCCCGTCGTCGCCGCTGAACACCTGGCGCTCGACCTGCTCCTTGTCGGTCCCGAGTCCCTGCAGCACTGGGACGTAGCCGTCGACGATCGCATCGAGGAGGCGGTAGACGACGGCTTCGGGTCCGAGTCTGAGGACCTGTTCGTCGGCGAGGAGGGTCTGCTCACGCCGATCCGATGCTCCGATCGCGAACGACTCCGTTGCGGATCCGGGCGTTCCGTCGATCCACCTGCGATCGGGGCAGAGCACCGCGACGGCTCCCGCGCGCACGAGGAGGTGGAACTCGGCGAAGTCCACGTCCTCGCGCTCATCGATGTACCAGGCGGAGCGCACCACGATGAAGAGGACGTCGCCGTACCGCTCGAGTTTCGGCCGCTGGCCGGCGTGCAGCAGGTCGTCGACGAGGATCGGATGGAGGTCCCAGGCGTCAGCGAGCTCCCGGATGTCCGCCTCGGTCGGCGATGGGTAGAGCGACACCGTCATGCGGTCGGTTCCCGCCGCGGCGAATGCGAGCCCGTCCGTCACCGCGGCGTCGTCCGGTGCGGTCTCGACCACGCCGTCGCGCACGTAGCGGGTGATCCGAGACGACCGGGCCGACTCGGGAGCACGACCTCCCTGCGCCCGTCTGCGACTCGCATCGCGTCGCCTGAGCGGTGCGCGGCTGCTGCGGGAAGAAGTCATCGGCGCCTCCTCGGGCGGTTCGACACGGTGTGCGGCCGTCACAGTGTACGCCCGTGGCGGGTTCCCCTACGCTGGCTATATGGGACGACGTCCACTCGCCGTGACGCTGGTCGCCGGAATCGCGTTCGCGGTCAGCGCCTGTACCGCGCCGCCAGAACCGAGCGACCCGCCACCGCAAACCCCGGCCCGTGCCGAGGCTGTGCGGATGGCCGTCGTCGGCGATTCGATCACCGCGGGCGACAGCCGTGACCTGAACGACGGCGTTCCCGGGCCACTCTCTTGGACGAGTTACGCCGCAGGCCCCGAAGTCGAGTTCGTCGGCGGTTGGGCTGAGTGGGGTGCGACCACCGAGCGCATGGCCGACGCCATCTCAGGGCCCTTCGACGCCGACGTGCTCGTCGTGCTCGCCGGCACCAACGACGTGTCCACGCGATCGCACGATGACACCGGGGCCAGTCTGCTCGAGATCGTCGATGCGGTGGGAATCGACCGAGTGATTCTGTCCTCGGTGCCGCCCAACGATCACGCCAGGGAGAGCACTACGGAATTGAACGCGTTTCTCCGGTCGTTCGCCGGGGAGCAGGGCTGGGAGTGGGTCGATGCGGCCGACCCACTCAGGAGCGGGGATCGATTCCAACCCGACATGACCTCGGATGGAGTGCACCCTTCCGAGACCGGCGCCCGGGCACTCGGTGAGGCTATCGGGGCAGCTGTGGCCGAATGAGGCGGCCCGCCGCGGCGCTGCTCTGATCGAGACAGGTCATGTCATAATGAACACCTCTCAGGTTCGAGACCGGCGTCATGACGCGGATCTCTCCGCGACAGAGGAAGAGGCATGGTGGTCAGACACGACCGGGCGACGAAGCGGGGCGTGATCTTCGGCTTCGCGTTCATCGTCTTCGCCATCGCGATCATCTCGTCTGCGCTGGCCGGCCTCTTCGCGAGTCCACCGGAGTCCTGGACGCTCATGCTCACCATCATCGGCAGCGTGATCATCTGCGCGCCGATGCAGGTGCGCGTCGGGCCCTCCCCCGGGTTCCCGCTGGTGGGGGTCGCCGTCATTATGCTCGCCATCCCTCACCCCGATATCTCACCGTTCGTCGGCGTCGGGGTCTGGGCGATCGGCATCGTGGTCTCGCAGCTCGTCGTTCGCCGGAATGCCCTCCACGCGCTCCAGATCGCCGGCCTCGGCTCGCTCTCCGCGCTGGCGTTCACCTCGGTTCAGGCGGAGCTCCCCGACGATGTGCTCTGGACGCTCCCGAAGCTCCTGCTCGCGACATGCGCCTACTACTTCGTCTTCCTCCTTGGCGAGTTCGTCCGATATCGGCTGGACGCACCGTTCCACAGCGAGGGGTGGCGGTTCTCCCTCAGCGCAAAGCGGGTCATGACCGTCGTCCTGCTCGTCACACTCGCGACGACAGCGATGAACGTGAGCCATGCGGTCGTCATCCCCTGGCTCGAGAACGACCCTGACGCCGATCTCGCGCCGTTCATCGTGCTCCTCGCCGCGGCGATCTGCTACATGCTCGCACGCCGCCACGCATACACCGACGTGGAGTATCGACTCAGCGCCGTGGTGGACGCCGCCGTCGAATTGCCGCTCGAGTCCGGGGACTCGCTCGTCTCAGCGCTCCGCGACCGCGCGAAATCGATCGTGGACGCGCTCGACGTCGAGATCCTCGACCGTGCCCCTGAAGGGGCAGAGATCGGAACCCCCGTATTCCTCGGCGACGAGATCGAGCGCTACGTCATCGCCGCCCGGAAAATCGGAGGCGCCTCGTTCACGAGAGACGACGAACGGGCGCTCTCGACGCTTGCGCACGTCGCCAGCGAGACGGCGCGCATCCAGTACCAGGTCAATGCGCTCGAGCAACGCGCGAACAGCGATCCGCTCACGGGCCTCCCGAACTACGGGGCGTTCCAGCGCGCACTCGTCGAAGCGAACGAGCACCGACCGTATCGCGAGGGGATCGCGCTGCTGTTCATCGACCTCGACAACTTCAAGAAGCTCAACGACAGCTTCGGCCACCGCGCCGGCGACGAGATTTTGCGAGCGGTCGCCGAACGGTTGAAACGGACGGCCGGCGGCGGCGACTTCGTCTCCCGTGTCGGCGGCGACGAATTCGTCGTCGTCCTCACCGACCTCGACTCCATCGACCAGGCGAAGGCCAACGCTGACCGTATCGTCGACGCGCTGAGCGAGAGACTCATGATCGAGGGAAAGCAGCTGCGGCCGGTCGTCAGCGCCGGCCTGGCCTTCTCGAGTCACCGGGAAATCAACGCTCAGACGCTCGTCGAAGACGCCGACCGCGCCATGCTGCAGATCAAGCGGTCGCGTGACGCGGATGGTGCGCACCACGGCAGCAGCGTCGGGCTGTCCACGCACCGATCCACACGCACGAACGAGATCGTCGCGCGTGCGATCGAAAACAACAGGCTCTCGCTCGCCTTTCAACCGATCGTCGACCTCGAACGCGGAGAGATCTGGGCGTTCGAGGCGCTGGTGCGCTACGTCGATCCCGAACTCGGCCCGATCTCGCCACCGTCGCTCGTGGCCAGGGCCAAGAGCCTCGGACTCATGAACGAGCTCACCCGGCAGGTGGTGACGAAGGCGTTGGAGGCCGCTGAGTCGTTCCGCACCATCGTGCCGAGCATCGACTGCATGACGGTCAACCTGGAACTCGGGCAGATCAGCGAGCGGGAACTGGGGTCGTTCGTCCGCGAAGCCGCCGGAGCCCATCCAGACGTCTCACTGTGCATCGAGCTCAACGAGCGCTCGCTCCGCTCGGCCACCGACCAGCTGCGCCGAGATGCCGAGGCGCTGCAGGCCGCCGGGATCGTCATCGCCCTCGACGACTACGGCTCCGACGACTCCTCGGTGGGCTCCCTCGTCCACTTCCCGATGAACATCCTCAAGATCGACAAGAGCCTCATCAACAACCTCAATGACGCGAGGCAGCGAGAAGTGGTGAAAGCGCTCCAGGGGTTCAGCGACAACCTCGGCTACACCATGGTCGTCGAGGGGATCGAGACCGCTGCCATGGTCGAGGTCATGCGCAGGCTCGGGGCCGCAAGCGCGCAGGGTTTCCACTTCGGCCGCCCGCTCTCCTTCGCACTCACCCGCGATCGCCTCCAGCAGCGGGGTGCACAGGCCGTCGTCAGCTGAACCGCTCTAGGAGAGGTTCCGCCGTACTCCAGGAGCGGAACGACGCGTCAGAAGTGCTGATCGGCCTGCGACCTCGGCGTGACGTCGACGCCTGAGCTCAGGCGAGCGATCGCCTCTTCAGGCACGAAAGCGGGGTCGGGTTCGATGAAAGCGTCCACGACGCCGACGAAGGCGAGAGAGGCCACCGACCAGGCCTCGGTTCCCTCACCCACCGGAAAATCGAAGCGGGCCTCGACGAGCGTCGGAACCGTCGTCCGCACGATCCCGAGCCCTTCGATCACCGATGCTGCGGCAACGACGAACGGCTGATAATCGCCGTGGTAGACCGGCTTCAATCGGTAGCCGACCGTCGGCAGCACGTTCCGGTAGAAACTCTCCATCGTCTCGGCGAACGCGAGCTCGCTGGCACGGAGGGCGTCGAGGATCCTCGCGCGCACCGCTTCGTCCGGCCACGACATGATCGTCGTCGAGAGCGCCGCGTAGGTGCGCCACTTGCCCGATGCCGTGACGACGTCGAAGTTGTACTCCGCCGCGGTCCTGATGATGTCGATGAGCACCCGCCTCCGTCCCTCGGGCGAGCGCAGATCCTCGGTCCGCATGCTGAGATACTGCCAGGTCGTCAGCAGCGTTTCCGAGTCCGCGCGGTCGATCCTCGCCTGGTCGGCGAGCTCGCAGAAGACGTCGGCAAGGAAGTGCTCCGATGAGGGCCAGAGCTGGGCGAACTGCCGGGGGGAGACACCGGCGTCGCGGGCCAGGCCTTGCACCACCGCATCACCCACGCCGAGCGTCAGGCCGACCGACTCGACGTGGTCGATGGCACTGCGCAGCATCCGCGCCCGGACGTCGTCCGACCCCGTGCGGGACCCCCGACCGCTCGCTCGCCAAGTGTCTTCGGGCACCATCGCTCCTCTCAGGCCTGCGTGATCGCTTCATGCTACCAACGTGGCAGTCGGGAGGCGAGACATATCCGAACGAAATGATGCGCTCGCGCGCGTCCAGCGACCGTTCACGTCGCTCGTGGTGCACAATGAGACCGCACCCGCCCGCCCGCGGATCCGCCGCTCCGCGCCCCTTCGGCAGCATTCACTCAGAAGGAACCCGTCGTTGTCACACATCGATCGCACCGTCACGAACCGAGACGTCATTCCCGTCCTCTCCTCCACCGTATTCGCAGACTCCCCCGACACCCGATTCGCCTGCGGTCTCATCGCGGTGAACGACGTGCCGATGCCCGGACTCGCGGCTGAATACCACGCGCACTTCTTCCTCCGACGGAAGGTCTACGTCGATCAGACTGGCCAGCTCGATGAGAGCGATATTCAGGAGGACGGGACCGACCGCGACGCCGACGACGCCCGGTCCGTCGCATTCGCGATCTTCGAGAACCACGAGGAGGGGGTCCGCGTCGTCGGCGTCTCGCGTCTCATCATCAGGGGCGAGGGCACACCGCTGCCGGTCGAGGACTTCTGCCCCGACTCCTTCACCTCGGTACCGCTCGATGCGCGCAGTGTCGAGGTCTCCCGCGTCATCGCTAGGCACGAGACGGCGGTGGTGCAGGACCTGATCCAGTGGCACCTATTCGCCGTCATGCTCGCGTACATCGCGAATCACGACCTCGGTCGCACCTTCGCCATCATCGAACCGTGGCTCGAGCGTCATCTTCAGGGCATCATCTCCATCTCCCGCATCGGTGAACCCCGATACGTCGAGCACTACCTCGACTTCAACCTCCCGATCGAGATCGATCTCGCGGGCTCCGCCGAACAGGTCGATCTCAGGAACGGGGGGTGCATCGACGCGTACCGGGCAGCCGAACCGTCGCTCACCCACTTCGGCCGGGCCGTCCGCCGCTCACGCACCGCCCGGGCCTCGTGATGGCGCGCTCCCTCGCGTCTCCGGAGTTCTCGCGCAACTACGGCTTCTGGAGCGAGGACGAACAGCGCGCGCTGACCGACTCCTGCGTGGCGATCGCCGGCGTCGGCGGCGACGGATTCCAGCTCGGCCTCAAGCTCGCTCGGATGGGCGTGAGCCGGTTCCGGATCGCGGATCCCGAGGTCTTCGAACTCGAGAACATCAACCGCGTCGAGGGCGCCGCGGTGTCCACCTGCGGTCGCCCGAAAGCCGAGGTCTTCCGCGACCGGGTGCTCGACATCAATCCCGAGGCTGAGATCACGACCTTCCTGTCGGGCGTCACCCCTGAGAACGTCGAGGAGTTCATGCTCGGTGCTTCGCTCGTGCTCGACGAGTCCGAGCTCACGAGACCCGAGATCGGTTCGCTCATCGCCCGCCGCGCACGCCACCAGGGAATCCCCGACCTGCTCGTCATGAACGTCGGATTCGCTGCGCAGGTTACCTCCTTCGCACCGGAATCGTCATGGACATTCGAACGCTTCATGGGGTTCTCGTCGGAGGCTCCGCTCGACGAAATCGCCGAGGGAGGGGTCGATTTCGCACGATGCCTGCCATACATCCCGGCGTACACCGATCTGCGTTCGCTCCGCGCCGTGATCGGTGAGCACGGCGCGGCCCCCGCCCCGCTCCCCTCCATCTCCGCCGGCGTCGACCTCGCGTCAGCGATCGGGAGCACCCAAGCGTTCCTGCACCTCACCGCACGAGTGTCCCGACGACGCCGGTCCCCCGTCTGGGCGCCGCGCATCGCCTACACCGACGCCTACCGCCTCCGCACACGCATCGTCCGCGCGGGGAAAGCGACGCACACCCGGCACCTGCTCGTAGCTGCGGCGCGGCAGGCGCTCGGCAGGAACCCCCTCGCCAGTTACACGCCGGCCGACATCGCGCGACGCTCGGGGTGACTGGCTGGGAGCCCACAACGACGAAAGGCCCCGGCGCTGAGCCGGGGCCTTTCGTATGTGGGGTGGCTAACGGGACTTGAACCCGCGGCCCCCGCGACCACAACGCGGTGCTCTACCAACTGAGCTATAGCCACCATGTCTGTCACGCGGAACGGGCCGCGGGACAACTCCACCATCATAGCCCATGCGACGGGCCCGTGCGAATCGCGCGGCGACTCGGCGGGTGACACTCATCGGCGCCGCTGTGTAGGCTGAAATCATGCTCGATGTGCCACCCGAGGAGTTCGAGGCTCTTGTCGCCGAGGGCCTCGATTCGCTGCACGACGACATGATGGAGCAGCTCGACAACGTCATCTTCCTCGTCGAGGACGAGCCCGAGGACGGGAGCGCGATCCTCGGCAGCTACGAGGGCTTCTCGCTCGCCGAGCGCGAGGCATACGGATTCGGCGAAGAGCCGGACCGGATCATCCTGTTCCGGAAGAACCTCCTCGCCCACTGCGAGGATCGCGACACGCTCGTCGCCGAGATCAGGATCACGCTGGTGCACGAGATCGCCCACTTCTACGGCATCTCGGAAGAACGCATCCACGAGCTGGGGTGGGGATGATGGCGGACACGCGGCTCAGACCTGACCGCGCAGAACAGCTCGAGGCTCAGGAGGAGCAGCCGTGGCAGGCAGTGGTCTGGGACGACCCGGTCAATCTGATGTCGTACGTCTCCTACGTCTTCCGCACGCACTTCGGCATGACGCGCGAGCGAGCCGACGAACTCATGATGCGGGTACACACCGCAGGCAGCGCCGTGGTCGCGGAGGGCGGTCGCGAGGCGATGGAGCTCCACGTCGAGGCGATGCACGGGTACGGACTCTGGGCCACCGTGCGGCAAGGGGGCGTCGGGTGAGACTCCTCCCGCTCCCCGGAGGCGCGCTGCGCCTCAGTCTGGACGCCGACGAGGCCGGACTCCTCGACCAGCTCGTCGGGCAGCTCATCGAGCTCCTGCAGAGCCACAGCGGCACGGCGCTCGACCCCGACCCCCTGTTCGCCAGCCTGGAAGTCGGAGGGTCGGACGAGCAACCGGCCGACCCAGCACTGGCCAGGCTCTTCCCGAGCGCTTACGAGGATGACGACGAGGCCTCGCAGTTCCGCCGCGTCACCGAGCAGGGCCTCCTCAACCGGAAGCTGCAGGACGCCATGGACGTCACAACGGCCATCGGCCTGGGCGCGAGCGAGGACGCCGGCACCCCAGTGGAACTCGAGATCACTCCGGAGACCCTGCCCACCTGGGTACGCACCCTGACTTCCCTGCGCCTCGCCATCGCCGCCCGCGTCGGGCTCGAGCGCGAGGACGACCACGCGCAGCTCCTGCAGCACGAGGACACGCGGGGCACGGTGCTGGTCTACGACTGGCTCGCCGCGATCCTCGATTCGGTGCTCCGAATGACCGAGCACGGCCACGAGGCCTGAGCGCTCGACGCGCCTACTCCTTCGGACGCATGAGGCGCGCCGAAGTCACCCCGGACTCGCCGAAGCGTCCGCGCACCTGATCCATGATCTGATCGACGGCTTTCCAATCTTCGTCATCGCTCCAGAGCGCTGCCGCATCACTCCCCTCGGGAACGAGCTGCTCAGCCCGCACTCCGATCAACCGCACGGGTCTGCCGCGTTCGCCGAGCGCATCGAAGAGCTCCTGCGCCGTGTGGTAGATCCGCTGGGTGCCCCCGGTCGCCTCGGCGAGCGTGCGCGATCGCGTCACGGTGTCGAAGTTGGCCCAGCGCACCTTGATCGAGATCGTCCTGGCCTCTAAGCGATGGGCACGGAGCCGCTCCCCCGTGCGGGTCGCGAGACGCAGCAGTTCGCGGCTGAGCACGTCGGGGTCGCCCTGATCGACCGCGAAGGTCTCCTCGTGGCCGATGCTCTTCTCCACCCGGGTCGTCTCGACCTCACGCGGATCCTCGCCTCGCGCGAGACTGCTGAGCTTGCGCGCGGTGGCATCGCCGACGACGCGGCGGAGCGAGTCCAGCGGTTCGCGCGCGATATCCCCGACGGTGTGCAGCGCACGTGCCCGCAGTGCGCGGCTCGTCGCCTGCCCCACTCCCCACACGGCTTCGACGGGCAGCGGATGCAGGAACTCCAGCGTGCGTGCCGGAGGGATCTCGAGAACCCCATCTGGCTTGGCGCGCTGCGATGCGAGCTTGGCGACGAACTTGGTGCCGGCGAGCCCGACTGACGCGGGAAGGCCGGTGCGCTCGCGTATGCGCTCCCTGATCTGCCGCGCGATGTCCGCAGGCGGGCCGAACAGGCGCACAGACCCGGCGACGTCGAGGAACGCCTCATCGATGCTGAGCGGCTCCACGAGCGGCGTGAACTCGGTGAAGACCTGCATGACCCGCCGCGACATCTCACGATACTTCTCGTGCGCCGGCGGCACGAGGATGAGCTGCGGGCACAGTTGCTTCGCACGCCCGACGGGCATGGCGGAGGAGACGCCGAACCGCCGAGCCTCATAGCTGGCACTGGACACGACCGAGCGCGGCGAGTCGTGGGCCGCGGCCACCGGCTTGCCGATCAGGTCGGGTCGCTCGAGGAGTTCCACGGCGACGAAGAACGAGTCCATGTCGACGTGCAGGATCGACGCGATCTCGCGCACTCCACTCGCCACCCCTCTGTTGCACCACACGCGGGGCGCACGCACCCGTGGCCCCGCGCTCGGTGATCAGGCTACTGCGCCCGTTCGAGCACCAGTTCGCGGACGCGTGCGGCGTCCGCCTGTCCTCGCATCGCCTTCATGACTGCACCGATGATGGCGCCGGCAGCCTGCACCTTGCCGTCGCGGATCTTCTCGAGCACGTCGGGCTGCTGCGCGAGCGCCGCGTCGATTGCCTCGATCAGCGGACCGTCGTCGGAGACGATCGCGAGCCCTCTGGCCTCGACGATCTCGGCGGCCGTCCCCTCGCCGTCGATGATCCCGTGGATCACCTGGCGCGCGAGTTTGTCATTCAGGGTGCCCGCATCGACGAGCTCGGTCACCGACACGATCTGCTCTGGAGTGATCAGATCGACGGCTTCGACGCCGCGCTCGTTCGCGATGCGCGCGATCTCCCCCGTCCACCACTTACGGGCGATCTGAGGAGCGGCACCCGCCGCGACCGTCGCTTCGATCGGCTCGAGCAGGCCGGCGTTCACCACGTCCTGGAACTCGAGCGCCGAGAATCCCCAGCTCTCACGGAGGCGACGACGACGCAGTGTGGGGTGCTCAGGCAAAGCTGCACGGAGCTCCTCCACCAGTTCGCGCGACGGAGTCAACGGTGCGAGGTCCGGTTCCGGGAAGTAGCGGTAGTCGTCGGCGTCGGACTTCGGACGACCGGCCGATGTGGCGCCCGTGTCCTCGTGCCAGTGACGGGTCTCCTGCGTGATGGTTCCGCCCTCGGAGAGGATCTGCGCCTGACGCTGGATCTCGTACCGCACGGCGCGTTCGATCGAGCGCAACGAGTTCACGTTCTTGGTCTCGGTGCGGGTGCCGAGCACGCTCATCCCTGCGTCCTCGTTGCCTCTCGGTCGCAGGGACACGTTGGCATCGCAGCGGAGGTTGCCCCGTTCCATGCGCGCATCGGAGATGCCGAGCGCGAGCACGATATCGCGAATCGTCGAGACGTACGCCGCCGCGATCTCCGGGGTGTCAGCCTCTCCGCCGAAGATCGGCCGGGTGACGATCTCGACGAGCGGCACTCCGGCGCGGTTGTAGTCCACGAGCGAGTACTCCGCACCCTGGATGCGTCCCGTCGAGCCGCCGACGTGGTTCAGCTTGCCGGCGTCCTCTTCCATGTGAGCGCGCTCGATCGGCACGTGCACGACCCGACCGGAGGCGATCTCGATTTCGACGGAGCCGTCGTGGGCGATCGGGTCGTCGTACTGGGAGATCTGGTAATTCTTGCCCATGTCCGGGTAGAAGTAGTTCTTCCGCGCGAACCCCGAGTGCTCGGCGATCTCGCACTGAAGTGCGAGGCCGAGACTGATGGAGGATCGCACCGCCTCCTCGTTGATCACGGGGAGCGAACCAGGCAGCCCCAGGCAGACCGGCGCCAGGTTGGTGTTCGGCTCCGACCCGAAGACGTTGGGGGCGGGAGAGAACATCTTGGTGCGCGTGTTGAGCTCGACGTGCACCTCGAGCCCGATCACCGGCTCGAACCGGGCGAGCGCCTCCTCGAAGTCCATGAGTTTCGCCTGTGCCATCAGCTGGCCGCCTTTCCTGCGCCTGCGAGCGACGGAGCCTGCGCCCAGAACGGCGCGCCGTCGCGATCCTGAATCACCTGTTCGATGGCCCCGCCCGCACGGTAGAGCCTGGCGTCCTCGAACGCCGGGGCGAGCAGCTGGAGCCCGACGGGCATCCCGTCCTCCGGAGCCGTGCCGATCGGCAGGCTGAGTCCTGGGATCCCCGCGAGGTTCGCCGGGATCGTGGTGGCGTCGTTCAGGTAGTCCCGCAGCGGATCGCCGGAGTGCTCTCCGAGCGCCCACGCGGTGGTCGGCGCCGTGGGCGATGCGATCACGTCGGCCTGCTCGAACGCCAGCGCGAACTCGCGCTGGATCAGCGTGCGCACCTTCTGCGCGCTGCCGTAGTAGGCATCGTAGTAGCCGGCCGACAGGGCGTACGTGCCGAGGATGATCCGTCGCTTCACCTCGTCGCCGAACCCGGCGGCGCGCGTCGCGCTCATCACGTCCTCGACCGTGCCGCCGCCCTCGGGGGCGACGCGCAGTCCGAACCGGACGGAGTCGTACTTCGCGAGGTTGCTCGAGGCCTCGGCGGGGAGAATCAGGTAGTACGCCGCCACTGCGTACTCGAGGTTCGGTGCGTCGATCTCCACGATCTCCGCGCCCTGGGCCGTCAAGAGCTCGATGGTCTCCGAGAACCGGCTCCGCACACCGGCCTGCACCCCGTCGACCATGAGCTGCTTCACGATCCCGACGCGCAGCCCCCGCAGCGATTCGCCCCGCGCACCCTCACGGGCGGCCTCGGCCATCGACGGCCAGGCGAAATCGAGCGACGTCGAGTCGTGCGCGTCGTGACCGGCGATGACATCGTGCAGCAGCGCGGTGTCGAGGACGGTCCTGGCGCACGGGCCGATCTGATCGAGCGAGGACGCCAGGGCGATCGCCCCGTAGCGGCTCACGCCGCCGTAGGTGGGCTTCACACCGACCGATCCGGTCATCGCGGCGGGCTGGCGGATCGAGCCGCCGGTGTCGCTGCCGAGCGCCAGCGGCGCTGCGAACGCGGCGACCGCCGCGGCCGAACCGCCACCGGAGCCGCCGGGAATCCGCTCCAGGTTCCAGGGGTTCCGCGTGGGACCGTATGCCGAGTTCTCCGTCGACGATCCCATGGCGAACTCGTCCATGTTCGTCTTGCCGATAGCCACGAGGCCTGCGGCTCGGGCCTTCGCGACCGCGGTCGCGTCGAACGGGGACCGGTACCCCTCGAGCATCTTCGAGCCCGAGGTCGACGGCATATCGGTGGTGACGAGCACGTCCTTCACCGCGAGGGGTACACCGGCGAGCTCGCCGAGCTGCTCCCCGCTGGCGCGGCGCGTGTCGATGTCGCGCGCGGCCTGAAGCGCGGTCTCGCCACCCGTGGCGAGGAACGCGTGGACCGCGTCGTCGACCGCGTCGATCCGATCGAGATGGGCGCGCGTCGCCTCCTCCGACGAGGTCTCGCCCGATGCGAGTTTCGCCGCGAGCTCCGCGGCGGTCAGCTGGATCAGTTCAGTCATTCCGTCTCCCCCTACTGCTCTTCACCGAGGATCGAAGACACTCGGAACATGCCCTGATCCGCGTCGGGCGCGTTGCGGAGCGCCTCTTCGCGAGTGAGCACGTCGGAGATCTCATCCGGTCGCGTGACGTTGTCGAGCGGGATGGGGTGACTCATGGCGGGCACATCACCCGACACGGCTTCACCCACCTTCGCGATGTGGGTGAGGATCGAGTCGAGATCGCTGGTGAGCGATTCGACCTCGGAGTCGGAGAGGGCGATGCGCGCGAGACCGGCGAGATGCTGCACGGTCTCGGTCGTGATCTCGCCGTGCGTGCCGGCGCCGGGTATCGCGGAGGATTCAGACATACTGCTCCATCGAGGTGGTGGGCATTGAACCCGTCCATCCTACCGGCCGGATTCCTGCGCCGTCCCCAGCGAAGGCACCTCCCGGCGGCGGGAGCCGTCTGGGTTCCAGAGCCCCGACAGGCCACGACCCGGGCTGCCGATGGGGTGCGCGTCGATCACGCCGCAGGTCGCCATCACGGCGAAGAGGATCGTCGGCCCGACGAACGCGAAGCCGCGGCGTTTGAGTTCGGCGGCGAGCGCCGCGGACTCGGGTGTGCTGCGCGGCAGGTCGGCCCAGGTGCGCGGCATCGGTGTGCGCTCGGGGCTGTACGCCCAGACGCGGTCGGCCAGGGTGGTGCCTTCGGCCCGGAGGCGGACCGTTGCTCGCGCGTTCGACACGACGGCGGAGATCTTCCGCCGATTGCGGATCATGCCGGGGTGGGCGAGCAGCCGCGCAGCATCGTCGGCGCCGTAGTGCGCGATGCGGTCGGGATCGAATGCGGAGAAGGCGTCGCGGAGGAGCGGGCGTCTCGCGAGGATCGTCGCCCACGAGAGCCCGGCCTGGAACCCGCAGAGGCTGAGTGTCTCGAACACTTCGTGCTCACTCGTGCGGGGCAAGCCCCACTCTGTGGCGAAGTAGTCAGAGAGCAGTCGTTCGCGCTCGGCCGGCGGCAGCAGATGGGTCACAGCAGTCCTTTCGTGAGCCCCCTGTCGCTCCGCTCAGCCTATGAGGTTCACTCGTCGGCTGAGTCCGCGTCGCCACCGGTTGTGGATAACTCGCCGAGAGCCGCAGGCCCCTCGGTGACGAGGACGGCGAACTGGTCGGCGTCGAGCACCGGGATCCCGAGTTCTTCCGCTTTGGCGAGCTTCGACCCTGCACCGGGGCCGGCGGCGACGTAGTCGGTCTTCTTCGATACGCTCGATGCCGCTTTGCCGCCCGCCTGGATGATCGCCTCCTTCGCGCCGTCTCGCGTGAAGCCCTCGAGGGAGCCGGTCGCCACGACCGTGAGCCCGGAAAGCACGCCTCCTTCGGCGGTGCGCGCCCCCGGCCCCGGGTGCCCAGGAGTCGCCCATTGGACGCCTGCGCTGGACCAGCGATCGACGATGTCGAGGTGCCAGTCCTCGCCGAACCATGCGATCACCGACTCCGCGATGATCTCGCCAACGCCGTCGACTTCGGCGAGCTCGGCGACCGAGGCGCTGCGGATGGCTTCGAGCGAGCCGAACCAGTCGGCCAGTGCACGGGCAGCAACGGGGCCGACGTGGCGGATGTTGAGGGCGACGAGCAGACGCCAGAGCGGTTTGGTCTTCGCCCGTTCGAGCTCTGCAAGAAGGGTCTCTGCGTCTTTCGACGGGAGGACCTGCCTGTGGTCTTTCTTGATGCCGGCCGCTCGGCGCTCTGCGGCCGACGCCTCCTCCCACCCGGGAGGGTACGCGGCGGGGCCGAGGCGCTGGAACGGGGTCCGCCTGACGAGCTCGCCCGGCTGCCCGTCATCTCCGGGTTCCTCGCGCTTCGGCTCCCCCGTCTCCGCGTCGCGCACGACGACGGTGATCGGTACGAGCTGCTCGATCGTGAGGTCGAACAGTGCCGCCTCCGTCTCGAGGGGCGGCTCCGGCGGTTCTTCCGGCTGTGTGAGGGCCGCAGCGGTGATCTCTCCCAGCACCTCGATGTCGAGTGCCCCGCGGGATCCGATGTGCTCCACGCGGCCCCTGACCTGCGCCGGGCACGCTCGCGCATTGGGGCACCTGAGGTCGATGTCGCCCTCCTTCATGGGGCGGAGCGGGGTACCGCACTCGGGGCAGTTCTCGGGCATCTGCCACTCGCGTTCACTGCCGTCCCGCCGTTCGAGCACGGCGCCGAGGACCTCCGGGATCACGTCTCCGGCTTTCCGGAGGACGACGGTGTCACCGATCAGCACCCCCTTCGCACGCACGACCTGCTGATTGTGCAGCGTCGCCTGACTCACCGTCGAACCGGCGACCTTCACCGGCTCCATGACGGCGTAGGGAGTCGCTCGCCCGGTGCGCCCCACCCCGACCCGGATATCGAGGAGGGTCGTGAAGACCTCCTCGGGAGGGTACTTGTACGCGATCGCCCAGCGCGGGGCACGGCTCGTCTCCCCGAGCTCCGCGTGCAGGTCGAACTCGTCGACCTTCACGACGATGCCATCGATCTCGTGCTCGAAATCGTGTCGGTGCTCGCCGCACTCCTCGATGAAGGCGCAGACCTCGTCGACCGCGTCGAAGACCCGCGAGTGGGGCGAGACCGGGAGCCCCCACCCCGCGAGCAGCTCGTACGCATCCGATTGGTTCTCGAAATCGGGGTGCTCCCACGCGCCGATGCCGTGCACGTAGAGCGAGAGCCGCGCGAGGCGCTCGCGCATCAGCACGAGCTCCTCGGCCGTCTTGTTGTCGGCGCGCTGCCTCAGACTGCCGGCCGCGGTGTTCCTCGCGTTCGCGAACTCGGGGTAGCGCACCGTGATCCGCTCCTCCGGCACCCCCTTGGCCCGCTGCGCGGCCGCGTACTGCTCCTGGAGCTCGTGCTGCCGGTCGTTGAGCTCGGTGAAGGCCTCCTCGGTCAGGAAGACCTCGCCGCGCGCCTCGAAGAACTCGGGAACCCCCTCGCCCGTGAGCTCGCGAGGGATCACCGGCAGGAGGTCGACGTTCACGGTGATGTCTTCGCCGACGCGGCCGTCTCCGCGGGTCGTCGCCGTCTCCAGCACACCGTTCCGATACGCGAGGCTGATCGCGAGCCCGTCGATCTTCAGCTCGGTCAGCCACCGCACGTGACGACCGGCCGCGGCCTCGGTCTTCCGCATCCAGTCGCGCAGCTCGTCGACCGTGAAGACGTTGTCGAGACTCAGCATCCGTTCGGCGTGCTCGTGTTCCGGGAAGCCGGCCGAGACCACGGCGGCGCCCACCTCCTGCGTCGGGCTGTCTTGCCCTGCCAGCTCGGGAAAGGCGCGCTCGATCGCCTCCAGCCGGCGGAACAGCGCGTCGTACTCGGCGTCGGAGACGAGGCTCACACCCTCGGAGTGGTACGCGCGCCGCAGTCGCTCCACCTCGTCGGCGAGATGCTGCGCCTCCTCGCGCGCCGCATCGAAATCGGTCGGGATCGCTTGGGAATCGCTCACCCTCACAGTCTAGAGAGCACCGCCGACATCGTCACGGCGACCGCGGGTTCGCGCGATCCGCGTCCCGGGTCAGGCGGCGACCGGCGCCGGCATGGCACGGTCGATCGTGAACTGACCGAGTACCCGCGTACCGCGGTAGAGGACGGCCGTCTGACCGGGAGCGACGCCGAGCAACGGCTCCGTCCGCGCGAGATCGACGTCGACGACGACCTCGTGGCCGGCACCGTCGCGGTGCTGCTCGGTGCGGTCCTCGTCGCGCACCGGCGCGAGTCTGGCCCGAGCGGGTACGGGGTCGGCGTGCGCGCGGATCTGCACGTCGCAGTCGAACGCCTCGCCGACGTCGATGCCAGGATCGCCGGCCCAGCTGTACCGTCCGCCCGCCATGCTCGCGATCGCGAGGCGATCCTTCGGGCCGACGACGACCTGATTCGAGACCGGGCGAATCGAGAGCACGTAGCGCGGCTTCCCGTCGGCGGCAGGCCGGCCGAGCTGCAGCCCTTTCCGCTGGCCGACCGTGTACCCGTTCGCCCCGTCATGGGTGCCGATCACCGCGCCGGCTTCGTCGACGATCTCCCCGGACTCGCGCTCCAGGTGGTCGGAGAGCCACCCGCGGGTGTCTCCGTCGGGGATGAAACAGATGTCGTGGCTGTCGGGCTTCTGGGCGACTTGGAGCCCCCGATCCGCAGCCTCGGCCCGGATGAGCTCCTTCGACGGGGTGTCCCCCAGCGGGAAGTAGCAGTGGGCCAGCTGCTCGGCCGTCAGCACCCCGAGCACGTACGACTGATCCTTCGCCCATGCGCTCGCGCGATGCAGCTGCCTGCCTTCAGGCCCGTCGGTGAGGGTGGCGTAGTGACCGGTCGCCACCGCGTCGAAGCCGAGCGCGATCGCCTTGTCGAGCAGTGCCGCGAACTTGATCTTCTCGTTGCAGCGCATGCACGGGTTCGGAGTCCGGCCAGCAGCGTACTCGTCGATGAAATCGTCGACGACATCGGCCTTGAAACGGTCGCTGAAATCCCACACGTAGAACGGGATGCCGAGCAGGTTCGCCGCCCGCCTGGCGTCCATCGAATCCTCGATCGTGCAGCATCCGCGCGATCCAGTGCGGAGCGTGCCGGGCATCCGACTCAGCGCCAGGTGCACGCCAACGACGTCGTGTCCGGCCTCGACGGCCCGCGCCGCCGCGACGGCCGAATCGACTCCCCCACTCATCGCCGCTAGAACTCGCATCGGAACAGTTTACCTCCGTCGATCGCACCGCGCCGCTCAGCGGACGTTCAGCGATGAGGTCAGCCGTTGCCCGTGCCCGCCCGTCTCGCCCGATCCACGGCATCGGGGAGCGCGGCGAGCAGCAGGTCGACCTCCTCCATGGTCGTGCCGGGACCCACCGTGAAGCGGAGCGCGCCGGCGGCCTCTTCGGCCGGCACTCCCAGCGCGAGCAGCACGTGCGAGACGCCGTCGACCCCCGCCTGGCAGGCCGACCCTGTCGATGCCGATACACCGGCCATGTCGAGCAGGAAGAGCAGCGAATCGCCCCGGCACCCCGGGAACGTGAAGTGCGCGTTGCTCGGCAGGCGCGCGCCGGGAGTCGCGGGATCCGCGCCGCGGAGGATCGCATCCGGGATCGCGGCGCGCACACCGGAGATCAGTGCATCGCGCACCCGCGCGAGGTGGGCATCGTGATCGGGTGCGTCGGTGAGTGCGAGCGCCGTCGCGAACGCGACCGCTGCGGCGGCGTTCTGCGTACCCGAGCGGAACCGCTGCTGGTTCCCGCCGTGCTGCAGCGGTTCGGCGACGACATCCCGTCGCAGGAGGAGCGCACCGATCCCGACGGGCCCGCCGATCTTGTGCGCCGAGACGCTGAGCGCCGCTGCACCGACTCCGTGGAAGTCAATCGGCACCTGCCCGAGCGCGGCCACGGCATCGACGTGTACGGGCACGCCCGCACGTTCCGCGATCCGGCACAGCTCCGCTACGGGCTGGATCGTGCCGACCTCGCTGTTCGCCCACATGAACGAGACGAGCGCGACGCTGCCGGACTCCTCTGCGTCCAGTGCGCCGGAGAGCGTGGCGGGATCGAGCCGGCCAGACCCGTCGAGTCCGACCCAGCGGAGTTCGGCTCCCTGGGTGTCGCGCAGCCACTCGGCTGCCTCGAGCGTGGCGTGGTGCTCCCCCTCAGCCACGAGGATGACCGGTCCAGCCCCGGCGGCGCGCCTCGCCCAGTACATGCCCTTGAGCGCGAGGTTGATCGACTCGGTGCCGCCACTCGTCAGGATCGTCTCCGCCGCATCGGCGCCCAGTCCCGCCGCGATCCGCTCGCGGGCGGATTCGAGGCGCTCCCGCGCCGCCTGACCGTGACCGTGCGTCGATGCGGGATTCCCCGCCTCGCGGAGCACCTCGGCGTAGCGCTGGAGCACCGGCTCCGGCATCGGCGAAGTCGCGGCGTGATCGAAGTATGCTCCCACGGTGGCGCCAGGCCTCAGCCGCTCAGTAGAGGAGGGTGGCGAGGCGCCCGCGTGCCGCGATCACTCGTGGATCGGCGACGCCCACCACCTCGAACAGCTCGAGCAGGCGCTCGCGTACCGCCTGGCGATCCACCGCATCCGTGGCACGCTCGAAGAGTTCGAGGAGGCGCAGGAAGGCGTCCTCGACGTGCCCACCTGAGATATCGAGATCGGCGACCCGCATCTGCGCCGCCGTGTCGGCCGGACGCTCGGCGGCGGCGCTGCGGATCTCTTCAGCGGACGCATCGGAGAGCCGGTGCAGCAGTCTCATCTGCACGAGCGCCGCACGCGCCTCCGCATCCGCAGGAGCCTTCGCCAGAACTGCCTCGTACTCGCGGATCGCCGTCTCGAAGTCGCCGCGCTCGGCGGCCTCGACGGCGGGCAGGTGCGCCTCGGGCACCTCGGGCTCGGCTGGCGCATTGGCGCCGTCTTCCCCATCGGCGTCAGCGGCGTTCACCCGACCAGTCAGGCCCTGCTGCGCACCGAGCTGGAGGAGTTGGTCGAAGAACTCACGGACCTGGGACTCCGGGATCGCCCCCTGGAAGAGCGGCACAGGCCGTCCGCCGACGAGCGCGAGCACCATGGGAATCGACTGCGCCTGGAACGCCTGCGCGAGACGGGGGTTCGCCTCGACGTCGATCTTGCCGAGCACGAGTCGCCCGCCGTAGTCGCGGGTGACCTGCTCGAGGATCGGGCCGAGCGTCTTGCACGGTTCGCACCACTCGGCCCAGAGATCCAGGACGACCGGCACGACCGTCGAGAGCTGCGCGACCTGCTCGAAGGTCTGATCCGTCACCTCCATGACCAGCGAGGGCACGTCGACGACGGTGCCGCCTGCGCCCCCTCCGGCCGGCTGCCCTGCCCCGGATTGCCCCTCAGCGGGACGCGAGGCGAGGTGGCTCAGATCCATCCCGCCACCGGGAATTCGTTCGGGCATCTGCTGCGACATACTCACTCACTCGCTCCCACTAGTTCGGTAGTCACTCCGAGAATCTGGATCTTGTCGCCGCTCTCCGCGCTGGGCACGAAGAACAGCATCTGGTGCGCCACCTGCCGCTCGAGACGATCCACGCTCCCCTCGATTCCGGTGAGCGCCGTCACCGCTCCCTCGGCCTGCGGCTGCCAGCGTCCGCCGTCCGCGTCCTCGATCCGGTTCTCGATCACGGTCGTCGCGACGAGCGCACCGCCGGTTCCGGTCGACAGGCTGACGGGTGCCTCCTCGCCTTGGGCGACCGTCACGGAGTACTTCACCGTGCGATCGTCGTCGTCCGCGTCCTGCTGCGCCTGAGCCTGCCATGCCGCGCCTCCGCGCGTGGTGAGCGCGTCGTCCTCGGCGATGTCGAAGTTCTCGGCAGCAGCGCTGTCCGCACCCTCCTGCATGACGCTGGCGAAGGCATCGCCGACCTCGCCCGGCGAGAGCACGAGGCCCTGCTGATCCGCCGAGAGGAGCGCCGTGCCCTCCTCGACGGGCGCGGCGTCTGGCATCGAGATCCCTCCGCGCAGGGCGATCACCCGGGAGACGGCGTAGTTGTCCTGCGGAGTCTGCTGCGTCATGAGGAGTGCCAACGACGGCGAAGAAGCCTGTTCGGCGCCGGCATCGGTATCCGCGGCCTCCGCTTCTTCCGTCGCCTCAGCGTCTTCCGCCGCAGCGTCGTCCACTCCGCTCGCCGAAGCCACCGTCACGAACATGGTGCGCGGCCACCCCTCGGTGCTCTGCACGAGGTCGTAGTCGAGGCCCTCCTCCGTGATCCTGGGCGGGACGACTTCATACGACGGGAGATCCTCGCGGATCTGATAGTTCGCCGCGCGCTGCGCGAGTGCGTCGCCGGTGAAACGACCCGCGAGGGCGTCCGCGTCGAGCGCGTCGTCGGCGGCGCCAGCGGTCTCGGAGAGGCGCTGAATGATCCGGTCGATCTGCTGACCGCTCACGGGTACCGGCGCGGCGTTCGGCGCCGATTCCTCGGGTTCCGCCGTCTCCTCGGGCTGTCCGTTGCCAAAATCGGGCCAGTAGCTCGGGGAGCACGCCGTGACGCCGAATGCCAGTACCAGTCCAACTGCCGGGAGCGCCACGCGCTGGGCCTTCTTCCCCCGCTGCTTCCGCTTGGGCGCTGTGCCAGCGCTCGGATCGGCCGCGCTCTGTCCGTCCGCGTCGCCGGCGGCCCCGGTTCGTCCCCGTCCCTCAGGCGGGCGTACGCCCGCGGCATCCACACCGTCCAACGCGCTCCTCTGCTTCCTCTTGCCGAAACTGTTGCGGATGCCCTGCAGCGGGCCCCGACGGCCTCGCCGCGGCCCCAAGCCGCGCCGGTTGTGATCCACCGCAAGCAGGTACAGGATGCCTCCGACGACGGCGAGCAGGGCGCCTCCCGCAAGAAGCGGGCCGGCCCATGGCGTCGAGCGGTCCTGCACCCAGGAGACCGCGATGCTGTCGGGCAGCGGCTCGGTTCCGTCCACGGCGATGAGCGCCGCTTGGCCGGGCTCGAGGTCCATCGGCACGCGCAACAGGCTGGCTTCCCCGCCCGGCGTGTTCTCCTCGTCTTCGCTGGCTGCGTCCTGATTCGCACTCCACTCGTCCAGCCACAGATCGCTGCCGCGAGGATCGAGACCGGCCACGGCCTCTTCCCCCTCCTCAGCATCGCCATCCTCGGCCGCATCTGCAGCGGGGACCGCCGTGCTCGTGAGCGCACGATTCGCCGCGTCGATCCCCACGACCTCGTGAGCGAACGGCTCCACCCAGGCGTCGACATCGGTCTGCGACCCCATCGCGACGAACGCACCGGGGCTCTCCACGACCACGTTGGGCTGGCCGGGTGCCGCATCGAGCACCTCGGCGGGAAGCACCGCGTACGCCGCGCCCTCCATCGTCTCCGCCTCGTACCGGATCTCGGCGGGGCCCGCGAGGAACGTGCGCTGGCCGATGCCGAAGATCAGGAGCACCCCCGCAAGCACCAGCGTCGCAATCGCAAGCACATACCGCACAGTGGGCTCCTTCTCGGGGTCTGATCGCTGGGATTCGGGTTCGTCAGTGTCGGATCTCGGGCGGCCCTCTCGGAGCGACCAGTCCGCAACCTGCAACGCTACCCGAGGATCCCGAGTGGCAGGTGGACAGCGCGGGCGCGACCGATCGCCACAGGGAATTGAACTATCATAGTCGCAACTATGCCCGCGGTCGCCGGAGAGCGGTGCCGCGGCGGGCACCGCCGACGACCACGGAGATCACGTGACAGAAGCAGAAGCGCAGTTCTCACCCGCATTCCGGGGGTACAACCGCGAAGAGGTCGACGAGCGCGTCACCGCGCTGACCCAGCACATCGCCACACTGCAGGCCCACCTCGAGTCGCTGCAGCGCGCCCATCAGCAGGCGTCCGACCTCTCGGAGAACCAGCGCACGCTCATCTCTGATCTCCAGGAGCAGGTCGCGGAACTCGGCGCGACCGGGTACACCGGACTCGGGCTCCGCGTCGAGAAGAGCCTGAAGGCCGCCGAAGACACCGCTCAGCGACTGATGAGCCAGGCCGACCTCGACGCCGAGCGCCTGCGCGCGACCACGGAGCAGGAGACCCAGCGCCTGCTCAGCCAGGCCCAGCGGCGCGCGGACGAGATCCTCTCCACTGCCAGGGAGCAGTCGGAAGTCCTCATCACCAGCGCACGGAACGATGTGGCGACGCAGTCCGCCTCCGCGAACGAGGAGCAGGAGCGCCTGCTCGAAGAGGCAAGGCGAACGGCTGAGCTCACGCGAACCTCAGCCGAGCGGGAGGCGACAGCGGAGCGCGAGACCGCCGAACGCGAAGCCGCCGAGCTCCGGGCTTCTGCCGAGAGCGAAGCCGCCCGCCTGACGGGTGACGCGCGTGCGGAGGCCGAGCAGCTCCGACGCGAGACGGAGATCCGGGCGGAGCAGGTCGCGCGCGAGCAGGCCGAAGCCGAGCGCAACCTCGAACTCGAGCGCGCGCGTATGCGCGAGGAGATCGATTCGGCCCGCAGCGCGTTCACGGCGCAGCAGCAGCGGGAACAGGCCGAACTCGAAGCCAGGTTCACCGAGCAGGAGCGGACCCTCACCGCCGACATCGATGCGCAGAAGCGGGCGCTGCATCAGGAGATGGCAGATCTCCGCGGCCGCATCGCCGAGGAGCGGAGCCGCCACGACGAAGCCATCGCGGCGGAGCGCGCGGAGCACGATGAGCGCCTCGCCGCCGAGGCTCTCAGGCACGACGAGCGTCTCGCAGCGGAGCGCGCCGAGCAGCACGCAGAACTCGCCAGGCGAGAGGAAGCTCAGCGTGCCGAGCTCCAGGCCGCAGCCGAACAGGCGGAGCGCGAACGCGACCGGCTGCTTGAGCGGGCCGAGACCGAGATCCGTGAACGCCGGGAGGCGCACGACGCCGACCTCGCCGCCGAGCGCGAGGACCACGAACGGCGGATCGCGCATGAGCAGGAGGACCACGACTCCCGCCTGGAACGTCAACGCGCCGCGATCGACGCGCAGATCGAGAACGAGCTCACGGAACACCGTTCCCGGCTCGAGGCGGAGCGCGAACGCCAGGAACGCGAGCTCGCAGCCACGGCAGCGGAGCAGCAGGCACAGCTCGCCGCCGACCGCGAGGCCCACGACGCGCAGCTCGCGGCGGAGCGGACGGCGCTGGTCGCCGAACTCGACGCAGAGCGGCGCGCCATCGCGGAGACGCTCGCGACGGAGCGCCGCGAGCACGACGCCGTCATCGAGCGCGAGCTTCGCGAGCACCGATCCGGTATCGAGCGGGAGCGAAACGAGCATGCAGCCGCGCTCGCCGACGAGTCGGCTCAACAGCGGGACCGGCTCGCCGCTGAGCTCGCCGAGCATGAGCAGCGCCTGGAGGACGAGGCTACGGCTGAGGCCGAGAGACTCCGCATCAACCGCGAAGAGGCGGCGGCAGAGCTCGGACTGGAGCGCGAACGACTCCAGCTCGAGGGCGAGCGCCAGCGTTCGCATCTCGCTGCCGAGCTCGAACGCGAACGTGAAGAGCACGAGCGCGCCCTGGCGACCGAGGCGGAGCAGCACGCGGCCGATCTCGCCCGTGAGCGTGCCGAGGCGGAGGGCGCCATCGCACGCGAGGTCGCTGCGCAACGCACCGAGGTCACGGACGAGGTCCAGCAGCTCCGCGCCAGGACGGCAGGAGAACTCGCGGAGGAGCGCGCCTCGGTCGAGGCCGCCAGTACCGCGATGCGGAGCGAGGCCGAGGACTACGCGCGAGAGCTCCGCGAAGAGGTGGAGCGGGAACGCTCCGAGTTTCAGCGCTCGTCCGCCGAGCAGCGCGAAACGCTCGAGCGCGAGCTCGCCGAGCG
The DNA here is from genome assembly GCF_020096995.1 of Leucobacter sp. Psy1. Lineage (NCBI taxonomy): Bacteria > Bacillati > Actinomycetota > Actinomycetes > Micrococcales > Microbacteriaceae > Leucobacter > Leucobacter sp. Psy1. The sequence continues at coordinate 2,183,151 of NZ_CP083692.1, forward strand.
CCAGCGGACATCGACGGAAGCCTTCCAGAGCGAGGCGGATCAGTCCCGCGCCGAGCTCGCGGCACTCCGCGAGCAGCTCGCCGAGGCCCGAGCCGAGTACGAGCGGCTGGCCGCCGAGTCACAGCGCGATGCGCGAGCCATTCGCAGCGAAGCCGAACGCGAGGCCACTGAGATCGTTCGGGAGGCCGAGCAGCGCGCCCATACCACCTTCGCTGCGGCCGAGGATCGAGCGGCCAAGGTGCTCTCCGCAGCAGAGGACCGGATGACGCAACTGAAGGTCGAGCGCGGCGCCGTCGCCAGCTATTTCGAGAGCCTCGGCGACGTCATCGCGAACGCCCAGCGGCTCTCCACCGTGGCGGGCACGGCCACAGCGGCGTCCCTCGCCGAGGCGGACGGAGCCGAACCCGATCCAGGGGATTCAGCGGAGGACGCGGTATCCGGTGCAGAGGAACGCGACGCGTGACTCTGACGGCGGCCGCGGACGGATCAGCGCTCGGCAACCCCGGCCCGGCCGGGTGGGCTTGGGTGATCGATGAGGATCACTGGCGCGCGGGTGGATGGCCGCGCGCCACGAACAACCAGGGCGAGCTCATGGCCGTCCTCGATCTGCTGCAGGCGACGGCGCACCGCTCCGACGAGCGACTGACGGTGCTCTGTGACAGCCAATACGTCATCAACTCGCTCACGAAGTGGATGCCTGGGTGGAAGCGCCGCGGCTGGCGCAAGGGTGACGGCAAGCCCGTACTCAACCGAGAGCTGCTCGAGCGTCTCGACACCGCCCTGCAGGGACGCGATGTCGTTTTCGAGTGGGTGAAAGGACATGCGGGTCACCCGTTGAACGAGGCGGCCGATCGCCGCGCGAGAGCCGTCGCTACCGCGTTCCAGACCGGTGCGCCGCCCGAGCACGGACCGGGCCTGCCAGACAGTGCCCCCAGCGAGCCGGCGGACCCTACTCCCCCGCAGAGGAACACCTCAGCGACACTGTTCTAGGCAGACGGCGGCCCGCCCACGGGGAAGGCGCTGCTTCGGATCAGGCGAGTCGCCAGCAGTGCCCGTGGAAGTGACGCCGATCCTGAACCGCGGCCGAGTCGCCGAAGAGGTGATCGGCGCGCCACGCGACGACGTGAGCCCGGCCCGGCGGGATATCGCCCCCGCAGTCGGGGCACCGGTACGCCTTCTCGGCGCGGTGAGCGGGAATATCACGAACGAACCATTCGCCGCCCCGCCGCGTCACGCGCTGCGCACCACCGTTCGCCAGGTGCGTCACATCGCGCACCTCACGCTCGGCGCTCCGCCGGTGCTTACGCCCCACGCGAAGCCTCGATCACCACCAGTGATTCGCCTGCCAGAACTCCCATGCCGCCTTCCAGCTGCCGTAGCGGTCCTTGGCGTACCCGTCGGCCCACTTGAGGTTATCGACCGGGTTGTAGCCGTTGCCGGGAACCTTGCTGCAAGGGTTCGCCTGGATCACGCCGCACGCGCCGGATGACGCGTTAGTAGCGTTCGGGTTCCAGCCGCTCTCGCGGTTGGCGATGTAGTCGACATACCCGAAATCACTCTCGGCGATCCCCGCCTCGGTCATCCACTTCTTCGGCGATCCGCCACCGGTGTACTCGGGCGACTCGGCGCCGCCACCGGCACCCTCGTCGCCCGCGGGCTCCGCCGACTCACCCGAATCCGAGGTGTCTTCCTCGTCTTCCTCGGGTTCCGGTTTCGGCTTGGGCTTCGGGTCCGGGAGCTTCTCGGACGACGTCTCGAACGCGAACTCCACGTCGGGAACGTCAGCTGCCACGAACTCCTGATTGATTCGCTGGTTCAGCTCCTCAGGGCTCGCCAGTTCGTCAGCCGAGGACGCGGTCGATACCGCGAACGGTGCGATGACCACCGTCCCGAAGAACGCAACCGCTGCCAGAGCTGCTCCGACACCGCGCACGCGCTTCCAGGAAGAGGCTGACGGGGCGGGAGCAGTCTGATTCCATGGATTCACAATGTAACGATCCTATCTCAGACGACCAGTCCTGGCCAGCCCGGCGGTACCCCTATTTTGTGGACAGAATCAGTTCCACCACGCTGTCGAGGAGGGCGTCGACCTGATCCTCGTCATAGCCCCGCAGCTGCGAGTGGAACACCACGTCGCGCACCTCGGAAGCGTCGAGCGTCATCTCACGATGGGCGAACATTGCAGCGATACGATCGAGGAAGGCGTCCACCTCGGCCCTGCGATACCCCGTCGCGAGCAGTCCGCGGCGGTTGAAGCGGCGCCCGCGCGGGCGCTCAAGGCGGCCGCGCACCTCGGAGAGGAGCTTGCGGGTCTCTGCCCACCACGCATCCTCACCCTCCGTGCGGACGCGCGCACGGCGCTCCCGCTCGAAGAAGACCTCTTCGAGGCGGTCCATCGCCGCATCTACGTGCCGCGCCGAGTAGCCCCGCTTCTTCACCGGGAACGCCGCTCGCCTGACCTCGACGGACGTGACCGGGTCGTCGAGCTGCTTCGGATCCTCATAGGTCGCCCGGGCTCGCGCGAGGAACGCGTCGACGGGTTCCGTCGCATACCCCAGCTGCTTCCCCTCCGCGAACGGGAACGGGGCGTGCTGCTCCCCCTCGCCCGTCTCGAACGATTCGTCCACCTGATCCGGCGATGTCTTCCGCGCACTCATGCGACCACTCCCAAACTCAACGCGACTCCGTACACGCCGACCGCCGAAGGCAGCAGCGAATCCAGACGATCCAGGAATCCTCCGTGCCCGGGAATCCACGAGCTCATGTCTTTGACGCCCAGGTTGCGCTTGATCAGCGACTCGGTGAGGTCGCCGCCCGTTGCGGTGAGGAGAACCACCGCACCGATTACCGCACCAACCCACCAGGGCTGATCGAGCGCCAGCAGCGACACCGCGATACCCGCGATGACGGCCACCGTTGCAGCGCCGAAGAAACCCTCCCAGGTCTTGTTGGGGCTGATCCTCGGGGTCATCTTGTGGCGCCCGAGCGTCACACCGGCCGCGTACGCCCCGATGTCGACGGAGACGACGACGAGCACGAGCGAGAACACCCACCACTCGCCGCGATCCGCCATCAGCAGCAGCACCGCGAACGAACCGAGGAAGCTCACGTACACGAGTGTGAACAGCCCCGAGAAGATATCGCGGATCAGCGTGCGCTTCGGCACCTCCCACCGCGGGACGAGCCCCTCGACGAGCCGCCAGACCGTGAGCAGCAGCGAGCCGGCGAAGAGACCGAGGAGCATTCCCTCCGGCCCCCACACGTATGCTCCCGTCACGATCGTCAGACCGCCGAGGACCACGCCGACCCTGGGCACGCGTCGTCCGGCGACGCGGAATGCCGCCGCTAGCTCGACGAGGGCGATCGACACGAGGACCGCCACCAGGGCGACGAAGAGCTCCTTCAGGAAGAAGAGGCTCGCGATGAACACCCCCGCGAAAGCGAGACCTGAGAGCACGGCGAAGAACAGGTTCCGGCCCGCGCGCTTCTCGATCTCGGCGTTCTTCGCCTCGAGCTGCGCGCGGGTCGATTCCAGGTGCGCCCTGAACTCGCTCCGCGGGTGGTCCGACACCGGATCAGACCTCGAGCAGTTCGGTCTCTTTGCGCTTCATCGCGTCATCGATCTGGTCGATGTACTGCTTGGTGAGCGACTCCAGCTCCTTCTCGGCCCGTCCGATCTCGTCCTCGCCGATCTCGGACTTCAGCGCCTCGAGCTCGTCCTTCCCGTGGCGACGCACGTTGCGCACGGCGACGCGGGCGTCCTCGGCCTTCGCCTTCACGATCTTGACGAACTCCTTGCGGCGCTCAGCCGTGAGTTCGGGAAGATTCAGACGGATGACGGTGCCGTCGTTATTCGGGTTCGCCCCGAGGTTCGGCATGTCGCGGATGGCCTGCTCGACCTCCTTCATCGCACCCTTGTCGTACGGCGTGATGACCAAGCTCCTGGCGTCCTGGTTCTGCACCGATGCGAGCTGAGGCAGCGGCGTCGGGGTGCCGTAGTAGTCGACCTGCACTCCCTGCAGGAGAGCCGGGTTCGCACGCCCGGTGCGCACCGTCGAAAAACCTTCCTTCGCCGCCTCCACGGCCTTGCTCATGCGGTCGTTGACGTCAGCGAAGACCTCGTCTATCACGGTGCTCTCCTTCGTTAAATCTCAGTGTTTCCAGCATAACGGTCGGAGCGGTACCGCCCCGCCGTGCACGCGATCCGTTCGGTCCGCTACTGGCGGACGAGCGTGCCGAGCTGCTCGCCGCGGATCGCGGCGGTCACGTTGCCCTCGGGCTCCATGCCGAACACGCGCATCGGCATCCCATTGTCCATGCACAGGCTGAACGCGGTCGAATCGACCACCTTCAGACCGCGCACGAGCGCATCGCCGTAGCTGATCTCATCGATCAACGTTGCTTCCGGATCCTTGCGAGGATCCGCCGTGTACACCCCGTCGACGCCGTTCTTCGCGACGAGCACCTGCTCGGCGTGAATCTCCAGCGCGCGCTGGGCGGCCACGGTGTCGGTCGAGAAGTACGGAAGTCCCGCCCCGGCACCGAAGATGACGACGCGCCCCTTCTCGAGGTGGCGAACCGCCCGCAGCGGAATATAGGTCTCGGCGACCTGCGTCATCGTGACGGCCGACTGCACCCGGCTCGAGACACCTGCCTGCTCCAGGAAGTCCTGCAGCGCGAGCGCGTTCATCACGGTGCCGAGCATGCCCATGTAGTCCGCACGGGAACGGTCCATGCCGCGCTGCGAGAGCTCGGCGCCGCGGAAGAAGTTGCCTCCGCCGACCACAACAGCGACCTCGACCGTGTCGACCGCCGCCGCGATCTCGCGGGCGATCTGGCTCACCACGTCGGGGTTCACGCCGAGCGTGCCACCGCCGAATGCCTCGCCCGACAGCTTGAGCATGACGCGACGCTTGCGATCAGAGGTGTTCTGGGTCATCGATTCTCCTTCAAGACGGGGCATCTGCTGATGCCAGGATAGTGGAGTCCCGGCTCCACGGTGGGCTGTCTCCGCGTGAGCACCGCGCGAGCACCACGTCAGTGCGTGCGGACCTCCGGACAGCACGAGACCCGGGTGCCATTGGCACCCGGGTCTCTCACCAGCGGATTAGGATCCGACCTTGCACCGAGCGAAGCCGGTCACGGTGATCCCGGCGGCCTCGGCCACCTTCGCCACAGTGCGCTTCTCCTCGTCCAGCGCGTGGATCTGCTCGTTCAGAACGACCTGCTTGAAGAAGGCGTTGAGGCGACCCTCGACGATCTTCGGCAGGGCTGCCTCGGGCTTGCCCTCGTTCTTCGAGATCTCGGTCACGAGCTCGCGCTCCTTCTCGACCTCGGCCTCGGGCACCTCGTCACGCGTGACGTACACCGGGTCTGCGAAGGAGATGTGCTGAGCGATGCTCAGCGCTGCCTTCGCGTCGTCACCGGTGTAGCCCACAACGACGCCGATCTGCGGGGGCAGATCCTTCGACGTGCGGTGCAGGTAGACGGCGGTGGTGCCCTCGGTCACCGCGACGCGGCGCAGCTCGATGCGCTCGCCGATGATCGCGGCCTCATCGGTGATGACCTCTCCGACGGTCTTGCCCTCTGCGGGAGCGGCAAGCGCCTCCTCGAGCGTCTTCGCGCCGGCAGCGGTGATCGCTTCGAGCACGCGCTCGCCGAGCGCGCCGAACTTCTCGTTCTTCGCGACGAAGTCCGTCTCGCAGACGAGCTCGATCATCACGGTGGTGTCATCGCCCTGCTTGACGGCGACGAGACCCTCGCTCGCCTCACGGCCCTCACGCTTCGCGACGCCCTTCAGGCCCTTGAGACGCAGGATCTCGATCGCCTTCTCGATGTCGCCATCTGCCTCGGTGAGCGCGTTCTTGCTGTCGACCATGCCGGCGCCGAGACGCTCGCGCAGTTCCTTCACAGCGGCCATGCTGACTGCAGCCATGTGTGACTCCTTCTGAGTAGTGGGTACGAGTGAGTGGGTGCCGAATTACTCGGCGGTCTTCTCGGCGGGAGCCTCGGCTGCAGCCTCTTCCGAAGCCTCGGCAGCGGGAGCCTCGGTGGCCTCCTCGGCTGCGGGAGCCTCAGCAGCTGCCTCGGTCTGGTCGGCGTTCAGCAGCTCGACCTCCCACTCGGCGAGCGGCTCGGCCGCTGCGTCGCCCTCGCTGGGCTTCTGGTGGCGCTCCATGAGGCCCTCGGCCGCCGCGTCGGCGATCACGCGGGTGAGCAGCGAGACGGAGCGGATCGCGTCGTCGTTGCCCGGAATCGGGTAGGTGACCTCATCGGGGTCGCAGTTGGTGTCGAGGATGGCGATGACCGGGATACCCAGCTTCTTCGCCTCGTCGATCGCCAGGTGCTCCTTTTTGGTGTCGACGACCCAGAGCGCCGCGGGAGTCTTGCCCATGTTGCGGATACCGCCGAGCGACTTCTGCAGCTTCTCGAGCTCACGGCTCTTGAGGAGGAGCTCCTTCTTCGTGAAGCCGCTCGTGCCGCCCTCGAAGTCGAGCTGCTCGAGCTCCTTCATGCGCTCGAGGCGCTTGGTAACGGTCTGGAAGTTCGTGAGGAGACCACCGAGCCAGCGCTGGTTGACGTAGGGCTGGTTGACGCGGGCGGCCTGCTCGGCAATGGCTTCCTGCGCCTGCTTCTTGGTGCCGACGAAGAGGATGTTGCCGCCGCGGGCGACCGTGTTCTTGACGAACTCGTAGGCGTCATCGATGTACCCGAGCGACTGCTGCAGGTCGATGATGTAGATGCCCGAGCGCTCGGTGAAGATGAAGCGCTTCATCTTCGGGTTCCAGCGGCGGGTCTGGTGTCCGAAGTGGACGCCGCTGTCGAGCAGCTGGCGAATGGTGACGACGGCCATGGCCGTTCTCCTGTTCTGCGCACGGAAACGTGCGCGCTTTCGGTTGCTTATCCCTCCCGCGGCGCGGGGGAATCCTGGTGCCCCGGAGAGCGCCGCTTCACGAGTGAAGACCGGTGGCGCTGCGTCCGTGCGCGGGCACGCGAAGTCACCTCGACAGAGGTGCTCCCGACAGTGTAGCACCGGCGGGCACCGCTCCGAGCTCGCTATCGGTTCGTCCCCAGACTGGGATCCATCCGAATCCCTCCCCACTCCCCGCCACCCCGCCCTACCGCCAGGACCCGCGTTCCAGGCTGGTGGCGGAGGTACCGATGAACCGTCACACCACTGACCGATGCGCCGCCGAGGCGGAGCCCACACACAACCAACTGATCGGCTCGCGCGGGGAGGCCATCGCTCGCGAGCATCTCGAACGCCGAGGCTGCACGATCCTCGCCAGCAACTGGCGTACCCGAGCCGGTGAACTCGACCTCGTCATACGCGACGGGGAGACGATCGTCGCCGTCGAGGTGAAGACCCGGACGGGGCTCGGCTACGGGCACCCGCTCGAGGCGATCACCGCGCGAAAGGCGCACAGGCTGCGGAGGCTCCTCGGCGACTGGGCCCGGACGCATGCGGCCCGCGGCGCACGACTGCGCGTCGACGCCATCGGCATCGTCCTGCGCGACGGTGAGCGCCCGCGTCTCGACCATCTGCAGGGGATCGCGTGAGCGCGGGGGTGCCGCGCGCTGCAGCGATCGCGTTGCTCGGCCTCACGGGCACAGCCGTGATGGTCGAAGCGGCCGTCACGCGACAGCTCCCCGGCATGGCGATCATCGGGCTCCCCGATACTGCCTTGGGCGAGGCCAGACTCAGGGTCCGCACCGCGATCGCGCAGGCGGGGCTGAGTCTCAGCGAACGATTCCTCACGATCAATCTGAGCCCGGCGGCGCTGCCCAAGCACGGTTCGTCCTTCGATCTCGCCATCGCGCTCGCCGGACTCGCTGCCTCGACTGAGATCCCCGACCACCGGCTGAGCGAGACGGCGCACTTCGGTGAGCTCGGGCTCGATGGAGGCATCCGGCGACCGGCAGGCCTTCTGAGCGCGGTCGTCGCCGCACGCTCGCTGGGGTTCGAACGGATCATGGTCCCCGAATCCGGCCGAGTCGAGGCCTCGCTCGTGCCCGACATCGAGATCGTCACAGTGCCCGACCTCGCAGCGGCTGCGGCCTGGCACTCCGGAGCGCCAGGAGCCTGGAGGGAGATTCCGAGCGACCGGCCCGTCGGCTTCGGGACCTCTGGCAATGGTCCCCTGGCACCACGATCACTGTCCGAGCCGGACATGGCGGACATCATCGGCCAGGAGGAAGCGGTCGAGGCGATGGTGGTCGCGGCAGCGGGTCGTCACCACATCTCCCTCACCGGACCGCCTGGGGCGGGCAAGACGCTTCTGGCGAGTCGGCTCCCCTCGATCCTTCCCGACCTCACACCGGAGGAGGCACTGACGGCGAGCTGCATCGCCTCGCTCGGCGGTTCGCCCCTCACCGAACTCGTCAGGCGCCCACCCTTCGAGCGACCGCACCACACCGCCTCGCCGGCATCCATCATCGGCGGAGGAGGCGCGGCGGGCATTCGCCCAGGGGCGATCACCAAAGCCTGCCACGGAGTAATGCTGCTCGATGAAACGCCCCTCTTCTCAGCGGGAGTGCTCGACGCGCTCAGGCAACCGCTCGAGTCGGGGGTCATCGAGATCCACCGCGCCACGTTGCGCGCGACGTTCCCCGCCAGGCTCCAACTCGTGCTCGCATCGAACCCGTGCCCGTGCGGCAACGCGGACTCCCCCGACCCGGCGCTCGAGTGCACCTGCACCCCATATGCCCGCCGCCAGTACGGGCAACGCGTGTCAGGGCCGCTGCGTGATCGGATCGATCTCGCGCTCCAGGTGCGCCGCGTCTCCACCGCCGTGTTCGCCGAAGCGTGCGCGGTCAGGCCCACCAGCCAGGAGCTGCGGAGCAGGGTCCAGCGAGCCAGAGAGCGGGCCGCGACTCGCCTCTGCAGGACACCGTGGAAGGTCAATGCCGAAGTGCCTGGAACCTGGCTGCGCGGACCTGCTGCGAAGCTGCCGCGGAGCCACACTGCAGTACTCGACCAGGCGCTCGGCCGCGGAGCGCTTACCCTCCGGGGCTACGATCGCACGCTCAGAGTCGCGTGGACGATCGCCGATCTCGGCGACCGAGAACTGCCCGATCGGGCCGACATCGCTCGTGCCCTCGCGCTGCGCGGAGGCCAGCGATGACTTCTGACTCCCCCGCTCACCGCACGGCCCTTGCGGGACCCGCGATCCGCCGCGCCCTCGCAGACATCGACGGCGCACCCGATACGGTCGCGTCCGACCGAGCCGCGGACCGGGCCGATGACCTCCTCGCCCGCATCGCCTGGTCGCGTCTCGCCGAGCCGGGTGACCGGGTCGCCCACGAGCTCATCGCCTGCCTCGGAGCGGAATCGGCGTTGCGGATGCTCATGCGCGGCAGTACCGGATCCGATTTCCGCAGGGCGTGCGAGCGGCGCGTCGCAGAGACCGCCGATGAGGCTATTTCACCGCCAGAGGTCACGGACCGTGCACTCGCCGCAGCGGTGAAACGCTGGCTCCCGCGACTCGACCGACAGGCCACGCACGAAGATGTCGTCAGAGCACAGCACTCCGGCCTGACCGTCGTCGTCCCCGGAGACGACCTCTGGCCGCGATCCCTCCACGACTTGGGCGCGCACGGTCCCCTTGTGCTCTGGGTGCGGGGCGACCCCGCTCATCTGTCAGGCGCCGCACTGTCGGTCGTGGGCTCCCGGGCGGCCAGCGGGTACGGGTCCGAGGTCACGGCAGAGTTCAGTGCCGCCGCGGCGGAGACGGGTGCGACGATCGTGTCCGGTGCTGCCTACGGCATCGACGCGGTCGCTCACCGCACCGCGCTCCACCTCGACCGACCGACCGTCGCGTTCCTCGCCGGCGGCGCCGATCGGGCCTATCCGCGCGCGCACGAATCGCTCCTGAAACGCATCGCCGAGCAGGGGGCCATCTGCGCTGAGATGCCTCCGGGTGCCGCGCCGACCCGCTGGAGGTTCCTCATGCGGAACCGACTCATCGCTTCGCTCTCCACCGCGACGCTCGTCACGGAAGCCGGCCCGCGCTCAGGCTCGCTGAACACCGCGGGGCACGCAGCGGAGATCGGCCGACCGCTCGGGGCCGTGCCAGGGCCCGTCACCTCGGCGGCATCCATGGGATGCCACCGGCTGATCCGCGACTACGGTGCGACCCTTGTCTCCAGCGCGGCCGATGTGCTCGAACTGCTCGGCGCGGCCACCGACCCTCTGCCTGGCCCCGACACGGCAGCAGCGAGCAGGCAACCGGCTATACATCGCCGGCTCCTGGACGCGCTGCCGCTTCGCGGCACGCGCACACTGCGAGACGCGGCGGCGCGCGCCGGACTCGACCCCGACGAGGCCCGCGACGCCGCCGCCGAACTCGAGCTGCTCGGCTTCATGACCCGAGAAGAAACGCCGGACGGGGGTGAAGAGCGATGGCGCCTCAACCGTCGAGAATGAGTGCATGCACCTGCACGACGCCACCGACGAGTTCCTCGCCGCCACCCGGCACGAGTACGGCTACTCGGAGCACACGCTGCGTGCCTACGCCCGAGACCTGGAGTCCCTGCACGCCTTCGCGGGCGACAGGTCCACCGCCTCAGCACCCGTCGCCCTTGAGTCGCTCACCCTCGACCTGCTGCGCGACTGGCTCTGGGCGGAGCAGCAGCGCGGCCTCGCTCCCACGACGATCGCGCGCCGCGTCGCGACCGCCAAGTCCTTCGGCAAATGGCTCGAACACCGCGGACTCGTCCCTGGCAACCCTGCCTCCCGACTGCGCGCGCCTCAGGCTCCCCGCACCCTCCCCCGGGTGCTCGGCAACGAGCAGATCACCCGGATCATGGAGCGCGCGGCGCAGCGCGCCGAGCACGGCACGCCGCAGCAGATCAGGGACCGCGCAATCCTCGAGCTGCTCTACGCCACGGCGCTCCGGGTGTCAGAGCTCTGCACCCTCCGCCTGACCGGCCTCGACCGGCTCGAGCGCACCGTCCGCGTCCGGGGTAAGGGCGACCGCGAACGAGTGGTCCCCTTCGGTGCCCCAGCAGCTCACGCCATCGACGACTACCTGGAGCGCGGCAGACCCGCCATCATCGCCGAGTCGGACGGAACGACCGTCGCTGCCGAGGTCTTCCTCGGCAGCGACGGCCTCCCCCTGACCACGCAGGCCGTCTACCGTCTCGTCGCGCGTGAACTCGCGCAGGAGCCCGGGGGTGGCCCGCGCGGCCCGCACACGTTCCGCCACACCGCCGCGACGCATTTGCTCGACGGCGGAGCCGACCTCCGCGTCGTGCAGGAGCTCCTCGGTCACGCAAGCCTGTCGAGCACCCAGGTGTACACACACGTATCGACCGAGCGACTCGCGGAGAGTTACCGCCAGGCACACCCTCGGGCATGACGGGCATGACCTGCGCTGGCCGCGCACGGCTTCGACGTTCCGCTGGCCGCGCACGGCTTCGACGTTCCGCTCAATATCGAGGTTCTCCTCGATCTGAGGGCAGTGGCAGATCGAGCGGAGCGTCGATATCGAGGAGATCGTGAAAACCGGCACGGGGAACGCGCAACCGGCACACCTCAAGCACAACCCGCGCGCCACAACCCGCACACCGCAAGAGGCGACTCACCAGGGCAGCAACTCGGGGACTCCGCTGAGATAGCGCATCGGATTCACGTACTCGCCGTCAACCCGCACCCCCAGGTGGACGCAGGCTGCAGTGCAGTGCCCGTCGAGGATCGTGCCGATCGTCTGACCACGCTGCACGAGATCGCCCTCTGCGAGCGGCGTTTCGACGGGTTCGAGGGAGAGCACGGTCCGACGGTCGACCCGGATGGAGATCACTCCGCGCCCCGCAACGGGACCGGCGAAACTCACCACTCCATCCGCTGGAGCAAGGAGGGCGCGTCCGCTCACCGCGGCGAGATCGACGCCGCGGTGCCCCGCCGCATAGGGAGTGGGTGGCGGCTCGTACCCCCGGATGAGTTGCAGTGGACGCCCGGCTGGCGGTTCCCACTTCTCGATCAGCGACGACGCACCTGCCGACTCCCCCGGATGGAGCAGCAGCAACAGCAACAGCACCGTGGCCAGCACCCCCGCCCAGGCTCGATGAGTCCGGGCGCCGAGGGAGAACCGTTCGCGTCGCATGCCCAGACTCTGTCACGCGGGCTGAGGGACGCGCCTGCGTCTTCGCTTCCCTGTGGAGGACGCGCCGAAGAACGTCTCGAATGTCAGCTGTGCACGGACTCGGGTCTCATCAGAGCAGCCCGAGTCACCCGAGTCACTCGTCGAGCGCGAGCTCCTGGGGAAGCTTGAACTCGCGTGCCGAGAGCTCCTCGACGTTGACGTCCTTGAACGTGAGCACTCGTACCGATTTCACGAACCGGTCGGCGCGGTAGACGTCCCATACCCACACGTCTTTCATCGCGAGTTCGAAGTAGAAATCGCTCCCCGCGTCCTGACGCGTGAGGTCGACCTCGTTCGCGAGGTAGAACCGTCGCTCGGTCTCCACGACGTAGCGAAATTGACCGACGACGTCCCGGTACTCTCGGAACAGCGAGAGCTCGGCATCGCGTTCGTAATCGTCCAGATCGTCTTCATTCATCACGTCCATCCTACGCGCTGGCAGCCCACCCCGTTTCCGGATTGACAGACTCGAATACATGTTCGAATATGGGTGCATGTCCTCGCCCGTTCCGACCTCGCTGCAGCACCGCATCGACACGATGCAGCCGCTCCGCCTGGCCGAGCGCACCCTCCCGACCGCCGGACCACTGCGTCCACTCCTGCCAGCCGGCGGCCTGCGCAAGGGCGCCGCCTACGCGGTGCACGGATCCGCCACTCTGGGGCTCGCACTCCTCGCCGAAGCCTCGGCCGCAGGCGAGTGGTGCGGCATTGTCGGGGCACCCGACCTCCACCCCGAAGCCGCCGCACGCCTCGGGGTTGCGCTCGACCGATGCGCGCTCGTTCCACGGCCGGGCACCCGCGCACTCGGCATCGCCAGCACACTCGCGGAGACGCTCTCACTCGTACTGGTGTACGATATTTCCGCGCCGACCCACCGCGATGCCGCTCGCCTGGCGGCGAAACTGCGCGACAGCGGAGCCGCACTCATCGTGCTCGGCGACTGGCCGCGCGCGGAGAGCGAATTGCGCGTGACCGCTTCCCGCTGGTCGGGGCTCGGCGAGGGCCACGGAGTGCTGCGCGGCCGGGAACTCACGGTTCGCTCGCAGGATCGGCGCGGGGTCACGGTGCACCGGGTGCACCTGGAGACCGGTCGTTTGGAAACCGGCCGGTTGGAGGCTCAGGATCGCGGACCGCGGATCACGAGTGCCGCATCGCCCGAGCGAGAGTTCCCGCGCCCCGCAGCGGTTGCTGCACCGGCAGCCGACCATGACCGTCCCTCCGAGCTGACGGCAGAACCAGCCTGGGAGTTCGCATGACGCCCTCGCACCGGCGCGTGATGGCGCTCTGGATTCCCGACTGGCCGGTGCACGCTCACCTCGCCGAGCACCCCGAAGCGGGTTCTCCGCCTGGCCAGCCTGACGCCCCCGTGGCGCTCCTGGCAGCACGCCGGGTCTCGGCATGCTCTGCCGAGGCCCGGGCCGCGGGAGTGCGGGTCGGACTCAAGGAGCACGAGGCGAGATTCCGCTGCCCCGATCTCCGGCTGCGCACGCACGATCCCGAGGTCGATGCTCGCCGCTTCGAGCCGGTCCTCGCCGCGCTCGAAGCACTCGTACCGGAGGTCGAAGCGGTGAGACCGGGACTGTGCGCGGTGCGCGCGCGAGGCCCGGCTCGCTACTACAGCGGGGAGATGCAGGCTGCGGTGGCGATCCGCGAGGCGATCGTCGAACTCGGCTTTCCCGGGGCACGGGTCGGTGTGGCCGAAGGGCGGTTCGCCGCCGAACAGGCCGCTCGATCCTCCGCGGATGATCCCTGCGTCGAGGCGCCGGCACCCGGCGTACGACTCGTCGCCGCTGCGGATACCGCGTCGTTCCTCGGCCCGTTGCCGATCGCTCGCGCCGCGGGCACCGAACTGGGCGATGTGCTGCGCGGTCTCGGCATCCATACGCTCGGCTCTCTGGCCGCGTTGCCGACCGCGGCCGTGCAAGACCGGTTCGGGCGGGCTGGCAGCATCGCCCGCAGGCTCGCGGCGGGTGATGATCCCGCCGACGGGCCGCTCATCGTGCCGCGGGAGCGGCCCCAGGATTTCGCAGCCGAGCTCGCGTTCGAACCCCCGATCGACGGCGCCGATCCCCTCGCGTTCGCCTGCAGCACGACCGCCGAGCGTTTCGTCGCCGATCTCGTCGGCGCGGGTCTCATCTGCACCGAGATCAGCGTGGAGCTGACCGATGACATCGGCGTGAGGCACGAGCGGAACTGGGCGCACCCGAAGCACTTCGACGGACCCGACGTGCTGAACCGGGTGCGCTGGCAGGCAGAAGCCCTCCCCCGCGACGCCGACCGCGCTGGGGCCGGCGTCGCGCACGTGCGGATCACCCCGATCCGCACCGACCGCGCAGCGCACCACGAACCCGGACTGTGGAGCAGCGACTCTGACCCGCGCGTGCACCACGTGCTCAGTCGCGTGCAGAGCCTCGTCGGCCACGAGGGAGTCGTCACCGCCCAGCTCACGGGAGGCCGGTTGCTGCGGGACCGACGGCGGTGGGTGCCCTGGGGCACGCGCACCCCCGGGGCTGAGACACGCAGTCGGCCCCCCGATCACCCGTGGCCGGGAGCCCTCCCGCCCCCGCACCCCGTCTCCGTCTTCGATCCGCCGGTGCCTGCCGAATGCCTCACCGCCGACGGCACCCCCGTAGCGATGAGCGAGGACGGCGACGCACTCACCCACCCGCCCTCGCGGTTGCGCATCCCCTCAGCGGGTGTCGACGACCCCGTCGAGGCATGGTCCCCGCCGTGGCCGCTGCACGAACGGTGGTGGGCGGGCACTCCGCCGCGCTTCCGCCTCCAACTGGCCCTGCGGAACGGGGACGCCTGGCTGCTCCTGCACCAGCGCGGATCGTGGTTCGCGGAGGGCCACTACGACTGATGCCGCTCCTGAGGAGGACTCGTGAACTGGAACAACCCGCCGCTCTCATGGGAGGCGTTCGAGCGGACGCTCTCCGGCAGGCCCGAACCGCAGACCGACCATCCGAACGCCGCACCCGCCCAGACCGCACACGCCGAGACCGCACCCGCCGAGACCCCACCCGCAGAGGCCCCGGAGCCCCCCGCCGTTCCATACGCGGAGCTCCACACGCACTCGCACTACAGTTTCTTGGACGGCGCGTCCTCCCCGGAGGAGCTCATCGGCGAAGCCGTGCGCTTGCGCCTCGACGGCATCGCCGTCACCGATCACGACGGGTTCTACGGTGCCGCCCGTTTCGCGGAGGCCGCGCTCGAGCACCCCGATCTGCTCACGGTATACGGCGCCGAGCTGTCGCTGGGGCTCGAGCAGCCGCAGCTCGGTGTCGCTGACCCTGCCGGCACGCACCTCCTCGTCCTCGCCCGCGGGGTCGCCGGCTACCACCGGCTCTCCTCTGCGATCACCGAGGCTCAGCTCGCCGGCGGCGAGAAGGGGCGCCCGCACTACGATCTCGATGCCCTGGCGGCGAGCGCCGAGGGCCAGTGGGCGGTGCTCACCGGATGCCGAAAGGGAGCCGTGCGGCAGGCGCTCGAACTCGGCGGTCCAGACGCTGCGGCGCGCGAGCTCGCCCGCCTCGGCGATCGGTTCGGTCGGGACAACGTGTACGTCGAGCTCAGCGATCACGGCCACCCAGGGGATGACGTGCGCTGCGACGTGCTCGCGGAGGTCGCGCGGCGTGCGGGGTTCCCGACCGTCGCGACGGGTGCGGTGCACTACGCGACTGCGGCGCACGCTCCGCTGGCGGAGGCCGTCGCCGCCGTGCGGGCGCGGAGGAGCCTCGACGAGATGGACGGGTACCTGCCGGCGAACGCCGCAGCACGCCTGCGCAGCGGCGCTCAGATGCTGCAGCGGTTCGCCAGGCATCCCGAGGCCGTCGCGCGTACCGTCCCGCTCGCGCAGTCGCTCGCGTTCCCCCTGCGCGCGGCCTCGCCCGAGCTGCCGCGGCTCGAGGTTCCGGAGGGGCACACGCAGATGAGCTGGCTCCGCGAACTGGTGTGGCGCGGGGCGGCGGAGCGCTACGGCGATCCGCTGGATCCGGAGATCCGGGCCAGGATCGAACGCGAGCTCCAGGTGATCGCGGAGAAAGACTTCCCCGGCTACTTCCTCATCGTGCACGACCTCGTGATGGTCGCGCGCTCCCGGGGGATCCTGTGCCAGGGCAGAGGATCGGCGGCGAACTCGGCCGTCTGCTTCGTCCTCAGAATCACCGACGTGGACTCCGTCTTCTACAACCTGCCGTTCGAGCGTTTCCTGTCGAGCATGCGCGACGAAGAACCGGACATCGACGTGGACTTCGACTCCGGGAGGCGCGAGGAGATCATCCAGTACGTGTACGAGCGCTACGGGCGGCGCAGTGCCGCCCAGGTGGCGAACGTGATCTCCTATCGACCGAAGGCGGCGGTGCGCGACGCTGCGAAAGCGCTCGGCTATCCACCCGATCGGCAGAAGGCGTGGACGCGCAGCCTGGACCGGTGGAACTCGATCGGCGATGATCCGCACAGCCCGATCCCCGCACCCGTCCGCGACCTCGCATCGCAGCTACTCAAAAGCCCCAGGCACCTGGGCATCCATTCCGGCGGCATGGTGCTCACCCGAAGACCGATCGGCGAGGTGTGCCCCATCGAGCACGCCCGCATGGACGGCCGCACCGTGCTGCAGTGGGACAAGGACGACTGCGCGGCGATGCGTCTCGTGAAGTTCGACCTGCTCGGGCTCGGCATGCTGAACGCGCTGCAGGGCACGCTGGACCTCATCGCCGGGGCGACCGGTGAGACCTGGACGCTCGCGACCATTCCGAAGGAGGAGGCCGGGGTGTACGACATGCTGTGCCGCGCCGATGCGATCGGGGTCTTCCAGGTCGAGAGTCGCGCGCAGCTGAACACGCTGCCGCGCCTCAGGCCGCGCTCCTTCTACGACCTCGTCATCGAGATCGCGCTGATCCGCCCGGGCCCCATGCAGGGCGGCGCCGTGCACCCCTATCTGCGGCGGCGCACCCATGAGGAGGAGGTCGTGTATCCGCACCCGACACTGAAGCCGGTGCTGGAGCGCACGCTCGGGGTTCCGCTCTTCCAGGAGCAGCTCATGCAGATGGCGATGACGGTCGGCGACTGCACGGCTGCGGAGGCCGATCAGCTGCGCCGGGCCATGGGGTCGAAGCGGGGCACCGAGAGGATCGACAGTCTCAAGGGCAAGCTGTTCACCGGCATGGAGCGGCACGGCATCGTCGGCGAGGAGGCACAGCTGCTCTACCGGCAGATCGAGGCCTTCGCGGGATTCGGGTTCGCCGAGAGCCACTCGATCAGTTTTGCGCTGCTCGTCTACGCGAGTTCCTGGTGCAAGCTGCACTACCCCGCCGCCTTCCTCGCTGGACTGCTGCGCGCACAGCCGATGGGCTTCTATTCCTCACGATCGCTGGTGGAGGACGCCAGGCGTCACGGGGTGCAGGTGCTGCCGCCCGATGTGCAGCGCTCGCAGGCCGGGTCAGCGCTCGAGGCGTTGGACGACCAGGATCATGATCCGGCCTCGCGCGTTACCGGCATGCCCGCGTGCGCCAGCGCTGAGCAGCCGACTCCTGGACCGTTCGACGCCTCATCCCCCGACGCGAGTGCACGCCATCGCCGCGACGGCGCATTCGCCGTGCGTCTCGGCCTCGAGGAGGTCCGCGGTATCGAACGGGGCGCGGCCGAGCGGATCGAGCGCGCCCGAGGCGACGCACCGTTCAGAGATCTCGCGGACCTCGCGAGGCGCGCAGATCTGGATCGCGCCACCATCGAAGCGCTCGGCGCCGCAGGCGCGTGTGCTGGGCTCGGCCTGGAGCGTCGCGAGGCGATGTGGGCGGCCGCTCCGGCGTCGGACAATCGGGCGCGTTACCTCGAGGGGTCCGGGGTGCAGGTGCAACCGCCCCTGCTCCCCGTGCTCAGCGACGCCGAGCAGACCGCGCTCGATCTCTGGACCACCGGGGTCGTGTCTGGCACGCACCCCGTGGCGCTGCTCAGGGGGACCCTCGATGGGCGTCGCGTGGTGCGCTCCGACCGGGTGCACGACGTGCCTGCCGGCGCACTCGTCGAGGTAGCGGGGCTCGTGACGCACCGGCAGCGGCCCGGCACCGCAGGCGGTATCACCTTCATCACGCTCGAGGACGAAGCGGGCACCGTCAACATCGTCACGTGGCCGCAGCTGTGGAAGCGCAGCCGACTCGTCGCCGGATCCGCCCCTGCCCTCATCGTCACCGGCACGCTCGAGCGGTCGGCCGAGGGCGTCGTGAATGTGATCGCGTCGGGGTTCGAGCCGCTCGCGGCACCCCCGAGCGTCTCCTCGCGCGACTTCCGCTGATCGGAGCGCCGCCGCTATGCTGGCGAGGTGCCAGCCTCAACCGCGCTCCTCACCGACCGCTACGAGCTCACGATGGTCGATGCCGCCCTCAGCGCGGGCACCGCTCATCGTCGCAGCGTGTTCGAGCTCTTCGCCCGCCGCCTCTCGGGGGCGCGGCGCTACGGCGTCGTCGCCGGGACCGGACGCTTGCTCGAGGCGCTCGAGCAGTTCCGCTTCACCGATGCCGAGCTGGAGTGGCTCGCGGGTGAGCAGTTTCTGCGCCCCGAGACCCTCGACTGGCTCGCCGACTTCGCTTTCAGCGGCAGCATCTGGGGGTACCCGGAGGGCGAGGTGTTCTTTCCCGGTTCACCACTGCTCACGGTTGAGTCGACGTTCGCCGAGGGTGTGCTGCTCGAAACTCTCGCGTTGAGCATCCTCAACGCCGATTCGGCTGTCGCCACGGCTGCCTCGCGAATGAGTCACGCATCGGGTGGCAAGCCTCTCGCAGAGATGGGATCGAGACGGACCGGGGAGCGCAGCGCCGTCGCCGCGGCCCGGGCGGCGTACATCGCGGGATTCAGCGCGACGTCCAACCTCGAGGCGGGCCGTAGCTACGGCATTCCGACGATGGGCACCGCGGCGCACAGCTTCACCCTGCTGCATGACAGCGAACGCGACGCCTTCGCGGCGCAGGTCGCCTCGCTGGGCCCTGGCACCACGCTGCTCGTCGACACCTACGACATCGAGCAGGGCGTGAGGAACGCCGTCGCCGTCGCCGGACCGGGTCTCGGCGCGGTGCGGATCGACTCGGGTGACCTTCCCGTGGTCGTCGGCCGGGTCCGTCGACTGCTCGACGAACTCGGCGCCGTCGACACGCGGATCACCGTCACGAACGATCTCGACGAACACACGGTCGCAGCTCTCGCCGCGTCCCCGGTCGACAGTTTCGGAGTCGGCACATCGGTGGTCGTGGGCTCGGGCTCCCCGACCATGGGCATGGTCTACAAGCTCGTCGCCCGCACCGGTGACGATGGCGACTGGGTGCCCGTCGCGAAGCGCTCCGCTGAGAAGGCGTCGATCGGCGGCCGGAAAGGCGTGCGCCGCATCACCTCCGCCGCGGGGACCGTGCTGGGCGAGCACATACTCCTCCGTGAGGGGGCAGCCGACAACCTGCGACTCGGCCAGGGCGAGTCCGCTCAGGAGGTCGTCGTTCCGCTCGTCATCGACGGAGCAGTCCAACCGGGTCACACGGGCCCCGAGGGCATCGCTGCGGCCCGTGAGCGACATCAGCGCAGCGTCGCAGCACTTCCGCCGGTAGCGATGAGCCTCACGCGCGGAGACCCCGCCGTACCGACGGTGTACGAGGACTGAGGCGGCGAGCCTACTTCTTCATCTGTTCGTAGACCTTCTTGCACTCCGGGCAGACCGGAAACTTCTCCGGGTCGCGCGAAGGGGTCCACTTCTTGCCGCAGAGCGCGCGCACCGGCTTCCCGGACATGGCGGACTCCATGATCTTGTTCTTCGGGACGTAGTGCGAGAAGCGCTCGTGGTCGCCGTCTTCCAGCTGCTCGTCCTCGAGCAGCTTCTCAAGCTCGCGATCGAGCACATCCGTGCCGCCTGCGGGGCCCTGGTCACGCGTGAAGATACCCATGCGACCATTCTACGCCGCTCGGGCGCGGGTGTCAGTCGTAGACCTGAGTGACCGCGATGAGTTCTGGCGCGCTGCGGTTGAACACAGCGCCGCCGATGAGCACACCGGTGAGCAGCACCAGCGCGCCGTAGCCGACCCCGAACAGCAGCGCCCACAGGTTCGCGGCGAACTCGACGTCGAAGACGGCGTGGAGTGCGAACCAGACCGGCGGGAGCGAGAGCAGAATCGCGACGATGATCGACATCGTCTGCGCGCGCCCCGACCCCGAACCCGACCACTGCGGCTGCAGGAACGGGCTGTCACCCGGACGCGTCGTGGGGTACGGCATGAGCACGGAGAACACGCTCGCGACACCAGCGGCGACGAACAGGACCCCGAGGTTCAGTCCGATGACGGCCGGCAGGATCCGCCACTCGCCGAGCACCGTCACGGTCAGGCTCGACCCGATGACGGCCAGCGGCACCCCGACCACGAGCACGGGCGCGAGGCGGCCGGCGCGATCCTCGCGACCCTTGATCCCGCTCGCGACGTGGCTCCAGATCGCCGTCGAGTCCATCGCGACGTCGTTGTGCAGCGACCAGCCGAGCAGCAGGAGCATGACGGGAAGGGGCAGCAGAGCGAGCACCGTGATCCCGGCTCCGGCGACCCAGAACGCGAGGAGCATGACGATGGGGGCGATGGGGATCGCGATGAGCGCGACGCGGTATCGCGGATCCCGCGCCCAGTACGTGAGCGTTCTCGCACTGATCACGGAAGCGGGCCGCGCTGGGAACCGCTCGAACCACCCGAGACCCCGACGCGCGACCGCCGTATCAGAGGGGCGCTCGACCCGCTCGTTCGAAGCCTTCACCAGGGGGAACCAGACGATCAGGCAGAGCAGGGCGAAGCCCCCCATGATGGCGAACCGCGCGGCCAGCCCGCTGTCATCAGCAGCAGCCATCTGCCACAGCGCGGCGAACGGGGCTCCGAACGGCGTCCAGGAAAGCGCGGAGGTGACGTCCACGAACGCTCCATCGGACTCGCCGAAGGTGGTCGCCGCGATGAAGACTGCGACGGGCGCGAATGCGACGAGGAGCACGGCGCCGATGGCGCGCACGACGCCCGCGCGGTCCGAACCGATCACGAGTTTGGACAGCGCCGAAGCGACCCGAGCACCGCACACGCCGAGCACGAGCACGCCGAGCAGCGTCAACCAGAGCGCGACGGGATGGGCGTGCCATGCGGGGCGCGAGACGCCGAGTGCGACCACCCAGCTCAGCAGGAGCAGGAACGGCCAGGAGACGATCGTCGACCCCAGCAGACCGAGAGCGACCTGCGAGGAGGACATCGGGAAGCCGGCGAACTGCCGCGGCTCGAGGTGCCCGCGATTCGCGAAGAACGGCACCAGGACGACCGCACCCAGGATGACCGCCCCCACCGCGGTGTCGAACGTCGCGAGCTGCTCAGCCGAGGCGGAGAGCCTCGGCGGAAGCGTCGCTACGAGGATCGCCGCCGCGAACAGGGCGGCGAACGCGATGACGGCGCCCACCGACCGCGTGAAGGTCTCGCGGAACGGCGCCGCGAGCAGCGCTACTCGGAGTCTGAAGAGCCGTGCAACCACTCGAGCCCCTTCCCCGCCTCGCTGGACTCGGTCAGGTGCTTGAAGCGATCCTCGAGGCTCATGCCGTCGCGCACGGCGTCGACGGTGCCCTGTGCGATGACGCTGCCATCGATGATCACGGCGACGTGGTCGCAGACGCGCTGAATGAGGTCGAGGCTGTGACTCGACATGATGACGCTGCCGCCGCCTGCCACGTATTTCTCGAGGATGTCGGTCACGTTCGACGCCGAGACCGGATCGATCGCTTCGAACGGCTCGTCGAGCACCAGGACGTCGGGAGCATGGATCATGGAGCACGCCAGCGCGATCTTCTTCTGCATGCCGGCGGAGTAGTCGGACACCAAGCGGCCGAGGGCCGATTCCAGGCTGAACGCCTCGGCGAGTTCGGCGACGCGCTGCGCCACCGCGGACTCCTGCACTCCGTGGAGCACGCCCGAGTAGTACAGCAGCTGCGCACCGGTGAGCCGGTCGAAGAGCCTGAGCCGATCGGGCAGGGTGCCGATGAGCCGCTTTGCGGCCGAACCGTCCGCCCAGACGTCCACGTCGCGCACCGTGACCCGCCCCGACGTGGGCCGGTTCAAGCCACTCAGCATCGAGAGCGTCGTCGTCTTGCCCGCGCCGTTCGGCCCGACGATGCCGGTGAACGATCCGGCGTGCACGTCGATCGTGACCTCATTGGCGGCGATGACGGGACCGTAGCTCTTGGTCAGCGATTCGGTGCGGAGCACGACGGGGTTGTGCTCCGCCAGGCGGCCGCGCTCGCGCGCACGGACGACCGAGGGCACCGGCACCTGAATGCGACCGGTCGCGGGTGATCCGGATCCCTGCCGTTCGCCCCTCGCGGGAGTGTCTGCGCGTGCTTCGGTCGGACTCGCCGCCGCCGGAGCGCTCTCCCCCTGAGCTTCCGAGGCCGCCTCGGCTGGAGGATTCGCCGCCGCGTTCCGCGATCGGGCCCCTGCTGTCCGGCTCGGCCGGACCCGGGATGACCCACCCTGCCGATCGGTCGCCTGAGCAGCGGACTTGTCTACCGTTGCGTCGTCTTCCGGCACCTGGTCAGCATCCAATCGCGAGTCTTCGGGCGGCACCCCCACAATCTATCAAACCCTGTCTGGGTCCGACGTGCGCGCGCGGTACTCATCCGCGCGATCGATGAGTTCTGCGACCGCGGATTCGAAGCGCGCAGTGGGCGCGCCGGGCGAGGTGTCACCGAAATAGTGTTCCGACCAGGTCCCGAGTCGATCGCGCGCGTGCTCGTCATGGAGGGCGCGCTCGATCGCCGCGACGATATCCGGTACCTCGTCGACCGTGAGCCAGTCGCAATCGGCGAGGTACCCGCGGTCGTCCTCGACTTCCGCGGCTCGAGCGACCGGCCGCGTGATCATCAGCGGCTTGCCGGTCGCCAGCCGGTCGTAGACCATCGCGGAGACGTCGCAGATCGCGATATCCGGGTCGCGCAGCTGCCAGTCGATCTGCGCCGAGTCGTCGACCACGTGATGCGCTGACGAATCGTGCCGGTTCGCCTCGCGGAGGATCGCGACGATCTCAGCGCTCGCGCGACCGAACGCCTGATCCACGACACCCGTTCGCGGATGCGGCCGGTACACGACTCGGTGCCGGCCCGTCTCGACCAGGCGACGGACCAGCTCGACGCCGTGCGACCGAACGGAGCCGTACCTCGCCGCCGGACGATCGCCCTCCCACGTCGGTGCGTAGAGCACGACGGTACGGTCATCAACCGGGTACGGGGCTTCCCCGCCGAGGTGGTCGTTCTGCGGCCGACCGATCGCCACCGTCCGCTCGTCTACGTCGTAGTCCCAGAGAGCCAGGCCCAACCGCTCGCGCGCCGCGTCACCTGCCACGAAAGCCCGGTCGTAGGTCTTGTGCTGATTGGTGGTCATGTACATCTTGTCGCTCTCACCGTGATTGATGAACACGTGCCAGCGGCGACCGTACCTGAGCATCTGGAAGTTCCGGGTGTTCTGATTCACGTAGAGGATCACCTCGAGCGGCTGCTCCGCGAGCACCCGCTCGATGTCGGGCGGCTGGGGCGCCAGCACAACGTCGAGCCCGCTCTCCTCCGCGATCGCGCGCGTCCCGGACGCGTCGCGCGCGATGACCAGCACGGGAAATCGGCGAGCGAGCGAGCGGAGCGGCGCGTACCACTGGCGCATCTGGTAGATGTTCACGTCACTGTCGGCGAAGTACACGCCCACCCGGAACCGCCCGGGTTCGAGTGCGCCCCGCTCCGACAGGAGCCCCTGCACGGCCCGGTTGGCGCACCACCGCACCACGGCACGGCGCCCCATCGACACGACTCGCTTGGCGATCCTGACTGCTTGCACGCGCACAGTTTACCCGCGGACTCCGCGAGCCCCGCCGTGGCACAATCGCAGTGTGCGAACCCTGCCCCCGCTCCCGGAGACCCCCGCGGTCTCGTATGTCATGCCGGTGCTCAACGAGGAGGGGTATCTCGAACGCGCCGTCCGCACCATCCTCGCCCAGGACTACTCCGGCGAGAAGGAGATCGTGCTCGCGCTCGGACCGTCGAAGGACCGGAGCTCGGCGATCGCGCGCGACCTGGCCGCAGAGGACCCGCGGGTGCGTCTCGTGGACAATCCCGAGCGCCACATCCCCATCGGCCTGAACCTCGCGATCGGAGCGAGCTCGCACCCGATCGTGATCCGCGTCGATGCGCACTCCGAACTCACTCCCGATTACACCCGTGCCGGCATCGCGGCGCTCCGCGAGCACGACGCGGTGAACGTCGGCGGCGTGATGCGTGCCGCGGGCCGGAAGCCGGTGCAGCGCGCCATCGCGCGCGGCTACAACAGTCCGTTCGGGCTCGGGGGCGGCGCCTACCACGGCGATGGCACGCCCGGTCCGGCGGAGTCGGCCTACCTCGGCATCTTCCGACGCGAAGCGATTGACGCGGTCGGCGGGTACGATCCGGGAATCCTCCGCGGTGAGGACTGGGAGCTCAACCTCCGCATCCGCCGAGCCGGGGGCACCGTCTGGTTCGCCCCTGAACTCGGCGTCACGTACTGGCCGCGCGGGAGTTTCCGCGACCTCGCCCGACAGTTCTTCGCGACCGGTGCCTGGCGGGCGGTGCTGGTGCGCCGCTACCGCGGCGCCAACCCGTGGCGATTCTTCGTTCCCGGCGCGCTCGTCATCGGCCTCGCGGCGAGCGCAGGCATCGGAGCGTTGCAGATCGCGGGGGTGCTCCCGCGCAGATCTCCCTTGGCGCTCGCTCACCTCGCGGCAGCCGCCTACGCTGCGGGGGTCGGGTTCGCCGTGACCCGGCTCAGCGATCCCCCGCAGCGCGGCGTCGCCGATCGCGTGCTGAGCGGATGCGCGCTTGTGACGATGCACCTGAGCTGGGGTGCCGGTTTTCTGCGCGGCATCCTGCTCGGCGGCGGCCGGACGGTGGACAAGTCCCGAGCCTGATCAGCCGATCGCGCCCCGCCCCACGAGCTCGTCCACGACCCGCTCGGCCGCTCGCCCGTCGTCGTGGGGGACGAACCGAGCACGCCAGGCCGCTGCGGCGGGGTCGCAGCGCTGCACCCATTCCGCCTCGCTCCCGTCCTGTGCAAGTGCGGCGGCATGCGAGACGACTTCGTCGCGGGTCGTGAGCAGCGGCCCCGGCGTGGTCCGCTCGAAGTCGAAGGTGAATCCCCGCTCGCGATCGCGGTATGCAGCCAGGTCTGGCACGAAGAAGATCATCGGCACCTGGGTGATCGATGCGTCGAACATGATCGACGAGTAATCGGTGACGAGCAGGTCGGCGGCGAGGATCACGTCGTTCACGTCGGGATGACGCGAGGCGTCGACGACCCTGGGGTGGCCCATACCGTAGGTTCCGAAGGCGTGGGTCCTGGTGTGTCCGCGCACGACGACGGTCCACCCCTCCCCGAGTGCTTCGGCGAGCGCGACCACGTCGAGACCGTCGACGAGGGTGATCCCGCGGTCCCGCCACGTCGGCGCGTAGACGAGCACCCGCTGCTCGTCCCTCACCCCGAGAGCCTGCCGAGCCGCACGCACGGGCACGGGATTCAAGGCGTGGGGGCCGAGCACCGCCCGCGCCAGCGCATCATCGCGCGGGTAACCCGTCTCGATGATCGGACCGCGGTAGGCGTAGCTGCTGCGGAACTGCTCCGTGGCGTGAGGGTTCTGGGAGAGCAGCAGGTCCCATCTGCGGCTCTCGCGATGGATCGCGATCCGCGTGCGGAGGCCGACGCCGGGACGCCCGAGTGCGAGGTGCTTGAGCATCGTCCCGTGCCACGTCTGGAGCACCGTCTGGTGGCGCTTCGGCGAGAAGCCCTTCCGCAACCAGTCGTTGACGATGAGCAGCCGTGCACGCCTCCGGGCGGCCGTCCATTCGCGCCCGCCGACGAGCACGGCGGTAGCCCCCTCCGGCACGCGCTGCTCCTCGTTCGTGACACTCCAGTACCGGCGGGCTTCCGGGAAGCGGCGGGCGATCTCGCGGTCGAGTGCCAAGGGGTTGCACCCGACCTGGCGCCCGTAGAAGCTCTCGAAGAACACGCCGCCCTCCGGAACGAGTTCGGCGTCCGAGAGGCGGAGTTCCGTGATCCGACGGAGTACCCGGGTCGCTGCTCCCCCTTCGGGGTACGCGTGGAACCGGGCGGCGAGCGCGCGAGAACGCGCTTCGGCGGCCCGGCGCGCCTGGCCAGGGGGAAGCACTGCTGCGAGGTGCTCCTCGACCGTGGCCCAGTCGGACGCGACTCGTCGCTCGCTCGTGACCTCGAGCGGCTCGTACAGACCACGGGACTGCGCGTAGCGATCCAGGTCAGGGGCGAACCAGACGATCGGTCGGCCGAGCAGCGAGAAATCGATCGCCGCTGATGAATAGTCCGTCACCACGGCGTCGAAGGCACCGAGGAGCGGCGTGAGATCTCGCGCCTGCGTCGTATCGAGCAGGTGCACCCGCGGACCGAGCGCGTCCGCGTAGGCCCCGGCGCCGAGCGGATGCGGTCGGAGCACCAGACGGGCGCCGAGCGCTTCGAGTCTCGTGTGGAGCGCGGCGATCTCCTCGGGCGTCGGCACCCCCGGATCGGTCTCCCCGTCGCGCCAGGTCGGCGCGTAGAGCACCAGCGCCTCGGCGTCCCGATCGTCGGGGAGCCCGAGCATCGTTCGAACGGTGCTCCGCACCGATCGGCACCTGGCGGGATCGGCTGCCTGGCGGGCGAGCTCATCGTCGCGGGGGTCGCCGAGCACGAGCACGCGTCCCGGGTCCACGCGGAAGGCGGATCGCAATCGTTCGGCGGCGACGGGTGATCCTGCTACGAACAGATCCACCTGCCCGGCGCCCGAGAGGTACATCTTCCGGAGCACCTTGCGGACCGGCGCAGGGCCTCTCACCGCGGTCGTGACCGGCGAATCGAGGTGCAGCCGCTTGAGCGGCGCGCCGTGCCACAGCTGCACGACGGTGCCGCCGAAGACGCCGAATCGGTTGACGTCTCCGAGCCCGTGCGTGACGACGAGGTACCGGGCGCGGAGGGTGGCCAAGTAGCCCGCCCAGCCCCGCCGGAGGACCGGGACGAATCCTTCCGCTTCGGCGAGCGCCGCCTCCTGGTCGTCGGCGACGAGCCAGGCGATCTCCGCCTCCGGTCGTTCCGCGCGGAGCTGTCGCGCGACGGCGAGCGCGCCCTCGGCGACGCCGATGCCCGAACCGAACACCCAGCGGTCATCGTCGCGCGGCACGAACCATGCGACGATGACCGAGATCAGGTACTTGGGGAGCGCGAGGAGCTTCTCAAGGTTTCCCCGCGCGAATCGGAAGTTGCCGTCACTCACCCGCTCCACTGTAGCCGGAGCGGGTGAGTGCGGCTGTCAGCGGTGCGGGGTCACCACTCCAGCGTGCCGAGCGTGGCGGTCGTCTCGTCCGCCTTGCCGTCCCGGGTGTAGGAGATCTTCACGTCGCTCCCGCCCTCGTGGTAGCGGACCAACGCGGAGACGGAGGTGCCGTCGATGGCCGGGATTCCGTCGATGGCGGTGATCACATCACCCTCCTTGAGCCCGGCTTCGGCGGCGGGGCCGCCCTTCTCGACGCTCGCGACGAGACCGCCTGCGACGCTCGCGTCGGCGTCGGTGTCCGTCGAGGAGTCTGCGACGCTGATACCGAGCTGGCCGTGGGACGGCTGGTCTCCGTCGATGATCTCCTGCGCGATGCGATTCGCGAGGTTCGACGGGATCGCGAAGCCGAGACCGTCGCTGCCAGCCGCTTCGGATCCAGCGTTCGAAGCGATCGCGACGTTCACGCCGATGACTTCGCCGTCGCCGTTCAGGAGCGCTCCGCCGGAGTTTCCGGGGTTGATCGACGCATCGGTCTGCACGACCGGGAGCGTCACGCTGCCACCCGCCTGCTGCTGCTCGGGCTGCTGCTGGCCGTCTTCGTCCGGCGTCCCGAAACGGAAGTCCCAGGGGAAGCCGTTGCCTTCGTCCGGCTGAGACTGGTCGGGCTGCTCGGTGTTGTCTGGGATGAGTGGGCTACCGACGGAGATGCCTCGGTTGAGCGCGCTCACCACACCGCTGGTGACGGTGTTGGAGAGGTTGAGCGGCGCGCCGATCGCGACGGTCAGGTCGCCGACGTTGATCTGATCGGAGTCGGCGAAGGTCGCCGCACTGAGGCCCTCGGCATCGACCTTCACCACCGCGAGGTCGGCGTAGGGGTCCGTACCGACGAGTTCTCCCTGCAGGATCCTTCCGTCGGAGAACTTCACCTTGATGTCAGCGCCGTTGATCGCTGCTCCGTCGAGTGTGGCCACGTGTGCGTTGGTGAGGATGTATCCGTCTTCGCTGTAGACGATGCCGGATCCGGAGCCCTGCGCACTGCTCGACTGCACCTCCAGGGTGACGACGCTCGGCGTCGCGGCCGCAGCGACGCCGGAGACCTGGGTCGCCGTGTCGGTGTTCTGCAGAGTGAGGGTGCCCCCGTTTCCGCCCGCGGTGACCGACGTCTGCGACAGGTTCGCGGAGACGACGGCCCCCACACCACCTCCGACGACACCGCCGAGGAGCGCTCCGATCGCGAGGCCGGCGAGGAGGGTGCCGCTCCGGCCCTTCTTCGCGGATCCTGTCGAACCCGGCTCACCGAACTCGGCGGGAGGCCGCTCGCCCGAGAGCGGCGGCTGAGCTCCGCCACCGGCCGCCACCGTCGCCGGTTCCGCAGCGTGCGCGGTGTGGGTGGGGTGCGGCGCGGCTGGCTGCTGCGGAGCCCCAGAGGCGGTGTGTCCTCCCGGGTGCGACTGAGCGCCGGTCCCCGTGTAGGTGTGCTGCGGTGGTGCGTACTGCGGTGGAGCATACTGAGGGTACTGGCCGCGCTCAGCGGATTCGGGCTGCTGCTGCGTCGGGTACTGCGCCTGCCCGTACGGCGCGTGGGCCGACGGGACGCCCTGAGTGTACGTTGCACGCGTCTCGGCGGCAGTCGCATCGCGATCGGTGTTCGGCGGTAGCGGACGCGTCTCGGCGTGCGCTTCCGAACCGGTGCCGGGCTCGCGCTCGGAGTCCCGGTCTGACGGTTCTGATTCAGGAGTTCTATGCATCTCGGTTCCCTTCCTGACACTCAGGCTGTCGGAGAAGTCTATGAATAACTTCTGTGCCATCTCCACAGAGCCTGCGGAATCGAGATTGCCACCGAGGGGCGGGCACCGCAGTGGGTGCTGCAGTGCCCGCCTCACCCTCAGTCGCGCGGACCGCTCACCCCGCGGGGCTCGACGGCTTCGAAACCTGCGCCGACAGTCTGTGCGGGGTCGTTTCCAACGCGCTTCGCGCGCCGCCCGGCCCAGAGCATCAGGCCGGCGAGGACCGCGAGCGCCCCGCCGATAGCGACGCCGATGAGCGCGTAGTCGGAGCCCGTGACGGCGAGCGCTCCGGGACGCTCGCTGACAACCGTCCGCTCGTTCTCCAAGCCGCATGCTCCGCGATGCAACTCCTCGCGCTCACCCGTATCGGGGTTCTGCGTATCCAGATCTTCGACCCAGTAGCCGACACCGGCGCTCCCCGCCCTGATCGTCGGAGACTCCACGCGACCCGGCTCGGTGACCGCGGTGCGGGCGGTGGAGCCCACCGGCTGCGCGAGGCACCGTTCATCGTCGGACATCCCGCGCAGTTCGGCGCGCGACCACGTCTCGGGTTCTCCACGGGAGTTCGTGCGCGGCTGCCACTCCTCGTCGTACTTCGGCGTGCCTGCCTCGGGGACCAGGTAGAACGTGAAGCCGATCTCGGCGTTTTCGGGAACACGGCCCGTAACGATCGCGGTGTCCTGGATCGAGTCACCGACGAGCGCGTTCGACTGCGCTTCGGTAACGACCTCGGGTGGGGCGATGACGGCCGTCTCCTCGGGGATGCCGTAGTCGTCGCACCACTCGTCGAACAGGCCGCGTGACGCTTCGGTCTGATCCTCGTTCTTCAGGCAGGTCTGCACCGTCACCCAGCCCCGCATATCGAAGGGGACGGCGATCGGCTCCGCCTCGACGGTTGCGGGATCACCCGAGACGACTACCTGTGTGGATCCGATCTCGACGGCGCCCTCCGGCGGTGCTTCCGCGCGTTCGGGTTCCGTCTTCGAATGGTAGGCGGTGAGCGTGAGAACGGCCTCGAGCGGGTCGCCCGCGGCACCGCGCAGCCACGGGCCGTCGATCGCCTCGGGCGTGACCCGGTCCCGGATTCGCAGGTCATCGAGTCCGAGTCGCTGCTCGATCAGCTGCGTCTTCCACCGCAGCGCAGTGGGCACGATCTGACCCTCGCTCTCGACGCCGAACTCGTCTGCGACGCGAAAGCTCTGGGGAAGCAGCCCGCTCGTACGGACCTCCTCGGCCTGACCGGGTTCCGATATCTCCCAGACCCAGGAGTAGTACCCCGAGCTCGCAGGTGCCTCGTCGAGGTGCACGTCATACGTGTCGGGCCCCCGATCGGCGATGACCGTGGCACGTGCGGCGACGGGCGCGTCGTCCGGCGGGGTCTCCGCTTGCTGGATGGGGTGCTCGAATGGGCCGTAGAGCGTACCTTCGGCCTGGACCGGGAGGTATTCCGCTGCTGCTCCCCCGCTTCCGAGCCGCGCGGGCCAGGGGGCGGAGCCGGATGGGACGGTGATCGTCACGCTGTCGGCAAATGCCGCTGATTCGCGGGCGATGATGTTCGCGGGGACCTCGGTGCTGAGCTCGGGCGAGAACTGGCTGTCGAGCTGCGTGGATACGGGAGTCAGGTCTGCGCGCATCGTCTCATCGATCGGAGAGATCCCCGACCCGAGCCACTGCTGGTTCTGCTGCGATGCGGGGTGCACCACCACGCTGGCCGGCCATCCCGACGATCTGGCTTCCCAGGATGCGGTGACGGAGACGCCGTGGTGCCGTGCCCAGCCCTTCGCGTGCAACGGGGTGCTCCAGGAGACCCGTCCGGCTTGCTTCGACGGGTTCATATGCACCGTCTTGCCGCCGGCAAATGCGGCGCCAGAAATCTTCACCTGGGTCGTGCCGACGGGAAAGGCGACGCTCCCCGTGCCTGACACCGCCCCCGATGCAGCGGTGACGAGCTGCTGCTCCGCGAGTACGAGGGTGCCGGGTTTCTGAGCCTGCGGTGCTCGCGCCTGCCGGCGGGCCTCCGCCGCGTAGTCCTCTGCGCGCTGAATGAGATCGGCGCGACCGTGATCGCGGACCCATTTGACTCGGTGGTTCACCCAGTCGCGGACTCCGGGGTCGTCCCGGAGGAACCAGATCGCGAATTGCACGCTCGCGGCCTGGTTGGCATCGGTCGTTCGCCCGTACTTCCACATGACGTAGTTCATGCGGCGCACGGTCTCGCCCGATGCCGGACCGCTCGTGACCTTGGCGTCCCAGCCGGTGGCGTCGGGCTGGTACCCGGTGTACCCCGGGAGCGTCCCCATCTTCCGGGGCTTCTGCTGCGCGGCGACCGGCTCCGATGTTCCGGGTTCGACGCAGTAGGTGTGCACACCGGTGGACGACACGAACGTGCCCACCATCCACCCGCCGATGTCGACCATGTACCCGCGGTTCGCCGCCGCGGCTGGTGGGTCGGCGTGCGGCAGCATCGCCCACATCAGCGCGATCAGTATCCCCGTCACCACTGCTCGCCTCGCTCGGCGCTGGGTGACGATGGTCACGTTGTCATTCACTGGGCACTCTCCTCTCGCGACGACGGATGCGCCGCTCGTGCCCATGGTTCGCGAGTTCGGAGGTCGGCGCGCACGCTCTCCACAGGGGCGAACACGCCGATGTTCCCCGCGCGAGGGAGCCCGTTTTGCATTGCCCCGGACCCCGTGCTAAAGTTAATTCTTGTGCCGCGGGGTGGAGCAGTTCGGTAGCTCGCCGGGCTCATAACCCGGAGGTCGTAGGTTCAAATCCTGCCCCCGCAACGAGAAAACGCCAAGTGCGGCACTGAGAGAGGTACTGGGAATCATCCCAGTACCTCTCTTTTTTGCGTCCCCGTGTCTCCGCAACCCACTGATCAGAGAACCTCCTCTCCGGACTGTGCATCGAGGCACAGTCCGGAGAGCCCCCTGGGGACGAAGGAGAGAACCTTCCGCCTGACTCCGTCAGACGGCCGCATCACACTCATCGTCGTCAGAACGCTGAGTACCGGAGTCCCCCGGCGTACCGGAGCGCCCCACCACTGACGACAGCGCTCGCGCCACCATCGTCGCGCCGACTAGCACCGAGGCGGAGACGAGTGCTCCCGCGAACAGCACTGCCCCGAACATAGCCTGGGTCGCGGGTTCGATCACACAAGCAGGCTCTTGACAGGGAAGCCACTGCAGATTGAGCATGACGATCGAGAAGACTGCCACAATTACGATGACCGCGGCAGCAAGACATTGAATAGCCCTGAACTTCATGAGACTGCGCACGTCCAATCGTTGCCAGCCGAGTAAGCGACAAGCGTCCCACTCTTCGTTATCGTCGTTTTCATCCGGTGGCCGGGGATACCAGGCACACCACGCTTCACAGTCTTCTGGATCCGGTAGGTCTTTTTCTTCGCCGCCTGATACATCTGCGCCTTCGACGGACCTGGCCGAGACTTGCAGGTGGCACCGTATTTCTTCTTGGATGCGGCGGTGAAACCTAGTGAGCCCGTGACCGATCCCCTTGAGATGCCGAGAGCCACCTGTACGGACCGTTCGTCTTGAAACTCAGCTTTGACGGAACACGCCGGAGCTTTTCTGAGCGCCTGACACGAACCCACCCGTTTCCACTTCGCAACGCGACCGTGGTTCTTCACATTGATGACCTTCCGGGTGACCGAGTTCACGTACACCGCCGGATCCGCGATCACCGGGAACGCACTGTCCGGTAGCCCCTCGAGATCGACGACCTGGGTGATCGAGGTGCCCTCCACCCGATACGCAGTGGGAACCTCGGCGTTCTGCGCTGTCCGAGCCCAGGGAGCGCCGATGTATGCGCTCTCCTCACCATCGGTGTCGAGCACGATGATCGATCCATCGCTCTGGGGAGCGAGCACCTCCCCTCCCTCACCGGTGACGTGGAACGCGTACTCAGCCGGACTCTGAGCGTGTTCCACGGCGAAGAGGGCCCTGAACACGTGGTCATCGACCTGCGGCACCAGCGACGCGTCACCCTGCATGCCGTAGGCAAGTATCCCTCCCGAATCGACTTCGTCGAGCGCGCTGCTCACGCCATCGAACTCGAGAGCGAGTGTGCGGCCACCCTCGGGAGCGATCTCCACACGCCCCGTGGCGGACACGTCGAACGCTACTGCTTGCTCCTCATCCGAAGCGAACTGTCCGCTCCCCGCGACCTCATCGAGGCCGATCGACCCGGAGTCGGTTTCGGCTCCCCAGGGGTCGCGTATCCCCGCCAGTTCATCTGCGAGTGACCGCTCGTCGAGGGCCCCCTCATCCCCCGGCAGTGCTGGTCGGGCATCCTTCTGACCGAACTCCGACCGATCAGGATCGACGACCGTGCCACCCACGTCCGTCGGGTCCTCCTCGACCCCCTCGCCCGCGTCAGAGTGATCTTCAGTGAGCTCGACACCACTTCCTGGTGGCTCGCCCGCCCGTTCGCTGACCTCCGCGACGGCCGCACGCTCCCCGAGCGCCGGCACTGCGAACACTGCGAGCACGAGACCGATTGCAATAGCTTCATGAGTTCTCATCAACATCATTCCTCTCTATACCATCTCCCCGGTATGAGATTAGGCCGTCGCGGCTCTTCCGTCACGTTGACGCTTCTGAGCAACATTCAGTGTGTTGAGTACGCGGAGGAGCTACAGGTCCCCAGCACATTCAAGACGACAGACAGCAGAAGGGGCCGGGCGAAAACGCCCGGCCCCTTCTGCTTGATGTGTCCGAGGAGGAGTTACTCCTCGTCCGCCTCGTTCGAGATCGCCTCTTCGATCGCCTGCTTAAGACGCTCGTCGGCTTCACCATAGGCGGCCCAGTCGCCCTCCGCCATGGCGGCGTCGCGATCCTCGAGCGCGGACTGCATCTCGCGCAGGGCGTCGTCGACCGTCGCCTCGGGTGCCGGTGTCTCGGTCTCGCCGCCCTCGGCGGGCGCCTCACCGTCGACGGTGCTTTCCGGCACGACTTCCTGGTCGCCGGCGCTCGCACCCGAGTCGCCACCGAAGAGCTCGTCGAGCGCATCGTCCAACGTGTCCTCGAAGGCGATCTTGTCGCCGAAGGAGACCAGCACCTTCTGCAGCAGCGGGAAGCTCGTACCCGAGGAGGCCTCGATGTACACGGGCTGCACGTAGAGCAGACCGCCGCCGACCGGGAGGGTCAGCAGGTTTCCGCTGATGACTCGCGTCTCGCCCTGACGAAGGATATTGAGCTCCGTGGACACCGTCGGATCGGTGTTGTACGAGTTCTGCACCTGGCCGGGGCCAGGCACGGTGTCTCCGCGCGGCAGGGTCAGCAGCTTCAGCCGACCGTAGTCCTCCGACACTTCCCCGGCCTGGTCGCCTGCGTTGGAGTTCGCCGCGAGGTACCCGGTGAGGATATCTCGGGATCCCTCGCCCGTCGCATCCGGGATGTAGGTCGAGTAGATCGAGAAGTTCGGATCCTCATCCGCTCCCGCAGAGAGCGTCAGGTAGTACGGCGGCTGGGGTGCCGCGTTGGCTTCCCCGCCTGCCGCGCTCACCGGGTCGTCCGGCGTGCGCCACTGGTCCTCGGACGAGTAGAAGACGCCAGGGCCGCTGACGTGGTAGCGCGACAGGATGTCCCGCTGCGCCTTGAAGAGGTCCGTGGGGTAGCGCACGTGGCTGAGCAGGTCCGCGCTCATCTCCGACTGGTCGGTGAGCATACCGGGGTAGATCTTGTCCCAGGCCTTGAGGATCGGGTCCTCCGTGTCCCACGCGTACAGCTTCACGCTGCCGTCATAGGCGTCGACCGTAGCCTTCACCGAGTTGCGAATGTAGTTCACCGGATCCTGCGACATCGCCTGATTCTCGTTGTCCGCGTCGACCTTCATCGCATTGAAGTCGCGCACCTCCGAGTAGGGATAGTCCGCAGAGGTCGTGTATCCGTCCACGATCCACACGACTCGCCCATCGACGACCGAAGCGATCGGCGAAGAGTCCATCGTGAGGTACGGCGCGACCTTCTGGATGCGCTCGACCGGATTGCGATCGTAGAGGATCTGCGAGCCGTCGACGACGGCGCCGGAGAGGAGCACCTCGAAGTCCTGGAACTTCAGGGCGTAGAGCAGCTTCATGAAGGCGTTGCTCAGCACCGGGCCCCCGTCACCCTCGAAGGTGGTGAGGTTCTGGCGCTCGCCATCGTTCCCCTCGGCCTCCTCGACCACGGCGTCCTCGCCCTCGGCGGGCTCGGCGTCGACCGCGTCCTCGTCGGCGCTCGCTTCGGCTGCCGTCTCGGCATCCGCCGGGTAGTCGACCTCGATCGGACGATCACGATCGCCTCCGACGATCGAGTAGGGCGGTGAGTTCATTCCGAAGTACACGCGCGGCTCGAACTCGCCGAGCATGCCGCTCGTCGGAATGCCGTTCTCGAGGAACACCGGCTCGCCGCCCGGCGAACGCTGGTTGCCGTATGCGGCGACGAGACCGTAGCCGTGCGTGTACACGAGCGTCTGGTTGTACCAGCCGCTCTGCGACTCGACGTTGACATCGCGGATCGCCGACACGGTGTCCTCGACCTGGCCATCGATCACGTAGCGGTCGACATTGAGCGAGTTCGGGAACGTGTAGTACTGACGGCTCTGCTCGAGCTGCGCGAACGTCCGCGAGATGACCTCGGGATCCATGATGCGGATGTTAGCCGTCGCGACGGCGTCGTTCCGCAGCGCACCCGACTCGGCATCGGTCGTCGCGTCATAGGACTCCTGCTCGACCTCGTCGACGCCGTACGCCGCCCGGGTCGCCGCCATGTTCCGCTCGATGTACTCGGACTCGAGGCTGCCCTCATCGGGCGTGACGCGGAACTGCTGGATCGCCCAGGGGTACCCGACCCCGAGCACGAGGCTCGAAGCGAGGAAGAGCGCCGTGCCGATCACCGGCAGCCGCCACTTGCCCGTGAAGGCGGTGATCAGGAAGAGGAGTGCGATGAGCACCGCGATGCCCGCAAGAATCTGCTTGCCGGGGATGACCGCGTGCACATCGCTGTACATAGCGCCCGTCAGCAGGCCCTGGGGATCGTTGAGCGTCGCATACTGGTCGAGCCACAGGCTCAGCCCCTGCAGTGCGAGGTACAGGAATGCCAGGACAGCCGCCTGGATACGGGTCGCCTTCGAGACGCGCACCTCGCGGCCGTTGATCGAGATGCCGCCGTAGAGGTAGCTCGTCGCAGCACCGAGGATGAGCGACGTCAGAACGACCGCGGAGGCGAAACCGACGATGCCGCGGAGCAGCGGCAGATCGAACATGAAGAACGAGACGTCGAGGTTGAACTGCGGATCGACCTGGCCCGTGCCTTCCCGGTTCATCCAGAGGAGCACCCGCTGCCATGCGGCTGCCGCGGTCATGCCGCCGATGATGCCGATGACGATCGGCAGGCCCCACTTCACCACGCGGCGCAGGGGCTCGATCATCTCCTGGTACCGGTCGAGCTGAGCCGTGAGGCGAGCGTAGACCGGGCGCTTCCGGTATGCGATGTCGATGGAGAAGAATACGGGGACGGCCATCGCGATGAATCCGACGGCGAACATCACGGCAGCGGCGATCCACTGCGTCGCGAGCACCGGGAGGAATCCGAGCTGTCGATACCACTGAACCTCGGTGAACACCGACGCGAACCCGAGGAACGCGACGATGAGGACCGCGACGATGATCACGGTGAGGACGAGTGGTGAGAGTCGGCGCTGACGGGCGGCCGGAGCAGAACTGTTCTGGTCGGTCACGTCTGAACTTTCGTATAGGTACGGGGACGCTGTCCACCCTACCGGTCGCGTCGGACGCGGATCGCCGGGATCAGGGGATCGTTATACCCCCTCGACGTACCGTTACGAAACGGCTCCTGCCGCGACCCCATCGCACGCCTCAGGACCCGGCACGTCATCGCCCGCGGTGAAGGCGGCGACGGCGTCGAGCGCCTCGTCGAGGGTGCCGACCGGAGCGACCGCCATGTTGTCGGGAAGCCGGGAGGGGATGTCCGCGCAGTTCTCGATCGGCATCAGAAACAGCTCCGCGTCCGCGCCCGCCGCGCCGGCGATCTTCTGCGGCAGCCCGCCGATCCCGCCGATGCGTCCCTCGCCGTCGATCGTGCCAGTCCCCGCCACGGCACGATCCTCCGTGAGTGATTCAGGAGTGAGTTTGTCGTAGATGGCGAGCGCGAAGATCATCCCGGCGCTCGGCCCTCCGATGTCTTCGAGGCTCGTGTCGAGTTCGAACGGCAGCTCGTAGTCGACGCCGGCGGTGATCCCGATGACGGGGGCATCGGATCCCTGGGGCGTCTCGGGCACGACTGACACCGTCATGGCTTGGCCGTCGCGCACGATCCCGAGCTCGATCGGCGCCCCGTCATCTTCGGCGACCGCCGCCCGGAGCGCCTCGACATCGGCGACCGCTGCGCCGCCAACGGTGCGGATCTCGTCCTCCGGCTTGAGCACGCCCTCCCCTGGACCACCCTCGACGACATCGGCGACGAGCACCCGGCCGGGAACATCCATGCCCATCTCCCGCGCCGCAGCCGCGGCCGCCTGGGTCTGCGAGGACCCCATCATCGCGGTGTTGACGGCGGAACGCTGCTCCTCCGTGACGCCGTCTGGGAAGAATTCGGATCGCGGCGCGATCCTCTGATCCCGATCGAACAGCGGAGCGATGAGCGACAACCACTTCGTCGGATGCTCAGGGCCTCCGATGAGCGTGACACTCGTGAGCGAGAGCGATCCGGTGGTCGGATAGGTCTCGGCGCCCGTGATCGACAGGACCGGGAGCTCCTCGCCTTCGACATCGACGTCGCCGAGGGTGTCGATGACCGGGCCGGGGCGCTCGACGACGAACGGCGAGGGCGTGACAGCTGCGACCAGCACGAGGAGCGCGGCGATCGCGAACCCGATCGTGAGCCTGGTGCGCCGCCGATCGACTTCCGAGTCCCGCATACGACCGTCCCTTCTCGCCCCGCCTGCCGACTGAGTCGCCCTGTTCGCACTGAGCGCAACGCTCACCCGCCGGAAGCGGCCAATCTAGCAGGAGAAACTGAAGCCATTGCCGTAGCGTTGAGGGCATCAGCGAGAGTGAGGCGAGCACACCGATGAACGAGCACGACGACTCCCAGAATCCCGACGACAACCGCGACTTCGAAGAGTTGCAGCGCATCCTCAGAGACATGCTCTCCGGCGACGCCTCCGCGTCTCCGGAGGGTTTCGACCCCGCGCAGATCGCCGCTGCAGCGGGTCTTCCCGGAGACCCTGCAGCGCTGCAGCGGCTGTTCGCCACGCTGCAGGGAGCGATGCAGCAGCAGGGCGACGGCATCGACTGGTCGATCACCCGCAAGACGGCGATCGACGTCGCCAGCAGCGAGGGTGCCGATACGCCCCGGGGCGACCGCGCCTCGGCAGAGCGGGCGTTCCCGGTAGCGGCCCTCTGGCTCGACGAGGTCACCGATGTCGGCGCCACCCCAGACGCACCGCGCACCCTGTCGCGCATCGACTGGGTGCAGCAGTCCGTCGACACCTGGGTCGGGTTCGCGCAGCCGGTCGCCGACTCAATCACGACGGCGCTGATGGACGCGCTCACGCAGCAGATGCCCGAGGAGCTCAGCGGGGCGCTGCAGAATGCCGGCCCCATGCTGAAGAACGTCGGCGGCACGCTGTTCGCCGTGCAACTCGGCACGATCATCGGCAAGCTCTCGGGGGAGGTGCTCTCCGGCGGCGATGTCGGGGTACCCCTGCTCTCCGGCCCCGGTCAC
Organism: Leucobacter sp. Psy1; assembly: GCF_020096995.1. Taxonomy (NCBI): domain Bacteria; kingdom Bacillati; phylum Actinomycetota; class Actinomycetes; order Micrococcales; family Microbacteriaceae; genus Leucobacter; species Leucobacter sp. Psy1. The sequence goes on from NZ_CP083692.1 coordinate 2,222,166, forward strand.
GAAGGGGGCGCGCTGCTCCCCTCGGGAGTGGAGGCGTTCGCGTCGGGATTGGATCAGGATCTCGACGCCGTCACGCTGTATCTCGCCGTACGCGAACTCGCGCATGCGCGGCTGTTCCGCCACACGAAGTGGCTCCGGCTGCACCTCACCAGCGCGATCGCCGAGTTCGCACGAGGCATCCACATCGAGACGGACCGCATCGAGGAGATGGCGCGCGACCTTGATCCGCAACGTCCCGAAGAAATACAGGAGCTCCTCTCCAACGGCGCGCTCATCCCGCCGAAATCGCCTGCGCAGGAAGCCGCGCACGAGCGAATCGAAACGATGCTGGCACTCATCGAGGGCTGGGTCGACGTCGTCACCGCCGACGCGGTATCCCGCCTTCCGGGAGCAGAGGGCATCGCGGAGATGGTCCGTCGTCGGCGAGCTACCGGCGGGCCGGCCGAGCAGGCGTTCTCCACCCTCATCGGACTTGAACTCCGGCCTCGGCGCATGCGCGAGGGCGCTGCGCTCTGGAGACTGGTCGGAGAGGTCGGTGGCCGCCAGACACGGGACGGCCTCTGGGCGCACCCCGACCTCCTGCCGACCGCCGAGGAGATCTCTCACCCCGCACGACTCCTCGAGCGGTTGGGGCTCGCAGGCAGCGACGAAGGCACCGCGGAAGCCGACGATTTCGACCGCGAGCTCGCGAAACTGCTCGACGGTGAGACCGGTGACGGCGGCGACGCTGAAGCCACAGACGAAGAGCCGGGTGACGGACCAGGCCCTCGAGTGAGCTGAGGTGACCGCTCGTCCACAATGCGGCACCGTTAGTCGAGGCTGGCCGCACTGTGGATAAGCACGTCTGACTCGTCCGGGCTCCGCAGACTGGTCGCATGACCGATGCCCGACTGCAGTTCCGCCCCGAGCTCCCGCTCTGCTGGGAGGACCCCCACACGATCCGACTCGGCTTCGACCGGGCGATCGCGCGCCTCGAACGGCCCTCGGCCGGAGCGCAGCGACTGCTGTCTGCGCTCCGCGTCGGGATCCGGCCCGCCGACCTCACGACCACGGCGTTCGCGCTCGGTGTCTCAGCTGCAGACCTCGACGACATACTGGACGCCCTCGCGCCTGCACTCGTCGAAGTGCAAGGCGGCCGGGGCAATCCGCCGGCGGATCGTCCGCTCCTGCTCGAGGTGGAGCATCGCGGGCCTCCCCCGCGAGACCTGCTGACGATGCTCACGGCCTCCGGGTGCGAGCTCATCGACCATTCCGAGCGCGAGACGCGCGCGGCCGACCTGATCGTCGTGGTCGAGCGGTACCTCGAACCGCTCGGAAGCGCCGTGCGTCGACATCGGGCTGAGGCCCCACGGCTCCTGATCAGGTTCACCGACCACAGCCTCATCATCGGGCCGCTCGCTGCAACTGCGGGGCGTCCATGCCTCGACTGCGTCTCGCTTTCAGAAGTCGACCGCGACCCAGGCCTCCCCGCACTCGCCGCGCAACTGATCGGTGCGGTCCCTGCGACGGAGACACGGCCCGCCTCGGAAGCGGCCGCGGTCATCGCACTCGCACTGGCGCGGCGCTGGCGCACCGGTGAGTCGGATGTCCACTGCTCCCGCATCCGTATACCGGTGCGCTCCGGCGCTCTGGCCGGACTCCCCGTACTCGAAGCCGTAACCGAGCATCCAGCCTGCTCCTGCGGGTGGGTCGACGCCCACGCCGGGAAGCCGCAGTGAGTGCGGCCTCACCTCGGAGGGGCGTCGTGCGCTCCGCGCGTCTCAAGTCCGGTCTCGGCCACGAAGCGCGACGGCGGCCGTCCTCCGCGACGACCGGCCCGGCCCCCGCTCCCCGACAGTCGGAGTTCATCGCGCGCGCGCGTCAGCGCGACGTAGGTCAGGCGCCGTTCCTCTTCGAGACCGGCCTCATCGCTCGCGTACGCGATCGGCAGCGTGCCCTCTGCGAGCCCGATCACATGCACCAGCGACCACTCGAGCCCCTTGGCCGAGTGGATCGCGCTCAGGGTCACGGCATCCAAGGTCGGCTCGTGCTGCGCATTCTGCCTGGCCGTCAGCTCGTCCGCGAACTCGCGCACCCCGGCCCCCTGAGGCATCTCGTCGACAAGACCCAGGATCGCGTTCATCGCCTCCCAGCGCTCGCGTCCCGCGGCGGTCTCCGGCGGCTGTGCCGTCCAGCCGGCGGACCGCAGGATATCGCTGACGATCTGGAAGAGCGGACGCGGATCGGCGACCTTCGCCTGCCCCCGCATCATGATCACCACCTGACGCACGTCGGCGCGATCGAAGAAGCGCTGACCCCCGTGCACGCGGAAACTCACCCCCCGGCGGGTGAGCGCCTCCTCGACGAGCGCCGACTGGCTGTTCGTCCGGTAGAGGACCGCGATCTGGGAGGCCGGGACCCCCGACTGAATCCGTTCGGCGATGGACGCGGCGACCGCGTCGGCTTCATCGTGCTCGCTCCCGAACCAGGAGAGGGGAGCCACCTCGGGGCCTCCATTCCGTATCGGTTCGAGCGTCAGTGCTCCGGGGCGGTCCCGCATCAGACGGTTCGCGGTGCGCACGATCGCGGGCGTCGAACGGTAGTTCCGCTCGAGCGTGAACGAGCGCGCCCCGGGATGCTCGGTTCCGAAGCGCAGGAGGTGCTCGCTCGAGGCACCTGCGAAGGAGTAAATCGTCTGGCTGGCATCGCCGACCACGCAGATCTCATCGCGTCCGCCAAGCCAGACCTGCAACAGCGCGTGCTGCAGGGGCGAGACGTCCTGGTACTCATCGACCGTGAAGAACCCGTACCGCTCGCGCACCTGCAGCGCGGCACGAGGTTCGGTCTCCAGCATCCCGGCAAGCAGGATGAGGACATCTTCGAAGTCGATCTGCTTGCGCTCATCGGTCAGACGTTCGTACGCCCGATGCGCCTCCACCATCTGCTCGGCGCGCAACCCCGCCGGCAGCGGGCGATCATCGACCTGCCGCGCATACGCGTCGATACTGAGCATGGAGACCTTCCGCCACTCGATCTCGGCGGCGATATCGCGCAGCGCCTCGGCGCCGAAGCGCCACCCCTGAGCCTCGACCGCCTGAGACACCGTCGCGACCTTGCCGGAGAGCACTTTGGGCGCCGGGCCCCCGACGAACTGGGGCCAGAAATAGCTGAGCTGGGCGAGCGCCGCACCGTGGAAGGTGTGCGCCCGGACGCCTTCGGCGCCCAGCGCACGCAAGCGCCCCTGGAGCTCGCCCGCCGCTTTCCGGGTGAAGGTGACGGCGAGCACTCGATCAGCAGCGTAGACGCCGCTGCGGACGCCGTACGCGATCCGGTGCGTGATGGTGCGCGTCTTCCCCGTTCCGGCTCCGGCGAGCACGCGTACCGGCCCCCGGAGGCACTCAGCGATCGCTCGCTGGTCGGGGTCGAGCGCTTCGAGGAGATCCTCAGGCCCGCTCATCGGCGCGATCGCCCTCCGCAATCCACGCATCGATCATCCACCGCGCGATGGACAGCGACCCCGGCAGCTGCAACTCGGGGGCCGGATCGCGGAGCTCGTCACGGGAGAACCACCGCAACTCGGAGATCTCCGCTCTGTCGGGATCGAGGAGGGTCGGGTCAGACCCCGGGACCAGTCGCGCTCGGAATCCCAGCATCAGCGAGCGCGGGAACGGCCACGGCTGAGAGGCGACATAGGTCACGCGGTCCACACGCACCCCTGCCTCCTCGAACACCTCGCGAACCACCGTGTGCTCCGCGGACTCGCCCGCCTCCACGAAACCGGCGAGCAGCGAGAACCGGTTCGTCTGCCACAGCGCATTCGACCCGAGGAGGACCCTCCCCTCGTGCTCGATGAGCACGATCACGGCCGGATCGGTGCGGGGGAAGTGCTCACCTCCGTGCGGATCGACTCCGGCCCATCCGCCGAGCGTCAGTTCCAGCGGCGCTCCATCCCGCGGGGAGAACCCGAAGGACTCGTGCCAGCGCGCGAGAGCCGAGGCGACCGCGAGCACCTCCCGCTCGGCGGGGCTCAGCATTGCGGCGCACTCGAACGGGTGCACCCATCGCGAACCGGCAACACCGGTGTCCGCTTCGGCGCTGGAACCAGAGACGGTCGGCTCCCCTGCCGCACCACTCGCGGCATCGGCGCCGTACTCCTCTGCGAAGACCGGGGCACCGTCGATGCGGCCGAGATAGGACCGCGTCGCACCGTCCGTGCGAAGCGAGAACACTCCGGAGGTCGCTCGCAGAGCCAGGGCATCACCCGTCGACGCCATCGGCACCAGCGCACCGCGCAAGACGAGTACCCGTGCATCGGCCGAACGCCAGGCCTCGGCGATCGCCGCCTCGCTGCTCCGCGTCACCGCGTCGCGGTCGAGCGCTCCTGTGGCGAGTGGCGGGCGAGAGTCGGGCATCGCATTCCTTCCCCGCGATCGGTGTGCGCTCCGGTGCGCGTGGCGCGCACCGAGCCGGCCGAGCGCTGCTTACGCTGATAGACATGGCCAGTACTCCTCTCACTCTAGCCGCGCTCGCGACCTCCGCGGTTCCCGGGCTCATCGTGCACGGCGCGCGCGTACACACGAGCGGAGAGGAAGGCGCGTACACCTCCGTGGTCGTCACGGCCGAGGCGGAAGAACTCATCGTACGCATTCCGCGCACGCCCTCGGCCGAGACCGAGCAGTCCGCCGAGCTGCTCGGACTCGCGGCTCTCACCTCGGGTGCGCGGGCACGGCTCCCCTTCTCCGTGCCAGAGGCCCGAGGCGTGACTCGCTCGGGTGACACTCGAGCGGTGGTGACGACCTTCCTCGCCGGCTCGCACGTGGCCGAGGACTCCCTCGACCCGGGCGCGTACCTGCTCCAGCCGATCGCCGACATGCTGAGCGCCATACACGAGCTACCGCACAGCATCGTGATCCAGGGCGGCCTCACGGTGCGGTCAGCTCAGGACGTCCGGTTGGACACCGCACGGTTCGTCGAGCGTGCCGGAGCGACGCGCCTCCTCCCGCAAACGGTGCAGAACCGTTGGCAGCAGCTGCTCCGTCAACAGGAGCTCTGGGACTTCGCGCCGACCGCAATTCACGGATCACTCACGCTCGACAGGCTCCTCGTCGCGGAGGACGAGGTGACCGGCGTGCTCGGTTGGGGCGAGTTCTCCATCGGGGATCCCGCAAGCGACCTAGCCTGGCTCCTCGCCTCGGGACCCGAGGTCTTCGACAGTGTCGTCGCGAGATACGGGCAGCAGCGCGACACCGGCCATCGGGGCCACCTGCGCACCCGCGCGGTGCTCTACCACGAGCTCGAGATCGCCAGGTGGCTGATGCACGGCATCGACACCCGCGACCAGTCGGTCGTGGACGACGCCGTCGCCATGCTCGATCGGCTCGTCGACCGCCTGACTTCGATTCCCGAACCTCACGCGCGGTCCGCGGCACTCGGCGAGGAGGAACTCTCGCAGCTGCTCGACGAGGTGCCGCGGGTGGAGGACACCCGGTCGGACACCGCCGAGTACGAGGCACTGGATGAGGACCGCGTCTTCGGCGCGGACACGGACTTCATCGAGCCACTCGACGCTGCCGATTCAGGCAGTGGCGAAGCCAGGAGCGGAGACGCGGAAGCTGAGGACACCCCCGCAGACTTCGACCCGCTCGCCGACCCGGATGAGGCACCCGCGCGCTCTCGGGGCCCCGAGGAGCGGAGTGCCGATGCCGATGCCGATCGTGAGCGGGAGTAGCCGCGGAATGCTGATCCCGCTCGATCCTCACCGGCTCACAACCGTCGCGCAGCTTCGACCCACAGATTCTCGAGCGCGCTGAAGTCGAGGTGATGCTCGCCGCGGATCTCGACGTCGTCGGCGACGTAGTAGAGGGAGACATCGATGGTGTCGGGCGGTAATTCGGCCCATCGCGCGTAGGCGTGCCGGTAGAGCTCGAGCTGGTACAGCCGTGTCTCGCGCTCGGCCTCGGTCGCCGGTGGGCGACCCGATTTCCAGTCCACGATCTCGATACGCGCGTCGTCGCCCTCACCGACCCGGTAGACGGCGTCGAGTTTGCATACAAGCTGCCGGCCTGCGAACGGGAGCGTGATCTCCTGCTCGACCGCGATGGGTTGCAGATTCGCCCAACGCGACCGCTCGAAGTTCGTGATGAGGGGGGCCAGCTCCGCTTCGCCGTCGAACTCCGTCCGATGCACCTCGTCCAGGTCCGGTTCGAGTCCCGCGAGGGGCAGGGCCGTGCCGACGGCGGTCGTGGCGCGCCGCTCCACCCACTCGTGGAAGCGGTTCCCGATGCGCGTCCTCCGATACGGACGGAGCGGCAGCGGACGCCGCGCCTGACGGTCTGCCCGCTCGGGGTCGTCGACGAACTCGTGGAACCCCGACGCAGTGATGCGACCGCTCGAAGAGAGGTCCTCAGCGTGCCGGCGCCCCCCGCTCTCCTCAGCGCTGCGCTTCTCGGCGATCAGCAGTTCAACGGTCGGATCGATGCCGACAACGAAGTGGTCGGGAGTACGACCGGGCGCGTCGTCCGCAGCGAGCGCAGCACGCACGGACTCGGCGGCCTGCTGCACGCTCGCCCGGCGACGGCCGAGCGGATCCTGTGGCCACACCAAAGTGCGCTCGGGTCGCTCACTGGGGTCGGACTCGAATCGACTGTTCTCCGGCAGTTCGGCGATCACGCCGGCAGCGTCGAGCTCGCGCAAGAACGGCGACGGAACCCGAGACTTCAGCTGACCGCCCCAGAACGATCCCGTCAGCAGCAGCTCGCTCGCTGATCTGGTGATCGCCACGTAAGCGAGCCGCCGTTCCTCTGCTGCGTGACGCTCCGCGAGGGCATCGAGGTAGCCGGGAACGTACACGGCGTCGTCGCCCCGCCCTTCCCGGTACCCGCTGATCGCACGGTGAAGGTCCTCCTGCGTCTCGGCGAGGCGCCAGCGTAGCTCGGGACGGCCGGAGGCATCCCCGCGGAGCTCGTCAGGCAACTGGCCCGGACGCAACCAGCCGCGACCCTCGCGTGACGGACCGGGGAACTCGCCGGTCACCAGGCGAGGGATCGCCACGAGGTCCCACTCCAGCCCCTTGGAGCCGTGCACCGTGATGAGGTCGACCGTACCGGGCTCTGGCTCGGGAACGTGCTCGGCCGGTTCGTCGTCCTCTGTGGCACGCTCCAGCCAGGCGAGGACCGAAGCTAGTGTGCCGTGCTCGTCGACGGCGAGAAAGCCCTGCACCACTTCGGTGAAGGCGTCCAGGTTCGCACGGGCCACTGCCGACCCGTCGTGACCGCTGCGCTCATGGGCGTCGAGTTCGATGTCCAGCCGCAGCTCGTGCTCGACAGCCCGGATGAGCTCCGGGATGCCGGCACCCACGCTCCGACGCAGTCGCCTGAGCATGCGCCCCGCTTCACGGAGGCGGCCCCGGCCTTCGGGGCTGACCGCGGCGAGCGACCGGTGATCCAGGTCGCGCATCTCAGCGATCTCGTCGAGGGCGTCGAGCAGCGTGACGCGCTGTTCCGGATCGGCGAGCAGTGGACGGGAGGCGAGGTCGGCATCCGTGAGCCGTTGGTGCCCGGAGTCCCGCTCCGAGAACCAGGCGGCGCAACGTCGGAGCCCATCGAGGTCGGCGACCCCGATCCTGAATCGCGGACCGGCGAGGAGCCTGATAAGTTCGCTTCCCGCCTCCGCATACCAGAGGCAGCGAAGGGTGCTGACGACGTCGGTGACCTCGGGGGTCGCCAGCAGTCCTCCCACCCCGATGATCCGGCTGGGCACTCCGACCTCACCGAGTGCCGCCGCGACGGCGGGCATGTGCCGGCGATTGCGGAACAGCACGGCGGCCGTCGGCAGGTGACCGGTCTCGAGTCGCCGGCGCTCCCTCCCCTCCGCGAGCCACTCGGCAACCGCGGAGAACTCCTCCGCCACGGTTTCGGGGTAGCGCCACTCGATCGCCCCATCACCGGTGTGGGGCGCGGCGCGCAGTCGCTCGACGGTCACCGCAGCGTCAGCGACGAGCGGATCGGCGACCACGTTCGCCGCCGCGAGCACGCCAGAGGGGTTTCGCCAGCTCATCGAGAGGGACAGCGTCGAGCTGACGCGCTCCCCCGGCCCGGCGAAGACTTCGTGGAAGCGGCGGAGATTGTCGGAGGACGCCCCGCGCCACCCGTAGATGGATTGATGGGGATCGCCGACGGCCATGACCGAGCTCCCGGCGAAGATGCGGGAGAGCAGCCGTGTCTGGCCGACGGACGTGTCCTGCACCTCGTCGAGCAGAACGATGCGGTGCCGTCGTCGCAGGATCGTCACCGCCTCGCGCGACTCCTCGAGAGTACTGACGGCGAGTCGCACCTGGTCCGAGAACTCGACCACGCCGCCGCGGTCCTTCGCAGCGGCGAACTCCCGGGCCAGACGTGTGAGGAGCGGGGTCTCCCGGTGCGCCTCTACCGCGTCAGCAACCGCTTTGTAGGGTTTGCCGGTGCGACTGAGCGCCTGCTTCTCGTTGTACGGGAGCTCGATGACGCGGGCGAACTCCGTCACGACGGCGTCGACCCGCTCGAGTGAGGTGAGGTGGTCGGAGACGGCATGGTCGAGCTCGAGCACGCGGCGGATGATGGTGGGCAGCGGAGTGTCGGTGTCGACGAGCCCTGGCGCCTCGCTCGCGAGCACCGTGCCGCGGGCCATACGCCAGGCAGTTGCTGAGTCGATCACGGTCGCCGCAGCGGCGACGCCCGCTGCGACGCCGAACTCCTGCACGATACTCGAGGCGAACGCGTTGTAGGTGCTCACCTCGGGTTGCACGAGCCCGTCTTCGAGCACTGCCGCGAGCTCTTCCGCCCGTTCGCTCTGGAACGGTGTGAGAAGTCCGCGATCTGCCGCGTCGGAGACGCGCTCCACAAAACGAGTCAGCCGGCCGACGATGCGCTCCCCGAGTTCGCCCGCTGCCTTTCGCGTGAAGGTCAACCCGAGAATCGCCCCTGGGTCGCTGAATCCGTTCGCAACGAGCCAGACGACGCGATTCGCCATCGTCTCCGTCTTGCCGCTGCCGGCTCCCGCGACGACGAGCGTGCTCCCGTCGAGGCGGTGCTCGATCACGGCGCGCTGCTCATCCGTCGGCAGCAGCGCCGCCGACGGATCATCCGCCATGAGCTGCGCGATCTCCACGGCGCTGAACGCGGCTGCGCGATCCTGTTTCCGACTCATCCCGCGCTCACCGCCGGAATGACATGGAGGCGGCACGCGCCCCCTGGGCTGTGCTCGTCGGAGCAGTGGTGCTCGACTCTCGCGGTGAACGCACCGGCCGCCATCACGCGTGCCGCCGCAGCGACCCGCTCACCGAACTCGGCGCGCGCCTCCGGAGTCAGCGGCTGCTGCGAGCGCAGACTGTAGGCGCCATCCCGTGCACGAAGCGCGTCGGGGTGCACGAAGACGAGCGCCGCCCCGGCGCTGCCGCCCTCCGCATCGAACGCGCCGGCGAGCACGCCGAACTGATACGCCTGCAGCTGGGCGTGCGCTTCGAGAGCGGCTCCGCCCGGAGCGGTCTTCCCCGTCTTCAGATCGATCACGAGCAGCGCTCTTCGCCCATCCGTCCCGTGCACGCGTTCGAGACGATCGGCGGTGCCCCGGAGTTCGGCGCGATCGACGCGAACGCTGAACTCGGCTTCGCGCCCGACGAGTTCGCGCTCCGAGGCCGCGAAGTCCGCGAGGTACTCGGCGAGTCCGTGCGTCATCTGCTCCGCGAGTCGGAACGAGCGCACCTCTTCCCAACCGGACTCGAACTCGAGGCTGTCCCACTCCTCGGAGACGATGGCGAGCAGCGCTTCGGGGTCTGCATCGTCGACGCGTTCGAAGGCGTGGTGGAGCAGCGTGCCGAGCTGGGAGCTGAAGGTGGTGGTCCCCCCACCGAGCCGGGACATCGCCCAGTCGAGCGGGCACCGCTCCACCGTGTCGAGGTGCGAGGGGCTCACGGGTACGACGGCCTCGGGGTCACCGTCGAGGTCGACGAGCGGCGCCTCGGTGCTCGGGGGGAGCACTCCGTACCACTCATCGGGGTGCGCTCCAGGCACTCCCTCGCTCGCGAGCGCCGCGAGGGATGCGCTCGCCTCGGCGTCGGCGGGATCACGGGTCAGCCGTCGGCGCATTTCGGCGACGGCTCCTCTGAGGGTCAGTCTCGAGCTCGGCAGTGCTCCGTCGAACCGCGGGTGCGCTATCCCGAAGAAGGTCGATGGATGGTGGTCCTCGTCCGCGACGGCGACCACGAGCAGTTCGTCCCTGGCACGGGAGCAGGCGTGGGCGAAGAGCCTCAGCTCGTCGTGCAGCGTGTCCCGTCGCGCCGGGGGCTCGGCGATCCCCCCGCGCAACCAGCGTTCGAGCGCGGTGACGCCGATCAGAGTGCCGCGCGAGCGAAGGTTCGGCCAGACGCCGTCCTGCGGGCCGAGGATCGCGACCAGCGAGAAGTCGGTGCCCACGAGCCCCTGCGGCGTCGTCACCGTGACAACCTCTCGGGCGCTGCTCGCCGCGAGGGAGTCCTCCGGCACCGCACTGGCGAGGAGCTCGGCCAGCAGATCGGCGATCGGCACCTCGCTGTCCTGTTCCTCGTGCCGCTGCAGGGCGAAGAAGAGACCGAGCACGGCGTCGAGGCGGCGATGGGCGTCGTCGGCCCGAGCACCTCGGCCGTCGAGCGCTGATTCCTGCCAGGGCCCGGCGAGGCCCGTCGCGTCCCAGATCGCCCAGAGGGTCTCGCGCGGCGTTCCGCCTGACGCGCGCACGCGCGTTCCCGCCTCGGCCAACCTGGCGAGGCGCCGGAGGGCACGCCCCGCGGCACTGTCGACGATCGGTTCGGCCTCTGGCCGGCCGAGCGCTTCGACGACCAGCTCGTCGATGCCCTTCGGCTCGCGCGCTTCTCCCCGGGCGGCGCGCTGCTCACTCAGGCGAATAGCGGCCCGGAACCGGCGGAGCACGATGGGATCGAGACCGCCCACGTCTCCACCGAGCACGTCGAACGCATCGGAGGAGGTCAGCGGGGCGATGCCGAGGGCGTGCTGCAAGAGGCGGATGAGTTCGCGGACGATCCGGTGCTCTCTGAGCACGATGCCGCCCGCGGTCACCGCCGTGACGACGCCGAGACCGGCGAGGGTTCTGGCCGCGGCTCCGGCTTCCTCACGTGTGCGGCACACCACCGCCATGTCGCTCCAGTCGAGCTCGATCCCATCGTCGAGACCCAGGCGGCGTCGACGCAGTCGGTGCGCGATCACCCCCAGTTGCTCGGACACCGCGGGAACCGTCACGAACTGCGTCGCGGGCCGACCGGAGCCAGGCTCGCCCGTCGGCTCGGCCGAGCGAGCGGACACCGCCGCGCGCTGCGCACCGGCTCCGGCGGCCCCGACCCGCTCCGTGAGCCTCCGCACGAGACCGCGAATCGCGGGGTCGCTGCGGTGATCCACCCCGAGCACTACGCGCTGCGGTTGCGCGGCTCGAGACCTCGCCGCACGCGACCCTTCTGTGAACCCCTGTCGAGCGAGCTCCTCCTCCATCCGGGTGAGCAGTTCGACGCGCTCCCCCCGGAACGCGCTCGTCGCCACATCGGGGTCGCCGAACACCCAGATGCGCGCCCCCTCGCGGGCGCAGGCAGCGACGAGTGCGAGGTCTCCCTCGGTCAGCTCGTGGGCATCGTCGATGAGGATGAGGCGCGGCAGAGGGACCGCGCCTCCTCCGTCGCCTGACGCGCGCACCATCGCAGCGGCGGCACGCAGCAGGCCGCTCGAGGTCAGCTCTCCCGGCCGCGCCTCCGCGATCCGCGCCTGGACCCTGGTCAGGAGCTCCAGGGCGGCCAGCCAGACCTCGACGAGCTCGGGCGCAGGCAGTGCCGTCACCGCCTCGCGGCTCCGAGCTCCCTCGAGGGCTTCGAGCCGGGGCATCAGCGTCTCGGGCGAGAGGGAGGCGTCATCCAGCACCCGGACGAGCTCTCGCAGCTCGGCGCGGAACGGGGCGCTGCGCAACAGTTCGGGAGCGAAGCGTTCGACCCAGGCGGTACGATGACCGGTCTCCGCTCTGACGAGCGCCGCCTCGATCACCTCTCCGATCAGCTCGTCCTGCACCGTGCCGGTGAGCAGGCGAGGCGGTTCGCGCCCCTCTTCGGCAGCGCGCCTCGCCAGCAGCGCGAAGGCGAGGGAAGCTGGAGTGCGCACGAGGGTGCCGCCGGAGGCACGTCCGAGTCGCTGATGCACGCGGTCGCGGAGGCGCGTCGCAGAGGCGCGGCTCGGAGCGAGGACGAGCAAGTCGCCCTCCTGCCACCCTTCGGCGTCGGCCCGTCGCGCGAAGGACTCGATGAGCGTCGTCGTCTTACCGGTGCCCGGGGCCCCGAGGACACTCGCGTGCCGCGAGGCGTCGAGCGCCAGCACTGAGCGCTGGGTCTCGTCGAATCGGAGCATGCTGCCACCCTACCGAGCGCCACCGACATCGCCCGCCGGTCCGGTAGTCTGAGCTTCCGGCCGTTTCGGGAGCTCCCGTGAGCCACGGATGAGAGGAGCGCAGTCTGTCCGCCGACCCTCGCGCCTCCCAGTCTCCCCGTGGAGCTCAGGCGATCGACCGTGCCGCACACGTGATCGCCTGCGTCGTCGGCGCCGACACCTCTGTCTCCTTCACCGAGGTGGTCGAACAGACCGGGCTCTCCCGATCCACCGCCTCGCGCTTGCTGCAAGCCCTCGAGCGGAACGCGCTCCTCGATCGGGATCCTGACGGTCGGTATCGCGGCGGGGCCATGTTCACGCAGTTCGCGGCGCGCTTCGACCGAGTCGACTCCCTCTCCGCCGCCGCGGGGTCCACGCTGCAGCGCCTGAGCGAGGAGACGGGAGAGGCGAGTCACCTCGCGGTGCCGAGCGGCGGCAAGGTCGTGCAAGTGGCCCAGATCGACTCGACGTATCTGCTCGGCTCGGGCAACTGGGTCGACATCGACGTTCCCCCGCACTGCTCCGCTCTCGGCAAGGTGCTGTACGCGTTCGACGCCATCCCGTTGCCGACCGGCAGGTTGGAGCGACGCGCGACGCGCACGCTGACGACCCGGTCCGCACTGCTCGCCGATCTCGAGGAGATCCGCGAGTCCGGATTCGCCGTCGCGCACGACGAACTCGAGGATGGACTGGACGCACTGGCCGCCCCGATTGCGGGGCCGGGAGGAGGCGTGATCGCGGCGGTGGGCATCTCGGGGCCGACGCTCCGCCTCGAGCCGGATCACGCACGTCTCGGCGCGCTCCTGGTGCGCGAGGCGGAGACGCTCTCCCGGTCCTTGCAGCGGCAGGTGCCTCCGCTGCTGACCGATCGCTGAACGCAGCCTCCCGAAACCCCCTTGCACCGCTTCGACGGGCGTGCCTACACTGGCGCCATCACCACAATTGGAACGGGTGTTCCACATGGTGAGACCACAATGATGTGACAGGAGGACCCATGAGCTACAACGTCCCGTCCGTTGATCAAAGCGACCGTCGCGTTCCGATCAACCTGCGCCAGTCAGGCCCCACCCCCGTCGAAATGCTGATCGACACCCGCGTCAGGAAGTCTCCCTACTGGGCCCTCTCCATGGATCACGGGTGCTGGAGGGCATCGATCTACAACCGCATGTATCACCCGCGGGGCTACGTCCCCCGCGAAGAGGGTGGCATGACGGTGGAGTACCAGTCACTCGTCAACGACGTGACCCTCTGGAACGTCGCGGTCGAGCGACAGATCCAGGTCAAGGGTCCGGACGCCGAAGCGTTCGTCAACTACGTCATCACGCGCGATGCGACGAAGATCCCGGTGATGCGGGCGCGCTACGTGATCCTCTGCAACGAGGACGGGGGGATCCTGAACGATCCGGTACTCCTCCGCGTCGCCGAGGACGAGTTCTGGTTCAGCCTCTCGGACACCGATCTCATGCTCTGGCTGCAGGGCGTGAACGTTGGACGCAGATTCGATGTCGGTATCGCCGAGATCGATGTGGCTCCTGTCCAGATCCAGGGACCAAAGTCCGTCGATCTCCTCGAGGACCTCATCGGCCCCGTTGCCAGGGATATCCCGAGCTACGGCCTGCACGCTGCTCAGATCGGCGGGCGCGACGTGATCATCTCGCAGACCGGCTTCACCGGGGAGAAGGGCTACGAGGTGTATCTCTACGACGCCACCCGCTATGCCGAAGACCTCTGGAAGGTCATCGTCGCGGCCGGCGAGCGGCACAACCTCCGGGTCGTGGCTCCGGCCCATCATCGCCGGATCGCTGCTGGCATCCTTTCCTGGGGTCAGGACATGGACTTCGAGACGCTGCCCTTCCAGGTCAATCTCGGCTACCAGGTTCCCCGCAAGAAGGAAGCCGACTACATCGGCAAGGCGCGGCTCGACGAGGTCCGTGCGCGGCTCGAAGCCGGCGAGGTGCCCTACAGCACCCAGCTGGTCGGTCTCGCCCTCGGCGGCAAGCCCATCGACGACTACGCACCCGACTTCTGGCTGATCAGCGCGGAGGCGGGAAGCGAGGCCGTCGGGTACGTGACCTCGCCCTGGTTCTCCCCCGAACTCGAGACGAACATCGCCCTCGCCCACGTCCCGCTGCCGATGTCGGAGCTCGGCACCGAGATGTGGGTCCATCTACCCGATCAGTACGCGGAGACGCCGGGAGAACCCGTGTGCGCGACCGTCGTCGAAGTGCCGTTCCGCCCGTCGGTCAACCCGAACCAACGCGAACTCCTGAAGACGAGGGGCCTCGACGCCGCCGTCTAGCCGACCGGTACTCCGCGACCCGTGTCACGACGGGTCGCAGAGTTCTCCGATGTACCGATCCGGGTGGTCGACGAAGACGCCGTCGATCCCGGTATCGAGGATCGCCGCGAACTCGGCCATCCACTCCCCCTGAGCCGCGGGGTCATCCCCCGAGCGGTAGCGCTGATTCAGGAAGCGGTTCTCGGGACGCAGCGTCCAGGCGTAGGCGACGAGTCCGCGCGCGTGCGCTCGCGCAACGAGATCGTTGGTCCCCGACGCAGTCCCGTCCGAGTCGAGGACGAAGAGGTCGCGCTTCGCGACGCTGATGCCGTCTACGCGGCCGGCGAGTGCCTCGAGCCCCGCGTCGCCGCGGAACCACGAGAACGGTCGGGCGCGATCCCCCATCGTTGCGACCTCGTCGGCGGGCGCCCCCCGTGTCTCCGTCAGGAAGACGACGGGCGCTCCGAACCTCCGGAGACGATCCAATACTCCGAGTTCGAAGCACTCGAAGATCAGTCGATCGCGGCGGTCACCCCAACCTGCCCGCGAGATCTCCGCCAGCAACAGTTCATCGATCGCGAACCCCCGGTCGGAGAAGTACTGCGCGTGCTTCACCTCGACGACGACCG
Source organism: Leucobacter sp. Psy1 (assembly GCF_020096995.1). Classification (NCBI taxonomy): domain Bacteria; kingdom Bacillati; phylum Actinomycetota; class Actinomycetes; order Micrococcales; family Microbacteriaceae; genus Leucobacter; species Leucobacter sp. Psy1. The sequence continues at coordinate 2,237,480 of NZ_CP083692.1, forward strand.
AGATCGGCCGGTCCGCATCATCGGCGATGGCGAGCACATCGCGCAGACGCAGGATCGGCTCGGCACCGCCGAATTCGGCACTGTCGGGCCGGAGATCCGCCAGGCGCTCCCGGCACCTGAGCGTCGCAAGCTCGTTCCAGTCGAAGTCCTCGGTGAACCAGCCCGTGCGCTCCACACCGTCGACCACGCGCGTCGTCCGCCGATCCGCGAACTCCGGATGATCGGCGACATCGGTGGTCGACCCGATCTCGTTCTCGTGGCGGATGACGAGCGCACCGTCGCGGCTCAGCACGATGTCCGGCTCCACCGCATCGACCCCCTGAGCGATGGCGAGCCGGTACGCCGACTCCGTGTGCTCCGGGCGGTACCCGGGAGCACCGCGGTGACCGATGATGAGCGGACGCATGGCCCCACTGTACGCAGGCACCTCTCGCATCGCACGCCGAGACCCTCCGCCCACAGTGAACACGTACGAATTGGCGCGGAATCCTCAGCCTCGCGTGACCATCGGCAGATAGTGTGGAATCACCTGTCCGAGACCCGATTGAAGGATCCAGACGCATGAGCAACCCGGCCCTGAACAACAACCCGGCCCTGAACGGCAAGTCGCTCTCCGCCGAAGAGCTGCGCCGCATCTACGATCAGCCCGCTGCGCAGACGCAGCGGCCAGGCATCGACACCCCCGAGACGACGGCGCAGCGGCCGCCGATCGACGCGCCCTCTGACAAGCCGATGACGTACGAGAACACGATCAACAAGATCGTGATGCTCTTCGTCTTGGTCGTGGCGGGCGCCGCAGTCGGCTGGTTCGTGCCGATCCTCATGATCCCCGGCGTGATCGCCGGCCTCGTGCTGGGACTCGTCAACGCCTTCAAGAAGGAACCGAGCCCCGGCCTCATCGTCGCCTATGCGGTGGCCCAGGGCCTCTTCCTCGGCGGCATCTCCGGCATGCTCGAGGGGATGTTCCCCGGCATCGTGTCGCAAGCGGTCATCGGCACGCTCGCGGTCTTCGCCGTCACACTGCTCCTCTTCCGCAGCGGCAAGGTGCGCACGAGCCCGAAGGCCACCAAGATCTTCCTGATCGCCATGCTCGGCTACCTCGCGTTCTCCGTCGTGAACGTCATCCTCATGTTCACCGGCGTCACCGAGGGCATGTTCGGTGCTCGCAACATTACGGTCATGGGCATCCCGCTCGGCGTCATCATCGGTGTGCTCGCCGTGCTGCTCGCCGCGTACTCGCTCGTCATGGACTTCGAGTTCGTGCAGAACGGTGTGCAGAACCGCGTTCCCGAGAAGTGGGGCTGGACCGCAGCGTTCGGCATCACGGTGACGCTCGTGTGGCTGTACCTCGAGATCCTGCGCATTCTCGCGATCCTGCGCGGCGACTAATCACCAGCGCTCGCCCCTGACAGAGAGAGAGGGCCCCTCCCGTTCGTTCGGGAGGGGCCCTCTCTGTGTCCGGTGAGGCGCTTCTGCGCTTCAGAGGCGACGCCCGCCATTGAGTGGAGGGTTCCGCACGCTATCCGCAGGATATTCCATGCGAAACCCTGCACTCACGCCACGAGAAACGACAGCGGCCCGGACCCCCTCGGGGGCCCGGGCCGCGCTCACACCGGCGTGCCGGCGCTCACTCCCACTCGATGGTTCCCGGGGGCTTCGACGTGACGTCGAGCACCACTCGGTTCACCTCGGGCACCTGGTTCGTGATCTTGTTCGAGATTCGGGCGAGGACGTCGTAGGGCACGCGGGTCCAGTCCGCCGTCATCGCGTCCTCCGACGAGACGGGACGCAGCACGATCGGGTGACCATAGGTGCGGCCGTCGCCCTGCACCCCCACCGAGCGCACATCGGCGAGCAGCACGACGGGGCACTGCCAGATCTCGGCGTCCAGGCCGGCGGCGGTCAACTCGGCGCGGGCGATCGCGTCAGCGGCGCGCAGAGTCTCCAGGCGGTCGTGGGTGACCTCGCCGACGATGCGGATGCCGAGGCCAGGGCCGGGGAACGGCTGGCGTCCGACGATCGCCTCGGGCAGGCCGAGCTCGCGGCCGATGGCGCGCACCTCGTCCTTGAAAAGATCGCGGAGCGGCTCGATGAGCTCGAACGTCATGTCGTCGGGGAGGCCGCCGACATTGTGGTGGCTCTTGATGTTCGCGGATCCGGATCCGCCGCCCGATTCCACCACATCGGGGTAGAGCGTGCCCTGGACGAGGAACTTGATCGGCTCGCCTTCGGCTTTCGCCTCTTCGACGAGCTGGCGCTGCACCCCCTCGAACGAGCGGATGAACTCGCGGCCGATGATCTTGCGCTTCTCCTCCGGGTCAGTGACGCCGGCGAGGTGACCGAGGAACGTCTCCGCGGCCTCGACCGTGACGAGGTTCACCCCGGTGGAGGCGACGTAGTCCTGCTCGACCTGCTCGCGCTCGCCCTGACGGAGGAGCCCGTGGTCCACGAACACTGCTGTCAACTGGTCGCCGATCGCCTGCTGCACGAGCGCAGTGGAGACGGCCGAGTCGACGCCGCCGGAGAGCGCGGAGATGACGCGCGCCGACCCGACCTGCTCGCGGATGCGGGCGATCTGGTCGGCGATGACGTTGCCAGGGGTCCAGTCGGACGGGATCCCGGCGACGGTGTGCAGGAAGTTCTCGAGGATCTGCTGGCCGTGGTCCGAGTGGCGCACCTCGGGGTGCCACTGCACTCCGTAGAGCTTGCGCGCGGCCGATCCGAACGCGGCGACCGGCGTGACCGCGGTGCGGGCGAAGACCTCGAAGCCCTCCGGAGCCTCCTGTACGGCATCGCCGTGGCTCATCCACACGTTCTGCTCTGCCGGCTGCCCGGTGAGCAGGGGGCCGCCGTCGCCGATCACCGACGCGTCGGTCGCCCCGTACTCACGATCACCGGTGTGGCCGACGGTGCCGCCGAGCGTGCGCGCCATCACCTGGAAGCCGTAGCAGATGCCGAGCACGGGAACCCCGAGCTCGAAGATCGCCGGATCGAACTGCGGCGCCCCCTCCTCGTACACCGAGGACGGCCCGCCCGAAAGTACGATACCGAGCGGGTTGCGCTCGGTGACCTCGGCCGCCGTGATGGTGTGCGGGACGAGTTCCGAGAACACTCCGGCTTCGCGCACACGACGTGCGATGAGCTGGGCGTACTGTGCGCCGAAGTCGACGACGAGCACGGGGCGCGTCAGGGTCTGGTCCGTCATCGGGTGCCTTCCGTGGAGAGCGCCGCGGGCTCCGCGGCGGCGGGGTGTGAGTCGAGGAAACGGGTGACCTCGCGGGCGACGCGCACCTCGAGGATGAACGACATGAACGGGATCACGCCGCCGAGCGCGAGGAGCAGGAACCGGCCGAAGTGCCACCGCATCGGGCTCCACACCAGGAAGCAGGCGACAAGGTAGGCGACGTAGAGCCAGCCGTGCACGATCAGGATGAGCAACGAGAGGTTCAACCCGTTGCCGGTCGAGGAGAGCTCGCAGACCTCCTGCGCCGGGTTGAAGAGGGAGTACCACTGGCACCCCTCTCCCACGACGACCGGCGCGAAGTGGAGGAACTGCCCGCCCCCGGCGAACAACTCGACGTGCGTCGGCGAGTACTTCAGGATCATCTCCGCGAGCAGCAGGAGCAGCATGGTTCCGGTGATGATCGATGCGACCTTGTAGATCTTCAGCGCCCTGCGAATACGCGGGATGTCGGAGGTCCTGGGCTGCAGTTGCATGAGTTCCATTCTACGTGTCTCTAGTGGGGGTGGTGATCCCGCCCCCGGCCGCCGATTCGGCTTCAGCCTCGGCGGTCAGTGCGCGCAGCTCGTGCTCCTTCTCCCAGGCGTCCCGCGTGAGACGGAACCAGAAGTACACCGCGAAGCCGGCGAACACGACCCACTCGACCGCGTAGAACACGTTCAGCCAGTTCACGCGCTCCTGCGGGATCGGGGGGACAGAGTCGATCTGGTCGAGGTCGAGAGCGGTGAGACCCGCTTCGTCGAACGGCGCGGCCGAACCATCGGCGTGCAGGACGAGGAAGCCGGACCAGACCGGATCGTCGATCCCGTCCCAGATGTTGGCGAGCTGCGCGGGAGCCATCGTCTCGAGCGCGAACGGGTCGGCGTCAGGCGCAGGAACGCTGACGCCCTCCGACGGCATATACCGGCCGGTGATCCCCGAGACCACTCGCGACTCATCGATGTCGTCGGTGATCCGGTCGCGGGCCGTCTCGGCCTCCTCCACGGTCGGGGCCCAGCCCACCGCCACGGCCAGGTGTCCGGTCCCGTTGCCCATCGGCGCGACGAGGTGGCCGATGACCCACGCCCCGGTCTCCCCGTCATTGGCCCGTTCGGAGACGACGGCGAAATCATCGGGCACCCACGTGCCGTCGACGGTCACGATGTGGCCTGCGGAGGCATCGGTGACGGGCTCCCCCGGAGGATTGAGCTCGCCGAGAGGGCGCGGCACTTCGGAGTCCGTGCCCTGCTGCGTATCCTCCTGGATGGCGTGGGAGAGCTGCCACTGCCCGAGCCAGGCGAACGCTCCCGCGACGGCGAGCGCGAAGAGCAGCGCCAGGATCCACACGGGCCGTCGCATGATCTGGGCGAGCGTGGGCTCTCCCGTGTACTGCGGCCTCTGCCGTTCCGTCATACCCCGTCCAGGTTCGTGCGCACGCCGCTAGCGCTCGGCGTAGACGACGTCGACCCGCTGGAACTCCTTGAGTTCCGAGTACCCTGTCGTCGCCATGGCGCGTCGCAGCGATCCGATGAGGTTCGCCGTTCCGTCGGCCACGTTCGCGGGACCGGCGATGATCTCGGCGAGCGGTGCGACACGGTCGGCCTGGATGCGCTTTCCGCGGGGCAGGTCCTCGTGATGGGCCTCCTGGCCCCAGTGCCACCCGCGACCGGGAGCGTCGGTGGCACGCGCGAGCGCTGTTCCGAGCATGACGGCGTCTGCACCGCAGGCGATCGCCTTGATGAGATCCCCTGAGGTGCCGAGACCACCGTCGGCGATCACGTGGACGTACCGGCCGCCCGACTCATCGAGGTAGTCGGTCCTGGCGCCAGCCACGTCGGCGATCGCCGACGCCATGGGTGCGCGGATGCCGAGCGTCGCACGCGTGGTCGACGAAGCACCGCCGCCGAAGCCGACGAGGACACCCGCGGCACCCGTGCGCATGAGGTGGAGCGCCGACTGGTAGGTCGCCACGCCCCCGACGATGACCGGGACGTCCAGCTCGTAGATGAACTGCTTGAGGTTCAGCGGCTCGCGGCCCTCGACTGAGACGTGCTCGGCCGAGACGGTGTTCCCGCGGATGACGAAGAGGTCCACGCCTGCGCCGACGACGGTCTCCCAGAACTCGGCAGTGCGGTGCGGTGACAGCGCTCCGGCGACCGTCACCCCGGCCTCGCGGATCTCGCCGAGGCGCGCGCGGATGAGCTCGGGCCGGATCGGCGCGGCGTACAACTCGCGCATGCGGTGAACGGCCTCGATGGGATCGGTGATCCCCGCGAGCTCGCCGAGCAGCGTGTCGGGATCCTCATGACGGGTCCAGAGGCCCTCGAGGTTCAGAACGCCCAGTCCGCCGAGGCGTCCGAGCTCGATCGCTGCGGCCGGCGACATGACGGAGTCCATCGGCGCGCCGAGCACGGGGATCTCGAAGTGGAAGGCATCGATCGTCCACGCGGTCGAGACGAGCTCGGGGTCTCGGGTGCGCCGCGTCGGGACGATGCCGATCTCGTCGAAGGTGTAGACACGGCGGGCGCGCTTGGCCCTGCCGATCTCGATCTCTGTACTCACCGGGATTCCCTATCGCTTGTAGTTGGGCGACTCGACGACCATCTGCACATCGTGCGGGTGGGACTCCTTAAGGCCCGCCGCCGTGATGCGCACAAATTCGCCGCGCTCCTTGAGCTCCGTGACGGTGCGCGCACCGACGTAGAACATCGACTGCCGCAGACCGCCGATCATTTGGTGCGCCACCGAGCCGAGGGGACCGCGGTACGCGACCTGCCCCTCGATGCCCTCGGGGATGAGCTTCTCGTCGCTCGGCACATCGGCCTGGAAGTAGCGGTCCTTCGAGTAGGAGGTGCGCTCCCCGCGAGTCTGCAGAGCGCCGAGCGATCCCATGCCGCGGTAGTTCTTGAACTGCTTGCCCCCCACGAAGACGAGCTCGCCCGGGCTCTCATCGGTGCCCGCGAGCAGGGATCCCATCATGACGGATGAGGCGCCCGCCACGAGTGCCTTTGCGATGTCGCCCGAGTACTGCAGGCCTCCGTCCGCGATCACGGGGATGCCTGCCGGGGTCGCGGCCTTGGCGGCCTCGTAGACGGCCGTGACCTGGGGCACGCCGACACCGGCGATCACGCGGGTGGTGCAGATCGAGCCGGGACCGACGCCGACCTTCACGGCGTCCGCGCCGGCCTCGACGATCGCACGGGCACCGGCGTACGTCGCGACGTTGCCGCCGATCACGTCGACGCCGTCGAAAGCGGGATCGTTCTTGATGCGGGTGATGATGTCGAGCACGCCGCGGCTGTCGCCGTTCGCTGTATCGACGACGAGCACGTCGACTCCAGCCTCAACGAGGGCGGTGGCTCGCTGCCAGGCGTCGCCGAAGAAGCCCACCGCCGCGCCGACGCGGAGGCGCCCTGCCTCGTCCTTCGTGGCGTTCGGGTACTCCTCCTCCTTGTCGAAGTCCTTGACCGTGATGAGTCCGGTGAGCTTGCCGCTGTCGTCGACGAGCGGGAGCTTCTCGATCTTGTGCTGCCTGAAGATGTCCTCGGCGTCCTCGCGGGCGATGCCGGGGCTCGCGGTGATGAGTGGCATCGGGGTCATCGCCTCCCGCACGAGCACGCGAGCCCGCTGCTTCGGGTCGATGAATCGCATGTCGCGGTTCGTGATGATGCCGAGCAGCATGCCCTGCTTGTCAACCACCGGGAGTCCGCTCACGCGGTACTCGCCGCAGATCGCATCGACCTCTGCCACGGTGGCGTCGAGCGACGTGGTGACCGGATTCGTGATCATGCCAGCCTCGGAGCGCTTCACACGGTCGACCATCTCGGCCTGGTCCTGGATCGACAGATTGCGGTGGAGAATGCCGAGGCCGCCGTTGCGGGCCATCGCCACTGCCATGCGAGTCTCCGTCACGGTGTCCATCGCCGCGGAGATCAGCGGGATTCCGAGGCGGATGCGACGCGTCAGCTGCGTCGACGTATCCGCTTCACTCGGAATGACGTCGGTGTGCGCCGGAAGCAGCAGCACATCGTCGTAGGTGAGACCCGTGAGTGCGAACGGATCACGCTGTTCCATGAAGACCTCGATTTTCTGATTGCGACTCGACGCCGGAGAGCACCGACCCCTCTATCGTAGGGGCACCCGCCTCGACGTACGCTTGATTCATCCCAGCCGCTTCCGCCGACGCTCACGACCGGCCCTCCTGATCGTGTCGAACGACAGGCAGATCAGGGCCAACCAGACCAGACCGAACCCGGCCCAACGGGCCGGAGGCACGTCCTCTCCGAAGAGGAGCCAACCCTGCAGGAACATCAACGTCGGAGCCAGGTACTGCAGGAACCCGAGCACCGACAGCGGGATCCGGCGCGCCGATGCGGCGAAGCAGAGCAGCGGAACGGCGGTCACCGCTCCGGAGCAGGCGAAGAGCAGGATGGTGACGGGGTCGGCGTCGGCCACTGAGAGGCCGGTGGTGATCCCGAGCACGCTGATGATCGCGATGGCCAGCGGAGTGAGCACCAGGGTCTCGACGAAGAGTCCACTGAGCGCTGGCACGCGATCTCCGACCGAGCTCTTCAAATACCCGTAGAAGCCGAAGGAGAGGGCCAGCACGAGACCGGTCCACGGGAAGATGCCGTACCCGATCGCGATGATCGCGAACGCCACGACCGTCAACCCGATCGCGATCCACTGCACCGGAGTCAGTCGCTCCTTGAGCAGCACCACTGCCAGCAGCACCGTGACCACCGGGTTGATGAAGTACCCGAGGGAGGCGTCGATAACGTGCCCCGAGGTCGATGCGATGACGAAGACCTGCCAGTTCACGTAGATCACGGCGCCCGCCGCAGCGAGGCGGAGGAGTATCCCCCGATCGCGCAGCAGCGCGGCGGTGCGACCCCATTGCCGAAGCACGGTCACCGCTCCGGCGCAGAAGATGAGTGTGAGGAGTACGCGTATCGAGACGATCTCGAACGGTCCGATCGCGCCGAGCACCACGAAGTAGAGCGGCAGGATCCCCCAGAGCAGGTACGCCGATATTCCGAACAGGAGTCCGCTCGTCGCGGACCGCTCGGTCGAAGGCACGACACTCCTCTCCGGGGCTCACCGCCCGCTGAACGAACTGCGGGGCCGGCGCAATCGCGCCGGCCCCGCAGGGATACTGAATGCTCTGGTTAGCGGGTGACCACCGCGAGCACGTCGCGCGCGGAGAGCACGAGGTAGTCGTCTCCGCCGACCTTCACCTCGGTGCCACCGAACTTGGAGTAGATGACGATGTCGCCGACGGAGATGTCGAGCGGCACGCGGTTTCCGTTGTCATCGATGCGGCCCGGGCCGAGAGCGACGACCTCGCCCTCCTGCGGCTTCTCCTTGGCGCTATCGGGGATGACCAGACCAGACGCGGTGGTCTGCTCTGCCTCGACCTGCTTGACGACGATACGATCTTCGAGCGGCTTGATGGCGACCGACACGGTTGACCTCTTTCTCGGTGAACTCGGGGACGAAGAATGTGTAGCGAACTCGGATGAGATCGCACACTCGAAAGTCTATGCCGTGCGTTGGCACTCGTGCAAGGCGAGTGCCAATTCCGATGTCGATACGGTCACTGGGGGCGCCCGTATCGGCCTGCGATAGTGTGGTCACAGAAAGGAGCCCACCATGTCGCACCCCGTCCCCCCGCCAGGGCCCGCTTCGAGTCCAGGCACGAACGACGCCCCGCAGGCGCCGTACCGCGCGGATGCCCCGCAGTCGGCAGCCGCGCAGCGAGCGCAGCAGCCGACCACGCTCGCGTACACCAACACGTTCGCACTCGTCGCGGTCATTCTCGGGTTCCTGCAGCCGATCGCAGGCATCGTCTTCGGCCACCTCGCGCTCGGTCAGATCAAGCGCAACGGCGACACGGGGCGCGGCCTCGCGCTCACGGGTCTCATCGTTGGCTACGTCATGGTGGCGTTCTGGGTGGCGTTCATCGTCTTCTACGTCGTCGTGATCTTCTCGATGATCGCCGGGTTCGGCTCGATGATGTCGTCGTTCTCGGACCCCTACTACTCCTGAGCGGCATCCAGAAGGGGCTCCCCCAGCCGCCTCCGGGGTGGGACGTCCTGTTCACCGACACCGGGCACGAGCACCTGGCGGCCGTCGAGCGAGCGATCGCTGACGGCGCGACTGCGTCGCAGGCCGGTGCCGAGCTGCGTCGCACGGGCCTGGAGCCCGATGCCGTGGCCGCGATCCTCACCCAGGCCGACCTCCGCCGACGTGCTGCAGCGAAGTTCGGCCCCTCCGCAGGTGACCTGCTGTTCACGCAGGCGGGCCTCGAGCAGGCCTCTCGCCGGATCGTGGCCGAAGCCCATGCGGCCCGGTTCCGCGAGGCGGGCTGCGCGTGCGTCGCCGACCTCGGCACGGGGATCGGATCCGAATCGCTCGCGCTGCTCGCGGCCGGGGTCAGGGTCTCGCCGGTGGAGATCGACCCGTTCACCGCGCGATTCGCTCAGCACAACGTCTCGGTCGCCGCAGCGGCAGCGGACGTGCCAGCGCCGCACGTCCGGGTCGCCGACGCGACCGGGGTCGACCTGGCGGGCATCGACGGCGCCTTTCTGGACCCCGCGAGGCGCACCGCGGGGTCGCGTGACACTCGTCGCCTCACCTCGGTCGACGACTACGCGCCGTCTCTCGACTTCGCGTTCGGACTCGGCGACCGGATGCCGACAGGGGTGAAGCTCGGGCCCGGCTTCGACCGCGAACTCATCCCTGACGACGCGGAGGCCCAGTGGGTGTCGGTCGACGGGAACGTCGTGGAGATGGGCCTCTGGTTCGGTGCCGTCGCGCGCAGAGGCATCGGCAGGTCGGCGCTGCTCCTCCGCGATGGGCTCGCGCACGAACTCGCTGCACCGGGAGACGCCCCCGACCCGGAGCCCGCGCGTCTCGGCGCGTACCTCTACGAGCCTGACGGCGCAGTGATCCGGGCGAGACTCATCGGGATGCTCGCAGAGCGCCTCGACGCCGGAACGCTCAGCGCGGGGATCGCCTACCTCACGTCCGAGCGGCTCGTGTCCACACCCTTCGCACAGACCTTCCGCATCGTCGAGGAACTGCCTGCGCGGGAGAAGGATCTGCGACGCGCGCTCGCAGACCGCGGCGTGGGCCGTCTCGAGATCAAGAAACGCGGTGCTGATGTCGACCCAGCCGCGCTCCGGAAGCGTTTGAAACTCCGGGGAGACCGCAGTGCAACCCTCGTCCTGACACGGATCGGCGGCAGGCACGCGGCGCTCCTCGCGGAGCGGGTGACTGCCGCCGAGTCCTCGGCCTAGACGTCGATCAGGGGGCGAATGCGCCTGATCCGCCGAGGAGCGCGAGGCCGATCATCACGACGACCATCGAGATCACGGAGATCAGGATCGCCACCCCCGAGAGGATCACACCCGTCAGCGCGAATCCCTTCGGCTGGCCCTTCCGCATCGCGACGATACCGAGAATGAGGCCGACGATCGCCGCCGGAAGCGCGACCACCGCGAGAAACGGGAGCCACACGAGGACCAGACCGGCGATACCGAGGACGAGCGCCGCGATTGCGAAGCCGCGCGGGCCGGTCGCGCCCGGCTCAGCCGCCCCGGCGTATGCACTCGCCGACTGGTCGGGCGCATACGCCGGCGGAGCGTATTCGGGCTGGGTTCCGGTCTCGGACGCCGACTGGAGTCCCAGCGGATCTGCAGCGGCCTGCGGCACGGGCGCGGCCGGCGGCACCGGGGGCGTGAGCGGCTCCCGCGCCGCAGGCGCGACGTACGGGGCGGGGCCGGGTTCGGGATCGGTGGTCTCGGGTGACGCGGTTTCCGGCGTCCGGGGCGCGTCCGGGTCGTGGTCTGGAGTCGTACTCGACATGTCTCACTCCTCGTCTGGGGTGTACGGTCTTCGGGTCCGAGCTGCTCGGTCCGACTGAACCACGATAACGGTGTCAGGCGGCTCAGGCTCTGATTGTGGTGACCGGCAGCGTGGAATCGGCTCCGAATCCCAGCGTCGACGGCGCTGCGCCTCCCGCGACCAGCTGCGCTCCGAGCGAAGCGATCATCGCACCGTTGTCGGTGCAGAGCGAGAGCGGCGGTACTCGCAGCTCGACACCATCCGCGGCCGCTCGCTCCGCTGCGAGCGCGCGCACGCGCGCGTTCGCAGCGACACCGCCCCCGAGCAGCAGACGCGGCACGCCGAGTTCACGGCAGGCGGCGAGCGCCTTGCTGACGAGCACGTCGGCGACGGCCTCGCGGAAGCTCGCAGCCACATCGGCGACGGGGACCTCTTCACCCGCAGCGCGGCGCTGCTCCACCCAGCGGGCCACCGATGTCTTGAGCCCGGAGAACGAGAAGTCGTACCGGTGCCGCTCCAGATCCTTCGGCCGAGTCAGTCCTCTCGGGAAGCGGATCGCGTTCGGATCCCCGTCGGCCGCGACGCGATCGATATGGGGGCCTCCCGGGTACGGCAGCCCGAGTAGGCGCGCGACCTTGTCGAACGCTTCGCCGGCCGCGTCGTCGATCGTCTCGCCGAGCATCTCAACGTCGGACACGAGGTCACGCACGAGGAGGAGCGAGGTGTGCCCTCCCGAAACGAGCAGCGCGACGGTCGGCAGCTCGAGCTCGCCCACCGTCCCATGCGTTTCGCGGAGCCCCTCCCCCTGGAGCAGGTCGGCTCCGACGTGCCCGACGAGGTGGTTCACGGCGTAGAGCGGCACGTCGAGCGAGAGCGCCAGCGCTTTGGCCGCCGCGACGCCCACCATGAGCGCACCGGCGAGGCCGGGACCCGAGGTCACGGAGATCGCATCGAGATCGGCCAGCTCGATCCCTGCCTCGGCGACGGCTCGGTCGATCGTCGGCGCGAGGGCTTCGACATGAGCGCGCGCCGCCACTTCGGGGATCACCCCACCGAAGCGGGCGTGCTCGTCCATCGACGAGGCGACCGCGTTCGCGAGCAGGGTGCGTCCGCGCACGATGCCGACGCCGGTCTCGTCGCAGCTGGTCTCGATGCCGAGAACGAGCGGCTCCTCGTTCGCCGGTACCGTCTTCGCGATTGCCGTCATCCGTTCACCGGTGCCTCTCCTGTGTCGCGTCGCATGATGATCGCGTCGACGCCATCCGGTTGATAGTACGCGCGGCGTTCGGCGATGGGGACGAACCCGAGGGACGCGTACAGTCGCTTGGCGACCGGATTGTCGGCGCGGACCTCGAGGAAGAGCTCTCGCACTCCCCGCTGCTCCGCTCGGGCGATGAGCGCGTCCATGAGCCGTCGCCCCTGCCCCGTCCCCCGCAGGGACGCGTCGACCGCGATGGTCTGGATATCACCTTGGGAGCCCACTGCGAGCAGCCCGGCGTAGCCCCGTACGGACCCATCGACCTCGAGCACGACGTAGGAACGGTGCGGACCTGCGAGTTCGTCGGCGAGCGTCGCCGCGCTCCAGGCGTCCGTGCCGAAGGTGGCGACCTCGATCGCGTGGATGGCGTCGAAGTCCGCTGGTCCCACGGGCCGCAGCGTTCCGGGGTGCTCCCGGAACTCTGGGGGTGCGCCGGCTTCGCGGCCAGACGAGGGGTTCACGTGCTCACCCGTTTCGGCGCCGATGGCTGCTGCACGTCTGGCTGGCGCAGGTAGAGCGCACGGTTCGGCGCGAACGGCGCCCCCGAGGCGAGGCGCCGCTCTGCGAGACGGACGAGCTGCCCCGCCGGGATCGCATCCGGCCAGACGTCTCGCGGATCGTCGATGAGTGCGTCGCGGGCCATCAGGTCCGGATCGGCGCTGCGCTGCGGGATCCCCGCCCCGTCGAGGCGCGCGTACTCGGTGACGAACAGCTCCCGCCGCTTCGCATCCTGCAGCACGCGCACGCCTGGGTCGGTCCCTCGCTCCAGGACCGGGAGTGCGACAGCCTCATGCCCCTGGACGGGGAGGAGCGGAATGCCGCGCCCGGTCGCGAACGCGGTTGCCGCGGCGATGCCGACGCGGAGCCCGGTGAATGGGCCCGGGCCGATGCCGACCACCACACCCGTCGTCTCGGCCGGCGTGACTCCGGACTCGGAAAAGGCTCGCGCGATGAGGTCCCCGATCACCTCGGCGTGCCGTCGGGGGTCGCGGCTCGCGACCTCAACGATGCCTGCAGCGGTGCCGACCGCAACGCTCGAGCCGATCGCGGTGTCGATGGCGAGCAACACGCCCCCACCACGGGGATCGCTCGGCGAGCGCGTCGTCTCGGAAACGGTGAAATCGGTCACTGCGTCAGTACTCCGTTCTGCCAGCGGTCGCCGTGGGCGATGATCGTCACCGTCCGCGGTTCCACGAGCTCGGCCTCCCACTCTTCTGAGTCGGAGGTAGCCTCGGACTCAGGGGACGTCGATTCGAGGTCTTCGCCACCAGTCGGGCGCTCGATAACAAGTTCGATCCAGGACTCGCGCTCGGCGATGAGACCGGCGCCCCACTCCGCGACGACGACCGACCCGTCGAAATCGAGGTCCAGATCGTCGGCCTCCACGGCGTCCGCGAGCCGATAGGCGTCGACGTGCACCAGCGGAGGGCCTTCCCCAAGCGACGGGTGCGTCCTGGCCAGCACGAATGTCGGACTCGTCACCGGTCCTCGTACGCCGAGCCCCTCCCCGATCCCGCGAGTCAGCGTCGTCTTGCCAGCACCGAGGGGGCCGGTGAGGATCACGAGATCCCCGGCCCGCAACACCGCACCGAGACGCACGCCGAGGTCGTGCATCGCGTCGGGATCGATGACTCGGGTCGTCCACTCGCCGTGCGGAAGGCTCTCACCGGTCACGCGTCGCCCTCCCCGCCGGCTCGCCCCTCGACGACGACGAATGCCGTAGCGAAACCGCCGTCGTGCGTCATCGAAAGGTGCGGGCGGGCGATGCCGAGCTCCAGGAGACAGCCCGCGAGCCCCGGCGTCGCGGCGAAGCCCGGCGCCCGATCCTCATCGCGCTCGACGACGAGATCCTGCCAGCCGAGATTCCACGAGCCCCTGAGCGCCTTCACGAGGGCTTCCTTCGCCGCGAAACGCGCCGCGAGCGACGGCACGGCGAGTTCTCGTTCCACCGGAGCGAACAGCCGCGCCCGCAGCGCCGGAGCGGACGCGAGCTGCCGTGAGAACCGCTCGATGTCAACGGTGTCGACGCCGATCCCGCGAATCATCGCCGTGCTGCCGCCTCCGCTTACTCGACCGTGACCGACTTGGCCAGGTTGCGCGGCTGGTCCACATCGAGACCCTTCGCGGTCGACAGCTCCAGCGCGAACCACTGCAGCGGCACGACCTGCAGCAGCGGCTCGAACAGCGCATCGGCCAGCGGCAGGCGGATCACATCGTCCGCGTACGGCATCACCGACGTGTCGCCCACCTCGACGATAGCGATCACGCGGGCACCGCGAGCACGGATCTCCTGGATGTTGGAGACGACCTTCGAGTGCATCACCGGCGCGGTCCGCGGGCTCGGAACGATCACGAAGACCGGCTGACCGTGGTCGATGAGCGCGATCGGGCCGTGCTTCAGCTCGCCGGCGGCGAACCCCTCGGCGTGGATGTACGCGATCTCCTTCAGCTTCAGCGCGCCCTCCAGCGCCGTCGGGTACCCGACGTGGCGACCCAGGAAGAGCACTGAGCGGGTATCCGCCATCCAGTGCGCGAGCTGGGCGATCTCGTCGTGCGTGGCGACGGCCTCGCGGAACTTCTCCGGAAGCTCAAGCAGCTGGTCGGTCGCCTGCTGCGCATCCTCGGCGGAGATCGTGCCGCGGACGCGGGCGATGTGCAGGCCGATCAGGTAGAGCGCCGTGATCTGAGCCACGTAGGCCTTCGTCGAGGCGACGGCCACCTCGGGACCGGCGTGCGTGTACACGGCGGCGTGCGACTCCCGCGGAATCGTCGCGCTCTGCGTGTTGCACACCGAGATGGTCTTCACGCCGCGCTCGGCCGCGTACTTGACGGCCATGAGGGTGTCCATCGTCTCACCCGACTGGCTCACCGAGATGAGCAGGGTGCGCTCGGTCAGCACCGGATCGCGGTAGCGGAACTCGTGGCTCAGCTGCACCTCGACGGGCACGCGCGCCCACTGCTCGATCGCGTAGGTTCCCGTCATCCCGGCGTACGACGCCGTTCCGCAGGCGATGATGATGATGCGGTCGATGTCGCGGAGCACGTCGTCGCCGAGCGCCGTGAGTTCGGGGATCTCGACCTGTCCGTCGTGCACGCGACCGCGAATCGTGTTCGCGACGGCGTCGGGCTGATCGTTGATCTCCTTCGCCATGAACGAGGACCACCCGCCCTTGTCCGCAGCCTCTGCGTCCCAGGCGACCTCGAACTCCTCGAACTCGACCGGCTCGCCGGCGAACGTCGAGATGCGGACCTCGTCCGGCGTGATGACCGCGATGCTGTCCTCGTCGACCGCGACGGCCCGCTGCGTGAAGCTCACGAATGCCGCGACGTCGGAGCCGAGGAAGTTCTCGCCCTCGCCGATACCGACGACGAGCGGCGAATTGTGCCGCGCCGACACGACCTTGGCCGGCTCGTCCTGGTGCATCGCGAGCAGCGTGAACGTGCCCTCGAGCCGGGGCACCAGCGCGCGGAACGCGGTCTCGAGGTCCTCGCCCTGCGCGATGCGGTGGCCGAGGAGCGCCGCCACAACCTCCGTGTCAGTTTCGCTCTTGAGAGCGATGCCCGCGGCATCGACCTCCTCGCGGAGCACGGCGAAGTTCTCGATGATCCCGTTGTGGATCAGCGCCAGCTTGCCGTCGTCACCCAGGTGCGGGTGAGCGTTCACGTCCGTCGGACCGCCGTGCGTCGCCCACCTGGTGTGCCCGATGCCGGTGTTGGTGGCCTCGACGGGCTGCACCTCAAGCAGTTCCTCAAGACGGACGAGCTTGCCTGCCTTCTTCCGAGTCGCGATCGAGCCCTCCGGCGTCGTCACCGCGATTCCCGCCGAGTCGTACCCGCGGTACTCCAGGCGGCGCAGACCGCTGATCAGTACCTCGACCGTATCGTTCGGGCCGACATATCCCACAATTCCACACATGGGCTCTAGTTTAGTGGCACGATGAGTGAACCATGACAGACCGCACAACGGACACTCAGGCGCTCATCCGCCCCGACCTCACTTCGCCGTTCACGGAGATCGGCAGGGACGCCTGGTCACGACTCGCCGGCGAGACCCCCATGCCGCTCACGGAGGAGGAGATCGACGCGTTCCGCGGTCTCGGTGAGCCGCTCGACATGGCGGAGGTCAGCGCCGTCTACCGACCCATCAGCCGCCTCATCAACCAGTACGCCATCGCAGTGCGCGAGATGCACGACCGGACGCGCGGATTCCTCGGAATGGGTGAGGAACGTCAGAGCCCCTTCGTACTCGGCGTCGCCGGATCAGTCGCCGTCGGTAAGTCCACCGTCGCCCGAATCCTCCGCGACCTGCTCGCTCGCTGGCCCGAGACGCCGGACGTGCAGATCGTCACCACCGACGGCTTCCTGTTTCCGAACGCCGAGCTCGAGCGCCGCGGGATCATGCACCGCAAAGGATTTCCCGAGTCTTACGACCGACGCTCGCTCCTCCGGTTCGTCTCGCAGGTGAAAGCCGGCGTCCCCGAGGTCTGCGCGCCCCACTACGACCACCTCACCTACGACATCGTGCCGGGCGAGTACACCGTCGTCCGCCAGCCCGACATCCTCATCGTGGAGGGCCTGAACGTGCTGCAGCCCCCCTCGACGGCGCACCCCCTCGCCGTGAGCGACCTCTTCGACTTCTCCGTCTACGTGGACGCCCGCACCGCCGACATCAGACGCTGGTACCAGGAGCGCTTCCTCCGCCTCCGCGAGCACGCGTTCAAAGACCCGTCGTCGCACTTCCGTCGCTTCGCGGGACTCGACGACGACACCGCCGTCGCGCTCGCGAACGAGTTCTGGACGAACATCAACGAGCCCAACCTCGTCGAGAACATCCGCCCCACCCGCGCCCGCGCCACGCTCGTACTGCGCAAGGAAGCGGACCACCGGGTGCAGAAGGTGCTTCTGCGCAAGATGTAGGTGGGGTGCCTGCACCGTCCGCTCGATTATGAGCATCAGCTCGCTCACCGCGCACGTCCACATCGAGCGGAGCGTCAATCTCGAGCCGAGCGTGCGCATGACTTGCTCTCCTCACTCGTGCACAGCAGCCGCTTGGCGTACCGTGCCGGCGTGTCATCCCCATGTACCGTCCGTGCACCCCGCACGGTGCACGTTTCTCGCGAGACTGAGCGCATGTCTCCCGCACAGACCTCTCCCGCACAGACCTCTCCCGCACGCACCGCGCTCCCGCCGGGGGGCGTCATGCGCTCCCGCGCTCTCATCGCACGAGGGTGGAGTCCGCACCAGATCAGGCTCGCGGTAACCGCCGGTCGGTTGCAACGCCCCCGGCGTGGGTGGGTATCCGCACCCGATGCCGATCCTCTCCTCCTCCACGCGGTCGATCGCGGGGGAACGCTCACGTGTGTCACGCAAGCACGACGGCTCGGTCTGTGGACGCCTCCGCATCGCGGGCTGCATCTGGCGATGACCAGACCGGGCTCTCAGGGCCGAACGCACCAGAATGCCTCACCACAGCCAGAAGGCCCCTCATCACCCGCGCGGATGACTCCCGCTCCCGCTGGGGGCTCCCCCGTCCCCCAGCACACTGAACGCCTCCACTGGGCTGCACCGGTGAAGCCACGCGCACCCGACGCCCTCGAGGACGACGTCGTGAACGTGCTCGGCTATGTGGCCGTCTGCCTCCCATTCGAAGACGCCCTCACGGTGTGGGAGTCAGCGCTTCGGCATGAACTCGTCGACACGCTCTCACTCGCGCAACTCCCTCTGGGGTCTCGCGCACGGGGGCTACTCGCAGCTGCTTCGCCCTTCTCGGACTCCGGCCTCGAAACCTATGTTCGGCACCGGCTGCGCTGGCTGCACATCAGCATCGTCGCCCAGGCATGGATCGCCGGTCATCGCGTCGACTTCCTCATCGGACAACGCCTGGTGCTCCAAATCGATGGGGGCCATCACGTCGGCGCGCAGCGCACGCAGGACATCGCGCACGACGCCAGCCTCATGCTGAGCGGCTTCACCGTCATCCGAGTCGGTTACGAACAGGTGATGCACCGCTGGCCTGAGGTGCAGGACACGGTCATGAGCGCAATCGCCGCGGGCAAGCACCGTGACCGCGAGAGAGCGTCCGCATCGAGACGAGCGTGAAGTGCCGCGCGTGACAGCGAGGCCGGACGAGCCGGGGACGAACGCCCAGGTCGCGAACGTGTTCAGACGGCGAGACGGTCGCGCACCACCGCTGCGAGATCATCCGCGAGCTGCTGGGCGAGGTCGGTCTCAGCTGCCTCGACCATCACTCGGACGACTGGCTCGGTACCCGAGGGGCGCAACAGCACTCGGCCGTTCCCTCCGAGCACGGTCTCCGCCTGGACGACCGCAGACTGCAGCACCTCGTCGGTGTGCACCCCTGCCCGGTCGACGCCCTTCACGTTGACGAGCACCTGCGGGTAGACCTGCATGCACTCGGCGAGCTCCGCCAGGGTCTTACCGCTCCGAACCACCTCGAGCGCGATGTGCAGGCCGGTGAGAATACCGTCACCCGTCGTCGCATGATCGCTCATGATGACGTGGCCCGACTGCTCACCACCGAGCGAGTAGCCATGCTCGTTGATCGCCTCAAGCACGTAACGGTCACCGACACCCGTTTCGACGACGTCGATTCCGCGATCGGCCATCGCGAGCTTGAGTCCGAGGTTGCTCATGACAGTCGCCACGAGGGTGTGCTGGTGCAGCTTGCCGCGCTCCGCCATCGAGAGCGCCAGGATCGCCATGATCTTGTCGCCGTCGATCACGTTGCCGTCGGCGTCGACCGCCAAGCACCGGTCAGCGTCTCCATCGTGAGCGATCCCGAGGTCGGCGCCGACCTCACGCACTCGTGCGATGAGCGGTTCGAGGTGGGTCGAACCGATGCCGTCGTTGATGTTGAAACCGTCCGGGTCGTTCCCGATCACGGTGACCCGCGCACCGGCGTCGGCGAACACGTCTGGCGAGATTCCGGCAGCCGCTCCGTGCGCGCAGTCGAGTACCACGTGGATACCGTCGAGCCGGGTTCCCTCGAGCGTGCCGAGCAGGTGGACGAGGTACCGATCCTCGGCGTCCGCGAAACGGCGGATGCGCCCCACCTCGCGGCCGGTCACCGCGACAATCGGGCCGGCCATGGCAGCCTCGATCTCGTCCTCGATGGTGTCGGCGAGCTTCCGCCCGCCCGCAGCGAAGAACTTGATGCCGTTGTCGGGTGCCGGGTTGTGCGAAGCGGACACCATGACGCCGAAATCGGCTCCGGTGTCGGCGACCAGATACGCCGCAGCGGGTGTCGGAATGACCCCGGCGTCGAGCACGTCGACACCCGCGGCCGCAAGGCCGGCGGAGACTGCGGAGGCGATGAACTCGCCGGAGACTCGGGGGTCGCGTGCCACCACAGCGGTAGCACGACGGCTCTCGGCCCGGGCTGAACGCCCGAGCACGAGAGCCGCTGCATGTGCGAGGTTGAGGGCCAGCTCGGCAGTCACATCGACGCCGGCCAGCCCTCGCACCCCGTCGGTGCCAAACAGGCGTGCCATGAGCTCGTCGCGGTTTAGCGCTTCGAGTACTGGGGTGCCTTGCGGGCCTTCTTGAGGCCGGCCTTCTTGCGCTCCTTGATACGCGCGTCGCGGCTGAGGAAGCCGGACTTCTTGAGCGTCGGGCGGTTGTGCTCCGCGTCGATCTCGTTCAGCGCACGAGCAATCGCGAGGCGCAGCGCGCCCGCCTGGCCCGAGGGGCCGCCGCCGACGATGCGGGCGATCACGTCGTAGGAGCCGCCGAGCTCGAGCACCGTGAAGGGATCGGTGATGAGCTGCTGGTGCAGCTTGTTCGGGAAGTAGTCGGCGAACTCGCGGCCGTTGACGCGGATCTCGCCCGAGCCGGGCACGAGGCGAACACGCGCGATGGCCTGCTTGCGACGGCCGACGGCTGCACCGGGAACGGTGAGCGCGGGGCGCGGGGTTGCTGCGGTGGCCTGCGAAGCCGGGGTCTCGGTGCTGTAGCTCTCGGTGGCCACGGTCTGCTCTGGGGTGCTCACGATGTGTGGTGTCCTTCTCTCAAAGTCTCTCGAGCCGCGTTACTGCGCGACCTGGCCGATGGTGTAGGCGGTCGGCTGCTGCGCAGCGTGGGGGTGCTCCGGGCCGGCGTAGACGCGCAGCTTGCGGAACAGGTCGGCACCCAGCGAGTTCTTGGGCAGCATGCCGCGGATCGCCTTCTCGACGGCGCGCTCGGGGTTCTTCTCGAGCAGCTCGGTGTAGCTGACCGACTTCAGGCCGCCCGGGTAACCCGAGTGACGGTAGGCGCGCTTGCGGTCCGCCTTGTTCGAGGTGAGGACCACCTTGTCGGCGTTGATGATGATGACGTGATCGCCCATGTCCATGTGGGGAGCGAACGTCGTCTTGTGCTTGCCGCGGAGCAGGGCCGCGGCGGTCGTGGCGAGGCGGCCGAGCACCACGTCGGCTGCGTCGATGACGAGCCAATCGTGCGTCCGGTCGGCGGCCTTCGGCGAGTAAGTGCGAGTCACTGTCGTGCTGCTTTCTGTCGAAATGGAGGTGTTCGTGTATCCCGCTCCGGTGGAGATTCGCGGGCACAGCCCGCGAGCCGTCCAGTGGAGGGCTCAACATTTCGGTGCGCGCTCGATAGCGGGCACGCACCAAGGGTCTACTTTAGCACAGTTCCCCTCAGCGGTCGGATTCGCGAGTCCGCGCCTGACCGGGCAGCGCCGCCCGCTTCGCTCGGGTGGCCTCCGCCCGCGCGGCCAGTGCATCATCATCGGGGTAGCCGATCTCTTCAAGACTGAGTCCGTGCGCGGGCATGACGGTGAACCGGCTGGTGCGCTGCCGCGCGTCGAGAATGCCCGTGAGCTCCTCTGGTGCCAGGCGTCCGGCACCCACGGCGACCACGCCGCCGACGAGAGCGCGGACCATCGAGTGGCAGAAAGCATCCGCTTCGATGCGGGCTGCGAACGCACCGTCGTCGGTCTCCCGCCAGCTGAAGTCGAGCAGTGTCCGCACTGCGGTCGCCCCCTCGCGCGCCTTGCAGAAGCTCGTGAAATCGTTGAGACCGATCAACCCCTCGGAAACGCGCCGCATCCGATGCAGATCGAGATCCCGCCCGACATCGGCCGTGAACCGGGCGGTCAACGGATCCGCGGGCGACGACGCATCCCTGAGCCGGTACTCGTACCGGCGTCTGAGCGCGGAGAACCGCGCATCGAACGTCGACGGTACACGCGTCACCCCGCGCACGGCGATGTCGGGCGCACCCCGTCGCAGGACGCCCTGAACGCGCCGCGCACGCGCACGGGACGAGTCAGCTTCGTCGGACCCCGCACTCCGACCGTTCCAGCGGTCGAGCTGCTCAGCCGTCACGTCGAGGTGCGCGACCTGACCGCGCGCATGCACGCCCGCATCGGTGCGACCGCCCACCGTGAGCCGACTCTCCCCCTCGGGAGCGCGCAGCACCATCGCGAGCGCCGCCTCCAGCTCTCCCTGCACGGTCCGCAGGCCGGGCTGCGCCGCCCACCCGTGGAAGTCGGTGCCGTCGTACGCGAGATCCAGGCGCAGCCGAACGTGCGGCGATCTATCCGGAAGGGTGTCAGTCACCCCACTATTCTCTCAGTCGGAGTCGAGCCGCCCGACATCGCACGCGGCAGGAGCCCCCACACACCCGGCGCCCTCCAGACGCACGAACGCCCCGCGAGTCGATGTGACTCACGGGGCGCTCATGCAGAGGGAAGCGAATTACTCGGACTTCTCCTCGGCGGGTGCCTCGGTGGCCTCCTCGGCCGCAGCCTCGGGTGCCGACTCCTCGGCGGGCGCCTCGGTGGTCTCCTCAGCAGGTGCCTCGGTCTCCTCGGCCGGAGCCTCCTCGGCGACCGGGGCTGCGTGCGCAGCCTTCGCCTTCGAGGCGACGGGCTCGAGCACGAGCTCGATCACTGCGAGCGGAGCATTGTCGCCCTTGCGGAAACCGGTCTTGATGATGCGGGTGTAACCACCCTGGCGGTCCTCGACCTGCGGCGCGATCTCGGTGAAGAGCTCGTGGACGACCGACTTGTCGAGCACCTGACGCATCACGCGGCGGCGTGCGTGCAGGTCTCCGCGCTTCGCAAAGGTGACGAGACGCTCAGCGATGGGCTGCAGGCGCTTCGCCTTGGTCTCCGTGGTCTGGATGCGCTTGTGCTCGAACAGCTGCGAGGCCATCTGGTTGAGCATGAGGCGCTCGTGAGCGGGTCCGCCTCCGAGGCGGGGGCCCTTGGTGGGCTTGGGCATGGTATCTCCTGGGGTGAGCGATCGACCGGCGGGCGATCGTTAGTTGGTGTCGTCTTCGTAGCTGTAGAACTGCGCGCCGTCGAAACCGGGCACGGCGTCCTTCAGCGACAGTCCCATCTCGGTGAGCTTGTCGCGCACCTCGAAGACGGACTTCTGACCGAAGTTGCGGATGTTCATCAACTGGGCTTCGGAGAGAGCCAGGAGCTCGCTCACGGTGTTGATGCCCTCGCGCTTCAGGCAGTTGTAGCTGCGGACCGAGAGATCGAGATCCTCGATCGGGATCGAGAGCTCGCCGTCCGAGGCCACCTCGACCGGCGCGGGGCCGATCTCCACACCCTCGGCTGCGGTGTTCAGCTCGCGTGCGAGGCCGAACAGCTCGACCAGCGTCGATCCCGCTGACGCGATCGCGTCGCGGGGCGTGATGGCCGGCTTCGTCTCGACGTCGACGACCAGGCGGTCGAAGTCGGTGCGCTCACCGGCACGCGTCGCCTCGACGCGGTAGGTGACCTTGAGCACGGGCGAGTAGATGGAGTCGACCGGAATGCGGCCGACCTCGGCGTCCTCGTTGCGGTTCTGAGCTGCCGAGACATAGCCGCGGCCGCGCTCGACCGTCAGCTCGAGCTCGAACTGCGCGTCCTCGCCGAGCGTGGCGATGACGAGCTCGGGGTTGCGCACCTCGACACCAGCGGGAGCGGAGATATCGGCAGCGGTGACCTCACCGGCGCCGGTCTTCCGCAGGTACGCGGTGATGGGCTCGTCGTGCTCGCTGGAGACGACGAGGTCCTTGATGTTGAGGATGATCTCGGTGACGTCCTCGGTCACGCCGGGGATCGTCGTGAACTCGTGCGCGACGCCCTCAAATCGAACACTGGTGACAGCCGCACCGGGGATCGAGGAGAGGAGCGTGCGGCGGAGCGAGTTGCCCAGGGTGTAGCCGAAGCCAGGCTCGAGGGGCTCGATCGCGAAGCGCGAACGGTACTCGGAGAGGGGTTCTTCAGTCAGAGTGGGTCGCTGTGCAATCAGCACGGTGTGGGGTCCTTTCGCTGGAGTCCGCTATATGACTCATGCGGTATCGGGATAGGGGGTGGACGGCGGAGCCGAAGCTCCGCCGTCGCGCGCTCGACTCCTTAGACGCGGCGCCGCTTGGGCGGGCGGCAGCCGTTGTGCGTCTGGGGGGTGACGTCGTTGATCGAACCGACCTCGAGGCCCGCTGCCTGCAGCGAGCGGATCGCGGTCTCGCGGCCCGAGCCGGGACCCTTGACGAAGATGTCGACCTTCTTCATCCCGTGCTCCTGCGCCTTGCGAGCAGCGGACTCCGCGGCGAGCTGCGCGGCGAAGGGGGTCGACTTGCGCGATCCCTTGAAGCCGACGCCGCCGGACGAAGCCCAGCTGATCACGGCCCCGCTGGGATCGGTGATGGAAACGATGGTGTTGTTGAAGGTCGACTTGATGTGGGCCTGGCCCACGGCGACGTTCTTCTTATCCTTGCGACGCGGCTTGCGAGCCGCGGTCTTGGGTGCAGCCATGAGTGGTGTCTTCTCCTGAAAAGCTCTGTGATCTGGGTCGCGAACCGCGATTACTTCTTCTTGCCGGCGACGGTGCGCTTCGGACCCTTGCGGGTACGTGCGTTCGTCTTGGTGCGCTGACCGTGCACAGGCAGGCCCTTGCGGTGACGAAGACCCTGGTAGCTCCCGGTTTCGACCTTGCGACGGATGTCCGCGGCGACCTCGCGTCGCAGATCGCCCTCGACCGTGAAGTTGGCCTCGATGTAGTCGCGAAGGGCGACGAGCTGCTCGTCGCTGAGATCCTTGACGCGGGTGTTCCCGTCGACCTGGGTCTCGGCGAGCGCTTTCAACGCGCTCGTGCGTCCAACGCCGTAGATGTACGTGAGTGCGATCTCCACGCGCTTGTCGCGTGGGATATCGACTCCTGCGAGACGTGCCATGCTGGCTCTCCTCTAACTGTGGTGGAGGTGTGGTGCGCACCGGGGGTTCGGGCCTCCGTCCCGAGGTGTCCCCCACCGGCGATGCCGACGGGTTCTTCGATGCGCTGGATCGATTATTGAGTTGTGTCCGTGCTCTGGACTAGCCCTGGCGCTGCTTGTGGCGCGGGTTGTCGCAGATCACCATGACGCGGCCGTGGCGGCGGATGACCTTGCACTTGTCGCAGATCTTCTTGACGCTGGGCTTGACCTTCATGATGTTTCCTTAGATGTTCGCTGTCCTCGTACCCGCGGGGTGCCGCGGGCCGTTACTTCGGAGTGCCTACTTGTGGCGGTAGACGATCCGGCCGCGCGTAAGGTCATACGGCGTCAGCTCTACTACGACGCGGTCCTCGGGGAGGATACGAATGTAGTGCTGACGCATTTTGCCAGAGATGTGACCCAGGACGATGTGACCGTTCGTCAGCTCCACGCGGAACTGGGCATTGGGCAGCGCTTCGAGCACGCGTCCCTCAACCTCAATGACGCCTTCTTTATCCTTCTGGACACGTTCTTTCTTGGCCATAGCCTCACTATCGCTTAGGTTCGTGAACACTCGTCATGCGAATGCTGTGCGGGAAACGGCAACACCGATTCCAGGCGCAAAGCACCAAAGACCAACAGTACTCCGAAACGCCCGAGTTGTAAAGGCCGGTCAGGGGATCGGGACCGGGGTCACGCCCAGGGGCGCGAGACCGGCCGCTCCCCCGTCCTCGGCGGTGAGCACCCAGATGCCGTCACGGTGCACCGCGACGGAGTGCTCCCACTGCGCACTCATGGAGCCGTCAGCCATCGCGACCGTCCAGTTGTCGTCCTGGGTGACGGTGTCGATGCCCCCAGCGGAGATGATCGGCTCGATCGCGACGACCAGGCCAGGCTTCACCTCGGGCCCCTTGCGCCCCACCGGGTAGTTGAACACCGGTGGATCCTCGTGCATCCGGCGACCGATCCCGTGTCCGATGTAGTCCTCGAGAATCCCGAAGTCGCTCACGTCCTCCACGTACTCGGCGATCGCGTCGCCAACCTCGTTCAAGTGACGGGCCGTCGCGAGCTTCGCGATCCCGCGCCACATCGCCTGCTCGGTGACGTGGCTCAGTCGTTCGTTCGCGTCGGTGCGGTCGGGGCGCTCCGGATCCGGCAGGACGGCGGTGAATGCAGAGTCGCCGTTCCACCCGTCGACGATCGCGCCGGCGTCGACGGCGATGATGTCGCCGGGCTCCAGCGGACGATCCGTCGGGATCGCGTGGACGACGCTCTCGTTGACGTTCGCGCAGATGGTGTGTCGATACCCGGGTTCGAGCATGAAGTTCGGTGCACCGCCCAGCGCCCGGATCGCCTCTTCGGCGAGGGCGTCGAGCTCGAGCGGGGTGACTCCCGGCCGGATCGCGGCGCGCGCGGCACTCAGTGCGGCGGCAGTGGCTTCACCCGGCGCCCGCATGAGCCGCAGTTGCGCCGGCGACTTGTAGATCGAGCGGCGGATCAGGCCACGTGCCATCTAGCGCGCACCCAGCTGGGCGTCGAGACCCTCGCGGATCCGCTCCGAGACCTCGTCGATCGAGCCGAGACCGTCGACGCGGACGAGGATTCCTCGCTCGGTGAACAGCTCGACGAGCGGAGCCGTCTGCTCGGCGTAGACCTCCTGGCGGTGCCTGATGACGTCCTCGGTGTCGTCGACCCTGCCCTCGATGGTGGCGCGCTTGATGAGCCGGGCGACGACCTCTTCGACGTCAGCGTCGAGCAGCACGACGGCGTCGAGCGAGTCGCCATGGAGCATCTCGTCGAGCGCGTGCACCTGCTCCACATTGCGGGGGTACCCGTCGAGCAGGAATCCATGCGCGACGTCGTCCTGCTGCAGGCGATCCTCGACGATCCGGTTGGTCAGCGAGTCGGGAACGAGTTCACCGCGCTCGATCACCGCCTGGACCTGCTGGCCGAGTTCAGTCTGGCCCTTGATGTTCGCTCGGAAGATGTCACCGGTTGAGATCGCGGGAACTCCATAGCGCTCGGTGATCTTCGCGGCCTGCGTGCCCTTTCCCGCCCCGGGGGGACCGATGATGAGCAAACGGGTCGTGGTGGTATCGGTCACTTGAGGAGCCCTTCGTAGTGGCGCTGCTGCAGCTGCGCGTCGATCTGCTTCACCGTCTCGAGACCCACACCGACGATGATGAGGATCGAGGCGCCGCCGAACGGGAAGTTCTGGTTCGCACCGAAGAACGCGAGCGCGATGAGCGGGATCAGCGCGATGACACCGAGGTACAGCGAGCCGGCGCTGGTGATGCGGGTGAGCACGTAGTTGAGGTACTCGGCGGTCGGACGGCCGGCACGGATACCGGGAACGAATCCGCCGTACTTCTTCATGTTGTCGGCGACTTCCTCCGGGTTGAAGGTGATCTGCACGTAGAAGAAGGTGAAGCCGATGGTCAGCAAGAAGAAGACCAGCATGTAGAACGGCTGGTCGCCCTGCACGAGGTTGTTCGAGATCCATACCACCCACGGCTGCGGCTCTTCGCCGATGCCCGGCTCGTTGAACTGCGCGATGAGCATCGGGAGATACAGGATCGCCGAGGCGAAGATGACGGGGATGACACCAGCCATGTTCACCTTGATCGGAATGTAGGTGCTCGAGCCGCCGTAGGTGCGTCGGCCGACGACGCGCTTCGCGTACTGGACCGGGATCCGGCGCTGTGACTGCTCGACGAACACGACCGCGGCGATGACGACGAGGCCGACGGCGATGACGAGGAAGAAGACCTCCCAGCCCTCCGACTCGCGGATGATCCAGAGCGCGCCGGGGAAGGTCGCGGCGATCGAGGTGAAGATCAGCAGAGACATGCCGTTGCCGATGCCGCGCTCGGTGATGAGCTCGCCGAACCACATGATGAGACCGGTGCCCGCCGTCATCGTCATGATGAGGATCAGGATCGACCACCACTCCTGCGAGATGAGGTTCTGGCAGGCGGCGTTGGCGGAGGCGCCGAAGAGCATACCTGCGCGAGCGACCGTGACGAGAGTCGTGGCCTGGAGCACCGCGAGGGCGATGGTCAAGTAGCGCGTGTACTGCGTCAGCTTGGCCTGACCCGCCTGGCCCTCCTTGTGGAGCGCTTCGAAGTGCGGGATGACGACGCGCAAGAGCTGGGTGATGATCGACGCGGTGATGTAGGGCATGATGCCGAGGGCGAAGATCGAGAGCTGCAGCAGCGCACCGCCGCTGAACAGGTTGATCATCTGGTACAGACCGGAGGTATCGGCCTGGTTCGCGACGAGGCACGCCTGCACGTTGTTGTAGTTGACGAACGGGCCCGGAACGAACGAGCCGAGCCGGAACAGCGTGACGATCGCGAGCGTGAAGACAATCTTCCGCCTGAGATCGGGCGTCTTGAAGATACGACCGATGGCGCTAAACAAATCTTGCCTCCTGAAAGATGTCGCGAAGTGCACGACCGAACACGGAAAACCAGTACCCCAGCCTACACGGCGCTCACGGGGTCACAACTGAGTCGGAATGCCCGACCCGGGGAAATACACGTCGGGGGCCGAACCCGGCAGCTCTCGCTGCCCGGTCCCGCCCCCGATGTGCATCTGCAAATGCAGACGTACTACTTGATCTCGCCGCCCGCGGCGGTGATCTTCTGCTCGGCAGAGGTCGAGACCTTGTCGACCTGGACCGACAGCTTCACCTGCAGGTCGCCGTCGCCGAGGACCTTGACCGGCTGGTTCTTGCGAACCGCGCCCTTGGCCACGAGATCGGCAACCGTGACCTCGCCGCCCTGCGGGTAGAGCTCGGCGAGCTTACCCACGTTGACGACCTGGTACTCGGTGCGGAACGGGTTCTTGAATCCGCGGAGCTTCGGGGTGCGCATGTGCAGCGGCATCTGCCCACCCTCGAAGCCGGCGCGGACCTGGTAGCGAGCCTTCGTACCCTTGGTACCGCGGCCCGCGGTCTTGCCCTTGGAGCCCTCACCGCGACCCACGCGGGTCTTCGCGGTCTTGGCGCCGGGGGCGGGGCGCAGGTGGTGCGCCTTCAGCACCTGCTGGCGCTCCTCGTTGTTCTCGCTCATGCGTCGATCTCCTCAACCTCTACGAGGTGAGCGACCGCGCGAACGTAGCCGCGGTTCGCCCGGGTATCCTCGCGGACGACGGAGTCGCCGATCCGCTTGAGACCGAGGCTCCGCAGCGTGTCGCGCTGGTTCTGCTTCTCACTGATAACGGACTTGGTCTGCGTAATCTTCAGGCTCGTCGCCATTACGCACCTGCCTTCGCCTTGGCGGCAGCGTCGGCCGCGGCCTTCGCCTCGGCGCGCACGATGCGAGCCGGGGCGACGCGGTCGAAGTCGAGACCGCGACGAGCAGCGACGGAGCGGGGCTCCTCGAGCAGTCGCAGCGCCTCAACGGTCGCGTGCACGATGTTCAGGGTGTTCGACGAACCGAGCGACTTGCTCAGCACGTCGTGAATGCCGGCGCACTCGAGGACGGCGCGAACCGGACCACCCGCGATAACACCGGTACCGGCAGCCGCCGGACGCAGCAGGACGACGCCTGCGGCGGCCTCGCCCTGGACCGGGTGCGGAATGGTGCTGCCGACGCGGGGCACGCGGAAGAAGTTCTTCTTCGCCTCCTCGACACCCTTGGAGATGGCGAGGGGCACCTCCTTCGCCTTGCCGTAGCCGACGCCAACGGTGCCGTTGCCATCGCCCACCACGACGAGCGCGGTGAAGCTGAAGCGACGGCCGCCCTTGACGACCTTCGACACGCGGTTGATGGTGACGACGCGCTCGAGGAACTGGCTGTCGCTGCGATCGCGACCGCCGCGCTCCCCGCGGGTACCGCGATCGCGGCTGCCGCGGCGCTGCTCGCGGGGCTCGTTCCGATGATCCTGAGCGGGGGCCTCAGCACCCTGCGTCTCAGCCTGGGCCTGTGCAGTCACTTCCTGCTCCTTCGTTTCTTCGCTCACAGGGACAGACCTCCCTCGCGAGCGCCATCGGCGATCGCCGCGACGCGGCCGGCGTACTTGCTGCCACCGCGGTCGAACACGACTGCCTCGACACCGACGGCCTTCGCGCGCTCGGCGACCAGTTCGCCGACCCGACGGGCCTTGGCGGACTTGTCACCGTCGAACGAGCGGAGGTCGCTCTCCATCGTCGACGCCGAGGCCACAGTGTGGCCCTTGCTGTCGTCGATGACCTGGACGAACACGTGACGCGCGGAACGCGTCACCGCGAGACGGGGGCGAGCCTCCGTACCGACGATCTTCTTACGCAGCCGGGCGTGGCGGCGGATACGCGCTGCCGAACGGCCCTTAGCCCGTGACACTGAAGCGGCCATGGTTACTTACCAGCCTTTCCTGCCTTGCGGCGAACGTTCTCGCCGGCGTAGCGAATACCCTTGCCCTTGTAGGGCTCAGGCTTCTTCAGCTTGCGGATGTTCGCGGCGGTCTCGCCGACGACCTGCTTGCTGATGCCGCGGACGGTGACCTTGTTGGCGCCCTCGACCTCGAGGGTGATGCCCTCGGGTGCCTCGTACGAGACCGGGTGCGAGAAGCCCAGGGCGAACTCGAGGCCCTGACCCTTCTGGAGCACACGGTACCCCGTGCCGACGACCTCGAGCTGCTTCGCGAAGCCCTGAGTCACGCCGATGACGTTGTTGTTGATGAGCGTGCGGGTGAGACCGTGCAGGGCACGCGACTCGCGCTCGTCGTCGGGACGGGTGACGAGCACCTGACCTTCCTCGAGCGACACGCGGATGGGCTCAGAAACGACGAGCGACAGCTCGCCCTTCGGACCCTTGACCGAGACCTGCTGGCCGTCGACCTTGACCTCGACTCCACCGGGAACGGTGATGGGAAGCTTTCCAATACGTGACATGACGGACTACCACACGTAGGCGAGGACTTCTCCGCCTACGCCCTTCTGCTCGGCCTCGCGGTCGGTGAGGAGCCCCGAGGAGGTGGACAGGATCGCGATTCCGAGACCACCGAGCACGCTCGGGATCTCTTTCGAGCCCGCGTACACGCGGAGGCCGGGCTTCGAGACACGCTTGATGCCCTCGACAGCCGGCTCTCGGTTCGGGCCGTACTTCAGCGACAGGCTGAGGGTGGTGCCGACGCGCGCGTCCTCCACCTTCCAGTCGGTGATGTAGCCCTCGCGCTTGAGGATCTCTGCGATCCGCTCCTTCAGCTTCGAGCCGGGGAGCGAAACGTCGTCATGATGTGCGCTACTCGCGTTGCGCAACCGGGTCAGCATATCTGCGACCGGATCAGTCATCGTCATGAGTGACTCTTCTTTCTCGCCTGGTATCGACGGCCGTTACACGACCGCCGACCTGGGTGACACGGGTGCAGGCACCACGGAATTCCTCCGCGGTGCCTGCCCCGTATGGACTATTCAGTTATTCGGCCTTGAACGGGAAACCGAATGCGCGCAGAAGCGCACGGCCCTCGTCGTCGGTCTTGGCGCTGGTCACGACAGTGATGTCGAAACCGCGCACCCGATCAATCTTATCCTGATCGATCTCGTGGAACACACTCTGCTCGGTCAATCCGAAGGTGTAGTTGCCGTTTCCGTCAAACTGACGGGGCGACAGACCACGGAAATCGCGGATACGCGGGAGTGCGAGCGTGATGAGACGGTCAAGGAACTCCCAGGCGCGGTCACCGCGGAGGGTGACGTGCGCGCCGATCGCCTGTCCCTCGCGCAGCTTGAACTGCGCAATGGACTTGCGTGCCTTGGTGACCATCGGCTTCTGGCCGGTGATCAGCGTCAGATCCGCGATAGCGCCCTCGATCACCTTGCTGTCGCGAGCGGCGTCACCGACGCCGGTGTTCACGACCACCTTCACCAGGCCGGGGACCTGGTTCACGTTGGCGAAGCCGAACTGCTCGGTCAGCGCCGCGATGATCTCGGAGCGGTACTTCTGCTTCAGTCGCGGCTGGATTTTGCCAGCGGGCGCAGCAGTCTCGGTCATCAGAGGTCCTTCCCTGACTTCTTGGCGTAGCGGACGCGGACGGTCTTCTTGACGCCGTCCTTCTCCACCTCGTCGAGGCGGATGCCCACGCGGGTCGGCTTCTTGGTCTCGGGGTCGACGACGGCGACGTTCGAAACGTGGATCGGCGCCTCGTGCGTCTCGATGCCACCCTCCTGGGTGCCACGCGACGACTGCCCTCGGCGGACGTGCTTGGTCACGTAGTTGACACCCTCGACGACGACGCGGTCGCTGTCTCGGAGCACCTCGATGACGTGGCCCTGCTTGCCCTTGTAGCCGCCGCGCTCCTGCGACGGGCCCGAGATGACCTCGACGAGGTCACCCTTCTTGATCTTGCTAGCCATGGACTAGATCACCTCCGGTGCGAGCGAGACGATCTTCATGAACTTCCGGTCACGGAGCTCACGGCCGACCGGTCCGAAGATACGGGTGCCGCGGGGCTCCCCGTCTGCCTTCAGGATCACGGCGGCGTTCTCGTCGAAGCTGATGTACGAGCCGTCGGGGCGACGGGTCGACTTGCGGGTACGGACGACGACCGCCTTGACGACGTCGCCCTTCTTCACGTTGCCGCCCGGGATGGCGTCCTTCACGGTGGCGACGATGGTGTCGCCGACCCCCGCGTACCGACGCTTCGATCCCCCGAGCACACGAATCGTGAGCAGCTGCTTGGCGCCGGAGTTATCGGCGACCTTGAGCCTGGATTCCTGCTGAATCACTTGTTACTCCTTCTTCCGTAAGCCGGAGCTTACTTCGCCTTCTCGAGGATCTCGACCAGGCGCCAGCGCTTGGAGGCGCTGAGCGGACGGGTTTCGTGGATGAGCACGAGGTCGCCGATACCCGCGGTGTTCTCGGCGTCGTGCGCCTTCACCTTGGAGGAGCGGCGCATGACCTTGCCGTACAGCGAGTGCTTCACGCGATCCTCGACCTCAACGACGATGGTCTTGTCCATCTTGTCGCTGACGACGTAGCCGCGACGGGCCTTACGGTAGCCGCGCTGTTCCTTCTCGATCTCAGCCATGCTTAGGCCTCCTTCGTCTCAGCGGCGGCGTCCGCCTGCTCGGTCTTCTTCTTGGTGCTCTTCTTGGCCTTCGCCGGGGCCTCGGTCGCAACCGGGGTCTCGCGAATACCGAGCTCGCGCTCACGGAGGACCGTGTAGATGCGCGCGATGTCGCGCTTCACCTGACGGACGCGTCCGTGGCTCTCCAGCTGGCCGGTGGCCGACTGGAACCGCAGGTTGAAGAGCTCGGCCTTCGCCTTCTTGAGCTCTTCGGTCAGCCGCTCGTTCTCGAACGTGTCGAGTTCGGTGATGACCAATTCCTTGCTACCGATCGCCATTACGCGTCGCCCTCCTCGCGCTTGATAATGCGGGCCTTCAGAGGAAGCTTGTGAATGGCGCGGGTGAGCGCCTCACGTGCGAGCTCCTCGTTGACACCGGCGACCTCGAAGAGGACGCGGCCCGGCTTGACATTCGCCACCCACCACTCGGGTGAACCCTTACCGGAACCCATGCGGGTTTCGGCGGGCTTCTTGGTGAGGGGGCGGTCGGGGTAGATGTTGATCCACACCTTGCCGCCGCGCTTGATGTGACGGGTCATCGCGATACGAGCGGACTCGATCTGACGGTTGGTCACGTACGCGGGCGTCAGGGCCTGGATACCGAACTCACCGAAGTTGATCTCCGTGCCGCCCTTCGCCTGGCCTGAACGGCCGGGACGGTGCTGCTTACGGTACTTGACTCGACGGGGAATCAGCATGCTTACTTCTCCGCTCCTGCTGCGGCGGGCGCAGCCTCGGCCTGTGCACCGCGGGGTGCACGGCGGCGGTCGCCGCGCTCACGGGACGGCTTCTGGGCCGCCTGCTCGCGTGCGAGTTCCTTGTTCGTGAGGTCGCCCTTGTAGATCCAGACCTTCACGCCGATGCGGCCGAAGGTGGTCTTCGCCTCGTAGAAGCCGTAGTCGATGTTCGCGCGGAGCGTGTGCAGCGGCACGCGACCCTCACGGTAGAACTCCGAACGGCTCATCTCGGCGCCGCCGAGGCGGCCGGAAACCTGGATACGGATGCCCTTGGCACCCGCGCGCTGGGCGCCCTGCAGGCCCTTGCGCATTGCGCGGCGGAACGCCACGCGCGCAGCGAGCTGCTCGGCAATGCCCTGAGCGACGAGCTGAGCATCGGCCTCGGGGTTCTTGACCTCGAGAATGTTCAGCTGGATCTGCTTGCCCGTGATCTTCTCGAGCTCGCTCCGGATGCGCTCGGCCTCGGCGCCGCGGCGGCCGATGACGATGCCCGGGCGCGCCGAGTGGATGTCCACGCGGACGCGGTCGCGGGTGCGCTCGATCTCGATGCGCGAGACGCCGGCACGGTCAAGCGACTTGCCGAGGTGCTCGCGGATGCGGACGTCCTCAGCGAGGTAGTCCGCGTACCGCTGACCGGGCTTCGTCGAGTCCGAGAACCAGCGCGACACGTGGTCGGTGGTGACCCCGAGGCGGAAGCCGTAGGGGTGAATCTTCTGGCCCATTACTTGGCTCCCTTCTTCGCGGCAAGCTCATCGGCGGTCTGCAGTACGACCGTGATGTGGCTGGTCCGCTTGTTGATCCGGAATGCGCGGCCCTGTGCACGGGGGCGGAAACGCTTGAGCGTCGTGCCCTCGTCGACGAAGGCGCGAGCTACGACGAGCTCGTCCTCGTTGAGACGCTGGTTCTCGTTGTCGGCCTTGACGCGAGCGTTCGCGATGGCCGAGGCGACGAGCTTGTAGATCGGCTCCGAAGCGGCCTGCGGGGCGAACTTCAGGATGGCCAGGGCCTCCTGAGCGTTCTTGCCGCGGACCAGGTCGATGACGCGACGGGCCTTCTGGGGGGTAACGCGGATGTGACGCACACGTGCGATCGACTCCACCATGACTCTTCCTCCTTCACGTCACCGCGTTAGCGGCGACGGCCCTTCTTGTCGTCCTTCACGTGACCACGGAAGGTACGGGTGGGGGCGAACTCGCCCAACTTGTGCCCGACCATGGTTTCGGTGACGAACACCGGGATGTGCTTCCGACCATCGTGCACCGCGATCGTGTGCCCGAGCATTGCGGGGACGATCATCGAACGGCGCGACCAGGTCTTGATCACGTTCTTGCTGCCGGCTTCGTTCTGCGTAACCACCTTGTTCAGCAGGTGGTTATCGACGAAGGGGCCCTTCTTGAGACTACGAGGCATCTTCTCTTCTCTCCTACCTGCCGACTAGCGCTTCTTGCCCGAAGGACGACGACGAACGATGAGCTTGTCGCTTTCCTTGTTGGGATGACGCGTACGGCCTTCCTTCTGACCCCAGGGGCTGACCGGGTGACGGCCACCCGAGGTGCGGCCTTCGCCACCACCGTGGGGGTGGTCCACCGGGTTCATGACGACACCGCGGACAGTCGGGCGAACGCCCTTCCACCGCATACGGCCGGCCTTACCCCAGTTGATGTTCGACTGCTCGGCGTTGCCGACCTCGCCGACGGTCGCGCGGCAGCGCGCGTCGACGTTGCGGATCTCGCCCGAGGGCAGGCGCAGCTGGGCGTAGGGGCCCTCCTTCGCCACGAGGCGAACCGAGGCTCCCGCCGAACGTGCCATCTTCGCACCGCCACCGGGCTTCAGCTCGATCGCGTGAACGACCGTACCCGTCGGGATGTTCTTGAGCGGCAGGTTGTTGCCCGGCTTGATGTCGGCACCGGCACCCGACTCGACGACGTCGCCCTGCTGGAGACGCTTCGGAGCCAGGATGTAGCGCTTCGCGCCGTCCTCGAAGTGGAGGAGGGCGATGCGCGCCGTGCGGTTGGGGTCGTACTCAATGTGCGCGACCTTGGCGTTCACGCCGTCCTTGTCATTGCGACGGAAGTCGATGACGCGGTACTGGCGCTTGTGGCCACCGCCGATGTGGCGGGTGGTGATGCGGCCCTGGTTGTTCCGTCCACCGGTCTTCGGCAGCGGGCGAAGCAGGGACTTCTCGGGGGTCGAGCGCGTGATCTCAGCGAAATCGGCAACACTCGAGCCGCGACGACCCGGGGTCGTCGGCTTGTACTTACGAATAGCCATGTTGTTTCCTCTTCGCTCCTACTACAGCGCAGCCGTGAAGATGTCGATGGTGCCCGACTTCAGGGTGACAATGGCACGCTTGGTGTCCTTGCGCTTGCCCATGCCGAAGCGGGTGCGACGCGTCTTCCCCTTGCGGTTCAGCGTGTTGATCTTCGCGACCTTGACGTTGAAGACCTGCTCGATCGCGAGCTTGATCTCGGTCTTGGACGCGGACGGCTGCACCTCGAAGGTGTACTGGCCGTTCGCGTCGATCATGCCGTAGCTCTTCTCGGAGACGATCGGACGGATGATGACGTCGTGGGCGTTCTTGTTGAGGCTCACTTGGATTCCTCCCCTGCGGCACGACCGGCGACGAATGCGTCGAAGGCCGCCTTGGTGAATACGATGTCATCGCTGACGACGACATCGTAAGCGTTGAGCTGGTCCTGGAACAGCACGTGGACGTGCTGCAGGTTCCGGACGCTGAGGACCGTGGTCTCGTCGGCACGATCGACGACGACGAGGACGCGGCGACCCGGGGCGACCGAGGCGAGGAACTCGCGTGCGGACTTCGTGCTCGGCTGCTCGCCGAGACCGAAGGACTCGACGACGTGCAGACGGTTCGCACGGGTGCGATCCGAGAGCAGGCCGCTGAGCGCAGCCGCGATCATCTTCTTCGGGGTGCGCTGGCTGTAGTCGCGCGGCACGGGACCGTGGACGATGCCGCCACCGCGGTGCTGCGGCATGCGGACCGAGCCCTGGCGTGCGCGGCCGGTGCCCTTCTGCTTGAACGGCTTAGCGCCCGACCCCGAGCGCTCACCGCGGCCCTTGGTCTTGTGGGTGCCCTGACGAGCGGCTGCGAGCTGAGCGGTGACCACCTGGTGGATCAGCGGAACGTTGGCCTCGGCGGCGAAGATGGCCTCGGGCAGGTCAACGGACCCGGCCTTCTTGCCCTTCGCGTCGAGCACCTCGAGCGTGGTAGCGGTAGCCATGGACTAGGCCCCCTTCACTGCGTTGCGAACGAATACGAGACGGCCGCGAGCACCGGGAACCGCACCCTTGACCAGGATGAGACCCTTCTCTGCGTCGATCGCCTGCACCGACAGGTTCTGCACGGTGACGCGGTCGCCGCCCATCCGGCCGGCCATCTTCTGGCCCTTGAACACGCGACCGGGGGTCGCGGCGCCGCCGATGGAACCGGGCTTGCGGTGGTTGCGGTGAGCGCCGTGCGACGCGGAAACGCCCTTGAAGTTGTGGCGCTTCATGGTGCCGGCGAAGCCCTTGCCCTTCGAGGTACCCACGACGTCGATCTTCTGACCGGCTTCGAAGGTGGCCTCGGCGGTGAGCTCCTGGCCGAGCGTGTAGTCGGCGGCGTCTGCCGTTCGCACCTCGGTGAGGTGGCGACGGGGCGTGACGCCCGCCTTCTCGAAGTGACCGGCGCTGGGCTGGTTCACCTTGCGGGGGTCGATCTCGCCCGCCGCGATCTGCACGGCGCTGTAGCCGTCGACCTCGGGGGTGCGGATCTGGGTGACGACGTTGGGTGCGACCTCGATGACGGTGACGGGAACGACGTTGCCGTTCTCATCCCAGACCTGCGTCATACCGAGCTTGGTGCCCAGGAGACCCTTGACGTTGCGATCGTTGTGCGACATGTTCAGACCCCCCTTAGAGCTTGATCTCGATGTTGACATCGGCAGGCAGGTCGAGACGCATGAGCGAGTCGACGGCCTTCGGGGTCGGATCCACGATGTCGATCAGACGCTTGTGCGTGCGCTTCTCGAAGTGCTCGCGGCTGTCCTTGTACTTGTGGGGCGAACGGATCACAGCGACCACGTTCTTCTCCGTGGGGAGCGGCACGGGGCCGATCACGGTCGCACCCGCGCGGGTCACCGTGTCGACGATCTTGCGTGCCGAGCTGTCGATGACCTCGTGATCATACGACTTCAGTCGAATGCGGATCTTTTGTCCCGCCATGTGACTCTCTCTTTCTTGGTTGCGTCGTACTGCGTGGATGTGCGCAGCATTGGACGTCTTGCGTATCAGCGCCCTGGTGCCCCACGAGGAAGCACTGGGTCTCTGTTCACCTGTCAATCCCGCAGGATCCGGAGGTCGCCCTCACACCCGTCGGGGTCCTCACACACGAAGACGGCCTGGCGCGAAGTGCCGGGCCGTTCCGAAAGTGAGTGGTGTTCGCTGCCCGCGGCCTAACCCTGAACCCGGACGCACCGAGCGGTTATGCACTGCCTGGCAGTGATTCCGAGCACGCCCGGAAGTACTGAACTCAACTATTCTGGCACAGCGGCACCCACCGTGCAACCCGGGCGTGTCGCGCTCAGATGTGCCCGCGGCCGCGCGCCAGGAGGCGAGGAAGCGCGAGGTACACGCCGAGCACGAGAAGCCCTCCGCCGAGCAGCGCGATCCACCAGATCGGCGCGACGTAAAACGACGCCAGGCCCAGGAGCGACGCCGCGAGCGTGCAGAGCGCGGTCATCGAAGACGCTGCCACGTGCGAGTATCCGAGCTGCTGTACGCGCTGGTACACGTGCTCCTTATGGGGTTCGTCCCACTTGAAGCCGGCGCGGACCCGCTTGACCAGCGTGACCCCCACGTCGCCGAAGTAGATGACCATCGGGCCGATCGTGGCGAGGATCGGCACGCCGGCGAGCAGGGCGGCGAAGCTCGTGATCGCGGTCGCGCCTCCGAGCAGGTAGCTGCCGACATCACCCAGGAAGGCGCCCGGCTTGCTGAGGTTCCAGGGGAGGAAGCCCGCGAAGCCCGCCGCGAGGATCAGTCCGGCCAGCACGAGCCACGGGAGTCCGCTGCAGAACCCGGCAGCGGCGAACGTCAGGCCGGCGATGACTCCGTGGAATCCGCTGATCCCGTTCAGCCCGTCCATGAAGTTCGCGACGTTGATGTAGCTGGAGATGAAGAGCACCGCGTAGGGCACCAGCGCGATGGTCACCCAGAACGGCAGTGGTACAGCAATGAAATCAGGGAGTGCCCCGCCGCGATCCACCGTGATGCCATTCAGCGGTCCGGCGGCGAACGGATCCGGGAAGGCGCGCATCGCGAGCAGCAGTGCGACCGGCACGGCGAGCGCGATCAGCAGGAGACACGCACTGCGCACCCCCACGCTCAGGCCGCGCAGATCTTCGGCCAGGCCCAGGAGGCCGGCCGCGAACGTCCCGGTCACCACGATGAGGAGCAGTACCCACCAGCGCTCGATATCGGGGCTCGTAACGGCGAGTGCGATGACGGCGACGACACCGGACACCGTCATGGCGATGAGGACGGCGAGGCCGAGGCCTCGCAGGATCGGCCGCTCATGGGAAGAGCGCTCGTTGGGCACGTCCATGATGCCCAACCGCACGAGCAGCGGACGCACGAGCAGTGGAAGGCACGCGCTCAGCACCAGGCAGAGGAGCACGGGAACGAAGATCACCGTTCGATCCTCCCGCCGGCGTCGTCGGTCAGGTCCATTCGCGCTACCCAGCCGTCATGGTCGAGGCGCTCTGGCGCCAGCCAGTCGACCTTGGCGTGGGTGATCTTGTCGTGGAACGGTCTAGCGTCGCCCTCACCCTCGGCGACGAGTTCTTCATGGAGCTTCTCGCCGTGCCTCAGTCCCGTGTATACGATGTCGATCTGCTTCCCCGACTGCTGGATCATCCGTTTCGCGACGTCGAGGATGCGCACGGGATCGCCCATGTCGAGGATGAGCACCTCGCCGGGACGACCGATGCCCCCCGCCTGGATGACGAGCTGACACGCTTCCGGGATGGTCATGAAGAACCGGGTGACGTCGGGATGCGTGATGGTCAGCGGCCCACCGGCATCGATGAGCGCCCGGAAGGTCGGCAGCATGGATCCCCGGCTTCCGATGACATTGCCGAACCGGACCGAGAGGTACCGCTCCCCCGTCTGCTGCGCCATCCAGGCGGTGAGCTTCTCGGCGACGCGCTTCGAGTGGCCGAGCACGCTCGTCGGATTCGCGGCCTTGTCGGTGGATATGTTGACGAAGGTGTCAACGCCGGACGCCCGTGCCGCCCGGAGCACGTTCAGCGTGCCGAGCACATTGGTCTTCCACGCCTCGTCCGGGTACTGCTCGAGCATCGGCAGATGCTTCAGCGCGGCGGCGTGGAACACGACCTCGGGCTTGCGCTCGGCGAAGATACGCTCCAGCGTCTGCTCGTCACGGATGTCCGCGAGCACCACGTCGCGCGTGTCCAGCAGACCGTGTCCGCTGATCGAGAGCTGCGTCGCCTGCAGCGACGTCTCGTCGCGGTCGAGCATGATGAGCTCCTGCGGAGCGAAGCGCGCGAGCTGCCGGCAGAGCTCGGCGCCGATCGAGCCGCCCGCGCCGGTGACGAGCACCACGCGGTCCTGAAGGTAGGGCGCGATCGACTCGGTGTCGAGCCGGACCGGGTGCCGGCCGATGAGGTCTTCGATGGAGAGTTCCCTGACCTCACTGATCGCCGAGGAATTCCGCAGGATCTGATCGAGCGGCGGCAGCACGAGGACGCGGAGTCCGAGTTCATCGGCCGCGTCGTCCACCCGCCGCATGAAAGTCGCGTCCGCATCCCCGATGCAGACGAGCAGTGTCGTGGCGTCGGTACGCCGGGCGGTGTCGGCGAGATCGGCGAAGCCTCCGAGCACACGGACGCCCCGCACCTCCTGATTGCGCTTGGTCGGGTTGTCGTCGATGAAACCAACGGGAAGCGCCGAGCCCGCGGCATCCGTGAGAAGCCGCTTGGCGGTCTGCACACCGAGGTAACCTGCACCGTAGAGGAGCACGCGCTCGGCCTCTTCGCCCGGCTTCAACTGCCGCTCGGCCGAAAGCCTGACGAGGTAGCGGACAACCCCCATGAGCGTGAACGCGATGGGAGCGGCGATGATGAGCGCGCTCCGCGGAATCCCTCGACCGTAGCCCACGAGATACGCGGCAGCCCAGGCGAACGTCATCACGACCACGACGTTGAGCACGAGCGCGCGCACCTCGTCGAAGCTGCCGACCTCCCAGCGGCTCCGGTACAACCAGAACAGCCACCCGCCGACGAGCTGCAGCAGCGCGGTGATCAGGATCACTACGAGCGTCCAGGTCCAGTGGATGCGCGTCAGGTTGAAGTCGAAGCGCAGCACGAGCGCCGCCATGATCGCGATGGCCCATGCCGCTGCGTCGAAGAGGAAGAGCAGACCGTACTGGCGCACGAAGTGCGAGAAACGACGCTGCGGAGTCTGCGGCACAGTGGTCCTCTCGTATCGGCCTCGGAGACTGGGGTGTGACGGCACGGCGAGACGCCGCCTCCGTACTCACCCACCGAGGATACCCTGCCGCGGCCGCGCGATCCCTGCGCGCCACTGGCGCGCCGGAGGGTCAAAACCGAAACAGGGCAGAACGCAGTAGACCCCCGGAACGGTGTTCCGGGGGTCTACTGTTGGAGCGAAATGCTCCGAGGAGTCGAGAGACTACTCGACGATCTTCGTCACCGTGCCGGCGCCGACGGTGCGGCCGCCCTCGCGGATCGCGAAGCCGAGGCCCTCCTCCATGGCGATCGGCTGGATGAGCTCCACCGACATGTCGGTGGTGTCACCGGGCATGACCATGGGCTTGTCCTCGGGAAGGGTGATAACACCGGTCACGTCAGTCGTACGGAAGTAGAACTGCGGACGGTAGTTCGTCTCGAACGGGTTGTGACGGCCACCCTCATCCTTCTTGAGGATGTAGGCGGTGCCCTCGAACTTGGTGTGCGGCGTGATCGAGCCGGGCTTCACCACGACCTGACCGCGCTCCACGTCCTCGCGCTTGGTGCCGCGAAGCAGCAGACCACAGTTCTCGCCGGCCCAGGCCTCGTCGAGCTGCTTGTGGAACATCTCGATACCCGTGACGGTGGTCTTCTGCGTCGGACGCAGACCCACGATCTCGACCTCGCTGTTGATGGCGAGGGTGCCGCGCTCGGCGCGGCCGGTCACGACGGTGCCACGACCGGTGATCGTGAAGACGTCCTCAACAGGCATGAGGAAGGGCTTGTCCTTGTCGCGCACGGGGTCCGGGATGCTCTCATCCACGGCCTCCATGAGCTCAACGATGGAGTTGACCCACTTCTCGTTGCCCTGCAGCGCCTCGTAACCCGAGACACGCACCACGGGGACGTCGTCGCCCGGGTAGCCCTGCTTGGAGAGCTCCTCGCGGACCTCCATCTCGACGAGCTCGAGGATCTCCTCGTCGTCGACCATGTCGCTCTTGTTGAGCGCCACCATCAGGTAGGGAACGCCGACCTGCTTGGCGAGCAGGATGTGCTCCTTGGTCTGCGCCATCATGCCGTCGGTCGCCGCGACCACGAGGATCGCGCCGTCCATCTGAGCGGCACCGGTGATCATGTTCTTGATGTAGTCCGCGTGACCCGGGGCATCGACGTGCGCGTAGTGGCGCTTGTCGGTCTCGTACTCGACGTGCGAGATGTTGATGGTGATGCCGCGCTGACGCTCCTCGGGAGCCGAGTCGATGGTGTTGAAGTCGCGCTTGACGTTCACCTCCGACGGGAACTTCTCGGCGAGGGTCTGCGAGATCGCCGCGGTAAGGGTCGTCTTACCGTGGTCGACGTGACCGATCGTACCGATGTTTACGTGCGGCTTGGTCCGCTCGAACTTGGCCTTCGCCACTATGGTCCTCCTCAGGACGTCAGGTACTCTTTCCCTCCGACGGTTTCGAAGGGCACGAGTACGGGTTGCCTCATTATGTTACAAGCTCGGGCCTGGGATCGCGACCCGAGAGGTGCGGTCGGCGGCGAGTGCGGGACCCGCCGCCGACCGCGGGCGGGATTACTCGCCCTTAGCCTTCTGAACGATCTCTTCGGCCACGGCCTTCGGCACCTCTGCGTAGGAATCGAAAGCCATCGAGAACACGGCGCGACCGCTGGTCTTCGACCGCAGGTCACCGATGTACCCGAACATCTCGGAAAGCGGAACGAGCGCGTTGACGATCTTCACGCCGCTCGCGTCCTCCATGGACTGGATCTGACCGCGACGCGAGTTGATGTCGCCGATCACATCGCCCATGTACTCCTCCGGCGTGCGCACCTCGACCGCCATGAGCGGCTCGAGGAGCACGGGCTTCGCCAGACGCGCGGCCTCCTTGAAGGCCATCGAGCCAGCGATCTTGAACGCCATCTCCGAGGAGTCGACGTCGTGGTACTGCCCATCGAGCAGTGTCGCCTTGACGTTGACCACCGGGAAGCCGGCGAGGATGCCGTACTGCATGGCGTCCTGGATACCCGCGTTGACCGAGGGGATGTACTCGCGCGGCACGCGGCCGCCGGTCACCTTGTCCTCGAACTCGTAGGTCGTCTCGCTGTCCGCGTCCTCGAGGGGCGCGAGCGCGATCTGCACCTTGGCGAACTGACCGGAGCCACCGGTCTGCTTCTTGTGCGTGTAGTCGTACTTCTCGACGGCCTTGCGGATCGTCTCGCGGTACGCCACCTGGGGCTTGCCGACGTTCGCCTCGACCTTGAACTCCCGCTTCATGCGGTCGACGAGGATGTCGAGGTGGAGCTCGCCCATGCCGGCGATGACCGTCTGGCCGGTCTCCGGGTTGAGGCTCACGCGGAACGTGGGATCCTCTTCGGCGAGCTTCTGGATCGCGGTCGACAGCTTGTCCTGGTCGCCCTTGGTCTTCGGCTCGATGGCCACCTCGATCACGGGCTCGGGGAACGTCATCGACTCCAGCACGACCTGGTCGTTCGAGTCGCTCAGCGTGTCGCCGGTCGTGGTCTCCTTGAGGCCGATGACCGCGTAGATGTTGCCGGCGGTCAGCTCGTCGACCGGGTTCTCCTTGTTCGCGTGCATCTGGAAGATCTTGCCGATGCGCTCGCGCTTGCCCTTGGTCGAGTTGATGACCTGGGTGCCCGAGGGGATCTGACCCGAGTACACGCGGACGTAGGTGAGACGCCCGAAGAAGGGGTGCACCGCGACCTTGAAGGCGAGCGCCGAGAAGGGCTCGTCCTTCGAGGGCTTGCGGGACATCTCGATGCTCTCATCGCGGGGATCGTGACCCTTGATGGAACCCACGTCGAGCGGGTTCGGCAGGAAGTCAACGACCGCGTCGAGCATGGGCTGTACGCCGCGGTTCTTGAATGCCGAGCCGCAGTAGACGGGGAAGGTCTCCCCCTCCATGACCAGCTTGCGGATGCCGCCCTTGAGTTCGTCGATCGTCAGCTCTTCGCCGCCGAAGTACTTCTCGAGCAGCGCGTCGTCTGCCTCGGCGACGGACTCGACGAGCTTCTCGCGGTACTCAACGGCCTTTGCCTGGAGCTCCTCGGGGATCTCGCGGGTCTCGTACGCAGCGCCGAGCGCAACGTCGCCCTTCGCGTCGCCCGGCCAGA
Organism: Leucobacter sp. Psy1; assembly: GCF_020096995.1. Taxonomy (NCBI): domain Bacteria; kingdom Bacillati; phylum Actinomycetota; class Actinomycetes; order Micrococcales; family Microbacteriaceae; genus Leucobacter; species Leucobacter sp. Psy1. The sequence goes on from NZ_CP083692.1 coordinate 2,281,423, forward strand.
CGAGCGCCTTCATCGAGAGCAGATCGACGACGCCGACGAAGTCGGACTCCGAACCGATCGGAAGCTGCATCACGAGCGGCTTCGCGCCGAGACGGTTGATGATGGTGTCGACCGTGAAGTAGAAGTCGGCGCCCATCTTGTCCATCTTGTTGACGAAGCAGATGCGGGGCACGCCGTACTTGTCGGCCTGACGCCACACGGTCTCCGACTGGGGCTCGACGCCCTCCTTGCCGTCGAAGACGGCGACGGCACCGTCGAGCACGCGGAGCGAGCGCTCCACCTCGACGGTGAAGTCGACGTGACCGGGGGTGTCGATGATGTTGATCTGGTTGTTGTCCCAGAAGCAGGTCACCGCGGCACTGGTGATCGTGATGCCGCGCTCCTTCTCCTGCTCCATCCAGTCGGTGGTCGAAGCGCCGTCGTGGGTTTCGCCCAGCTTGTGGTTGACACCCGTGTAGAACAGGATGCGCTCGGTAGTGGTGGTCTTGCCGGCATCGATGTGAGCCATGATGCCGATGTTGCGGACCTTACTCAGGTCGGTGAGCACGTCTTGTGCCACAGGTGTCTCCTCCGTACGGGGGTGGAAGTTCGGGAACGCGGAAGCCAGCGCGACCGCGGCGTCCGGGCGGGATCAGGGTGGTGACCCCGCCCGGACGGCGACGGGTTACCAGCGGTAGTGCGCGAAGGCCCGGTTCGACTCGGCCATCTTGTGCGTGTCCTCACGACGCTTCACCGCGGCACCGAGGCCGTTGGACGCGTCGAGAATCTCGTTGGTGAGACGGTCGGTCATCGTGTTCTCACGACGTGCCTTGGCGTAGCTGGTCAGCCAGCGCAGTGCGAGCGTGTTCGCACGGTGCGGCTTGACCTCGACGGGCACCTGGTAGGTGCTGCCGCCGACGCGGCGCGAACGGACCTCGAGGGTGGGGCGCACGTTGTCGAGCGCCTTCTTGAGGACCGTCACCGCATCCTGATCGCTCTTGGCGGCGACGTTCTCGAGTGCACCGTAGACGATGCGCTCAGCGAGACCCTTCTTGCCGTCGAGCAGAATCTTGTTGACCAGCTGGCTGACCACGGGCGAGCCGTACACCGGATCGGCGACGACGGGGCGCTTCGGAGCAGGACCCTTACGAGGCATTACTTCTTCTCCTTCTTCGCACCGTAGCGGCTACGAGCCTGCTGACGATTCTTGACCGCCTGCGTGTCGAGCGCGCCGCGCACGATCTTGTAGCGGACACCGGGGAGGTCCTTCACACGACCGCCGCGCACGAGCACCATCGAGTGCTCCTGCAGGTTGTGGCCCTCGCCGGGGATGTAGGCGGTGACCTCGGTCCCGTTCGAGAGCTTCACACGAGCGACCTTACGCATCGCCGAGTTCGGCTTCTTCGGGGTGGTGGTGTACACACGCGTGCACACACCGCGCTGCTGAGGGTTCGCCTTCAGAGCGGGCGCCTTGGTCTTGGTGACCTTCGGCGACCGGCCCTTGCGAACCAGCTGCTGAATAGTAGGCACTGATTCTCCTATTTCGTCCTGCACGGTGACAGGAATGCTTCACATGGACAAGCATGTGCGACGATTTGCATGGTCGCTGAGCTGCTGCCTCGTTTCCGACGCGTGCGCCGATCCGGAGGCCGAGTGCAGCTATGCCGTGGGGGTGTCAGCCGTCAGGCGAGTGACCCTGGCGTTCTCCCCCGTCACCACCCGCCCGAGGGCACGGCAGTAGCAATGGAGCACACCAAGAAACAATCATAAGCGCTCCGAGGCTTCGCTGCAAGGGTCAGTCGGGCGGCTCGAGCGTGCGGCTCAGTTCATCCAGGAGCGCTTGCACCTGCGGATCGACGAACCGCTCGATCGCGGCGATGACGCGCGGACGGTGCCCGACCAGAGCGAGGCAGACCGCCTGACCCGTCTCGAGCGCGCACTCGTCGGCGAGCTCGATCTCCCGCCGGAGCTGCCGCTTCTCGTCAGGACTGAGCGGCGGCCTCGGCAACGGCGGTTCCGGTCGAGTGTCCTCGGCGAGCCCGGCCATGGTGAAGAGGAACGGTTGCTCCCCCTGATCGGGCTCAGGATCCGGATCGAGCCCGTCGTACTCCGGTTCGAGTCCCTCCGATGGGTCGAAACCGCCCGTCCGCCACATCGCCTCTCCGGTGAGTTCTGCGTGGAGGAGCGGCAGTCCAGACGCCGTGAAGTCGTCGACCCGGCGATCGATGATGCGCTGCATCCGCGAGACGAGCGCGTGAGTCACCTGGTGCGGCACGTCGGCCTTGATCCCGGCCGCGGTGACGATCGGCGATCCGGTGCATCGCCTGCACAGTCTGGATCGCCCGCGGTGCGTCGCCGGAACCCATTTCGGCAGCCACCGCAGCCACGCATCCACTCCGGCGGCGACGCGCTCCTCGACCGACTCTCCCGTCGCCACGATCACCCTCGCCCGTCGCCGGGGCCGGTCTCGCCCTCCGAGCCGTCAGTCGAGCTGTCCGGGCGCTCCGGCCGCTCGTCTCCGAGGGGATCACCTGCCGACCCCGCAGGGCCCTCGTGCCAGGGGTCCAGTCCGTAGTTCACCCAGTCGGGGCCGAGATCGTCATCGCGTTCCCACGGCCACCTCGGTCGACCGCGATCGGTGAAGACTCGGCGGACGAGCAGTGCCCAGAAGCCGAGCGATGACACGACCCAGATCGGCACCAGGATAAGGGCGAACGGGCTCCCCCAGGTCTCGCTCGACGGCAGTCCGAGCAGGGATCCGACCAGACTCCAGAGCACGTACGCACCGCCTCCGGCAAGAGCCCAGTACCCCCAAGCGGGCGCTCGCCTGCCGCGCAGAATGGCGAGCGCCTGGCGCCAGAGCGTCCAGGCGAGCAGCACGAGCGCGAGGACGATCGCCAGCGGCCCGCCCCAACGGGGTCGCCCCGCCGTAGAAACGGGATCCGCCGAGATACCGAGAGCGAGCAACCCCCAGCCGGCAACGGTCAGCGCAACGGCCACCGTGACCACGGCGAAGATCAGCATCCCGACGTAGCCGCGGGTCACCCGGTGCCGCGGCTCGGGGGTCATCGCTGGGACCGCACCTCGGCGAGCGCTTCCTCGTAGTCGGCCACGAGACGAGCATTCTTCGCGCTGACCCGGCGGCCGCGAGCACCGATCCACGCACCGAACCAGACCGTGACCTCGCGCGCGACGATCGCAGCGCCGAGAGCCGGAGTGGTCAGGCCGAAGATCTGCGCGAGTTCGAGCGGATTCCAGGTGCCGGGCGCCGGCAGTCCCATGACCGAGGGATCGAACGCGTACCCGAGAACCGCAGCGGCCCAGACCAGGACCCCCACGGGGAATCCACCGAGCACATACGCCCACCACCCGGCTCGTCCAACGATGAGCACCAGGATGATCATGCCGAGGAGGAAAGCGGCGACGGCTGAGATGAACCCCCAGGACATGACGAACGGCAGCAACCCCTCAGCCAGGAACTGCGAGGGCGGTGTCACCGGCGCCAGGCGCAGGGCGATGACGCCGGCGTACACGATCGCGAAGGCAATGGTGGCGAGCAGGCTGATGAGCACGCCCGCACCCCGATTGCCGCGGAGATCCGGCGGCATCGGCGTCTGCATGTAGAGCGCGGCCATCGGATGGTCGGAGCTGATCCGGATCTCCCCGTCCCGCGGAGGATCCACCGGCGTCACCGATGGGTCAGCCGGTCCGGTCGGTGCGACCGGCGCCGGCGCGAATGCCGTACGGCTCGTGTCGTAGCCCGCGCTCGGCAGGTCGTCGAGCGTGATGGGACGCTGGTCGAGGTTGACATCACGGCTGAACGGCGTCGGAGCGCCGGTACGATCCGACGCTGCCGCGTCGTCGACCACTGGCTCGTCACTCGCCCACTCGGCGGCGCGCTGCTCACTGAGGTCCCACTGCTCAGTCGGCGGACCTGGATCGGCATCGGCGGCCTCGCCCAGGCTCTCGACCGGGCGCTCGGCCGAACCGAACCCGCGGCCCTCCGCGCCGGTACCGGCCTCGCGCGAGCGCTCGACGGCGGCGAGCACCTCAGTATTGCTCGACTCGGACTCCTCGACGGGAGCACCCGCCGACTGCGGATCGCGCGTATCGCTCATCGTCCCACCTTTCGTCGCGGTCGCGCGCGCACCCCTCGACGCCCGCTGTGAGCCCCACGATACAAGCAGATCGGTGGAATCCTGCGATCCCGCGCCGGTGTGGTGCGCGTGGCGCGCCGTGAACGGCCTCCGCAAACGACGAGGAGTCGCAACTCGCCGTGCGCACCCTGCGGTGGCGGCGTGTTGCGACTCCTCGTGGGGCCCGGCGAACCGGGCTGCGGGGCCTCAGCGCTTAGCTGTAGTTCCCCGGGTTGAACTCGTCGGCGGTGAAGCTGTCGAAGTCCACGAACGACAGGTCGTTCTCGTCGAAGGTGCCCTCGGTGGCGAAGAGGCGGTTCGGGTAGCGCTCCGCCTTCGCCTCCTCGGTCGGCGTGACCTCGACGTCGCGGTAGGCGTTCAGGCCGGTGCCGGCCGGGATGAGCTTACCGATGATGACGTTCTCCTTGAGACCGATGAGCGGATCCTTCAGACCCTCCATCGCCGCCTGCGTGAGCACGCGGGTCGTCTCCTGGAACGAGGCGGCCGACAGCCACGACTCGGTCGCGAGCGAGGCCTTGGTGATACCCATGACCTCGGGGCGCGCCGTGGCCGCACGCTTGCCGTCGATGAGCGCCTCGCGGTTGATCCGCTGGTAGCGCGCACGGTCGACGAGCTCGCCCGGAAGCAGCTCGGTCGCGCCGTGATCGACGACGGTGACCTTGCGCAGCATCTGGCGCACGATGACCTCGATGTGCTTGTCGTGGATCGGCACGCCCTGCGAACGGTACACGCCCTGCACGCCCTCGACGAGGTACTTCTGCACCGCACGCTCGCCCGGGATGTGCTTGCCGCTCTCGGTGGATCCGACCTGCAGGATGTCCTTCGGGTCGAGCGTCCCGAGCAGGAACGGCTGACCGAGCTCGACGTGATCGCCATCCTCCACGAGGAGGGTGGCGCGCTTCAGGACGGGGTACGCCTTCTCCTCGGTGCCGTCGTCCGGCGTGAGGAGGATGCGGCGGCTCTTCTCCGTGTCCTCGATCGTGACGCGGCCGGCCGCCTCGGCGATCGGGGATGCACCCTTCGGGGTACGCGCTTCGAAGAGCTCCTGCACGCGGGGCAGACCCTGCGTGATGTCGTCCGCCGATGCCGAACCACCGGTGTGGAACGTACGCATCGTCAGCTGCGTGCCAGGCTCACCGATCGACTGCGCCGCGATGATGCCGACGGCCTCACCGATGTCGACGCGCTGGCCCGTTGCGAGCGAGCGACCGTAGCACGTCGCGCAGACGCCGACGGCGGACTCGCAGGTCAGGACCGAGCGGACCTTGATCTCCGTCACGCCCGCATCGACGAGCTTCTCGATGAGCACGTCGCCGACGTCCTCACCGGCGCTCGCGACGACGGTGCCGTCCTCGGTCGTGGCGTCGGCCGCGAGCGTCCGAGCGTAGACCGAGTTCTCGACGTTCTCGTCGCGGACGAGGGAGCCGTTGGCGTCGGCTGCGGCGATCGGCATGTCGAGGCCGCGACGGGTGCCGCAGTCCTCCTCGCGGATGATGACATCCTGCGACACGTCGACGAGACGACGGGTCAGGTAACCCGAGTCCGCCGTACGCAGTGCCGTGTCGGCGAGACCCTTACGCGCACCGTGGGTCGCGATGAAGTACTCAGCCACCGAAAGGCCCTCGCGGTACGAGTTGAGAATCGGACGGGGGATGATCTCGCCCTTCGGATCGCTCACGAGACCGCGCATACCCGCAATGTTGCGGATCTGCAGCCAGTTACCACGGGCACCGGACGACACCATGCGGAAGATCGTGTTGTCCTCCGGGAACGCCTCGCGCATCGCGGCCGCGACCTCCTCGGTCGCCTCGCTCCAGATGTCGACGAGCTCGCGGTGACGCTCGGCGTCGGTGATGAGACCACGGTCGTACTTCTTCTGCACGGCCTGAGCGGCCTGCTCGTGCGCCTCGAGGATCTCGGCCTTGTTCGACGGGCTCACGATGTCCGACAGCGACACCGTCACGCCCGAGCGGGTAGCCCAGTAGAAGCCGGCATCCTTGATCGCGTCGAGCGTCGCTGCGACATCGACCTTGCGGTAGCGCTCCGCGAGGTCGTTGACGAGCCCCGAGAGCGACCCCTTGTCGGCGACCCGCTCGAAGTACGGGTAGCTGGCCGGGAGCGCCTCGTTGAAGATCGCGCGTCCGAGCGTCGTCTCGACGAGCAGCGGCTTCTCGCTGGTGACGCCGTTCTCATCGGTGTAGCCGATGAGACGGATCCGCACCTGCGCGCCCAGGTCGAGCGTGCCCTCGTCCATCGCGAGGATCGCCTCGGCGATCGAACCGAATGCACGGCCCTCGCCCACTGCGCCCTTCTTGACGGTGGTGAGGTGGTGCAGACCGATGATCATGTCCTGCGAGGGCAGGGTGACCGGACGGCCGTCCGACGGCTTCAGGATGTTGTTCGACGCGAGCATGAGCACGCGGGCCTCGGCCTGGGCTTCGACCGACAGCGGCAGGTGGACGGCCATCTGGTCGCCATCGAAGTCGGCGTTGAACGCCGTGCAGACGAGGGGGTGCAGCTGGATGGCCTTGCCCTCCACGAGCTGCGGCTCGAACGCCTGGATACCGAGACGGTGCAGCGTCGGTGCGCGGTTCAGCAGCACGGGACGCTCGCGGATGATCTCCTCGAGCACGTCCCACACCTCGGAGCGCGCGCGCTCGACCATGCGCTTGGCGGCCTTGACGTTCTGCGCGTGCGACAGATCGATGAGGCGCTTGATGACGAACGGCTTGAACAGCTCGAGCGCCATCTGCTTCGGCAGGCCGCACTGGTGCAGCTTGAGCTGCGGGCCGACCACGATAACCGAACGGCCCGAGTAGTCGACGCGCTTGCCGAGCAGGTTCTGACGGAACCGGCCCTGCTTGCCCTTCAGCATGTCCGAGAGCGACTTCAGTGCACGGTTGCCGGTGCCCGTCACGGGGCGGCCGCGACGACCGTTGTCGAAGAGCGCGTCGACGGCCTCCTGCAGCATCCGCTTCTCGTTGTTCACGATGATCTCGGGAGCACCGAGATCGAGCAGACGACGGAGGCGGTTGTTGCGGTTGATCACGCGACGGTACAGATCGTTGAGATCCGACGTCGCGAAACGACCGCCGTCGAGCTGCACCATCGGACGCAGCTCCGGCGGGATCACCGGGACGACGTCCAGGACCATCGATGCGGGGCTCGCTCCGGTCTGCAGGAACGAGTTCACGACCTTCAGACGCTTGATGGCGCGGATCTTCTTCTGGCCCTTGCCCTCGGAGATCTGCAGGTGGAGCGCGTCGCTCTCCGCTGCGAGATCGAAGGACTCGAGACGCTTCTTGATCGCCTCGGCACCCATGTGCGCCTCGAAGTAGTCTCCGTAGCGGTCCATGAGCTCGGCGAAGTTGGCGTCCTCGGGCTTGAGGTCTCCAACCTTGAGGTTGCGGAAGTCCTCCCAGACGCGCTGCAGGAGCGCGATCTGATCCTCGTAGCTCTTCCGGAGGGAGGTCATCTCCTTCTCGGCGCTCGCCTCGGCGCGACGGCGCTGCTCGGCCTTCGCTCCCTCGGCCTCGAGCGCTGCGAGATCGGCCTCCGCCTGCTGCTGACGCTGGGCGATCGCGATGTCGCGCTGATCCTCGAGCGTCTTCAGCTCGAGGCGCAGCTCAGACTCGAGACCTGCCATGTCCTCGTGGCGGCCCTCCTCGTCGATGTCGATGATCATGTACGCGGCGAAGTAGATGACCTTCTCGAGGTCCTTCGGCGCCATGTCGAGCAGGTACCCGAGGCGTGACGGGACGCCCTTGAAGTACCAGATGTGCGTGACGGGAGCGGCGAGCTCGATGTGGCCCATGCGCTCACGACGGACGCTGGACTTCGTCACCTCAACGCCGCAGCGCTCGCAGACGATGCCCTTGTAACGGACGCGCTTGTACTTGCCGCACGCGCACTCCCAGTCGCGGCTGGGCCCGAAGATCTGCTCACCGAACAGACCGTCCTTCTCGGGCTTCAGCGTGCGGTAATTAATGGTCTCCGGCTTCTTGACCTCGCCGAACGACCAGCTGCGGATGTCCTCGGCGGTCGCCAGACGAATCTGCAGCTCGTTGAAACTCGTACCCTCGAGCAATGGTTCTCCTTGCTTGAAAATTGACGTCTGGGCGCTTTAGATCTCGTCGATCGACGAGGACTCGAAGCGGGTGGACAGGTTGATGCCGAGCTCTTCCGCGGTGCGGTGCGCCTCGTCGTCGTTATCGCGGAGGTTCACTGCCGCACCGTCGGCGCCGAGGACCTCGACGTTCAGGCAGAGCGACTGCATCTCCTTCATGAGCACGCGGAACGACTCGGGAACGCCGGGCTCCGGAATGTTCTCGCCGCGCACGATCGCCTCGTACACCTTCACGCGGCCGAGGATGTCGTCCGACTTGACGGTGAGGAGCTCCTGCAGCGCGTAGGCCGCACCGTATGCCTCGAGTGCCCACACCTCCATCTCGCCAAAGCGCTGGCCGCCGAACTGCGCCTTACCACCGAGCGGCTGCTGGGTGATCATCGAGTACGGTCCGGTCGAGCGCGCGTGGATCTTGTCGTCCACGAGGTGGTGCAGCTTCAGGATGTACATGTAGCCGACCGAGATCGGGTACGGGAAGGGCTCGCCGGAGCGGCCGTCGAAGAGGCGCGTCTTGCCGGTGGAGTCGATGAGACGCTCGCCGTCGCGGTTCTTCGTCGTCGAGTCGAGCAGACCGGCGATCTCCGCCTCGGTGGCGCCGTCGAACACAGGGGTCGCGACCTTCGTGCCCGGCTCGGCCTGCATGGCCTCCTGCGGAAGACGTGCCGCCCAGTCCTGGAGCGCCGACTCGTCGACCTTCCAGCCCTGCTTCGCGATCCACCCGAGGTGGATCTCGAGCACCTGACCGAAGTTCATTCGACCGGGGATACCCAGGGGGTTGAGGATCACGTCGACGGGCGTGCCGTCGGCGAGGAACGGCATGTCCTCGACCGGCAGGATCTTCGAGATGACGCCCTTGTTGCCGTGACGGCCGGCGAGCTTGTCACCCTCCGTGATCTTGCGCTTCTGGGCGATGTAGACGACCACGCGCTGGTTGACGCCCGAGCCGAGCTCATCGTCGTTGTCGTTCTCCGCGTCGAACACCTTCACCGAGGTGACGGTGCCCGAGACGCCGTGGGGCACCTTCAGCGAGGTATCGCGCACCTCGCGGCTCTTCTCGTTGAAGATCGCGCGAAGCAGGCGCTCCTCGGCGCTCAGCTCGGTCTCGCCCTTCGGGGTGACCTTGCCGACCAGGATGTCGCCGGGGTTGACCTCGGCGCCGATCCGGATGATGCCGCGCTCGTCGAGGTCCTTCAGTGCCTCCATCGACGCGTTCGGCAGGTCGCGCGTGATGTCTTCCTTGCCGAGCTTCGTATCGCGGGCGTCCACGTCGTACTCTTCGATGTGGATCGACGAGAGCGTGTCGTCCTTCACCAGGTTCTGGCTCAGGATGATGGCGTCCTCGAAGTTGTGACCCTCCCACGACATGAACGCGACGAGCAGGTTCTTGCCGAGCGCGAGCTCGCCGTTCTCGGTGGCGGGACCGTCGGCGATGACCTCGCCGGCCTCGATCCGCTCCCCTTCCCTGACGATGACGCGGTGGTTGTAGTTCGTACCCTGGTTCGAGCGGTCGAACTTGCGGAGGAAGTAGCGGCCGACGCCGCCCTCGTCCTGCTGGATCGTGACGAAGTCTGCGGAGACCTCGCTGATCACACCGGACTTCGATGCCGTGACGACGTCACCGGCATCGATCGCGGCGTAGCCCTCCATACCGGTGCCGACGACCGGGCTCTCGCTCCGGACGAGCGGCACGGCCTGACGCTGCATGTTGGCGCCCATGAGCGCGCGGTTCGCGTCGTCGTGCTCGAGGAACGGAATGAGCGAGGTCGCGACCGACACCATCTGGCGCGGCGAGACGTCCATGTAGTCGACGCGGTCCGCGCCGACGAGCTCGACCTCGGAGCCACGGGGGCGCGCAAGCACCTGCTCCTCGGCGAAGCGGCCTTCGTCCGTCAGGGGTGCGTTCGCCTGCGCGATGAGGAACTCGTCCTCCTCGTGCGCGGTCAGGTAGTCGACCTGGTCCGTGACCTTGCCGTCGATGACTCGACGGTAGGGGGTCTCGATGAAGCCGAAGGCGTTGATGCGCGCGAACGTCGCGAGCGCACCGATCAGACCAATGTTCGGGCCCTCAGGGGTCTCGATGGGGCACATGCGGCCGTAGTGCGACGGGTGAACGTCTCGCACCTCGACACCCGCGCGGTCGCGCGAGAGGCCGCCGGGGCCGAGCGCCGACAGACGGCGCTTGTTGGTGAGGCCCGCGAGCGGGTTGTTCTGGTCCATGAACTGCGACAGCTGCGAGGTTCCGAAGAACTCCTTGATCGCCGCCAGCACGGGGCGGGTGTTGATCAGGGTGTTCGGCGTGATCGCCTCGATGTCCTGCGTCGTCATGCGTTCGCGGACGACGCGCTCCATGCGGCTGAGGCCGGTGCGCACCTGGTTCTGGATCAGCTCGCCGACCGCGCGGATGCGGCGGTTGCCGAAGTGATCGATGTCGTCGGTGTCGAGGCGGATGTCGACCGGCTTGCCCTCACGGGTGCCCGGCAGCGTCTCGGTGCCAGCGTGCAGGCCGACGAGGTACTTGATGGTCGCCACGATGTCCTCGAGCGAGAGCACCGAGTCGGTGATCGGAGCGTCGACGCCGAGCTTGCGGTTGATCTTGTAGCGGCCGACCTTGGCGAGATCGTAGCGCTTCTCGTTGAAGTAGCTGTTGTCGAGGAGCGCACGCGCGGCCTCGATGGCCACCTGCTCACCCGGACGCTGCTTGCGGTAGATGTCCTTCAGCGCCTCTTCCTGGGTGACGATGCCGTCCTTCTCCAGGGTGAGTGCGATCGACTCGTAGCCGGCGAACTCCTCGAGGATCTCCTCGCTGGTCATGCCGAGCGCCTTGAGGAAGACCGTGACCGACTGCTTGCGCTTGCGGTCGATGCGCACGCCGACCTGATCGCGCTTGTCGACCTCGAACTCGAGCCACGCGCCGCGGCTCGGGATCACGCGTGCCGTGAAGACGTCCTTGTCGCTCGTCTTCTCCTGCGAGCGCTCGAAGTACACACCGGGGCTGCGGACGAGCTGCGACACGATGACGCGCTCGGTGCCGTTGATGATGAACGTGCCCTTGTCGGTCATGATCGGGAAGTCGCCCATGTAGACCGTCTGGCTCTTCAGCACCTGGGTCTCGGTGTTGTAGAAGGCGGCCTCTACGTAGAGCGGAGCCGAGTAGGTCTTGCCGCGCTCCTTGCACTCCTCGATCGAGAACTTCTGCTCATCGAGGATGGGATTCTCGAAGGACAGCTGCATGGTGCCTGCGTTGTCCTCGATCGGAGAGATCTCGTCGAAGATCTCCTCGAGCCCGCTCTTCAGGGCGATGTCGTCGCGCCCCTCCGCCTGGGCCTCGATGACGCGCTGCTTCCAGTCGTCGTTGCCGACGAGCCAGTCGAAGCTCTCGAGCTGCAGCGCGAGCAGGTTCGGTACCGACAGCGTGTCGGAAATCTTGGCGAAAGAAAGCCGGTGATGATTCCGGCCGTTCTGGGGTGAATGAGTGGAAGATGCGTTGGGCGCAGCAGCCAAGGAAACTACCTCCGTGGGCCCCGTCGGGCCGGTTGACCTGGTCTTGCAGTGATATTGCTTCTGGATCACGGGCGGGACGTCTGCGCGCTCTCGCGCGTGCTCCCGGGGCCGACCGCTATATGAAGGCACACTGGTGTCCGTAGTGCAACTGCCAACTGTACCCCATCTCATACCACAGGTCAACCACGGCCGTCGAACCGGGTACGGAGCCCCAGACACGAATCCCAGACACGAACCTGTAGCGTGAATGAGCATGGGTCGTTCAACACGTGCTGGGCAAATCCTCTGGGAGGCGGGCACGCCCGCCCGACCCTCCGTGACCGCGGCGTGGTGGGCGGTCGCCGCCATCGCGCTCGTGGCGCTCGGGGGCATCTGGATCCGCTTCGGCGAACTCGGCGCGCTGCCCGTTGACCGCTGGTGGCACGGGGCGGTGGAGGCCGCGCCTGGCACTCTGCTCTTCGCCGTCGCGATCGCGCTCGCGGACATCGGGGGAAGCGTGGGCGGGGCGACGACCGCCGCCATCGCCGGTGCCGCGCTCTTCGCGCTGCGGCGACCTCGGGACGCATTCGCGGTGATGCTCGCGGCGCTCCTCGGCGTCGTCGCGTCCGAGCTCCTGAAGGTCGTGGTCGAGCGCGGACGCCCGTCCGACCCGCTCTACCACGCCACCGGCCTCTCCTATCCCTCAGGCCATTCGATGGGCGCGGCAGCGCTCGCATGCTCGCTGTTCCTCGTGCTCCTGGGGGCCGAGGGCGTGCGGCGCGAGCTCGTGCGGGCCGCGGGGATCCTCGCTGCTGCCTGGATCCTCGCCATGATGTGGAGCCGGACCGCACTCCACGTGCACTGGCTGACCGACACCCTCGCCGGGGCACTCCTCGGCATCGCGGTCGCGCTCATCGCGCGCCGGATCGCGATCAGGCCCAGGCTCAGGGGCGGCATCATGACCTCGCGCCCCGGCACCCGGACGAGGTGAGCCATGTCGGTGGTCGCGCGTAGGCTGAGAGCGTGACTCTCCCCCTCACCACCACCCTCTCCTCAGGACTCACCGCCCGAGTCGAAGAGGACCGCTGGGTGCCAGGAGCCGTGCAGCTCGTGATCGATGGCACCCCGCAGTCGCACGTGAACCTCCACGACAACTCCGACCTCTTCTTCGAGTACATCAGGCGCATCGGCCACGTCATCGACCTCTGCAGGCCCCCAGGCAGTCCGATCTCAGCCCTGCACCTCGGCGGTGGCGCGTTCACGCTGCCCCGCTACATCGAGGCCACGCGGCCTGGCAGCCGCCAGCAGGTGATCGAGCTCGAGGGCGACCTCGTCGACCTCGTGCGCGAGGCGGCACCGCTGCCGAAACAGGCGAGCATCCGCGTGCGACGCGGTGACGCCCGCGACGTGCTCGGACGCTTGCCGGCCGGCATGCACGGCGCGATGGATCTCGTCGTCGTCGACATCTTCGCGGGCGCGCAGACGCCGGCACACGTGTCGAGCCGCGAGTTCTACGCACTCATCGCACCCCTCCTCTCCCCCGACGGCGTGGTCGTCGTGAACGCTGCGGACGGGGCTGGCATGCGGTTCGTGCGGGGCCAGGCAGCAACGCTCGACGCGCTCTTCCCCGCCGTCGCCGCGATCGGTGAACCGCAGGTGCTCAAGGGGCGCCGGTTCGGCAACGTGATCCTCGTCGCTGGCGCGAGCGGGGCGGCATGGGAATGGCTGCCCCGGCTTCTCGCCAGCGGACCGCACCCCGCACGCCAGCTCATCGGCGACGAGTTCGCCGATTTCATTCGCGGCGCCTCGCCGGTCACCGATGCCACGGCCGTCGACTCCCCCCTCCCCGCGCGATCACTCTTCGACCAGGGCTGAAGTATGGCCGACCTCGAACGCGTCCGAATCTGGGCCGATGCCCTGATACGTATGCACCTCGACCCCGCACGCTGGTCGTTCCGCTTCGACACGGCGAAGCGCCGAGCCGGACTCTGCAACTTCACCGAACACCGCATCTCGGTCTCCCGCTATCTCGCCTCGCGGTGGGAGGACGACGAGATCTACCAGGTCCTCCTCCACGAGGTCGCCCACGCGATGGCCGGGCCGACGGCTGGGCACGGGCCGCAGTGGAAGCGCATGGCCGCCGATATCGGCTACGTCGGTGGGCGGACGCACGACGGCGAGATCGCGAAGGAACTCGCCCCGTGGGTGGGCACCTGCGCCGCCGGACACGAGCACGTCCGATTCCGACGTCCGACCCGACCGCTCTCGTGCGGGTCCTGCGCCAGGGGATACTCCGAGGCCCACCGCATCGAGTGGCGTCGGCGGACCATCTCATGACGGGCCTGCTGCCCGAGTTCACTCCGCTGGCATGGGCTCTGCTCGCCGTCGCCGCCCTCATCGTCGGCCTCTCGAAGTCGTCGATGCCCGGAGCCAACACCATCTCGATCGCGATCTTCGCCTCGCTGATGCCCGCGAAGGAGTCGACCGGCGCCCTGCTGCTCCTGCTGATCGTCGGCGACCTCGTCGCCCTCTCGATGTACCGGCAGCACGCGGACTGGCGCGCACTTCTCAGACTCGCACCGGCAGTGCTCGTCGGACTGCTGGCCGGTGTCGTGTTCCTCGCTCTCGTCGACGATGCCTGGGTGCGCCGCGTCATCGGCGTCGTCCTGCTCGTGCTCGTCGCCATCACGATCTGGCGGCGTGCAACGCGGCGCGGCAGCAGCGAGGTCGGGCTCTTCGGCCGCCTCTCCTACGGATCCCTCGGGGGCTTCACCACGATGGTCGCGAACGCGGGAGGACCGGTGATGTCGATGTACTTCCTCGCCGCCCGCATGCCGGTGCAGACCTTTCTCGGAACCGCCGCCTGGTTCTTCGCGATCATCAACCTCACGAAGGTGCCGTTCTCCATCGGACTCGGCCTGATCACCCCTGGCACGCTGCTCATGGACCTGCTGCTCGTCCCCGCGCTGCTCGTCGGGGCGCTGTGCGGTCGTTGGATCGCCGGCCGCATTTCGCAGCGTCTCTTCGAGCGGGCAGTGCTGGCGTTGACGGTACTCGGGGCGCTGTACCTCATCGTGTCGTAGCGCGGACACGCGTGAGGGGTGCGGGCGCGCTATGCTCCGACACCCCTCACGCGCACCGAGACCGGCCGCTACCCGCCGAAGAGCGGGGCCACCGCCTTCACGAGCTCGCTGATGCCGAGGGCGAGGAACAGTGCTGCCGTGACCCCGAGCGCGATGTTGGTGTGGAGCTTGTTCCGCCACTCCTTCGGGATCCGCTTGCCGTTGAGGAGTCCCAGCAGCGTGAGCGCGAGGAACGGCATGAACAGCGACCCGAGCACGCCGTACGCGAGGATCAGCGCGATCGGCCGATCCAGCAGGAAGAGGATCATGGGCGGGAAGGTCAACCAGAGCACGTAGAACTTGAAGTACTTGCCGCCCACGCGGGTATCGGGGTGGCCCGACTCCTTCTTCCGCATGTTGCCCCAGAAGTCGGCGAACATGAGTGAAACGCCGTTCCACACGCCGATGATCGACGAGAACGAGGCCGCCCAGAAGCCGATGAGGAAGCCCACACCGACCACGTCGCCGTAACGCTCCTTCAGCACGTCGGTGAGGTCGAGCAGACCGGCGTCTCCCGCCGAGAGCACCACACCTGCGGAACGGACGACCTCGGCGCCGACGATGAGCATCGCGATGACGAAGATGCCGGTGATGACGTAGGCCATCGAGTTGTCGATGCGCATGACCCGCATCCACTTCGGGGTCGCCCACCCCTTCTCGCGGAGCCAGTAGCCGTATGCCGCAAGGGTGATGGTGCCGCCCACGCCGCCGGCGAGTGCGAGCGTGTAGACGACGCCGCCCTCGGGGATCATCGGGACGAGGCCTGCGAACATCTCGGGGATGTTCGGCACTGCGATCACGGCGAGACCGACGACCGTGACGAACATGATGCCGACGAAGACCGCCGTCACTTTCTCGAAGAAGGCGTACTTGCCAAACCAGATCATCGTGAAGCCCGCGAGGCCCATGAAGACGGCCCAGATCTTCAGATCGATTGCCGGGAAGAGCGCCGCCAGCGGCATGGCTGCCGAGCTCATCGCCGTCGCACCGTAGACGAAGCCCCAGATCATGATGTAAGGACCGAAGTACCAGGTGGTCCACTTGCCGAGCGAGCGCCAGCCCTGGAAGATCGTCTTCCCCGTCGCGAGCGTGAAGCGGCCCGCGCCCTCGACGAGCACGATCTTCAGGAAGACGCCGAGAATCACCGCCCAGAGGAGCCCATACCCGTACAGGCTGCCGGCGACGAGCGTCGCCACCATGTCTGCCGCGCCAACGCCGGTGGCCGCGACGACGAGGCCGGGCCCCACGACTTTCCACTTCGGCTTGCCGCCGCTCTCGATACCTTCGTTTCCGACGAACTGCGTCGGCTCGGACTGCTTCATCGCGCCCATGACTCCTTTGTCTTCGGTGTCGCCCGAACGCGCGGTTCGGGCCATGTGCCGTTCCACCGTACGACCGCCGAGTCGAGGTGCGAAGCCGCGCGGCCACTCTTAACACTCTCTTAGGAATCGTGCAGGTGCACCCCGTTGATGCACCCGCGTGCGCGGGCGGGGCACGCCCTGGCGCTACGCTGATACCCATGGATCTGCTCATCGTCGAAGACGACGACTCGATGGCAGCCGCTCTCGGAGACGCGTTGCGCGCCGCCGGTCACGCAGCGGTGCGCGTCGACCGCGGTGCCGACGCTCTGCTGCGTCACCACGAGGGCGACATGATCCTGCTCGACCTCGGGCTGCCCGACATGGATGGACTCGAGGCGCTGCGCAAACTGCGTCAGGTAACGGAGAAACCCGTCCTGATTCTGACGGCTCGCGACGACGAGCGCAGCGTGGTGCGGGGACTGCGCCTCGGCGCCGACGACTACCTCGTGAAGCCGATCCGGCTCTTCGAGCTGCTCGCGCGCATCGAGACCGTCGCCAGGCGCGTTCCCTCCGCGGTTCCCGAGCGGCGAGAGATCGTCGCGGGTGATCTCACCATGGACCTCGACGGGCGAAGCGCTCACCTGTCCGAGCGCGAGCTCGGCCTCACCGCCAAGGAGTTCGATCTGCTGGCGGTCCTCGCCGAGCGCGCGGGCTCCGTGGTGACGCGCGAGCAGATCCTCGACACCCTCTGGGGCGACGCCTTCGCCGCGGTCTCGCGTTCGCTCGACGTCCACTTGAGCGGCCTGCGATCCAAGCTCGATCGCCCCGGGTGCATCGTGAACGTGCGAGGCGTCGGGTACCGCTTCGAACCGGGAACCCCGTGAAACTGCGCGTGCTCGGGCTGCTGAGCGCCCTGCTCGCGCTGCTCGTCGCCCTCGTCTCACTCACCCTCGTGTTCGCCGCGAGCCGCGATGTCACCCGTGAGCTGCAGATCAACCGGGTCGCATCGCTGAACCGATTCGTGGAGCTCGCGGCTCAAGCCGAGGCGGACGGCAGCACCGATCAACTCGACATCGAAATGCAGCGGTACTCCGACCTCTACGAAGAGGGGGTGATCGTGCGGATCGGCGACCGGCATCTCGTCTCGGGCGACCTGCACCCAGACGACCCGGGCGTCGCGGAGACGCTCCGTCGCGCCGCGATGAATCTGCCGCGCACCGAACTGCCGATGGTGACCCCGTGGAGCGCGGAGCAGGAGCTCATCGTCCGCCCATTCGGCACCTCCGGCCAGGTGCTCGGCGCCGTCGTGCTCGAAGTGGAAACGGATGACGCCAGAGCCGCGGTGCTGCAGCGCTGGCTGGCCGTCGTCCTCGTCGCCGTCGTCTCAGGCACCGCCCTGTTCCTGCTCGCCTGGCGGGTCACCGCCTGGATTCTCGGCCCTATCGGACGCCTCCAGACCGCCGTGCAGGATTTCGCGCAGACCGAGCGAGCCCGCGAGATCGAGGAGGGCGGACCGCCAGAGCTCAGGCAGCTGCAGCGCGCATTCTCGGCGATGTCCGCGACGGTGACCGAGAGCCTGGAACAGCAGCGCCAGCTCATCGCCGAGACCTCCCACCAACTCCGGAATCCCGTTGCAGCACTGCGTCTGCGGGTCGATACGCTCGCGATGGTGCCAGAGGAGAACCGCCCCGAGGCGCTGCGCACCGTGCAGCACGAGCTCGAGCACGTCGAAGCGCTCCTCGCCGCGGTGCTCCGCGTCGCGAGCGCTGAGCACCGCGCCACGGAACGCGGAGCGCAGGGCCCCATCGATACCGCGGCGATCACGCAGCTGCCGGAAGTCGATCCCGTCGAGGTCGTCGCCGAAGAGCTCGAGCGGCTCGCTCCCCTGGTGGCGGCGCACGGCGCCCCCGTGCGGATCACCGGTGCCACCCGCGGAGAGATCTCGATGCGCTGCAATCGCGCCGACCTCGGGCAGATCGTCGGCGAACTCATCGAGAACGCCATGAAGTACGCGCCCGCAGCTCCGATCGACATCCACATCGTCGCCGAGGGTCGTCGCGCGACCCTCACCGTGCGGGATCACGGGGACGGACTCGCTCCCGATGAACTGGAGCAGGCAGGCTCGCGGTTCTGGCGGAGCGCCAAGCATCGGGGGATCGTCGGCACCGGCCTCGGCCTCGCCATCGTCGAACGGCTCGCAGCGGCCAATGCCGGGCGCTTCGCGCTTGCCACCGCGGACGGCGGCGGACTCCTCGCAACGTTGGAACTGCCGCGCCTCACCGCACCGATGAGTGACCCCGAGACGCGCCGCACCCCCGAGGAGGAGGCGTGACATCACACGATAGCCGCCTCCTCGTGAGCCGCCGCGGCCTGCTCGGGCTCGCGGGTCTCGGTGCGCTCGGAGCCGCGGCCGCGTTCGGACTCTCCGGGTGCGTCGCCCGCCCTCCCGCGACGCGGCTCCGCGTCGCCGGAGGCGAGGCGGGCGGTCTCTATCAGGAGTTCGCGACGCTGCTCGCCGACGCACTCACCCGACACGACGTCGCCGAGCACTCCGAGGCGCTCGTCTCGGAGGCGAGCCGCGAGAACATCGAACTGATCGTCGCCGGCGAGGCCGACCTCGGTCTCGCCCTCCTCGACACCGTCGCCGCCTCCGATGAGGTCGCCGGAGGCGACGTCGTGGCAATCGGACGCATCTACCAGAACTACTTCCACTGCGTCGTGCGTCGCGACGGCCCCGTGCGCACCGTCGCCGATCTCTCAGGCCGAGTCGTCGCCACGGGTGCGCCCGGCTCAGGGACCCGGCTCACGGGTGGCCGGATACTCGAAGCTGCCGGGCTCACCGGCCCTGCCGCACCGTCGCAAGACCTGCGACTCGGACTCAACGACGGCCTCCAGGCGCTCGAGCGCGGCGACGTCGACGCGATGATGATCTCAGGGGGCATCCCGATCGGCAGCATCACGGCGCTCAATGAGCGCCTCGGCCTCCGGCTGCTCGACCTCTCGAGCGTGCTCCCCGAGCTCCGACACCGGTACCCGGGCGTCTACGAGCAGGGCGTCGTCCCCGAGCACACCTACGCGGGCACGGACACCATCGGCACCGTGGGGGTCGCGAACCTGCTCCTCTGCCGGCCGGACCTCGACGATCGCGTCGTCGCCGAAGTCGTGGAGCTGCTCATCGAGCACGCGGGTGCCCTCGTGCCCGCGTCGAGCGCCGGCATCCAGTTCCTCAGCCCCGAGACGCTCATCTCCACGGGCGGACAGCCGCTGCACCCCGCCGCAGCCGAGGCGTACCGGCGCTTCCACGGGTAGGTGCGTCTCGGCTCAAAATCGAGCGGGCCCCGAGGGCGACGCGGCACTTCAGCCGAGCGCGGCGTCTCGACCGCTCTGGAACCGCACCAGCTCGTGGAGCGTGTCGAAGCGGGCGTCCCGCACCGTCGCGACATAGTTGCCGCAGTGATGATCGCGCTCGGGGTCGACGCGCTCCCCTGACCTGTAGGCCGTGTACTCCCCGCCTGCCTGCCTGAGGATGAAGGCGCTCGCCGCGACATCCCACGAGTTCGCTCCGAGGTTCAGCACGGCGTCGGCCCATCCCGCCGCGATGGCGCACATCGCGAGCGCCCCGCTGCCGATCGAGCGGACCGTGCCGTACTCCTCGGTCACCCGCCGGAACTGCTCCATCGCCGCGTCCGGCGCCCACACGAGATCTCGCGGCCAGGGGAAGTGCGAGAAGACGGTCGCCCGGGCAGGGGTTCCACGGCCGGCAGCATCGAGTCGCTGGTCGCCGTTCAGGGTCGCGCCATCCGCATCGGCCGCGAACATCTGATCGGCTACCGGATCGAAGACCACTCCGGCGACGATCCTCCCGTCGAGTTCGGCGCCGATGCAGACGCACCACATGGCGAGGCCGGTCGCGTACGCTGCCGTCCCGTCGATCGGGTCTACGTGCCAGACGAGGCGAGCATCCTCATCGCCGACGAGCCCGTATTCCTCCCCCAGCACGGCGGAGTCGGGGTGCCGGTCGAGCAGCACCTCCCGGATCGCCTCCTCGCTGCCGCGATCGTAGACGGTGACGAGGTCGTGATGGTCGGTCTTCTCGTGCGCGACGAGACCAGGCGCGCGGAACCCCTGCATCGCCACTGCCGCGCCTGCACGGGCCGCGACTTCGGCGGATCGGCGGAGCGCGGTGGACGCGTGGGCGGATGCTGCAACAGACACGGACGAACTCCTCGCGATGGGGGACGGCACTCCGCCCGACGGTAGCAGCCCGAGTTCAGGACGAGGATCCGCCTCGCTGCTCCTCGATCTCGTGCAGCACCTCAGAAGCGTCCTCCGACCCGGATTCCCGCAGCTCATGGACGAGCTGCTCGAGCTCCGCGCCGCCGGCCATCAGCCCGGTCAGCTCTGCGAGCGAGATTTCGGACTTCTCGTGGTACCCGATGCTGCGCCCCCGCTTCAGCAGCAGGAATCGGTCCCCGACCGGGTAGGCGTGGTGCGGATTGTGCGTGATGAAGATCACTCCCAGGCCGCGTTCACGCGCCTGGACGATGTACTTCAGGACGACCCCTGACTGCTTCACCCCGAGCGCGGCGGTCGGCTCGTCGAGGATCAGCACGCGTGCGCCGAAGTACACCGCGCGTGCGATCGCGACGCACTGCCGCTCGCCGCCCGAGAGGGTACCGATCGGCTGGTCGACGTCGCGCAGGTCGATCCCCATGGCCTGCAGCTCATGCCTGGCGGTTCGCCGCATGAACTCGGTGTCGAGACGACGGAATGGTCCGCGGCCCTTCGTCACCTCGGACCCGAGGAAGAAGTTGCGCCAGACGGGCATGAGCGGCGCAACCGCGAGATCCTGGTAGACGGTGGCGATGCCACGATTCAGCGCGTCCCGGGGAGAGGCCAGCGCAACCGGCGTCCCGGAGATCTCGAACACTCCATCGTCGTGGGGGTGAAGGCCGGAGATGATCTTGATGAGCGTGGACTTCCCCGCCCCGTTGTCGCCGAGGACGCATAAGACCTCGCCGGCGCCGACCGCGAGGCTCACGTCCTGGAGCGCGATCACGTTGCCGTACCGCTTACCGACGTTCCGGAGCTCGACCAGGGGGTCACTCGGAGCACCGGAGTGCGCGAGATCTGCTGCGCTCATCGCCCCCGTCCTTTCGCCGCGCGCCGTTGCAGCCAGAAGTTCAGCACGGTCGCACCGAGCAGCATGGCTCCGAGGAAGAAGCGGAGCCAGTCGGGGTTCCACTCCGCGTAGACGACGCCCTTCAGGGCCATGCCGTAGATCAGCGCGCCGATAGCACCGCCGATCGCCGAGCCGGCTCCCCCGGTCAGGAGACAGCCACCGACGACCGCGGCGATGATGTAGAGGAACTCGTTGCCGATCCCCTCGCCAGACTGCACCGTCTTGAACGCGAACAGATTGTGCATGCCGAGCAGCCACGCGCAGAATCCGACGCCCATATAGAGCCCGATCTTCGTGCGAGCTACGGGCACGCCGACGGCACGCGCGGCGTCCGGCGCACCACCGGAGGCGATGATCCAGTTCCCCATGCGCATGCGCCGGAGGATCCACGTCGCCACCGCGACGAGGGCGATCCAATAGAAGACCGTGATCTTGACATTGACGCCGAGAACGGGGACGTCGGAGGCGAACACCGCGACCGCCGAGTCGAACCCGGCCCACTGCTCGATCGAGGGACTCGCCACGCCTCCCGTGATGAAGCGGGTGAGACCGAGGTTGAGGCCCGTCAGCATGAAGAACGTCGCGAGCGTCACGATGAAGCTGGCGAGACGAGTCCTGATGAGCAGCCATCCGTTGATGAACCCGACGAGCAGCGAGAAGACCAGCCCGAAGACGACTCCGACCCAGACGTTGGTGCCGAACCAGTACACGAACAGCGATGCGGCGAGCGCGCTCGAGATGACGCCGACGCCCGCCGAGAGGTCGAACTCTCCGCCGATCATGAGGAGGGAGACGCCGAGGGCCATGATGCCCACCGTCGACGCACCGTACAGCGTCGTCGCGATCGAGCTCGGCTGGGTGAACTGCGGGGCGACTGCCGCGAAGAGGATGAACACGACCAGCGCGGCCGCGGTCGCCCCCGCCTCGGGCTTTGTGAAGAAGCGCGTGAACCAGTTGCCGGAGGCGATCCGCTCGTCGCGGGCCGGGGCGGTTGCGATGGTCATGGTGTCACTCCGCGTCCGCGGTGCTCTCGTCTCCGGCGCTCTCGTCCCCGTTTTCGGAGAACTGGGAGGCGACGGTGTCGAGGTTCTCCTGGGTGATCACCGCCGGCCCGGTCAGCACGGCCTGGCCGCCTCCGAGCACGTAGCCGCCCTCGGAGTAGAGCCGCACGGCCTCGACCGATGCATACCCCTGCAGCCATGGCTGCTGGTCGGAGGCGAAGACGATGCTCCCCTCGTCGATGGCCGCGTAGACCTCGCGGTTCAGATCCATCGTGGCGAGACGGGCGTCGCTGCCGGCGTCGGCGATGGCGTCGATCGCGGCGAGTCCGAATGGCGCGCCGAGGGTGACGACGAAGTCGATGTCGGTGTCCGTCTGGAGCTTCGAGGTGATCGTCGAGGCGACGTTGGTCATGTCCTGTCCGTTGACGTAGAGCACCTCGACCGCTCCGTCGAACGTGTCCGCAATCCCCTCGCACCGCGACTCGAGGCCGACATGGCCCTGCTCGTGGATCACGCAGACGGCCTGTTCCGAACCCTCGGAATTGAGCTGCTCGCCCATGGCCTGGCCGGCGATGAACTCGTTCTGACCGAAGTGCGCGACGACGCCGAGGTCGCGGTACTGGTCCTCTCCGGCGTTGATGCTGAAGACGGGGATCCCCGCTTCCACCGCCTGTTCGACGGCACCGGACATGGCGTCAGCCTTCGCGAGCGTCACGACGATGCCGTCGACCTCCTGGTCTATGGCCTGCTCGACGAGCTGGGCCTGCCGAGCGCCGTCCGGATCGGAGCTGTAGAGGAGGTCGACGTTGTTCCGGTGCGCAGCGGACTCTGCACCGCCGCGGACGACGTCCCAGAACGTGTCTCCCGGTGCCTGATGGGTGACCATCGCGACCCGGAGCTCCGGGAGGTCTTCTGCGGCCCCTCCTCCGGCGCCCGCCCCGGCGGGCCCGCCGCTGCACGCGGTCAGTGTCAGGGCACCCGCGGCAAGCAGGGCGGCGAACACCCCCGAGCGGCTCCATCGCCCCGAACGTGACTTGATCATGTTGCACTCCATCGTGTTCAGCGGACGGGCGCTCTGGCACGCATCCGTTTCGACCGCGCGTGCGGCACGCGCGTCTCGCGACGCCGCCTGCGGGTGTGACCCGACTTCGGATTCCGGAGGCGTCCGCAAGTATATTGCCACACCCGGCGGAGGGCCGGCTGTTCAGCGCGAGGGATGGGGACCTTAGCGCGATGGATCCGGGAGCTTGCCGCGTTCCAGTGCGTCCCAGAAGTCGCCCCGCACGTACCGCTGCTCGGGGTCGGGGTCGAAGTCCCAGTGCCGCGCGCGACCGGCCTGCAGTGCCGCCGCGACGAGCCGTCTGCGCGCCTGACTGTGGGAGACCGCGGACTCGAGTGCGTCGAGGTCGTATCGCGCTGCGAGCGCGGATCTGAGCGCTGCGAGCGCATCGGCGTATCCGGCGTCGGATGCGACGTTGGTGAGTTCGTCCGGATCCTCATCGAGGTCGAAGAGCTGATCGGGATCTCCGGGGCAGACGACGAGCTTGAGGGAGCCGCTGACGAGCGTCAGCTGCGGCCGTTGAGTGCCCTCCGCCAGATACTCGATCACCACCTGTCTTGCCCGCACGTGCTCCTCGCCCCGAGCTTCGTCACGAGCGATGGCGAGGAGGGAATCGCCCGGAGCGGCCTCGTCGGCGTCGGCACCGGAGATGTCGAGCAGCGTGGGCAGGAGGTCGAGCAGACTGACCGGTGCGGCGAAGCGTCCGCGGGGCATGAGATGCTCGGGACCGTACACGATGAGCGGCACCCGCGCCGACTGCTCGTACGGGGACATCTTGTACCAGAGCCCCTTCTCGCCGAGCATGTCCCCGTGATCGCTCGTCACGATGACGACAGTGTTCTCCGCGAGCTCGAGGTCGGCGAGCCGCTCGCGGATTCGCCCCACGTGATCGTCGATGTAGCTCACGGCTGCGTAATAGGCGCGACGGGCTCGCTGCACATCGGCGGCCGCCGGTTCGCGCAGATCGAACCCGCTCATGGCGCGGAGCCGATGGGTGTGGGGATCCTGCGCGGCATCCGGAACCTCCGGATGCGCCGGTGGCGGAATATCGACCCCCGCGAATCGGTCCCAGTGCTCGCGCGGCGGCTCGTACGGATCGTGCGGGTGGATGAACGAGGTCACCATGAGGAACGGGATCTCCTCCCCCTCCCACCGGTTCGCTCGGGCGCGGTCGTTCAGGTGGCGGAGTGCGCGGAAGCCCACTTCGTCATCGAAGTCCTGCTGCACCGTGGCCAAGGAGACGCCAGCCGTGAAGACCGAATCGGCATCGTGGTACCACTGCAGCCGGTCCGACAGCGGCCGCCGCCAGTCCGGCACCATGTCGAGGTCGGCCGGGTAGACATCGGTGGTCAGGCGCTCCTCGAAGCCGTGATGCTGGTCGGGACCGATGAAGTGCATGCGCCCGATGAGGGCCGTGTGGTACCCGGCGGCTCGGAGATGATGCGCGAACGTCGGCGTGGAAGCCGGGAAGTCGTCGCCGTTGTCGAAGCACTCGATGTCGGACGGCATGCGGCCGGTCATCATCGAAGCACGGGAGGGCGCGCACAGCGGGGTGTTGCAGTACGCACGGTCGAACACCGCCCCCTCGGCGGCGAGCGCATCGATGTGCGGCGTCTGCGCGGCCTCGTCTCCGTACGCTCCGAGTGCCTGCGCCGCCATCTGGTCGGCCTGGATCACGACGATGTTCGGCGGTCTCATAGACTTTCGGTACCTTTCTGTACGGCAATCTGGAGGTGAGTGTGGGAGCGTGCTGCGGGCCGGATCGGACGGCGGGGCCGTCCCTGTCGGGTGGTGGCGGTGCGATCCGGCGATCCGAGCTGGAAGCGCTCGCCGCGGGTGCGCCGCGGGATCTGCGGATGGTGGGGTTGACCGGCGGAGCATTCCGCATGGGATCCGAGGATCCCGCGGCGTACGCTGCCGATCTCGAGGGGCCGGTGCGTACCGTGCACGTTGCTCCGTTCGCGATCGCGGCGACGACCGTGACGAACGCGGAGTTCGCCGTCTTCGTCGCCGCTACGGGGTATCTCACCGATGCGGAGCGCCACGGCGATTCGCTGGTCTTCGCCGGCAGGCTCACGGAGCGCACGCGCGCGGACTCGCCACGTGTGGTGGACGCCCCCTGGTGGTGCCGCGTTACCGGCGCGCACTGGTTCTCCCCTGAGGGACCCGGCACCTCGGTTGAGGCTCGCGCCGACCATCCGGTGACCCATGTGTCGCACCGGGACGCAGAGGCCTACGCTGCATGGGCTGGCTGCCGCCTCCCCACCGAACCTGAGTGGGAGTTCGCGGCCAGGGGCGGCCTCGATCAGCAGCCGTTCCCCTGGGGGTCGGTGCGCGAGCCGGGAGGCGTTCCGCGCATGAACACGTTCCCCGGCCGGTTCCCCGACGCGCCGTCGGCTCCCGTCGGAACCGCGTGCGCCTCCGGCTTTCATCCGAACGCCTTCGGCCTGCACCAGATGACGGGAAACGTCTGGGAGTGGTCCGCAGGCACCTTCAGCGACTTGGACCAGCGGCCGGTCATGCGCGGCGGATCGTACCTCTGCCACGACTCCTACTGCCGCCGCTACCGCACCTCCGCGCGCACCGCAGCGACGGCGGATACGTCGCTCGGACACACCGGGTTCCGGCTCGCCGTCGATACCGGGTGACGGCGAACCGAACCCCGGCTTACGCCGGCTCATCACCGGGCTTCCGATCCTCGCCCGGTGTGCGTTCCTCTCCGGTCTTCCGGCCGTCCTCGTCGGCCCGCCGGCCGTCCTCGCCGGTGATCGCGGCGATCTGTCCGGTCTCGGGGTCGTAGCCGTCCTCCCACGTGTCGGTCTCGAAGTCGTAGCCCACCGGCTCGCCATCCTCGTTGGTCCGCTGGTACCAGGAGGTGTAGATCTCGTCGTGGGAGTCGACATCCGCTCCGGCGCCCTCCCCCGGCTTCGTCTCGACCACCTGCAGCGCGAAGTCGTCGCCGTAACGGTCCACGCCCTCGACCACGGCGTTGCGCATGGCATTGTCCGCGTAGTGGTGGCGGAGCGTATAAGGGTCGGTCCTCAGGTCCTTGAACCAGGCGATGATGATGAGGATCATGATGATCGCGAACGGCACCGCCGTGACGATGACGAGCTGCTGCAGACCCTCGAGCGCTGTCGCGTCGCCGAGCAGCAGCATGACGACCGCGATACCCGACATCACGAGACCCCAGAAGATCACGACCCAGCGGCTGGGCGATTGATCCCCTCGCGTCGTGAGCATGCCCATGACGACCGATGCGGAGTCTGCCGAGGTGATGAAGAAGATCGCCAGCACGAGGATCACGACGAAGGGCAACCACTCCACGTACGGCAGGTTGTCGATCAGCGTGAAGAACACCTCAGGCGGCGCCATGTCGGCGGAGAAGCCGGGCTTCCCCTCGCGGTACATCCAGATGGAGGTGCCACCCATGACGCCATAGGCGACGAAGAGCAGCGACGACGGGATGAAGATCGTGCCGAGAATGAACTGGCGGATGCTCCGACCGCGGGAGATGCGCGCGATGAACGTGCCGACGAAGGGCGACCACGAGATCCACCACGCCCAGTAGTAGACCGTCCAGATCGACTGGAACTCCTGCGTCTCCGCTCCCCAGGAGAGCGAGCGGCCCATCATGTCGAACATCGACCCGAAGTACTCCATGAGGCCGGACGGCAAGAGGTTCATGAGGAACAGCGTCGGTCCGAGGAAGAGGACGAGCAGGACGATGCCGACGGTGAGCACGATGTTGATGCTCGAGAGGTAGCGGATGCCGCGCGAGACCCCCGAGACGGCCGAGACGATGAAGCCCACCGTGAGGATCGCAATGACGACGACGAGCATGTTGTTCGTCAGCGGACCCGCGTCGGTCACGATGCTCACGCCGGTACCGATCTGCATCGCGGCGATGCCGAGCGCCGCCGCCGTACCGAAGAGCGTGGCGACGATCGCGAACACGTCGACCAGCTTGCCGGCGAACCCGTCGGTGGCGCGCTCCCCGAAGAGCGTGCGGAACACCGAGGACATCAGGAGCGAGCGCCCGCGCCGGTACGCTGCGTAGGCGATCGAGCCGCCGACGAGCGCGTACATCGCCCAGGCGTGGAATCCCCAGTGGAAGTACGTCTGCGCCATCGCCCGGTGCAACGCCTCGGTCGACTCAGCCTCAGCGGTGAGTGGCGGCGGTGAGGTGAAGTAGGTGAGCGGCTCGGACGGGCCGAAGAAGAGGACGCCGATGCCGATGCCGGCGGCGAACAGCATCGCCACCCACGCGAAGGTGCTGAACTCGACCTTCTCGTCGTCCTTCCCGAGCTTGATCTTGCCGTAGGAGGAGAACGCCATGATGAGCAGCGCCACCAGCACGACCGTGGCGATCGCGTTGAACAACCATCCGAGATTGCCGGTCGCCCAGTCGAACGCGACCTGGGCGACCGATGCGACGCTCTCGGGGCTGACGACGCCCCAGATCACGAAGGCGACCGTCAGAATTCCGGCGACGGAGAAGACGAACTTGCCGATGCGGTAGTCGCGTCGCTGCTCGTCGATCGCGATGCCAGGCACGAGCGCAGGATGGATGTTGTGCGGGTACTCGGACTTCTGCAGGTCCGGCCGCTGGTAATCGAGACCGGCGAACGGGATCCCGGGTCGCTGAGGTCGATCTGCTCTCGGGTGGGGTTCTCGATCGGGCGTGGACGGACGATCTTCGGACATGACGGGGTCGGCCTTTCGACATCGAATGGAGGAGTGGATGGGGGTGCGCAGCGAGTCGCTACGGCTCTCTCCCCCACCAGCCGATGGCCGCCGGTGTCCAGGAATCATTGGCGTACCCAGCGGTGCCGCGGATCGCGGCGATGCCCTGGGTTTCCGTCATGCCAGCTGATGGTAGCAGGGCCCAGCGCTCCTGGACGGACCATCGAGACCCTGCCCCGGCGGCCCTCGCCCCTAGACTCGATGACGTGAGCGTTCTGGGAACACTGTCGATCATCGCCTCGGCCGTGCTGGTCGGCACGATCCTCCAGAGGCTCTCGGGTACCGGCGTCGGACTCGTCGTCGCCCCGGTTCTCTCGCTGCTTCTCGGCCCGGCATTCGGGGTTCTGGTGACGAACATGACGACCATCGTCTCCGGCCTGCTCATCATGTTCGCGGTGTGGAGCCGCATCGACTGGCGGGCGTACCTGCTGATCGCGCCGGCCGCCGCCGTCGGCGCTTGGCCCGGCGCGTGGTTGGTGAGCGTGCTTCCGACAGGCTGGCTCTCGGTCTTGCTCGGGACGATCGTTGTGCTCGCACTCCTCGTGACCGTCACGCTGCGACGGCTCCCCGAGTGGAAACACCGATCCGCCGCACTTGTCGCGGGATTCATCGGCGGATTCTTCAACACCACATCGGGTGTCGCGGCTCCCGTCATGGTGATCTACTCGAGAGTGTCCCGCTGGGATCAGCTCCGCTTCTCCGCAACGCTGCAACCGATCTTCATGACGATGGGCGCGGCGTCGGTGGTCGCGAAACTCACGGTCGGCTCCGTCGGGGAGCACGCCGCGCTGGACGTCCCGTTCATCTGGTTGGTGATCGGCATTCCGGCAACCGTGATCATCGGCATCGGCATCGCCACCGCCCTGGTGCGGTTCGTACCCGTGTCCTTAGCTCGGAGGCTCGCAATGACGCTCGCCGCGCTTGGCGGCGTCGCAGCGATCACTCGAGGCGCCATCGAGATCCTCACGACCGCATGAGACGCGATCGCAACCCGACAATGGTTGCGAATCGACCGGATGGTGTGCTGACAATGAATGCAGCCCGCGGCGGATCCTGCGGGAGACGATCCAATGGAGCATCGAGATGTCCGGTTCACGGCCAGCAGGCGAACGCGCTGCGCATATGTCGCCCCTTCCCACCGCGAACACGGAGGTGCAGCTCCAATCGCCGGGAGAACGGGCCGAGGGACTCTCCCAGCGCACGGCGGGCACGCGGTGGATCGGCTTCGCAGGCGGCCTGATCCTCGCTGCGCTGCTGTACACGATCATGCCGGACGACGTTCCTCACGATGCTCGCCTGACAGCGGCTATCGCCGGGCTCATGGCCGTGTGGTGGATGTCGGAGGCGCTTCCGATCCCAGCAACGGCGCTCGTTCCACTCGTCGCGTTCCCGATCCTCGCCACCGGGAGTGATGAAAATCCCGTGACCGTCGACTCGGTCGGCGCGAGCTACGGCAACAACATCATTTTCCTCTTCATGGGTGGCTTCATGATCGCACTGGCGATGCAGCGGTGGAACCTGCACCGTCGCATCGCGCTGATCGTTCTCAACGCCATGGGCGAGCGCACGGGCGCGCTCATCGCGGGCTTCATGGTCGCGACCGGTTTCCTCTCCATGTGGGTGTCGAACACCGCGACGGCGGTCATGATGCTCCCGATCGGTCTGTCGGTGCTCGAGCTCGTGAGCGAGGCGATGGAGCGCAAGGGCGTCATCGAGAAGGGTTCGGGGGCCGCAGGAGCCATCAAGACCAAGTTCGGCACTGCGCTCATGCTGAGCATCGCCTACGCAGCGTCACTCGGATCTCTCGGAACGCTCATCGGGACGCCTCCGAACGCTCTGCTCGCCGCCTACCTCAGCCAGGAGCACGACATCACGATCGGCTTCGGCCAGTGGATGGTGGTGGGCATGCCGCTGTCGATCATCATGCTCGCGTTCACCTGGTGGTTGCTCGTCAAGGTCATGTACAAGCCCGAGGTGCAGACGATCCCAGGTGGCCGAGAGGTCATTCGCGCAGAAATCGCGAAACTCGGGCCCGTGTCGACCGGCGAGAAGCTCGTACTCACTATCTTCGTCCTCGCCGCGGTGAGCTGGATTGCGGTTCCGTTGCTCTTCGAGGACCCGCCGATCTCGGACGCCGGCATCGCGATGACGGCCGGCCTCCTGCTCTTCCTCATTCCGGCCGGCGCAGCACGCGGGGTCCGCCTGCTCGATTGGGAGTCGGCGGTGAAGCTCCCCTGGGGTGTTCTCCTGCTCTTCGGCGGAGGCCTGGCTCTCTCCGGCCAGTTCTCGAACTCCGGACTCACTGAGTGGATCGGCGAGGTCTCTGAGGGCATCGGGGGGCTTCCGGTCGTCCTCATGGTCGTGATCCTGACCGCAGCGATTCTCTTCCTCACCGAGATCACGTCGAACACCGCGACCGCTGCGACGTTCCTCCCCCTCGTCGGGGGTATCGCGATCGGTATCGGCGTCGACCCGATGCTCCTCACGATCCCCGTGGCACTCGCGGCGACGTGCGCCTTCATGCTGCCGGTCGCGACGCCGCCGAACGCCGTGGTCTACGGCACCGGCTACGTCACGATCGGGCAAATGGCGAAGGCCGGTGTCTTCCTGAACCTCGCCGGCATCGTCATGATCAGTCTGACCACCATGACACTCGCGGTATGGGTGTTCGGCATCGTCTACTGAACCAGAAGTCTCCTGAGCGGCGATCAGCCGCCCGGCGTACCATGCAGATATGAGCCTCCGCGATATTCCACTCACGACGATCAGCGGCGAAGAGACCTCGCTCGCCGAGCATGCGAACGAGGTCGTGCTCGTGGTGAACGTCGCGTCGAAGTGCGGGTTCACACCGCAGTACGAGCAGCTCGAGGAACTCCAACAACGCTACGGATCTCGGGGGTTCACCGTGCTCGGATTCCCCTGCAACCAGTTCCTCGGCCAGGAACCCGGCAGCGCCGAGCAGATTCAGGAGTTCTGCTCCGTGACGTACGGGGCGTCGTTTCCGCTCATGGAGAAGGTCAAGGTCAACGGTCGAGGCCAGCACCCGCTATTCGCGGAGCTCCGCGAAGTACCCGACGCTTCTGGAAAGGCAGGACGGGTGCGCTGGAACTTCGAGAAGTTCGTCATCGCCCCGGACGGTTCGATCTCGCGTTTCCGTTCGAAGACCCGACCGGACGACCCCGAAATCATCGCCGCAATCGAAGCAGGCCTCCCGGCCTGACCGACGAAGGAGGAGCAGATGTCGAACGCAACCGCCTGGCCGCAGAGCCGAGCCATGGAGCTCATGAGCCTCTACGACGATCTGCAGAGCACGAGCCGGACCCCGACAACCCGCTCACTCGTGCACGCGATCGTTCCGGCTCCCGCGGAGATCGCGACGCAGCTCGGCGTCGCTCCGGGAAGTAACGTGCTGCACCTGCGCCGCGTGCGCAGTTCCGAAGGCACCCCGGTCGCTATTCTCGAGAACTATCTGCCCGTGCCGTACACGGACATCACCGAGGGGGACCTCGACACCCGCGGCCTGTACCAGGTGCTCCGCGCGCGCGGTGTCGCGATCCGCATCGCGAACCAGGCGATCAGCGCACGGCTCGCGCACGGCGACGAGGCCGACCTGCTCGGTGTCGCCCGCGGCGGCCCGGTTCTCACGACGGAGCGCGTCGTCTTCAACGACGCCGGCGAGGTCGTGGAGTACGGCATGCACTGCTACCGCCCCGACCTCTACCGTTTCGAGACGACCCTGGTCGCGAAGTAGCGGGGACGATAGCATCGCGGCATGAGCTTCGTGGCATCAGACGACCGGTACGCACGCACCCCCATCCGACGCTCGGGAGGCAGCGGACTCCAGCTTCCCGCCCTGTCGCTCGGCCTCTGGCAGAACTTCGGAGACGATCGAGCGTTCGAGACGCAGCGCGACATCGTGCTGCGCGCGTTCGATCTCGGGGTGTTCCACTTCGACCTCGCGAACAACTACGGCCCGCCTGCAGGGTCGGCCGAGCGCAACTTCGGGCGACTGCTCGCGACCGACCTCGCGCCCTACCGGGATGAACTCGTCGTCTCCACCAAGGCGGGCTGGAACATGTGGCCAGGCCCCTACGGGTCGGGCGGCGCACGCAAGTATCTCGTCTCCAGTCTCGACCGATCCCTCGAGCGACTGGGCCTCGACGCTGTCGACGTCTTCTACTCCCATCGTCCCGATCCCGGCACCCCGATCGAGGAGACGGCGCGCGCCCTCGACTTCGTGGTGCGGTCGGGCCGAGCCCACTACGTCGGCATCTCCTCCTACTCGCCCGAGGCGACGCGCCAGATGGCCGCGCTCATGCGCGAACTCGGCACACCGCTCACGATTCATCAGCCCTCGTACTCCATGCTGAACCGCTGGATCGAGACCGAGGGGCTCATCGATGCCGCCGCAGACGAGGCGATGGGGATCATCGGCTTCAGCCCGCTCGGGCAGGGCCTGCTGACGAGCAAGTACCTCGACGGGATCCCCGAGAACGCTCGCGCGGCACAGGGCGGCTCGTTCGACGCATCATGGGTCACGGATGAGCTTCGGGATCGCCTCCGGGGCCTCGACCGAATCGCTTCGGCGCGCGGTCAGTCGCTCGCCCAGCTCGCGATCGCGTGGGCGCTGCGCGATCCGCGCGTGACCAGTCTCGTCGCGGGGGCGAGCAGCGTGTCCCAGCTCGAGGAGAACCTGGCAGCGCTCGATCGACTCGATTTCTCGGACGATGAACTCGCGGCGATCGAGGAGCTGGCCGTCGAAGCCGGCATCGACAACTGGCGGTCGGCGCGAGAGGGCGGCCCGCTGCCGACCGTGACGGCGGAGACGTTCGAACGGACGAGCGATCCGGCCTGAGCTTCCGGCTCCGGCTCAGCAGCCGTGCGCTGCAAGCGTCTGACGCAGGAGCGTTCCGCGACCGCCGTGGAACTCGTCGAGCGTGTCGACGGCGAGCGCCTCCTCCGGTGACATCCAGGAGACCTCGAGGGCGTCCTGGCGGGGGTCACAGCTGCCGGTCACCGGCACCACGAAGACGAGGGAGACGGCGTGCTGCCGTTCGTCGACGAACGCGCTGACTCCCGGCATGGGGAAGTATTCGGCGACCTGCGTCGGCACCGGCGAGACCGGCATCTGAGGGAACGCCATCGGTCCGAGGTCGTTCTCCAGATGCCGGAACAGCGCTTCGCGCAGCGTCTCGCCGAATCGCACGCGCCCCGCGATCAGGGATCGGGTCATCACACCCTCAGGGGTGCTCCGCAGGAGCAGCCCCACCTCGGTGATCCGACCGAGACTGTCGAGGCGCACGGGAACGGCTTCGATGTAGACGATCGGCAGACGACCGCGGACGAACCTGAGCTCGTCCTCGCTGAGCCACCCGGGATTGTCGTTCGGGGTGGGGCGATCGTCCGGATCCGGCAGGTCGGCGGTGTCGATGCTCATACTGCCATTCTGCACCGTCGAATCGGGTGCGACGTGCACGGGCCCCTCGTTAGGCTGTGGTCATGAGTGACTTCACGATCGACCCGGCACCCGTGCAGTGGACGGTGGACGGCGCACCCGCACTCGAAGAGCACGCGATCGCGCTGCTCGCCGAGCGACCGCTGCTGATCCTGCTGCACGGCTTCGGTGCGTCCGAAACCGACCTGCTGGGCCTCGCACCCGCACTACCGACCGGATACGTGTGCGCATCGCTGCGCGCTCCCCTGCCCGTCCACGAGTACGGCGGGTTCGCGTGGGCACCGCTCGTCGTCACCGAAGCCGGCCAGGCGGCGCCCGAGCCGTCGGTGGAGCGGTTCGAGGGGACACCCTATGCACGGGCTGCGCAGGCCGTGATCGACTGGCTCGACGGCGTTGAGGAGCGCGTGCGCGTGGCCACGGGACACGGACTGTCGGGGCAGATGCTGCTCGGCTTCTCGCAGGGCGGCTGCATGGTCACGTCCCTCTTGCGGATCGCGCCTCAGCGCTTCGCGGCGGCCGTCGTATGCTCAGGCTTCGTCGCCCCGGGCTTCGGCGAGCACGACGTGCTGCTCTCGGAAGTGCGGCCGCCGGTCTTCTGGGGGCGGGACCCCGCGGATCCGGTCATCGATACGGCACGTGTGCAGGCGCTTGCCGAGTGGCTCCCCCACCATGTCGAGGCGACCGTGCGCGAGTACGCGGGCGTCGGCCACTCGATCGGTCCGGGCGAGGCAGCCGACATCGCCGCGTTCTTGATCACGCACGTGCCGACGGGTATCGCGGGCGGATCTGGATCGTCGTCGAAGTTGCACTAAGTCCCCCTTCGCGCCCCTCGAAACCGGAGAAACTGCAGCCTCGCGGCGGCCGACCCGACACCCCGTCGCACCCGTTTTCGCGTTTGCGTCGCGACCCGCTAGAGTAGTCGTTGCGCAACAGCGCAATCGGGATGTGGCGCAGTTTGGTAGCGCACGTCGTTCGGGACGACGGGGTCGCAGGTTCAAATCCTGTCATCCCGACCAAAAGCCCTGGTGAGAACATGTTCTCACCAGGGCTTTTCTTCTGGGTGCATCGTGTTTACGGCGCACCGGGGCCGGCGGGACCCGACGTTGTCGACAACCGATCCATCATTTCCGAGGCTGGTGGCCTTTCGCAGGATCGATGGTGTGCTCGGCGATGACCTCACCGGTGCGGGCGACACTGGTAACGACTTCGCAGTCACAAATGAGCACGAGGACCGGAGTCGTCTCGGGAACGGTCCGACCCGAATCCCACCGGGGTGGAGTCCCCACTCTGCGGGACGAGGAGCTTCGCCTCAGCGCCCGACCTTCATGTGTTCGAGCTCACTGATCTCGTCAGGAGTGAGCGCGCGCGTCGCGCGCCCTTCCAGGAGAAACGCAAGCTGCGCAGATGCCTCGAACTCCTCAGCGGCGTTGACGGCGTCGTGAAGCGTGCTGCCCGCAACGATCGAGCCATGATTGCCGAGCAGGATCCCCGCGGAGACGGACGCCGCGGCGCGAACATCGGCGACGCCCGCTTCGGTACCGGGGCGAAAGTAGGGAACAAAGGGAACTGACCGACCGACGCGCATCACGAAGTACGGGGTCAGCGCGGGAATGGTGTCAGCACGTGACGGGCCCTCCCCCGCGGGTGCGGTGCCTGCGAGGCAGCTCATCGCAGTCGCATAGGTCGAGTGCAGGTGGACCACCGCCCCTGCGGCCGGACGAGCTTCGTATACCGCGAGGTGCATGACGACCTCTTTGGACGGCTTCGGCCCTGAGATGTGCCGCCCCTCTGTGTCGAGCACGGATAGCTCGTCCGGAACGAGCCTGCCGAGAGACGCGTTCGTCGGAGTCATGAGGAACCCACCCTCCGGCAATCGGACGCTGATGTTCCCGGCAGAGCCCACCGAGAATCCTCGGTCGAACAGGCTCCGGGCGAGAAGGACTAGATCGTTTCTCAGATCTTCGGCAGTCACATGGACCTTTCGTTGAGCGTGTGAACGCGGGAGGGGGACGGGGGGCGAATACCCCCGCCCCCACCCGTTCAGAGGAAGAGATTCAGCACGAGAAGGATGACCAGGCTGACCGCCCAGCCTATCGTCGTGGTCACCGACCACGCGCGCATCTGCAGCTTCGCGTCGGTGATGCCGAGTGTTCGGTTCACGACCCAGAAGAGACTGTCATTGAAGTAGCTAAACACCATCGCTCCCATACACGCGGCAAGAGCGGCCAACGTCATGTTGACGCCGGGAACGTCCGCCATGATCGGCGCGGCGATCGATGCTGCCGTGATGATCGCGACTGTTCCGGATCCCTGCACCACGCGCACGAGCGAAGCGATGATGAACGGGATCAGGATCGACGGCAGCGGGAGACCGGCCACCCACTGGCCGATCGTGTCGCCGAGTCCGCTCTCACGCAGCACCGCACCGAGTGCTCCACCGGCGCCGGTCACGAGGAGGATGATGCCAGCTGACTCGATCCCCTTCTCCATGTCGGCGAGCGTGCCCTCGCGGGTCTGCTGACGGGCGAGACCATAGATCGCGAGGAGCACACCAATGAGGAGTGCGATGACCGGGCTTCCGATGAACGCAGCCGAACCGGCGACCCACTCGGGCACGTTCAGTGCTTCATTCTGTGCGAGCGCAGCGACTGACGTGTTCAGCACGATCAGCAGAATCGGGACGAAGATCGGCACCAGGCTCATGAAGAGGGACGGGAGTTTCGTCACGCGATCCTGCGCGGCGGCCTCGAACTCGGCGAGCGCCTCGCCCTGAGCGCGCTCCGCGACGAGAGTGCTGCCACCGCCCTGCGCTGCGGAGACCGCGATCGACTCCTCTGCCATCTCGGATGCTGCCGTGCCGGCCATTTTGGCCTCGATGCGAGGTCCCACCCATGTCGCGTACAGGGTCATGGCGACTGCCGCAGGAATCGCGATGACCGTGCCCCAGATGAAGAGCTCCCCGAGGGGAACGCCGAAGATGCTGGCGGCTGCCAGCGGGCCGGGCGTGGGCGGCACAGCGTGGTGCATCACCACGGCACCCGCCGCAAGCGCGATACCGAGCGTGATCACGGAACGCTGCGCAGTTCGGGCGAGCGACTTCACGAGCGGCGAGAGGATGATGAACGTCGAATCGACGAACACCGGGATCGAGACGATGAAGCCGGCACCGGCCATCGCCCACTGCTCACGCCCCTTGCCGAGACCACGGACCAGCGCGATCGCGAGTCGCTCCGCCGCACCCGAGGACTCGAGTACCCGCCCGAGCATGACTCCGAAGCCGATCACCAGGCCAATGGACGCGAGAGTGGCGCCGAAACCGGTCGTGATCGTGGCGATGGCCTCTGCCGGTGCCATTCCCGCCGCGAGTGCGGCGATCGATGCCGCGATAACCAGAGCAAGTAGCGCGTGCACTTTCGTACGGACGACGAAGAAGATGAGCAGCGCGATGGCGGCGACGAGGCCGATGATCGCGATGACGGGGTCATTCATCGAACTGCCCCCGCTTCCTGCGAAGCGAACTCGTTGGCGAACTGCCGCACCGCGTCCGCGAAACTCATATCCGCGGTGAACCCGAGCGCCAGGGTGCCGCTCACATCGAAGCTCCCCGGCCACGAGCAGACGATATCGATGATGCGCTGATCCGGCTCGATGGTCACGAGATCGCGCGCCTGCTGTCCGCCGACCTCGGTGAGCGCCTCGAGCATCTCACCGACGCTCACGCTCACTCCCGGCAGGTTCATCACGCGCCACTCCGGCAAATCGGCGGCCTCCAGCCGAAGCGCATGCACGAGGTTCGTGACTGCGGTATCGGGTGAGGACAGCCACATCGTGGTGTCGAGCGGCACGGGAACCGTCGATGGCTCTCCGAGGAGCGGCTCCCGGATGATGCCGCTTGCGAAGGAAGACGCTGCGGAGTTCGGACGCCCCGGGCGCACCGAGATCGTCGGAAGGCGGCAGATGCGCGCATCAACATACCCCTTGCGGGAGTACTCGTTGACCAGGAGCTCTCCGATGGACTTGAAGGCGCCGTAGGTCGAGGCCGGCTGGGTCGCGAGCGTGTCGGTGACCACTTCGGGCATCGGTCCGCCGAAGACGGCGAGCGAGCTCGTGAAGATGAAGCGCGGCGTCGTCGTCGCGGCTCGCGCCGCCTCCAGCAGCTCGCGAGTTGCCTGGACGTTGACGCGGTACGCGAGGTCGAAGTCTTCCTCCGATCCGCCCGAGAGCACGGCCGCGAGGTGGAAGACCGCGACGGTGTTG
This sequence comes from Leucobacter sp. Psy1, assembly GCF_020096995.1. Lineage (NCBI taxonomy): Bacteria > Bacillati > Actinomycetota > Actinomycetes > Micrococcales > Microbacteriaceae > Leucobacter > Leucobacter sp. Psy1. Next base: position 2,319,289 of record NZ_CP083692.1, read on the forward strand.
TCGTTCACCACGCTTCGCACCAGATCCGGATCCGCGAGATCGCCGACGACCGAGTCGACTCGGTCGTCCTGAACCTTCGACGGAGCGAGGTCGAACGAGACGATGCGGTCGAACTCCACTGGGGGTGTGCCGCCGTCCTTGGCTGCCAGAAGCTGAGCGATCACTCTGCTCCCGAGGAATCCGGCACCGCCGGTAACGATGATGTTCATCGTCGTCCTTTCATTGAGGGTGGTAGATGAGGGGTGTCACGTCAGAACAAGTTCGATCCCTTGCTGCGCGGCGAACTCGGCCGCGCTGTCCGGGAGGCCCGCATCGGTGATGATCGCGCTGAAGGCCGACAGCTTGACCGCCCGATGCGACGCGACGCGACCGTACTTACTGCTGTCTGCTACCAGCACGCAACGACGGGAGTTCTCGACGACGGCTCGCTTGACGACCACCTTGGACTCGGCCGGCACCGAAAGTCCGCGCAGGTCGAAGGACGACGTCGACATGAAGGCGACGTCGATGTTGTAGTCGCCGAGTGAGGCTGCGGCGAAGGGCCCATCCGTCGCCATGTTGGCGAGGTCGACGTGACCACCGAGCGCGTGGACGCTGACGCGCCGGGTCGCGCGAAAAGCAGATGCCACCGCGAAGTCGGGCGTCACGATCGTCAAATCGTGATCCGCAAGATCTCGAGCGATGAGTTCGGCGATCAGGAGGGTGGTCGTTCCGGCGTCCAGGTACACCACATCGCTCGGAGCGATGCGTGAGACCGCGACGGCCGCGATGGCGCGCTTCTCGTCCTGGCGGATGCGCAACTTTGCTTCGTGGCTCGCGTCGACGGCGATCCTCGCGGGCACCGCAACACCGCCTGCCACCGAGATGAGGCGACCGTCCTGCGTTGCACGTATGAGGCGCGAGAGGTCGCCGTCGGTAATCTGCGCGTGATACAGATCGAGCTGAAGCTCCACGTTCGGGCGGCTGATCTCGACGAGGAGCTCCCTCGCCTGCGCGACGCTCCCCAGGAAGTATCCCGGCATGTCGTAGGGGTTGATCGCCTCGATGAGAATCGTTCGGTTCTCACGCGCTGCCATGTCTGCCGCGCGCCGGATGCGAGACACGTAGAGCTCACGTGTCTCGTCGGACGCGCGGTCCTCCGGTACGCCGGCCATGACGTGGATCAGCGTGTTCCCGAGCTCCTTCGCATACGCCAAAGCGAGGTCGATGCCCCGGTCGAATTCGTCATCGCGACCGGCGAGGGATGCGATCCCTCTCTCTCCGGCCCCCCAATCACCCGGTGGAGCGTTGAACAGCACCTGGGTCAGCTCATTCGCGCGGAGCCGCTCAGCGATCTCCGACGCTGGAACATCGTAAGGGAAGAGGTACTCGACCCCCCGAAAACCGGCCGCGGCCGCGGCGTCGAATCGGTCGAGGAAGGGGAGCTCAGTGAAGAGCATGCTGAGGTTGGCGGCGAAGCGCGGCATCGGGTTCTCCAGGGATCGGGCGGGATCGGATGAGCTCTGGGGCCTCAGGCCGCCGGGGCGGGAAGGTCTTGCGCCGCGAAGAAGAAATCGGGACCACCGAAGTTGCCCGACTTCAACGCCAGCTGCAGGTCTGTGCCGAGCGCACGAGTCCAGGGCACGCCAGGCGCGATGGACGGACCGATGTCGAACCCGCGGACGCCGAGCGCCCGCGTGACGGCACCGGAGGTCTCACCCCCAGCGACGATGAAACGACGGAAGCCGTGCTCCGCCAGCTCGGTGGCGAGCCGCCCGAGGAAGACTTCGATGGCCCCCGAGAGCCGCTCCGCTCCGTACGCCTGCTGGGCAGCCAAGACGCGCTTGGGCGCATCGGTCGCGTAGACGATCGGTGCGCTGGCTCCGGTCGAGGATGTCTGGATCCAGTCCAGGAGTTCGGAGCGATAGGCTTCGGCGTCCTCGAGCACGCGCTCCAGATCCAACGAGTGGTGCGGTGCCTCTGCTGCGTAGCGCGCGACCTGTTCGTTCGTCGCGTGCGAGGACGATCCGGAGAGCACGATCGCGGGAGCCTCGGTGGCCGTCCACTCGTCGACGGGATCGGAGTCATCGGAGCGCTCCGTGTGATGCGCGGCGATGGCCCCTCCAATGCCCGAGCCCCCTGTGATGAGCGGCAAATCGGCGACGGCGCCGGCGATGGCGTCGAGGTGCGACTCGGTCATCGCGTCAACCACGACGTAGCTGAAGCCGGCCTTCCGGGCCTCATCGAGAGCCTCGCGGATTGCATCACCGCCGCGTTCGACCATGTCAAAGGGGACGTTGGTCGCTCGGCCGCGGCTCTGACCTTCCATGAGACGGACGAGATTGGAGTCGCTCATCGGGGTGACGGGATGGTTCCGCATGCTTGACTCGGCGAGCGGTTCACCGTGCACGAAGAGGTTCGCACGATAGACCGTGCGCCCGTTGACGGGGAGCGACGGGACGACGACGGTGAAGTCCTGCTCGAGCGCCTCGAGCAACGCGTCGGTGACCGGGCCGATGTTTCCGGCGGGCGTGCTGTCGAACGTCGAGCAGTACTTGAATATGATCTGGTCCGCTCCCCATCGCTGGAGCGTTTCGAGGGCGGCCAAGCTCTGGGCGACCGCCTCGGCAGCGGGAATCGAACGCGTCTTGAGTCCTATCACGACCGCACCAGTGTCCTCAGCTACCTCCGAAGCGGCATCGAGGTCGGTCAGGAGCGCCGTAGAAACTCCACCCGCCACCAAGAACCCGGCGATATCCGTCGCGCCGGTGAAATCATCGGCGATCACTCCGATCTTGAGCCCCATTGCTACTCCCCGGCGAGAAATCCGCCACTGTTAAAACTTGTGAACTGGCTTCACAAAAAGTATCACACTGGAAGCAACTGCACCACTCGTAGCTGAGGGGTACCACTCGACGGAAGCGGGTTGCACTCGAGGTGCTAGGCGATGATGGCCGGACTTGCATGGGCGCCGAGTGCCGAGAATCCTCAAGCCGTCGAGCCGCGTTCATGCTCAGCTACTCCCCCGCCAGTTCCACTCCGTGCCTGCGAGTCTCGTGCGTGAGCAGGATCGCGATCGGTGTGCCACCCGCACGAGGATGGATCACGCGCGCCAAGGCCATGGCTGCCATCGCAACGCCTACCGAGATACCCAAGCTCCACCACCTGGTCGGAAACACTGTGTGAGCAAGGAGCCCGCACAGCGCCGCGATGGAGTGGCCCCCGACAACGCTGAGCGGCCTCGATAGCGGGGCGTCCGGCAGGAGGAAGACGAGCACGCACGATGATCCGAACGCCGCTATCAGAATCAGCGTCCGCGCGAGGTCGCTGACCATTCGGAGCAGGACAAGCGTCTGATCCCTATCTCCATCACTGGCGTCACGCTCGAGCGACAGCTGGGCGCCGTGCGGCTCGGAGGTGGCGACCCGGTGGCGGCCCTTCGCACGGGGAGGGCGTCGTCATGACCCACTACCTCGACGCCGGCTCCTCTTCCTGCTCAAGGTTCTCGTCGGGGTCGACGGAAGAATCGTCCGTCTCTGTTTCTCGCTCAGCTTCCTGCGCCTGCTCGTTCGCGAGAGCTTCAGCCTCTCGTTCGTCGCGCTTCTCTCGCCGAGACATCAGAAAGTCCCTACCCCCGTCGATCTCCCTCGTGGCGGCGCTCGTCCTGAGATCCTTCGTCCAGGCTGTCACCCGTTCGGTCGAAGTTCTCATCACGTCGCTCCTCGCGACGCCGCTCCTGCTCGGCGCGTGCTTCGCGCAGTTCATCGTTCTTGTCGTGATGTCCCATGCGGGTTCCTTTCAGCGGTGGTGTCGGCGCGACTCTTGCGAATCGTCACGTTCAGGTTCTTCATCAGCGGCTGGTCGCTCTGCTCCGAGTAGTCGGCCCACCCGATGAGCACGTTCATCTCTGGCATATAGCCGGCCGCTGACCCCGCGGGCAGGTCGTACTGCAGGGCCCGATATCGCTGCAGCTCACGCACCGTACCGTCCTTCGACGTGGAGGTGATGTCGACGAGGTCCCCATGCGCGATGCCTCGCGCGCGCATGTCGTCCCGGTGCATGAAGACGAGCGTCCGCAGATTCCGGATCCCCCGATACCGATCGTCGTCGGTGTAGATGGTGGTGTTCCACTGGTCGTGCGACCGCATGGTTTGCAGGATCAACGTGTCCGGATTGTCTGGCACGACCTGCGGCAGTTCGGCCAGGGAGAACTCGGCGCGCCCCGTCGGCGTGAGGAACTCTCGTTCACGCGCGGGTTGCGGGATCCGGAATCCGTTGGTCTGCCGCACGACCTCGTTGAATCGATCGAATCCGGCGAGACCCCGCGACATCACCTCTCGAATCCGGTCGTAGGCACCCACGTACCACTGCCACGGGGTCTGCGAATCGGGCAACGTGGCGCGCGCCATCCCTGCGATGATCGCGGGTTCGGAGCGCAGGTGCGGCGAAGCAGGGCGCCGGTGGCCGCGAGACAGATGGACCATGCTCATGGCGTCCTCGACCGAGGTCTCCTGCACGCCGGTATCCTGCTCATCGCGCTCGGTGCGTCCGATGCAGGGGAGGATCAGTGCGCGCTCACCGTGCACCAAGTGACTTCGATTGAGTTTTGTCGAGACCTGCACAGTGAGTGCGCACTTTCGCATCGCCTGCTCCGTGTACGCCGTATCCGGCGCGGCCCGAACGAAGTTGCCGCCCATCCCGACGAAAACCTTGACTTGCCCCTCGTCCATGGCTTTGATCGTGCCGACGGTGTCGAGTCCGTGCTCCCGCGGTGAGGTGATTCCCGTCGCCTGATCCATGCGTGAGAGAAAATCCTCGTCCGGACGGTGGTCGATGCCGCACGTACGATTGCCCTGCACGTTGCTGTGCCCGCGTACGGGCGAGGGACCGGCGCCGGTGCGCCCCACATTGCCGCGAAGCAGCAGCAGATTGACGATCTCGCGGACGGTATCGACCCCGTGCTCGTGCTGCGATACCCCCAGGCACCAGCTGATGACCGTTCGTTCCGCACCCAGGTAGATCTCTGCGGCTTCGCCGATCTGCTGCCTCGAGAGGCCGGCATCTCGCTCGAGGTCGCCCCAGTTGGTCCGCTCGACGAGGGCGCGATACTCGGCGAAACCGCTGGTGTGCTGTTCGAGGAACGATGCGTCGATCGCCGTTGGGTCGGACTCGGCTCGCTCGAGCACGATCTTCGCCATTCCTCGGATCAGGGCCAAGTCTCCGCCGGGCCGCACCTGCAGATCGAGATTCGATGTCTTCGTAGCCTTGAACAGTGCCATGTCGACGAACTCGTGCGGCACGATCGTCGAACGCGAAGCGGCTTCGACGAGCGGGTTCACATGGACGATTTTCGCGCCCCGTCGGTAGGCCTCGGCAAGCGAGGTCAACATGCGAGGAGCGTTCGAGGCGGCGTTCACTCCCATGATGAAGAGCGCGTCGGATTTCTCCCAGTCGACCAGGTCCGCGGTGCCCTTCCCGGTGCCGAGCGATGCTTTCAGCGCACGCCCCGATGCTTCATGGCACATGTTGGAGCAGTCGGGGAGGTTGTTCGTACCGAACTCGCGCGCCCAGAGCTGATAGAGGAAGGTCGGCTCGTTCCCTAGCCTGCCTGAGGTGTAGAACGCCGCCTCATTTGGCGAGTCGAGGTCTCGGAGCGTTGCGCCGACCAGAGCGAAAGCGTCCTCCCAGGAGATCGGGACGTACGTGTCGGTCTCCGGATCATAGGTCATCGGCTCGGTGAGTCGCCCCTGATCCTCGAGTGCGAAATCGGTCCAGGTCTTGAGCTCGGAGACCGTGTGGCGGGCGAAGAACTCCGCATCGACCCGCTTTCGCGTCATCTCCCACGTCACGTGCTTGACGCCGTTCTCGCAGATATCGAGTTTCAATCCGTGCAGGTCATCCGGCCAAGCGCATCCTGGGCAGTCGAAACCTGTGCGCTCCTGATTCATCTTCAGCATCGCCGCAGAACCGGCGATCGGTTCCTTCTCACGGATCAGCACCTCACCGACTGACAGCGCCGCGCCCCAGCCTGCAGCTGGATGGTCGTAGTCGCGCTGACTCGAGCGCCCGTCCACGCGCGGACCGTAGCCTCCGGCGCCCTGTTCACCACGCGCGTTCACAATCGGCAGTTGCTCTGGCACCGCCGAACCCCGCTCCTCCGGCGGTCGCTCGATGCTCTCAGCCGCGTGGTGCGTCGGGTCAGGATCCGCGCTGCCATGGTCCTCACGCTCATGGCGACCCTGGAGCCCGTTGTCCCCGTCCTGCTGTGTCATGAGCGCTCCCCCCACCCCACGGTCAGTAGGTCCCAGGCTACGTCCCGCAGACGCATTTGGGTAGCGGATGACGGCGCGTCACCCGCCGAGGCCGAACACACCGGCCACCAGGTTCACGGAAGCACCCAGGATGACCAGGCCGAAGATGAACGCTGTGAGTCCGTGTCTCAGCACGATCGCCCTGAACTCGCGATTCCCGACCGCCACGTCCGTGGTCCCGTAGGTCATGCCGACGGCATAACTGAAGTAGACGAAGTCGGAGTACCGAGGCGGGTCGCTCTGGTTGAAGTCGAGGCCGCCGACGGGTTCCCGATAGTAGAGGGAGGCATAGTGCAGCGAATATGTCTGCTGCACGCACGCCCACGCACCGAAGACGCCGATCAGCGTGAACACAGCAGCAAGGACCCCGGCTTCGGCACCGTTGACCAGCTGCAGAGCGATCACCGATACGATCGCCAGACTCGAGGCGACGACGACGAGCAGTTCGTCGGCGACCGGGTTGAAGTCCTCGCGCCTGGCGTTCTCGGCGGTAGCGCGTTCGTCGAGTGTCCACAGGAGCCCCCAGGTGGCAGCAACGAAGCACACCTCTGCCACGGTGATCCCTATCGTCACTCCGAGATGCACTTCCCCGAGCATCCACACTCCGAACCCTGCCGCGAGGCCCACGCAGGCGCTGAGGACCAACCTCAGTCGCGTGGATCTGCGGAGTGCGTTCATCGTTCGTGCCTCGATTCTCGAAGTCGTTCCCTGCCGGGGTGCGGTGGCGAAGAGCCTATACGCTGCAGGGCGATCACTTCTGACCGGATAGCGTCCTGGCACGGAGCCGCGGCACTGCGGTGCCGGCGTCACCCATAATGGAGTGCGTGACTGCCGCACCCGTTCCCCGTGTCCAGGCGAACGAGGTCGGCGCAGGGTTCGTCACGACCGCCGTCGGGTTCACCGCCTCATTCGCCGTGGTGCTGACGGGACTGCAGGCGGTTGGAGCATCGTCCGCCCAGGCCGCCTCCGGCCTCGGCGCGCTCTGCCTCGTCGTCGGGCTCGGCGGCCTCGTCCTGTCCCTGAAGTATCGGGTACCGGTCACGCTCGCGTGGTCGACTCCCGGCGCTGCGGTACTGGCGGGGTCCGGTGGACTGCCAGGCGGGTTCTCCGACGCGGTCGGGGCGTTCGTCGTGTGCGGTGTTCTCTTCCTCGTGACCGGGCTCTGGCCGCAGCTCGGGCGCCTCATGACACGGATCCCCGCCGGCATCGCGCAGGCGATGCTCGCCGGAGTGCTGGTCCCGCTGTGTCTCGTACCGGTCCAGGCGGCTGTGGCGAGTCCAGCGGTCGTGCTGCCCGTGGCACTGGTCTGGCTGATCGGCATGCGGTTCTGGCCCAGGTGGGCGGTTCCGATCGCGTTCGGCGCGGCGCTCGTCATCATTGCGATCGCTTTCGCGATCGGCGCGGCAGATGTGGCAGCCGTGCGCTGGGCGCCCGCGCTCGAGTTCGTGCTCCCCACGTTCACCTGGCAGGCGATGCTCGGCCTCGCGCTGCCGCTCTACATCGTCACGATGGCGTCGCAGAACGTCTCGGGCGCCGCGGTGCTCCAGTCGTTCGGCTACACCGCCCCGTGGCGTCCATCACTCATCACGACCGGACTCGGCACGTCGGCAGCGGCATTCTTCGGCGGGCACGCCATCAACCTTGCTGCCATCAGCGCCGCGCTCGCCGCCGGCAACGAAACCGGGGTTCCGTTCGGACGTCGGTGGCGCAGCGCAGCGTGGGCCGGCAGTTTCTACCTGCCCCTCGCCATCGGGGCAGCGGCCGTGTCGACCATCGCGCTCGCCGCGCCAGGAGGCCTCATCCCGGCGGTTGCCGGGCTCGCCCTCATCGGTACCCTCGCCTCGTCCGTGCAGAGCGCGTGGGCAGACGCCGAGGATCGCCTGGCATGCGCGCTCACGCTGCTCGTGGCCGCATCCGGGATCACGGTGTGGGGCATCGGCGCGGCGTTCTGGGCGCTCCTCATCGGGCTGGCGACCCGGGCCGTGCTCCTCGGGTCAGCGTCGCGGCGCTGAGTCGCCCCGCTGATCGGGATCGCCGTCGGTGCCGATCGCCCGATCCGCAGCGTCCCGCGCACGGGTGATCTTCTCCTCGTGCTTCCCGCCCGTGACCGAGTTCGCGGCACCGGCCGCCTTGTCGAGGACGGAATCGCTGATCTGTTCGGCCCGCTCCGATTTCAGGTGTTCCTGCACCTTCGGGTCGTTGGCGAGTTTCTTGGCGGCGTTCACGATCTTGTCGAGTCCCATGACCATATGCTTCGTTGCGGCGGCCATCACTGTCAAGGGATTTCAGTGAACTCAGCGGTGAGCGTCAGGGACGCTGGAGCAGATCACTGTGAGCCGCGGGCCATCGAGACGTCGCTGTTCCCCCTAAGCTAGAAGACATCTGTTCGCAGAGCATTCGCTCGTCAACACGGTGAGGACACTGATGTCTCGCACGCTCAGCCTGGCAATGGTGCAGTACCCGGCAGAGGCCCGGCCCGACTCGTCCGACTTCGCGGACCGGATGCGGAGCTTCGCCGCGCGCTACCCGCAGGTCCGTATGTGGGTGTTCCCCGAGCTCCACCTGGACTCGGCCGAGCCCTGGCGCAATCCGGAAGAGCTCGCCCACCCGCTCGACGACGCCCGCTTCGCAGCACTCGGGGAGCTCGCCCGCGAACTGGGGGTGTGGCTCGTGCCCGGCAGCGTGTACGAGCGCGGCGGTGACGGACGCATCTACAACACGTCGCTGGTCTACTCCCCCGACGGTGAGCGCGTCTCGACGTATCGGAAGATCTTCCCCTGGCGCCCCGCAGAGGCGAGCACCCCTGGCAGCGCCTTCGAGGTGTTCGACATGCCGGGTTACGGCCGCGTCGGCATGTCGATCTGCTACGACGTCTGGTACCCCGAGCACACCCGCCACCTGGCGTGGATGGGCGCGGAACTCGTGCTGAATCTCGTACAGACCGGCACGAGCGATCGCGAACAGGAGCACACCATCGTCCGTGGCAACGCGATCATGAATCAGGTGTGGATCGCCTCCGTGAACTCGGCCGCGCCGACCGGGCGGGGCCGCTCGTTGCTCGTCGACCCGCAGGGCGTCGTGCGAGCCGCATGCCCGGAGTCCGGGCCAGAGGTGCTGACCGCGCTCGTCAACTTCGATGACGCGGCGGCGGCCAGGCAGTTCGGCACCGCCGCCGTATCCCGTCCCTGGTCGCAGTTCCGCAACGACGATGCGCCCATCCCGCTTCCGCTCTACGGTGGCCGCATCGACCCGGCGGTGTGGAACTACGAGGTTCCCGCGGCAGCGGCACTGAGCGTGCCGTCCGACACCTCCGCGATCCCGGTGGTCGCTGCCCTGGTTCCGGTCGACACGTCGGCGATCCCGGTCATTCCCTCGAGCTGACGCGACGCACCCGGCCGCGTCAGCGCGCGTATCGGCCCGACGCGAGCGCCCGCGCGCGCTGCTTCTCGGCCTCCGCTTCGCGATTCTTCGGAGGAGTCGTCGCCACCAGCGATGCGAGGAGGTGCTCGGTCGCGTGAGCAATCTCGGCGACTGCTCGGTCGAAGGCCGCGGTGTTCGCGCGGGACGGCTTCGATGTTCCCGCGATCTTGCGCACATACTGCAGCGCGGCCGCGTGCACCTCGTCGGACGTGGCTGTCGGCTCGAAGTTGTGAAGTGTGTGAATATTGCGGCACATACCGTCACCGTACGCCGAGCGACTCGCTTGCGCCACCCTGGAGCGCAGGGATTTGCGCCACTGCACGTGGCCGAATATAATTGGCATGGAACATCAGGGTGGGGTTGCCGAACACGCATCTGCGCCGCTCGGCTGAGCCGATCCGCATCGGGTCGGCAGAGTCTCGAGCGGAAGAGGACACCATGCCCCATCACTCATCGACCGCTGACTGGTGGCGCCAGGCCTGCGTCTATCAGATCTATCCGCGCTCATTCGCCGACGCCGACCGGAATGGTATCGGCGACCTTCGGGGGATCACCTCACGGATCGCTCATCTCCGCGCTCTCGGCGTCGATGCCGTATGCCTGAGCCCGCATTACCCCTCCGCGCGCACGGGCGACGGCTCCGACGCAGACGACCCCCGCGAGGTGGACCTGCGGCTCGGGACACTCGAGGATTTCGACAACATGGTCGCCCGCATGCATGCGGCAGACATCAAGCTGATGATCACGCTCCTCCCGGATCGCGCGGCGGATCTCGACTGGGGGGACTCCGAGGTGCGCGACGACTTCCAGAACACCATGCGATTCTGGTCCGACCGCGGCGTGGACGGCTTCCGCGTCGAGGGGACCCCCGCCTTCTGGGCGCGGGAGGACTTCCACGCCGTCATCGGCGAGTGGAGACGCACGCTCGGCGAGTACCCCGTTCCACGTCACGCGGTCACGGCGGTTCGCGCAGATGAGCGAGCGCCCACCGCCGCGCCACCCACCAGCACGGGCCAGGTCCTCACGCTCGACCTCTGCCGCGTACCGTTCGAGGCGCACGCGTTCAGCGTCGTGGTGCGGGATCAACTCGCCCGGGCGGCGGCATCCGACTCCGCACCCACGTGGGCACTGTCGCATCACACGACGGTCCGCCACGCGACCCGCTACGGCTTTCCGCAGCAGAGCCCACCTGGCCTTCGCAGTTCGCCGAATGGGCACCTGGACGCCGCGGAGCACTGGGTGGCCAGCCGCGGGCGCACGGCAGGACCGGATCACGCGATCGGACTCAGGAGGGCACGCGCCGCGACTCTGTTCATGCTGGCGCTACCAGGGAGCGCATCGCTATTTCAGGGCGAAGAGCTCGGACTGCACGAGGTTGCCGACATCGCCGACGACGAACGGCAGGATCCTCTGTTCTTCACCAGCGCCGGAACCCGTGTCGGACGGGACGGCTGCCGCGTCCCGCTCCCCTGGACCCTCGACGGCCCCTCATACGGTTTCGGCGGCCCCACCGACATCCTTCAGCCGGAGTGGTTCAAGTACCATGCCGCACTCGTGCAGGCGGCTGACCCGGACTCCACGCTCTCGCTCTACCGACGGGCCGTGGCACTGCGTCGCGAACTGCAGACCTCGGAGAGCCTGGAGTGGATCGACTGCAGCCACCCCGACGTCGTCGGGTTCCGGCGACCCGGTGGTTGGCTCACCGTCACCAACTTCGGATCGGCCGACGTGCGACTGCCCGCAGCGCTGGGAAGCGTCCACCTCCTCCTCAGCAGCGCACCGCGGCGAGCCCGAGGCGACACCGCCACACTCCGCGGGGAGACGACAGCCTGGTTCCGCGTCGTCTGAGAGGCGCAACGGCTGTGGGAGAATACTGCCGTGCCTCAGATCCCTCGCCTCGTCGCGTTCGACCTCGACGACACCCTCGCACCTTCCAAGTCCGCCGTCGACCCGCGTATGGTGTCAGCGCTCCTCGCTCTGCTCGACCGCACCACTGTCGCCGTCATCTCCGGGGGCAACTTCGAGCAGTTCACTGCACAGTTGGTCGGCAGCCTCGAGCGGTCCCCCGACGTGACCGAGGTGGCGCTCGAACGCCTCCACCTGCTCCCCACCTGCGGCACTCGCTACGAACGGCGCGAACGCGGCACGTGGCGCACGATCTACCAGGAGCACCTGACTCCCGCAGAACGGGACGCGGCCCTCATCGCACTGCGAGAGGAAGCAGAGCGACTCGGGCTCTGGGAGGCCGAGCCCTGGGGCGAGATCCTGGAGGATCGCGGCTCTCAGGTCACATTCTCCGCACTGGGCCAGACCGCCCCCGTCGAGGTGAAGCAGGTCTGGGATCCGGACGGCGCGAAGAAGAACGCCCTCCGCGCCGCTGTCGCGGCGAGACTCCCCGATCTCGAGGTGCGCAGCGGAGGCTCGACCTCAGTGGACATCACGAGGCGCGGCATCGACAAGGCATACGGCATGCGCAAGCTCGCCGAGCACACCGGCATCGATCTCGACGACATGCTCTTCATCGGCGACCGTCTCGATCCGGCGGGCAACGACTACCCGGTGAAGGCGATGGGCGTCGCCACGCACGCCGTCACCGGGTGGGAGGACACCGTCGCGTTCCTCGAAGAACTCACCTCCGAGGACTGACCCGGAGCCGCGCTCGCTTTCGCGGTCGAGATGCGCCGACATCGACCGCGAAAACTGATGCTACGCCTCGACGGCCCGACGCGACAGGCCGAGCACGTCGGCGGTTTCGGCGAGCGAAGCCGCTGCGGCGTCGCGGTCGTGGTTGAGGCCGGTTCCGTACGCCGGCACCCGCTCCACGATCTTCTCGCGCCACTCGTTCTCGAACTTCTCCGGGAAGCAGCGCTGCATGATGTCGAGCATCGCGTGCACCGCGGTCGACGCCCCGGGGGAAGCCCCGAGCAGTCCGGCGATGGAGCCGTCTGCGCCGGTGATGATCTCGGTGCCGAACTGCAGCACTCCGCCCTTCTCGGGGTCCTTCTTCATCACCTGGACGCGCTGGCCGGCCGAGATCATCGACCAGTCCTCCGTGCGCGCGGCAGGCATGTACTCCCGGAGTGTCTCCATCTGCTTCTCACGGCTCGCCAGGAGCTCCTTGAGGAGGTACTTCTCAAGCGAGAACTCGGTGAGGCCGACCTTGAGCATCGGCCCGAGGTTGTGCAGTCGGATCGATCCTGGCAGGTCCCACCAGGAGCCCTTCTTCAGGAAGTTCGGGCTGAACCCGGCATAGGGGCCGAACAGCAGGCTCTCCTGACCATCGACCACGCGGGTGTCGAGGTGCGGAACCGACATCGGGGGCGCGCCGACCGAGGCCTTGCCGTACACCTTGGCCTGATGCTGACGGACGACCTCGGGGTTGTCGCAGCGGAGGAACTTGCCACTGATCGGGAAGCCGCCGAACCCCTTGATCTCGGGGATCTTCGACGACTGGAGCAGCGAGAGCGCTCCGCCGCCCGCACCCACGAAGACGAATCGCGCGTTGATGCGTGTGCGACCGTAACCGTTGCGATTGCGGGCGAGGACATCCCAGGTACCGTCGGGCAGCCGGCGCAGACGACGGACCTCGGTCGACATCTCGACGTCGACGCCCTGCTCGCTGAGGTGGTCGATGAGCTGCACGCTCAACGCCCCGAAATCGACATCGGTACCGCTCTCCGAGCGAGTCGCGGCGAAGCGCTCGTCTTTCGCACGCCGGTCGATGAGCAGCGGGGCCCACTCGGCGATCTGCTCGGGGTCCTCGCTGAACTCGAGGTCGGAAAAGAGCGGCTCGTCACGGAGGAGCTCCCAGCGACGACGGAGATACGCAATGTTCTCCTCACCGCGGACGAACGTCATGTGCGGCGTCGCGTTGATGAAGGTTGACGGATCCTCGAGCACGCCGTCGCGGACCAGTGAGCTCCACCACTGCCGCGAGAGCTGGAACTGCTCGTTGATCTTCACGGCCTTGTCGACGTTCAGCGTCCCGTCGATGGCCTCGGGCATGTAGTTGAGCTCGCAGAGCGCCGCGTGCCCGGTGCCAGCGTTGTTCCAGCCGTTGCTGCTCTCGGTCGCGACGGCGCTGCGGGATTCGAGGATGGTCACGGACCAGTCCGGCTGGACCTGCTTGATCAGGGTGCCGAGTGTGGCGCTCATCACGCCACTGCCGATCAGGACGACATCTACCGTGTTATTACTCACAGGAACCAAGTCTACTCCTCGTGACTGGGCGCCGGTGACGCACCTCCGCAGAGCGAATCACGTGCGCTACGACCGCGGGAGCAGGCGATCCCGCGCCGCGACGACGGTCTTCACGGTGGCATCCATGAACTGGGCGTAGCCGAGACGTTTCGCCTCAGCGGCCCGCTGCTCGCCTCCGACGACAGCACGCACTTCCCCCGCGAGGCTGAGCTCGCCGACGGCGGCGAAGTCGCGCGGCAACGGCCGATCCCGAATCGACGAGAGCACCGCGAGGGCGATCGCGAGGTCCGCTCCAGGCTCGGTGAGGCGCACCCCACCGACCGTCGACACGTACACGTCGACGTCGTGCAGCTTCTCCCCCGTGTGCCGCTCGAGCACCGCGAGGATCATCGCGATCCGGGAGGAGTCGACCCCGCTCGTCACGCGTCGCGGATTCGGTGTCGAGCTCGTGGCGGTGAGCGCCTGCACCTCCACGGGCAGGGCGCGGCGCCCCTCGAGCGAGACCGTCGCGCACGTGCCGCTCACCGGCTCCTCAGTGCGACTCAGGAACAGTCCGCTCGGGTCGGGGACCTCCTCGATTCCACCGCTCGCCATCTGGAAGCAGCCGGTCTCATCCGTCGGCCCGTAGCGATTCTTCAGCGAGCGGAGAAAACGCAGTGCCGTCTGCCGGTCGCCCTCGAAGTGGCAGACGACGTCGACGAGATGCTCGAGCAACCGGGGCCCTGCCACCGTGCCGTCTTTCGTGACGTGGCCGACGATGATCACCGGGATACCGCTTTCCTTCGCGACCCGGATCAGCGCTGCCGCGACCTCCCGCACCTGCGCGGGGCCGCCGGCACCACCCTCGACCTGAGCACTCGCGAGCGTCTGCACCGAGTCGACCACGATGAGGCCAGGGCGCACCTGTTCAATGTGCCCGAGTACCGTCGCGAGATCGGTCTCGCTGGCCAGGAAGAGCGTGTCGTGGAGGGCTCCGGTGCGCTCGGCGCGCAGACGGATCTGCCCCGTCGACTCCTCCCCGCTCGCGTAGAGCACACGGGCGCCTGAGGCCGCCACGCGCGCTGCGGCGTCTAGCAGCAGAGTCGACTTGCCGACTCCTGGCTCGCCCGAAAACAGGATTGCCGCGCCGGGCACGACTCCTCCCCCGAGCACCCGATCGAGCTCACCGATGCCCGTGGGCATGTGGGCCACCCGATCGCCGCTGACGCGCGTGATCGGCTGCGCCTCGCGGCCCGAAGCCGGAACGGTCGCGGCGACGGTGCGGGCGAGCTTCGCCCCCTCTGGCGCCTTCTCCTGCAGCGTGCCCCACTGCTGGCAGCCGCCGCAGCGACCGACCCACTTGCTCGTCTGCCACCCGCACTCGGAGCAGACGTACCCGCTTCTGGTTTTCGCCATGCGGCGAGCCTAGCGGTCACCTCCGACACCCACGGTCTCGCGTTCGACTTCCGCTTCGGACTCCCCGGTCTGCGGCCGAGCCGTGGCGCGCCACCGCGTCTTGATCTGCTCGCCGAGCTCGTGCCAACTCCGGTCGCGGATGAAGATCGAGTCGATCGCGATCATCGTGAGCGAGAACCAGGGCAGCCCCATCAGCACACCGATGGCGATGTGGAAGCTGAGGATACCGAACAGTCCGGCGAGGCGCGTCGGACGCGAGAGGAGCATGAACAGGAAGGCGATCTGCAGCAGCACGGACCCCCAGGTCGCGATCGCGACCATCGGGCCCCAGGCCGTGACCAGGTCGCTGAGGATCGGCCAGGTGCCGAACCGCGCCGTCTGCAGGGGGTTGTACACCGCGTATCCCTCTGCCCACGGTGCGCCCTGCGCCTTGTACAGCCCGCCTGAGGCGTACACGAACGCCACCTGAGCGGTGAGCGCGACGAGTGCGAGATTGTGCAGGACGGTCCCGATCTGGTTGCCCGAGCTTCCCTCGGGGAACCACTCGCGCTTCGCGCGCCGCCTGGCGTCGAGCGACCAGCGCGCCGCGGGATCCGCGAAGAAGAGCAGGATCAGCGCGATCCTGAACATATTGTCACCCTGATCGCCGACCATGTCGTTCATCTCGATGAAGCTGACCCACATCACGAAGAACACGGGCAGCACGATCCGGAACCGCCAGCCCAGCGCGAACAGGATGGCGATGACCATCAGCAGAACGTACAGGATCGTGAACGCGACGTCGTTCGCCGCGACGCGATGGAACGCGCTGAAGAGCCAGATCTGCGGGAAGTCGCTGAGCGGAGCGCGCATCTCCCCGTTCCAGGCGGAGCCCGAGCCGAACGTGTACAGGCGGGTGCTGAAGTTGGTGAGCAACAGTCCGAGCGCTGTCAGACCGAAGATGATGCGGGTCACCGCGAGGCCGTACAGCGACTTCTTGCCGCTGAACAGCCAGCGTTCAAGCGCCTCGATCGCGCGGCCGAGACCGTTCATCGCGGCCATCCAGGTGCCCGCGATGAGGCTTCCGATGAATGCGCCGAATCTGGCGACCGGAGTGGTGGGCTGGTCGCTCATTCTGCATTCCTCTCGTACTGCTTGCGGAAGGTCGCGGCGAAGTTGCCGTCGTCCTGGCCCTCCTCGATCACGGGGCCTCGCCATCCTGGCAGGATCACCGTCGGTTCCGGCCGTTCAGCATTGTCGTTGTGTCGCTGCGCGAAAGGAACCACGTTCTGACGGCTCACGCGGTACTGGACCTCCTCGACCTCCTCGCCCCAGATCGCACGCGCCACCTGGGTGGCGTAGGCGGTGGATCGGCGCTCCTCAGCGACGAGTTGCTCGATCTCTGCGGTGTTCGGCTGTGCCTGCTCACCCTCTTCGGAGTCCTGTTGCGCGGATTCTGCCTGGTTCTCGAGCGCGGCTTCGAGTCCGACCAGCCAGTCATCGACGGCGAAGTTCCCTCCGACGGTCGTGCGCTGCACCTGCTCGAGCTTGTCGTAGGCGTTCTTGTAGCTCGACGCGACCTCGCTGGACTGGAGGCCTGCACGAGGCGGGGTGAGGTTGTACTGGATCATCGAGAGCTCGACATCGGTGGCACTCACCCACCCCGTCTCCCGAAGTTCACCGTCATCGCCCGGCACCTTTGCGCGGACGTTGAAGTGGAAGTCACCGTTGATGGGCTCGGGAGCGAACACGCTCCACGACTGCCCGAACATCGGAATCATGTATGAACTCAGGGCGTTGCCTGGCACCACCTCGCGCAGCGGCGACGGCGGGGCGATCCACAGGAACGAGGCGAAGATGTGCCAGGCGGTCGCGAGCACGGCCACGAAGGCGACCAGGCGCACCCAGACTTTCGGTTTCTGAGTGCGTGAGGGGGACGACTCTGAGCCCACTGCTCTCCCTTATGTTCGATCTGCCAAGTGTGTCGGTCGGACGCCCGTGGACGCCCGAAACGCCCGGCGGGGCGGAGCCGTGAATCACGACCCCGCCCGCACCGGGCGCAGGGAGCGGTTACTGCGTCTGACGACTACGGTACCGCTGGAGGACCACGACACCAGCACCGAGGAGCAGCAGCAGTGCAGCAGCCGTTCCCATCAGCGCCATGTTCGCAGCACCCGTGTTCGACAGGTCACCCTTCGCGGCGGCCGAACCCGAGGCAGCCTTATCCGCGGCAGCGTTCGCCGAGGCCGACGTGTTGTCGTCCGCAGCAGCACCGGCAGCAGCCGAGGCATCAGCGTCGACGTTCGCCGACGAGTCAGCCGAAGCAGCAGCCGAAGCGTCTGCGTCCGCCTGCGAGGCAGCGGCGGCAGCAGCCGTCGCGTCCGCGGTCACATCGGCGGATGCCGAGCTCGACGCCGAAGCCGAAGCGTTCGCCTCGGCGGCGGCCTCGGAGGAGGCAGACGCGGCTGCTTCGGATGCCGCATTCGCATCCGCGGTCGCTGCAGCGGAAGCCTCAGCGTTCGATGCCGAGTCAGCCGTCGAATCGGCGCTGGCCTGCGAAGCTGCGGAAGCCGCAGCGTTCGACTCGGCCGAGGCGTCGGTCGACGCATCCTCGTTCGCAGCGGACTCCGCGGCAGCGTTTGCGTCCACGTCGGCAGCAGCCGAAGCGGTCGTATTCGCGTCCTCGTCGGCAGCGGCCTGAGCTGCAGCCTGTGCCGAAGCGTTCGAATTGTCGTCCGCGTCAGCCGAAGCCGAAGCCGAAGCCGAAGCGTTGACGTTCGCGTCCGCGTCCACATCTGCGTCGGCAGTTGCCGTCGCCGTGGCGTCGGCAGCCGGGTCAGCGGCAGCGTCTGCGCTTACGTCCGCACTCGCGGTGCTCGATGCGGTGGCCGATGAATCGACCTCAGCAGCGGCCTCCGAAGCAGCCTGAGCTGCCGAGGAGGAATCCGCGGTCGCGGTCGCGTCCGTTGCAGCCGAAGCTTCAGCGTTGGCAGCGGCAGTAGCGGTCGAGTCGGCGCTGGCCTGCGAGGCGGCCTGAGCGGCAGCATTCGCATCCGGTGCGGCGTCGGCCGAAGCCGTCGTCGACGCATCCTCGTTCGCAGCAGCCGAAGCCGCAGCCGTCGCATCCGCATCCGCGGTAGCCGAAGCCGTCGTGGTCGCGTCAGCCTGAGCAGCAACCTCTGCCGCAGCCTGAGCCGCGGGGTTCGAGTTGTTGTCCGCGTCAGCCGAAGCCGCAGCCGAAGCCGAAGCGTTCGTGTTCACCGCAGCACCCGGATCCGCAGTCGCATCAGCGGTTGCGGTGGTCTCGGCAGCCGGGTCGGCAGCAGCGTCAGCGTCTACGTCAGCAGCAGCCGTGCTCGATGCGGTGGCCGATGAATCGACCTCAGCAGCGGCCTCCGAAGCAGCCTGAGCTGCCGAGGAGGAATCCGCGGTCGCGGTCGCGTCCGTTGCAGCCGAAGCTTCAGCGTTGGCAGCGGCAGTAGCGGTCGAGTCGGCGCTGGCCTGCGAGGCGGCCTGAGCGGCAGCATTCGCATCCGGTGCGGCGTCGGCCGAAGCCGTCGTCGACGCATCCTCGTTCGCAGCAGCCGAAGCCGCAGCCGTTGCATCCGCATCCGCGGTAGCCGAAGCCGTCGTGGTCGCGTCAGCCTGAGCAGCAACCTCTGCCGCAGCCTGGGCCGCGGGGTTCGAGTTGTTGTCCGCGTCAGCCGAAGCCGCAGCCGAAGCCGAAGCGTTCGTGTTCACCGCAGCACCCGGATCCGCGTCTGCATCAGCATCAGCGTCCGGATCGGCAGCTGCCTCCACCTCGGTCGAAGCGGTAGCGGTTCGCTCACTCGTCTGTCCCGTGGCCACGAAGTCCGCGGCGCCCGGAGCATAATCCGCGGGAACATCCCACGTCGTCTCGATGTTGCCGTCCTCGTCCGCGACGACCGTGGTAATCGACCCGTCCGGGAGGGTGATCTCGACGTCCTCGCCCGGCTCGAAGCCCGTGCCGGTCAGGGTGACGACGCCGCCCTGCTCGACCGGGTTTGGCGTTGCGGTCAGCGTTGCTGGCAGCTCGTCAAGAGCCTTCACGGTAGCGGAGCCCAACTGCAGCGTCGCGGCGTTCGTCGCCAGTCCGGGAAGGAGTTCGACGGCAAGCGCGCGCACCGTGAAGCTGTCGGCGCCGAAGTCGCCTGTGCCACCGGCGGCTACTGGCTGCTGGTTGATCGTCAGAGCCACCGTCTGCTCCAGAAGCGGTTCCAGCGCACCGACCAGCTGGCCGAGCGTCGCCTCGAGCGTCGTCTGCAAGATCGACTGAACGTTGCCAAGCACGTCGTCGGTGATCACCGTAACGAGCGGGCCTGCGACGTTGTTCACGATCGGAGCAAGGATCTGGCTGGAAATACCGTTGATGAGATCGCCCACCGGGATGATTCCCAAGAGATCCAACGTGGTAGAGATGTTGCTCGAATCGAGCGACTCACCATTCTGCGCAGCGAACTCCGCGAGGGTTCCCTGAATGTTGATCTCGGCATCGGCGAGTGTGGAGCATGCGATGAGCACACAGAGTTGACCGCCAGCGTTGATGTTCAGGTTCACTCCCACGTCCCAAATGCGCTCAGAGAGCAGCGTCTGGACCTTGCTGATGAGGGAGTTCTCGGAGTTGCCCACCAACGCTTCGGTCACACCGTTCGTGAGCGCGTTCACGACTTCCTCGGTGAGCACCGACGTGTTCGCAGGGAGCTGGCTGAGGTTCGTGATCTCCGGGTTGTCCTGCGCCTCGATGATGAGTTCCGCGAGGTTCACGTGGATCAGGCCGGTCGACAGGTCGACCACGACCGAACCGGAGGCGTTCGAGGTCTCCTCCTGCAGAATATCCTCGACTACACCGTTGACAAGGGTATCGACGCCCGTAAGCTCGAGGCCGCTGGCTTCGGGATCGGATTCCAGCTGAACGCCGGTCCCCAGAATGGTCAGGTCGATCGAGTCGACTACCTCGCTCACCTGCGTGACCGCCTCGTTGAGCAGTCCGCCCTCACCCACGAGCCCGTTGACGGGAGCGACGATGTCATTCACCGCTCCGGTCAGCACGCCGCTGAGGTCCCCAACGAGCGGGCTCTGTACGTCGAGCTGCAGGTCGGAGAGCATGTACTCGGATTCGACATCCTCGATGGTCACGCCGTTCTTCTCAGCGCGAGCGCCAACGGCGCCGACCTCGATCGATGCGTCGCTCAGAACCGTGTTCACGACCTCCTCGGAGAGGACCTGACGGAGCAGGTCGCTGAGGTTGAGGGAGGCCGGCTCGAAGCTCGCCGGGTCCTCGACGGGACTCAGATTCAGCGAGCCGTTCTCATTGATGAGGCCGGAGGACGAGAAGGAGTGCGTCTCAGTTGGCGACTCGCTGTGGCTGGAGATCGCCCCGAGCCCGCCCAGCGCGAGGAGTCCACCGTTCTCACCGTCTCCGATGAGCGGAATATCGATCTGACCGAGATCGACGTTGACCGTCTCAAGAAGCTCGAGATCGAGACCGTGGGTGTCGGTGACGGTGCCCGGATACTCGCTCAGCGAGCTCGCGCCGCCAATAAGGCCGAGACTGAGGCCCTCCAGCCAAAGGGCGTGACCGTGACCCGCGGAGTCCGCTGCGGTGGTCACGCTGTCGGCCTGGGCGACAGACGCGCCCATGCCGACAAGGGCGAAGGCCGTGGCCCCCGCCGTAATTCCCCCGAGCGCTCGTTTCCGCTTTCTGCGGAAACGCGCACGGGTATCTACTGAGTCTCCCAAAGGATCCCCTCCCCTTCACGAATGTGTACTTTCCGGCGTACCGGGCGCCGCTTCCCCTGTGCGACTGCAGCACGCAATACGACACACGCGACGAGGCCGAGCCTAAGAGGAACCTGGGAGAGTTCTCCAAGCACCTGCGAGACGCTGAGGAGGTCGGTGAGCAGCACTGATGTGGGTGCGGAGACTACTGAGATAAAAACATCTGATTACGGATTTCTTATCGCAAAATCCCTGAGATATGCGTCTTTCATTTGTGTATCGTGTCCAGAAACACTGAAACCCCCAGGTAATCTGCCTTTCAGGGGGAAATCGGTGCAAGACACCGACGTTGGTGGCGCCGAGTTCCCCGAATCGACGATGCGGAGAGCGGGGATCGGGTGGCCTTCAGACGAACTTTTCCTCGAGAGCAGCGGATCAGGGAGATCCTTCAGAACCTGGCCGACGGGCAGCATGTAGTCCTGATGGCCGGCAGCGGTATGGGGAAGACCCATGTACTGAATACGCTCGCCGAGCGTTGGAGCGCTGAGGGGCGACCCGCTGTGAAATTGAGCTGCCGAGGAGGCCGGGAGGCGTTCCGCGCGGCCGAGGAGGCGCCACTCAATGCTGCATTCTTCATCGACGACTTCGAATATGCAGCGCCCGAGATGATCTCGCTGCTGAGCAGTCGCTTCTCCGAGAGCGGCGTCAGCGTGTCCGCCGTGCAGAGCGGTCACCTATCGAACCGCCTCGAGACCTCGGTTGCGGAAGTCATGCAGGAGAAACCAGCGCTCCTGGACAATTGGGATAACTGGGCTCACGTGAGACTCGAGCCGATGACGGACAGTGAGATCGAACGTCTGGTGCACGAACGCAGCGCGCACATGGTCGACTCGGTGACGATGGGGATGATTCTGCAGCTGGCGCAGGGTCGACCCGGTTGGGCGGCCGACATCACCACGCTCGCCGAGCACGGACTCCTCATCGACGATGCGCGGCCCATGATCGATACCCGCAACATTCGGGACCTGCACTTGACCTCGCTGCGCGAATCTTCGGTCAGCATCGGGCCGCTCACCGAGGAAGTGGCGGCAGCCACGATCGTACTCTCGGAACTCGACCCGCTCGACCAGACACAAGCCGGTGATCTCACCCGCTCTCACGCCGTGCAAGAGATGCTCTCGCGCGGAATGATCGACTTAGACGAGCACACGCACCTCCTCAGCGTTCCTCCGTTTCTTGCTGCAGCCGTCCGCGCCCAAGCGACCCCCGAGGCC
Source organism: Leucobacter sp. Psy1 (assembly GCF_020096995.1). Taxonomy (NCBI): domain Bacteria; kingdom Bacillati; phylum Actinomycetota; class Actinomycetes; order Micrococcales; family Microbacteriaceae; genus Leucobacter; species Leucobacter sp. Psy1. The sequence goes on from NZ_CP083692.1 coordinate 2,341,586, forward strand.
CTCGATCACGCCAGACAGCACGCCGCAGAGCATCTCCTTCTCCAGGAGGCCATGGGAATGCCCCTGAGTTCTGCGGACTCGCTCTTCTGCGCGCGATACGCCGCCCCAGAAAGGTTCGCAGGGATGCCCGGCCTGTCGGACGCGCTCCGCGAACTCCTGCGTCGCACCGCGGAGGAACTCGTCGCGTTCGGGCACGAGGGAAGCGCTCGAGCGCTGCTCATGCGAGCAGCCAGCATGGGGATGCAGCTGGAGGGCGCATTCGGCGCTCGAGCCATGACCATCATCGGCGGACCGAAGCACGGCCTCGCAAAGCTTCCCCCGACGACGGACGAGAACGACAGTGAAGCGCGTCCCGAACGATTGGCTTCTCTGTTCCTCCGCACGCTCCTCGAGGGGGAATCAGGGTTGGGTGCGGTACGGCGAGCGCTCTCCGGTGCGGATGAGTCCGCCGAAGACGCCACCGCTCTCCGGCTCTTCCGCCTGTGGAATGCGACCGGATCGATAGCGGACGACCTCGCGTTCATCCGCCAGGTGGCGCAGGACGATAGCGCCCCGGATCTTCAGCTCATCGCCGCCGCGCTCTTCAAGTTCGAACTCCTCTGGAACGGTCACCAGCCCGCGCCAGCCGACTACGCACGCTTTCTGACGCTGCTCGAACGCGCCGGATTCACCGACTCCCTCATCTCACGTGACCTCATCGACACCGCTGTGGTCAGCTACGCCATCACCCTGCTCCTCTCCGAGGACTACCGCTCCCGGGCTGGCGAACTCAGAGCGCTCGTGGAGAATCTGTCCAGCGCAGACCAACACCGTCGCTGGTTGACACATCTGCTCGCGACCGCGACGGCACTGACTTCAGGTCATGCGGAACGCTCGCTCCTCGAATGGAGCGGCTTTGGACAGCGGATCCCGCGGTTTCTTCCGCGTCGCCTCAGGGAACGCATTTCAGCGGTGACGCGGATGCTGGAGCAGGCCGTGTCATACGCGGGGAGCTCCCCGAAGGAGCGCAGGTGGACAGCGGCGACCGAGCGCAACAGCGGGCGAGATGCTCGGTGGAACCCGAGCCACCTCTTCTCCTATCTCCTCGGCCAGACAGAGCGTCTCCCCCAGCTCGAGACCGCTCCGGATGAGCACAAGCACCTCCGCATTCTCACGTTCATGTACGAGCACACCACCGCCTCCGCTCAGCAGAATCCTGCGGCTCTCCAACGTGTCGCGCAGAAGCTCGCCGAAGCCGACCTCAATGGTCCCGCGTTGACCGCGCTCCGCGAAACCCGCGAGATCCTCTTGAAACGACGAGCCTCGGGAGCCGTGACTCGGTGCGACCAGCAGATTGCCGAATTGCGACTGAAAATGCTTCGCAACGTGCCCTGGCTCTGCGATGACGACCTTCCGCAGACCACTGCGACGAGCCTCACCCCGCGAGAGATCGAAGCAGCTCGCCTCGCCGCACAGGGAATGTCGAACCTCGAGATCGCCAGGCACCTCGATTGCAGCATCCGCACCGTGGAGTCCCACCTCTCACAGGCGCGGGCGAAGCTCGGACTCGCGAGTCGTCAGGATCTCAGATTGCACCCGGGACTCGCGAGCTAGGCACGTCGAGCCCGAGCAGAGCGTTCTCTGCGACCTCCATGAGGGCCGGGTGGATCCAGTACTGGCCACGCGCGAACGTGTGAGCATCGATCCCGAAGCTCATCGCCGCGATGATCGGCTGCACGAGGTTCGATGCCTCCGGACCCATGACGTGGGCACCGAGCACTCGACCGTCGCGGCGGTCTGCGACCACCTTGAAGATGCTGCTGCCGTCCTCCATCGCCCACCCGTAGGCTGTGTCGCCGTAGCGCTGCGTCTTCGCGGTCACATGCTCAGCACCGAGAGCCTCGATCGCGGCTTCCTCGGTCAATCCGACCGTTGCGAGCTCCGGGTGCGTGAAGACGGCGAGCGGGATCGCCTCTCGCCGTGAGGCCACCAGGTCATCCGGGTGTTCGAGGTTGTGGGCGACGACACGGGCCTCGTGATTCGCGACGTGCTTCAGTTGCGCCGCGGAGCAGATGTCCCCGAGCGCGAACAGACCGGGCACCGCTTCTCCACCGGACAGGACCCGCTGGAACTCGTCCACGGCAATTCTGCCGTCATCGTGCAGATCGAGCCCGGCTGCAGCGGCATCGACGAGGTCGGAGTTCGGGCGTCTGCCCATCGCGACGAGCACGACATCGACCTCGAGCGCTTCACGGTCGACCGTGTTTCCCTCACCGTCGATGACGCTGATGTCTGCGAGCACGCGACCATGATCGCCCTCGCGCACACCCGCCAGCACGCGACCGAGCTGCACACTCCACTGCTGCGCAGCCTCCTTGGTGAACGCATCGGACACCTCGGCGTCGAGCGTGCGCATGAGCCGCTGACTGCGGTTGATCTGCACCACGTTCGACCCGAGCCCCGAGAAGATGCCGGCGAACTCGCAGGCGATAAAACCGCCGCCCACAACGAGTACCCGCCCCGGGAGGTCGTCGAGACGCATGACGGTGTCGGAGGTGTGCACCTGGGGCAGATCGATTCCGGGCACGTCCGGCAGCACTGCGCGCGACCCCGCCGCGATGACGAGCTGTTCCGCCTCCATATGGGTCCCGTCATCGGCCACGAATGACCGAGGGCCCGTGAGACGCACCCGCTGCTCGATGAGTTCGACGTTGTCGAGCCCGAGACGGTAGTCGCGCCCGCCAGAGGAGATCGGGTCGATCCTTCCGAAGATCCGGTCGCGCATCGCCGGCCAGTCGACCGACTCAGTATGCTGCGTCACATTCAGCCGCTCCGCCTCCTCGGGAGCGCGGGCGATCAGCGCGGGGCGGACGAACATCTTCGTCGGGATGCAGCCGACGTTCAAACAGGTCCCCCCGAAGACGCCCCGCTCAGCCATCACCACGCGACGATCGTCCCAGAACGGGGTGATGAGCGAGTTACCTGATCCGGAACCGATGATCGCGAGATCGGCAGAGAGCTGAGTCATACGCATATGTTATTCCGCTCGCCTCCTCGTCGCCTCAGACCGGCCCCGCGCAGCTCTCGCACACGCGCGGCGTAGCCGAATTCAGCCGAGCGCTCAACGGGTTGCGCCAGGCTGCGGCCGAGCGGTTGACTCGAATACGACCGCAGCCCACAACGAGAAGGAGTAGACGTATGTCGCAACTCACCGGAAAGAAAGTCGCGTTCCTCGCCACGGACGGATTCGAGGATTCCGAGCTCACGAGTCCCTGGGAAGCCGTCACCGAGCACGGAGCCGTCGCGGAGCTCATCTCCACCGAGTCAGGCACGATCACCGGGAAGAACGGTCACGAAGCGCGCGTCGATCAGACCACGGCGCAGGCCAGCACGGGCGACTACGACGCTCTGGTGCTGCCAGGCGGCGTCGTGAACTCCGACGACATCAGGCTCGACCAGGATGCGGTGGCGTTCGTCCGCCAGATCTTCGCCGAGCACAAGCCGGTGGGTGTCATCTGCCACGGCGGTTGGATCCTCACCGACGCCGATGTGCTGCAGGGTCGCGAGATCACCTCCTACCCGAGCCTGAAGACCGACCTGCAGAATGCCGGGGCGAAGTGGGTCGACGCCGAGGTCATCTGCGATGAAGGGCTCGTGTCGAGTCGCACCCCGGACGACCTTCCGGCATTCAACGCGAAGCTCGTGGAAGAGATCGAAGAGGGCAAGCACAGCGGGCAGACCGCCTGACGGTCGGCTCGTAGTCCGGCGAATCGGGGCCGGCTGTACTTCGGAGAGATCCGGGCTACAGCCGGCCCCGATCGACGTAATGGAGCGAACTCACCCGTGACACTCGTTCCACTGACACCCACCAGTCGAGGGTGAGAATGTAGTGACGCTGACAGAACAGCTCGACCTCACGCACACCGTCGATCGACCACACGATGTACCACTCGGGGCCGAGCGCGCACGCGCTGCGGGACCAGTGGCACATCGAGTCCAGCGCATCCGACGCGCCGGCAGAAGTCCTTACCGTGTCGATCACGCTCGTCATTGCTCGCCCCGATTCGCCATCACGGCGTCGAGGTCGGCCTCCACGCGACGCTGAGCCTCGTCGAGCTCCCGCTGCCCGAGCAGCACGTCGTCGTTCAGCCAGTGCGCCCAACGCTCGTCGTACGCCTGCTCTCGCGCGAGCTCGCTCCCCCGGTCTTCGGCGTCGCGCGCAGTGAATGCAATGTAGGCGCCATCGTGATCAAGATGCACCTGCAGCCGCGAGCGGTGCGCCGGGATCACGAGGACGCTGGGCAGACCGGAGAAGCCGATCCCGAACCAGGAAACTTCGCCGCTTCCTTCCCCCGCACCGCGCCCGCGGTCATCAACATCGTCGAGGTGAAAGCAGTGGTCGGCTGCGAACCCGCGCACCTCGGCACCGTCGGCACTGAGCGACATGGTGAACGCGCGGGGTGCGTCCGCGCCCGAAACGTACCACTCCGAAGCCGGGTCGCCCGCGCTTCGCGGCACCCCTCCGAAGTAACGGCGCTCGACCTCGACCCGGCCGTCGCGTGCGCGTCGGCCTCGGTGACGCTCGAAGAGAGTAGGCCCGGCTGCGGCCCCCCGGAGCCTCGGAAGGTTGACGGGAGTGACCGTCACCGGAGCGGGTCCGTTCGGCAGGATCTCGCGGAGCGACTCCTGCAGTTCGGCCGCTGTACCGAAGGACCGAACGTCGATCTCCCATTCTTCGTACGCCACCACGCCCGCCTCGATGCGGTCGAGGAGGCCGCCGAGGTGCGCGTGCTCGGCCTCCGATTCGATGAACCGTGTCATCCCGCCCTCCCCCAAAGGTGTGACATGCCTCGTCAGATGTTCAGCCTGACGTTACTCCGTACCGTTCACCCAAGACCGAAGCGACACTGGTTTTCATACAGTTCTCGAACAGTTACCCGCGGAATCATGCCGTTACGGACTGTCCGAATAGTATGAATAGAACATCGGCGGACAGGAGATGCGGCGTGGACCACAGACCAGATGAGCCTGTCACTTTCGACGACATCGCTGCGGACCTGCGTGCACTGCGCGCGCGTCGAGGCGAGACGAGCTTCGCCGAGATCTCCCGCCGGATCAGCGTCCATCGACGTTCCCAGGGGGTCCCCGATGTCGCGGCGACCCCTCCCCGATCAACCGTGTACAACGCCTTCCGTGACGGACGTGCGCGCATGGATGCCGAGCTCATCCGGGAGATTGCACTCGCACTCGGCGAGAGCGAGGCCAGAGCGGATGAGTGGCACGACCGGTGCACCAGTGCCCGCCGCGCACTGCCGATCCGCGCGACTACCGCGGAGGAGAGGACGGTCACCGGACACCACGCTTCCGATAACCACGAGACCGAAGGCTCAGCCGAAAGCACCCTCGGTGCGCTCGCGGAGACGTCAGAGCACGCCCCTGCACCTCACGACCCCGCGCGCACCCGACCCCTCGGCCACTGGGGCGCTGGCGCACTCCTCCTCGCGTGCGTTGCGATGAACATCGCGGGCAATGCGGTCGTCGCCGAGCTGTCGCTCGGGCTGTTCCTCGACATGATCGGCACCGCCGTCGCCGCTGTGGCGCTCGGGCCGTGGTACGGAGTCGCAGTGGCGGTCGCCACGCACGGCATCGCGATCGGCACGAACAGCGCCGCGGTACTTCCGTTCACGCTCGTGAACATCGCCGGCGCCCTCGTGTGGGGCTACGGCATACGCAGGTTCGCCATGGGGCAGACGTTCACCAGGTACTTCGTCCTGAGCCTCATCGCCGGCACCGTCTGCACGTTGGTCGCCGTCCCGATCATCCTCAGCCTTTTCGCGAGCGGAACGGGTCACGCGGTGGATGGCCTCGCGCTGACTCTGCAGAACCTCGGACTTCCGCTCACGGTCGCCGTATTCGCAGGCAACCTCATGACCTCGCTCCCCGACAAGCTCATCACGGGCTTCGTCGCCCTGAGTCTGCTGCTTTTCGTGCACGCACGCTGGCGGCGGGACGGAGCGGAGTTCCCGCTGCTCGACCAATTGAGCCGCCTCGGGCGTCCGGCCCGCACCTCAACTGATCACCAAGAACAGGCTCGGCTCGACGCTGAGCACGCCCCGGACCACGACGCACGCAAGCCGGCATCAGCAGCTTCCGACCACACGCGACGCTGCACGCAGTAACGCAACACTCACGCGCGTACGAGAAAACCCCCGAACCTCACTGGATTCCAGTGCTGATCGGGGGTTTTGTGGCGGTGACGGCGGGATTTGAACCCGCGGTAGGGGGTTACCCTACACGACATTTCGAGTGTCGCACCTTCGGCCGCTCGGACACGTCACCGCTAAAGAGAATAGGGGATCCGCATCTGAAATGCGAATCGAGACGCCTTCCGCGCGCCCGTCGGCGCGTCGTCGGCTAGCGGTCGCGCGACGCGTTCGGGCTGAGGCTGCTGAAGTGCAGGAATCGGTCACGCAGATTGCGGGACGCGACGATGTCACCCTCCCACCAATCGATCGAGTTCTGGTCGGGGTGGCGCGTGCTCTTCTCGCGCTCGATCAGACTCGTGCGGTCGGCGATCTCACGATCGAGTCCCGCGATGACCATCGTCTGTACGTTCTGCGGCAGTGTCGCGAATCCGTTTTCAGCCATTGGTGCAGGATATACCGAATTGCACGCGTTCGACCACTCCTCCGCCCCACAGCACGGCACTTCATGCGAAGTTTCAGGTTCGCCGCACCCACGACCCCCGCTTCAGCGGCCGGGCTCACCCACCCGCTCATCCCAGAATCGACGAAGCTGCTCGCTCTTCGTCTCCGCGATCTCATCCCACTCCTCGCCGGTCGTCGAGCTGTCGGCGAAGTCGGACGGCACCTTATACACACGGAGGGGAACTCCGAGCCGCTCGCAGACCACGGCGTACGCATAGGTCTCCATGTCCACCAGCGCGGCCCCCAGACTCGCCAGGTGCGCACGCTGCGCGTCGTTCTGCACGAAGACGTCTCCGGTCGCGATGACCGCGGTACGCTCCCCGTCCGCACTCCCCGCGTCGAGTGCGAGGCGGGGCGAGGGCAGCGAGTAGTCGTGCTGCACCGCCTCCGAGATGCGGTAGACGTGATTCAGTTCCGGAGCATCTGGCCCGTCGGCGACGACGCCGGCCGTTCCGAGCACGACCACCTCCGCATAGTCATCCTCGGCGGCGCAGAGCGCACGAGTGAGCTCCGTCGCCGCATTGATCTTCCCGACCCCGGTCACGAGGTGCGGAACATCAGCGAACGCTGCGGCCTCATCGGCGTGTGCAAAGACCAGCAGGGGCAGTTCGTCAGTAGCCATAACGAACCACACTAGCAATTCTCGAACAAACGTGTATACTGGTTCGTTGAGCCACGATGGTTCGCCAGGCCCCATCCCAGTGCGGGGAGGTGCGGCGGAGCGAACGATCGGCTCTTCACCCCGAGTTCGGCGAGTGACCTCGACCACCGGGACCGCATTCCAGCGATCACTGCGATCGACACGGTCCATCAGGCATAGCGTCCCTCGCACCGGCTCGGATCCGACATCCGCGGATGACCCACGACGGATCATGACCGCGTACGCACAGAAAGTAATCACATGATGACATCGAAACTCTTCACCCCTTACCACGCCCTCGGCGGCGAACGCGGCACCCGCGTTCCCGAGTGGGCACAGCACCGGTCCGTCTACCGCGGCCCCGGTCGCACCACATACCTCGTCGAGACCGATGAGCTGGGTGCTGCGTCCGCCGACCTCACGCTGCTCTCCCGCACGGGCTGGGACGTGCAGGTCGAGCGCGAAAGCCACAGCTCGGTCGCGCGGGTCCTGCTCAGCCAGGCCGACCTTCCGCTGGCGGCGTAACACTCCGTCAGCTGAGCGTCCCCCGCCTCTTGCGGCGTAGCCTGGTGGGGTACCGACGCACCGCGCAGCGATGAAAGGAACTCCATGGGCGACATCGAACTGGCCGAGGTCGAGAGCTTCGCGCTCGACCATACGAAAGTCCTGGCACCCTATGTGCGACTGATCGGCGTGGAGCGCGGCCCGCGCGGAGACGCGATCTCCAACTACGACATTCGTTTCGTGCAGCCGAACGCCGGTGAGATCCCGACGGCCGGCCTGCACACCATCGAACACACCATTGCCGCTCTGCTGCGCACCCGACTCGAGGGCCTCATCGACATCTCGCCGTTCGGGTGCCGCACCGGGTTCCACCTCATCGCTTGGGGTGAGCCGGAGCCGGCCGAGGTCGCCGCGGCGATCAAGTCGTCGCTCGAAGATCTCGTGCACCGCGTGACCTGGGACGATGTGCCTGGCACCGACGCGACGAGCTGCGGCAACTACCGCGATCACAGCCTGTTCTCCGCACAGGAGTGGGCTGCCGAAGTCCTGCGCCAGGGCATCAGCCTCGACGCGTTTGATCGCTCGCGGATCGCCTAGAGCGACCCGGCCTCCCGCCTGACCCGTTCAGCTGCAGAGCGCGCACGCGCGCGAACCGCCGATGCGTCGAGCGTGAGGTGCTCTCCGTCGGCGTACAGGTGCCGACCGCCCACGTACACGTGCCTCACGTCGGTACCGCGCGCGGCGAAGCCGAGGTGCGAGACCAGTGCAGCGGCACCCGAGAACGGCGTGGCGTGCGTGCCGGTCACGTCGAGCGCGATCACGTCGGCGTTCGCCCCGGCCGTGAGTGCTCCAGAAGCCGGGAACCCGATGGCCTCCGCTCCCCCTCGGGTCGCGACGTGGAGCACGTCAGCGGCGCGCAGAGCCGCAGCGTCGTGCCTGACGCCCCGGTGGAGGATCGTCGCTGTCTTGATCTCCTCGAACAGGTCGAGCGAGTTGTTGCTCGCGACGCTGTCGGTGCCGAGCGTGAGGCGCGCCCCCGCTTCGCGGAGTTCGAGGAACGGCGCGACCCCGTTGCCGAGCTTCAGATTCGAGACGGGATTGTGGCTCACTGCCGCGCCCGCCTCACCGAACCGTGTGATCTCACCCGCGGTGAGGTGCACGCAGTGCGCGGCCAGCAGACGGTCGTTCACGATTCCGAGCGCATCCAGGTGAGCACCCGGGGTCGCGCCGAATCGCGCCTCCACGTCGGTGGTCTCGGCGAGCGATTCCGAGACGTGCGTGTGCACCGGAATACCCGTGCGGAGCGACCGCTCGGCGATGTCCCGCAAGAACTCCGGCTCGCAGGTGTAGGGGGCGTGCGGGCCGAAGGCGATCCTGATCTGCGGATCATCGGCGTACCGGGCGGCGAGCCGCTCGGTCGCCTCCGTGACCTCTTCGCCGGTAGCCCCGGTGACCCCCGGGAAGCCCACCGTCTCTCTCGTGAAGGAAGCCGGAGCGATCATCGCGCGCATTCCGGCCTCGCGGACGCGTTCGATGAGCGCTTCGTCCCAGACGTACATGTCGGCGAATGCCGTCGTGCCTGTCTCGATCATCTCGAGGAGCGCCAGTTCGAGACCGGCGGCGACATCGTCGTGTGTGAGGTGCTGCTCGATCGCCTGCACCGCGGCGAGCCACGGCATGAACCCCTCGTCGTCACTGACGCCCCGCTGCAGCGTCATCGCCGAGTGGGTGTGGCCGTTGACGAGACCCGGCATCAGCACATGACCGCAGAGCTCGCGCGTGACGCGCGAGGTGGAGCGCGCAGGGCCGGCGTACAGGATCGTGCCCGTCTCATCGAACTCGAGCTCGGCGTCGGCGATCGCCCCGTCAGGGGTGAGCATCGCGTCGGCCCGCAGTACCTCTGGCGTGATGGCGTGGGGTCGGTGAGTCATTCCCCCATGCTATGCGTGACGACCAGCGCTCGAGCGGTCACCCGCCGAGGCGGCGCTGACGGGTCGAGTAGTCGCGGAGCGCCCGCAGGAAGTCGACCTCTCGCAGGTCGGGGTAGAGCGCTTCGACGAAGTAGAACTCGGAGTGCGCCGACTGCCAGATCATGAAGTCGCTGAGCCGCTGCTCCCCCGAGGTGCGGATCACGAGATCCGGGTCGGGCTGCCCCCGGGTCCAGAGGTGCTCGCCGATGCTCTCGGGGGTGAGGTGGTCGGCTAGGGTGTCGATGGATCCACCGGCCTCCTGATGCTCCTCGATGATGCCGTGCACCGCTGCCGCGATCTCGCTCCGGCCCCCGTACCCGACAGCGAGATTGATGTGGAGTCCCGGGCGCTCAGCGGTGCGCTCCTCGGCTGCGGCGAGCGCTGAGGCAAGTTCTTCGGACAGACCGTCGCAGGCCCCCACGTGTTTGACGCGCCACTGCGGTTTGTCAGCGAGCTCGCGCGCGAGTTCCGCGATGATCCCGAAAAGATCCTCCAATTCCTGCCGGTCCCTGGCGCCCAGGTTGTCCGCGGACAGGAGGTAGAGGGTGACGACCTCCACCCCGGCTTCCTCGCACCACGAGAGGAATTCGGGGATCTTCCGCGCGCCTGCCCGGTGCCCGTACGCGGCGCGCTCCTGCAGGCGCTGCTTCGCCCAGCGTCGGTTCCCGTCAACGATCACGGCGATGTGGTGCGGCACGCGTGAGCCGTCGATCTCGCGGCGCAGTCGCCGCTGATACAGCCGGTAGAGCAACCCGGGACGGGGCGTCTCGAGTTCTTTCGCGGGATCGGATTGCACGTCGCGAGTCTACCCCTGCGCACCCGCGCGACCGCCGAGCGGCCGTATACCTGACCGATCAGGGCGGCTGCGTAGACTCGATTCATGGCAGAACGACGCGAACCGGATCCCGAATCGCGCGACCGCACCTTCCCCGAACCCGACAGCTTGTCGGTGCCGCTCCTCGACGAGTCGATCGAGCACGAGCGCGCCTCGGCCGGTGCATCGGAGGTGAAGCCTCGGTGGCGGGGATGGATCCACGCGGCAACCTTCCCCGTGTCGATCGCGGCCGGCATCGTCCTCATCAGCCTCGCGCACGGGTCCCTGGCAAAGTCGGCGTCTGCGGTCTTCATGCTCACGAGCATGCTGCTCTTCGGCATCTCTGCGCTCTACCACCGGATCAACTGGAAGCCAGAGACCAAGCAGCTGTTCCGGCGGCTCGACCACGCCAACATCTTCTTGCTGATCGCGGGAACCTACACCCCCGTCGCCCTCCTCGCGCTGCCCGCCGACCAGGGAACGCTCCTGCTCGCGCTCGTCTGGGCCGGTGCGCTGCTCGGAATCGGTTTCCGGGTGTTCTGGATCGGGTCGCCGCGCTGGCTCTACGTTCCCCTCTACGTCATTCTCGGGTGGGCTGCCGTCATGTATCTCGGCGACATCTATCAAGCGAGCCCCGCCGCCATGGTCCTCGTGATCGTCGGCGGCCTGCTCTACACCGCCGGGTCGGTCGTCTACGGCATGAAGCGCCCGAACCCGCTGCCAGGCACCTTCGGCTTCCACGAGATCTTCCACGCGCTGACGGTGCTCGCGTTCCTCTGCCACTGGACGGCCGCGCTACTCCTCGCGCTCGACCCCTTCCGGCTGCGCTGACGCAGCGCACGACTCGGTCCTCCGGTAGCCTGACGATATGACGGATCGAGGCGCAGCAGTCGTGGGCTCCGGCCCGAACGGCCTGGCAGCGGCTGTGACCCTCGCTCGCGCGGGCGTCCCCGTGACCGTGTTCGAGTCGCACACCACGATCGGCGGTGGGACCCGCACGGCCGAGGTGGTGCGCCCGGGGGTGCTCCACGACGTCTGCTCGGCGATCCACCCGATGGCGCTCGCTACCGAGTTCATGCGGGCGTTCGAGATCGACCGTCGCACCGAGTTCGTCGTTCCCGACGTCTCGTACGCCAACCCGCTGAGCGATCGCTACTCGGCGATCGCGTATCGCGACCTGCACCGGACCGCCGAGCGCCTCGGAGCCGACGGCCGCGCCTACGCGAACCTCTTCCGACCGCTGACGGACCGCATCGACGATGTGGTCGACTTCGCGCTCGGCGGCACCATGCTGCGATGGCCCAGCGATCTCGCAGCAGCAGCCATGATGGGGCTCCGGGTCGCCGAGCAGGGCACTCCGCTCTGGAATCTTCGCTTCCGCGCCGAGGCCGCTCCCGCCCTGATCACGGGCGTCGCGGGCCACAGCATCGGGAGTCTGCCTGGGCTCGCCCCGGCAGCCGTGGGGCTCGTGCTGGGCGCGCTCGCGCACACCACCGGCTGGCCGGTGCCCGTCGGCGGATCCCGCGCCATCACCGATGCCATGGCCGCAGACCTGGTCGACCACGGTGGCACCATCGAGACGGATCACCGCGTCACCGATCTCAGCGAACTCTCCGAGTTCGACACCGTCGTCTGCAACACCTCCGCCCGAGTCTTCACGGAGATCGCCGGCTCGCGCCTGCCCGGCGGATACGCGCGCGCGCTGCGCCGCTTCCGATACGGCGACGGCGCAACGAAGGTCGACTTCGTGCTCGACGGTCCGATCCCCTGGGGCGATCCCGAGGTCGCACTGGCGCCGACCGTCCACCTCGGCGGGACGCGCGCCGAAACGGCCCACGCCGAGCGCGAGGTGAGTCGGGGCAGAATCCCCGAACGGCCGTACGTGCTGCTCGCCCAGCCGGACGAGTTCGACCCCTCCCGGAACCCGGAGGGCGTGCACGCAATCTGGAGCTACGCACACGTGCCCGCGGGGTCGGACACCGACATGCGCGAGCGAGTGACCGCCCAGATCGAACGGTACGCCCCCGGGTTCCGCGACCGCATCGTCGACGCCCACGTGACGACGGCGCGCGAGCTCGAAGCGTACAACCCGAACTACCACGGCGGCGACTTCAGCGCGGGTGCCATCACGATGCCGCAGTTGCTGGCACGGCCCGTGCTCGGCACCGACCCCTGGCGCACGCCGCTGCCAGGCGTCTACCTCTCGTCGTCCTCTGTGTCCCCCGGTCCAGGAGTCCACGGACTCAACGGCTGGTACGCCGCTCGGTCCGCGCTCAAGCACCAGTACGGGCTCCCAGCGCCGGCCCTCGGCATCGACGCCTGAACTAGCCTCCCGCGAGGACAGCGAGCACGGCGTCCCCGTAGCGCTCGAGCTTCACCTCGCCGATCCCCTGGATCGCCGTGAGCGACGCCCGCTGCGTGGGGCGGTGCGCGGCGAGCGCCGCGAGCGTCGCATCGCTGAACACCACGTAGCCTGGCACGCCCTGCTCCTTCGCCTCGGCGGCCCGCCACTGGCGCAGCCGTTCGAAGGTCTCCGCCTGCTCTGGAGTAAGGTCCGCGGCCGCAGCGGAGCGCTTGCTCCCACCGCCCGAGGCACCGCGCACAGCGCTGCGTCCGCCACGACGCGGCGCAGGCACCTCGCGCATGAACACGTGCTCCTCGCCACGCAGCACCGGCTTCGCCGCCTGCGTCGGTGCGAGCACACCGTACTCCCCCTGAGACTCCAGAACACCGGTGGCGAGCAGGTGGCGTACAACGGCCTGCCACTCGTGGGTCGCCAGGTCATCGCCGATCCCCCACGTCGAGAGCTCATCCAGCCGCATCTGCGAGACCCGCTCCGAGCCGACGCCGCGGAGCACGTCGATGTGCTGGCCGGCCGCGTAGGTCCGGTTCCGCTCCTTGGCGGTGCGGAGCACGGTCGAGAGGAGCTTCTGCGCCGGTACGGTCGCGTCCCACGTCCGCGGAGGCGAGAGGCAGACATCGCAGTTGCCGCAGGGCTCAGCACCCGTCTCACCGAAATACTCGAGCAGGAACACCCGACGGCACGCCACGCCCTCGCAGAGCGCCAGCATTTGATTGAGGTGGCGCAGCTGGTTCAAGCGCACCTGCTGGTCGCCGTCAGACATGTCGATGAGCTGCCGCTGCTGCACCACGTCGGAGAGTCCGTACGCGAGCCACGCTTCGGACGGAAGGCCATCGCGCCCGGCGCGTCCCGTCTCCTGGTAATACCCCTCCACCGACTTCGGCAGGTCGATGTGAGCGACGAACCGCACGTCGGGCTTGTCGATCCCCATGCCGAACGCGATCGTCGCGACCACCACGACACCGTCCTCACGCAGGAATCGGGTCTGCGCACGGAGACGCTGCTCCGCCGGCAGTCCGGCGTGGTACGGGACCGCGTCGACACCCGCCTCGGCGAGCGCCGCCGCCGTCTGCTCCACCCGCTTGCGACTGAGCGCGTAGACGATGCCCGCCTCCCCCGGGTGCTCCCCGCGAATGAAGTCGAGCAGCTGCCTGCGCACCTGCCCCTTCGGCTCGATCCGGTAGCGGATGTTCGGCCGATCGAAGCTCGCGACGAAGTGCTCGGCGTTCTCGAGTCGCAGACGCTCCGTGATCTCCCGATGGGTCTCGGGCGTCGCCGTCGCCGTCAGCGCGATCCTGGGCACATCCGGCCAGTGCTCCGCGAGTTCGCCGAGCCGCAGGTAATCTGGCCGGAAGTCGTGGCCCCACTGCGAGACGCAGTGCGCCTCGTCGATCGCGAACAGGGCGACTTTCCCCTGCTGCAGCACCTCCACCGTGCCCGGAGCGCTGAGCCGCTCGGGAGCGAGGTAGAGCACATCGAGCTCCCCCGCCCGATACGCGCGCATCACGTCTTGCCGCTCAGCGGGATCCATCGACGAGTTCAGCGCTGCCGCGCTTACCCCGGCAAGCCGAAGGGCCGCCACCTGATCGTGCATCAGCGCCACCAGCGGTGACAGCACGATCCCGGTGCCCTCTCGGCAGATCGCCGGAATCTGGTAGCACAGCGACTTCCCGCCACCGGTCGGCATGAGCACGACCGCGTCGCCCCCGCCGATCACCTGACGGACGACCGCCTCCTGATCACCGCGGAAATCGTCGTAGCCGAAGACCTCGGCGAGCACCCTGCGCGGATCGGCCGACGCCATGTCAGTCGCGCGGCCCGCGCGGATCCTCGGTGCTGGTGCGGGGGTGATCCTCCGCCGCCCGTTCTTCGTTCTCGGCGTTCTCCGCCATCTCGCGTTCCAGCTGCTCCCGGATCTCAGCCCGGTACTTCGTGCGACGCAGGCGTCTCCCGAGGTCCACACCCAGCAGGATCACCGCGAGAGCGAAGACGCCGGTCGCGATGAAACCGGCGGTCCCCGGGGTCACCCGATCCGGATCGAACTCGGTGTCCTCGGCCGCCACCAGCACCGACGTCACCGCCAGCAACGGGGCGGAGTACAGCACGTTCACTCGTCCTCCTCGATTCCCTGGAACAGGTCGGCTTCGAACTCCGTCGTCGCCACACGCGACGCCGCAAGCCGGTAATCCTCGAACGGCCACGCCTGGCGCTGCAGGTCGTTCGGCCAGAAAAAGAACGGACTGTCGGGCGGCACCTGGCTCGAGTGCGCGCGCAGCGCTTCGTCACGTCGATCGAAGTACTCGCCGACATCGATGCGCGTCGTGCCGCTGTACGGCCTGAGCGCCATCCGCTCGGCGATCTCATCCATCTGCGCGCGGATCGGCGAGTCCGGATCGGTCTCGAGGAGCGTGTCGCGGATGTGCTTCACCCGCTCCGAGTTGAAGATCTCCTCGTAGTAGAGCTTCTTGATGGTCCACGGTGCGCCGGCGTCGGGATACGACTCCGCATCGCCCGACACCTCCCACGCGAAACGACTCACCTCGTGGCAGCGGATGTGATCCGGGTGCGGGTAGCCGCCCTGCTCGTTGTAGGTGATCATGACGTGCGGCTTGAACTCACGAACGATGCGCACCAGCGCCTCCGCCGAGACCTGTACCGGGATATCGGCGAACGAGCCCGTCGGCACCGCGATCCCCTCGTCGGGGAGTCCCGAATCCTGGTAGCCCAGCCAGCGGTGGTCGAACCCGATGATCCGCTGCGCTGCCGCCATCTCGTCCCGCCGCAGACCCGCCAGATCTCGCCGGCTCTTCGGATCGCGCGCGACGAGTTCGTTGAGCACGTCGCCGCGCTCCCCGCCCGTGCAGCTCACGATCAGCACTTCGACGCCGCGCTCGACGTAGTGCGCGTACGTCGCCGCCCCCTTGCTGGACTCGTCGTCCGGGTGCGCGTGCACCGCGATCAGCCTGAACGTCATCGGCGTCCTTTCACTTCGAGGAGAGCGGGTCGCGATAAGCTGGCTCCCGACCCTCAAGTGTAACCAAGCGCAGTTCGGAGGAACCCGTGTCCGAGGCTCCCGAGCCGACGCCGTCGGCGAACACCGGGATCGCCACCGACGATGCGCGCCGCGCGCTCGACGACCGCTACGGGCGCACCCGCGCTCGCGGCATCGACCGCCGTTTCGGCTGGATCGCGGGCGGCATCGCCGTCGTCGCCGGACTGACGATCCTGCTCGTCGGCGGGTGGCAGCAGACCGCGACCGTCGAGTACCAGGACATCGGACGCACCATCGTCGATGCCCATCGCGTGGACGTGCGGTTCGAAGTGACGGGCCCTGCGAACACTCCGGTCGCCTGTGCGGTCGAAGCGCAGAACCCGACGAAGGCGATCGTCGGGTGGAAAATCGTGGAACTTCCCGTCACGGATGAGCGCTCCCACTCGGTGAGCACCACCGTCACCACCACGAACCGCGCCACCACTGGCAGCGTGAAGAGCTGCTGGGTGCTCGAAGACACTGAGTGACGCACACGCGGTCAACCTGCAACGGAAGTCCGCCGAGGCTGCTACGCTGAGATGGCGCCTCGGGAAACCGAGGCGTTTATGACATCTGCGCACCTGCCGCACCAGCTTCCGCGAGAGTGAGGACCAGCATGGCTGATTCCAACCAGACCTGGCTGACCCAGGATGCCTACGACCGACTCAAGGCCGAGCTCGATGAACTGAGCGGCCCGGGCCGTCGCGACATCGCCGCCCGCATCGAGGCGGCGCGCGAGGAGGGCGACCTCAAGGAGAACGGCGGCTACCACGCGGCGAAAGACGAGCAGGGCAAGATCGAGGCGCGCATTCGCGACCTCGAAGAGCTGCTGAAGCACGCCGTCGTCGCCGAAGCTCCTGAGAGCCGGGGCGTGGTCGAGATCGGCACCGTCATCACCGCGGAGATCCTCGGAGACCAGGAGAAGTTCCTGCTCGGCAACCGCGAACTCGGCGAGGGCTCGGACCTCGACGTGTACAGCGCGGAGAGCCCCCTCGGGTCGGCGATCCTCGGTCTGAAGATCGGCGACACGACGAGCTACGAGGCCCCGAACGGGAAGAAGATCGAGGTCGGCATCGTCGCTGTCGACACCTACACGGGCTAGCAGCGCGCTCACCCGCACCGGAGGCCCGGTCCCGCTCGGTGCGGGGCCGGGCCTCCGGTGCGTGAGGGGCTGCGCGTCGCGCTCCCCGCCGCCCCGCCTCGACCCGCGCACCCCCTTTCCCTGCTTCGGTGGAGCGTTTCGCACGTTATACGGCAACAATTCCATGCGAAACCGTCCACTCAGTGCTGTCGCCACCTCCGCGCAGGCTCCGGGCCCAGCACCCCTACTCGTACATCCCGATGTTGATCGGGCCCGTGAGGTCGGGGGCCGCGGCACGGAACCCGCGCGTCTTCACCACGAGATACACGAGTCCGACGGCGAACCAGCAGGCACCGATGATCATCGATGTCGTGTCGAGACTGAACCACAGCACCACGTTGATGACCGCTCCGACGACCGGCACGACGACGAACCCGAGCCACGCGCCCGCCGTGCGCCGCCGCATGAAGCGGAAGAACGTGAACACGACTGACAGGTTCACGAACGTGAACGCGATGAAGGCGCCGAAGTTGATCATCGAGGCGGCCTGGTCGAGGTCGATGAACAGCGCGGTCAGGGCGACGAGTGCGACGAGAACCACGTTCGTCACTGGAACGCCGGTGCGCTCGTTCACCCGCGAGAAGAGCCGGCGCGGCAGCGCTCCGTCGCGTCCCATGGCGTAGAGGAGGCGCGCCGCGCTCATCTGCTGGGTGATGCCGCACCCGAGCACGGCCATCATGTATCCGCCCACGAAGACGGCCTGGAACGCTGCCCCGCCGATGTACTTGGCGATTTCCGGCGATGCTCCCACGATGTCGGCGAGCTGGGTGACGTCGGGGAAGAGCAACTGCATCACGTAGGTGACGGTGATGAAGAACGCCCCCGCGACGAGCACGATGATGAAGATCGCGCGCGGAATATCGCGAGTGGGGCGCTGCGCCTCCTCGGCGAGCGTCGAGACGGCGTCGAAGCCGAGGAACGAGAGGGCGAGGATCGCGGCACCCGCGGCGATCGAGACGGCGGCCGTGTCGCTCGATCCGAACGGCAGCGTGGTGACAGGCACGCTGTTCGTCGCGATATTCGTGATTGCGAGCACGACGAACACGACGGCGACGACGAGCTGAATCGATACGAGCAGCACATTCATCTTCGCGGCGAGCTTCACACCGACCAGGTTGAGCGCAGTGCAGATGCCGACCGTGAGCGCCACCCACACCCAGAACGGGACATCGGGGAACACCGCGCCCATATAGATGCCCGAGAGGATCGCATTGATCATCGGGAGCAGCAGGTAGTCGAGGGTCGCCACCCAGCCGACGAGGAACCCGACGTGCGCGTTGATCGCCTCCTTGGCGTAGGTGTACGCGGAGCCGGCGATCGGGAAGAAGCGCACCATGCGCGAGTAGCTGAACGCCGTGAACAGCACCGCGACCATCACCACGAGGTACGCGAGCGGGACGTGCCCGCCCGTCTCCTCGGACACGATGCCGAACATGTCGAACACCGCGAGCGGTGCCATGTACGCGAGCCCGATGAAGACGAGGTGGCGGAGCTTCAGAGTGCGCTTCAACTTGCCGGGTTCGTGGGTCACTTCGTGGGCGAGCTGATCGTCGCCCGCGGCGACCGATGAGCGGGAGGGGAGAGTCGACATCGGGGTTCCTTCACGTCGTCGTGGGGTGGGGCGCGGGGCGCATAGGCGAACGCGCGGGTGGCTCAGCCGTGGTCGTGGCAGTGATGGTCGGACGACGGCTCCGAGCAGGTCTGCCCGGCACCTGCCGGATCCTGCACGTTCGCGGCCGCGGCCGCGCCGTCGAGCTCACCGTGGGCATCGTGGATCGGCCGGCCGCCGACCACCGTGAGGTCGGCCTGCTGATCGAGGATTGCCGCGGGCTCCATGTCGTAGAGATCCCCGGACCAGACGACCAGGTCGGCGAGGTACCCCGGCCGCAGCATGCCGCTCGCGCCCTCGCGGTGGAAGGCCTCCGCTCCCCCGAGCGTGTAGGCCTGAAGTGTGGCGTCGAGTCCGACGCGCTCCCCGGAGGTCCAGGCCTGGGTCCCGTCGAGACCGGCACGGGTCATGGCGCTGTAGACCCCGACGAGCGGGTCCATCTCCCCCACCTGCCAGTCGCTCGAGAACGTGACGCGCGCCCCCGAGTCGATCATGGAGCGGAAGCGCCAGGCACGATCCCAACGCGACTCCCCGATGTTCTCCATCCAGGTCCCCGCGACGAGGTCGGGCGAGGCGTGGCGCGGCTGCATCGCCGCCACGACGCCGAGGTCGCGGAAGCGTGGCAGGTCCTCAGGCGCGAGGCACTCGACGTGCACCACGCCATGGCGGGTGTCGACGCGGCCGTTCGCGCGCTGCGCTGCCTCGATGGCGTCAAGCGTGAGGCGGATCCCCCAGTCCCCCGTGGCGTGCGTGTGCACCTGGTAGCCGAGGCGATCGAGTTCGACGAAGAGGCGTTCGAACTCGGTCGGCTCGAGGCTCGGGTAGCCGCGGTGCCCCGGCCGGTTGGCGTAGTCCTCGAGCATGGCGGCGGTGTGCGGTTCGATGACGTCGTCGGCGTAGAGCTTCACCGGTCCGAGTGCGAAGCGCTCGTGCTGCGGCGTATCGCGGATCGCCTCGGTGATGCGAGCGCGGAAGTCGCCGTCTGCGCCCACGGGGTGGTAGATCGCGGCGATGACCCGGCTGGTGAGTCGCCCCTCGCGCTCCGCACGGGCGAAGAGGTCGAGCTCGGCGAGCGGCACCTGGGGTTCGACGACGGTCGTGATTCCGAAGCGGGCGGCCATGTCGAGGCTGTTGGTGATCTTGCGGTAGCGCCGATCGGGCGAGTACATCGGGATGTCGCGCTGGAGTTCCGCGAGCCCGTCGATCGTCATGGCGCTCGTGTAGAAATCCGTCACCCACCCCGTGGGTTCGCCGGTGCGGTCGTCGATCTCGGGGTTGCCCCAGGCGATGTCGCCGCCGTTCAGGATGCCGAGCTTCGCGAGCGCTGGGCGGTTGAGCCAGACGGAGTGCTGGTCGTAGGTCGTGATGAACACCGGTCGGTCCGTCACGCCGACGAGGTCCCCTGCGTTCGGGCGCCGGCCCTCGACCACCGAGTAGAGCGCGTTCTCGGCGCAGATCCACTCGAGATCGGGGTGCGTCTCGGCGAACTCGGCGATGCGGTTGCGGACGGTGTCCAGACTGGTGACCTGGTCGAGGCTGACCGCGAGGTCGTCGAACCCGAGGAGCAGGTGGTTATGGGTGTCGGCGACACCGGGCGTCAGGAGGCGGCCAGCGAGTTCGACGGTGCGACGGGCCGTGGGCGCCTCTTCGACTGGCCCCACGTAGCTGATCCGGTCGCCGGTCACGCCGAGCGCACTCGCCCAGGGGTATTCGGGATCGAAGGTGCGGATGCTTCCGCCCGTGTAGAGGGTGTCGACGACCATGTCCATCCTGACGCTCGCGGGTTATTTCACTCCAGAGTAAATTAATTTACGCGAAAGTCAAGAAACTCGTGAACCACGGCTCATCGCAGGCCCCGACTGCCATACTGAGAAGCATGGCCCGACCGAACACGCAGCAGCAGCGACGCCTCGAGGTGATCGATGCCGCACTGCAAGCGGCAGCCGATCGCGGCCTTCGACACCTCTCTCTCACGGACGTCGCCAACCAGGCCGGTGTCACGCGCGGTGCGCTGTTGTACTACTACGACGACCTCGAGGCGATCCTCGTCGAGGCGCACGCCTCCGGTATGCAGCGCGTCGGCGCCGAACGCGTCGCCCTCGTCTCACAGCAGGAGACCTCGGTCGCGAAGCTCCGCACCGCGATCGACGCCGGTCTTCCGAGCGGACCGGACGACGCCCTCATGCGCCTGCTCTACGAGTTCGACGTGCTCGCCGGAAAGTCTCCCCTCCACGACGAACTGGTGCAGCAGCTCTACCGCGAGCAGCTGCACCTCTACCGGGGGATCCTCGAGGAGGGCGTGGCATCCGGCGAGTTCGCGCTCACCGGCCCTCTGGAGGACACCGCGATGAATCTCGTCGCCCTCGAGGACGCGTACGGACTCCACATCGTGGCCGGCGGCAACATCACGGTCGCCGACGCGCGACGCGCCATCCGCCTGTACGCGGAGCAGGCGGGGGCGCGGACCTAGTAGCGCTCGCCGACCCGCACGGTGTACCCGGCGCTCCGCAGCGCCTCGACGACGCGCTCGCCGTGGTCGACACCGCGCGTCTCGATGTGCAGTTCGAGCTCCACGTCGCTGATGGGCAGCTCGGTGGCGTGACGCGTGTGGATCACCTCGACGACATTCGCATTGTTCTCCGCGACGATCGAGGCGGTCTTGACGAGCTGTCCAGGGACGTCCTGCAGCAGGATGCGGAGCTTGAGGTACCGTGCCGAGGCGGCGAGCCCGTGCCCGATGACGCGCTGCAGCAGCAGCGGATCGATGTTGCCGCCTGACAGCACGGTGGCGGTGACGCCTCGCGCGTGAATCTTGCCGGCCAGCATCGCCGCGACACCCGCTGCCCCCGCCGGTTCCACGACGAGCTTCGCGCGCTCGAGCAGCATGACGATGGCACGAGCGATATCGTCGTCGCTCACCGTGACGATCTCGTCGACGTACTCGCGGATGAGCTCGAAATTGCGCTCGCCCGGGCGCGAGACGGCGATGCCGTCGGCGATCGTCGGACGGGTCTGCACCGTCACCGGTTCCCCCCGCTGCAGGGAGACGGGGTACGGAGCCGCGTTCTCCGCCTGCACCCCGATGATGCGGACCTCTCGTCCGTCGCGCGCGGCGAGCTGCTTCGCCGCAGCTGCGACTCCCGAGATGAGACCGCCCCCGCCGATGGGCACGATCAGCGTCTCGATCTCGGGCGCGACCTCGAACATCTCAAGCGCGACGGTTCCCTGGCCCTCGATGACGGCGTCGTCGTCGAACGGCGGAACGAAGAGCGCTCCGGTCTCGCTGACGAAGCGCTGCGCCGCTTCGTTGGTCGCTGCGAAGTCGGCACCGGCAAGCACGACGTCGGCGCCGTAGTCGCGCGTCGCCTGCAGCTTCGGGAGCGCCGCGCCGAGCGGCATGAAGATCGTCGCCTTGATGCCGAGTTCGCTCGCTGCGAAGGCGACGCCCTGTGCATGGTTGCCTGCCGACGCGGCGACGACGCCCCTGGCCCGCTCCTCGGCGGAGAGCCGCGAGAGGCGGTTGTATGCGCCGCGCAGCTTGTAGGCCCCGGTGCGCTGCAGGTTCTCGCACTTCATGTAGACCTTCGGCACTCCGAGCACTTCCGCGAGGTAGCGCGATGACTCGAGCGGGGTCCGCTGCGTAATGACGTGGACGACGTCACGGGCGCGCTCGAAGTCTTCCAGGGTCGGGGTGTCGAAGTTCATGCACTTCCCTCTCTGCGCCTCAGACGCGCCACCCAGCGGGCACGGCTGCGCACCCGCTGTCGTTTCTTGTTCTGCAGATGGTAATCGGCGACCGGATCGGAGTCGGGATCCCACTCCCGCGCCACGAGCGCGTTGACGATGGAGTTCGCCGATGCCGCGAACGGCACCGCGAACAGCGCTCCGGGGATGCCGGCGACGAGCGCGCCGGCGGACACCACGAGCACCACGCCGAGCGGATGCACCTTCACGGCGTTGCCCATCACCAGGGGCTGGAGCACGTGCCCCTCGATCTGATTCACGAGGATCACCACGCCGAGCATGATCGCGGCGTTCACCGGCCCGTTGTAGACGAGCGCGATGAAGACCGCCAGAGCACCAGTGCTGATGGCACCGAGGAACGGGATGAAGGATCCGAGGAACACGATGATCGCGATCGGCACGGGCAGCGGAACCCCGAGCAGGAACGCACCGAGGCCGATGCCCACGGCGTCGACGAACGCGACGAAGATCTGCACGCGCACGTACTGCCCGACCGACACCCATCCGGCGACACCCGCGGAGTCGAGCGGGGCGTGCGCCTTGGCCGGAGTGAACCCGAGCACCCAGTACCAGATCTTCTTGCCGTCGATGAGCAAAAAGATCAGCGAGAAGATCGCGAGCAGCAGGCCCGCGACGAACTGCCCAGCCGTGGTGGCCACGCCGAGCGCCCCACTCCAGATCTCGGACTGGTGATCCTGAATCGTCTCCTGGATTTGGACGACGAAGTCATCGATCTGGCTCGCCTCGACGCCGAGGAAGCTCGCTTCCGAATCCATCCACTGCAGGAACTGGGACCAGAGAGCCTCGGACCGCTGCGCGAGATCCGAGAAACCGCTGCGCGAGTAGTGGATGATCAGCGCGACGAGAAACCACACCGCCGCGATGAACGACACCAGGGCGGCGATGACCCCCACCCACTTCGGCGCTCCGACCCGCTGGAACCAGTGCACGATCGGCGACAGGAGCGCCGTGAGCAGTATCGCCACGAGCAGCGGGATGACGATGATCCGCACCTGCACCACGAGCCACAGAAAGCCTGCGAGAGCGACGCCGATGACGATGAGCCGCCACGACCACGCCGCGGCGACCCGCATGCCGAGCGGGAGCTCCTGCGCGGCGTCAGTGGAGGGAGGGGTTTCTGGCACGCCCCAATACTAGTCGCGGGTGCGTGCAGAACCTGGGATACGTCGAGACGCCTCCCGGCTCACCAGAAGTGGAGGCCGGGAATGATGAGGAAGATGCCGACGAGCACGCAGCAGACGGAGAGTCCGAAGCAGATGTTCGCCGAGACCGTTGCCCAGCGCGGACGCCCCACTGCGTCGACGTCGTCGTTCTCATCGTCGCGCGACGGACCGTTCGGTGCGAAAGTCCCGTCAGCCTGGCGCACGGGCCGCGCAGGGATCGCGAGGAAGCGGATGCCCAGGGAGTACAGCGACACGACGACCGCGGCGGAGACGAGGGCTGCGAGGAACACGATGACGAACGCCATCCAGTCGATCGTCATCGGCGTGACTCCTCTCCGGCAGATCCGCCGGGTTCTCGTTCCGCTTCGCGCGCCGCGCGAGCGGCCTCGTCGTCGCGGACGGCGGACTGGGCGACGGGGGTGAGCGGCGGGATCGTGCCGGTCTTCGTCTTCACCTTGCGGATCTTCTTCCCCTTCCGCACGCGCACGGCGTAGCCCGACTCCGCGACGTCGGGGACGGGGATCGCGTTCGACGAGTCGACCTTGTTGCGGCGCGACCGCCAGAAGATGAAGAGGATGAAGCCGAGGCCGAACACCGCGTTCGCGATGATCCCCCAGACGCCGAGGTGGGCAACCAGGGCGGCGACAGCGCCGACAGCTGCCGATGCCGGGAGCGTGAAGAGCCAGCCGAGGCTGATGCGGCCGACCGCGCGCCAGCGGACGCTGGATCCGCGGCGCCCGAGCCCCGACCCGATGACGGAACCCGAGGCGACCTGGGTCGTCGAGAGCGCGAAGCCGAGGTGGCTCGACGCGAGGATCGTCGCGGCAGTACTGGTCTCAGCGGCGAAGCCCTGCGCGGGCTTCACCTGAGTGAGGCCGGCGCCGAGCGTCCTGATGATGCGCCAGCCGCCCGAGTAGGTGCCGAGCGCGATCGCGAACGCGCACGACGCGATGACCCAGAAGTGGGGGCCGGTGCCCGGCTCTTGGAGGTTGGCCGCGACAAGGGTAAGCGTGATGACGCCCATGGTCTTCTGCGCATCGTTCGTGCCGTGCGCGAGAGCGATGAGCGATGACGAGGCGATCTGGGCGTAGCGGAAGCGCCCGCGTCCGTCCTTCTTGCCATCGTGACGCCGGGTGATCGAGTAGGCGATCTTCGTCGCGGTGAAGGCCACGAGTCCTGCAGTCAGCGGGGCTGCGAGCATCGGAATGATGATCTTCGAGAGGAAGACTCCGCCGTTGATGGCCTGGAATCCGGCACCCACGATCGCCGCGCCGATGAGGCCGCCGAAGAGCGCGTGCGACGAGCTCGACGGCAGACCGTACAGCCACGTCACCAGGTTCCACACGATCGCGCCGATAAGCCCGGCGAAGATCATCTCCGGCGTGATCAGCACCCCGCCGTCGCCCTCGTTGATGAGCCCGTCAGAGATGGTTCTCGCCACCTCGGTCGAGAGGAACGCGCCGATGAGATTGAGCACGGCCGCGAGCAGCACCGCCGTCTTCGGCTTCAACGCTCCGGTCGCGATCGGCGTCGCCATAGCGTTCGCCGTATCGTGGAATCCGTTCGTGAAATCGAAGAAGAGTGCCAGGGCGATGACCAGCAGGACGATCAGGGTGAATTCCACCGGATCATCGTTACATCGCTGCACGGACAGGTCAAGTTCACCGAACCGTTACACGCCGTTCACTCGGAGAGTTCACCCACTGTTCACCTGCGCACTCCCGCCGCCGGTCAGCCGAAGAGCAGCCTCACCTGCTCGTACCGATCCCGGGGCACCACCTTCAGGGATCCGACGGCCTCGGCGAGCGGCACGGTCACGATGTCGTTGCCGTGCAGCGACGTCATGACGCCCCAGTTGCCCGCCTCGACCGCGTCCGAAGCCGCGATGCCCGCGCGGGTCGCGAGCACCCGGTCGAAGGCGGTGGGCACTCCGCCGCGCTGCACGTGGCCGAGCACCGTGGCGCGGGACTCGATACCGGTGCGCTCCTCGATGAGAGGGGCGAGCACCTCGGCGACTCCGCCGAGGCGGGGGCGACCGAATCCGTCGAGCCCCTCGCGGGTGACCTCGGAGTCCATGCCCTCGAGCCGGAAGCCCTCGGCGACGACGACGAGCGAGTGCCGGCCGCGATCGCGCACGCTCTCGACCCACTCGCAGATCTGCTCGATCGACTCCGGGAATTCGGGGAGCAGGATCACCTGCGCACCGCCGGCCATCCCGGCGTGCAGGGCGATCCATCCGGCGTCGCGGCCCATGACCTCGAGTACCATGCAGCGCCCGTGCGACTCGCCGGTCGTGCGCAGGCGATCGATGGCGTCGGTTGCGATCGAGACCGCCGTGTCGAAGCCGAAGGTGAAGTCGGTACCGCCGAGGTCGTTGTCGATCGTCTTCGGCACGCCGACCACGTTGATCCCCTCCTCCGAGAGCATCTGCGCCACCGTCTGCGTACCGTTGCCGCCGATGAGGATCAGGCCGTCGAGCTCGTTCTCGCGCATGCGGGCCCTGATCCCCTCGGCGCCACCGCCCTCATCCGTGAATGGGCTCACCCGGCTCGTCCCGAGGATCGTGCCGCCCATCGGAGAGATGCCGCGGACCGCGCGGCGGTCGAGCGGGATCCAGTCGTTCTCGATGACGCCCCGCCACCCCGACATGAAGCCGATCATCTCGAATCCGAAGACGTCGACGCCACGGAGCACTGCGCCGCGAATCGCGGCGTTCAGCCCGGGACAATCACCGCCGGATACCAGCATTCCAATACGCATTGCTCTCCTCCTGCCCAGAAGATCGCGCGCGGACGCGCACGTGGGTCCAGCCTAGGGGAAGATGCGTTCCTGCGTCCCTTCCGGAACGCAGGTCGCGTCAGGACGCGTCGTGCTCGTCCGCTCCTGCGGCGATGGCGTCGCTGAGCACCTGCATGAGCGCCTGGAGCTGCACCGAGTCCTCGTCCTCGTCCTTCGCCTCCGCTCCGTCGAGGGCGCGCGCCGCGAGGCCCGCCTTGCCGTCGATGAGCTCCGCGATCTTCGCGTCGATCGTCTGCGCCGCGATGATCCGCCACGCCGTGACGGGCTCCTCCTGGCCGATGCGGTGCACGCGGTCGATGGCCTGCGTCTGCTCGGCGTCGGTCCAGCTCAGTTCGGCGAGCACGACGTCCGAAGAGGCCTGGAGGTTCACCCCCACGCCCGCGGCGGTGAGCGAGCACACCGCGACCGACACCTCGGGGTCCTGGTTGAAGGCATCGATCTGCGCCTGACGGAACGCCGACGTCTGGTCTCCGCGAATGGAGATCGTCTTCAGGCCGCGGTCGGCGAAGATCGCCTCGGCCTGGTCCATGACGTCGATGTGCTTCGCGAAGAAGACCACCTTGCCGACCGAGCGCGCGAGCTGCGCCGCGTAGTCCGCGGCGAGCGGGGCCTTCGCCTGACCGATCTGACGGACCATCGTGAAGACGTTCATGCCGTCGGCCGACGCGTTCGACTCCTCGAGCTCCTGCGCGCAGATCATCCGAATGATCGCCTCGTCGGAGAGCTTCTCGCCCAGCTTGCCCCGCTTGGCGGCGACGAAGCGCTCGAGCAGCTTCCGCGCGAGCTGGCGCTCGGCCTCGCGGATCCCGCGACCGTATTCGTCGTCGAGCTCGACGGGGAGGTCGACGATCCGCTTCGAGGGCAGGTCGGCGGCGACGTCGATCTTGCGGCGACGCACGATTCCGAGGTCGACGACGCTGTGCCTGGCCGCCGGGTAGAAACCGGCATCGGCCGGGGTGTACCCGTTCGCCTCGAGTGCGGCGAGCAGCTCGCGCCCCGGCTTCTCGTTGCCACTGAGATCGGTCTCGGTCCAGCCGAGGAACCGCCAAATCGCACGGAAGTCGTCGATGTCGTTGATGAGCGGCGTACCCGTCAGAGCGATGAGCAGCGGCAGCGCCGTCGGCGTGCGCTCGCGCATGCGCTCGGCGATGGCGAGCACGTTGCGCGACCGCTGCGACTGCACGTTCTTGATCATGTGCGCTTCGTCGACGACCATGCCGCGGAAGCCGAAGCGGGAGATCCAGCTCAGGTGCCGATCGAGAATCTCGTAGTTGACGATGAAGATGTCGGCGTAGGGGTCGATGTCGGCGCCGTCTCCGTGGATGACCGTCACGCGCCTCCGCGGCGTCCACTGCTCGGCTTCTCTCGCCCAGTTCATCTTGACGACGTTCGGCACGACCACGAGCAGCGGATACGACTCCGCGACGGAGGCCGCGAGCACTGACTGCGCCGTCTTGCCGAGACCGGGCTCATCGGCGAGGAGGAAGCTGCGGTGCCCCTCCGCGACCGCGGCGAGGAAGCGCGCCTGGTGCGGCATGAGTTCCTGGCCTCGCGGAGCGAGGCGATCCGGCTGCGGCGGCTCGGGCAGTTCCATGCAGGCCGACCCGCCACCGCCCTGTTCGAAGGACTTCAGCAGCGGTCCGAGGAGCTCCCAGTTCGCGAGACGGACCACCGGAGTGGGGGACGCGCTGCCGCTGAGATCCGGCGGGAGGAAGGGGTTCGTGCGGATCCGCGTCTCGATGCCGCGCGGCTCGACCTGGCGCTCCGCGAGCTCCGGCGGCACGAACTTCTGAGCGGGCTCGGGCTCGGGAGCCTCCTCGGGCACGTCGATGCCTGCCTGGGTGAGCATCTTGCGCTTCAGCTGCTTCGCGGCATCGCCGAGCGAAGCGGTCGGCTCGAGCAGCGCGATGAGGGAGGTGTCGCGGGCGGCCGTGCGGGCGAGGATCGACGCGATGCCGTCGAGTCGCTTCAGCGTCTCCGCACGCTCCGCGTCGCTGACGCTCTCATCGGTGCGGACGCGAGCACGTTCCTCGCGCATGAGGAGCGCGATGACCTGGAACTTGGTGCGGCTCGTCGACGTCGCCTTCCCCCGCTGCGCGGACGCCTCGACCTCGCGCACCGCGCGGGCGAGGAGCGGGATGATGCCCTCGTTGTGCGTGTGACGTCGCTTCCCCTGCTGCTTCGCGGGGGCGTTGGACATGCTGCGAGCGCCGGCAGGGCGCGTGGCAGTGGTGGATGCCATGGATCTCCTGATCGATGTGAGCACAGACCCGGACCAGTCTTCCGGGAGCGCGGTCCGCCGCTTCCACCCCCGCCTGACGAAGTGCCTGGCACTGGGCGCCGGGGGAACACGGGTTGCGACCTGAGATCAGTCTAGCACTCGTCGCGCAGGTTCCCGCCGTCGAGAAGCGCTCGCGTCTCCCGCACATCCTCGTGCATGCGCTCCACGAGCGCCTCGACCCCCGAGAAGGTGTACGTGCCGCGAATGCGGTGCACGAACTCGATCGTGATCTGCGAACCATAGAGATCGCCAGAGTAGTCGAGCAGGAAGGCTTCGACTCTGGACTGCGCCTCCGGCGTGAACGTCGGGTTGGAACCGACCGAGATGGCGGCCATCCTCCGGACACCACCGACGGTGGCCCAGCCCGCGTAGACGCCGTCGACCGGCACGAACCCTTCGATGTCGCCCCCGAGGTTCGCCGTGGGGAACCCGAGTTCGCGCCCCCGCGCATCACCGCGCACCACTTCGCCGCGCAGGGCTACGGGTCGCCCGAGCATCCGCGTCGCGAGCTCGATGTCGCCCTGTCCGATGGCCTCGCGTACACGGGTGGACGACACGCGTCCCAGATCGTCGTCGACGACGAATGAGACTTCCTCGACCGTGAAGCCGAGCTCTGCCCCCATCCGTCGCAGCAGCGCAACGTCGCCGGTGCCCCGGTGGCCGAAGCGGAAATCGGGGCCGACGATGACGTGCCGCGTGCCCATTCTGCCCACGAGAATGTCGCGGACGAAGGCCTCCGCCGGCACGGACGAGAGTCGCTCATCGAACGGCACCATCAAGCAAATGTCGACGCCCGCTTCTGCGAGGGCGGCTTCGCGCTGCGCCGGACTCATCAAGGGCGCGGGGCAGCGCTCGGGCCGCAGGAGGCTCAGCGGGTTCTCGCGGAACGTGAACACGACGGAGTCGAGTCCTTCGGTCTTCGCAACTCCGCGCAGTCGGTCGAGGATCGCCTGATGTCCGAGGTGCACACCGTCGAATTTGCCGATCGCGACCGCCGAACGCTCAATCGAGGCGGCACCGATCTCGTCGATCGAGGTGAACATGCGCATCAGGAGATGCCCCCCGTTGTCCGCGCCGCGGCGTCCCCGCGCGTCCGGGTGAGCCACACCAGGCCGAGCACCGGAAGCACGAGCGGAATGAAGACGTACCCGATTCCGAAGCCCGACCACACCGACGGGTGGGCGAACCATTCGGGCACCGCCAGGCTCAGCGTGCCGACGATGAGCACGCCGGCGAGCTCGAACAGGATCGCCGCCCACGCGATACCGCGCCAGCCGGGCCGCTCCCGGTTCACGAGCGCGACGGTCGCCACGATGTAGACGATTCCGGCCGCGGCCGAAAGCGCGTAGGCGACGGGCGCCTCGTCGAATTTCGTGAGGATCTGGTAGACCGACCGGAAGGTTGCCGCGATCGCAAGCACGAGGTAGACCGCGATGAGCACACGGCCGGCGCCGCGGCGACGTTCGCGCCCTGCACCACCCGTTTCCTGGGCAGCGCCACTGGCGCCCGCGCCCTGCGCGCTGCTCGTCGATCTCGTTTCTGGCACGCCCTCCAGCTTACCGCTCATCCCCAGATGACGAGCATGCGGTACAGCATCACGGCCACGGCGAAGTGCATGAGCGCCAGGACGAGATTCGCCCACCTGGTCCGGTCGATGAGCGCCCAGAACCCTGCACCGATCGGCAGCGCGAACGCGACGATGAGATACATCCAGAATTCGAGCGGGTCCCCCACGGCATGGTTGCCGGTGAACGGCGCGACGATCGCCACCACGACCTGGGCGAGCAGCAGCAGCGCGACGAGCAGCGTCGCCCCCATGGTGAAGTCGTTGGGTTCGCTCCTCCGTAGGCCGGCGACGAGGCACAGGAACATCGCCGCGAGCGCGACCGCGATCTGGGCGACCGCGAACCAGAGGATCATCCGGCAGCACCGTCCGGTGTCGGGAAGTTCGTGACGACCCGAGTGACGCCGCGCTTCACCTCGACGAGGCCGATCAAGCGGCCCTCCGGATCGATTGCCGCGACCAGGCGCGCATCGGCCACGTCTGGCACCTCGAGACGCTTGCCGTGCCCGAGGTCGATCGCCTGCTGGGCCGACAGCGTGAGCTCGGGAAAGAGCGACCGCGCCGCGTCGGCCGGGGCGAGCAACGGGCCCGGATCCCCCGCGACCAGTCGTTCCATCGACACGGCGTCCGCCACCGAGAACGGCCCCACCCGCGTCCGCCGCAGCGCGACGAGATGACCTCCGAGACCCAGGTCGGCACCGAGGTCGCGCGCGAGCGCACGGATGTACGTGCCTGAGGAGCACTCCACCGTCGCATCGAGGTCCAGCACCGCTCCACCATCGCTCGACTCCGCAGGTCGCGCTTCCCCCGCCGCGAAGCGGTGCACCGTCACCGGCCGACGCTTCAGCTCGACCTCCTCGCCGCTGCGCACCCGGTCGTAGGCGCGGCGACCATCGATCTTGATCGCGCTCACGGCGCTCGGCGCCTGCTCGATCGCGCCGGTCAGCGCATCGACACCGCGGGCGACACGATCCGGATCGGCGAGCACTGCAGCGACATCAGCAGCGTCGGCAGCTGAGAGCCGCTCACCCTCCCGATCGTCCGTGACCGTGGACTCGCCGAGGCGGATCGTTGTTTCATACGTCTTGTCCAGTCCCACGAGGTGCGTCAGCAGACGGGTCGCGGGCCCGGCGCCGAGCACGAGGAGCCCCGTCGCCATCGGATCGAGCGTGCCGGCGTGCCCCACTTTCCGGGTGCCGAGCGCGCGCCGCGCTTTCGCGACGACATCGTGACTCGTCCACCCCTCGGCCTTGTCCACCAGCAGAATGCCGCCCTGGGCGGGGAGCTCGAACTTCGCATCCATCCCGTCCAGCCTACTCACCTAGACTGGGGCGAGTGGCCGCAGAACTCTCCCGCGTCGCACCCGCCGTGAACGACTGGTACGCGACCGCCGCCCGCGACCTTCCCTGGCGTGCGCCTGACGTCGATGCGTGGGCGATCCTCGTGTCCGAGTTCATGCTGCAGCAGACACAGGTCGACCGCGTCCTCCCTCGCTGGACGGAGTGGATGGAACGCTGGCCGACCCCCTCCGCCCTTGCGGCTGCGGAGCCGGGCGAGGCTGTTCGCGCATGGGGCCGTCTCGGGTACCCCAGGCGCGCGCTCTGGCTCCACCGCGCCGCCGTCGAGATCGCGGAGCGCCACAACGACCGGGTCCCCTCCGACGTCGACGCGCTCCTCGCGCTCACCGGCATCGGCCCGTACACCGCACGCGCCGTCGCGGCCTTCGCATTCGGCGACCGCCACCCCGTCGTCGACACCAACACGCGTCGCGTCATCGCGCGCCTCGTCCACGGGCGCGCCGCCGCCGGCATGCCGTCCCCTGCCGATCTCGCCGACATGGAGGCCCTGCTTCCGGCCGAACCCGTTGCAGCTGCCCGCTTCAACGCCGCAGCGATGGAACTCGGGGCGACCGTCTGCACCGCACGCGCCCCGCGTTGCGGTGCATGCCCCGTCGCGGACTGGTGCGAGTGGCGCGGGGCGGGCTACCCCGACAACGCACCCGCCAAGCGCCCCCGCCAGGCTGCGTTCTCAGGCAGCGACCGGCAAGTGCGCGGACGGATCATGGCGCTGCTGCGTGAAGCCACCTCACCGGTGGATCCGGCGGACGCGCTCGCGGCTGCAGCCGAAGGGGGCCTGCGGGAACCCGAGCAGGCCCGTCGCGCCTACGACTCGTTGCTCGCCGATGGTCTCATCGTGGAGCACGAGGGACGCACAGCACTTCCCCGGTAGGGACCGCTCCCGGTAGCGACCGACGCGTCGGTCAGCCCCTCTCGTCCTCCGCCTCAGCGTCCCGCTTCTCGTACGGGTCCGCGTCACCGGCGTACTCGGCTCCCTCGGCAAGGGCCGCTGACTCCGCGTCGCGACGCTTCGCCTCATCCAGCAGGGAGGTGAGGTGCTGCGCAGACTCCGGCAGTTCGTCATGGATGAACTCGAGCGCAGGGGTGAGGCGAGTGCCGAGCTGCTTGCCGACCTCGGTCCGCAGCATACCCGTCGCCGCTTTCAATGCAGCCGCGGAATCAGCCTGCTCCGCCTCCGAGCCGTAGACCGTGTAGAAGATGCTCGCCTGCTGCAGGTCGCCGGTCACGCGCACATCGGTGATGGTGACGAATCCGAGCCGCGGATCCCGCAAACCCTTCTCGAGTCGTCGAGCGACGATCTGCTGAATGCGTTCTGCCACCTTGCCGGCACGTGGATTGCTCATGACATCAAGCCTACCGCGGTGAGGACGCGCCACTGACCCGCCCGCATATCGACGCAGAGTGTGATGCAATAGTCGGTGCGTACGGGTGGGGACCCGCTCGTATCACACGGCATATGCATCCAGGAGAAAGCGACTCATCATGACTATCCCATCCGCCCCTCAGTACCAGCCGGGGCCGCAGCAGCCGCAGCAACCGCTGGGAACCACGAACGTCGACGACGTCACGCTCCCCTACTACGGCGCCTCATTCGGCCAGGCCATCAAGCGCTTCTTCAAGCAGTACGCGAACTTCACGGGACGTGCGTCCCGCAGCGAGTACTGGTGGGTGGCGCTCTTCCAGGTGCTCGTGCTGCTGATCCCCGGCATCCTCATGTTCGTCGGTATCGGAATGGCGGCGTCCGCGACCGCTGCCGGAATGTCGTACGACAGCATGGGCAACCTCACGACCAGCGGGGTCGACCAGGCTGCCGCGGGCACCGGTGCGATCCTCATGTTCGTCGGCGGCGGCCTCAGCACGGTCATCTCACTCGCGATCCTCGTGCCGACGCTCGCGATCACGTGGCGTCGTCTGCACGACGGCAACTTCGCCGGGCCGTTCTTCTTCCTGTCGTTCATCCCGACGGTCGGCAGCATCGTGCTGCTCGTTCTGCTGCTCCTCCCGTCCAAGGTTGAGGGCCAGCGGTTCGATCAGGGCCGCTAACGCGTCTCGCAGACAAGAAAGGGCCGGTCGGCAGTGGATCCCACTGCCGACCGGCCCTTTCTTGCACCGCGGGCTATGCCCGGGGCTTCTCCACCATCTCGGTGGTCTCGATCTCGTCACCGATCTGAATGTCGTTGAACTTACCGAGGCCGATACCGGCTTCGAAGTCGGTCTTCACCTCGGTGACGTCGTCCTTGAAGCGACGCAGCGACTCGATGGCGAGGCCGTCTGCGAGGACAACGCCCTCGCGGATGACACGGGCCTTTGCGTTGCGCGTGATCGTTCCGCTGCGGACGATGACACCGGCGATGTTGCCGAACTTCGAGGAGCGGAACACCTCGCGGATCTCGGCGACACCGGACTGCACCTCTTCGTACTCGGGCTTGAGCATGCCCTTGAGCGAGCTCTCAATGTCGTCGAGCGCGTTGTAGATGACGTTGTAGAACCGGATGTCGATCCCCTCGCGGGCGGCGCGCTCGCGCGCCTTGACGTCGGGACGGACGTTGAAGCCGAGGACGATGGCGTTGTCGATCGTGGCCAGGTCGATATCGCTGGCAGTGATCGCGCCGACGCCGCGGTGCAGGATCCGGAGCTGGACCGAGTCGTCCACCTCGATCTTCATGAGCGACTCCTCCAGTGCCTCCACAGCACCGGACACGTCTCCCTTGATGATGAGGTTGAGGGACTCGACCTTGCCGTCCTCGAGCGCCTTCGTGAAGTCCTCGAGGCTGATCCGCTTGCGCGCCTTGGCGAGCTGAGCGTTGCGCTCCGCTGCCTCACGCTTCTCGGCGATCTGGCGTGCGGTGCGGTCGTCGGGGGTGACGATGAAGTTGTCTCCCGCGCGCGGCACGCTCGACAGACCCTGCACGAGCACCGGACGCGACGGCACGGCTTCGGTCACGGACTCGCCGTTCTCGTCGATCATCGCCCGGACACGACCGTAGGCCGTGCCGGTGACGATCGCATCGCCGACGCGCAGCGTACCCGACTGGATGAGCACCGTGGCGACCGAACCGCGACCCTTGTCGAGGCGAGCCTCGATCGCAACGCCGCGGGCGTCCTTGTCGGGGTTCGCACGCAGGTCGAGACCGGCGTCAGCCGTGAGCAGGACGGCGTCGAGCAGTTCAGTGATGCCCACGTTGTTGCGCGCGGAGACATCGACGAACATCACGTCGCCGCCGTACTCCTCAGCGACCAGGTTGTACTCGGTCAGCTGCTGGCGCACCTTCTGCGGGTTCGCGCCTTCCTTGTCGATCTTGTTCACTGCGACCACGATCGGCACACCTGCCGACTGCGCGTGGTTCAGCGCCTCGATCGTCTGCGGCATGATGCCGTCATCGGCAGCGACGACCAGGATCGCGATGTCCGTCACCTGCGCACCACGGGCACGCATGGCGGTGAACGCCTCGTGACCCGGGGTATCGATGAAGGTCAGGGCGCGATCCTTGCCCTCGTGCTCCGTGTGCACCTGGTAGGCACCGATGTGCTGGGTGATGCCGCCGGCCTCACCGCCGCCCACGTTGGCCTGACGCACTGCGTCGAGGAGTCGCGTCTTACCGTGGTCGACGTGACCCATGACGGTGACGACCGGGGGCCGCGGCTGCAGCTGCTCGTCGCTCTCCTCATCGAGCTCGGACTCGATGTCGATGTCGAAGCCCTCGAGCAGTTCGCGATCCTCGTCCTCGGGCGAGACGATCTGGATCTTGTAGCCCAGCTCCTCGCCGAGCACCTGGAAAGTGCCCTCGTCGAGGGACTCGGTCGCGGTCGCCATCTCACCGAGGTGGAACAGCACCGTGACGAGGTTCGACGCGGTCGTATCGATCTTCTCGGCGAAGTCGGCGAGCGAGGCTCCACGACGCAGACGGACGGGGGTGTCACCCGAACCGCGGGGGATGCTCACGCCGCCGAGCGACGGCGCCTCCCGCATCTCGAATTCTGCCCGCTTCGCCCGCTTCGACTTGCGTGCCTTGCTCTTGGAGCCGCCACGACCGAACGCGCCGGCCGTACCCGCACCGCGACCACCGCGGCCACGGCCGGCGAAGCCGCCGCCCGGGCGCGGAGCGCCGAAGCCACCACCGGCACCGCCGCCGGGACGAGCCCCTGCACCGCCGCCGGGACGTCCGCCGCCACCGGGACGACCTGCGCCGCCGGGACGACCTGCACCGGCACCCTGGGGGCGCGGAGCGGGCCGCGGAATGTTGCCGGGATTCGGGCGATTCCCCGGACGGCTCCCCTGCGAGGGGCTGAACGGGTTGTTGCCCGGCTTCGGGGGCCGCGGAATTCCCATACCCTGGCTCGACGCGAAGGGGTTGTTGCCCGGACGCGGGCCCGAGGGCTTCGCAGCGCCAGGCTTCGCACCGGGCTTCGCAGCTCCGGGCTTCGGCGCCGATCCACCCGGCTTCGGAGCCGCAGCACCGGGATTGGGCGGGGTGCTGCCCGGCTTCGGCGCAGTTGCGCCGGGGTTCGGGGCGGAGGAACCGGCCTTCGGCGCGGTGCCACCGGGATTCGGGGGCGATGACGGCTTCGTCTCGGCTGCATCCTCTGCTGCCGGCTTCGCGGTCTTCGCTGCGGGCTTCGGACCGGGCTTCGCGCCCGGCTTCGGAGCACTGGACTTCTTTTCAGTGTCGCTGCTCGCCTGGGCGTTGCCGCCCTGGGTGACGCCGTCTGCCTCAAGGGCAGCCTTCACCTTCCGGGCGACCGGGGGCGCGACGGCCGACGAGCTCGCCTTGACGAACTCGCCCATATCCTTCAGCTTGGCCAGAACGACCTTGCTATCGACACCGATCTCCGAAGCGATCTCGTGTACGCGTGGGTTTGCCACATTTCTCCTGTCTGGGTTCACGCCAGACAGGCGAGAACCATAATTATCGGACGGACCTCATTTTGAGCCGCTCATCAGTTATCCATGAGTGATTTCAGCCTGTTCTCTAGTGGGCCAGTGTCGAGCTTCCCCGACACTCGCAATGCACGCGCGAATGCTTCGCGCGACATCGCAGTCGTCAAACACTGTGCGGTGGGATGGACCCAGGATCCGCGGCCGGGAAGTACCGCCCGTTCGTCAGCGATGAGCTGACCTCGGTTCTCGACAACTCGGAGCAGATCCCCTCGTTCCGCGCGTTCGCGGCACGCCACACAGGTTCGAAGCATAACTATCTTAGCAGTCAGTCGGACTCCATGATTGAATCCGGCTGGATATCGATTTTAGCGCCGGTGAGCTTCGCAGCGAGGCGAGCATTCTGCCCTTCCTTGCCGATGGCGAGCGACAGCTGGAAGTCAGGGACCAGTGCGCGGACCTGCTTCAGCGACTCGTTCAGCATGAAGACATCGGTCACCTTCGCCGGGGAGAGCGCGTTCGCCACGAACACCGGCAGCGTCGACGAGTAATCGACGATGTCGATCTTCTCCTCTCCGAGTTCCGACATCACGGCACGCACACGGCGCCCCATCTCGCCGATGCAGGTGCCCTTGGCATTGATCCCGGACTCCTTGGCGCGAACGGCAACCTTGCTCCGGTGCCCGGCCTCGCGAGCGAGCGCCACGATCTCGACGGCGCCGGAGGTCAGCTCGGGAACCTCGAGTTCGAACAGTCGACGCACGAGTCCGGGGTGCGTGCGGGAGACGGTGACCTGCGGGCCCTTCGTCCCCTTCGACACGCTCGTCACGTAGACGCGCAGCCGTGTGCCGTGCGAGTAGTCCTCGCCCGGAATCTGCTCCTCTGGGGGCAGGATCGCCTCGATCTCACCGAGGTCGACGTGCACCATGCGCGGGTTCGGCCCCTGGTGGACGACGCCGGAGACGATCTTGCCCTCCTTGTCCTTGAATACGCCGAGCACGGCGTCGTCGGACAGGTCGCGGAGACGCTGGTTGATGACCTGCTTCGCCGCGGCGGATGCGACGCGACCGAACTCGTCGGTGGTCAGCAGCGCCTCGCCGATGATCTGGCCGTCGTCGTCGAACTCGGGGACGTAGACGAAGATGTCGCCCGTCTTCCGATCGAGAGTGACCCGCACATCCTTCTCGTTCGGAACGGTGCGGTTCTGGTTCTCTTGGTGCTTGAGGTAGGCGGAGTGGATGGCCTGCTCGATGATTTCGGCGAGTTCCTCGAAAGGAATCTCCTTTTCGCGTTCAAGTCCACGCAGCATCGCGAGATCGATCTTCACGGTGCCCTCCTATTCACATGTCCGGCCCGCACGGTTCACGGGTCAATCCCCCAGGATACCGCACACTGCCGAGACATTCCCCCTAGTCTGAAGAGATGGCTCAGACACCTCCTTCCGCACCCGCGAACCGTCAGCCCCGCCCCGCCGTCGACGGCGGCGGCGGCCTCGAGTATCGGGTCATCGCGGAAGATGACCTCGCCGGTGTCGACGCGGTGACCCGGGCAGGCGCTCGGGGCTTCCTCATGGGCGAGCCCACCGATGCGGAACTCGCCGCGCAGCGCTCGACAATCCAGGGCCGTCGGCATATCGCGGTCTTCGATGCGTCGCTTCCGCACCCCGAGGTTCCGGTCGCCACCGTCGGATCCTGGGTCACCGATGTGACCGTCCCCGGCGGAAGCGCACCGATGTGGGCCATCTCGGCTGTCACCGTCGCACCGACGCACCGCCGCCGCGGCATCGCCCGCACGATGCTCGAACGAGAGCTGCGCGATGCCTCGGAATCCGGCGTCGCGCTCGCGGGCCTGACTGCGTCGGAGGCGACGATCTACGGTCGGTACGGATTCGGGATCGCGACGACCGGAGCACGGCTCACCGTCGACACGCGCCGTGCCGGGTGGGTCGGCCCCGAGACCGATGGTCGTCTCGAGTTCATCGACCGAGAAGAGCTCGCTGTCGCGATGGGAGAGGTGCACGAGGCGGGTCGCCTCGCCCGGCCGGGTGATGTGCCGGGTTGGCCTGAGCGGTGGAGGGAGTTCGCCGGCCTGGCTGCGGGGGAAGAGGATGGCAAGCGGGTCAGGGGTGTCCGTTTCGTCGATGGTTCCGGGCAGCTGCGGGGCGCCCTGGCATATCGCGTGTACGAGCCCGAAACGGGTCCGACGCGGCTCGATGTCCGTTTCCTCGCCGCGGAAACGCCTGAGGCGGAGGCGGCGCTCTGGCGGTTCGCGGTGCAGTACGACCTGGTGGATCAGGTGACGGCGGATCACCGCCCCGTCGATGATCCGCTCCCCTGGCTGGTCGCTGATACCCGCGCGGTCAGCATTGAGGGTCGCGATTTCGAGTGGCTGCGAATTCTGGATGTGCCCGCGGCGCTCACCGCTCGCGGGTATTCCGCTCCGGTGTCGGTGGTTCTCGACGTGTCCGACTCGCACGGCTATGCCGCGGGCGCGTGGCGTCTTGAGGCCGACGCGTCGGGTGCGGCTACGGTGACGTCGGCGGCGGACTCGGATCTGCCTCGCGTTTCGCTGGGGGTGGCGGAGCTCTCGTCGCTGTATCTCGGTGGCGTCGCGGTGCGTGCCTTGGCTGATGCGGGGCGCGTGCGCGGGCCTGAACCGGCGCTTCGTGCGCTTGCCGCAGCGCTGCACAGTTGGCGGGCACCGCAGTTGAGCATCAGCTATTAGGTGCTGCGGGGCGAGATTGTCGGGTGTCCTCACGCGACCTCTGCATCACCTTCACTCGACTGCGTCCCACCGGGGGAACGGTCGGTAGTCGCCGGGTAGCAGGGAGAGGTGCTCATCCTCTTCGATGTCGTATCGGGCGTGCTCGCCACGTGCCTTCTCCGCTTCGTATCGCTCGTGAATGTCGTCAGCGAGCGGGAGATACTCGCCCCAGTATGGGGGTGAATAAGCAGCGAGTAGCACCCCGTTCGTTGCTTCCTCGATGGAGATCCATGCGCCCGTATCTGTGAATGCTGAGACTCGTGAACTGCCATCGACCTCACTGCGATACTCCTCGACACTCCATCCACGCAGCTGCCAGCGTTCCTCTGTTTTCTCCAGAATCCGAGCAATGCTCGATTTGAGCTGAGTAGTTCGAGTGGCTTCGAAACAGTAACTATTGTCCGCGTTCATTCCACGCTGAGATGCGCTCATGCCACCACCGTCGAACGGAAAGATTTCGTTGCGCACACCTGAAAGGTTCCAATCCCCTCGATGTATGAACTCCTGTTCCTTGGCTAAGAACTCGTTGAACTCAACGTAACGTCGGGACGCAAGTTCGT
Source organism: Leucobacter sp. Psy1 (assembly GCF_020096995.1). Classification (NCBI taxonomy): domain Bacteria; kingdom Bacillati; phylum Actinomycetota; class Actinomycetes; order Micrococcales; family Microbacteriaceae; genus Leucobacter; species Leucobacter sp. Psy1. Next base: position 2,381,472 of record NZ_CP083692.1, read on the forward strand.
AGCCTTCTCTGTCACCAAGTTGTTGAGATTCTTCCAACGTTGCTCCATCCGCGTCGACGCTCATCGAGCATCCAAGTAGTAACCCGAGAAGAGCAAAGAGAAAAGCGCAGCTCGATATTCGAAGGACCTTGACCAAATTCACTCCTTGACGTTGTTTTCAAGAACCCGGCTGAGCTCGTGAACGGTTCTGGATGTCGGGTCTAGGTACCCGATTCGTTCCCGAGCCTGGCCACCCACCGAGTTCGACGATCCGGGGTTCAGAGGGTGGCTCGACACCGCGCGCCCTCCCGCACTTTCCTCCGCCGAGAGCACACGGACGCCGTCCAGGTTCCGCGGGTCTACACGCGGACCCGGTTCGGAGAGGTGCAGGCTCATGCCGATGGGGGCGATGCGATCCTGGGCCGCGTGCGTCGCGTAGATCTCGCGAGCGTGGAGCTGCTCGGTGACCGTTCCGGGCTTCAGCCCGGCGGACCCCATGGTCACAAAGGCGTCGATCGGCTCTCGAGTGATCTTCAGAGCCTCAGCGGCCGTGTTCGAGCCATACGAGTGTCCGATGAGTACCGTGCGGAGCGGCGGCTCATCCACACGGGCCGCGCTCAACCCATCGAGAAACGACGCCAACGACAATCGGCCGGCGGATGCACGCGCCTGGAACGGTTCCTCGAGGAGTCCCGGGGATCGGTAGCCCACCCAGGTGACCATTCCGATCCCCGGATCCCCTTTGCGGATCCGTGAGAATGCCTTGAACGCATCCTCGATGCCACTCACGTCCGACTTCATGCCGGAGACGAGCACCCCGACGCGGGACGCCCGATCCAGATTGCCGAACGAAACGGCTGCCGTCAGCGCGCCGTCATGTCTGCCGAGATCGAGCAATTGTACTTCTCCCCCACCAGCACGTTCCGCCCGCTCGAGATCACGTCGAATTCCACTGAGTTCCTCCCCGAACTGACGCAGGTCGATCTCCCGCGGGGTGAACCCCATACGTGCCGCGACCTCCGCGAGCCGACCGCGTTGTCGGCGCTCGCCGAGGCCCGTCTCGAGTGCGAATGCGAGAACAGCTCTCGCCGCACGGTTCATGACCCAGAAGGGAATGCCGTCCACGCTCGCGAGCTCGCAGCAGTGCTCATCGATGAGGGCGTTCACTTCCTCGGCGGACCGGGTGGCGACGATCTCGTTCCACACCCGCGCGGCCTCAGTGGGAGCGAGCGTCCCTCCCACCAACGCAGCAAAGGCCTCGCTTCCGAGCAGCACCCTGCCGCTCGAGAATCCGGCGACCGTCGCCGAGACGGCGTTCTCTCGTGTCGTATGGGAGTCGCCCTGCAGGATCAGCGCTCCCAGCGCCGTGCGACTCAGGCTCGCCACGAGCGTCCGTTCGGCTTCCCGACGCTCTTCGACCAGGCGCTCCCAGCGCCGCACGGCGATGGCCATCATCTCAATGGCGTCGTTCCAGACCGCAGCGGCGCCGCGCCACCGGGCCTCGAGCACGCCGGAGCGGCCCGATTCCAACACCAGTGGACCAACACCCAGTGCGGCTCCGCGCCCCGCCGCAGGCGCTCCCACCGGTGGAACCGGCGGCGCAGGCTCTCGCCATGAGAGTTCACAGGAGCAGCCGAGTTCTGTCGCGACCTCGCTGAGTGTTTGAGAGGCACCAGCCATGTGCGCGATCCCCGTCTCGACGGACTCGATGACGGCCCGTGCTTCGCGATGCGTCTGGGCAACCGCGTCGGCGTGTCTTAGCAGTGCTCGCCGTCCCTCCGCAGCCGTGTCCCCCGACAGTTGACAGCCCGAGATCACCGTGGTGCGGAGACGCCGCACCATCTCATTCGTGTGACGAGAGTGCTGCTGGCTCAATTCCCCCGCTGCCCCTTCGAACTCGCGTTCCGCCTGACGGAATCGAGCATCGAGGTCCGCAGCAAAGCCTGCGGCCGCCTCGAACTCCTCAGCGCTGCCGATGATCGGCGATGGGTCGGGTAACACGTCCGCTGCAGTGGGAAGGGTGGTCATCGCGCTCCTCCGCCGAACTCGTTCGCGGTCGCGAACCCTGTGCCGAGCGCTTGCGAGATCGATCGATCGACGCTGTCCGAATCCCGGATCGATGCAGCCACGATGCGCGCTGCGCTCCCCCCGGCGACTGCGACAGCCGACCGCGCGTCTTCCAACGAGCGCATGAAGTTCCCGATCCTCGCGCCTGTGCCGGCCGTCAACGTTTCTGCGGCGAGCGCGGGAATCTCGCGCCGGGTCTCGAGGTGCTGTGCGGCGCGGGTGAGGCACCGCACAGCGGTCCGAGAGTGGGCTTCGACGAGAACCAACTGATCGCTCATCCCTCGGCACCCATTGCTTCCCAGACTTCCGATGGATCAGCGATCTGAACCTCACTGACCCTGCCCGTACGAATCAGCAGACCGCGCCCTGGAGGATCCTCGTCCCGTGCACGGCGGGGGAGCGATTCTCGAAAGGGTCCGCTTCCGTCAGCCGGGTCGGGTTTCAGCGAGATCCCCCATCTCGGGTGCCGAATCGCTGCACCGAACGGGTACGGCGCGGCACCCGGATCGCTCTCGACCAGCATGACCATGTCGGAACGCTTGATAGCGCCCACCAGTGCCGCGAGTCGGGAGAGGACTCGTTCATCGTCGCATTCGGCCGAGCGTTCCACCACGATCAGGGTTCGCAACGCCGATCTCGAACACGTCGGCTCGGGCTGTTCCCGTGCAGCGCCGTCGAGCGCGGCGAGCAGTTCCTCGACCACGGGCAGGACGGCGACGGCTCCGACCGCCGTTCGGTTCCAGGCACATGCTCCGCTGAGGCCGGACCGACCGAAGCTGAGCAGCACCGTCTCCGCCGTCGATCCGCACTTACTGGACCAGCGAGCCCAGGCGGTGACGCAGGTGCGCAGCGCGGTGGTGAGCCCGCTGGACGGAGGTCCGACAACGAGGCAGAGACCTCTGGTCGGCATCGTCACCGGAGAGAGTCCAGCGGTTTCGATGCCGATCACGGGTGCCTCGTCGAGCGTGACCGGGAGCGCAGCCAGGCTGATGCGCCGCGGAGCGTTGCGCAGACGCGGCACTCTCCGGTGGCCCGAGCATTCCAGATCCTGCGCGCAGCGCGCGACCACCTGCCGAAGCCCCCGTCTTTCCTCAGGAGAGGCGAGGAGTGCGAGCTGAAACGTCGTATGCGAACCCAGGATAAAGCCTCTGCCCGGAGGGGCGTCATCGAGTCCTCCGACACGGAGGCCGAGAAGCGCCTGATCACTCTCGGAGACGAGGCGGAGCGCGAGCCGCATTTCGAGGTGTGCTGCGAGCGCGGCGGGTATCGCCGCCGGTCGATCCGTCGTGAGGACGACGTGCACGCCCGCTGCCCGTCCCCGAGCGACGAGCTCGGCGAACCGGGCATACAGCGGCGTGGAGACAGCGGTCGACTCGGTCGCCTCGCGGAAAGCGCTGAGACCCTCGAGTATCAGCACGGCGCTCACCCGGCCGTTGCACGGCGTGTCCAAGAGCGAGTGGAGTCGGTCGATGATGCGCGTCACCAGTTCCATGTTCGAGATGGACGCCACGGCCGCCGTCATCGGGAGCGGTGAGAGGCACTCCAGTTCCCCGCCCGTAGCGTCGATGGCATAGATCTCGATCGGGTGCTTCGGCGATGAGGCTCGAGCGAGTTCGCACGCGATCATGACTACCGCGGAGGTTTTGCCGGTGCCACCCGCCCCGATGATCGCGACGTGACCGACCGCAGGGAAGTCGATCGAGAGCACCGGCTGCAGCTGCCGTTCCGGAAGATCGACCAGCCCGATCACGACGGCTCCGGCTCGACGTTCCGGCGGACTGGGAGGCACTTCGTCCAGCAGAAGAACGCGGGGAAGCGGGTCGAGCCAGGGCCTCCGCGGGGCGGGTACGGCGGCAGCTTCCGCGGCCCCACCGATCGCGAGGCGAAGTCGCTCGAGTTCGTCAACGCGGTCCGGTCGGTTCTCGGACTCGGCGGTGACCGCCGATCCTGGAGCCTCTCGTTCCCCGAACCCGAGCCCCGTGACCGAGACCGTGGCCCTGGCTCGTCGTGACTGACCCGCGCCGCCCAGCCGCCCGGTCTGAAACAGCACAGGGGCGTCGGTGCCGAACCGGACCGCTCCCCTGCCCGGAGCGGTGAGCGGAATCTCCGCGGCGTGCGTCGTGCCGATGACATCCCTGCTCTCGCGTTCATCGGCCATACGGAGCGCGATCCGAATACGGGTGTTCGCCCGCAGATTATCGGTGATCACACCCGCCGGCCGCTGCGTCGACATGATGAGGTGCAGCCCGAGCGAACGGCCGCGCTGCGCGATGTCGACGACACCGTCGACGAATTCGGGTTCCTCACTCGCCAGTGCCGCGAACTCGTCGATCACGATGACGAGGGCCGGAGGCGCGGCGGTGTGCGACACGCGTTCGAGCGACAGCAGATCTTTCGCACCGGCCTCGGCAAGCAGTGCCTCCCGATAACGCAGTTCCGCTCGAAGCGACGTTAGCGCTCGATGGACGAGGTCCGCTGAGAGGTCGGTGACGAGCCCGACGGTGTGCGGGAGCGATGCGCAGGCGGCGAACGCCGCCCCGCCTTTGAAGTCGAACAGCAGGAAAGTGACCTGTTCAGGACTGAGACTCGCCGCGAGGCTCATGATCCAGGTCTGCAGGAAGTCGGATTTGCCCGACCCTGTGGTCCCACCCACCAGCGCGTGCGGGCCGTCCGCACGCAGGTCGATCTGCAGTGGTCCTCCCGCCCCCTGTCCGAGGGTGGCGGTGAGCGGCGACGGGTTCCGATGGCGGCCGGGGTGCCAATCTGCGCGTACCGATTCGGTGGCGCGCCACCCGCGCAGGATCGCCTCGGCTCCTGCCGTGAGATCGACCTCGTGCAGGTCCCGCAGTTCCACGGTTGCAGGGAGCCCCTCGGACATCGCCGGCGGAGCACCGGCGTCGAACAGCGGGGCCATGCGCCGGGCGGTCCGTTCGGCCGCATCCGCGTCGACCGACTCCACGCTTCGCAGTGGGACGGTGTTTCCCGTGCGTACTGAACCGACTCGACCCGATGCGCTGTCGCACTCGACGTAGGTGCGGCAGGCTGCCGGCGCATCGGAGCTGTGCCGCACCACCCAGACACTGTGGATTCCCACGTCGGGGCCGTGCTCCGCGATGCGAAGGAGGCGTGCGCGAGCAACATGCGCGTCGCTCAACACGAGCACCACGAGGATCGGTGACTTCGTCCGTTCGGCGTCGGCCCGTCGCGAGAGCTCCTTCTCGAGCGCCGAGATGAGGGCGGACGCTCCGGCCGCGTCATCGACGAGGTGGGTGACGCCGAGTCCGCTCGCCGCCGCATCGGCGTGCGGGAGCCAGCCGAGCCACGCCCAGTCCAATCCGGTCGCGGCGTCAGCGAACGCCGCCAGCTGGAGGTCTGCGGGACTGTGCAGGCCGACGAGTTGCATGATGAGCGCCCGAGCCGCTCCCAGCGTCTCCTCGCCGACTCCGCAGACCGCGACCGCGCCCGCCTCCGTCAGGCGCTCGACGATCGGTACCGGCTCGATATACGCGAAGTCGCTGACCAGAGCATTGAGTTGCGCTCGCTCGTCAGCACTCCCGTCCTCCGGCGCTGTGAGCCGTGTGCGGCTGACTGCCCTGCCGGTGCCGAGCCTGACCATGAGGAAGGTCTCGTGCTCGACGCGTCTCGTCCAGAGCAGTCGGGTCCGGTACTGCACCGCCCGCAGTATCTCGGGAGTCGCCGGAGCCGCAGACGTCCTCGCGACGATCTCCTGTTCCTGCGCGGCGGCGAGTTCCTGACGCTCACCTGCGATCGCGGCCTGGAATCTCGCCCCCTCGTGCCGCTCACCCGCTCGTCTGCTGACTCGTTCAATTCCCCATGCCGCGCCGGCAAGCACCGGCGACAGCGCGGCGAACACGAGGCTGGTGACCGACTCCGTGACGAACCACATGGCGATCCCGAGCACCGCCGGCGCGATCATCGCCGCAAGCGGCACCCGGGCCGGAGCCGGTCGGGCGGGCGGTTTCGGAAGGACGCGCTCGGTTGCCGCGAACCGGGGCACGACCCGCGGCGGCGGGGTATGCGCCTCATGCGTCGAACGCGGCGGTACTGCAGCTGTCCCTTCGACCGCGGACGGGACATGGGCAAGCGCGTCGATGCGGATGCGGAGACCGACGTCTCCGATGCGCACCTCGCGGGTTCCCTGCGCGGGAACCGCGACCGAGGGCACGGGAACCCCATCGGCGATGACGCCGTTCACCGAGGCGAGATCCCGGATCACCGCTCGATCGCCCACGTCGATCACGCAGTGGCGACGGGAGACGCTCCGATCGCTGAGCCGGATCCGGTTGCGTGCTCCCCTGCCCACCGAGTTCGCCCCCGCCACCAGGCTGAACCGGTCGCCCCGACCAGCACCATCCAGTACCTCCGCGACGCCGAGGATCGGTGTCACGCGCGTCGCGGAGGCCACCGCCGTCGCGAACTCGCGAATGACACTGACCTCCCACCCCGACTGCACTCCGGAGTGCTCGACCGGTGCCCCGGGATCGAGCATCTCAAGGGCGTCGCCGTCGACTGACTGGCCGATCAGGGTAAGGGTTCCGCGACGATGAGAGATCTCGGGATCCGCCGCCGTCGCCTCTTCGGGGAAGCGTCGGATCAACGCGTGCGCGACGTCGCGCACCAGCACGCCTTTCTCGTGCGAGACGGCCACAACGTGGCGCGCTCCCCCGCTCCCGCGTACGCGCAATCGCAATTGCCGTTGCATGACCGGGCCTAGGCGATGCGTGCCGCGATCTCCGCGTCCATGTCGCGCATGGCATTCGCGGTCTGCTGGAGGAATCCCTGGATGTCCGTGAGGTGCTGAGCTGTCTGCTGCGCGGACTGCGTGTACTGGGTGTAGGACTCCGTGAAACGCACCGATGCGAGATCGGTGACGAACCCCGACGACACGAGTTCGCCGATCAGCGCCTGCAGGTGGTTGAGTTTCTCGATGATCTCGTCGCGGCCGGACCCCAGACGCGCCGCGGCCGCCTCGATCTCTGCATAGCTCACCCGAATGTTCGACATTTCTACTCCAGTACTGCGAAGATGCCGCGAAGAACCCCCTCAGTTCGCGTCGGCCACCGTGGCCTTGCCCGGCGGAAGACCGAACGGGTTCAGCTTATCGAAACACTGCGTGCAGAAACAGTTATCCCCAGGTGGCGTCCGAAGTGTATTCGAGCGCGGCCTGGGGACGACCGGTAGAACGCAGGTCTAAGCGGCCAGCCACCCCGGCACGTCGGCGAGGGCGATCTTCTCCTTAGTACCGGCGGCGCGGTCCCAGACCTCGGCGAGCCCCTCAGGCGCGTCCCGCCCGACGACCACCACGCGGGGCACGCCGAGCAGCTCGGCATCGCCGAACTTCACGCCGGGCGACACCTTGGGGCGGTCATCGAAGAGCACATCGAGACCGGCAGCCTCCAGTTCACCGACGAGAGTCTCGGCCGCCTCGTGGATCGCGGGGTCCTTGCCCGTCGCGACGAGGTGCGCGTCGAACGGGGCGACCTCGCGCGGCCAGATCAGACCGCGGTCATCGTGGTTCAGCTCGGCGAGGATCGCCATGATCCGCGTGACGCCGATGCCGTAGGACCCCATCGTGACCGTGACCAGCTTGCCGTTCTCGTCGAGCACTTTGAGCCCGAGCGCCTCGGCGTACTTGCGGCCGAGCTGGAAGACGTGCCCGATCTCCATACCGCGTGCCGTCTCGATGGGCCCCGAGCCGTCCGGGGCCGGGTCGCCGTCGCGCACCGAGGCGATGTCTGCCACGCCGTCGCCGCTGAAGTCGCGGCCCGCAACGAGGAATGCGACGTGCTTCTCGTCCTCGTTCGCACCCGTCACCCAGGTGGTGCCGTCGACGATGCGGGGATCGAGCAGGAGGCGGATCCGCGTGGATCCCGCTTCGCCGAGCACCGGCGTCGCCGAGCCGTCTGCGCCGATCAGCGTCGGCCCGATGTACCCCTTCACCAGGCCGGGGTGCTGCGCGAAGTCGGCGGGCGTCGCCGGCTCGACCTCGCAGTTCGGGAAGGCGACCTCGACGCGTTTCATGTCGGCGTCGCGGTCGCCGGGGATCGCGACCACCACGAGCTCGCGGTTGCCCTCGAGATCGGTGACGGCGAAGACGAGGCACTTCAGGGTGTCCGCAGCCGTCCACGCACGGCCGTCTTCACGGGGCAGCACCTCGTTGGTGTGCGCGACGAGGGTATCGATCGTGGGCGTATCGGGCGAGTCGAAGACGTGCGCCGCAGGCTGCCCCTCGATCGGCAGCGGTTCTGGAGCGGTGGAGACGTAGGCCTCGACGTTCGCCGCGTAACCGCCGGCCGACCGCACGAACGTGTCCTCGCCGATCGCGGTCGGCAGCAAGAACTCCTCGCTCTTCGACCCGCCCATGGCTCCCGCATCGGCGGAGACGATGACGTACTCGAGGCCGAGCCGCTGGAAGATGCGCTCGTAGGCGTCCCGCTGACGCTGGTAGCTCTGCGCGAGCCCCTCGTCGGAGGCGTCGAAGGAGTACGCGTCCTTCATGGTGAATTCGCGCCCGCGCAGCAGCCCGGCGCGCGGACGCGCTTCGTCGCGGTACTTGTCCTGGATCTGGAACAGCGTCAGCGGCAGTTCCTTGTACGAGCTCACGATGTCCTTCACCATGAGGGTGAAGACCTCTTCGTGCGTCGGTGCGAGCAGGTAGTCGGCACCGTGCCGGTCCTGCAGACGGAAGAGCGCGTCGCCGTACTCCTCCCAGCGGCCCGAGATCTCGTACGGTTCACGCGGGAGCAGCGGCGGGAAGTGCACCTCGTGGGCCCCTGCGGCGAGCATCTCATCGCGCACCACGCGCTCGATCTTCTCCTTGACCCGCAGTCCGAGCGGCATCCACCCGAACACTCCCGGCGCCTGGCGGCGCAGGTATCCGGCCCGGACCAGCAGCTTGTGGCTGGGCACCTCGGCGTCGGCGGGATCCTCGCGGAGGGTCTTCAAGAAGTAGTTGCTGAGACGAGTAAGCACGGGTTCCATCGTAGTCCGTCGCGCGGCTGCGCGAGGCCGCACGACGGCGACTCGTAAGCTGGTCGCGTGACCGCCGTTCCGTCCCTGCTCCGCCAGCGCTGGCTGGGACCCGCAGCGGTGCTCGCCCTGGCGCTGCTGCTCCGATTCTGGGCGCTCGGCCGCCCTGACACGCTCGTCTTCGACGAGGTCTACTACGTCCGCGATGCGATCAGCCAGCTCGCGCATGGGTACCCGACGGTCTGGCCGGATCGCGAGCCGAGTCTCGCCGGTGGACGGGCAACGGGGTTCTCGGAGTCGCCGGCGAATGCGGTGCACCCGCCGCTCGGCAAATGGATCATCGGTCTGGGGATCCTGCTCTTCGGGCCGGACAACGGCTGGGGCTGGCGCTCCGCGGTCGCACTCACGGGTGTGATCTCGGTCGCGCTGACCATGCGCCTCGCCTGGAGGATGAGCCGCAGTGTCGTGACGGCCTGCCTCGCGGGTCTACTACTGACGATCGACGGAGTCCACGTGACGCTGTCCCGCGTGGGGCTCCTCGACGGACCGCTGACCTGCGCGATCGTGGCGGGCGCACTGTGCCTGTGGCGGGACCACGAGCGGGATCGGGCAGGACGCTGGTGGCTCAGACCCTGGCTCGTCGCGGGGGCGGTGTGCTTCGGTGCGGCATCGGCGATCAAGTGGTCAGGGATCTACCCCATGGTGTTCCTCTTCCTGTTCATCGCAGTGAGCGACGTTCTGGTGGCCCGGCGCACCGGTGCGCGGCACCCGTGGCTCGGCGCCGCTTTCCGCACGCTGGTCACCGGAATCGGGGCGCTCGTCGTCGCGGTCGCCGCCTACGTCGCGACGTGGACGGCGTGGATCATCACCCCGGGTGGTCACGCACGCGACAGCGCCCCCACCTGGTGGGCGGCGCTGTGGCAGTACCATGCGGAGATGCTCGAGTGGCACAGCACACTCTCGGCCCCGCACCCCTACGACTCGTCGCCGTGGACCTGGCCGCTCGGCCTGATCCCGACGGCGATGCGCCGATCCACCCTCCCTGCCCCTGGAGACGGGACGGCGGGACCGGCCGGCGAGGCTTCGGACTGGCTCTCGGTCGTCTCGCCGCTGCCGAATCTGCTGGTGACGTGGGGCGGTGTCGTCGCACTGCTCGTGCTCGCTGCGGTCGTGGGCATCGCGGGAGTCCGGGCGCTCAGGCACCGCGGCGGCGGCCTGGTCGCGAACCCCCTCGTCGGGGCGGCCGCATTCACGGTCGTCGCCTACCTCTCGGGGTGGCTGCCCTGGGTACTCACGGTGTCCCGCTCCGCGGTCTTCCAGTTCTACGCCGTGGTCCTCACGCCCTTCGCGGCCATCGCGCTCGCACTGCTGCTGGCGGAGCTCATCCGCGCCCCGGAATCGCCGGGGCACCGTCTGCTCCGCTTCGAGCGCGACCCGGGTGCCCTCATGGGGCGCAGGATCGCCGTCGCCATCTTCGTGGTCGTCTCCGTGGCGGTGTCGCTGTTCTTCTTCCCCCTCTGGTCGGGCATGCCCGTGAGCAGCATGTTCTGGCGGCTGCACCTCTGGCTGCCCGACTGGGTGTAACGTCCCGCGAGCCGGCTCGATGGATTAGAGCAGTCTGCGGGAGAGCGCCCAGGCGGTGAGCTCGTGCCGGTTGGACAGCTGCAGCTTGCGGAGCACTTTCGACACGTGGGTTTCCACGGTCTTGACGGAGAGGAACAACTCCGCGGCAACCTCTTTATAGGCGTAGCCGCGAGCGATCATGCGCATGACCTCCTGCTCACGGGCGGAGAGGCGATCGAGTTCGTCATCCACCACAGCGGTCTCCCCGATCCCCGCGCCGAACGCGTCCAGCACGAAGCCGGCGAGGCGGGGTGAGAAGACGGCATCCCCCGCTGTGACGCGCGCGACGGCGTCCGCCACCTCGGCGCCCGTCGCGGCTTTCGTAAGATACCCGCGTGCACCGGCGCGGATGACGGAGACGACGTCGTCCGCGGCATCGGAGACGCTGAGCGCCAGGAACCGTGTGCGTGCGGGGTCGATGACCCCCTGCAGACTTCGGATCACCTCTGCTCCGCCGCCGCCGGCGCCACCCGGCAGGTGCACGTCGAGCAAGACGACATCCGGCTCGGTCTCTCGGATCACCCGCACGGCCTCGTCGACGGTCGCGGCCTCGGCGGAGACTTCGAGGTCAGCTCCGAGATCGGCGCGCAGGCCGGCTCGGAAGATCTGGTGGTCGTCGACGATCACGACCCTGATGGGCTGTTCGCTGGAATTCACGTGGACTCCGTTCCTTGCTCCGGCTGACTCGTCGAACTCGACCGCGGTGCCGACAGCCTGACGGAGGTGCCGGATCCGCCTGGTCCGGCGACGATCCTCGCCGACCCACCCGCGCGCTCCATGCGACCCAGAATCGATTCGCGCACTCCCATCCGACCCTCTGGAAGCGCCTCCAGGTCGATGCCCGGCCCGCGATCGGTGACGTCGATCATGACGCGATCCTGCGCCGCCTCGACATACACCGTCACGGTTCCTCCGGCGTGACGCGCAGCGTTCAGCATGGCCTCTCTGGCCGCAGCGACGAGTGGCTCCGGGGCGTCGACCCCCGGCCCGATGCCCACTGCGACGACTTCGAACCGCACGGCATGCACCTCCTCCAGTGCTGCGGCGTGGGACTTGAGCTCAACATCGACCGCGTCGCGGTCGCGCGCCGGCGCGCCGTCCCCCGTCTGGAAGAGCCACTCCCTGAGCTGCCGCTCCTGGCTGCGAGCGAGACGATCCACGTCGCTCCCGGCCGCGGAGCGTTGCTGGATCAGCGCGAGCGTCTGCAGCACCGAGTCGTGGAGGTGGGCGGCGATCTCCGCGCGCTCAGCCTCTCGCGCTCGGCCAGCACGCTCAGCCATGAGCTCCCGGTTCAGCCGAAGGAGCCACGGCGCGATCGCGAGCGCGACCCCGAGCAGCACCGAGATCGCCGCCGCGATCACGGTCCACGCATTCGGCTGACGCGCCGTGACGAAGAACATGAGCACGCCGACCGCCACCAGCGCGAGCGCGGCCAGCACGCGAGGCACAGCACTGCGGTCGGGTCGCGCGCGGTCCGCGATCTGCCACCACGCGAGTCCGACGCCGACGCAGATCGCGAATGCCGGCAGGATCAGGTCGAGACGCACGTCCACGTTGAGACGCATCAGCACGAGCGCGACCCCCACCGCGAGCAGGCCGAGCCCGAGCAGGACCTCGGCCACCGGGATCCGCCGCTTGACCACCCTCGCGGTCGCAGTCGCAGGAGCATTCGTGCTCGCACGGGGTGCAGCGGCGGGAGGAACCGCGGCAGCGGGAGAGGGGCCGGGCTCTGCTGAAACCGCCGCGGCTCCCGCCGATCCTGCTCCGCTGGGCCGGGTGAAAGCACGCCGCAGCGGGACGACACCGTCGACCTCGCCCTCCTCGGGGACCGTCGCCCACAACCATGCGTACAGCAGGGCGCCCGCACCCCCGAGCAGCGCGAGCGCCGCGAGGACGACGCGCACCTGCACCGGCTCCCACCCGAGATGCCTGGCGAGCCCCGCACCGACACCCGCGATGATGCGGTCGGTGCGCGGGCGCGTCAGCGGTGGTCTGTTCACCCTCTCATCCAAGCACCCCGAGCGCTCACCCGCATCGTTCACGGCGAGGAATCAGGGTCGGGTCAGGGGGAACCCCGATGGCGACGCGAGCGCTCCGACAGCAGACTCGAAGACATGAACGCATCACAGCCTCCCGGGGACCAGACTCCCCCTGACCCGCAGTTCGGGCGATCCGAACGACCTGCCGAAGGCTTCTTCGGTTGGATCCGCGGCCTCGGATTCTCGCGCGCTCAGGATCGCTGGTTCGCCGGCGTCGCCTCGGGTATCGCCGCGAAGATCGGCATCGACCCGCTCATCGTGCGCGGCGTCTTCCTCGTCCTCGCCGTACTCGGCGGCCCGGGCATCCTGCTCTACGTGCTCGGCTGGCTGCTCATGCCCGACCATACCGGCCGCATTCACCTGGAGGACATCGTCCGGGGGCGAGCGTCGACCGGGGTACTGATCACGGCAGTCGTGCTCGCGGCGGTCATCGTGCTCCCGGTCCTCCTGCGCATCGTCGGCCTCCCCTTCGGAGGTTTCGCCCTCTGGGACGTCTGGGGGATGCCCGATTGGATCTCCGCACTGTTCGCCGTCCTGTGGTGGACCGCGCTCGTGGGCGGAGCGATCTGGTTGATCGTGTGGTTCTTCACGAGCGGACCTGGGGCTCCCGGGCGGCAGGCGAGGCCGGCTGACGCACCTGGCGACGCAGGTGCCGAGGCGGGCGGCGACGCCACCGGTCCGAAGTCGGCGTCGACGAACCCTCCGCCGCCGGGCGACGCTGCGGAGCCGTCCAGGGATTGGGCACAGTGGAGCGAGCAGATGGGCCAGCGCGCCGGTGAGTGGGGCGAAGACGTCGGCCGTCGCGCGGCCGAGTGGGGTGAACGGGTGAGCGCCGAGAGCACCGCCAGGCACCGGGCGAGGCGACTGGGAGCGGGCCACATCCTCCTCACCCTGGCGTTCGCGCTCCTCGCGGGCGGCACCGCAGTGGCCGCGGTCCTCAGTGGCTGGGTCGCGCTTCCGCTCTCCGGTGATGCCAGTCAGACCTGGCTTGCGTACGTGGTCGGCGGCGTGATCGCACTCGCGGTCATCGGGCTCTCCCTCATCGTCGCGGGCGCTCGCGGCAAGGACGGCGGCATCCTCGTCTTCTTCTCGTGGTGCGGGGTCGTCGCACTGCTCTTCACCGCCATCTTCCCGTCCGGCTCCGCGTTCCAGCCGTTCGGGCAGCGCACCGTCACAATCTCGTCTGACGGCGACGCTCCCGGCGTCACGATGATCGCGGGCAACGCGACCGTCGACCTCTCAGACCTGGACGACAGCACCAGCGCCGTCGACACGGAGATCTGGGTGCTCGCCGGGCAGGCGCGCCTCCTCCTCCCCGAGGATCGCCCGACCATCGTCGATGTCCGCCTCCTGGCCGGCAACATCACCGAACGCGGCACCGACTCCGACGGACGACAGAGCTCAGGGGTGCTCCTGCACCGCACCATCACCGCAGGCTCCCCCGTCACCGGTTCCCGAGCCTCCGCCTCGGACGACGCGGCCCACGTGACGATCCGACTCGCGTTCGGCACCGCCCGCATCTCCGACGATCCCGTCGATGTCACGACCGCCGACGCGGCACCCATGACCACACTCGCATCCGAGGAGGCACTGCGATGAACACCACTCCACTCGAACCACCCGAGCCAGCCGACGCTCAGCCCGCTGAGCCGCAACCCGCTGGGCCGCAGCCCGCTGAGCCGCACGCCGTCGACGCGGACCCGGCGCCCGACAAACGATCGGGTGCGAGCACGGGAACCATCGTCTGGGGCGTCCTCATCCTGGCCTTCTGCGCTGTGGTACTCCAGCAGACGCTCGCCCCCGGTACCGTCGACCCCGGTATGTGGGTCACCGGCGTCGTGCTGGGACTCGGAGCACTGCTCCTGGTCGTCGCAGTGGCCGTGATCCTGCGCGGCCGCCGCTGACGCCGCCCGATTCCGCGCTCAGTCGTTCTCGAGGCGCGGGATCGGGCGCGTCTGCGTATTGATCCAGTGCAGGGGCACCTCTATCTCGACCCGAGTGCCGCCGGCGACGTCGGGGCTCCAGGTGATCGACCCGCCCAGTTCGCCCTCGATGAGGGTCCGCACGATCTGCGTGCCCAGCCCATCCCCGACGGTTCCGCCCGGCAATCCGGTGCCGGTGTCCACGACCTCGACGAGCAGACGGCGGTCATCGCGATCCGCGCGGACGAAGACTTCGCCCTCGCGGCCGGCCAGACCGTGCTCGACCGCATTGGTGACGACCTCCGTCAGCGCGAGCGCCAGCGGTGTCGCGTACTCGGATGGGAGCTCGCCGAAGGTCCCCTCTTTGCGGGGATGGACGGTGGTCCCGTGGAGGCTCGCGACCTCGGCGGCCAGGCCGACGACCCGATCGAACACCACATCGAAGTCGACGATCTGCGAGAGGCCGGTCGACAGGGTGTCGTGCACGACGGCGATTGCGGCGACGCGGCGCATGGCCTGCCCCAGCACCTGCTTCGCCTCCTCGGCTCGAGCGCGGCGCGCCTGCACTCTGAGCAGCGACGCGACGGTCTGCAGGTTGTTCTTGACGCGGTGATGGATCTCGCGGATCGTGGCGTCCTTCGTGATGAGCTCCTGCGCCTGCTGCCTGATCTCGGTGACATCGCGGGTGAGCACGATCCCCCCGGCACGGTGCCCGTCACGGATGACCGGGATCGACCGGAGGGTCACGGTCCGCCCGAGCGCCTCGAGGTCAGCGCGCTTCGCGATCTTGCCCTGCGCGATGAGCGGCAGGCTCTCGTTCGTGTCGAACTGACCACGCACGATCTCCGCGACGGCGTCGGGGAAGCTCTCGCCCTCCAGCTCATCGCGGTAGCCGAGAAGGTTGAAGGTTGACTGCGTGTTCGGGCTCGCGAACTGGACGATGCCCTCCGGATCGACGCGCACGAGTCCGTCGGCCGCGCGGGGCGCGCCGCGCTCGCGCCCGCGACTCGTACCTGGAGAAGGGAAGTCTCCGTGCTGGATCATCGTGAAGATGTCGAGCGCGCACTCCCGGAACGCGGCTCCGATCCGCGACGCGTTCCGCGCGTCGGAGACGCTCGTGTGCAGCGTGATCACCGCGAACGGCTGCGACGGGTGACCCTCACTGTCGCGGCGGGCGACCGAGTACGCCGTCAAGCGCATCGGGTTCTCCTCGTACCAGGCGGGAGCGGTGGAGTTCACGGGCTCGCGCGTCTGCATGGCCTCGTCGACGAGGTCCTGCCAATCGGGCCGCAGGTACTCCCCCAGGATGTCGCGGTAGAACATCGTCACCGAACCGGCTGGCCGACTGTGCGCGACGGCGAGGTAGGTGCCATCGGGCGTCGGCGCCCACAGCACGACGTCGCCCAGGGCGAGGTCGGCGAGCAGCGGCCAGTCGAACATGAGCAGTTCGAGCCAGTCGATCTCTTCCTCGTTCAGGCTGGAGTATTTCTCGGCAAGTTTCCGCAGTGTCGACACGGGAAGTAGCCTACCGCCCGTGGCTCACGGGCCCTGCGCATTCGCGCACAGGGAAACATCTCGCTTGACACTCTTCACCCACTGTTTTCTATGGTGGGGTCATCACTCGCGGCCGCAGGGGGACACCCCAGGGGGACGGGACCGCTTCACCGCACCCACTGGAACAGGAGCGCCTGCCTTGCCCGGACACCCGCCCCGAACCTCACGCGCCGCGACCGCGCCGAGCACTCCCCCGGCGATCCCTCCTCCGCCGCGCGCCTTCATCGCGGCCCTCGCGGTGCACGCGGTGGAGGTGCTCGAGGGGAGCCGTCCCTTCACCCAGCTCCGCGGCCGCCTCTCGACGGCAGCCGCGGAACAGCTGCTCTTCCAACGCCAGCTCCGAGCTGAACGTCGAGCGGTGCATCGCGATCGCCGCCGCATCGTTCCGCACCCCGGCTCGGTCTTCACCTCGGAGCCGCGGCCCGGGGCGATCGAGGCGAGCGTGACGGTGTACGTCGGCCGCCGCGCGATCGGGGTCGCGATGCGCCTCGAACTCACGCACGGCCGCTGGCGCGCCGAAGTGCTCGGGGTGATGTGACGATGCCAGGATCAGGCCCGGCCGGACTCCGCCCGCAGCTTCGCGACCTCGTACAGCGTGACGCTCGCGGCAACGCTGGCGTTCAAGGACTCAGCGGCACCGGTGATCGGAATCGACACCAGGGCGTCGCAGTGCTCCGACACCAGTCGGGAGAGGCCCTTGCCCTCGCTGCCGATCACGAGCACGAGCGGCCGGTCGGCGAGATCGAGTCCCGGCAGCGAGACGTCGCCGTCCCCGTCCAGCCCGACGACGAAGACGCCCTGCTTCTTGAAATCCTTCAGCGTCTGGGTCAGGTTGCCCGCCATGGCGACGGGAATTCGCGCTGCAGCACCGGCGGAGGTGCGCCAAGCGGCCGAGTTCACCGGCGCAGCGCGGCGCTGCGGCACGATGACGCCGTGACCGCCGAATGCCGCAACCGAACGGATGATCGCGCCCAGGTTGCGCGGGTCCGTCACCCCGTCGAGAGCCACGAAGAGCGGCGTCTGATTCCGGTCGACCGTCTTCTCGAGCAGGTCGATCGGGTGCGCGTACTCGTACGGCGGCACCTTCAACGCCACGCCCTGGTGCACCGTGTCCCGGGACACCATACGGTCGAGCTCGGGGCGCATCACCTCGAGCACGGGCAGGTTGGACTTCACCGCGAGGCTCAGGATCTCTCGGAACCGATCATCCATCTCGACCTTGGCCGCGATGTAGAGCGTCGTGGCAGGCGACTTCGTGCGAAGCGCCTCCAACACCGCGTTCCGGCCCGTGACGAGCTCGGAATCGTCCGACTGCTGAGGCGCCCTGCCGCGGCGCTCGCCGGAGTCCCGGCCGCCACCGCCGTGCCGCTGGCGCGCAGCGTCATAGCGCTCGCGTGCCGCCTTCGCCTTGCCCGCGGGGTGATACGGCCGATCCTCGGCCTTCGGCGTAGGCTTCTTGCCCTCCAGCGCCTGCCGGCCCTGACCTCCCGACCCGACGGCCTTGCCGCGGCTCTTCTTGCGTACGGCGCCTGGGCGCCCCTTCTTCGTGTTCATGTCAAGCTCCAGCGGGTTCCGGTCGGACTGTCTTCGATGGTGACGCCAGCGTGCTGCAGGCGGTCGCGAATGGTGTCGCTCAGGGCGAAGTCTTTCGACGCCCTGGCGGTAGCTCTGTCGGCGATGAGGCCCTCGATCAGGGTGTCGAGCACGGATGAGGCACGGTCATCGGCGACCGCCCCCGCTCCTCCGGCCCACTGCTCGGCGCGCGCATCCACTCCGAGCACGTCGATCATCGCCGCGACCTGGGATGCGGCGGCGATCGCGGCTTCGAGGTCGCCCCCATCCAGCGCGGTGTTCCCCGCGCGCACGGTCTGGTGCAGCACGCCGAGGGCCTGCGGCACGCCGAAATCGTCGAGCATCGCCGAGGTGAAGGCTTCGGGAAGGTCATCCGCGCTCGCAGCACCGTTCAGGGCAGCGAACCCGGCGTCGTCGCCCGACGCCCGCTCGACGCGCTCCAGAAAACCCTCGATACGCGAGAGCGCCGCCTCGGCCTCGGCAAGCGATTCGGCGCTGAACTCCAGGGTGGAGCGATAGTGCGCCGAACCGAGAAAGTACCGGAGCACGATCGGACGCGCCTGCTGCAGCAGATCCGCCGCGAACAACGAGTTGCCGAGCGACTTCGACATCTTCTGCCCGCCAGTGTTGACCAGACCGTTGTGGATCCACAGGCGCGCGAACGGATGCCCCGCCGCGTTCGACTGGGCAAGCTCGTTCTCGTGGTGCGGAAAACGGAGGTCGAGCCCGCCCCCGTGGATGTCGAACTCATCGCCCAAATAGCGGGTCGACATCGCCGAGCAC